>NZ_QYOS01000017.1 GCF_003605195.1 Aurantiacibacter odishensis | reverse complement strand
AGGAAGCCGGGCACGTCCACGAAGGTCACGATCGGGATGCTGAACGCATCGCAGAAGCGCACGAAGCGCGCGGCCTTGCGGCTGGCGTCGATATCCAGAACGCCCGCCAGCACCATCGGCTGGTTGGCGACGAAGCCCACGGGCTTGCCCTCGATCCGGCCGAAGCCGGTGATGATGTTCGCACCGTGCTTGGGCTGGATTTCGAAGAAATTGCCGTCGTCCACCACTTTGCGGATCAGCTCGTGCATGTCGTAGGGCATGTTGGAGCTGGCCGGGATCAGCGTGTCGAGGCTGTCCTCGCGCCGGTCCCACGGATCGTCTGTCGGCAGTTCGGGCAGCGGATCGCGGTTGCTCTCGGGCACGAAGCCGATCAGTTCGCGCGCGGCCAGCAGCGCCTCGATGTCGTTCTCCAGCGCAAGGTCGGCAACGCTCGTCTTGGTGGTGTGCACCACCGCGCCGCCGAGGTCCTCCTGCGTCACTTCCTCGTTGGTGACGGTCTTCACCACGTCCGGCCCCGTCACGAACATGTAGGAGCTGTCCTTCACCATGAAGATGAAGTCGGTCATGGCCGGCGAATAGACCGCCCCGCCCGCGCACGGCCCCATGATGAGGCTGAGCTGCGGGATGACGCCCGATGCCAGCACGTTCTTCTGAAACACCTCGGCATAGCCGCCAAGGCTGGCCACGCCTTCCTGGATGCGCGCACCGCCGGAATCGTTCAGCCCGATCACCGGCGCGCCGACTTTCATGGCGTTGTCCATCACCTTGCAGATCTTCTCCGCGTGCCGCTTCGACAGACTGCCGCCGAACACGGTGAAATCCTGGCTGAAGACATAGACCAGTCGCCCGTTGATGGTGCCGCTGCCGGTCACCACCCCGTCGCCCGGTATCTTCTGGTCCTGCATCCCGAAATCGACGCAGTCGTGCTCGACGTAGGTATCGAGTTCCTCGAAGCTGCCTTCGTCCAGCAGCACGTCGAGCCGTTCGCGCGCGGTCAGCTTGCCCTTGGCGTGCTGCGCGTCGATGCGCTTCTGGCCCCCGCCCATGCGAGCAGCTTCACGGCGGCGTTCCATTTCGGCGATATTGGCGGACAAGTCGGCTCTCCTTCACTTGGCAAAAGCCGTTGCACGAGAAACGGTTTCGGTCAAATCGGCGCTGGCGGCAGAAGCCTAGCGCATCAGCACCAGTTCTTCCGCCATTGTCGGGTGAATCGCCGTGGTCGCGTCGAAATCGGCCTTGGTCAGCCCGGCCTTCACCGCGATGGCGGCGGCCTGCATCATTTCCGGCGCGTCGGGCGCGATCATGTGGATGCCCACGATCTTGCCGTTCTCCCCGTCGCAGATCATCTTGATCAGGCTGCGCTCGTTGCGCCCTGCCAGCACGTTCTTCATCGGCCGGAAATCGCTGAGGTAGACCTTCACGCTGCCCAGCTTGTTCTTCGCCTCGCCCTCCGTCATGCCGACGGCGGCGATGGGCGGGTGGCTGAAAACGGCGCTGGGGATGCAGCTGTGGTCCACCGCCACGGGATCGCCATCGCCGAACACGCTGTCGGCAAATGCCTGCCCCTCGCGGATCGCCACGGGCGTCAGTTGCACGCGGTCGGTCACGTCGCCCACGGCATAGATGTGGTCGATATTGGTCTTGCTGAACCGGTCAACCTTCACCTCGCCGTTCTCGCCCAGTTCGACGCCTGCGGCTTCCAGCCCCAGGTCCTTTGTGTTGGGCACCCGGCCCACGGCGAACATCACCAGGTCCGCCTTTTCCTCGTCGGAATCGGAAAGCTTCACGAAGTAGCCGCCCTCATCGCACGGCTTGATGTATTCGAAGGTGGTGTTGAAGCGAAACTTGATGCCCTTCATCGTGGATATCTGGAGGAGCCTGTCCCGCACGCCCTCGTCGTAGGAGCGGAGCAGGCGGTCGCCGCGATTGATCACGTGAACATCGCAGCCGAACTCGTTGAAAATGCCTGCAAACTCGTTGGCGATATAGCCGCCGCCCGCGATCAGGATTTTCTTAGGCAGTTCGTCCAGGTGGAACGCCTCGTTGGAACTGATCGCGTGTTCCGCGCCCTGGCACGTGGGCATGCGCGGGTGCGCGCCGGTCGCGATCAGGATATATTTTGCGGTGTACTTCGTGCCGTCAGCCAGCGTGACCTCGTGCGGGCCGGTGATGGTGGCGCGCTGCTTGAATATCTCGACGTCGTGGTTTTCCAGCGTGTCCGTGTAGGCACCTTCCAGCCGGTCGACATCGTTCAGCACGTTGTCGCGCAGCTTCTTCCAATCGAATTTCCTGCCCTCGATCTCCCAGCCGAACTTCTGGCAATCCTCCAGGTCCTCCGCAAAGTGCGCACCGTAGACGAGCATCTTCTTGGGCACGCAGCCCCGGATCACGCAGGTGCCGCCGACGCGGTGCTCCTCCGCAATCGCCACTTTAGCGCCGTGGGCCGCCGAAACGCGGCTGGCGCGCACCCCGCCGGAGCCTGCACCGATGGTGAAAAGGTCGAAATCGTATTCGGACATGGGCGAGGGAAACTCCTGCTTGTGGCATTTTCGTAAGGTCCATGGCCATACGTTCGCCGAGGGGCAAGAGTTTCAAGATTGCTGCCGGTGGACGCGAATCGTCAGCTTTCGATCAGCAGGCCATGGTTGGCGAGCATCTGCCAGCTTGGTCCGACATGCATGGCCACCAGCGCGTCCGGAGCGATACCGCCGAGGTTTCTCAACACGCGGGTGATCGTGTCGACCTTGTTTTTCTCGCCTTCGCCGAGGGCGACAAGCGCATCAGGGCCGTGGGTAAGCCGTTCCTGGAACAGCAACGAAGTATCGAGCGAATTAAAATCGAACCCGATGAAGGCAAGCCGGCGCGCATTCGTCAGCCCGGCTTGCAGGGAAGCCTTCATCTGGCGGTCCTCGGAAAATTCGCTGGCAGTGCGGATACCCTCGGCAACCTTGAACAGGGCCTTCGGATTGTCCGCGCCCCATTCTGCCTCGGCTTCTGTGCCTGCCTGCCATTCGAGCCGCCCGGCACGCCCGTAGGGATGCACGACCTTCAGCTTCTCGGCGCACAGGTCCTGCGCCTCGGTGATCGGCATGCCGAAGCCGGAATGCAGCACCCACGGCATGTAATGCTCGATTGCTCGGTCGCAGTTGAAATTGACGATGTGGAGATTGTCGAAACAGTGTTCGGCGCGCGAACGCGAAACGCCGTCCACCACCATGTAACCGAGCTGGAACAGCCAGTTCTCGGACCCGCGAAAGGGCATATCGCCCGGATCGCGCGGTTCCGCTTCCATCGCTGACTGGCGCTCCGCCTGGAGGGTGTAATGGGCGATGGCCAGCTTGCCCGCGGCCTTTACGTGCTTGTCCTCGCCGTGCTGCTGCAACAGCGCATGGATGGAACTGGAAAGACGAGAGCCGGCGCGGATGCGCATACCGGCATCGCGCAGGTTCTCACCTTCGCCCTTCACCCGCTTGAAAAGCTTGTCGAATTGCTCGATCTCGGGCGTTGCCAGGTCGCTGCCGAGCCGCTGGAAATCGAAGCCTTGTGCGATCTTGCCCAGCATCTCGCGCTGGCCAAGCAGTTCCACTTCGACCGCGGCACCTGCGCCAACGACAATAGCGGTCTTCGTCCTGATCATGGGTAGCCTTATTCCTCGCGCGCTCCGGTACGAAAGTGTCCTAGAGCGCGCGTGGTTAAGATTAGGCTATCCTTGGCATTCTTATCCTTGCGAGGAACCCTGCGAACGGCCGCGACCGCCACGGCGCTGGCCCCGGCCCTGACGACCACCGCCCTGACCGCTGCCCTGCCCCTGGCCACCGCCGGGCTTGCCGCCGCGACGACGATTGCCGCCACCGCGATTGCCCTGGGGCTTGTCGTTCATCCGGTCGGCAGAAGCGCCACGCGGCTTGGGCTTCACCCGCTGCCGCGGCTGGCGCGGTTCGGGCTTGGTCGGGCCGACGCCTTCCACCACGGCGCGGAAATTGTCCGGCAGCGGCAGACGCTCGAAGCTGGCGTCGGTCTGCTTGTTGATGTCCTTCAGGTATGCGCGTTCGTCCTCGGCACAGAAAGCAATCGCCACGCCGTCGGCTCCCGCACGCGCGGTGCGGCCGATGCGGTGGACGTACTGCTCCGGTACGTTGGGCAGTTCGTAGTTGATCACGTGGCTGACGCCGGGAATGTCGATCCCGCGCGCGGCAACGTCTGTCGCCACCAGGATCGGCGTCTTGGCGGACTTGAACTCCGCAAGAGCGCGTTCACGCTGCGGCTGGCTCTTGTTGCCATGAATGGCGTTCGACGGGATGCCGACCTGCGAAAGCTTCTTCACCAAGCGGTCCGCGCCGTGCTTCGTGCGAGTGAAGATCAGCACACGCTCGAACTTGCCGGGCACCTGGTGGCGTTCAGACAGGATCATCTCCAGAAGCGCCTGCTTCTCGTCCTGCTGCACCATGAACAGGTACTGGTCGATCCGCTCCGCAGTGCTTGCTGCGGGGGTGACGGAAACGGTGACCGGGTCGCTGCAATACTTGCCAACGAGTTCCTTGATCTGCTTGGGCATCGTCGCGCTGAAGAACAGGGTCTGACGGTCCGCCGGCACCAGTTCGCTGATACGGCGGAGCGCGTGGATGAAGCCCAGGTCGAGCATCTGGTCGGCCTCGTCCAGGATCAGCACTTCGACACCCGAGAGGTGGAACGCTTTCTGATCGATAAGGTCGAGCAGGCGGCCCGGCGTCGCCACAAGGATGTCGCAGCCGCGATGCAGCTTGTTGCGATCCTTGTTCACCGACGTACCGCCGACGATGGAATGGACCTTCAGACCCGCCAGCGCGCCATAATCCTTGGCGCTCTGGGCGATCTGGGCTGCCAGTTCGCGCGTGGGGGCAAGCACAAGCATGCGGCAGGACTTGAACGGAATGTTGTTATCGGCCTTGCGCAGGTTGTCGATGCTGGGGAGCATGAAGGCCGCGGTCTTGCCGGTGCCCGTCTGCGCGATGCCCAGAAGGTCGCGCCCTTTTAGCACGGGCGGAATGGCCTGCGCCTGGATGGGCGTGGGTTCCTTGTAGCCCTGCATGTCGAGGGCCTGCATCACCGGCTGCGACAGCCCGAGATCGGAAAATTGGATAGTCATCAGAAGTATTTAACTCGCAATATATGCGACAGGCACGCAGCCTTGTGGGCGCGCGCCATCGCGGGGTTTGAAAACCGCCCGCGTGAAAAGGGAAGCTTTGGAAAAAGGACCGAAGGGCTGCCGGGGTGGGATTTGTCTCGTCCACCGCTTCACGCTGGCGCGCGCTTCGATGGGCGGCATGTGGTGGAGAGCGGGCGAAAAGTCAATTGGTTTCGCCTGCAGGCGGCGCGTTTCCGGTTGCCTCCGGGGGCGGATCGGCGCAGCATTCGAGTAGGGAAATAGGGGGAGTGGCGCACGGTGCAAGCATCGATCCTGCGGCGAATGGCTGGGCCGGGCCTGCTGTTCACGGGCGCTGCCATCGGCACGTCCCACCTCGTCCAGTCGACCCGCGCGGGCGCCATGTTCGGGGCGGCGCTGATCGTGGTGATTGTCCTTGCCAACCTGCTCAAGTACCCAGCCTTCCGCTTCGGCGTGGATTTCAGCCACGCGCGGCGAGCGTCGTTGCTGACCGGATACCGCGAACTGGGCTTGTGGGCGCTGGCGCTGTTCCTCGTCACCGTGATCCCGCTGGTGCCTATTGTCTGGGCCGCGCTGGCAGCGGCGACTGCGGGGATCGTGGCTGCCGTTTTCGGCCTCACCATATCTATGCCGCTCCTCGCATCCATCGTGCTGGTAGCGGCGTCGGCCCTGCTGCTGCTGGGCGGTTATCGCCTGCTGGACCGGGTGAACGCGGCGATGCTGGCCTTCCTCGCCGTCTCCACCCTCATCACCACCGCTATGGTGCTGCCCCGCGTCGAGTGGGGCACGCTTGCCGATTTCGCGTGGACGCAGGAAACCGCCGCCCTGCTGTTCATCGTCGCGCTGGCTGGCTTCATGCCCAATCCGATGGACGTTTCCGTGATCGTATCGGTGTGGAAAGTGGAGGCTGACCGCGGCCTGCCACCCGAAGCCCGCCCGAAAATCGAGGAAGCGCGAGGGGCCTTCTGCTGGCCCTACGTAATAACGGCGTTCATGGCCGTGTGCTTCTGCATCATGGGTGCAGGCGTCATGCATTCGCAGGCCATCGCGCCGGTCAGCGATGCGCCGGGCTTTGCCGCGCAACTGATCGGCCTTTACCGCGAAGCGCTTGGTCCGGGCGCTGCGGTTCTGGCCTCCATCGCCGCGCTTTCGGTGATGCTCACTACCGTGATCGCCGCGCTCGACGCCTATTGCCGCGCGGTGCCTGTGGCGCTTGCCGTGTGGCAGGGCCGCCAGGAGCAGAGCACGACGCGGCGCGGATACCTCTATGCCTGCATCGTGCTGGTGGGTCTTGCCGTGATCGCGCTATTCACGCTGATGCGCGAGTTCACCGTGTTCCTCGACTTCGTGACGTCAGCCACCTTCGTCGTCGCCCCGATGATCGCGCTGCTGAACCTGTTGGTGGTGACGCGGTGCGACATGCCCGACGAGGCGCGGCCCGGCATCGCGATGAAGGCGCTGTGCATCACGGCCATCGCGGTGATGACGGCGCTGGCGGTGATGTATTTCGTGCTGGTCTAGGCAGCATTCGCGCCGAATGGACGGTTCATCCGCACGATCACGAGGTTCAGAATTGCCGCGAAGCTGACCCAGGCGAGGTAAGGCACGATGAACCAGCTCGCCAGCTCGTCCCACTGGCGCAGAAAAATCGTCAGCGAAAGGACCGACAGCCAAAGGAAGGGGACTTCCACCAGCGCCCAGTCTGGCCGTTTCACGGTGAAGAACAGCGGCGACCACAAGAAGTGGAACACGCCGTTCACGAGGTAGAGCCCGATCAGCAGGTTGGTCTCGCCAGCCGCCTCCGCCGCGGGCCAGCAGCGTACGAAGGCCCAGGCCGCAAGCCCCAGGATAATCGTCCATGCCGGGCCGAACAGCCAGTCGGGCGGCTGCCAGCTTGGCTTGCGGAGGTTGTAATACCAGTCGCCGATCTTGGTCAGCAGCCCGCCACCAAGCCCGAGGATCACGGCCCATGCGACGGCGAAGACGATCGGGAATGTCATTCTGACTTCCTACACGCGGTGCGGCGCACATCCAAACGCCGCTTCGTCCAAAAACAAGGGGCGACGGAATTCCTTCCGCCGCCCCGTGCGTGACGAACTCTTGCTTAGATCAGGCAACCCGGCCGGAGTTGCGGGCATCCTGAAATTCTTCCTGCGACAGGTAAGAGTCCCCGTCGTCATCGAAGTAGAAGAAGGTCTGTCCAGCCTCGTTGATCTCGTCCTGCGTCAGGTGCGGACCGCGTGCGTCGTTCGGCTCTGGCGGGACGGGATCGGTCGGCAGCGCCCAGATCGCGTATTCGGCGACCGAAAGCTGGCCATCGTCGTTGCGGTCGAGATAGCTGAAATCCATCGCGCTGCGTGCAGGCATGGAGGAGCCGGACGAAGCGGACATGGCACTGCCATCGCCCATCGATGCGCCGCCCGACATGGCGTCGCCCTCGGCCATGCTATCGCTTTCCATCGACCCCGAACCGGACATCGCGCCGTCTTCCATCGAACCGGATTCCATCGAACCGTCGGCCATGCCGCCGCCAGAGTTCATTTCGGACTGCATGTCCGCCATGTTGGCGTCGTACTCGTCGCTCACGGCCTGGCGGTCCATCGCGTCGTAATTGGCTTGCTGGTCTTCGTTCAGATCGCCGCCCACGGGATAGGGCTCGTCCTCGTCGACGATCTCGTCGATATCGTCGACCGGCGTGTTCTCGACGTCTTCGGAGCCGCACGCGGCAAGCCCGAGTACGGCGGCGGAGGCCATGGTGGCCATCAGCATCTTTTTCATATCTCTTCCTTCCATTCGTTACATCGGCGCAACGCATGGCGGGAACGATCTATCCGAAAAAGTTGTCAGTTATCCGCTATGTAGGGCGCGCTAGCCCAGACCGGCCGCTTTCAGCAGGGCTTCGGTGCTGGCATCGAATTGCTCCCCGCCCTTCTCGATCTTCTTCGCGATTTCCTTGCCCAGCTCCACGCCGAACTGGTCGAACGGGTTGATGTCCAGCATCACGGCGGCGGCGAAGACGCGGTGTTCGTGGAAGGCGATCAGCGCGCCGAACGTGGCCGCGTCCAGATCGTCGCACAGGATCGTGGCCGAAGGGCGGTTGCCGGGATAGTTGCGGTGCGGGTCGTCGCTCTGCTTGCCCGCCATCAGCGCGGCGCCTTGCGCAAAACAATTCATCAGCAGGATGTGGTGATGGGCGCTGTCCAGCATGTCGCCCGGCTCGATACTGGCGATGAAGTCTATCGGCACCGTATGGGTGCCTTGGTGAAGCAGCTGGAACACCGCGTGCTGTGCATCGGTGCCCACCCCGCCCCAGGTGATCGGCGCGGTCGGGCCGCTCGGCTCCCCGTGCACGGTCACGCGCTTGCCGTTCGATTCCATTTCAAGCTGCTGCAAATAGTCGGGCAGCAGGCGCAGCCGCTCGTCATAGGCGAACACGGCGCGCGTCTGGCAGCCGCGCAGGCGCAGGTAGAACAGGTCGGAGAACGCGGCGCGCAGCGGCAGGTTTGCCCGCCCGTCCGTGTCGCGGAAATGCCGGTCCATCGCGGCGGCCCCGTCCAGCATCGCCTGGAAATTGTCCCAGCCGATGGAAATCGCGATGGGGAAGCCGATGGAGGACCACAACGAATATCGCCCGCCCACGCTCTCCGCGAATGGCAAGATGCGCGTCTCGTCCACGCCCCACTCCACGGCCTTTTCCGGGTAGGCGGTGAGCGCGATCACGCGGCCGGTGGGATCGCTAACGCCGTTGTCCGCCAGCCACTTCAGCGCGGAGTGGGCGTTGGTCATGGTCTCGATGGTGGTGAATGTCTTGGAAGCGACCGCGATCAGCGTGGTAGCGGGATCGCAGGCGGCAAAGGCTTCTTCCAGCGCAACACCATCGATGTTGGAGACGACGTGCACGTCGACCTTCGGGTCGTCACGCCCCAGCGCGTCCACCGCCAGTGCCGGGCCGAGCGCGCTTCCGCCGATACCGACGTGGATCAGGTGCTTCACCTCGCCCATCGCGCCTTCGTGTATCGCACCGACGAGCAGCTTCATCCTCTCGCGCAGGGCCTCGGCTTCCTCTACGCTGGCATCCTGCCCCACGCCGCGCAGGGCGGAGTGTTCTGCCGCGCGGTTCTCCGTGGGGTTCACAACCTCGCCGCCGAACAGCCGGTCGCGCATTTTGCCGAAATCGGATGCCTCGGCCAGCGCCTCGAACTCACCGAGCAGTTCGTCGGTCAGGTGAGTCTTCGACCAGTCGAAACGGATGCCCACTTCGCCAAGCTCGATCCGCCCGGTCAGCTTGTCGACGCGGTCCGGATCGGCGGCGAACAGCTCTTCAAGCGTGGGGTCAGGATGCAGGGCCAGGGCGTTCCAGGCTTCGTCGCGGGTCATGCTCACTGGTGGCGATTCCTTTCCTACCGGTTTCCCGCATGGCTAGGCCCTCGCGCCATGAATGGAAACCGCAAATCGGGGCTTTTTTGTGCATTTGCGAAGACGCGGGGGAAACCTGCGATTTTCTCTATCAGGACAGTGTTCCAGGTGTTCCACATTAGACCGCCCGCATCCGCCATCCGTCGACTTTTGCAAGGCCACGCTTGACGCGCGCGCCCTCTCGCAACAAGACCGCCGCCGATGACAGACAATGTAACCCCGCGCGAAGTGGTAGAGCCGAAAAAGGCCAAGCCCGAGGAAAAGGAAGACTGGAAGAGCTTCGGCTGGTTCCTGGTCAAGCTGGTGATCGTGGTGCTGCTGTTCCGCACCTTCGTCTTCACCAGCTTCAACATCCCCTCGGAGTCCATGATGCCCCGCCTGCTGGTGGGCGACTACCTGTTCGCGCAGAAGTGGTCCTACGGCTACTCGCGCTACTCGCTGCCGTTCGATGTGGACGTGGGCGATGGACGCGTGTTCGCCAGCCTGCCGGAGCATGGTGACGTCGCCATTTTCAAGCACCCCATCGACAAGAGCGACTACATCAAGCGCGTGATCGGCCTGCCCGGTGACACCGTGCAGATGGTGGACGGCCAGCTGGTGCTGAACGGCGAGCCGGTGCCGAAAGAGCGGATCGAGGATTTCGTGGTCGAACTGCCGGTGGGCGAACGCTGCTATTCCGGCCGCTTCGCGATGCAGACAGAGACGGGGATTCCCGCCTGCCGCTATCCGCAGTACCGCGAAACGCTGCCCAACGGCGTCAGCTACAACGTGCTGGACCTTGGCGTGGTGGGCGTGGACAACACTCCGCCCGTCGTCGTGCCAGATGGCCACGTGTTCATGATGGGCGACAACCGCGACAACTCGCAGGATAGCCGCCGTCCGTCCGTTTCCGGTGGCTGGGTGGGCCTGGTGCCGACCGAAAACCTCGTGGCCGAAGCCAGCTTCATGTACTGGTCGTGGGGCAACGGCGTGCGCTGGAACCGGATCTTCCAAGGCATATGAGCACGCTGGAACCCGGCACGCGCAAATGGCTGGAAAGCCAAGGCTTCACCGTGAAGGACGAGGCATTGTGGCACGAGGCGCTGACCCATGGCAGCCTTGGCGAAGCGAAGGACTACGACCGGCTCGAATTCCTGGGTGACCGCGTGCTGGGCCTCACCATCGCCGACTGGCTCTACACACATTCGAACAGCGCCGAGGGCAAGCTGGCACAGCGGCTGAATGCGCTGGTCAGCAAGCAGGTCTGCGCCGGCCGCGCCCGTAGTATCGGCACCAGCGATCACGTACGCATGGGCAAACAGGCCCGCGAGGACGGCGCGCAGGATAGCGATAACGTGCTGGGCGACATCATGGAATCGCTGATCGGCGCGAACTTCCTCGAAGCCGGTTTCGATCCCACCAGCACCCTGATCCGCGACCTGTGGCGTGAAGTGTTCGACGGCGAAACGGGCCGCCGCAAGCATCCCAAGAGCGCGCTGCAGGAATGGGCCGCCGGAAACCAACGGCGCCCGCCGGAATACGCCGTCACCGACACATCCGGCCCCGATCACAATCGCCGCTACACCGTGCAGGTCAGCGTGTACAAGGTGGGCGCGGTAGAAGCCACGGCCAGCGGCAAGCGCGAGGCAGAGACCGAGGCCGCGCGTCTATTCATGGAGAAATACGGATGAACGAGTCCGAACAGAAATGCGGTCTTGTCGCCGTGATCGGCGCGCCCAACGCGGGCAAGTCCACGCTGGTGAACCAGCTCGTCGGCCAGAAGGTCGCCATCACCAGCGCCAAGGCGCAGACCACCCGCGCGCGCCTGCTGGGCATTGCCCTGCTGGACAATGTGCAGATGATCCTCGTCGACACGCCCGGCATCTTCGAACCCAAGCGCCGCCTCGACCGCGCGATGGTGAGCGCGGCGTGGGAAGGCGCGGTGGAAGCCGATGCCGTGCTGCTGGTGGTGGACCCTGTGAAGCAGCGCCGCCACGAACTGATGCCGCTGGTGGAGCAGTTGAAGGACCGCAAGGAGCGCAAGATCCTCGTGCTCAACAAGGTCGATGTTTCAAAGAAGGAGCCGCTGCTGGAACTGGCGCAGGAACTCACACAGCTTGCCGATTTCAGCGAGGTATTCTTCGTCTCCGCTCTCACCGGAGACGGCGTGCCCGAGTTGAAGCAGCAACTCGCCTCGCTGATGCCGGAAGGCCCCTGGCACTACCCGGAAGACCAGGTCTCCGACGCCAGCGAGCGCCTGTTGGCTGCCGAAGTGACGCGCGAACAGCTTTACCAGCAGTTGCACGAAGAACTGCCCTACGATGCCGCCGTGCGCCCCGAAAGCTACACCCAGCGCCCCGACGGCAGCGTGGAGGTACGCCAGCAGATCGTGATCTCGCGTGACAGCCAAAAGCCCATCGTGCTGGGCAAGCAGGGCAGCCGCATCAAGGCCATCGGCGAAGCGGCGCGCAAGGAACTGTCGGAAATGCTGGGCGTGAAGGTCCACCTCTTCCTCCACGTGAAAGTGGACGAGAAATGGGCCGAAAACCGCGAAGTCTACGAGGAAATCGGGCTGGACTGGGTGAAGTGAGCCGAATTGGCGAATGGCTGTCGCGAATCTTTGGCACCGATGACAAAGTGCCAAGGGTTGTTCCATTTGACGGTGAGCTGCCTTCCGATTTCCATGCAAAGTCGCGCAAGGCCCGCACGGAAACTGCGCTCGTCAGGCTTGGTGTGCCAATCAATCGACACCTGCCGCGCATCGAAGATGAATCCGAAGTTCAACTTCGATCTCCAGAGGAAGTCTTCGCACGATTCTCGGCTTTGATGACCTGCGCATTACGGGCCGATGGATTGCTCTGCGAACCTTCGCCGCACGCGGTTGACAGCAAGATCCGCGAAACAATCAAGCTTAGACAGCTTGCCAGTCATTTCTCCCCAGAGGAGACCGCATACCTCGCCGAGTTCAGTCCGACCCAGCACCAGTCTGTGCAGTTCGCTTGGCAATACGAAGCAGCACTTCCTCTAGCTTGGGCTCTTGGGCGTTGGGACGACGAACTCGGCTTGCCCGATCAAATCGTCGATCTCCCGCGACTTGTCGAACTCTTCAATACTGCCTCTGAATGGCAGAATCTCGACCTACGCGATGTGTCGGAAATTCTCGACCAAGCGGACCTGATCTACAGACTACATTGGGCCTGTCGCAATGCGAGCCAGGCAGATGAAGAAGCGCCCGTCGGATTGGACTACGGGGTCGTGATGGAACGGCACAAGGCCCTGAATTGGCTGGTGGGTTATTGCGAGCTCGAGTGGGACGATGTCACCACCGACACATGAGCGGGCTCAAAGAGCGCCCAGTATCTCCAGCTTGGCTTTCAGCACAAGCTCTTCGAACGGCTTGGCGATGTAGACATCGGCACCGACGGTGAAACTGGCCTGAATGTGTGCCGATCACCCGTTTGCCGCGCTCTTACGCTGGGAGAACCGCGCGAGGCTCGCCAGTGCCGCCACCACGGCCAGGGCGCAGCTGACATACAGCGGCACCGGGCCAAGGCCCAAACCGCCCGCCAGCAGCAGGCCGATCACCACGGCGGCCATCGTCTGCCCGAACAAGCGCGAGGTGGAGAGCAGGCCGCCTGCCGCCGCTGCCCGGTCACGCGGGGCGCGGCCGATAAGCAGGCGCGAGTTGGGGCTGAAGAACAGGCCGAAGCCCAGCGCCGTCAGGCTCAGGCGCCAGGCGATGCCCCATTCGCCCGGCTGATCGGGCATGGTGGCGAGCAGCAGCAGGCCGACGATCGCGATGCTCATGCCTGTGACGCCCAGCTTGGTCGCCGGGATCCGGTCCGACGCCCAGCCGGAGATGGGCGAGACGACCAGCATCGTCAGCGGGAACGGCAGCAGCAGCAGGCCCACGGTCTGCGGATCGTAGCCCATGCCGATCTCCAGACGGAACGGCAGGCCCAGCATCAGCGCGCCTGCGGCGATGAAGCTACAGAAATTGGCGAGTGCCGACAGCCCCAAGACTGGCTTCGAAAGCAGGTCTACCGGGAATACCGGAGCCTCCCGCCGCCGTTCGCGCCGGATCAGCAGCAGCAGCAGGATCACACCCGCAACGAACGTCGCAATGCCCCAGCCCAGCGCGTCGTGCGTACCGAGCTGGATGCCGCCGACGAGGAACAGCATGGTCAGCGCGCTCAGCACGCCGCTGCGCCACTTTGAAGGCTGGTCGCGCGGTTCGGGATCGGGCAGAGATCGCCCCATCAGCAGCGAGACGACCGCCAGAGGCGCCGCAGCCACGAAAACGATCTGCCACGGCAGGTTGCCCACGATGTACCCGCCCAGCGTCGGCGCGAGGGCAGCGGAACTCGCCACGATAACGGAGTTGACGCCCATGCCTGTGCCCAGCTTGCTGGCCGGATATATCTGCCGCAGCATCGCTGCCGAAACGCTCAGCGCCATGGCCGCGCCGATGCCCTGAAAGGCGCGCAGCAGCAGCAGAACGGTGAAGCTCTCGACGAAGTAGCACGCGGCAGAAGCGACCATGAACAGTCCCTGCCCCGCCTGGTAAAGCGTTCGGTGGCCCAGCCTGTCACCCAGCGACGAAAACGGCAGGAGCAGCATCACCAGCACGAGCTGGTAGACCGTCACCACGTTGGTAACGGCTGCCTCGCTGACCGAGAGTTCGCGGGCGATGGTGGGCAGCGCGACATTGGCAATCGCGCCGTCGATCACCAGCAGCGCGGTGCCGAAGCTGATTGCTGCAATCGCCCACCACCGACGCGGCTTTGGCAAGCCGGGATGGTCATCCGCAACCTTCCCGGCCTGCGGATTGTGGGAGAATGTGCCGTGGCGCTGCATCGCCACCATGTGCGACCGTGTTGCCAATTGTGCAAGTGCGAAAAAATCCGCCGTTCGGCGTCAGCGCTTCTTGGCGATACCGATCTTGTTCTTCTTGGCGAAATCCCGCGTCGATTCCTCGCTCCGGTTCAACGCCTTGGCGATCTGCTTCAAGCCCTGCCCCTTGGCGGCGAGCAATTTCAGCTTGCCCGCCTCCTCACCGTTCCAGGGTTGCTTGTGGCGTTCGAATTGCTCCTTGGCCATCAGCTGTCTTCCGCAGTCTTCGCCGGGGCTTTCTTCTTGGCCGGAGCCTTCTTCTTCGCGGCGGTCTTCTTCTTGGCAGGAGCCTTGCGCTTCTTCTTCGCCGGACCCTTCGCCGCTTTCGCCGCGATCAGTTCCAGCGCCTGTTCCAGCGTCAGCGCGTCCTTGTCGGTATCCTTGGGGATGGTCGCGTTGGTGGTGCCGTCCGTGACGTAGGCACCATAGCGGCCGTCCATCAACTTGATCTCGTCACCCGCGTCATTCTTGCCGAACACCTTCAGCGGCTCGCGGCTACCGCGCCCACCGCCCTTACGGTTGGCCGATTGCGCCAGCAGGTCCACCGCGCGGTTCATGCCGATCTCGAAAATTTCGGCGGTGTTCTGCAGCTTGCCGTAGGTACCTTCGTGACGGACCGCGGGGCCATAGCGCCACAGGCCCGCCTCGATATCCTTGCCGGTATCGGGATGCTGGCCGACCACGCGCGGCAGGGCGAGCAGCTTGAGCGCCCATTCCAGGTCGAAATCGTCGAGGTCTTTCGGGATGGAGGCGCGCTTGGCGTCCTTGCCCTCGCCCAGCTGCACATAAGGGCCGAAGCGCCCGGTCTTGCGCTCCACCGGCAAGCCCGTTTCCGGGTCTTCGCCCATCACGCCATCGTTGCTGCCATCCTCGCCGCCCGGCTGACCGAACTTGCGACGGAAATTGCACTCCGGATAGTTCACGCAGCCGATGAACGCGCCGTATCGGCCCCCGCGCAGGTGCAGTTCGCCCCCTTCGCGGCCCTGCTCGGCACACAAGGGGCACCAGCGCGGGTGATGGCCGTCCTCGCGTTCGGGGAAGAGGAAGTCCTCGAGGAAGGTGTCGAGCACCTCGGTCACTTCCGAAGGCTGACGCTCCATCACCTCGTCGCTCTTCGGCTTGAAATCGCGCCAGAAGTTTTCCAGCAGCGTCTTGTACTGGAAGCGCCCGCCGGAAACCTCGTCAAGTTCGTCCTCCATTTCCGCGGTAAAGTCGTAGGCGACGTAACGGGGGAAGAAGCGTTCGAGAAATGCTGTCAGCAGCCTGCCCGAATCCTCTGCGAAGAAACGGTTTTTCTCCATCCGTACGTAGTCACGGTCACGCAGCGTCTGGATGGTGGAGGCATAGGTGGAAGGTCGCCCGATGCCCAGTTCCTCCAGCCGCTTCACGAGGCTGGCTTCGCTGAAACGCGGCGGCGGTTGGGTGAAGTGCTGGGTCGCCTCGACGGCCTTCTTTGCCGGGCTGTCACCCTTGCGCATCATCGGCAGCAGGTTGTCGTCGTCCTCTTCCGATTTCTCGTCGAAGCTTTCGGAATAGACGGCAAGGAAGCCGGGGAACTTCACCACCTGCCCGGTGGCGCGCAACTCATGTGCGCCGGTCGCCTCGCGCAGGGTGACGGTGGTGCGCTCCAGCTGCGCGGTCGCCATCTGGCTCGCCATCGCGCGCTTGAAGATAAGGTCGTACAGCTTCGCCTCGTCGCCGGATCCTGCGCGGTCCTTGCTGAAATTGGTCGGCCGGATCGCTTCGTGCGCTTCCTGCGCGTTCTTCGCCTTGGTCGAGTAGAAGCGCGGCTTTTCCGGGCGATAGTCGTCGGAGAACCGCTCCGCAATCGCATCGCGGCAGGCCATGATCGCGCTCATATCCATCTGCACGCCGTCGGTACGCATGTATGTGATTGCGCCCGCCTCGTAGAGAGTCTGGGCGCAGCGCATGGTGTGGCTGGCAGAGAAGCCCAGCTTGCGGGCGGCCTCCTGTTGCAGGGTAGAGGTGGTGAACGGCGGCGCGGGGTTGCGCTTCACCGGCTTGGTGTCGACTTCCTCGACCTTGAAGTTGCCGCTCTCGACGGCAGCCTTCGCAGCGTCCGCCGTGCCCCTGTCGCCAATTGAAAGCCGCTCCAGCTTCTTGCCGTCATAGCGCACGAGGCGCGCGTCGAAGGCGGTGCCGTCCTGCTCCATCTTGGCAACCACGGACCAGTATTCGTCCGCCCGGAACACCTCGATCTCGCGCTCGCGCTCGCAGATCAGGCGCAGCGCCACGGACTGCACGCGGCCTGCCGATTTCGCGCCCGGCAGCTTGCGCCAAAGTACGGGAGAAAGGGTGAAACCGAACAGGTAATCCAGCGCGCGGCGGCCCAGATATGCGTCGATCAGATCCTGATCGAGTTCGCGCGGCTTCTTCATTGCCTCGGTCACGGCGGTCTTGGTGATGGCGTTGAAAGTCACGCGCTCCACCTTGGTCGGCAGTGCCTTGCGTTTCTTCAGCAGGTCCATGACGTGCCAGCTGATCGCCTCGCCTTCACGATCGGGGTCAGTGGCCAGGATCAGGCGGTCTGCATTCTTTGCGGCATCGGCAATCGCCTTCACCTGCGCCCGGTTTCGCTGGTCGGCATAGACTTCCCAATCCATCGCGAAATCCTCGTCCGGTCGAACCGAGCCGTCCTTGGGCGGCAGGTCGCGGACGTGGCCATAGGAAGCCAGAACCTTGAAGTCCTTGCCGAGGTATTTTTCGATGGTTTTCGCCTTGGCGGGCGACTCAACGATGACGAGTTGCATTGTGACTGAAGTATCCTGATGTCCGGCCCGGCACGGCGAGCCTCACGTGTACGTACGCGCGAAGGTGGTGGCCCTTGGCCGGATTCGTCAAGCCGCCTTTCGCATCTTCAGCCACGCGGCGATGAAGAGCGCGGCAAAAACGAGGTCCACCGCTCCGCCGAGTGCCATATCTTCCGCCGCCTGCCCCTGCGACCAGAAGGCCAGCGCGGGAATGCCGAAGCTGATCTTCTCGAACACGGTGAGCGGAAGGAAAGCGGCGTAGCGCTGCGGATCGCGGGCGATGACGAGGAACACGCCCTGGAACACCAGCGCAATCCCGGCGAAGGCGAAATAGAGCAGCCGGTGCGGATCGGGCGCGTCGGTGAAGTAAAGAGCCGGCACGGCGAGAAAACCGTAGATCGCGGCTATGATATATACGCGCCGCGCGAAAGTGACGGCGGAATTCGGCGTATCAGGCAAGGCTCACTCTCCCACCGGCGTGGCGCTCCAGCCGCCCGGCAATCTCCAGTTCCAGCAGCGCCATCTGCACCGCGCCCGGCGTCGTGCCGGTCTGGCGGACCAGTTCGTCCACCGCGACGGGCGCGCTGGAGAGGATCGTGGCAATGTCGTCTGCCGGAAGGTCTTCGTTCGCTTCGCTGAACGCGTAGTTGTATGCGGCTTCCCGCACGCTGGAACGGGGCTGGCCGTCGAAGCCCGAGAGCAATTCGACGACGTCCTGCGGGGTTTGCACGAGCACGGCGCCTTCGCGGATCAGCTGGTTGCAGCCATGAGACCGCGCATCCGCCGGATGGCCGGGAATGGCCATTACTTCGCGACCCGCCTCGCCCGCCAACCTTGCGGTGATGAGTGAGCCAGACTTCGGCGCGGCTTCGACCACGAGGGTGCCCACGGCGAGCCCTGCGATGATGCGGTTGCGCTTGGGAAACTGCTGCCCGCGCGGCTCGGTGCCGGGCGGTTCCTCCGCGATCAGCAGCGCATCGCTGGCGATCCGTTCCTGCAACTTGGCGTGCTGTGCGGGATAGGCAATGTCGATGCCGCTGGCGATCACGCCGACGGTGTGTGGGAATGCACCCTCGTGACTGGCCCCGTCGATACCCTTGGCAAGGCCGGAGACGACCACGAAGCCCTCCGCCGCCAGTTCGCGCGCAAAATCCCGCGCCAGCTTCACGGCAGCGGCAGAGGCGTTGCGCGCGCCCACCATGGCGACGCAAGGCCGCGAGGCCAGCGACAGGTCGCCGCGCATGGTCACGATGGGCGGCGCGCCGTCCATAGCCGCAAGGTTTGCGGGATAGTCCGGCTGATCGTGAAACAGGTAGCGCGCCCCGGCCTTGCGCGCGGCCTGCACCTCTCGCTCGATCCGCTCGCGCGGCGCGGCCTTGTAATTGCGCTTGGCACCGCGAGCGGCCAAGTCCGGCAGGGCGTCCACCGCGTCGCGAGCATTGCCGAAGCGGCCCAGGAGCTGGGCATAGCTGACAGGCCCGATATTGGCAGAGCGCAGCAGCTGGATGCGGGCAAACGCCTCCTCCTGCGACAGCTTTTCCGCGGTCAATTGCCCTGCCCGATCTTCGGCTCCTCTCCGCGAACGAGGCGGCCGATGTTCGCGCGGTGCAGCCACAGGACGAGCACGGCGATGATCGCCAGCGCAGGCACGTAGGCCGCATATCCCAGCGCGGCGGCAGCAATCGCAGCGGCTATCACCGCGCACATTCCGGCCAGAGAACTGATGCGCGAGAGGTAGGCGACGGCGATCCAGACCAGCGCGTAAGCAAGCCCGATCGGCCACGCGAGACCAAAGGAAACGCCCGCATTGGTGGCTACGCCCTTGCCGCCCTTGAAGCCGAGCCAGACCGGGAAGCAGTGACCCAGCACCGCGCCGAGGGCAGCGAGGGGAACAGGGCCGAAAGCACTGGCCGACTGGTCGAACACAGCCTTGGCGATCAGGACCGGCATCAATCCCTTCGCCAGATCGAGCAGCAAGGTAGCCGCCGCCAGCTTCTTCGAACCCGTACGCAACACGTTGGTCGCGCCGATGTTGCCGCTGCCGATACTACGGATGTCGCCCTTGCCACCTGCCTTGGCCAGCAGGAGGCCGAACGGGATCGAGCCGAAGGCGTATCCCAGCAGCAATCCAAGAAACTGTTCCATCAATGCCCCATAACCGTTAGCCCCGAGCTTGTCGAAGGGCTGTCTTTTCCTCTAGTTGAGCGCCTAAGTGAAGTGCAGGGCTTCGACAAGCTCGGCCCGAACGGAGTTTGTCTTGGACGTTCAGCCCACAGCCCCCATCCTGCTTTTCGATTCCGGTTTCGGCGGCCTCACCGTGCTTGCCGAGCTGCGACGGGAATTGCCCGATGCACCGGTGATCTACGCCGCCGACCTCGCGGGCATTCCCTACGGCGAAAAGACGGAGGCCGAAGTTGCCGCGCGCGTCGCTGGCCTGCTGGGCCGCCTGGCCGAGCGATACCACCCTCGCCTGATCTGCATCGCCTGCAACACCGCGAGCACCATCGCCCTTGGCATGGTGCGTGACGTGCTGGAAACACCGATCGTCGGCACGGTGCCCGCGATCAAGCCCGCCGCCGAATTGACGCGGACCGGCACGATCGGCCTGCTGGGGACGGCTGCCACCATCCGGCAGACCTACGTCGACAATCTCGAGGCAAAATTTGCGCAAGGGAAGCTGCTGCTGCGCCATGCCGCGCCCGATCTTGTCGCCGCGGCAGAACTGAAGCTGCGCGGCGGTACTCCCGATCCCGCGATATTCACCGCTGCTGCCGAGGGCCTGCGCCGGCAGGCGCGCGGAGAGGACATCGACACCGTCGTTCTCGCCTGCACCCACTTCCCGCTGGTGCAGGATGAACTGGCCGTAGCTTTCGGCAACAAAGTGCAATTCATTGACGGAGCGCAAGGAATCGCTCGCCGTATCGCCTACCTTACCCAAGGCCAGTCGTTCGACCGGCAGGATGATGACTTTGCGATTGTGACGGGTGATGGACAAGTTAACGAAGCTCTACTCGGCGGACTTGAACGATACGGAATCGGCAGAATACTGCCACTTTAATGCGAATGGTTCGCAAACTTCGTGCTTCAAACCTGAGCACTTATTGACTAAATCCGCCCCCATACAGAGCCGCGAGTCCCTTAGCGGCGCAGCTTGGACAGGTACGCTGAACTACGACCAGATCTTCGACCAGGCCATCGATCGCCTGCATTCCGAGGGGCGTTACCGCGTCTTTATCGACATCCTGCGCAACAAGGGTGCCTTCCCCAATGCGCGCTGCTTTGCAGGACACAACGGACCGAAACCGATCACGGTGTGGTGCTCGAACGATTACCTCGCCATGGGCCAGCATCCAAAAGTCGTGGCCGCGATGGAAGAAGCGCTGCACGATGTCGGTGCAGGCTCTGGCGGCACGCGCAACATCGGCGGCAACACGCACTATCACATCCAGCTCGAAAACGAGCTTGCCGATCTGCACGGCAAGGAAGCCGCGCTGCTGTTCACCAGCGGATACGTTTCCAACGACGCGACGCTTTCCACACTCGCCAAGCTGCTGCCCGGTTGCATCGTCTTTTCCGACGAACTGAACCACGCCAGCATGATCGCCGGCATTCGCAATTCCGGCTGCGAGAAGCGGATTTTCCGTCACAACGATGTCGAGCATCTGGAGCAGTTGCTTGCTTCCGAAGACCCGGACACGCCCAAGGTCATCGCTTTCGAAAGCGTCTATTCGATGGACGGAGACGTGGCCCCGATCCATGCGATCTGCGATCTAGCCGAGAAGTACAACGCCCTCACCTACATCGACGAGGTCCATGCCGTGGGCATGTACGGCGATCACGGGGGCGGCATTTCGGAGCGGGACAATGCCGCGCACCGGATCGACCTGATCGAGGGAACACTCGGCAAGGCGTTCGGCGTGATGGGCGGCTATGTCGCCTCCAGCAAGAAGGTGATCGACTGCATCCGGTCGTACGCGCCGGGCTTCATCTTCACCACGTCGCTCAGCCCGGTGCTGGTCGCAGGTGTGCTCGCCTCGGTCCGTCACCTCAAGCAAAGCAGCGTGGAACGTGACGGGCAGCAGGCCGCCGCCGCCGCGCTCAAGCAGAAGCTGCGCGCCAGGGGCCTGCCGGTAATGGACAGCACGACTCACATCGTGCCGCTGATGGTGGGCGACCCCGTGCGCGCCAAGAAGATCAGCGATATCCTGCTGGCCGAATACGGCGTCTACGTGCAGCCAATCAACTTCCCCACCGTGCCGCGTGGTACGGAGCGGCTTCGCTTCACACCCGGTCCGGCCCACTCCGAAGCGATGATGGACGAGTTGGCTGAAGCGCTTGTCGAAATCTGGGACCGGCTGGACCTCGAACTGCGCGAAGCGGCCTGATCATCTGCGCTGCACGTGGCAGGGATGCCCGCGAGATTTAGCGCCATGTTAACCATTGTTCGCCAAAGCTGATGCCGGGTCAGACTATCGACCCGCAGTTCTTGGGTGATGGAGCAACATGGCGGTTTCGAGCCTTCTCAAAGGTTTTGCCGGTGGCCGGAGCAAGGGTAACGATGCCCTGCGCCGCGAAGTGCTCGATGACTTCGAGCAGGCAGGCATCGGCTGGATCTGGGCCAGCGACGCCGAAGGCCGCCTGATTTACCTTTCCGAAAAGGCCATTGATTGCCTAGGCCGCGATGCCGACGAATTGCTGGGCGAGCCGCTGCCGACCCTGTTCGAGATCGACCGTGACAATCCCGACGAGAAATCCGACCGACCGCTCAATTTCCAGCTTTCCGCCCGCAACAAACTGACCGATCTCGTCGTGCGCTTCGTGGGAAAGACCGACAAGCCGCGCTGGTGGTCGCTTTCCGGACACCCCAAGATGGGCCCGGACGGTTCGTTCCAGGGTTATCGTGGCAGCGCCAAGGACATTACCGTCGCGTTCCAGCGCAAGCTGGAAGATTCGCGCATGGCCGAATTCGACGCTCTCACGGGTCTTGCCAATCGCCACCGGATGGACCGGCGGCTCGATTCCACCCTCGCCGCCTACAAGTCCGCAAAACGCGCCTGCGCGCTGATGCTGCTCGATCTCGACAAGTTCAAGTACGTCAATGACACCATGGGCCACCCGGCAGGCGATGATCTGTTGCGCCAGGTAGGAGACCGCCTGCGCGCCGTCATCGCCAACCGCGGCGAGATCGGGCGCCTGGGCGGTGATGAATTCCAGGTCATCCTGCCGGACATGGACGATCGCGGAGAACTGGGAGAACTGGCCGACAAGATCATCCAGATGCTCGCCTCTCCGTATCAGGTTGAAGGAAAACGTGCGATCATCGGCTGCTCTGTCGGCATCTCCATCGCTCCCTACGATGGCCTGGAGCGCGATGAACTGACCCGCTCTGCCGACCTCGCGCTCTATGCCGCTAAGAACGGCGGCCGCGGCATGTATCGCTTTTATTCGGCCGAGCTGAAAGACGTCGAGCAGGAACGCCAGATCATGCTGGACGACATGCGCGAAGCGATGGAGAAGAACCATCTCAAGCTGCATTACCAGCCCGTAGTAAGCACGCTCGACAACACCATAGTCGGCTTCGAGGCGTTGATGCGCTGGGAGCACCCCGAGAAGGGCAACATCCCGCCAAACCATTTCATTCCGGTTGCCGAGGACTCAGACCTCATAAACCGACTGGGCGAGTGGGCCCTGCGCCGCGCCTGCGAAGACGCGATGGCCTGGCCCGAGAACGTGCGCGTGGCCGTGAACGTCTCCGCCAAGCAGTTCGCCAACAAGGGCTTCGTCACCATCGTGACGCAAGCACTGGCCGAAACCGGTATCGATCCGGACCGGCTGGAGCTGGAACTGACCGAGACGGTCTTCGTCGGCGACCTCGAAGCCACGGAAAAGACCTTCACTGCGCTCAAGCGGTTGGGCGTTCGCCTCGCGCTCGACGATTTCGGCACCGGCTACTCGTCGCTCAGCTACCTGCGCTCCGCCCCGTTCGACAAGCTGAAGGTGGACAAGAGCTTCGTCGATAGTTGCACGCAGAAAGACCAGAACAGCGCCAAGATCATTTCCGCAATCATCGGTCTGTCCGATGCGCTGGGCATGGATGTGACGGTGGAAGGCGTGGAAGCTTTCGACCAGTTCAACCTCGTTTGCGAGAAGGGCGCGAAATATATCCAGGGCTGGATCTACTCCAAGGCCCGCCCGCAGGGGGATATTCTCGCCGAGATCGCCAGCGGTGGATACAAGATCGAGCCCAGCGGGCCGGACACCTATCGCCCCGAACGCCGCAGCGTGTTTCGCCGTATCGGCGTGATCCACGAGGATCACCGCTACGAAGCCGTGATGCGGGACCTGAGCAAGACCGGCAGCCGGATCGAAGGCCTTGTCGGCGTGCCCGTCGGCACCGGCCTGGTTCTGGACCTTGGTGGCGGCCAGCTTGTGGTATGCGAGGTGCGTCGCAGCATGGATGCCACCATCGGCGTCGAATTCGAAACACCGCTCATCAACGATGGCTCAGGCGGCCTTTGCACCCGCCACCGCGTGTCGCCCTATGCCCTGGCAGCGGCAGGCATGCCGCTTACCTCGCTACCGCCCGGCAACTACCCCAGCTCCATGCTGGGAGGCGATGGACAGAAGAGCCAGCCACAGTTCATGCAGGTGACAGTCACAAGGAATTGAGGCGCTGCTTGACGTGCATCAAGGCACTGCTTCGTAACATCGCCGACATTCTCTCCCGAGGTCGCGGAACGGGAGATGATTATGCGTATCCACCTTTACTCCGGACTGACGATGACGGCTCTCGCGCTGGTTTCGTGCAACGAGGGCGCGCCAGTAGCCGAGAACACGGTACCTTCGGGCCCTGCGCTCACGGAATTGCCCGTGAGCATCAACGCAACGATGGTCGGCCTGATAGACAATTCGGCGGACTACATCTGGACAGTCGGCAACGGGGACCTGCCGCAAGACGAACTGGACTGGGACCTCGTTCGCAGCGCTACCTACGACATGATCCTGGGCGGACAGGTGATGAAGGTCCCAGGCGGCGGTGAGTTCGACGCTCAATGGACCGCCGAGGAATCATGGCAGGAATGGTCAGACCAGCTCACTCTCATCGGACAGGATGCCCTGCCCCTCGCCGAGGCGCAGTCGACCGACGTGGAGGCCTGGCGCGCCATTGGCGACCGGCTGATCGAGAATTGCGAAGGGTGCCACAACGCCTTCAAGCCGGAACTGCCATCGGAAGGCATCCTGCACCGTTCGACCGAGCGGGAGTCGCGCGGGGTCAGCATGTTCGACTGATAGCACCCATGAACGCGCCTGCGCTCGTTATCAGCGCAGGCTCACCACGTTGTCACTGCTGCGCGGATCGGGGCGATCGCCGCGGTAGAGGCTGAACATCGGCTCGTCCGCAACGTGAACCGCCTCGGTAGCGCCGAAGCCGTTGAAATTCGTCTTCATGGCAGCGCCGTAGGCACCCAGCATACCGATCTCGATATAGTCGCCGGCCTGGATATCCTCGGGCAGCATGAAGGGACCCTTCATGAAATCCGCATCGTCGCAGGTGGGGCCGTAGAACGAGAATTCGGCGAGCGGCTTCAGCAGGTCGTCCTCCAGCGCCACCACGGGGAAACGCCAGGCGACGTGGGCTGCATCGAACAGCGCGCCATAGGCGCCGTCGTTGATGTAAAGCTCGTCACCGCGGCGCTTTTCCACTTTCACGATGATGGACGAATACTCCGCGCACAGCGCCCGGCCCGGTTCCGCCCAAAGCTCTGCCGAATAGGAAATCGGCAGCGCCTCGAAGTGCTGGTGGATCAGTTGGAAGTAGTCTTCCAGCGCAGGCGGATCGAGATCCGGATAGACGCTGGGGAAACCGCCGCCGACATCGATGATGTCCACGGTAACCGCAGCTTCCACGATCGCAGCGCGCACGCGCTCCAGCGCCTGCACGTAGGCGAACGGCGTCATCGCCTGGCTGCCCACATGGAAACAGATGCCCAGCGCATCGCAATGCTGGCGGGTGGCCTGCAGCAGGGGCGCGGCATCCACCAGGTCCACGCCGAACTTGGCGGCCAGCGAAAGCTCGGAATGCTCCGAGGAAACGCGCAGGCGCACCAGCAGGTTCAGGTCCTTGGCAGGCGCGCCATCTTCGGCAGTGGTCGCTTCGACGACCTTGGTGAGTTCCTCCAGCGTATCGAGGCTGTAGGTCTTCACGCCGTGTTCGAAATAAGCTTCGCGAATGGCGCGCTTGGTCTTCACCGGGTGCATGAAGCACAGCGTGGCATCGGGCAGTGCATCGCGCACCATGCGCACTTCGGCGATGGAGGCGACGTCGTAATGCGTCACGCCCGCGTCCCACAGGATGCGGATCAGGTCTGGAGAAGGATTCGCCTTCACGGCATACATCGCCTTGCCCGGAAACTTCTCGGTGAAGAATCGGGCCGCGCGCGATGCTGCGTGCGGACGCAGAAGTGTCACGGGTTCGTCCGGCTCGAGGGCGCGGACTACAGCCTTGGCATCAGGATATTGGAGCAATTCAAGGGACCCCCTAACGACGAATTCGACATAAAGCTGCCTTGCGGTGGGAATCCCTTGGGGCAGCGGAGCCGCGCATTTAAGCCCGATAGGGTGAATTGCAAGTGAATTCGGACGGACCGTTCCGCGGCAGCCTGTCAGCCTTGGAATTGAACGTTTGGCACTTGATCCACAATGCCTTTTTCACTGTCGTCGAGCTGGTGGAAATCAGCAGGTTCGAAACCCATCGCGCCCGCGAACATCACCGCCGGGAAAGTTTCCCGCGCGGTATTGTAGCGCGAAACGGCCGCGTTCAGCGCACGGCGCGATGCCGCCAGCTTGTCCTCGACATCGGCAAGTTCGCTCTGCAACTCCTGGAAGTTGGCACTCGCCTTCAGATCCGGATAGGCTTCGCCCAGGGCCAACACCCGATCCAGCGCAATGCGCAGCTGCGCCTCGTCAGCCGAGTTTATCGTCCCCTGCGCCGCGGTGTTGCGCGCGGCGATCACCTGTTCCAGCGTCTCCTGCTCGTGCCCGGCATAGCCCTTCACGGTGTTCACCAGGTTGGGGATGAGGTCGTGCCGCTGGCGCAACTGCGCATCGATATCGGCCGCGCCCTGCTTCACGTTCTGCCGCAGTCCGACCAAGCGGTTGTAGATACCGACCAGCACGAGCAGCAGCAGCACGATCACGGCGAGCAAGATAATCAGTTCCATGTGTTCCCCCTAGCCTACCCTTGTTAAATAAATGTGTGCCATGAAGGCTGGCGAAGGCAACGATTATTGGCACCGTAAGGGGGGAATGAATGATCGAGCGGCCCGATGTGGACGCCCTGATGGAGGGCGAACTTGGGCAATTCCTGCAACGGCAAGTCACCGTTCGGGAAGTAGCCAGGGAAAGCACTCGCGGTCGCTTCGTAATCTGCGCGGCGATAGCCCTGCCGATACTTGGCTTCGTCTGGTTTTCCCCGCTTGGCGATTTCAGGTTCTTCATCTCCGCGCTGATTGCCATGGGGGCATGGTGGTGGAGCCGGATTCCCGTCAACAAGGCGAAGAAACAGACCAAGTCGGGCATCAACGCCGCGATCGCGCAGGCGCTGGGGCTGGATTACCGGCACGATTGCCACGAGGGGCACGGGTTCCTTCGCGCAAAAACCCACAAGATGTTTCCCAGCCACGACCGCGCGAAATTCGAGGACCTGTGGTGGGGCGAGATGGCCGGAAAGCCTTTCTCGTTACACGAGGCGCATCTTGAGGAACAACGCGGCAGCGGCAAGAACCGGCGCTGGGTCACGGTATTTCGCGGCCCCGTAATCACCATAGGCTTCGCGCGCCAGTTCCACGGCACCACGCTTGTCGAGCGGGCAGGCCGCCACACCAAGCTGTTGTTCTTCGGAGAGAAGGACACGCTGAAAGTCGGCGGGCAAATCTTGCAGAAAGCCGACATGGTGCACCCCGATTTCGAGGATGCCTTCACGGTCTTCACCAGCGACCAGACCGAGGCGCGTTACCTCGTCCACCCCGCTTACATCGAGCGGCTGATCGCGCTGGAGAACGCCTTCCGAGGGAAGGACATCAAGACGCTGTTCAAGGACGGCGAGCTTACTATCGTGCTGAAAAGCGGCGACATGTTCGAAAGCGGCCATCTCGATCACAACCGCGACCGCGAAATGGTGGAGACCTGCGTCAACCAGTTCATGGCGATGGCAGACCTGTGCGCCCAACTGAACGAGGCGGAGCGCTAAGCGCCCCGCCTCTCAATTCGCGTAACGATTTGGCGAAGAGCCTTACTTGTCGAACAGTTTGGCCCAGCGGCGCTTGTCGCGGTTCTTCCAGTGTTCGCGGTGGTAGGCATCGCTCGCCAGCAGCGGGATGACCGAACCGGCTTCCGCGAACACCATCTGCTCGATTCCGGTGTTGACCTTGCCCCAGCTGGCCGCTTCCTGAAGCGTAGAGGAAGAGCATGCGCCGTCGCGCACGTCGGCCACGGTGATCTGCACCGCGTATTTGTGCACCGATACGTCCTCGTGGCCGAGAATTTCTGCGCAGACGACGGTGTCCTGGATGAAGTTCTTGGGCACGCCGCCACCCACCATCAGCAGGCCAGATTCGCCAGCTTCGATCTTGATCTGGGTCAGCTCGCGGAAATCGGCGATGGCGTCGAGCATCATGTAGCCCTCGCCCTTCGCCATCTGGTCGACCTGGTGCTTCACGAGGCCGAATCCGGCGGAGCTATCCACGAAGGCGGGGCAGAAGATCGGCACGTCGTGCTCGTAGGCGAGCTTGACGAGGCTGTTTTCCTTCTTACCGTGTTCACAGAGATACTTGCCCATCTCGCGGATGAACTCGCGGCTGGAATAGCCGCGGTGTTCCAGCGAGTTGGCGATCTCGTTGATCGTGAAGTCGCAGTCCTGGAGCGCTTCTTCGTCGATGTAGGTGTCGTAGATACGGTCAATATAGAGCGAGCGCAGCGTATCGTCGTCGGGCACTTCCAGCGCCTGGTAGTGCTTGTGGCCGAGCCCCTCGAAGAAATCCATGTCAACGATGGTCGCGCCCGTCGCCACCACGCAGTCCACCATGTTGGAACGGACCAGTTCGGCATAGGCATCCATGCAGCCGCCCGCGCTGGTGGAACCGGCGATGACGAGGAAGATCGTGCAGTCCTTGTCGGCCAGCATCTGGTTGTAGATGCCCGTGGCGTTGGCAAGATCGCGGCTGGTGAAGCTCATCTTCTTCATCGAATCGATGATCGGACGGGCATCGAAACTGGTGATGTCGATATGCTCGACCTCGGTGGAAAGCAGTTCCTTCTTGCGCGTATCGTTGATCTTGCTGTCGGCCATTCTTTCAAATTCTCCTGTCCGCATTCCCCGGAACAACGGGGGATAAGGTGCGTGGGTTCCGCAGTGAAGCGGCGCGCGCCATTAGGTGCTGGCGCGGCTTTGGTAAAGCCGTAATAACGCGCCCATGAGCGAAGCACAGCCACAAAGATCACCCACCCGCGAAGGGGTTCTGGAAGCCGCGGCCAAGATGGCTGCGATCCTGCCCCCCACCCCCTTGATTCCGCTTGAGATCGGCGGGGCGCAGGTGTGGGTGAAGGCAGAGTGCCTGCAACCCATCGGCGCGTTCAAGATTCGCGGGGCGTGGCACCGGCTTACCGCGCTTGGCGAGGCAGAGCGGGCACGCGGCGTCGTCGCCGTATCCAGCGGGAATCACGCTCAAGGTATAGCATGGGCGGCGCGGCGTCTGGGGATCGAGGCGACCATCGTGATGCCGCAGGACGCCCCACCGATAAAACTGGCGCGCACGAAGGAACTGGGCGCGAGTGTCGTCACCTATGACCGCATGACCGAAAACCGCGAGGAGATCGCGCAGAACCTCGCCGAAGAGAAAGGCGCGACCTATGCCCATGCCTTTGCCGATCCGTGGGTGATCGAAGGTCAGGGTAGCGCCGGGATCGAAATTCTTGATCAGCTCGCCGCGCAAGGCGCGCCCGCCCCCACCCGCATCCTCGCCTGCTGCGGCGGCGGTGGCCTGTCCGCGGGTCTCGCCCTTGCCTGCCCCGATGCGCTCGTGGTGCCGGTGGAGCCGGAAGGATGGGACGATGTTTGCCGTTCGTTGGAAACCGGCAAAATCCAGTCCGTCGGCAGCAGCCCGCCGCCGACCGCCTGCGACGCCTTGCAGACATTCCAGACAAGCCCGATCAATTTCGGCGTCCTGAAGGAGCGCTGCGAATACGGTTTGCGCGTAACCGAAGAGGAGGTGCGTGATGCGCAACGTTTCGCATTTGCCAACCTGCGACTGGTGCTGGAGCCCGGCGGCGCAGTGGCTCTGGCCGCTGCCCTGACGGGAAAAACCGAGCTGAATGGCACGACCGCGATCATTCTTTCCGGCGGCAATGTCGACCCGCAGGAGTTTGCGCGAACTATCGCCGAGGGCTGAGCGACTCAAAATACGTTTCAATTGACAATCTAACTGGCGGCAAGCAGGCTCACGCCCATTCAACGGGAGAGCCTTTGCCATGAATACCCAGATACTCGCGCCCGCCGCGGTCCTGATCGTGTGGTCGATCATCATGCTGGTGTGGATGGCCCTCACCCGGTTTCCGGCCATGGCGAAGATGGGCAAGACTGGGGGAGGCGGCGCTGGTCTGGGCAAAGCGAAGCCCGGCGCACGTGGGCAGGACCTGGAAGGCCGCATCCCGGACGAAGTGAACTGGAAAGCGCACAATTACACGCACCTGATGGAGCAGCCGACGCTATTCTATGCAGTCGTCGCCATCCTGGCGATTGCAGGCGGCTCGCAGGACACGGTAATCGCCGCGTGGATCTACACCGGCCTGCGGATCGTCCATTCACTGTGGCAATCGCTGGTAAACACGCTGCCCGTGCGTTTCACACTGTTCCTGCTGTCCACGCTGGCGCTGGCCTACCTCGGCGTGCGCGCTCTTGTCTTGACGCTTTAAGGGTGCGTCAGGCCGCGTCCTGCGCCAGGTCGGTGATGAAATTGTCCGTCCAGCGCTGCACGTTCTCCTCGCGCACGGTAACGATCAGCTTCTCGTAGCGCGCCTTGCGCTCCTCCAGCGACATGTCGAGCGCAATCCGGATGTTGTGAGCGATATCGTCCGAACTATGGGGATTAACCATCAAGGCCCCCTCTCCGTCACAATCCAGTTGCTGCGCGGCACCGGCGAAACGAGAGAGGATGAGCACGCCGGGGTCTTCCGGGTCCTGCGCCGCGACGTATTCCTTGGCGACGAGGTTCATTCCGTCACGCAGCGGCGTGACAAGGGCGATCTTGGCCGCGCGATAGAAGCCGAACAGCTCTTCCTGCGGATAGCCCTTGTTGACGTAGCGCACAGGCACCACGTCCACATCCGAACGCGCGCCGTTGATCTGGCCGGCCTTCTGCTCCAGCGTGGTGCGGATTTCCTGGTAACTGCCGATGTCCTCCCGGCTCGGCGGGGCGATCTGGATGAATACGAGGTCGCGCACCCGCTCCGGATAACGGTCGAAGAAGCGGGATATGCCGTCCAGACGCTCGGGCAGGCCCTTCGAATAGTCCAGCCGGTCTACCCCGATCATCGCCGTACGATGGCGGGTGGATGAGAGAAGGCGCTGCCCGGCCTGGCGCGCCTCTCCGGTCTCGCCCTTGCTGGTGAAGAATTCGTAGTCGATGCCGATGGGATATGCGCGGGCGACCGTGGTGCGGCCGTCCAGCGTGATCTCGCCCGTCTCGTAATCGACCTCGGCCCCCAATTCCTTCCAGCAATAGTGCATGAAACTGTCGAGCCAGGTGTCGCACTGGAAGCCGAGAAGGTCGTAGTGAAGCAAGGCCTTCACCAGCCGCTCGTGATAGGGCAGCGACACGAACAGGTTGGTCGGCGGCCACGGGGTGTGCAGGAAAAAGCCCATGCGGTTCTTCACACCCATGGAGCGCAGGCGTTCGCCCAGCGGCATCAGGTGATAGTCGTGCACCCAGACGAGGTCGCCCTCGTCGATCAGCGGCAGCGCGCTTTCCGCAAAGCGCTCGTTCACCCGCTCGTAGCCCTTGCCGAATTCGCGTTCGTACTTGGTCAGGTCGATACGGTAGTGAAACAGCGGCCACAGCGTGGAATTGGCGTAGCCGTTATAATACTCCTCGATATCCTGATGCTCGAGATCGATCGTGGCCGTCGTCACGCCCTCGGCGGAGCGGACGTAATTGATGGAGCCTGTAAACTCCTCGATCTCCTGCCCGGACCAGCCGAACCATATACCGCCGTTGGTTTTCAGCGCGGAATTGAGCGCACCGGCAAGCCCGCCCTGCGCCCCTGCGACCCCGCGGGCCTTGGGTACGGCGACGCGGTTCGAGATGACAACAAGACGTGGCATTTCAGCCTCCTAGCGAACAGTGTTCCAGCTTTTCGACAACAGCGAGGCGCAGTTGATTATACCAACCAAGGAATAGGTTTGCGGGAAGTTCCCCCACAGTTCTCCGGTTTCGAAGTCCATGTCCTCGGACAGTAGGCCCGACCCTGTGCGATGGTCCAGCATGGTGCAGAAGAGGGTACGCGCCTCTTCCTTGCGGTCCATCAGGGCCAGCGCCTCGATCAGCCAGAAGGTGCAGATGTTGAACGCTGTTTCGGGCGCGCCGAAATCGTCCTCCGCCGCATAACGCAACATGTGTTCGCCGCGCCGCAGGTCGCGCTCGATCATTTCGAAGGTCGAGAGGAACTTGCCATCGTCGGGATCGATGAAGCGCAGTTCCAGCAATTGCAGCAGGCTTGCATCAAGGTAGTCGCTTTCAAAGCTGGCACCGTAGTGGCCGCCCTCCCCGTTCTCCTTCCAGGCCTTCGCCTCGATCGTGGCGGCAATCTTGTTCGCGCGCTCGCGCCAGAATGTCTCGCGGTCGTCCTTGCCGAGATAGTGGGCAGCCGTGGCAAGACGGTCGCACGCGGCCCAGCTCATCACGGCGGAATAGGTGTGCACTTCCTGCCGGGTGCGGAATTCCCACAGGCCTGCGTCGGGCTGGTCGTGCATCTTCCACGCCATTTCGCCCACCTGCTCCAGGCTCTCGAAATCGCGGTCGTCGGCCATCCGTAGCAGGCGCTTGTCGAGAAAGCCCTGCACCGTCGGCAGCACGATCTGGCCATAGCAATCGTGCTGGATCTGCTTGTAGGCCGCATTGCCCACACGCACCGGCCCCATGCCGCGATAGCCTGCGAGCCAACTCGCCGTCGTCTCGTTCAGTTCGGCGACGCCCATGACGGAATAGAGCGGCTGGATCTGCCCGCCCTTCGCCGAATCCACGATATTGCGCAGGTAGCCGAGGTATTTCTCCAGCACGTCCAGCGCGCCCAGGCGGTTCAGCGCCTGCACGGTGTAATAGGAATCGCGAATCCAGCAGTAGCGATAGTCCCAGTTGCGCTCGCTATTCGGAGCCTCCGGAATCGAGGTGGTGAGCGCGGCGACAATCGCGCCCGTTTCCTCGTGCTGGCACAGCTTCAGCGTGATCGCGGCGCGGATCACCTCCTGCTGCCATTCGAACGGAGTCGCCAGGCTGCGCGACCAGTTCTGCCAGTAGCTGCGCGTTGACTGTTCCATCCGGCGCACCTGTTCGCGCAGGTTGCCGACGAAAGGCTCGTCCGGCCCAAGGAAGAAGTGCGTGTCCTCCTCGACGCGGAAGGTGCGCTTGTCCTGGATATAACCCACCGCCGCATCGGTGGAGAGGCGCAGCGCCTGCCCCTGCGTCAGGTAGCGAATATGGTTGGTCCCGCTGGTGGTATCGGCCACTTCGGCGCCGTAGTTCTTCATCGGCTTCAGCACGACCTTGATGCGCGGATTACCCGCGATGGGTCGCACGATGCGTGCAAAGGCGACGGGGCGATACATCCGGGCGGAGCGTTCGAAACGCGGGCAGAAATCCAGAACTTCCACCACGCTGCCGTCTTCGGATTCGAGACGAGTGACGAGGATCGGCGTATTGCGGATATATTCCTGGTGCGCGCTGCACTGGCCTTCCAGTTCGAACCGCCAGACGCCAACGTCCTGCGATTCGCCGTTCAGCAGAGCGCAGAAAGTGGGGTCGCCGTCGACCCTGGGAACGCAGCCCCAGACTATTCCACCGCGGTTGTCGATAAGGCCGGAAACCTGGCAGTTGCCGATCGGCCAGAGGTCGAGATTGCTTTGATATGCTGTCACAGCCCTAACCAATGGTGCACTGCAGCAGGGCTTGCAAGGCCGTATTTGGCGCAGGTCGGCTCGCGGTCCCCCACGATTACGCCGTAACCGCCCAAATCGGTCGCGGCACGCATCCCGTCCTCGTCGGTGATATCGTCGCCTACAAAGACGGGGCGAGCGCCTGCAAACGGCTCCTTCTCCATGAAGGCGCGCAGGGCCGAACCCTTGTTGGCCCCGCGTCCCACAAGTTCGATCACGCACTTCCCGCGCTTGATGTCGAGATCGCCGTCCTCTGCAACCCGCGTCGCGAAAGCGAGGCCCTTTTCCTCCAGAGACGGATCGGAACGATAATGCAGCGCCGCGCCGTGCGGCTTGTCTTCCAGCGCGAAGCCGTTTTTCTCCGCAAACTCGGCCACTTCGGACAGCAGTTTCGGCGGCAGGCCGTCGGGAATCTCGCCGATGTTCACGCCGTCCGCCCCCCGACAGTCGCTGCCGTGCGAACCGGCGCAGGCCATCCCGATAGCGCCGAGATGCTTTTCGAGGTCGACGATCGCCCGGCCGCTTACCAGCGCCACCCGCCCGTCGAACTGCTCGGCCAGGCGGTGCAGGCTGCGCGCCAAGTGTTCCGGGACTTCGATGCCGTCCGGCGTGGGCGCCAGGTCCACGAGAGTGCCGTCGAAATCGAGGAAAAGCGCGACCGGCCCTTCGGCCTCGAGGTCGGGAAGGCTTGGCGGAGGAGGCAGCGAAGTCATCGCCGCCCGGTCTAGCGACAAGGTATGACAATACAAGGCTGCGACGACCGCCGTGCTTTTTCGCAAGCCAAACGGCGAAAATGCGCCTATGGGGCGCCAAACGCGCAGAACCATCGCGCCTCCGCTCCATAAAACTTCGCTAACAACGCCGCTTTCCAGCGAGGCAGCGTCCCATCCTATTTGACAGGCCCAGCCCATGAATTTCCCGCCCCTACCCTCCAGCCTCGAGGCCGCCCTTGCAGAGCGCGGATACGAGACAGCCACACAGGTGCAAGCCGAAGTGCTGCAAGAGCAAGCTGCGGGCCGCGACCTGGTCGTTTCCGCGCAGACCGGCTCCGGCAAGACGATTGCCTTCGGCCTCGCCATGGCAGCCGAACTGCTGGGTGACGGGGATCGCTTCGATTACGCGCAAGGCCCGCTCGCCCTCGTCATCGCGCCTACCCGTGAACTGGCGTTGCAGGTGAGCCGCGAACTGGGCTGGCTCTACGCCAAGGCAGGCGGCCATATCGCCACCTGTGTCGGTGGCATGAACCCGCAGGCGGAGCGCAAGGCGCTGCGCGGCGGCGCGAACATCGTGGTCGGCACGCCGGGCCGCCTGCGCGATCATCTCGAACGCGGCGCGCTCGACCTTTCGGGCCTGCGCGCCGTGGTGCTGGATGAAGCCGACGAAATGCTCGACATGGGCTTTCGCGAAGAACTGGAGGAAATCCTCGACGCGACGCCGGAAACGCGCCGCACGCTGCTGTTTTCCGCCACCATGCCCAAGCCCATAGAGGCATTGGCCCGCCGCTACCAGCGCGACGCGCTGCGCATCGCAACGATCAACGACAGCCGCGGGCATGGCGACATCGCCTACCAGGCGGTGACGGTCTCTCCACCCGAAATCGAGAACGCGGTGGTCAACCTGCTGCGCTATCACGAGGCGGACACGGCCATCCTTTTCTGCGCCACGCGCGAGAAGGTGCGCCACCTGCACGCGACCTTGCAGGAGCGTGGCTTTGCCGTCGTCGCGCTGTCCGGCGAACATTCGCAATCCGAACGCAACCAGGCCTTGCAGGCCTTGCGGGATCGCCGCGCCCGCGTTTGCGTGGCAACGGACGTGGCCGCGCGCGGCATCGACCTGCCCTCGCTCAGCCTCGTCATCCACGTGGAAATTCCGCGCGATGCGGAGACCCTGCAACACCGCTCGGGCCGCACCGGACGCGCAGGCAAGAAGGGCACCGCGGTGCTGATCGTGCCGTTCTCGCGGCGCAAGCGCGTCGAATCGATGCTGCGCCACGCCAAAGTCAGCGCGGATTGGATCGACACGCCGGACAGGGATGCGATCAAGGCAAAGGACCGTGATCGGCTGATGGAAAAGCTGTTGCAGCCTGTCGAAGTCGATGACGGCGACCGCGAACTTGCCCAGCGTCTGCTAGACGAGCGTTCGCCGGAAGAAATCGCTGCCATGCTGGTGCAGGCGCACCGCGCCTCCATGCCGGAGCCGGAAGACCTGATCGCCAACACGCCCGAAGCCCGCCGCGAAGCGCAGAAGGAGCGTCACCGCCCCGGCTTCGAGGACACGGTGTGGTTCCGCATGGACCTTGGCCGCCGCCAGAACGCGGACCCGCGCTGGATCCTGCCGCTGCTGTGCCGCCGCGGGCACATCACCCGCAACGAGATCGGCGCGATCCGGATCGGCCCTGAAGAGACGTTCTTCCAGATCCCGCGCCCGATCGCCGACAAGTTCGCCGATGCCGCCGCGCGCTCAGCCCAGGCCGACGGCGACGAGGAGCCGGTGCATATCGAACGCTCGGACACCGGACCGCGCGAAGTGGCCCGCGGCAATCGCAAGGGCCGCATGGGCCGCGACAACGCCGCCGGGCCGCGCGTGAAGGCAAAGCCTGCTTTTGGAAAGGCCCCCAAGGGCAAGGATGGCTTCGGCAACAAGGACAAGAAGCGTCGTCCGGCAGGAAAGCCGGCCAAGCCGCACCGCGGCCAGAAGCCCTCAGCCAAGGGCAAGCGCAGCTAAAGGATCGCCAAAGCAAAAAAACAGGCGCGTTCTTGCGAACGCGCCTGTCCGGCTTCCAGGAGATATGGTCGCCGTTAAAAGTCCATCGCCGGCATTGAGGGCGATGCACTCTCCTGCTTCGGCAGTTCGGCCACAAGCGCTTCGGTGGTGATGAGCAGCGAAGCGACGGAAGCAGCGTCCTGCAGCGCCGTGCGCACGACCTTGGCCGGGTCGATCACGCCGGACTTCACCAGGTCTTCGTAGACGCCCGTAGCGGCGTTGAAGCCATGGTTGTAGTCATCGCCCTCCAGCAGCTTGCCGACGATGAAAGCACCGTCTTCACCGGCATTGTCGGCGATCTGGCGGGCAGGCGCGCGCAGGGCGCGGCGTACGATGTCGATGCCCGACTGCTGGTCGTCGTTGGCGGCTGTGAGGCCTTCCAGTGCCTTGAGCGAGCGCAGCAGCGCGATACCGCCGCCGGGGAGGATGCCTTCCTCCACCGCGGCACGGGTGGCGTGCAGGGCATCGTCCACGCGGTCCTTGCGCTCCTTCACCTCGACCTCGGTCGCGCCGCCCACGCGGATCACGGCGACCCCGCCCGCCAGCTTGGCAACGCGTTCCTGCAACTTCTCGCGGTCGTAATCGCTGGTGGTCGTCTCGATCTGCGCGCGGATCTGGGCGACGCGGGCATCGATGTCCTCGCGGTTACCCGCACCATCGACGATGGTGGTGTTATCCTTGTCGATGATGACCTTCTTGGCGCTGCCGAGCATGGAGAGCGCGACGTTCTCCAGCTTGGTGCCCAGTTCCTCGCTGATGACATTGCCCGCCGTCAGGATGGCGATATCATTCAGCATGGCCTTGCGCCGATCGCCAAAGCCCGGGGCTTTCACGGCCGCGACCTTCAGACCGCCACGCAGGCGGTTCACCACGAGGGTGGCCAGCGCCTCGCCTTCCACATCTTCGGCGATAATCAGCAGCGGACGGTTCGACTGCACCACCTGCTCCAGCACGGGCAGCAGGGCCTGCAGGTTCGACAGCTTCTTCTCGTGGATGAGGATGTAGGGATCCTCCAGTTCCACTTTCAGCTTCTCGGCATTGGTGACGAAGTAGGGCGAGAGATAGCCACGGTCGAACTGCATGCCCTCGACCGTTTCCAGCTCGGTTTCGAGGCTCTTGGCCTCCTCCACCGTGATCACGCCTTCATTGCCGACCTTCTCCATCGCTTCTGCGAGGATGCGGCCCACCTCGGCATCGCCGTTGGCCGAGATGGTGGCGACCTGCGCGATCTCGCTGTTGGCCGACACTTCCTTGGCGTGGGCCTCGAGGTCCTTCACCACGGCGCCGACGGCGAGGTCGATACCGCGCTTCAGGTCCATCGGGTTCATGCCCGCAGCAACCGCCTTCGCACCCTCGCGCACGATGGCCTGCGCCAGCACGGTGGCGGTGGTAGTGCCGTCGCCGGCCTTGTCGTTCTGCTTGCTGGCGACTTCGCGCAGCATCTGCGCGCCCATGTTCTCGAACTTGTCCTTCAGCTCGATTTCCTTGGCGACGGTGACGCCGTCCTTGGTGATGCGCGGCGCGCCGAAGCTCTTCTCGATCACCACGTTGCGACCCTTGGGCCCCAGAGTAACCTTGACCGCATTCGCAAGCGTATCCACGCCGCGGAGCATGCGATCACGCGCATCCGACGCAAATTTTACTTCCTTGGCAGCCATTGTGGCCTGCTCCTTTCAAGATTGGTTGGGATTGATCGGGCTCGCGTGTTTTACGCAGCCTTCTTCAGTTCGGCGCTCGCCTCGATGATGCCGAGGATGTCGCTCTCCTTCATGATGAGCAGATCCTCGCCCTCGATGCGCACTTCAGTGCCTGACCACTTGCCGAACAGCACGCGGTCCCCGGCCTTCACGGCCAGTTCGACCAGCTTGCCGGAATCGTCGCGGTTGCCGGCGCCCACGGAGACGACTTCGCCCTCCATCGGCTTTTCCTTGGCACTGTCAGGTATGATGATGCCGCCAGCGGTCTTTTCCTCCGCCTCGATACGGCGAACCAGCACGCGGTCGTGCAAAGGACGGAAATTCATAGATAACCTCCATCAATAAGCGATATGTCAATGGTGTCTCCTCCGGGTTATCCAGCAGGAGACGGGAGAAAAATGGGCGGAAAAAAAATCGGCTTCAAGAGGTCTCTGAAAATTTTTTGGCACTCTCTATGGCGAGTGCCAACCGGCGACAGGTCCCGCTTCCGTTTCGGCTTGACGAGATCGTTGTCCTGACTCAAAATTCGTCCGTCTCGTCAGACGATATGGAGCAGGCATCGAAGACCGAAAGGAGGACCACGTGATGTCGCAGCCCTTCTCCCGCTATCTTCATCCCTTCGACCCGGCAGGCCCGGCCTATGAGCCGGAAGTTGCCCGCGCGCTGTTAGCCTCGTGGGAACGGGAGCGCCGGACGGACCGGCCCCGGCCATGCGAGAATGGCAACGCCAGGCGATGACAGACCGCGCTTTCATCGCCCAGCTAGACGGCTATGGACTGACCACTGCCGAAATCTGCTATTACCTGCCCGACCACCCTTCGCTGCTGCAATTGTTCGCCTGGCAGGAATACGATGCCGCGCCGGATTTTCCCGTGCTGTTCGATTTCCTCGACCACTGGCGACGCGAGATCGAGGCAGAGATCCAGTCTGTCCGCATTGCGCACGACAAGCTGATCGGGCCGGCGGAGTGGCGATCGGTCGACGAGGTGATATCGTGGAAGGAATAAAGGGATCGCAGGCGACGGCTGCAAATCCATGAGGATGGTAGCGGAGGAGGGACTCGAACCCCCGACACGCGGATTATGATTCCGCTGCTCTAACCACCTGAGCTACTCCGCCATCCGGCTGGCCTGCGAGCGCCGAACGGGCGGCAGGCGAGGCGCGCATTTAGGTCCGCTTTTGCTTGCGGTCAACCTGCCAATTTGCGCTTGCGCAAATCAGCTCGGATACGCCGCTGCAACCTCGATCATCAACGCTTTGCCCCGCGGAAGGCAAACTTGCCTGCCGCTTCCCATGGGCCGCCGCGATAGTAGTGATAGGCAAGGCCGGTGAAGACGAAGTCGCGTGGTTCGACGCGCGGCGCGAGATCGGCCTGGAGAGCTTTCGCTTCCTCGATGCTCACCTTGTTCTGCACGGTGACATGCAGGCGCGGCTTGTGCTCGTCCTGCGGGGTCAGCAGGCCGTGGAAACGGTCCGCCATCTGTCGCCACAAGTGGATCATCTGCGGACTTTCCAGTTGCAGCGCGGTGCCCTTCCCCAGCTTCATCACTCCGACGAGGCGCGCGGGCACCGGTGGGTTGTCGCGCACCAGCTCCTTCAGGCAATCGCGAAGCTCGCTTTCGCAACTGGGCGGCAGAGCGTGGAACAGCGTGACGTGGGCTTTCAGGTAATTGCGTTCGGGCGGGAAATGCTCCTGCCTCAGCTGGTTCGCCCAGCTGAACAGGTCCGGCGGCATTTCTGCGGTGACGATCAGCGGAGCGGGACCGTCCGCGCTCACATCTCGCCCCGTTCGCGGCGCAGGGCAAACCAGCGCTCTACCGCTTCATTGTGCTCCTGCAGCGTATCGTTGAATTCGTGTCCGCCGCTGCCGTCCGCCACCATGAAGATCGCATCGGTCTCCGCCGGATTGAGCACGGCCTCGATACTGGCGCGGCCCGGATTGGTGATCGGCCCGGCAGGCAGGCCTGCCATCTGGTAGGTGTTGTAGTCGTTGATATCGGCGATTTCGGACTGGCGGATGCGACGGCCTAGCGGACGCCCGCGCGTGATCGGGTAGATGATCGTCGGGTCCGCCTGCAGGAAGATACCCTGTCGGATGCGGTTGGAGTAGAGTCCGGCGACCATGCGCCGCTCTTCCGGCACGCCCGTCTCCTTTTCCACGATCGAGGCCAGCGTCACCGCTTCCTCCGGGGTGTTCGCCACCGTGCGATCCGAGCGTTTCGGCCATAGCTCGGCAATAGTCTCGTCCATCGCGCGCTGCATCCGGGCGAGAACGGCTACCCGCTCCTCTCCGCGTTCGAAATCGTAGCTTTCGGGAAGGACGCTACCCTCCTCGGGCACCGGGATCTCGCCCACCAGCAGGGGTTCCGCCATCAGAATGTCGTGCACGATCGCCGAAGGGGTGCCTTCGGGGATCGTGACGAAGCGGCGGATCACCTCGCCGTGCTGGAGATGGTCGAGAATGCCCGCGTTGCTTATGCCGGGCGTCAGCAGGAATTCGCCTGCCTTGATCGGATCGCCGCTGCCCAGCACCTTCGCGCGCAGCAGGAAACCGTCGGCAGAGGCGATCAGGCCCTCCTCCTCCAGCTTGCCCGCAACGGAAGTGAGCGTGGCACCGGAAGGGACGATGAAAGCCGTCTCTTCTTCCACTTCCGCGCCGCCATACCAGCCAAGCGCGAACCAGCCGCCGACGGCCAAGACCGCCAGGATCCCCAGCGCGACAACCGCCGCCAGCAGCTTTTTCATTTCGATCAGTCCTCGACGCGCTTCATCACCAGCGAGGCGTTGGTGCCACCAAAGCCGAAACTGTTGTTGAGCACCGCGTTCACTTCCCGCTTTTTCGCGGTGAGCGGAACGAGGTCCGCGCCCTCGGTGCCGTCATCCGGATTGTGCAGGTTCAGCGTGGGCGGAACGATCTGGTCGCGCATGGCGAGGATGCAGAAGATGCTTTCCACCGCGCCCGCGCCGCCCAGCAGGTGGCCGATGGCGCTCTTGGTGCTGCTCATGCTGGCACCGCCGAGATCGTCGCCCAGCACGCGCTTTACCGCGGCCAGTTCAATGGTGTCGGCCATGGTCGAGGTGCCGTGCGCATTGACGTAGTCGATATCCGACGCATCGAGACCCGACTTACGGATCGCCATGCGCATCGCGTTTTCCGCGCCCTTGCCTTCCGGGTGCGGCGCGGTGACGTGGTAGGCATCGCCGGAGAGGCCATAGCCCACGACTTCGGCATAGATCTTCGCGCCGCGCGCCTTGGCGTGCTCGTATTCCTCCAGCACGACGACGCCAGCGCCTTCGCCCATCACGAAGCCGTCGCGGTCCTTGTCGTAAGGGCGGCTCGCCTCGGTCGGGCGATCGTTCATGGAGCAATTGAGCGCACGCGCCTGGGCGAAGCCTGCAACGCCGAGCGGGTTGATCGTGCTTTCCGCACCGCCCGCCAGCATGATGTCGGCATCGTCATCCTTGATCATGCGCGCTGCATCGCCGATCGAGTGCGCGCCGGTCGAACATGCCGTCACCACCGCGTGGTTCGGGCCCATCAGGCCATACTTGATGCTCACCTGCCCGCTGATCAAGTTGATCAGGCGACCGTGTACGAAGTGCGGGGAAACGCGGCCAGGACCGCGCTCATGCAGATTGACCGATTCGAGTTCGATGCCCGGCAGCCCGCCGATACCCGAACCGATGGAGCAGCCTGCGCGCAGCTTCGTCTCTTCGTCCATGTCCGTAAGGCCGGCGTCTTCCAGAGCCTGACCCGCGGCATCGATGCCGTAGACGATGAACGGATCGACCTGGCGCTGCACCTTGCCGTCCACGCGCTTGTTCGGGTCGAAGCCCCACTTGTGATCGGCAGGCTTCACCTCGCCCGCGATGGTGCACTTCTGCCCCTCGGTATCGAAGCGGGTGATCGTGGCGATCCCGCTTTCGCTGGCGAGCAGGTTCTTCCAGGTGGTTTCGACATCACCGCCCAGCGGGGTAACAAGGCCAAGTCCGGTTACGACGACACGCCGCATATTCTTCTCTCCAATCAAGAAAGGCCCAGCCTTTCGGGCCGAGCCTTCCAACCCCGTCCGCGTCCGGGGAGACCATTCGCGAACGAGGCCAGTGGTCGCTTACGAAGTGTGTTCTTCGATGTACTTGTTGGCGTCGCCGACCGTGTTGATCTTCTCGGCAGCATCGTCCGGGATTTCCACGCCGAACTCTTCCTCAAAGGCCATGACCAGCTCGACGATGTCGAGGCTGTCGGCGCCAAGGTCATCGATGAAGCTGGCGTCCGGAGTCACCTTGTCTTCCTCGACGCCGAGATGCTCGACAACGATCTTCTTAACGCGTGCAGCGATATCGCTCATGTAATCCCTCTCACTTTGGGGTTTCGAATAATGATTTCGCCCTAATGAACGGCGGCGGGCAAAGCAAGTGCCGGGACGTGCCGGATTTCCCCGATTTCGCGCCTCGCGGCAGGAAACCATCGGTCGCCGTGCCGCGTTAGGTCGACATGCTGCTCGAAAAAATCAAGACGCCCGGCCTTTCGCACCTTTCCTATCTCGTCGGCTCCGGTAGCCAGGCTGCCGTGATAGACCCGCGCCGCGACTGCGAGATCTACGTGGAAAAGGCGCGCGCCGAGGGCCTCACCATCACCCACATCTTCGAAACGCACCGCAACGAGGACCTCGTCTCGGGCGCCCCAATCCTTGCCGAGTGGACCGGAGCGAAAGTGCTGCACGGCCCCAACGCCGATGGCGAGGTATCTTACGCCGAAACGGCGCGCGAGGGCGACAGGTTCGAGATCGGCCAGCTCAGGATCGAGGTGCTGGAAACGCCCGGCCACACCGACGACAGCCTCTCCTACGTGCTGCACGACAGTGCCTATCCCGATGGGCCTGTGGGCGTATTCACCGGAGACGCGCTGTTCGTCGGCGATGTTGGCCGCACCGATTTCTACCCGGACCGTGCCCGCGAAGTCGCCGGCCTGCTTTATGATAGCCTGCAAAAACTGCTCAGCCTTGGCGACCAGACCATTCTCTACCCCGCGCACGGTGCAGGCTCGGTCTGCGGATCGGGCATGGCTGAGCGCGAGTTTTCCACGATTGGGCACGAACGCGCGAACAATCCGCCACTGCAACTGGCTGATCGGGAAGCCTTCATCGAGGCCAAGTTGGCGGAGGTTCACTACCAGCCGCCCTACTTCCGACTGATGGAGCGGCTGAACCTCGAAGGCGGCAGTGCCCCGCCCCGCGTCATGCAGCCAAGGGCACTGACGCTGGACCAATTCGAAAGCGCGGATGCGAACCACGTGATCGACATTCGCGAGCCCGGCGCGTGGTGCGCGGGCCATTTGCCCGGCAGCTACTGCATTCCCGTCGGCATGATCCCCGCCTTTGCCGGGTGGTTCATTGCCGAGGGCGAGAGCATCGCTCTGGTCGCAGCAGACCAGTCCGCAATGGCGACAGCGGCGCAGCATTTCGTGCGTATCGGGCTGGACAATATCGTCGGCGGCTACACCGGCGTGATCCCGGCGGCCGCACAGGGGCGCGATCTGGGCCAGGTGCCGATGATCAAGACCGACGAAGTGCGCCGACGGCTGGAGCAGAAACAGGCGGGCTGGACCCTGATCGACGTGCGCGCGGCGGACGAGCGGGAGGGAGCGAAGATCGACGGCTCCCGCCATATCTACGCCGGGCACCTCAACGAACAGTGGCAGGACCTCGACCCCTTGGAAAGCTACACCCTGATGTGCGCCAGCGGGATGCGGGCCACCGTTGCCGCGAGCTGGCTCGCCAGCAAGGGCTTCAGCAAGGTCGACGTCTACCTGGGTTCGATGGGCGCGTGGAAAGCCGCGCAATCCTGAAACGCGCCGGAACGGCCTGCACCAGCGCCAGAACGCAGGAAAGTTAGCGGCATCCTGCGCGTTGCACAGATATCAAACTGATAAGGAAGGAAAGTTCGATGTCTGCCAATTCCGTACTCAAAACCCTGACCGACACCGCGTTCGATTCGGTGGAGGGCTATCGCAAGGCCGCCGAGAAGGCGAACAGCCCGCACCTGAAAGATGCCCTCAATCGCCGCCGCGAACAGCGCGAACAGACGGTCGCCAAGCTCAATTCGGAAATCCAGCGCCAAGGCGGTGAACTCGTGACGAAGGGCACGGTGACAGGCGCCGCGCACCGCACGTGGATGAGCATTGCCGACGCCTTCGAAAGCGGCGACGAAGCGGCCGCCGAGCGCGTCGAGGAAGGCGAGGACTACCTGAAGGGCAAGTTCCAGAGCGCGCTGGACGACGACGATCTCGACCCGCAGTCGCGTGCCGTGATCGAACAGTGCTACGCCGAGATCAGCGAGGGCGAGCGTTTCGGTGACATGATCGACAACCAGATGGGCTGATCGATCGAAGCTTGGACAAATGAAGGGCGCGGTTCCGATGGGAGCCGCGCCCTTTCCTTATCGATCAGCCTTCCTGCGGCGGAATGTCGTTCTTCGCCGCATTGCTGTTCATGTCGGTTGCCTCGGCCCCGCTGGCGGATTTCTGCGCTTCCAGCGCGTCGCCCGACAGGCGGATGTGCACGTCGCGAAGCTGCCGCGCACTCACCACGCTGGGCGCGCCCATCATCAGGTCCTGCGCGCGCTGGTTCAGCGGGAAGGCGATCACTTCGCGGATGTTCGGCTCGTCCGCCAGCAGCATGACGATGCGGTCAATGCCCGGTGCGGAGCCGCCGTGCGGTGGTGCGCCCAGCTTGAACGCCTCGATCATGCCACCGAAATTCGCGTCCACATCGGCCTGCGTGTAACCGGCGATCTCGAACGCCTTGTACATGATGTCCGGACGGTGGTTACGGATGGCGCCGCTCGACAGTTCGTAGCCGTTGCAGACGATGTCGTACTGCCACGCCTTGATTTCCAGCGGGTCCTGGTTTTCCAGCGCGTCCATCTCGCCCTGCGGCATGGAGAACGGGTTGTGGCTGAAGTCGACCTTCTTCAGCTCCTCGTCCCATTCGAACATCGGGAAATCGACGATCCAGCAGAACTTGAAGCAGCCCTGCTCGATCAGCTCCAGCTGCTCGCCCACACGGGTGCGCGCGGCACCGGCCAGCTTCACGGCGTCTTTGGCCTTGCCTGCTGCGAAGAACAGGCCGTCGTTCTCGCCAAGGCCCAGCTCGTCATATAGCCTGGCCATTTCCTCGGGGCCGTGGTTCTTGGCGATGGGGCCGCCAAACTCGCCCTGCTTACGGGTGACATAGCCGAGGCCGGAGAAGCCTTCCTTGCGCGCCCAGTCGTTCATCTCGTCGAAGAACTTGCGGCTCTTCTCGTTGGTGTTGGGCGCCGGGATGGCACGCACGATGCCGCCGCCACCCACGATCTTCTCGAAAATGCCGAAGCCCGACTTCTCGAAGTGGTGCGAGACATCGGAAATGATGATCGGATTACGCAGGTCGGGCTTGTCGGTGCCGTATTTCAGCATCGATTCGGCATAGGGAATGCGCGGGAATTCGCCCGCAGGGGTCACGCTCTTGCCCTCGCCGAATTCCTCGAACACGCCGGCCAGCACCGGCTCGATGGCGTTGAACACGTCTTCCTGCGTCACGAAGCTCATCTCGAAGTCGAGCTGGTAGAATTCCGGCGAACGGTCGGCGCGCAGGTCTTCGTCACGGAAGCACGGGGCAATCTGGAAGTAACGGTCGAAACCGGCCACCATCAGCAGCTGCTTGAACATCTGCGGCGCCTGCGGCAGCGCATAGAAACGGCCGGGATGCAGGCGGCTGGGCACTAGATAGTCACGAGCGCCCTCGGGGCTGGAAGCACCAAGGATCGGCGTCTGAAACTCGGAAAAGCCCTGGTCCGTCATGCGGCGGCGCAGCGAGGTAATCACCCGGTTGCGCAGCATGATGTTGTTGTGAACCCGTTCGCGCCGCAGATCGATGAAGCGGTACTTGAGGCGCGTATCCTCGGGGTAATCCTCTGCCGAGTTCACGATCAGCGGCAGTTCGTTCGCGTGGCTCTGCACGGTCACTTCGCGGGCGAAGACCTCGATCTCGCCGGTCGGCAGGTTCGGGTTCACCGCCGCCGCGTCGCGCGCCTTCACTTCGCCGTCGATGGTGATGACGCTTTCCAGCTTCAGCGAATCGAGCAGTTCCAGCGCAGGGCTGTCCTCGTCCGCCACCACCTGCGTGATGCCGTAATGGTCGCGCAGGTCCACGAACAGGACGCCGCCGTGGTCACGCTTGCGGTGGATCCAGCCGGACAGGCGGACGGTCTGGCCGACGTCGGCCTTGGTAAGGGCTGCACAGTTGTGGGTACGATAGGCGTGCATGAGGACTCTTTTCATTTCGCAGGTTATGGCGCTAAGGGCGCGCGGGCGATGCGCGGCGACTTAGCCGTATATCAAGCGCGCGCTAACAGGCGAAGCAGGGCGTTTTGTCAAGGAATGACACGCCGCGCGGCTGCCGCAGGACGGTGAACCGGCCAGATACGAAAAGAAGACGAATGCATATCCATCCCCTGATTACCAAGACCCAAGACCTTGCCGACCTGTGCGAAAGGCTGGCGAAACACGATTTCGTCTGCGTGGACACCGAGTTCATGCGCGAGAACACCTATTACCCGCTCCTCTGCCTGATCCAGATCGGCAACGAGGAGGAAGCCGCCGCGGTGGACCCGCTGGCCGACGGCATCGACCTCACCCCGTTGCTGGACCTGATGTGCGAGAACGAGGAGGTGCTGAAGATCTTCCACGCTGGCGGGCAGGACGTGGAAATCATCTACAACCTGACGGGCAAGACCCCGCACCCCATATTTGACACGCAGATCGCCATGATGGCCATCAGCCAGTCCGAGCAGATCGGCTACGCCAACCTCGTGGAAAGCTGGCTGAACAAGACCATCGACAAGGGTGCGCGCTTCACCGACTGGAGCCGCCGCCCTCTCACCGAACGGCAGATCGAATATGCGATCGGCGATGTGACCTACCTCGCCAAGATCTTCCCCAAGATTCTGAAGAAGCTGATCAAGACCGATCGCGGCCACTGGCTGAACGCGGAGATGGAGAAGCTGGCCGATCCTTCCAACTACGCCAACGACCTTGACGTTGCGTGGCAGCGCATCCGTTCGCCAGGTCGCAATCCCGCCGTACTGGGCCGCCTGAAGGCGCTGGCCGCATGGCGCGAGACGGAGGCGCAGGACAAGGACATTCCGCGCGGCCGCATCATTCGCGACGAGACGCTGGCTGACCTCGCCAGCCACCCGCCCAAGAAGCAGGCCGACCTTGCCAAGGTGCGCGGACTGTCCAACGCCTGGAAGGAAAACGACATCGGCAGGCGGCTGATGAAAGTGCTCACCAATGCAGAGCCGATGGACAAGGACGAGATGCCCGACAAGCCGAAGCGCGGCGCGCCGCTGGGCAAGGAAGGCGCGCTGGTGGCGGACCTGCTGAAGCTGCTGCTGAAAATCCGTTCCCGCGAGATCGACGTGGCCTCCCGCCTGCTCACCCGCTCCGATGAACTGGAGGCATTGGCCGCAGGCGTGCGCAAGCTGCCGGTGCTGGAAGGCTGGCGTTTCGAGGTGTTCGGCAAGGACGCACTGGACCTTGTGGAAGGCAAGCTCGCCTTCGCCGTCGAGAAGGGTCGCCTCAAGATGACCCACATCGACGAAGCGAAGGCGGAAGAAGCGGAGGCAGCGGGCGCCGAGTGAGCACCTACCTCCCCACCATCAAGCAGTTGCAATATCTCGTCGCCCTGCACGAGCAGCAGCACTTTGGCCGCGCGGCCGAGGCCAGCTTCGTGTCGCAAAGCACCCTGTCCGCCGGTATCCGCGAGCTGGAATCGCTGCTGGGCGTAACGCTGGTGGAGCGCAGCCGCCGCGTGGTGCGCTTCACGCCGCTGGGCAATTCGGTGGTGGACAAGGCGCACCGCGTGCTGCGTGAGGCGGAGGAACTGGCCGAACTGGTGCAAGCCGCCGGAAAGCCGCTTTCGGGCGAACTGCGCATGAGTGTGATCCCCACCATCGCGCCGTTCCTGCTGCCGCGCATCCTGCCGCGCCTGCGCAAGGAGCGCCCGCAGCTTAAGCTGTTCCTGCGGGAGGAAACCAGCGACCAGGCGCTCGAATCGCTGCACCACGGCCGCGCCGATTGCGTGCTGCTGGCCCTGCCCTTCGCCACCGGTGAAGTGGAAAGTGAAACCATCTGCAAGGACGAACTCTACGTCGCCTTCCCCAAGGACGATCCCCGCGATCCGCCCGCCGAAATCAGCCCCGCCATGATCGACGAGGGGCGCCTGCTGCTGCTGGAAGACGGGCATTGCCTGAAGGAACACGCCCTTGCCGCCTGCAACCGGCCAGAGCTGAATGCCAGCGCCACGATGATCGGCACCTCACTGCACACGCTGGTGCAGATGGTCGACAATGGCCTAGGCCTCACCATGCTGCCGCAAATGGCGATCGACGCGGGAATTTTGCACGAGACGGACGTGGTAGCCCGCCCCTTGCAAGGCGATCACACCAGCCGCGAGATCGCGCTTGTCTGGCGCGCCAACAGCCCGCGCGGTGACGAATTCCGCCTGCTGGCCGAAGAATTGCGCGCCGGATGAACCGGGCTGCCACCGGCCCGGTTTTCTCGGATAACAAACTGTTCTCGCTCATTGGGTTAATGTGAAACCGACCCGTCTTATCCTGCCCGCTTCCGCCGCACTTGCGCTTGCCGCTTGCGGTACTGCCGAAAACCCCAGCCCGCCGTTCGGCGTCGAATGGGGCGAAGACGTGCGCGAGGCCGAGCAGCAGGCCAAGGCTCCGCCCGTGGCAACGCCCACTCCCACCCCCGCGCCAGACCCGCAGGTCGTCTTGGCGCGCGAGGAACTGAGCGACAAACTGGAGGCCATTGGCGAGGAATTCGGCGGCACGCTGGGCATCGCCGTGGTCGACGTCGATACCGGCTGGAGCACAGGCTTCAACGAAACCGCGCTGCTACCGCAGCAAAGCGTCAGCAAGACCTGGGTTACGCTTACCGCGCTGACGATGGCGGAAAAGGGCCTGCTCAACCTCGACGCGCCGATCCGCGTCAGCCGCGAGGACCTGACCCTGTTCCACCAGCCGATCCGCAAGGAAATCCTGCGCAGCGGCGCGGTGGAAACCACGGTCGGCGAGCTTATCGAACGCGCGATCCAGCAAAGCGACAACACCGCGAACAACGCCATCCTGCAACGCGTGGGCGGCCCGCGCGCCGTGCGCGCCATGCTGCGCGAACAAGGGCTGGACGGTATCCGTTTCGGCCCTGGCGAAAAGCCGATGCAGGCAGCTATTGCGGGGATGGAGTGGGACGACAGCTATTCCTACGAGAACAATTTTTACGACGCGCGGGACCGTGTTTCGCCCAACCTGCGCAAGGTCGCGTTCGAGAATTATCTCGCCGACCCTGTCGACGGGGCGCGGCCCATCGCCATTGCCCGCGCGCTGGCGGCGATCGAGCGCGGCGAGGTCCTGTCGCCCAAGCGTGCCGAGGAATTTCTCACCATCATGTCCAACACCCGCAGCGGCCCGCGCCGTTTGAAGGGTGGCAGGGCCGAAGGCTGGGTGGTGAGCCACAAGACCGGCACCGGCCAGTTCTGGAACGGCCAGCAGTCGGGCTACAACGACGTTGGCGTGCTGTTCGCGCCCGACTCCTCGGCCTATGCCGTGGCGGTGATGATCGGCGTCACCAAGCGCCCGACCATCGAGCGGATGCAGATGATGCAGGAAGTGACGCGCGCGGTGATTGCCTTTCACGAGGCTCTGCCCGGACAAAGCGAAAGCTGAGATCATGGCCACGAAGGTCACATTCCGGCCTTCGAACTGAAACCTGCGCGTCACAGATTCTTCTGCGCGTCACCTAACGGAAATACCCCGGTCACGCGGCGGCCCTAGCTGCCCCTCCAACAACGGACCGGAGGACCTCATGAGAAATACCCGCTTGCTGGCCTGTGCCAGCACTGCCGCGATTGCGCTTTGTGCAGCCCCTGCCCTTGCAGGCGATGTGACAGGCGTGGTGATCGACCAGACCGAGACGGTCGCCTTGCAATCCGCAGTCGTGCGCATCCCGGAAATCAACCGCCAGGTGGTGACGCAGCGCGACGGCAGCTTCCGCATCACCGATGTGCCTGCCGGCACCTATACGATCGAAGCCCGCTATGTCGGTGTGCCCACCGAAACGCAGGTGATCGAGGTTCCCGAGCAGGGCGCGGTCATGGTCAACTTCATGCTGGGCGGCGACGATGCGGCCAGCATCCTCGTCTACGGCCAACGCGCCAACCAGGCCAATGCGCTTAGCCGCGAATATGCCAGCGATACCATCGTCGACGTGCTGACGCGCGATGCCATCGGCCAGTTCCCGGATCAGAACGTGGCCGAAAGCTTGCGCCGCCTGCCGGGCGTGAACGTGCTGAACGATCAGGGCGAAGGCCGTTTCGTAGCCGTGCGCGGCCTTGATCCGAACCTCAATGCCACTTCCGTCAACGGTGTGCGCCTGCCCGCACCCGAAGGCGATGTGCGCGCCGTGGCGCTGGACGTGATCGGCAGCGACATCATCGAGAGCATCGAGGTAAGAAAGTCGCTGACGCCCGACATGGATGCCGACACCATCGGCGCCAGCATCGAGATCAATACCGTCTCCGCCTTCGATCGCCGCGGCAACTTCGTCACCGTGTCCGCAGAAGGCAGCTACAACGAGTATTCCGAAGAGCTGAACCCCAAGGGCAGCATCAACTTCGCCTACCGCCTGACCGACGATTTCGGCGTGTCCGGCGGCCTGTCCTACTACAACCGCTTCTTCGAGACCGACAACATCGAGGCGGACGACTGGGTGGAGGACGACGGCCTCGTTTATGCAGAGGAAGTGCAGTATCGCGACTACGACGTTGAGCGCGAGCGTATCTCCGCCTCGCTCGGCTTCGACCTGCGCCCGTCCGACACGACGACGCTCTACGCCCGCGGCCTCTACAGCCGGTTCGACGACCAGGAATACCGCCGCCGCACAATTTTCGATTTCGGCGATTCCGCCGTTTCGGGCAGCGGCAACACCGTCACCTTCTCCACGCCTGATCAGGCCGACGCTGACGAAGACCCGTTCGAGGCCACGGTGGAGCGTGACATAAAGGACCGCTTCGAGCGGCAGGAAATCTACTCACTCAGCATCGGCGGCGAAACGCAGACCGGCCCCTGGACCATCGAGTATTCGGGCAGCTGGGCGCAATCCAGCGAGAAGGAAAACGACAGCGTCGACCCCACCGTGTTCGCGCAGGATTTCTTCGGCGAACACCCCGACGATCCGGGCGAGCGCAACCCGCTGGCCGTGACGTTCGACTATTCGGACCCGCGCGTCCCGATGTTCTCCACCAGCACCGCGAATTTCACCGATGCATCCCTGTATGAACTGGACGAGGTGGAACTGACCGACCTCTCCGATTCCGAGGATACCGAGTATTCCGCCAAGTTTGACGTGGGTCGCGAATTTGCCAGCGGAGACGGCGTCTTCACCCTGCAGGCAGGCTTCAAGGGCCGCTGGCGCGAGAAGAGCTTCAACGGTGAAATCCGCTTCTACGAGATCGACGACGTGAGCCTCGCCGATTTCGTCGGCGAGCAGACCTATCGCATCACCGACATTTCGCCGGTCGCCAGCTACAGCGGCGCCAGCGACTTCTTCTTCGCCAACCGGGATGCTTTCGAATTGCAGGAAGCCGACAGCCTGTTCGACAGCGCGGCGGAGGACTACGCGATCGAGGAAGACATCTACGCCGGATACCTGCTCGGCCGCTGGGAAAGCGACAGCCTGACGGTGATCGGCGGCGTCCGCCACGAATACACGCAGACCGACATCATCGGCAATTTCACCCTGCTGGTGGAAGAGGACGGCAGCTTGCCCGATGGTTCCATCGCTACCGACGACACCGTCATCGTCACCCCGCAGACCACGCCTGCCAACTACGGTTTCTGGCTGCCCAGCCTGAACATCCGCTACGAACCGGTCAACGATCTCGTCTTCCGCGCCGCCGGATACCGCAGCCTCGTGCGCCCCGGCTTTGCCCAGCTCGCCCCGCGCTTCATCACGGAGCGCAACGACGATGACGAAGTGGAAGGCGAATTCGGCAACTCGAACCTCGATCCCTACGAGGCGTGGAACTTCGATGCAGGCGTCGAATACTATTTCGGCGGCAACGGCGCGCTGAGCGCCGGGTTCTTCTACAAGGACATTTCCAACTACATCGTAACGGTAGACTACGAAGCCGAAGATCTCGATGGCGACGACGAGATTGGCGCGGACGAACTGCTGGTGTTCAACGGCATCGCCTTCAACGAGGCCGCGATCCCCGTGAACGGCGACAGCGCCGAGGTCTGGGGCATCGAACTGGGCTTTGCCATGCAGTGGGACATGCTGCCCGCGCCTTTTGACGGGCTGCTGACGCAGGCGAACTACACCTACACCGACGCCACCGCCACGATCTCCGACGGATCGCTGGACCTGTTCGGCCAGGGCTTCGGCAACGGCATCAACACGATCCCGCTGCCCGCCTCCAGCGAGCATACGCTGAACGGCGTGCTCGGCTACGAGAAGGGTCCGGTGTCGCTGCGCCTCGCGGGTACATACCGCGACGATTACCTGGATGAACTGGGCGGCGATCCGGAGGAATACCGTTTTGTCGACAGCCACTTCCAGCTCGACGCCAGCGCCCGTTTCACCGTGCTGGAAGGCGTGCAGGTGTTCGTCGAAGCGATCAACCTGACCGATGCCGAATACTTCGCCTACAACACCGTGGGCGGACGGCAGAACAACTACCAGTATGAAATCTACGGCCGCACCTTCAAGGGCGGCGTGAGGGTGACGTTCTGATGCGTATTGCAACCACGACTATCGCCACGGCCCTGCTTGCAGGCTGCGCCACCACGCCCACCGGCCTTCCCCCGGTTTCGGTTCTCGCCGCTGGCGAGACCGAGCCCGTGGGCACCGCCAACGAGGACGCCGCCGACGACCCCGCGATCTGGCGCAACGCGGCGGACCCGTCGCAAAGCCTGATCGTCGCGACAGACAAGAAAGCCGGACTCTACGTCTATGGCCTAGATGGGCAGATTCGCAGCTTCATCGACGCGGGCGCCGTCAACAATGTCGACCTGGTGGAACTGCAAGACGGCACGGTGTTCGTTGCCGCCAGCGACCGGATCGACCTTGCCAATTCGCATATCTCGACCTTCACGCTGGACACCGCCAGCGGCGAACTAACCGCTCTCGGTCGTTTCCCGAGCGGTCCGGGCGAAGGTTACGGCTTCTGCATGAGCCAACATGGCTCGCTCACCGCGCTGATGGTGACCAAGGAAGGCAACCTGCGCGAATACGAGATTGCCGAATGGGCACCCGGCGAAGCGCCGACGGCCGAGATGGTGCGTGAAATGTCCGTACCCAGCCAGCCCGAAGGCTGCGTTTATGATGAGCGTGACGGCACGCTCTACGTGGGCGAGGAAATGGCGGGCATCTGGCGCTTTGCCGATGGCGCGACCACCGGCGAACTCGTGACCGCTATCGATAACCAGTACCTTGTCGCCGATGTCGAAGGTCTTGCCATTGCGCCCGAGGGTGAGGATGGCGGATACCTCGTCGCCTCCAGCCAGGGGGACAACGCCTTTGCGGTCTTTTCGCTGCCCGATATGACCCCGGTCGGTCGCTTCGCCATCGGTGCAGGCACCTACGGAAGCGCCGAGGAAACCGACGGCATTTCGCTCGACACGCACAGCTTCGGACCGGACTATTCGCAGGGCCTGTTCATCGCGCAAGACGGCTGGAACGAGCCGCAGGCGCAGAACTTCAAGCTGGTAAGCTGGGCAGCGGTGCGCGCGGCGCTGGGCCTCTGACTTTCAGGAGCGCCGACGCAAGGGCCTTGCGGGTTCCGTCGGCGCTCCTGTGCTATGGTGAACGAGACGATTTCCTACCGGTTCGGCATGGGCTCAAAAGTAGGTCATGCCTGCCTCCGCCCGCCAATCTGCCAGCCTTGTCGCACCCCCGACGCCGGACGCCCAGCCTGCGATCCGAAAGGTTACACGACAGACGGCGATTATCGCAGCAGGCATCTGTAAAGAAACACTTTACTGCCGGAACCAACTTTTTCGAAACGCCCCCATTGGCGTTCCACGTTCGTCTGCAAAATCAGTCCATGTACTTGAGGCCGACCCGCAAATAGTCCCACCCGGTTATCACCGTAAGGATCGCCGCGCCCCACAAGGTGACGAGGCCCACGAGGTGCGGCACGTTGTGCTCGACGCCTGCCAGCATGAAATTCCAGCCCGGCAAGCCTTGCCCCAGGATCAGCGCGCCCAGCGACACGAGCTGAAACGTCGTCTTCCACTTGGCCAGCTTCGACACCGGCACGCTCACCTGCAATTCGCCCAGAAACTCGCGCAGGCCAGAGACGGCGATCTCGCGAATCAGGATGATCAGACCCGCAATCACGTGCGCGTCGCCCACGTAGGGGCCGCGCAGGATGCCCTGTGCGGCCAGCACCAGGATCACGGTTGCCACCATGATCTTGTCGGCAATGGGATCGAGGAAGATGCCCAGCTTGCTCACCGCGCCGCTGGAACGCGCCAGCAAGCCGTCGAAGTAGTCGGTGATGCCCATCAGGCAATAAAGCGCGAAGGCGAAAAGGTAGCCCAGCGCCCAACCCGGCCACCAGAGCAGGAAGCCGAGCAGCGGCAGCGTGAGGATGCGGCTGAGAGTGAGGATGTTGGGCAAGGTCCACATGGTGGCACCAGCCCTAGACCGGAATCGTTTACGGAAAAAGGATGGTTGCTGCTGCTATTTGGGGGAAAAGCCGTTAAGTCCCTCGGCGGATTGGCCCACCGGGCGCTGAAAACAGGCTTTATGTTCACCTCCACTCACCTGCTGAAGCAACGCCGGTTCCTGCCGCTGTTCTGCACGCAGCTCCTGAACGCCTTCAACGACAACCTCTACAAGACGACGATGGTGCTGTTCGTCGTATACAGCGTCTATAACTCGCCAGATGCCGAAACGGTCTTCTCGGGCGCGGCCTCTGCCGTCTTCATCCTGCCGTTCTTCCTGCTCTCCGCCATCGCCGGACAGCTTGCCGACCTGACCGACAAGGCGCGCATCATCCGGCGGGTGAAAGCGGCGGAAATCGGGATCATGACGGTCGGCGCGTTCGGCCTGTTCCTGGCCTGGGAGGGGATTGCCGTGGAAATGCTCGCCATTCCGCTGCTGATGCTGGCGCTGTTCGCGATGGGTGTGCACTCCACATTCTTCGGCCCGATCAAGTATGCGATCCTTCCGCAGCACCTCGAAAAGGACGAGGTGCTGGCAGGCACCGGCCTTGTCGAGGCCGGCACCTACATCGCGATCATGACCGGCACGATCCTGGCGGGCTTCCTGGCCGATCAGGTAGAGATTGCCGCTGCCGCCATCCTGGGTTTCGCCGTAATCGGCTATCTCACCAGCCGCCACGTTCCCTCCGCCCCGCCGATGGGTGTACCGGAGAAGATCGACTTCAACCCTTTCACGTCCTCGTGGCGGATGATCCGGGAGTGCACGCACAACAAGGAAGTGTTCTACGCCATCCTCGCGATCAGCTTCTTCTGGACCATCGGCTCCGTGCTGTTCATCCAGTTCCCGCCGCTCGCCAAGAATGTATTGCTGGCCGACCCCACTGTCGCCAGCCTGTTCCTCGTGTTCTTCTCCATCGGCGTCGCGGTGGGCTCGGTCGCGGTCAACCTGCTGCTGAAGGGCAAGGTCTCGTCGCGTTATTCGCCTGTATCGGTGCTGCTGATGGCGGGCATGGTCGCGGTGTTCTACTTCGTGTGCAAGGCGTGGAACGCCGGGCTTCGTGACACGCAGCTAATGGATGTGGCGACGTTCCTGTCCTACCCGCTGGCCTGGGCCGTGCTGGGCAGCCTGCTGCTGATCGCCATTTTCGGCGGTATGTTCGTGGTGCCGCTATACGCCTTCCTTACTACCAAGGTGCCAAGCTCGCAGGCCAGCCGTGCGGTGGCGGCGAACAACATCGTCAACTCTGGCGCAATGGTTGTGGGTTCGCTGTTTGCCCTCGCTCTCAGCGCAGTAGGCGTGCCGCTGGCAGAGCAGGTGCTGCTGAGCGCTGGCATGTGCCTCGTATCCGTGTGGCTAGGCGCCCGGCTCTACCGCGCCGAGAAGGAAGCGGCCACGGTGCTGGCAGCGGCGAAGTAGGCGATCAGGCGATGAAGGTGATTGTGGCCAGGAAGCCCGCTGCGTAAGTTGCAGCCACGGTTTCCAGGTCCTGCCGCGAAAGGCCCAGTGCCATACGCTTGCGCCACGGAGCCATCGGCTCCATCTCGTTAGCGCGCGCCAGGACGTGGGGCGGCAAGGATGCCCGAAACGGGTGGCGGGACGACTCGGTGGTCAGGACAAGTGAACGTCTCATGATGCGGTTTTAACGTTTTGGTAACGAATTGGCTCCCGGCCCCGTCAAGCTGTTCAAACACGGGACGGTTGGTAACTCGCGTAACCGGTTGCCGCTCTCGCGAGCCGGGGCTAATCCGTATGGCATGACCACGACCGCAGCCCGCCTCCTTGTCGATTGCCTTGTCGAACAAGGGGCATCACGCGCTTTCACCGTGCCCGGCGAAAGCTTCCTCCCTGTTCTCGACGCCCTGTCCGATTGCGATGCGATCGAGACCGTGACGTGCAGGCAGGAGGGCGGCGTCGCCTTCATGGCCTGCGCCGACGGCGCGATGGCAGGCCAGCCCGGCATCGCCTTCGTCACGCGCGGTCCGGGTGCAACGAACGCCAGCATCGGCGTGCACGTGGCCATGCAGGACAGCCAGCCGATGATCCTGTTTATCGGCGATTTGGACCGCACCATGCGTGACCGGGAAGGCTTCCAGGAGGTGGACTTCCCCGCCTTCTTCGCTCCCATCGCGAAATGGTCCGCCCGTATCGACGACGCCCGGCGCATCCCGGAATACATCGCCCGCGCATGGTCAACCGCGATCAGCGGAAGGCCCGGCCCGGTGGTGCTCGCCTTGCCAGAGGACATGCTGCACGAAGAAGGAATCACGAGCCCGGTGCGTCCGGCGGTCGTCAGGCCAGCCCAGGCTCCCTGTCCCGACGTGATGGCAACTGTGATGCAGATGATCGGCGATGCCGCGGCTCCGCTCGCGGTCGTGGGCGGCGCCGGATGGAATAGCCGTGCGCGACACTACTTCACCGAATTTGCCGAGCGAATCGGCCTGCCTGTCGCCACCGCTTTCCGGCGGCAGGACGCGATCTCTCCGGACTCGAAAGTCTATGCCGGAAACCTCGGCTATGGCCCCAACCCGAAGCTTGCCAAGCGAGCGAGGGACGCAGACCTGCTGCTGGTGGTCGGCGCTCGCCTGGGAGAGGCGACGACCGACGGCTATTCGCTCATAACCCCGGACCATCCGGACCAGGTGCTGATCCACATCCACCCCGATCCGGAGGAACTGGGCCGCGTCTACCGCACGGACCTTCCCGTCTGCGCCGACATGGCAGAGTTCGCTGAAAGCGCTGCCCTGTGGGACGAGAGCGACGTAATCGATTTCGATTGCGGTGCCGAGGCTCACGCCGACTGGATCGAGTGGAACACGCCGGGGGAAGATGCGCGGTTCGATCTGGACCTTGCGCTGGCCATGGCAACGTGTCGCAAGCTGCTGCCCGCGGACGCAATTATCTGCAACGGTGCCGGCAACTTTGCAGGCTGGTGGCATCGCTACTGGCCTTACGTAGGCTATCCTTCCCAGCTTGCCCCTACCGCTGGCGCGATGGGTTATGGCGTACCAGCGGCGGTCGCCGCTGCCCTGCGTTACCCGGACCGCTGCGTCGTCGCCGCGGCAGGCGACGGCGATTTCCTGATGAACGGACAGGAACTGGCCACAGCGGCCCAATATGGCCTGGATATGCTGGTGATCGTGTTCGACAACTCGACCTACGGCACCATACGCATGCACCAGGAACGCGAGTATCCGGGTCGCGAGGCTTCCACCCATCTTGCCAATCCGGATTTCGCCAAGCTGGCCGAAAGCTTCGGCGGCTGGGGCGCGCGGGTCGAGAACAACGCCGAGTTCGATGCCGCACTGGAAGCGGCAATGCAGCGCAAGGGCATCCGCCTTTTGCACTGCATCACCGATATCGAACAGCTCAGCGCGGCGGGCGCAACCGTCAGCGCCTTGCGAGGCAACTAGCCCATACGAAAAAGGGCCGCTCCCAAACCGGGAGCGGCCCCTTTACTCGCTTCAAGACGACTCAAATGTCGTTGCCAAGCTTGCCTTCGACTTCGCCCTTCAGTTGTTGAGCTTCGCCTTTCTTTTCCTGCTGACGGCCTTCGGCGCGGGTCTCGGGATTGTTCGATTCCTGCTTTACGTTGCCGACTGCTTCGTTGACGTTGCCTTTTACCTTCTCAGTGAATTCACCCATGGTGCTTCTCCGTTAGTCGTTCGGACTCTCGCGACCATCGCGGGCCCTTTGATCATACAACGGACAGCGTCGAACAATCGTTCCGTATTAAGCCTCTGACATCTTGAGAATAATATCCCATTCCTCTGGCCGTATTTCCGCCACGGACAGGCGCGAGAGCCGGACCAGTTCGATGCCTTCAAGCGTTGGTTCGGCCTTGATCGCTTTCAGCGTCACGAAATTCTGCAGCGGACGCACCGGTTTCACTTTCACTGTCGGCCACTTGCCTTCCGGATCGGTAGGATCGGTCAATCCGGCCTCGCTCACTTCGGCGATACCGACGATTTCCAGCCCCTTGTTCGAGTGATAGTAGAACAGCTTGTCGCCTTTCTCCATCGCCCGCAGGTTGTTTGCCGCGCGGTGGTTGCGCACGCCGTCCCAGATCGTCTCTCCATCCTCGACGAGTTGATCCCACGAGTACTTGAACGGCTCCGATTTGATCAGCCAGTGGTTGGGCAATGTTGTCTCCTTTGCTGCGCGATGCGCTTCGTAGCGGGCGGTGATGCGTAGGGCAATTAACCCGATGTTGACGATGATGCGCGATATGCGATCCGTTGATTTGGGGACAATCGCAGTTGAAACGGGCGCTGGAAAAGAACGAAAAACCTGCCGACAGGACAATCCGCAAGGCGGAGCGGGACATGATCGCGCTTGGTATTGCCGCAGCGGCAATTATCCTGTTCGTCGGGACCGGCGGCAGCCTGATGCCAAAGATCGCCCGCGCCTGGTTCTGGGGCGGAGAAGCGCCCGACCTGGTGCTCGTCAACGCCGTACTGCTCAATATTGCCCTGCTGCTGTTCGGCTGGCGCCGATACCGAGACCTGCATGACGAGGTTCAAGTGCGCCGCCAGGCCGAGACCCGCGCGCGCGAACTTGCTGAGCGGGACCCACTGACCGGCTGCCTGAACCGCCGCAGCGGCCCTCCGGCGATGGAGCAGCTTCGTCGGTCGCTGGAAGGTTCGCATCGCGAACTGGCGGTGATGATGATCGATCTCGACAACTTCAAGCAGATCAACGACCTGAACGGTCACCAGATGGGCGATGCCGTGCTTACCACCATCGCGGGCCGGATTGCGGACTGCCTGCCAGCAGAAGGCATCCTCGCCCGCATTGGCGGCGACGAATTCGCATGCGCCGTTCCTTACGAATCCAATATGCGCGAGGACGTGGACGATCTTGTCGCGATCATCATCCGCTCCGTTTCCGCGCCCGTGGAAGCCAACCGGATGACGGTGGAAGCCACTGTTTCCATCGGCCTTGCGCAAACCGGCACCAGCTATGCCCAGCAAGCCGCGATCGATGCCGAAGCGCTGATCCACCGCGCCGACATTGCCATGTACCACGCGAAGAAGCGCGGGCGGAACCGCTACTACTGGTTCGAACCTCAGATGGAAGACGAGCTGCGCTTCCGAAATGAGCTGGAAGCGGGCATCCGCCAGGGCATTCCCGCTGGTGAATTCGTGCCGTATTACGAACAGCAGATCGATCTCGAGACCGGCAAGCTCTCAGGCTTCGAAATGCTGGCCCGCTGGAACAGCCCGCGCTACGGGATTGTCAGCCCTGAAATTTTCATTCCCATTGCCGAGGAGATCGACCTTATCGGGCAGCTTTCCGAAGGGCTGATACGTCAGGCGCTGGAAGATGCGAAGGAATGGGATCCCGACCTTACGCTGTCGGTCAACATTTCTCCCGTCCAGTTGCGCGATCCGTGGTTCGCGCAAAAGCTGCTGCACTTGCTGGTGGAAAGCGGCTTCCCCGCCGCCCGCCTCGAAATCGAGATTACCGAGAGCTGCCTGCACGAGAACATCGGCGCGGTGCGCTCCATCGTCTCCAGCCTGAAGAACCAGGGGATTCGCATCAGCCTGGACGATTTCGGCACCGGCTATTCCAGCCTCTCGCAGCTGCGCTCGCTGCCGTTCGACCGATTGAAGATCGATCGCAGTTTTGTTGCCGAATTGACCGCAGGTGGCGAAGGCCGCTCGCTGGTCGAGGCGATTATCTCGCTCGGAAAGGGGCTTTCCCTGCCCGTCACCGCAGAGGGAATCGAGACCGACGAGGCGCTCGGCTACCTGAAATCGATGGGTGATCTGAAAGGACAGGGCTACCTCTACGGCAAGCCGGAAGATGCCGCCGCCACACGCAGTCGGCTCGCCGCGCTGGATCTGCTGGCAAAACCCCGGGCTGAACTATCAGCGGATTGCAGCAACACCCCCGCCACGCAGCGCAAGGCGAGCTGACTTACGCGCCAGCCATTGCGATAGGCGGACAAGCCCCCTAGGTGGCGCTCATGCGCGTCCACTTCACCAAGATGCACGGTCTGGGTAACGACTTCATCGTGCTCGACGCGCGAGACAAGGCCCTGCCCGTTCTTTCCGGCGAGACTATCCGCGCCCTTTCCGATCGGACGCTGGGCATCGGCTGCGACCAGTTCATCATCCTGGAACCTCATACAGAGGCGACAGTGCGAATGCGCATTTTCAACGCCGACGGAGGCGAAGTGGAAGCCTGCGGCAATGCCGCACGCGCCATAGGCCTACTGCTGGGAGAAACGGCGACAATCGCCACGGCGGGCGGGCTCATCACCACCACTCCGCAGCTCGGAGGTATCGCTGTCGACATGGGCGAGCCGCGTTTCGAGTGGGACGCGATCCCCCTCGCCTACCCCATGGATACCGCTGCCATGCCGGTCGGCTGGGACTTGCTGGAAAAGCCGCTGGCGGTGAACGTGGGCAATCCGCACGTGATCTTTTTCGTCGAGGATTGCAACGCCGTGCCGCTGGACGCGCTTGGTCCGCAGATCGAGACCGATCCGCTTTTTCCCGAGCGCATCAACGTGAACGTTGCGAGCGTTGTGGACCGCAAGGCGCTGCGCCTGCGCGTATGGGAGCGCGGCGTCGGCCTGACGCGCGCCTGCGGCACCGGGGCCTGCGCAACGGCTGTCGCCGCAATGCGCCGCGGCCTGGTGGAGCGCGAAGTCATCGTGCACCTGCCGGGCGGACCACTCACCATCGCGTGGGGCGAAGACAATCGCATCACCATGACGGGCCCTGCGACAGAGTCCTTTCGCGGCAGCTTCGAACTGGACGAATACGCATGAGCGCGGCGGAAGTCATTTCCCTCGGCTGCCGTCTGAATATCGCCGAAAGCGAGCGCATCCGTACCCTGCTGGCCGACGAGAGTGACGTCGTGGTGGTGAACAGTTGCGCCGTCACCACGGAAGCCGTTCGGCAAACGCGGCAGGCGATCCGCAAGGCGCGCCGGGCGCGGCCCGATGCGCGGCTGCTGGTGACGGGTTGTGCCGCCGATATCGAACGCGCCCAGTTGTCCGCCATGCCGGAAGTCGATGGCCTGGTGCCGAACACGCAAAAGCTAGATGCGCGTTCCTGGAACGTGCCGCAGCGCGTTGATCTGGCGCCTTCGAAACATACCCGCGCTTTCATCGCGGTGCAGAACGGATGCGATCATGCCTGCACCTTTTGCGTCATACCGCAAGGGCGCGGGGAAAGCCGCTCGCTGACGATTGCGCAGGTGCTGCGCGAGGTCGAGCGCCATCTTGAGCAAGGCGCTCCGGAAGTGGTGCTGACCGGCGTTGACGTCACCAGTTGGGGGCACGACCTGCCAGGCAAGCCGCCGCTGGGCGATCTCGTTCGCGCGCTGCTCGATGAATTTCCCCAATTGCAACGCCTGCGCATGTCGTCGCTCGACGGGGTGGAGATCGACCCTGCCCTGTTCGAGATGTTCGCCAGCGAGGCACGCGTGATGCCGCACCTGCACCTCTCGCTGCAGCACGGCAGCGACCTGATCCTGAAGCGAATGAAGCGTCGCCACCTGCGCCGCGATGCCGTGGACCTGGTGCAACGGCTGAAAGACAGGCGGCCCGATGTAGCAATCGGGGCGGACCTGATCGCGGGCTTCCCGACCGAAACCGAAGCGCACCATGCGGACAACCGCTCCATCATCGCGGAGCTCGCTATCGTGCACGGCCATACCTTTCCCTATTCGCCGCGACCGGGCACGCCGGCGGCCCGGATGCCGCAAATCGAACGCGCGGTGATCAAGCAGCGTGCTGCCGAACTGCGCGCCGAGGTATCGAAAGCGCGCAATACCTGGCAGCAAAGCCTTGTGGGCGAAAGCCTGAGCGTCCTTACCGAACGCGACGGCACAGGCTATGCCGAGAACTTCGCCCGCGTTGCTCCGCCCGAAGGCACCGCGCCGGGCACTATCGTGACTGTCACGCCGCAATCGATCGAGGAAGGCCTGCTAAAGTGAGCGAAACCAGCTGGTCCGAAAGGCTGTTCGGCGGATTCCGCAAAACGTCGGACCGTCTCTCGGAGAATCTCACCGGCGTCGTCGGCACGGCGAAACTGGACGACGCCACGCTGGACGACGTGGAAGACGCGCTGATCGTGTCCGACCTTGGCCCCAGCGCCGCAGCGCGCATCCGTGCGAAGCTGGCGGAGAAGCGCTTCGGCCTCAGCATCACGGAGCGCGAACTGAAGGAAGCCGTGGCCGAGGAAATCGCCGCGATCCTGCGCCCGGTAGCCGTTCCGCTTGAAGTCACCGCATTCCCCCGCCCGCAGGTCATTCTCGTCATCGGTGTGAACGGGAGCGGCAAGACCACAACCATCGCCAAGCTGGGCCACTGGTTCCAGGAAGAGGATTACGAGGTCATGCTGGCGGCAGGCGATACTTTCCGCGCCGCAGCCATCGGCCAGTTGAAAATCTGGGCGGACCGTATCGGTGCTCCCATCGTTACCGGCCCGGAAGGCGGCGACCCTGCCTCCATCGTGTTCGACGCGGTGAAGAAGGCAACCGAGATCGGCACCGATGCCCTGATCGTCGATACCGCCGGCCGACTGCAGAACAAGCGCGAACTGATGGATGAACTCGCCAAGATCCGGAAGGTCCTTGGCCGCCTGAACCCCGAAGCCCCGCACGACGTGGTCCTGGTGCTGGATGCCACCAACGGCCAGAACGCGCTCTCGCAGATCGAAATATTCAAGGAAGTGGCAGGCGTTACCGGCCTGATCATGACCAAGCTGGACGGCACGGCGCGCGGCGGCGTGCTGGTCGCGGCGGCAGAGCAGTATGGCCTGCCCATCCATGCCATCGGCGTGGGCGAGACGCTGGACGACCTGCGCCCCTTCGATCCGGACCTGGTGGCGCGTGTGATAGCAGGAGTTGCCTGATGACGACCGAAGCACCCAAACAGGCCGCTGCAACGGAAAAGCCCAAGTCGGGCTGGCTCAACGTCGCCGTCGATTACGGGCCGCTCCTGGTCTTCTTCCTGGTCTACAAGTTCTATTCGCCCGAGAACGCCGGCGACGATACCGCCGGGGAAATCTTTGCCGTCATTCGCGGCACCGGCGCCTTCATCATCGCGGCTGTCGTCGCGTTAGCTGTCAGCAAGTGGCGACTGGGCAGGGTAAGCCCGATGCTGTGGCTGTCGACAGCCATGATCGTCGGCTTCGGCGCGCTGACGATCTATTTCCAGGACGAGCGCTTCATCCAGTGGAAGCCGACCATCATCTACGTGCTGTTCTCCGCGGTGCTGCTCGTCGGCTATGCCAAGGGCAAATCGCTGCTGAAGATACTGCTGGAAGCCGCTTTCGAAGGTTTGACCGACGAAGGCTGGCTGAAGCTTTCACGCAACTGGGGCCTTTTCTTCATCGTGCTGGCGGCGCTGAACACGGCGCTCATCTTCATGGTCAGCTTCGAGACTTGGCTGGCCGCGAAGCTCTGGCTGTTCCTGCCACTCACGTTCCTGTTCACTTTCACGCAGGTGCCGATGCTGATGCGCCACGGGCTGAACGTGGAAGACAAGGAAGAAGTGCTTCAGGATCCTCCTAGAACCGAATAGGCGCGTCAGCCTGCTGGCACTGCTTTCACCGAGCGGCGGCACATCCACCGCGTGAGCAGGCCGATTGCCAGCAGGGCCAGCACCCAGAGGCTGGTTTCCAGCCCGGAGCCGTAGACGGCGAAGCAGGCGAAGGCCAATCCCACGATCAGCACCGGCAAGTGCGCTGGACTGCGATTCTCCTTGAACACGGCGACCAACCCGAGAATGTAGAAAACCAGCACCCCTCCCGTCGTCAGCAGCGCCAGGAACGTGAATATCCCGGACATCCCGCGAGAGGAGTTAAGAAGGATAAGCACTGCCGCGCCCGCCGCTTGCAGGATTACGCCCCAGTGAGGAACGCCGTGCTGGTTCGTATCCGCGAACAGCAAGGGCACTTCGCGGCGCAAGGCCATCGAATAGGTGCAATCCGCTCCGATCAGAACCAATCCGTTCGCGCATCCCGTCACGCTCACCATGATGCACAGTGCGACAACGGTGCCCAGAACCGGCCCGTAAATCATGGCCAGAGCATCCGATACAGGTGAGCTGGATTGTGCGATCTCGTTCGACGACATGATCACCATCAGACCCGTCGTCGCCAGAAGGTAAAGCACCACGACGAAAAGCGTGCCGCCGATCATCGCGATGGGAATGTTGCGCCGAGGATTGCGGATCTTGTTGACCGGAATCGTCGCTGCCTCGAACCCCAGGAGCGGAAACAGCGTCAGGGCCACGGCGGCCGCGATATTGTCGAAATTGATGGGCGCGGGCGCGACAGCCTTGGTTTCGAGCGTGTCCATCATGAGCAATGCGCCGACGGTGACGACCACGAGCAGGAGAGGCACGACCTTGACTGCCACCGAGGCCACCTGCAACCGCCCGGCCGAACGCGTGCTGACCAGGTTCACGCCGGTAATTAGCGCCAGCAGCACCAGCGACGCGATCACCCCGTAGAAATCACCATCGCCAACGCCGGTCAGATTGACGATGATCGAACCGCCCGCGATCACCAAGGCTGCAATCGAAGTAAATCCGGCCGCGAAATAGGCAAAGACGGCAAGGAAACCCGATATCTCGCCGATCACGCGCTCTATGTTGTGCTGGATGCCCTCCCCTGTTCCGTCGACCAGGAAGCGGAAGCTGGCTGCGAGGCACAAGGCCCCCGCGCCGCAGATCAGCCACCCCAGCGTCGCGTTCCATCCAAGCGGTGCGAGGGATGTCGGCAGGACGTAAATCCCGCCGCCAATCATGGTCCCGATGACGAGCGATAGGCTCATCAGCAAGCCGAGCGGTTGCTCCCGTTCAGATCTATTCATGGCTGCCCCCCGGCATCCGGCGCAGCGGAGAAGCGGCGCCGAAGCCCGGAAGCTATGTCAGACCGGACAAACCGTCAAATCTCGACCTGGCTGCCCAGCTCCACCACGCGGTTCGTCGGCAGGCGGAAGAACTCCATCGGCGTTGCCGCATTGCGCATCATCCAGGCGAACAGCTTCTCGCGCCAGACCATCATGCCCGGATTGTCCGCCGAAAGCAGCGTTTGCCGACTGAGGAAGAAACTGGTTTGCATCATGTCGAACGGGCCGCCGCACATCTCGCGCCGCTTGAGCGCCGCCGGGACATCGGTCTCCTGCATGAAACCGTAATGCAGGATGACACGGAAGAACCCGTCGCCCAGTTCCTCAATGCTACATCGCTCTTCCTCGGGCACATAGGGGACATCCCCTATCAGGACGGTCAGCACGATCACCCGCTCGTGCAGCACCTTGTTGTGCTTGATGTTGTGTAACAGCGCCGATGGCGTGCCCTTGCTGCCGGAATTCATGAAAATTGCCGTGCCCGGCACGCGCGCCGTGCTGCCGCGGGCGGACTTGGCGAAGATATCCAGCGGCAGGCCCGCCTCCGTCATACGCTGCCGCATGAGTTGGCGACCCTTCGCCCACGTTGTCAGCAGAGTGAAGGCGATACCGCCCACCAGCAGCGGGAACCACCCGCCGTCCGGCACCTTCGTAAGGTTGGCAGCGAAGTAGGCGCCGTCCACGATAAGGAACAGCAGCACGACCGGAATGGCAAGCCACTTGGGCCATTTCCATACGCCGATAAACAGCACAGCCATCAGCAGCGTGTCGATCGTCACTGCGCCCGTCACCGCGATACCATAGGCACTGGCCAGGTTCGACGAGTTCTGGAACGTGAGGACCAGCAGAATCACGGCCACCATCAGCGCCCAGTTGATGACGGGAATGTAGATCTGGCCGGAATGCTCGTCACTCGTATGCCGGATCGAGAGGCGCGGCACGAAGCCAAGCTGAATGGCCTGGTGCGTGATCGAGAACGCGCCGGAAATCACCGCCTGGCTGGCGATGAAAGTGGCGCAGGTGGCCAGGATCACCAGCGGCAGGCGGTAGGCTTCGGGGGCGAGGAAGAAGAACGGGCTCATGATCGCCTCTTCCGCCGCCGCGTCGGGCAGGCCGATGATCATTGCGCCTTGTCCGAAGTAGTTGATCAGCAGGCAGGGCATGACGAAGCCGAACCACGACAGCTTCATCGGACCGCGCCCGAAATGGCCCATGTCGGAATACAATGCTTCCGCTCCCGTCACGGCCAGCACGACCGAGCCAAGAGCGAGGAAGGCGAACCACTTGTCGACGATAAAGAACTGGACCGCGTACCAGGGGTTGAGCGCCCACAGGATTTGCGGTGTGTCGAAGATCTGCACGATACCGAGCAGCGCAATGGTCGTGAAATACAGGATCATCACCGGCGCAAACAACGCGCCGACCTTGGCTGTGCCGCGCTTTTGGAGCACGAACAGGCCAACCAGCAATACGAGCGCGATAGGAATGACCCACCGGTCCAGTTCGTTGTTTACCACCGTCAGACCCTCCACTGCGGAGAGCACCGAGATGGCGGGCGTGATCATCGAGTCGCCATAGAACAGCGCCGTCGCGAAAACGCCGAGCAACACGACCAGCCAGCCATAACTGGTCTTGCCGATATTGCGCGAAAGCAGCGCGACGAGAGCGAGGCTGCCGCCCTGCCCGTTGTTGTCCGCTCGCATCAGGATGGTGACGTACTGGATCGCCACGACGAGCGTCATCGACCAGAAGATCAGGCTGACCACGCCAAGCACGTGCAGATCGTCGATCGGCAGGCTGTGCGCGCCGCGGAAGGTTTCGCGGAAAGCGTAGAGCGGGGACGTGCCGATATCGCCGAAAACGATGCCAATGGCACCCGCGGCGAGTTTTAGCTTGGCAGAATCCCGGTCTTGTCCGGTAGCGCTCATATGGATTTTCAGCCCATGTGACCCGTTTATAACGGCGAAGCGGGCGCGTTAGCAGCAGTCCGCGCCCACGGCAACATGATGCAGTGCAACATTAATCGCCGCTCTGTGCGGGAGCGGCGGGGCCGGCTGCCGGTGGCATCGTCATCTGTCCTGCTTGCATCGCCCCCAACATGACATCGAGGCGAGCCAGGCGATCTGCCACACCGGCCCTGCCCTCGGCATCTTCCGGCGAATTCTCCAGCGTTTCCCGCCAGACCTGTTGCGCTTCCATCAGCCGTCCCTGCCGGATCAGCGAGACCCCAAGGAAATAGCCGGGCGCGAGGTTTTCGGGTTTCACATTCGCGGCGCGCTGAAATGCGTAGAGCGAGGCTTGCGACAGGTTACCGTCGGCATGTTCAGCAAGGGCAATCGCCTGCGCCAGCCAGGCTTCGAAATCCTGCGGGTTCTGCCGCGTCACGCCCTCCAGCATCTGCGCGGCATCGGCATATCGACCGCGCCGCGCCATGGCATCCGACGTAACCAGCATGGGACTGCCGGACCGGTCCGACAGGCTGACGAACTCGCGCCGTGCTTCCACAATATCGAATTCCTGCTCCCCCTGGTCGGCGACGGCAGATTTCGGCGCGGCGGCCATTTCCGGGCTGGCTTGCAAGGCATATCCCGCCAAGCCGAAGCCGAGTGCGGCGGCAAGACTGGTCCACAATCCCTTAGACAGGCCGAAGCCGAATGCAGCGATGGCGAAAGTCGCCACGGCAAGCGCGATCACCGCTAGCCAGGTCATGCGCTCTCGCCCTCGTCCGCCGTATCGGTGGGCCGCCCGATCCGGCGCAGCAACACTGTTCCGGCCAGCAGCAGCAATACAATGGGAATAGCGAACAGCGGCCAGGTGGTCGAACTGACCTGCGGCTCGTAACTCACGTAGTCTCCGTAACGCGAGACCAGCCAGTTGCGGACCTCATCAGGGCTCTCTCCGGCCGCGATACGGCTGCGGACCTGGTGGCGCATGTCGCCGGCCATCGGCGCATCGCTGTCGGCAATCGACTGGCTCTGGCACTTCAGGCAGCGCAGCGTGTGCATCAACTCGCGCGCCTGCTCCTCGAGGGCAGGGTCTTCAAGCTGCGTGTAGGCATAGGGCGCGGGCGGCATCCGATCCTGCGCGGCAGCGGGTTGTAACAGCGCGAAAGCGGCGAGGATGGGGAGAAGCCAACGCATCAGGACTGCGCCTTGCGCAATTCTTCGAGCAGCTTGGGCACGTCATTCTCGCGAATGTCGCCAATGTGCTGATACGTGATGACGCCGTCGCCATCGATCACGAAAGTTTCCGGCACACCGCTCGAACCAATGGCAAGCTGGACTTCGGAGATATCGTCGCGCCCGATGCGGGTGAAGGGATTGCCGTAGACCGACAGGAACCGTTCGACGTCCTCAGGCCGGTCACGAATGGCGACGGCGACAATGTTCGCCCCGCTGCGCTCCAGCGCTTCGAGTTGCGGGGCTTCGGCCGCGCACGGGATGCACCAGCTAGCGAAAACATTGAGAAGCTTTGCCTCTCCATCGGCAAGGTCGGCGCGGGAAAGGCCCGGACGGGCTGGAACCGCTGGCGGGAGTTCGAAGTCCGGCATCGGCTCGCCCACCATGGCGGACTGGACGAACTCGTCCTTCGGCTGGGTCAACTGGTAAGCGAACAGGCCGAACAGCGCGGAGGCAATGCCGACAATGATCCAAAGTGAATACCGCAAGCGTTTCATTCGGCAGGCTCCGCGACAAGGGCAGCTTCCTCGGCCCGGCGCTCCTCGCCGCGCTGCGTAGCCGACCGGCGGCGCACGTCGCCCACCACACGGCCCACCAGCGCCAGCGCACCGCCAAGAGCGATCAGCAGTCCGCCGTACCAGATCCAGGTGACGAAAGGCTTCCACCACAGCCGCAATTGCCAGCGCCCATCCTCGGCCATGTTGCCGAGCGCCACGTAGAGCTGGCCGTTCCAGCGCGTGACGAGTGCCACTTCGCTGGTTTCGCCCTGCGGCGCCCAGAAGCTGCGGGCCTGCGGGAAGGTTTCCGTGGCGGGTCCGCCTTCGTAGGACACGAAGATGTCCCCCTGCATAGCGGTCCAGTTCGGACCGGCCACGGGACTGATCGAGGCCAGCGTCGCTTCCCAGGGGCCGATGTCCACCGTGTCTCCGGGGCTGGCGGCGACGAGTCGTTCCTTCTGGTAGGCCGTGTCCGCGGCGATCCCGAACAGACCGACGGCGACGCCGAAGTGCGCGATGCACATGCCCCACACGGCCAGCGGCACGCGGCGGATCGCACGGCCACGCAACGGCATGAAACTGGCCACGGCAACACCGACAGACATCGCCATCCCGAGCAGCGGCAAGACTCCAATATCCGACAGCGCCAGCACAAGCGCCAGTACGGCTACAGTCACAACGGATATGATAATCACCGGCAACCTGATCCGATCAAAACTGTCTTTTCGCCAGCGCAGCAGCGGGCCGACAGCAAGGATCGCCAGCATCGGCAGGAAAAAGATCGCGCTCACCGGGTCGAAATAGGGCGGCCCCACGGACACGCGCACGTCGAAAGCCTCGGTCAGCAACGGATAGAGCGTACCGAGCAGCACGATGCCGAGAATGGCGGAAAGCGCGACGTTGTTGACCACCAGCGCGCCTTCACGGCTGAGCAGCGAGAACCGCTCCCCTTCGGCGATGGTGTTGGCGCGCAGCGCAAAGACAATCAGCGCCCCGCCAATATACAACGCCAGTAGCGCCAGGATGAAACTGCCGCGCTCCGGATCGACGGCAAAGGCATGGACCGAGGTGAGAATGCCCGAACGCACGAGGAACGTGCCCACCATGCTCATGGAAAAGGCGACGACGCCCAGCATGATCGTCCACGTGCGCAAGGCATCGCGCGCGGCCAGCACGCTGGCGGAATGCAGCAGCGCGGTTGCCGCCAGCCATGGCATGAGCGAGGCATTCTCCACCGGGTCCCAGAACCACCAGCCACCCCAGCCAAGCTCGTAATAGGCCCAATAGGACCCGGCGGTGATGCCGATGGTGAGGAAAATCCAGGCCCCCAGCACCCACGGACGCATCACGCGCGCGAACTCGGGCGTCACATTGCGCGTCAGCAATGCACCAAGCGCGAAGCTGAAGGCGATCGAAAGCCCGACGTATCCGATGTACAGAGTGGGCGGGTGGAAGGAGACGCCCATATCCTGCAACAGTGGATTGAGGCCATTGCCCTCCATCGGCACGGGCGAAAGCCGTTCGAACGGGTTCGAGGACAGCAAGATGAAGAGATAGAAACCGATGCCGACGAATGCCTGCGTGCCAAGCGTCGCCATCATCGTCTTTTCGGGCAAGCGGCGCTCGATAAAGGCAATCAAACCACCGGCAAACGCCATGATGGCGATCCACAGCAGCATGGAACCTTCATGGTTCGCCCATGCGCCCGACAACTTGAACGCCATCGGCTTCATCGAATGGGAATGCGTCGCGACTAGCTTCACCGAAAGGTCGGTGACGGCAAAGGCATAGACCAGCGCAAGGAATGACACGGCGCAAAGCAGGCCCTGCAACACCGCTGCGGGACGCACGAGGGCGGTCAGCTCGCTGCTTTCGTTACGCGCGCCAACGAAACCGCCGATCAGCTGCAACACGGCGAGGGCAGCCGCAAGCCACAGGGCAGCAAGGCCGATCTCGGCGATCATTCGATGCTCTCTTGCAGTTCCTCGCGCAGCTCCGCGCTGCTCATGCCTTCAAGTTCGCGCGGCATGTAATTCTCGTCGTGCTTGGCCAGCAGGTTATCGGCGATGAAGACGCCATCGGCCCGCATCGCCCCTTCGGCGACCACGCCCGACCCTTCCACGAACAGCGCAGGCACGATGCCGGTGTAGCTGACGGGAACGCGTGCCTGCCCGTCCTGCACAACGAATTCCACCGTCACACCGTCGGCGGCGGTGTTGATCGAGCCGTTCTCCACCATGCCGCCAAGGCGGATGGCCTGCCCTGCCTCGGGTGGATCTGCCTCGATATCGGCAGGAACGTAGAAGTAGCTCGCCTGGTTGCTCAGCGCGTAGGCCGCCAGGAACCCGGCGCCGACGATGGCGACAAGGGCAATCACCACCAACACAAGGCGCTGGTGCTTGGGCTTCAACCCTCGTGAAGCGTTATCGCTCATTTCCTACGCGTCTCCTCACGCCGCCTTTCCGCTCGGCGCATGGCGAGCCAGCTAGTTATAACCAGCGCTAGCATGCCAACAAGCGTCACGCCCAGCGCCGCGTAGACGAACAGCCATTGGTCGAGGCTCTCTCTCACGCGGATAGCTCCTCTGCCTGCAAGGCTTTGCGTCGCAAGCGAGCATCGGCTTGGACATCGGCCAGGATCGCCCGCATTCGCGCCAGCACCACACCGCCGAACAGCAGCGAGAAGCCTAGCGTTGCGATCAATAGCGGCCAGAGGAAAACTGGATCAATGGCACTTTCGCCCATGGTGATGCTGGGAGGCTGATGCAGGCTATTCCACCATACGACTGAACGGTTGATGATCGGGATGTTGATCGCGCCCACCAGTCCGAAGATCGCGGCGATGCGGCTGGATTGCCCTTCCCGCGCCAGCGAGGAGGACAGGGCGATGTAGCCGAAATAGAGGAACAGCAGCACGAGCATGGACGTGAGACGCCCGTCCCAGACCCACCAAGTGCCCCAAGTAGGGCGCCCCCAGATGGAGCCGGTGGCAAGGCAGATTGCAGTGAAGACTGCGCCAGGCACGGCAGCAGCGCGCGCCGCGATGGCCGCCAACGGGTGCCGCCAGACAAGTTCCATAAGGCTGGCAATGGCAATCGCCGTCCAGCCGCCCATGCCCAGCCAGGCGGCAGGCACATGCACGAAAAGGATTCGCACTGTCTCACCCATCAGGCGGTCGGGCGGAACCTGCGTCAGCCCCCACAGCACGGCACCGAGCGAGAGCACCAGCCCGCTCACCAGCAAGGGCACGGTGAGCCATTTGGCGATCTTCAGGAAGCGGGTGGGATTGGCGAAGCCGTGCATGTTCCGGACAAAGTCACTCTTTGTCTGTGCCTTTTACAGTGACAGCCCGCTTGGACAAGCAAAACCGGAGGTTTCTGCCGGATTTGGTACGCCCGCGCGATCAGTTACCGCTCAGCGCCCGATCAGCCTCTGCGCCATTGCATCGGCCACCTCGTTCGAGGGGCGTCCGCTGGCATCGCTCTCCTTCCAGATCTCGCGCAGGCGACCCGGAATCTGCCCAATCCGCGCGTTCACATCGTCGAGATTGCACGGCTTGCCTTCACGGCGGCAGAGGTATTCGTAGCTGACATTGATGATGCCGCCCGCGTTGATCACGTAGTCCGGCGCATAGAGAATGCCCCGATCGTGCAACTGCTGGCCATGGTGAGGCCGCGCTAGCTGGTTGTTCGCACCGCCCGCGACAATTGCGCAATCCAGCTTGGCGATGCTTTCGTCATCGATAATCGCGCCAAGAGCGTTGGGGCTGAAAACGTCGCACGACACGCTCATCACATCGCCAGCGGAAACGGACTCTCCGCCCAGTTCGCTCGCCAGGGCGGCGGCGCGATTCTGGTCGATGTCGGAGAGCGTAAGATTCACGCCGTCATTCGCCAGCAGGCGGGCGACGCCGCCGCCGACCGATCCGCAGCCCTGCACCGCCACGTGCACGCCCTGCATGGAAGACTTGCCCAACTTGTGCGCAACAGCCGCCTTGATGCCGAGGTAGATGCCCATCGCCGTGAACGGACCGGGATCGCCGCCCGCCTCGCCGTCTTCGGCAGGCAGACCGCAAACGTGCTGTGTACGGGTGTGGATCGCCACCATGTCCGCCTCGCTCGCGCCGACGTCTTCTGCCGTAACATAACGACCGCCCAGAGCTTCCACCGCGTCACCGAACGCGTGGAGCATGGCCTCGGTCTTCGTGCCATCCTTGTCGAGCAGCACCACGGCCTTGCCGCCACCGATGGGTAGGCCCGCCATGGCATTCTTGTAGCTCATCCCGCGCGACAGGCGCAGCGCATCGCGCATCGCCTTTGCCGGCTCGTCGTAATGCCAGAATCGGGTACCGCCTGCGGCCGGACCAAGGTGCGTCGAATGAAGTGCGATGATGGCGGTAAGGCCACTGGCGCGATCGTGCACTACCTCGACCCGCTCGTGTTCGTCCCAGTCGGGTTCGCTCCAGAATGCCGGCATGGCCCTTGCCCTCTCTCGTTACAAGAACGGCAAGCAAGCCCTTGAGAAAATGGGGCGATCGAGGGGTCTCGAACCCCCGACCTCCGGTACCACAAACCGGCGCTCTAACCAACTGAGCTACGATCGCCACAAGAACCAGGCACACATGCCGAGAGGCGGCCTGTTAGGGGTCTGCGCCGGTCGGTCAACCCGCATTCGGCGCGGGCGCGAGCCTGTTGCACAATTCGTCTCGCCTGCAAAGTGAAAAGTGCGCTTTTGGCCCACATGCGCAAGAAAATTTCGCGGGTTTGAAAGCTGCCCGCCCTCGCCTAAGAATCACCGGCATGACGACTCCGGGGACGACCTCTGCTGAATTCCTTATGCGCGACAAGCGGGTGCGCCACGTGCCCACCCCGCGCCTCACCCTCCTGACCGCGGCGAACTTCCTTGCGCCGGACCTTTGCGGAAGCCTCATCGAACTGATCGACAAGGACCGCCGCCCCTCGACCATCGCCGATGCGAATGGGGACGACTACTTCCGAACGAGCGAAACCTGCGATCTCGATCCGGGCGAGCCTGCCGTGAAGGAACTGGAACACAAGCTGTTCGAGTTGAACGGCATCGACCCGGCCCACGGCGAACCCGTGCAGGGCCAGCGTTACGCCGAAGGGCAGGAATTCAAGGCGCACACCGACTATTTCGAGCCGCAGGGCGGCGATTTCCAGAAGTACTGCGGCGTCGCGGGGAACAGGACGTGGACCTTCATGGTCTACCTGAACGAAGTGCAGGCTGGCGGCGGCACCCGGTTCAAGGTGATCGGCAAGACCTTCCAGCCCGAAACCGGACGTCTGGTTTGCTGGGACAACAAGCGGCCCGACGGCAGCTGCAACGCCGCCACCCTGCACCACGGCATGAAAGTGCGTCGCGGCGTAAAATACGTGATCACCAAATGGTATCGCGAAAGGCCGTGGGGGTGATTCGATGAGCGAGCAGCGCGAAGGCGGATGTCACTGCGGCACAGTGCGGTTCACGGTGAACCTACCCGGAGAACCGAGAGTGCGGCGCTGCAACTGCTCGATCTGCGCCATGAAGGGGGTGGTGATGCTGGATGTGCCGCGGTCTGCCTTGGAGATCACCGACGGAGAGAGCGCGCTTACGCTTTACACATTCGGCACAGGTGAAGCGAAACACCGGTTCTGCTCGAAATGCGGAATCCATCCGTTCCACCAGACTCGCTCCGATCCGGACAGGTGCGGCGTAAATCTTGCCTGCATCGACGGCATGACGATCTACGATTTCGCCGAAGTCCCGGTGTTCGACGGCCAAAAGCATCCGGTTGATACCGGCAAGTCGGTCAGGATCGGCACCATGCGTTTTGAACGCCTCGTGGACTGAAACGAAAAAAGGCGGCCTTTGCGGACCGCCCTTTTCCTCAAATTCGCTTCGATCTCGCGAAGAAAGCTTACTTCTTCTTGAGCGAGAGACCGCCGAAACGCTTGTTGAACTGGGCAACGCGGCCACCGTCCTGCAGTCGCTGCGGGCCGCCAGTCCAGGCCGGGTGGCTGGTCGGGTCGATTTCGAGGTTCATGACATCGCCTTCGCTGCCCCAGGTGGAGCGCGTCTGGAATTCGGTGCCATCGGTCATCTTGACCGTGATCATGTGGTAATCGGGATGCGTATCGGCCTTCATGGCATAGTTTCCTTTGCGTTCGACCGGTTCCGACCGATCTGCAGATGGATGGATAATCGGAAAGGCGCGCGCCTAGCGGCACATCGCGCCAAAAGCAACCTTATTCGGGCGGGTCTGCGATCATGGCGGTAAAGCTGACATCGCAGGTCACCTTGCCGTCAACGCTGGCCTTGCCCTCGAACTTGCAGATCTTGGCGCGCTGCTGTGTGAACGCGACATCCAGCTTCAGCAGGCAACCGGGCAGCACCGGGGCGCGGAACTTGGCGTTTTCGATCGCCATGAAATAGACGAGCTTGCCGCTGTCGGCGAGATCGAGCGTCTCGATCCCGAGTATGCCGGCGGCCTGCGCCAGCGCCTCGATCTGCAGGACGCCGGGCATGATCGGACGACCGGGGAAGTGCCCCTGGAAGAAACCCTCGTTGAAGGTCACCGCCTTGGTCGCGCTGATCCGCTCCCCCTTCACCAGCTCGTCGACCTTGTCGACCAGCAGCATGGGGTAGCGATGCGGCAGGGCCTTGAGGATCCTGACGACGTCGTAGTCGGGTGTTTCGCTCATGGCCCTGCCCCTACCGCTTGCTTCTTAGCGTCCGGACGTTGCCGGCTGCTGGGCACCGGCCTGAACCTGTGCCGCTGCGGCAGCTTCCTGCTGCGCACGCATTTCAGCCGGCAGCCAGCCATCGGGCGGAACGATCTGGGCCGAAGGGAGCAGCGAGTTGAGCTGCGCCAGCGTGGCTTCATTGAGGTTGTGGCTGGCTTCGGCGTGCAGGATGGTGTCCGGCGAGATCACGAGGGTGACGCCCTGCGCGCGCGCGGCATTCTGGATGGCAGTCCCAAGCTGGTCGCGAATCTGCTCTTCGACATAGGCCTGGCTCAGGGCGACAGGCGCAAGGATTTGCTGCAGTTCGTTCTGGCCGGTCTGCTGGATCTGCTGGATCTGTGCAGCCTGCTGCTGCAGCGCGGCCTGATCGGCATTCGGCTGCTGGCGTGCGGTGTTGAAAGCGGTGATCAACGGATCGAGCTGCGCCTGAATCGCTGCGCGGCGGGTTTCGGCCTGCTGCAACTGCGCGGCATAGGTTGTCTGGCGCTGAGTCTGTGCGGTCTGATACGCAGTGGAGTTTACCACCACGGCCTGGACGTTCACGAAAGCGACGCGCTCGTTCGACTGCGCTGCTGCCGGAGCGACAACCGCGGGTGCAACAACGCTCGCGGCAGCAAGCACGGCGCCAAGCGCCGATTTTGTGACAATATTCATTAGAATTGCGTTCCTACATTGAAGGAGAAGGTTTTGGTTTCGTCCCCGCGCTCCGATAGCACATCGTAAGCTACATCGATCCTGAACGGACCGAAGGGGGAGTTCCAGTTCACGCCGATACCGGCGGTTACGCGCGGCGACGGGGTATCGCCGAGGAATTCCTCGAAGAACGGCGGCAACTGGCGACCGATAGGTTCGTTGAGGCGGCCATCGGGAGCCACGGGGTTCGTTACGATCTCCTGGGCGATCACCTGGCCGTTGTCCCCAAGGGTAGCCTGCGAATAAAGAAGGTTGCCATCGCCATCCCGCTGCGGAATGAACAGGCCATCGGGCAGCGGACTTTGTGTCAGCTGTGGCGTGTCGACGCCGAAGACGGAACCGACATCGAGGAAGATCGACGGACGCAGGCCCAGTTCACGCGCGCCGGAGCCGAGAGGAATCTCGATCTCGGCACGGGCCAGATAATAGGCCTCGCCGCCTAGCGCATCATCCTGGTTGCGGCGATCGTCAAGCGGGATGAGCACCTGGTTGCCGTCCTCGTCACGCTCGTAGAACTGGCGCACGACACGCGGACCGACACCGCGGATATCGAAGCCGCGAATCTGTCCTTCACCAAGGAAGAAACGGTCGGTCAGCAGCACGTCGTCGCCCAGGCCATTGATGTAACCGCCCTCAAGACGCAGCGAACCGATGAAACCGGCGCCGAGCGGCCAGAACTTCGAAGCGTTCACTCGTGTGCGGAAATAGCGGGTGTCACCGCCAAGGCCGGCGAACTGGAACTGCAACTGCACGTTCTCGCCGCGTGTCGGGCGGATACGGCTGTCGAGCGTGCTGTAGTTGAGCGTGAGACCGAGGATCGACTGCAACCGGTCACCCAGCGCATCGCACAGGTAGCGGCCTGCAAGAAGCGGCTCGCACTGCGCCACGCCGTCACCGTCAAAGTCGGCAAAGAACTGCTGCTCGGCCACGGTCACTTCCTGGTAATTCAGCGTGTAGCTGCCCAGCAGGCTCATGTATTCTGTAAGCGGCACGCCCATGCGCAGCGAAATACCGGTGGTGGCCTGTTCATAGGTCGCGTTGTCGCGGTCGAAGTAGCCGTTGTTGTAATCCTGCCGGTAGATATCGAAGCCCAGTGCGATGTCGCGGTCGAACACCTTGGGTTCGGTGAAGCTGATGTTGGCCGAACGCGAATAGCGCGAATAGTTGATACCAAGACCGATGGTCTGGCCGCGCCCGCGGAAGTTGTTCTGCCGGATCGAACCGTTGAAGATGAAGCTCTCGAGCGACGAAAAACCGGCGGACAGCGACAGTTCGCCAGTCGGCTCTTCCTGCACGTTTGCCTGCAGGATGATACGGTCCGGACTGGAACCCTCGACCTGCTCGACTTCGAAATTCTCCTGGAAATAACCCAGTGAGTTGATGCGGGCAGACGAACGCGCGACCTGCAACGAGCTGAAAGCGTCGCCTTCCGCGATACGGAACTCGCGGCGGATCACCTTGTCCTGCGTCAGCGTGTTGCCGTTGATCTCGATCGCCTCGACATACACGCGCGGCGCATCGGCCACGGTGAAAGTCACGTCCATCGTGCGATCTTCGGGATTGCGGGTGATGCGCGGACGCACGTCGGCGAAGGCATAACCGAACGCCCCGGCAGTTTCCTGAAGGCCCTCTATCGTGTTGTCGACGAGCTCCGCGTTATACCAGTCGCCCGCTTCCATGCTGAGACCGGACGAAAGCCGCTCTGAAGAGAAATCGCGCAGCTGACTGACGACTTCGACGTCGCCGAACTTATAGCGTTCACCTTCTTCGACCACGTAGGTGATGATGAAGTCGCGCTTGTCCGGCGTCAGCTCTGCCACGGCGGAGACGACGCGGAAATCTGCGTAGCCTTCAGTCAGGTAGAACTGGCGCAACTTCTGCTGGTCGAACGCCAGGCGATCGGGATCGTAACTGGTGTTCGAACTGAATATGGCGAAGAGACTGTCCTCGCGCGTCACCATCTCGTCCCGCAGGTCCCCGTCGGAGAACACCTCGTTGCCGATGATGTTGATCTGGCGGACCTTGGACTTGGGACCTTCGGAAATCTCGAAGATCACGTCCACGCGGTTCTGGTCGAGCATGACCATCTGCGGCTCGACCGTTGCGGCGAAGCGGCCCTGGCGCTTGTACAGCTCGATAATGCGGGCAACGTCGGCGCGCACGCGGCTGCGAGTGAATATCTGGCGCGGCGAGAGATTGATCTCGGGCAGGATCTCGTCGTTATCAATCCGGCGGTTGCCCTCCAGGATGATGCGGTTGATGATCGGGTTTTCCTCGACCGTGATCACCACCGCGCCGGTGTCTTCGTTGAAGGCGATCTGGAAGTCGGAGAAAAGCTCGGTGCGCGATAGCGACAGCAGCGCCTCGTCAGCCGCGGCCGGGGTGTAACGGTCGCCGGGGCGAAGCTGGATATAGGAAACGATCGTCTCCGGCTCCAGACGCTGGGCCCCTGCGACAGCGATAGAGCGGATGATCTCGCCCTGCTCCTGCTGCACAGGTGCCGGAGTTGGAGCCGGCGTTGCCTGCTCTTCCTGCGCCGTAGCGGGCTCCTGCGCTTCGGGCGCATCGCCGTCCTGTGCCAGCGCCTGCGCGGGCATGCCTGCAAGCATGGTGCAACCCAACAGGGCCGCCGCGTAATGCTGGGAAATTATCGTCCTGGCCTTGGAACCCATTATCCGTCCACTCTTGTCGACACTATCGCATCGGCGAGGCTGGAAACTGCTTTGCCCACCCCCTGCGAGCATCAGTAACCTGCCTCAGTCGCGAACAGCGCCCTTGCCCGATGCCAGTCTGGCAATCAAGCGAAGTTGCCCCGTTTCGCGCGATAAGTGCCTTTCTATCCCCACTTCGGCCCACCTAGGGGCCTCGCGATACCTAGCTGCCGAAAATCGGCAATTTGGCAATATCGATGACGGTCACGAACAGCATCAAGGCCAGCACGAGAGCCATGCCGGTACGGAACGCCAGTTCCTGACTGCGCGGGCTGGCTGGCTTGCGACGGATCGCCTCGACCGCGTAGAAAGCCAGGTGCCCACCGTCGAGAGCGGGGATTGGCAGCAGGTTGATGAATGCCAAATTAAGTGAAATCAAAGCGGCAAAGCTGGTGAACTCGAGCCACCCGAGGCTCAGTTGCTCACCCGAAACCTTGGCAATCGTGATCGGGCCGCCAAGCTCCTGAACGGAGCGGTCGCCGACGATGATCTGCTTGATCCCCACCAGCATCATGTCGACCGTTTCGACGCATTGCTGCCAGGCGAGACCGATAGCGGCGATGGGACCGACTGTTTCGAAAACACGCTCGGCAGGCTGACCCTGCACGCCGATCAGGCCAATGACAGAGGCGTTGCCGAACTGGTCGGTGATCTCTTCCGCGCGCGTTGTGACAGGAATGGTGATGCGCGAGCCATCGCGCTCGACGGTGACGTCCAGTTCCTCGTTCGGATAGAGCCAGATCGCCTGCTGCACCTCGCGGAAAGTCGCCCTTTCCTCGCCTTCAATGGCAACGATCCGGTCACCGACTTCAATGCCGGCTTCCTGCGCCGGTGAATTCTCGGCGAATTCCGCGATGACGTTTTCCTGCTCGGCATTGCCGGTTACCGGCTGGCCGAAGATCATGAAGAAGGCGCTGAAGATAGCTATGGCGACAATAACGTTCGCTACCGGCCCGGCAGCAACGATCAACGCCCGTTGCCAAAGCGGCGCGTTCTGGAAGTCGCCTTCGCGCGCGGGTTGGTCCGGGTCGGGTTGGCTGGCCGGGTTCATGTCGCCCTGGAACTGTACGTAACCGCCCAGTGGCAGCGCAGAGAGCTTCCAGCGAGTGCCCCGCTTGTCGGTATAACCGGCAATTTCCTTGCCGAAGCCGACGGAGAACGCTTCTGCCCCGACGCCGAACCAGCGGCCGACGAGGTAGTGGCCAAGTTCGTGCAGCACGACCAGCGGGCCAAGCATCAGCAGGAAGCCGACGATGTAGACCCAGAACGGCAGCGTTTCGAAATTCACGTCAGGCTAACTCCAGCATTTCCCCGGCGCGAGCCCTCGCCTCCGCATCGACGGCGAGCACGTCGTCGAGCGTTTGTGGCGCAGGGGGCGCGTAATTGTCGAGGGTTCTGGCAGAGATTGCCGAAATTTGCGTGAACTTCACCTGACCGGCGAGGAAGGCAGCCACCGCCACCTCGTTCGCGGCATTGAGAACGGCGGGTGTACCGCCACCGGCATGTGCGGCCTCGCGGGCCAGCCTGGTTGCCGGGAACCGCTCTTCGTCGGGGGCGAAAAAGCTCAGTTCCCCGATGGTTGCGAGGTCCAGCGGCTTGCAATTGGTATCCATCCGCGCAGGGTATGCCAGCGTGGAGGCAATCGGCACACGCATGTCGCTGGGGCCGAGTTGCGCCAGCGTCGAGCCGTCGCGGTATTCCACCATCGAGTGGATCACGCTTTGCGGGTGAACAATGATGCGCAGACGATCGAGGCCGACCGGGAACAGGTGGAACGCCTCGATGAATTCCAGCCCCTTGTTCATCATGGTGGCGGAATCGACGCTGATCTTCGCGCCCATCGACCAGTTGGGGTGGGCAACGGCCTGTGAAGGGGTGGCAGCGTCCAGTTCTTCCCATGTCTTGGTCCGGAACGGGCCGCCGCTCGCCGTGAGCGTGATCCAGCGCACGTCCTCGAGATTGTTGCCCTCCAGGCACTGGAAAATGGCATTGTGCTCACTGTCGACCGGCAGCAGCGTGGTGCCATGCTTCGCGACCAGCGCGGTCATCACCTCGCCTGCGGAAACCAGCGCTTCCTTGTTGGCCAGGGCGACGGTGTTGCCCTGTTCTATCGCCCGCATCGTGGGCGCGAGACCCGCGCAGCCGACGATAGCGGCAACGGTAATATCGACCGGGCGGGCCGCGGCATCGCAGAGCGCCTCGCGGCCGCCAGCCGCTTCGATCCCAGTAGCTGAGAGGTGCTGCCTGAGTTCGGGCAGGCAGGCCTCGTCACCAACCACCGCGATCTCGGCGTCGAATTCGATGGCCAGCTTCGCCAGCTTTTCCGCCGAGCAATTGGCGCTCAGCGCGCGCACCGTCCAGTTGGCGCGATCGTTGCGGATCAGGTCGAGCGTGGAATCGCCGATGGAGCCGGTGGCGCCGAGGAGGGAAATGGACCGGGCTGCGCTCATGAACTACTCACTGTCATAAGGTGAGAGATAAGCACTGCTCCGGTTACATTTGCAACCGCCAGCAATCCATCCAGCCGATCAAATAGACCTCCGTGGCCCGGAATCAGCTTGCCCGAATCCTTCAGCCCGGCGCGGCGTTTCATCCAGCTTTCAAGGAAATCGCCAGCCTGCGCGACTACCGCCAGCAGTGCGCCGGCGATCATTCCGCCGACCAGAGGAATCGGCATCCCGGTGTCCTGAATGGAGATATAGGCCACGACAAGCGCTGCGCAGATCATGCCGCCGAACAGCCCCGCCCAGGTCTTCGATGGGCTGATGGCAGGTGCGATCTTCGGGCCGCCGATGGTACGGCCGCTGAAATAGGCGCCGGTGTCCGTCGCGATAACGATCGCGACAATGCCGATCAGCGCCCACGGAAGCCGTCCCTCAGATAGCCCCATGAGTTCATCGTTGCCGAGCGCGCCGATCACCGCCGCTCCAAACCCGATGTAGAGGACGCCAAGCAAGAGGGCGACTACGCGCCATATCAAGCTCTCGGTGATGCGCCATACGATCGCAGTCCATTCGAAGAACACGCCAAGACCCAGCAGGCCCGCAAAGATCGACCAGATCCAGCCCCCGGCCCAGATGGCACCGGACACGATGGCGAGCATCACCACCGCGCTGGCGGCGCGTTTCGGCAAGTCACCCGTGCGCACCGAAAGCGGTACGGTGACAGCCTTGCGGGCGTAGCGCTTCAGCCTGTCGCGCTTGCGTTCGTTCTCGAGGTCAGCGTCCACCATAGCGGCGCTCCCTCTTCGCGAATTCCTCGCACGCCTCGCGCAGGTGATCCTCGCCAAAATCCGGCCACAGCACGTCCATGAACAGCATCTCGGCATAGGCCGATTGCCACAGCAAGAAGTTCGACAGGCGAACCTCGCCGCTGGTACGGATCAGCAGGTCCAGCGGTGGGAGGTCGGCGGTGTAGAGGTGACGGTCTATCGCTTCGGGCGTCACATCGCCCTCCTCTGCCGCCAACCGCGCGGCGCGGGCGATTTCCTGCTGCGCACCGTAGTTCAACGCCACGGCAAGCGTGCGTTCGCCGTCTTTTGTGCGCTCCAGTGCGTCTTCAAGCCGTTCGACAATATCGGGCGCGAAGGCCTTGTAATCGCCGATGATCTTCAGGCGCACCTTGCGCGCAACCATGTCTTCCAGATTGGCCTCGATAAACCTGCGCATCAGGTTCATCAGGTCCGAGATCTCGCCTTCCTCTCGCTTCCAGTTCTCGCTGGAGAACGCGTAAAGCGTGAGGCATTCCAGCCCGAGGTTCTCCGCCGCCTGCACCGTGCGGCGCACCGCCTCCCCGCCCTGCCTGTGGCCCAGGGCGCGCGGCATGGCGCGCTTCTTCGCCCAGCGGCCATTGCCATCCATGATGATTGCCACGTGGCGGGGGTAGGAAGGGTTGGTCATGACAAGACAGCCGGTATCATCCGGCCTCGATTACTGGGTCAGGATTTCCTGAACCTTCTTCTCCACCGCCGCGTCGGTATCGCTCACGTACTTGTCGGTGAGCTTCTGCACCTCGTCTTCGAGGCGCTTGCGGTCGTCTTCGGAGATTTCCTTCTTCTTCTCGTCTTCCTTCAGCGCCTCGTTCGCATCGCGGCGCACGTTGCGGATGGCGATCTTGGCCTTCTCGCCATATTCGCCGGCCAGCTTTGCCAATTCCTTGCGGCGTTCCTCGTTGAGGTCGGGCAGCGGAAGGCGGATGGTCTGGCCATCCTGCATCGGGTTGAGACCGAGGTTGGCCTTGGAGATGCCTTTCTCCACGGCACTGACGTTCGCCTTGTCCCACACCTGCACGCTCAGCATGCGTGGCTCTGGCGCAGAGACGGTGGCCACCTGGTTGAGCGGCATCATGGAGCCGTAGACCTCGACCACCACGGGATCGAGCAGCGCGGTGTTGGCGCGGCCCGTGCGCAGGCCCGAAAGATCTCCCTTCAGGCTCTCGACGGCGCCGGCCATGCGGCGCTCGATATCGGCCTTGTCGTATTTCATCGCTTTCAGTCCTTCCTCACAATCGTCTGCACGCCCTCGCCCGCCAGCACGCGCGCCACGTTGCCCCGTTCGCGGATCGAGAAGACCACGATGGGGATGGCGTTGTCGCGGCACAGGGCAACGGCAGAAGCATCCATGACTTTCAAGTTATTTGCCAGCACCTTGTCATAGGTGACGGTTTCGAAACGGGTGGCATCGGGGTTGCGCTTGGGATCGGAGTCGTAAACGCCGTCCACGCTGGTGCCCTTCAGCAGCGCATCGCAGCGCAGTTCCGCCGCGCGCAGGGCAGCGCCGCTGTCGGTCGTGAAGTAGGGTGCGCCTACGCCTGCTGCAAAGATCACGATGCGGCCCTTGGCCAGGTGGCGTTCGGCACGGCGACGGATCACCGGCTCGCACACCTGGTCCATCTGGATGGCGCTCTGCACACGGGTATCGACGCCCAGTTGCTCCAGCGCGCTCTGCATGGCGAGCGCGTTCATCACCGTCGCCAGCATCCCCATGTAGTCCGCCTGCGCCCGGTCCATCCCCTGCGCCGCGCCTGCCATCCCGCGAAAGATATTGCCGCCGCCAATGACGAGGCAGATCTCCAGACCCGTTTCCTTCGCGGCCTTCACCTCTTCGGCAAGGCGCATGACGTAGGCGGGGTCGATGCCGAACTCCTGTTCCCCCATCAGCACCTCGCCCGAGAGCTTGAGCAGGATGCGTTTGGCGTCGGGCAGGAGCATGGGGGGAAATTCCTTCCAGGAAGCGGGGTTTGCGGGCTTCTAGAGCGAGCGGGTGAAACTGCCAAGGGTTCCGGCAGTGTTTTGTGTGGGCGCAGGACACGAAAAGGGCCGCCGAACATGCGTGTCCGGCGGCCCCTTCAAGCCTTTGCTGAGAAAGCGATCAGCCGCCGACGGCAGCAGCCACTTCTGCGGCGAAGTCGCTTTCTTCCTTCTCGATGCCTTCACCAAGCTGGAAGCGGACGTAGTCCTTCAGGACGATAGACGTACCGGCTTCCTTGCCAGCGGCGGCAACCACGTCGGCGATCGGCGTCTTGTTGTCGATCACGTAGACCTGGCTGAGGAGAGCGTTCTCCTTGGCGTACTTCTTGATCGCGCCATCGACCATCTTTTCCTGCACGTTTTCGGGCTTGCCGCTTTCGGCAGCCTTCTCGGCAGCGATCTTGCGCTCGCGCTCGATCACTTCGGGGTCGAGGTCTTCAGCGGTCAGCGCCAGCGGGAAAGCGGCGGCGATGTGCATGGCCAGTTGCTTGCCCAGCGGTTCCAGAACGTCTTCGCCGGCTTCGGATTCCAGCGCGACGAGCACGCCGATCTTGCCGAGGTTCGGGGCCTGCGCGTTGTGCATGTAGGGCACGATCAGGCCGTTCGAGACGGACACGGTCTTCATGCGGCGAACCTGCTGATTCTCGCCGATGGTGGCGACGTTGTCGGTCAGCTTGTCGGCCACAGTGCCGCCGTCCGGGTAGGATGCAGCCTTCAGCGCTTCCACGTCGTCGCTGTCCTGCGACAGGGCGACCTCGGTGGTCTTGCGCACGAAATCCTGGAACTTCTCGTTCTTGGCGACGAAGTCGGTTTCGGAGTTCACCTCGACGGCAACGCCCTTAGTGCCTTCGACGGCAACGCCGACGAGACCTTCGGCAGCGGTGCGGCTGGACTTCTTCTGTGCAGTGGCGAGGCCCTTGGCGCGAAGCGCGTCGATCGCGGCTTCGATATCGCCGTCGGCAGCTTCCAGCGCCTTTTTGGCGTCCATCATGCCCGCGCCGGTCTTCTCGCGCAGGGCTTTCACGTCGGATGCGGAAAATGCAGCCATGTCGTAATTCCTTCAGATTGGGTTTGTGCCGGTCCGCTGGGGGAGCGAACCGGCGCATTGTGCGTGAATTGTGACGCGCGGCTTACGCGGCGGCGATCACATTTCGAAGATCAGGCGTCGGCCTTGGCTTCTTCGGCAACGGCAGCCTCTTCGGGCGGCTGTTCCATGGCGCCGATGTCGGCACCCGAGTCCACCACGCCTTCGGTCTTGCCGGTGGTCGCGGCCTGGGCCACGGCGTCGCAGTACAGGCGCACGGCGCGGCTTGCGTCGTCGTTACCGGGGATCGGGAAAGCGATGCCGGTCGGGTCGACGTTGGTGTCGAGCACGGCGATCACGGGGATGCCGAGCACGCCGGCTTCCTTGATGGCCAGGTCTTCCTTGTTGGCGTCGATCACGAACATCACGTCCGGAATACCGCCCATGTCGCGGATGCCGCCGAGCGAAAGTTCCAGCTTGTCACGCTCGCGCGTCAGCTGCAGGACTTCCTTCTTGGTCAGCAGGCTGGTGTCGCCGGCAAGCTGCTCTTCCAGGTTCTTCAGGCGCTTGATCGACTGCGAAATCGTCTTCCAGTTGGTGAGCATGCCGCCCAGCCAGCGGTGGTTGACGAAGTGCTGGCCGCAGGCACGCGCGGCCTGTGCGATCGGCTCCTGCGCCTGACGCTTGGTGCCGACGAACAGAACCTTGCCGCCAGCACGCACGGTGGAGGACACGAAGTCTAGCGCGCGCGCCATCAGGGGCACGGACTGCGACAGGTCGATGATGTGAACACCGTTGCGGCTGCCGAAGATGTACGGCTTCATCCGCGGGTTCCAGCGGTGGGTCTGGTGGCCGAAGTGTGCGCCGGCCTCGATCAATTGCTGCATCGTGACGGTAGGTGCCGCCATAGGTAAATTCCTTTCCGGTTGAGCCTCTGGAAGACGGGGAACCGACCCTTGGGAACTTGCCCCGCGGGCGGCACCGGTATGTCAGTGCCTTCCATGTGGATTTGCCCTCTTCGGCAGAAACGGGAATCGCTTCTGCCCTTCAGGCGTGGCGGCCCTTAGCCCAGCAACATGGGGAAATCCACCTGTAAATTGCAAGTGCGGAACACAAGCGGAACAAAGTGCTTGACCGACAGGAACGAAATTGGAACAAAGAACGCATCAGGAACAAACAGGCGGTTCCGGCATTCGATGGTCGCCGGAGGGGCTTTGAGCCAAAGGATCACGGTTTATGGCATTTGCACTGGCGATTTCGATTTTCTTCGGACTGGTGGCAGCGATTGCCCTGCTCTCCTGCCACGCCTGCATCCGTTATGGCGTCGTCCGCTGGCGCCAGACGCGCCGCGAACTGGCCGCTATCGGTCGCGCTTCTCTTGCAGAGCCGCGTCCACTTCGTCGACCGCAAGAGGCTTTCGCCCGGATGGCGGCGTAGCGGTTTCCTCGTCGTCCGGCCCATTGTCCGGCACGTCGCCCGCAGCGGCAGCGCGCCGCTCCCGCTTCACCTTGGCATAGCCGCTGACCGACCAGACGATCAGCGCCATGTAGACAACGCCGATCAGCACCAGCGTCCACCAGGTTTCGATCAGCAGGCCGCCCACCAGCAGCCCGGCCACCGCGATGAAAGCGAGCTTGAAATCGCCGGACGGCGCGAGGGACTTCCAGCTGGGCGTCGCCATGTTGGATACCATCAGCACCGCAACCAGGATGATCCACGGGCCAACCAGCAAGGGTTCGCGGAAGATCGGCTCGCCCGTCGCCAACCAGAGATAGACCGGCATGAAGGCAAAGCCTGCTCCCATTGGCGCAGGAACACCCGTGAGATAGCCCGCCGACTTGTGCGGCTGTTCTTCCATATCGATCTGCGCGTTGAAGCGGGCCAATCGCAGAGCGCAGCAAATGGCATAAGCCAACGCCGCGAGCCAGCCGAGACGCGGCGCATCCACCAGCGCCCACAGGTAAAGCACCAACGCAGGCGCAATGCCGAAGCTGGCTGAATCCGAGAGGCTATCGAGCTCCGCACCGAAGCGCGACTGCGCCTTCAGCAGGCGAGCAATTCGGCCATCCATCGCGTCCAGCACGCCGGCAAGGATCATGGCGAAGACCGACTGCGGCCACTGCCCGCCGATGGCGAAAAGAATGCTGGTAAGCCCCGAACACAGTGCCGCCGCGGTGATCGCATTGGGCAAGACAGCACGCAGCGACAGTCCCTTCCCCGCACGCGACCGCGTTACCCGCTCATGCTCGCTGGCCTTGGGACCGAGCCATGCAGGACCGGCGGTTACTGTCTCGTCCTCATCAAAGTCTTTCGTGTCGTCCTGGCCTGGCCTCACTGGCTTACTCCTTCAAGCAGCCCTACCGTCCCGATCTCGGCCAGCACTGTCTCTCCTGCGATAACGCGCTGCCCCAGCAGCACTTTGGGTTCCGTCCCTGCGGGCAGATAGACATCCACCCGGCTGCCAAAGCGGATCAGTCCGACCCGCTGTCCGGCGGCGACGATATCGCCCGGCTTCACGAACGGCACAATGCGCCGCGCCACCATCCCGGCAATTTGCGTGAAGCCGATGGCGGTCCCGTCGCCCCGCTCGATCAGCACGTGCTGGCGCTCGTTCTCCTCGCTCGCCTTGTCCAGATCGGCATTCATGAAAGCGCCGGGGATATAGACGATGCGCCTGATCGTGCCCGATATCGGCGATCGGTTCACGTGCACGTCGAAGACAGACATGAAGATGGATATGCGCGTCACGGGGTCCTTGCCCAGCCCGCGGCCGCCATCCTCGGTCGCGTTCTGCAGTTCCGTCGGCGGCGTTACCTGCGAGATCAGCGTCACCAGACCATCGGCCGGGGACACCATCAGCTTGTCGCCCTGCGGCACGACACGCTCGGGATCGCGAAAAAAGGCAAAGACGCCAACCGCCAGCAACAGCAGCGGCCAGCCCAGCCAGTCCCAGTCGAAGATAACCAGCACCGCCAGCGCAATCGCCGTGGCGATCATGCCGAACTTGCGGCCCTCGGGATGGACCGGGGGTAAGCCCCACTCGGCATCGCCGCGACCGCGATTGTCTCTGAGTTCACCAGCCATCGCCTCTACCTATGCTGTTGCTGCTGCGCTCACAAGCGATACCGCCTTTTGTCCCCGCTGGCGTTTCGCTGCCGCGCACACCAGCTAATGTGAATGTCTGACAAGGATAACGATGGCGGCTCGCGCGCCGTTCCCGGCAGCCGAAGCGCGCGCCTTGGCCAATTCGGCCGACTGGCTGGAGGCTTGGCGGGCGGCGTCATGGCCGAAGGCGCCCGCCGACTGGCGGAAGGAAAGCGCCCTCGTCTCAATGAATTGCTCCTGACACCGGGCAACGTGGGCCGTGTGGCAGACCGGCTTTCCGAATTGCGCGGTGCGGCGATGAAGCTGGGGCAAATGGTGTCCATGGATGCAGGCGACGTGCTGCCGCCCGAACTGGCGCAGATCATGGCGCGACTACGGGAAAATGCCCATTCGATGCCGCCCAAGCAGCTTGAGGCCGTGCTGGCGAAGGACTGGGGCATTGGTTGGCGGCGCGAGTTCAAGTATTTCAACCCGCGGCCCCTTGCGGCGGCATCCATCGGTCAGGTTCACCGCGCCAAGACGCGCGACGGGCGCGACCTGGCGATCAAGGTGCAATATCCCGGCGTGCGCGAATCGATCGATGCCGATGTCGACAATGTGGCAACGCTGCTGCGCGTTTCGGGCCTGCTTCCCAAGCACATGGATATTGCGCCCCTGTTGGCAGAGGCCAAGCAGCAACTGCATGAAGAAGCCGACTATCAGCGCGAGGCGCGGCAGATGCAGGCTTACGGCGAATTGCTGGCGGGGGAGAGCGAATACATCGTCCCCGGCTTTCACGCCGATCTCACCACCACGAACGTGCTCGCAATGGATTTCGTGCCGGGCCGCTCCATCGATACGCTGGAGCACGAGCCGCAGGAAGTGCGCGACGCCATGATGGAGCGGCTGATCGCCCTCGTGCTGCGCGAACTATTCGATTTCGGCCTGATGCAGACCGATCCGAACTTCGCCAATTACCGGATCTCGGAGGACGGCGAAAAGCTGGTGCTGCTCGATTTCGGCGCCGCGCGCGAAGTATCGCCGCACATTACCATGAGCTATCGCCGGCTTCTGGCCGCAGGGCTGGCCGAAGATCACGAGGCGATTGCCGAAGCCGCGATTGCGGCGGGCTTTCTCTCTCGGCACACGGCAGACGCACACCGTGCCAACCTCGACAGGATCATCGCGGTGATCGTCGAGGAGCTCGGCAAGCCCGGCGATTTCGACTTCGGTGACCGGTCCTTCGTGAAGACAGTGCGCGAAGAAGGCATGGCCATCGCGCAGGACAAGGCTGCATGGCACTTGCCGCCTGCCGAGATGCTCTTCGCCCAGCGCAAGATCAGCGGCACTGCCCTGCTGGCTGCTCGCATGAAGGCAAAGATAGATATTCGGACAATGGTAGAGGCGAAGCTTGCCAGCCTGCCTTCCGGTTAGCGCGACCTATTCCATGGAAAAGTCGAACGGCACGCCGCTTTCGCGGAAGCGAACGGGCACGATCTCGCGGCCCATCGGCGGAGCGGATCGCGCAATACAGCGTGGGCGGTGACACAGGCGGCAGGCAACGCCTATCGGAGTAGGGTCGCTCTGTTTCAGCGCGTCGCCATAAGCCAGCTTGTCCATGTGCGTAGCCGAGCAGGCAATCGCCACGGACCTCACGACGCGCGGAACACCGAAAGCACCGCCACCGCCTCGCACCGTGCGCGCTATAGAGACGTATCGCTCGCCGTCGGGCAGTTCGATCAACTGCGCGTCGACTACGTTCTGCTGATCGAACACCGTGTGCACGTTCCACAGCGGACACCCGCCGCCATGCCGCGCGAATGGGAAGCCCGCACCGTCCAGCCGTTTCGAAACATTGCCCGCGCGGTCGACGCGCAGGAAGAAGAATGGCACGCCTTCCTCGCCGGGACGCTGCAAGGTCGTCAGCCGATGCACCGCCTGCTCGAAACTGACGGCGAAGCGCGAACACAGCGCCTCCACGTCATAGCGCAGGTTCTCGGCAGCCTTGGCGAAAGCGCGGTAAGGCATTAACAGCGCTGCGGCCCAATATGATTGCAGGGCACGGCGGACCAGCCGCTTGCCATCCTCGCTGGTGAGGCGACTTTCGGCCACGATGCGCGCGATCGGCTCTTCCTGTTCCAGAATGGCGATCTGCAAGGCCGCCTGAAACCGCCGCCCGGCCTGGTCGATCCGCTCCGACACATGGATGCGCCGCCGGTGATAGTCGTGCCAGCGCAGCGCGCCGCGCAGCAGCCCGTCATCTGTCAGGCGCAAGTCGAGCTGGTGGTTCTCGGCAAGATGATCCTTCATTGCGGCAAAGGAATCGAGTTTTTTCGATAGCGCGGCGGCGCTGTCGTCCAGTTCGGGGAAGCAGTTTCTCCGCGCAGCGAGAAACGCCCTCGCCTCGCCCACCGGATCGCTGGACGCCACTCCCGCGCTTTCGGTTGCCGCTGCATCACGGCGCTCGGCAAGGGCGAGTTGTTCCTCGCCGAACGCGGTGTGCAGGCGCAGCAGCGCCTCGGCCATGCCGGGGTAGCTGGTGGCGATATCCTCGATATCGAGGGGTTCGATGGCAATATCCGCGAACAGCGGATCGCGCAGGGCCGATTGCAGGCGGGCGGCAGTTTCGTCGGCGTCCTCGTCCGCCAGGTCTGCCACGTTGATGCGATAGGTGGTCGCCAGCTTCAGCAGCATCTCCGCCGTCACGGGGCGCTGGTTGCGCTCCATCAGCGCGATGTAGCTGGGCGAGATATCGAGATCGTTCGCCATGTTGGCCTGGGTCAGCCCCAGTTCGCGGCGCAATTTTTTCAGGCGGGGTCCGAGGTAGAGTGTCTTGGTAGCCATGGTCATTCCGGTGCGAGTGCGGTTGTTTACAACATTACACGCAAATCTTGTAAAGTTCGACAACATTACACCGGAATGCGCGACGGCCACGAAATCGGGTGCCACATGACTGTCAAGCGACACCAACGCCAAGGACCGTATCATCATGACTTACTTCGAAGAAATCCATCGCCAGACCGGTATCAAGCATCGCCACGGCGCAGACTGGCAGGGTATCGACCCCGAATTCGCCGCTCGGCTGCGGGCACAGAACAAGTTCCAGACCGGCCTCGATATCGCCCGCCACACGGCCAAGGTGATGCGTGCGGACATGGAAGCTTACGACAAGGATCCGGCCCAGTACACGCAGTCGCTCGGCTGCTGGCACGGTTTCATCGGCCAGCAGAAGATGATCTCCATCAAGAAGCATTTCGGCAGCACAAAGGGCCGCTACCTCTACCTTTCGGGCTGGATGGTCGCCGCACTGCGCAGCGAATTCGGCCCCCTGCCCGACCAGTCCATGCACGAGAAGACCAGCGTTCCCGCGCTGATCGAGGAGCTCTACACCTTCCTGCGTCAGGCAGACGCTCGCGAACTGGGCGGCCTGTTCCGCGATCTCGACAAAGCTCGCAAGGCCGGTGACGAAGCCGCTGCCGCAAAGGCGCAGCAGGCGATCGACAACCACGAGAGCCACGTCGTGCCGATCATCGCCGATATCGATGCAGGCTTCGGCAATGCCGAGGCGACCTACCTGCTCGCCAAGAAGATGATCGAAGCCGGTGCCTGCGCCCTGCAGATCGAGAACCAGGTTTCGGACGAAAAGCAGTGCGGCCACCAGGACGGCAAGGTTACCGTTCCGCACGAGGACTTCCTCCAGAAGATCCGCGCGATCCGCTACGCCTTCCTTGAACTGGGTGTGCCTGACGGCATCATCGTCGCCCGCACCGATTCGCTGGGCGCTGGCCTGACGAAGCAGATCGCTTTCACTCGCGAAGCGGGAGACTTGGGCGACCAGTACAACAGCTTCCTCGATTGCGAGGCAGTGGACGGCGCGGGCAATCCCGGTGACGTGCTGCTGAACCGCGATGGCAAGCTGATGCGCCCCAAGCGTCTGCCGTCCAACCTGTTCCAGTTCCGTCCCGGCACGGGAGAGGATCGCTGCGTTCTTGACTGCATCACTGCGCTGCAAAACGGTGCCGACCTGCTGTGGATCGAGACGGAGAAGCCGCACATCGAACAGATCGCCGGCATGGTGGATCGCATCCGCGAGGTCGTTCCCGATGCCAAGCTCGTCTACAACAATTCGCCCAGCTTCAACTGGACGCTGAACTTCCGCCAGCAGGTGTACGACGCCTGGGAAGCCGAGGGCCGCGACCTGTCGATGTTCGAACGCGAGCAGCTGATGAGCCAGCACTACGACGACAGCGATCTGGCGAAGGAAGCCGACGAGAAGATCCGCACGTTCCAGCGCGATGCTGCGAAGCGGGCGGGCATCTTCCACCACCTGATCACGCTGCCGACCTACCACACGGCAGCGCTGAGCACGGACAACCTCGCCAAGCGCTACTTCGGCGAAGAAGGGATGCTCGGCTACGTCAAGCAGGTGCAGCGCGAGGAAATCCGCCAAGGGATTGCCTGTGTCAGGCACCAGAACATGGCCGGTTCCGACATCGGCGACGATCACAAGGAAGCATTCGCCGGAGAAGCAGCCCTGAAGGCTGGCGGCGAGCACAACACGATGAACCAGTTTGCCGCATGAGCCGGCGCAACGCGAAGAAGGAGAAGTAATATGGCACACCCGACAATGGCCCGCCCGGTCTTCTCGACCGAAGATTTCGGCCTCATCCGCAACGCGCTGGCAGTCGCCATCCGCAACGGAGAAGACAACGCCGAGACCCGCAAGCTGGTGAACCTGCATCACCGCATGGGGCGGTTCGGCCGATGACCACCGCATCGCTTCGCCAGCAACAGCAAAGCGATGCCAACACCCCGCGCGCCGGCACCGTCCAGCGCGCGGGATTGGCCGTCGACCCTGTGCTGGCCGATTTTATTGAACACGAAGCATTGCCGAGCACCGGAATTGAGGCCGGGCGCTTCTGGTCCGGCCTCGCAGATCTCGCCGACCGCTTCACGCCGCAGAACCGCGACCTGTTGCAGCGGCGAGAAGAATTGCAGCACCAGATCGACGACTGGCACCGCGCAAATCCCGATGCCGGTATCGGCGTTCCTCCGCGCAAGCTGCGCGAGATGGGCTACCTCGTGCCGGAACCGGAGGCGTTTACTATCGGCACGGCGAATGTCGATCCCGAAATCGCCACCATTGCAGGACCGCAGCTCGTGGTTCCGGCGCTCAACGCCCGCTTCGTCCTCAATGCCGTGAACGCGCGCTGGGGCAGTCTTTACGACGCGCTTTACGGCACCGATGCACTGGACGGCTCCACGCCCTCAGGCGCGGACTATGATGCCGGGCGCGGGGCAAGAGTGATCGCCTGGGCCAAGGCATTCCTGGATGATGTAGTCCCGCTCGCCGAAGGGATGTGGAGCGAGTGGACCGGCAGCGTACCCGCCCTCGCCAATCCCGACCAGCTGGTCGGAACGATCGGCGACAACTTCATCCTGAAGCACAATGGCCTGCATATCGAGATCGTCATCGACGACAGCCACCCTATCGGCAGCGGCGATCCGGCGGGAATCGCCGACGTGCGCCTCGAATCCGCACTTTCCACTATCATAGACCTCGAAGACTCAGTCGCCGCCGTCGACGCGGTCGACAAGGTTGCCGGATACCGCAACTGGCTAGGCGCCCTGCGCGGCGATCTTGTCGCCAGCTTCACCAAGGGTGACGAGAAGGTGATCCGCACGGCCAACCCCGATCGCACTTATCGCGACATGCACGGCGATGAACGCACCTTGCGAAGCCGCAGCCTGCTGCTGGTGCGCAACGTCGGCCACCTGATGACGAACCCCGCCGTGTACCTGCCGGACGGATCGGAGATCTTCGAAGGCGTGCTGGACGCCGCCGTCACCGGCCTGATCGGTCTGCACGATCTCAAGGGCCTTGGCCGTCTCGGAAACAGTGCCACAGGCTCGATCTATATCGTGAAGCCAAAGATGCACGGACCGGAAGAGTGCGCTTTCGCCGACAGCCTGTTCGCAGCCGTCGAGGACATGCTCGGCCTTGCCCGCAACACCATCAAGATCGGCGTGATGGACGAGGAACGGCGCACCAGCGCCAACCTCGCCGCCTGCATTCACGCTGTGAAGGACCGGGTGTTCTTCATCAACACCGGCTTCCTCGATCGCACGGGCGACGAGATACACACCTCGATGCTGGCCGGGCCGATGCAGCGCAAGGGCGACATCAAGAAGGCCGAGTGGATTGCTGCCTACGAGGATCGCAACGTGCAGATCGGGCTCGCTTGCGGCTTGGCCGGACGTGCGCAGATCGGCAAGGGGATGTGGGCCGCGCCCGACAGGATGCAGGCCATGCTGGCGGAAAAGATCGGCCATCCGATGAGCGGCGCGAGCACCGCCTGGGTGCCCTCGCCTACGGCGGCCACTCTTCACGCGGTGCACTATCACCACTGCGATGTGGCGGATCGCCAGCGCGCACGAGCGAACGAAAAAACGGTGCCGGTCGAGAAATTGCTGACCGTCCCTTTGGCCGAGGACGCGAACTGGTCCGCGGACGAGATCGCCACCGAACTCGACAACAACGTGCAGGGCATCCTCGGCTACATGGTGCGCTGGATCGATGCAGGCGTCGGCTGCTCCAAGGTGCCGGACATCAACGATATCGGCCTGATGGAAGACCGCGCGACGCTGCGCATTTCCAGCCAGCACATCGCCAACTGGCTGCACCACGGGATCGTAAGCCGCTTCATGGTGGACGATGCCCTGCACCGCATGGCGGCAAAGGTCGATGCGCAGAACGATGGCGACCCGACCTACCGCCCGATGGCCGGGAACGAGCGCCACTCGATCGCGCTGAACGCCGCGCGAGAACTCATCGTTGCGGGGACGAAGCAACCGTCGGGATATACCGAGCCCGTTCTGCACCGCGCACGAGCGCTGGCGAAGCAAGGGCGCTGACACGAGCTGGAGAGGGAAAGCGACCGTCGCGGCCATGGCCGGGGCGGTCGTTTTTCTTGGTAACGGCGGTGGTGGACAGGGCTGGATTCGAACCAGCGTACGCTTGCGCGGGCAGATTTACAGTCTGCTGCCTTTAACCACTCGGCCACCTGTCCACACCGTTGCCGGAGGCGGGCGCTGGCCCGCATTGGTTGGCGCCCTGAAAGTGCGCTTTCCAGCCGAGAGGCGCCCCAATGGCGAAGCGCCGCTTGCCTGTCAATGGGCGTGCTGGCAGGAGGCGCCATTCTTTCGAAAAAGGCGAAGTGAAATGGCCAAGAACAAGAAAGCGCTGCGCGGACGCGCCGGGCGCATGCAGGGCGGGCGCGGCTCCGGCCGGGCGAGCAAGGGCGCGGTGCGCCTGTGGGGGCGCCACGCGGTGGAAGCCGCGCTAATGAACCCGCGCCGCCAGCACCGCAAGCTTTGGGCGACCCGTGAAGGCGTCGAATCGCTCGACGGCGAACTCCCTGCAGATTTCCCCGTTGAATATGCCGATGTCAGCGATCTCGCCCGCCTGGTAGCCAAGGATGCCCCGCATCAGGGCCTGGTGCTGGAATGCGAGCCGCTGGAAGACCTGCATCTCAGCGATGTTCTCGACGGAGACCCTACGCGGCCCATCGTGGTGCTGGACCAAGTGACGGACCCGCACAATGTTGGCGCGCTGCTGCGCTCCGCCGCCGCTTTCGACGCGGCCGCCATCGTGACGCAGGATCGCCATGCGCCGCCCGAAGGCGGGGTGATCGGCAAGTCCGCATCGGGCGCGCTGGAAATCGTGCCCTGGGTGCGCGTGGTCAACCTGTCGCGCGCGCTGGAGGAAATCGCAGAGGCAGGATACTGGCGCATCGGTCTTGCCGGTGAAGCGGAGGCAACGCTGGCGGAGGCACTGCCCACCGGCCCTGTCGCTCTGGTCCTGGGCGCCGAAGGCGAAGGCATGCGCCATAACGTCACCCAGCATTGCGACGCCCTCGCCCGCCTGCCGATCAGCGAGGCGATGGAAAGTCTCAATGTGTCCAATGCGGGTGCGATTGCGCTATATGCTATTGCGACACGCGACCTGGGCTAGACAGACTTTCTTGGGGGAACCGATCATGACCATGCCGATCCGTATCAAACGCCTTGCCGCCTCGGCGACTTTGCTGGCGTCAAGCGCGCTGCTGTCGGGCTGTCTGTTCCAGCCAGGCACGTTCGATGCCACGCTCCACATTGCGGCGGATCGACAGTTCACCTTCACCTACGACGGCGAGATCGTGATGGCCGGCATGGACCAGTTGGCAGACATGGCACAGGAGGCCGAGGGCCAGCAGCCTTGCTACAACGAGAGCAGCGGCAAGGAGCGTCCCTGCACCGAGGAGGAACTGGCCGAGCGCGCGCGTGAAGACGCCATGGGCCGTCAGATGATGGAAGGGATGCTCGGCGGCGTCGACCTGGAGGACGAGGAGCAGGTCGCCGAGATGACCGCCATGCTGCAACGGCAGGCCGGCTGGAACAGCGTGGAATTCATCGGCGATGGGACATTCGTCGTCGATTTCTCCATCACCAGCACGCTTGGCCACGACTTCGACTTCCCAACGTTTGAGGATATGCCGATGTCCAATTCCTTCGTGCAGGTACGCCTGCGCCAGGATGGCCGCGCGAGGATTTCCGCGCCGGGCTTTGCTCCTACCGGTGGAAATCCCATGGGCGCGATGTTCATGGGAATGATGGGCGCCTTTGCAGAAGAAAGCGCGGAGGGCGGCGAAAGTAATCCGCAGATCGACATGCGTCAGCCAGAGGGCACTTTCCGGATCATCACCGACGCGCCCATCCTTGCCAACAACACTGACGATGGGCCGAAGACAGATCCGCGCGGCCAGATGCTCGTCTGGGAAATCGGCAGCAGCACCGCTGCCGCTCCGACGGCCCTGATCGATTTCGGCGAGTAGTGAGCGGCAAAGAGAAAAGGGCCGCCCTTACGGACAGCCCTTTCTCCCCCTGTAGATTCGGCGCGGGTCCGCGCCCCGGTACCCCGGTTTTCGCGTCCTAGTTGACGGCGTCCTTGAGGCCCTTGCCAGCCTTGAACTTGGGCTGGGTGGATGCCTTGATCGTCATCGGCTCGCCGGTGCGCGGGTTGCGCCCGGTCGACGCCTTGCGCTTCGCCACGGAGAACGTGCCGAAGCCTACCAGGCGTACTTCGTCGCCCTTGGACAGCGTGCCGGTGATGGTATCGAAAACAGCTTCGACAGCCTTCGTCGCATCGTTGCGCGAAAGGCCACTGGAGTCCGCGACCGCGCCGATAAGTTCATTCTTGTTCATGTTTCGGAGAACCCCCTCACTTGTTCTGTGCTCAAAACGAAAATTCTGAATCGCTTTGCGATGCGGGGGAATTGAGCGAGTTTTCCCGCCCGAGTCAAAGGCAAAGCCGCTCAACTGGCGGGATTTTTGAGGCAGGACGTAGCTTTATCTCGTGCAACGCCCTGATTCTTGCGCCGAGACCCCCCTCGCGAGGGTAACTGCCGCTTTCGGCGAGCCACCCTCGTCCGGAGTCCGCGCGCGACTCAGTGTGCAGTCGTGATCGGGGCTCCACCGGCGCCAGGACCGTGCGGCTGGCTGGCGATGTCGTCCGCCTCGGTCCACTCGATCGGCGCGGGCAGCGCGGTGAGTGCGTGTTCCAGCACCTGGTCGACATGACTGACGGGGATGATCTCCAACCCTTCTTTCACGTTGTCCGGTATCTCGGCGAGGTCCTTCTCGTTCTCTTCCGGGATCAGCACGGTCTTGATGCCACCGCGCAGCGCCGCCAGCAGCTTTTCCTTCAGGCCGCCGATGGCGAGCACCCGGCCGCGCAGCGTGACTTCGCCCGTCATCGCCACTTCGGGACGGACAGGAATGCCCGTCAGCGTGGAGACGATGGAAGTGACCATGCCAATGCCCGCGCTCGGCCCATCCTTCGGCACCGCCCCTTCGGGAAGGTGGATGTGGATGTTCTTGCGCTGGAAGATGCTCGGCTTGATGCCGTAGGCAGGTGCCCGCGCCTTTACGAAGCTGAAAGCGGCGGCAACGGATTCGTTCATCACGTCGCCCAGCTTGCCAGTCGTCTTTGCCTCGCCCTTGCCAGGCGTGGTCACGCTTTCGATTGTGAGCAACTCGCCGCCCACGGAGGTCCAGGCGAGGCCCGTTACTGCACCCACCTGCGCTTCTTCCTCGGAAACGCCGTGCTTGAACTTGCGGACGCCCATGAAGTCACCGAGGTTTTCCGGCGTGACGGTCACGCTCTCGACTTCCTTCTCGAGAATCTTGCGCAAGGACTTGCGGCACAGCTTGGCGATTTCGCGCTCCAGCGTACGCACGCCCGCCTCGCGGGTGTAGTAGCGAATGAGGTCGCGCAGGCCCGCTTCGGTCAGCTCGAATTCGCCGTCCTTCAGGCCGTGGTCGCTCACCTGCTTGGCGATGAGGTGACGCTGGGCGATCTCGACCTTTTCATCTTCCGTGTAGCCTTCGAGGCGGATGATCTCCATCCGGTCGAGCAGCGGTTGCGGCAGGTTGAGGCTGTTCGCGGTGGTCACGAACATGATGTCCGAAAGGTCGATATCCAGTTCCAGGTAGTGATCCTGGAACTTGTTGTTCTGTTCGGGGTCCAGCACTTCCAGCAGCGCCGAAGCCGGATCGCCGCGGAAATCCTGACCGAGCTTGTCGATCTCGTCGAGCAGGAACAGCGGATTGCTGGTGCCGGCCTTCTTCAGGTTGGACACGATCTTGCCCGGCAGCGAGCCGATATAGGTGCGGCGGTGGCCGCGGATCTCGGCTTCGTCACGCACGCCCCCCAGCGACTGGCGAATGAACTCGCGACCCGTCGCTTTGGCGATCGACTTGCCGAGGCTGGTCTTGCCCACGCCGGGAGGGCCGACGAGGCACAGGATCGGCCCCTTCAGCTTGTTGGTGCGCGCCTGCACGGCGAGGTATTCGACGATACGATCCTTCACCTTTTCCAGCGCGTAGTGATCGGCATCCAGCACGTCCTGCGCCTTGCCGATATCCTTCTTCAGCTTGCTCTTCTTGCCCCACGGCAGGCCGAGCAGAACCTCGAGATAGTTGCGCACCACGGTCGCCTCGGCGCTCATCGGCTGCATGGAGCGCAGCTTCTTGAGCTCGCCTTCCGCCTTGGCGCGGGCTTCCTTGGAAAGCTTCGTTTCCTCGATCTGGCGGGCCAGTTCGGACAGCTCGTCGCCGTCCTCGCCCTCACCGCCCAGTTCGCTCTGGATCGCCTTCAGCTGTTCGTTGAGGTAATATTCGCGCTGGGTCTTCTCCATCTGCCGCTTCACGCGGCCACGGATCTTCTTCTCCACCTGCAGCACGGAAAGCTCGCCCTCCATCACGGAGAAGACCATTTCCAGCCGCTTCAGCGCGTCGCTTTCGGCAAGAAGCTGCTGCTTGGCGTCGACCTTCGCGGAGAGGTTCGCGGCAATCGCGTCGGCCAGCCGTCCGGCGTCGTCGATGGCTTCCAGCTCTTCCTCAAGCTCGTCGGACATCTTCTTGTTCGACTTGGCATATTCGGTGAACTGGCCCAGCGCGCTGCGCATCATGGCAGAAACTTCGGTGCCGCTGGCGGTGGTTTCCTCCACCTGCTCGGTCTGCGCCATCACGAAGTCTTCGGAAACGCGCATTTCGGTCATCCGGGCGCGGTACTGGCCTTCCACCAGCACGCGCACGGTGCCGTCGGGCAGTTTCAGCATCTGCAACACCTGCGCGACCACGCCGAGATCGTAGAGATCTTCCGCTTCGGGATCGTCGGTTGCCGGGTCAAGCTGGGCGACAAGGAAAATATCCTTGCCGTTTTCCATCGCCGCTTCCAGCGCCGCCACCGACTTGTCGCGCCCCACGAACAGGGGGACGACCATGCCGGGGAAAACGACGATGTCGCGCAAGGGAAGAAGGGGGAATGCAGTCATTTCAATGTCCATATTTCTTGCCAGGTCTCTGGCTTTGGCAGGAATATGGGGGCGACCGCCTGCGCCTGCAATGACGAGGTGCGGCTTAGGGGTGGATAGCCAGTTACAGACAGAATGCCGATTGCTTGCCGAAGATTTGCAATCCGCTGCTAATTCATCAAGTAGAGGATAGTACTCGTCCAGTAACTCGCAATCGGGTTTCCCTGCGCATCCAGTGCTGGATCGAACCGTGCGCGCTCCAGTGCATGACAGGCATCCTGTCGAAAATCGTCGAATTCGATCGGCAACTGCAGGTAGCATCCCGTCACATCTCCGGCTTCACTGACCGAAAGGCGGACTTGCAATCTGGCATTGTTGCCCTGTCGCAGCATGGCGCTGGGATAATTTTGTATCACGCGGCGGACGAGCCGATTGTAATTGCGCGGGAGTGCAGGGCGGATGAGGGAGCGGTGCGCTTCGGCGTCAACGCCCCAATGTGTGAGCAATTCGTCCATGCACTGTCGCATGGCGTCCATCGGCGCTCTCATGGAGCCGGTCTGGAGCGTGATTTCTTCACCGAAGGTCTCGGCAATACCGATTGCCTCGATGCTTTCTTCGCGTGTCTGCAGGGAAGCCAAATTTTGTAGGGAGCGAAAATTCCAGCGCGCCCTCTCGTTCGCGTCGAGTTCTTCCCATTCCTCTTTTTCGGAGATCGTGTGGAAACTGTCGCTGAGGATGACCGCGTGAAGGTCATCCCCGTAATCCGCAATTATGGCATTTTCGATTAGCCGGTTTTCCTCATCACCGCCGTAGCGAATTTCGGGACGCTCGTTCCGTAAATCGAAATCTACGCTGGCGAAAAGCAACTGGAACCCCGGCCCGGGCGCGAACTGACGCAACTCGAGCAATATGGCGCCTCCCTCCTCGCCGAAGCCTCTTTGCAGAGCACAGCTGTCCTCGTCATACTTGAGGTTCCAGTGCGAACTGGGTGGTAGAACGCGGTTGTTCTTTGCCGCTAGCGGCATAAATGCCGGAGCAGCGAGCAGGAATACGATGCAAGCTATCCGAATCAAAGACATGAAACGCATTCTTATCGCAAAACGTCGTCCCGCCTAGCCCATACCCGGCAGATTGAAGCCCGGCGGCAGGCCGAGGCCCTGCTGCATTTCTGCCATGTGCTCGCCCGCCTTGCGGTCGGCCTTGTCGCGCGCATCATTGAAAGCGGCGGCCACGAGGTCTTCGAGGATGCCCTTTTCCTCTTCCTTGAACAGGCTGTCGTCGATGTTCACACCAAGAATGCGGCCACGCGCGCTGGCGCGGACTTTCACAAGGCCGCCACCGGAGCTGCCTTCGACCTCGATCTGGTCCAGCTTCACCTGCGCATCGTTCATCTGCTGCTGGATTTTCTGCGCCGCTTCCTGCGCGGCTTTCATCATCTCTTCCATGTTCTGCATGTAATGCTCCTTGGGGGGTTATGCGCTGCGAGACCAATTCTTGTGGCCGCGCGGGGGTTCCGCGTCTTCCACGGCGCGCGCATCGGGAAAATGCTGTCGTACGGCTTGCATCAGCGGGTGCTGTTCGATGCGGTCCTTCTCTGCCTGCACGGCAAGCTCGGCCTGCTCGAAAAGACTGGGAGCGCCCTCGCCTTCGCCTTTCACCACTTCCCAGCGCTGGCCGGTGACCTCGTTCAGTGCCTGCCGCATGGCGGGGGTGATATCGTCATCGAAGCCATGCGGCTGGGTATAGACGAGCTTGCCGGGCGCAAGTTCGATCACCCGCACCTGGCGCGACATGATGGAGGCCATCGACATGGCGTTGGCGATGCCGCTGTGGTCGACCTGCGCGACGAGATCCTGCCAGCTGATCGCCTGCGGCCCGCCCGCGCTTGCCGCGCCGCCGCCGTTTGCGATGCCGCCCGCAAGCGCCGCGTTTCTGATTTCCTTCGCCAGCTTGCCGGGGTCCGGCATGTCTGCGGCGTGCAACACGCGCAATAGTGCCATCTGCGCGGACACCAGCGGGTCGGGAGCGGTGCGCACTTCGTCGTGCCCCTTCAGCAACAGTTGCCACAGGCGATGAACCTGTCCGGCGGAAAGCTTCTCCGCCCATTCCTCCAGAGCCTCGCGTTCCTCCGCGGTCGGCGCGTCAGCCTGTCCGTCGGCGACCTGCGCCAGCGCGATCCGGTGCGAAAACTCCATCAGCGCGCGCATCAGCGCCAGCGGCTCCACGCCAAGCGAGTATTGCTGGTCGACAGCCGCCAGCAGCGCCTTGGCATTGCCTTCCAGCAAGTGCTGGAACAGGCGGCGCTGTGCGCCCTTGTCGGCAAGGCCCAGCATGTCGCGCACCTTGGCGGCGCTGACGGTGGTGCCTGACGTGCCCGCGTCCATATCGGCGTGGGCAATCGCCTGGTCGAGAATGGAGAGGCCATCGCGGACCGAACCTTCGGCAGCAGCGGAGATCATGGCCAGCGCCTCGTCCTCTGCCTCGACACCTTCCTTGCGGCAGATGGCGGCAAAATGCTCTTGCAGCATCTCGCGTGGGATACGACGCAGGTCGAAGCGCTGCGTGCGGCTGAGCACCGTCACCGGCAGCTTGTCGACTTCGGTGGTGGCGAACAGGAACTTCACATGCGCGGGCGGCTCTTCCAGCGTCTTCAGCAGGGCGTTGAACGCATTGCGGCTGAGCATGTGGACTTCGTCGATGATGTAGATCTTGTAGCGGGCCGAAACGGCGGAATAGCGCACTGCCTCGATGATCTCGCGCACGTCGTCAACGCCGGTATGGCTGGCGGCGTCCATCTCGATCACGTCGATATGGCGCCCCTCGGCGATGGCGCGGCACGGCTCGCAGACACCGCACGGATCGATAGTGGGGCCGCCCTGCCCATCCGGCCCGACACAGTTCAGCGCCTTGGCGATAAGGCGCGCGGTGGAGGTCTTGCCCACCCCGCGAACGCCGGTCATCAGGAAAGCATGGGCCAGCCGGTCGCGCTCGATCGCATTGCCCAGCGTGCGGACCATGGGCTCCTGCCCGATCAGTTCGCTGAAGGTCTGCGGCCGATACTTGCGCGCCAGCACGCGGTAGGGCTGCGCGGGATCGGGCAGCGGGGCGGCGGCTGTCGGCTGCGTTGCCGAAGGCTCTTCTGGAGCGGGCGTTGTCGGCACTGGCGGCTCTTGCGCAGCGGGTTCGTCTGCCGGAGCGGGCGCGGGATCGCCGAACATCGAATTCTGCCCGGCCGCCTCCAGCTCCGCCGCCGAAGGTTGCGCGTCTGTCTCGTCGTCACCCTTCCACGGAGGGGTGTCCGGATTTTCCGGGGAATCACTCATGCGGGCAAAGGTAGGCGCTGCCCGCGCGAATGTCATCGCAACAATGTGGTGGAAAAGGAGCCGAGCGACCCGCTGCCATTTACCTGGGCTGCTTCCTTCCGGACCTGACCCGGTGAGCAAACGCGAACGTCCACCCGACTCCCGGCGCGCCATATGGCGGGGCTGCGCTCACTTTTCAACCGGGAAAGTAGATCGAGGTTTCGGCCCTTAGGGCCGCAAGCGCGAATGCGCGCCCGCAGGTGCCACGCAGCGAAGCGGAGCGATTAGCACCGAGGACGAAGCTGCGGAGGCGGCTTCGCAATCAACTCATCTGAAATTATCCGCGTAGGCCTGGATCTTCAGCTTCTTGGGCGGAACCGTGTGGACGCGCGCGGCGATGCCGTATTTCTCGGCGTAGGCCTGCGCGGCCTCGCAAGTCGGAAACTTCAGCTGCACCTGCTGGCGCGTGTCGCCGCTGCCGGCCCAGCCCATCAGGGGATCGGGCTTCTTCGCTTCAGCAGGCACGAAGTCGAGGACCCACTGGTCGGTGAGCGCCTTGCCTGACTGCATGGCATTCTTGGGGCGTTTGTAGATGCGAGCTTCCATAGTGGGCATGCGGATAATTCAACCGCCGCCTTTTGAAAAGGCGTTCTTGGTCTTCAGGCTGGGTTTTTCCGCCCACGGTTCGTCCGGCCAGCGGTGCTTCGGGTAGCGGCCCTTCATGTCCTTGCGCACATCGTCCCAGCTACCGCGCCAGAATGCGGGAAGATCGCGGGTGGATTGTATGGGGCGACCCGCCGGACTGGTAAGCTTAAGCAGCAGCGGCGTCGTGCCGATCATGGGATGGCGTTCGAGGCCGAGGAGCGCCTGTACGCGCACTTCCACGCTGGGCGCGTCGTCACTCGCGTAATCGATCTTGTGCGTCGTGCCAGCCGGGCTGGTGAACTCGCGCGGGGCAGCCGTGTCGAGATGCTGCCGTTCTTCCCACGAAAGCACGTTCAGCGCCGCCTCGGCGAAGCGTGATTGGGGCAGGTTGAGGTCGCGCCGGCCTTGCAGCAGCGGCACCAGCCATTCCTCCTTGTGTTCGGCCAATGCAGCCTCGGAAAGCGTCTCGATACCGGCAAAGCGAGCGCGCGCCAGCAAGGACGCCGGAAGCAAAGTCCCCAGCTGTTCCACCGCTTTATCCACAAGCATGTCCACAATCGCCTGCGGATCAGGATCGGGGTCCGGCCCGCTCGCCAGAGTGATCGCGCCCAGCCGCCTTTCAAGCCGGACCTCGACCCGGTTCTCGCTGGAATTCCAGCGCGCTACGGTGCGCTTCTCGATTCGGTTCGAGAAGTGTTTCTCCACTTCGGAAGTCGAAATTTCCGCGGCCGCCGTGATGCGCGCCGCCTTGGCCTGCCCCTGTGCATCGGCGATTACCAGCCATTCGGCCCGCGCCAGCGGCGATGCGGGATCGAGCGCAAAACCCCTGCCCCCTGCCGACACCCAGTTCTCGCCTGATACATCGCGCCGCCGGGCAATGAAATCCGGCCTGCCCATTGCGAGGAACACCGCAGGATTGAGAGTGCCTCCATCCCGCGAATCGCCTACAAGACGATCCGCCATTCGCGCCCAACGCTCAGCCAGCTTGCGCGAGGCATCGGCGCGCTTGCCGCGATCCGACTGCCAGCGTTGCAGCCGCGTCATCAGGTCCTCCCCGCGCCCGCCAAGGCCGCGTTCCTGCGCCAACAGAACCAGCCGCGCGGCGTCCCCGGCTTGCCCGTGCATCGCGCCGAACAGGACCGCCGCGGCCCCCTCCGGATCGAGCGGAAGCGCGGCGACCTTCTCTCCCCACGCGGTGATCGCTCCTGCTTCGTCCAGCGCACCGAGAGCGCGCAGTCTTTCACGAGCAGAAGACACGGATGCCTCCGGCGGCGTGTCGAGCCATTGCAGGCTGGCAGGATCGGTGACGCCCCACTTCGCAAGGCTCATCACCAGGGGCGCGAGATCTGCCGTGAGCATTTCGGGGGCGTCGAATTCGGGTCTGCCCGCATGACCGCCCTCCTCCCATAGACGATAGGCGACACCCGGCCCCTGCCGAGCTGCACGCCCTGCCCTTTGCGCAGCGGCGGCCTGACTTGCGCGTTTTGTGATCAGGTGCGTGGTGCCAGCCGTCCGATCGAATTCGGCACTGCGGGAGAGACCGCTATCCACGACGACCGAGACACCCTCCAACGTCAGCGAGGTTTCGGCAATACTCGTGGCCAGCACGATACGCCGACGACCTTCCGGATCGCGTCGAATGGCGGCGCGCTGGTCTTGCGGCTGGACCTGACCGTGAAGCGGCAGGATCGGTGCAGCGGGAAGGCGATCGGCAAGGCGTTCCCTTGTGCGCTCGATCTCGCCCACGCCGGGAAGGAAGGCGAGAATGTCACCCTCTTCCTCTCGCCACGCCTTCAGGATTGCCGACGTCATCGAATCCTCGATGCGCTTTTCAGGCGATGCGCCCAGCCACTCCAGCCGCAGCGGCCACGCCTTGCCCTCGCTTTCCACGACCGGCGTTTGCTCGCCCATCAGACGCGCGAACTGCGCTCCGTCGATGGTGGCGGACATGACGCAGATACGCAGATCCTCGCGAAGCACTTGCTGGCTTTCGAGCGCCAGCGCGAGGCCGAGATCGCTGTCGAGTTGCCGCTCGTGCGCCTCGTCGAACAGGATCGCCGAGATGCCTTCCAGCTCCTGATCCTCCAGCAGCCGGTTCACGAGGATCGCCTCCGTCACCACGAGGATGCGCGTGGCTTTCGATTGCTTGCTATCCAGCCGCGTCAGGTAACCGACGCGTTCGCCAGGCTTCTCGCCCAGCATGTCCGCGATCCGCTCCGCCGCGGCGCGAGCTGCCACCCTGCGCGGCGAGGTGAGGATGATCTGGCCGGTGCACCACGGCTCTTCCAGCAATGCCGGTGCGACAGCCGTGGTCTTGCCTGCACCCGGAGGTGCGACCAGCACCGCACCGCTGCGCTCGCGCAGTGCGCGAAGCAGATCCGGCAAAACGGCATGGATAGGCAAGTTAGTCATTATCCGCTCGCCATTACACGATCGACGACAGGTTACAGCCCCCATGCAAGCTGTGCTCCCGCCGATGAATTTTGTCGCGCTGCGGGTTCGTTGTAAGGTCCGAAGGAGCGGGCGCACATCTGGTCGCACCTACAATCGAACGATCCGGTTGGGGTGCGGAGATCTAAATGGGGGAAAATCAATGAAGAAGATTGTGACAGCCGTTGTCGCGGCTTCGCTTTGCGCGGGGCTGACTGCGTGTGGCGACTCGGCCGAAGTCGAGACCGAAGAGGCTACCTCGGACGGCACGCTGACCGGCCAGTGGATGGTCAATGTGGACTCCGCCGAGTTCGAGAACGAAACCCGCGATTACCTGATCGCCGATGGAGTCTGGGAGTGCCGCAGTTGCACGCCGCCTTACCAGGTGACGGCAGACGGCGAATGGCAGACAATCGATCGCCCCGGTACCGATGGCGCCATGATCGAAGTGGTCGACGACAACACCGTCCGCACCGCGTTCAGGCTGGGCGAGGAAGAACTGGGCAGTTCGGTCTGGACCGTTAGCGAGGACGGGCAAACGCTTACCGTCGAATTCACCGACACGGCAGGTGACGAGACTGTCACCGGTTCGGAGACTTACACACGGACGCGCGCAGGTCCCGATGGCGCACATGCCGTCTCCGGGCAATGGACGCACTCCGGCGACATAAACGTAAGCGACGCCGGATTGCGGTTCTCCTACTCGGTGGACGGTGACCAGTACAGCTACACCGGAAATGGCAGCCGTTTCGCTGCGACCATCGGCGGTGAACCGGTGCCGATCGAGGGCAGCAATTCCAACACGATGGTGGCCGTCGAAGAGATCGGTCCGAACTCCTACCGTGAAACCTACTCGCGCGATGGCGAGGTTCTATCGATTGCCGAAATGACCGTCGATGGCGATACAATGTCGGGTGTCAGCATGGATCAGCGGGACAACAGCACAGTTCGATACACCGCAACCCGCCAGTAAGGTGGGCCTTCGCGATCAGGGAAACGCTCCGCTCCGGCGAACGGGGCGAAGCGTGTCCCGAATTTAGTAACCGCGGGCCACCGCGAACTGGGCTGCTTCCACCATGGCGCGGCGGGCAGCGGAATCGGGGAAGATCGACAGCGCATTGCAGGCACGCTGAGCATAGTGCCGGGCGCGCTCGCGCGTTTCGGTGACGCAGTCGTGCTTGCGGATGAGCTCCACTGCTTGCGCGAGGTCTTCGTCCTCTGTGCTGAACCCGGCGATGGCGTCCTGCCAGAAGCGGCGCTCCTCGGCATTGCCGCGCGCGTAGGCGAGGATCACCGGCAGGGTCATCTTACCTTCGCGGAAGTCGTCCCCCCGGTCCTTGCCCATTTCGGCTGCGTCGGAATCGTAATCGATGGCATCGTCGACCAGCTGGAAAGCGATGCCGAGATTTCGGCCATATGCATCCAGTGCCAGTTCCTCTTCCTCGCCGCACTCCGCCACGACGGCGGCAATGCGGCTGGCAGCAGCGAACAGCGCGGCCGTCTTGGCGCCGATGATATCGAGATAGCGATCCTCGCTCGTCTCGATCTTGCGCTGGGCAGTAAGCTGGTCGACCTCGCCCTGCGCGATGATGGCGCTGGCGCCGGAGAGGATTTTCAGCACCTTCAGGCTACCGTCTTCCACCATCAGTTCGAACGCGCGGCTGAACAGGAAATCGCCCACCAGCACCGTGGCGGGATTGCCGTAGACGATGTTGGCAGCTTCCTTGCCACGGCGCATCTCGCTGCCGTCCACGACATCGTCGTGCAGCAGCGTGGCGGTGTGAATGAACTCGACAGCAGCGGCTAGCTTGTGATGGCGAGTGCCCTGGTATCCGACCACTTCGGCACCGGCCAGCGTCAGCATCGGTCGCATCCGCTTGCCGCCGCCGGCGATCAGATGACCGGCAAGTGCAGGGATTAGCGGGATTTCGCTCTGCATCCGGTCGAGGATGATGGCGTTGACCGCATTCATGGGAGTGGCTGTCAGCGACAGAATCGGCGTCAGCGTGGGAGGTGCTGCATCCGGGCCGCGCTTGATCGGTACGACGTTGTCGCTCATGCGGCCCTCCATGGGGATGCACAGGGGTGTTGGCAAGCGCGCATTTCTCCCGCAAGGGGTAGTCATGTCCCGTCAATCGCCCCAGCCCGAACCCTCGACTGCCATGACCGATAGCCCAAGCGACCATGCTCCCGACCCGACCCTGACCGGTTTTCGCAAAAGCATCGACAATATCGATGCCGCGCTGATCCACATGCTGGCCGAACGGTTTCGGATCACGCAGGCCGTGGGCGAGTACAAGGCGAAAACGCAGCTTCCGCCCGCCGATCCCAACCGGGAAGCGCGCCAGATCGAACGCTTGCGCAAATTGGCCGTGGAGGCCGATCTGGACCCTGAATTCAGCGAGAAATTCATCCGCTTCGTGATCGACGAGGTGATCCGCCACCACGAGATTGCCCGCGGCGGGTAAGCCCTCGTTGTGACAGGTTAAGGCACTGAAAGATTGTGCCGGAACCGGATACTGACCTTGAGAGTTGAGTTGTCCAATGGACAAGCCAGTTACACCTAAGATCGAGAAGCCGTCGTCGGGTTCGTCGCAGGCATACGATACCCGGCCTGATTACGACCGGAGTCCCGACGAGTTTCGCAAGGCCAATCCCGACAACGAATTCGTCGGTGCATCGGGCGTGCTTTTCGAGCAGGCGATGGCGCAGACGCGCATGGCAATCTGCCTGTCCGATCCGCATGCGCCGGATATGCCCATCGTCTTCGCCAACCGCGCATTTCGCGAACTGACTGGCTACGATCAGGACGAGATCGTCGGGCGCAATTGTCGCTTCCTGCAAGGGCCGGACACCGATCCCAACGAGGTTGCTAAGATTCGGCGGGCGCTGGAAACCGAGGACGTTACCGTCGTCGAGCTGTTGAACTATCGCAAGAATGGCGAGACGTTCTGGAACGCGCTGCACATCGGGCCAATCTACAACCAGAGGGGCGAACTCATTTATTTCTTCGGCAGCCAGTGGGACGTGTCCGACGTGCGCGCTGCCCGCGCGGAAGAGCTGTATGCCAAGGAAATGGCGCGCGAACTCTCGCACCGGATGAAGAACATGTTCGCTGTCATTTCCGGCATCGTGAATATCACCGGCAGGATGCGCGGCGTCGAGGACGAGGCGCGCGAGATCAACCACCGGGTGCAGGCGCTGGGCCGTGCCTACGAAACCACGCTGGACGAGGCTTCTTCGGGCGATATCGAGATCGGCAATGCCATTCGCGCCATCCTCGAGCCATACGACCTGGGAACGGGCCGCCTGCAACTTCAGGGCAATGGCCTGAAGGTGCCTTTCAACGTCGTTTCCGGCGTCGGCGTCACCCTGCACGAACTGGCCGCCAATGCGGAGAAGCACGGTGCATGGTCGACCGATGACGGCATCGTGAAGGTTGCCTGGCAGGCTGAAGGGCCCGACGATCGTGACCTCGTCGTGACCTGGTCCGAAAGCGGCGGTCCCGATGCCTCGCACCCGTCGGCGGACTCGGGCTCCGGCAATGCCATCATCGACAGGCTGATCAAGCACGCCGAAGGCACCATTACGCGCGAATGGAGACCTGACGGGCTTGAAGTGACGATCCGGTTCGCCGCCAAGTAGTCGCAGCATAATTTACAAGGAAAACAATAATATGCCGGAACACTCAATCCTCTTGCTGGAGGACGAACCGCTAATCCTTATGGATCTTGAGTTCGCCGCAGAGGACAAGGGCTGCCGCGCCTACTGCGCGTCTGGCGTCGATGCCGCGATGAAGCATCTGAAGGAGGCCGACATCGATGTCGCGGTGCTCGATGTGACGCTGAAGGGTCGCGAGAATTGTGTCCCCGTTGCTGAGGAACTCGATCAACGCGGTATTCCCTATCTCCTGCATTCCGGCGATCTGAATCGCGCCGACGAAACCGTGCGCAACCTCGGCGCGAAGCACTTGCCGAAGCCGGCAGACAGCGACGTGGTTATCGAAACCGCACTCGGCATTCTGAAGGAAACCACCTCGGCGTAACGCCTTATACCATCGGCGAAGCTATTCGCTGTTGCGCGGCAGCCTGAGGGCAATGAGTAGGCCGCCCAGGTCTTCGCTCTCGCCAAGCTGGACGCTGCCGCCATAGATTTCGGCCACGTCGCGCACGATTGCGAGACCCAGGCCAGTGCCGGGCTTCTCCGTATCGAGCCGCGCCCCGCGCCCGAAAATCTCGATGCGTTTTTCTTCCGGAATGCCCATGCCGTCGTCCTCGATCAGCACGGCGCACTGTTCCGCTTCCGGTTCGGCGTCGACGGTGACAAAGACACTACCTCCGCCGTATTTCGCCGCGTTCTCGATCAGGTTGCCGAGCAACTCCTCAAGGTCCTGCTTCTCTACCGCCACGTGAGCCGCGCCGTTGCCGTCGATATCGAAGCGCACATCCGGATAGAGGCGAGCAACCGCGCGTTCCACCGCGACGGCGCTGTCCATGACGTTTGCGCGGCTGAGGCCTACGGCCCGCCTGCCAACTGCGCGGGCGCGGGCGAGGTGGTGATCTACCTGACGGCGCATCGTGGCCGCCTCCCGCAGCACGGTTTCGCCCAGATCGGGCGCATCGGCGCTCGCGGCATTGGTGACGACGGTGAGCGGTGTTTTCAGCGCATGAGCGAGATTGCCCGCGTGTCGCCGGGCTTCCTCCGCCTGGAGTTCGGAGTGTTCCAGCAGCGCGTTCAATTCGTCCACCATCGGTTGCACTTCCAGCGGCAGCGGGTCAGTCACTCGATTGCTGCCCGAAGAGCGAATACGCGCAATCGCCTTGCGCACGCGGCGCAGCGGCCCAAGGCCGTACCAGATCTGCGCCATGGCCATCAGGAACAGGCCAATGCCCAGCACGGCAAAAGACCAGGCCACGATGGAGCGAATGTCGGCGATCTGCGCATCCAGTTCCTCGCGGCTTCCCGCAACGACGAACTGCCATTCCACGTCGCTGTCTGGCAAGATCACCGTGCGCTGCGCAAGCCGCAGGGAGCCGAGTTCGGGCTGCTGTGAATCATAGAAGATGGTTTCCAGAGCCTGCGCATCCTCGCGGATATCCAGCCGCTCGTCCCACAGGGAGCGAGACGGCAGCGGCTCCACCCCCTCCCCGTTGATCTGCCAGTAATAGCCGGAATTCGGCTCCAGAAAGCGCTGGTCGCCAAGTATGCGGTTGAAGCGCACTTCCCCGAACGGGTCCAGCTCTGCCGAGAGCGCCATCGCGTTGAGGGCGATGGAAAGCTGATCGTCGAACTGGCTCGAGACAAGGTTGGTGAGCGCCCTGTCCAGCGCGAGCCCACCAAGCAATAGCAGGGCGAAAATCCAGCCCGCCGCGATCAGCATCATGCGCCGCGCAAGGCTGCCTGTATGGCGCGGCGCTAGGGGAGCGGCGGTGTTGCCACTCTTCTTCTGCGTCGCCGGGTCAGCCGCTGGCGAGGTGCTACTCTCGGGCGGGATCGTCGGGGTCGTCGAGGCTGTAACCGAGGCCACGGATTGTCGTGATTACGTCTGCGCCGAGCTTCTTGCGGATGCGGGTGACGAAGACTTCGATCGTGTTGGAATCCCGGTCAAAATCCTGGTCGTAGATATGCTCGATCAATTCGGTGCGGCTGACCACCTTGCCCTTGTGGTGCATGAGGTAGCTCAGCAGTTTGTATTCCTGCGCCGTCAGCTTCACCGGCTCGCCCGCCAGGGTGACGCGGCCGGAACGGGTATCGAGGCGCACATCGCCAGCGGTCAGTTCGGACGAGGCATTGCCCGATGCACGGCGGATCAGCGCGCGCAGACGAGCGATCAGTTCCTCGGTCTGGAACGGCTTGGCGAGGTAATCATCAGCCCCGGCATCCAGACCGGCGACCTTGTCTGACCAGCTGTCACGCGCGGTCAACACCAGCACGGGGAAATTGCGGCCTTCCTTGCGCCACATGCCGAGCACGGTCAGCCCGTCGATCTCCGGCAGGCCGAGATCGAGCACGGCGGCATCGTAATCCTCGGTGCTGCCGAGAAAGTGGCCGTCCTCGCCATCGGTGGAAAGATCCACCGCATAACCGTTCTGTTCCAGCGTCGATTTAAGCTGCTGGCCGAGTGTCGGCTCGTCCTCGACGATCAGGATGCGCATCTGGCTGTCTTCTCCCGTGCAATAACGCCCGATAAGTGGGCGCTTGTCATGAACGCGTCAAGCAAGGGGCTGGTTTCCCGCGAGCCAAATTGTGGAGAGGTTCAGCGCGATACGCGCAGGATACGCGCGGTCTGCGCGTCGACATCGACCCAGATCATCCGTCCGTTGCGAATGAACTTCAGGCGATAGGCCTGCGCCGTCGGGTCGTATTCGAAGCCGATGTACTCGTCGCCCTGCTCCATGCGGGGTATGATGCGACGCTCGATATCGCGTATGGGCAGGATGCGGCCCGCCTGCATTTCCGCACGCGCGCTCTGCTGGTCCCCGCGGCCCTGCTGAGCCTGTACGGGCACCGCGCCAATGGAGGCGGCCAGCGCTGCTGCGGCAATAAAGGCGGATATCGTCTTCATGGTGCGAATGTGCATAAACGCGGGGCATTGAACAAGGTGTGAATGTTGCCAGGGCCCCGCGTTCAGCAAGGTGTTGCTTTCGCGTTACTGCACCATCTCAAAGCTGAAGTTTACCGTGATGCCGGCATCGATCTGGCCGGGTCGCACGGGAGTGGATTGCTCGGCAACGTCGGCCGTCGCCATCTGGCGCATCATCGGCATCGGGCGACTGGTGACGCTCTCGCTTATCTCGAGCAGGCGGATGTCGGAAAATCCGGAAAGCCGTGCGTAGTTCTGCGCCCGCTGGCGCGCCGTCGCGAAAGCTGCCTGTCGCGCCTGTTCGACGGCAGGAGCGGGATCGTCCACTGCCCAGCCGATACCGCCAAGGTCGGTCGCGCCTGCCGCCACGAGGGCATCCAGCACCTCGCCCGTACGCTGGATGTCGCGCAAAACGATGTTCACCCGGTTCATCACCCGGTAGCCGCGAAACTCCTGCTCGCGCGTTTGCTGGTTGTAATCGTATTCCGCGTTCAGATTGACGCCGCTTGTCTGGATATCGTCCTCGTCGATACCCAGCGCCTCGATCCGGTCGACCACCGCATTCATCTGCCGCGCGTTCTGGCGCATCGCCTCGACAGCCGTCGGCGCGACCGTCGTCACGCCCGCACTAAGGTTGGCGATGTCGGGATCGACCGCCACGCTCTCGCTGACGGAAAGCTGGATGACTGGGCCGCTCGATTCGATGGCCACTTCGGCGGCGGCGGGACTGGCCAGGGCGGCGACGGCAGCAATGGGAAGAATGGGACGGATCATCGAAAAGCTCCTAATGAAACAGGCGTGTTATCTGCGTCAGACAGCATAACGCCGGGCTGAACGGGGCCGTTCCCCTTCCTTCAGCTTGCCAGTCGCCCACATCGCCCCTACCTGCGCGTCCACCATGGCAGAACCACCGATCTTGAGCTGGGAAGGACTGGGCCTGCAACAAGGCGGACGCTGGCTGTTCGGCGACCCCGCTGAAGGCCCCGGCATGGACCTTCATATCGGCCCGCGAGATCGCTTCGCGCTGATCGGCCGCAATGGCGTGGGCAAGACAACGCTGCTCAAGCTAATCACCGGCGAGATCGAGGCCGACCGCGGCCTGCGCAAAGTGAAGCCGCACACGAATATCGTCTGGCTGGAGCAGGAGCCCGATTTCTCCGGGTTCGAGACGCTGATGGATTTCGCGCTTTCGGGTGACCGTCCTCCGGCAGAGCATGAGGTCGAGTCGATCGCGGGCCAGCTCGGTATCGACATGACGACGGGCGCCGCGGGTGCCAGCGGCGGCGAGCGTCGCCGCGCGGCCATCGCCCGCGCCCTCGCCCTGCAACCTGACCTGTTATTGCTGGACGAGCCGACCAACCACCTCGACCTTGCCGCAATCGACTGGCTGGAAGCCTGGCTGACGCGATACAAGGGTGCCTTCATCGTCATCAGCCACGACCGCACGTTCCTGAAACGCCTCACACGCTCCACGCTCTGGCTGGATCGGGGCAACCTGCGCCGCAAGGACGTGGGATTTGGCGGTTACGAGGCGTGGGAGGAGCAGGTCTATGCCGAGGAAGCCCGCGCGGCGGAAAAACTGGACGCGAAGCTGAAGATCGAGGCCCACTGGCTTGAACGCGGCGTGACCGCACGGCGCAAGCGCAACATGGGTCGCCTCGAAAAGCTCTGGGAAATGCGGGCCGCTCGCGCCGCCATGATAACGCCCGGCGGCACGGCCAAGCTGAAGCTGGCGAGCGACGACGACTTCAAGTCGAAGTCCGTCATCGTGGCGGAAGACATTTCCAAGTCTTACGACGGGCGCGAGATCATTAAGCCGTTTTCCCTGCGCATCCAGCGCGGCGACCGTATCGGCATCGTGGGTGCGAATGGTGCTGGCAAGACCACGCTGCTCAAGATGCTGACGAGGGAAATCGCGCCTGACACCGGCACCGTGACACATGCCAAGACCCTGTCCGGCGTCATGATCGACCAACAGCGCGCCCTGCTGAAGCCGGACATGACCGTGCGGCAGGTGCTGGCCGAGGGCGGCGACTGGCTGGACGTGCGCGGGCATCGCAAGCACGTGCAGGCCTATCTCAAGGATTTCCTCTTCGATCCCTCGCTTGTGGATGCGAAGATTGGCACATTCTCGGGCGGAGAACGCTCCCGCCTGCTCCTGGCCCGCGAATTCTCCCGCACGTCAAATCTCCTCGTGCTGGACGAGCCGACGAACGACCTTGACCTCGAAACGCTCGACCTGCTGCAGGAGGTTATTGCCGACTACGAAGGCACGGTGCTGATCGTCAGCCACGACCGTGACTTCCTCGATCGCACGGTCACGGTGACGCTTGGCCTCGACGGCAGCGGCACGGTGGATATCGTCGCAGGCGGCTACGAGGACTGGCAGGCCAAGCGCAAGGAACGTCCGGGCAAGAAGGACGGCAAGGCAAGCGACAGCAACGCTGCCCCCTCGCCGCCCCCTCCACCGCCGCCAAAAGACCCTGCCAAGCTGAGCTACAAGGACCAGCGCGATTACGAGCAGTTGCCGGCGCGCATCGAGGAACTGGAAGCGCTGATCGCGAAGGGCGAAGCAGCGCTTGCCGATCCCGATCTCTACGCCCGCGACCCGGACAAGTTCGCGCGTATCTCGAAGTCGCTGGAAATGGCGCGCACGGAAAAGGACGAGGCCGAGGAGCGCTGGCTCGACCTTGCCTCTCTGGTCGAGGATTGATGCCGTCTGCGAAGGTAAATCCGCGTTAACCACGCTTGCTTACGGCGTTTGCACCAAACCGGCGCAAAACGATTTTCATGGGGAATGCGATAAGCTCCGCTTTGCGTGCCGATCAACCGGTAATGCCTGCGCCAGGCGCGGGTGACGATGGCCCTGCCTTCGGCAGCCTCGCCAACCTTGGCGGCCCCCGCAAATTCAAGAAAAAGCCCGTCCTGGTCCTCGATCCCGAGGAACTGGAAAAGGCCCACATGATGTTCCAGGAAGCCAGCGCGGAGATGCTGGGCGAACAGGTGGAACGTCCTGAACGTCCCAAGGCGGTGCTCGGCCTCGCCCCGATCGACGACGAGGAAGCCGCGCCCGAGGATATGGGCGAAAGCGACGATGCCGAAGCGGGCGACGACAACGACGCCATCCCCAGCGCCGAAGAAGTGCTGCGCATAACGGCCGCACGCGAGCGGGAGGATCAGGAACTCGACCCTGAGATGCAGGCGTCCGAGGACGATTTCATTGCCCGGCAGCTGGAAAACCTCGATGTCGATCATCGCATCTTCCCGAGTCTGCCGCTGCGCTCCGAAGAGGAAATCGCCGCCGAGGAAGAAGCCGAGCGTGCCGCGCTGGATGCGCGCGCGGCATCGCAAGAGCCTCTGGACGAAGCCGATTTGCCCGAGGCCAGCATAGCGATTTCTTACGAACCGGAACCTGTCGAGCCGCAGAACACTGGGCCGATCGCGCGATACGGTGCCTTCCCCGTCAATCCGTTGCCTGACCCGGAGCCCGAGATAATCGAGCCTCAGGCGGTGGAACCTGAGCTGGCTGCGCACTCGTCTGCGGAGCCCGAACCCATGCTCGGCTCACTTGCGCAAACGTCAAAACCGGCGAGCGCCTTTGGCGAGGAGCCTTTCCTCGATTTCCCCACCATTCCGCTCCGCTTCGAAGCCAAAGACGTTCGCCGGGAAGAGCCGCAACCTTTCCCCGCACAGGTTCGCGGCGAGACACCACAGGCTCCATCGCCGCTCGAGTACGAAGTCGACGACGATTGGGAAGAGGATGCCCCTCTTGGCCTGGAGCCCGAAATAGAAGACACGAGCGCGACGTACGCGCATGACGAGACGGGCGAACAGGACGGCAGCTACACCGATATCGAAGACGAACCAGTCGACGGCTATGCCTTCATGTATGCCCACAACCCGCGCGGCCGAACCCTCCAGGCTCTGGCCGATGGCGAAAGCAATTCGCTGCGGGCCAAGCTGCTGCAGGAACGCGCCGATGCAGCCGCTCAGGAAGAAAGCAGGGATCGACGTTCGATCTTCGCACGCTTCGCCCACTGGCTGCGCGGCCTGTTCGGCTAGGTGATCCGGTAGAAGTCCGCCACGCGGTCGAGCGCCAGTTTCAGAACAAGCTTGCCGCTGCGCGCCGGCCAAGCGAGCGCCTTCTCTGCCACCGGCAGCGTTTCACCCGCACAAACTACCCGCCAGAGGATATCTTCCAGCCCGCGCCCCGCCTGTTGCAGCGCGGCGTCGAATCGGCTGCGCGCCGCAATCTGGCGCTCGGTTTGTGTCAGCCCTTGCTCACCGGTACCTTTTATTCGCACCGGATCCCAGCGCATGGTGACGTTCGCGCCTAGTTGAGCCCGCTCGTAATCGGCGCGCAGCCGCTCACTTGCATCGTATAAACGGTCATCGAGGTGGCCGCGTGCATGCAGCCAACTGAGCGGACTTTCGGCAACGTTCACGGTCACACTGCGGCGCTTTCGCCCCACCCCCGCACGGCGGCGCGGGCCTTCGGATGTCAGTTCGCGTTCCACGAGCTTGCGATTGTTCATGCAGATTCCCTTCCATTCGAGCCGAACACCCCTTGCAAAAGCGAATCGGGTGTAGGAAAGAGAAACTTGCAACCAATATGGTTATTCGGGGTCCCAGAGTATGATCAACCGCATCCGTGACATTCGCAAGCAGAAGGGCATGACGCTGGCCGAAGTGGCCGCTGCGTGTAATCCGGCGACCACGGCGCAGACTATCGGGCGGCTCGAAACTGGTATGCGCAACCTCTCGCTCACCTGGATGAACCGCATCGGTGAGGCTTTGGGCGTCGATCCGCAAACTCTGGTTAAGGGCGAAGCGCAGGAGCAGACACAGGTGATTGCCCGTCTCACCGAAGCCGGGGCGGAAAGCCTTTCGACACCGCGCGATGCCATTCTGCCGACCGAACTTGTCGATGGCGGATCGCTCGTCTGTCTCTCCATCGAGACCAGCCAGGGCGAATACCGCAGCGGAGACCAGTTGTGGATGCGGCAGGTGTCACCCGATGAAACCGCGAACCTCATCAACCGCGACGTGCTGGCCCCGCGCTCTGGCGGTCGCTTTGCCTTCGGTCGGCTGATCGACCGCCAAGGATCGCTGGTTGGCCTGCTGCCCCCCGGCATCGGCCAGCGGCAGATCGTGATCGACAGCCCGGCATGGCTAGCCGTTGCCGAGATGCTGGTGAGGAAACTGTAAGAGGCCTGCGCGCACGATGCCCCGCGTCCTCTCGATCGCCACGCTTTACCCCAACAGCCACATACCACGCTTTGGCACGTTCGTCGCGCGGCAGATGGAAGCGCTCGCTGCGCGCGGCGACTGGGAAGTGACGGTCATCAACCCAATCGGCGTGCCACCCGTGCCCATGGGGCGCTACAGGGCGCTCGCCGCTGCTGCGATATCCGGTGAGGAAGGCGGCGTCGATGTGCGCCGTCCGCGCTTCACGCTGATCCCCGCGGTGGGCGGACCTTTCAATCCGCGCATGATCGCCAAGGCCGTGTGGCCCATTGCCCAGCGGCTCCGTGCCGAAGCGCCTTTCGATCTGATCGATGCGCAATTCTTCTATCCCGACGGCCCCGCGGCGGCTGCCATTGCGAAGGCGCTGGACCTGCCGCTCAGCATCAAGGCGCGCGGGGCGGATATCTCGCACTGGGGCCACAAGGGATATGCGCTGGAACAGATGCTGGAAGCCAGCAGGCAAGCGGCAGGCCTATTGGCCGTAAGCAGAGCGCTGAAACATGACATGACAGCACTGGGCCTACCCAAGGACAAGATCACCGTACATTACACCGGCTTGGATCGAGAGCTGTTCCGGCCGCTGGATCGCACGCAGAGTCGGCGCAAGATGGCCGCGGATTTCAACGTCAGGCTGGAAGACGGTGAGCGACTTCTGGCAACCGTAGGCGCGCTCATTCCCCGAAAGGGCCAGCACTTCGTCATCCGGGCGCTTGCGCGGCTGCCCGATACGCAGCTGGTACTCGTCGGCACGGGCGGCGACGAGGGGGCGCTGCGGCAGCTGGCCATCGAACTGGGTGTTCCGAACCGCGTGCATTTCCTCGGCAGCCTCGATCACGGTAGCCTGCCGGTGGTGCTGTCAGCCGCCGACGCGATGGTCTTACCCTCCGCCAGCGAGGGGTTGGCGAATGCGTGGGTCGAGGCACTGGCCTGCGGGACCCCGCTGGTTGTCACCGAGGCAGGCGGTGCCCGCGAACTGGTGACAGCGCCGGTGGCAGGCCGGATCGTGGCGCGAAATCCCCAAGCCGTGGCCGAAGGCGTACGTGAAGTTCTGGCCGCCGATTATGCGCAGCAAGACGTGACGAACATGGTCGCGCAGTTCAGTTGGGACGCGAATGCTGCGGCACTGGCAGAATACTACGCGGGGATCATCGCCTAGATTTCCCCGCGCGCCTTCTTCTCCTGTTGCTCCGCAACCGTCTCTTCGGGCACGAAGCTGTCGCTCGTCACGCCCAGCCACACCAGGATAGGCGCGGCCATGTATACAGACGAATAGGTGCCTACGAACACGCCCAGCACGATCGCGGCGACCATGCCGAACAGGCTGGCAGGCCCGAAGAACAGCAGCGGCAGAAGCGCGATCAGCAGGGTGAGCGAGGTCATCACCGTACGCGCCAGCGTCTCGTTCACCGACAGGTCCAACAATTCTGGAAGTTGCATCTTGCGATACTTCTTCAGGTTCTCGCGGATGCGATCGTAGACCACGATGGTGTCGTTCAGCGAATAACCAATGATCGCCAGGATGGCAGCGATGATCTGCAAGCTGAATTCAAGCTGGAACAGCGCGAACATGCCCAGCGTCAGTGACACGTCATGGAACAGTGCGAAAAGGGCGCCGACGCCGAACTGCCACTCGAAACGAATCCAGATGTAGGCTGCAATCGCCAGCATCGCGAACAGCAGGGCATAGAGCGCCGTTTCTCGGAATTCGCCAGAGACCTTGCCCGACACGGTGTTGTTCGAATCGACACGGAAATCGGGGTGCTCCGCAGTTACCGTGTCGATGATCTGGCCTGAAATACGATTGGCCGCAGCCGGATCGCCCTCGGCACTTTCAGGAAGGCGCACGCGGATCGAAACCTGATTTGCCTCACCGAAGCGCTGGATGACAGGGTCGCCCAGCCCCAGCGTGCCCACGGTATCGCGCAGCTCACCGATGGGAGCTTCGGCTTCTTCCTGGAAAGTGCCGGTAATTTCCTGGCCGCCGGCGAAATCGACGCCGTAGTTGAGCCCCTTGGTCATCACCAGGCCCCAGCTTGCCGCGATCAGCAGCAGGCTGACGACATAGAACGGCACCCGCCATTTCAGGAATTGGATGTTGGTGTTCTCGGGTACGAGCTTGAGCAGTTTCATGATCTAATCCCCGCCCCTCAAATGTTGATGTCGCTGGGACGTTTGCCCCGCAGCCAGCCAGCCACCCACATGCGGGTAAGCGTAACTGCGGTGAAGACGCTGGTGAACAGGCCGATGATCAGCACCACGGCAAAACCGCGCACCGGGCCGGAGCCGAACAGGAACAGCAGCACACCGGCGATGAAGTTGGTGACGTTGGCATCGTAAATGGCGCGGCTGGCTTCCTTGTAGCCGTTTTCCACCGCGGCAACCACACGCCGCCCTCGCCTCCTCTCCTCGCGGATACGCTCGTTGATCAGCACGTTGGCGTCCACCGCCGCGCCCACCGTCAGCACGAATCCGGCAATACCGGGCAGGGTCAGCGTGGTGTTCATGAACGCCATGATGCCCAGCACCATCAGCACGTTGAGACCCAGTGCGATCGTGGCATAGACGCCGAAACGGCCGTACGAGGCGATCATCAGTCCGATAACCAGCAGCGAGCCGATGCCCATGGCAATCGCGCCCGCCACGATGGAATCGCGACCCAAGTCAGGTCCGACGGTGCGTTCCTCGATGATCGTGAGCGGCACCTGCAGGGCGCCCGAACGCAACTGGATCGCGAGATTGTTGGCAGTTTCCGTGGTGAAACCACCGGAAATCTGGGCGCTGCCCGAAAGGATTGGTTCGTTGAAGTTCGGGGCCGAGATCACCGCGCCGTCGAGGATGATGGCAAAGCGGCGACCTACGTTCTCGGTCGAGAGCACGGCAAAGCGCTGACCGCCCTCCTGATCGAACTGAATGGTCACGACCGGCTCGTTGGTCTGCGCATCGAAACTCTGCTGCGCGCCCGTCAGACTGTCACCGCGAATGCCGCCGAGGCGGCGAACCGCTTCGAATTGCCCGGCAAAGTCGCTGTCTTCCGAATAGGGCACGATCTCGCTGCCCGGATTGGCGATGCCCTGAGCCACGTCGCTTGGCAGCGCATTGGCATCGACCAGCTTGAATTCGAGCTGCGCTGTCTCACCCAGCAGGTTCTTAAGCTGCTCCGGATCTTCCAGACCCGGCACCTGGACGACGATACGATCGTCCCCCTGGCGCAGGATGGTGGGCTCACGCGTGCCTAGTTCGTCGATGCGGCGGCGAATAACGTCGACGGTCGCTTCCATCGCGTCGTCGACAGCGGTTTCCAGCCCTTCCTCTGTCGGCGTCAATACCATGCGGTTGCCGTCCAGCACCGAGAGGTCCCATTCGCGCACCAGCCCTTGCCCGTTCATCAGCGGGGTAAGGAGTTCGCGAGCCCGATCGACGTCGGCCGGATTGGCCAGCATGAAGGACAGGCGACCGTTAGCCGTGGAAACATCGCCGATTCGAATGGGAGGCTCCGCATCGCCAAGAGCATCGCGGACCGATTCTTCCATCGTTTCCAGGCGTTCACGCTGGACGGCTTCCGTCTCCCCTTCCAGCAGGATGTGACTGCCGCCGGCAAGGTCGAGGCCGAGATTGACTTCGTAGCCCTCGAAAGCTTCGGGCACATCGGAGCCGGAAAGCATCGCAATCGATGGGAACGCAAGCAGGGCCAGCACCAGCGTGATGGCCCAGAACGAAAGGCGCTTCCAGATGGGAAAATCGAGCATGGTTATCCGCCGGAAAAGGTTAGTCGTTCGCGGGCTTGCCGCCCGGCTGGATAATGTCGCCGATGGTGCTCTTCACCACCCTGATTCGCGTACCCTGGGCGATTTCCACTTCGGCGTAGGTCTCGTCCACCTTGGTGATCTTGCCCACGATGCCGCCTGCAGTCACCACCTGGTCGTTCTTCTTCAGTCCAGCCACTTTCTGCTGGTGTTCTTTCGCACGCTTCATCTGCGGACGGAAAAGCAGGAACCAGAAGATCAGGATCATGCCGACGATGGGCAGGAACTGCAGCCATCCCGGAGGGGCATCGCCAGCAGCAGCGGCGGAAAGAATATCAAGCATCAATCGAGGTCCATCCCGAACGTTGGAATTACTAGAGTGGGGAGGCCGCAGCGAGGTTCAAGGTGCGCCCCTCTCCGACACATTGGCGGCGCGCCTAGCAGCATTGGCAAATTGTGGCAATCGAGGTGGTTGCCATACCGCAAATGCCCAACTATAGGGCCGCTCTCCACTGGTCTCGGGAAGTAGCGCAGCCTGGTAGCGCATCACACTGGGGGTGTGGGGGTCGCAGGTTCGAATCCTGTCTTCCCGACCAGTGGACGACAAAAGGCCGGCAGCGTCGTCAACGACTCTGCCGGCCTTTGGTTTTCTAGCGCCTGGCAGGCTTACGCCGCGCCTTCCGGCAGATCGAAGAAATCCACCGCGCCTGTATCGAGGTGGTAATATGCGCCCACCACCCAGAGATCGCCGGAGCGCTGCGGATCGAGCATGATCGGATCGGTCTGGCTGCGCAGTTGGTTGACCACGCGGCGCACATTGGCGCGCACCGAATTGTCGAGCAGGTCGCCGGGTTCGTCGCGAACGCTCAGCACTGCGGGAATGATCGGCTCGACCATAGGCCCGATGGAGCCAGGAAAAGTCGCGTTTTCGGTCACCACCTTGGTGGCCGCGTCCACCGCGCCGCAACTCTCGTGCCCCATCACGACTACCAGCGGGGTTTTCAACTGGGCCACAGCATATTCGATGGAGCCCAGGGCCACGGTATCGACGGTGTTCCCGGCGTTGCGGATGATGAACAGCTCGCCCAATCCCCGACCAAATAGCAATTCAGGCGGAACGCGGCTGTCCGAACAAGTGACATAAGCCGCAAAGGGCGACTGCCCGCGCGCAAGGTCCAACCGGCGCTGCGCGCTGGTAAGCACCCGTGTCTGCTCTCCGCGCAGGAACGCCGCGTTGCCTTCCCGAAGCAAATCGAGCGCCTGCTGCGGCGTCAGATCCGTGGCCAGCGGCGCCGGGATCATGCCGCCGGCGCTGTCCTGCGCCATGGCCGTATTGCCGCTCAGAACCGTGGCGGCACCCACGGCTCCCAAGCCGCCGATGAAATTTCTGCGTGTGGTCATTGAATACACTCCTCTTCTCATCAACCGATGCGATTGGAGGAGATTGGCTCCGTCGAACGGCATCGGTTGTCCGATGCGGTCCGACATCACGGGTGGCTTGCGCCGCCCGCCAGAGGGGCCCGGTATCCGCAGAAGCCTTGCTAGAGCGAATGCCTTCCATGTTCAATACATGACAAAGGCCCGTCTACTCCAGCTCGAGGATCACCGCATCGACCACCAGGGTCTCGCCTTCTTCGGCGTTGATGCTGGCGACAGTGCCGCTCTTTTCGGCGCGCAGGATGTTTTCCATTTTCATGGCTTCCACCGTGGCAAGCGGCTGTCCGGCTTCCACCTGCTCCCCCTCGCCCACGTGCAGCTTCACCAGCAGGCCCGGCATCGGGCACAGCAGCATTTTCGAGGTGTCGGGCGGCTGCTTCTCGATCATGTGCCCGGCGTGGCTTGCCAGACGCGCGGGGAGCGCGCGCACGGTATAGGTGCGGCCATGCGTGTTGATTGCCCAGTTCGGCCTCTGGCGCTTGATACTGAGGCCCAGCGTCGGGCCATCGGGCTGCGTGGCAGTGGCGGCGCGCTGGCCGGGCATCCAGTCGCAATGTCCTTCCACCGTGTGCCCGTCGACAATGGCGTGTCCCTCGCCCAGCGTGACCGAATGATCGACACCGTCGACACGCACGATCCATGCGGGTGTGACAGGCTGCGGGCCGTTCAATTGGCCGCTGATCTGCCGCTGGCGCGCCTGGTGCGTAAACTCGATACCAGCCCCGATGGCAGCGATGCGGCGCAGGCGATCTTCGCTGGTCGCCGCCCCTTCGAAGCCTTCGGGATATTCCTCGGCGATGAAGCCGGTAGTGAGTTCGCCGCTGCGGAACCGCGGGTGCTGCATCAGCGCGGAGAGGAAGTCGACGTTGTGGCCAAGCCCTTCCAGTTCCACCGCGTCCAGCGCCGCAATCTGAAGGTCTGCCGCCTCGTCGCGCGTCCTGCCCCATGTCACCAGCTTGGCGATCATCGGATCGTAGAAGATCGACACCTCGCCGCCTTCCTGCACACCTGAATCGAACCGCACACCGTCCACACCGCGAAGGTCGCCCGCCCACGGCTCGACCGGGGTGGCATAGCGCACCAGTCGCCCGGTGCTGGGCAAGAAGCCGCGATAGGGGTCTTCGGCATAGATGCGGTTTTCGATCGCCCAGCCGTCGATGCCGATATCGTCCTGGCTCATCGGCAGCTTTTCGTCCGCCGCCACGCGGATCATGTATTCCACCAGATCAATACCGGTGATGGCTTCGGTGACGGGATGCTCCACTTGAAGTCGGGTATTCATTTCGAGGAAGTAGAAGCTCTCCCCCGTCGGGTCCGCGCCCGACACGATCAGTTCCACCGTCCCTGCCGAGTGATAGCCCACGGCCTTGCTGAGAGCGACGGCCTGCTCGCCCATCTTGCGGCGCATTTCGGGCGTGACGAAGGGCGACGGCGCTTCTTCCACCACCTTCTGATGGCGACGCTGGATAGAGCACTCGCGCTCATTCAGATACAGCACCGTGCCGTGCTTGTCGCCCAGCACCTGTATCTCGATATGGCGCGGGTCCTCGATGAACTTCTCGATGAACACGCGGTCGTCACCGAAGGAGTTGAGGCCCTCGCGCTTGGTCGCCTCGAACCCTTCCTCCACGTCCTTGTCGTTCCATGCAAGCCGCATGCCCTTGCCGCCGCCGCCTGCGCTGGCCTTCATCATCACCGGATAGCCGATTTCGTTGGAGACTTTCAGCGCCTCTTGCGTCGTATCGATGGCATCTTCGGAGCCGGGCACGGTGTTGACGCCCGCCTGCTTGGCCAGCTTCTTGGACTCGATCTTGTCGCCCATCGCGGCAATCGCGCTGGCTGGCGGGCCAATGAAGGCGATGTTCTCCGCCTCCAGCGCCTCGACGAAACTGGCGCGTTCGGAGAGGAAGCCATAGCCCGGATGCACCGCCTCGACCCCGGTCTGCTTGCAGGCGGCGATGATCTTGTCGGCGAGCAGGTAGCTCTCATTGGCAGGTGGCGGCCCGATGTGGACGGCCTCGTC
>NZ_QYOS01000018.1 GCF_003605195.1 Aurantiacibacter odishensis | reverse complement strand
CGCATCACTTCGGTGTTGCCGGTGGCATCGAAGGTGTAGTCCGCGCCGCCGTCGGTCATCTCGACGATCTTGGCGACGATGTCCTCGCGGCTCATGCCCTTCGTATTGAGGAAGTCGGTCATGCCGAACTTGCGGCCCCATTCCTCGCGGTCGGGGTTGATGTCGACGCCGATGATCTGGTTCGCCCCGGCAAGGCGCGCGCCCTGGATCACGTTGAGGCCGATCCCGCCGAGGCCGAAGACCACCACGTTATCGCCCACCTGCACCTTGGCGGTGTTGGTGACAGCGCCAACGCCCGTGGTCACGCCGCAGCCGATGTAGCAGCTGGTCTGGAACGGTGCGTCCTCGCGGATCTTCGCAACCGCGATTTCCGGCAGCACGGTGAAGTTCGAAAAGGTGGAGCAGCCCATGTAGTGGTAGATCGGCTTGCCTTGGTAGGAGAAGCGCGTGGTGCCATCGGGCATCAGGCCCTTGCCCTGGGTTGCGCGGATCGCGGTGCACAGGTTGGTCTTGCCCGAAAGGCATGACTTACACTGGCGGCATTCCGGCGTGTAGAGCGGGATCACGTGATCGTCCGGCTTCACGCTGGTAACGCCGGGGCCGACCTCGCGCACGATACCTGCGCCTTCATGGCCCAGCACCGAGGGGAAGATGCCCTCGCTGTCATGCCCGTCCAGCGTGTAGGCATCGGTGTGGCAGATGCCGGTCGCCATGATCTCGACCAGCACCTCGCCTTCCTTCGGGCCTTCGAGGTCAAGCTCGACGATCTCGAGCGGCTTCTTGGCTTCGAAAGCTACGGCGGCACGGGTTTTCATTCTCAATTACTTCCTTGATCAGATTTTTCGCGAGTGACTTCGTGGATACAATCAGCGTCGCATCCGACTGTGGTCAGGGGAAATTTGCCCAGCTTGGGGTCGGCACTACATTCGATTGGATCTCAGGCAGGCGTGACTTCGACCGGCAGGCTTTCGATGGCGTGCAGGGTATTGTTGAGGCGACGAAGCGGAGGGCCGGCGAGGCGGATCGCCGCCGCGCGCTCGGCAAGTGCGGTGGCGATCAGTTCTCCTTCGAGCCGGGCGACCATCTGCCCGAGGCACTGATGGATACCGAACCCGAATCCGACGTGGCCGCTGGCGTTGCGGTCAAGGTCGAAGCGTTCGGGATTTTCCCATCGCGCCGGATCGCGGTTTGCCGCGGCAAGAAACAGCAGGACCTTGGCCCCTTCCGGTATCACCGTGCCGGCCACTTCCACCTCGCGCGTGGTTGTGCGGAAGAACGTCTGCACGGTCGAGTCCCAGCGCAGGCTTTCCTCGAATGCCTTTACCGCCAGGCGCGGATTGGCGCGCAGCTTGGCGTACTCATCGGGATGCTCGGCCAGCGCCAGGACCAGGTGAGAGATGCCGTTGACGGTGGTGTCCACGCCAGCGCTCAGGAATGAGCGCACCAGACGCTCGGCCTCGTCATGCGAACACACGCCGCGGTCCGCTGCTTCGTAGACCTGCATGCCCCAACCGCCCGGCTTGAGGTACTCACGCTTGCACGCCTGCGCGACCCAATCGATAGCTCCTTCCTTGCCGCGATTGCACTCCTCGAACACCGCATTCCTCGGTCCGAAGGCGTTGAAGACGATAGCGGCGTAGTCGAGCAGAAGCTCGCGTCCTTCGTCCATCAGACCGATGGTGTCGGGGAACACCATCATAGGGAATACCTCGCCAAGGTCGGAAACAGCATCGAAGCGCCGCCGTCCGACAAGCTCATCGATCAGGCTTTCGGCCTTCTCCTTCCAAAGAGGGCGAAATTGCTTGAGTGCCTTGAGCGAGACGATCCCGTTCATCATCGACCGGGTCCGGTTGTGCAAGGGCGGATCGACCTCGAGCAGCAGCGAACGGGGGCGAAATGGCTCCTCCTTCGCGAAATCGGCCAGGCCCACACCCCGCGCGGAACAGTAGGTCTCATGGTCGCGAAGCGCCCGCCGGACATCCTCGTAATGCGCCATGCCGTATGCGCCGATGGAATCGAGCCAGACGACCCGCCCGGCGTCCCTGATGGCGCCGTGATGTGCATAGGGATCGGCCAGAAAGGCTTCGTCGAACGGGTCCAGATCGAGGCGAGCGAGCGTCATTGTCATGCCGGCGCATCCCGAAGGCCGCGTAAAGTGCCGCCTATCCACATTTTCACCTCCCAGAATATCCAGCCGTTCGCGCTGTCTTGATCGCAAGATCGAGCGGAACTGGGAGAAGATCAAATAATATATATTTGGGCTTGTATCCGATTTGGTTATGCCGAGAGGATCGAATTGCGAGCCGCTGATTGCAGCTGTAACCGACGCTAAGAAACGTCGAGGCAGTCAAGAAGCGAGCGGACGGTGGGATCGCTCTTGCTGTCTTTCATCGTCCTGATGCCGATCTTGCGCTGGAAGGGCGCTCCCGTGATCTGGACTGCCCGTAACGATCCGGCATCGATTTCTGCCGAGGCTACGCCGTGCGGGAGGATTGTGACGTAATCCGTAGTACGAACGATCGCTAGGGTCGCCAGAAGCGAATCGCAACGGACGACTTCGGATGGCATTGGAGCATCAGCGGCAATGAAGAGAGCGCGGATCTGACGCCTGAATGCGCCGGCTGCCTCTGGCATGACCCATTGCAGATCTGTCGTATCGCGCAGTTCGATGTTGGCTGGCAGGCGATCGTTCTTCCGGCCAACGATCAGACTGAAGACGTCGCTTGTCAGCGTATGCTCTTCCAGGTCCTCTGCAAGGGCTTCGATGCCGGTCGTGACCATGGCGGCGTCCAGTTCGCCCTTGCGAAGCATGTCCGTCAGTTGCGCATCGGTCTGTTCTACGACGTGCATGGAAAACTTGAGGCCGCGCTCGCGCATGGCGGAAACGAGCCTGGGGACCAGGCTGGCCAGTGCGCCGGGCGTTCCGCCAATGCGGAAGGGACCGGCGACGGCCTTGTCCGCCATGGCGACTTCTTCCTCGGCAGACTTCAGCAAGGACTCGAGGGCTTCGGCACGGCGCTTAAGAGCAATGCCGGCGGGACTGAGGATGACGCCCGCCCTCGTGCGTTCGAACAGGGTCGTTGAAAGGGCGGCCTCGAGTTGCGAGATCGTCACCGAAATCGCTGGCTGCGATATGTTGAGAGCCTGCGCGGCACCTGTGATGGATCCGGCCCGGCACACGGCCAGGTAGGTTCGCAATGCGCGCGGATCGATGGGCATCAGGCTCCCCCCTCTTCCCGAGCTTTCGACGTTCGTCATGATACTCGCGGGGGGAGACAAGTCATGTTTTGAGCCCGATCCGTCAACCGCTTTCGTCGCCGGATCGTATGCGCCCGGACGAAGATCGCCTCATTTCCCTGATCGCGGGCTCATGCGTGCCATGATTGCGTCGCGCGCGATGTACTGGTGGTAGAGCGCGCCTGCGACATGGAGCGCAATCAGGCCATAGGCGAGCCATGCGAGCAATTCGTGTGAGCCGCCCACCGCTTCCCAGAAATCGGCGGCCGCGCCCTGCGCGCCGTCGACGAAAGGCAGCCGCGGCCATTCGAAAAGGCCGTAGAAGATGATCTGCGCATAGGGCGGGGCCCCGGACATCATGACCCATCCGGTAAGCGGCATCCCGATCATGATGACGTAGAAACCGACGTGCACGGCCTTAGCCACGAGTTTCTGCAACTGCGGCAAGCCAGCGGGATAGGGAGGAACGGGATGAAGCCACCGCCACCCGAGCCGGAACAGGCTGAGGATGAGGATCAGCATGCCGGTTGACTTGTGCCAGTCCATCAGCGCCCGGCCTTGCTCCTCCGGCAGGCTATCGGAAATCCAGTAAAGGGCGATATTCAGGATAAGAAGAAGCGCGATCGCCCAGTGAAGCACGATAGCGACGGTGGAATACCGGGTGACGGACTGATCGTGCATCGGCATGTCGAATTCCTCTAATCAACTGGAATGGGCGAGGCTGTTCCGACTGAGGCGCTTCACCAGATTGCGGCGGGTGACGAAGCTTCCGAGAACCGCCCCGTAAACAATCTTGGCAACCAGCGCGGGAGCGAAGGCGAGCTCATCGGCAGGCAGGAGCCAGAGAACAGCCCCGACGATCAACCCGATTGCAAGAGCGAACAGCGCGCTCGCAAAGGCCCAGCCGAACGCCGAGCGAATTTCGGGAGGAGGGGAGCGGGTATCGATTTTCCCGGCCAGCACGGCCTTGCGCAGCAGCAGCGTGGGGACGAGGCATGCCATCAGTCCGACGAAGAAGCTCTGCGGCAGGAAATCGAAGGCGTAATTGCCCGGCCCTTCCACCGGAACCGGTCCCTCGAAACCGAAAAGCCCGAAGAAGAACGCAGCGCTGATGACGGCACCTATGATGGCGCTGACGACAGTCTCTTTGCGGATGTAATTCCCGGCTTGCATGCCAACTTCCTTTCAGGCTGGAGCCAGAACAATCAGAACTGATCCATGTCGTTGGCGACCTGGACCGGGCCATCGTAGTGAACCTTGATCTCCGCCACGTATCGGGCGAGTCCTGTCGCCGACGAATTCGCGCCGCCTGCGAAGTGCGTGACCACCACCTGACCGACACCGGCAGCCTGAGCCATCCTGCCGATATCATCCGTCGTGACGTGATGTGTGCTGAGATGCTGACGCATCTGTTCGACGACGGGCGAAGGCATGTTCTGCGCGTTGGCCCTGATGCGCCTCATCGTGTGTTCAAGGTCGATAACTTCGGTCACGAGCATGTCGGCGCCTCGTGCGAGTTCCGTCACGGCCTCGCTCGGTCCGGTGTCGCCGGTATAGACGATCGACCTATCGGCCAGATCGAAACGGAACGACAGCGAACGGTAATACTCCTCTTCAGGCGTGCCCGCCTCGAAGCTGTAGTGCGTGTTGTTAGCGACCCTGACTGTATCCGATCCAAGGTTCACCACATCGCCGTCGTCCAGCTCCCTTACCGTGATCGAAGCTGCGGGATCGATGGATTGCTCTCCAGGAACACCAAAGCCCGAGCGGGCGCTGGGCTGCATCGCCGCAAGCAGGCCGTCCACGATTTCCTGCGTCCCCGGAGGACCGTAGATGGTCAGCGGAGTTTCGGTGCGGGTCTGGAGCCGCAGGCCAAGCACACCGAACAGCCCGCCGATATGGTCGAAATGGATGTGACTGATCCAGATGCTGCGCAGGTCAGCATATTGCACCCCGGCACGGATCATGGATGTCGCTGCGCCATCGCCGACGTCGACGAGGTGAGCATCATTGCCCACCAGCAAGAGATTGGCTGGCTCGTTCCGATTGGCAACCGGCTGCGGGCCGCCGACGGTGCCGAGCGTGACCCAGGCACTGGGTGCCTCCGTCGCGGCGGACGGCGTTACCATGTCATCGGTCTGTTCGGTAGCCAACGCGGCAGGTGCTGCGCACAGGAAGGCAGCAGCGAGCAACGCGTGAAGCGGTCGAAAATGCATGACGATTGTCCTTAGTCCAGGGGGAAGGTCATCAGGTCTTCGCCTGCAATGACACGACCCGAAAAGTGGCGCTTGATCTCGGCGATGTCGTCTTCGCCAACCACGCCGATATGAGAGAGGATCAGCGTCTCCACGCCAGCGGCGGCTGCCAGGCGGCCCGCCTCGGTCGGTGAAAGATGCTCCCGATCCATGTGCGGAATGACGAAGTCGGGGACGCTGTTCCGATCGGCGTAGGATGCCATTTCCGCGACGAGAATATCGGCGCCTCGCGCGAAGTCTGCCAGTTCATCGAACGGCCCAGTGTCTCCGGTGAAAACGATGCGCTGATCGGCCATTTCGAAGGCAAAGGCCAAGGAACTGTTCGACCGCCCTACATCCGTTTCCGCCGCAAAGCGGTAATGGTGATTCTCGAGCGCGGTGACGATCACTCTGTCGTCGCGGTAAATCTCGCCCGGCGCGATTTCTTGCGATTTGACGTGATCTTCAACTGTGGCCGTGATGCGGTTCTCAACGATACGGATTTCCGCACTGAGATCCATCATCGCTTCTACCGCATCTTCGAGTTCCCCGGTGCGTTCGGGCCCGATCAACGTCACGCCGCTGCCGCCGAGAGTGAAGGAGAACGATGCCAGTGCGGGCAGCCCCACATAGTGATCGTCATGCATGTGGGTGAGGAAAACGAGCGGTACCTGCTCGCTCGAAATACCCACCTTGGACAACTGCTCGACAACGCCCTGTCCGGCGTCGATCAGGTAATTGTGCCCGTCAAGGCGCAGCAGGGTTGCACTGCCTGCACGGTCGGGCCGTGAAATCGGCCCGCCTCCAGTACCCAACAATGTCAGACTGTTGGCGGCAGGCAGAGTGCCGCCTGCAAGCCTCGCGATCGTATTGTCATCGACGTTGCCATTGGCCGGGGCTTCCTGCGCAACCGAAGCGCATGCTCCGGTTGCGAGAATTGCCGACATTGCAACTGCGAGAAGTGATGTCGATTTCATTTTCATCATCAGAACCGCTTGGTTGCACGAAGACCGTAAGTACGGGGCGGTCGCAGCGCGCCGTACTTGATATTCAGGATCGGTCGCGTGCCAGACGATGCCAGAATTTCCTCGTCCTCGATATTGTTGATGAACGCCGTCAGCGACCAGCCATCATCGATGCTTTCCAGCGTGAGGAAGGCATCGCTCTTCATGCTACTGTCCTGAAGGGATTCTTCGGAGAAGTCGACATCGAGGTACCGGCTGGATTCGATCGTGGTCTGGGCACCTGCAATCAGTTCCAGGCCAGAGCCAAGTTCAAAGGTATGCTCATAGCCCAGATTGAAGGTCCAGCGCGGAGAACTGAGTGCGGGATTGCCGGCACATTGCGTTGGGAACAGGAAACCGCCGGGTCGGGCCTGTGTCTCCAGAATCTGACAGCTGGTGGGCGGAAGTACGGGTGTCGGACCAAACAGGGCGACTTCGAAATCTTTGTACTCGCTTTCCAGCCACTGGACATTGAACGAGAACAGATCGAATGGCGACAACTGGAAAAGCCCGTCCAGTTCGATACCATACATCTCTGCCTGGCCGGCATTTCGTGTGAGGCCCGTGTTTACCAGTTCGCCAGTCGTGTCATCAACCACCGCGCCGACGAATGATATCTGCTGGTCCTTGTAATCCCAGTAGAAGGCTTCAACGTTCAGCTGCAGCCGGTCGTTGAGGAAGCGGTTCTTTATCCCCACAGTGTAAGCCGTGAGCTCTTCCGGTTCGAATGTGTTGTCCGGCGGAGCGGCCACGAAGAAACCGCCCGATTTGATGCCAGTCGCTACATTACCGTAGAGAAGCGAGTCCATGCCGACGTCGAATTCGAAACCCGCTTTCCAGGTCAACTTCTCGAAGCCTTGTTCGCCGGTAAATTGCCGGGTCAGCGGCGGGTTATAGGGATCGGGCAAACTCGGATCGCCGCGACCAAGCGAAGTCACCTGGGTCTTGTCTTCGTCGGTCCAGCGGAGACCGCCAATGAGACGGAAGGTGTCGCTCAAGGCGAAGGATGCCTGACCGAACAATGCGAAGCTTTCCGTTTCCAATTCCGGCGTGAACAGCGTTGTTGCGAGGGTCCCTTGCGAGAAACGATTGATCGCGCTTTGCTCTTCCTTGAAGTAGTATGCGCCGACGACGTATTCGAACGGTCCATCGCTGTTCGACGACAGCCGTGTTTCGAGCGATATTTGCTCGGAGTCGTCCGTCACATCGAGCAGGAATCCCGGCACGTAGCTGACATAGTCTGATGAAGCCTGACGCCACGCGGGAATGACATTGAGTGTGGCGAAGCCGAGGTCAGCTTCGAAATTGGCGCTTATGCCGTAGTTCTCGCTATCCAGCGAAGGTTCTCCCAGGTCGCCGGCCACCATGACGCAGCCGCTGGTCACGAATCCGCCAAAGCCGCCGCAGTAAGGGGGGGCAAAGCTGCCCGCCGCTACAGATATCGGAACTGCACGAGCCCGTGGATCCGTTGCACCGACACGATCCTCGAGCGGAGGTGCATCGTAAGCTCCGCTAGCGGAGGGAATGATCACGCTGCCGGTGCCCTTTCCGCCCTGATGAGAGTAGTCACCCACGATCGTGACGGAGAAAAGATCGGATGGTTCGAACAGAACGGAAAGACGTCCGGCCTGCACGCTCTCGTCGCTTGTTCCGTCGGAGAGGTAGCCGTCACGCTCGCTGATCTGGCCCGCTGCACGAATGGCGAGAGTATCGCCGAGCGGAACGTTGATCGCGCCGGAAACCAGCACGTGATCGTAATTGCCGTATGACGCCGTGAAGCTGCCGCCGACTGCACCCAGCTCAGGCCGCTTCGGGATGACGTTCACCGCGCCGCCGGTGGCGTTCCGGCCGTAAAGCGTGCCCTGCGGCCCTTTGAGGACTTCCACGCGCTCCAGATCGAAGAACGTGCCACCCACCGAAGTCGGACGGGCGAGATAGACATCGTTGAAGTTGAAGGCGACCGCGTTCTCCGCGAAGGAGTTGCCCGAACGGGTACCCACACCGCGCACGAACAATGAGAGGCCCGAGCCGCCTGCCGGTTGTACCTGCAGGGCTGGAACAGCGGAGGAAAGGTCCTCGGTCGCCACAATCCCGCGATTGAGCAGCGCATCGCCATCGATGGCGTTCACCGGCACGGACACGTCCTGCAGGCTTTCTTCGCGGCGGTTGGCCGTCACGGTGATCGTGCTGAGGCCAACGCCGGCGTTCTCTTGCTCGGTGATGCCGTCGACCTGTTCGAAATCATCCCCATCACCGCTGTCCTGCGCATGGGCAGGGGCCGCAAGGATCATGGCGAAAGCAGAACTCGCCAGCAACGAGGCTCCAAATTTCAGTTTCATTATCATCTCCCGTAGTCTTGTTATTATTGGTTTTTGTTATTCGTCGGTTACCGGGTTCACCAGTTCACCGATCGGTTCGGCTGTGACGGTCACCCGGTCACCATCTTTCATGTAGATTGGCGGATTGCGCTTATCGCCCACGCCGCCCGGCGTGCCGGTGACGATCACGTCGCCCGGTGCCAGCGGGGTGAAGGCGCTGCAGTATTCGATCAGGAAGGGAATATCCCAGATCAGGTCGCTGATCGGCTGGTCCTGCAGCAATTCGCCGTTGAGGCGGGTCTGCACCCGCACCGAGGCGATGTCGGTCACCTCGTCAGGGGTGACGAGGGCAGGCCCGAAACCACCCGTGCCGGGAAAGTTCTTGCCGGGCGTGAACTGGATGTTGTGACGCTGCCAGTCACGCACGGATGCATCGTTGAAGAGCGAGTATCCGGCGACATGGTCCATCGCGTTGTCGCGCGCGATCTTGTGGCCGCCCTTGCCGATGACGACAGCGATCTCGCCTTCGTAATCGAATCGCTCGCTGACCTGCGGGCGGACGAGCGGCTGTCCATGCGCCACCAGCGTATCTGCCCAGCGCGTGAAGACCGCCGGATATTCCTTCTGCTCGCGCCCCGTTTCCTTCACGTGGGTCGCGTAGTTCAGGCCAATGCAGAGGATTTTCGCAGGATCGGGAATGACCGGCAGCAACGTTACGCTTTCGAGGTCGCGCTCCTCTCCTTCGCCCGTGAACGGTCCCTCGCTACCGAGCGCCTCGCGCAGCGAACCACCCGCCGATCCGCCCAGATCGACGACGGTGGAGCCTTCAAGCCTGCCATAGCTGGCAGTGCCATCGGGACGCAGGAAACTGACAAGACGCATTACGAATTCTCCATGAGGTGTTCGAGGGAGGCAGGCCCCCAGTCGCGCCGGAAGCGGAACTTTTCCTCGGCAGCGCGCAGGCCGTCGAAATCCTTTTCCGACAGGCCCCAGTGATCGATGCGGCCTTCCGGCCAAGTCCAGTCTTCGGGCGCACCGGTCTTGTAGTCTTCGGGGACTTTCTCGACGGCGGTGGAGAATTCCACGACAGGGCCGAAGGGCGCAATGAAGTAGGAAAAGATGTTCGCGCCGGGGCCGTGTCGTCCCGGCCCCCACGCGGGCGCCATGCCATGATCGCGCAGGCGACCGGTGCCGCGCATCACGGCATCGAAATCTTCCATCTCAAAGGCGATGTGATTGAGCGAGGGGAAGCCAGCACGGGCAAAGGCGGTGCTGTGGTGGGAATCGTTGCAGCGCACGAAGACCATGCCCTTCGTCCGGTCCGATACCTTGAAGCCCAAAAGCCTCTCGACTGCATCGCCGCAAGCTTCGGCATCAGTTGCGTTCAGCACGACATGCGTCAACTGCACCGGTAGGTCCGCGTCTTCCAGCGGCTCCACATCGTCGGTGTCTGCGAGGAAACGGAAGATCGAGCCTTCCGGCAGTTCGACCAGCAGGCCTTCGCCGCCTCCAAGATCGTCGGACACGACAGGGCGCGCGGCCAGATCTTCCTTCTCCACCGCTTCGGCGATCTGGCTAAGCCGTGCCTTGGAGCAAATGAAGGTCACGCTGCGCACGAAGGGCTCGTCCGCCGCCTCCAGCGCCACCAGATATGCTAAGGGGCCCGAACCGCGCAGGTAGTGGCGGCCATCCTTCTCGCCGGCCTCCGCCATGCCCCAGATATCGGTCAGGAATGCCGATGCCTCGGCGGGATTTTCGACACCGAGTTCGATGCTGCGAAGTTTCATTGTGATGCTCCATTGCCGCGTTCTGCCGCAGCGATCCCTGCGCGCGCGCAGTCTTCGTCGGTTTCGCCCGTGTCCCCGCTGATGCCGACCGCGCCCAGCAAGGTGCCTTCTTCGTCCTTCACCAGCACACCACCGGGAGAGAAGGCGACCTGCCCACCGACCGCAGCGCTGACGCTCTGGAAGAATACCGGATTGCCCTTGGCCCGTTCGGCCAGCACGCGGGTATCCGCACCCATGCCGAGCGCGCCCATCGCCTTGGCCTGCGCGATTGTGTGCCGGAACAGGCTGCAACCGTCCTCGCGTGCAGCGATCACGGGATTGCCCCCTGCGTCCAGCACGACCACTGCCAGTGGCTTCGCGCCCTTTTCGCGGCCAGCCGCCATCGCGCTATCGAGAATTTCACGAGCCAGCGAGAGTTTCATCACGCGGCCTCCTGGCTCTTGAGGTCGCCAAGCCCCAGCGCCGCGTTGCGAGTGTCGAGAAGCGCGTGCGCCGATCCGCGGGCAGTGCCGAAGACATAGTGGTCGGGGCGAACGAGCACAGCGTCGACGCCGCGCTCGTCGAGCCAGGCCAGTACGTTTGCTGCTTCGTCCTGCTCCGCCAGATTGATAGTCGTGATGTCGTTGGCAGCCACCGCGCTATCGGCATCGCGCGCAAACAGCCGCCAGCCGCCGCCTGTCTGGTCGTCCAGCAACTTGCCGTTGATCTTCGGTTGGATAAACCTTTCGCCTGCCGCCTCGGTGCCGGTCAGGACGATGCCTTCCCCGATCGCCGGGATCAGATCGCCTGCGGTCTCGGAAGTTCCGAACTCGGCCCGCTCGCGCATTTTCGTATCGCGTTCGGCGGCCGCCTGCGGATCGAGGACGCAGATGTAACGCCCGACATTGACCGCGGCGCCAATGACCGCGCGGACATGCGGATCGCGCTCCAGCTGATAGGTGTCGAGTATGGCGGGGTTCGCGCCCTCGTTGACGACCTGTGCCATCTTCCAGGCCAGGTTCGATACATCCCGGAAGCCGTGACACATGCCCTGGCCGAAGAACGGCGGGGTCTGGTGCGCGGCGTCGCCAGCGAGGAACACGTTACCCTGCTGCCACTTCTCGGCGATCAGGCCGTGGAAACGGTAGGTCGCGGCGCGTACGATCTTGTGCGGTACGCCGGAGAGATACGGCTCCAGAAGCCGCGCGACGGCATCGGGTTGCATCATTTCCTCGTCGTCTTCACCAGGCAGCAGCATGAATTCCCAGCGGCGGTGGTTTCCGCGTCCCGGCACGACCGTAGCGGGACGGACCGGATCGCACATCATCACCGAAAGCCGCTGGAGGTCCGCCTCTTCGGGAACGCCGGTCAGGTCGGGAAACTTCACGTCGCCCTCGGCTTCGACATCGACCACGAGCCAGGGCTCCTCGAAATCGAGATCGTCGAGAGCAATGCCCAAGTGCTTGCGTACCGGCGAACGCGATCCGTCGCTGCCTACGGCCCAGCGCGCCTGTGCCTGATGGTTCTTGCCATCCTTGGTGTAAGTGACGGTCACGAAGTCGCCGGTCTGCGTGAGGCCCTGGAATTCGGCCCCTGTCAGCAGCGTGACTTTCGCATTCTTGGCGAAGCCATCGCGCAGGTGTTGCTCCAGTTCAGGCTGATAGAAGAAGTAATCGTTGGCCCAGCCGAAGGGGCGCGGCTTGCCTACTGTGCCCATGTAGCGGATCACGCCGTGATCGGCGCCCACGTGCAGGTGGCCATCGGTTTCGCGCAGATCGGGCAGGATCGCATCGATCACGCCAGCCGACTGGAAGAGCCGCAGCATCTCATGGTCGATGTGCACGGCGCGGGGCAGCGGATGCAGATCCTCCTCCTTCTCCAGGACGAGGACGGAGAGGCCGTCGCGGGCGAGAAGGTTGGCCATGAGGCCGCCGACCGGCCCGCAGCCGATCACGATTACGTCATAGGTCATGAACTTTACGCCGTTACGAGTTCGGAAGGGGCCTTGTGCAGGTCACCGTCGAGCATGATCATCGCGAGGTTGTTCGCGTCGAGCAGAACCGCCGGGTTCTGCGTGGGGTCGCCATCGACCAGCAGCAGGTCGGCAAGGTAGCCTTCCTTCACCTGCCCGGTTTCCAGTCCCATCAGTTCGCCACCGTTCATCGTCGCAGCCTTCAGGGCCTCGGTCGGCGTGAACCCGAAATACTCCACGTAGTGCAGGATATCGCGGGCATTGGTGCCGTGCGGATTGAACGGGAAACCGTAATCGCCGCCGATGCAGATGCGCACGCCCGCTTCCTTGAGCTTGGGGACCAGAGTCTTCTCGGCTTCCATGCGTGCAGCCGCACTCGCCTTCATGTGCGTCATATCTACGTGGGGCGGAGGGTTCGCCTCCAGCGCGGCGACCGACACTCCGGTGCCTGGCGAATAGAAAATGCTGTCCTTGTGCTTCGCCATGTAATCGACGGTTTCGTCGTCTGCGAAGGAGCAGTGGTAGAGCGCCCGCGCTCCGGCATCGATCGCCATGCGGATCGCCTTGGGCGAATAGGTGTGCGCCGCGATCCATAGCCCAGCGTCTTTCGCTGCTTCACCCGCGGCCTGGATTTCCTCTTCGGTGTAGAGAATGTCCATCGCCGTATCCGGCTTAAGAGCATCTTCGCCTGAAACGACGAGCTTGATGGATTCGACACCCGTGTCCTTGCAGTGCTGCACGAACTCGCGCATCGCATCGGGGCCCCGGCCGTGGAACACGCCGCCGGTATCGACGCCTTCCTCACCCTCAGGGCTGCGCTCGATGGTGGACGGGATCAGCCTCGGCCCCACGGTCTTGCCGCTATCGATCTCGTCATGCAGCGCAGGCTCCAGGCCGTCGGTGAGGGCGCCCGCCGAGTAGAGGCTGGTGAAGCCATGATCGAGCAGGACGCGGGCATTGCGGCGTGCCGCTACGTTATATTCGTCTTCCGACAGGATGAACTGGTGATAGATCTTCTCGATCGAGGAACCCCAGGTGAGGTGCGTATGGGCATCGACGAGGCCGGGCATCAGCGTCTTGCCTTCGCCGTCGATCACCTGATCGGCGTCGGGAAGATCGGCGTCGTCATCGGCACGCAAGACTTTCGCAATGCGATTACCGGAAACGAGAACTGCGCCATCATAGCTGGGCGCGCCTGTTCCGTCGAAAATCCGAACGTTCTTAATCAGGGTATTCATCTTATCCACTCCCGCCGAAGGCTGAACTCCTCCGATCACTTGTCTTGGTTCGAATGTCCAAGAACCGGCGGATAATGTAAAATACCGATTACTTTGGTTTCCATAAAACTATCTTATGCATGTCCCAGCCGCAGAGCGTTTCGACAATTCGTAGATGTGTTCGCCCGGCATTGCGAGTTTCGCTTGGTCCACGCAGCTAGGTGTATAATCAGAATTTATGGCTTGATCGAGAACTAGAATTAGACGGAAACCTCTCTCGTCTGGCATTCACCCGGAAAAATGGCGCGTCTCTCATTTATCGGGAAGGCGCGCGAAAGGCGGAAGAGGACTGGAAAGACATGGGCAAATCGCGTCAATCGGCGGGCAACAGCCTGTTCCTGCGCAATGCGTGGTACGCGGGCGGATTCGCGGAAGAGCTGGACACTCAGCCTATGTTCTCCCGCAAGATTCTAGGCGAGTCCGTGCTGTTCTACCGGGACAGGAATGGAACACCGGCAGCCATCGGGAACCTGTGCCCGCATCGCTTCGCACCTCTCGACCGTGGGACCGTCGTGGATGGGCAGGTTCGTTGCGGCTACCACGGCTTGGGTTTCGATCGCACCGGCAAATGCGTCCACAACCCGCATGGGAAGACGGCCGGCCTGGCGGTGGCTGCTTATCCCCTGGCCGTCCGTCACGGCATCCTGTGGCTGTGGATGGGGGACGCCGGAAAAGTCGACTACGACCTGCTGCCCCGTTTTCCCAGCCTCGAGGAAGACCGCTTTCATGTCCGTCGCGGCTATCTGCACGGCGAGGCGAATTACCAGCTGATGTCGGACAACATCCTCGATCTCAGCCATATCGAATTCCTGCATCCGGCACTGGGCACGGACGCGGTGAGCCGGGCGAAAGTGGAAACGACGCACGACGAACGGACGGTTACGACCACCAGGCGAATGCTCGACGAGGTCCTCCCGCCTACCTTGGCCAAGGTCTACAAGTCCGGCGAAGAGCGCGTGAACAGGACGATGGAAGTGGTCTGGAGCGCGCCGTCCAACATGCTTCTCGCCATCACCGTCGAGCCAGTGGACGAGGCGCAGAACTGGACGACAGGCGCCCAGTCCCTGCACCTGTTCACGCCCGAAACCGACACGAGCGCCCATTACTTCTATCTCGCCAGTCTCGACCGCGAAGTGCAGGATGCCCACACCGCAGACGCCTTTGCGGCAGCGCTGAAACGCGCTTTCATCGAAGAAGACAAGGCGATGATCGATGCCCAGGCGAAGGCGATCGGTCATGCAGAGATCATGGACCTGAAACCCGCGCTGCTGCCGATCGACAAGGCCGCAGTGCTGGCAAGGCGCAAGCTTCAGAAGCTGATCGCCGATGAAGTGGCCGGAGTTGCAGCGAATTCATCGCAGAGTGTCAGCACGATGGCAGAAGGAACAGTATAGAATGTCGATTCAGAAGGTTGCGCAGGCGCTCGCCCGGCAGGGAACGGAGATCAGCCCGGAATCGATCGAGCTCGTTCATGGCCTCTACGAAGATGAGCAGCTTGCACTGGCCCAGCGGGTGGCTGTGAGCGAAGCGGATGTCCCCTATGGTCCGCATGAGCGGCACCGGCTCGATATCTATCGTCCCGAGGGTGGCGGGGCATCGCTGCCGGTCCTGGTCTTCGTCCATGGCGGAGGCTTCCTGCGCGGAGACAAGGGCGGTGAGGGTTCTGCATGGCCGAACGCGAATGTCGGTCGCATGGCAGCATCGCGCGGCATGATCGGTGTGGTCATCAACTACAGGCTCGCGCCCGACAACGTCTGGCCTTCCGGATCAGAGGATCTGGCAATGGCTGTCGACTGGGTGCGCGAAAATATCGGCAAGCATGGCGGAGACCCTGACAGGATCGTGGTTACCGGTACTTCCGCTGGGGCTGCGCACGTAGCCGGGTACCTGAAGCACCGGCCAGATCACGCAGGCGAGGTGCGTGGCGCGGTGTTCCTTTCCGGAGTCTACGGCGTCACGCCGATGGATGACCGGCGCGACCGGAGCTATTACGGCGATGACGAAACCCGCCATGCCGAGATGGCGCCGCTCGATGCCGTCGTCGCGACGGACCTCCCGCTACTGGTGTGCTGCGCGCAATTCGATCCACCGCGATTCCAGACGGAATTCCTCGGCGTTCTGAGCAGGCGGCTCGAACAGCATGGACAGTTGCCTCGGACCTACGTCGGTTCGGGCCACAACCATTTCTCGATGGCATACCACCTCGGTTCGTCAGACAGGCGTCTTGCCGACGAGATCGAATCGTTTGTCCGCGAAGTAACCGACAACGCCGTTTCCGGCCAATAGCGCGCTTTGCCATGAAGCCGCTTCTCTATTTCTCTCCCCGCAGTTGCTCCCGGGTTCCGCTCACAGCCCTTGAGGAAATCGGCCAGCCGTTCGAAACGAGGCTGGTCGCTCTGTCGAAGGGCGAACACCGCAAGCCAGATTTTCTGGCCATAACCCCGTCGGGCAAGGTGCCAGCGCTCATGACGGACGATGGCCTGATCACGCAGAACGGCGCGATCCTCTTCTACCTGGCCGAAACCTATCCCGAAGCGCGATTGCTGCCTATCCGGAGCACTGCCGCTGGCAGGGCTCACCTCCTCTCGATGATGCTCCGCTGCTCGAGCGACCTGCACCCGCTGGTGACCCGATTTGCAAAGCCGGAACTGATTTCGGGCGAGGCAGCGAACGCCTCTCAAATCAGGCAGCAGGCCGACGAGATGTTGCGGATGCAGTTGCGCCAGATCGACGAACTCTTGCAAAAGCAGGAATGGTATCTGGAGGAAGGCTGGTCGATCCTGGACGCGTATGTCGCATGGATCTGGTTCCGGATCACAGACGCGGGCTTCGATCCCGGCGGCTTTACTGCGCTCAGCGCGCATTTCACCAAATCATCGCAACGGCCAAGCAGCCTCGCCGCTCTCGCACGCGAACAGACCTAGGATTCTCCACTGCATCTTTAGAAGAAGCCGCGTGGCGGCCATCGACGTTCAGAGTGACGAATGGCAGGTTGCAGGCAATCGCGGGGGAGGGGCTAATGTCCGAGATGAGGGCGCAAAACGGCCATTTCGTTGCTCTTGGGACAAAGCCTGCTATCCGCTCCGCGATGACCACTACGATCTTTCCTTGGTCTCCCTACGAGGGGCGCACGTCTATGGTGTCCGGTGGAAAACGGACGCTTACATCAGCGTTTGCCGACCTCGTCGTTTTTCGTCAGGGCTTCCAGTCCCACGAGTTGCCTGAAATCTTCGCCGCCCCTGAGGATGACGGTGAGAACGACGCCGCGCGCGATCTCGTCCGGCTCGAGGCCGAGCTCCTGTCGCGCGTGCTTGCGAACGGCCGTCTTGCCAGTTTTGCACGCCCGCTGGGCGGCGGAGAGGTAACCGCTATCGCACCTGAGTTGTGGGAGCTCGATGATACCTTGCCGCGCTTCGCAACTGGTGCGTTGAATATGGACCATTGGGCTAACGAGAGGGCCGAGCCGACGCATCGTATCTTCGTCGATGGCCAGCAGTTCGATAGCTGGCTCGCAAGCCTCAAACCGCTCGGACCACTGTCCAATCGCCAGATAGAAGAAATCGTCGACCCGCAGTTGCGCGCGGCAAGGTCTGTTGCGAGGCGGAGCGTTGATCGCGAGATCGGCATTGTTGACGGGGAGGTAGAGGGCCATGCGCATGTGGCATCCACTCCGCCCGGTGTCGGTCCCGAATTGCTCACCGTAGAGGAAGTCAGCACGCTAATTAATCGTAGCCGATCTTCAATCTACGATTACGAGAGAAAGGGGCAGTTCCCCGAGCGCGTGAAGATTGGAGCGAGTTCACGCTGGCTGAAGACCGAAGTTCATGCCTGGATCGCCGAACAGGCAGCAAAGCGCGGCGAAAGCTAGCGTCGCTTGCGTCCGGGACTATCGACAATCTCCTCTGGCGGTATCGCTCCTTCCATGATCATGTCTGCCCAGCGTTGAGCGAGTTCGCGGCGGCGAGCCATGTAGGCAGCGCGGTTGTACCGAAGTTCGCTTGCAGACATTCCCTTAGGGGTATGCGCGAGCATCAGGTCAATGATCATGCGATCGGCCAAGAGCCGGACATCGTTACCGAGTTCCCGCTCCGCCTGTTCGTTCATGATGGTCGAGAAGCTGGAACGCCAGCCATGCGGGACGTGCCGTCCCTTGTAGCCCTCGCGGTTGTAGAGATAGCCGATGGCATTCTCGCTGATTGGCTTGAGGCCCGAACGCGCGCCGGGAAAGACAAACGGCGATCGCCCCGTAAGCCAGCGCACAGCGCGGAGAGCTTCGACAGCCTGCCGCGATAGCGGAATAGGATGGCTGAAGGCTTCATCGCTGCGCAAGTGAAGCTCCTGCTTGATCTTCTCCGCAGGGACCGTCCACAAGGCATCGCTGCTATCAGCCTGAGGACTAGCCCAGTCTATACCGATAATGTCGTCCCATTCCATGAAGCGCACCATACCGGGGCGTTGCGCGGTGAGTGCAAGTACCCGCGCTGCCAAACGATTCACCGGCGAAGCCCCTGCCCGATCGATATCTCCCATCAATTCAAGTATCGCCTCAACCGACAGCAAGGCCGGATAGCGCTTCGCCGGTGGCAGTGGCTTCAGCGCATCGTTGATCTCGGTAGCGGGGTTTTCGAGCTTAGCACCCTCGGCATTGGCATAGCGATAGACCGCAGCGACGCGCTGCTTGAGACGCCTAGCCGTCTCGATGGCACCACGGTTCTCGACCTTGCGCAGAACAGCCAGAAGCAGCGGCTTGTCGATATCGGCCAAGCGCATAGATCCGAGATCAGGAAAGATGTCACGTTCGAGGCTGGTAATGACATCGTTGGCGTGCACCGGCTTCCAGCGGCCCAATTGAAGCCCATGCCATTCGCGGGCCACCGTCTCGAAGGACTTCGGCGCCCCCTCCTCACCTACGAGTCGTCCGCGCTTCACCGCATGCCGAGGGTCCCGGCCCTCACGCAGTATCTTCTTCGCCTCGTCACGCTTTTCACGGGCCTCGGCGAGAGAAACCTCCGGATAGGTGCCCAAAGTGAGCAAGCGCTCCTTCTTCTCGAAGCGATATTTGTAGCGCCAGCTCTTGTGACCCTTGCCCGATATGTGGAGGTACAGTCCTCGGCTATCGGTGAGCTTGTAGGCCTTGTCCTTCGCCCCCGCCGCGCGCACCGCCTTGTCCGTCAGCATCCGATACCCCCAATCCGAGTTTTCGCTACCCCCAATTTACCCCAACATGCATTTGGCTAGGGGCAGACTGGCGTGGACGGGATTGGAGTCGCAAATGGCGCAATTGTAAAGGTTTTTGCGCATTTCTGGAGATGTCTGGATGGCCCTGAAAAGGCCGGTGGCGGAGAGGGAGGGATTCGAACCCTCGGAACCCGTAAGGGCTCAACAGTTTTCGAGACTGCCCCGTTCGACCACTCCGGCACCTCTCCGCAAGGGGTATCCGCTGTCTGCAAAACTGCAGTCGATAGGGAAGCGCGGCGGTTAGCGGAGTGATCCGTGCTTGCCAAGTCCCTTCCTCACGAAATCTCGCAAAATCGGGGGACTGCCAGGCCCCGACGCTTGTCGAAAGGCGCATCCAACATATATTTGCACTATGGATCGCTCGGAATTCTACTCGTCTCAGGCCGGTCGTCGCATCGATGCTCCCCGCCGGTCGCGTGCCCGCTTTGCCATCGGCGACATCGTGAAACACCGCAAGTTCGACTTTCGCGGTGTGATCTTCGATATCGATCCGGTCTATGCCAATTCGGAAGAATGGTACGAGCAGATTCCCGAAGGCCAGCGGCCCGACCGGGACCAGCCCTTCTATCACCTGCTGGCAGAGAACGAAGACAGCTCATACGTCGCTTACGTCAGCCAGCAGAATCTGCTGGCCGATACCGAGGGTGAGCCTATCGATCACCCGCAGGTGGATCAGTTGTTCGAGCACTTCAGCGCCGGGCGCTATCGCCTGCGCCGCAGCTTGACCCACTGATCCCTTACGACTTGATCTTCCAGCCGCTCTTCAGCACGCGGTAGGTAATCACGCCCAGCACCAGGTTGAGCACGCCGACGCCGATGGCCGCGCCGACCACATGGGCGTTGTCATTCCCGATATCGCTGACACCCAGGAAGCCGTAGCGGAAGCCCGAAATCATGTAGAAGAACGGGTTGGCCTTGCTCACCGCCTGGAAGAAGGGCGAGAGGTTGGAAATCACGTAGAACGTGCCCGACAGCAGGCTCAGCGGCGCGACGATGAAATTGGTGATCGCGGCGTTGTGATCGAACTTCTCCGCCCAGATGCTGGCCAGCAGGCCGAAGATCGCCAGCATGGTGGCGCCCATCAGGCCGAACCATACGACCGCCCAGGGATGCGCCACGGAAAGGTCGACATCCGGGTACAGCAGCATGGCCAGCGCCACCGCGCCGCCGACCATCACCGCGCGCGTGATGGCTGCCATGACGATGCCGATCATCAGTTCGGCCTCCGACAGTGGCGGCATCAGCAGGTCGATGATCGTCCCTTGCAGCTTGCCGGCCAGCAGGCTGAAGCTGGAATTGGCAAAAGCATTTTGCATCATGCCCATCATAATCAGGCCGGGCGCCACGAAAGTGCCGAAGTTCACCCCCAGGATTTCACGCCCGCCGCGCCCCAGCGCGACGGTGAAGATCACAAGGAACAGCAGGGTGGTAACGGCAGGTGCCCACACCGTCTGCGTCTGCACCTTGAGAAAGCGGCGGATTTCCTTAATATAGAGGCTCCACAGCCCGATCCGGTTGATCCCGGTGATCTGCGGCTCTCCCTTCGGCGGGAATTTGCGCCCGGCATTGCTGCCTGATGCGATGAATTCGCCTTGTGCGGAGTTTGTAGCGGGTGCTTGATCGACCATGGGGGCGCGACTATCTCCCTATGGCCGGGCTGGCAAGAACTAGAGATGGCCCTACAGGGGCCGACACGAACGGAATCTGTTTATCCCATGAGTTGGACCGAAGAACGCATCGCCACCCTTACCAAGATGTGGGAGGGCGGCGCGACCGCGAGCGAAATCGCCACCGAACTCGGCGGTGTCTCGCGCAACGCTGTCATCGGCAAGGCGCACCGGCTGGGCCTGAAGGCACGCCCCAGCCCGGTGAAGGCGAACGAGAAGAAGAAGGCCGCCAAGAAGAAGGAAGCCGCGGCGAAGCCCGCTGCCGCCAAGCCAAAGCCGAAGGCACCCGCGCCCAAGAAGGCAAAGGAGCCCGAAGCTCCCAAGGCGGCCGAACCCAGGAGCGAAGAAGCAGCGCCCACCAACGCCAACCAGCCCATGCCCGACAAGCGGGAAGACTTGCCCAAGATCGTTTCCTACGGTCCTGGCGGCTTCCTGCGGCAGGGTCCGGGCGACCAGCAGGCGCCGATTCCCCCTGCCCCGCCCCGTCGCCTCGTGCCGGCCAAGCCCGATCCCTCTATCGCGGACAAGACCAGCCTGCTCGATCTGAATGACCGGGTGTGCCGCTGGCCGATGGGCCATCCGGGCGAACCCGACTTCCATTTCTGCGGCGAGAAGGTGAACCCTGGTTTCCCATATTGCGTGGAGCACTGCGGTCGGGCCTATCAGGCGCAGCTTCCGCGCGGCGTGCGCCGCCCCCCGCCCCCGCTGCCTTTCGGTGGCCCGCGGGTTCGCTGACCGCGCGACAGCGACAGGCCATACTGAGTTGGAAAAGGCCCGCTATCCGAGACCGGATGGCGGGCTTTTTCTTTGTCCCGCAATGCTGGGAATCTGGCCTAACTGGCCTCTACGGGTTCCTTCCAGCCCCAAACAAGCAGACATGGTGGTATGTTGCGCCAGACGAAGCCAGTCTCGATCCGGTCGAAATATTCTTCCGTCAGTTCCTTCGCCGTCGGCCGGAACTGGTAGGTAAGGAATGCGCCGCCGGGCCGGATCACTCGCTGGGTGGCCTTTGCGATGGCCGTTGCGACGTCCTCCGGCAGGCTGGAGAACGGCAGGCCTGACAGCACGTAATCCGCTTTCTCGTGTCCCAGTTGCTGGACATACTTCTCGACATCAGCAGCCGAGCCGAGCACTGCATGAAAGCGTCCGTCGTCGATCGTCTCGTTCAGGTACTCGATAAATCGCGGGTTGGTGTCGATCACCAGCAATTGCCCCCCGGGCGGCAAGCGGTCGAGGATATGGGGACAGAATGTCCCCACGCCCGGTCCGTATTCGACGAACAGCTTGCAGTTCTTCCAGTCGACCCGTTCCAGCATTGCATCGATGGTGACGCGCGAGGACGGGATAACCGAGGCAACCATACCCGGATTTTCGATGTAGCCGCGAAGGAATACGGCGAAGGGGCCCAGCAACCGGCTGATAGGCCCGCGCCTCGTGCCGTTCCTGGTCAAAGCCTGCTCATTTGAACTCACGTGGCTGGCGCCCTTTTCTCTACTTCACGGTCCCACCGGCCCGGTGGATGCCACCCCATGCCAATCATGCGCGGCAATTCCAAGGGCGGCGTTGGATCAAGGCCCGACGGCTCGAACTTCTGCTACTCCCGACAGCATGGCTGTGTTCCCTCGAAATCAGGGGAAAACAGGACTGATCCACAGTCTGAACCGACGTGTCAGCCAGCTTGCCCGAGCGGAGGCACGTGCCGGTCGACGACAAATGCGGCGGCAGCGACTAGCGCCCCCGCAGCAGCAAGCGTACCGAAGAACGGCCAGACGCTTTCGCCTCCGAAATCCAGCAGCGCACCGCCCAGACCCGTGGCGGAAACGGCGCCCACGCGGCTCATGAAGATGCCGAAACCGATACCTCCTGAGCGGCAACTGGGCGGATAGCCATGCGTCATCATCACGTACATGCCTGCGATCGCGGCGCTGAATGCAAAGCCGGAGAGGCCGACAAGCCAGGTCACAGAACTGCGGGTTTCGTCGTCCAGCACGGCGGGAAGCCCCTCGATCGTGGAGCCGATAACCAGCATCCACACCACCATCATCGCGGAAAGCACTGCCATGACGATGCGCGAGCCGAAGCGGCGCATCACGATGCCGACGAGGATGGAGCCGACCATCGAGCTGATCCCTGCCAGCGCTACGGCGTCACCCGCCTGATCCAGAGTAAAATCCTGCGCCGTCAGGAACGTGGTTCCCCAGCTGAGAATGCCGTAGGCGACCAGCGTGGCTGCCGCGAAAGCGATACCGATGCCCAGATTGAGGCGGAAATTGCTTGGATGCAGCACGCCGATCTGCGGGCCGTCGGCAACATCTGTCTCGTGCCGGTCGGGTGCCAGATCAATGTCCTCGTCCAGAACCAGCTTCGCGTTCTTTTCCGCCTGTTCACGCCGTCCGCGCGCCAGCAGGAAGGACGGACTGTCCCGCAGCACGGCCCAGATCGCCACCACCACCAGCAGCGTGCCCATGCCGAAAATCAGGAAAGTGCCTTCCCAGCCGTATGCGCGTTCCAGGTCCGGTCCGATCCAGCCCACGATGGTTCCCCCAATGGGCGTGCCCACCGCCAGCGTGCTGACCACCACCGGGCGCCAGCGATCCGGCAACCATTCACCGGCCATCGCCAGCGCGTTGGCATAGGCCCCGCCAAAGCCGAGCCCTGCGAACATGCGCCAGAAGGCCATGGTCCAGACCCCTTCCGAGGTCGCCGCCGCCATCGTGCCCAGCGAGAATACCAGCGCCGCGATCACCAGCGTCCAGCGCCGCCCAATGGCATCGCCCAGCCAGCCCCCGCCCCAGCCGCCAAGGCCAAAGCCGATCAGCGCCGCCATCATGGCAATGCCGAAGGTGGAGCGGGTGACGTCGAAAGCCTCCATCACCTTGGGCGCAACAACGCCGAGCAATTGCAGGTCGATACCGTCGCACACCAGCACCAGCATACAGACGGTGACAATCGCCCACTGCACGGGTTTGACAGGCTGCGCATTCAACGCATCGCCGAACGTGGTCTTCACTGGGTTGCTCGCCATGGTCAGGTATTTCCTTCCGGGGGCCGGGAGCCGAGATCGAGTGTCATATCGCCATAGTCCGCTTGCGGCACGGGACGATTGCCGGGCGCCATCAGGTTCTTCACCATTGCGCGCCGGGCGTTTTCGAATTTCACGCGGCCGGGGGTCGGCTCGTCATCGGGGAACGCCTCCTCGATCTCGCGGTGCCGCTCCGTCACTTCCTCGAGGAATTCCCTGTTGGTGAAGATGTAGAAACGGTTCTCGCGAATGGCCTCCACCACGGCGCGGCCGGTATCTTCAGGGTCGATCGCTCCGCGCATCGCGTCCCACAGGTCCTTGAGGAACTGCGGCGCGTTTTCCTCGTCCAGTGTCGAATCGTCTTCCGGGGTCGGCACCAGAGCGGTGCGGGTGGCACCGGGAAACAGGCAGGACACGCCGATACCCTTCTCGGCAAGCTGGATACGCAGGGACTCAGAGAAACCGCGCACCGCGTACTTGGCCGTGGAATAGGCGGCGAGGCCCGGCAGCGGGACGACACCTGCCATCGAACTGGTGTTGACCACGTGGCCGCCCTCGCCCTGCGCACGGATGATAGGCACGACGATCTTGGTGCCGTTGACCACGCCGCCGAGGTTGACCGAAAGCGCCTTGTCCCAATCGTCGAAATCGGGGCTGGCTGCCGTACCGCCGCCGTTCACCCCGGCGTTGTTGCACAGCACGTGGATCTTTCCGAAATGCTTCAGCGTCTCGTCAACGGCGGCGCGGAGGTTGCCCCGGTCGGCCACGTTGGCTTTCACGAAATAAACGGCATTGTTGCCTGGCAGCGCGGCCTTTGCCTTGGCGATGTGATCGTCGTTCCAGTCCGCTAGACTGACCTTCATGCCCTCTGCCAGGAAGGCCTTGGCCATGCCGAGACCGATGCCGCTGGCACCGCCGGTGATGAAGGCGACGCGGCCCTCCAGATGTTCCATGAATCGCTCCCTCTCCGCGCTCCACAATGCCAGCAGGCTCGTGAATGTCACGCATAAAGGAATGAGGCCAAAGGTCCGTCCAAACTTGCAGATGGGTGCCACTGGTGGCAGCTATGAAAGCGGGCTGGCGCAGGGATACGCGCCGTATGAGGGAACAGACATGCCGATTTCGCTGTACGATGCCACGGTGCCGACCATGATCCAGATGCTGAATGCAGCGCAGGGCTGGATCGAGAAAGCCAAGGCCAGCGACATATCGGAAGAAACCATCGCCACGGCCTGCCTGCGGGAAGACATGGCCCCGTTCCCCAAGCAGGTGAACTGGATGATCTGCCACTCGCTGGGCGCGATCGAGGCGGTGCGCAAGGGCGAGATGAACCCCGACCTCGAAGACCCGACGACCGAGCTTGAACAGATGCGGCTGAACCTCGGCGCGGCGGAAAACAAGCTGCGCGCGCTCTCCATCGGTGAACTGGAAAGCTTCGTGGGGCAGGAAGTGCATTTCGTCTACAAGCCGCACAACGTCGACATTCCGTTCGCTGGCGAGCATTTCCTGCTCAGCTTCTCGCAGCCGAACTTCTTCTTCCACGCAACGACGGCCTACGCCATCCTGCGCCACGTCGGGGTGGACGTGGGCAAGATGGATTACCTCGGGCAGATCCGCGCCGCTGCGGTCTAGGCAGCGAAGTCGGATTAGACCCTGGCTTCGAGCACCATGTTCGACGGCGTCTCAGTCGCCCGGCGCACGTTCGCAAATCCTGCCTCGTTCAGCACCGCTGCCAGCCGTTTCTGCCCGGCCTGTGCGCCAAGGCCCAGCCCAACTTCCTGGGATAGCGACACCGGCACGCAGCCCATGCAGCTGAAGCCGTAGAATATCTGCCCCATCGGGTGCATGTTCTCCGCCATGGTGTCGCCCGCCATCGGTTCCACCACCATGAAGGTGCCGTCCGGTTTCATCGCTTCGCGAATATGCTTTGCCGCGCCGACAGGGTCGCCAATGTCGTGCAGGGCATCGAAGATGCAAGCGAAGTCGAAGCCGTCGCCCTCGAAATCCTGCGCCTTCGCGACGTGGAACTCCACGTTTTCCACGCCCTGCTCCTTCGCCCGCGCTCTGGCGGTCTCGATGGAAGGCTCGTGAAAGTCGATGCCGACGAAGTGCGACTGCGGGTATTCCTTCGCCATCAGGATGGTGGAACTGCCGTAGCCGCAGCCGATGTCGGCCACCTTGGCCCCGGCCGCCAGCTTCTCCGTCACGCCTTCGAGCGAGGGGAGCCAGTTGGAAATCAGGTTCGCTTCGTAGCCCGGACGGAAGAAGCGGTCCGTGCCGCAGAACAGGCACTGCGAGTGGTCCGACCACGGGCGCCCCTCGCCGGACTTGAATACCTCCACCGCCTTCTCATGCGTGTCGTACTGTGCCACCACGGCCTGGAAGAAGCCCTGCATGCACAGCGGCTGGCCTTCTCGAGTGAAGATCAGCGCGGCCTCTGGCGTCAGTTCGAAGGTCTCTTTCTCGCCATCGAATTCGACGTACCCCGCCGCCGCGACCGAACCCAGCCATTCGCGCAGGTACTTGGGCTCAATTCCGGTCTTCGCGGCCAGCTGGTCCAGCGTCATCGGGCCTTCACCGTCCATCGCCGCCCAGACCCCCGCCTGATCGCCCATGTATGCCATCATGACACTGACAGCACCTGCCACGTGCCCCATGACCTTGCCGGCCATCGCCTCCACCTTGCCGAAATGGATATCCTGTTCGCTCATCGCTCAACCTTCCCAGATTGCTTTTGTCCGGAAGACTAGCACCGGACTGCGCGGAGGGAAGATGGTTTGCGCTACCGCTGGCGGCGAGCGAACCAGATGGTGTGCTGGGGGCCCTTGTTGTTGGGTCGGGCACGCACGCGCTGCACGTCGACATCGAGCCCCGCATCCATCAGGCGGCGGGTGAACTTGTGATCGGGCGCGGCAGACCACACGGCCAGTACGCCGCCCACGTTCAAGGCATCGCGCAAGCGGCCGATGCCGGTGCGGGTGTAGAGCCGTTCGTTGCCCTCTCGCACGATCCCGTCGGGGCCGTTGTCCACGTCCAGCAGGATCGCGTCGTAGCGAGGCGTGGTGCCGTCCACCGCATCGTCCACCAGCGCGGCGACATCGGCGATGACGACATCACCGCGCGGGTCGTCCAGGCAATCGCTCGTCAACCCGGCCAGCGGGCCCTTCGCCCATTGAAGGATGTCCTCGACCACTTCGGCCACAACCACTTCGCCGCCGGTGTCGGGCAGCGCCGCCAACGCAGCACGGAAAGTGAAACCCATGCCGTAGCCGCCGATCAGCACGCGCGGGGCAGGCGTGTCCAGCCGCTCCAGCGTCAGGCGGGCAAGTTGCTCCTCGCTGAACTGCATGCGCGTGCCCATAAGCTCGTCGCGGCCCAGCATGATGATGAAATCGCGCCCGTGGCTGACCAGTGTCAGCGTGTCGCCGCCGGGTATCTGCGCGGTCGCCAGTTCCTCACGCGGTAGCATTGGTGTCCTCCTCCACGGGCAGGGGAATGACGAGGCGGGCGATTGCGCCTTTTCCGTCTTCGCGGTTATCGAGCGTGAATTCGCCATCGAGGCCGCGAGCGAGGCTTACCGCGATACGCAGGCCGAGGCTATCGGCACATTTCAGATCGAAGCCCTCTTTCAAACCTTGACCCTCGTCCTGGACGCAGATGATGTAATCGTCACCGTTCTCGCCTCCCACCAGCGTTACCTCGATCGGACCACCGCCATCAGCGTAACCGTGCTCGATGGAATTGCTGATGGCCTCTGCGACGATCAATGCCGTGGGCACCGCGCTCTCCGTCGGCAAGGCACCGCTCGCCTGGGCATCGAAGATATAGGAGATATCCGTCCGTCCCGAAGTCTCCAGCGTATCCTTCACGATACGGTCGATATAGCTCGCCAGAGACAGTTGCGCGCCATCGGCGCTGTAGAGCGTGCGTTGCAATCGGCCCACGAGCCCGAGCCTGCGTGACGCGTCGGACAAGGCCGACTTGCCCGGCCCTTCGGCCACGCGTCGCTCCTGCAGGTTGAGGATGGAAGACATCATCTGCAGGTTGTTGCCGACCCGGTGCTGCAATTCCTGGAACAGCATCTCGCGCGTTTCGGCGAGTTCGGTGCTGCGCTGCTGCTCTATCGCAAGTCGCGCGTTGGCCACCTGCATCCAGTGCACGAGGGCGATGTCCACCACCACGATCCCTGCAAAGAACAACAGCGCCACTACTGCACGGTAATCCAGCGCGAAGCTGCCGAGAGGCGGGATGAAGAAATACCAGCTCATCAACCCGCACAGCAGACCGGCCAGCGCGCCGGGACGAGCCCCGAAGAAGAAGGCGGTGAGGATCACCGGGGGGAAGAAGGTGATGTAGGGGAAGCCGTCCGGCAGGGCATCGCTCACCCAGACGCGGGCGAAGTATCCTGCCAGGCTCGCCAGCGCAGCCACGAGGTATCCCACCCACGGCTTGTCGCGCGCGAGCGGGAGTTTCTGCAGGAACGACAGGCTGCCTGCCGACAGGTTATCGAGAGTCTTCAGCATCTTGCAGCCGTATCAGTCACCGCAGTTCACAAAGCAATAGGGGCCGCAAGGGATATCCCCTCGCGGCCCCGATCACTTGCCCGGAGTATCGAGCGTGTGGCTTAGTCGTCCTTCAGGAAGGCGGGCATATGGTCTTCGCCACCGCCGTTGTCGCCGCCCTTGTTGCCGCCACGACCGCCACGGTCGCCGCCACGGCCACCACGACCACCGCCATCACGGCCGCCACGCGGTCCACGACGATCGCCGCCGCGACCACCACGGTCGCCGCCCTCACGCTTTTCGCGCGGAGGACGGGTGTCTTCCAGCTCTTCGCCGGTTTCCTGGTCGACAACGCGCATCGACAGGCGGACCTTGCCGCGGTTGTCGATCTCGAGGACCTTGACCTTAACTTCCTGTCCTTCGGACACGACGTCGGTCGGCTTCTCGACGCGCTCATTCTTCATTTCGGACACGTGGACGAGACCGTCCTTGCCGCCCATGAAGTTCACGAATGCACCGAAGTCCACGATGTTGACGACCTTGCCGGTGTAGATCTTGCCGACTTCGGCTTCTTCCACGATGCCTTCGATCCAGGCCTTCGCAGCCGCGATTTCATCGGCGTTGGAGGACGAGATCTTGATCGTGCCTTCGTCGTCGATGTCGACCTTGGCGCCGGTCTCGGCAACGATCTCGCGGATCACCTTGCCGCCCGTGCCGATCACGTCGCGGATCTTTGACTTGTCGATCTGCATGGTCTCGATACGCGGAGCATGCTTGGACACTTCACCGCGCGAGCCGGACAGGGCTTCGTTCATCTTGGCGAGGATGTGAGCACGGCCACCCTTGGCCTGCTCCAGCGCCTGCGCCATGATTTCCTGCGTGATGCCGGCAACCTTGATGTCCATCTGGAGGCTGGTGATACCTTTCTCCGAACCGGCCACCTTGAAGTCCATGTCGCCCAGGTGATCTTCGTCACCGAGAATGTCGGACAGGACAGCGAAGTTGTCGCCTTCCAGGATCAGGCCCATGGCGATGCCGGAAACCGGGCGTTCGATCGGAACACCGGCATCCATCATCGACAGACAGCCACCGCACACGGTCGCCATCGAGGACGAGCCGTTGGACTCGGTGATGTCGGACAGGACGCGGATCGTGTAGGGGAAGTCCTCATGCTTCGGCAGCACCGGGTGCAGCGCACGCCATGCCAGCTTGCCGTGGCCCGTCTCGCGACGACCCGTAAAGCCGAAACGGCCCACTTCGCCAACCGAATAGGGCGGGAAGTTGTAGTGCAGCATGAAGTGGTTGTACGAAAGGCCTTCCAGCCCGTCGATCATCTGCTCGGCATCCTTGGTGCCCAGCGTGGTGGTGCAGATCGCCTGCGTTTCACCGCGCGTAAACAGCGAGGAACCGTGCGTACGGGGCAGCAGGCCGACCATCGCCTCAATCGGGCGAACCTCGTCCAGCTTGCGGCCGTCGATGCGGGTGCCGTCCTTCAGGATGGAGCCGCGCACGATGTCGCTTTCCAGCTTCTTCACCAGCTTCAGGCGGCCCATGTAGCCAGCCGGATCGCTCTCGGCGAGATCGGCGAAGTGTTCGCGTGCCTTGGTGCGTGCCTCGTTGATCGCGTCCTGACGCTCGGCCTTGTTCGTGATCTTGTAGGCAGCTTCCAGATCGGCACCGATCACGCCGCGCAGCTCTTCCAGCAGGCCCGACTTGTCTTCGACCTTGTCAAGTTCCCACGGATCCTTGGCAGCCTGTTCGGCCAGATCGATGATCGCGCCGATGACCTTGCGGCTTTCCTCGTGCGCGAACATGACGGCGCCGAGCATTTCTTCCTCGGTCAGTTCCTTGGCTTCGGACTCCACCATCATCACCGCGTCCTGCGTGGCGGCGACGACGAGGTCGAGGCGACCATCTTCGTCCAGCGCCTTGTCCAGCGACGGGTTCAGTTCGTATTCGCCGTTGCGGAAGCCGACGCGCGCGGCACCGATCGGGCCCATGAAGGGCACGCCGGAAATGGTCAGCGCGGCAGAGGCAGCGATCATGGCAACGATATCGGGCTCGGTCTCACCATCATAGGAAAGGACCTGGCAGATCACGTTGATCTCGTTGTAGAAACCTTCCGGGAAGAGCGGGCGCACGGGGCGGTCGATCAGGCGGGAGGTCAGCGTTTCCTTCTCCGTGGCGCGGCCTTCGCGCTTGAAGAAGCCACCGGGGATACGGCCCGCGGCAGAGAATTTTTCCTGGTAGTGAACGGTAAGGGGGAAGAAGTCCTGCCCTTCCTTAACGCTCTTGGCGGCGGTCACGGCGCACAGCACCACGGTTTCGCCATAGGTGGCCAGAACGGCGCCGTCGGCCTGACGGGCAATACGGCCGGTTTCCAGAGTGAGGGTCTTTCCGCCCCACTCCAGCGATACAGTTTTCGTGTCGAACATTGATTTTCCTTCTGAACCCATGCGCCACATTGCGTCATGGGGCCTACTTTTTCCGGGAGATCCGGCCCGGTCCGGTGCGAGGCCTCTCTTGGCCTCATGGCCCCTTCACCGAATTGCGAAGGATGCCCTTTCAAAATGCCAGCCGAATGTGACGGCTTGCAGATAGACGAAGGGGCGGCTCTTGGAGCCGCCCCTTCGAGAAACTCTTACTTGCGAAGACCCAGCTTCTGGATCAACGCGTTGTAGCGATCGAGGTCCACCTTCTTGAGGTAGGCCAGCAGGCTACGGCGCTTGTTGACCATCTTGAGCAGGCCACGACGGGAGTGGTTGTCCTTGTGGTGATCCTTGAAGTGCTCGGTCAGGTTGCGGATACGCTCGGTCAGGATGGCGACCTGTACTTCCGGAGAACCGGTGTCGCCCTTGCCAACGGCGTTGTCCTTGATGATTTCCTGCTTCTTCTCGGCAGTAACCGACATATTTCATTTCCTTTTCGCAGTATCCTCAGACGTTGAACCCGCGCACGACTTTCATGTCGCCCCCTTCGAGTTCCACCAGTGCCACCGGAGTTTCCTCCAGCTTGGCGAAGTAGAGCCCGTCGGGTTGGGGCAATCCGGATACGACCCGGCCCTGTCGGGCCGCCTGCGCACTATCCGGATCGAGAGCGAGGGCCGGGATACCGTCCAGCCCCGCCTCCAGTGGCAGGAGGTGGTCTTGAAGAGGCGCGCCCTTACCGATTTCGTTCAGCTTGTCCAGCGAAATCGCCTGATCCTCGCTGAAAGGGCCTGCCTTGGTGCGACGTAGATAGGTGACATGACCCAGCGCTCCAAGGGCATGCGCGATATCCCGTGCAAGGCTGCGGATATACGTGCCCTTGCTGACACGGGCGACCAGCGTTGCCGTCTCCGCCAGTTCCAGCGGTGCCTGCGGATCGTAGGGATCGGGACGGCCGAGGGTGGTGGCGAAAGCGGAACCCAAGCGGTCGTCCGCCGCGCCCCCGCCCAGCACTTCCAGCGAATGGATCGTCACCCGGCGCGTTTCCAGCTCCACGTCCTCGCCTTTGCGCGCAAGATCATAGGCGCGCTTACCGTCCACTTTCAGCGCAGAATACTTGGGCGGAACCTGATCGATCTCGCCGGTGAAATGCTCGCAGATCGCCGCGATGGCCGCACGCGGGGGGCGACGATTGGTGCTGTCCACCACCTCGCCCTCCGCATCAAGGGTATCGGTCTCCTCGCCGAACTGGATGGTGAACTCGTAGGTCTTGTCGCTGTCCAGCATCCGGCCAGAGAGCTTCGTAGCCTCTCCCAGCGCAATCGGCAGCACTCCCTCGGCTTCCGGGTCCAGCGTGCCACCATGGCCGACTTTCACCTTGCCGAAGCCCGCTTCGCGCAGGTTCCGCTTTACCGCGCCCACGGCCTGCGTGGAGCCGAGGCCGCGCGGCTTGTCGAGGATGATCCAGCCGTTGACAGTGGGTTTGTCTGACATGGCGCATGCCCTAGCCCTGCCCCCGCGCCCCGTCCAGCAACAGTCCGCCCAAGGGTTTTTGCGTAGGGGCGGGTCCGCCGGGCCTTCACCGCCGATGGCTACTGCCACGGGCATGAAGCTGATCGTCCATCCCGGCCTGCACAAGACAGGCTCCACCTATCTGCAGCACGTGCTGAACGACAACCACGCCGCGCTGGCTGCGCAAGGCGTGTGGTATCAGCCGCAGCAGGGCTATCCTGCGCACCATCACGCAGCATGGCGCATCCTGCTGGGCGATCCCGCCCCGCTGGTGGCGATGGTGGAGAATGCCCGCAGGGCGCAGTGCCATACACTGGTGCTGTCTTCGGAAGACCTCGAGGGCGCGCTATACGACGATCGCCCGCTGGCGGCGATCGGAGCAGCGGCAGCATCAGCCGGTGTTTCCCACATCGAATGGCACGTGGTCCTGCGCGAACCGGGTAGCGCCTTTGCCAGCCTGTTCGCGCAGTTGCAGCACCACGTCTACGCCGATGCCTTCCAGCTGTTCTGCGACGTCATGCGGCGCGGTTTCGTGCACATGGCGCAGCCCACGCCCGGCCACGGCACGCCCTACTGGTATTACGCTTTCGATCACCTTGCCGATCTCGACCGGCTTCAGGAACGTGCCGACGCGCCGCTTTTCGCGCACGACTTCGCCCACGCCGCGCCCTTCCCCGGCGCGGGGCTACTCGATCACCTCGGCGTGCTGGATGCGCTGGTCACCTTTCCCGGACGCTCGGCTCGTAATGCGCGCCCCGCGACCGACGAGATCATCCGTGGCTTTGCCGAGCGTGTGGAGGAGGCCGTACCGAACGACGCCGACCAGGCGCGCATTCTCGACGGGTTCCTCACCTGCATGCAGAATGGGCTAGACAATATCGAGACCTACGCCGCGATCATAGGTGAACGTTACGCCGAGAGTCACAGCAAGGCACTGCGTTGCTTCGCGCCGATCCAGTCGGCCGTGGCCTAAAGCGCCGCAATCCAGTCCGCCACCGCGAAGTAATAACCCATCGCCCACTCGACCGGCGGCACGACGAACCTCTCGATGATGTTCGCTTCCGGGAAAACGTAAGGCACGACCAGCAGCAGCGCGAACAGCAGGATCATGCCGAAGGGGCGCAGCTTGTCGTAGATGCGCGCGGCGGAGGGCGGCAACAGTCCCTCCACGATGTGCGATCCGTCGAACGGCGGGATCGGCAGCAGGTTGAACAGCGCAAGGAAGAGGTTGATCGAGATGAAGTAGACGAGCGCGGTCGTAACAAGATCAGGCGCTGCCCCGCTGGCCGCGTTGCCGTCGAACGAAAGGCCCAGGAGCACCGCGCCAATCAGCGCCAGTATGAAATTCGTTCCCGGCCCGGCAGCGGCGACAGCCATCATGCCGAAACGCGGGTTATCCAGCCGCTGCTTTATCACCGGCACGGGCTTGGCCCAGCCGAACACCGGCAGGCCCGCCAGCGCGAGGCCGCCGGGCACCAGCAGCGTGCCGACAGGATCGACGTGGCGAATGGGGTTGAGCGACAGGCGTCGCTGCTCCTTCGCCGTGGGATCGCCCAGCATCAGCGCCGTCCAGCCGTGCGCCACCTCGTGAAACACGATGGCGATCACCAGGCAAGGGATAAGGATAGCCGCGAGGATCAAGGTCTCTGTCATCGCTTTTCAAGATGGGGAGAGGCGCCTCCCCGTTAAAGAGCACTGGACCGCGCGAAGGCCGCGTGACAGTCTTGCCGCCTTTCAGGCGGGGGCTTCGATGGCGGCAACAGCGGCACCAACAGCGCAGACAGGATTTCTCGGCTGGGTGGAGAGAACAGGCAATCGCCTGCCAGATCCCGTATTCCTGTTCCTGTGGTTCATCCTGGCGCTGGTGGCCGTCTCCGTCGTGGCTGCATGGGCGGGGTGGTCTGCCCCGCACCCCGTGGAGATCGACCCCGACACCGGCACCAACCGCATCATCGCGGTGGAGAGCCTTCTCTCGGGCCAGAACCTGCGCCGCCTTCTCACCGAAATGCCCGAGACGTTCACGCACTTCCCGCCGCTGGGATACGTGCTGACCGTGATGCTGGGCGCGGGCGTGGCGGAGCGATCGGGCCTGTTCGCCACGGCCATGCGGGCGAGCATGGCAAAGGTCTCGACCTTCTGGCTGACACCCGCCGTCGCGCTCGTATCCATGATGGGCAACCATGCGGCGGATGCAGCATTCGTCGTCATGATCCCGCTGGCGGGCATCATCTACCACGCCGCCGGTCGCCACCCTCTGGTGGGCATCGCCGCCAGCTTCGCCGCAGTATCGGGCGGTTTTTCCGCAAACCTGCTGCCGGGCCAGCTCGACGCGCTTCTGCTGGGCATCACCGAGGCCAGCGTGAACACCGTGTTCGAGGGCTGGACCGCCAATATCGCGGGCAACTGGTACTTCATCGCTGCCATGACCATCATCTACCTGCCGGTGATCTGGTACGTGACGGACCGGATGATCGAGCCGCGCCTGTCGGGCTACGCGCTGGACGGTTCTGCCGTGGAGGCCGAGAAGGGCGCGGGCGAGCAGACCGCGACCACGCCGGAGCAGCGCCGCGGCCTGAAGCACGCAGGGCTTGTCGTGCTGGCACTGGTGGCCCTGTGGGCCGTGCTGGTGCTGATGCCGGATGCGCCGCTGGTCGATCCCGACGCGCCGCCAGAAGGCCGTCTGACACCTTTCTATCGCAGCCTGCTGCCCTTTTTCCTGCTGGTCTTCCTGCTGCCCGGCTGGGCCTATGGCCGCGCGGCGGGCACCATCGAGAGCCAGGCCGACCTTGTCGAGATGATGGCAGGTGCGATGAAAGACATGGGATACTACATGGTTCTCGCCTTCGCTGCCGCGCATTTCGTGGCCATGTTCGCATGGAGCAACATAGGGCTGGTGCTGGCGGTGGACGGGGCCGACGCCCTGCGTGCCAGCGGCCTGCCAAGCTGGGCAATGCTGCTGGGCGTCCTGATCTTCGGTGCGACGCTCAACCTGTTGATCGGCTCCGCCAGCGCCAAGTGGGCGGTGCTTGGCCCGGTCATGGTGCCGATGCTGATGCTGCTGGGCCTGTCCCCCGAAATGACCACCGCGGCCTATCGCGTGGGCGACAGCGGTACCAACATCATCACTCCGCTGATGCCCTATTTCCCGCTCGTGCTGGTGTTCTGTCAGCGCTGGACCAAGGAATTCGGCCTCGGCAGCCTGACGGCGACGATGATGCCCTATGCGCTGGGCATCATGGTGACGGGCATGATGTTGACCGCAGGCTGGGTCATCCTCGACCTGCCGCTGGGTCCGGGCGCACAGGTGTTCATGGACGTGCCCGCTGCTGTTACCATGGGCGAATGACCACGCTTGCGATCATCTGGTACTCGCGCACCGGCGGCAGCCGCCAACTGGCCGAGGCTGCGCGCGATGCGGCGCTGGAAGCGGGCGATATCGATGTGCGGTTCCTGAAAGCGGAAGACGCTGAAGCGGACGACCTGCTGGAGGCAGACGGCTACGTCTTCGCCTGCCCGGAAAACCTCGCCGCGATTGCGGGCGTGATGAAAGCCTTCTTTGATCGCACCTATTACGAGGTGCTCGGCAGGATAGAGGGTCGCCCTTACGCCGCTATAATCTGCGCCGGATCGGACGGCGAGAACGCAAAAAAGCAGCTCGAGCGGATATGCACGGGCTGGCGTCTCAAGAAAGTGGCCGACACGCCGATCATCAACGTCGGAGCGCAGACGAAGGAAGAAATCCTCGCGGAAAAATCCATCGGTGACAGCGATCTTGAAAAGGCCCGCGAACTGGGCGGAACGCTGGCGGCGGGGCTGGAAATGGGCGTTTTCTAGCGTCTAGCGATACATTCCCAGCGCTTCAGCGAAATGCTTGCGGCACAGCGCGGTGTAGCGCTCGTTGCCGCCGATCTCGGTCTGCGCGCCCTCGCCCACGGCCTCGCCGCTCTCCCCGACCCTCAGGTTCATCGTCGCCTTCCGCCCGCAGTGGCAGACCGCCTTCAGTTCCTCCAGCGAGTCCGCGATGCCGAGCAGAACGGCGGAGCCGGGGAACAGGTCCCCGCGAAAATCGGTGCGCAGGCCGTAGCAGAGCACCGGGATATTGCCCTCGTCCGCAATGCGCGCGCATTGCCATGCCTGCTGGGCCGTCAGGAACTGAGCCTCGTCGATCAGCACGCAGGCGAGCGGGCCTTCGCGGTGCTGTGCCATAACTTCGCGCCACAGGTCCGTGCCGGGCGTGAATCGGCGCGCGTCGGCGGACAGGCCGATGCGGCTGGCGATGGGGCTTTCCGCGCGGTTGTCGATAGCGGCGGTCCACAGCATCGTCGCCATGCCGCGCTCACGGTAGTTGAAGTCCGCCTGCAACAGCGTGGTCGATTTGCCCGCGTTCATGCTGGCGTAGTAGAAATAGAGCTTGGCCATGGCCCGATTTATGGGAGGTAGGACCGCCTCTCGACAAGTTCAGGCCGAGCGGAAAAAGGGGAGAACTCCTAGTCCTCGTCGTCCAGGTCGCGACGGACCTTGGGATCGTCCAGCAAAGCTTCGATCCGGCTCGCCTCGTCGAAACTCTCGTCGGCGCGGAATTGCAGCTTCGGCGCGAATTTCAGGCCGAGACGCTGGGCGACTTCGCGCTGGAAAAAGGCGGTGTTGGTCCGCAGGGCTTTCACCACAACGTCCTCGTCCTCACCCAGCAATGGCTTCACGTAGACCTTGGCGTTGCGGAGGTCGGGCGACATGCGCACCTCGGTGACGGAGATGTTGTGCGCGCGCAGCACGTCGTCGTGCGCCTCGCCGCGTGCCAGCAATTCGGAAAGGATATGCCGCACACGCTCACCCACTTTCAACAGGCGGACGGACTGGTCGTCGGGCTTGGAATGACGAGCCATCAGCCGTCTCCTTCGACTTTCCCGCGATCGGGCCATTCGGTCGTCATGGTCGTCGCTGTGGCGCGGGCGCAGAGCTTCCCCTCGGCATCGAACAGTTCGCCTTCGACGAATGTGACACGCCGACCGCCCTTCACCGCGCGCGCTGTCACCGTCACCTTTCCCAGCGGCACCGGGCGCAGAAGCGACAGGTTGATGTCGAGCGACAGTTGCAGCTTTCCGCCACTGGACAGGAACACCGCCGCGCCCATGGCCTCGTCAAGCGGCCCCGCCAGCAATCCGCCCTGCACCGTGCCGCGCATATTGGCGAAGCTTTCGGGCAGGTCGAACGCCATGCGCGCCGTGTGGCTCTCGGCATCGTAGCCGACGAATTTCGCGCCCATCGTGCGGGCGGAAGGCCAGTGCGGCTCGGTCGGAAGGTTGTCCATTACGAAAACACCTCGTCATCCCGGCGCGGGCCGGAAGGCGGTTGAACTTGGCAGGCAGGGCCCCGACTTTCGCCGGGGCCACAGCCGCTATCAGAGCGTGCGCTCTTCTTCCTTCACCTCGTACACTTCCAGCTGGTCGCCAGCCTTGATGTCGTTGGTGTCTTCCAGAACCACGCCGCATTCGAGGCCCGCGCGGACTTCGTCCACGTCGTCCTTGAAGCGCCGCAGCGACTGGATGACGGTTGCCGAGACGATAACGTCGTCGCGGGTGAGACGGGCGTGCAGACCCTTGCGGATGACGCCTTCTTCCACCAGCAGACCGGCGGCCTTGTCGCGCTTGCCGGCAGGGAACACCTGCTTGACCTCGGCGCGGCCGACCACGTTTTCCACCTTGAGCGGGCCGAGTTCGCCCAGCAGCTCCTTGGTGATCTCGTCGGTCAGGTGATAGATCACATCGTGATACATCATGCGCACGCCATCGCGCTTCACCAGTTCGCGTGCCTTGGCATTGGGACGCACGTTGAAACCGATGATCGGAGCCTTCGAACCCGCGGCAAGCTGCACGTCGGTCTCGGTGATGGCACCCACGCCTGCGTGCAGCACGCGCACCTTGATATCGTCGTTCGACAGGTTGTGCAGCGCCGAGGTAATTGCCTCGACAGAACCCTGCACGTCGGCCTTCACCACCACCGGCCATTCGATCACGTTCGACTTGTTGAACATGGTGTCGAAGCTGGTCGGCGCGAGAGCGGTGCGCTTCTCGGTCGCCTTTTCCTGACGATACTGCGCCACTTCACGGGCACGCTGTTCGTTCTCGACAACGGTCAGCATGTCACCGGCCGAAGGAACGCCGGACAGGCCCAGCACTTCCACCGGAACCGACGGCCCGGCTTCCTTCACCTGCTTGCCCTGGTCGTTGATCAGCGCGCGGACCTTGCCGCTCTGTGTGCCGACAACGAAGGTGTCGCCGCGCTTCAGCGTGCCGCGGTTGATCAGCACGGTGGCAACCGGGCCGCGGCCCTTGTCCAGCTGTGCTTCCACCACGGTCGCCTCGGCATCGCGGTCCGGACGGGCCTTCAGCTCCATCAGTTCGGCCTGCAGGTTGATCTTCTCGATCAGTTCCTCGAGGCCGGTGCCTTCCTTCGCCGACACTTCCACGTCCTGCACGTCGCCGCTCATCTCTTCCACGATAACCTCGTGTTCGAGCAGGCGGTTGCGGATGTTCTGGGCGTTGGCCTCGGGCTTGTCGATCTTGTTGATCGCCACGATCATCGGCACGTTCGCCGCCTTGGCGTGATTGATGGCCTCGATCGTCTGCGGCATGATGCCATCGTCGGCCGCCACCACCAGCACCACGATATCGGTGACATTGGCACCGCGCGCACGCATTTCGCTGAAAGCGGCGTGGCCCGGCGTGTCGAGGAAAGTAATCTTCGACTTGTCCTTCGTGGTGACCTGGTAGGCCCCGATGTGCTGGGTGATGCCGCCCGCTTCGCCACGCGTGACATTGGTTTTGCGCAGGGCATCGAGCAGGCTGGTCTTGCCGTGATCGACGTGACCCATCACCGCCACCACCGGCGGGCGCGGCTTCATGGTTTCCTCGGGATCAACATCTTCCTCGGCGGAAATGTCGACATCGCTTTCGGAAACCTTCTGGATGTTGTGGCCGAATTGCTCGACCAGCAGCTCCGCCGTGTCCTGATCGATGGTCTGGTTCACCGTCACCATCATGTCGAGGTTGAAGAGTTCCTTCACGAGGTCGGCACCCTTCTCGCCCATGCGCTTGGCCAGTTCACCCACGGTGATGGCTTCCGGCACGATCACGTCGCGAACCTGCTTCTCGCGCGGCTGGCTGGAGCCGCCGCCCTGGGCACGGCGTTCCTTCTCGCGCGCACGCTTCAGCGCGGCGAGGCTGCGGGCGCGGCGACCCTCGTCCTCGTTCAGCGCCTTGTTGACGGTCAGCTTGCCGGAGCGGCGCTTGTCGGCTCCGCCACCGCCGGGCGCGCCGCCACGTTCGGGGCGGGCTGCCTTCTTGTCGTCCTTCTTCTTCTCCGGGCGCTTGGGCTCGGGACGGGCGACAGGCGTGAACTTACGCGGGCTCGGAGCCTTGGCCGTTTCTTCCTCAGGCGTAGCTTCGGGCTCGGAGGCAGGCGCTTCGGCCTCGGCGTTGGCGGCAGCTTCCTTCTCGGCCTTGCTCTGCTTGGCGGCTTCTTCTTCCGCCTTCTTCTTTTCCTCGGCGCGCTTCTTTTCGTCTTCGGCAGCCTGCTTGGCCTGCTCTTCCTCGCGCTTGCGGTTCTCTTCGGCCATCTTCAGGCGCTCTTCCTCGGCCTCGCGCTGCATGCGAGCAACGCGTTCCTGAGGAGTTTCATCGCTGGCGGCGGGCTTCCTGGGCACAGGCTTCTTCGGCGCGGGCGCGGGCGCGGGTTCGGGCTTCTTCGCCTCTGGCGCCGGCTCGGGCGCAGGTGCAGGCGTCGGCGCGGGCTCCTCACCCGGCTTCACGAGCTTGCGACGACGCTTCACCTCGACCGCCACCTTGTTGGTGCGGCCGTGGCTGAAGGTCTGCTTGACTTCCCCGGACTCCACAGCCCGCTTCAGTCCAAGCGGTTTGCGGGTGCGTTTCGGGGTTTCGTTCTCTTCGCTCATGTGCTCGTATTAGTCCTTCAAAATCAAACAGTCACGCTTCCCTGTCTCCGGGAAGCTTGGTCCGCCACCCGGCGAGGTTACGTTTCGGCCACCGCGTCGGCGGCCCCCAGAAAGGTCTGCAGACGCCCCAACGGAATGGCAATCCGCTGCGCCGATCTGGCATCGGCAAGCGCCAGGTGGACGACATTGTCGCGGCCCAATGCCACAGACAGGGCCTCCCGGTCCAGAGGCAGGCGTTCGCCTTTCCTTCCGGACCCTTCCTCATCGAGGCCGACGCGCCACGCCTGATCCAGCTTGCGGCAGCCGTCCTCTTTCGCATCCGCTGCGTGATACAGGGCAGCTACTGCCCCCATCCGCGCTTCGTTCGCGATACGGTCGGACCCCAAGATAAGGCGTCCGCTGCGCATTTCGAGGCCCAGTCTTTCCAGCACGGCCTTTTTCAGCGCGGATTCGATGCGTGTAGGCAAGTCTTCCGGCACATCGAGCGCGCCGGTCTTGAAGGCACGCGACAACGCGGCCTTCAGCTTTCCGCTGGCCATGGCGTCTGTGAGTTCGGCTTTCGAAACACCGATCCACGCGCCCCGTCCCGGCGCCTTTGCCAGGGCATCGGGCAGCACGTCGCCATCTGGTGAGACCGCAAGGCGCACGAGATCGTCGCGCGCCGACGTTCGTCCGGTCAGCACGCAGCGACGCTCGCTCCCCTTTTCAGGCGAGGCATCGGCTTCGGTTTTAGGCGAACCTAATGTGTCATTGCGAGGATTCCGCATCGGCGGCCTCCTCTGCTTGGGCCGGAGCCTCGCTGGCGGGCTCTTCGTCCTCGAACCAGTGCGCGCGGGCGGCCATGATGATCTCGTTGCCCTGCTCTTCGGTCAGACCGAAGGCACCCAGCACACCACCCTTGTCCTGCTCGCGCTGCGGGCGACGCAACGGCGGGCCGGCATCGTTGTTGCGGCGACGCGGAGCCTCGCGCTTCTTGGCGATCAGTTCGTCGGTGGCGAGATCGGCCAGATCGTCCAGATCCTTGATCCCGGCCTTGCCCAGCACCACTAGCATTTCCTCGGAGAGATGCGGCAGTTCGGCAAGCGCATCGTCCACGCCGAGTTCGCGGCGCGCTTCGCGGTGCGCGGCTTCCTGGCGCTCGAGCGCTTCCTGCGCACGGCTCTGAAGTTCCTCGGCCAGTTCCTCGTCGAAACCTTCGATGGTGGCGAGTTCTTCAAGCTGCACGTAGGCCACTTCCTCCAGCTCGGCGAAGCCTTCGGCCACCAGCAGCTGCGAGAGCGTTTCGTCGACGTCCAGCTCTTCCTCGAACATCTTGGAGCGCGCGGAGAATTCCTTGCTGCGCTTCTCCGAGGCTTCTTCCTCAGTCATGATGTCGATCTGACTGTCGGTCAGCTGGCTGGCGAGACGCACGTTCTGGCCGCGGCGACCGATGGCCAGCGAAAGCTGATCGTCCGGCACCACAACTTCGATGCGGCTTTCTTCCTCGTCCAGCACCACGCGGCTGACGGTGGCGGGCTGGAGGGCGTTGACCACGAAAGTCGCGGTGTCCTCGCTCCAGGGAATGATGTCGATCTTCTCGCCCTGCAGTTCCTGCACCACGGCCTGCACGCGGCTGCCCTTCATGCCGACGCAGGCGCCGACCGGGTCGATGGAGGAATCGTGGCTGATCACGCCGATCTTGGCGCGGCTGCCCGGATCGCGGGCAGCGGCCTTGATCTCGATAATGCCGTCGTAGATCTCGGGCACTTCCTGCGCGAAAAGCTTGCGCATGAAATCGGGATGCGCGCGGCTGAGGAAGATCTGCGGCCCGCGGTTGTTGCGCTCCACCTTGCTGATCAGCGCACGCACGCGCTCGCCCACGCGGGCGGCTTCGCGGGGAATCTGCTGGTCGCGGCGGATCACGCCCTCGGCACGGCCGAGGTTCACGATCACGTGGCCGAATTCGACCGACTTGATCACACCGGTGATGACTTCACCGGCGCGGTCCTTGAATTCCTCGTACTGGCGCTCACGCTCGGCATCGCGGACCTTCTGGAAGATCACCTGCTTCGCGCTCTGCGCGTCGATGCGGCCAAGGTCGTCCATGGCGGGCAGCGGATCGACGATGAAGTCACCCACGGCGGAACCCGGCTCCAGCTTCTGGGCCTGTTCCACGTCCACCTGCTTGAAGTAGTCGTCCACTTCCTCGACCACCTCGACCACGCGCCACAGGCGCAGGTCACCGGTTTGCGGGTCGAGCCGGGCGCGGATATCGTTCTCCTGGCCGAAACGCGCACGCGCGGCTTTCTGGATCGCTTCTTCCAGAGCTTCGATCACGATGCTCTTGTCGATCATCTTCTCCGACGCAACGGCGTTGGCGATCGCAAGCAGTTCAGCCTTGTTGGCAGACATTGGGCTGGCCATCAGTCTTGTGCCTCTTCTTCTTCCTGTTCGAGTTCTTCGATGTCTTCGACGCCGCTCATGTCGAGCGGGCGGGTTGCTGCCATCAGCTTGTCGGTAAAGACGAGCTGGGCGGAATGAATCTTGTCCAGCGGCACGGCAACACGGCCGGCCTTTCTGTCCTCGATGGTGACCACGTCGCCTTCGATTCCGACGAGTTCGCCCTTGAGGCTGCGATGCCCGTCGATCTTGTCAGCCAGGGCAATCTTTGCTTCGTGCCCTGCCCAGTCGGCGTAATCCTTCGGCCGGGTCAGCGGACGGTCGATGCCGGGGCTGCTCACTTCGAGGTGGTAGGCACCCTGCACCAGTTCCTCGCCACCTTCCTCGACTTCGTCGATGCGGTCGGAAATGCGACGGGAGAGATCCATGCACTGTTCCACCACCAGTTGTCCGGTGGCAGGGTCCTCGGCCATGATCTGCAGGGTGCGCTCGTCACCCGAACCGGTCATCTTCACGCGCACGAGTTCGAAGCCCAGAGCCTTGGCTTCAGGTTCGATCACTTCGGTAAGGCGCGCAATATCGGCCAAGTGGTTCTCCATCAATCAGCCCATCATTGCGGACAAAGCGGTTTGCTGCCGGCCCCTCTCAGCGCCAGCCCTTCAGAGTCACGACAATGTCGGGATGGCGGCTATGTAGGCTCAGCCGCCCAGAAAGGCAACATCAAAGCAAAAGGCCACAAAAGAAAAGCGGCAAGCCTTGCCAGCTAGTCCGCCAGGGCGCCTCGTGTGATGCTCGGCGTGCGCTGGCTGCTCGGTTCGCGAAAGCTGTCGCCCCAGCCGCCATTGTCATCGCTCGCGTAAAGCTCGTTGACCGGATCGCCGTAGGTGCCGACGACGTAATCGTCTTCGGCAAAGGCAGCCGGGCCATCGTCGTTGACTTGCCCCTGCCCTGCATCGCGCAAGGGTGCACCGCCCTCGAAGATTATCTGTGCCCCGGCTTCATCAGCTTCGTCGCCGGCCCGGAACCCGTCGATCCCCCAGCCGCCGACGACTGCAATCGAGGCAAACAGCACAAGCGCGCTCATGCCGATCGATTTCCGGCCGCGACGAGTCGTGGGGCGGCGGATACTCGGCCGATCGGGAATGGGAATTGCGGGTTGCGGCATGATATCCATCTCGAAAGCTTGTTGGCGCGACCCGGCCTTGCAGCCTTGCAACACAAGGCAAAGATCGCGTTACCGGCGCCTGCGCAATTCTGCTTAAAGAAGAGTTCCTAAGTCCTGCTTAACACGGGGTCACCAAGGCCCGCCCCGGCCCGGGCACCCGCTATTCCGTCAAGCCGTGCTTCTTGATGGCATGGCGCAACTGGTCGTAGGTGAGGCCGAGCGCCTTTGCCGTCTGGCGCTGGTTCCAGCGATTGGCGCCCAGCGCATGCTCCACAATCGCCTTCTCGTGCGCGTCCACCGCTGCCCGAAGATCGTCGACTTTGTCGTATTGCGGACTGGCCGGACGAGCCTCCCGTCGTACGCTCTCACTCTCCCGCTTGCCCGATTGCGACCCCGACACCGGCAACGGCTTCCACGGCGAATCGAACGGATCGAGAATGACTTCGCCGATGGGGTGGTCCCAGTTGTCCCAGCGATAGACCGCGCGCTCGACGACGTTACGCAGTTCGCGCACGTTGCCTGGCCAGGGATGGTCCTCCATCCGCTGCGCGACGTGATCGGCAAAGCCGGGCCATTCTTCCCAACCCAGTTCCGCCGCCATGCGCCGTCCGAAATAGTCGGCCAGCACCGGGATATCGCCTTCGCGCACACGCAGCGGCGGCAGGGTAATCACCTCGAAGCTGAGCCGGTCGAGCAGGTCGGCGCGAAAGGTGCCCTCCTCCGCCCTGCGCGGCAGGTCCTCGTTGGTGGCGGCGACGATGCGCACGTCGACGCGCGTCGGGCGGCTCGCACCGATGCGCGTCACCTCACCGTATTCGACCGCGCGCAGCAGCCGCTCCTGCGCGCCCATCGACAGCGTACCCAGTTCGTCGAGAAATAACGTGCCTCGGTCGGCTTCCTCGAACCGACCCTCGCGCGCTCTGGTAGCGCCGGTGAAGGCGCCCTGTTCGTGGCCGAAAAGTTCGGCTTCGATCAGCGTTTCGGGAAGAGCGGCGCAATTCATGGTGACCAGCGGCTCCTCCCACCGGTCTGACAGGCGGTGTAGGCGTTCGGCAATCAGCTCCTTGCCGGTCCCCCGTTCGCCGATTACGAGTACGGGCCTTGCCATGGGGGCGGCGCGACTGGCCCGCTCCACCGCGTCGAGAAAGGCGCCGGACTGGCCGATGAACTGATTGTCACGCTCCATGACCAAAATATAGTTATTTTTCCCAAGTCTTGGCAATAGGGACCAAACCAGTTTTCTTCACCTTTCTGAAAATCCGCAGAAAACAGCGATTCGGCAGGTTTGGCACGCCTGTTGCAATTCATCGGTTAGAAAGGGTTTAGGAGGAAACACCAATGTTCGATCGCCGCTTCTTCAGCAGCCAACTGGGCCAGGCCGCACTGGTCAGCATCGCTGCGATGGTCGCGTTCACGATCTTCGCCGGAATGCTGCCGACTGCCGGGTCCGAGACCATGCTGGTCGGCACCCCGCTGGTGGAACTGGCGTGACCGACAACAACCGCAACCCTTTGGCGCCGCTGGCGCGTGGCACGAAGCGGATTGGCTCTCGTCTCGATCAGGAGATAGAGCGTATCCGCACAAGCCCGACGCCAACCGGCAACTCGCTTAATATCGGAGGACCCTTGATGGGCATTTTCTCTCGCACGCGTGATATCATCGCCGCCAATTTCAACGAGCTTCTCGATCAGGCCGACGATCCTTCGAAGATGATCCGCATGATCATCCTCGAAATGGAGGAGACGCTGGTGGAAGTTCGCGCAAGCGCGGCGCGTACGATTGCCGACCAGAAGGAAATGCACCGCCACACCGTGAAGCTGGAACGGCTGCAGGCCGACTGGGCGGAAAAGGCACAGCTGGCCCTGTCCAAGGACCGCGAAGACCTGGCCCGCGCCGCGCTGATCGAAAAGCGCAAGGCATCCGACACCTGCGACCAGCTGAAGCAGGAGATCGCCGTGCTGGACGACGCGCTGCGCGCCTACGAGCAGGACATTGCCAAGCTGCAGAACCGCCTGCGCGAAGCCCGCAGCCGCCAGAGCCAGATCTCTGCCCGCCTCGAAAGCGCAGAGAACCGCGTGAAGCTGCGGAGCCTGATGACCAGCGACCGGGTGGACGAGGCGCACGCCCGTTTCGACCAGCTCGAACGCCGCGTCGACTACGCCGAAGGCCGCGCCGATGCGCTCAACATCGCGCAGGACAAGATGTCGCTCGCCGACGAATTTGCCGCTCTCGAAGGCGGTGACAAGGTCGACGACGAACTGGAGGAAATGAAGCGCGCACTCGGCAAGGGCAGCGCCGCTGAAAAGAAGAACGAAGGGGAATAACCGTGGAAGAACTCATCATCATACCGGCCATTTTCATCGGCCTGCCGTGGGTGGTGCTGCACTACGTAACGAAGTGGAAGACGGCCGCCACCATCACCACCGATGACGAGGCGCTGCTGGAGGAACTCTACCAGCTGGCCAAGCGGCTGGACGAACGGATGGACACGGTCGAACGCCTCGTCGCTGCCGACAACCCTGACTTCGAGCCCGCCCGTATTCGCCACGACAAGGCCGTCGACAACGTACCGCTGCGCGAGCTGGAGGAACTGCTCGCCGAGAAGAAGGGAGACCACGCATGAACACCCCCCGCACGACGCTTTATCGCGATAGCATGAACGGCAAGCTGCTGGGTGTTTGCGCAGGCATTGCAGATTACACCGGCATCCAGGCAATCTGGGTCCGCCTTGCCGCGATCTTCCTGACCTTCGCCGTCAGCGGGTTGACCATCCCCATGTACATCATCGCCGGTTTCCTGCTGAGCAAGAAGCCCGCGCACCTCTACACCGCGCCCGACGAGACGCAGTACTGGCAGCGCGTGCGGCAGAGCCCCAAGCGCACCGCGCGTGAAATCCGGGCCCGCATGAAGGATATCGACCGCCGCCTGGCCGACGTGGAAACCTACTACGTCTCCGCCAATCCGCGCCTGTCGCAGGAAATCGAACGACTGCGCTGAGGGGCGCGAACCACACAAGGTAAAAGGGGGACGCAAGCAATGGGTGAATTGATACCGATCGTGGCCATCATCATGGGCTGCGGCATTCCGATCACCGCCATCTGGGCCAAGCACAAGGAAAAGGTCGCGCAGCTCCAGGTCGATGCCACCGCGCAGAACACCGCAGAGCGCGCCGCACAGTACGCCAGCAGCGTGCAGCAACTGGAGGACCGGGTCCGCGTGCTGGAGCGCATCGTGACCGACAAGGGATACGACGTGGCCACGCAGATCGAGGCCCTGCGCGATCAGCGCGCCGTGGACGAGGCGGGCAGCGGCGTAACGCTGGACTTCGCGAAAAAGGAGAACGCATGATGGACTGGGGAGGCCCGATGTTCGTTGTTCTGCTTGTCGTCATCTCGACGCTTGGCTGGCTGATCAACAACTGGATTCGCGCCAGGCACGGATATCCGCTTGAAGATGAGCTGTTCGGAAAATCCGAGCGCGCCGACACTGAAGAGGCGAAGAAGCTTCGCGAACAGAACCAGCAGCTGCGCGACGTCGTGGAGCGTATGGAGGACCGCATGATCGTGCTGGAACGCATTGTCACCGACAAGGGATACACCGTCGCGGAAGAGATCGAGGCGCTGCGCGACAGGCCACATTCTCATGATAACGGCACAGGCGTGCAACTCGATCTCGGAAAGAAGGAAAAGGTCTGATGGAACTGATTACCGAGACCACCGTGATCGCCGGTGTCGCCATCATGACCGCAGGCTGGGTGATAAACACCTGGATGCGAATGAAGCACGGCTATCCGCTGGAAAACAGCTGGGGCAAGGCCGTCTATCCCAAGAACGACCAGGCCGTTGAGCGGGTGAAACTACTGAGCCAGGAAAACGCCGCGCTGCAGGCCGAACTCGGATCGCTGAAGGATCGCCTCGCCAATGTGGAGCGCATCGTCACCGACAGCGGCTATCACCTGACCCACGAGATCGAGAGCCTGCGCCGCGACGGGAAGGAAACCAACTGATGGACGGTGACCTGATGCTGATCTTCGGCTTCATCCTCTGCCTGCTGATGCTGATCCTGCCGTTCGCCTTTGTGATCAACCAGCGCGTGCAGCAGCACGAGGAGCGCAAGCTGGAAATCAAGGCCCGCATCGAGGAGGCCAAGGCTCAGCAGGCCGGCGGCCAGCGCCAGATGGCCGAGGACATGGAAGACCGCTTGCGCGTGCTGGAGCGTATCGTGACCGATCCCGGCGCGGACCTGACCCGCCAGATCGAGGAATTGCGCGCCGATCGAACGGCGCGGGAGGAGAGAATATCGTGAGTTTGGGGACAATGATCTTCCTGCTGGTGCTGGTCGGCGTGGCCTATGCCGTCTGGAAGCGGACGCAGGATGCGAAGGAAGGCATCGTCCGCGATAACAGGGGCGACCCCATCGCCTCCACGCGCCGCGAAGCCGAATTGCAGGAAGAAGTGGAGCAGTTGCGCGAACGGGTAAAAGTGCTCGAACGCATCGCCACCGATCCGGCCCGCCGCACGGCCGAAGAAATCGAGAAGCTGCGCGACGAGTAATCGTTGCTGCCACCGCAGGGAGGACCAAATGACGCAAATCGACCTGTTGATCGCCGCCAGCGCCCTGCTTGCGCTGGCCATGCTGACCGCCTCTGTCCTGATGGGCTGGCAGGGCTGGCTCGCCCTCAAGAACCGTGAGCTGGAGATGAACCGCGTGCCGCCCGAAATGGAAGGTGGATCCCGCGAAGGCATGGCGCGGATCGAGATTGCCGACCTGAAGGAACGCATCCGCAAGCTGGAAGCCATCGCCAACGGGGTGGACCTCTGACGCCGAGGCACTACATGCCTCGCCATGCGCACACTTGAAGACATCCAGGAAGAATACGAATTCCTCGAAGGCGACGAACGCTATCGTCTGCTGATCGAGCTGGGCCGCGAGCTGGACGAAATGCCCGCTGCCCTGAAAACCGACGCCACGCTGGTGCGCGGCTGTTCGGCGCAGGTCTGGGTCTATCCCACGACGGAGGCCGACAAGCTGCATTTCCTCGCCGACAGCAACGCTGCGATCACGAAGGGCATCGTTGCACTGGTGATTTCCACCGTGCAGGACAAGCCCGCCGCAGAAGTGGCGAAGATGGATATCGCGGGCGCGCTGGCCCCGTTCGACCTGAAGAACCAGTTGTCCTCCAACCGCACACAGGGCGTGCCCAACATGATCGCGCTGGTGCAGGAACACGCGGCACGCATCGCACAGGACTAACCACCGTCCCGGAACGCGAGACCGGCCAGGCCGTTGAATGGGCAAACGGAGGGGGTTAGTTTTTCAGGAGACCCCGAATGTCTATTCTTATCCTTATCGCCACGATCCTGCTGCCGCCGCTGGGCGTTGCAGCCAAACACGGCCTCGGCGGCACAACGCTGCTGAACCTCGTGCTGACCTTGCTCGGCTTCATTCCCGGGCTGATTCACGGCCTCTACGTGAACTACGCACGCTAAGCCCTAAACCACGCGTTAGAGATTGCGCCCACTCGCGGCGTGCGCCATGCTCGCCCCCTGTGACATCGGGGGGCCGGTATGCGCGACCACGAATTGCGGAAACAGGTGGTGTCGGAGATGCACCTGCGGCGGTGGCCCGTGCTTTCGGTCCCGTCGCTTGTCATCCAGTGGGTGCTGATCGTTGCGCCAGAAGAACGCGGCGAGGAAGCCGAACACCTCGATCGCGTCTCTCCTGCCCATGCGGAAGGCAATACGCCCACGCACCGCTCCGGCTTTATATCCGACGACGTGGAAGTGTCGTGGGAAAAGCACAGCGAGGGCAGCAGCATAGCCCTTTTCATCAGAAACATTTCCGAAAACGACCTGATTGCCGACACGCCGCCCAAGCATGTGGCGCAGGCGCTCGGGTGGGCGCAGGGCCTGCCCGGACAAGTAATGCGCGCGACGAAGATCATGGTGGTCGCCAACGACAAGGTGGCCAATCGCCTTCTCCCCTCGCTCGACCTGCTGCGCTCGGAGTTGATTTCCTGCAACTTCGGCGGTGCCGCGCGGATGTGGGGCGATTTTCGCCTCAAGGACGACGGGTTCGGGAAACTGCTCGTCGCGGCTAACGGGATGGACCTGCGCGATTTCAGCCGGCTGGTGCAGCGCCTTCAGGACCTCGGAAATTACCGCAACCGCGCCCTGCTGGGCTTGCCGACAGCGCAGGAGGCTTGGCCCCGGCTGGACGCGGTGGGCATGAAACTGTCCGCCGTTGCCGAGCGGATTGCCGGGGACGAGGCGAAAGACGATATGCTGCTCGACGAACTTTCAGCCTACAGCGCCGAACTGAACGCAATCGCCAATTCCATCGATTATCGGCTCAGCGCCACGGATGCCTACGCGCAGCTTGTGAACGAGCGGCTGGACCAGCTGCGTGTCACGCCGATAGACGGCTATGCCTCCCTCGTGGACTTCACCCACCGCCGTTTCCTGCCCGCCATCCGTACCTGCGCCGCCGTGCGGGAACGCCAGCGCAGCCTCTCCGAGCGGGCGGAGGGTGCCGCAAGCATGCTGCGCGCCCGCATCAGCACGCGGATCGAGAACCAGAACGCGGAACTGCTGCGCTCGATGGATCGCAGCACGCGGATGCAGCTACGCCTGCAACAACTGGTGGAGGGCTTGTCGGTGGTAGCGCTCAGCTATTACCTGATCGGCCTGGTCGGCTACGTGCTGAAAGGCGCAGCGCACAATTGGGCCGGATTCGATGCCGAAATGGCGTTGGCGATCATCACCGTGCCGGTCGTGCTGCTGGTCTGGCTGGCCACGCGAACGCTGAAAAAGCGGTTGCTACAGGTGCCGGAGCAGCGCGCGCCCTGACGAAACGCCGGTTCAGGCCCCGGCACTCTCGCGCACCACGGCAATGCCCGCTTCGCGCTGGCGGCGCAATTCGGCCTTCAGCCTGGCGGGATCTCGTGCGAAAACGAAGCCAAAGCTCACCCCGCCCTCTTTCCCCACGGTGGCGTGGTGCAGCTTGTGCGCCTGCACCAGCCGCTTGGCATAGCCGCGCTTGGGCACCCAGTTGAAGTACCGCTGGTGGACAAGGCCATCGTGGATCAGCGTGTAGATGAGGCCGTAGACCGTGATGCCGAGCGCGAACCACCAGAGGAAGTCCGACACGAAATAGCCCACGATGAACATGACGATCACGATGCTGCCGAAAACGACCGCGAACAGGTCGTTCTTTTCCAGCACGTTGTCGTGCGGTTCGTGGTGATCGCGGTGCCATGCCCAGCCCCAGCCGTGCATGACATACTTGTGCGCCCACCAGGCAAACGCTTCCATGAACACGACCGCCCCGATTACGGTGAGGACGATCTCGGCTACACTCATTGCTCAGCTCCGTTTGGGTTCCGCAAGCCCGCGGCGGCAACTCGGCAGCGCCCACCACGGCGTCTGCGGAAACCTGTGATGCTCGTGATGATACCCGAAATGGAAACAGGTTGCGAGGCTGACAAGGGGCGAAAAGGCGTCGGACCGAGCGTTGTGCCGGTCGGCAAAGCCGTCTGCGCGGTGGCGATGCGGGCGATAGGTGCCGAAATAGAACAGCTGCATGCTCGATGCGATGGCAGGCAGGCCGAACACCAGCACGATCTGCGCCATGGGCACGCCCACCACCAGCCAGTAGATCGTGACAATGGTGGAAACGTACAGGACCGACTGCCAGCCGAAGTAGCGAGTGAGAAAGGTGTAATACCAGCGCCAGAAGCTGCGCGGGTTGGCGTGGTCGAAATCCGGATCGCTCTCGCTGCCGGGATGGCGGTGGTGATCGAAATGCGCGTCCCGCATCCGGCGCCAGCCGAAGCCTGCGTAGAGGAACAGCAATCCGCCGCCGATGGCACCGTTAAGGCGCGGCATTCCGGGCGCGAGGGAGCCGTGCATGGCATCGTGGCTGATGATGAACAGCCCGACCGACAGCCAGCACTGAACCGCCGCGATGACAAGCGCCAGCGGAACGTTGCTCCAAGTGAGTTCGAATACGAAAATCGCGTAGATGTGCAAGGCCAGCCAGGCCGCGAAGATCAGCGCCGCAAGGCCAAGGCCGATGCCCGCCTGCGCGGCGCGCGCGATCACTGGCGTGTGCTGGCTCATCGTGGTGGGCCTTAGGCCAATTTCAGGCGCAGGCAAATGCGTCCCGTGGTCCATGTCTCTGGAGATGAGCAGTTCCGCCCGCTCAGAGATTCCGCGCGATGCCGAAGCAGCGCTCTGCCACGTCCTGATCGATGCGAGCGGGGCGATGGGTCTTGCTGTCGATGCAGCACCACATGGACTGGACTTCCGCCAGCACTTCCTCCCCGCGGCGAATCACGGTGTTATAGAAGCTGCGCGCGCCCTTGATCCGCTCCAGCACGGTCTCCGCAATCACGTCGTCATCGAGGAACGCCGGGCGGCGATAGGTGATCTCGTGCTTGATCGCGACCCAAGCCTTGCTCGCCACTTCCTCTGCCGGAGCGAGTTTCTGCCAGTGCTGCAGCACCACGTCTTGCACCCAGTTCAGGTAGCGTGAATTGTTCACGTGCCCCATGAAATCGATATCATCGGGCAGGATCTTGATCGGAATCGCGAAGGACTTGGGAGGCGCATTGGCTGACATAAGTGTAAGTTAGGCGTGAAATCTTAAATTTCCAAGACAGCAGAAACCGTTTTCTCGTAAATCTTGGCGGAATTGTCCCCGCGCGCTATCTGCCGCCCATGTCCAGCAAGCCACGCACCCTCTACGAAAAGATTTTCGACGCCCACGTGATAGAGCGCCGCGACGACGGCACCTGCCTGATCTTCATCGACCGGCATCTGGTGCACGAAGTCACCAGCCCGCAGGCGTTCGAGGCGTTGCGGATGAATGGCCGGACGGTGCGCCATCCCGAGCTTACCCTGGCCGTTCCCGACCATAACCTGCCCACCACCCCCCGGCTGGATGCGCAGGGTAATCGCGTGCCCATCGCCGACAAGGAAAGCCGCGAACAGCTCGCCGCGCTGGAGCGCAACGCGCCCCACTTCGGCATCCGCTATTTCGATGCGACGGCGCAGCAGCAGGGCATTGTCCACGTCGTCGGCCCCGAACAGGGTTTCTCCCTGCCCGGAACGACCATCGTCTGCGGCGACAGCCACACCGCCTGCCACGGCGGCCTTGGCGCATGGGCCTTTGGTATCGGCACCAGCGAGGTGGAGCACGTGCTCGCCACGCAGACGCTGCTGCTTCGCCCCTCGAAGACGATGGAAGTGCGCGTTGAAGGAGAACTCGGCCTTGGCGTCACCGCCAAGGACCTGATCATGCACATCATCGGCGTGATCGGGACGGCGGGCGGCACCGGCCACGTGATCGAATACCGGGGCACGGTGTTCGAGGAGATGAGCATCGAATCGCGCCTGACGGTCTGCAACATGAGCATCGAGGGTGGCGCACGCGGCGGCCTGATCGCGCCGGACGAGACGACCTTCGCCTACATCAAGGGCCGCCCTTTTGCGCCCACGGCAGACGAATGGGACGATGCCGTCGCCTACTGGAAGACGCTCTACACCGATCCCGATGCGACCTTCGACAAGTCCGTGGTGATCGACGCACGCGATGTCGAACCTTCCGTAACCTGGGGCACCAGCCCGGAGGACGTGGTGAGCATCGGCGGCGTCGTGCCGGCGCCGGAAGATTTCGCCGATCCCTCGAAGCAGGAAGCCGCCCGCGGCAGCCTCGAATACATGGGCCTCGAACCCGGCACCCGGATGCAGGACGTGGAAGTGCAGAACATCTTCATCGGTTCGTGCACCAACAGCCGCATCGAGGACCTGCGCGCCGCGGCCGAAGTGCTGCGCGGTCGCAAGAAGCATCCGAACATCAGGTGGGGCATCGTGGTCCCCGGCTCCGGCCTCGTAAAGATGCAGGCCGAGGCGGAAGGTCTGGACAAGGTTTTCACCGAGGCGGGCCTGGAATGGCGCGAGCCGGGCTGCTCTGCCTGCCTCGGCATGAACCCGGACAAAGTTCCCGCAGGAGAACGCTCCGCCTCAACCAGCAATCGCAATTTCGTGGGCCGGCAGGGTCCAGGCGCTCGCACACACCTCGTCTCGCCCGCCATGGCTGCGGCCGCTGCCGTGACTGGCCGTCTCACCGACGTGCGCGAATTGACGCGTGAGCCCGCGTAAGCAATCCTTTGCGGCCGTCGTCCGCCCGGAAACTCGGCTGCTGGTGCTTGGCAGCCTGCCGGGGGAAAGGTCGCTAGAGGCAGGCCAGTACTATGCCCACCCCCGCAACCTCTTCTGGAAACTGATGGAACAGGTGATCGACAGCGAACTTGTTGCGCTCCCCTACCGGCAGCGCCTCGACGCGTTGCTCGCGCACAAGGTCGGCCTGTGGGACGCAGTCCAGTCCGCGACGCGCAAAGGCAGCCTCGATTCCGACATTCGCGATGCAGAGGCGACCGACCTGCCCTCACTTGCGGCGACTCTCCCCGATCTAAAGGCCGTAGCGTTCAACGGGCGCGCGTCCGAAAAGACCGCACGCCCTCAACTGGCCCAGCTTGATCTCGCCCTGGTCGCCCTACCCTCCTCCAGCCCCGCCCACGCGGTGATGACTTTCGAGGAAAAGGCGCGGCACTGGGCAAAATTGCGACAATTCCTGTCCTGAATCTTGCAACCCTCCCGTCCCGAGAGCATTTGAACACCATGACTGACAAAATCCCCAAGACCGCCGCGATTGCAGCAGGTGCAATCGGCTCCGCCGCCGTTGCAGCAGCCCTGCTTTACGTGAACCGTCGCAAGAAGAAGAACGAGCCGAGCCAGCCCGGCCCGATTCCCAGCGGCGAGAAGCCGGAAACCGACTGATGGAGAAAGTCCGCCAGGTCGAAGGCCGCGCCATTCCGTTTGGCCGCAAGAACGTCGACACCGACGTGATCATCCCGGCGCGCTGGTTGAAGACGGTCAGCCGCGAGGGACTGGGCCAGGGCGCTTTCGAATCCGTGCGCGCCAATAACCCGGAAAACGTGTTCGACTCCGAGGAATTCGCCGAATCGCCGATCCTTGTCGCGGGCGACAACTTCGGTTGCGGCTCCAGCCGCGAGCATGCGGCATGGGCCTTGCTGGACCTCGGCATCCGCGCCGTGATCGCACCCAGCTTCTCCGATATCTTCGCAGGCAATGCGTTCAAAAACGGCATTCTCACCGTGGCCCTGCCGCAGGAACAGGTGGATCGCCTGCTGGAGGTGGCAAAGACGGACCCCGTTACCATCGACCTCGATAGCCAGACCGTGACCACGCCGTTCCAGGATCGTTTCGCGTTCGAGATCGATCCGTTCCGCAAGCACTGCCTGCTGGAGGGGCTGGACGAGGTGGGCCTTACCCTCACCCGCGAGGACGTGATTGCGCGTTACGAAAACCGCCTGACGAAGGACAAACCCTGGCTCGCGCGCGGCACCGGAGTTGCAGCCTGATCGCGGCTCGCGCTATCCATTGCGAGATTTCTCTTACAAGGACCGATTCACATGACTGATTTCAGGGACCGCGAACGCGCCGAAGAAGCCAAGTTCGCCATGGACGAAGAAACTGCCTTCAAGGTCGCCGCGCGCCGGAACCGGCTGGTTGGCGAATGGGCCGCGGGTCTGATGGACCTGACGCCGGAAGAAACCGACGCCTACAAGAAAGCGGTCGTCCAGGCCGATTTCGAGGAAGCGGGCGACGAGGACGTGATCCGCAAGGTGCTTGGCGACCTGACGCAGGCCGGCTGCGACGTGGATGAGGCGCAGGTGCGCGCCAAGCTGGAAGAAAAGGCCATCGAGGCCCGTCGCCAATTCATGAGCGAGTCCTGATCCGATGCCAATGCCCGCTGCTCAGATCGAAGCGCTCATCAAGGCCGCCATTCCCGACGCGACGGTGGAGATAGAGGCGCTGGTGGATGATAACGACCACTGGCTCGCCCGCGTAACCTCTGCCGAATTCGCAGGGAAGAATCGCGTGCAGCAGCACAAGATGGTGTTTGCCGCGCTGGGCGATCGCATGGGCGGCGAGCTTCACGCCTTGCAACTGCATACCAGCGTTCCCAACTGAGGCCTGACAGTTTTTAGCAATTCCCGGTGGGACAGATGACCGATACGAACGCCAATACCAACGAGCGCATTGCCAAGATCGTCGGCGATGCCGACGTCGTGCTTTTCATGAAGGGCACTCCGCTTTTCCCGCAGTGCGGTTTTTCCAACCGCGCCGTGTCGATCCTCGACCACTGCGGCGTCGCTTTTGACAGTGTTGACGTGCTGCAGGACATGGAAATCCGCCAGGGCATCAAGGCCTATTCGGACTGGCCCACGATCCCGCAACTCTACGTGAAGGGCGAGTTTGTCGGCGGCAGCGACATCATGATGGAAATGTTTGAAGCCGGTGAGCTTCAGCAGTTGATGGACGAAAAGCAGGTCGCCAAGGCGTCCTGATCCGGATGGACCGGTCGGGTCCGTTCCCATTCACATTAAAATGCCTAGTCTCCGGGCGAACGATTCGCCTGGAGACCGCATGATCCGCACCCTTTTTCTTGCCGCCACCATCACTCTCGCTGCGCCGGTCGCAGCGCAGAATGCCATGCCCGCCGACCTGGCAGAGAGGGTGGCCGCAGCCCGCGTGGCGGAGGCGACCGCGCGGCAACTGATCGAAATGCAGGAAGCCAGCGCTGCTGCCCAGATGCAGTATCTCGGCATGACAGGTGCCGAATTCGGCGATGGCTATCGCGGAGCGGTCGCTTTCCCTTCCGAAGATTCACTGGGCGTCTGGAATGTCGTCCTCGTCGCCGCGCGCGGTGATGGAACGCAGGCCGATCTCTTCGCACTGGCGGAATACGAGGTCACGCAGGGTGAAATCCTCAGCGAAACTCTGCACGACGCGGGTTCCGAACCTGCGCTTTCCGGCACGGCGCTACAAATGGCCCGCGCGAAATACGTTGCACCGCGCGCGGTTATCGCCGCGCCCGACGCCGGCTATTGCCTTGAGGGCGAACCTGCGGCGGTGGGCTCGACCCATTCGGTCAGCTACATCCCGCTGGTGCTGCCTCCCGACGATACTGGCGCGATGGACGCTTACGTCCTGAATGGCCCGATTGCCGAGGGTTCGGTGCCGCTGGGCAAGCATTACCGCGTGAGCTTCGACGAATTCGGGCAGGTCGGCGATCCCGAGGTAGTCACCGACACCTGCGAGCTGATCAGCTGGCAGACCGACGATGCCGATCTCGCGAATAGCGTTTACGTCACCGAATATGACGGGCGCGCTGCGCCCAACGTGATCCACGCGTTCATTTCCGCCCAGTTGCCTATGAAAATGGGCGTTGTGACCGACGACATCATCTGGCCCATGGCTGGCGGGATGATTGCGCCGCCCGTGTCTGCCGCTGAAGCAGGATACTGAACCTGCCATGTGCAACCTCTATCGCATGTCGAAATCGCAGGATGAGGTCGCGCATTTCTTCGATGCGATTGCGCAGGACCTGTCCGTCGCGCCCGGAGGCAACGCGCCGGAGATGATCTATCCCGGCTACCCCGGTCTCGTTCTGGCCGAAGGCCAACTTCGCCAAATGATCTGGGGCTTCCCGCTCGCCCGAACTGGGGCGAAAGGCCAGCCCCTGAAGCCCAAGCCGGTTAACAACGCGCGCACGGACAGGTTGAAAAGCCCGTTCTGGCGATCGAGCTTCGAGAACCGCCGCTGCCTGATCCCTGTCTCCGACTTTGCCGAGGCCGAAGGGCCGAAGGGAGGCAAGACACGCACCTGGTTTTCCCTTCCTGACAGCCCACTGATGGCAGTGGCCGGTTTCTGGCGCGGCAGCACAGAATTCGGGGCGGCCTACACGATGGTGATGACCGATGCGAACGATCACGTTCGCGGCGTGCACGACAGGATGCCGGTGATCCTGTCACCCGGCGATTGGTCGACGTGGCTGGATAGCTCTCCGCAGGAGGCGTTTACCTTGTGCCGCCCCTTTGCCGGAGACATGCAGATCACGCGCACGGATGAGCCTTGGGCCGGTCGGCGCTAGTCTTCGCGATTTCAGGGGGGAGGTCTTCGGGGAGGCGGAGCCGGGAGACTTGGTTGGGGACCATTTGATCGGCCCCGCCTCATTCGAAGAACCAGTGGTTACGCCGATAACATTGCATGCCCCGTGCCAGTTTTGCCAAACCGCAGGGTCCCGCGCTTCACGATGGTTGACGGAAAGTTGACGCGGCTGGCACCTGTTAAAAATCCCGACAGCTTGCGACTCCCGCTCGCTTGGCCGCGCTGGCATACTGCTTTGGCCCATGGCTCGGACCTTTGCGTTCGCTCAGGCGTCTTTTCTTCAAAGCGAACTTTTGAAGGATTTGAACTCCATGGCCACGATCACCACCGTCAACCCCGCCACTGGCAAGAATATCGACACTTACGAGGAATTGGCCCGCGACGCCGCGATGGCCAAGGTCGATGCCTGTCACAAGGCCTTTACCAAGTGGAAGCTGAAATCGCGCGAGGACCGCGCCGAAACGATCAAGAGCCTGGGCAAGGCGCTCCGCGACAACAAAGAAGAGCTTGCCCAGCTGATGACCGAAGAAGTCGGCAAACTGATCAAGGACAGCCGCGACGAGGTGGAGCTCTGCGCCGCCATCTGCGATTACACCGCCGGTTGCGGCCCGGCAGAACTGGCGCCCGAACCGCGCGATCCGTCCAACGCCGGGCGCGGCATCGTGACCTACGAACCGATTGGCGTGATCTACGGCATCCAGCCGTGGAATTTCCCTGCCTACCAGGTGATCCGCTACGCTATTGCCAACCTGATGGCAGGCAACGGCGTGCTGCTGAAGCACGCATCGAACTGCACCGGCAGCGGCCTGATGATCGAGAAGATTTTCCGCGAGGGCGGCCTGCCCGAGAACCTCTTCACCGTGCTGGTAATCGATCACGACACCTCTGACGAAATCATCACGCACGACAAGGTTCGCGGCGTCACGCTGACGGGATCGGATGGCGCAGGCAAGCACATTGCAGAAGCTGCCGGAAAGGTGCTCAAGCCCACCGTGCTGGAGCTTGGTTCGAATGATGCCTACATGGTGCTGGAGGATGCTGACCTCGACCTGGCAGCAAAGGTCTGCGCCGAGGCCCGCCTGTACAACAACGGCCAGACCTGCATTAACGGCAAGCGCTTCATCGTGACCGAGAAGGTCTACGACGAATTCCTAGAGAAATTCGTTGCCCGTTTCGAAGCAGTGAAGACCGGCGACCCGACCGCCGACGACACCGACATGGGCCCGATGTCGCGGACGGACCTGCGCGCCGATGTTCACGAACAGGTTGAGAAGAGTGTGGCCAAGGGCGCAAAGATCGCGTGTGGCGGGAAGATCCCCGATGGCCCCGGTGCATTCTATCCCGCTACCGTCCTGACGGACGTCGCTCCCGGCCAGCCCGCTTATGACGATGAAATCTTCGGCCCGGTCGCCTCGGTGATCAAGGCAAAGGACGATGAAGACGCCATGCGGCTTGCCAACGACAGCCGCTACGGCCTTGGCGGCGGCATCCTGTCGAAGGACGAGGATCGCGCGATCGAGCTCGCCTCGAAGCACTTCGATACCGGTATGGTATTCATCAACGTCTACGGCGTGGCGGACCCTTCCATGCCGTTCGGCGGGGTGAAGAACTCCGGCTACGGCCGCGAACACGGCGGCTTCGGCATGCGCGAGTTCACCAATGCGAAGAGCATCTTCGTCGGCAGCGCGTGAGCCGGACCCTAATGCGCGTCAGCCGGTGAAAACCATGAGTCCGAACAGGGCAAGGCTGAAGATGCAGAACGGGATGGCCCAGCGGTTGTGCTGTTTGCGGTATCGGCCGATCTTGCTCTTGTCGGCCACTAGGTAGGCCAACAGGATCACGCCCGCGGCGCCAAGTATGATAGGACCCACGCCCGCCCCCCTGCAAAACCAATTCCGGTAAAGCCGGACAAGTAACGAGCCTGGCACCCTTGCCGGGCTCGTTACTTTTGTGGCGCGCCCAGCAGGAGTCGAACCTGCGGCCTCAGGATTAGAAGTCCCGTGCTCTATCCAGCTGAGCTATGGGCGCGTCCCATGGGCCTCTAGCCATATTTGCGGCCGGAGCAAATGGCGCTAGCACTCGCACATGGACAATTCCGCCTCGGCCCACGCGCGCTTTCGCTATTTCGATCTGGTGATGGCGGCCTTCGTCGTGGTGCTGGTGCTTTCCAATGTTATCGGCGCGGCGAAACTTTCGACCGTGGCCGGTTTCACCTTTGGCGCGGGCATCCTGTTTTTCCCGCTCTCCTACGTGATCGGCGATGTACTGACCGAGGTTTACGGATATGCGCGCGCACGCCGGGTGATCTGGGCGGGCTTTGCCGCGCTGGTCTTCATGGCCGTGATGAGTTTTGTCGTCGTGGCCCTGCCTCCAAGTGCAAGCTGGACGGGGCAGGAAGCCTACGAGCAGGTCTTTGGCCAGGTGCCCCGCATCGTCCTCGCCTCAATCACGGCGTTCTGGGCGGGCGAGTTCGTGAACTCCTACGTCATGGCGAAGATGAAGCTCTGGACCAATGGCGAGAAGCTGTGGACCCGCACCATCGGTTCCACCGTGGTGGGCCAGGGGGTGGACAGCCTGTTGTTCTATCCCATCGCCTTTCTCGGCGTTTGGGAGACGAGCGACGTGGTGCTGGTGATGGTAACGAACTGGGCGCTCAAGGTCGGCTGGGAAGCCGTGCTGACGCCAGTCACCTACCGCGTGGTCGGCTTCCTGAAGAAGCGCGAGGGCGTCGAGATTTTCGATACCGACACCAATTTTTCCCCGTTTGCGTCACGCGAAACGCGCGGGAGTTGATGGGCGAAATGGCCGCCGGCTTCAATCAGCCAGCAGCCAGATCGCGAGATAGATGAGGATGAAGCTGCCGAACCCGGCAACGGCCCCCACCAGGAATACCAGCCGAACGATCAGCGGGTTGATCCCGAAGTACTTGGCGATGCCGCCGCAAACCCCGGCGATCTTGCCGTCTGCATGATCGAGCCGGAAGTTCTTCGAGGATGCGGGGCGGACCGCGTTGTGATTGCTGTCGAACTTGCTCATGCCAGCAGGCCCACAACGCTGGTGGCGTTGGGATTGGCAAAGCTGCTCACCAGCAGGGTGAGAGTGACGGCAGCGGCGGCAAGGCCGGCCATCAGCTTGTTCTGGAATTCGTTGGTCATGTCAGCCTCCTTGAAAGTGTGGTGGTTACGGTTGCTCTGGATCAGGCGAGAAGGCCGGCAACGATGCTGGCCTGCGGCGTCGAGAAGCTGCTGACGAGGATCGTCGTGGTGACGACTACGGCAGCGAGAGCGGCGGAAATGCGAGCGGTGAAATCGTTTGCGAAAGTCATTTTGTTTCCCTCTTGTGTTAGATCAGAACTGTTTCGTCCCATGATCCAGACTTTGCAGAGGGCGTGCCAGTTTTGAAAAACCGCAGAATTCTGCCATTTCTGTTCAGCATCCAGAAAGGTTGCGCGAACAGCCAGACTACTATTTGGGATTTTACACCAACTTTGGGGATCGCTGATGCGACTGCATTTGCAGTGGCAAGCGCTGCCCTGCTGCAATAGTGGTGCGAGCCACCCATGGCGCTCGACCGCATCACCCTTTCAACTTTCCGCAACCACGCCGGAACGCAGCTGGACGACACGCGCCAGCTGAACCTCCTGGTGGGGGAAAACGGGGCGGGAAAAACCAACGTGCTCGAGGCACTGTCCCTTTTCGCGCCCGGTCGCGGGATGCGCCGCGCGGCCTTGTCGGACATGGCCGCGCAGGAAGGCCCCGGTGGCTTCGCAGCCAGCGTGTCGCTCGACACGGGCGATGGCGGAGAGCCTGTGAAGCTCGGCACCGGCATGGCGGCAGACCGGCCCGGCAGGCGCATCGTGCAGGTCAATGGCGCTGAAGCGACCGCAATCAGCCTTGGCGAATGGCTGGCCATGGGCTGGCTCACCCCGGCGATGGACCGGCTTTTCGCCGAAAGCGCGGGTGCGCGCCGCCGCTACATGGATCGCCTCGCCGTTGCGCTGGAACCTGGACACGCCCGCTACGCCAGCCGGTACGAGGCGGCGCTGAGGGAACGCAACCGCCTGCTCTCCGACGAGCGGGAGCCCGATCCCGCGTGGCTCGATTCCATCGAAGCACAGATGGCCGAAGTCGGCGCAGGTCTGGCGCAGGGACGCGCGCGGCTTGTCGGTGCACTGACGGGGCGGCTGGCGGAATTGCCCGAGGCACCCTTCGCCCGCCCCTTGCTCACTTACGAGCCGGGAGGTGAATTGGCGCGCGAGGGTCTGGCCACACAGTGGCGCGAAACTCGCGCACGCGATCGCGCGGCGCAGCGAACATTATCGGGGCCTCACCGGGACGAGCTGGGCGTCACGATGGCGGGCAAGATGATGCCCGCCGCCGAATGCTCGACCGGGGAGCAGAAAGCCATGCTCGTCGCCATTACCCTCGCCCATGCGGAACTCGCGGCGCGCGGGCGGCCCGGCGTGTTGTTGCTGGATGAAGTGGCAGCGCATCTAGATCCGGTTCGCAGGGAGGCGCTGTTCGATCGCCTTCGCGCAAGCGGAACACAGGTGTGGCTGACCGGAACCGAGCCTGCGCCGTTCGATGGCATACTGTCGGAAGCGGCCGCCTGGCGCGTCGAAGGCGGCAAGGTGGAGCGGTTCTAGCTCGCGTCTTCCTCAGGCAAGGCTTCCACAACGGCATCCAGCGTGGAAGCCACCATGTCCTCGATCCCTTCCGCAGTCGGATGGATACGATCGCCCTGCATCAGCTCGGGATCATCGAACACCGGCTCCATGAAGAAAGGCACCAGCGCTGTGCCGTACTGCTCGGCCAGCGCCGGATACATGCCGTCGAACTGGCCGACGTAGTCCGCCCCCAGGTTGGGCGGAGCGCGCATCCCCATGAGCAGGACCGGAATGCCGCGAGACTGCACTTCCTCGATGATCGCAGCGAGGTTCTCGCGCGTCTGGTCGGTGGAAATGCCGCGCAGCAGATCATTGCCCCCCAGCTCGATGATCGCGAGGTCGATGTCGGCATCGGCGTTGTCGAGCACGAAAGCGATGCGCTGACGGCCCGCCGCCGTGGTATCGCCAGATACGCCCGCGTCGATCACGTTGGCATTGATGCCACGCCCGCGCAGTGCGCGTTCGAGCACTTCGGGATAGCCCTGCTCTTCCTCGACATTGTAACCCGCCATCAGGCTGTTGCCGAAACCCAGGATTACGCGTTCCGGCCCCATCATGGGCAACGTGTCCTCGGCATGGACTTCGCTCGCTTCTGGAGCCTCGGTGGTGGGGGCTGGTGCCTCCGATCCGCAGGCGGCGAGCGCCAGCGCGAGAGGGGCGATGATCGACGAAGCGCGGATGGCGCTATGCCACCGACTTAGGACTGGCTTGCTCATACCCCATAGCTATGCCATCGCCGCCCAGTGACAAGTCCTGACACTGCCAAACCCGTCATCGCTGCCAAAGACCTGCGCCTTACCCTTGGTGACGGCGAGGCGGCCGTAGAGATCCTTCGCGGAATAGACCTCGACGTGATGCCCGGCGAAACGCTCGCTCTTCTCGGCCCTTCCGGCAGCGGCAAAAGCTCGCTGATGGCGGTGTTATCGGGGCTGGAGCGGGCCACGTCGGGCTTTCTGACAGTGGCAGGCGAGGATTTCACCGCGCTGGACGAGGACGCGCTTGCCCTCGCCCGCCGGGGCCGTATCGGCATCGTTCTGCAGGCCTTCCACCTCCTTCCCACCATGACCGCAGTGGAAAATGTGGCCACCCCGATGGAACTGTCGGGCGATAAGGCCGCGTGGGATCGCGCGGCGGAGGAACTGGTATCGGTCGGCCTTGGCCACCGCCTCACACATTACCCGGCGCAGCTTTCGGGCGGCGAGCAGCAGCGCGTGGCGATCGCCCGTGCCATCGCCCCGCGCCCTCCGCTGATCTTTGCCGACGAGCCGACGGGCAACCTCGATGCCAGCACGGGTGACAGCGTTGTCGACGTGCTGTTCCGCCGTCGCAGGGAAACCGGCGCGACGCTGGTTATCATCACGCACGACCGCCACCTTGCCGAAATGTGCGACCGGGTGGTGACGCTGGGCGATGGCCGGATCGCTTCCGATACGAAAGCGGCCTGACGCGCATGGACTGGCGCACGGCATGGACCATCGCGCGGCGCGATCTTGCCAGCGGCTTTCGCGGCCTCAGGCTGCTGCTCGTCTGTCTCTTTCTTGGCGTGGGCGCGCTGGCGGCCATCGGCAGTCTGACCTCCGCCATACAGGGCGAACTCGATAGCCAGGGCCAGGCGATCCTTGGCGGCGACATGGAAGTGGAGCTGTGGCAGCGCATGCCCAGCGCCGAGGAAATGGCCTATCTGGACGGGCTGGGAGAAGTCTCCCCCGGCTACAGGCTGCAGGCCATGGCGACCACGCCAGATGCTGCAGTTCCGGTCGAGCTCAAGGCCGTTTCGCCGAACTACCCGATGTATGGCGAACTGCTGCTGGAAGATGGTTCCAGCAGCGGTGCTCCTGTGGCCGGGCAAGCCTACCTCGCCCCCGGCGCTGCGGAGCGGCTGGACGTGGCAACCGGCGACACCATTACGCTGGGCACCGAGCAGGTGATGATCGCGGGCATCATTGCCGAGGAACCTGACCGGCTTTCCGAGGGCTTCGCCCTTGGCCAGACTGTGATCGTGCCACTCGAATTGCCTGAGGCAGCAGGTCTCGTCGCGCCCGGAGCCATGTTCCAGACCAAGACGCGCGTCGCATTCGATGGCAACCAGGACCCGGACGAGGTCACGGAAGCCATGCAGGAAGCCTTTCCCGACAGCCCGTTCGATTTCCGCACCCGCAACCGCGCCTCTCCCGGAGCGGACAGGTTCGTCAGCCGCATGGGCGAATTCCTGACGCTGGTCGGACTGGCGGCGCTTGTAATCGCCGGGATCGGCATCGGCGGGGGAGTGAATTCTTACCTCGAGGCCCGACGCAATTCGATCGCCACGCTGAAGATCCTCGGCGCGACCTCGGGCGATATTGCCCGCATCTATGCGCTGGAAATCGGCATTGCTGCCAGCGTTGGCGCTGCCGCCGGATTGCTGGCGGGCGTGCTAGTCACGCCGCTGCTGGCGAGTGCGCTGGGTTCGCTTCTGCCCGTCACCACCAGTTTCGTTTTCGATCTGCTGGCGCTGCTGCGCGCGGCGCTATTCGGGCTGTTAGTGGCGCTTGTTTTCGCCGCTCCGCCGCTGACGCGGGCGCGCAATTTTCCGGCCATGGCGCTGATGCGCGCGCGGGTCTCTCCGCTGGCTCAGCAGTGGCGCGGGGCCGCGCTGCCTGTCGGCATTGGCATCGTCGGTATCGTGGCGTTGGCGGTTATCGGCTCCAACGACCCGCTGCTCTCGGCCATGTTTCTGGCAGGCGCTGCCGCGATCCTCGGCTTCCTCGCCTTGCTTGGCCGCGCAATTCGCTGGGCAGCGGCACGGATGCCGCGCCCGTCGCACCCGATTGTGCGCGCTGCCATCGCCAACATGCACCGGCCCGGCGCCGCGACAGGCTCTCTCGTGACGGCGCTGGGTTTCGGCCTTGCCGCATTCGTGCTGCTTGCAGGGGTGCAGAGCAGCCTGGACGGCAATATCCAGCGGTCGGTGCCCGAACGCGCGCCGGACTACTTCGTGCTCGACGTGCCGCGCGACGGGGTGGAGCAATTCCGCGCCATCGTGAGCGACATCTCCCCCGATGCCGCCGTGGACACCGTGCCGACCCTGCGCGGTTCGATCGTATCCTTTGGCCCTGAAGATGACATGATCCGCGTGGCCGACATGGAAGAGCGCGAAGGCACCTGGGGCCTTCGCGGAGAACGCGGCCTGACCTATTCGGACACGCTGCCCGATGGCAACGTGATCACCAGCGGCGGTTGGTGGGACGAAGGCTATGACGGAGAACCGCTCGTCTCTGTCGATGAGGAACTGGCGACCGCCGCCGGTATCGCCATCGGCGACATGATCACGGTGAACGTGCTGGGCGTGGAATTTACCGCGCGCGTTGCAAATACGCGGCGCATCGACTGGGAAAGCCTCGGCTTCAATAACGTCTGGGTCTTTTCCGCCAACACGTTCGAATCCGCACCTCATAACCTTGCCGCCACGATTGAATTGCCAGAGGGTACACAGGCGAGCGGCCTGTTGCGCGAGACTGTCCAGGCGTTTCCTTCGTCCAGCGTGATCGAGGTCGGTCCGCTGCTGACCGAGGCGCGTACCATCCTCGACCAGGTCAGTCTTGCCATCCTTGCAGCGGCCTCTGTGGCGGTGCTGGCGGGGATTGCCGTGCTGCTTGGCGCGATTGCCGCAGCGCGTGCCGCGCGCATCTACGACACCGTCATCCTGCGTGTTCTGGGTGCAAGCCGGGGCCAGTTGCTTGCCTTGCAGCTCGCCGAGTTCGGTCTGCTTGTTCTCGTGCTGGCCGGCGTTGCGCTGGCCTTGGGCACGGGCGTCGCCTGGCTGGTGATCGTGCAGATGTTCGAATTCGACTGGCTGCCCGACTGGACCGAGATCTTCGCGGTGCTTGGCGGCGGGCTGGTGCTGGTGCTGGCCTTTGCGCTTGGCGCATCTTTGCCGCTGCTGCGCGCCCGCCCGGCGCAGACGTTGCGTTCGCTGTAGCGCCTACGCCCTTCGGCTCAGGCGAAGGTATCGGCCACTGCCTCGGGCCCTGCCAGCGACGCGTGCAGCACGGCCATGAAAGCCGCCGAAAGCAGCGCCAGAAGGACCATCAGCAACAGGAAGCCAAGGAAGAAGACGATCATCGTGGCACCCATTGCGGGAGCCGCGGCATCGATGCTTCCACCTGCGGCAAAACCCATCATGCTTCCCCCCATCAAGGCAAACATCGCCAGGATGGCGCCGACCACGATGGCCGAAAACAGCAGTATGACTACGAAGATCTTGCCGACGTGTCCGCTCGTCAGGTTCCAGCTGCGCGTGACGGCGGTTATCGGGTTGCGCACGCCGTCGACGGCGATCACCGGCATGATCAGCGCCAGGCGGCAGGCCACGTAGATCATGCCCAGGAACACGGCGATCAGGAACAGCACCGATCCGGCATCCCCGGCAAGCGAGAAGATCGCGCCGACAATCGCAAGCACGAGGACCGCCGCGATGTAAGCTACCATCAGCAGCAGGGCGAGGCCGAACAGCGTAGGAATCTTGCGCAGGCCTTCCATGAAGGAATCGCCCAGCGTGGTGTCATGCACGGGCGAGGCGTTGTGAACCAGCGAGGCACCCTGCGCCATGTAGATCAGGAAATAGGCAATATAGGCGAGGATCATCGTCAGCAAGGCGCCGGCGCCCATGGCCATGGGGCTTTCCATCGCTCCGGCCATCATGAAACTTGAGCCGACAGCGCCCAACATGACGAACATCAGCATGATTTGCAGCACGAAATAGATGGCATAGATGCCAAGAAGCGAACCGATCCGCTGCTTGGTAACGCTGAAAGTCTGCGAGATAATACCGCCGATACTGAGCGACATAGCGAATCCCCCCTGTCGTTGCCCGCCATCCCATATCGAACACGAAAATCCGGATCGCGCAACAAAAAGGGGGCCGCGCCGGGCCCCCTTTCCATTTTCCTTGCAAACGCTTGATTTAGAAGCGGAAGCGACCAGTGACACCGTAGGTGCGCGGGTCGTTGGGATAACCCGCTACGCTGCGCGGCTGGGCGGGCGTGTCGAACACGGTGCCCAGGTTACGGTCGTCGGTCAGGTTGCGGCCCCAGACGGACAGCGACAGGCCACAATCGCATTCGTAGGTCAGCGACGCTGTCAGGTTGTCGATCTGTGAGGTGAACGGCAGGCCCGCATCGATGGCCGGCTGGCCGTTGACGATGGTGCCATCCGGTCCGCGCACCGCGAAGGCAGGCAGCCCTTCGACGAGCTGCGTTTCGGAGGACCAGAAGTAGTTCACGCGCGGGATCAGCAGGCCGTTGCCGACCTCGGCTTCATACTGCGCACCCACAATAACCGTCCATTCCGGGATACCGGAGGGCCGGGTGCCCGAGATATCGCCCTGCGCCGACTGCTCGAAGCTGTCGAAGGTCGGGTCGAGGTAGGTGACTGCCGCGTTCAGCGTCAGCGAACGGGTGGGGTAGAAGGTGCTTTCGAATTCCACGCCCCATGTCGACTGGCTGCCGGCGTTCGCCAGCACGAAGCCAGAACCGGTGAAGATGTTGGACTGGAAGCCCTCGATCTCCTGGTCGAACACCGTCAGGTTAGCAGAGAAGGTGTCGAAGTTGGCCTTGATGCCGACTTCCATTACCTTTGAGTCCTCCGGGCCTGCAAAGCGCGAGCCGTAGGTCTGGTTCGGACGGTCGAGCCCGGCCGCCTCGATCGCAGCACGATCGGCGAGCGACGGCCGCGCGTCGCGCGACAGGTTGACCGAGCTTGCCTTGAAGCCAGTGGCGTAGCTCGCGTAGATGTTCACGTCGGGCGTGAGATCGTAGGCAAGGCGTGCCGAATAGCTGAAGTTGTCATCGTTGATCCGGCCATCTTCCACGGCGTTGGGAACGCCCAGGAACGGCGGCAGGAACTGCAGCGCACGCAGCGGGTTCAGCGGGTTTGCCAGCGGGTTGTTGACGTTGCCCGCGGCAAAGGCCTGGGCCCCGGCCTGAATCTGGCCGAAGGCCGCCATGTTGTTGGCGGCAAAGGCACCGATCTCCGCAGCTGTCGCTGCACGGCCCAGCATCAGCGCATCACCCACGCCCTGCGCCAGTGCGCCCTGGAACAGCACCTGCTGGCGGAACGGCGCCAGTTGCGGAGCGTCGAAGTCGATCGCCGAGAACACGTCGGTCGAGTTGGCGTCCTGCGTGAACTGCTTGGTATCGTCGGTGTAGTTGCCGCCCAGAGTCAGGACGAGACCGTCGACGATCTCGAAATCGACCTGGCCAAACAGCGAGTACGCCTCTGAATCCAGCGTATAGGCTTCAGTGAAGCCCTGGCCCTGGTTGAAGAAGGTTCCGACGTAATTGGTGCTGAAAGCCTGGCTGAACACCTGTTCCAGCGGGGTTGCGTTCGGAGCGGCCGGGGTCGGGAACAACGAGAACGCGCCGCCCGAAAGATTCGCCACGACCAAGTTCGCGTAGTTGCGGAAGTCAGCGCCGTAGAGCAGCTGATTCGCCTGCGTCACGTCCTCGTTGATGTAGAATGCACCCAACAGCAGATCGACCCGATCGCCGATTGAACCCGCGATGCGGAATTCCTGCGTGAAGGTGTCGATCTCAAGATCCTGCGAGTTCGGGAAGATCAAATCGGCGCTGGTGAAGTCCGAATCCTGGAATGTCACGGCTTCCGTCTTGCGGGTGGCAGTGATCGAGGTGAAGGTGAAATCACCCACATCCCAGTCGAGCTGGGCGGAAAAGCCACGGTTCTCGATATCGTTGGTCGAATCGAAGTTGCTGTAGATAACATCGGCGAAAGGATCGTTCGGATCGGTCACGTTGCCGCCAACGCCGAGCACGGCCGCCGTCGTGGGACCGTTCTGCACGTTCACCACGCCGCAGCAGATTTCATCGATCTTGTCGATGTCAGCAATGAAGCGCAGGCGGATGTCGGAGCCGTTGTCGACCAACACCTGCGCACGGCCGTACCAGCGGTCACGATTGTTTGCGTCGCTGCCGGTACCCAGATCTTCGAAGAAACCGTCACGCTTGTTCAAGCCGCCGGCAATGCTGAAAGCAACTTCATCGGTGATCGGGCCCGTGAGATAGCCACGCAGGACCCGGGCGTCATAGTTGCCGTATGTCGCTTCGAACGAGCCGCCGACGTCGAACTGCGGCTCTTCGGTGGTGACAGAGATCACGCCGGCAGAGGCGTTCTTGCCGAACAGGGTCGACTGCGGACCGCGCAGCACTTCGACGCGCTGCACGTTGGGAAGGTCGGAGATGGAGGAGGCGGTGCGGCTGCGATAGACGCCGTCGATGAATACGCCGACCGAAGGTTCGATGCCGGCGTTGTTAGCACCGTTGCCGAAGCCACGGATGAAGAAGCCGGTGTTGGCCGAGGACTGGCGCTGGCCGACCGTCAGCGAGGGAACCACCGTCTGCAGGTCACGGATGTCGCGGATCTGGTCACGCTCCAGCGTTTCGCCGCTGGTGACGGACACGGCAACCGGCACTTCCTGCAGCGTCTGTTCGCGCTTGGAGGCGGTTACGATGATGCTGTTGCCCTGGTTGCTGTCCTCGCCAGCTTCGTCGGGATAGATGTCCTGTCCGGTATCGGCCTCGTCCTGCGCCATGGCGGCAGCCGGCGCGAGCAGGGCAATGGCGGCAGCACCGCACAGGCACTTGCGCGAAAAACCCGCAATGCGGGCAGTCTTCGTTGTCATTGATTTCTCCATCTCTCCCTCGAAAACCGATCCCGCCGTTTGGCTGTGCACCGGTTTCAAGCGACCTCTATTGGTCGCCCCTGAATAGAGGCCTGAAAAGCATCGCACAATCGGTACTCTACAAACCGATTACGGAAGAAACGGGCTGTGTTACATTTCCGCAACATGGAGATGCCTGACGTATACGTAAAGCGAAGGGCCCTGCATGAGCTTGCGGCGAAGGCCGTCATAGGCTATCGGCGCGCCAATTCGCAGTTGCAGCAATTGCCGCCTGCCCAATCAGAAAGCAAAAATCATGTCCGCCCCCCTTCGCAACGTGGCGATCATCGCCCACGTCGACCATGGCAAGACCACGCTCGTCGACCAGCTCTTCCGCCAGTCCGGCACCTTCCGCGAGAACCAGCGCGTCGAGGAACGCGCCATGGATTCCAACGAACTGGAACAGGAACGCGGCATCACCATCCTGGCGAAGCCGACCAGCGTGGAATGGAAGCCCGAGGGTGGCCAGCATTCCTACCGCATCAACATCGTCGATACGCCCGGCCACGCCGACTTCGGCGCCGAGGTGGAGCGCATCCTGAGCATGGTCGATGGGGTCATCCTGCTGGTGGACGCCGCCGAAGGCCCGATGCCGCAGACGAAATTCGTGACCGGCAAGGCGCTGGGCCTGGGCCTCAAGCCCATCGTGGTCGTCAACAAGATCGACCGCAGCGATGCGCGCGCCAACGAAGTGCTCGACGAAGTGTTCGACCTGTTCGTGAACCTCGATGCGGATGACGAGCAGCTCGATTTCCCCGTGCTCTACGCCTCTGGCCGCTCGGGCTATGCCAGCGAAGACCCCGAAGCGCGCGAGGGCGACCTGCTGCCGCTGTTCAACCTCATCGTGAACCACGTTCCCGAGCCCGATCTCGATCCCGATGGCGACTTCGCCATGCTGGCGACGCTGCTGGATCGTGACGCGTTCCTCGGCCGTATCCTGACGGGCCGCATCGAGAGCGGCCGCCTCGAAACCGGCATGCCGATCCGCGCGCTGGACGTGAACGGCAAGGTCGTGGAAGTGGGCCGCGCCACCAAGGTGTTCGCCTACAACGGTCTGGACCGCGAACCCGTGCTGCACGCGAAGGCTGGCGACATCGTCGCCATCGCTGGCCTGACGGATGCCACCGTGTCGAACACGCTGGCCGCTCCGCATGTTTCCACGCCGATCCATGCCTCGCCGATCGATCCGCCCACCCTCTCCATGACCTTTGCCGTCAACGACAGCCCCTATGCCGGCCGTGAAGGCGACAAGGTGCAGAGCCGCGTGATCCGCGAACGCCTGGAGCGCGAAGCCGAAGGCAATGTCGCCATTCGTGTTACGGAAAGCTCCGGCAAGGATGCCTTCGAAGTCGCCGGTCGCGGCGAACTGCAGCTTGGCGTGCTGATCGAGACCATGCGCCGCGAAGGCTTCGAACTCTCCATCAGCCGCCCGCGCGTGCTTTATCGCGAAGAGAACGGCCAGAAGCTGGAGCCCTACGAGACCGTTGTGGTCGACGTGGACGACGAATTTTCCGGCACGGTTGTCGAGAAGATGGCGCAGCGCAAGGCCGAGATGACCGAGATGCGCCCCAGCGGCGGCGGCAAGACCCGCCTGACCTTCATCGCCCCCAGCCGCGGCCTGATCGGCTATCACGGTGAATTCCTGTCCGACACGCGCGGCACGGGTATCATGAACCGCCTGTTCGACAGCTACGGCCCGCACAAGGGCAAGATTGCAGGGCGCCAGAACGGCGTGCTGATCTCGATGGAACAGGGCGAGGCGATGGCCTACGCGCTCAACACCATCGAGGAACGCGGCGTGCTGTTCGTCAGCCCCGGCGAGAAGCTGTACCAGGGCATGATCATCGGCGAGAACGCCAAGCCCGAAGACCTCGAGGTCAACCCGCTGAAGTCCAAGCAGCTCACCAACTTCCGCGCCAGCGGCAAGGACGAAGGCATCCGCCTGACCCCGCCGCGCAAGATGACGCTGGAGCAGGCAATCGCCTACATCGGCGACGACGAGATTGTGGAAGTCACCCCGCAGAGCATCCGCCTGCGCAAGGTCCACCTGGACCCGCACGAGCGCAAGCGCGCCAAGCGCGCCTCACAGGACTCTTGAACATCGTCCTGCCGCTCATCCCCCGCCAGCCGGGGGATGAGCGGCGGCGATGATGCTGCCCTGGTTGCCTAGCGGCACATTCGCAGGATGAAGGGGGATCGGTCGCCATAGCTTGCCTGCATCGTGTTCGTGTCCACCAGCGTCATTGAAAACGGCACCTCCCCCTGATCCAGTGCGAGGCGGGCAACCGCGCCCTCTTCCCCCACCTCGACGCTCTCCACCTCTCCTCCGAAACTGGCCGTATCGATGCGTCCGGCCGCGATCTCGTAGCGCCTCGAACTCGGCACCAGGCAGGCGGCAGGCACCTCTGCCCAGCGGCCACGGAATTCGCGCGGGATGATATGCGTGGTGGTTCTCAGAGCCGCGTCCTCGGCAACCTCCCCATCCTCGGCTGCGCCCGGCGCGCAGCCGATCAGGGCGAGTGAAATCGGCAGCAGGGAAAGGCAGGCGCGCATGCTGGAATTACCCCCGGTTCGGCTTCCCGGTTCCCGTTCCGGTCAGACCCAGTGGCGCTCTGCCATGATCAGACCTGCGTAGAGCATCACGCCGAGCAGGAAGGGCAGGAAATAGCTTTGCCGCTCCTCCGGCAATTCCTCTTTCAGCACGTTGAGGATGATCCCGCCTGCAAGGAAGGCGAACAGGCCGCCAATCAATACCGGGGGCAGCGCAATGAAGATGCCGAGCACCCAGCCGCTGACGACAGCGGCGCTGATGATCCACCGGGCCAGCCGGTCATATGCTTCACGGTGATCCTGCCGCATTCCGAAATCGGCAGTGAGGAAGTGCAGCGCCATGGCCACGAAGAACAATGCCAGTGCCCAGCCGCCCCCTTCCTCCCGGTGCAGCAGCAAGTAGCCGACCAGCGCATTGAACGAACCGTAAGTGACGAGGTGCAAGTACAGGACATCGTCCTGCATCCGATCCCCTTCCCCGGCGGCGCGCGCTTTCTCCCGGCTCAGCTTCACCGCGCGTTCCAGCCCGTAGAACACGACAAGCCCGGCAAGGGCCAGCGAATAGACCGCGCTTTCGGCAGCCGTGGGCGAAACGCCCAGTTCGTCTGAGAACTCGCGGCTGTGCATGCCGATATCGGGCAGCACGTGGAGGAACACGTAGGCCACGGCGACACCGCCGGCGAAGGAAAGCCAGCGGCTTCGCGGGGTCACGTCGAGGAAGCGCAGGCGATGCACTTGCAGGTGCACGGTGACAAATCCTGCCACCATGATCGCAGTTACAAGGATTTCACCGCTCTCCATCCCCGCCTCAACGCGGGCGCGCGGGAGTGCGTTCCAGTCAGGCCGCCTTGCGCGAGCGCCAGAACCACCAGCTGTAAGCCACAGGAATGACAGTCGCCATTGCGATCGAGGCGACCAGGATAATCGCCAGCGCTTCCGCCTGAACCTGCAGCACGGCTGCGAGAATGTTGAGTGCACCTGCCGCCATCATCAGCTTGCCGCCCAGGCGATGGGTGGCAATCCAGTTGTCGGTATCGGTGATGGCCCAGGGTGTGCGGATGCCGACGAAGAAGCCGGGCCGGCTCTTTGGCAGCGCATTACCGACCAGCAAGAGCAGAAACCCCATGCCCAGAACCAAGGCATTGATCGAAAGCGCGACGCCCCAGGCCGGAAGCCCGATGATCGCCGCCAGCACCAGGCTGAGCAAAATCATTCCGCCCCAGACCGCGCGAAGCACCGGTGCGCTCGCTTCCAGCTTTTTCTGCAGCGGCTCCAGCGAAGGGAGGATCGCAAACAGTGCGGTGGTAAAAGCCAGCATTCCCACCGGCAGTAGCAAGGCGATGAGCGCGGGCGCCCAGTCGTCCGCTTCCCCCGCTGCATTCCAGTGAATCGGCAGCTGTGCGCCTTCGGGCAGCCGGTTGTGCGTCAGAAAGGCGAAAACCAGCATTGCTGCCATGACGGCAATCGAAGCGACGATCAGCGGGCGTGTGTTCACGGCATCTGCTCCTTGGGATTGGCGGCGTCCTCGTCCTCCCCCAGCATCCCCATGCGTCCCATGAAGCCGTGCAGCGCTTCTTCCAGCGTGGACATGTTGAGCGAGTAGATCACCTGCCCGCCCCGATTTTCCGACAGCACCAGGCCGGCTGCCTTCAGCTTGGCGAAGTGCCCTGACATCGTGGGTTTGGAAACGGGAAAATGGTTTGCCAAGTCACCCGCGTTCATGCTGCCGGCTTTCAGCAGTTGCAGCACTTCGCGGCGGATTGGGTGCGATAGGGCATCGAAGACGGTAGTCATGATTGGTATTTAGCTAATATGCTAAATACCTTCTGTCAAGCGATCGATCGGCTGATGGATTATTCGCATCAGCGCCAAGCAGACGGTTACTCCCCTTACCTCTCGCCAAGCCGCAATGGCTCGCCTAAGGGCAGTGCGATGGATGTGAGTGAACTTCGCGTCGCGCTGTTCAGCGGAAACTACAACTACGTCCGCGACGGCGCGAACCAGGCTTTGAACCGGCTTGTCGATTACCTGCTGCGACAGGGCGCCGATGTGCGCGTCTATTCGCCCACCACCGATACCCCCGCGTTCGAACCCGCCGGAGAACTCGTCAGCCTCCCTTCCGTGCCTATTCCGGGGCGCGGGGAATACCAGTTCTCGACCGGGCTCAGCAAAGAGATCAAGGCCAACCTTGCTGAGTTCGATCCGCACATCGTGCACATCTCCAGTCCCGACGTTTCGGGCCATCGCGCCGCCACCTGGGCGCGGGCGCATGACAAGCCGGTGCTCGCCAGCGTGCACACCCGGTTCGAGACCTATCCGCGCTACTACGGCTTCGGCTTCATCGAGCCTGTCTTCGTCGCCCTGCTGCGCCGGTTCTATCACCGCTGCGATGCCATCGTCGCGCCGTCTGCCAGCATGATCGAGGAGCTGCGCGAACAGGGGATGCACCACGATATCGGCACTTGGTCGCGCGGGGTCGATCGGCACATCTTCACCCCCGCCCGCCGCGATGTTGAATGGCGTCGTTCGCTAGGCATCGGCGATGATGACATGGCAGTCGGCTTTCTCGGGCGGCTTGTCCTGGAAAAGGGCATCGACATCTTTGCCGAGACGATGGTGGAACTGCGCAAGCGAGGCGTGCCTCACCAAGTGCTGGTGATCGGGGAAGGTCCGGCAAAGGAATTCTTCGCCGAGAAAGTGCCGGAAGCGAAATTCGTTGGCTTCCAGCAGGGCGAGGATCTTGGCCGCGCCGTCGCCAGCATGGATGTGCTGCTCAACCCTTCTGTCACAGAGACATTCGGCAATGTCACGCTGGAGGCGATGGCCTGCGGCGTGCCCGTGGTGGCCGCCGATGCCACTGGCGCCTCCAGCCTCGTGATCGAGGGAGAAACCGGACATCTCGTGCCTCCGCGCGACGTCTCGGCCTATGCCGATGCCCTCGCCGCCTACGCCAGTGATCCGGAATTGCGCCGCGCACATGGGGAAGCAGGTGCCCGGCGCGCCGATGCTTTCGATTGGGATACGATCAACGGGTCCGTGGCCGATACCTACCTGCGGCTGATTGCAGCGCGCGGCAAATAGGACGCGGGATCAGCGCAGCACGCCGCGGCGCATCATTGTCAGGGCATAAAGGGCAAGCAGGATTTGGCTGGCCCAGATCACGAATGTCATGATCAGGCCCGTTCCGTCGAGAACGCCGTCCGGTGCCGGGTTGGTGAACTGATAGACGGACGAACCCGCCAGCCCGATCAAGCCCAGCACGAACGCGTGAAAGGCAAAGCGGCTGCGCAGCACCAGCAGGACCGCACCGAGGAATGCGCTCCAGACGCCGATCGCCCAGAACGCCTCCATCCACGCGGGGAAGCTGTAGAAATATTCGAGCTGCTGCGGAGTGAAGGCCGACATGTAGGCCTCGTTGCGCGTCTGCGTCATCAGGTAGTCGTAAGCGCCGAAGGCGTTCCACAACAGCGCCAGGATGCCGATCACCCACAGGTGCCACGGCGTGGCGGGACGTTCCATGATGGCCATTGTTGCCTCCCCTGTTTCGCGCAAGTCTAACACGCTTGCGCGAAACAGGGAATTGGCATCAAAAGTTACAGACGCTCGATCTTGCGCGCCAGTTCGTCGATCAGGTCGACAACCTGTTCCTTGTCGAGGTCCTTCAGCTTGCCGTCGGCAGCCTTGTTACGGATGACCTGTGCAAGGTTGCCCATCGCACGGAACAGTTCGGAGGAACCCTTGGGACGCGCCTTCTCGCGCTTGCGACCAAGCCGGTCCCACAGTTCCTCGATCTCGTCCTTGCGGTCTTCCAGTTCGGCAAGGCCGCTCTCCGTCGCCTGGAACAGCTTCTTCGCGTCCTCGCTGTCCTGCTCGGCAATCGCGCCCTCATCCGCCAGCATCTGCAAGGTCGGGTAGATCGTGCCGGGGCTGGGTGAATAAGAGCCAGCAGTCATGTCCTCCAGCGCCTTGATCAGTTCGTAACCGTGGCGCGGTTCCTCTGCCAGCATGGCCAGCAGCACAAGACGCAATTCACCCGGCCCGAACAGGCGGCGGCGACGCTGTCCCTCACCTTGGTGCGAGCGGGAGCGCTTGCGACCACCGCTTTGCGCGAACAGCCCACCAGGGCCGAACACACCGTCTTTGCCGAACACTCCGCCCCGGCCGAACGGGCCATCGGGGCCAAGCGGTCCGTCCCTGCCGAAAATGCCGGCCATGCCGAGCACGTCCTCCGCGTTGTACCGATGCCGATGGCGGCGGCGATAGCGGCGCGGGCCGCCCTCTTCCCAGTCGCCATCGTCATCGTCCATTTCGATCTCAACCTCGACTTCGAAATCCTCGCCCTCGGGGTGGTCCTCGATATCGCCCTCGACCGGTTCGAGGTCTTCAGGCTCGACGATCTCTTCCTCGCGGCGTGCGCGGCGCGGCCGCGATGCCGAGCTCTTTGCCGACTTTCCGGCTGCCTGCGACTTGCGCGGCTTCCTGCTATCCTTGCTCATTGCAACTCTCCAGTACGTCCCACTGGCCTTAAGATATATCTTAGACCTATCGTAACAAGAGGCATGCGGAAAAATTCCCGCCCTGCCCTACCTCCGGCGAGCCAAGCCGCTACATAGTGCCCATGGCCGACCTGTTTGCCGACGATGCCCCCCAGAAACCCACCGAAGAGGTGCGCGAGGATGCCCCGCTGGCCGATCGACTGCGCCCACGCAGCCTCGCCGAGGTGATCGGACAGGAACACCTGACCGGCAGCGATGGCGCCATCGGTCGAATGGTAGCCGCTGGCAGGCTCTCCAGCATGGTGTTGTGGGGCCCGCCCGGAACCGGCAAGACCAGCATCGCCCGCCTGCTCGCCGACGAGGTGGGTATGCGGTACGAGGCCGTGAGCGCCGTGTTCTCGGGCGTTGCCGACCTCAAGAAGGCCTTTGCCGCCGCCGAGCAGGCCCAGAAGGCTGGCCAGCGCACGCTGTTGTTCGTGGACGAAATCCACCGGTTCAACCGCGCGCAGCAGGATGGCTTCCTTCCCTTCGTTGAACGTGGCCTCGTCACCCTGGTGGGTGCGACGACGGAGAACCCCAGCTTCGAACTCAACGCCGCCTTGCTGAGCCGCGCGCAGGTGCTGATCCTGCACCGCCTCGATGCCGAAGCACTTGGCAAGTTGCTGGACCGCGCGGAGGAACTGGAAGGCCCCCTCCCCGTGACCGCAGAAGCGCGCGAGGCGCTGATCGCCTCCGCCGATGGCGATGGGCGATTCCTGCTCAACCAGGCCGAAACGCTCTATGCGGCGAAGATCGGCGATCCGTTGGACCCCGCGGCGCTCGGCCAGTTTCTCCAGCGCCGCGTGGCGGTTTACGACAAGGACCGGGAGGGGCACTACAACCTCATCTCCGCCCTGCACAAGGCCGTGCGCGGGTCGGATCCGCAGGCTTCGCTCTATTACATGGCCCGGATGCTGGTGGCGGGTGAGGAACCGCTGTTCGTCGCGCGGCGGCTGATCCGCATGGCGGTAGAAGACATCGGCCTCGCCGATCCACAGGCGCTGACGCAATGCATGGCGGCAAAGGACGCCTACCAGTTTCTCGGCAGTCCTGAAGGCGAACTCGCACTGGTCCAGGCGTGCCTCTACCTCGCCACCGCGCCCAAATCGAACGCCGTCTACAAGGCCCAGAAAGCCGCCTTCCGAAGCGCGAAGGAGACCGGCAGCCTTATGCCGCCGATGAATATCGTGAACGCTCCGACCAAGCTGATGAAGGACGTCGGCTACGGCAAGGGCTACACCTACGATCACAACGCTGAGGAAGGCTTCTCGGGCGACAATTACTGGCCGGACGACATGGACGCCCAGACTTACTACGAGCCGGTCGAACGCGGGTTCGAGCGCGAGATCCGGAAGCGGCTTGACTATTGGGACAAGCTGCGGGCGGAGCGAGGTTGAACCGCTTTTCGCACTACGTCGCGATAGACTGGTCGGGCGCGACGGGCGCGCGGCACAAGGGCATCGCGATTGCCATTGCTGACGCGGGCGGCGGACCGCCGGTATTGGTGGAGCGCGGGAAAGGCTGGAGCAGGTCGGACGTCCTCCACTTGCTGCGAGAGGAACTGCCAGCCGATACGCTGGTGGGCCTGGACCTTGGCATATCGCTGCCGTTTCTCGACGCGGGTGCCTTCTTCCCCGGCTGGGAGGAAAGCCCTGAGGATGCCAAGTCGCTCTGGGCGCTGATTGACAGCATCGCCGAGGATGACGAGCACCTGGCAGCCGGGAGCTTCGTCGACCACCCGGAGGCAAGCCGGCATTTCCGCCGCCACGGCGGGCGCGAAGGCGACCTGTTCGGCGGCGGACGCGGTCGCTTCCGCGTGACGGAAATCGAGCAGGCGAAACAAGGCTGCAAACCTTACTCAAACTTCAATCTCGTCGGTGCGGCGCAAGTGGGCAAGTCCAGCCTCACCGGGATGCGGATGCTTCATGCCTTGCGCGGGGAAGTCCCCGTCTGGCCCGTCGATCCGCTGCCCGCTGTCGGCCCGGTAATCGTGGAGATCTACACGACTCTCGCGGCCATCACGGCGGGGCGCACAGCCGCCCGTGCAAAGATGCGCACGATCGATGAACTGAATACCGCCCTTCGAAACCTGGGGAGTCCACCCGTCGTGGGTAGCGGCGCAATCGACGATCACGCGAGCGACGCGCTGGTTACTGCCGCGTGGTTGCGCACGAGAGGCCATGACGCCGCACTCTGGTCTCCGGAAAGCCTTACGCCGAAGATCGCGAGAACCGAGGGCTGGACTTTCGGCGTGCCATGACGAGCCGAGCGAACCAGTCAGCGGCGGCGCAATTCCCGGATCTCCTCGACCCGCGGATCCAGCGGACGCGGTGGTTCGTACTGTGGTGCAGAGATGCGTGAGCCGCTCTGGCCTTCGCGGTACCCGCTGAGCTCGCGGATCGTCTTCATGTTCTCCTCGCGAACCATCTCCGGGATCTGGAAGGCATCGATCAGCCACCAGAACGCTAGCGGGATGATCCCCACGATGGAAAGGCACATCAGCAACTGGGCAATGCCCGTGCCGGTCCGTCCGAGGTAAAAGCGGTGCGCACCAAGAAAACCAAGGAAGAACCACAGCAGGTAGCTGGCGCCCGCAGACTTGCGGTGCGCCTCGAAAATCAACTGTTCCTGGGTACGGGAATCCATTCGCTGCTCCAGGTTACGTCCCGTCACGATAGAAGCATAATCGCCAAGCGGTTTCAAACGCCACCTTCGCACACCCACTTGCCTTCCCTACTGCTTTGGACCAAAGGAGCCCCGCCCGCATGGCAAGCCGGTTTAGCTCAGTTGGTAGAGCAGTTGATTTGTAATCATCAGGCCAGGGGTTCGAATCCTCTAACCGGCACCATCGCTTGGCGTTACCGCCGAAACTCCAGTTCCAGAGTATGTGTGATTCATTTACCCTTCGCGGTCGTCCTCAATCCTGGGAAAGCGCGAGAGAGCAGGATGACGACGGGGAAGGTCATTATATAGGTCAGTGCGGCATATATGACCGAGGGCGTTGCAAGTATTGGGAAGCCGGCTGCATCGCCCCACAGTAAAGCACCCACCGCAAGCCCGAGCCCACCGTTCTGGACACCCGTTTCGATTGCGATTGTCGCCCGTTGAGGAGCGGACAGACCAAACGCCTGCGCTACCGCGAACCCGAGGGCGAGGAGAACGAAGGTCAAGAGCGCAAGCTGCCACCCGATCAGGATCAGACCCGATTGCAAGGTCTCCAGCACTTCGACGAAAGACCAGCCGATTATTGCAATGAACACGGCAAAGCAGGCGCGGAAGATGACCGGCTCGTGCTGGTCGACAAGGTGAGGCGCCAGATGTCGAATAAGCATTCCCAGCAGCACCGGGACCGTCGCGACCGCCACCACGCGTAACGCAAGAGATCCGAATTCAATGCCGGGCGTTGTGGTGCCAAGGAAATGGCTCGCCGCAAGCAAGGACAGCGCCGGAAGGGTCGCGGCACTAAGCAGGTTGCTGACCGCAGTCAGGGACACGGACAGCGCTACGTCGCCGCCAGCGATCCGCGTTAGCAGGTTGCTCATCGCGGCGCCGGGGCAAAGCGTCAGGATTACGATGCCAAGGGCCAGGTTCGGATCAACTTGCAGGACCGAGACGAAAAGAAAGCCGACAAGGGGCACGAGGACGATCTGGCATGCAACCCCCAGGAACAATGACTTCGGACGTCTGAGGGCGGATCGGAAGTCGGAGAACTTCAAGCCCAGGCCAAGTGCGAGCATCATCACGAAGACCGCAACCGGAACAACAAAATCGATGATCGTTTCGGACGTTACCATGACAGCCCCCTCGGCGAAGCCATATCTCGCAGTTCCCCTCCTGCTGATGATTACTTCGCATCCCGCTCTATCGGGGTGTTGTCGTTAGCAGGCGCTCAATTCCATGTCCGCCTTTTCCATTCCGACGTCGGACGCAAAGTCCGTTTCGCTAGGCAGCCTGAGCGGCGGCAGATCCATTCCGTATTGCGAGTTCACCTCGCTCATCCAGCATCGACAGTTCGTCAGCTCCGCCAATGCCGACGCCATCTATGAAAATCTGCGGCACCGTGCGCCTCCCGTCCGACCTGTTGACCATTGGTCCGAACAGGGTGGGATCTTCCGTTAGGCTATGCTCGACATAGCTCAGCCGGTGTTCCTTCAGGATGGACTTTGCAAGGGCACAGTAGGGGCAATAGTCCTTGGTATAGATTTCAATCTTCGGCATGATTTCTTCCAATCTGGGCTCGCAAAGGCGAAGGTAGTGTTGCCGACGCCCGATGGTTGCTGACGATCAATCTATTAATTCGCCTCCAGATGATAATTCAGGAAATTGTAAACACTCTATTCCGATAAGAGGAATAATAATCCGATCTTGCATGGGTCATCCTAACCCGACCATCCTTCTTCATTGATACGTTTCTTGAAATAGACTTATTATATATTTCAGCGTTAATATCGCATCCTGCATGACTTAGATGTTCCGGGAATAGTGAGTTTGACTGCGCGCCAAGCGGACCAGCTCACGCCACGAACGGAGTGATAAAATCATGCAAGGACACAAGGATGCACTGCTGGCGGCCTTCGCGGGCTTCGTTCTCACAACGACGTTGATGACGCCTGCGATCCTGGAAGCTCGCGCTCTGCAAGCAGCCCGGATCGCCGCTCACGATGACGTACTGGGCCCCGGAACGACAGTTCTAGGAAAGGATCAAGCAGCACGACTCGCCGCCGCTTTGCGCAAGGCTGAGCGAGATGCGGTTACGCAGACCCGCTGAATTCGTCGAAGCCGCTCGCGGCGGCAAGTCAGGTACGCTCGCAATGCCAAAGCGCTCCGGGTCTAGTACAAAGTTCTCAGCGCGAGTTCACTTCTTCTCCGTCTCGTGCTCTGTCGCCTTTTCGCGTTCTTTCATCTGCGCCCAGAGTTTCTCCGTCCCTGCTTCCACAGATCGATTCACATATTGGGATGCGACAAGCCACCCCTTGATTGGCCGCAGCGGCAAGACGCAGCCGAAGGCCATCAGCGGCGCGGCAATCAACAGCATCACGGTCACTGACGTCTCGAAAGTGACGTGAATCCAGACCACGAGAAACATCAGCGGAAAAGCGACGAAACAAAGCGAGAAGAATGCTGGTCCGTCGTCCGGCGAAGCGAAACTGTAGTCCAGCTTGCAAACCGTACACGTCTCACTCATCTTCAGCCACGAGGTGAACATGGCTCCCTTCCCGCAACGGGGACAAAGCCCCTTCCAGCCAGACCTTAATATCCACCTGCCTTTGTCTTTGTTTGGCTTGGTCATAGGGACTGCTCCTTTCGATTGGAGGTTTCGGGCTCTGGCCATCAAGAAAGGGTCAGGCGCCGATTGAATCCTTCGGGATCTCGCGAAACCGAAGAGCAAATGTCATGAAGAATTCCAGCTCATCGCCGGTCAATCCGCACGCGAGGGCTTGCTTCTCGGCCATGTCGTAAGCTTGCAGATCACCGTTCTTGAGTGCGCAGGCAACGGCCAGAACGGCCGAGGTTCGTACATCGAAACTTCGCTCGCCCAAGGCAGCATCGATCTCTGCGGCAGACAGCCCGGCACCGCGAGCCGCATCCTGGGCGCTTGAAAGCCTGTCCTCACAGCCGCAATCGCTGACCATCGCCAATCTGAGCTGGCTAAGGATCCTGTCGTATTCGGGATCAGCCATCGCGAGGCTGCCTGGTGTCGGGACTGAAAAGGCGCGGCATGCCTTGCCTGACTGCCGACACTGCCGCCACTGCGGTAAGGTTCAACAGTGCCGCGGTCAGGGAGCCGCTGGCGAAGGATGCAGTCACGATCGGCTGAAGCTTCAGCAAGGTCGCATCCAGGGAAGATCCGGCAAATTTCGATTGGACCCAGTACATGACGTATTCCAGCACCACAGGTTGCCGCCGCCTGACTAGCAGGCAGCGGCATCCGTCTGCGGTTCAAAAGTTGTAGCTGATGCCAACGAGGGCCTGGTGCTGGTCAAACTGACCGCCATTATTGCCAAAGTCGGTGTAACGGTATTCCAGGCGAGCGCTCACGTTGTCGGTCAGGGCGCGCTCGACACCGCCGCCAACAAGCCATCCGTCCAGATTGTCGGATACACGCGTGGTAGCGTCGTCTGTGACGAGCGCTGTGCGGACCCGTGAATTGGCATAGCCGCCGCGAACATAGATCAGCGTCTTGTCATTCACGAGGTAACCTGCACGAGCCGTCAGATCGAAGCTGTAACGGGGATCGATAGTGATCGCAGCCCCATCCGACTGTGCACGGATTTCGTCATCGAAAGCGCCGCTGAAACCGGCTTCCGCGCCGATTACAAGGCGATCGTTGATCTTGTAGTTGTAGCCAACGTAGCCACCGAGCACCAAGGCATCGCGAGAGGCTTCAGCGTCGACCGGCTGGGATTCGATCGTGGCATTAGCCACTTCTGCCCGGTTCCAGCCTGCCTGAACACCAATGTAGGGACCGTCGAAGTCCTCTGCCTGGGAAGGCGTTGCAGCAAATCCCGCAAAGGTAGCGAGAGCGGTGAGTAGCAATTTTGTTTTCATTTTTATCTCCATGTCCTGCCCCAGAGGCGGGGTCGGACGGGGAGATAGGCTCAACCGGATTTTGTGATAATCTTGCTTTCTCGAAAGAGATTATTCCACAAATCGGAATTACACATCAGTTGATGAAGCGGTTCGCCCGCAAACGTTCAGCCGCGAAGTCGACGAAGGCCCGGACCTTCGCGGATGCGTTTCTGCCCTCCGGATGGACGATATGCACCGGCAAGGGTTGCTCCTCGTACTCCTCCAGGACGGTTTGCAGCGTGCCCGCGACAAGATCAGGCCCAACTTGATAGGAAAGAACTCTTGTGAGGCCCCAACCCGATCGCGCCGCCTCGATGGCCGCAGGATTGGAGTTGCAGAACAGGCCAGGCGAAACCCGCACGTTTTCCTTTTCCTCTCGCCCGAATTTCCAGTCGACCGATGTCCAGGCGCTGGTGGCCGCAATGATCCGGTGCGACGACAGATCAGTCGGCCTTGCGGGGACACCCTGACGGGTGAAGTAATCCGGGGCTCCGCAAATCACGCGTCGGACCGATCCCACCTTTATCGCGCTATAGCTGGAATCCGGTAGATGACCGATCCGGATGGCCACATCCATGCCTTCGTCGATCAGGTTCGTGACACGATCCAGAAACACCAGGCGGCCCGTTACCTCGGGATAGGTATCCAAGAACTCGGTAACGATCGGCAATATGTAGATCTGTCCGAACATCACCGATGCGGTGATCGTAAGATTGCCGGTTGGCTTGGCGAAGGAACCTGATGCAGCCGCCTCGGCTTCCTCGACCGCTGCAAGAATCTGTCTGCAGTCTTCGACATATCGGGCGCCGACCTCGGTAAGTTTGACCGACCGCGTGGTGCGCGTGAGCAAGCGAGCGCCCACCAGATCCTCCAGCCCTGCAACAGCGCGACTTACTCCTGGAGGGCTCATGTTGAGCTGGCGCGCAGTCTCCGCAAAGCTCCCGGTATCCGCGATCTGCACAAGCACGCGCATGGCATGAATCCGGTCCAAACTCTCTCTCCATCAGCAATTGGACGACGAAGTCCATCTGCAAGGTTGCCGAGAAAATGAATCATAATTTCATTTTTCGAAATAGTGAATTCAGAATTATCCCGGTTCTTACAGCAACTGCATTGCTCCAGATGAAGGCAGTCGGATGAGCCGGCGTTCATTCAATCAGGAGCGACCCCAGTGAAACTCTACCACTTCCCACTCTCCGGCCATGCCCATCGGGCGCGGCTTTTCCTTTCGCTTATCAACGCTGAGGTCGAAGTGATTGATCTCGACCTAGCTGCCGGCGAACACAAGCAGCCTGGCTACTTGAAGCTTAACCGGTTCGGTCAGGTACCGGTACTGGTCGATGGCGATACCGTTGTCGCCGATTCCAATGCGATCCTGGTCTATGCGGCGAAGAAATACGACCGAACGGACTGGCTGCCGGAGACGCCAGCGGAGGCAGCAGCGGTGCAGCGGTGGTTGTCGGTTGCAGCCGGTCAGGTCGCATTCGGACCGGCGGCAGCGCGGCTGATCACGGTTTTCGGAGCAGCTCTCGACCCGGACGAAGTGATAGCCCGCGCACACGCGGTGCTCACCGTGATCGACGCTGAACTTGAAGGCCGCGACTGGATCGCCGGAGGACCGAAGCCATCCGTCGCCGATGTCGCCCTCTACAGCTACATCGCGCGCGCACCGGAGGGAAATGTCGAACTTTCCGGCTATCCCAAGGTCAATGCCTGGCTTGTACGCATCGAAGCACTGCCGGGTTTCATACCGTTCCAACCGACCCCGGTCGGGCTTGCGGCAGCAGCCTGACGCCCCTCGTGAGGCAGCGGTTCGTATCCCCCCTCTCCCGCATCGCTGCCTCGCAATTCTTGCATTCGGACCTCTGATCATGACGAACTTGATCGACAAACCCACGCGTAGGCTGTTCCACGAAGGCGAGATTGCCTTGCAGCGTTCGGTCGGTATGGCTGAACGGATCGAGCGCGTCGGCGCAAAGGTGGTGCGCGATTTCATGCCGGATCAGCATCGCGAATTCTTTGCGCGATTGCCGTTCATCGTTGCGGCAACCGTCGATGACCTAGGTGATGTCTGGCCAACGATCTTCACAGGCCAGCCTGGGTTCGTCAGTTCGCCTTCGCCCACTTCGTTGACGATCAATGCGAAGCTGGACGCCGCCGATCCCGCGGCATCCGGGGTCCATGCCCACGGAGCAATCGGCCTGTTGGGGATCGATCTCGGCACACGTCGGCGCAATCGTATGAACGGGAGGATCATGAGCCCGGCGGATGGTCTTCTGTCAGTTGAGGTCGGTCATGCCTTTGGCAATTGCCCGCAATATATCCAATTGCGCGACTTCGATTTTGCTCGCGACCGGGATCAGCCTGCGTTGAAACCTGCCGAGGTGGCAACCGGGCTGACGGACGAGGCCCGCGAGATCATCTCGGCTGCCGATACGTTCTTCGTCGCATCCTACGCGGAGCGCGTTGACGAGAGAGAAGTCGACGTTTCGCACAGGGGCGGCAAGCCTGGCTTCGTCAGGATTGACGACAACGGCCTGCTGACCATTCCGGATTTCTCCGGGAATTTTCACTTCAACACGCTTGGTAATTTCGTGGTGAACCCGCGCGCCGGATTGCTGTTTATCGACTTCGAAACGGGCGATCTCCTGCAACTCGCCGGCATTGCCACGGTCATCACGGACTCGCCGGAAATTGCCGCCTTCGAAGGCGCCGAGAGACTCTGGACTTTCCGGCCAGATCGCTTGGTGTTGCGCCGGGGGGCTTCGGCATTGCGATGGACAATGCGTGAGAATGCTTTCTCGGCCAAATCGCTGAGGACGGGGTCCTGGGAGCAGGCTACCCGTCAGCCCCGCCAGGGAGGTCTTGGGCAGAGCGGCGCAGCGGTGGACAGCGAGGTATGAATTTCAGCCTGATCCCCATGTCCGCGGCCGAAGAACTGGCGCTCGATTACGCCCCGTCCGCCAGCAGCAATCGCCTGCCTGCGGTCCTCTACCCGGTGGCTTTGTTCTTCGTGTTCCAGCTTTCGGCCGATGGCCGGTCCGCCGATGTGCCATCGGACACGGCAGGAATGGCTCTGTTTGCAGAAGCCTCCTGCGAGGATTGCATCCCAACGCCTATCCCAACCCGTCAAACGAAGGATTGAATCATGTCACGACCTCCGCTGCCTCCATTCGACGAAGCATCCGCCCGCGAAAAAGTCCGGCTGGCCGAAGATGGCTGGAACAGCCGCGACCCTGCCAAGGTGGCGCTCGCATACACGGAAGATACCAGATGGCGAAATCGCGCTGAATTTCCCCAAGGCCGCGACGAGGCGCGCCAATTTCTTGAGCGGAAATGGGCGAAGGAACTCGATTACCGTCTGATCAAGGAACTCTGGGCCTTCAGCGGCAACCGCATCGCGGTCCGCTATGCGTACGAGTATCGCGACGACAGCGGGAACTGGTTTCGCGCCTACGGCAACGAGAACTGGGAATTTGCCGACGACGGCTTGATGCAGAACCGCCACGCAAGCATCAACGAACATCCCATTGCAGAAGCTGATCGGCTTTTCCGCTGGCCCCTCGGGCGGCGTCCTGACGATCATCCGGGCCTGAGCGAGCTCGGCCTCTAGGCCGCGGGCGACCGCGCGCATTTGCTTATGCCAAGGAATTAGCCTCATGCGCCTTTGTTTCGATTGCTTGCTCAGGGAGGATACCTCCTGGGCGAAGCGCTATTGGTTGACCTGGTTGCCGATCCTTTTGTGGGGTGGCGGGGCCTTCTCGCTGCTCGACGGATCGTTTGCGATCAGCGCGCAAGCACTGTTCTTTCTTGCAACATTCGGCTGGTCTGTCTGGCCACTCTTCGCCGCGAGCCGGCCCGCTTCATCGAACCGGCAAGCTCCGCGCGCCGGGAGGAAGGACGCTAGCTGTGAATAGCGCTTCCGGTTTGGCCACGATAAGTTCTCGGGGTCGTCCCCGACCAACGTTTGAAAGCGCGGGTAAAGGAGCTTTGCTCGGAGAATCCGGTCAGGAAGGCGACCTGGACAAGCGAATGGCGCCCCTGGCTGACCAGCTTGAGCGCCACTTCCCGCCGAGCCTCGTCGACCAGCGACTGGTAGTTTTGCCCGAGCTCTGCCAGGCGGCGCTGCAGCGTGCGGCTGCCAATCCCGAGATGGCATGCCACATCCTCGAGCTTGGGAACACCATCGCTGAGGGTGTTCGCGACCTGCATGACCACCTCCCGGTCAATCCGGTCGGGCTCAGTCGTGCGGAGGATCTCTTCCAGATGCTGACGCAAGAAGTTCCAGATATGCTGGTCGCCGACGCGGTTCGGCCGATCGACATCCTGCTGGTGCATGATGATCGCATCGACGTCGGCACCATGAATCACGGGACACCGAAAATGCCCCTCAAGCGGCTTCACATCGCCCACCGGCGGGTGCGTGAACTGGACCCGTTTGGGCGTGAACTCCTCGCCATTCGCATCGCGCCAAAGGGAAACAAAAGTGCCGAGCGCAGCTTCGTTCGAAAGCCTGCCCCCGTCGTTATCAGGGGCTGCCCGGTGATTGATCCACCAGCATTCGGAGCCCTCGTCCGCCAATGCGAAGGCAGAATAGGGATTGTACAGCCTCGCATAGCGATCAAGCCGCTCGAACGAGCGGCGCAGCGTTGGAGCCGATTTGATCGTCAGGCCCAATGGCCCGAAATCCTCGCAGCGCATCGATGCCGATGTGCGCATGTGGAAGCTGATTTTCGGTCGTTCATCGCTGGCCAGCGCTTCGAACAGCAAGTGGTGCTGCTCAACCTGTACCCGGTTCGCAGGATCGGAGAGCGCTTCGTGCGCTATGCCCGCATGCGCCAGCGCACGCTCGACCGTGGCCGGCTTCGCCTGGGCAATCGCCTTGCGAGCGAAAAGCGCAGAAACCTCTACCAATTGGCCCCCTGCCTGCCTTCCCGTTGTCGAACCGATAACTCGCATAGCCGCTTTCGCGAACTTTGGCACCTCAGGTCAAATTTTTGGCAGGTGCGATCAATATTCGCGAGGACCGGAGTCGTATTCCAGCAAGCGTCAACTCAACGGCGACTTCCGACGAGCCACACTGTTCTATCAGCTGGTCCGGACACCTCACCCAAGACGAGTTGGCAGGTTGAAACGCTTGCTGAGGAAAAAACATGAACCGTCTCCCATCAACTTCGCGGAAGCTGACCATTGCGTTGGTGGCTTCGATCGCAACAATCGGCACGACGACCGCGAGTCTGTCGGCGCAGGAACAATCCCGTGCTGCAACGGCTCACCAGCCGCCCGTCAATGACGGACTGCCGATGCCCGGCTTCGAGATCGATCCGGCCACAACGGCAATCGTCATCACCGATCCCCAGAACGATTTCCTCTCGCCCGAAGGCGTGACCTGGGGCGTGGTGGGCCAGAGCATCACAGCAAACCGCACCGTCGAGAACCTCGGCGCGCTCTTCGAAGTGGCGGACGAAACCGGCATGCCGGTTTTCGTATCTCCCCACTATTACTACGAGCATGACCATCGCTGGCAGTTCGAAGGGGCGCTGGAAACGCTGATGCATGCCCTCGGCATGTTCGATCGTCCCCATGCCCTGACCCTTGAAGGGTTCGAAGGCTCGGGAGCCGACTGGCTGGAACAGTACAAGCCCCATATCAACAACGGACGCACAGTCGTGACAAGTCCGCACAAGATCTATGGGCCAGACAGTAACGACCTCGCGCTACAGCTTCGCAAGGCAGGCATCTCCAAGGTCATCCTCGGAGGCATGTCGTCGAACCTCTGTACGGAATCGCACATGCGATCGCTGATCGAGGCGGGCTTCGAGGTGATGGTTGTCACGGATGCCACGGCCGGTGCGATTACCGAGCATTACGACGGTTATGCCGCATCACTTGTCAATTACCGCATGATCGCCAGCGCAATCGATAACACCCGGAACACCGTGGCCGCGATCCGCCAGGCTTACGCAGCGCGGTAGGCCAATCCCGCCCCCGCTCGACCGAAGCACCCCGATCCCACTCCGGTCGAGCCGACGGCGGCAGGCGCGCAACCAGTCCCCCGCACCGCGCAATGCCTGCCGCCGTCCCCCACTCTCAAGGTCGGGCCATTCTTTAGGAGAACGAAAATGCGTGGAATTGTCTTTTCCGTCGCCTTGGTATCCAGTGTCGCCTGTGGTTTCTTCAATCCGGCACTGGCCGCCGACGAATACAATGTCACCAGCGGCTACACGCTCGATGGCGCCGGCCTTGGCGTCCACGGCGTCGATACCGTGGTGCTGAGCACGATGAACGCCGTGGCCCCTGGCGCCGCCGAACATGCCGTGGTCCATGACGGCGTTGCCTACTACTTCGCATCCGAGATGACGGCCGAGCGCTTCAGCGCAGATCCGGAACGCTACATGCCGCAGTATGGCGGCTACTGCGCCTATGCGGTGGCACTGGGAAAGAAGCTGGATGGCGATCCGCGCTATGCCGATATCGTCGACGGCAAGCTCTACCTGTTCGTCAACGCCACGATCTTCGAGCGCTATCTGGCCGACAAGGAAAACACCCTGCGGACGGCTGACGAAAAGTGGCCGACCATCATCCACGCAAGGGTCGAAGACCTCTGATCCAGTTCCGGGCGGCTGGTTCCCATCCTCGCCTGCCGCCCGGTTCCCGAGCCCGATTGCGGCTCCTCCATCCCCTCGCACAAGATCAAGGAAGGCCCCTCATGACATCCTTTACCGTTCACAATCTCGCAACCGCCCCGGAAGGTTCGCAGCCGTTCCTGAATGCCGCGAAAGGCGCCTATGGCTTCGTGCCAAATCTGCTGGGCACCATGGCGGAAGCACCCGCAATCCTCGAGGGTTACATGATCCTCGCGGGCATCTTCGAGAAAACGGACCTCTCTGAAACAGAGCGCCAGATCATCCTGATGACCAACAACAGGCTCAACGGCTGCCATTATTGCATGGCTGCTCACACCTCGATTTCCCAGGGAGCGGGTGTCCCCGCAGACGTGATCGACGCCTTGCGCACAAACACGCCGATTGCCGATACGAAGCTTGAAGCGCTTCGCACGTTCGCCGCTGTCATCAATGAAACGCGCGGTTGGCCTCAGCCTGCGGACATCGAAGCGTTTCTTGGCGCGGGTTACACCCGGCAGAACATGCTCGAGGTCATTCTCGGAACCGCGCTCAAGGTCCTGTCGAACTACACGAACCATGTCGCCGAGACCGAACTGGATCCCGCTTTCGCTGCCAACGCCTGGACTGCCGATCTCGCTGAAGTGGCCTGACCCACGCGAGCGCCCGCGGATGCCGATTTCGGACCCGGACCGATGGCCGGGGACTGCCGGAGTCTTCGCTCCGGCAGTCCCGCCGCCCCAACGATTACTCACAGGACCACGCCAGTGACCACACAGATTGCACGCACAAACGGCTCATCGCCAACCCCTGCAGAAGCGGTATTCGATTTCGATGTCGCGATCATCGGAGCGGGTACGGCCGGCATGTCCGCCTATCGCGAGGCTTCGCAATATACGGATAGCATCGCGCTGATTGATGGCGGCCCGCTAGGCACTACATGCGCGCGGGTGGGCTGCATGCCCTCCAAGCTGCTGATCGCTGCCGCCGAAGCAGCCCATGCCGGAAGCAAGGCACCTCAGTTCGGCGTTCGTTACGGCGAACCGTCGATCGACGGCAAGGCCGTCATGTCTCGCGTGCGGAGCGAGCGGGACCGCTTTGTCGGATTTGTCGAGCAGGCTGTCCTCGGCTTCGAGAAAGGCGAAGTGATCAGGGAGTATGCCCGTTTCGAAGATGATCATACCCTTCGCCTCAGCAGCGGGCGGAAAATCACTGCGCGAAGCATCGTGATCGCAACGGGTTCGCGGCCCTCGATCCCCCAGGAACTGTTCAGCGCAGGAGAGCGCCTGATCGTCAACGACGATGTGTTCAACTGGACAGACCTGCCCGGCTCCGTCGCCGTATTCGGGGCTGGTGTGATCGGGCTGGAACTGGGCCAGGCATTGCACAGGCTAGGCGTTCGCGTGCGTCTGTTCGCCAGGAACGATAACGTAGGCCCGCTCACCGATCCGCTTGTCCGCGAATATGCGGCCAATGCTTTCTCCGCCGAGTTCTCGGCCATCTGGCATGCGAAAACCCGGATCACACGCGAAGGTGAGGGCGTGATCGTGCGCTGGGGTGACGAGCCGGAGCAGCAAGAGCGCTTCGATTACCTCATCGCAGCCACCGGGCGGGCCCCTAATCTCGACAGGATCGGGTTGGAGAACACCACCTTGCGCCGAAGTGTGACAGGCGTGCCCGAATATGATCCGCTGTCGGGCCGCGCTGGCCAAAGCCACATCTTCATTGCCGGAGATGCCGCCCCGGACCTGCCATTGTTGCACGAGGCGGCGGACGAGGGGCGGCTCGCCGGAGAGAACGCCGCGCGCTTCCCGCATTCCTATCGTCGCGCTCGCCGAGCGCCGATCGGGATCGTTTTTTCAGACCCCCAGATAGCAATCGTCGGATTGAGCTACGCAGCCCTGATGGCTCGATCCGAGCGTGCGTTCGTCACCGGCGAAGTTTCCTTCGAAGATCAGGGAAGAGCACGCGTGATGGGCAACAACAAGGGTTTGCTGAGGGTCTACGCAGAACACAAGACCGGATTGTTCCTTGGTGCCGAAATGGTCGGGCCATCGGCCGAACACATTGCCCACCTGCTGGCCTGGACCATTCAGACCGGAATGACGGTCGAGCAGATCCTGCAGATGCCGTTCTATCATCCGGTGCTCGAGGAAGGCGTGCGAACGGCTTTCAGAACAGCCCACCACGCCTTGGGCTTTGCCCCCAACCCGCCGATGCGCTGCATCGATTGCGGGCCAGGGGCATGAATGCTGGGCAAACGGCCCGCGAGTTCCCCAGTGTTTCAAGCTTCCAACCATCATTTCAGGAGATAGCAAAAATGACCAGACTGCTACGCATCGATGCCAGCGCCCGCACCTCGCGCTCCTTGACACGAGCTCTGGCGGACAACTTCCTGCAAGGCTGGCAGGCGCGAAGGCCTCATGATGAGATCGTCCTGCGCGACGTCGGAAGCAACCCGCCTCCGTTCATCACCGAGGACTGGATCGCAGCGGCGTTCGCGACAGAGCGATCATCCAGCCAGGAAGCACTGCTTGCGCTATCCGATGAACTGATCGCGGAGGTCGCAAGTGCGGATATTCTCGTCATGGCAACGCCGATGTACAACTACGGCATGCCAGCGGCGCTCAAGGCGTGGTTCGACCAGGTCGTGAGGGTCGACAAGACGTTCACCTTCGATCTTGCCCGCGGCGATGCACCACTCGAACCGGTGTTCGCGGGCAAGACTCTCGTCCTGCTCACATCCTGGGGCGAATTCGGATTCGCTCCCGGAGGCCTCAACGAAGGACGCGACAGCCTGACTCCGCACGTGCGCACGGCTTCGCGCTATCTTGGCGTCGAAGCGTTCCACCACGTCGGAATAGAGTACCAGGAGTTCGGCGATGAACGCTTCCAGGCTTCGCGCGATGCTGCCTATGCAGCGATCGACCCGCTGATCGACACGCTGACAGGCGCGTGTGCACCGCTTTCGGCTCCCCGAAAGTCGGCAGCATAGCTCACGAGCAGATTACTTACTGGAAGGACCGCTTAAAGTGCCTGCTAAACTGGATCATCTTACTATCGCCTCGCGGGATCGAGAGGCGGCAGACCATCACTACGAGACCCTCCTGCCTCTCGTCGGCTTTCAAAAGGTCAAGAACGGCATCTGGACCGATGGCGAGGGATTCTATCTCCAGTTCATGACTGCGAACCCGGAGACGGGGCCTTATGAGCGTTATGGTGCAGGGGTGAACCACTGGGGGCTCTCGATGGATTGTGCCGAGGCGGTCGATAGGTTGCGCACCGCATTGATCGCAGCAGGTCTCGACGCACAGCCGGTTCAGGATTTGCATGGTGCCAGAGCGCTGTTCGTTCCCGATCCGGATGGACTGCGCGCGGAGTTCACCTGGCATCCCGAGGGCATGACGCCCGTGGGCTAGGGCGTGGTCAAGCGCCTGATCCGGTTATGGTGCCATCCATCCAGACCTGCAAAGGCTATATGTTGGTCGGAGAAATCCATGCGAGCGACAGGCGAACTGCGCACCATGCGATGGGCTGACGTTAATCTCGATGATGCCTGTTGGATTATACCAGCCGAGCAGATGAAGGTGCGGCGGGAGCATCGGGTTCCCCTATCGCGTCAGGCACTGGAAACGATCCGGTCGATGCAAGATACCGCTGCATACAGCGAGTATGTATTTCCCAGCGACAATTCCAAAAAGCCGCCTTCGGAGAATGCAATCAACGGTGCTCTGCGGCGCCCCGGCTACGGCGGTAGGATGATCGCTCACAGCTATGGTTCAACAGCGAGCTCGCTTTTGAACGAGAGCGGCAAAAGGAATGCAGACGCGATCGAACGAGCTTTAGCCCACCAAGACTCGAATCCGTCCGCGCAATCTACAACCGCACGGCATATTGCGGACGGGCGCGTAGCAATGATGCAATGGTGGTCGGACGAGATCGACGCGATGATGGCCGAGGCGAGCATCACACGTTAAGCAATGCAACACTCACTTGACCCCCAAATTCGCTTGTCGTCAGCGCCAGATCGCGCACAGCAGCGTACAAAGGCGACCGATAAAATCTCCGTTGGCGAAGTTTTCTGCACATTCGCCTGCTCTGGCGAATGTGTAAATGGTGCCAGAAGAGGACTCACGGGATCTATCTATAGATCTGTTAAATATGTATTCGTTCGATCTCCATATAGGTGAAGCCCCGATAGAGGCCCCTTTGCCCTAGAGCTGAAACGGATACGAGTCCCGGCTGGCAAAGATGCGCTCGCGAATCGCGCTTCTGATGTCTTCTTTGCGCCCTAATTTCAGTCATTCGAGATGCTGGCGCCTTGGTCAAAAAGCCGACGTTCGTTGAGTTTCGACTGAATGGCAGTTCCGCGTTCTTATTCCCGACCTAGAAACTTCACTTGGCCCCGAGATCGGACATTCTACCTAGCCGCGCCCAACGAACGGCATCGTAGTCGCCATAATGGTCATGAACTGCACATTCGCCTCGAGCGGAAGCTCGGCCATATGAACTACAGCGCGGGCGACATCGTCCACGTTCATCACCGGCTCGGCGCGGATCGAGCCGTCAGCCTGCAGCATCCCATCGACCGCTCCGCTGGCCATATCGGTTGCGGCGTTGCCTATATCGATCTGACCGCAGGCGATGTTGAGTTCGCGTCCGTCCAGCGAGGCGGAGCGGGTAAGGCCGGTGATCGCGTGCTTCGTGGCCGTGTAGGCGGCTGAATGAAGTCTTGGGGCATGCGCCGAGATCGAGCCGTTGTTGATGATGCGTCCGCCTTGCGGCGACTGGTCTCGCATGACGCGGAAGGCGGCGCGCAGACAGCGGAATGCGCCCGAGAGATTGACCTCGACAAGCCGGTCCCAGTCCTCGTCGCCCACCGAGTCTATCCGCGTGGCTGGCAGTGACAGGCCGGCATTATTGAACAACAGGTCGACCCGGCCAAACCGCTCGACCGTCTCAGCAAAAAGGCCATCGACAGACGCGCTGTCGGCCACGTCGGTTGGAAGGGCGAGTGCGGACTTGCCGATGGATGAGGCCAGATCTGCGAGCGGCTCGGGCCTGCGACCTGCCAGAACAACGCGCCAACCGGCCTGCGATAGCCCGAGAGCGCTGGCGCGGCCGATCCCGCTGCCAGCGCCGGTGATTACGGCGACGCCGTTCACGCGACGGGCGTGCAGGGCGGATCACCCGCAAGAACAGCGTCCACATTGGCGATGACGAGGTCCGCCATCGCCTTGCGTGTTTCCACCGTTGCACTGCCAACGTGCGGGGTCAACACGGTGTTCTCGCTGTGCCGCAGGGCTTCGGGAACCTGCGGCTCCTTCTCGAACACGTCCAGGGCAGCGCCAGCAATTTGTCTGGATTCCAGCGCCGCAATAACCGCCTGTTCGTCGACCACGGATCCGCGAGCGACATTCACCAGCACCCCTTCGCGGCCAAGCCTCTCCAGCAGGGCACCATCGACCACTTTTTGAGTCTCAGGCGTGGCTGCACACGCAACGATCAGCACGTCGCTCCATCGCGCCAGTTCATGCACTGTCGAACAATAATGGAAGGGAACGTCTTTCGCCGTGCGAGACCAGTAGCCCACTTCTCCCATGGGGGCGCAACGATCAGCGATGGCGTGCCCGATGCGGCCAAGGCCAAGCACACCGAAGCGTGATCCTGTCACCTTGCGGCCAAGTGGCAATTCTCCGTCTGCCCATTTTCCGGCGCGAACATGAACATCGCCGCTGGCGATGCCGCGCTTCAGGGCAATCACGAGACCGAGCGCCAGGTCCGCGACATCATCGGTCAGCACGTCTGGCGTATTGCTGACAGCCACTCCGCGTGCAGAGGCGTGGGGGAGATCGACCTTGTCGAAACCGACCCCGTTTATGGCGATCAGTTTCAGCGACGGCAGGCTGTCGATGAGATCGTTGGCGCAGCCTATGTGTCCGCCGGTGACAACAAGATGGCATTCCTTTCCCATGCCATCGAGGAATGCGGCGCGGCTTGCATCGTCCTCATCGAACCAGCGGAAGAGGCGCAATCGCTCTGCCAGTGCGTTTTCGAGATAGTCGGAAAAGCGGCAAAGCTGCACGGCAGCGGGCTTGTCTTGCGCCATGATCAGATCACTGTGGTTATGCCGCCATCGACATAAATCGTCTGTCCGTTGACGAAGTCGGATGCGGATGATGCGAGGAAAATGGCGATGCCGTGCAGATCCTTCAGATCTCCCCAGCGGCCTGCTGGCGTTCGCTTGCGGATCCAGGCGTCGAATTCGGGATCGGCGACGAGCGCCGCGTTGAGCGGCGTGTCGAAATATCCGGGCGCGATGGCATTGATCTGGAGCCCAGAGGCAGCCCAGTCCGCACACATGCCGCGGGTAAAGTTCCGCACGGCGCCTTTTGCCGCCGTATAGGGTGCGATGCCGGGCCGTGCGAGTTCGCTTTGCACGCTGGCGATGTTGATGACCTTGCCGCGTCCCCGCTCCAGCATATGCCGGGCGACGTGCTTGCTCGCGTAATAGACACCGTCGACGTTGGTCGACATGAGTTCGCGCCAGTCGCCGTCCTCGAAATCCTGCAACGGGCCGCGCCTCTGGATGCCGGCGTTATTGACGAGAATGTCGATCGCGCTCTCGGCTTCTATCTCTGCCACGGCGTCTGCCACGGCATCGGCATCGGTTACGTCGAATGCTGCGCTGCTGACCGACGCACCCGTTTCCGCGAGTTCACGAGCAGCCTGCGAAAGGCTTTCGGAATTGCGTCCATTGAGCACCACGTGTGCGCCGGCACCAGCGAGCGCTTCGGCCAGCGAACGCCCGATTCCCTGCGACGAGCCTGTGATCAGTGCCGTGCGTCCCGTTAGATCAAAAAGAGTATGAACCGTCCCCTCCTATTTTTCCCATGCATAGAAAGGGACCGGTCACATTACAACCGCCGATTTGCGAGCCCTGCGGCAGAGCGCACGAAATCGTATCGGAAGATGGACTCAACTGGCCAGAAATCCGAAGAGGAGTTTGCCCTAATCACTTTTCGATGATATCGGTCCCATAATTGTTTGAGAGGATACTAAGGTATGCTGGCAGCCGTTTGTCATGGCGCACGCGATTTGCGCGTTGAGGAATTCGATCCGGGTGAGCTTGCCCCTGACGAGGTCCTGGTGAGTGTAGCTTACGGCGGCATCTGCGGCTCGGACCTTCATTACTATCACCGTGGGGGCGTGGGCGACTTTTCGATCCGCGAACCGATGGTCCTTGGGCACGAGATATCGGGAACGGTGGCGGCCGTCGGATCTTCGGTCACGGCGCTGGAGCCGGGAATGAAGGCCGCGCTCGATCCCAGCAAACCTTGCCTGTCCTGCCGCTATTGCCGCGCAGGTCGGTCCAACCTTTGCCTCGACATGAAATTCCTCGGCAGTGCAGGACGCTTTCCGCACGTGCAAGGCGGCTTCGCTCGCCGGATCGTATTGCGACAGGACCAGGTCATCCCGGTTCCGCAGGATACGGATCTGCTCGCGCTGTCCGTGGCAGAGCCGCTGTCCGTCGGCCTTCACGCCGTCACCCGTGCAGGCGACCTTCGCGGCAAGCGCGTGATCGTGACGGGGTCCGGCCCGATTGGTCTCCTGACTGCATTGTCGGCCATCCACGCAGGTGCGGCCTTCGTCGTCGCCACGGATATCGAGGACGCAGCGCTACGCGTGGCGAAGAAGGAGATCGGCGTCGATGCGGTCGTCAACGTGGCGAGCGATCCCGACGGGCTCGCCGCTTTCTCCGACGACGATAGCCATTTCGACGTGGCTCTCGAGGCGTCCGGCTCGCCGGCGGCGCTAGCTTCGCTTTTCCCGGTGATGCGGCGCGGAGGACGCATCGTGCAACTGGGCATGATGCCGCCTGGCGAGGTGGCGATCCCGATCAACCCGGTGCAGACGCGCGAGATCGAGCTGGTCGGCGCTTTCCGCGCTCACGACGAATTCCGCCTTGCTGCTCAGCTCATCACCAGCGGGAAGATCGACGTATCGCCGATCCTGTCGGGAACATATGCGTTGGAAGATGCCGTAGAGGCCTTTGCTCTTGCCGGAGATCGCAGCCGCGTGGTCAAACTGCACCTCGCGATCGCGGGAGGGGCGGCATGATCACACGCCGCGCGATTTTCGAAGGTCGTATCAAGCCCGGCATGGAGGACCGCTTCTTCGAAGAGGTCGAGAGCCGTCTTGCCCCGTTGTGGCAGGCGTTCCCCCATGCGCTGGCAGTGCGAATGTTCCGCATCGAGGACTGCGACGACACAGAGCGTCCCGTCGTCATGATACAGGAGGTGGACTACCCGGATCGGGAGAAAATGCAGGAGGCTATCACCTCTCCTGCCCGCGATGCAGCGCGCGCCTGCACGATGGAATTGCTCGAGATGTTCGACGGACGCTTCTATCATGTTATCAGCGGCAAGAACCGACTTTCGGCAAAAGGCTGAAAGTCTGAAGCATGGGGCTGATTTCAATGGCTGAAGCAGATCGGGTGAAGAAAGCTGGCCCGCGTTCAACGGGGCGGCCCACGATCCGCGATGTATCCCAGCTCGCCGGGGTTTCGCGCATGACTGTGTCTCGCGCTATCAGCGATCCCGAACTGGTGCTGCCCGCCACTCGCGAGAAAGTGGCGAAGGCTATCGCCGCGCTGGGCTATGTGCCCGATCGCACGGCAGGGAGCCTTTCCAGTCGCAAGACGGGTTTCATCGCGTTGATGCTGCCGACGCTCACCAACGCCAACTTCGCCGCAGTTGCCCACGGCCTGACAGAGGCTCTGCGCGACGCCAATTTCCACCTCCTGATCGCCTACACCGAATACGACATGGTGGAAGAGGAACGGCAGTTGCGTAATCTGCTCGCCCGCCGACCTGAAGCCATCGTGATGACCGGCGCGACCCACAGTCCGGCGGCCAGCAAGTTGCTGCTGGCAGCAGACGTGCCGATCATCGAGATTGCCGACCTTCCGAGCCGCCCTATCGGCCACGTCATCGGCTTTTCGAACCATGAGGTTGGTCGCACTGCGGCGCGCTATCTGATCGACAAGGGCCACACTCGGATCGGTGCCATCGGCGGTACCGTAGAAGGTGAAGTGCGCGACCATCGCGGTGAAGAACGTATGCGCGGCTTCGAAGATGAATTGCGCCTTGCAGGGCTGTCTGCCGATGCGGTGCTGCGCTACGGGGAGGCTCCGCTCAGCTACGATCACGGTGCCGCTGCGATTGGTAGATTGCTGGAAAAGTCGCCCGATTGCCAAGCCGTGTTCGCGGTGTCCGATCTTTCCGCGGTGGGTGCGATGATGCAGTGCCAGCGCATGGGCGTGAGCATTCCGGATCAGCTTTCGCTAATTGGCTTCGGCGACTTCGAGATCGGGCGCATCGTCAATCCACCCCTCACGACCATCCATGTGGATTTCAACGAGCTTGGCCGGCGTACCGGTGCGACTCTGCTCGCTTTACTGGGCGAGGATGGCAATGCGCGTCCCGGTAGGGTCGATGTCGGCCTCTCCGTGGTGGAACGGGAATCGGTGAGAAAAGCATGACAAAAGTCGCCATGATCGGCGCCGGCGTGATGGGTTCGGCCATTGGCTCCCGCTTGCTCGACGAGGGCTGCACGTTGTCGTTCTTCGATGTCTCGCAAGATGCGGGCGGAGATCTTGCCGGGCGAGGCGGCATTCGTGCAGCATCTCCCGCGCAGGCTGCAAGCGAGGCGGAGTTCGTCTTCGTCAGCCTGAACTCCGCCGATATCGTGGAACAGGCCGTGTTCGGCGATGGCGGGGTGGCGGAAAGCGGCGGGAGCGATTCTCTCCTGATCGACATGTCGAGCATCGACCCCGGACGCACGGCAAGCATGGCCGGGAAATTGCGCGAGCGCTGCGGCATGGGCTGGGTTGATGCTCCCCTGTCGGGCGGTGCGCCTGCCGCCCGCGAGGGCCGCATGACCCTGATGATCGGCGGCCGCCCGGAAGACGTGGCGCGAGCAGAGCCTGTATTGGCGCTGCTTTCCGCGCGGCGCACGCACCTTGGCGATGCAGGTGCCGGGCAGACGGTAAAGCTCGTGAACCAGATCCTGTGCGCGGGGCATTTCATGATCGTGGCAGAGGCCGTGAAGTTCGCCGAGAGCCAGGGCATCGATGCTGCCCTGATCCCCGATGCGCTGGCCGGGGGCCGCGCTGATTCCGCAATCATGCAGGAATTCATGGCCAAGATGGCCAAGCGCGACTTCACGCCTACGGGCCGGATCGACAATATGCTGAAGGATCTTGAGACGGTGCAGGCATCGTCCTTCGCCACCCGCACGGCAATGCCTGTAACGGGCCTCGTCTCCGAGTTGCACCGGATGCTGGTGGCAGGCGGTCTGGGCCCTGCCGACAGTGCCGAATACATGAAGCTGTTCGATCTTGGCAAAGAGTAAGCCCCGCTATCGGGGGGTGGTCGTGATCGGTCCCAGCGGGAACGGCAAGTCCACCCTTGGTCGCGCTCTCGCCGAGCGGCTGAAGTGGAGTTTTGTGGAAGGCGACGACCACCATCCGCGTGCAAATGTCGCAAAGATGGCACGCGGGGAGCCCCTTACCGACGAGGATCGCGCGCCTTTCCTGGATTCGATCGCTCACGCGCTTTCGTCGGGCCAGGCTGTTGCCGCATGCTCAGCCCTGAAGCGCGTTTATCGGGAGCGAATGAGTGAAGCATCGGGCCTGCCGTTGCTTTTCGTCCTGCCACAGGTCGGCAGGCAGGAGTTGCAGCGCCGCATGGAGAAGCGCACCGGCCACTTCATGCCGCCCGCCATGCTGCAAAGCCAGCTGGACACGTTCGAACCACCTGCCTCGGACGAGGCCTGCATGGTTCTCGACGGGACACTGCCGCCAGAACAATTCGCCGAGGCCGTTGCGGCCTACCTGACCACCGGAAACTAGGCGCCGCCAAGCCACACTGCTTGCCCCCGGCAAGTGCCGATGGTATCGGTCACATCGGAGAGGGAGATTACCGAAAATGGCCACCACAATTCCTGCCGACAATGTCCGCGCGGCTGATGAGAGCGCTTGGCCCAAGCCATCGCGGGGATGGCTGCTGGTCGCCCTGCTGGCACTCGCCTCTGTCGTCTCACAGTTCGATCGCACGGTCATCAACCTGATGGTGGAGCCCATCAAGGCGGAGTTCGGATTGAACGACACCGCCTTCGGCGCCTTGCAGTCCGTGGCTTTCGGCATCTTCTACGTCATCGCGTGCATCCCCTTGGGCCGCGCGGCAGACAATACCAACCGAAAGTGGCTGATCGCGATCTGCCTGCTGTTCTGGAGCCTGTTCGCCATGGCCTCGGGCCTGGCGAAGACTTACTGGCAACTGTTTCTCACCCGCATCGGTGTCGCCGTGGGAGAGGCGAGCCTGACGCCCGCGGGCCTTTCCATGCTCTCCGATCATTTTCCGCCAGACAAGCTGGGCCGTCCCGTTTCCGGGTTCCTGATGAGCGCGCCTGTCGGACAGGGCCTCGCCTTCATTGGCGGCGGCAGCCTGCTGACCGCGCTGACCGGCTCGGAAATGCTGGAAAGCGGATGGCTTGCAGGCCTGGAGCCGTGGCAGGCGGCCTTCATCCTGATCGGCGCGCCCGGTGTGCTGCTGGTTCCCCTGTTCCTTCTCATCCGCGAACCCGCGCGGCGCGGCCCGCAGGTGGACCAGCTTTCGGCGAAGGACACCGCGCGTCTCATTGGCCGGATGTGGCGCGCCCTCGTGCCCATGTTCATCGGCTTCGCCATGGTTCTGCTGGTCGCCTATTCGATCGCAATCTGGACTCCCGCGCTGTTGCAGCGCACCTACGGCTGGAATGCGGAGCAGATCGGCTGGGGCTTCGGTCTCGTCCTCATCGTCTTCGGCATGACCGGCGTCATGGCGGCAGGCTTCGCCAGCGACTGGCTCGCCGCTAAGGGGCACCGCGATGCGCCCTTGAAGGTCGCCTGCGCGGGCTTTGCCGTCGCGGGCATTTCTGGTGTGCTCGCACCGCTGATGCCTTCGCCATATATGGCTTTGGCGCTGCTGGGCGTAACGCTGTTCTTCGGAAACATGCCCTTCCCCTGCGCGGCAACATCGCTGCAACTGATCGTGCCAAACCGGGCCCGTGCGCAGATCAGCGCGGTCTACGTCACTTTCACCACGCTGGTAGGGCTGGGCGTGGGGCCGACTGTTATCGGCATCATGACCGACTTCGTCTTCCAGGACCCCTCCCAGATCCGCTACTCGATGAGCGTCGTGATCGGCTGCGCGGCACCGATCATGGTGGTCATGTTGCTGCTAGCGATGAAGCCTTATCGCCGGTTCCACGAGGAAATGCAGGGCTAGGACACGCGAAACAGGGAAGGCGGCGCCCGGTTCAATTCCATTCCGCGGGATCGAGAGCGAACAGTTCCGCCAGTTCGGCATAGAGCGCCGGTTCATCCCGGCGCAGGACGCGGGGTTTCTCGAAGAAGGCCACTGTGGCTTCGGCAAAGAATTCCTGGTGGTTGATCGCTCCGTAGGGATCGATCAGGGTGCCTTGCCCGCTTTCCAGACGCTCCAGGTGCGAATGGTACGCATCCAGCATCGCCTTTTCCCAACCCCTGTAGTCCTGCCCCTTTCGCAGGATCGGTATGCCGTTGGTGTGGCCCGTAAGGCTGTCCAGCTGGTGCGCGAATTCGTGGATGACGACGTTGTGGCCGTCATCCGGGTTGAGCCCGCCTTGCAGCGCATGGTCCCATGACAGCACGATAGGTCCGCGCGTCCAGCTTTCGCCGGCCATCGTTGCATCGCTTTCGTGGACTACGAAGCCATCGTGGGTGGGGCGGCGGGTGTAGAAGGCAGCAGGATAGATCAGCACGGTCCTGATGGTTTCGTACCATACCGGACTGTTGACCACGAGGAGGCAGGCCTGCGCGGCGATCGAGAGCCGCATTTCCTCCTTCACCTCCAGTCCCTGGTTGCCGTGGAACGTGACCTGATCGAGGAAAAGGTTGATCTTGCCCTCAAGTTTAGGGCGCAGCGATTGCGGCAGTTGCCGGACCATCGGTACGAGCCTTTCCAGCATCACGCGCTGGTCGGGAGTGAGCGGTGTTGCCAGCAGTCGCTCGCGCTTGCGCTGCCGCAGGACGCGCCGAAGCAAAAGGGCACCGACAACGAGCAGGGCGACAAGGAGAAAAGGCAAATAAGTCATCAGGTCCGCACAAGATGGGTGATGACAGCTCAGGGCACAATGCGAGTCGCGTGCGGCCCCAACGGAAAAGGGGCGGCGGATCGCTCCGTCGCCCCTCTGAAATCGCTACATACGCTGCGGCTCAGAGTCGGTCGTCAATTTTCGAGCGCACGAAGCCTTCCGGGAAATCCTCGACCGCGTTGCCCACGATGGTGAAATCCTTCTTGTCGCCGCCAAACCGGCTCTCCAGTTCCATGTAGCTATGCGGATCGAACAGCGGCGTGGCGCTCATGCCCATGATCTTGGTCGCGTCTTCCTTCTGGCAGGTATAGTGGCAACCTTGCTGCGCGTAGTTGTGAATGCCGTGTTCCAGCATTCCGTCCATTGCCGCCTTCAGGGTGTAGTGCATGGTGAGGAAGTTGAAGCCGAGCGGGTAAATGTCCTCCGCCGTCACGCCGGGCTTGCCGTTGATGTCGCGCACATCGGGAAACATCTTCCAACCGGGCACTTTCTCGGAAACGATCTTGGCGTGGTCCATCGTGGAGATGCGCACCACGGTGCTCATCTTCGCGCCCATCTCGACGGCGGCGCGCATACGCTCGCATCCTTCGTCCATCTCCGTTTCAGGATCGGCGTTGGTGCGCGCGATCAAGAAACAGTCGCTGCCTTCCATGGCCGCCAGCGCAGCGCGGACCTTCTCGTAATACTTCTCCCGCGGGAGGAGGCTGGTGGAGTTTTCCATGTCGCCGCTGTCTTCAAGTTGCAGCGCCTTGGCTCCCGCAGCGATCATGCGCTTGGTGCTGCGATAGACCGCCAGGGGACCGCCGAATCCGTCCTCGATATCCGCGGCCAGAGGGATGGCGTTGGTCTGGGTGATGCGGCTGCAGATCCACTCAATATCGGTGAGGTTGGAAAAGCCGTAGTCGATCACCCCGTTCATTGCGATAGACACTTCGCCGCCCGAAAGCATGGCTGCCTCGAAGCCGACCATTTCCACCGCGCGCATCGAGGCGCAGTCGTAGACGCACGGTGCGACAATGCAATGATCGGTGGATTCGAGCAGTTCGGAAAGGGACTTCTTGGCCATCTTGGTATTCCTTCAAAAAACTTGGCCATCGCCCGCCGCTGCGACAGCAACGAGCGATGGCCCTGGTAATGCAGCGCCGCCAGGCTTGGCGGTTTTTTAAGTCAGGGCAGACGGATCCGGACGCCGACCTTGTAGTAGCGACCGATGGGATCGTAATACACCTGCGTGGTAGCCCCCTGGGCCGATGCGGCGTACGGCGGGTCGGAATCGAACACGTTGTTGATCACCCCGAACACCTCCACCTCGTCGGTGACCTGGTAGGCCAGGTTGAAGTCGAGCACGAAGGCGGAATCGATGGTGTTGTCGCTGACGCTGTTGGGCGCATCGATATCGAAGCCCGGCTGGCTCGGCCCGACAAACAGCGTCTCCCAGATGCTTTCCGGGATATACTGGGCGTGCAGGCCCGCCGTCAGTCGATCCAGATTCCAGCGCACCGTGCCGTCCACCAGCCAGTCCGGCACGCCCGGCGTCGTGCCGGGACGCGCGCCGGTTTGGCCGACGCGATCGACGCCGCCGACCGTCAGTTCGAGGTAATGCGTGGCCAGCAGGCGCGCATCCACCGAACCCATCGGGCCATCGTTGGAGCTGTAGGCGAGTTCGAAATCGATACCACGGGTATCCTGCTGCGCAATGTTGAGCAGCACGTCCTGCACTTCGGTCAGCAGGCCGTCGGAATTGCGCGTCACCTGGGCACACAGGGCGTCGTTGCCCGCGTTGCACAGATCCACGATGGTCTGGGCGCCAAGCGAGCCGATGGCATCGTCGATGCTGATATCGAAATAGTCGACCGAAAAGCTGAGGCGGCGGCCAAAGCTGATATCGGGCGTGAGCACCGCGCCGATCGTCCAGGTGTCAGCCTTTTCGGGGGTCAGCTGCGGGTTGGCACCCTGGAAGCCGTTGATCTGGATCTGGCTGCCGTCACGCGGATCTACCACAGTGGTGCGGCCCAGCGTGACCGGACCGAACAGTTCGGTGAGGTTGGGCGCACGGATATCGCGGCTACGGGTGACCCGGAAACGAAGCCAGTCCACTGGTTCGTAAATGCCGCCAAGCTTCCAGGTCGTGGCATCGACGCTGGAATCGCCCACGGCCTGACTGGAGCGGCTGTAGTGCGTCTGCCGGATGGCACCGTTGAGTTCGAGCAGGCTCACGCCCGGCACATCGGAAATGATCGGAGCCACGGCTTCGAGATAACCCTCGACGACTTCGATCTTCCCTTCGATTGCCTTGCCGTTGAACGACCAGAAAGCATTGGCAGCGGAAAGCGGATCGGCATCGCCGGTCATCGAATCGCTGCGGAATTCCCCGCCGCCTGCAATGGCCAGTGTCCCTCCCGGAAGCTCGACAAGATCGCCGCGGATGTTGGCGGCCACCACGTGCTGATCCGTTTCAGCTGTCTGGAAACCGTCCGCGAAGACCCAGGCTGCCGCTTCGCTCGACACGTTTCCGCGCCCGAATGGATTCAGCGGCACGCAGCCCGGAACATCGTTTGCTGCGTTCCCGTCCGCATTGACGCGGCACTGCACGCCGGATTCCGTGTTCACTGCATCGACGGCGAGCACGCCGCGCGAATTGACGTAGTTGTTGCGGTAGTCCTGACGAAAATCGTTGTTGCCGTACTGGTAATAGGCATCCCAGTCCCAGTTGGTACCGATCGATCCCTCAAGTCCGGCGACAATGCGGAAAGTCTCGTTCTGTGTCTCGTCCACGGCATTGCCATGACCGTCCGGGAACGGCGCTTCCTGCTGGTAGACGCGCCACAAGCTGACCGATCCCACATCGTTTGCATCCATCAGGTCGGCCAGGCCGTCCGGAAGGAACGCGTTGTCGCGCTGGATGGTGTAGGCCGCGCGCGGGGGCGAACCTTTGACGAGGCCATTCACACGGCCATAGGACGCATCGAGCGTCGCGTTGATGGTATCGCTGAGCTCGTAGGATGCGTGGGCGTAGATTGTGTAGCGTTCGACTTCCGGGATCAGCAGCGTGTCGGTGAGAAGCCCATTGTAGAGCGAATCTTCGCCACCAAGGTTGAGGATGTGTGTGATACCGCCGGTCAGCGCCTCGCCATACTCGAACTGGCGGAGGGTGCCATCAGGATTGAACGTCGTTCCTTGGAACGGGCCGCCAGCTGGGCCTCCGGATACGAGACCGTCCGGCCCCCACCAGCCCAGCTGCGCCGGTCCGTCTCGCACGGTCGTGGCGTATCCCGGCCCACCGCCAGGCAATTGCATTTCGTTGGGGCACCAGTCACGCGTGTAGCAATCGCCCATACCCTCGTTCTTGTTGTATTCGCCCGCGATCATGAAGTGGCCGCGCCCGTCCGCGAAGTCCGTACCCCAGGCGAGAGAACCAAAGTATTCCTCGTTGTCGCCCTCTTCGGCGATGCCGAACTGTGCCGTGCCGCGCAGACCGACGAAGTCCCGGTCGAGAATGAAGTTCACCACACCAGCGACAGCATCCGATCCGTAGGCTGCGGATGCACCGCCGGTCACGATCTCGGTGCGGGATACAAGTGCGGTAGGGATCAGGTTGATGTCGACGGTGCCGCGCTGTGTCGAGGGGACGAAGCGCTTGCCGTCCAGCAGCACCAGCGTGCGTTCGCCGCCAAGGCCGCGCAGGTCAAGTACGCTTGCCCCAACGTTTCCGCCCACGGCCTGCTGCGTTGCAGGGGTGACGAGAGGGCGGAAAAGCGGAAGTTCGTTCAGCGTATCGGCCACATTGGTGGCAGCGCGCTGTTCGAGCAACTCGTCGCCCACCATGGTGACTGGGGTGGGAGCATTCGTGCCGTCGCGCGCAATGCGCGAACCCGTCACGACGATTGGCGTGCCCTGATTGTCGCTTGCGGCTGCACCTTCATCCTGCGCGAGGGCCGGCGCAGCGAGTGCCATTAACGAAACCGATGTGACCGCACCCACGGCCAAACGATTCGCGCGAAATGCGATTTTTTCCCTTGTCATACAAACCTCCCAAACTTCGTTATCTGTTCTGGATGTGACCGATACCATAAAGACGGCAAGTGTCAAATGCGGGTTGGTTTGCGTGAGGTCTATGCTTGTTGTGAGAGAGATCGGAGCAGGGGGATATTCAGCTGCGCTTGTCCGCTTATTCGTGTCTGACCATCAAAAGGCGACGTTCCGCTTTCGGCCCAATTTCGGCCGCGAAGATCGGTCCTACTGCCGGACTCCAAATTTAAGGTTTGGATACTCGACTGGTTCGATTTTCTGATCCAGGTATTCTCCTGTGCCACTGAAAAAGCCCCCTCAGCGGATTCTCCATTCATAATGATAAGGTCACAGGTTTGAGTCCTGTAAGCGGCACCACCTCTTTCAGTAGGACATCGCTAGCTTTGCAGCTGAAAGAGCTTTCGGCTGTGGGAAGATCTTGGGTTCCGCTAAGAAACCTGTTTCGCATCAAGGCCCATGCGACCTGATTCCTCCCCATTCAAACCCATATTGTGCTTTGCAATCAGTGGCAAAAGGCGGAATGAAGGTGCATCACTTCATCTCAACCGAAAGCCACATAAATGCTCACCGGTGAAATCCGAAATCAAGTCGATCAAATTTGGAATGCCTTCTGGTCGGGGGGCGTCTCCAACCCGCTGTCTGTAATCGAGCAGATCACCTATTTACTCTTCATCAAACGGCTCGATGACTTGCATACTCTTGAGGAGAACAAGGCAGCGAACCTCGGCATCCCTATGGAACGACGGATTTTTCCTGAAGGCAACGACGATCAGGGCCGTCCCTATTCCGATCTTCGCTGGTCGCGTTTCAAGAACTTCGAAGCGCGCGAGATGATGGATGTAGTGGCCGAGCGCGTCTTCCCGTTTCTTCGAGAGCTTGGCGAAGAAGGGTCCAGCTACGGCGAGCACATGAAGGACGCGCGGCTTGGTTTCAGCAACGCCGCACTTCTCGCAAAGACCGTCGACATGCTCGACAAAATCCCGATGGATGATCGCGACACGAAGGGCGATCTCTACGAATACATGCTCGGCAAAATCGCGAGCGCCGGCACCAACGGCCAGTTCCGCACGCCTCGTCACATCATCCGTCTTATGGTCGAAATGACCCAGCCTATGCCCGACGACGTGATCTGCGATCCTGCGCTCGGCACGGCGGGCTTCTTGGTCGCAGCGGGCGAGTATCTCCGCGACAATCACCCGCAGATATTCCGTGACGAGAAGCTGCGGTACCACTTCCACAATGGCATGTTCCACGGGTTTGATTTTGACCCCACCATGCTGCGTATCGGCAGCATGAACATGACGCTGCACGGGGTGGACAATCCTGATGTAAGCTACCGCGACAGCTTAGCCGAAGAGCATGGTAAGGACGCGGGCAAGTACAGCCTGATCCTCGCCAACCCGCCCTTCGCCGGATCGCTCGATTACGATGCGACCGCCAAGGACCTCCAGCAGATCGTAAAGACCAAAAAGACCGAGCTTCTATTCCTCGCCCTGTTCCTGCGCTTACTTAAGACGGGCGGGCGCGCGGCAGTGGTTGTGCCGGACGGCATACTGTTCGGATCCTCCAAGGCGCACCAGGAACTGCGCACGCTTCTGGTTGAAAAGCACAAGCTCGAAGGCGTGCTGAAGCTGCCCTCAGGTGTGTTCAAACCTTATGCGGGTGTGTCGACCGCCGTGCTGTTCTTCACCAAGACCAGCGTGGGCGGAACGGATCAAGTCTGGTTCTATGATCTCCAAGCTGATGGCCTAAGTCTGGATGATAAACGCGCAGACTTGGTGCCACCTGAGAAACAAGGGCCAGTCCCTCGCGAGACGTTGGCCGAAAGTGAGCATGCCAAGAATAACCTACCAGATGTGCTGATCCGCTGGCGCAAGCGGGAGGACGAAGAGCGCGAGAACCCGCGCACAGCGCAGAGTTTCACCGTTACTAAGGAAGAGATCGCTGCAACCGGCACCTACGACCTTTCGCTCAACCGCTACAAGGAGGTCGAACACGAAGAAGTCACACACGAGAAACCCATCGACATCATCAAGGAATTACGTACGTTGGAGCAGGAAATCGGCGATGGCCTCTCCAACCTGGAGGCATTGTTGCGATGAGCTCGCTTCCGGCAGATTGGCAGCTACCTGAAGGGTGGACAATGAAAGCGGCGGGAGACGTTGCCACGCTGCAACGTGGATTCGACTTGCCGGTGCAGGATCGACAAGACGGAGTAGTTCCGATTTTTGCCGCCAATGGCTCGGTAGGAACACATTCCGTCCATAAAGTTGAGGGACCTGGTGTCGTCACTGGTCGAAGTGGTTCCTTGGGAAATGTCCATTTTGTCGAAGAAAACTTTTGGCCGCTGAACACGGCTCTCTGGGTGAAGGACTTCCACGGCAATGAACCAAAATGGGTGTCGCGACTGCTTCGTTGGATGCGACTTGAGCAATATACGCGCGGAGTGGGCGTTCCGACGTTGAACCGAAATTTGGTTCATGAGATTGAAATTCCCGTCCCCCCGCTCGATGAGCAGAAGCGGATTGCGGCGATCCTTGATCAAGCGGACGAGCTGCGCCGCAAGCGTCAGCGAGCGATCGACCGCCTGAATCAATTTGGTGAAGCGGCGTTCGCTCAGCTTGATATATCGAAGGGAAGATGGTCCGAACTCTCTGAGGTGTGTGAATTTGAGAATGGGGATCGAGGTAAGAATTATCCTGGAAAAAAATCTCTTCTAAGTAAGGGCATTCCGTTCGTTAGCGCCGCTGATCTGGATGCCAACGGGGAGGTGGTGCGAAGCAACCTATCTTACATTTCTGATGCTAGATTCGAGATGCTACGATCTGGGAAGTTCGCTGGTGGCGATTTCCTGTTTTGTTTGAGAGGGTCCCTCGGAAAATTCGCTCTGGTGCCTGATGGAATGTCAGGTGCGATTGCATCTTCTCTAATCATTATAAGAATTTCAGACTCTCTCGATCATGAGTTTTTTCGCGGCTACCTCGGAAGTCGCCTCGTAAAAAAGGAAATTGATTTTTACAGCAATGGGCTGGCGCAGCCCAATTTGTCAGGTGCGTCCTTAAAGAAATTTAAAATCTTCCTGCCGCCAATTGAGGTGCAAAAAAAATTTGGCGCGACCATGTCGAAAATTGGTGAGACGAGGGAGCGTCTCTTGCGATCGAAAGCTCAATTGGATCACCTCTTTGCATCGCTCCAACACAGCGCCTTCCTAGGAGGGCTGTGATCATGCGCGGTGAACTTCTAAATGTATGGGACAAGGTATGGTCAGAGGTTTTCGTAAAGCTCTCAAAACATAAAGATGCGCCGAACGAGCTTTTCTCAGAATTGTATGATGCAGTCATACCGTTGCCACTTCCGCCCACCGAGCCTGCAGAACCAACGCAATACGATGAAGACGGCAACCTCACTGACCCTGCCGAAATTGCGGAAGAAGAGGCCTACAAAGACGCCCTTGAGGCATTCAATGCGGCTCGGTCTCATTATGAGCAAGCCGTGTCGGGTAACACAAACGCTCGACGCTGGCTGCGCACTGAGTTGCCGCTACACATCACGTCTGAGAGTAAAGCTCTAAGAGCCCTAGCAGCGGTGCATGAAAAAGTTCGGGACATAGGCGGTGACGGATTGAGCAACCGCTACTTCATTCTCGTCCAAACCTTCATCGACAAATACAGCTTACGATATGATCTTCGTCGACCATTTTCGATACATCCTACACTGCCTGGAATCTTCGCTAGGATGGTGAGCAATTTAAAGTCTGCGGCAGAGGCTGATGCGCACTTGGCAAACGCCTTTCACGAATTTGAAGACGCTCTCCGTGATCTAACCATCGAACAGACGCCTAACCGCATTAAGACCTGCATTGCGAAGCAGACCAATTTCCTGGAAGCTATTGGCAGCCTTGCACCAAACGTCACTGGCAACACCCTGGGAGCAATCTGCAATCAGGTCGGGACCTGGCCGCACGAAAAAGTGAAAGATTCCGTCAAGGGCTTGTACGGTTTCGCCTCCGATTATCCTGGCATACGCCACGGGGGGACCCCCGCTAATAAGCTTCGGGAAATTGAGATGCGCGATCTCGTTTCGGTTTGTGTCGTCCTGTTTGGGTTTGCACCATATCTGACCGACCAATTGAACTCAGTTGATATCTATTCAATCGGGGAGGCCGCATGAGCCAGTTCGCCTTCCTCCGAGCTGAATTTGCCGAGGTCTTTCGCTTAGCAAGGAAGGCGGAAACACTCGCCCTGTCCGATCCACGCGGAAGCTGCTTTCATTCCCGCCTCGCGCTCGAAAGCGCGGTCAAGTGGATGTACGAGCATGATCGCAATCTGCATTCGCCCTATGATACAACGCTTTCCGCGCTGATCCATGAGGGCACGTTCCGCTCCTTGGTCGGCAATCCGCTGGTCACCAAGGCGCGGATCATCAAGGACCTGGGCAATGTCGCGGTGCATGAGACGCGGTCCATCCCGGAGAGGTCCGCGACCGACAGTCTGAAGCAGCTCTTTGATTTCTGCTATTGGCTGGTGCGCACCTATGCGCGCGGGGTTAAGCCCCACCCGGCTGTACAGTTCTCCATCTCCGACTTGCCGCGTGCGGTGCAGGTGGAGGCCTCCACCCTCAAGAAATTGCAGGCCATGGCCAAGGAGCGCGAGGACGCAGCGAAGGCGCTTGCCGAAGAGCAGGCCGCCCGCATCAATAGCGAGGAAGACCGCGCCGCGCTCGATGAGGAGATCAAACGGCTTCAGGCGCAGATCGAGGCGATCAAGGCCGAGAATGCCAAGGTCGAAGACGCCCACGATTACAACGAAGCCGAAACCCGCGACATCTGGATCGACCGCCTACTGGCCGAGGCTGGCTGGCCGCTCGATCAGCCGCGCGACCGCGAGTTTCCGGTCACTGGTATGCCCAGCACCTCTGGCGAGGGCTTTGTCGATTATGTGCTGTGGGGCGATGACGGCAGGCCGCTGGCGGTGATCGAAGCCAAGCGCACCAAGCGCGATCCGCGTGAAGGCCAGCAGCAAGCAAAGCTTTATGCCGACTGTCTGGAGCAACAATTCGGCGTGCGCCCGCTGATCTTCTTTACCAATGGCTATAAGCATTGGCTGTGGGATCACGGGGCCTATCCGCCCCGCGAGGTACACGGCTTCTACAAGAAGGGCGAGCTGGGACTGTGGCGCCAGCGCAAGGCTGCGCGCCGGTCCATTGCTACCACCAAGATTGATGAGAGCATCGCAGGGCGCTATTATCAGACACGCGCCATCCGCCGGATCGGTGAGACCTTCGAGAAGGACCGACAACGCAAGGCACTGCTGGTGATGGCGACGGGCTCGGGCAAGACCCGCACCGTAATCGCGCTGGTCGATCAGCTGATGCGCGCAAATTGGTGCAAGCGCGTACTGTTTCTGGCCGATCGCGTCGCATTGGTGAAGCAAGCGCACAACGCGTTCAAGGCGCATATCCCAACCACCCCGAGCGCGAACCTGATCGAGAAGTACGACGCGAAGAAGAACGACCACAATGGCGCGCGCGTTTGTGTTGCCACCTACCCCACGATGATGGGGCTGATTGACGAAATTCAGAACGGCCGGAAGCGCTATGGCCCAGGGCACTTCGATCTGATCGTGATCGATGAGGCACACCGCTCCGTCTATCGGAAATACCGTGCGATTTTCGACTATTTCGACAGCTTGCTGGTCGGGCTTACCGCTACCCCACGCGATGAGATCGACCGCGACACCTACTCGCTTTTCGAGCTTGAGCGCGGTGTACCGACTGACAGCTATGATCTCGAAGAGGCAGTGGGTGACGGCTTCCTTGTTCCGCCTACTCCGATATCGGTACCGACGCGCTTCATGTGTGAGGGGATCAAGTACGACCAGCTCTCCGATGAGGACAAGGAGAAGTGGGATATTCTCGAATGGGAAGGCCAGCTTCCCAGGGACGATGTCGATCCGACGGCGCTTAACAAGTGGTTGTTCAATGAGGACACCGTCGACAAGGTACTTGAGCATCTAATGGTCAACGGCCTCAAGGTTGCCGAGGGCGACCGGCTGGGCAAGACGATCATCTTCGCCAAGAACCACAAGCATGCGCAGTTCATCGCGGAGCGATTTGATACCAACTACCCGCATTTAAAGGGCTCATTCGCCCGTGTGATCGACTACTCGGTTGAGTACCCGCAATCCCTGATCGACGATTTCTCGATTGCCGACAAACCGCCGCACATCGCCATTTCAGTCGACATGCTCGACACCGGCATCGACGTGCCCGAGGTGCTCAATCTCGTCTTTTTCAAGGTCGTGCGATCAAAGACCAAATTCTGGCAGATGATCGGACGCGGCACACGCCTTTGCGAAGACCTGTTCGGGCCTGGGCGCGACAAAACTGAGTTCTTGATCTTCGACTATTGCCAGAATTTCGAATTCTTCAACCAGAACCCGAACCTGAAGGAAGGCACGCAATCTGCTTCCCTTACTGAGAAGCTGTTTGCCACACGCATCGAGCTCGCCATGCAGCTGGCAGGCTTGCCCGAAGAAGAACGTGGGCAAGGTCTGGCGCAGCTCGACATAGACACGCGCGACCGCCTTTTCGATGAGGTGGCCGCCATGAATCTCGATAATTTCCTTGTCCGCGCCAAGCGCAAGGAGGTTGAGAAGTTTCAGATGCGCGAAGCATGGAACGAGATCGGCCCGAATGAGCGTGAGGTGCTGATTGGCGAGATTGCCGGTTTACCGTCGGCATTCGAAGATACGGACATCGCTGCAAAGCAGTTCGACTATATCATCCTAAGAGGGCAGCTTTCTCTTCTCCAGAATCATGTGTCGTTCGCGCAGTGTCAGGAGAAAGTGCTCGCGCTAGCCTCTAAGCTCGAAGGTCTCGGGAATGTCCCGATGGTCGCAGCGCAGATGGAATTGATCCTCGAAGTTCAGACGCCTGACTACTGGACCGACATCGATGCTTGGACGCTCGAGCAGATGCGTCGCCGGCTCCGTGCTCTGATGAAGCTGATCGAAGGCGATGAAGCAGTGATCATCTACACCGACTTCGAAGACGAGATGGGCGAAGCGACGCGCATCCAATTGCCACATGCGGGTATTGGGACTGACAAGCCGCGCTTCCTGATGAAGGTGCGCCACTTCCTCAAAACCCATGCCGATCACATCACGATCCAAAAACTTTACCGCAATGAGCAGTTGACCCCGCAGGACTTGGTCGAGCTGGAGCGCATCTTGCGCGAGGAAACAGAGGCGAGTGACGCTGACATCGCCGTTATCACGAACGAGGGCGGCCTAGGCCTATTCATTCGTTCACTCATCGGCCTTGATCGCGAGGCTGCGAAGGAAGCGTTTGGCGAGCTTGTGGCGGGCAAGAACCTCAACGCGAACCAGATCGAGTTCATTAATCTGATCATCGACTATTTGACGGAACGCGGTGCGATGGACCCACGCCGCCTCTACGAAAGCCCGTTCACCGACTTGGACGATCAGGGTGTTAGTGGCGTGTTCCCGCAGGCAGATGTGCATCGCATTGTGCAGGTACTGAAGGATCTGCAAGGTCGAGCTGCCGCATGAAGTGAGGAAAATCCGGTATTTATTATGAGGCGAAACTTGCAGCCCCCTCCCCCAGCAAGCCCTCGGATGACATCCGGGGGCTTTTTCTTTGCCCGAAAGGAATCCCACCATGCGTGTAATCCGCACGGCGGGGGACGTGGCGTCCGCGCTGTCTGCCCCGCTCGATACCACTCTCAAGGAACGGCTGGCTGCCCAGCGTGAGTAACGGCTTCAGGTACGTTGAGGAAGCCAAATTCTCGATACGGGGTCAGGACGCAAACGCCGCTTGGCGCCAAGCCTATCGTCCTACAAAGAGAAACCGGAAACGACTTTTGCGCTCAGCAAAATGATGCAAAAAGGCTCTACGATGCAACCACTTGATATCGTCAGAGCTTCAGCCTGGAAGCGCTCACTATTCACCACCTACGCCTTAAGTCTATCCTTTTTCGAGGCAGTGGTGATGGATGCCTTCGTGCGAGGTGGAGGAAGGGATCCGCTGATCCTAGCCGACACACAAGGCATTACCCATGCTCTCGCTGAGCAAGGCGCTCGCCTGGTTGGTCGCGAATATGAGCTGCTACCAGTCCATCAAAATGCCGGGGTATTTCATCCGAAGATTTCGGCCTTTCTGGACGAGGAAGACGCTCATCTGTTGGTCGGTTCAGGTAACCTGACTTTCGGCGGCTGGGGAGGAAATGCGGAACTTCTCGAACATTTTCATACAGGGAACGCACCGCGCCTATTCTCTGACCTAGCCGACTATCTTGAACTTCTCGCGACAGGCGAACTCGTGGAAATTGCTGCGCCTGAGCGGATAATGACTTTCGCAGAAGAGTTACGCGCAACGATTAGCGGAAAGACGGACAATGGGCGGGTGCGTCTGCTCCATAATGCCGGTCAAACCATTGTCGGCCAGTTGCACGAGGAGGCAGAAAATCTCGGCGGTGCGACACGCATTTGCTTTGCTGCGCCCTTTTACGATCTCGATGGCCGAGGCGTCAGAGATTTGGCAAACCTGCTAAATTGTGAAGATATATGGGGTTACGTTCACCAGGGTGGCGAAGTCCAAGGCGTTTCGAGCAGCAACTGGCCGCACGATTCTGATTTGACGCTTCGAGCTGGACATATCTCCGAGGCTTGGGCGAGCGATCAAAGGCGGCTGCACGCAAAGAGCGTAGAGATAGTTTGCCGATCGGGCCGCTTGCTACTTTCGGGCAGCGCGAACGCAACTCGGGCCGGGCTCTTCGGTCCGAATTCAGAAGCAGCGGTCTTGCGAATTTTTCCAAGTCGCGACCAAGTTTGGTCCATTTCCGACTGCTCGCCGCCCCCCAGACAAGCGCTCGACGAACAAGACGATCTCGAAGCCGGAGCAGAAGCGACAAAAGTGCTTGGTGCTGAACTCCAGGGCTCCGCCGTCGTCGGGAAAGTAATGGGCGGGTGGCCTTTCGCTGATGGCAATCTGAGGTGTAGCATTGCAGGCACGACTCTTGACCTTGGAAACGTAACAGTCGGCGATGACGGCTCTTTTGCGCAGCACAGTTTGGAGATGGCGGACAAAGCCTGGCAAACTGGAAGAATCATTCTCACTCTCAGCAACGGCGACATTCAAGCGAGCGGTTTCTTGTCAGTTAAGGCTGTTTCTGACCTGGCCAAACGCACAGGCAAGACTGGTCCTCGTATCTTGGCCATCCTCTCTGGGACCGAAACGCCGACCGACGTTGCGGCGATAATTTCTTGGTTTCACGAAGATCCCGATCGCCTGCCTCGAGCATCCTCGACCTCAGACTTTGGCTCAAAGCGCCCTGAAGAAGTTCAAGTTGAGCTTGTCTCTGCTTCGGCCTTCGCGGCGAACTACAACGTGCACGACGACCACTTTACGGGGGCGGAGCGGGAATCGGGCCTCTCATATGCAATGCGTGCATTGTTGGATGCATTTCGCGCAACCAGCGGACCATTCAATGAAGAAGCTCAAGCCGCTCGGGATCGCGGCGAATTAGATGCGGGAGCTGAAGGGGATCTCGTCCGCGACGAGCAAAAGAATGAGCAGACGCTGCTAACCTTTGGGAAGTTACTCTCGGCAGCAATGGCTTCGGGCCATTCTGGCGCGCACGCTGAAGCTATGCTTGCGCTCGCCCACTACCTTACCGACCGAATACGTCCCGAGCCCGAGCAAGTCCTACAGTGGGTCGATCGGATCCAACGAGGCTGCGGAGGGAAAATCAGCGAAGAACTAGCCCAAGACCTCGTCGCACTAGCTGTTCTCCAAGTCGCAAATCGACCATACGAACAACAAATCCAAAGCACTCGCCGATTTCTTGTTCGACATGGATTGATCAATCGCTTGAAGAATGCGGATGCCCAGCGACTTCCTGCAATGGCGAGCGTCATTCCACTGCAAATCAAGCGGTCCGACGCGCTGCAGAAGATTGTAGATGCGAGAACCTGCTCTGAAGAACTACAAGTCCTCCTTTCGACGCCGACTGAGCAAGAACTGCCGCCTCTGCCCGCTCTAGAACAACACAATCTTTGGTCCAGTTTGCGATTGCTCCATTCCGATCCGGGGCGAAGAGAGCGTCTACTTACTTTAGAAGAGCCTGCGGACGCGTGCCCGCGCTGCAACATAGTTTTGGCGACATCTGCTAGAGAAGACCTGCGTCTCCTTGACGTCTCCAAATGTACTAATGGTCGATGTGGACGCCTGATCGCTGTGGTTGGGAGTGATCATGAACCTCGATGAATTGATCTCCGCTTCGGACGCAGCGATGGCAGCACGGCTTGTCGACCCCTCAAAGATCGACATCGGTGGTGTGGATCCGCTCGGACTTAGGCAGATAAATTTCGACATGATGGATCAAGTGCTGCCTGGACTGAACAATGTGGCTCGTCATGTTCGACCCTATTTGCTGATGACTTGGGCTTGGCGTCGCGCTGGGGTTTTGAATGAGCGACTAGGACCAAGAAGCGTTGGCGAACTTCGAGACTTCGTCGACCGAATCGAGACGATCTATGCTTGGTCGCAGTTCTTGATCGATGACGAAACCGACTTGCCGGGCGGTCAAGCGCTAGCGGGCCTGATTCAAAGCGAGACCTATACCTTTGGTGGGGAGGCTTGGGAAAAATTTCGCAATGTCCGGCGATATTCAACCGGCCTTATCGCTGCTGTGAATTACGGGCCCAGCTTACGGACAATGAATTGGATTGCGGACCTCGCGGACTTGGAGGACTCAACCGTCAACCAACGCGGCGCCTACAAAGCCAACCCACAGGCTGATCCGGGTCTAGAATTGGCCCTTCAACAGTTCGAAGCCAGTTTCTCTGACGCGTTGCCTCACCCGGCGTTTAATGAGTTTGGCGCGGTCACGGTGACGAGAGAAGAAGCCAAAGCCTGGGGGCAGATGTGGAGAATGAAAGACGTGACGCCCGAGGGTAAACAGGCTGCATGGACGCGCGTGAACTCTGGCTATGGTGGCGAAGTACGAAAGCGCGGCCTTCAGCTTGTCCGGTTCGCAGCAACCTACGGAACAAACAGCGTCAATGAGGAAGAACGGGTTCGCCGGATTATGAGCGATCCCTCCGGAGTTCCTTTCCCTGACGAGTTAAAGCCATATGCAATCGCCTGGCGCAGAATGCAGGTAAGGCAAGTTTTTCGCCTGGCACTTGAAGGCCTCCTCACCTGGACACAGCTAGCTCTAGTTGATCGCCCACTCTCGACCCGCCGTTTGGCATCGAATTTTATCGAAGAGCTTGGTCCAGTAAGTGAGCAGGGCACCGCGCAGGAATGGTGTTCCACGTTTGATTATTCGTCAGATCCGATAGATCACCTCAACTCACTGGAGCAGTCTCTCGATGATCAGGTTGGCTTTCCCTTGGCAGCCATGAAGGCACTGCGCTTTTGTGTTGCCGAAGCTCCATCTGAGGCTGAAGGATTTGAAAGAAGCGACAGGCTGCCCCTAATCAGGGCGGCGAAAGATTGGCACGCTTGGGAAAGCCTAACGCCCAAAGCGTTTATAGGAAATATGATCGAAGGCTGGCTGTTTGCGCAGCATACCTATTGGAGTGTTGGGCGAGGATTGCAGGACGCGAGAAGCAACGGCAAGACCATCCTCCGAATGCGCATTTTCATCGATGAGGGCGGCTGGCGGCTGGCTGACGGTTACAATCCAGGCGGTAGGCCGAACCCCACACCGGATCGCATCGAGACAGCATTGAGCCTGTTGCAAGAGTGCGGCCAGCTAGATGCTTAGAGGAATAATCGGATTTTCAATACGTCGCTTCTGCACCGTCGGCCGGTTAAAGGCACTTTGTTTCGGATAGAAGTTTAATCCGCGAGGCCAGAAATCGACTTCAGCATTTATTTGGGAGGAAATGGCAAAGGATAAATCGAAGAGGACGCTCGGCTGCTCGCTGATTTGTCTCCTTCAGTGGGACTCGATGTGCGGGCCAAATACCCCAGATCCACAAGCGTAATCGAATTCACATATGTAGAAGGCCCCCTTAGGGGCCACTTCGACTGCGGCGTCTGGATGCATCGTAAATCAATGGACCGCGCAATAATTTTGGACGGTATCGTGGACGATCGTCGGCAGGTCAGCGTTGAAGCTTTCAATCTGCCTGGTCTGGCGGCTGATAATGGTCTCGATGATCGCAAGCCTTTCCAGCAGTAGGCGCTCACCCTCTTCCATCGAGGTTCCATGGACCGCAAGGATCAAGCGGAGACGAAAATGTTCGCCATCGGGCCAATCATGTTCCTCGTCCGCGCGGAACATCCAAAGCTCGGCGTCGCCCACGAACGGAACAGAGAGCGTATAGCAATAAACCTGCTCGCCAGTTCCCCCATCTTGCCGGCTGGTTCGACTTCAATGTGCAGATCCTCAGTCCGTAGCTCAATCGGATACAGCTCTAGGTTCATGCATAAGGTATCTACCAAGTCCCGCTGATTGATGGGCAAAGAGACCGTTAGGAGGGTCTCCCGCAATCGCGCCTTACGCATCCTGAAGAGCTCTGAGAGTGGAAATTGCGCAAAGAGCGGGAGCTGGTATGCAGCGGTCATCCCAAGTTCCCTTTCAGTAAAGCCCCACAGATCGAGACTGATCCGTTCCGACAGTCATTCGCCGGAATCTTTCGCGTCCATTCTGATCACCTCACCAATGGCTCTCTGTACGACGATGCGAGGCTTCTCGCTCGGCTCAGCGGTATCCTCAGACCAGCTTCGTAGCTGATCAATCTTGTTGGCCCGGACTGCCCTATTGACGAAAATATCGCCGACCTCCTCAGCCGCCTGCTTCAAGACCTTCATTGCTAGGCGTAGATCTCCTTGCTCCATGGCCTGCTGCCTGATCTTCTCCAAGGCATGAAGGCGGTACGCCCGATAGTAGATCGGGATCTCCGCAATCTCGCGGTCAAAGCGTGCGCGAGCAGCCTCAAAATATGCTCGCCACCGTTCTCCGGCAGCGAATTGATAGGTCGTGGGGTCATAAGCCCTGACGTGCCTTGGCGTCATATCAATACCAAACTCAGCGCGGATCATCTGGGCGACCGTACCCGGTGTCCTGTAGGCTGCGAGATGCTCGATCAATCTCCGTTTTACGTGTTCTGGAATTCTCGTCATCAGGTAAGGCCGAGGTAAGTTTTCAGGAGGCTTGCGATTATTGTGGGCGGGTAATGCGGGTAAGATTCTCGACTCCTTGTGCGGGCCAAAGATAATGCCGAGCAGCAGTGCAAAATCTTACCCGCATAACCCGCTATACCCGCCGGACAGACCATAGCTTCTGCTTTGCATGACCATCATACATCGATTGAAATCGCAGGTTATCGACAATCCGGCCTTCTTCACGCCTAAGATAATAACCGAGCTTTCGCGGATCAGGCTCACCTCTGCGCCCTTCCGAAATTGCAAGGAGCGCTTGGTATAAATCTTCGTGGCATCGATTACCGAACGGATTTAGATCAAGAGCCAAAGTCACTACATCGCCAGTGGTCTTGCAATCGTCTCCAGCCGCTCGGTGCCAAGCACGAAGCAATGCGCCAAGGTCAGCGATTGCTGGATCCAGATTACGCACCGAACTCATAGTCTTGAGCGGGTCGTCTTGCCCTAGCCAAACCAGTGTAGAACGTACTAGCCTATTCCACTCTTCAAACGATCCAAGCGGCGGCATTGGTTCAGGACAGCCAGCAACCTGGTATGCCCTAACGACAGTAAGCGCCGCAGCGATAAATTGACCTCGATCTGCCAGAACCGTTTGCACCGGGTCAGCAGCAAACTCTCTTAATTCTGGTCTTTCGACCTGAGGATCTAATTTGCACTGGATTGTGCGACGAACCATATCGCCGACCAGCTGAATGTTATTGCCGGTTGCGAACCAGGTGGCGTAACTTTCAACTCTTACAAGCTCCGAACGGCCCAGTGGGCGAAGTGAGACAATGGGTCGTTCGACTGCTTGACAGAGTTGATCGCCACCCAGGTCTCCGTTGACGTTATCAATTGATATGACCGGATGGCCGTCGAGCAAAGCAGCTGCAACTCGCTTGTCAGTCTCGTCTTCGTGTTTCCCAGCTGAAAGGACGGGGGCGCGTTGACCAGTGCTAATGACCGATGCGAGGTCGACAATATAGCTCTTCCCGGATCCGGCGACCGGTGCTGAAATCGTGTGCAATGGTGCTACCGGAATCGCTCCGCGAACGATCGGCGTAATAAGCGCAGACAGAGCGACCGACCGGCTTGCACGATCTGCGAAAGGAAATTCCTCCAAGAGAGAATTTAGTAAATTCAGCCCCCTCTCAGCTTGTTGCTTGCTCGGCCGCAGCGGTATCGAGGGCATCATCACGGGATCTGCAAGATAAAGTCTTGTAAGCTTGTCGTAGCCTGGTGAAGACAAGATCGTTCCATCTGGTCTCAAGGTAGGTGTGCCGATGATCCCAGAGATCCGAGGAAAGCCCCACTCACCATCCCGGGCCAAAATTGTCTCGGCGACTTTGCGCGGTGGGTCTATCGGCACCCAAGTACCAAGCTGTTTATGGTATCGCTTCCATTTGGTCGCGCGAGAGAGATGATCAATTAAGGTTCTGATCTCGACCTCAACCAGCCGGTGAACCTTGGTGGTATTTCCGTAAGATGCGGCAAGCTCGTCGCTAACTGGTCGAACCAGGGTCGAACCACGCACAAAGAAGGGAACATTTGCATCGAGCAGCATGCGCTCAGCTTTGGTCGCAAACTGCGCAAGTTGCCCCTCGCGGAACCTGACTTCCTGGTGCAGCGACCTAGGCATCTAATGGAACTTCAATGTGAGGAAATGCTACGCTGCGATCCATCTTGCGCAGCAATCGTCGCCGTATTGAATCACTCTCGACGATTAAGCCTGGGCCTCGCCTAATCGCATTCCAGAAAAAACGAGGCGCATCCCAATCGAGGATCAGCATCGCCTCACCGGCGAGCGCCAGCCAGGCAAGCGGGTTCGAAACTACTCGCACAGGCTGGTCCTGGTCCAAATGTTCAATACCAAGAGCAAAACCGTCGCCAGTCCTTCGAAGAAACCGGGCCGGACAACAGGTTTGAAACGCAATCAGATCGACGATTCCAGTGTCCCCGAAGTCGGTATGGGGCGTGATCACCGGCATGATCATCGCCAGGCGACCTTCCGGATCCGGCTCGAAGAAATTCTCGGTTGTGTTGACAATTCTCGCGACGCCGAACTGGTCTTGAAATTGTCCAAGCTTGGCGATTGCGGACATGGGCACACCGCATGCTTCGACGCGATTGATTTCCCGCAGACCAACAGCCTCGCACGCCGCTGACATCTCCATGTCTAACAAGGTCGGCATCACCGCAAACCTTCGCCAGACTACCGATCCGCTACCCGTTCCCTTCCACAAGCGCGCGCAGCGATTCCGCATTCACCAAAGTGCGCCGCCCGATACGCGTTACCTTCAAACGGCCCTCATTGATGAGATCGTAAAGGCGGGTCTTTCCGATCGACGAAACCTGACAGGCTTCCGTGATCGAATAAGCGAGAGGTGTGAGACTATTCGGCATTGAGCTTCCCCGGTCATTGATGAACAGGGGATCTCAGTTACTCAGCTTTTTTCTTCGTCGCAAAGCGTTTTGGCGGCAAATTTGCGCCCCAAATAATCCACTTCGCCTCTGTCGTACATCTCTTGGAGCCGCTCCTGCTCAATGGCCTTCAACGCCATCTCGCGGTGGGGTGCTACTCTCTTCCGAACGTATTTGGAGCTCAAACCCATTGCCTTTCCAACTTTATGGCAAGCGTCCTTATGTGGTCCTCGTCTGAAGCCGCCAATGCGGGCTACAGCCAACGCCATGTCGGCGTCACGGAAAAGCTCCAGCTGGGAATTCTTTGTCGCGGTCGGCAGATCTGATCGTCGGACAACTTCCAACGTGTAGTAGGGATGCCCGCCCTCCATTAGCTCGAGGATCGTTTGACAAACCAGCGGGTGAATTCTTCCTCCGGTCGCCCGCAGATGCTCGGCGAACCAGCGAAGACGTCCCATGTGCAATTCGGTGGCTGCATAGTAGGCGCTCAAACCCGCGGGGACGGGCAACTCGTTCTCGCTCTCATCTGTATCCATCAACTCTTCTCCTGCTCTCAGCGTGTCAACACTGGCTTATCCTCAGTTCATCAAGGTGTTCACTCCACCACTGTGCCATCCTGACACGCTCCTCCCAGTGTTGGCCGCGGTGATAGATCCCGCGCACGACATTCTGATCCTGGTGGGCCAGTGCACGCTCAATGGCGTCGTGACTCCATAGTCCGGATTCGTTGAGAAGGGTCGAAGCCGTCGCGCGCAGCCCATGTGCCGTCATCTCGTCCCCGGAGTATCCCATGCGCCTCAAGGCTGCCGTCAGGGTATTCTCGCTCATCGGTCGCCCTCTCGCATGAAGAGACCGGAAGACGTAGCGTGAGCCGCCATTGAGATCGCGAAGCTGCAGGAGCAACTCCAGCACCTGAGTGGAGAGCGGCACGGCGTGCGGACGGCGCGCCTTCATCTTGCCCGCCGGGATCCGCCAGACGGCCTCGGCAAAGTCGATCTCGTCCCATTCGGCATGGCGAAGTTCGCCAGGACGCACGAAGACATGAGGCGCAATCTTCAGAGCGTAGATCGTCGTGTGGTTGCCTTCATAGCGATCAATGGCTCGCAGGAGACCGCCGAGTTCGGCAGGGTCAGTGATCGCCGCATAGTGCTTGGGCTTGGGATTGATGAGAGCGCCTCTCAAGGGAGCGCATGGATCGTGTTCTGCGCGCAGCGTCGCCACGGCATAACGGAAGACCCGCGAAGCAAAACTGCGTAACCGCTTGGCCTTCTCGTAGGTCCCTTCGCGCTCGTGCCGCTTGAGGACTAGGAGCATCTCGTGCGGGGTGATCTCGGCAACCGGCCGGTGGCCGATCGACTTGCTGAGCACGCTTGCGAGCCAGTTGTTCTTGACCAGGGTGGCCATCGCCAGCCCTTCGGCCTCGCGCTTGGCGATGTACTCGTAGGCGACCGCCTCGAAGGTATCGCCAGCCCGAATGAGTGCAGCGACCTTTTCTTCGCGTTTGCGCCTTGCCGGATCCCCTCCCCTTGCAATCTCGACCCGCGCCTCATCGCGCAGGAGCCTCGCCTCCTTTAGGCCGACCTCAGGGTATCTGCCGAAGGAAAGCTTCTTTTCCTTTCCGAGCTGGCGATACTTCATGCGCCAGAGCTTCGAACCGTTGGGGCGAACGAGGATGTAGAGCCCGCCGCTGTCGGAAAGCTTCCAGTCGCGCTCGCGCGGGGCAGCTTGTTTGAGTTGCAAATCTGTCAACGCCATGGGGGCCTCACCTCCATTTCGGGCGTTTTCCGTGCCTGTTTTCGTGGGGGCCTCGGGCAAAAAAGGCCCCCGAGGCCCCCAGATCGAAAACGAACGCTGATGAACGCCAGCGATCAAAACTAGCGTTTTTGTACCAGATTTCAGTGGGTTTTGAAATCGCGAACGAACGTCGGCGAATGTGTAAATGGTGCCCAGAAGAGGACTCGAACCTCCACGCCCTTGCGAGCGCCGCCACCTGAAGACGGTGCGTCTACCAATTCCGCCATCTGGGCACCGGAGCGGTGATGCGCCTGTTGCTGTCACCGCAAGGTAGGAGCGGGCCGATAGCGATCCTCGCCAGCGGCTGTCAACCAATTTACCTGCCAACAAGGCAGAAAATCACGCAAATCGTATTCTGCCAACCAGTTTACGAGGGCTTCCCCTCCTGCAGAGATGGCAGGGTGCGGACCTGTTGCGGTTGGATTGTCTGGATTCCGGCGACCTGCCCGCCCCCCGAACTGCCTCAATAGCTTAAAGAAAGCGCGTGCAGCGAGCGATTCGGCTCACCGCCCCACGGCGACGTATTCGAACCCGTGGCGTTCGACGTCGGTGCGGCTGTAGAGGTTCCTGAGGTCTACCAGCAGGGGCGTTTTCAGCAGGCCTTTCATGCGCTCCAGGTCCAATGCGCGGAAGGTGTCCCACTCGGTCACGATCACGGCGGCGTCGGCGCCGTCCATCGCTTCGTAGGGCCCCTCGCAATAGGTCACCTTGTCGATCACCTTCTTCGCCTGCTCCATGCCTTCGGGATCGTAGGCCTTCACCCTGATCCCTGCATCCTGCAACGCCTGCACCACGCTGATCGCGGGGCTGTCGCGCATGTCGTCGGTGTTCGCCTTGAACGTCAGCCCCAGCACCGCCACGGTCCTGCCGTGCTGGTCGCCGCCGCCAAGGGCATTGATGACCTTGCGCCCCATCGAGCGCTTGCGCTGGTCGTTGCTGGCGACAACGCTTTCCACGATCCGCAGCGGGCTTTCGTAATCCTGCCCGGTCTTCAGCAGGGCCAGCGTGTCCTTGGGAAAGCACGAGCCGCCATAGCCCGGCCCCGGCATCAGGAAACGGTTGCCGATGCGGCTGTCGAGGCCGATGCCCTTCGCGACATCGCGCACGTCCGCACCCACCTTCTCGCACAGGTCGGCGATCTCGTTGATGAAGCCGATCTTGGTGGCGAGGAAGGCGTTGGCGGCATACTTGGTCAGTTCCGCCCCGCGCCGGCTCATCACCACCAGCGGGCTCTCGTTGCGGGTGAGCGGGCGATAGATTTCCGCCAGCACCGTCTCGGCGTGCTCGTCGTTCACACCGATCACTACGCGGTCGGGCCGCTTGAAGTCGTCGATTGCCGCGCCCTCGCGCAGGAACTCGGGGTTGGAGGCGACGGAGAACTCGAGATCGGGCGCGGTCTCGCGGATGATGCGCTCCACCTCGTCACCCGTGCCGACCGGCACCGTCGACTTGTCGACCACCACCACGCCTTTCGGCAGCAGCGGCGCCATCTCTTCGGCCGCGGCATAGACATAGGACAGGTCCGCATGGCCATCCCCGCGGCGGCTGGGCGTTCCCACTGCAATGAACACCGCGTCCGTTCCCGGCAGCGCCTCGGCAAGGTCCAGCGTGAACGCCAGCCGCCCGGCTTCCACGTTCTTCGCCACCAGCTCGTCCAGCCCAGGCTCGAAAATAGGGATTTCGCCAGCCAGCAGCGCGTCGATCTTCGACTGATCCTTGTCGACGCACACGACCTCGTGACCGAAATCCGCAAAACAGGCGCCGGAAACAAGGCC
>NZ_QYOS01000019.1 GCF_003605195.1 Aurantiacibacter odishensis | reverse complement strand
ATCATGAAGGCGAAGAAGAAGCCGCTGGATACCAAGACGCCTGCCGATTACGGCGTCGACGTGGCCCCGCGCCTCACCACCACCAACGTCTCCGAGCCGCCGGTCCGCCAGGCTGGCGAGATCGTTGAAGATGTGGACGCGCTGGTCGCGAAGCTCAAAGCGCTCGGAGTGGCGTAAGTCGCGCAGAGCGTCCTGAGCCTGTCGAAGGACTGCTTTTGTTTTTGAACGTCGCGCTGAGAGAAGGACAGCCCTTCGACAGGCTCAGGGCGAACGGAATGAGAGGTTAGATGAAATGACCGCACTCGTATTTGCTGAACCCCACGGCGACGCTGTCGCCGATGCCACCCTCGCCACCATCACCGCCGCTGCCGCGCTCGGCGGCCCGGTGCACGTGCTCACCACCGCCGCTGGCGATGCGCATGCTGCCATCGCCGGTGTCGAGAAGGTGCTGGTGGCGGACGATGCCGCCTATGCCAACGGTCTTGCCGAGAACCTCGCCCCGCTGATTGCCGGCCTCATGGACGGCTATGACGCCGTGCTGGCCCCTGCCACCACCACCGGCAAGAACGTGCTGCCCCGCGTTGCCGCGCTGCTCGACGTGATGCAGGTCAGCGACATCATCAGCGTGGAAGGCCCCAGGACCTTCACCCGCCCGATCTATGCCGGCAACGCCATCGCCACGGTCGAGTCGAGCGATCCCAAGCTGGTGATCACCGTTCGCACCACGGCCTTCGACAAGGCTGAGGCAGAAGGCGGCAGCGCCAGCGTGGAAGCCGCGAGCGGCCCCGGCGATGCGGGTATCTCGCAGTTCGTGAAGCTGGACGCGGTGAAGAGCGACCGTCCCGAGCTCACCAGCGCAGGCATCGTCGTATCGGGCGGCCGCGCGCTGAAGGACGGCGAGACGTTCGAGCAGTATATCACCCCGCTGGCAGACAAGCTGGGCGCCGCCATCGGCGCATCGCGCGCTGCGGTGGACGCAGGCTACGTGCCCAACGATTACCAGGTCGGCCAGACCGGCAAGATCGTGGCGCCCGAAGTCTACATCGCCATCGGCATCTCGGGCGCGATCCAGCACCTTGCCGGCATGAAAGACTCCAAGGTCATCGTCGCCATCAACAAGGACCCCGACGCCCCCATCTTCCAGGTGGCGGACATCGGCCTCGTGGCAGACCTGTTCAACGCCGTGCCGGAACTGACCGAGAAGCTGTAAACCGATCATACAGGCAATGTGATTGAAGCCTCCCTCCCATGCGGATATCATTTCGCGTGGGAGGGCTTCTTTTATGCGATTTCGAAACCTTGCGCTCGCCTGCGCCGCGACAGCAATGGCCACTCCCATACCTGCGCCGGCGCAAGACAGCAGCCCACGCGTATTCGAAGCATCCGGGCCCTGGACTGCGGACTTTGGCGAAGATTACTGTCGGCTGGTCCTCAGCCTGCGCAGCGACGCCGATGAAACAACCCTGGCTTTTGAGCGGATCCAGCCTGGCCCCGCGATGCGAGTGTTGATCATCGGTGACAGTATCAGAAGTTTCCGCGGTGCGGACACCATCGGTTATCATTTCGCGTCAAGCCGGGATCAGCGCCCGACCGAAAAATCGAGCGATTTCTCCTCCTCGCGTACTCCGGATGATCGGCGGCTGACAATCGTCAGCTTCATTTCAATCGAACCCGCACCTGAGATCACGCAGGTATTCCAGCGTCGCACGAATGCCGGCGATGAACCGACCTTCGCCCTGGGGTCTCCTGCGGGAGAAGCTGGACAATCGCCTGGCTATGATCCGGAAGTTGAGCGGGAGCGTGCGGCGGCCATCGATCACCTCGTATTCGACCGGGGACTGCAACGGGCAGTATAATTCAACACCGGGCCGATGAATGATGTGATGGCGGTCCTGCAGACTTGCACCGATGACCTGCTTGGCAGCTGGGGCGTCGATGCAGAACGACATACAACGCTCCGGCATTGTCCAATCCCCCTTGCAGGGCCTCTGATCAGGCCCACCACCGTGCCGTTCGACCAGCTTGCCGGACTTGCAGGCGGCTACAATCAGGTCCGCGTGATGGTGAATGACACAGGCGAGGCAACGTCATGCCATATCCATTTCCCCACGCTGGACGGGGAGTTGAACGCTCAGATTTGCGAACAGGTGCTGGAAAACGCGCGTTTCGATCCTGCACGCGATGCCGAGGGAAGGACTCTGGGCAGCTATTGGCTGGTTCCAGTCGCGGCACTGCTGGGCGACTGGAGCAGACAGAGCGACTGACTAGAGGACTTCCGTCAGCAGGTGGATAGTTACCCCCACCAGGCCGCCCACCAGCGTGCCATTGATGCGGATGAATTGCAGGTCGCGGCCCACGGCACGTTCTATGCGCATGGTGATGGTGCTGGCGTCCCAGCTCTTCACCGTGGTGGAAACGAGGCTGACGATTTGTTCGCCGTAGCGATTGACCACGCCCACCAGGGTGCGCCGGGCAAAGCGGTTCACCTGCAATTGCAACCTCGGATCGCCCTGCAAGGTCTTGCCCAGTTCCGCCAGCGAGTGGCTGACTTCGCCGCTCATGCCCTTTTCCGGATCGCGGATATTGTCGATCAGCGAGCGGCGCAGGCGTTCCCACACGCCCATCCACCAGTCGGCGACGGTGGGATTGTTGAGAAGGTCGACCTTCATCCGCTCCACCTTGGCGCGGGTCTCCGGATCGTGCTGCAAGTCATGCGCCAGCTTCTCCAGTCCTTCCTGCACCTTGCCGCGCAGAGGATGGTTGGGATCGACGAGGATTTCGGCCAGCAGCCGGTAAAGCCCGTCCAGTACGGAGTTGGCCAGCCGCCCGTCCAGCCCCGTCCAGCGGATGATCGAATTGGCGCGCTCCTGCACCATGTCGCGGACCATGTCCTCGTTGTCTTCCAAGGTGAGCCCGGCCCAGCGGATCATCGAATCCATCAACGGCTTGTGCCGCCCATCGGCGATCGCGGCTTCCAGCATCTTGCCCAGCAACGGCGCGACATCCAGCTTCTCCGCCTGCCGCGCGAGGCCCGCCTTCACCTGTAGCCCCAGGCGTTCGGGGTCGAGCGATTCGAGCAGCTCGACGAACAGGCCCGCCGCGCCCGCGCGCAGGCGCCCCTCGGTATCGTCGCCGCGCTTGACCAGGAAATCACCCGCAACTCTCGCCACGTTCATGTCGCGCATCCGGCGCGCCACCACGACCGGGGTGAGGAAATTGGAGCGCAGGAACTGCGCCATGGTGTCGGCGATCCGGTCCCTGTTTTCGGGGATGATCGCGGTGTGCGGGATGGGAATGCCCATCGGGTGCCGGAACAGCGCGGTCACGGCGAACCAGTCGGCCAGCCCGCCCACCATCGCGGCCTCGGCAAAGGCATGGACATAGCCCCAGGCCGGATGGACCGTCAGCATGTTGTGGGCGAGCAGGAATATCCCCGCCATCACCACGAGCAGCAGCGTGGCGGTGATCCGCATCCGGCGTGCGCGATCTGGCGGCAGGGGAGCGCCGCCCCGCATCGTCAGGCCGCCCTCACTCGGCAGGCTGAATCTCCCGGCCACCGGGACTCTCGTCGCCCGGCTTGTAGGTGAGCAGTCGGTCGCGCAGCCACGGGCCGAGCTTCTTCTCCAGCCCGTCCGCCAAGCTGAAGCCTGCGGGCACGATCAGCAGGGTGAGGAAGGTGGAAAGCGTGAGGCCCCCGATCACCACGATGCCCATCGGCTGGCGCCAGGCCCCGTCGCCCGACAGCGAGAGCGCGGTGGGCACCATGCCCGCCGTCATGGCAACGGTGGTCATCACGATGGGCTGCGCACGCTTGTGCCCTGCTTCCAGGATGGCGGCCAGCTTGGTCGCCCCTGCATCCATCTCCTCGATCGCGAAGTCGATCAGCAGGATCGAGTTCTTCGCCACGATGCCGAGCAGCATCAACATGCCGATGAACACCGGCAGCGATAACGGATAGGGCGCCCCGGTCGCCACGATGCCGGCGATATAGAGAGCGAGGAACCCGCCCAGTGGTGCCAGCGCAAGCGAGCTCATGTTCACCAGCGGCGAGACGACGCGGCGATAGAGCAGCACCAGCACCGAGAACACGAGCAGCAGGCCGGTTATCACGGCGGTGATGAAATTGTTGATCAGGTCGCCCTGCCATTCGTCCGCGCCGACGGGCGCGTTGGAGACGCCGGTTGGCAGGTTTTGCATGATGGGCAAGGCATCGATGGCGGTCCGCACGGTGCCGCGGGCCACACCCTGCGCAACGTCCACGCCCACGAATACGCGGCGGTTCTGGTTGTACCGCTGGATCGAGGTCGGCCCCATGCCGAGCGAGATATCGGCGACGCGGCTCAGCGGCACGGAACCGCCCGTCGCGGTGGGCACCGGCAGGTTCTCGATGGTGGAGAGGCTGCGCCGGTCATTCTCCGCCAGCCGAACGCGGATGGGGATCTGGCGATCCGACAGGGAGAACTTGGCCGCATTCTGGTCGATGTCGCCAAGCGTGGCGATGCGGATCGCCTGGCTGAGTGCACTGGTGCTGACGCCGAGGCTGGAGGCAAGGTCCTCGCGCGGTTCGATCAGCAGTTCGGGCCGCTGCAGGTCGTAGTCGATGCGCGGGGCGACCGCACCCTCGACCGTTTCCATCTGCTCCACCAGCGTCGCCGCAGTGTCGTACAGCAGTTCCGGATCGGAGCCAGAGAGCATGATCGAGATGGCACGGCCCGTGCCGCCTCCGCCGCCCTGGTTGTTCTGGAAGTTCACCCGCGCATCGGGGATGTTCTGCAAGATGGGCGTGAGTTCGCGCTCGAAATCGAGGCTCGAGCGCTCGCGGTCGTCGCGCAGCACGAGGCTGATGTTGCCCGACCCTTCGCGGGCAATGCCGAGCGCCAGCGCCACTTCCTGTTCTTCGCTCAGGCGGGAGGAAATCTCGTCTACGACAGCCTCGGTCTGCTCCAGCGTGGTGCCGGGCACCATGGAGATCGAGACGCGCGAGAAATCGCTGTCGCCATCGGGGAAGAACTGCTGCGGGATGCTGGAGGCGACGATCACGGTGAGGATCAGCGCCAAGAACCCGATCAGCATCATCCATACGCGGTGGTCGAGGAAGCGGGCAGCAAGATAGCGCGCACGCGCCGTGAAATGAGTTCGCTCATAACCGATGACGAGCCCAAGAAGCATCCCAACTGTCAGCATGAGGGCGCCGCCAAGGAAATAGGCCAGCAGCGGGAGGAAAATCAATCCGGCCAATTTGGCCCAACCGAAGCCACCCATCAGACCCATCGCTGTCAGTAGCCCGGCGGGCGACATCAGGAACGCAAAGATAAGGAGACCGATTGCCAAAGCAGAAAGCTGGAAGGACCAGTGCGTTGGGACATGGCCAATACGCTCCCTCATCCTCGTCAGAGCAGTATTATCCAGCGACCAGCGCAGCACCTTCATGTAGGTGTCCATCGCGCGGCCCTCGCCGTGGTTGGCGTGGCCCTTTGCCTTCAGGAAATAGGCCGCCGCCATCGGCGTGATCATGCGCGCCACCGCCAGGCTTACCAGCACGGCGGCTACCACGGTGAGGCCGAAGTTCTTGAAGAACTCGCCCGAAATGCCCGGCATCAGCGCAACGGGCAGGAACACCGCCACGATACAGAAGGTGGTCGCCACCACCGGCAGGCCGATCTCGTCCGCCGCATCGATGGATGCCTGGTAGGCGCTCTTGCCCATGCGCATGTGGCGCACGATGTTCTCGATCTCCACGATGGCATCGTCGACAAGGACGCCTGCCACCAGTCCGAGTGCGAGCAATGACATGGTGTTCAGCGTGAAGCCGAGCATGTCGATGAACCAGAAGGTGGGAATGGCGGAAAGCGGGATGGCCAGCGCGGCGATGATCGTGGCGCGCCAGTCGCGCAGGAACAGGAACACGACGACCACGGCCAGCAGTGCGCCTTCCACCAGGAGAGCCATCGAGCTTTCGTATTCGCCGCGGGTATAGTCCACCTCGGTGAAGAGGCGGGTGAAGGTGATGCCGGGATTGGCATCCTCGATCTGCTGCAGCACCTCGACGGCGTCGTCATAAACGCTCACGTCGCTCGCGCCGCGGGCGCGGGTGATGGAGAAGGTGACGACCTGCTTGCCGTTCAACTTCGCCAGCGTGCGCACCTCGCCATAGGAATCGCGCACGGTGGCAATGTCCGACAGCTTGATCGAACGGCCGCCGCCAAGTGAAATCTGCGTTTGCGAGAGTTCGTAGGCATCTTCCGCGTTGCCCAGCACCCGCACCGACTGGCGCGATCCGGCGATTTCCGCCTGCCCGCCCGCAGCGTTCACGTTGAGCTGGCGCAGCGCGCTGTTCACCTGGCTGGCAGTAACGCCCAGCGACTGCATCCGGCCCGGATCGAGAATGACGAGGATTTCGCGGTCGACGCCGCCGCTGCGGTTGATTTCAGCCAGGCCCTCGACAGTCAGCAACTGCTTGGTGACAGTGTCGTCGATAAACCAGCTCAGCTGCTCCAGCGTCATGTCGTCCGCGGCCACGCCGAAGGAGACGATGGGCTGCGAACTGGTCTGCTGCTTGAACACGCGCGGTTCGAGGATGCCGTCGGGCAGCTCGCCACGGATGTTGTCGATCTCGCTCTTCACCTCGTTCGTCGCCTCGGCAATGTCGGTGCCGATGGCGAACTCGATGACGGTCTGCGAATTGCCCTCGCTGGCGGTGGAGCGGATGGTTTCCACGCCGTCCAGCGTCTGGACGGCCGATTCCACACGCTGGGTGATCTGATTCTCGACTTCCGGCGGGGCCGCGCCGGGCTGCGAGATCGAGATGATGACAACCGGGAACTCGATGTCCGGCTGGTTCTGCACTTCCATGTCCTGGAAAGCGAAGATGCCGGCCAGCATCAGGCCGATGAAAGCCAGGATGGGGACGATCGGGTTACGGATCGACCATGCAGAGATCTGCGAAAAATCCATGTCGTTATTCGGCCTGACCCTGGGTAACGGGTCGCACAGTCTCGCCCTCGGTCAGGAAGCCACCGGCGCGCAATACCACGCGCTCGTTCCCCTGCAGGCCCGATGCCACGACGATACCCTCGTCGCTGATCGAACCGACCTCGATCGGGCGACGCACCACGGTGTTGTCAGCATCGATTATATAGACGTAGCTGCCGCGATCGTCGGACAGTATCGCGCTTTCGGGCAGGCGCGGGGCCACTACGGTCTCGCTCGCCAGTTCGATGCTGGCGAAGCCACCGGGGCGCAGCGCCGGGTCGTAGTCCAGCGCGCAGCGAGCCGTGCCCTGCCGCGTCTGTTCGTCGACCACCGGGCTCTTCTGCCAGACGGTGCACTGGAACTGCTGTTCCGCCCCTACAGGAGTAACCGTTCCGATGGCGCCGACGGAAACCGAGTCCAGCTCGACCTCGCCGATGCGAGCGAGCAGTTCCATTTCACCACCGCGCGCGATGCTGAACAGGGTGCCCGATCCGGGGCTGACCACCTGGCCCGGTTCCACGTTGCGGGTCAGCACAAGGCCGGCAGCGGGGGCTACGATGTTGAGTTGGGCATTGCGCGCGCGGCGCTCTCCCAACTGGGCGCGGGCAACTTGCACGCGTGCCACTGCGGCATCGCGGGTGGCGGTAAGCCGGTCGATATCGGCCTGGCTGATGAAGCCGCGCTCCACCAGTTGCAGTGCGCGGTCGAGATTTGCCTGCGCCAGCTCGGCATCGGCCTGTGCCACTTCAATCTGCGCCGCCTGCGCGGATTCCTGCTGGCTCTGCACCGAACGGTCGATCACGGCCAGCACCTGCCCTGCACCGACCCAGTCGCCCGGCTCCACGTTGACGGAAACCACGCGACCACCTTCGCCCACCACGCCAACGGGCATTTCCCGGCGCGCGGCCAGCGTACCGGTGGCATTTATTGCACCTTGCACCGTGCCAGCGCCGGGCGCGAGCACCGTCACCGCAGGCGCAGTCGCGCTTTCGGGCGCGGCGAACGGCACTTCTTCCTCGCCGCCCGAGAGCATCAGCGCAGCGATCAGAGCCCCTGCAACCAGCACGGCGATCACGATCCACATCTTCTTGCGACGCTCGCGCGCGGCGTCGGGGCCGGATGCCTCGTCCAGCTCTACGCGATCTTCGGTGTCGCTCGTGTCGACTCGTGTTTCATAATTCATCGGCATCATGCCTCTTTAAGCGCGCGCCGGGTTCTACAACACCAGGGTCACCCGCGCGACCGGCCCCTTTGACCATGCCCGCGCGCCATAGCCCCTTAATGGTGCGGCGCGCAATGCGACCATCTGCCAAGACGCGATAGTCTCCGATGAAACGTGTGCTCCACACGCTTCAAAGGGGCGGAAAGCCTTGGCCTTCCACCCCTTTGGGCAATTTGTATCATTTTGTCGTGCGTATTCTTTAACGCACGCGGCCACGCTGGATCAAGTTGACGATGGCCAGCAGGACGATGGCGCCCACGATGGCGATGATCAGGCCGGTCAGCGAGAATTCCTGCACGCTGCCGCTCACGCCAAGCAGCGGGCCAGCGATCAGGTTGCCGATGACGGAGCCGATGCAGCCGACAACGATGTTCCAGAAAATGCCCATCGAGGCATCGCGGTTCATCACCATGCTGGCGAGCCAACCGGCGATACCGCCGACGATTAGTGCAATAATCCAACCCATTACATACCTCCTTCGAGTTCCCCCAAGATCAGGGTTACGAAAGAGAAAACGCCGCCACAAGGACGACGTTCCGGGCCATCTTTGCGGCCAGGCGTGAAATCGCCCTTAAACGGGCATTTCACGCGCTTTCCTCTCGATCAGTACTTCAGCTGACGCTCGTAAAGATCGCGGTAGTGCTGGATACGGGTCACGCGCAGGCCCTGCATGCCGGAACGGTCGACCGCGCGCTGCCAGCCGGCGAATTCTTCCAGCGTGAGATTGTAGCGCTCCAGCACCTCGTCGATGGTCAACAGGCCACCGTTCACCGCAGCCACGACCTCGGCTTTGCGACGCACGACCCAGCGTTTCGTCTTGGGCGAGGGAAGGTCGTCGATGGTCAGCGGCTCTCCGAGGGGGCCGATGACTTGCGCCGGGCGGATTTTCTGGTTCTCGATCATGTATTTCCTCGGGTGGCCGATGTCTCGCGGGCAGCGCGTGTTCCATGTTCTGCCGCCTGGCCTTTGCCATTACCTAAATCATCAGGGTTAACATCCCGTTGGTCATGCTCGTCCCGGAAGCCGTCGTGCTGGGACGCGAGGTGGCGCGCGGAATGGGCATTGAAACTGGCGAGCACGGCCTCGTCGCTGTGCGCCAGTTCGGCGCGCAATTCGCGGGCGGCAGAGAGCCGTGCCGTCAGGTCGGCCCAGCTCAGCTCGCACAGGGTGCTCTCCACCGTCTCGTCAACGGCGGAAATGCGCGAGTCGGGCGCGGGGATGGGTTTGCCTTCGAACATGAGGCAAGGCTGTAGCCCGACAAGCGTCAAGAACCGGTAAAGCCGCCCTTTACCGAACGTTGAGACGTGACTGCGGGGTTTTGCCCGGACGCATGCTGGTGTATGGGCGCGGCCATCATGTCCCGCATTGCAGACCTCCCCGTCTCGGTTAATGCCGAGCAGCTTTTCGACCTGCCCCGCCCTGCGGCCGAGTGCCGCATCGTGGTGGCCATGTCGGGCGGCGTCGATTCCTCCGTCGTCGCGGCACTGGCCGCGCGCAGCGGTGCCGAAGTGGTGGGCATCACGCTCCAGCTCTACGACTACGGCGCTGCAACCGGGCGCAAGGGCGCCTGCTGCGCGGGCGACGATATCCGCGACGCGCAGATGGTGGCGGACCGGCTTGGCATCGCGCACTACGTGTTCGACCACGAGAGCAGCTTTCGCGAGGAAGTGGTCGAGACATTCGCCGACGAATACCTGGCGGGTCGCACGCCCATTCCCTGCATCCGCTGCAACATGGGACCCAAGTTCACGGATCTTCTGCGCATGGCGAAGGAACTCGGCGCGGATTGTCTCGCTACGGGCCATTACGTGCGCCGCGTACCGACGGAGCATGGGCCGGAACTGCACCGCGCGCTCGATCCGGCGCGAGACCAGTCATATTTCCTTTATGCGACGACAGAGGAGCAGCTCGATTTCCTGCGCTTCCCGCTGGGCGGCCTGCCCAAGAGCGAAGTGCGTGCGATTGCCGAGGAATTCGGCCTTGTCGTGGCGAACAAGCCCGACAGCCAGGACATCTGCTTCGTGCCTGATGGCGACTATGCCAAGATCGTGAAGAAAATGCGTCCCGAGGGCGGGCGCGCGGGCGACATCGTTCATGCCGAGACGGGCGACGTGCTGGGCCAGCATCCTGGCATCATCCACTACACCGTGGGCCAGCGCCGCGGGCTGGAAATCGGCGGCCAGCCGGAGCCGCTCTATGTCGTCGGACTCGATCCCGAAGCGGCGCAGGTGCTGGTGGGGCCGAAGCGGATGCTGGCGGTCAGCGCGGCGCAAGTGATCGAGACCAATCGGATCGGTCCCCTGCCCGACGTGCCGCTGATGGCCAAGGTCCGCTCGATGGCAAAGCCCGTGCCGATCACGCTGGAAGGTTCGCTTGGCGAAGGCGCGGAGGTGACGATCCGCTTCGGAGAGCCGGAATTCGGCGTCGCGCCGGGGCAGGCGGCGGTGATCTATGCCGGAAACCGGGTGGTCGGCGGCGGATGGATAGAGGGGACGGAAAAGGCCCCTTCGACGCTTTCCTAGCCGTCCCAGCGCTCCAGCACGCAGCCGTAGCCATCGCGGTAGGTCGCTGTGGTGCTTTCCACCAGCGGCACGCTTGCCGTCACGCTTTGCGCGGCCTCGTCCTCGCTTAGCCAGATCGCTGCCATGCCGGGCATCAGGTCGTCCTTGCACTGGCCCATTTCGCGCCCGCCAATGAAGCGGCACGAACAGGCCGTCTTCGCCGCGTAGCCGGTGCCAGCCTGCGCGTAACCATCTATGATATCGCCATAATACCAGGCCACCCCGCCGCCGATCAGCACCACGACGGCGAGCAGCTTGAGCCACGGGGTGCGGCGTTTGTCGCCAGCCTTATTTGCGGTTGCCATTTGCCGGATCCTGCAGGAAAGGGTGTGCGCCAATGACGCTTCGATCCTCCCCTAGCCGCCTGCCTGCCCGCTCGCCAAGTGCGTTGTCGAGCTTGCTGCCTAGCATTTTGGCAATCGCCTTGCTTTCCGCCTGTTCGCAGGACGGACCGCCTCCCGAACCGCCCGTGCCGGAAGAGGCGATGGCCGCCGTGGTCGACGATCCCGGCGTGCCGCGCGAACGCCTGGCCCGCGCCGTGGACGACCTGTTCACCGCAGAGGATATCGGAGAGACGCGCGCGTTGCTGGTGTTGCAGGGCGGAGAGATCGTGGCCGAGCGTTACGGCGAGGGCTACGACGCCGACATCCGCCACACCGGCTGGTCGATGTCGAAAAGCGTCACGGCCGTGCTGCTGGGGATGATGGTGGCCGACGGCCGCCTGCGGCTGGACGACCCGGCTCCCGTCCCCCACTGGCAACGGCCCGGAGACCCGCGCAGCGGCGTGACCCTGCGCCACCTCCTGCAGATGCGCTCCGGCCTGCGCCACACCGAAGGCGGCGATCCGCCCTACGAATCGTCCGAGGTGCGGATGCTGTTCCTCGACGGGCGCGACAACATGTCTGGCTGGGCCGAAGCGCAGCCGCTCGAGCATGAACCCGGCACCACCTTCCGGTATTCGACGGCAAGCTCGGTAATTCTCTCCGACATTGCCACCGATACCGTTGCCGAAGGCGAAAGCGCCGATGCCCGGCAGCGGGCGATGGCCGAATATGTCGACGCGCGGCTTGCCGTGCCGCTGGGCATGGATTCGCTGGTGGGCGAATACGATGCGCAAGGCACGCTGGTGGGTGGCAGTCATTTTTGGGCGACGGCCCGCGACTGGGCGAAGTTCGGCGAGTTCCTGCGCAATTACGGATCGGTGCGCGGTGCGCAGATCGTGCCGCGCGGGTGGATCGAATTCATGCGCCGCCCCAGCCCTGCGGCGCCCGATTACGGCGCGCAGCTGTGGCTCAACCAACCCTCCGGCGAAGAACGGGACGTTTTGTTTGGCGGCGCGCTGGGCGAGGATATCTTTGCCGCCGTGGGCCACCTTGGCCAGTATATCGTGGTCTCGCCGGAACGGCGGCTGACCGTCGTGCGCCTTGGTAAGACCGATGACGAGAACCGTGACCGGCTGGTCGAGGAACTCGAGGATATCGTGGCGCTCTACCCCTCCAGGTAAAAGCGGCCTTCCACCACCGTTACGCAGTCGCCGGACAGTACAGCGCGGTCGTCCTCCAGTCGGCAAACAGCATGGCCGCCGCGCCGGGATGCCTGGTAGGCGGTGAAGCTCTCGCGCCCCAGCCGCTCGGTCCAGAATGGGGTCAGCACGGCGTGGGCGGAGCCGGTGAAGATGTCCTCGTCCACGCCGCCGCCGGGCACGAAATTGCGGCTGATGACGTCGGTTTCCCGCCCCGGCGCGGTGCAGATGAACTGCTCGTCGCCCAACTTCGCAAGACCGCGCAGGTCGGGTTCGAGCGCGCGGATCGCGGCGCCGTCCTCGAACAGGAACACGATGTAACCATCCGGGTTGCGCCAGACCTCCTTGGGCTCGGCCCCAAGCAGGGCTACGGCCTCGGGATACTCGCCTTCCTGCGTTGGAATGGCGGGCAGCGCCAGCTCGTAGCCCGCATCGGCACGGCGCACTTCGAGTATACCGGCCTTGCGGGTAGAGAAGGTGACGGCATCGCGGCCCTCGTTCTCTCCCAGCAGCACGTGGCCCGAGGCCAGAGTGGCGTGGCCGCACAGCGCAACCTCCACCGTGGGCGTGAACCAGCGCAGGGCATAGTCAGCGTCGCCTTCGGGCGTCTCGATCAGGAAGGCGGTCTCGGCGAACATGTTCTCGTCCGCGATGGCGCGCATGGTGTCGTCATCCGGCCACTTGTCGACCATCACCACCGCCGCCTGGTTGCCTGTAAAGGGCTTCGCGGCAAAGGCATCGACGTGCCAGTAGGGGATCGACTTGCGGGTCATGGGGTATCCTTCAATTGCTCGAACTCGTTGGTTTCCACGAGCGGGTTGTCCGGCTCGTCCACGTGACCGAGCGGATCGATGTGGATCAGCAGTTCCAGGCCGGGGAAGCGGGCGCACAGGTCTTCCTCCACCCGCTCGATGATGACGTGTGCCTGCTCCACCGTCATCGTGCCGGGCAGGTCGACGTGAAACTGTGCGAAGTCATGGCTGCCGCTGGTGCGGGTGCGCAGGTCGTGCAGGTTGGTCAGTTCCGGGTGGACAGCGGCCGCTTCCACGAAGGCGCGGCGTTTCTCTTCCGGCCATTCGCGGTCCATCAGGTGGTCGATCGCCTCGGTCGCGGCCTGCCACGCGTTCCAGAGCAGCCAGCCGGCGATGGCGAGGCCGAACAGCGGGTCTGCCTTGGCAAAGCCGACATACTGATCGAGCACGAGCGCGGCGATCACGGCGAGGTTCAGGAAAAGGTCCGACTGGTAGTGGACGCTGTCGGTCTTGATCGCCAGCGAACCGGTGCGCCGCACGACGTGGCGCTGCCACGCGATCAGCGCGAAGGTGGCGAGAATGGCGATTACCGACACGATAATCCCCTGCTCCGCCGCCTGCGTCTCGCCGCCTTCCACAAGGTGCAGCACGGCGCGGAAGGCGATTGCGCTGGCAGACAAGACGATCAGGATGATCTGGAACATGGCCGCCAGCGATTCCGCCTTGCCGTGGCCGAAGCGGTGCTCCTCGTCCGCCGGTTGGGCCGCCACCCACACGCCCACCAGCGTCGCCATGCTGGCCACGAAATCGAGCGCCGTATCGGCGAGGCTGCCGAGCATGGCCGTGGAACTGGTCTGCCAGACTGCCCAGGTCTTGATAGCGGCGAGAAACAGCGCCGTGACCATGGATGCCATGGCCGCGCTGCGGGTGAGGGAGGCGCGGGTATCGCTCATGGATAGAGCAGCGTGCTGGACCATCCACCCTTTCCATCGCTCGTGAACCGGCGGCGTTCGTGCAGGCGGTTGGGCCGGTCGAGCCAGAACTCGATGGCTTTCGGGGAAAGGCGGAAGCCGGTCCAGTGCGGCGGGCGCGGCACCTCGCCTGCGTCCTCGTATGCGGAACGAAGTTCGTTCACCCGCGCATCGTAGGTGGCGCGCTTGTCCAGCGGGCGCGACTGGTCGCTGGCAGCGGAGCCGACCTGGCTGACGAAGGGGCGCGAGTGGAAGTACGCATTGGCCTCGTCCTCGCTAACTTCGGTCAACGGCCCTTCGATGCGGATCTGGCGGCGCAGACTCTTCCAGTGAAACAGCAGCGCGGCCTGCGGATTGGCAAGGATTTCCCCGCCCTTGCGGCTCTGCGCATTGGTGTAGAACACGAAACCGCGTTCGTCATGACCCTTCAGCAGCACCATGCGCACCGAGGGCGCGGCATCGGGCGTCGCCGTTGCCAGCGCCATGGCATTGGGATCATTCGGCTCGCTCGCCTGTGCCTCGGCGAACCATTCATCGAACAGCGCGAAGGGATCGGTGACGGGAATTGCATCTACTGTGTCGCTCATGAGAAGGACGATTAATCCCGCTTTGGGCCGTATGAAAGGCCCTGCTTGCCAAATATCATTGCCTTACCTAGCTAACACACCATGGCTGATCCCTATTCCACCCTCGGCGTGAGCCGTTCCGCGAGCGAGCAGGACATCAAGTCCGCCTATCGCAAGCTCGCCAAGGAACTGCATCCGGACCGCAACAAGGACAATCCGCAAGCCGCGGAAAAGTTCGGCAAGGTCACGCAGGCGTATGACCTGCTGTCCGACAAGGACAAGCGCGCCCAGTTCGACCGGGGCGAAATCGACGCGGACGGCAACCCCACCAGCCCTTTCGGCATGGGTGGCGGCTTCGGCGGCGCGCGGCCCGGCGGCAGCGGCAGCTATTCCTCGCGCGATTTCCAGGGCTTCGGCGGTGCGGAAGACCTTGATCTCGGCGATCTTTTCGAAGGGCTGTTCGGTCGCGGTAACCAGCGCAGTTCTGCGCGCGGTGCCGGAATGGGCGGCGGCATGGGTGGCGGCCCGCAGGGCTTCCGTCGTCCGCCCCCTCCCCCGCCGCAGAAGGGGGCCGATATCCGCTACAAGCTGGCCGTGCCGTTCGTGGATGCAGCCACGCGCGCCAAGCAGCGCATCACGCTGGCCGACGGCAAGACCATTGACCTCTCGCTGCCCGCAGGCGTGGAGGACGGCACCACGATGCGGCTGAAGGGCAAGGGTCATAAGGGCCCCGGCGGCAACGGTGACGGCATCGTCGTGGTCGACATCCAGCCGCACCCCTTCTTCTACCGCGAAGGCGACGATGTGCGCGTGGAGCTGCCGATCACGCTGGACGAGGCCGTGAACGGAGCCAAGGTCAAGGTGCCTACCGTGGATGGCCCTGTCATGCTGACGATCGGCGCCGGTTCCAGCTCCGGCAAGGTTCTGCGCATGAAGGGCAAGGGCTTCAGCAAGAAGAGCGGCACCCGCGGCGACCAGCTGGTGACGCTGGAAATCCAGCTGCCCGAGGACGCGACCGAGCTCGCCAAGACGCTGGACGGCTGGAAGGATACCGGCAATCCGCGCGAGCACATGGGCCTTTGATTTCAGAGACTTGTCATCGCGCTGCTCGACAGCATGGCTGGCGGTGCTAGAAGCGGCAGGTAATGGAGCAATCCACAGCCCACGAGGTCGATGCCGACGACGCCCTGCCTGCGGATGTCTCGCCAGAGGCGCGGCGGCGCACGGTGCTGGCAGGTGGGCATTCCACGTCCTTCCGCGGCCGCTTCGGCATCAGCACCCGCGCAATCGAAGTGATCCGCCGCGTGGTGGTGGGCTGTTTCAACGACGGCACCATCCACGCAGGCAACCTTGCCTATATGTCGCTGCTGGCGATCTTTCCCTTCTTCATCACTGCCGCCGCAATCCTTTCGGCCATCGGCAGCGAGGGTGAACGGCTGGCCACCATTGCCGCGATCGTCTCCGCCCTGCCCCCTACTGTCGCCGAGGTGATCGAGCCGGTGGCCCGCACCGTGATGGAAGCGCGCACCGGCTGGCTGCTGTGGATCGGCGCTCTCTTTGGACTCTGGACGACGGGCAGCCTGATCGAGACCATTCGCGATATCCTGCGCCGTTCCTACGGCACGCGCGCCACCAAGGCCTTCTGGAAATACCGCATCAGTTCGGTCGGCATCATCGTGGCCGCCGTGCTCATGCTGATCCTCTCGCTGGTCGCGCAAGTGACTATCTCCGCCGCGCAGAACGTGATCCAGGAGAATTTCCCGCAATTCGCCCATGCGCTCGGAAACCTCTCCTACTCGCGCATAGTCACCGCCGTCGGCCTGTTCTTCTCGATCTGGATGCTGTTCATCGCGCTGACGCCGCACGAATATCGACACCGCCGCTATCGCAAGTGGCCGGGCGCCCTGCTTGTCACCGGCTGGTGGACGATGGTCGCGCTCGCTTTCCCGCCGGTCCTGCGGCTCATCTTCGCCTATGACCTGACCTACGGATCGCTGGCCGGGGTGATGATCACGCTTTTCTTTTTCTGGCTGGTGGGCTTAGGGATTGTGGCAGGCGCCGAACTGAACGCCGCGCTAGCCGAAACGCCCGAGGAGGAGGAGGATCGGCTGGCGCAAGAGGCAGACACAATGGAGGACACTGCCCGATGACTGGATTGATGGCAGGCAAGAAGGGCCTGATCATGGGCCTCGCGAACGACAAGTCGCTGGCCTGGGGCATTGCGAAGAAGCTGCACGAGCAAGGTGCAGACATGGCCTTCTCCTATCAGGGAGAAGCCTTGAAGAAGCGCGTCGGCCCGCTGGCAGAGCAGGTGGGCAGCGACTTCCTGATCGAGTGCGACGTTTCCGATATGGACGCGATGGACACCGCCTTTGCCGAGATCGAGGCGAAGTGGGGCAAGCTGGATTTCCTCGTCCACGCCATCGGCTTTTCCGACAAGAGCGAGTTGCGCGGCAAATATGTCGACACCAGTCTCGACAATTTCCTGATGACGATGAACATCTCGGCCTATTCGCTGGTCGCCGCTGCGAAGCGCGCCGCGCCGCTGATGTCCGAGGGCGGCTCCATCGTCACCCTGACCTACTACGGCGCGGAGAAGGTCGTGCCGCACTACAACGTGATGGGCGTTGCCAAGGCCGCGCTGGAAACCAGCGTGCAATATCTCGCGAACGACCTTGGCCCGGATAACATCCGGGTAAACGCCATCAGCGCCGGACCCATCAAGACGCTGGCAGCCAGCGGCATCGGCGATTTCCGCTACATCCTCAAATGGAACGAGCTGAATTCGCCCCTGCGGCGCAATGTCACGATCGAGGACGTGGGCGGCGCAGGCCTGTATTTCTGTTCGGACCTGTCATCGGGCGTGACGGGCGAAACCCATCACGTCGATGCGGGCTACCACGTCGTGGGCATGAAGCAGGAAGACGCGCCGGATATCGCGCTCACCTGAGGTCGCCCCGGCTTAATTCGGCAATTCTGCTGGTGGCGCTGCGTCAAGCGGCACCTGTTCCTCGTCATCGTCGAAGCTGGGCGGCGGCACGTCGCGCGGCGGCACGCGATCGGGGTCGACAACGGTCGCGGGAGGGGCGGACGGGTCCACTTCCTCGCCGGGGATCGGTTGCGACTGCGCCTCGCGGCGGCGCTGGAATTCGGCTTCCTCCAGTTCCTCGACGCGGGCCTGCGTCGCTTCGGCATCGGCATCGATGGCGGCCAGGCGTTCGGCGCGTTCTTCGGCGATCAGTTCGGCAAAGCGGACGTCGCTGGAATTGGCGCGCTCTTCGTAGGCTGCCTCGATCATTTCCATCGTGCAGCCCAGGTCGCCGCCCGCACCCACCGGGGTGCAGCTTAGCGGACCGAAGTCACCCACGGCTTCCAGTGCCAGTGCGCGCTGGGTCCAGCTTTCGTTCTGAGGCGAACTGCTGGTGCGAAGGTTCGGCGGAATGCGATAGCGCTCGCTTTCATCAAGACGGGCGCAGACGGTGATCATGTCGTCGGTCGATTGCGGGCATTCATCGTCGCCGTAGATGATGACCGTGTTCACGCGATCTCCGGCATCGTCCTGCGCAGCGGCTGGCGTCGTGGCCAATGCCGCGGCGATGGCGGAGGCGGCAGTCAGGGCTAGGAGGCGTGTCATGATCGATCCTTCGGCTTTGCGTTCGTTTCCATATGGCACCTTACCTGTTGAACGCATGATGAAGTTGGTTTGTGTCAAATTTTCTCGGAAATTCTGATCGCCGCCCGGCACCCCAGCCGGATTGCGGCGGACAGCAGCGGATAGGCTGGAGCATTTTCCGCGCCGGCATCAAGGGCGGCATCGCGGTGCTCGCGCTCATCCTCGCGGAAGCGGTGAATCATGTCGGCGAGTTCGGGATCATCGCCGTCCGCCTCAAGCTCGTCGAGCTGCTGCGAATAGTGCTTGTCGATCTCGGTTTCGACCGCGGCGGTGCAGGCCATGGCCGCTTCGGGCCCGATCAGGGCCGTACCCGCGCCCAGCGCATAGCCGGCAAGGTTCCAGAACGGCTGCAATGCCGTGGGGCGCACGCCGCGCTTTGCCATCAGCGCGTCGAACTCGGCGCGGTGGCCCGCTTCCTGCTCCGCCATGCCGCGAATTTCCGCAGAGTGCGGCCCGCGATCGCCCATGACCGCCAGTTGCCCCGCATAGATGCGGGTGGCGCCGAATTCGCCCGCCTGGTCCACGCGGATCATTTCGGAACGGTCTTTCCTGAAAGCGTCGGTCATTGCGTTCTCTCCTTGGCGAGCAACAGCATGCATATGGCGATGGCGCTGCCGATGGAAAGGAGGGCATTGAAGCCCGCCAGCGAAATGCCCATCAGCGTCCATGCCGGCTCGTCACACCGTACGAATTCCAGCGAAAAGGGATCGGTGGAGGTGCAGCCCAGGGGGCTTTCCCACCAGCCGTATTCGACGCCTGCATGAAAAACACCGATCGCACCGGAAACCGCGATGGCGAGCGCGGCAAGGCCGATCCATGCGCGCTTCGGCGGGGACACGTAGGAAACGAAAGCCAGCGCCACGGCCACGAAGTGCGGATAACGCTGCCACCAGCACATCTCGCACGGAAACAGGCCGAAGCCGTATTCCGAGATGTAAGCTCCGGCGAGTAGGATGGCAGGGATGCCGAGCGCCAGTCGCTGGGCAAGCCTGTCGGAAGGGGAAAGCGGTGTGCTCATCCTTCGTTCCCTAATCGCTCATCCGGGACTTGTCGAAGCCCAGTTGCTATTCAGCGGCGCGATCCGTTCTCGCCGCGGACGGCCACGTTCACGCCGCTCGTCCGGCGCAGGGTGCGCACGGCATAGTCGAGCTGGAAGTCATCCACGCCCTGCTCTTCGAGTTCGGCAGCGGTGAGCTGGAAGCGCGGATCGTCGAGGCGGTCGCGCTCCAGGTTCTCGTCCTCAACGCCGATTTCGCCCACGAGATGCCCGCGAAGGTCGCTTTCGCGCAGCGCCATGCGCTGGCGACGCTCTGCATCGGGATCGGAAAGCTGAGGCACGCGGATATCGGGCTCGATCCCGCCTTCCTGCACGCTGCGACCTGCAGGCGTGTAATACCGCGCCGTGGTCAGCTTCAGTGCCGAATCACGGCTGAGCGGCAGCAGCGTCTGCACGCTGCCCTTGCCGAAGCTGCGCTCGCCCATCACCAGCGCGCGGCGGTGATCCTGCAGCGCGCCTGCCACGATCTCGCTGGCCGAGGCGGAGCCTTCGTCGATCAGCACGATGATGGGCAGGCCCTCGGCCACGTCGCCGCGATAGACGGTTTCAGCATCGTAGTAGATCGTCTCACGCCGCGAACGACCGCGCTGCGACACGATCTGCCCGTCAGTGAGGAACAGGTCGGACAGTGCCACGGCCTCGTCCAGCGAACCGCCGGGATTACGGCGCAGGTCCAGCACCAGCCCGCCGAGGCGGCCAGTGGCCTGCTCCTGTAATTCGCGCAGACCGCGGCGCACGTCGGCACCGACGTCTGCGGAGAATTCGTTCACGCTGATGTGGCCGATATTGCCGTCCATCAATTCCCAGGTCACCGGCTCCAGCTCGATAACGCCGCGCGTTACCTGCACTTCGAAACTGTCCTCGCGACCGGGACGGAAAATCGTTACCTCGATGTCGGTGCCCGCAGGCCCGCGCATCTGCGCCACGGCATCGTTCAGCTCCATGCCGTAGATGAGTTCGCCGTTGATGTGGGTGATGTAGTCACCGGCCTTGATCCCTGCGGCATCGGCAGGGCTGCCACGGAACGGCGAGATCACCTTCACCGCGCCGTCCTCCATCTGCACCGAAATGCCAAGGCCCTGGTAGTTGCCGTCGATCATCGTGGTCAGGCGTTCCAGCGCCGTGCCGTCGAGATAGGCCGAATGCGGGTCGAGGGCGGCGAGCATCCCGTCGATAGCCCCGCGGATCAGCACCTCGTCGTCCACCGGCTCCACGTAGCTCGCCTTGATCCGCTGATAGGTAGCGAACAGCTTGGCGAATTCGGGCGAGGCGCGGCCTTCCACCTGCGCGATGGCGGCAGTGGTGGCGGGCACGAGCGCAACGGCCGTGCAAAGGGCGGCAGCGCGGATGGCGGGTGCGAATTTCATATACGTATCGTCCTCGGCAAGGAGGGAGTCCCAGTTGCCCGTTTATCGCATGGCGCGTCTTAACGCCAGATGAGGGTGCAATGCGGTCCCGGTAGAGACATTCAGCGAATATTGGCGATCGGGTTCACCGCTTCACCGTCGCGGCGCAGTTCCAGCGTCACGCTGGGATCGGTCGGCGCTGCAATGCCAAGGGGGGAGCCTGCCCGCACACTCTCGCCAACGTCCACGTCGCTGCGGGCCAAGCCTGTTACCAGGCTGGTCCAGCCGCCACCGTGCTCGATAATCACGATGCTGCCATAGCCGCGATAGGGACCGGCAAAGGCAATGCGACCTGCAGCAGGCGCCACCACCTGCGCCCCGCCGATCGGTGCCAGCGTCAGCCCGCGGCTGAGGCCCGATGCCTGCGGCGCACCGAAGCCGATCACGGTACGGCCAGAAACCGGGAGCATGTACGGCCGGGGCGCGCCCTGCGCCTGTGCTTGCGATGGCGTGGGAGAAGGCGGGCTGACCCGCTGCGCTGCGCCGGGCTGCGAAGGGCGCAGGCGCGGCCCCGGCAGCGCGGCTAGGCGCTGCCGCAGATCGGCTGCCCGGTCGAGTTCGCTCACCAGGCTGTCGAGATCGCGCGCTTCCTCGGCCAGCGCCAGAACGCGGTCCACCTCCCGGCTCGCCGCCCCCCCGGCGGCGCGGGCGGCGAGGCGCTCGCGCGTCTCGATCTCGGCCAGCTCCTCACGCCGCTGGGCCAGCGCGGTTTCCTCCGCCTCCAGCACCTGCGCGGCGGCCAAAGCTTCCCGCCGCAGTTCGCGGGCGCGGTTGAGGCGGTTGCGCAGATCGCGGGTGCCCGCTTGCACCTGTGGCACCGTGTCGTGCAGCATGGCCCGCAGGTACACCACGTCCTTCACGGAACCGGGTCGCATCACCGAGAGCACGAGCGGGCGGCGGGAGAACTGCTGGAGCGCGGCAGTAAGTTCGACCACCGGCTGCTGCTCGCGGCCCAGTTCCTCGCGCAGGACGGCCTGTTCGCGGTCGATCATGGCAATGCGGGCCCGGGCAGCGGCAATCCCGGCCTCCGCCTGCTGCACGCGGGCGGCGAGCGCAGCGGCTTCGCGAGCGGCGCGCTCGGCGGCGTCCTGTGCCTCTTCCGCTTCTTCCTCAAACCGCTGGCTGCGCGCCTCGGCGTTCTCGCGCTCTGCCAGCGCTTCGGCGAGGGCGGCGCGCATGTCCTCCGGGCTCTGGCTGACGGGCGCGCGTTGAGCGAATGCCGCCGCAGCGCAGAAGGCTATCGAGCCGATGAGGAGGATGGCGCGGTGCATCGCGCTCTATCCTGCCCGATGATAGGGATGGCCTGCAAGAATGGAGGTGGCGCGGAACAGTTGCTCCGCCAGCATGGCGCGGGCCAGCAGGTGCGGCCAGGTGGCCTTGCCGAAGGATATCAGCAGGTCCGCCTCGTCGCGCTCCTGCTTAGAGTGTCCGTCCGCCGCGCCGATCACGAAGCGGCATTCGCGCATCCCGTCGTCGCGCCAGCGTTCGAGAACGCGCGCGAATTCCTCGGAGCCGAGGTTCTTGCCGCGTTCGTCCAGGAGGACCGTCTTGAACGGTGTCTGCGGATCGGGAATGCGTCCGCCGGTTTCGGGCAGTTCGGTGAATTTCAGCGGCCACTGGATGCGCTTGGCATAGCGCTCCACCAGTTCCTCTTCGGGAGAGCGGGCGATTTTGCCGCGGGCGATGATGTGAAGAAGAATGGTTGCGGCTCCTGCCTGATACCCTGGATTGGCTTTCCGCGATTAGTTTGTTTTCCGCAAGCGCCTCCGCGCTTGCGTCCTCGGTGCTGTTCGCTCCGCTTCGCTGCGCGGCACCTGCGGGCGGCCGTTCGGCCTTGCGATCCGCTGGTCGCGGACCGAGCCAGAGAGATTGGCCGATCTCTGCGCGGGACACGGTTGCGCAGCAACCGCAAGCGCGAACGCGCGCCTGAGCCTATGCGGAGAAAGCCAAGCAGCGCGGACGCGCTGCGCCCGGCGCTTGAGGGCTTAACAAATCAGGCGCTGCCCATCTGCCGCGTCTGCCCGTCCTCGCCGAAGCCCCACATCCTCTCCAGGTTGTAGAAGCTGCGCACTTCGGGGCGGAACAGGTGGACGACGACGTCGCCCGCATCGATCAGCACCCAGTCGGCAGCGGGAAGACCCTCAATGCGCGGGCTCTGCTCGCCCGACTGCTTGAGCTTCTCGGCCAGCTTCATCGCCATGGCGGCGACCTGCCGGGTCGAGCGGCCCGAGGCGACGACCATGTGATCGGCGATCGAGCTTTTGCCTTCGAGCGGGATGGAGACGATGTCCTGCGCCTGGTCGTCATCGAGCTGTTCGAGGATCAGTGCGTGGAGCGTGCCGGGTTCGGCGTGAATGGTTGTTTCTAGATCAGGCATGGAAAGGATGGTTGCAGTTGCGCGGCGGTTGCCCGTGTCGGCGGAACGCAGCGGCGTTCCTGTGTTGGCTTGGCTCATCGCGAAAGGTCATGCTCCGTATATGGGGTGAAGGACAAAAGCGTAAAGGGCTGCACGCCTCACGCGTCCGCCCCCTTGTGACTTTCATGGATGAGGGAATGCGTCACTTCGTCCCTTGGCGGCGGACCGGCGTGGTCTTCCGCCCAGTGAGGATCCGCCCGGCGTATCTGTGTGGCCGAACGCGGATCGGGATCGAAACGCAGCTCTATCAGCGCGGGTGCGCTCCATTCGCCCCGGTTGCGTAGTCCGGCTGCGGATAACCGGTAATCGCGCAGCCAGGCTCTTGCGGGGCTCGCAAGAGCAGCATCGTCATACCCCGGACGCGCGATCACGGCAATGGGCATTTCCCGCGCGATCTGCCGCCAATTCCGCCAATTGTGAAACTGCGCGAGGTTGTCGCTGCCCATCAGCCACACGAAACGGCGGCGCGGATAGCGACGCTTGAGCGCGCGCAGGGTGTCGACGGTATAGCGGGTGCCCAGTTCGCGTTCGATGGCTGTCACCTTGATCGGGGCGCGCCTGCTGGCGGCCTTGGCAGAACGGACACGGGCGGCGAGCGGGGCCATTCCCTTCCTGGGTTTGAGCGGGTTGCCAGGAGAGACCATCCACCACACCTCGTCCAGGCCCAGCGCGGCCATGGCGAACAGGGTGATCCGGCGATGGCCCGCGTGGGCCGGATTGAAGCTGCCACCCAGCAGCCCGGTAACGGGGCCTCTCATCAGTCCGGCTTGCGTCGGGGGGAAATGCGGAAGCCGTGTCGCCGGTCCTGCGACTTGATCGCCCATGCCGGGTATTCGTCCTCACGCGCGCCGATCTCGCTCAGCGTGGCCAGCTCTTCCAACGAAAGCTCCACGTCGGTCGCGGCAAGGTTTTGTGCCAATTGCTCCTCCCGCTTGGCCCCTACGATAACCGAAGAGGTTACGGGCTGATGGAGCAGCCAGGCAAGCGCGATGGCAGGCACCGTGACGCCGTGCCGCTCGGCCATGGGGCGCATGGCCTCCACCGCCCTTGCAGCCAGATGCTTGTCCGCCCTCGGAAAATCCAGCTTGGCTCGGCGGCCCTCGCCGCTGATGTCGCCGTCCTCGAACTGGTACTTGCCGGAAAGGAGGCCGCCCAGCAGCGGGCTCCAGACCATCAGGCCCAGTCCTTCCGACAGCATCATCGGCACCAGCTCGCGTTCGAGTTCGCGCCCCGTCACCGCATAGAGCGCCTGGTTGGAGACGAACTTGTCCCATCCGCGCCGTTCGGCAATGCCCAGCGCCTTGGCGATCTGCCAGGCGGCCCAGTTGGACACGCCGATATATCGCGCGCGTCCCGAACGCACAATGTCCTCCATCGCGCGCAGGCCTTCTTCCATTGGCGCGTTCGGATCCCAGCCGTGAATCTGGTAAAGATCGACGTGATCGAGGCCGAGCCGGTCGAGGCTGGCATCGATCTGGTTCAGCAGGTGATAGCGCGAATTGCCGCTGTCGTTCGGCCCCTCGCCCATCGGGCCCATGCCCTTGGTGGCGATCACTACCTGATCTCGCGCCACGCCCGTATCGCGCAGCGCCTGGCCGAGGTATTCCTCGCTCTGGCCCGCCGAATAGAGATTTGCCGTGTCCATGAAATTGACGCCAGAATCGAGCGCCTGCTTCACCAGCGTGGTGGAGCCCTCTTGGTCGAGGTCGTGCTGAAATATGCCGGAAGGGGCAGTGCCGAACGTCATCGTGCCAAGGCACAGTTCGGAAACGACGAGGCCGGAATTGCCGAGCCTGTTGTAGCGCATGCCTGCCCCTCCCCTCGGGCTAAGGTTACGGTCGAGCCTGCCCCTTGCCCTTCACCTGCCACTTGTAGGTGGTGAGGCCTTCCAGCGCCACCGGGCCACGTGCGTGCAGGCGACCGGTCGCAATGCCGATTTCCGCCCCAAGCCCGAACTCGCCGCCGTCGGCGAACTGGGTGGAGGCGTTGTGCATCACGATGGCGCTGTCGACCTCGGCGAGGAAGCGCTCGGCCGCCTTGTCGTCGTCGGTGATGATTGCTTCGGTGTGGCCGGAGGAATGCGCGGCGATGTGTTCCATCGCTCCGTCGATGTCATCGACCACGGCTACCGAGAGGATGGCATCGAGGTACTCGGTGTCCCAATCCTCCGCCGTTGCCGGCTTAACGCGGGAATCGAGCTTTTGCGCCCGTTCGTCTCCGCGCAGTTCACAGCCTGCATCGGCGATTGCCGCCAGCACCTTGTCGCCCTCGCCGAAGCTGGAATCGATGAGCAGTGTTTCCATCGCGCCGCAAATCCCGGTGCGGCGCATCTTCGCATTCACCGCGATCTCGCGGGCCATGTCGGGGTTGGCATCGGCGTGGATATATGTGTGGCAGATGCCGTCGAGGTGGGCGAGCACGGGCACGCGGGCGTCTTCCTGCACGCGGGCCACCAGGCCCTTGCCTCCGCGCGGCACAATCATGTCGACAAGGCCCGCGGCCTTCAACATCGCGCCCACGGCTTCGCGGTCCTGCGTCGGCATCAGCTGGATGGCATCGGCAGGCAGGCCCGCTTCTTCCAGCCCCTTGGCAAAGGCGGCGTGCAGCGCGCGGTTGGAATGGATAGCCTCGCTCCCGCCGCGCAGCAGCGCCGCATTGCCGGAACGCAGGCACAGAGCTGCGGCATCAGCAGTCACGTTTGGACGGCTTTCGTAAATGATGCCGATCAGGCCGATGGGAATGCGCACGCGCTCCAGCCCGAAGCCGGAGGGCGAACTGCGGTTGTCGATCACTTCGCCAACCGGATCGGGCAGCTTGGCAACGTTTTCGATGGCCCCGGCGATGGCTTCCAGCCGCTCTTCATCCAGCTTCAGCCGGTCGAGCATGGCGCCGGTAAGGCCGCGCTCCTCGCCTGCGGCCATGTCTTTCGCGTTGGCTTCGAGAATGCTGGCCGAATCGGCGCGGATGGCCTGGGCGGCGGCGCGCAGGCCGGCAGCCTTCTCCGCATCGCTGGCGCGGGCCAGCTTGCGCTGCGCGGCTCGACCCCTTTTCGCAAGGTCTTCAATGAGTTGGGTGTAGTCGGTCTTTTCCAGGGTGTCTGTAGTCATGTGTCGCCTTCTAACATGAGTGGGCGTGCCTGTCAGGGCGAATCGCGGGACGGGGTAGGAGCGCCTCGCAAAGCCCGATCAGCCGAATAGTTCCCGGCGCGGCACAATTTTTTCTCAAGTATGTAACGTTTCACCCCGCGATAGGTTCAACTCGCCCCATAGGTTAACGTTCTGGCTTGGCCTCGCGCGACTGATGGGTATCCCTGATGACACACAAAACAAGCGGACGGACGGGGTCGTTTTGGCACAGCAATCGACGGGCGGAATTCTAGACCGCCTGCGCACATGGTTTCCGGAGCGAGAGTTCTTCATGCGCTCGCAAGGCCAGGTGCGCTTTCTTACCATCACAACGAAAATGCAGATGGCGGCGGCTGGCACCGTTGCCGCGGTGACCTTGGGCTGGGCTGTCTCGATGGGCGTGATGGCCGTCAGCCAGTGGCAGGCCAGTACGGAGCGCGCATCGCTGCTGGAACGCGAAGCGCAGGTGGCCACCGCCGAAGATCGTTTCTCCGCCTATTCCGACGATATCGCCGCCACGGTCGCCGACCTCGAGGCGCGGCAGCAATTGCTCGACGGCATTGTCGAGATGCTTCCCGAAGACGTTCTGGCCGAAGGTGTTGACACGGTCAGCGACTCCGCCGCCGAAAGCGAAGAACTCATCAGCATGATCCGCAACGTCTTCCCCGAAGCGGAAGGCCTTGCGCGCATGGAAGCGCGCCAGCTTGCTTTCACCGAGCGGCTGACCCGCTACGCGGACCGCCGCGCCGAGCGCGCCGAAGAAGCGATCCGCCAGCTCGGTCTCGATCCGCGCGCTGTGGAGCGGGCGAACGACACCGCAATGGGTGGTCCGCTGGAAAGCCTCGCATCGGAGAGCGACGGTTCGCTAGACCCGCGTTTCGAGCGCCTTGGCCTCAGCCTTGCCCGGATGAGCGCGCTGGAGCGCGGCCTGGACCAGATCCCGCAGGTCATGCCTGCCGATCTCAATTCGATTTCCTCGGGCTTCGGCTATCGCCGTGACCCGTTCCGCGGCACGGCCGCAATGCATTCTGGCCTCGATTTCCGTGCCCCGATGGGTTCGCCCATCCATGCCGCCGCCGATGGCCGCGTGACATTCGTCGGCACCAAGGGCGGCTACGGCAAGGTGGTGGAGATCGACCACGGCGCCGGCCTCGTCACCCGCTACGCTCACATGTCGCGCTTCAACGCGCAGGTGGGTGCCACGGTAGATGCCGGCGACGTGATCGGCGCCATCGGCAGCACCGGCCGTTCCACCGGCCCGCACCTGCACTTCGAAGTACGCATCAACAACCGCGCGGTGAACCCGCGTCCGTTCCTGGAGACAGCCCCCCATGTTCTCGAGCAAGTCCGAGCCGAGTTCGCCCCAGATTCCGACGAAAGCAAAGTCGATGGCTAATCCCGGCGGCACCTTTTCCGTAATCGGCCCCGATGTCACCATTCGCGGCGATATCGAGGCATCGGTCGACCTTCACGTCGACGGCAAGATCGTCGGCAACCTCGCCTGCGCCAGCCTGGTGCAGGGCGAATCCAGTCGCATCGAAGGCGAGATCAAGGCCGAGAGCGCCCGCCTTTCTGGTGAGATCAAGGGCACCATCGAAGTGCGCAACCTGGTGGTGCTGAAGAGCGCTCAGATCGAAGGCGATGTCAGCTATGACACGCTGACGATCGAACAGGGCGCATCTGTCGATGGTCGTTTCGCGCCGCTGCGCGCCAAAGGCAACAATCAGCAGAAGCCCGCCGCCGAAGGCGCGCAGGGTGAAGGCAAGCAGCCCGGCCTGACGCTGGCGGGCTGATACAGCTTACAGTTTGTGGAGGGGGTGGGGCGGTCCGATGGGCCGCCCCAGCTCGTTCAGCCGTCCGAAACGGGCGGGGATCAGCCTTCGCCCTGTTCCTCTGCCGCGCGCTTGGCCGTCAGCCATGCTTCGGCTTCGGCTTCCTGCGCTGCTTCGGCCGCAGCCTTGGCCGCTTCCTCACGCTCGCGGCGCAGCTCGGCGATCAGTTCCTGTTTGTCGTCACGCGGAGCGGTGGGCGCGGCGGTTTCGACCGCTTCCTCACCTTCGGCAGCCGGTTCGGCGGCAGCGACGCGCTTGGCCGCCTTGGCGACCGCGGCGTCGAGTTCGCGCTGCGAACACAGTCCCAACGTTACCGGGTCCTTGGGCTGGATGTTGGCAATGTTCCAGTGGCTGCGCTCGCGAATCGCGTTGATCGTGTTGCGAGTCGTGCCGATCAGGCGGCCGATCTGCGCGTCGGAAATCTCCGGGTGATTGCGAATGATCCAGGCGATGCCATCAGGCTTGTCCTGCCGCTTGGACACCGGCGTGTAGCGCGGGCCCTTGGTGCGGCTGACGTCGACCGGGGCCTTCTGCATCTTCAGCGAATAGCTGGGATCAGCCTGGCCGCGCTCGATCTCTTCGTGCGTCAGTTCGCCCGAGTGTACGGGATCGCGGCCGGTGTACTTGGCGCCTGCCAGGTCGTCTGCCATCGCCTGCACTTCGAGAATGTGAAGGCCGCAGAAGTCGGCGATCTGGGTGAAGCTCAATGCGGTGTTGTCCACCAGCCAGCTGGCGGTGGCATGAGGCATCAGGGGCGTGGGCTGGTTAGCCACAGCGGTTCTCCAAAACTGAAAATAAAAGGGCCGCCCCTCGCGGGACGGCCATCGTCGCCGAATGATGTAGAACAGTTGCGGACAATCGGCAAGCTTTTGGCGATTCCGCCTGTCAGGCGTCGCGCTCAGGCCGGCGCGCGGGCAAGCTCTTCGGGCATCACTTCCTGCGTCATCGGGGCAAGTCCGGCGAGGAACTGATCGGCGCTGGCGGACCAGGTGAAGGCGCGGCCCCGTGCATGACAGCGGCGGCGATCGAGGCGCAGCGCGCCCGCGATCGCGTCCTCCAGCCGTTCAGCCATCGCACCGCTTTCCGGGTGCAAGACGTCTAGTGGGCCGGGGACGGGATAGGCAGCGACCGGCGTCCCGCAAGCGAGCGATTCGATCATCACGAGGCCGAAGGTGTCAGTCCTGCTGGGAAAGACAAATACGTCCGCACCGGCATAACAGGCGGCCAGCGCATCGCCGGTCTGCTTGCCAAGGAAATGCGCTTCGGGAAACCGTGCCCGCAGCTTTTCCAGCGCCGGTCCGCAGCCAACGACGACCTTCGAGCCGGGGTGTGTGTTCGAGAGGAAAGCCTCGATGTTCTTCTCTACCGCCACGCGGCCGACATAGAGCTGGATCGGACGCGGAAGATTGAAGAACAGATCGGGCGGTGCATGGTCCGGGTGGAACGTCTCCACATCCACGCCGCGGCTCCAGTGATGCAGCGGGCCGATACCCTGCGCGGTGACCTCTTCACGGATCGTCTCGGTCGCCACCATGGTGCGCACGGCGGGCGCGTGGAAGCGACGGATCATCGGCCAGAACAAACTCGCGGGCATCCCCGTGCGCCGCGCCACGTAGTCGGGAAACTGGGTGTGATAGGCGGTGGTGAATGGCAGGTCCCGGCGCAGGCAATAGTGCCTTGCAGCCCAGCCCAGCGGCCCCTCGGTAGCGATGTGTATCGTGTCGGGCGCGAACCGCTCCAGTCTGGTGGCCACTCCGCGCATCCCGGTGAATGCCAGCCGGATCTCCGGGTAGGACGGCGCCGGCATCGAAGGGAACAGGTCAGGCGAAGTCACGTCGACCTCGTGCCCACGCTGGCGCAGTTCGCCGATCACGGTGTCCAGCGTGCGGACCACGCCGTTCACCTGCGGGTGCCAGGCATCGGTGACGAGAGCGATCTTCATGCGACTTTTCCCATCACGCCGCTTGGGCAATGGCGCTGTCGGCCTGCCGCATGCGCTCTTCGCGCCTGGCGACTTCCTCGGGCCAGTGGAGAATTTCCATGCGTCCGTCGGCGTGCTCCACCAGTGCGTTGCAGCCTTCGACCCAGTCGCCGTCGTTCCAGTATTCGATGCGCTTGCCATCGTGGGTGAACATGCGGTGTTCGGCGGTGTGGATATGGCCGCAGACGACGCCATCCACGCCGCGCTCTCCCGCGGCGCGGGCGACAACTTCCTCGTACTTGCCGATGAACTCGACCGCGTTCTTCACCTTGTGCTTGGCCATCTTGGAAAGCGACCAATAGGGCAGGTCCAGCCTGCGGCGCACGGCATTCACCCAATGGTTCACACCCATCATGAAATGGTAGAGCGCGTCCCCCACGAAGGCGAGCCAGCGGTGCGACAGCATGACGGCATCGAACTCGTCGCCGTGCAGCACCATCAGCCGCCGCCCGTCCGCGGTATCGTGAAAGGCCGCCCGCCTGATCTCGATGCCGCCGAAGTTGAGGCCGGTGAACTGGCGGAACATCTCGTCGTGGTTGCCGGGAATGTAGACCACCCTGGTGCCCCGCTTGGCCCGCTTCATGATGCGCCAGACGATGTCGTTGTGCGCGTCGGGCCAGTAGAACTTCTTCTTCAGCCGCCAGCCATCGATGATGTCGCCGACCAGGTACATCGTCTCGCAATCGACGCTGTCGAGGAAATCGACCAGCAGGTCCGCATTGCAGCCCTTTGTGCCGAGGTGGATGTCGGAGATCCAGATCGTGCGGTACTTGCGCCGGCCTTCGGCAGAACGCTCCGGCGTCGCGGGCTTGTGCCGCTCCAGATCGGGGAATGCGGATACGCCGCCCCCGTTGCCGAATTCGCCGTCGAGATAGTTGCCAAACATGATGCGCGCCTCGTCGCTGCCCGTTTGGCTATCAGCCTATGATTCAAGGATGTTACACGCTGGCCACAGTTTGGTGGCACTTCGGCGACAGTGTGACGCTTTCGAGTCAGCGCACGCTGATCAGCGCACAACGTATGGCTGTGGCGCGATCCACGGCGAAGGCATGTTGTAGGGAACGGTGATGAACACCGCTTCCACGTCGGCGATCTTACCGTCCACGATCTTGAACATTTCCAGCAGGGCGAAGCTATGCGGGAAATGAAAGATGGAATCGTGCGTGCTGCCGTCGGTCCAGATCACTTCGGTCATGCGGCCCGAATGATCGATGAAACCGGCGGCGATCACCAGGCCCTTCTGCTCGTCCACCAGCGGGAAGCGACGGTCGCGCAGGCGGTCGTCGTACTTGTACTGCCCCAGGCGGAACTGGTCCGCCGTGCCCATCGCTGCGATCGGATAGCCTTCGATCTCCACGTTCGTCGTTTGCAGGCCGTTCTCAATCCGGTCGCAGTCGTCGGTGAAATGGGTGAAGAGTTTGCCGTCGTTCAGTTGCAGCGTATCGAAATAGCCGTTGGCGAGCGCGATCATCCGCTCACGCGCGGTGCGCTGGTCGGGCGGCACATCGGCGAGGAGGCTTTCGCGCGGGCGGCGATCGAGGTCGATCACGGGGAACGGCCCAAGCTCGTGAGGGCGGCAGATGATTGCCTCTGCCTCGGCGACGCGTCCTGCCTCGATTTTCAGTCGCAGGCCCATTACGGCGGTGTCCGGCCCTTCGGTGACGAAGCCGAACCAGTTCACCTGGCCGGTCGCCGGGTCTGCGGCCTTCAGGTCGTAGTCGCGCGGAATGGCGGTCGCCGTGCTCCAGATGCCGTCACCTACAGCCAGCTGGACGTTGTTCTCAGTGAAGACGACGTGCTCGGCCCAAGGCACCTGCGATACGTCGCGCGCCGCCAGCGCACCGAGAAAGGTATCCATGTGGGCGCAGAGTTCGTCGCGCGTATGCACAGCAGAAGACATCGAATTAGCCATCAGTTCGCGGCCCCGGCCACGTCGAGCACGATCTTGCCGACATGCTCGCCCGCTTCCATGCGTCGGTGTGCCTCGGCAGCTTCAGCAAGTGGATAGGTCTTGTCCATTACCGGCCGCAGCTCTCCACTTTCGACAAGCGGCCACACCTCGCGGAACAGCTCGTCCGCCAGCATCCCCTTGAAAACGTTGGAGCGCGCGCGGAGCGTAGAGCCGGTGATGGATTGACGTCGCACCATCATCTTCGCCACGTTGATCTCGGACTTCGGCCCGCCCAGCACGGCGATCACGACGAGGCGGCCGTCCTCTCCCAGCGCATCGAGGTTGCGCTGGGTATATTCGCCCGCCACCACGTCCAGCACCAATTCCGCGCCCTTGCTGTCGGTAAAGGCCTTCACGTGCTCGACGAAATCCTGCGTCTTGTAATTGATCGCCAGATCCGCCCCCACCTTGCGCGAGGCGGCGCACTTCTCGTCCGAACCGCTGGTGGTGACGACGGTCATGCCGAACAGCTTGGCCAGCATCGTCGCCATTGTGCCGATGCCCGACGTGCCGCCGTGAATCAGGATGGTTTCCCCGTCGCGGGCAAAGCCGCGCTGGAACACGTTGTGCCACACGGTGAACAGCGTCTCGGGGATCGCCGCGGCTTCCGCCATGGAAAGGCCCGGCGGCACCGGCAGGCAGTGTTCGGGGCGGGCAATGCAGTATTCGGCGTAGCCGCCGCCGTTCGTGAGCGCGCAGACCTTTTTGCCCAGTTCGCCGGGATCGACACCTTCGCCAAGCGCCACGATCTCGCCCGCGATTTCCAGCCCCGGCAGGTCGCTGGCGCCTTTGGGCGGCGGATAGGAGCCTGCCCGTTGCAGGCAATCGGGACGGTTCACGCCCGCATGGCTCACCCGCACCAGCACTTCGCCCTGCGCCGGTTGCGGCACAACGCGCGACTCGATCTGCAACACGTCCGGCCCGCCCGGTTCGCTGATCGCGACAACGGACATGGTTTGCGGCAATTCGTCTGCCAAGAAGGCTCCCCCCTGTTCAACGCCCTGGTGTGATGCACAGTCCTAGTGATGGCCACCATTGACAGCAAGCGCCCGTATGGTGATGTTGCACTGCAATGGAAGACGACCTTCCCCGGATGCGTTCCGACGCCGCCGGCCAGCTGGCCGGAGAAAGCCTCGACAGCTATTCGCAGGACGAGCTGATGGCGCGTATCCAGTTGCTCGAAGCGGAAATCGCGCGCGTGAAGGCGCATCACAGCAAGGCAGACCAGCACCGAAAGTTTGCCGACGCGCTGTTCAAGCCGCGAGAGACGGACTGATGGGCCGGACCCGGCCCTTCGTACCCCTCGAAATCGCGCAGATGCGCACCATATCCTTTTTACACCCGCTTGCAGGCCTATCCGCGTGCGAGTTAACCCGCCGCGTTAGGCCGATGTTCACCAAGCCCGACGCACCTTTCTCAACCGTTCCCGCAATGGCCTGAGGCCGCCCAAGGAAGATCATGCCAAGTTTCGCGCAAAACCTCGAAAAGACCCTTCACACTGCGATCCAGCACGCGATCGACCGTGCGCATGAATATGCCACGCTCGAACACCTGCTGCTGGCGCTGGTGGAGGATGAGGACGCAGGCGAAGTGATGAACGCCTGCGGTGTCGACATGGAAGAGCTGGGCGGCGTGGTGCGCCAGTATCTCGACCAGGAATACCAGTCACTGAAGACTGACGAGGACGCCGATCCGCAGCCAACCGCCGGGTTCCAGCGGGTTATCCAGCGCGCCATCCTGCACGTCCAGTCCAGCGGCAAGGACACCGTCACCGGCGCGAACGTGCTGGTTGCCCTGTTCTCCGAACGCGATTCCTACGCCGTCTATTTCCTGCAGCAGCAGGACATGAGCCGCCTCGACGCTGTCAGCTTCATCAGCCACGGCATCGGCAAGGGTGGTCGCCAGCTAGAGGATCGTTCCCCCACCGGCAGCGAGGAGGAATCGCAGGCGCGCGGCGAAGAGAAGCCCGACAAGAACAAGAAGGATTCCGCGCTCGACCAGTTCTGCGTGAATCTCAATCAGAAGGCGCTGGACGGCAAGGTCGACCCGCTGATCGGCCGCGGCCCGGAAGTGGACCGCACCGTTCAGATCCTTTGCCGCCGTTCGAAGAACAACCCGCTCTACGTGGGCGATCCCGGCGTGGGCAAGACGGCCATCGCCGAAGGCCTGGCACGCAAGATCGTGGAAGGCGACGTGCCCGAAGTGCTGGAGCCTGCCGTGATCTACGCGCTCGACATGGGCGCGTTGCTGGCCGGCACGCGCTATCGCGGCGATTTCGAGGAGCGGCTGAAGCAGGTCGTGAACGAGCTCGAAAAGATGCCCGATGCCATTCTTTTCATTGACGAAATTCACACGGTGATCGGCGCTGGCGCCACCAGCGGCGGGGCGATGGACGCTTCCAACCTGCTGAAGCCGGCGCTTTCCGGCGGCACGATCCGCTGCATCGGCTCCACCACCTACAAGGAATTTCGCAACCACTTCGAAAAGGACCGTGCCCTGCTGCGCCGGTTCCAGAAGATCGACGTGAACGAGCCGACGATCGAGGACACGATCAAGATCCTCAAGGGCCTGAAGAGCGCCTTCGAGGAACATCACGGCGTCAAATACACGCCCGACGCGCTGAAGACCGCCGTGGAAATGAGCGCCCGCTACATCAACGACCGCAAGCTGCCCGACAAGGCCATCGACGTGGTCGACGAAGTGGGCGCGATGCAGATGCTGGTGCCGCCCAGCCGCCGCCGCAAGACGATCACCGCCAAGGAGATCGAAAAGGTCGTGGCGACGATGGCACGCATCCCGCCGAAATCCGTCTCGAAGGATGACAAGAAGGCTCTCGGCAATCTCGACAAGGACCTGAAGCGGGTCGTCTACGGCCAGGACGAGGCGATCGAACGCCTGTCGGTTGCCATGAAGCTGAGCCGCGCTGGACTGCGCGAGGCGGACAAGCCCATCGGCTCGTTCCTGTTCTCCGGCCCGACCGGCGTCGGCAAGACCGAGGTCGCGCGCCAGCTCGCCTCGATCATGGGTATCGAGCTCAAGCGTTTCGACATGTCGGAATACATGGAGCGGCACAGCGTCTCTCGCCTGATCGGCGCACCTCCGGGCTATGTCGGTTACGACCAGGGCGGCCTGTTGACCGATGCCATCGACCAGCATCCGCACTGCGTGCTGCTGCTCGACGAAATCGAAAAGGCGCACCCGGACCTGTTCAACATCCTGCTGCAGGTAATGGATAACGGCAAGCTGACAGACCATCACGGCAAAACCGTCGATTTCCGCAACGTGGTCCTCATCATGACGACCAATGCGGGCGCGGCGGACGCTGCCAAGCAGGGCATCGGCTTTGGTGCCGGACAGAAGACAGAAGCATCGGAAGAGGCGGTGAAGAAGATGTTCACCCCCGAATTCCGCAACCGTCTGGATGCCGTGGTGCCGTTCGGCTACCTCGGCCCGGAAACGATCAGCCGCGTGGTGGACAAGTTCATCCTGCAGCTGGAACTCCAGCTGGCCGAGCAGAACGTGCACATCCAGTTCGACGGCGATGCCCGCGAGTGGCTGGGCAAGCGCGGCTACGACAAGCTGATGGGTGCCCGCCCGATGGCGCGCCTAATCCAGGAAAAGGTGAAGCAGCCGCTGGCCGAGGAACTGCTGTTCGGCAAGCTGTCCGCAGGCGGCGAGGTGCATGTCACCGTGAAGGACGAAAAGCTCGCTTTCGAACTCACGCCTGCTCCGCCCAAGACCAAGCCGAAGCGCAAGCGCAAGGCTGCGGCGAAGAAGGCGGACACGAAGAAGCCGGAAACCCCTGCCGCCGACAAGGATGGCAGCAAGGATTCCGAGGACTAGTCGGACTGCGCGGCGCGGGGTAATCTCGCGCCATGAAGCTGAAATCCGCAATCGCGATAGTGGCGGCGGGGGCTCTGGCTCCCGCCGCTTCCGTTTGGGCGCAGGGCAATCCGCCACCATTGGCCGAGCGCACCGCCCAGAGCGACTTGCCGCTGGAAGGTTCGCGCGGCGCGATGCAGATCGAGCATGTCTCGCTTTCGATTGCCGTGCATCCTTCACAAAAGCGCATCGAGGGAACGGGGTTTTACAGCGTCGTTCCCCAGGCCGATCTGTCCGAACTGCAATTCGATCTTGATCCGCGCTTCATCGTGAGCCGCGTGGAAATCGACAGCGTCGAGATTGCGAGCAGTGACTGGGGCAATCCCGATGGCCTGCTGACGATCACGTTGCCGAAGCCTGCCTTTGCGAACGAGCCGGTGATGGTCTGGATCGATTACTCTGGCGTTCCGCACGAAGCGATCAACCCGCCGTGGGAGGGTGGTTTCGTGTGGTCGCAGACCGAGGACGGTCAACCCTGGATCGCTACCGCTGTGCAGGGCGAGGGGTGCGACCTCATGTGGCCGTGCATCGATCACTCGTCCCACCGGATCGACACGCTGGACCTGATGGTAACGGTGCCGGATGGGTTGGTAGCAGCAGGGAACGGTCGCCAGATCGGCACGTATGACAACGGCAACGGCACCACCACCTTCCAGTGGCAGGCGCGCGACCCGAGCAATTACGGCATCGCATTGCAGATCGGCCCTTACGAAGTTGCGCGGCGCGACTATCGCAGTAGCTACGGCAACACGATCCCGCTCGCCTTCTGGCACTTGCCGGGCAAAGCCGAGGGCGCACAGCGTCTGCTTGGCGAAATGGCCGAGCAGATCGCCTTCATGGAAGCGACGTTCGGCCCCTATCCCTTCGGTGACGAGAAGGCGGGCGTCGCCGAGACCCCGCACCTCGGCATGGAGCACCAGACCATCAACGCCTACGGTAACGGCTTCCGGCCTGAAGCCTACGGCCATGACTGGCTGCTCCAGCACGAGTTCGCACACGAATGGTTCGCCAACCAGCTTCGCAACGCCACGGTCAACCACATGTGGCTGGCCGAGGGGATCACCACCTGGACCCAGCCGCTTTATCTCGAACACGCACGTGGCCGGATGTTCTACGATGCGGAAATGTGGAAGCTGCGCCAGCGGGTGTGGAGCCGGGTGCCGCTGGTGCCGCCCGAAGGCGAATTGCCTGACTACAGCGACCGCGAAGCGATGTGGGGCGACGATATCTACTTCAAGGGCTCGTGGATCATGCACACGCTGCGCTACCTCGTCGGCGACGAAGCCCTTTTTCCTGCCATCACCCGCCTTACCTATGGCACGAGCAACCCTGTGTCCGGAGAAATTCGTCCGCTGACACGCACAACCGACGATTTCCGCGCGATCCTTGAAGACATCACCGCTGAAGACCTTCGCTGGTTCTTCGATGCCTACTTCTACGAGGCAGACCTGCCCCGGCTCGACATACGGCAGGACGGCGCAATGGTATCCTTCGAATGGATAACCCCTTCGGACCTGCCATTCGAAATGCCGCTGGAGGTGCGCGTAGGCAGCAGCAATCGCACGCTGATGATGGCAGGCGGGCGTGGCGAGATCACCCTCCCCAGCGCCGAGGCACATTTCCTCCCCGATCCCGACAACCGCATCCTTAAATACGATGCCGCCGTCGATGCCTGGCAGAACCGGGAAACAGGCGACTAGCCCGGAACGAATGTCGCGCGGCGCAACTTTCTAAGGGGCAATGGCAGCACCTTTCTCTTGGATCCGGCCCGAGCCGCACGGTGTTCACATCGTGCCTGCCGATGTCTGGATCGACCCCTCAAGGGCGGTCGACACCGCACTCGTCACCCATGGCCATGCCGACCACGCGCGCGGCGGCCACGGCACAACCGTCGCCACGCCGGAAACGCTGGCGATCATGGAACTGCGCTACGCCACGCGCGAAGGTGCGACCCCGGTCGAATATGGCGAGACGATCCGGCTCAAGGGCGGCGTCGATGCCACGTATATTCCTGCCGGCCACGTGCTGGGTAGCGCGCAGATCCTGCTGGAACACGCAGGCGAGCGCGTAGTGATTACCGGCGATTACAAGCGCCGCGCCGATCCCACCTGCCCGCCTTTTCAGGTGACCTCGTGCGACATCTTTATCACCGAGGCGACGTTCGGCCTGCCGCTGTTCACCCATCCGCCGATCGAGGACGAGATGGCCAAGCTGCTCGGCCGACTGGAAGCCCACCCCGATAGCTGCGTACTCGTCGGCGCCTATGCCCTGGGCAAGGCGCAGCGCGTGATCGCGGAACTGCGCGCGGCCGGACACAAACAGCCGATCTACCTGCACGGGGCGATGGAGAAAATGTGCCGTCTCTACGAGGAATTCGGCGTCGACCTTGGCGAATTGCGGCTCGTGTCCGATCACGAGAAGGACGATATGCGCGGGTCAATCGTCGTCTGTCCGCCGTCGGCTCTGAATGACCGATGGAGCCGTCGCCTGCCCGACCCGATCACCGCCATGGCCAGCGGGTGGATGCGCGTTCGCCAGCGGGCACGGCAACGCAATGTTGAACTGCCGCTGGTGATTTCCGACCATGCCGACTGGAACGAGCTGACGCGCACTATCGAGGAAGTGAACCCGCACGAGACGTGGATCACGCACGGGCGAGAGGAAGCGTTGTTGCGCTGGCACCAGCTCCACCAGCGCCGCGCCCGCGCCCTGGCACTGGTCGGCTACGAGGATGAGGACGACTAGCGGTGGAGAAGTTCGCCGCCCTTATCGACGCGCTGATCTACACGCGCAGCCGCAACGAGAAGTTGCGCCTGATCGCGGAATACCTGCGCGAAACCCCCGATCCCGATCGTGGCTGGGCGCTGGCGGCGCTGACCGATGGTCTCGATTTCAAGGCGGTGAAAAGCTCCACCATCCGCGGCCTTCTTAAAGAGCGGGTCGACCCGGTGCTGTGGAGCCTCAGCCGCGATTTCGTGGGCGACACGGCCGAAACCGCCGCGTTACTCTGGCCCGAAGCGCTGGGTGAAGCAGGGCCGCCCCCCACGGTCAGCGAAGCCGTTAATACGCTGGACGGAATGACCCGCGCAACGGTGATGACCGAGCTTCCGCGCCTGCTCGACAGGCTCGACTCCGCCGGTCGGTACGCCCTGCTCAAGCTGGCGACGGGCGGGATGCGCGTTGGTGTTTCCAGCCGCCTCGCCAAAGTCGCCTTCGCGCAGGCTTTCGACGTGCCGGTGGATGACGTGGAGGAATACTGGCACGCGCTGGAGCCGCCTTATGCCGACCTGTTCGCCTGGGGCGCGGAGGGCGCCGATCCGCCCGATACCGAGAACCTGCCGCTGTTCCGCCCTTTCATGCTGGCCCATCCGCTGGAGGAAACGGTAGTCGATCTCGCCGACTACGCAGCGGAATGGAAATGGGACGGCATCCGTGTGCAATTGGTACACGTCGCGGGAGAGACACGCGTCTATTCGCGCAGCGGCGACGATATCAGCGCGACTTTCCCGGAAATGGTCGACGCGCTCGATGTGCCCGCAGTCCTCGACGGCGAATTGCTGGTGCGCGGAGCCCACCAGGGCGGCGAAGCGGGCGGTGCGGCCAGTTTCAACGCACTGCAACAGAGGCTTGGGCGCAAGACGGTGAGCAAGAAGATGCTGAGCGAAAGCCCCGCCTTCGTGCGCCTATACGACGTGCTGATGCTGGAAGGCGAAGACCTGCGCAGCCTGCCGTGGGAAGCGAGACGCCGGCGCCTCGAAAAACTGGTGCCGGTATTGCCGGAAAGCCACTTCGATCTCAGCCAGCTGGTCGAGGCGCGGGATTTCGATCACCTCGCGCAAATCCGCGAAGGCGCGCGCAACGATGCCATCGAGGGCCTGATGCTGAAGCGGCGCGACAGCCAGTACGTGCCGGGCCGCAAGACGGGCCTGTGGTACAAGTGGAAACGCGATCCGCTGCTGATCGACTGCGTGCTGATGTATGCCCAGCGCGGCAGCGGCAAGCGCTCCAGCTTCTATTCCGACTACACCTTCGGTTGCTGGGACGGGGACCCCGACGAGGGGGCCGAACTGCTGCCCGTGGGCAAGGCCTATTCCGGCTTCACCGATGCCGAGCTCAAGAAGCTCGACAAGCTGGTGCGGCAGACCACGCTCAACCGCTTCGGCCCGGTGCGGGAAGTGGAGCGGACACTGGTGTTCGAAGTTGCTTTCGATTCGGTCCATTCCAGCAAGCGCCACAAGAGCGGCCTGGCCATGCGCTTCCCGCGTATTCATCGCATCCGCTGGGACAAACCGGTGCACGAAGCCGACAGGCTCACCGCGCTGCGCGCGCTGATCCGCGACTAGTCGACCCTCAGGCGCGTTCTTTTTGAAAAGTTGCGCCGCGCAACAGATCAGTCGTTTGGCATGGCACGCAGTTCCGCCAGGTGTTTCTGCGCCAGCTTGCAATAGCGCTCGGTCTGGAACCTGATCTTGGCAATCTGCGCTTCGTCCTGCGTGCGGTAATACTTGGCCGGGCGACCGATCCATATCTCGCCCTTGCCGATCGTCTTGCCGGGGCTGAGCAAAGCGCCTGCCCCCAACATGCCGCCCTCGGCAATGCGCGCGCCATCCATGGCGACAGCACCCATGCCAACGAAAGCGCGGTCTTCCAGCTGGCAGCCGTGGACCACTGCCATGTGGCCGATCACGCAGTCCTCCCCGATGATTGTCGGTTCGCCGTCCGTATCGGGGCGCGGCCCCTCGACGTGGAAGACGCTGCCGTCCTGCACATTGCTGCGCGCGCCTACTTCGATACGATGAATGTCGCCGCGCAGCACGCAGTTGTACCAGACGCTGGCTTCCGGACCGATTTTCACGTCACCGATGATGCGCGCGCCGGGCGCGACGAAAGCAGTCTCGTGGATCTGCGGCATCTTGCCTTCGAACGGCAGGATGGTCGCGCCGGGAAAGCGGGGGTCTGAAGTGATACGGCTGTTTATGGTCACAGGAAATTCTCCCAGACGAGATAAGGCAGGACGGATGCGTAGTCGTCGGTCCAGACCGGACCTTCGGGTTCTACCAGCAGACGCCAGTCCGCCGTCGTGGACAGCGCATCCAGCGGCGCACGCGTAGGGGCAAGGGCGATCCAGGTGGAGGAATAGACATCGTTCCGCCGCACCGGCTCGTCCTGCCACACCATGGCATCGAGACCGCGCACTTCGGCGAGGCGCGCAACCACGGGCTCCAGCCGGACATAGCGGTTGGACGTGTGCAGCAGCAAGAGCCCGCCGGGTGCAAGCGTGCGTTCGTAGATGGCCATGGCCTCCACCGTCAACAGGTGCAGCGGGATGGCGTCGGACGAGAACGCGTCGATCACCAGCACGTCGAAACTGGCAGGCGGCAGGTCCGCGAGGCGCAGGCGCGCATCGCCCATCTGCAGTTTAGCATCGGGCGTGCACTGATCGAGGAAGGTAAAGTCGCCGTTGCGCGAGAATTGCACCACTGTCGGGTCGATCTCGAAGAAGGTCCATTCCTGGCCCGGCTGGCGATAGCAGGCGAGTGTGCCCACGCCGAGGCCCACAGCCCCGATACGGGCATCGGGACCGACGATGGCCTGCGCATTGGCTAGCGCAAGGCCAACGCCGGAAGTCGAGCCGTAGTAGGCGGTCGGCTCGCGCGTATCCGCCCCGCCGCGCTGGATACCGTGGATCGTCGTGCCATGCATCAGGATGCGGTCGCCATCGTCGCGCTGGGTGATTGAGTAGGTGCCGAAGTAGCTGCGCTCGCGCTCACCCCCGATACTGGCGAGCAGGTTGCTGAGACCACCAAGCGCCATCAGCAGCGCGGCGCAGGCCAGCACGAACGAAAGTCGCCGCGCGGCCAGCACCATGGCAAGGCACAGGATTACCAGCAGCGCCAGCCAGTCGATCCACACAAGCTCCGTTTCGGCCTGCACGCGCGCGTAGAGCAGCAGGGCCGCATTGAAGACGACGAACAGGCCGACGATCAGCACGACGCGCGTCGTCTGGCGATCTTTAGAGATCAGTCGCATCAACCCGCGCCACGAACCCAGCGGCACCAGTGCAGCCGCGGCGAGGATCAGCAGCGGGTGCTCCCACGTCCAGTCGAACAGCACGGGTGCCAGCAGACCAGTGAACACGCCGCCGAGCGCGCCGCCTGCTGCCATGTAGAGGTAGAACTGCGATAGCCGGTCCGTGCCGGGCCGCAGATCGTAAAGGCGCGCGTGCAGGGCCGTCGCCACAACGAATAGCAGCATCACGCTTGCAACGGCGGCCAGCAGGTCTGCACGGCCTGCGGCAAAGATAGCGATGCCACCATCCACCAGGACCACCAGCGGGGCGAGGAACAGGAATATCTGCGCCGTTCCGCGCTGCTCGGCAAAACCTATGGTGTAGCTGAGGAGGTAGAGCCCGAGGGGGATTACCCAGAGTAGCGGGATCGCCATTATGTCGGTCGTCAGGAATGTCGTCGTCGACAGCATCAGGCCCGAAGGCACTGCGGGCAGCAGCAGCCACATCACCCGCCGCTTCCATCCGACTTGATCGCTATCGGCCGGCTCCGGTGCTGCATCGCCCGTGGCATCCCGGCGGCTGAAGACTGCCCAGGCAATCAGGCCCAGCATGGCGATATAGCCGAGCGTCCAGCCCCAGCTTTGCGCGCCGAGGCTCAGTAGCGGCTCCGCCAGCAGGGGGTAGGCCAGCAGTCCGGCAAAGCTGCCGAGGTTGGAAGCGGCATAGAGCGGATAGGGATTGCCCGCCTGCGGATGGGCGGCGAACCAGCGCTGGATCAGCGGTGCCTGCGCGGAAACGGCGAAGAACGCGGGACCGACGGTAAGCAGGAACAGCCATGGCACCCAAAGCACTTCCCAGCCGCTTTGCGGTTCGGATACCGGCGCCAAGGCCAGCGGCAGTGTGAGGCCTGCCAGCAACAGAACGCCCAAGTGGATCAGGCCCTGCCTCCGCAGCGAGAAGCGTCCGATCGCATGAGCGTAGCCGTACCCCGCCAGCAACAGCGCCTGGTAGACGAGCATGGCGCTGTTCCAGACGTTTGGCGCGCCGCCCAGTTGCGGCAGGGCCATGCGCGCGACCATCGGCTGGACGAGGAACAGCAGGAAGCTGCCCGCAAAGATCGCCAGCGTGAACAGCCAGCGGCGCGGTGGACCTGCCACCTCAGCCATTGCGGCGCTGCGCCCACTCCTGCGCGGTGATGAGGTGGACGATGGTGGGATTGAGATCGGCTGGCCAGTTGTCGTCTAAGTAATCGAGATCTTCGCGACGCGTCATGCCGAGCCTGCGCATCAGGCCCCAGCTTGCCGCGTTGCCATCCACCGTCAGCGCGATCACTTGCTCCGCATCGAAGCGATCGAAGGCGAGATCGAGTGAGGCGACGGCCGCTTCCTTGGCGTAACCGTGGCCCCATGCATCCTCCCGCATGCGCCAGCCCACCTCGACCATGTCGAACACCGGCGTGCCCTCGACGTTAGCCCGTTTCAGGCCGCAGAATCCCAGCATTTCGCCTGAGAGATGGCCGCCATCGTCCTTGCGCTCCAGCACCCAGAACGTGTGGCCGAATCTGGCGCGATAGCCTTCCAGCCGGGCGCGGGCCGCGGCCTTCGTGACCTCGCTTGCAACGCCGCCCAGCCAGCGCATGACCTCAGGCGTGTTGGTCAATTCCCAGAAGCGCGGCCAGTCCTCCTCGCGCCAGTCGCGCAGGATCAGTCGCTCTGTCTCGTGCCGGAACTCACTCATGCCGCTCAGCCGTTCAGGATGCGGGCCGCAGCAGGGGCGTGATAGGTCAGCACGCCCGAGCAGCCCGCCCGCTTGAAGCCGACGAGCTTTTCCATCAGCAGCGCGTCGCGGTTGGCAACGCCAGCCGCCGCGCCAGCCTCGATCAGCGCATATTCGCCGCTCACCTGATAGGCGAAGACGGGCACTTCGAAGCGCTGCTTCACGCGCCAGATAATGTCGAGGTAGGCAAGGCCCGGCTTCACCATTACGCTGTCCGCACCCTCGGCAATGTCGAGCGCGACTTCGGCCAGCGCTTCGGAGGCGTTGGCTGGGTCCATCTGGTAGGTGGTTTTGTCGCCTTTCAGCACTCCGCTTGACCCCACGGCATCGCGGAACGGGCCGTAGAATGCGCTGGCATACTTGGCGGCGTAGCTCATGATCTGGACATTATGGTGCCCGCCCATCTCCAGCGCCATGCGGATCGCCCGCACCCGTCCATCCATCATGTCCGACGGGGCGATGATGTCGGCGCCCGCCTCGGCCTGGTTCATGGCCTGGTCCACCAGCACGGCCACGGTATCGTCGTTCACGACATAGCCCGCCTCGTTCACCAGACCGTCCTGTCCGTGGGTGGTGTAGGGGTCGAGCGCCACGTCGGTGAGGATGCCGATGTCGTCGCCGCAGGCATCGCGGATCGCCTTGATCGCGCGGCACATCAGGTTGTCGGGATTGAGTGCCTCGTCACCTTTCTCGCTGCGCAATTCGGACTGCGTATGGGGAAACAGCGCGACGCAGGGGATGCCGAGTTCAACCGCTTCCTGCGCGCGTTTGGCAATCCCGTCTACTGACCAGCGAGAGACGCCCGGCAGGCTGGCGATAGGGTCCTCAACGCCTTTCCCATCGGTGACGAACAGCGGCCAGATCAGGTCTGCCGGGGTCAACACCGTCTCGCGGTGCATGGCGCGACTCCAGCTGCTGGCTCGGGAGCGGCGAAGGCGGGTAATGGGATAGCTGCGGGTCATGACGTTCCTGTGCCGGAAAAGCGCCATCCGGGCAATCTATTGCCTAGCCGACTTGCCTATCCGACTTTCTGCCGGTTTTCGATCCGGTCGATCTCGCGCACCGGTTCCTCGACCCGGCTCGGATCGGGCGCGAGTTCGGACAGCGCAGCGCCGGGCTCCACCAGTTGCAGGCGCACCAGTTGCTCGCGGAAATTCACCAGTTCCTGCCCCGAAAGCTGGGCACGGGTAACGAAACGGACGCTGGCAGGGTCGATCTTCTGCCCGCCGCGATACATCTCGTAATGCAGGTGCGGCCCGGTGGAGAGGCCGGTCGAACCGACGTAACCGATCACCTGCCCGCGCCGCACGGACTCGCCATTGCGCACGGCGATGCGGCTCATGTGGGCATAACCGGTCGACAGGTTGCCGCCGTGGCGGATGCGCACGAAATTGCCGTAGCCGCCGTTTCGCCCGGCGAAGTTCACCGTGCCGTCGGTAACGGCGTAGATCGGCGTGCCGTGGCGGGCGCGGAAATCGAGGCCGGAGTGCATCCGGCGGTAGCCCAGGATAGGGTGACGACGCATCCCGTAGCGCGAGGAAATCGCGCCCGGCACCGGCGCAATCAGCCCGTCCTGCTGTACGCCTTCGCCCGACGCATCGTAAAACTTGCCCTCGCGCCCGAAGCGCATCAGCTGCTTTTTGGGACGGTCGTCACGAATGATCGCGGCATAAAGCAGGTCGCCCACTTCCACCTCGCCGGTTGCGGCGCGGCGATAGTCGACGATCAGATCGAATTCATCGTTCGCCCCGATGTCGCTGTTCACGTTCATGTCCTGCCCGATTGTACGCAGGAACTGTTGCACCGCGCTGGGCGGAGCGCCCGCGGCACGGGCGGAGCGATAAAGGCTGTCTCCCACGCGGGCGCGGATGCGCAGCGGCGTGGTGTCGACCATGATCGGGCGCGGATCGAGTGTGAGCTTTCCGCCACGCCGCTCCACCGCCAGCTCCAGGTCGAACCGGGCGCGGAAGGAAAGGGCATCGACAGGGCGCGGCGCATCGGGCGCAATACGGCGGCCAAGGGTGATGTCGACAGGCGTGCCGGGCGTGATGCTTTCGAGGTCAACTGCCTCACCCACCATCTCGGCGATCAGTTGCGCTTCCTCACGGCTCACGCCGGCGCGCAGGAGCATCCGGTCGAACCCGTCGCCTTGTGCCAGCGTTGCCACGAGATCGAGGCTTGGGCGTTCGGGTGCGCTGGCGAGCGGCTGCACCGCGAGCGTCGCACCCATGCGTCGGCCACTGTCTGCGCCCAGCGCGAGAGGCTGAATCATCTGGCTGCGGAATTCGTCGCGCACCCGGTCGTCGATGCGCATGGCAGGGGCAGCTTCCACGGCGGAGAAACCGGGGAATGCGGCAATGGCGATGGCAGAAAGGCCCACCAGCGTGGCGACGCCGCGGAGCCAGCGGCGCGAACCGATATCGCTGCCGAGATCGGGAGCGAGGTCTGCCCGCGATAGCCTGGCCGAAAGCGCGGTGCGCCAGTCGCCGTAAGTTTCACCAAGGGTGGAAGCCTTGCGCTTGAGGCGCTTCGGCCTGGAGGCTCCGTCGGCTGCCATATGCGCGAGCGACAGGTCGGCGGGCGGATAGTCGCCCGGCGTCGATCCCTGTCCTTCACTGCCGCGTTCGGTAAACAACGCGCCCTCCTTCGATGGCCGCGAAAAGGGCATGCCTTGTCCAAGGGCATGCCGGGCCTGACTTCAAGCCGCTGTAATTGTCCGAAAGCGTGCCGCAATAAAGTAAATTTCCACTTAACGGCGATGAGTCGAGTCTCCTCAGCGCCGAACCGTGATGACGGGGGTAAGCCGGGCGCATCGGTTGCGCCAAGACGGGGGAAAGGCCATGTCAGAGGCACTGTGAATAGGCCACGCACCGACAGCCGGATTCGCGCCGTTCTTGGCCCGACCAATACCGGCAAGACCCACCTCGCGATCGAACGCATGTGCGGCCATTCCAGCGGCGCGATCGGTTTCCCGCTGCGGTTGCTGGCGCGCGAGGTCTACGACAAGGTCTGCCGCCTCAAGGGCGAGACCGAATGCGCGCTGATCACGGGCGAGGAGCGGATCGAGCCGCCGAATGCGCGCTATTTCATGTGCACGGCAGAGGCCATGCCCCGCAACGGCGGCGGACACGCCTTCGTGGCGCTGGACGAGGCGCAGTTGGGCGCGGACCGCGAACGCGGGCACATCTTCACAGACAGGCTGCTGAATGCACGCGGCCGGGAAGAAACGATGCTGCTCGGCTCCGCCACGCTGGAGCCCCTGGCGCGCAAACTTCTGCCGGGTATCGAGATCGAGGAACGACCCCGCTTCTCCACGCTCTCCTACGCTGGGAGCGCCAAGCTCTCCCGGCTGCCACCGCGCACTGCCATCGTCGCCTTCTCGATTGAGCAGGTCTACCAAGTGGCCGAGCTTCTCAGACGTTTCCGTGGTGGAGCGGCTGTCGTTATGGGCGCACTTTCACCGCAAACGCGAAACCGACAGGTCGAATTGTTCCAGTCCGGTGAAGTGGATTACATCGTCGCCACCGATGCCGTCGGCATGGGCCTCAACCTCGATGTCCATCACGTCGCCTTTGCCGCGCTCTCTAAATTCGACGGCGTGCGCCAGCGCAGGCTCACCCCTGCCGAAATGGCGCAGATCGCGGGGCGAGCCGGACGACACCAGACCGACGGCACCTTCGGCACGCTTTCGGGCAATCGCCGCGGGGCGCCGCTGGAACTGACCGAGGACGAGATCTACGCGATCGAGAACCACCGCTTCGCGCCGATCACGAAGCTGTACTGGCGCGAGCCCAATCCCCGGTTCGACAATCTCGACGTGCTGATCGGCGACCTCGAATCGCGTCCCATACAGGACGGCCTCACCGCCGCGCCCGAAGCGATTGACCTTGCCGTCCTCAAGCGGCTGGCCGAACAGCCCGACATTGCAGACGACGTCAGGACGCCGGGCAACGTGCGCCGCTTCTGGGAAGCGTGCCAGCTCCCCGATTTCCGCCAGCAAGGACCCGATGCCCACGCCCGCTTCGTCGCACGCCTGTGGAGCGACCTGAAAAACGGACATATCGGCGCAGACTTCGTGGCTGCGCGGATTTCCGAGCTTGGCAACACGTCGGGCGATATCGACACGTTGCAGGGTCGCCTTTCGGGTATTCGCAGCTGGGCCTATATCTGCCAGAGGCCCGACTGGGTGCTGGCGCGCGACGAAATGGCTGCTCGGGCACGGCAGGCGGAGGCGAAACTGTCCGACGCGCTGCACCAGAAATTGACGGAACGTTTCGTAAATCGGCGAACCTCGGTATTGATGAAGGGTATGGGAAAGGATGCAGGTCTTTTGCGCGTTGAATTGAAGGACGATGGCCAAGTAACGGTCGAAGACCAGCCGATCGGCCACCTCGAAGGTTTTCGCTTCGTGGTCGATGCCGACGCTTCCAGCGAGGAGCGCAAGCTGATGCTTGCCGCTGCCGAGAAGCATATGGCGAGCCTGCTGGCGCAGAAGGCGCAGAAGCTGGTGGCCGACGAGCTGGGCGAACTTAGCATCGCTGGCGGACAGGTCCTTCGCGGCGACCAGCCCGTTGCCGTGTTGGAAAAGGGCAAGAGCCCAAGCCGCCCGCGCCTCGTCATGGCGAAGGAACTGGGCCAACTCGATCCGGCGCACCGCGCCCGCCTGCAGGACGCGCTGGAACTGTGGCTGGAAGAGCAGCTTGCGCCGGTCGCTCCGCTGCGAGCGCTGGAAGACGCGGCGACCGACCCCGAAGCTGGGACCGAAGTGCGCGCCCTGTTGCTGACCCTGGCAGACCGTAACGGCACCACGCGCCGCGAGGATGCGGGCCTGGCCCACGTGCCAAAGGAAAAGCGCCCGTTCCTTCGCCGTCTTGGCGTCAGCATCGGTTCGCTCGACGTGTTCGTGCCTGCATTGCTGAAGCCCGCGCCGCGAATCCTCCTGAAGAAGCTGGGACTGGACCCGCGCCCCGTTCGCGAGGGCATGGAAGCCGTCATCGACCTGGAGGACAGGCCGCCTGCCGGATATCGCCGCGCGGGCAAGCAGGCGATCCGTATCGACATGGCGGAAAAGCTGTTCCGCGCCGCGCACGAGCAGCGCGCAAAGGCTCCGCAGGGCAAGGACGTGCGGGGCTTCCCGGTCGACACCGCGCTTGCCACCAGCATGGGCTTGGCCCCCGAAAGCTTTCGCAGCCTGATGAAGGACGCAGGCTTCCGTCCCGGCCAGCCGGTGGTACTTGCCGAGGGCGCCTTCGGCCCGCCCCGCCCCGTGCCCTGGACCTGGCGCGCTCCGCGCAAGGACTTTGCCCCAGCAAGGGGCGCCCCGCGCAAACCTCGCGGCGATGCCGAGAGGAAAGGCAAGGCAGGCGGGCGGGGTAAAGACGGTGGCAAACCGCGCAAGGGCGCCCCGCCCCCGCGTCGGCCCGAACCCAAGGGTGACGGCGGACAGGCATTTGCCGGCTTGGCGGACCTGCTCAAGAAGGGCTGATGCGGCTCGACCTGCTCCTCGTGCGGCTACGCTTCTCGAAGAGCCGCTCGATTGCGCAACGCTGGATCGAGGAAGGGCACATACGCTGCAACCGCGTGCGGATTTCGCGCGCCCAGCATGCCGTGGCGGAGGGCGACGTTCTCACTCTTCCCCTTGGCCGCCATGTGCAGGTGATAGAAATCCTTGCTTTACCAGAGCGTCGCGGTCCGCCAGCGGAAGCGCAATCCTGCTATCGCAAGCTTGACGCTCACCCTCCTATCGCCATAGCAGGGGCGCAAACGCGGCCACGACCGGCCGAACATGAAGGACAATCGCTACCATGACCTATGTCGTCACCGACGCCTGCATCAAGTGCAAGTACACAGACTGTGTCGAAGTCTGCCCGGTGGACTGTTTCTACGAAGGCGAGAACATGCTCGTCATCAACCCTTCCGAATGCATCGACTGCGGCGTGTGCGAGCCTGAATGCCCGGCCGAAGCCATCCTGCCCGACACCGAAGGCGGCCTGGAAAAGTGGCTTGAGGTCAACACCAAGTTCTCCGCCGAATGGCCGAATATCACGGAGAAAAAGGATCCGCCCGCCGACGCAGACGAGCACAAGGGCGAAGACGGCAAGTTCGAGAAGTATTTCTCCGAAGAGCCCGGCGAAGGCGACTGATCGCCCATCCTACGAGGCAGGTATTTTGAACCATATCCCGCCCGCTGCGTTGGCGGGACATGGGCATCATCGATAGACTGAAACGCGCTTTCGCCGCCGCGGGCGAGGATAACATTCCCATTCTCGCGGCGGGCGTGGCCTATTACGCCTTTCTCGCCATGGTACCGCTGTTGGGCGCAATCGTGCTCAGCTATGGCCTGTTCGCGGACCCGGCGATGGTGGCCTCGCACATTTCCAGCCTGGCGCAGGAATTGCCGCAGTCGGCCGCGGAACTGATCGGCGGGCAGCTTGAATCGATGGTGGAAACGTCGGGAACCGCCAAGGGGCTCGGCCTCCTGGTCGCGCTTGCGGTTGCCCTCTTCGGAGCGCGCAACGGGGCGGGTGCTCTCATCACCGCGATCTCGCTGGCTTACAACGACGAGGAACAGCGCGGCTTCCTGCGCGGTAACGCCCTCGCCCTGGCGATCACCGTCGGGGCCATCCTCGGCATGGGTATCGTGATCGTCATTCTCACAGCCACAGCTTCGCTTGCGGAGATCGTTCCCGACCTGTCGGGCGCTGGCCAATTCGCGGTAAAGGCGCTGGGTTACGGTGTGCTGGGCGTGCTGGGGATACTCGGCGCCGCGCTGCTCTACCGCCGCGTGCCGAACAGTGTCTCGCCCAGCTTTCGCGAGGTACTTCCGGGGGCGGTTTTTGCCAGCATCGGCCTCGTCGTGCTTACCCTCGCTTTCGGGTTCTACGTGGCGAATTTCGGCAGCTACAACGCCACTTATGGCTCGCTCGGCGCCGTGATCGTATTGCTGACCTGGCTGTGGCTTTCCGCCTATGTCCTTCTGCTGGGCGCGGAAATTGCGGCAGTCGGCGTTCAGGACGACACCGTTTGAGCCGAAGTCAGTGCGGGCCAATTGCAAGACTCGCAATTAGCCTTCGAATCTGCTATATAATAGGACAACTGCATGGTTCTTTACGGATATGCAGGCGGATAGGAAGGCAGGTCCCCGCTTTTAGCTACAGGAATGGTTCTTCTTGAGACGCCGCTTCGCTTTGCGGCGTGGAGAGCTTTTTCGCTGCGGTCCCTGCCAAAGAAAGGAATGTCCATGGCTGCGAATGCGCCCGCCTTCGATGTAGGCGATTATGTTGTTTACCCCAAGCACGGCGTGGGCCGTGTCATCGAACTGCAGAGCGAGGAAATCGCCGGCATGCAGCTCGAACTCTACGTTCTCCGGTTCGAAAAAGAGCGCATGACGCTGCGCGTTCCCACCAATAAGGTGGAATCCATCGGTATGCGCAAGCTCTCCAGCGACAAGACGCTGAAGGAAGCGATGGAAACGCTGAAAGGCAAGCCCAAGGTGAAGCGCACCATGTGGAGCCGCCGCGCCCAGGAATACGAAGCCAAGATCAACTCCGGCGACCTCGTTTCGATCGCCGAAGTGACGCGCGACCTGTTCCGCCCGGAAGACCAGCCGGAACAGTCCTATTCCGAACGCCAGATTTTCGAGGCTGCGTCCAGCCGTCTCGCCCGCGAACTGGCCGCGATGGAAAAGACCGACGAACCGACCGCGCTGACCAAAATCCTCGACGTGCTGAAGGAACATGCTCCGCAGTACTACGAGAACACCGAAGACGCGTAAGTATACCGTGGGGGCCTGCAAGGGTCCCGCAGGGAACAGCAAGGGGCCGTCCGCATCGCGCGGGCGGCCCTTTTTGCTGCCTGCTCTGCAAGCCATCGAGTTCGCTCGACCAGCGGCTTTGCGAAAATGCCTGCGTTGCTGTATTGCACCTGTAACACGCGTTGGAAACAGGAGTTGGGAATGCGGATGCGGAAGATACTCGGCAAGATCGCGCCGGTCGTGACGCTGGTGGCGGCGGTAGGACTGTCGGGATGCGACAATGTGGACGTGCAGTTCGGTGACAACGAAGGCGTGCCTCTGTCCGAGCTGGACCTGAGCGGAGAGGCGCCGCCCGCACTGGTGCTGGCATCGCCCGATAGCGTGATCGTGACCACGGGTGACGCGTTCACGATCGACGTCGAAGGCAGCACCGAGGCGCGAGAGCGGATGCGGTTCGCGCTGGATGAGGATTCGCTGGCAATCCACCGCGCTGAGGGCGATTGGTCCGAAGGCGACGTGGCCACCATCAACGTGACGATGCCCGCACCGGAATCATTGGTCATGGCAGGTTCCGGTTCCATGACCGTCGACGCGGTGGCCACCGCCGCGGAAATCACCATGGCGGGTTCGGGCACAATCACCGCCAGCGGGATCGCAGCAGAGCGCATGGAAGTGACCGTTGCCGGCAGCGGCACGGTTGCGGCGAGCGGCACTGCCGAGCGGCTGGAACTCACCGTCGCCGGCAGCGGCAGCGCCGAGATGCAGGGCCTCGAAGCGGAGCGCGCGGAAGTCACCGTTGCGGGATCGGGCGATGCGACCTTTGCCTCCAACGGCAGTGTGGAAGCATCCATCGTAGGCTCCGGCAACGTGCGCGTGCTTGGCTCTGCCAGCTGCGAGGTGAACACGGTCGGTTCGGGCGACCTCGTCTGCGAGGAGCCGATGGTGGAGGCTACCGAAGAGGAAGCCTGACGAACCGGCTTCCGTCGTTAATTGCCAGCACATTGGAGCGGGTCCATGGTGGGGGAAGCACCTCAACGTTGGACCCGCAAATGTACGCCAGAGCGCTGATCTTCCTTCCCACCGCGGCGCTTATCCTGTCAGGCTGCGTCGCGAGGACGGCGTTTGACGTCGTGACGGCGCCGGTGCGGGCCGGTTCGCAAGTCGTCGATTGGGCTACCACCAGCCAGGACGAAGCCGACAGGGAGCGCGGACGCGAAATACGCCGCCGCGAGGAACGGCTTGGCGAGTTGCACGAAGACCTGGCGGAGCTGGAAGACGATTGCCTCGATGGCGACGACGAGGCCTGCCGCGAGGCCGTGGCCACGCGCCGGGAGATAGAGGCCCTGCGGCCGATGGTCCCTGTCGAACCTGAGCGGGATTAACGCGCCGCCGCCCTTTGCAGGCGATCGTTGATGGCCCGGCCCATGCCCTGCGTCGGGATCGGAGCCACCGCGATAACCGGCTTGTCGGAGGCAGCCCCGGCATGGAGCGCCGCGTAAAGGAGCGCTGCAGCCTCCGCCAGATCGCCTGAGGGCGAGAGGTTCACATCGCCCGGCACATCGCCGAACCCGATCACGAACGCCGCTTCATCGGGCGCCGACTGCTCCAGCAGCACGGGCTTTCCGGGCGAGTAATGCTTCGCGAGTTGGCCGGGTGCCTCGATAGTTGCGCCGCGCGACTTCGCTTCCGGCCCCAGCAGCCACGCCACGTCCTCCGCTGTGACCGGTCCGGGCCGCAGCAACCGCCAGCCGCCGTCGTGATCGAGCGCGACGATGGTGGATTCCAGACCCGCTTCGCAGGCACCCCCGTCGATCACTGGGGGCGCTACGTCACCGAACGAGTTCAGCACGTGCTCCGGACGTGTCGGGCTGACCGCATTGCTGCGATTGGCCGAAGGCGCGGCAAGCGGCAGGCCGGTTTCCGCCAGCAGGCGCGCCGCAAGCGGATGGCCCGGCTGGCGCAAGGCAATAGTGCCGAGGCCCGCCGTTACCGCAGGGGTTATCCCCGCGCCGCTGCGGAGCGGAAGCACCAGGGTGAGAGGACCCGGCCAGAAACGCGCTGCGAGTTTCTCCGCCGCCTCATCGAACACCGCAAGCTCGCGCGCCTGCTCCAGCGAAGCGACATGAACGATCAGCGGATTGAAATCGGGCCTGCCCTTGGTGCGATAGATCCGGGCGACGGCTTCGGCGCTGTCGGCGCGCGCCGCAAGGCCGTAAACCGTCTCCGTCGGCATGCCGACCAATCCGCCGTCGCGCAGGATTAGCGCAGCGCGGGCAAAACCCGCATCGTCGGGCGTAATCAGGGTCTGCTTGCCGCTCATCGCCCTCGCCTATAGTGACGAATGTAATGGAAGACCAAGCCGAACTCCTCGCCCGCATCGCTGCCGCGCTGGAAAAGCTGGCGCCCGATAGCCGCGCCGCTACGGATTGGCGGGCGCATCCGGCGTATGGCTGGGACGCGAAGGGCGCACGCGGCATCGGGCGAATCGAGGCGCCTTCGCTCGACCTTCTGCGCGGGATCGACAAGCAAAAGCGCGCTGTCACCGGCAATGTCGCCCGGCTGGCGAAGGGTAATCCGGCACACGACATGCTGCTGTGGGGCGCACGCGGCATGGGTAAGTCCGCCCTGCTGCGCGCCAGCGTGGCCGCAGCGCAGGAGACCGGCGGCGCAATCGCTCTGGTGCAGGTGGCGACCGATGCCGTGGCCACCCTGCCTGCGCTGTTCACGCAGCTTTCGCAGGTAGAGCGCAACTTCCTCGTCTTCATCGACGATCTCGGTTTTGCCGAGGGTGATTCGGCCACGCCGCGACACTTGCGAAGCTGGCTGGATGGCGGGGTCGAGGCCCGGCCCGCCAACGTGCGTCTTGCCGTCACGTCGAACCGCCGCGCAATCCTGCCGCGTCACGGCAGCGAGCAGGACGATCCCATCAATCCGCGTGACGCGGTGGACGACAATCTCGCGCTGGCAGACAGGTTCGGCCTGTCGCTGGGCTTCCACAACGCCAGCCAGGACGAATACCTCGATATCGTGCGCGGCTATGCAAAGCAGTACGCGCTTGACCTCGACGAGGCGGAAGCGCTGGAATGGGCCAAGCGGCGCGGCGCGCGATCGGGTCGCATCGCCTGGCACTTCATTACCGAACTCGCGGGCCGGGCGGGCAAGCCGCTCGGCTGACGTGCTGGTTACATCCCGATGTCGCCGGGCCCCAGCGCACCTTCCTCGAATGCGCGGGCCGGATCGTCGGTCAGGCGGCGGCGCGGCGGCAGCCTTTCGCTCTGGACCCGCTCGATAGCGGCAGCGCCCTGCGCTCCCGGAGCAGTGACGCGCCAGATGATACCGGCGGTATCGTCGCTCACCAGCAGCGCGCCGGTGCTGTCCCATTCCACCCAGGTCGGGCGGCCATAGGTGTCGCCCTTACCCGCAAGGAACGGCTCGAGCACGGTGCGCGGTTCGCCGACGGGATTGCCGCGATCGTCGAACTCCACGAAAACCACGTCATAGCCGGCAGGCGGCAGGCGGTTCCAGGAGCCGTGCCGCGCGATGAACGCGCCCTGCCCGTAACCGGCGCCCATGGTGGTGCCTTCCTCGGTAAAGACGAGGCCTAGCGCGGCGACGTGGGCGCCCAGCGCGTAGCGGGGCACACGAACGTAATCGGGGTTTATGCCGAAGCGGCCCTTCACCCGTGTATCCTCGGTGTCGCCGTAGTAGAACCAGGGCCAGCCGTAATGCACGCCGATGGGCACGTTGGAGAGGTAATCGGGCACCAGGTCCGACCCCAGCATGTCGCGCTCGTTCACCGTGGTCCATAATTCGCCGGTCCACGGGTTGAAGGCCATGCCGTTGGGATTGCGCAGCCCCGCGCCGAACAGGCGAGCAGACCCCGTTTCCAGGTCCAATTCGTGAATGGCGGCACGGCCTTCCTCGATTTCCAGGCCGCCTTCGGCAATGTTCGATGCGGAACCCACGGCGATATAGAGCCGCTCGCCATCGGGCGAGAGGATGATGTTGCGCATCCAGTGATTGCCGGCAGGCGGCAGGTCCGCCAGCTTTTCCGGCTTCCCGGTCACGGCATTGGCACCCTCTTCGTAATCGAAGCTGAGCAGTTCATCGTGGTTGGCGATGTATAGCTTGCCGTCGCCCCAGGCGATGCCGGACGGCGAATCGAGGTCTTCCTCGCGCAGCACGTGGCGCTCGTCGGAAACGCCGTCGCCATCGGTATCGCGCAGCAGCACCAGCTGATTCGGCGAAGGTCCGGCAGAGCCCGCTTCGCTGAAGAGGATACCGGCGACGAAATTCGTCAGCCAGCCACCGGTCACTTCGGTTTCGGGCGCGCGGGTCAGCGTCACCAGCACGTCGCCGTTGGGCATGGCGTAGACGACGCGGGGGTGGTCCAGCCCCTCGGCGAAACGATTGACGGCTAGACCCTCGGCCGGCGTGGGCGCAGCATCGTCTGGCCAGCCGATCGGCGATGCAATCTCCACCGTGGGCACCGTCTGCGGATCGGGCTCGGCCAGGATGGGATCGGTGCCGGTGGTTTCCTCCAGCGAATACTGCGCAGGGTCGCCCTGTAGCAGGTACCAGACAATGCCCCCCGCAATCAGCAGCAGGACCAGGATTGCGATCAGGATCTTCTTGAAAGTGCTCATGGCGCACAGGATTAGGCGAGGCATGGCTTTGCGGCAATCTCTTTGCCCGCTATCAGCGGCCCCATGTTCGATTTCACACCCGATCCCGCGGCCCCGAAGGCCGACTTGTACAAAGACCTGCTGGCCGCCGCCGACGCCCTGACAAGCGGCGAGAGCGACGGCGTTGCCAACATGGCCAATGTCGCCGCGCTGCTGGCCGAGTTCCTGCCGGACTGCAACTGGACCGGCTTCTATCGCATGGTGGATGGCGAACTGGTGCTTGGCCCATTCGCAGGGCGGCCTGCCTGCATCCGTATCCCGCTTGGCGTAGGCGTCTGCGGCGCGGCTGCCAAAAGCGGCGAGACACAGCGGGTGGAAGACGTTCACGCCTTTCCCGGCCACATCGCCTGCGACGCGCTGAGCCGTTCGGAACTGGTCGTGCCGATCATGCGCGACGGCACAGTCATCGGCGTGATCGATCTCGACAGCCCCGACCTCGCCCGTTTCGATGCAGAGGACCAAGCGGGCATCGAAGCACTGGCAGCAATGCTGTCGGACAGGGTGTGATGCTCCTTAACGGGACAGCGTCGCCGTACCCCTAGGATCTGTGCGGAATACGACAATAAATGCGGGGTTCACCGGGCAAGCAGCCCGATTCCGCATGAGGGGATGACCGCGCAATGTCGAATTACAAAATCCTGCTTGTTTCTGGGCTGATTTCCGCTGCCGCGCTGCTGGCCCCTGGAGCGCCGGTCGCCGCGCAAGAGGATGACCCCAGCAATGGCGAAGTCGATATCGTCCAGGCGGGTGGTAGCTACGACGGGGAATGGTCGGGCCGCTGGCAAGATGGCGACACTTGGCGCGGCATGTGGAACGGCACCTTCACCACCGCGGAAGGCGAGGTTCTGCAAGGCCGCTACGTCGGCATTTTCGTCGGCGAGGGGCGCTTCGTTGCCGACGATGGCCGCGTCCTGACCTTGGGCGACGCTGGCTGGCACGAGAGTGCGAAAGACTACGAGCTCGGGCACCATCGCCTTCGCTACGATGACGTTTCGGCCTCCCCGGAAGGTCGGCTGGGTTACACCCTGTCGGAACGAGAAGACTGGTTGTCCGATTGCCGCCTGCTGATGTCTGGCGCCGGGGGCTATTACGATTACGACGATTATTACCGTGACAATGCCGATGGCGGCCTGATCGGCGGCCTTCTGGGTGCCATCGGTGGCGGCATCGCGGGCAACCGGATTGCCGACGGCGATCGCTTGGCAGGAACACTGATCGGCGCCGGTGTGGGTGGCATTGCAGGAGCGGTGATAGGCTCGCTGATCAAAGGTGACGGCGACGAGGATGGGGTGCGAGAGGCCTACGCCAACGAACTATACGCCGCGCGCTATTGCGAGGCTTACCTGCGCCGCTACGAGATGGGCGGTGGCGCAGGTTTTCACGAACAGATGTCCTACGGCCAGCCTTCGATTCTGATCCAGTCAGTTGCGACGGGGCCTCGCCATGGCCAGCACGGCCACCGGCACGGGCCGGAATGCACCACGACATTGCGGGAAGAATGGGTCGGGGTAGAGGACTTTGTACCAGCGCAGCCGGACGAAAGCATTCAATCCGTCGAATAGGTAAAAGTTGCGCCGCACGACTTTCGCGCGGCGCTAACTTAATGAAATAACGCTATATCCCCCCCCCGGTCAGGCGCTGGCATATCAGGTCGAGCTGATCCAGCGTCCTGAACCGCACCGTGACTGTGCCGGAACGTGGATCTTCGTCCGTTGCAATTTTCACCGGCAAGCCGAGAAACTCCTCGAGGTGGTTCTCGACCGCTGCAATGTCCGCATCCTGCGCCGGGTCGCGCGGCGGACGCGCCTTGCGGCGCACCGGAGCTTCGCTTCCGTTGCGGGCCTTGCGCGCGAGCTTCTCGACCTCACGGACCGAGAGCTTTTCCTTCACCGCCTTGTCGGCCAGCTCTGCAGCGTTATCCAGTCCGATCAGGGCGCGGCCATGCCCCATGTCGAGATGTCCTGCCTCAAGATGGTCCAGCACCTTCTCCGGCAGGGATAGCAGGCGCTGCAGATTGGCAACGTGGCTGCGCGATTTCTCGACCAAGCCAGCAATCTCGGCCTGCGTCATGTCCTCGAGCTCGGACAGGCGCTGGTAGGCGCGCGCTTCCTCGACCGGGTTCAGGTCCTCGCGCTGGATATTCTCGATGAGCGCCAACGCCATGACGTCGCGCTCATCAAGCTCGCGGATTATTGCAGGGATTTCATGTAGTTGTGCCTTCTGCGAGGCGCGCCAGCGACGTTCACCGGCCACCAGCTGGTATTTGCCCGGTGCCATGGGACGCACGATGACAGGCTGGATAACGCCGCGCGAAGCAATGGAAGCGGCCAACTCCGCCAGCGCCTCGTCATCAAAGTAACGGCGAGGCTGATCCGGGTGCGGCTCGATATCGGCGATCGCCAACATCGCCAGACCGTCGGTGCGTGAGGCGGCGATGGAATTTCCGTCCTGGTCAGCACCGCTGCCCGTTGCCGCGCGCGGCGATACCAACGGCTCTTCCCGCTTCATGTCACCCATTAGCGCGCCGAGGCCACGCCCCAGCTTGCGACGATTGGCGGGGGTACGCGTCGCAGCGTCGCTGGCGGCTTTCTTGGCTTCGCTCATGCCGCTTTCCTCTCTTCGGGCAGTCGACCGATCAGCTCGCGTGCCAGCGCCATGTAGGCGCGGCTGCCGGGGCAGGAATGGTCATAGATCAATGCAGGCAGCCCGTGGCTGGGCGCCTCCGACAGGCGCACGTTGCGCGGGATGACAGATTCGAACACCAGATCGCCGAGGCACTCGCGCACGTCGTCGGAAACCTGGTCCGTCAGGCGATTGCGCCGGTCGAACATGGTGAGCGCGATGCCGATGATGCCGAGGTCCGGGTTGAAGCGCTGCTGCACCTGCTCGACAGTCTGGAGAAGCTGGCTGAGGCCCTCCAGCGCAAAGAATTCGCACTGCAGGGGCACCAGCAGCGTGTCAGCAGCGCAAAGCGCATTCAGGGTAAGCAGCCCGAGCGACGGCGGACAGTCAATGAAGCAGATGTCGTGGCCCTGATGGCTGGCAAGTGCCCTCCTGAGCCTGTTGGTGCGATCCTCCACTCCGACAAGCTCGACTTCCGCACCGCTGAGATCAACGGTCGCGGGTAGCAGGTCGAGGCCCGGGATCGTGGAGGGAACTACACAGTCGGAGACGGTGGCCTCATCCACCAGCACGTCATAGCTCGACATATCGCGCTGAGCGGCCGCAAGGCCGACACCGGTCGAGGCGTTGCCCTGCGGGTCCAGGTCGATCAGCAGGGTGCGCCACCCGCTCGCAGCCATGGCTGTCGCAATATTGATGGCGCTGGTCGTCTTTCCGACCCCGCCCTTCTGGTTGGCTATGGCTATGACGATCATCGAAGTGCGGGCCTCCCTTTACCGACCAGAATTCCGGCGGATGGATCGGTTGCGGATTGTTCCACGTGGAACATCGCTCGAATCGCCGAAGGTTGCTCTGCTAATTCAATCGCCCCCGAACGCCCTTTGGGCAACAACCATGTGGTGGAGCGTGTGGAAAAGCGCGCGGATAACTCGAGAAGTTTACCTAGCGGAGCGAAGGCGCGCGCGGTGATTACGCCTGATTCAAGAGTATCCACACTTTCGAGCCGACATCCCATGATGCGGCAGTTCTTGAGGTCGAACTCGGATGAAATGCTTTCCAGCCATTCAACCCGGCGCTTGCGCGATTCGACGAGAATGATCGGGAGCGCAGGTCTCGCAAGAGCGAGAGCCAATCCCGGAAAGCCCGCGCCTGTACCCAGATCGAGCCATGGCCCTGATGTTTCACGTGGAACATGATCCCAGAGTTGAAGACTATCGGCGATGTGCCGTGTCCAAACGCTCTGAAGGCTCGGCTTGGAGACCAGGTTCTGCCGCTCATTCTCGGCCACGAGCATGGGGATGAACCGATTCAGTCGCTCCATCCCTCCCGCTTCACAACGTTTGGCGCTGAATTCCCTCGCCTGCTCTTCGCCCTCGATCATGCGGCTTGATTGCGACGTTTCGCGTGAACAAGCAAGGCTGCAAGGGCGGCGGGCGTAATTCCCCTAATCCGTCCTGCCGCAGCGAGGTCACGCGGCTGTGCAGCCGACAGGCGTTCAATCATCTCGTTGGACAAGCCCGGAACCTCAGCGAACGGAAAGTCGGGAGCAATTGCAAGTTGCTGACTGCTACGAAGATCCCGCAATTCGGCTTCCTGGCGAGCGAGATAGGGTGCGTAGGCCGCGTCCTCCGTGATCTCATCCGCCAGCGGCGAGCTGGAATCACAAGCGGACGAGAGCCATGGCTTCAGGTCGCTCATGGTAATATCGGGCAGAGCGAGCCATTCCATTAACGACTTGCGGCCAGCATCTCTCTTGACGGCGAGACCTGCATCTTCAAGTTCCGTCGCATTTACCGTCTTCTCGAGTTCGGCGTTCCACGTGGAACGCTCTGCCTCACGACGAGCAAACCATCTCGAGCGTTCTTCGCCCACCGTCCCGGCCTCAATTGCGATCGGTGTGAGCCGAGACGTAGCATTGTTGGCGCGCAGGCGCAGCCGGTATTCCGCCCGCGAGGTCAGCATGCGATAAGGTTCGCTCACGCCATGTAGCGTCAGATCATCAATCATTACCGCCATGTAGCTGTTCGTTCTGTCGATCGAGGGCGGAGCGCGGTCGAGGACCTTGCACGCAGCACTCAGCCCGGCAATCAGGCCCTGCGCCGCTGCTTCCTCGTACCCTGTCGTGCCGTTGATCTGGCCCGCACAGTAGAGACCGCGAATCGCTTTCAGCTGCAGATCTTGTCCGAGCGCACGCGGATCGATGTGATCGTACTCCACGGCATAACCCGGCACTTCCATGGCGACATTCTCAAGCCCGGCCATCGTGCGGAGCATGGCTTCCTGCACGTCTACGGGAAGTGAGGTGCTGATCCCATTGGGGTATACCAGATGCGTATCCAGACCTTCGGGCTCAAGGAAAACCTGATGGCCGTCGCGGTCTGCGAAGCGATGGATCTTATCTTCGATGGAAGGGCAATAGCGCGGACCCGCAGCACCGATCGCACCGGTAAATAAGGGTGAGCGATGCAGGTTCTGCGCGATTATGTCGTGCGACCGGCTGTTCGTACGGGTGATGGCGCAAAACACCTGCGGATTCAGTCGTCGCTCGGTGAGCGCAGACATCGTCCAGTGATCGGCGTCGGAGGGTTGCTCCTCCAACCGCGACCAGTCGATCGTCCTGCCATCGAGCCGAGGCGGCGTGCCAGTTTTCAATCGCGCCATCGGCAAGTCGGCACCGCGCAGCTGATCCGCGAGCTTCTTCGCCGCATTCTCGCCGATCCGACCACCTTCGAAGCGTTCCTCTCCGCGGAAGAGCGTGCCGCCTAGGAATGTGCCCGTGCAAAGCACGACCGCCCCGCCCGCTATCTCGGATCCGTCTGCAAGTCTGATACCTTCGGCGCATTCACCTCGAAGGATGAGCTCCGCGGCTTCGCCCTCGATCACTTTTAGGTTATCCTGCGCCGCCAGCATGGCCTGGACAGCGACACGGAAGCGCTTGCGGTCGGCCTGAACGCGCGGTCCCTGTACGGCGCTACCCTTCGACCGGTTGAGCATCCTGTAATGAATCGCACCAGCATCCGCGGCGCGGCCCAGAAGACCGTCGAACGCGTCGACCTCGCGCACGAGGTGCCCCTTTCCCAAACCACCGATTGCCGGATTACAGCTCATCGCGCCCAGCGCCTTTGTATCGAAGGTCACCAGCGCGGTATTCGCACCCGCCCGCGCAGAGGCGGCAGCGGCCTCAGCGCCGGCATGGCCGCCGCCTACAACTATGACATCGAAATGCTGCATTTCGACAGGCCCTCTAACTCATATGTTCCACATGGAACAGGCTATTTACCGATGCAGAACCGTCCGAAGAGCGCATCAAGAACGTCTTCCGTCGAGGTTCTGCCGACCAGCGCATCGAATGCCTGCCGCGTGCGCCGCAGGTTCTCGGCGACCAGCAGAGGATCGTCTTCTTCCTGCGCGGCTGCCAGTGCACGAGCAGCCTCGGCCAGACGATCACGCTGGCGAGCGTTGAGCGCGGCCGAGCCGTGCCGGGGCATAGCAGACCGCGCCGTTTCCAGTAGCGCCTCTCGCAGACTGTCCATGCCCTGCCCCGTGACTGCGGACACCCGGAAATCGGACTCGGTCTTATGTAACTTCTCTCGGTCCGCCTGCGCCGCAATCTCCCAGGATCCTTCCGGCCCTTCTCCCTCCGGGCCCAGCCAGAGGACCAAGTCTGCCTTGGCGATTTCATCGCGCGCCCTAGCGATACCGATGTTTTCGATCTGGTCTCCACTCTCATCACGAAGACCAGCCATATCGACAAAGGTGAACGGCACTCCGGCAATTGCGACCGACTGGCTCAAGATATCGCGGGTCGTGCCCGCTATATCCGCCGTTATCGCAGCCTCGCTTTCCACCAACGCATTGAATAGGGTGGACTTTCCGGCGTTGGGCGGCCCAGCCAGTGCGACACGAAAGCCTTCGCGCAGTGTCTCGGCATAGGGTGCTTCGAGCGCGTCGCAAAGCGCCGTGTGCAAGGAACTTAGCGATCGATTGAATGATACAGGCAACGCTGCGACGTCATCCTCGTCGTCGAAATCGAGCACCGCTTCAACCTGAGCAGAAAGGCGAAGCAACTCTTCTCGCCATCCTTCGACTCGCCGCGACAACGCTCCGCCCATCATGGCCATGGCGCTGCGGCGCTGGATTTCTGTCTCGGCGGATAGAAGGTCTGCAAGGCCTTCTGCCTCTGACAGATCGATCCGTCCGTTTGCAAAGGCACGGCGCGTGAATTCCCCAGGCTCCGCTCGCCTGCATCCTGCGATTTCGCCGAGACTGCTCTCTACAGCGGCAATTACAGCACGACCGCCGTGACAATGGAATTCGACGAGATCTTCGCCCGTCACGGACTTCGGGCCGGGAAAAAACACGACCAGGCCGTCATCAAGTGTTTCACGTGAAACATCACGGAAGACCGCCCGCGTCGCCCGTCTGGGCTCGGGCACCCTGCCCGCGATCGTCTCCAAAGCGACGACGGCTTGGGGCCCGGTTACGCGGATCACGCCGATCCCGGCAGGCGGCTGCCCGCTGGAAAGCGCAAAAATGGTGTCCATGGCCTAGTCCGCGGTGTCCTTGCCCGGCTTTGCGCTGCCGACAGTGCCTGCGTTCTTCGCTGCACCTTCCATGAAATTCTGAAACATCTTCAGCCCCATCTGACCCATCGGCGCGAGTTGCTTCGCATATTGCTCAAGCTGTTCGGTGTTCGAGACACCCTTCATCGCGTTCGCAATCGAATCGACATAGATGGCGTTCGCCTGCTCCACATCCGGCAAGCCCATGAAGCGGCGAGCCTCCTCGGGCGAGCAATCGATTTCGATATTGACCTTCATTGCGGACACCTTTCTCGCTTGCACACGTAGATAGGCATAGACCAAATCAACGCCCAGGAGAGTCCTATATGAGTGAGACAGTCCGGATTACCACCCTCGAAGGCCCCGATGCGTTCGACGCCTACATCGCGCGCCCCGAAGGCGAGCCGAAATCGGCGATCATCGTAATCCAGGAGATCTTCGGCGTGAACGCCGGAATCCGCCGCAAGTGCGACAAGCTGGCCGAGGAAGGCTACCTCGCCCTCGCCCCGGATCTGTTCTGGCGTATAGAACGCGGTGTCGAGCTCGATCCCGATATCGAGCCGGAATTTCAGCGCGCGCTTAGCCTTATGGGAAAGCTGAATCAGGACGCGGCGATCCGCGATATCGAGGCGACAATCGGATATGCGCGCACTATAGTTGAAACAGGTAAGGTTGGTGCGGTCGGGTACTGCCTAGGCGGCCGCCTCGCCTACATGACTGCCGCGCGCACCGACGCCAATGCGACCGTTGGCTACTATGGCGTAGGTATCGACGGGCTTCTCCGCGAGAAGGACGCTATTGCCCACCCGCTCATGCTGCACATTCCGACAGAGGACGGCTTCGTGGACAAGGAAACGCAGGCGAAGATGCATGAGGGGCTGGACGACCATCCCAAGGTGACGCTCTACGATTACGAGGGCCTGGATCATGGTTTCGCAACAGAATTCGGCAAGCGTCGGAACGAGGAAGCTGCAACCTTGGCCGATAAACGGACGGCGGAGTTCTTCGCGAAACACCTTGCGTGAAAACGCGACAGGCATTCGCAAAAGGGGGCTGATTGGCCCCCTTTTTCGTATCTATTCAGAAATTTCGAGAAGAACCCTACTGGTTCATCGTCTCGAAGAAATCCTCGTTGGTCTTCGAATCCTTCATCTTGTCGAGCAGGAATTCCATCGCGTCGACAGTGCCCATCTGCATAAGGATGCGGCGCAGGACATACATCTTGCTGAGCGTTGCCTGGTCCACCAGCAGCTCTTCCTTGCGGGTGCCGGACTTGCCGACATCCAGCGCCGGGAAAATGCGCTTGTCCGCAACCTTGCGGTCGAGCTGGATTTCGCTGTTGCCGGTGCCCTTGAACTCTTCGAAAATCACTTCGTCCATGCGGCTGCCGGTATCGATCAGTGCCGTGGCGATGATGGAGAGCGAGCCGCCCTCCTCGATGTTGCGCGCAGCACCGAAGAAGCGCTTCGGACGCTGTAGCGCGTTGGCATCCACACCACCGGTCAGAACCTTGCCAGAGGACGGAACCACGGTGTTGTAGGCACGGCCGAGGCGCGTGATCGAGTCGAGCAGGATCACCACGTCCTTCTTGTGCTCCACCAGACGCTTGGCCTTCTCGATCACCATTTCGGCGACCTGTACGTGGCGCGAGGCAGGCTCGTCGAACGTCGAGGAAATCACCTCGCCGTTCACGCTGCGCTGCATGTCGGTGACTTCTTCGGGGCGCTCGTCCACCAGCAGCACCAGTAGGAACACCTCTGGGTGATTGTCGGTGATGGCCTTGGCGATGTTCTGCAGCAGCACGGTCTTACCGGTGCGCGGCGGTGCCACGATCAACGAACGCTGGCCTTTGCCCTGCGGGCTGATGAGATCGATCACGCGCGCCGACTTGTCCTTGACCGTCGGATCCTTGGTGTCGAGATTCAGGCGCTCGTCCGGATAGAGCGGTGTCAGGTTATCAAAATTGGTGCGGTGACGCACGGCTTCCGGGTCTTCGTAGTTGACCTCTTTCAGCTTCGTCAGGGCAAAATAGCGCTCGCCATCCTTGGGTGCGCGAATTTCACCTTCGACGGTGTCACCCGTGCGCAGGCCCCACTTGCGGACCTGATTGGGCGAAACGTAGATATCGTCCGGTCCGGCAAGATAGTTTGCTTCGGGAGAGCGCAGGAAGCCGAAGCCGTCCTGCAGCACCTCGATCGTGCCGATGCCGAGGATTTCCTCGCCCTCTTCCGCCACTTCCTTGAGGATAGCGAACATCAGTTCCTGGCGGCGCAGGGTGGAAGCGCCCTCGACGCCCAGTTCCTCGGCCATCGAGACCAGCTCTGCCGGCGCCTTCTTCTTGAGTTCTTTCAGATGCATTTTCGTTGTATTCCAGTAGGTTGGGATGCCGGCTGGCCTTTATGGGCTTGGAGAAAGCAGACCGTGTCGCGCATGGGATAGGCGACTCTTTGCCGTTGGAGTGCCAACGCAAATATGGCTTTCGCCATGCCCGGTCAATTCGCAAATTCGGCAGGGCACGTCGCCCGCCGGAGAATCAGAACGGCTTGACGATCACCAGCACCACGATGACCGCCACGGCAAGGCCGGGCACTTCGTTCAGCAACCGCAGTTGCTTACCCGAAAGCGTCCGTTCTCCGCGTGCCAGCTTTTTCGCATAAGCCGACATGTAACCGTGATAGCCCGACAGGATCAGCACCAGCAGCAGCTTGGCGTGCAGCCAGCCCTGGCTCCACGCGTCCAGCACGATCGCCAGCGCGATGCCCAGCACCCAGACGACGATGATGGATGGCAGCAGGATGATCTTGAGAAGCTTCTGCTCGCGCTCGGCGAATTTCGCCGCTTCTTCGGAGCCTTCGGGCGCCTCCTGGTGATAGACGAACAGCCGCGGTAGCATGAACAGCCCGGCCATCCAGAAAATCACGAAAATGATATGACCGGCCTTCAGCCAGAGATAGGTCATCGCGAGGGCTTCCTGCATGGGACGTATCTAGGAGCGCGAGGCGATTTCGTCACCCCTCAGCCGCGCACCAGTTTGAGAACATGCTCGACATGGGCGATCGGCGTCTCCTTGTCGATCCCGTGGCCGAGATTGAAGATATGCGGCCGGTCCGCAAAGGCGGAAAGGATGTGGCGCACCGCGCCGTCCAACGCTTCGCCGCCAGCCAACAACAGCAGCGGATCGAGATTGCCCTGCACAGGCAGACCTGCGGGAAGTTGGGCGTGAATCCACGACGGATCCTGTGTCTCGTCGATGCCGAGGCCGTCCACCCCGGTCTCACGGGCGTAGGCAGGCAGTTTCGCACCGGCACCCTTGGGGAATCCGATTACCGGGATGCCTGGACGCTTTTCGTGCAAGGCCGCGGTGATGCGGGCGTTGGGCGCGATCACCCACTGCTCGAACTGCGCCGGGGAAAGCGAACCCGCCCAGCTGTCGAACAGTTGCACGGCTTCCGCGCCCGCGTCGATCTGCCCGATCAGGTACTCGATGGTCGCCGCCTCGATCGCGCCGATCAGCGATGCGAATGCCGCCGGATCGCGGTATGCAAGCTTGCGCGCCGCGTGATGGTCTTTCGACCCCTGCCCCGCCACCATGTAGGTCGCCACGGTCCAGGGCGAGCCCGCAAAGCCCAGCAGGGTGGTCTGAGGGCCCAAACGCTCCTTCACCAGGGCCACGGTCCGGTAGACGGCATCGAAGCGCTGGAAGGCCTGTTCCAGCCCTTCCCAGGCCCCATCGACCAGCGGAGGGGCCAGTCGCGGTCCCTCGCCTGCTTCGAACCACAGGTCCTGCCCCAGGGCGTAGGGCACGATCAGGATATCGGAGAACAGGATCGCGCCGTCGAAGCCGAAGCGGTCGATCGGCTGGATCGTCACCTCGGCCGCGGCCTCGCTATCGTAGACAAGTTCGAGGAAGCCGCCCTTCTGCGCCCGCAGATCGCGATATTCGGGAAGGTATCTGCCAGCCTGACGCATGAACCAGACGGGGCGTTTCTGGCTCGGCTGGCTGACAAGCGTATCGAGGAGACATCCGGGCATCGAAGAGTCCAATCAAACAATAAATATATATATTAAGAAGGATTCAGGACGTTGTTGGCCCTGTGGATTACGGGGATTGCGTGTCCCTGCCCGAATTCTCCCGGCTTGAGAACCCATTTGCGCGAGCGCGACTCATGGATGTTGCCGAGTCAAACGACACTTCTCCCCGATATCCCCAGCCTGTCCAGAACCGGGCTGCCCTGTCCATGACTCGGCTTGCGATTCCGGTTCTGACCGGGGGCTAAGTCCACCAACAGCTTGTCCCCGAAAGGCTCCCGTGGTTTATGCCAGCAGATATCCACATGGCGACACTGCACCTCCACCTCCTGTCCGATTCCACCGGCGAAACGCTGGAAATGCTGGCCAAGGCCGCCCTTGCCCAGTTCGGCGATGCCGAGGTGCAGCGACATTTCTGGCCGATGGTTCGCTCGGTCCAGCACCTCGAGCGGATCGTGGACGACTTCAAGGCCAATCCCGGCCTTGTCCTCTACACGCTGAGCAACGAAGCGACGCGGGACCGGCTCGAGGACTTCTGCCGCCAGGAAGGCCTGCCGCACGTTGCCGCGCTCGATCCCGTGGTCGAGGCGCTGGAGGAAAGGCTGGGGCAGGAAGCGCACGGTCGGCCCGGCGGCAAGAACAAGATGGACGAGGCCTATTTCGAACGCGTCGATGCCATTCAGTTCACCATCGCCCATGACGACGGGATAGCATGGGACAACTGGGAGCAGGCCGATATCGTGCTGGCGGGCGTATCTCGCACATCGAAAACACCGACCAGCATCTATCTTGCCAACCGCGGCTACAAGGTCGCCAATATCCCGCTGGTGGTGGAAAGCCCTCCGCCGGACCTCCTGTTCAAGCTGAAGAGGCCGATGGTCGTGGGGCTGACCACGGCCCCTGCCCGCCTGATCCAGATCCGCCGCAACCGGCTTCTGTCGCTCAACGAGAAGACCGAGACGTCCTATGTCGACGAGGAAAAGGTCAGCAAGGAAATCGCCTTCGCCCGGCGCATGTTTGCAGACAACGGCTGGCCGGTAATTGATGTCACGCGCCGCTCCATCGAGGAGACGGCTGCGGCGATCATCAAGCTCTACCAGGAGCGCGAAGCGCGGCAAGGGACGAGCCGCGACCGGCAAAGCGGTACGAAGCCGATATGATCGTGCTCGCAAGCAAGTCCGCATCGCGCCGGGCGATGCTGGAAGCGGCTGGCGTGGTGTTCGAGGCGCAGGCAGCCGATCTGGACGAGCGCGCGATTGAAGCGCGGATGGTGGGCGCCGCGCCCGATGCGGTCGCCATCGCGCTGGCGGAGGCCAAGGCTCTCGCCATCGCCGAACCTTCGCGGCCCGTGCTGGGCAGCGATTCGCTCGTGGTGGCTGGCGGCGGGCGATTCGACAAACCCGCGAGCCGAGACGAGGCCGCCGAGCACCTGCGCTTCTTCTCCGGCAAGACGATGCACCTGCATTCCGCCGCGGCACTGGCGCGCGGAGGAGAAGTGGTGTGGCGCCATGCCGCCGCCGCGCATCTGAAAGTCCGAGACCTGTCGGATGCCTTCATCGCGCACTACCTCGATGCCGAGTGGCCAGAGGTCGGCCATTGCGTTGGCGTGTTCCGGATAGAAGCGCGCGGGCCACAACTTTTCGAGAGCATCGAGGGCGACCAGTTCACCGTGCTGGGAATGCCGCTGCTGCCCGTTCTGGGCGCATTGCGCGATCTCGGGGAATTGCCGCGATGACACGCTATGCCCACGTCATTGGCGATCCCATAGCGCAGTCGAAGTCGCCCACGATTCACAACCACTGGATCAAGGTACTGGGGCTCGACGCGCATTACGACCGCGAGCATGTGACGGCTGGCGAACTGGCGGATTACCTGGCCCGCCAGGGAGACGATCCGCAGTGGGCCGGCTGCAACGTCACCATGCCACACAAGCTTGCGGTGATGGAGCATCTGGACAGGCTCGACCCGCTGGCGGAGCGGATCGGGGCGGTGAACACGGTCGTGCGCGAATCCGATGGCTCTCTTACCGGCTTCAACACCGATGCGGTCGGCTTCCTCGAACCGCTGGCGGACGATCTGGCGAAGCCGCACTATTTCCGCATGGCGCGGGTGCTGGGCACCGGCGGCGCGGCGCGGGCCATTGTCGCTGGGTTGCTTGAACAATGCATTACCGTCGTCCTTGCAGGGCGCGACCCGGCCAAGGCGCGTGCCATGCTGGACGAACTCGACCCCGGCGGTCAGCATCACGTCGCCCCGCTCAATCATTTTGCCGATGCGACCGATTTCGAATTCGACGACCGCGAGGGCTGTTTCGATCTCGTGGTCAACGCCAGCCCGCTCGGAATGACCGGGCAGCCGCCGTTGCAGCTCGATTTCAGCCACGTGCCGCCCGGCAGTGTGGTCTACGATATCGTAACCGCCCCGCTGGAAACGCCGCTTCTTCGCGGGGCACAGGACAGGGGATTCCGCACCGTTGACGGTTTGTCCATGCTCATCGGGCAAGCTGCCGCGGCCTTCGAGAAGTTCTTCGGCGTCTCTCCGCCGCGCGGCGACGGCGATACCGAATTACGCAGGATCCTGACCCAGTGAGCATGACGCGCCCGCACATCATCGGCCTCACAGGCTCCATCGCAATGGGCAAGAGCACCGTTGCGAAGATGTTCGAGGCAGCGGGCGTGCCGGTGTTCGATGCCGATGCCGAAGTTCGCCGGATGCAGGGGCCCGGCGGCGCATTGCTGCCCGAAATCGAGGCGGCCTTCCCCGGCACGACCGGCCCGGAAGGTGTACTGCGTGAGAAACTGGGTGACATCGTCTTTTCCGATGCCGACGCGCTGGCACGGCTGGAAATGCTCGTCCACCCCGCTGTCGCCCGCAAGCGCGAACAGTTCCTGGAACGCCATGCCGACAGGACGATGGTGGTGTTCGACATTCCCCTGCTGTTCGAGAAAGGCGGCGCGGCCCTCGTCGATACCGTTGTCGTTGTTTCTGCTCCCGCGGAGATGCAGCGCGAACGGGTGTTGATGCGCAAGGGCATGACGCCCGAAAAGTTCGCCGACATCCTCGCCCTCCAACTGCCGGACGCGGAGAAGCGTGCGCGGGCGGATCATGTGATCGACACCGGCACTTCGCTGGAGAAAACGGCTGCACAGGTGCAGGCTCTGGTGGACAAGCTAACAGCCGACTTGCGCGCCTGAACCCTCCCGCGCGATAAGGTGGCCATGCGCGAGATTATCTTCGATACCGAAACCACCGGCCTTGATCCCAACACCGGAGACCGGATGGTGGAGATCGGCTGCATCGAGATGGTGAACCGCGTCGCGACCGGACGCACATTCCACGAGTATTTCAATCCCGATCGCGACATGCCGATGGAGGCGGAAAAGGTGCACGGCCTTTCCGCCAGTTTCCTGTCGGACAAGCCGCGATTTGCCGAGAAGGTGGAGGCGTTGCTGGAATTTCTCGGCGATTCGCCGCTGGTGGCGCACAACGCGCAGTTCGACTTCGGCTTCCTGAATTTCGAGCTGGGCCAGTGCGGGCACCTCGCGATTGGCAATGATCGTATGGTCGATACCCTCGTGCTGGCCCGACGCCGGCATCCAGGTGCCAAACACTCGCTCGACGCTTTGTGCTCGCGTTACGGAGTCGACCGGAGTCATCGCACCTTGCACGGGGCACTGCTCGACGCGGAATTGCTGGCGCAGGTCTACGTCGAACTTACCGGCGGTCGGCAGATCGGCCTGCAGTTGGCAGTCGACAACACCGCCTCGGAAAGCGCCGTGCAGACACGTTTCATCCCGAAAACAGGCGAATACCGCGCACCGCGCCCCCATGCTGCAAGTGCGGAGGAACTGGCGCGGCACAAAGCCTTTCTCGGATCGTTGGAATCTCCCCTCTGGACCTCTTGAGACTTAGGTCCCACATGAGGGATTGAGCGAACGATAGAGAAGGAGCAACGCCCCATGGATATTCGCGTGTCCGGTCACCAGGTCGATACAGGATCAGCACTGCAGGAGCATGCTTCCGACCGACTTGAGAACATCGTCGAGAAGCACTTCAGCCGGGCACTTTCATCCACGGTTACCTTCGGCAAGGGCCCGGCCAGCAGCTTCGCGGCCGATATCGTCCTTCACGTAAACCACGGGCTGATCCTGAAAAGCCACGGCCAGGCGCAGGACGCGCACCTCGCTTTCGACCAGGCCGCCGAGAAGATCGAGAAGCAGCTGCGCCGCTACAAGCGCCGACTGAAGGATCGTCACGAGCAGGCCAGCCACGCCGCGAAGGAAGAGGAAGCGGCCTACACCATCTTTGCATCGGAAGAGCCGGCAACCGAAGAGGAAGCTGGCGAGGAATCACCGCCGATCATCGCGGAAACGCGGATTGACGTGCCCGAAGTCAGCGTTTCCGACGCCGTCATGCTGCTTGATCTGCGCCACACCAACGCGCTGTTTTTCAAAAATGCTGGCACTGGAAGGCATAATATGGTCTATCGCCGCGAAGATGGTTCGATCGGGTGGGTCGAACCGTCCTGATCGCCCTATAGCGCGCCGCGCGCGCACTCGTGGCGATCCCTTTAGGGGAGAGGTGTCGAACAGCACCGGACGGCGCGCCTGGCCGCGCGCCGCGCCGCGCCGCGAACGGGATAATTTGAGTTTTCTGAGATCATGGATTCGATTTTTCTGATGAAGCCCGAATCGGTTTGCGTCGCGCAGGCCGATGGCAAGGACGATATCCTGCGCCAGCTGGCGGAGATGTTCGCCAGCGCGTTTGCGCTCGATCCCTCGACCGTGCTGGAGCATCTGGAAGAGCGGGAGAAGCTGGGCAGCACCGGCTTCGGTCGCGGCGTGGCCATACCCCATGCCCGTATGCCCGGCCTCACGCGCCCCGTGGCAGCCCTCATGAAGCTCGAAAAGCCCGTCGATTTCGCCGCTGCCGATGGCCTGCCGGTGGATCTGGTCTTCGGCCTTTTGTCGCCCGCAAACAGCGGCGCCACGCATCTCCATGCCCTTGCTGCCATTTCCCGGCTGGTGCGGGACGAAGGTGTGCACGATGCTCTCAGCGATGCGCCCGATGCCGAAGCGCTCTATGGTGTGTTGACCAACGTGACGGATCGTGACGTCGCCTGAAGGCAGCAGCGGCGCGGCCAAGTCGGCCGACGAAAGCGCAGCTTCCGGTCACTTTCGTGCGCTGGAAAGCCTCTATGCCGCAGCGCCGGTCAATTCACTGTTCCAGTCGCAGCTCGAAATCTTGGAGGCCGGGCGAGCGAGGATCACCTTCATCGCCAATGAACGGTACTTCCATGCCGCCGGAGCAACCCACGGCACGCTCTACTTCAAGATGCTGGACGATGCGGCGTTTTACGCGGCCAATTCGCTGGTTTCCGACCGCTTTCTGCTCACCACCGGCTTCAACCTGCATTTCACCAAGCCGCTGCGCACCGGGAAGGTGATCGCCGAGGGCAAGTGGATCAGCGGCAAGCGCCGCGTGTTCATTGCCGAAGCACACCTGATGGACGAGGAAGGCGACGAAATCGGGCGCGGGACGGGTACCTTCATGCGCTCCCACATCGCGCTTTCCGGTCTCGACGGGTATCGCCAGCCGGAGTGATGCGATGATCGACGATCGCCTTCCTGCACACCTCGAAGTGAGCGGTCTGATCCGCGCCGTGGAAGCCGAAGGCGGCTTCGGTATGGTTATCTCAAAAGGTGAACGCACGGCCGGCACGCTGATGGTAATCTGTTGTAATCGTGCCACTCCTGCCCGCGCCTACGAGCGGATGCCACAGCTCGACGGGAGCCGGAAATGGGTGCTTTCCAAGGAGCAAGACCCTGAAAATCCGCACGAATTCATGGCATGGTACAGGCGTCGCGGAGAGCAGGACGACGACCTATGGATCGTCGAGCTGGATATCGAAAATGCCGAACGCTTCATCGATGTTGCACCGCACAACGGTTGACATCTGATCCTCGGCGGCTATCTGGCCCTCGACTTTCCCACAGCGCCGATCGAATGGCACCGCAATGACGCGGTGGTTTTCGATGCGCAGACGGGGGGACGACCGGCAGGTCCGCACCGTGCGGAATGCGGGCGACAGACGGCACAAGTGAACGCCGCGTCCGCCAGCCTGTATCGTGTCTCTCACCGCCGTGAGTAACAGGTTCAATGACGTTTATCAGCAAGCGGACCGGGGTTCTTGCCCTGGCCACGGTGATTTTCGCCGCGAGTTTTGGCACCGCTCTCAATGGTGCCGTTGCCCAGGACGCAGAGCCCGCAGCGATCGAAGCCGTCCAGGAAGAACAGAATTCCACCCAGGCTCAGGATGCCGCTCCGCAAGTCCGCTTCGTCATGAACGAAGTGGTGCAGGAGCTTCCCGATCAGCCGGAAGAACCCGAAGCCTCCGTCAGCGACGCCGCATCCCTGCGCGAACTCGTAGGCTCCGTCGACACCAACGACCAGATGTCGCGCGAGCTGATGTGCCTTGCCCAGGCTGTCTATTTCGAATCGCGTGGTGAACCGCTCGATGGCCAGCTGGCCGTGGCCCGCGTGGTTATCAACCGCGCCGAGAGCAGCACGTTCCCCGACGATTACTGCTCGGTCGTCACCCAGCGCGCGCAGTTCTCTTTCGTGCGCGGTGGCCGCATCCCGGAGCCGAACCACGGTTCGTCCGCCTGGACCCGCGCCAAGGCGATCGCCCGCATCGCTCACCGCGAATTGTGGGAAAGTCCCGCCGACGACGCGCTGTACTTCCACGCGACGCACGTGCGCCCACGCTGGGCCGGTCGCATGACTGCTCGCGCCACGATCAACCGGCACGTTTTTTATAGGTAACCCTCAAACGCCGGGCGCAGCGCGTCCGCGCTGCTTGGCTTTCCTCGCATGAGCTCGGGCACGTGTTCGCGCTTGCGGTTGCTATGCAACCGATTCCCCGCATGATTCTCTCAGTAGGAAGTTGCCACGGTCCGCGATTAGCGGATTGCAAGGCCGACTGGCCGCCCGCAGCGGGCCCGCAGCGCGTCTAGCGAGGACGCACCTGTGGAGGCAGGTGCGAAAAACCAGCTATCTCAGTTCCACCCACACGGGCGTGTGATCGCTGGCCTTTTCCCGGCCACGATATTCCTTGTCGACCCCGGCGGTGACCATGCGGTCTGCCGCTTCGGGTGACAGGAGGAGGTGATCGATGCGGAAGCCGTGGTCGCGCTGCCAGGCGCCGGCCTGGTAATCCCAGTATGTCCATACGCCGCCGCGCGGGTTGAGCGTGTCGATCACGTCGGTCCAGCCATCGGCCAGCAAGCGGGCATAGGCATCGCGCGATTCGGGCTGCATCAGGGCATCGTCCTGCATGGCTTTTACCGACCACACATCCTTGTCTTCCGGAATGACGTTGAAATCGCCCAGCACGACCGTCGGCTGTTCCAGCGCGGACAATTCCGCCATGCGTTTGCGCAGCTTCTTCATCCACGCCAGCTTGTAGTCGAATTTCGGCCCCGGATGCGGGTTGCCGTTGGGCAGGTAGAGGTTGCAGATCCGCACGCCGTTTACCTCGGCCTCGATGTAGCGGGACTGTTCACCCTCGCCATCCTTCGGCCCGTCGATACCCAGACCGCGATGGATTTCTACCGGCTCCACGCCATCGGCGAGGATGGCAACGCCGTTGAAGCTCTTCTGGCCGTGCCAGATGGCCTTGTAACCGATGTCCTCGAATTCGGAGGCCGGGAAGCCATCGTCCTGTGTCTTGATTTCCTGAAGGCAGGCGACAGCGGGACGGGTTTCCTCCAGCCATTCCTTGAGGCGCGGCAGGCGCGCCTTGATACCGTTGATGTTGAAGCTGGCGATTTTCATCGCCCGGACACTATATGCCGAAGCTGGAACCGCAACCGCAACCTGCCGCCGCGTTGGGATTTTCCACCCGGAACGCCGCGCCGCCCAGCGATTCGACGTAATCGACGGTGCAACCGTTCACCAGGTCGAGGCTGACAGGATCGACCACCAGCTTCACCCCGGCGGTCTCGCTCACCGCGTCACCTTCTTCCGGCGCATCATCAAGGTCGAACTTGTACTGGAAGCCGGAGCAGCCCCCGCCCTCCACCGAAAGACGCAGGATTGCGGGCTTGCCCTGCTTCTTGGCAATCAGGCCGACACGGGATGCCGCGGCTTCGGTAAGGGTCAGCGAACTGGTCATGGCTTCGATGTAGTGTCCCGCGAGCGCTCTCTCAAGCCGTGGTGATGTAATCCCGCATCTGCTGCGCCTCGGCCTCGATTATTTCCATGCGGTGCTTCACCAGATCGCCGATCGAGACGAAGCCCACCATCTTCTCGCCCTCCATCACCGGCAGGTGACGGATGCGGCGACGGGTCATCAGCGAAAGGGCCTTCAGGGCATCGGTATCGCTCTCGATAGTGATGGCGGGAGAGGTCATCACCTCCCCCACGGCTCGTTCGAGAATAGCGGCACCGTCGCGGGCGACGCAGTAGAGCAGGTCACGCTCGGAAAAGATGCCTGCAATCCCCTCCCCATCCATCACGGGCAGTGCGCCGATACGCTTGTCCGCCAGCAGCTTAGCCGCCAGCAGCACGCTGTCTTGGGGCGTGCACGAAACGATCGTGTGATCACGACTCGCAATGATCTTGGCTACGGACATTCAGGTTCTCCTCCGGCTTTACCCACCACGACACGCCTCGGGGCGGGGTGCTTTCGCCCCAATTGTGCCACGAGAGGGCGAGTCTGGGCAAATCATGGTACAAAGGGACGTTGCAAATGGCCGGTGCGATGGGCATGTCTCCTCCCATGGCCAACCCCTCCCCGCTCGATAACCCGGAAAACGCCGCCTTTGCGTGGGCGCGATACCGCCGACTCATGCGGCTGATGATGGGCATCACGCTGGGGACGGTGATCATCGCCATGGCGATCATCTATAACCAGACCGAAGACGTATCGCCGCACTTCTTCATTGCGACGGCGCTGGGCATCGGTTTCTCGATGCTGCTGATGAGCGCGCTGATGGGGCTGGTGTTCCTGTCCAGCGGCACCGGTCACGACGCCTCGGTCGACAACGATCTCGATTCGCTCGACCTGTCGAAAAAGCCGACGGATCGGCGGACGATGGGCTGGAAGGACGGCGCGGAACGGTAATACCGCCTGCCGTCAGGATTTCGGCCGCAGGCGGAATTCTTCGACGGGCTCTCCACCGATCAGGTGATTCCGGATGATCTGTTCTAGCACCTCCGGAGTGCAGGAGCGATACCAGACACCATCTGGCCAGACGACAGCGACCGGCCCCGCATCGCACACCTGAAGGCAATCAGCCTTAGTGCGCTGCACCCCGCCCTTCCCGGCAAGACCCAGTTCCTTCAGCCGCTTTTTCAGGTACTTCCAGGACTGCTCGCCGACTTCGCGCTTACAGCATTTGCCCTTTTCGGACATGGCACAGATGAAGATGTGCCGTTCGATACCCTCGCCGCCCATCTTGGCCAGCGTGCGTTCGGCCTTGGCGATTTCCTTCTCTGACGGCGGCTTTGTCAGCGGTTTTTCCCGGCGATACGGGCGATTTCGGCCTTCACCAGCCGCTCGACGATCTCGGGCAGGTTGGCATCAAGCCACTGCGCCAGCATCGGCCGCATCATCTCGCGCACCATGCCTTCGAGAGAGGTCTCGCCGGATCGGACGATCTGTGGTTTGGCGGGGGGATCGGACAGCATGGCAAGCGCGGCGAGCGACTGCCGCATGGCTTCGGCGGCGCGATCGGTGGTGAGGCTTTCTTCCTCGTTCTCGTCGTCTTCGATCAGCGCATCTTCGGCACTATCCTCGTGAGCACCATCCTCGTGAAGGGCCGAACCGATGACGCTGAGGTCGAGCACGTCCTCTTCCTGCGGCTGGGTTTCCTCGTTGCGGGAGACCAGATTTTCACGGCGGCGCGCCTTGGTGGCCTGCGCTGCGGCCTCGGAATTGTCGCGCGCAATCACTCGCTTGATCGAATCGAGGATCTCCTCGACCGACGGTTCGCCTTCCTGCCGCATTGTGTCCCCCTCTTAAGGATTGCTCTCGGGCGCTTCTAACGGCGGTGGCGCCGTATCGGAATAGTCGATGATCTCTGTCCCGAATTCATCGAGAGGATCTTCATCGGGAACTTCCCCGTCGGCAGGCGGGATGTCAACGGTGCGCGAACTGTCGGCTTGCGGTTCGGGGTCGCGTTGCCAGTCCCAGATGATGCCGCGCACCCGGTCGTAGTTCACGACAGGATCGTAAAGCAGGCCCTCGTCGCCCAGCCCCAGATCGCGCGCTTCCGCTTTCCCCATGATCGCCAGCAGGTTGAAACCCGCGACGTAGGCGTTGCGGCGCGCGGTGACGAGCTGCACTTGGGCTCGCAGCAATTCCTGCTGCGCATCGAGGATATCGAGGATCGTCCGGTTGCCCACGGTGTTTTCCGCCCGCACGCCCTCAAGGCTCAGCTCGGCGGCATCCACCGCGGCCTGGCTGGAAGCGATGATGGCGTTGGCTGCGCGCCAGCTGGAATAGATCGCGCGGGTCTGGGCGATCACGCTGCGCTCCGTCGCGATGACCTGTTCCAGCGCTGCCTCTGCCTGGGCCGTTGCCTGGCGCTGCTGCGCCGCGACGCGGCCGCCCTGGAACAGCGGCAATGTCATGCGCACCCCGGCAGTCGCGCTGGTGGCAGTCTGGTCTGCCGTGGCACCGGGAACGGCGCCAAGCGTGCCGAGGAAGTTCTGGTATCCGCCGTTGGTGAAAGCGCTGAAGGTTGGCAGGCGCCCGGCCCCGGCAACCTCGATATCGTAACCCGCGGCATCGGCCCGCTCTTTCGCGGCGATGAGGTCCGGGTTGTTTTCCAGCGCCACGTCCACCGCCATCTGCACGCTGTCAGGCAGGCCGGGCAGCGGGGGCGGCGGCTGCAGGTCCGTGGGCGCGGTGCCGACCAGCGCGATGTACCGTTCGCGGGCGTTGACGAGGTTGGCCTCGGCGGTCTGCAAATCGCCGCGCGCCACAGCGAGGCGGCTTTCGGACTGGGCAACGTCGGTGCGCGTCAGGTCCCCGATTTCGAAGCGGTCGCTGGTCGCCTCGAGGTTGATCGACAGCACCTCGACGTTGTTGGACGAAAGGCTGACGAGCGCTTCGTTCAGGATTACGTCCATGTAGATTGCCACCACGTCGGCGAATACACCGCTTTCGGTGCCGCGCAGGTCGGCCCGTCCGGCATCGACGCGGTTTTCTGCCGCGAGCACGCCGTTCTTCACCGCGCCGCCCTGGTACAGCGGTACGCCCAGATCCACGCTGGCATTGAGCTGGCGCTCGGGCGCGATGAAGCTGGTGGAATTCTGGACGAGAAATTCGCTGTAGGTCGTGGTGGTGTTGACGCTCGGCAGGCCCTGTGCCCGCTGGATCACCACGTTTTCATCGGTCGCGCGAAGCTGAGCCCGCGCTGCTTCGAGCGTAGGATTGTCCTGATAGGCGCGGGTCAGCGCTTCCTTCAGCGTGTCGGCGGAAGCGGGCGCTGCAAGCAGGCAAACGCCCGCCAGCGCGGTCGCCAGCCGAAGGGAGTTGCGCATTGTCAGAAGCTCCAGCCCTTCGGCTTGTCGAATTCGTGCAGCTGCGGGATGCCGATGTCGTAGACCGGCATCAGCGATACGCCGCTTTCAGACTTGCGACCCACTGCAATGCGAGTCACGCCCTTGCTCACCATGCCGGTGACGATCTTCGCACCATCCGCCAGTCGCTTGGCGAGAGCAGCGGGGATTTCCTCAACCGCGCCGTCGATCACCAGCAGGTCGGCACCTTTACCCTTGGTGCTTTTGCCCACCGCTTCCTCGGGGCTGATCACGGTGAGTTCGGCCACCAGTGGGCGGAACAGTTCGGCCAGGTAGCCGGAGCCTGCATCGACGACGATGGCCTTCTCGCTTCCCTTGGGTGCGGCTTCTTCCAGCATCTTGCCCTGTACCAGCGGTGCGGGCAGCCAGGCTCCGTTCTCCAGCTTGATCGCGCGGTCGACATAGGCGACGCCCTTGCTGGCGGCGGGCACGTAATCCTCGCGCGCGACTTCGCCCATGCGGCGAATCACCAGAGGCGTGTTCACCCCGCTGGTGCGCAACTGACTGTCGATCATCGCGCGGCGGGCGCGGTCATGTGTGGTGTTTGCGGCTTCTGCTGCATCGAGCGGATCGGAAATCACGGCTGGAAACTCTCGCGTTTGATGGACGAAAAGTGCCTTAGGGATTGCAGTCGATGCGGGCAATGGCCCCGTTGTCGCAATTCGTCACGATGCCATCCAGGCTCGACGAAAGCGTTTTGACGAACCGGGCGGCCCGCGCCTATGGGCGAGCGGTTCAACAGGAGTGCCCAAGCTATGACCGACATGATTACGATCCGCGAGGAAGACCTGATCGAAACGGTTGCCGACGCGCTGCAATACATCTCATACTACCACCCCATGGATTACATCCAGGCACTGGGCGAAGCTTACAAGGCGGAGCAGGGTCCTGCGGCCAAGGACGCCATCGCCCAGATCCTGACCAACAGCCGCATGTGCGCGGAAGGGCACCGCCCGATCTGCCAGGACACCGGCATCGTCAACGTGTTCCTGAAATGGGGGCAGGACTGCCGCCTCGAATCGGACAGGAGCCTGCAGGAAGTGGTCGATGAAGGCGTGCGGCGGGCCTACAACAACGAGAATAACAAGTTGCGCGCCTCGATCCTCGCCGATCCCGCTTTCACCCGCCGCAACACCCGCGACAATACGCCGTGCGTCCTGTCCGTGGAAATGGTGCCGGGCAAGACCGTCGGCGTAGACGTGGCTGCCAAGGGCGGCGGCAGCGAGAACAAGTCCAAGTTCAAGATGATGAACCCCAGCGACAACATCATCGAATGGGTGCTGGAGCAGATCCCCTCGATGGGTGCGGGCTGGTGTCCGCCGGGTATGCTGGGCATCGGCATCGGCGGCACGGCAGAGCACTGCATGAAGCTTGCCAAGCAAAGCCTGATGGACCCGATCGACATGGCCCAGTTGAAGCAGCGCGGCGCGCAAACCGACATTGAGCAATTGCGGATCGACATCTTCGATGCGGTAAATGCGCAAGGCGTGGGTGCGCAGGGTCTTGGCGGGCTTTCCACCGTGCTGGACGTGAAGATTCTCGACTGGCCCTGCCATGCCGCAGGAAAGCCGGTTGCGATGATACCCAACTGCGCGGCCACGCGTCATGCGCACGTAACTCTCGACGGCAGCGGCCCCGCCTACCTGCCCCAGCCCGATCTCGACGCATGGCCGGACGTACAATGGGAGCCGGATGCCGAAGCCAAGCGGGTTGACCTCGACAATCTGACGCCGGAGGAGGTGGCAAGCTGGCAGCACGGCGATCGCCTGCTGCTGAACGGCAAGATGCTGACCGGGCGGGATGCTGCGCACAAGAAGATCAAGGACATGCTGGACGCGGGCGAGGAACTGCCAGTCGATTTCAGAGGGCGCGCCATCTACTATGTCGGCCCCGTGGACCCGGTGATGGGCGAAGTCGTCGGTCCGGCAGGCCCCACTACGGCAACTCGCATGGACAAGTTCACCGAAATGATGCTCGACCAAGGCCTGCTCGCGATGATCGGCAAGGCTGAACGCGGGGCAGACGCGGTGGACGTGATCAGCCGCTTCAAGGTTGCCTACCTGATGGCCACGGGCGGTGCAGCCTACCTGGTAGCGCGCGCGATCAAGGAATCGAAGGTCGTTGCCTTCGAGGAACTGGGCATGGAGGCCATCTACGAATTCACTGTGAAGGACATGCCGGTGACGGTCGCGGTCGATTCGCAGGGAAACAACGTTCACACCCTCGCCCCGCTGCACTGGCGCGAGAAGATTCGCGAAGAGGGTCTGCTGGGCGCGAAGTAGGCGGTTTCCGGCGCGCCCGTGTTCGACCAATGACACAGGGCCTTCGATGGAAATCGCTATCCGGACTGGTTGCTTCGAGCCCTCTGGGCTAGACCGGCTGCATGGAATTTGCGGCTAAACCGGAAAAGCACACGTCCCGCGTGCCTTTCAAGACGGTACTCGCCTCGATCTTCGGATTGTGGGCGACCTATTTTGTCATCGTCACACTGCGCGCGGAATTGCTGGACATGGACTTTGCCGACCAGATCGTCTGGTTGCGCGTGTTGTCCGTGTCGGTCGGTATCATCATTACCCTCGGCCTGTGGATCGTGCTGCGCCCGTTCGACGGCAAGCCCCTATGGATCAAGATCGTCGCCGCGCTGTTGCTGGCCATGCCAGCCGCCCTGCTGTGCGCGCAGGCCAACACCGTCATCTTCGCCGACATGCAGAGTGCGCTGAACGACAAGGTGCTGCAGGAATTTGCCGAAGCGCGCGGGCTGGATGCGGAAAGCGGGCGGGAGGCGCTGCTGACCGACCTTTCCGAACTGGTGACGATCGGCACTTACCAGCAGTTGATCGAGATCGCCTTCAGCCGGTATTTCCTGCTGCTGGCGTGGTGCGCGCTCTACCTCGCCCTGCTGACGGGTGAGAAGGCCCGCGATGCCGAGCGGCGCGAACAGCAGTTCCGCAACGCCGCCAAGGCTGCGGAGTTGCGATCGCTGCGCTACCAGGTGAACCCGCACTTCCTTTTCAACACCCTGAACTCGCTCTCCGCGCTCGTGCTGACCGGCAAGACCGACGCGGCCGAACGGATGATCCAGACCATCAGTACGTTCTATCGCCGCAGCCTGGCGGATGACACCACGTCTGACGTGCCGCTGCGCGAGGAAATTCACTTGCAGAAGCTCTATCTCGAGATCGAGGCCGTTCGCTTCCCGCTGCGCCTGCGAACGATCTACGACATTCCGGCCGAGTTGGAGAATGCGCTGATTCCCGGCATGATCCTGCAACCCCTGATCGAGAACTCGGTGAAACACGCCGTGGCGCCGTCTTCGGGTCAGGTGACGATCACCCTCTCCGCGCGCGAGGAGTACGACCGGCTGGTGGTGACCATTTCCGACAATGGCCAGAGCGCGGAAGATCGCGACGACACCCGCCCCGGCTTCGGCATCGGCCTCACCAACGTAAGGCAGCGGCTGGAAGCGCGTTTCGGCAACGAGGCGACGGTCGTATCCGGGCAGGTGCCCGGCGGTTATGCAACACACCTGCGTATGCCGCTGAAACGCATCAAGGAGAGGGTGGCAGCGTGAACAGCAACGACAACGGTACATTGCGTACGCTGATCGTGGATGATGAACCCCTCGCGATCGAACGGATGCAGGTGCTGTGCGCCGAATTGCCGCAGTTGCAGGTTATCGGCACGGCAAGCGATGGCGAATCAGCACTTCGCCTGTCGGAGAAACTCAACCCTGATCTCCTGCTGCTCGACATGACGATGCCAGGAAAGGACGGGCTGCAAGTCGCGGCGGAAGCAGGCAAGATGATTGCGCCGCCCGCCGTTATCTTCGTAACCGCGCATGAAAACTTCGCTGTCGAGGCATTCGACCTTGAAGCGGTCGATTACGTGCTGAAACCTGTTGCGACCGAGCGGCTGGAGCGAGCCATAGAACGCGCCCTTTCGCGAAAGTCGCGGGGTGCCGGAAGCGGACAGGACGAGAGCGAGTGGCTCAGCGAGTTCTGGGTGCCGCATCGCTCCGAACTGCTGCGGATCGACGCAGCCGAAGTCTTTCGCATCGATGCAGAGCGCGATTACGTGCGCCTGCACGTGGGCGAAACCAGCTACCTGCTGCTGCAGACCATTGCCGGCCTCGAGGAAAAGCTCGACCCGGACAAGTTCATCCGCATTCACCGGTCCACCATTCTGCGCAGAGATTTCATCACCGGCCTGAAGCATGAAGGTCTGGGCGTCTGGTGTGCGGAACTTGCCGACGGAGAAGAGCTTCGGATCGGGCGCACCTATCTCAAGAAGGTCAAGGCGATGGCCGGGCGCTGAGGTTCTATGTTTTAGGCGATTTGGAAGGCATACGAGAAAGGGCGCTTTTCTGAGAAAGCGCCCTCATCTCCGTGTGATGGGTTTCGCTATCAGCCGCCGCGCTGAGCGCTGTCGACCACTTGCGCGAATTGTTCGTTAATCCGCTCCTTGGTCTCGGCGACGCATGCGCGGGCTTCGCGATTGCGCAGATGGGTGCCGGTGCGCTCGGCGTTGCCGCAGATCTGCCGTGCAGCGCGATCGATGCGCCTCTCCAGCTCTTCGATCCCGTTCTGGGTGCTGAGATCGAGATCGTCGTAAGTGACACGAACGGACTGGGTGTCTTCGGCGCTCGCCATCGTGGGGGCAGCGGCCATTCCGGCAGCGGCAAGGGCCAGGGCGAAAGTGATCTTCGGGGTCTTCATGGTCTTCTCTCCTCCTCCTCAAGTCCCTGGAACTCCTCCTCCTCCTCGCGGGGGTCGCACCGCAGCTGGTGGGACTGGAACAGCTGCGGTGCGATTACTTATCTAGGCCGGGCTGGGCCGCAGCGCTGCAAAGGCTCGACATGCACGCGTTGCCAATCGACCAGCAGGTACATTGGCCGACGAAATGCAGATCCGGCTCCACCAACGACAGATTGCGAAAGCTGTCAGGCCCACGCATTGCGATTGTTGCGCGCATCGGGCACAGGCAGGCCATGGCACTGATCATCACCTTCCTGCTCGGCATGGGCAATTTCGCCTGCCACCGTGCGGTGATCGCCAGCGGACACCGGATGCTGTCCGAAATGCCGCCTCGCGCCTTGCAGGGCGCCCGCGCGGCCAGCCTGGCACTTGAATTCGTGCTGTTGTGTGGCGCGCTCTACGCCGCCGAGGCAGGCGCGGTGCATTGGGTTTGGCTCTATGCCGGCTACTTCCTCATAAACCTGGGCGCGGCATGGTCCATCGTGACAGGGCGGCTATAGGGGCACCGGGAACCGGCCGGGCGATCCTGCGCTGTCAGTCACATGGAAGATGACCGGGGACAGGAACGCGCGCTCTGGCTGGTGCACAACGACGCCAGTGGGTCGAATGATCGCGAGACGCTGGAGCGGATGAGCTCCAGCTGCACCGATTGCAGTCTGCGCGTGGCCTATCGCAGCAGCTTTCCTTCCGACGATCTGCCGACGCCCGCCATGCTTGATGCTGGGGGGATCGACCTTGTCGCTATTTTCGCAGGCGACGGAACGGTTAATGCCGCGCTCAAAGCTCTCGCGGGCTGGGGCGGGCAGGTTCTGGTGCTGCCGGGCGGGACGATGAACCTGCTTTACCACCGCCTGTTTGCGGACCTGGAAATGGAAGAGGTGCTGCGTCTCGCAGGAAAGGGCGATCTGCGGGCGCGCCGACCAGGCATTATCCGCAGCGCGCTGGGCGATGCCTACGCTGGCCTGCTGGCCGGGCCGGGCACCAGCTGGAACGACGTGCGAGAAGCCATGCGCAACACCGATGTCCTCGCCATCGCCACCGAGTCGCGGGAAGCCTTCGCGCACACTCTCCAGGACGAACCGCTACGCTGCGCAGAACCTCCCCTTGGCAGGTCGGAGGGCTACCCCCTTCTCCTGCTTGAGCCCCACGACGAGCGTATCGCGGTCCACGCCTATCATGCCGAGACCACAGCCGAATTTGTCGACCAGCTGCTTGCTCTGGCTAAGCACGACTTCCGTCAGGGACCGCACGATCACATCGGCGACTCCGACGAACTTCTGTTGGCGAGCGTCGGGGCAGACGAATTCAGCGTCCTGCTCGATGGTGAACCGGCAGAAGCGACAGGGCCCACGCAGTTTCGACTGGTGACGTGCGAAGTGGACCTGCTAGCGAAGCCCGGCAATGACTGATCGAAAGCTGCTCTTCCACCTTTCCGACATTCACTTCGGCCTGGAGGACAACCGCGCACTCGACTGGGTGAAGCAGGAAATCGCCGAGCGGCAGCCCGACGCCGTCGCCATCACGGGCGACCTGACCATGCGCGCCCGGCATCGCGAGTTCGATGCCGCCTGCCGCTGGATCAAGTCGCTCGACGCGCCGGTGACGGTGGAAGTGGGCAATCACGACTTGCCCTATTTCAACCCGATCGAGCGGTTCTTCGACCCATACAAGCGCATCCGTGGCATCGCCGACAAGGTCGAGGCCGAGATCGACCTCCCCGGACTTGCCATCGTGCCTTTGAAGACGGTCCGCCGCTGGCAGCCGCGCCTGAACTGGTCGAAAGGCTGGGTGACGGATGCGGCGCTGAAAAGGTGCCTGACCGCAATCGACGAGTTGCCCGCCGGGGTGCAGGCACTGGTAGCCGTGCACCATCCCTTGCGCGAGGTCGGCACGCAGGGCACGGCGCTGACGAAGCACGGGCAGAATGCGCTGAACGAACTCGCTCAGCGCCCGGTGCTCGCGGTCCTGTCCGGCCACGTGCACGATGCTTTCGATATCATGGAGGAAACGGTCCACGGCCAGGTTCGCATGATCGGCGCGGGCACACTGTCGCAGCGGGTTCGCTCGACACCTCCCAGTTTCAACGAACTGACGTGGGACGGTAAAGACCTGACCGTGCGCGTACGCAATCTGGAAGACGTGCGTACACGCGACATGATGATCGGAGATGTGCCGGAAGACGCCATGCCTCCGCGAGAAAAGGGAGAGCCCGTGGCCCCCGTCGGAAAGGTCCCGCGCACAGATCCCCCCGTACATTGATCGTGAATCTTGCCGGTAATCAGCTATAACGACTAGCTATTAATCCTTAATTCTAAAGCGTTACTGCGTGAAATCGGACCAGCGAAAGTCAACCCACCGCCTTTTCGGGCCGGTTTGTCGCAAGCAAAGGATCGAATTGGGAAATTTCCACGTAAGTTGCTGACATGACCACGAAAGTCCTCATCGTCGAAGACGACCTGCTGAACCGGATGTTCTATGAGGCCGTCTTCAAGCAGCGCGGCTACGAGCTTATGCTCGTGGACGATGGCGCGCGCGTGCTCGACGCGGTAGACAGTTTCGCACCCGATATCATCACCATGGATATCCACCTGCCGCACGTGTCGGGCCGCAAGCTGATCCGCGAGATCAAGAAGAACCCGCGCACGCAGCATATCCCCATCCTCGCGATCACTGCCTACGCCGGCAAACTGGACGAGGAAGGCATCCGCCGCGCCGGTGCGGGCGGTTATCTCGCCAAGCCGCTGAGCATCGATAGCCTGCTCGGCGGAGTCGATGCGCTGCTCGAAGGCCAGAAGGTCCACTAGAACCCGACCACTTATCCCCCAATGCAAAAAGGGCGACCCTTCGTGGGGGCCGCCCTTCGCATTTTCCTCCGTCGAGGAAACTCTTGAGACGCGCTGTAGCGCGCCGATACTTAGCGCTTGCTGAACTGGAAGCTGCGGCGTGCCTTGGCGCGGCCGTACTTCTTGCGTTCCACCACGCGGCTGTCGCGGGTGAGGAAGCCAGCAGCCTTGATCGTGCCGCGCAGGGCTGGCTCGAACTTGCTCAGCGCCTGGCTGATGCCGTGCTTCACCGCGCCGGCCTGGCCGGAGAGGCCGCCGCCGGAACAGGTGGCGATCACGTCATACTGGCCTTCACGGTCGGAGATCGTAAACGGCTGGTTGATCACGAGGCGCAGCGTCGGACGGGCGAAGTAGACTTCCTGGTCCTTGCCGTTGACGGTGACCTTGCCGGTGCCGGGCTTGATCCACACGCGGGCGGTGGCGTCCTTGCGGCGACCGGTGGCGTAGGCGCGGCCATGCTCGTCCAGTTCCTGCTCGCGCAGCGGCGCGGCGGGAGCGGCGGTTTCGCCTTCACCGGCATCGGCAGCAGGCGCATCGCCCACCACGTCCTTCAGGTCGGACAGGTCGTTGGCGGTGTTGTTTTCTTCGGTAGCCATTATGCGGACACCTTGTTCTTGCGGTTCATCGAGGCAACGTCGAGCACTTCGGGCTTCTGGCCGTCATGCGGGTGCTCGGTGCCGTTGTAGAGGTGCAGCGCCTTCATCTGGGCACGGCCCAGCGGACCCGTGGGGATCATGCGCTCCACGGCCTTCTCCAGCACGCGCTCGGGATAACGACCGTCGAGGATTTTCTCGGCAGTGGTTTCCTTCAGGCCGCCGGCATAGCCGGTGTGCTTGTAGTAGACCTTCTTGGCAGCCTTGTTGCTGGTGAACTTCACCTTGTCGGCGTTGATGACGACGACGTGGTCGCCGCAATCGACGTGCGGGGTGAAGCTCGGCTTGTGCTTGCCGCGCAGGATATTGGCGATGATCGAAGCCAGGCGCCCGACGACGAGACCTTCGGCGTCGATGATGTGCCACTTCTTTTCGACCTCGGCCGGCTTGATCGACCGGGTGGTCTTCGTCAGAGCCTTCATGGCTGAATTCCTCAAATCAGTGCGAAAATTCGCCGCTGTCCCGATCGCGGTGGAGAATCACCTTGCTGGCGGGCCAGCGAAGGCGCGCATTTGTCGCCTCAGGTGCCGCAAGTCAAGCAAATCCGGGCGATAGCGGAGAGGTAAAATAATACCGCCTTGGATTTGCGTCAATCTTCGGCCCGATTTCAGAAGCCGGATAGGCTCCAGCGTTCGCGAGTGCCGCGGGAGGTCTGCGCGACCCGCGTCATTACCGATCGGCTTGCCTCGCGCATCAGCCCGGTGCGCTCGTCGCGCTCGGCTTCGAACACGCTTTCGACCTTCCCCTCCACGCCGCCCGGCAAGACGATGTCGCGCTCTTCGTGGCGTGATTGCGAGGAAGGCGCGAACAGGTCCAGCGGCAAGTGCGCGGTTACGCGATTGCCCACCTGCTGGAGGGCACGCAGGAATTGCGCGACCTGCTGGTGCTCATCCTCGCCAATGGGATGGGAAGCGATTTCCGCAACCGCTTCGTCGACGGCCTGCCGCAGATGCGGACCGGCAGGCGCGGCGATCTGCGACGAAAGAATTTGACCGAAGGCATTGAGCGCGATCGGGAACAGTCCGCTCTCGTCGCGCGCCCGCTCCAGTTCTGCAAACGGTGCGAGAACTTCCGGCCCGTCAACGCGCACGTCCTGTTGCTCTCCGTGCAGCATGAACCCTTCGGCGAACGGCTGGAACACGATCCGGAAATGCCGCGTCACCGTGAATGGCGTGCCGTCGATCAGATCGCGCGTCACGCTGCGGGTATAGCGCATCGGCCCTTCCGGCGGATCGATGAGGCGTTCGACTGGCAGGGCGACGGCGGGCGTGCTGACAAAGGTAGTTGCGACTGCCCCCGCCAGGCCCAGCACCAAAGCGCCCCTTCTATCGGGACTAGCAGTCATGATCGGTTCCCGCCCAGCAAGCCAGCGATCCAATCGCGCGTGGCTGGCGGCGCGCTGTCAGCCATCCAGCCGCAGATCGCGGGCGTGTTGTAGGGGTGCAGTTCGGCCAGTCGCGTTGTAGCCGTATCGAGCAGTCTGCCATGCGTCTTGAACAGCACTCCGACCTCGTTCGCCGATTGCACCTGTCCCTCATAGCGAAAGACCGAAGTCATTTGCGGAAGAAAATTTGCGCAGGCTACGAGGTTTTCCTGCAGCAGCACATCAGCCACTTCGCGAGCCTCTTGGACAGAGCCGAACGGGCTCCAGATCAAGGCCGCCTCGCTGGCCTCGTCCGCCATCAGGTGCGCCTGCCCAGCGCGTGTGCGCCCCAGGCGAATGCGCCGACCAGCAGGGCGCCCACCACCTGGTGCGCTACGGCAAGCCAGAGCTCGACACCTGTCATCACCGTCGCGATGCCAAGCAGGATCTGAATGCCGAATGCCGAGTGAATGGCAATCGAGGCCCGCCGATCAAGCGGTTTCACCTTGCGCGCCATCACGATCAGCGCCGCCACGGCGACCCATGCCCACCAGCGGTGGAGGAAGTGCAGCCAGAACGGATCGTGGGTGAAAGTCCACCAGACGCCTTGCGACCAGTTCGTCTCCGGAACGAGCCGTCCGTTCATCAGCGGCCAGGTGTTGGAAGCAAGCCCTGCGTTCAGTCCCGCGACCCAGGCGCCGAGAAGCAATTGCAGAAACAGGATCACCGCCACGAAAAAGGTAAGTCCGGTAAATCGCGCTGGCTTCCCGTGTCCGCTTGCATCGAGCTGGCGCAGATCGAGCGCCGTCCACACAAGGCCACCCAGCGTAAAGAACGCGGTCAGCAGGTGTATCGAAAGCCAGAAGTGCGAAACGTCCGTCATTTCCGCGCCGAGACCGGAGCGGACCATGAACCAGCCGAACGCCCCCTGCAGCCCGCCCAGCGCCAGCAGCGCGAGGAGGCGTGGCTTGTATCCAGCGGGAATGGCGCCCCGCAGCCAGAACCACGCCAGCGGCACGGCAAAGGCCAGGCCGATCACGCGGCCCAGCAGGCGGTGGAACCACTCCCAGAAAAAGATGAACTTGAACGCCGCGAGGTCCATTCCGGCAGGGCCGGTGACGTTCCGGTATTCGCCTGTCTGCTTGTAGAGATCGAACTCTGTCTGCCAGTCTGCCTCGCTGAGAGGGGGCAGCGTGCCGCTGACAGGGCTCCAGTGGGTGATCGACAGGCCGCTTTCGGTCAGCCGAGTGATACCTCCCACGGCGACCATGACCAGCACCAGCGCAGCGACTGCGAACAGCCAGCGGGCGACGGCAAGCGGACGGGGCGCGCCAGCGGCGGAGGGGGTCTCGGAGAGGGTTGCGGCGACCATGGTGCAGGCGATTTGCAACTTTAGGGCGGGATTCGCAAGCACCCACCTTAGTGCAGGTATCCCACAGGCGGCCAGTCACGACCCCGGAAATGGCATATGGCCCTTGCGCAATGTTATGACGTTACATAGATGTGGGCGCATGGGTTCGATCACCCCCTGGATTCGCGGCCGGTTGGACCGCGTCGGCGTTATGCTCTCCGCGCTGTGTCTCGTGCACTGCGTGCTCGGTCTCGTGCTGGTCGCCGGGATGGGGCTTGGCGGCGCTTTCCTGCTCGATCCCGATATCCATCGCTGGGGCCTGTTGCTGGCGACGATCATCGCCGGCGTTGCCATCGGTGTGGGTGCCGTGCGTCATCGACGCGCGAAACCCTTCGTCGTGGCGATGACGGGCCTCACCTTCATGGGCGGCGCGCTGGCCGTTGGCCATGGTTTCGAGGAAGCGGTGCTGACGATGATCGGGGTGACACTGGTGGCCGCAGGCCACATCCTCAACTTGCGCCACGCCTAACAGGCCCTATGTGCCGCTGGTGATGACCCAGCCCATTTCCATTACCGTCAATGGCGAATCCCGCCGGACCGAAGCCGCCACAATCGCTGCACTGGTGCGCGAGCTGGGCCTGAAGCCGGAGAAAGTTGCCGTGGAGCACAACGGTGAAATAGCTCCGCGTTCCACGCTGGAGGATGTCGCCCTGTCAGATGGCGACCAGCTGGAAATCGTCCACTTCGTCGGCGGGGGCTGAAAGGAACGCGCCGCATCGGCCTTGCCACTGCGCCATCGGGTCGATACCGCCGCGCGCATGACGCAGATGCAGACCATTTCGCCGGACTCGCAGGACGACAGCTGGGAAGTTGCCGGCCACCGCTTCACCTCGCGCCTGATCGTGGGCACGGGCAAGTACAAGGACTTCGCCCAGAACGCCGCCGCGGTCGAGGCTGCCGGGGCCGAGATCGTCACCGTGGCCGTGCGCCGGGTGAACATCTCCGATCCGAACCAGCCCGTGCTGATGGATCACATCGATCCAAAGAAGGTGACCTACCTGCCCAACACCGCGGGTTGCTTTACGGCAGAGGATGCCATCCGCACGCTGCGACTGGCGCGCGAGGCGGGCGGCTGGGACCTGGTGAAGCTGGAGGTGCTGGGCGAAGCGAAGACGCTCTATCCCAACATGGTCGAAACCATCCGCGCCTGCGAAGTTCTGGCCAAGGAAGGCTTCAAGCCGATGGTCTATTGCACTGACGATCCCATCGCGGCGCAGCAACTGGAAGAAGCGGGCGCGGTGGCGATCATGCCGCTGGGCGCGCCGATCGGCTCGGGTCTGGGCATCCAGAACCAGGTGACCATCCGCCTGATCGTGGAAGGTGCTACAGTGCCCGTGCTGGTGGATGCAGGCGTGGGGACGGCATCGGACGCTGCGGTTGCCATGGAGCTTGGCTGCGACGGCGTGCTGATGAACACTGCTATTGCCGAGGCGAAGGACCCCATCCGCATGGCCCGCGCCATGAAACTGGCCGTGGAAGCCGGGCGAGAGGCCTATCTCGCGGGCCGCATGGGGCGGCGCAAGTATGCCGATCCAAGCTCGCCACTCGCTGGATTGATCTAGTGGACATTCGGCTTGAGGAAAACGGCAGCAAGGGACGCTTCGTCGTTGCTCTCGATAGCCATGACGAAGAGGCCGAACTGACATTCTCGCGCGCGTCGGATTCGCTGGTGATCGTCGACCATACCTTCGTACCCGATTCCATGAGGGGCATGGGTGTCGGAAAGGCCTTGGCCCAGCGCGTCGTGGAGGAGGGGCGCGCCAAGGGGTTCAGGATCATTCCCTTGTGCCCGTTCTTCAAGGCGCAGGCCGCACGCCACCCCGACTGGTCGGACGTGGTGCAGGGCTGAGGCGCCTGCTTACGACAAATTAACCATAGTGCCGCACACCTTCCCTGACACCGCAAGGGAAGGGCCGATCATGGGTCACGAATCGAAGACGTTCTCACTCACCATCGCCGAGATGCGCGAGTTTGCAGGCTTTGCCGAATACGAGCAGGAGTTCATCGAACGCGCGCTCGATATCGCGCTGGGACGCGGCGATGCCTTCAAGACCTGGAGCGTCTCTCCCGAGGACAAGCGCGCCATTCGCGGCCAGTACCTTGCCTACCGCGAGCTGAAGCACCTGCGGGCGCTGATCCCCGATGGCGAGACTTTCGATGGCATCCAGAACCTGATGGGCACCTTGCTCCGCATATCGGCTCAGGACCTTGCCATGGAACGGCTCGACAGCTTTTCCGCCTACCGCTTCCTCTACGAGCGCCTGCTTGGCGCTGCGGTGCGGCCCTTCCTTCCCGCAGCCTTCTGCGCTGCGGCCGCACTGCCCCAGATCCGCCCCGAGCGCCGCCGGATGCTGCTGCAATCGCTAAGCGAGGCAGCCGCCACTGCGCCCGCATGGTCGCGCAAGGAACCGGCTTTCTATCCGGAAAAGATCGAGGCCGAAGCCGCCTGACGCTCGCGGCGGCTCAATAGAGCGCGTCGAGCCGATCCTGATAATTCTCGCGGATCTGCATCCGCCGGATCTTCATCGTCGGCGTCATCATGTTGTTGTCCACCGTGAACGGCTCGTCCGCCAGCACGAACTTACGCACTTTCTCGATTACCGAGAGATCCTCGTTCGTGCGATCGATCGCGGCCTTGATGGCGGCGCGGAAGGCGGGCAGCTCCTGCAGCGCGGCCATGTCGAACTTCTCGCCATTCTCGCGCGCCCAAGCCACGGCCCACTCGGCATCGGGCACGATCAGCGCGACCATGTAGGGCCGCTTGTCGCCCGAGACCATCGCCTGGCTGATCTCGGGTTGCAGCGTCAGCATCCCTTCCAGCTTCTGCGGCGCGACATTGTCGCCCTTGTCGTTGACGATGATATCCTTCTTGCGGTCGGTGATCTTGATGCGGCCCTTGTCGTCGATGTGGCCCACGTCCCCGGTATGCAGCCAGCCGCCTTCCAGTGTCTTCTCGGTGTCGTCGGGACGCTGCCAATAGCCCTTCATCACCAGTTCGCCGCGCACCAGGATCTCGCCGTCCTCGGCGATCTTCACTTCCACGCCGCGCAGGGGCGGACCGACGGTGTCGAGCTTGATCCCGGCGCTGGGATAGTTGCACGCAATCACCGGCGCGCTCTCGGTCTGGCCATAGCCCTGCAGCATGGTGAGACCCATGGCCTGGAAGAACCCGCCCACTTCGGGGTTAAGCGGTGCACCGCCGGAAACGAGAGCCTTCACCCGGCCGCCGAAGCGATCCTTGATCTTGGGGCGCAGGGTGGCAGACAGCAGGGCATCGTCCGCCGCGCTGATGAGGCCGGTGGTTCCTTTCACCTGCTTTTCGCCCAACACCAGCGCGCGTCCCAGCAGGAAGCGGGCAAGCTTGCCCTGCTTCTCGATCGCTTTCATCATCTTCGATCGCAGCACTTCGAACAGGCGCGGCACGACCACCATGATCGTGGGCCTCGCTTCCTCGAGATTGCTGGAAAGCTTGTCGAGCCCTTCGGAGAACCAGATATCTGCGCCCAGACCGAGCGGCAGGTAGAACCCGGCCGTGTGCTCGAACGCGTGGCTCAGAGGCAGGAACGACAGAAAGCGTTCCTCTTCCCAGCCGAAGTCGTTCTCGATCACATGAGCCGCAGCCGCGACGTTATGCAGGATCGCGCCGTGGTGCAGCATCACCCCGCGCGGTGCGCCGCTGGTGCCGCTGGTGTAGATGATGCAGGCCATGTCGTCGCGCCTGAAGCCAGCGATGCGCGCGTCGACGGCCTTGCGCGCTGCCACTGGGTCTCCCTCGGCAATCGTGTCCCAGCTGGTGAGTTCGATACTGCCGCTTTGCGAGGAGGAAACGGGATCGATCGCGATCACCTGCTTGCCACGACCCGTTTTCATGATGGCACGGAATAGCGGCCCTGCCAGCTTGGCATTGCCCAACACGACGCCGCTTGCGCCTGAATCGTCAAGAATATGGCAGTGATCGCGCTCCGTATTCGTGGTGTAGGCAGGCGTGGTGATGCAGCCTGCCGCCATGATCGCGAGGTCGGCGATGCACCACTCGGGCCGGTTCTCGGCAACGATCACCACCCTGTCGCCATCGCGAAGGCCCAGCTTACGCAGGTTTTCCGCCATCAGGCAGACCTTCTCGGCCGCCTCGGCATAGGACATGGAGACCCACTCGCCGTCCTTCTTCGCCGTCAGGAACGGCTTGTCGCCGCGCTCGTCGGCGCGCTGCAGGAACAGTGCGACTAGGCTGCTGGCATTGTCGATATCGGCGAGTTGCATGCGCGGTGCTCTCCCTTGCGCCCTGCCTTGCTTGTGTTCTGGCCGGGACAGTGACTTGAAAACAGGAGTTAGGCGGCAGGCGCGCGGGGGGCAAGCCTGCTTCATTGCCAGCGATGGGCTTGATGCCTAAGGCTTGCGCCATGGTCCTTACACGTATGTGCGCCGCTCTCGCCGCGCTGACTCTCGCCTCCTGCGCCCCTGTTCCCGCCACGGTCGAAACGCCGGCCTCGGCACCCTTCGCGCAGCAGGAGATCGCTCCGTTCGTGATCGCGGCCAATCCGCTGGCAGCGCAGGCGGGCATGGACGTGCTGGAACGCGGTGGTAGTGCGGCCGACGCGGCGCTGGCGGTGCAGGCCATGCTCTCGCTGGTGGAGCCGCAAAGCTCCGGCATGGGCGGCGGCGCCTTCCTCAACTACTACGATGCTTCCAGCGACAGCGTGATCATCTACGACGGGCGCGAGACGGCTCCGGCGCAGGGCAGCCGCACGATGTTCCTCGACGCCGAGGGCGAGCCGCTGGGCTATCGCGAAGCCGTGGTCAGCGGACGGGCGACGGGCGTTCCCGGCGCGGTGGCGGCGCTGGCAATGCTTCACGAGGAGCATGGCGCGCTTCCCTGGAGCGGGTTGTTCGATGCTGCGATCGCTACGGCGGAGGATGGCTTCGCCATCAGCCCGCGTCTCGGGCGGTTCCTCGGCATCGATTTCCCGCAACTCGCGCAGCCCGATGCTGCCGCCTACTTCGCCGCGCCCGATGGCACGCGCAAGGGCGCGGGGGACCGGCTGGAAAACCCAGAATATGCCGACTTCCTCAGGCGACTGGCCGCCAACGGCATCTCCGCACTTTACGAGGGCAGCACGGCTGCCGAGATCGTCCAGCGCACGCGCGCCGCGCCGCGGGGCGGCGCGATGACGATGGCGGACCTCGCCACTTACCGTCCGATCAGGCGCGAACCCGTCTGCAATGCGTGGCGCGAATACCGTGTCTGCGCTCCGCCGCCACCGTCGAGCGGGGCCGCGATGCTCGAACTGCTCGCCCTGCTGGAACGCACCGATATCGCAGAGCGTGGTCCGGACGATCCGCAGGCCTGGTATCTCTTCGCCGAAGCGAGCCGCCTGATGTATGCTGACCGCGATGCCTATTTCGGCGACGGCGATTTCGTCGACGTGCCTGTCGAGGGCCTGCTCGATCCGGCTTACCTCGACTCGCGCGCCTCGCTGATCGGCCCGGTGGCGGCGGAAAACGTGGAGCCGGGACAGCCCGCAGGTGCGAAACTCGCTATGGAAGACCTGACGCACGAACCCGCCGGAACTTCACATTTCATCGTGCGCGACCGGCACGGCAATGTCCTCTCGATCACCACCACGGTCGAATCCATTTTCGGCACTGGCCGAATGGTCGACGGTTTCTTCCTCAACAATCAGCTGACCGACTTCTCTTTCAACCCGCTGCAGCCGAATGGCGACGAGGCACCCAATGCCGTGGCACCCGGCAAGCGCCCCCGTTCCTCGATGGTGCCGCTGATCCTGCTCGATGCCGATGGCCAGTTTGCCGGAGCGATCGGATCTGCCGGAGGCAATTCCATTCCCGCTTACGTCGGCAAGACGCTTGTCGCGGCAGTCGACTGGGGGCTTTCTGTGCAGGATGCCCTCGCACAGCCGAACCTCGTCGCGCGCGGCAACCGCATTGGGGGCGAGGTAAGCCGGTTCGATCCGGCGATCGTCGAGGGCCTTGCCGAGCGTGGTTTCGACCTACAGCCCGGCCAGGGCGAGGACTCCGGCGTTCACGCGGTGCTGATCCGCAATGGGGAGGTCGACGGCGGTTACGATCCGCGCCGCGAAGGCGTGGTGCTGGTGGGAGAACCCTAGACCTCTTCGCTGCCCACGGCATCGGCAATGCTGGCGAAGCCGTCGCGCTTCATCAACTTTGATAGACCCTTAGTGATCTGCCGGGCAATGTTCGGCCCGCGATAGGTCATCGCGCTGTAGAGCTGCACCAGGCAGGCACCTGCACGGATGCGCTCCCACGCATCCTCGGCCGTGGCGATGCCTCCCACGCCCACCAGCGGGATTGCCCCGCCCGATGCCTTGCGAAAGGCGCGGACCATTTCCAGCGCCAGCGGTTTGAGCGGAGCGCCCGACAGGCCGCCGGTCTCGCCCTTATGGACAGAGACGAGTTCGGGCCGCGAGATCGTGGTGTTCGCAACGATCAGTGCGCCCAGTGCCTTGTCCATCGCGATGCTAGTAATCGCGTCGACGTCTGCGTTCTGCAGGTCAGGCGCGACTTTCAGGAACACCGGCGGGCCTTGAGCCCCGCGCGCTTCCAGCACGCTGTCGAGCAGTTCCACTAGCGCGCCTTCGTCCTGCAAGGCGCGCAGGCCGGGCGTGTTCGGGCTGGAGATATTCACCGCGAGATAGGTGGCGTAGGGCGCCATGATCCGCGTCATCGCGGCATAGTCGGCAATGCGATCCGCGCTGTCCTTGTTCGCGCCGATGTTGATGCCCAGCACGCCGGGGCGCGTCCCGCGGGAGGCGACGCGCACAGCAGCAGCCTCGGCGCCGCGATTGTTGAAGCCCATGCGATTGATGACCGCGCGATCCTCCTTCAAGCGGAACAGGCGCGGTTTCGGATTGCCCGGTTGCGGCAGGGGGGTGATGGAGCCAACCTCGACGAAGCCGAAGCCCCGCCCCAGCAGCGCGTCTGCCACCTCGGCATCCTTGTCGAACCCGGCGGCCATGCCGACGGGATTGGGGAAGCGAATGCCCGCCACCTCTGTACCGAGCGGCCCTTTCAGGGGTGCGGGCCTGCCGCGCGGCAGGGCCTTCAGCGCCTTGATTGCGAGGCCGTGCGCACGTTCTGCATCGAGCGTGAAGATGGCCGGACGAATAAGCGAATAGAGCATGGATAGGCCCTTGGCAGCAGCAAGCCGCATTGCGCAACGCTTTCTAGCGCCAACTTGTGGCGACGGGGTTCCGTCCGTCGGTCAATAATTCGTCTGTCTGGGCCCAAGGCTTGCGAATGTCGTCTTCTTACAAGCGTTGCGCGCAAGAAATGGCTAGGCAGCATCCGCGACCCGAAGGGCTCGAAGCGTTTGTCGCTACGAGACCTCTACTCAAACAGGGCGGCCAACCTTCTGGTTCTGGCCGCCCTTTTTTTGTTTCGGCGATTCGACCAGCGACCCTCTCCGTGCCGTCGGAACGCGCCTAGGTGTCCGTGTGTTTGTCGCTCGGATCCAGTTGCGGTATCCTGACCTTCCGTCCGTATCGAAAGGCTGGCGCGATGGCTGGATAACGGTCAGGATGAGTGGGCTGTTGATGGGGACGCGGCAATGAAGAGGGAAAATCCTGGCATTGGGGAACTGACCCCGCCGAGCCGCTTCGAGATCGACTATCTCGCGCCCGAAGGCGATGTCGCGAAATTCGTGACAACGTTCTATCACTTCCGCTGCGACGACCGCCTCATCCGCGATATCCAGCCCGCCGCAATCGGCCACCTCTCGCTTTTCCCGTGCGGAAAGGGGCGCATGAGCCTTCCGGACGGCGAATACGACTGGTCGCACGAGGTCAACCTGTTGACGCCGCTGTCTCGGGCCCTCCACATAGAGGTGGAAGGACCATTTCATGCCGTCGGCGCTGCGCTTTCCCCGCTCGGCTGGGCTTCGTTGACGGGCCTTCATGCGCAGGAGCATGCGAATCACCTCTACGATGCCGCTGACTGGCTTGCCCCGGAAATAGCGGAGCGTAGCAAGAACCTCTGCCAGGGTTATCGCGACGGCGAACACGGTGCGCAACACATGGTCGAGGAGATCTCGGCGATGATCGTCGCCCATGCAAAGCTCCCGCGGGCGCCGCATCTCGAACTGATTGCCACGGTCGGGCGCTGGCTCTCGCAGAGCCTGCTTCCCGATATCGAGGACCTCTACGCCGCCAGCAGCTTCTCCCGCCGCCAGACCCAGCGACTGGTGCAGCAGTATTTCGGTGTATCGCCCGTGGCGCTGCGCAGGAAATACCGCGCGCTGCGGGCTGCCGCCGCGTTTTCGAAACCAGAGCTGGTGCCCGAGGAAGCGGCGATGATCGAGGATACGTTTTACGATCAGCCGCACATGATCCACGAAATCCGCGAGTTCGTGGGGCGCACGCCTGCGCGTCTTGCCGATAGCGATGCGCCGTACCTGCGCGAATTGATCGACGCAAAGAACCTGCGCGAACTGGGCTGAGTCCTCCGGACAGAATTGCTAACGACTCGCAACAGGCGGAAATGGGTTGATTCCGCCTGATTTACGCATAGGTGACCAATCGGAACGAATTGGTCCGATTAAACTATTGCGCCCGAAATGAGACTATCCAATCTTGCAGATTACGCCGTCGTAACGATGAGCGAGGCCGCGCGCCATTGCGGTGGCGGGCGCACGTCTGCGGCGGAACTGGCCGAGGAAACCGGCCTGCCTGCCCCCACGGTGCAGAAAGTGGTCAGCAAGCTGACGGCAGCGGGCCTCCTGCGGTCGGCAAGGGGCGCAGGGGGCGGATTGCAGCTGGCACGCCCGGCGGCGGCGATCAGCCTTGCCGACATTGTCGAGGCGGTGGAGGGGCCGATCGCGCTCACCTCCTGCGTCGATGAAGGGCGGCACGACTGCGCGCTGGAAGGCAGCTGCGCGGTGCAGCCGCACTGGCCGATTGTGAACAATGCTTTGCGCAGCGCGCTGGCGGATATCTCGCTGGTGCAGCTGGCAAGAACGGAAGAAATGGCATGAATGAACAAGTCGAAGTGAAAGACCGCGAAGCTCGCGAAGCCGCCGAGAAGGCTGCCGAGTACGAGCATGGCTGGTCCTCCGACATCGAGACCGAATTTGCGGAGAAGGGCCTCACCGAGGACACCGTCCGCTTCATCTCGGCCAAGAAGGGCGAGCCGGAATGGATGCTTGACTGGCGCCTGAAGGCTTTCCGCATCTGGGAAGAGATGGAGGAGCCGAACTGGGCCAAGCTCGGCTATCCCGAAATCGACTATCAGGACGCCTACTATTACGCCGCTCCGAAGAAGAAGGAGCAGCTCGAATCGCTCGACGAACTCGATCCTGAGATCAAGTCCGTCTACGACAAACTCGGCATCCCGATTGCGGAGCAGGAAGTGCTTGCCGGGGTGAAGGGTGCGCGCAAGGTAGCCGTGGATGCGGTGTTCGACTCTGTCAGCGTCGCCACGACCTTCCGCAAGGAACTGGAGTCCGCCGGCGTCATCTTCCTCTCGATTTCCGAGGCGCTGAAGAAGCACCCGGACCTCGTGAAGAAGTGGCTCGGCAAAGTCGTGCCGCAGCGCGACAACTATTTCGCCTGCCTCAACGCGGCGGTCTTCTCTGACGGCACTTTCGTCTATGTGCCCGAAGGCGTGCGCTGCCCGATGGAGCTTTCCACCTATTTCCGCATCAATGCGGAGAACACCGGCCAGTTCGAACGCACGCTGATCGTGGCCGAAAAGGGCAGCTACGTCAGCTACCTGGAAGGCTGTACCGCGCCCATGCGAGACGAGAACCAGCTGCACGCCGCGGTGGTGGAACTGGTCGCGATGGAAGATGCCGAGATCAAGTACTCGACCGTGCAGAACTGGTATCCCGGCAATTCCGAAGGCGTGGGCGGCATTTACAACTTCGTCACCAAACGTGGCCTGTGCCACGGCGACCGTTCCAAGATTTCGTGGACGCAGGTGGAAACCGGCTCTGCGGTGACGTGGAAGTATCCCTCCTGCGTGCTGAACGGCGAGAACAGCGTGGGCGAATTCTACTCGGTGGCGGTTACGAATAACCACCAGCAGGCCGATACGGGAACCAAGATGGTTCACAACGGCAAGGGCTCGCGCTCCACGATCATTTCCAAGGGCATCAGCGCGGGCAAGTCGAACAACACCTATCGCGGGCTTGTGCGCGTGGCGGCCAATGCCGATGGCGTGCGCAACCGTACCGAGTGCGACAGCCTGCTGCTGGGCGACCAGTGCGGCGCGCACACCGTGCCCTATATCGAGGTGAAGAACCCCAGCGCCCAGATCGAGCACGAGGCCACCACCAGCAAGATCAGCGACGACCAGCTCTTCTACGCCATGCAGCGCGGCCTGGACGAGGAAGAGGCCGTGGCGCTGATCGTCAACGGCTTCGCCAAGGAAGTGCTGAAAGAGCTGCCGATGGAATTCGCCGTCGAAGCGCAGAAGCTGCTGGCGATCTCGCTTGAGGGGAGCGTGGGGTGAGGGCACTTTTTCTTTTGATATGTGCGTCTTCGGTTATCGGATGCGCGGAGGAGGCTGACCCGATGCCCCCGTTTGAAGAGATTTCTTCGGCGAATCTCGCCTATGCGCGATGTATAGACGAAGCGGTCAAATCGCTGGGCGTTCCTTCGCAACCTGTTGGTTCGGATGTGGCAGCAGTACGCGAACAGTGCTCTGACGCGCGGGCCCATGCACTCCGGATGCGCGTTGTCCCGGTTTTTGCCGAGTCGATCGAAGCTTACGACGAAATTCACGATGGATTGGCGCGCAGTCTGCTAGAAGATCGCAATCGCGAGACCGTCCAATGACTGATCGCAAGACCCTCAACCTCCGCGACACCTCGGACGCCGAAGCGCCCGCGCTCAAGAAGCGTGGGCGAGGCTGGGAGATTTCCGACAAGCGTCTCGACGCGCTGCACGATCGTGCGCGCGAGATGAAGCGCCATGCTTCCGAAGCGCACAAGGCGCTGGCAGAGCGCTTCGCCAAGGCGGACCTCGGCAAGTATACCTTCAAGCGGTTCGCCGTGGTCGGCAGCGCGATTGTTGACTTCAATTGCCACAACCTCGGCATGGCCATCGTGATCGACGAGGAAGGCGACGACCCGGCGCTGAATCGCCGCCGCGACAAGTCGCTGGATGCCGTCGGCGTGAAGGTGATGCACCTCGCCGCCACCGATATCCTCGAAAACATGGACGACGTGCTGAAGCGTATCACCGCCGGAATGCGGCAGCGCATCGCCGACAAGGGCGAAGCGCGCCGTCGTCACGAAGCAGAAAATCCCCGGCAGACCCGCCCGCGCTACGACCGCGCAGGCAACGGTCCGCCGCGCAGAAAGGAGGGGGACAGGCGATAGCCTAGAACAGGACAGTTGAAGTGCGGCGCGGCGCAGTCCTCCAATCGGATTGCCGTGCCATGGTTCGGGTCGCGCAACCTGGTCGACGTGGTCGGCCCTCGAACCTGAAAGGAACGCTTCATGCGAGAATTGCTCCAGCACCCGTATATGCCGGTGATCGTGTTCGTGGTCGCGGCGGCCATTGCAATCCTCTCACTGCTGACCGCGATGAACAGCGACCGACGCGGAACCGGCCTTCTGCTCGCTTTCCTGTTTGCCGCCGTTGCCATCTACTTCGCCCCCTCTGCGATCAACCTCATGGAAGTTTGAAAGACGTACGAAATGCTGAAAATCGAAAACCTCCACGCCGAAATCGACGGCAAGGAAATTCTGAAGGGCCTCTCGCTCGAAGTGAACGCGGGCGAGGTGCACGCCATCATGGGGCCGAACGGCGCGGGCAAGTCCACGCTGGCCTACGTATTGGGCGGACGTCCGGGCTACGAAGTCACGCAGGGCTCCGTTACCTTCAACGGCAAGGACCTTATGGACCTCGAGCCGCACGAACGCGCGGCGGCGGGCATGTTCCTGGGCTTCCAGTACCCGGTCGAGATTCCCGGCGTCTCCAACGTGCAGTTCCTGCGTGAGGCGCTGAACTCGCAGCGCAAGGCGCGCGGTGAAGAACCACTCACCGGCGGCGAATTCCTGAAGCTCGCCAAGGAAAAGGCCGGGCTGCTGAAGCTCGACATGGAAATGCTCAAGCGCAACGTGAACGTCGGCTTCTCCGGCGGCGAGAAGAAGCGCAACGAAATGGTGCAGATGGGCATCCTCGACCCCGCCTTCGCGGTGCTGGACGAAACCGATTCCGGCCTCGACATCGACGCGCTGAAGGTCGTGGGCGAAGGCATCAACGCCATCATGCGTAAGCCCGACAAGGCCGTGTTGCTGATCACCCACTACCAGCGCCTGCTCGACTACGTGCAGCCCGATTTCGTGCACATCCTTTCCGCCGGCCGCATCGTGAAGACCGGCGGCGCGGACCTGGCGAAGAAGCTGGAAGACGAGGGCTACGACGAGGTGATGGCGGCGTGATCGCGGCTTTCGCCCTTGCTGCCATGGTGCAGACGGCACCAGAGGCACCGATGCCGCCAGCGGTCGCGGAGGAAATTCGCGTGCTGGCAGAGCGCATGGACGCATTTCGTGGCCGCGTGCGCCGTGCGGACGGGGCCTTTGCCTGCGACATCGACGAAAGCACGGGCGATGCCGCGCTCGACGATATCCGCTGCAATGCCCTGCGCTATTGCGCAATGCAGGTGGACGCCGACGTGCAGGCGCTGGCCGCGCTCGACCTCCCGCGCCGGGAGCGAGACGCTCGCATCGGCGAACTGGCGCAAACCGTCGGCCCTTGCGCCGAAGACTACGAAGACGCCGTGCTGACCCGCATGGCATGGGAGCGCGCCGGATCATGATCGCCGCGAAACTCCTCACCGATTACTTACGCGAAGCTCTTGAAAGGAGCGAAGCATGACTACCATGCCGACAACCAGAGACGAAGCCTGGCGCTATTCTGATATTGCCGCAGTCCAGAAACTCGGCGCGGCGGCGCTCGACCAGTGGGAGGAGATCACACTCGCCGCTGGTGAAACGAAGCGCCAGTGCATGATCGTGGGCGACGAAGCGCCCGAACTGCATCGCATCCGCATCAAGGCGGGTGAAGGCGCGCGGGCCGAGTTGTTCGTCGTCATCGTGGGCAATGACTACGCCCGCGTGGAAGTGGAAACCGAGCTCGCGACGGGCGCGCATTTCGAATTCGGCGGCGTCACGATCGGCGGCGGGGATGCCGTGCGCGAATTCGTGACCCGCACGACTCATGACCTGCCCGAGGCGACGTCCAATCAGGTGGTGCGCGCCGTTCACTGGGGCGAGGCGACGGGCAACTTCCTCGGCGCGATCAACGTGGGCCGGGGCGGGCAGCGCACCGATGCGGGGCAGGATTTCAAGGCGTTGGTGCTGGAGAAGGGCGCCACCGCGAATGCCAAGCCGGAATTGGAGATTTTTGCCGACGACGTGAAATGCGCCCACGGCGCGGCCATCGGCCAGATGGACGAGATGGCGCGTTACTACATGGCCAGCCGAGGCATTTCGCCCGACTTGGCCAAGAAGCTGCTGGTGCGCGCCTTCATTGCCGATGCGCTTGCCGCTCTGGAAGACGAGGGCGAGGCGGAGCGTTTGCTCGAAGCCGCCCTCGACGTTTTAGACGATGCGGGAGACCGCATCGCATGAGCCCGACCGACGCTGCCACGAAGTCCCGCAAGGCCGATTTCCCCGGCATGGTCACTGCCGATGGCCAGCCGTGGCACTACCTTGATTCCGCCGCGACGGCGCAGAAGCCGCAGGTGGTCATCGACGCAGTGTCGCGCGCGCTGGGCGCCGACTACGCGACGGTCCATCGCGGTGTCTATTCGCGCTCCGCCGAGATGACGCTGGGATACGAGGCAGCGCGTCGCCGGGTGGCGGAATTTATCGGCGGGCAGGAGGACGAGATCGTCTTCACCCGTGGCGCGACCGAGGCGATCAACCTGCTTGCTTACAGTTACCCAGACAAAGGCCGCGTGCTGCTGTCCGAATTGGAGCACCACTCCAACATCGTGCCGTGGCAACTGGCCGGATGGCAGGTGGACGTGTGCCCGATCACCGAAGACGGGCAGATCGACCTCGACGCTGCCGAGGCGATGCTGACGAGCGAGCACACGATGGTCGCTTTCGCGCACGTGTCGAATGTGCTCGGCAGCGTGGTAGACGGCAAACGCGCCGCCGACCTTGCGCACTCGGTTGGTGCAAAGCTGTTGCTCGACGGTTGCCAGGCGGTGCCTCGCGTGCCTGTGGACGTGGCCGCGCTCGATTGCGACTTCTACGCCTTTTCCTCGCACAAGCTCTATGGCCCGACCGGGATCGGCGCGCTATGGGGCCGGGCTGATCTGCTTGCCACCATGGCCCCCTGGCAGGGCGGCGGGGCGATGATCGACAAGGTAACTTTCGAAAAGACCACCTATGCCCCCGCGCCCCAGCGGTTCGAAGCGGGCACGCCTGCCATCGTCGAGGCAATCGGTTTTGCCGCGGCCTGCGAATACGTGGCGGAGATCGGGCTGGAAGCGATCCACGCGCACGAGGCGGAACTGGTGCGCCAGACCCGCGAGGCCCTTCGCGGCATGAACGACGTGACGCTCTACGGGCCGGATGACAGCGCCGGGATCGTCAGTTTCATGATGGAAGGGGTTCACCCGCACGATCTGGGCACCATATTGGATGAAGAGAACGTGGCGATCCGCGCAGGCCACCACTGCGCGCAGCCGCTGATGGAGAAGCTGGGCATTCCCGCCACCGCGCGCGCCAGCTTCGGGATATACTCCGACGAAGAAGACGTCGCCGCGCTGATCCGCGGCATCGAACGCACCAAGAGGATTTTCGGCTGATGTCAAATCACGAGGACATGACCCAGAACGACGACAAGGATTTCGTGGCAGCGCCCTCGCCCACCGAGAACGTGGTCGAGAAGCCGCCGCGTGCCCGCGTGTCGGATGCGCCGCTGCCCGAAGAGACAGCGGGCGAGAAGTTCGAGCGAAAGCGAGACTACCTGGAGGGTTTCCTGCAGAAGAAACCCGAGGGCGTGCCCGCCGGTGAACCGGGCGGCGAACTGCACCAGTCGGTGATCGATGCACTGAAGGATATCTACGATCCGGAAATCCCGGTGAACATTTACGACCTTGGCCTGATCTATAATGTCGAGGTAGCAGAAGATGCTGACGTGAAAGTCACCATGACGCTCACCACGCCGCATTGTCCTGTCGCCGAAACCATGCCCAACGAAATCGAGATGCGCGTGATGGGCCTTCCCGGCGTGCGCGATGCCGAAGTCGTGGTGACGTGGGATCCGCCGTGGGACCCCTCCAAGATGAGCGACGAAGCCCGCCTCGAACTGGGGATGCTGTGATGACCGAGACAAAGACCCGACCCGCGCCAAAAGCCGCCGTCGTGCTGACGCCCGCTGCCGAGCAGCGCGTGGCAGACCTGATGGCAAAAGCGCCCGACGATGCGATCGGCGTCAAGCTTTCCACCCCGCGCCGCGGATGCTCGGGGCTTGCCTATTCGGTCGATTACGTCACCGAGGAACAGGCTTTCGACGAGAAGATCGAGACGCCCGGCGGCGTGTTCTACATCGACGGTGCCAGCGTGCTCTACCTCGTCGGTAGCACGATGGACTGGGTGGAGGACGACTTCACCGCCGGTTTCGTGTTCGAAAACCCCAACGCCAAGGGCGCCTGCGGGTGCGGCGAAAGCTTCATGGTTTGAGGCTTTCTATCGCGTGAGGCTCAGGCCTCGCCGGTTTCCTCGGCGATGAATTCCAGCAGCGCCTGGTCGTATTCGTCCACGTCGCCACTTCGGGCGATTTGCGCGTCGAGCCAGTCCTGTTCGAACGCCGTGACCTCGGCATCTGCGGCAACCTGTTCTTCACGGCTTGAGCTGTCGTCCTTCCTGCCGAAGACGACGCCGAAGGCATTGGGCGCCTGCTTCGCCATACGGCCCATGAAGCGGCCCACGTTGGCCTTGTTGTCGGCCACGAAGGTTTCCAGTTCCAGCATCCGCTCGCGGCTGATCTGCCCGTTCGCATGGGCAAAACCCATCAGGTAATTGCCGACGGACTGCACGAACAACCGCTTGAATTCCGGGGCATTGCCGCTGCCTGCGACTGCGTCCTTGATGCGGAACATCACTTCAGCTTCCCGGCGGCTGACTGCTGCCGGACGATCACTCGCCTGACCGAAGATCACGCGGCGCATGATGCGGCATTCAGCCGCGCTGACGTGGCTGTCCGACAGTTCTCCGCCGCACCGGGTGGGGCCGGTGCCTTCCAGCACCTCGCGCTCCATTACGCCGAGCACGTAGCTTTTCAACGTTTCGGGCACGTTATGCGCGCGCTCGATGATGGAAGTGAGCAGTTCCAGTTCAGTCATCGAGCAGACAGCGCCGTCCGCCTCCACTTGCGCGATCAGCCACTCAGCTTCCTCGGCGCTGGCGAAACCGCGTGGGTCGGACCCGTTCAGCACGTGGTTGCGGATCGCCTCCACGAAGAAGTCGGACCATTCGCGCGAGGGATTGTCGATGGCGTGCTGCGTGGCGAAGACCATTTCGGCCTCTTCGCGGCTCATCCGTCCGTCGGCCCAACCTTCGCGGCGCAGGGCCATCACTTCTTCCGAACTGATGGTGCGATCGGCAGCGGCGTGCCGGGCGATCTCGGCGAATTCAAAACTCATCGGGGCAAATCCTCCTGTGCGGGGAAGGTCATGCCGCAACAGGCTTAAATTCGCGTTACCGAGACCCGAATTCGCCCCTCAGCGCCGCCGTGAAAGCGCCTGGATGCAGGCGAGCCGGTCGACCGCTGCCCCGTCGCTGGAGCGGCGCGCTTCCACCCAGGTCGCCACCGGCTCAGCACCGGGCGACAGGGGATAGAGGTAGAAGTCGAGCACGCAGGCCTCGCCCCTGAACTGCAACTTGCGCATGTCGCCCTCTGGCGTGTCGAGCCGTGGCTGACCAAAGCGCGAGACCAGCGTGGAGGCGGGTTCGCGGATAAGACCCGCCAGCCCTGGACCTTCCATGATTTCCGGCACGCGGAAGCCTGACCTCGGCGGCGGCACAGCCACAGGATCGGTCGGCGGGACCTGCCTCGGATCGACCGTGATCGGCGGCGGGGCCGGGGCTTGCTGCCGGGGAGCGGAAACACAGGCGGAAAGGGTGGCGGCCAGCAGGAGAGCGGCTGTCAGGCGCATAGGTGGCGTCTTTCTACGGATTGGACCGGTTGCGGGAATTGCGGTGGACGAGATGGGTTGCCGATGCCGCCCCCAGCACAGGCGCGAGGAAATTGGCGAAGGGCACGGCCAGCATGGCCGCGATCACCCCGCCCAGCAGGAAACGCTGCGCACGGCTGACCGGCGCGCAGTCGCCAGCGGAATGGCAATGGCGCAGCCAGACCATGTCCTGCAACTCCCGCCCAAGCAGCACGGCGTTCACCAGCAGGAACAGCGCGAAGGTGCCGATGCCGGTGAATAGCAAGATCAGCGCGAGCGGGAGCGCAACAAGGTTCGCCAGCAAGGCGCGCCCGGAGGCGGAGAGGGCGTTGCGCATCTGCTCTGCAAACGGCAGGTCGCGCGCCAGTTCGGCCTGCTGCGGATAGTGACGGGCTTCCACCGCCTGCACCACCTCGTCGGCGTAGAACTGGATCACCGCCATGGCGACGATGCGCCAGGTGAGCCACAGGCCGACTACCGCCAGCAGCGCGGAGACAGCGCCCCGAACCGCGCCCGCCCCTGTGAACAGGCTGTCCTCCAGCCCGCCCCAGGCCAGCAGCCAGTCGAGCGCGAACCACCCGCCCGTGGCGACGATCAGGAACACGATGATCGTCACGCCCAGGCTCTTCAGCAGGATGCGCAGCACTGTGCTGTCCGCCAGTTGGCGCAGGCCCAGTGCCAGGGAAGTTGCAAGTGAACCCATCAATCCTTGCGATTGCGCGCCCTATCGGCCAAGTCAACGCCGCGTGGCGCGCCCGCACCGGAAAACGCGCCGGATAGAGTTCAGGAGACTGCATGACTGCCCCCCGTTACGACGTAATTGCCATCGGTAACGCCATTGTCGACGTGATGGCCCCCGCTTCGGACGAACTGGTCGAGGAGCTGGGCATGACCAAGGGCGGCATGACGCTGGTGGATGCCGACCAGGCGAAGGAACTCTACGACGCGATGGGCCCTGCGAAGGAGATTTCGGGCGGTTCGGCAGCCAACACGCTGGCAGGTCTTTCCGGCATGGGCGCGCAGTGCGCTTTCGTGGGGCAGGTGGCGGACGACCAGTTGGGCAACGTCTTCGCGCACGACATTCGCGCCGTGGGCATCGATTTCGACGTGCCCGCGCGTGAGGGCGAGCCGCCGACCGCGCGCTGCCTGATCTTCGTGACGCCCGACGGCCAGCGCACGATGAACACGTTTCTTGGCGCAACGCAGTTCCTGCCGGCAGGTGCATTGAACGAGGAAGCCATCGGAGGCGCTGAGATCCTCTACCTCGAAGGCTATCTCTGGGATCCGGAAGAGCCGCGCAAGGCCATGCGCTCTGCCATCGCGACGGCAAAGCAGGCGGGCCGCAAGGTGGCGTTCACCCTGTCCGACGCTTTCGTGATCGAACGCTACGGCGACGATTTCCGCGCGCTGATCGACGATGGCCTGATCGACATCCTGTTCGCCAACGAGGTGGAACTGGGCGCGCTGACGGGCGAGAAGGATTTCGACGCCGGGATCGACGCGCTGAAGGACAAGGTGCCCACGCTGGTCGTGACCCGCAGCGAGAAGGGCGCGGTCTGCGCCACGGGCGGCGAGTTTTACCAAGTGGCGGCAGAGCCGATCGACAAGGTAGTGGACACCACCGGCGCGGGCGACCTGTTCGCCGCAGGCTTCCTGTTCGGCCACGTGCGCGGCGAGGAACCGAACCGCTGCCTGAAGCGCGGCGCCATCGCGGCGGCGGAAATCATCAGCCACTACGGCGCGCGCCCGGAAACGGACCTTGCCAAGCTGATGGCCGTAAAGCTCGGCTGATCGGGCGACGGCGACTTTAGTTGATGAAATACATGCACGGCGTAGGGTTTCGTCTGTTTCCATAGGCGTGCCTCGCGCGCGCATGCGAATGGACGCGAACTGGAAGCGATAGCGGACGGCGAGAAAGAGCGGGCGCGGCTGTGGCAGGCGCACCCGCTGTAGGAAAGGTGCGGCCTTGCCCGATGGCTTACCTATCGCTGTTCATCTGCCTGCACCCTGTCGCACGGTGCGCGGAACCTTGCGACGATGCCTGTCCGATCAAAGGCGATCCGGACATCAGCGCCAAATTGCGAGGAGAGCCCTTTCTCGATCAGGAACGACCCGAAACCCTTTGTCTCGGAAGGTATCACTTCGGGGCCGCCCGCTTCCTTCCAGGTCAATTCGAAGACCTGTTCGCCGCCTTCGCAGATTTCCTGCCAGGATATGGTGACGATGCCGTCCGCGTTCGAAAGCGCCCCATATTTGGCGGCATTCGTCCCCAGCTCGTGCAGCGCCAGCCCGAAGCCCTGAGCCGCCTGGGCGGTGAGCAGGATGTGCGGGCCGCTCAACTGTATCCTGCTCTCCAGCAGATCCCTGAAATGGGCAAGCTGCGAGCGTACAAGGTCCTGAAGGGGGACGGCCTTCCATTCATTCCGGATCAGGATATCGTGACTGGCGGAAAGAGCTGCGATTCTCGCTTCCAGACTGGCTAAATAATCCTCCGGATGGTTCTTCACCGTTTGCCGCGCGAGAACCTGGACAATCGCCAGTACATTCTTCGCTCGGTGGCTCATTTCACGCAGGATGAGCCGTTCGTGGTCTTCCTGCTTCTTCTTCTCGGTCTCGTCGGTAATCGAGGCGAAGAAGACGTTTCCGACGTCGGGAAAATACTGCAGCTGCACGCACACCGGATAAGTCGACCCATCCTTGCGGACATGCACCGTCTCGAAGACGAGCGTTTCTTCCTCACCGGAAATCAGCGGCTGCAGGAAGGCAAGAAACTCATCCTTGGAAAATTCGGGCTTGATGTCCCAGGGCGTCAGGGTTCGAAGCTCCTCCATCGTATACCCGAGATTTTGCCGGGCACCGCGGTTCACGAGTTCGAACTGGTAGGAATCGCCGTTGAAAACGAAAGCCTCGCTCACCGATGCCTCGACGATCCTTCCGAGTTGCTCGTTTACTGATCGGGTGGCAAGTCGCTCCAGCTCGGCGGCGGCCCGGCCAGAAAACAGCGCGATGATGTTCTCGACGGCTTCCGGGTCGGAGAAGGGTTCTTCATCGAGAACCGCCACCAGGCCGAGAACCCGCCCATCCGCAGCGCGCAGCGGCATGCCGGCATAGCTTCGGGCACCCATATCGATAAGAAGCTGGTCATCCGGAAACAGGTCACAAATGTTGTCCGGAAAGCAACAGACACTATCAGACGCCACATTCGCGCACGGCGTGTTCTCGAGCGAGTAGGAAAAATTCTCTGCGGGACCATTGTCCCAGAAGGCAATGGTCTCCGATCGGGTCGGATCTGCTCTGTCAAACTTTCCAACGAATACCCACCGCACGCTCAATGAGCGGGCAAGCGCTTCGACGAGCACGGGAAAGTAGCCCTCTCCCACGATCTTTGAGGTCTCCGCCAGAATCGCAAGCGCGTTCTGGACCAGTGGAGACCTTGGGAAAATTACCCGATCTATTCTGGTCACGGCAGTCTCCCTATTGCCCGACCAGAGTAGCGACAGGGCGCAGGATCACAAAGCTCTTTGCCCGAAGGTCGGTTAACGCCTCGTTTTAATGACGTTAAGTGAACCCGGCTGATGATTGCGGCGCCTCCGAACGGTGGCGAATCGCCCTGTTTCACACCAGGTGCGCTGTACCAAAACCGTTCGCGCGCAGCGCATTCCTACCCCTCGCGCGCTATCTCGCGCCAGCCGATGTCCTTCCGGTAGAAGCCGCTGGGGAAGTCCACCTTTTCCACCGCAGCATAGGCGGCGGCTTGCGCGGCGCGCGTATCCGCACCGGTGGCGGTGACGTTCAGCACGCGGCCTCCGTTCGCCACCAGCGTCTCGCCGTCCAGCTTCGTGCCCGCGTGGAAGACCTTGGTGCCCTCCCCCTCGGTATCGTCCAGCACGATCGCCCCGCCCTTCTCCGGCGTGCCGGGATAGCCCTTCGCGGCCATCACCACGGTCATCGCGGTATCCTCGGCAAAGGTCGGTTCCGGCAGCGCGGCGAGCGATCCGCTGGCGCAGGCGAGCATGTATTCGGCGAGGTCGCTTTGCAGCCGCATCATCAGCACCTGGCATTCCGGGTCGCCGAAGCGGCAGTTGTATTCCACCAGCTTCACGCCCTCGTCCGTCAGCATCAGCCCGGCGTAGAGCACGCCGACATAGGGTGTGCCGTCCTTGCGCATCTGGCGCACTGTGGGGAAGACGATCCGCTCCAGCGTTTCGGCCACCAGTTCCTCCGTCAGCACGCGCGCGGGGCTGTAGGCGCCCATGCCGCCGGTGTTGGGGCCGCTGTCGCCCTCGCCCACGCGCTTGTGATCCTGCGCGGTGCCGAAGGGGATCACCGTCTCGCCGTCGGTCAGGGCGAAGAAGCTGGCTTCCTCGCCTTCCATGAATTCCTCGATCACCACTTCTGCGCCCGCAGACCCGAAAGCGCCGCCGAACATGTCTTCCAGCGCCTCGTGCGCGTGTTCCTCGCTCTCCGCGATCACCACGCCCTTGCCCGCCGCGAGGCCATCGGCCTTCAGCACGAAGGGCGGGGAGAAGGTGGCAAGCGCCTCTTTCGCCTGCTCCAGCGAGGTGCAGTGAACATAGCCCGCGGTGGGGATGTTCGCCCGGTCGCACAGCGCCTTGGTGAAGTTCTTGCTGCCTTCCAGCTGCGCGGCGGCTTTCGACGGGCCGAACACGGCGATGTCGGCGGCGCGCAGGGAATCGGCGAGGCCATCCACCAGCGGTGCCTCCGGCCCGATCACGACGAGGCCGATGGCGTTCTCGGCGCAGAAGGCGGCGACTGCGGCGTGGTCCTTCTCGTCCAGCGTCACCAGCTGCGCGCACTCGGCAATGCCGGGATTTCCGGGCGCGGCGAACAGCTTGCCCTCATTTTCGGTGATCGCTGCGGATTGCGCCAGCTTCCAGCACAGGGCATGTTCACGGCCGCCTCCGCCCAGGACAAGGATATTCATGGCCGCCAACACTCCCTACGACGATACAGGTGACGACAGGCTCCTAGCGACCAGCGAGGCGGGCGACAATTCCGCACCGCTGACGATCACCGAGATTTCGCAGGCGCTGAAGCGCACGGTGGAGGACCGGTTCGGCTACGTGCGGCTGCGCGGCGAACTGTCGGGCGTGAAGCGGGCGGCCTCGGGGCACCTCTACCTCGCGCTGAAGGACGAGAAGGCTGTGCTCGATGGCGTGATGTGGCGCAGCGCCGTGCCGCGCCTGGCGTTCCAGCCCGAAGACGGGATCGAGGTGGTCGCGACCGGCAAGCTGACGACCTATCCGGGGCGCAGCAAGTACCAGATCGTGATCGAGCGCATGGAGATCGCGGGCGAAGGCGCGCTGCTGGCGCTGCTGGAAAAGACCAAGGCGCGGCTGGAGGCAGAGGGGCTGTTCGACCCGGCCCGCAAGCGCGCCCTGCCCTTCGCGCCGCGCATTATCGGCGTCGTGACGTCGCCCACGGGCGCTGTGATCCGCGACATCCTGCACCGGCTGGAAGATCGCTTCCCCACCCGCGTCATCGTGTGGCCGGTGCTTGTGCAGGGCGACGGTGCGGCGAAGCAGGTTGCCAACGCGGTTCGCGGCTTCGGCGCGCTTGAACCTGATGGACCTGTTCCGAGGCCAGACCTGCTGATCGTAGCGCGCGGCGGCGGCTCGATCGAGGATCTGTGGAGCTTCAACGAGGAGATCGTCGTGCGCGCCGTGGCCGAATCGCCGATCCCCACGATCAGCGCAGTGGGGCACGAGACCGACACGACCCTGTGCGACTATGCCGCAGACCGCCGCGCCCCCACGCCCACCGCAGCAGCGGAAATCGCCGTGCCGGTGCTGCGCGAACTGGAAGCGACGATAGACGACCTTGCCCTGCGCCAGCGTAAGTGCGCGCTGCGCCCGGTGCAGCTTGGCCGCGAACGCCTTGCCGCGCGAGCCGACCGGCTGCCGAAGCTGGAGCAATTGCTGCAACCCCACGCGCAGCGGCTGGACGAGCTGGGCGAACGCCTGCGCCGCGGGCTGGTGGACCGTGCCGCGAAGGGCCGCGAGAAGCTGGCCGACCTACGCCTCTCGCCCGCGATCCTGCGCGGTGCCTTGCGCGATTCGCGCCAGCGGCTCGCCTCCGCGCGGCTCTCCCCTGCCCTCGTCACCCGTCCGATAGCCGAACGTCGCGAACGCCTTGCCGCGCTGGAGCGCCTGCGCCTTCAGCTCGACCCCAAGGCTCCGCTGAAGCGCGGCTATGCGCTGGTGAGCGCGGGGGGGCACCCGGTGGTGAAATCGCAGGCGGTGGCCGCCGCGCAGCCGTTGCTGACACTGGAATTCGCCGACGGCTCGCTGCAGGTGGTGCCCGGCTCCGCGCCGAAGAAGACGCCCAAGCGCCCGAAGGAAGCACCCGAAAGCGGGCAACCGAAACTGCTGTAAATTGCGCCGACAGGCTCCACGCACTACATAGGCAACCATGTTGATGTCATCATCCGATAAAGCCGCCACCCTGATGTACGGCCCCAATGGCTTTCGCGTCGTGAAACCCGGCCACTTCGTGGTCTGCGCGATGAGCGGCGTGCCCGTCCCGCTGGAAGAACTGCGCTACTGGAGCGTGGAGCGGCAGGAAGCCTATGCCAGCGCGGAACTTTCCACCCGCCGCGCGCTTGAGGACCTGTGATCAAGGCCCTGCTATTTCCTTCCGCCATTGCCTGCGCGCTGGCCCTCGCCGGTTGTGCATCGCAGCCCGCCCATGCCGGTGACGAGCCCACGCAGGCGGAAAATCTCGCCAGTGCCAGTGCCAGTGCTTCTGCTGCGCCTGCTGCCGATCCCGCCTTGCGGGGAGATTTCTCCTATGCCGGAGAACTGACGCAGGGCGGCTGGATTCGCGGTCAGGCCCCCAGTGGCGCGGTATCCGCCACGCTGGGTGAGACGCCGGTGAAGCTGGACGACGAAGGCCGGTTCTTCGCCGCGTTCGACCGCGATGCCGGAACGTCGGAAATGCTTGTCGCCACCATGGCCGATGGCTCCATCGTCACCGAGGAGCTGGCCGTATCCCCGCGCGACTGGGATATCGAACGCGTGAACGTGGCGCGCCGTGCGGGCGGGGCGAGCGAAAGCTTCATGCGCCGCCGCCAGCCCGAACTCGACGCGATCTGGGACGCGCGCACCGCCGATTCGCCCGTCGACGGGTGGAAAGAGGATTTCATCTGGCCACTGACGGGCCGCATTTCGGGCCGCTTCGGCTCGCAGCGCATCTATCGCGGCGAACCGGGCAGCTACCATTCGGGCATCGACATCGCGACAGGCGGAAGCGGCGACCCGTTCGTCGCCCCTGCCAGCGGCGTGGTGACGCTCGCCGTCGAAGGCTTCAGCCTCGAAGGCAACCTCCTCATCATCGACCACGGCGCGGGTCTCAACAGCGCGTTCCTGCACCTGTCCGACATTGCCGTGGAAGAGGGAGACCGGGTGGAGCAGGGGCAGGTGCTGGGCCGTATCGGCTCTTCCGGCCGGGCGACGGGGCCGCACCTGCACTGGAGCCTGAAATGGCACCTCACCCGCCTCGATCCCATCCTGTTCACCGGCCCCATGCCCTGATCGCGGCTGGCTGGGGGGCATGAAGCGAAGAAAGCTCGCTGCGGCGCTGCTCGTCACCCTGGCCCTGGCGCCGGGCACCCTGGTACGAACCCAGATCCCTACCGGGTCGGAGGTCGATCTCTCGGTAAGCGCGGTGGAGGACCTGCCGGCCCTGGCCAGCATTGGCGGTTTCACTCGAAAAGGCGTTTGGGAACTGTCGAACTCCCGCATCGATTTCGGCGGCTATTCCGCGATGCTGGTGCTTGGCGAAGACACCCTTCGGCTTTTTTCGGACAGGGGCAAAATGCTGACACTCGCATCGCCCGATGGTCCGCGCACGCGTGAGCCACGCGTGGCGACCGTCTGGGATCGCGGCCCCCTCAGCGCGACCCTGCCCGATATCGAGGCGGCTGCGCGCGACCCCGCGACGGGCGATTACTGGCTGGCTTTCGAGAATACCAATGCCGTAGTGCGCTTCTCGGTCGCCAGCGGATACCTCGCCTCGCGACAGCCGCCCGAGTGGCAACACTGGCCGGACAATAGCGGCGCAGAGGCCATGGCGCGCCTGCCCGACGGGCGCTTTCTCGTGCTGCCCGAAAGCGATTCCGTCGGGCTTCTCCATCCCTCCGATCCGACCGATGACCTCAAGCCGCTGGCTTTCCGGTTCGCCGTTCCCGAAGGATACAGCCCGACCGACATGGCCGCCCTTCCCGATGGCCGGGTGCTGGTGCTGCTGCGGCAGGTGGCCTGGGCCGTCCCGCCGTTCGCCACCGCCATTGCGATCGCCGACCCGACGGGGCTTGAAGAAGGCGAGACGCTGGACCTCGAACTCCTCATCAGGCTGGAAGACATCCTGCCGCGCGAGAACTACGAGGCGCTGGCGGTGGACGGAGTGGACGCGGACGGCACGGTGCGGCTGTGGCTGGCATCGGACGACAACATCGCCTCGTTCCAGCGCACCCTGCTCGCTCGGCTCGACTGGGACCCGGATTTCGCGCACGAAAAAGCGCGTGAGGAACCGTAAACCTCACGCGCCTTTTGCAATCTCCAGTGCTGGAACGCGCCGAGCTAGCCCGACGTCAGGCGGCTTCGCTGGAAGCCATCGCCTTCTTCAGCTCGCGCTTTACCTTCAGGGCGTTGCCCGAAAGCTTGTCGTCGCGGGTCTTCAGCAGCCAGTTGTCGAGACCGCCGTTGTGCTCCACCGAGCGCAGGCCGTGGGTCGACACGCGGAACTTGAAGCTGCGATCCAGCTTCTCGCTGATCAGCGTGACGTTCTGCAGGTTCGGCAGGAAGACCTTCTTGGTCTTGTTGTTGGCGTGGCTGACATTGTGGCCGACCTGGCGGCCCTTGCCGGTAAGTTCGCAGATGCGCGACATGGCGAATTCTCTCGTTTACAACGGTTGTTCGAAACAGCTTTTTGGGCTGGGAAAGGCGCGCGCATACAGGGGGGGTGGAGATTCGTCAAGCTTCGCGGTAGCCCTGCCGCATGGCGAAATGGTCCACTCCCGAACCGATGCGACGCGCCCTGCAACTGGCGCACGAGGCGGCTGCCGCAGGCGAAGTGCCCGTTGGCGCGGTGGTGGTCAAGGACGGCGTGGTGGTGGGCGAGGGCCACAATCTCACCCGCACCCATCGCGATCCCACCGCCCACGCGGAGATGGTGGCGATTCGCGCGGCGGCGGAGAAGCTTGGCGATGAACGCCTGACCGGCTGCGATTTGTACGTGACGCTGGAACCTTGCCCGATGTGCGCCGGCGCGATCAGCCATGCGCGGGTTGGGAGGCTCTATTACGGCGCAAGCGACCCCAAGGGCGGCGCGGTCGAACACGGGAGCCGGGTGTTCCAGCAGGTGCAATGCCTGCACAAGCCGGAGGTTTACAGCGGGCTGGGTGAGGGCGAGGCGGCGGAATTGCTGCGGACCTTCTTTGCTGAGCGGCGGTGAGGGGCGGGAATGTCCGCTAACGACCCGATTGCGGACGCTATTGTGTTGCTGGTGGCCGACCAATCACAATGTGATAAAAAATCCAACCGGCTGCACAACCGCCAACGATAGAGGCGGGCACGGTTGCAATGGCCACGGTTTGTCGACCGTCTGTCAAAAGGAAGCCCCCCCACGCCCCCACCGATAATAACAAACCCTCAAGCTGGCTTAGAGGTCCGACGTAATTGTCTGCGATACGCAACGCCCAGCCAACGATTGAATGGGCGAGACCAGCAAGGCCGCCCGCAACAATCATCAGGACTTTCGAGCCTCTCTTGAGCAGAGGAAGGAGGCCGACAGCGAGAAATAAGACAGCGCCAATGAATCCGAAGACGACACCAGCACCCGCCGTGCCTATGGCCGAAAAAACGACCCTGATTGGCCACATCGAAATACTTTGATTGTTTTCGATCAGCCAGAACAAATCGTCGATACTGGACACAACTGATACGATCCCAGCTGTTGAAGCTGTCGCGACCATAGTGGCAGAAATCAAGCCACTGCCTATCTCAATGGGCCTATACATTTGCTGTCAGTGCCACGAGGATCATCATTCTGCAATTTCAGCTTCCCACCCCATTTCGGACATTAAAGCCCCCGCCATATTCGCACCCGCGCGTCATCTCCCGGTCCGAACCGCTGCCGGTCGCACGGCGTCGGCATGAAGTCCGCATCGTAGCAGAGGCGCATTTCGCGCAGCCAGCCGCGTTCATTGACCACCAGCCCGACGTCTTCCGCGTCCCAGTAGGGGTTCGCCTCGGCAAAGGTCTCGCGGATCATGCCTGCGGTCAGGTTGTCGCGGCGGGAGAGGCGGTCGAAGTCGGGCCAGCGCAGGGAGTTCCACAGGATGCGGGTTACGCGCAGGTAGGTGTCCGGGTCGCGCGTCATGCAGGCGCCGTGCTTGCGCCACTGGCGAGCGAGCAGCGACAGGTCCGGCGTCATGCACATGCTGGCGCGCACTTCGGCAGCGCTCGGTTGGCGAAGGGCGGGGCACCACTGCGGCCAGCGTCCGGGTCCGCTTTCGGGCCAGAGGCCGTGGACCACGAAGGCGAAACGCCCGGCCCGCCCGCCGCACTGGCGCGCATGGCGAGCCTGCTCGTCGCGGAAGCGGCAGAATTCAGGGCTCCAGCTGAGCGCGAGGGTGTAGCCGGTGACGCGCGATTCGCGCACCGGGCCGTCGCGTTCGACAGGGGGAAGGGAGACGGGGCCGTTCGGCACGCGGCACTGGTAGGCCTGCGCATAAGCCGACGTGGGCAGCGCGAGCGCGGCTGCGAGGAATGCGGCCTTATTCAAAAATCTCGGCATTGCTTCTGCGCCTCCCCCTGTGCGCAAACCAGCGTGTCGCTGGCGGCGTAAAAAGCAGCAGCGCGGCGATGACGGAGCAGGCCAGCGCGATTTCGTGCACCGGCAGCCCGATCAGCCAAGGCGCAGTCTCGAAGGAGACGAGCCGCACGCCTGCCATCACGCCCACCAGCACGCGAGCGATGCGCATCGCGCGAAACCACACCAGGGCCACCGGAATGCAGGCGATGGTGAATTCCGCACTCAGCGCCACGATGGCGAGGTCCTGCGTGATGACCGTAAGGGGCAGCCAGCGAAACAGGTCCGCGATCATCGGCGTTGTGTCGATCAATCCAGCGATGAGGCGGATCAGCGCCGCGAACAGGAATAGCGCGGCAAACAGCCGGATCGGAAACGGGCGCGGCCCGCTCACCGTTCTCATTCTACAGTGAAATCCAGCCCGATATCGGCGGCGGGCGCGCTTTGCGTCAGGCGGCCTACGGAGACGTAGTCCACGCCCGTCGCGGCCTTCGCCCTGATCGTGTCGAGATCGATGCCGCCGCTCGCCTCGGTCTTCGCGCGACCGGCAATCATGGCCACCGCTTCCCGCAAGGTTTCCGGGTTCATGTTGTCGAGCAGGATATGGTCCGCCCCTGCGGCGAGCGCGGGCTCGATCTGGTCGAGCCGGTCGACCTCGCAGATGATGTTCGTGACGCCCGCATCGCGTGCGCGGCGCACCGCTTCGCCCACGTTCCCGGCAACGAGAATGTGGTTGTCCTTGATCATCGCCGCGTCCCACAGGCCCATGCGGTGGTTGCTGCCGCCGCCCATGCGTACGGCGTATTTCTCGATGTGCCTGAGACCCGGAATGGTCTTGCGGGTATCGAGCAGGGTGCAATCGGCGTTGCCTCCCCCATCTCTCATCGCATCGACATACTGGCGCACCAGCGTGGCGATGCCGGAGAGGTGCTGCACCGTGTTCAGCGCGCTTCGCTCCGCTGTCAGCATGGCGCGGGCGTTGCCGGACAGGCGCATCAGGTCCGTGCCGGGTTGGACCTGCGCGCCTTCCTCCACAAGCAGGTCTACAGCCATGTCAGGATCGAGATGGCGGAAGAAGGCGACGGCAATGGGCAGGCCCGCGACGGTGATGGCATCGCGGCTGTCCATCACGCCCTGGAAGCGTGCATCAGCCGGGATCACGCTGGTGGCGGTGACATCCACGCCGCCGCCGGGCAGCCCTTCGCCAAGGTCTTCGGCGAGCGTTTCGCGGACGAATGCGTGAAGGTCGAAGCCTTCCAGTTTGAATTCCATGCCAACTCCTCGCCCATCCTGAGCTTGTCGAAGGATTGTTTTTCCCTTCCGGCGCTGCGCTAGAAGAAAAGGCAGCCCTTCGACAAGCTCAGGGCGAGCGGGGTCAGGGATTAATGGACAAAGCGGGCCACCACGTCCCTGTACGACCGGCTTACTTTGACCTCCGCGCCCGAATCCAGCACGAGGAAGCATTCGCCGTTGGTGTGCGGTTTCACCTGTCGCACCTGGTCGAGGTTCACGATGGTGGAGCGGTGGACGCGCTGGAAGTTCTTCGGGTCCAGCCGTCGTTCCAGGTCCTTCATCGTCTCGCGCAGGATCAGCGAGTTGTCGCCGGTGTAGATGCACATGTAGTCGCCGGCAGCTTCGATATGCTCGATGGTGTCGACATCGACGCGGAAGATCTGGCCGCGATCCTTCACGTTGATCATCTTCTCGTAGCGGCCCGTGGGATCCTCGCCCTCGGAAATCGCCTCGAGGCTGTCGGGGCTGACTTCGGCCAGCACGTCCTTCAGCTTTTCCGCCTCTTCCGCGCTGCGCATTTCTGCAAGGCGCTGGCGCACGCGTTCCACCGTGTCGGCCAGCTTGTCCTCGTCCACCGGCTTCATCAGGTAGTTCACGGCATTCGCCTCGAACGCACGGATAGCGTGTTCCTGGTAGGCGGTGACGAAGACGAACAGCGGCGGATCGACGTCCATCACGCCTTTCACCACGGAAAACCCGTCGAACCCCGGCATCTGGATGTCGAGGAAGACGAGGTCGGGTTTCTGCGTCTTGATCGCGCGGATCGCTTCGCGCCCGTTGGCGCAGGTTTCGATCACTTCGATATCGGTGAAGGGTTCCAGGCGCAGTTGCAGGCCCTGGATGGCCAGTTTTTCGTCATCGACGATGATTGTGCGGATGCTCATGCATTGGCTCCGGTTCGGGGGGCTGGGACGGTTTCGCCGTCGCTTTCGTTAGGTTGTGCGTTCCCTGTTGCAGCCGGTGAGTGTGAAACACGCGAGGCGCGGGGAGGTTTCCCCCGGCCTTGCTGTTCCTGCTCTGCCTCCGCCGGTTCGAAGGGCAGTTCGATAATCACTGTAAAGCCGCCATCGGGCGGGGTTTCAATCTCGAAGCGACTGTTCTCGCCGTAAGCCTGGGCCAGCCTGTCGCGAATATTGGCGAGACCCACACCGGTGGACGATGGCGTGTGCACCAGCGATTCGGCGTTGCGCTGTGCGCCCTGCAAGCCGGGGCCGGTGTCGGACACGATCATGCGCAGCATGTTGCCGATCACGTGGGCGGAGAGGCTGATGCGCGCGCCTTCTTCCTGTGCGGAAACGCCGTACTTGATGGCGTTCTCGATCAGCGGCTGGAGCAGGAACGAGGGGATGTACCCTCGCGCGGCGCGCTCGCCGATCTCGAAATCGGTGCGCAGACGCTCCTCGAAACGCATGCGTTCGATATCGAGGTAGAGCTTCAGCGTCTCCACCTCCTGCGCCACCGTTACCTTGCCGCCCGGCGTGTTCACCAGCGTATGGCGCAGGAAGCTGGACAGGCGGGTGAGCATGGCGTTGGCAGGCTTCGTCTCGCCCAGCAGCACGAGGGTGGAGATGGAGTTCAGCGTGTTGAACAGGAAGTGCGGGTTGAGCTGGTAGCGCAGCATGGCAAGCTGCGCGCTGGTGGCCTGCGTTTCCAGCCGTTCGAGGCTTTCGGCCTGCTGCTCCACCTGCAGGAAGAAATTGATCGCGTAATACAGCGCCGACCATGCGCCCAGCAGCGTCATGTCGATGTAGGCAACGCCCAGCATCAGCTGGAGGAAGCTGGATTCCGCGCCGCCCTGGTACACGTCGAGCGTCCAGGCGTTGATGAAGGCGGAAACCCCTACGGCCATCAGCAGCACGACGGCGGTGGACGTCCAGGTGATCAGCGGACGTCGGTTGATGAGGTTGGAATAGATGACGCTCAGCACGGTGCTGATGGAAAAGCCCGCAATGGCGGTGATCAACACGGTGATGAGGAAGTCGAGCGGCCGTTCGTTGGCGATGGTGGTGGCGGAGCGGAACACGAAAGCGCCGCCCCAGCCCAGCAACTGCAACCGCCAGAACGCCTTGTTCTTGTCGGCGAAGAAGGGCCGGGGGCTGATCGGCAGCATGTTCATGCCGGCTAATCTGGTATCGCTTGCGCCGCTTGCCATCGGCTGCCGTGCGGAATTGGTCTCCCGTGCAAGGCGGCCTGCCTCAGGAATCGCGCGCCTCGTCGATAGCCGCGCTCAGGGTTTCCACGCCGACCGCGCCGGAAAGCACCTGGTCCCCCACCACCCAGGCCGGCGTGCCGGTAAGGCCCATGTTACGCGCGAGGAAGACGTTGTTCTGCAACTGCCCTTCGAAAACGCCCGCCTCGATGGCGGTGCGCGCGCGCTCCATGTCGACCCCGGCCTGCTGCGCCGCAGCCTCGATGTTCTCAGACGTCAGTCCCTCGAATTCGAACATGGCGTTGTGGAATTGCTCGAACCTGCCCTGCTGCGCGGCGGCCAGCGCCATGCGCGCGGCATCGGCGCTGCCTGCCGAGAGGATGGGATATTCGCGGATGACCACGCGCAGGTCGGGGTTGGCAGCAATAAGCTGGTTCACATGGTCGACGCTGATGCGGCAGTAGCCGCAGGCGTAATCGGAGAATTCGACAAGAGTGATTTCACCATCGGGGTTACCCAGCACGGCGCCGGGGAACGGCTCCTCGATCTCGTCGCGCACCGGCTCCAGCCTCGCCACCGCCTCCCGCCGCTGCAGTTCCTCGATCGCTTCGGGAAGCATTTCGGGATTGGCCATGATGGCTTCGCGCGTCCTGTCCGGACCGAGCCCGGCGTAGTCCCAGGCGGCGGCCCCCGCAAAACCGGCGACTAGGGCGATGACAATGGTGATGATCCAGCGCATGGCGGAAGGGGTTACTGTCGATCCCGCTGGCGTTCAAGCAGTCCGCGCGCCTGCAGCGCCACGTCCTGCGCGCGAATCCAGTCAGGCGAGCCGACGGGCAGGTTGCTTTCCGCCGCTTGCGCATTCACCAGCGCACCCTGGAAATTGCCCTGCATCACCTGCTGTTCCGCACTGGCGAGACGGGCGCGCGGCGTATCCCCGCGCTGGCCGTAGACCACGCCAAGCTGATACCAGGCGAAGGGGTTCTCGTGGTCGCGCCCCACGGCAGCGCGCAGCACGCTTTCCGCCTCGTCGAGATTGGCAGGGTTTTCCGTGGCGATCAGCGCATGGCCCAGACTCCCGGCAATCAGCGGGTTGGACCCGGTAAGACGCGTTGCCTCGCGCAGCGGGGGAAGGGCATCCTCCACCCGGCCCGATTCGAGCAGGATCTGCCCCTTCAATTCGAGGAAATAGGGGTCTTGCGGGTCCATCGCGATCAGCGCGTCCACTTCCGCCAGCGCCTCGTCCACCTTGGCCTGCTGGTGGTAGGCATAGGCGCGGGCATAACGGGCAGGTGCGCCGGTCATGTAGGCAGGGTAGTTGTTCAGCGTGCGCTCTGGTGGGGCGAGATAGCCGTAAAGCTTGGCCTTCACCCGCTGGAACCGCTCTTCCAACACGGTCGTGTCGACGGGAGCGGTGGCGCAGATGCCGGGATCCCGCGCAATCGTCTGCCCTCCCTGTACGGACGGCGCTTCCTGCACTTCGGCGTAGAGATCGGCCTCAGGTCCGCCCGACCCGTTGTTAATGGCATCCGTCAGCCGGGCGATGCGGTCGCCCGTCAGCGGGTGGGTGCGCGAATAGCCTGCGCTCTCGTCCTGCGGGATGTGGCGGCGGTATTCCATGTTCTGCAACTTGCCGAAGAACGTGATCAGCCCCGCGCCGTCGATTCCGGCGCATTCGATGTATTCCACGCTCGCAGCATCGGCGCTGGCTTCCTGCACGCGGCTGAAGGCGAGGAAACTACCCATCGCGGCCTGTTGCCCCGCGCCCAGCACGCCCATCGCCGCTTCGCCGCCGCCAGCCAGTGCCGCACCGACGGCCAGCAGCGCTGAAAGCAGGGTGATGCGCGTTGCATTACCCGCGCCTTCGGAGAAACGGTTGATATGGCCGCCGGTGATGTGGCCCAACTCGTGCGCCAGCACGCCCTGCACCTCGTTGGCGCTGTCGGCGGCGTTGATGAGGCCGGAATGCACGAAGATGCGCTGCCCGCCGGCGACGAAGGCATTGATCGAATTGTCGTTGATCAGCACCACTTCCACCGCGCCTTCGCCCAGCCCGGCGGCCTCGGCCAGCGGATCGACCATGTCCTGCAAGAGCTGCTCCGTCTCGGCATCGCGCAGGATGGAGAGGCTTTGCGCAGCAGCGGGCTGCACGGTGACGGCGATCGCGGCCAGCAGGGCAAGCAGGCGGGTGGCGAGGGTTTTTATCGTGGCCATGAGGGCCGCAGCCTAGCGGCTTGCGCCATGAACCGGAACTGAAGATTTAGGCGCTCGTCTGCCCTTCGGCATTCGCGGCTGCCGTGCCTTCGTCCGCTTCGGGCACACGGTCGACCGTCTTGACGATCTGCTGTGTCTCGCCGCTGGGGGTGAAGCCGTTGGCGGATAGGAACTCCAGCCCGGTCTCGTAATCCTCGCCCATCCACAGCGGGATCTGCGCCGCGCGGATCGCGTCGATGGCGTCCTGCTCCTTCGTGGAGAGCCCCTCGCTCGATACAGTGCGCATGAAGACGGCGGCGATCTGACCGGGGAACGCCTCTGCCGCATTGGCGAAAGCGGGCAGGTCGCCCTGGGTATCGTCGCCGATCAGCGCGAAATGCATGTCGGGATACATCTTCAGGATACCGGCGATCGCCTCGACCTTGTGGCTGCCGTGGCTGGACTTGCCGAACGTCTGCCGGTTGAGGCCCCAGTCGCGCAGCTTGATCGGCCCCAGTGGCAGGCCGCGCATCTGTTGGAACGCGACGAGGTAGGTGAACAGGTTCCACGGGCTGGACGACACGTAGAAGAACGGCCGCCGCGTGGCGACGAGGGTTTCGCTGGGCTTGTCCGCTTTGCCGCTATCGCCAGCGCCGCCCAGTTCGCTGTAGAAGGTGGCCGCGCCGGGCACCACGGTGCGCTGGCCGGGCATCTGCGCGAACACGCGGTCCCAGTTGCGCGCGACGGAGCCGATGCCGCCGGTAATGCCGGTCTCTATGATGGTATCGTCGATGTCGGAGATGACGGCCAGCCTGCCGTCGCAGCCGGGCGCCAGCACATGCGCCTCCACCTCCTGCACGCCGTCTGGCGCGTTCCAGTGCAGGTGCACCACTTCCCATGCCGGGTGTTCGGGCAGGTCCCACTCCGGCTCCAGCGGAACGTCGAAATGGACGAATCCTTCCTCGTCGCTTTGCATCTCGTGCGAGAGGATGGGGCCGTCCTTGCCGTGGACCACCAGCGTCACGGCCACGCCCGCCACCTCGTGGCTGATGAACTGGCCGAGCATGGTACCGATCGCGCCAAGCGTGCTCTGCCTGTCGAAATTGGCTTCCTTCACCCGCAGCGCGCGAGCGGACAGGACGAGGCGGGAGCGGCTGCGGTGGCCGAAATAGGGCTGGATGCGGAGCGGCCGGGTCGGGAAAAGAGGCATGCCTTTCCCAACCTTGATGTCGGCCTGTCGGTTCCGCCTCGCGGCAGGAAGAACCCGTCAGTCGAAGAGGCCGCGCGCAGCCTTTTCGATAAGCGCGGCGTTGGCGGGCACTTCGCCCAGCATCACCACGTCGCCATCTTCGGTGCGGCGGATCATTACCAGCCCGAATTCCTCGCCTTCGCCCGCCAGCGATTCGAACCGGCGCGGTTCCATGGCGCGCAGCTTGCGCACGACGGACTTCTTAGGCCCCTTCGCCTTGGGGGCGACGGGCTTGCCGTCCTGTTCGCGGCGGTATGCGCGCTCTGCCGCGATGATGCCCTTGAGGCCGCCCTCGGCAGTCTTCAGGTGTTCGGCCAGCGCGCCGCGCTCCACGCCTGTGCGCTTAGCCCAACTCAGCACGGCGGCATATTCGGTGAGGCGCGTCTTGTCGTAATCGACGCCGAAGACCAGCTTCACCACTGGGGTCATCGGCGCACGCTCCTGCATGGTCAGGCCCGAATCGCGCAGCAGCTCTGTAAAGTCGGCCGGTGCATCGAGAGCGGCGATGGCGAAATCGTAGGCGCGGCTGACCGCTTCGTAGAGCGAGGTGCGGGTACGCTCCTCGCTGCTCTGCGCGGTGTGCGCCATTTCGCGCGCGGCGGCCAGCCAGTCGGCCAGCTCCATTTGCGCGGGGTCGAGCATGACGGAAGGGGCGACTTCAGGTTCGGCGATGTCGCCTGCGGCAAGGTCCAGGCTTGCCGGGCCATCGGCCCAGTCGACCATTTCGTCCGCCGCCGGGCGACGTGCCCCGGTTTCCCAGGGATCGTCGTCGTCCTCGTGGTCCAGCGCCTGGCCCATTTCCAGCACCAGTTCGTCCGATATCTCGTTGCTCGCCATCTCTTTCCAGTTGATGACGCCGTAGATGAAATCGATCGTCTCATCGTCGCTGGAAAACGGCAGCAGGATGCCGCGATAGAGGATCGTCGCCCCGCGCTGGTTGACGAATTCGGCCTCGAACCCGATCGGCGCCTGGTTGGCGATGATCTGCATGTAATGGTCGGTGATGCGGCTCAGCAGCGAGCGCGCAGGCACGTCGGAAAGCTGGTTGATCTCGGCGGAGTTGCTGTCGCATTCCTGCGCCAGCCCGGCACCGAGATAGGCGACTTCAGGGTTTTCCAGCCCGCGCGAGAAATCCAGCAGCACCGAGTTGGGGCCGAAGTCGGGCAGGGCCTCGGGATCGAGATCGTCGATGGCGGGGAAATTGCGATTGTCGAGCAGGCTGGCCCAGAAATTGTAGGCGCGCACCTGCATCCGGCGCTCGTCCGTGCCGATGGCAGGCGGCGGGGTGTTATCCACCGCGTCGTCGTGCTCGTAATCCATGGCATCGAGGCCGGGGCCCAGGTCTGCCGTGTCGAGCGCTTCGAAGTTGCCGCGCAAAGTATCCATGCCAAAATCGCCTTTTCATGTGTCCTTGTGACAAAGACACCTTTGGCCATTTTTGGTAAAAATTGTGTGAAGTTGTGCCGGGCTTTTCAGGGCCGGGACGCGGAAAAACGAGTCTGCCCGGAGAAAATCTGCCAGCCTTTACAGCATGTAGCGCATGCGGATGGTCTGGTGCATTTCGCGCGCGCCCACCTGGATGGCGGCATCGCCGAACGACGGCGGGCCCATGCTGACGGGCGCATCGTTCGAGAATCCGAAGCCCTCGCGCGGCATCATGCCCAGCACCCTGTCCGCCTTGCCGTTGTCGTTCTCGTCATGCAGCAGCGCGATGGCATAGGTGCCTGGCTGCACGTTGGTGAAGCGAAGGGTGGCGGCCTGCCCGGCGGGCACCACCGTGCGATAGCCCTGCGCCGCATTCTGGCAGCGCGGGAAACGCTGCGAATCGCGAGTCATGCAGGCGCGCACCACGCCATCGGCATTGCGCAGGTTGGCGACTTCGATCACCACCTGCGTGCCCGAAGGCTCAGCCGAAAGCTGCGCGGCGGGCGCGCCCAGCAGGGCGGCGGTCAAGAGGGCGAGGAGGGCTTTGCCAGCCCGCGATCCGTTTTGCACAAGCGATCCCAGAACCTGAAATAGAGGCCATAGTTGCAGCGGTACTCGTCATGGTGCCGCTGGTGATGGCTGGCTGTTATCACCCAATTCCCTGCGCGGGAATGAACAAGCCATTTCGGAAACATTTCCCAGCCCATGTGATTGGTGACCCCCATCACTGTCATGATCCCCAGCACCAGGCCCAGCACACCGACGTGCACGGGTATGAAGAACACCAGGAACGGTATCACCACCGCGCCTGTGATTGCCTCGATCGGGTGGAAGCTCATCGCCGCCCATGCCGTCGGCGGGCGGCTGGCGTGGTGCACGGCATGGGCGATGCGGAACCATTTTGGTTCGTGCATCCAGCGGTGGGTCCAGTAGAACCAAGTGTCGTGCGCGAACAGGTAAAGGAACAGCGAGAGCGGCAGGTACCACAGCGGATAGGCCGCCAGATCGGTATAGATGCGCGTCCAGCCCAGTTCCTGCCAGCCCCAGGCCACCACGCCTGCGGGTATGCCGTAGATCGCCGCCGACACCATCGACCAGCCGATTTCCTTGCGGATCTGCGGGTTCAGCCCGTTGTACAGGCCCGGACGCACGGCGCGCGTCGCAAGTGCGAAGCCCCCGCTAGTGAGCAGGTAGCGCACGGCGACGATGGCCGTCATGACAAGGGCCGAAAGGATGATCGCGAGAAGCATTGGCGCAAGGCTTATGGCGCAAGCCGCGTAATTATTCCATTACCTGCTGCATGGTTCGCGAAAGTCGCGGCTCAACCCGCCAGTTCCGCGCCCCAGGTGTTGCAATGCGGGTCCGCCGCCACTTGCAGGCGGCGCAGCGCCGTGCGTGACAATCGCTCCACTTCCACCCGGCGACGCGCCGCGGCGAGAGGATGGCTGGGGGCAGGGCGCACGATTTCGGCATCGTATTCGTCGGCCACGATCACGCCGCAGCATTCCGGGCGGAAATCCGGCCCGTCGAGGCAGGCACGGTCAAGCTCCGGCGGCAAGCCCCAGTAGAATCGGTCGCAGAAATCGAGGTAGTCCGGCCACTTGCCATCGCCCATCAGGTCTCCGCGTGCGGTCTTCACCTCGACGATCACGATCTTGCCCTTGGCATCGATGCCCATAAGGTCTGCACGCCTGCCATTGCGCAGCGGCATTTCGGGCAGGGCCCATACGTTGTTGCGCGCGAACAGGCGGGAAATGCCGCGGCACACGGCCCGCGAGCGCAGGGTGAAGGGATCGTCGCCCGCATCGTGCGAGGCACTTGCAAGGACGTGTGCGGAGGGTTGGATCAGCGAATCGGCCATATTCCGAAACTGGAACGAAAAGCGAACACGGTCAAGTCGTGCCGATTCTCTTTTCCGCTCACGCGCTGCGCCGCGGGCCGTACTCGCCAGTGGGAGGAAGCAGCGCCAGCAGGGCGGAGCGCGCCATCACGAATTCGCGCCACAGGGCGAGAGCGGCAGGCTTGCAGTTGGCCCCGCGCGCATTCACCGAAAGCAGCGCGGTAATTCCCGGCTCCATCACCGCGGCGAGATCGGCGCAGCCGTTGTCGACAAGGTCGCGCCGCCATTTCTCTGCATCGCGGATGAGGGCCGGGAAGTTGCGAATCTCCTTGCTCGGCCGCTCCGGTTCCAGCCCGGCCAGCATGGCCACCACCTGTCCCGCCTCGCCAAGAGCGGCCCAGCGCATCGACGTGCTGCTGGCATTGAGGGTGGAGCGGGAATGGGAATTGCCGAAATTGACCGAGGGTGCATTCATGCCATGCGCGATAGCGCCGCGTAGGTTGCCAATCTCTTAGCGATCCGCACGCAAAAAGCCGCGCTCAATCCTCCGTAGAGTTCTCCGTAAACGGCGGGCCGAAGGGATCGCCCTCGTCATCCAGACCCAGATCGATGTTCGCGCCGTCCTCCCCGGTGACGAGGCGGTTGTTCTCGCACACGTATTCGCGGATCGGGAATTCGTTCTGCCGCTTGTAGAACAGGTGCATCACGTGCGGCTCTGCCAGCACGGGCGGATCGGTGACGGTAATCTCCACCGCCAGCTCGCCTTCCGCCGGCATGTAGATCCGCTCGCTCACCCGCATCTGTTCCGAATGCGGCACGTAGATGCCGCGCGCGATGCCGTTCATCTCGTGCAGGCCCACGGTTTCCACCACCAGCGTGTCGCCTTCCCAGTGACCCACGGAATTGCCGTTGAAGAAGGGTTCGGGATCGTCCGGCAGCGCGCGCCCGTCGGTGAAGATGCGCCGCGCCTGGCCGTATGCTTCGGTGAGGATTGTCACACGGCCGGGTGAATAGAGCACTTCGATCGGCATACCGCCCACGCTCATGATCAGCGGCACGCCCGGCGGCAGACACCGCGCTTCGGCTTCCAGCGGCGGCCCGGTTTCGGCGTAGCGCGCCTCGAACTCGTCCTGCACAGCCTGCGCCTCGGGCGTCAGCACGACGGGGGCCACGGTGACGCCGAACAGGCGCGCCCAGTCCTGGTGCCAGGTGCCGGTCCAGTCGGGCAGATCTGCCAGTTCGGCATAACCCTCCGCGCGCGGGGGCGTGTAGTCGCCTTCCTCAGCAACGGCCGGAACAGCCAGCGTCGCCAGCGCGGTTACAGCTGCCGCGCGCAGGAATCCTGCGTTGAGTTTCATCCGGTTTTCCTCACCCATGTTGATCCTGTTTCGCACGAGGTTGCGGTGCTTTACAGGGACGAGTCAAGCGACGGGTTGATTTTGTCCGGTTCTTGCTGGCATGATCTTTCCAGACTAGAGGCGAGCGGCGCAGACAGCTTGCCCATTTGCGGAGAGAGTGAGACGCATGACCACGAAACCGTTCCGCCGCATTGCGTTGGCCGCAGGGGCTGCCCTGGCCGTGGTTGCAGGCATGTCCGTGCCCGGCTCGGCGCACCATTCCACCGCCATGTTCGAGTGGGGAGCGGAGAGCACGCTGGAGCAGATGACGGTGGAGCGCTGGGTGTGGACCAATCCGCACACGTTCATCTACGCCCGCGATACGCGCGATCGGCGCTGGTCATTCGAGGGGATGACGCCCAACACGCTGAGCCGCTTCGGCTGGAACCGCCGCTCGCTGGCACCGGGCGAGGTGATTACCGTGGGCTACTATCCCCTGCGCGACGGACGCCGCGGCGGCTTCAACGTGCGGGTGATCAAGGAAGACGGCACCGAACTGGTGCAACTGCCCCGCGCGCAATAAGCTTTCGCCCGCAGGTTAAACGCGAGATTGCGCTTGGCGATGCCCCGTGCCATTGCTACGGGCGCGCCGCTGCCAATAGTGGCGACCGGCACCCGTAGCTCAGCTGGATAGAGCGCTGCCCTCCGAAGGCAGAGGCCACAGGTTCGAATCCTGTCGGGTGCGCCAGTTCTTTCAATGACCGCCAGCCGACAACAGGCGAAAGCCCCATGCAGGCAGCGACACGGTGTCACCGACGCCAATCGTCACCACCGCCCCGGACTGGAACTCTTGGTACGTGCCGGCGGCGAGGCCATCGGCCAGCGTTGCCTCGACGGGTTCGTCCGCCAGGTTGAACAGGCCGACGACCTTGTTGCCATCGCGCTGGCGAACCCAGCCGAAGAGCTGCTGCGGCCTGTCGTTCACCACTTGGCTCATCACAGCGCCCCAGGCACCGTTGTGCAGCGCCGGGTTGGCATCGCGGAAGGCGATCAGGTCCGTCAGGAGGTCGCCGTATGCGCAGTCCTCGCCCTGGCTCCAGTCGATCGGGTCCTTCTCGAAGAATTCGAGGCGCTTGGCGTTGCAGGCTTCCTGCCCGTTGTGGATCATCGGCAGGCCTTCGCCGGTGAAAGAGAGCGCGGTCATCGCCGGCAGCGCGGGGCCGTAGTTCTCGTAGATCGTGCCTTCCCACGCATTGCTGTCGTGGTTTTCGATATAGGTGAGGCGCATGGCCTCGCGCGGCCACAGGCTCTCGTTCTCGGCATAGTAGCCGAACAGGCCGGTGGCGTCGGCCTCGCCCTTGGCGATGCGTTTCGACGTATGATGCCAGTCCCACGCATAGGTCGCATCGAAGGCGGCGCGGTGGTGGACCACCTGCTGCACTTCGCCGAGCATGAAGACCGGGCGGATGGTATCGAGCCGGGCGCGCATCGTCTCCCAGAAATCGATGGGGACATAGCCAGCAACGTCGGCACGGAAGCCGTCGACCTCGAAATCGCGCACCCACATTTCCATTGCTCCGCCCACGTGCTCGCGCACGCCGGGCTGGCTCCAGTCGAGATCGATGATGTCGGACCAGTCCCACCAGGGGGTAGGGCGGAACTGGCCGTCCCAGGTCTTTTCGTACCAGTCGGGATGGTCGCTCGCGAGCTGGTTGTCCCATGCCGTATGGTTGGCCACCAGGTCGAGTATGACGCGAAAGCCCTGATCGTGGGCCGCCTCGATGAAGCTCTTCAGGTCTTCCTCGGTGCCGAACTCGGGATTTACCGCGTAATAGTCCTGCACCGAGTAGGGGCTGCCGAGCGTACCCTTGCGGTTCACTTCGCCGATGGGGTGAATCGGCATCAGCCAGAGGATATCGACGCCCAGTTCCTTGAGGCGCGGCAGTTCCTGCTCGGCAGCGGTAAAAGTGCCCTCCGGCGTGAATTGCCGGGTGTTGATCTGGTAGAGCACTGCATCGCGCGACCATTCCGGCGCCTCGATCTGCACGTATTGCTGCGGCTGCCATGGATCGGCCTGCTGCGCTGCGAGCGGTGTGGCTGCCAGCGCAAGGGCGGCGGTGAGAGCGATTCTAGGCATGGGAAACCTCGGGCTTGGCGGAAGGAAGGACGGCCTGCACGCGCAGCATGGCGGCGGCGGAGATCAGCCAGACGATGGCCGCGAACAGCATCGTCCACACCGGCTCGCCGGGGAACAGCCACAGCATGATCTGGCCCATCACGGTCGCCACCAGCAGCTGCGGCACGACGATAAAGATGTTGAACAGCCCCATGTAGATGCCGAGCTTCGCCTGCGGCAGATTGCTGGCGAGGATGGCGTAGGGCATCGCCAGGATGCTGGCCCAGGCGATGCCGATGCCAACCTCGGCCAGCAGCAGCGCCTGCGCATCGCGCACGAAGAAGAACATCAGGAAGCCCAGCGCGCCCAGCGTCAGGCAGATCGAGTGGGTCCACACCTGCCCGAAACGGCGGCTGAGCCACGGGAGCAGGGCGAGGGCGGCGATCGCGGCCACACCGTTGTAGACGGTGAAGAGCACGTTCACCCAGTTCGCCCCTTCGTTGTAGGCGGCGCTGGTGGTGTCGGTGCTGCCGAACACGTATTGCGTCACCACCGGCGTGGTGTTGATCCACATGATGAACAGCGCCGACCAGCTGAAGAACTGCACCACGGCGAGGCGCTTCATCACTTCCGGCATTCCCGAAAAATCACCCACGATGCTGGAGAGCATGTTGGTCGTCCGGCCATCGCGGGCGAGGCCGATGGCGATTGCGGAGAGCAGGCCGTAGACTGCCAGCAGGCCGCCCAGCAGGAACAGCTCCTTCTCGAGCGCGAAAACCTGCACGATGGCGAGCAGGATCGCGCCCGCGATGATCCACATGAAGCTGGAGAGGTAGGTTTTCTGCGCCAGCAGGCGGATCGGATGGCCGTCCTCCACCGGTTGCCCGCCAGCGAAGGCAGCCTGTTCTTCGGGGCTGTATTCCTTCGTTGTCACCACGGTCCATACCACCGCGATCAGCAGCGCGGCGGCGCCTGCCCAGAAGCTCCAGCGCACGGTATCGGGAATGCCGCCAGCGGGATCGATGTTGGCGACGCCAAGCTGTTCCAGCAGGTATGGGAAGATCGAACCGACCACCGCGCCTGCCCCGATGAAGGCCGTCTGCACGGCGTATCCCGCGCTGTGCTGGTCGGTATCGAGCATGTCGCCCACGAAAGCGCGGAACGGCTCCATTGAAACGTTGAGCGAAGCATCGAGCACCCACAGCATGGCCGCGGCGAACAGCAGCGGCGCGCCGAACGTAGGCGCCAGAGGCATGACGAACAGCGAGATCGCGGCAAAGATCGCCCCGGTCAGGAAATAGGGGCGGCGACGGCCAAGGCGGTTCCACGTGCGGTCCGACAGGTGACCGATGATGGGCTGCACGATCAGGCCTGTTAGCGGCGCGGCGACCCATAGCGCGGGCAGGTCGTCCATGCTCGCGCCCAGCGTCTGGAACACCCGGCTCATGTTGGAATTCTGCAGCGCGAAGCCGATCTGGATTCCGAAGAAGCCGAAGCTGATATTCCACAGCCCCCAGAAACTCTGACGCGGTTTTTGCATCGAACGTGTCCCTATCCCGTAGCGCGGACGGTCTTGTGGCCGTCTCGCGTCAATCCCCGGTGGCTGGCACGAATGGCGAGGCCGGACAACACGTATACGAATGTATTGCAGGCAGGATTTCGGCGCTTAGTCGCTCCGGGCCGTTCCGCTGCTGGCGCGCACGATCAGGCGGGTGGGCAGGCGATTATCGGGCATGTCGCGCTCGTCTACCTTGGCCAGCAGCGTTTCCACCAGCCGTTCGCCCGCGCCCTTGATGTCCTGCATGATGGTGGTGAGCGGCGGACTGGTGAGGCTGGCCGCGGGGATATCGTCGAAGCCCACCAGCGCCACGTCCTTGGGCACCGTCATCCCGGCCTCGGCCAGCGCGCGCATCGCGCCGATCGCGATGAGATCGCTGGCGGCGAAAATGCCGTCGAACTGCGCGCCGCTTTCGATCAGGCTGCGCATTGCGGCCTGCCCGGCCTCTTCGGTGGTGATGGCATCGCGCTGCAGGCCAGCGTCGGGCGCAAGGCCCGCTTCCTCCATCGCGGCGCACATACCGCGATAGCGCTGGGCGAATTCGGGATAGTGATCGTCCGCATGGCCGAGAAAGGCGAGTCTGCGCCGTCCGCGCTCGATCAGGTGCTCTCCTGCCAGCTTGCCTGCACCGAAATTGTCGGAGCCGATGGTGGAGCCGGAACTGTCGTTCGTCACCGATCCCCAGCGGGCGAAATGCGTGCCTTGCCGCTCGAGCTGGTCCAGCCGTTTGCGGTAAAGCGTGTAGTCGCCGTAGCCCAGCAGGATCAGCCCGTCGGCCCGGTGACTGTCCTGGTACTGCACGTGCCAGTCGTCCTCCATGCGCTGGAACGAGATCAAGAGGTCCAGCTTGCGGTTGGCGCAGGCGCGGGTGATCGAGCCGAGCATGGAGAGGAAGAACGGGTTGATCATGCTCTCGTCCGCCGTCTGGTCCTCGAAGAAGAGCAGGGCGATGGTGTTCGATCGCTGCGAGCGGAGCGACGATGCGTTCTTGTCGACGGTGTAGTTCAGCTCCCGCGCGATCTCCTCGATTCGCTCGCGGGTGCTGGGGCTGACGGACTTGTCGCCGCGCAGGGCACGGCTGACGGTGGGCTGCGATACCCCCGCCCGATATGCGATGTCGAAGCTGGTTGGCCTGCCGCTCGGCTTGCGTCCCAATTCGCTCTCCTCTTGCCCGATGTCGTCCGGTGCGCGCCGTCTTTGGCGCGGTGTCACGGGCCTTTCCGGCTATAGCCCACCGCCGGGCGTTGGCAACGCGGCACAAGGGGTAAACAACGGCCTTGCCGCTGCTCGGCGCAGCCCTGCCGAACTGTGGCATGAATGCATCACATACGTATGCTATCTTCAAATATGCGAAATGTCGCGCCTATCCAGAGGGCCAAGGACGCGGCCACATCTGGATCAGGCTGCCGAGTCCGTGGGACAACCGGTGCAAAGAATGCCGGTGATTGAGAGGACATTTCGATGGCAATTCGCAATTCGCTTCACCGCAATACGCTCTGTGGGGGCATCAGCACGCGGGCACTGGCTGCGGGCATGGCGCTGGCCACCCTTGCCGCTTTCCCGGCCCATGCCCTGGCGCAGGATACTGAGGAAGAAGAGGAAACCGAGGCTTCGCCCGCTCCTGCCGATGACAACGTGATCATCGTCGAAGGCTTCCGCGCCGCGCTGGAAAGCGCCGTGGGCGAGAAGCGGAGCAACGCGCTGATCGTGGAATCGGTGACGGCCGAGGACATCGGCAAGCTGCCCGACGATTCCATCGGCGAATCGATCGCCCGCCTGCCCGGCGTCACCTCGCAGCGCCTCAATGGCCGCGCCAACGTGATCGCCATTCGCGGCCTCGGCCCGGATTTCTCGCAGACCCTGCTGAACGGACGCGAGCAGACTTCCACCGGTGACAACCGCGCCGTGGAATTCGACCAGTATCCTTCCGAAGTCGTCAGCCAGGTGGTGGTCTACAAGACTCCGTCCGCCAGCCTGGTGGGTCAGGGCCTCGTCGGCACGATCGACGTGCGCACCATTCGTCCGCTCGAAGCGGGCGAGCAGGTTCTCGCTATCGGTGCGAAGGGCTCCTACGCCGATATCGGCGCACTGAACGCAGGCTCGAAGGAATACGGCTACCGCGTGAACGCCACCTACGTGGACCAGTTCGCCAACGACACCATCGGCCTTGCCCTGTCGGCGGCCTACACCAACGAGCCTTACCAGCTGCAGGAATTCAATGCCTGGGGTTATGCCGGTAGCGGCGAGGAAGGCAGCCCCTTCGTCATCGGCGGCAGCAAGAGCTTCGTCACCTCCACCCAGCTGGAGCGGATCGGCGTGAACGGCACGCTGCAGTGGGAAGCTTCGCCCAACCTGATGCTGACGGTCGACGGCTTCTACTCCAATTTTGACGACGACCAGTCCAAGCGCGGCATCGAACTGCCGCTGGGCTTCCAGGCATTCGGCACCACCTTTGATCCCGACACCGCCACCGTGGTGGACGGCCCCTTCGGCGGGTTTGCCGAAGCCGGTACGTTCGAGAACGTGCAGGGCGTCGTGCGCAACGACATCTTCCAGCGCCAGGCTGATCTCTATTCGGGCGGCGTGAACCTGGACTACGAAAGCGACGACGGCTGGAGTGCCTTTTTCGACTTCGGCTACTCGCGCACCGACCGTAACGAGCTGAGCATCGAGAGCTATTCGGGTACCGGCTACAATGTGGACGGCGGGGCGACCGATACCATCGGTTTCGTATCCGACAGCAACGGCACCAGCTTCAACCCGACGCTCGACTACTCCGATCCGAACCTGATCGTGCTGACCGACCCGCTGGGTTGGGGCGGCGACCGTATCCAGGCGGGTTATTACAACAACCGCATCCTTGAAGACGAGCTGTTCCAGTATCGCACCGGCCTGACCTTCGAGATGGACGGCCTGTTCACCGCCCTGCACGTGGGCGCGAACTACACCGACCGCAGCAAGAGCCTGACGCCGGACGAGTTTTTCGTCGTTCCCGCAGGCGGCGCGGAAGAACTCGCCATCCCCTCAGAATTCCTGCTGCGCGCCACCAACCTCGGCTATCTCGGCCTCGGTCCCATTGTCAGCTACGACGCGCGCGACCTGATCGCGGACGGCACGCTGGTGCTGGAGGAAAACCCCTCCAACGACATCCCGGCCAAGGCCTTCACCATTTCCGAAGAGCTGATGACCGGCTACGTTCAGCTCGATTTCGAGCGCCCCTTCGACAGCGGCGTGGTGACCGGAAACATCGGCGTGCAGGCGATCCGCACCGACCAGAGCTCGAGCGGTATCGCCTTTGCCGGCGGCCAGCGCGTGGACGTGGAATTGGGCGACAAGTTCTGGGACGTGCTGCCCAGCGCCAACTTCACCGTGCGTTTCGACAGCGACTGGGTGCTGCGCCTCGCCTATTCGCGCCAGATTCAGCGTCCGCAGCTCGACGACCTGCGTTCCGCCATCAGCTATGGCATCAACAACAACGAAGCCGAAAGCCCGACCGGCGTAGCGCCGTTCATCAGCGGCAGCGGCGGCAACCCGTTCCTGCGCCCCTACCGTGCCAATGCGCTCGACATGAATATCGAGAAGTATTTTGCCGGGGGCGCTGGCGTGGTGGCCTTGCAGCTGTTCGTGAAGGACCTCGTCAACTACGTCGACTCCTCGCGTACGATCTTCGATTTCGCCGGACTGCCGACACCTGCCGGGCAGACGCCCGAAACCACCGTCGGCTTCCTCGATTCCGAAGTGAACACCGGCGGCGGCAGCTTCTACGGTGCGGAACTCTCGGCCACGATCCCGTTCGACGTGTTCACCACCGCGCTTGACGGCTTCGGCGTGACCGGCGGCGTGGGCTACACCAAGACCGCGATCGAGAACGCCAACGGCGATACCGACGTGATCCCCGGCTATTCGAAGTGGGTGGCGAACGGCACGCTCTATTACGAGCGCGGCGGGTTCAATGCTCGCGGCAGCGTGCGCTACCGCTCCGAATTCCTCGCCGACTTCACCGGCTTCGGCGGATCGCCGACGCGCCGCCTGGCCCGCGCAGAGACGATCGTCGACGCGCAGGTGGGCTACGATTTCGACGGCGGCGCGCTGGATGGCCTGTCGGTCTACCTTCAGGGCCAGAACCTGACGAACGCACCGTTCGTGTCGCAGTTCGACGTGCCCGAGCCGCGCGCCGTGATCGACTACCAGGAATACGGACGCCGTTTCCTCGCAGGCTTCACCTATCGTTTCCGATAGGTTCCTGATCGGCGGGGAGACGCTCCTCCTCTTGCTCCCCGCCGATTCATGGGCTGAACCATCGATTACCCTGCGCGCCCATAACGGGGCAGCAGGGTGACTGACGCCAGCGAAAGGCCAGCAGGATGACCGATACGCCATTTCCCAGCATCGTGATCGCCGGCGGCGGTACCGCGGGCTGGATGGCGGCGGCAGCGCTTTCGAAGCTGACCCCGTGCCGGGTGACGCTGGTGGAATCCGAAGCCATAGGCACGGTGGGCGTGGGCGAGGCGACGATCCCGCAGATCCGCCTGTTCAACAAGGCGCTGGGCCTCGACGAGAACGCCCTGCTGCGCGAGACGCGGGCCACGTTCAAGCTGGGCATCGCGTTCGAGGGCTGGCTGGGCGAAGGCCACGAATACATGCACGCCTTCGGCCCCGTTGGCCGCGCGCATGGTGTGCTGCCGTTTCAGCACTACTGGCTGCGAGCGAAGCAGGCGGGCTTCGCCAAGTCGCTGGCGCACTTTTCGCTTAACGAGATCGCAGCGCGCGACCTCCGGATGCAGCGCGAGGCCATGCCGCACGCCTATCACCTCGATGCCGGGCTCTATGCCGCGTACCTGCGCCGCTTTGCCGAAGGGAGCGGCGCCACGCGCATCGAAGGCATGATCGAGAGCGTGGAGCGTGACGGCGAGAGCGGCGAGATCGGCGCGCTGATTTTGAAGGACGGGCAGCGGATCGCAGGCGACTTCTTCATCGACTGCACCGGCTTTCGCGCATTGCTGATCGAAGGTGCGCTGGAAGCGGGCTTTGAGAACTGGACCCACTACCTGCCTTGCGACCGTGCAATGGCCGTGCCTTGCGCGACGAAGGGCGAATTCACACCTTACACCCGCGCCATCGCGCGAAAGGCCGGGTGGCAGTGGCGCATCCCGCTGCAACACCGCATCGGCAACGGCCTGGTCTACGCCAGTGCGCACATGAGCGATGATGAGGCGGCGGACCTGCTGCTCGCCAATCTCGACGGCGCACCGCAGGCAGAGCCGAAACCGCTCCGTTTCACCACTGGCAAGCGGCGGCAGCAGTGGATCGGCAACTGCCTTGCCATCGGGCTGTCGGCAGGCTTCATGGAGCCGCTGGAATCGACCTCGATCCACCTGATCCAGAGCGCCATCAGCCGCTTCATTCAGGTCCTGCCGAAGGGCCGCGCGCCTGCCGCCACGATCGACTGGTTCAACGCGCAGGCCGATTTCGAATGGCAGCGCATCCGCGATTTTCTCGTGCTGCACTACTGGGCCAATGGCCGCGAAGGAGAGCCTTTCTGGGACGAGGTGCGGCACATGGACCTGCCCGAAACGCTGACCGCCAAGCTGGAGCAGTGGCGCGCCTCCGGCCACATTCACCGCGAACACGAGGAACTGTTCACCGAAGTGGGCTGGTTGCAGGTGCTGGCAGGGCAGGGCGTGGAGGCAACAGGCTACAACCCCGTGGCCGATGCCATGAGCGAGGCCGACCTTCGCGCGATGCTCGACGGCCTCGAAGCAACGCTCGCCCAGCAGGCTTCGGCTCTGCCGCGCCATCTCGACTATCTGCAATCCTGTGTGCGCGGAAATGCCCGCGTGGAGATTCCCGCATGACAAACACCGCAATCCACAAGACCGCCCTCGCGCTCGCCATGTCCGCGCTCGCCCTGCCGGGCTGTGCCACGGCGCAGGCCGACACCGCGGACGCATCCGCCGACTTCCGCGAGCGTGAGCCGTCGGAGGAGATCGTCTACTTCGTCCTGCCGGACAGGTTCGAGAACGGCGACACGTCCAATGACACCGGCGGTTTCGAGGGCGGCCGGCTGGATCACGGCTTCGACCCCACCGCGCGCGGCTTCTTCCACGGCGGCGACCTTGCCGGGCTGACCGCGCGTCTCGATTACCTCGAAAACCTCGGCATCACCGCCATCTGGTTCGCGCCGATCTTCCAGAACAAGCCGGTGCAGGGGCCGGAAGGCAACGAGTCCGCAGGCTACCACGGATACTGGGTGACGGACTTCACCCGGCCCGACAGCCATTTCGGCACGCGCGAGGAGTTCGCCGCCTTCGTCGAAGCCGCCCATGCGCGCGGCATGAAGGTCTACATGGACATCATCACGAACCACACCGCCGACGTGATCCAGTTTACCGAAGGTGACGACACCGGCTTCGCCTACCGCAGCCTCGGCGACTATCCCTATTCCACGCGCGGTGGCCCCGACGGCGCGCCGATCAACCCCGGCTTCATGGGCCACGAGGATTCGAGCGAGGAAAACTTCGCGAAACTGGTGAACCCGAACTACGCCTACACCGTCGAAGTGCCCGAAGCCGAGAGCGACGTAAAAGTGCCCGCCTGGCTCAACGACCCGATCTACTACCACAACCGCGGCAGCACGACCTTTACGGGCGAAGACAGCCGCATGGGCGACTTCGCCGGACTGGACGACCTGTTCACCGAACATCCCCGCGTGCGCGAGGGAATGACCGAGATCTTCGAAAGCTGGATCGCCGATTTCGGCATCGACGGCTTCCGCGTGGACACCGCGCGCCACGTCGATCCCGGCTTCTGGCAGCATTTCGTGCCCGCAATGGAAGCGCGCAGCGAGGTTGTAGGCATCCCCAACTTCCACATCTTCGGCGAAGTCTACAAGGACGTGCCCGACAGTGGCTACATCGCCCAGTACACCCGCCGCGACGGCTTCCCCGCCGTGCTCGATTTCGCCTTCCAGGCCGCCATGCGCGACCTGCTGGGGCGCGAGACCGGCACCGTGGTGCTGTCCGAGATGTTCGATGGTGACGTGCTCTACGAAGGCGGCGAGGAGGCCGCACGCGCCATGCCGACTTTCCTCGGCAATCACGACATGGGCCGCTTCTCCACCCTGATCCGCGCCGACCAGCCCGACATTTCGCAGGACGAACTGCTCTCCCGCGTGATGCTGGGCCACGCCATGATGCTGAGCCTGCGCGGCTCTCCGGTCATCTACTACGGCGACGAACAGGGCTTCGTGGGCGACGGCAACGATCAGCAGGCGCGTGAGGACATGTTCCCCAGCCGCACGCCCGATTACAACGACAACGACCTGATCGGCACCGATGCGACGACGGCGGAAAGCAACTTCGACGAGGATCATCCGCTCTATCGGCTGATCGCGCAGTTCTCTGCCATCCGGCGCGGGCACGATGCCTTCACGCTGGGGCGCCAACAGGTGCGCCATTACGAGCAGGAGCCGGGCTTCTTCGCCGTCTCCCGCTTCGATCCCGACGACGGCACAGAATACCTCGCCGTGTTCAACACCGCCGACGAACAGCGCAGCGCCAACGTGTGGCTCAGTTACGAGGCGCGCGCGTTCGAGACGCTGGCGGGCACCTGCCCTGCGGCCGTGCCCGCTCCCGGCAGCGCGGCCTTTACGCTGCCGGCATTCGGATGGGCGCTGTGCCGGGTGAGCGAGGTGGCCGAATGACCACACAACTGCCTTGGTGGAAGGGCGCGGCGATCTACCAGATCTATCCGCGCAGTTTCATGGACGCGAACGGCGACGGCATCGGCGACCTGCCCGGCATCACGCAGCGTCTGGGCTACGTGGCCGATCTTGGCGTGGACGCGATCTGGATCAGCCCGTTCTTCACCAGCCCGATGAAGGACTTCGGCTACGACGTTTCGGACTACCGCGATGTCGATCCGATCTTTGGCGAGCTTGCCGATTTCGACGCGCTGGTCGCCCGCGCGCACGAACTCGGCCTGAAAGTGCTGATCGACCAGGTCTACTCGCACACATCCGACGAACACCCGTGGTTCACGCAGAGCCGGTCCAGCGCAGATAGCGACAAGGCGGACTGGTATGTCTGGGCCGACGCCAAGCCCGACGGGTCGCCGCCGTCCAACTGGCAGTCCGTCTTCGGGGGTCCCGCGTGGACGTGGGACGCCCGGAGGCGGCAATATTACCTGCACAATTTCCTGTCCTCGCAGCCGCAGTTGAACCTGCACAACATGGCGGTGCAGGACGCGGTGCTGGACGTGATGCAGTTCTGGCTCGACCGCGGGGTCGACGGCTTCCGCATCGATGCGCTGAATTTCTGCATGCACAACCCTGCGCTCACCGACAATCCGCCTGCACCCGCAAACGGCAAGCCGCGTACACGCCCGTTCGATTTCCAGTTGAAGCTGCACAACCAGTCGCACGCCGACATTCCGCGTTTCATCGAGCGTATCCGCGCCTTGACCGACCGCTATGACGGCACTTTCACCGTGGCCGAAGTGGGCGGCGACGATGCCGACCGCGAGATGAAAGCTTTTACGCAGGGCGAGACACACCTGAACTCCGCCTACGGCTTCGATTTCCTCTATGCCGACAAGCTGACCGGGGAACTGGTGTGCAAGGCGCTGGGCAATTGGCCCGACGAGCCGGGTCTCGGCTGGCCCAGCTGGGCCTTCGAGAACCACGACGCCCCGCGTGCCCTTTCGCGCTGGATTGACAACGGCCACCGCGATGCCTTCGCCCGCCTGAAGATGACGCTGCTGGCGGCGCTGCGCGGGAACATCATCCTCTACCAGGGCGAGGAGCTGGGCCTGACTCAGGTCGATATCCCGTTCGACCAGCTGCACGATCCCGAAGCCATCGCAAACTGGCCGCTGACGCTAAGCCGCGACGGAGCGCGCACGCCCATGCCGTGGACGACGCAGAGTGCGGACGGCGGCTTCGGGTCCGAGGCGAGCTGGTTGCCGCTGGGCGAGGAAAACCACGCGCGGGCCGTCGATCGGCAGGAGGCGGACGACGCTTCGCTGCTCAAACATACGAGGGCGATGCTGGCCTTGCGCAAGGCGAACCCCGCGCTTCACCACGGCGCGGTCACTTCATGCAAGGTCGATGGCGACCTGCTCGACCTGACGCGGGCGAGCGAAGGCCAGCGCCTGCGCTGCCTGTTCAACCTCGGCCCCGCGCCGATTGCGCTGGGCGATGCGGCGGGCACCACGCTGTTCACCGCCAACGGCGCGGAGGCGCAAACCCTTCCCCCCTACGCTGCCCTTATCCTGGAGATCTGATCCGATGCGCCCCCTGCATTTCTCGCTCGCCGCCGCCCTGACAACGCTCGCGCTCGGCACCTCGCACGCGGCGCTGGCGCAGAGCGTATCCTCGCCCGATGGCCGCATCACCGCCTCGCTCGCCGCCGATGGCGAAGGCAAGCCGACTTGGGCGGTGGAGCGCGATGGGGAGGAACTCATCGCTCCGTCCGGCCTCGGCTTCAACCTCGAGAACGAGGACCCGCTGCGGCGCAATTTCACCGTCGTGGCGCAGGGCACCTCCAGTGCCGATACGACTTGGGAACAGCCATGGGGCGAACGCCAGTTCGTGACCGACCGGCACAACGAACTGGCCGTCACCTTCCGCCAGCAGGACGATGCGGCGCGCGAATTCACCGTGCGGCTGCGCGTGTTCGATGAAGGCGTGGGCTTTCGGTACGAATTCCCTGATCGCGGGGAAACGCGCATTGCCGAGGAGCTGACCGAATTCAATATCGCGTCCGAAGGCGAGGCGTGGTGGATCCAGGCGGGCGACTGGAACCGCTACGAATACCTCTATCACCACACGCCGATCGAGGCGGTGTCCGTCGCGCACACGCCCATTACCATGCGGCTGGCGGACGGCACGCACCTGTCCATGCACGAGGCCGCGCTGGTCGACTATTCGGGCATGTGGCTGCAACGCATGGACGGACAGCGCTTCCGCTCCACCCTCGCGCCTTCGAGCCGCGGTGCGAAAGTGGTGCGCGAGGGTGCCTTCACCACGCCGTGGCGCACGATCCGCATTGCCGACGATGCCGCGGGGCTGGTGGAGAACGACCTTGAACTCAATCTCAACGAGCCGAACAAGCTGGGCGATGTCAGCTGGGTGGAGCCGGGCAAGTACATCGGCATCTGGTGGGGCATGATTTCCAACCGCTGGACCTGGGCGCAGGGGCCGCGCCACGGCGCAACGACCGAGCGGACCAAGGAATATCTCGATTTCGCCGCCGAGAACGGCTTTCGCGGCGTGCTGGTGGAAGGCTGGGACTACGGCTGGGACGGCACCTGGTTCGGCAACGGCCGCGATTTCAGCTTTACCGAAAGCTATCCCGATTTCGACCTTGAGGAAGTGACAGACTACGCGCGCGAACGCGGTGTGCGCCTCGTCGGCCATCACGAGACGGGCGGCAACATCGCCAATTACGAAGCGCAGCTGGACGATGCGATGGAATTGTACGGTCGCCTCGGCGTGGACTGGGTGAAGACCGGCTACGTCGCCGATGCGGGCGCGATCATCAGTTGCAACGCCGATATTGCCGACCCCTGCGAGGGGCAGGTGATGGAATGGCACGACGGCCAGCGGCAGGTGCAGCACCACATCCGCGTACTGGAAGCTGCTGCCGCCAACGGCGTGGCGGTGAACCCGCACGAACCGGTGAAGGATACAGGCCTCAGGCGGACCTATCCCAACTGGGTGAGCCGCGAGGGCGCGCGGGGGCAGGAATACAACGCCTGGGGCGCTTTCAGTAACGGCCCGGACCACGAGCCGACGCTGGTCTACACCCGCATGCTGTCGGGCCCGATGGACTACACCCCCGGCGTGCTGAGCTTGAAAGGCGACAACGACGTGCCCCTCGCCTCGACGCTGGCGAAGCAGCTTGGCCTCTATCTCGCGATCTATTCGCCGATCCAGATGGCCGCCGATTTCATCGAGAGCCTGGCAGAACATCCGCGCGAGCTGGAATTCATCCGCGCCGTGCCCGCCGACTGGGCGGAGAGCCACCTCGTGTCGGGCGAAGTGGGGGACTACGCGATTTTCGCGCGTAAGGATCGAGGCTCCGACGACTGGTATGCCGGCGGCATCAACGATGCTACGCCGCGTGACGTGACTCTGGATTTCGCCTTCCTCGAACCCGGCGTGACCTACCGCGCAAGCGTGTGGAAGGATGGCGAGGGCGCGACCTACGAAACCGAAGCGCGGCACAACATCGCTTACGACGATTTCGAAGTCCGCGCCGGGGATGAGCACACCTTCCACCTCGCCCCCGGCGGCGGGCTGGCGATCCGGCTCGAGCCGGTGCCGTGAAGCTGCTGGCGGCCCTGCTGGCGCTGGTCCTGGCGGGCTGCACCACCGCAGGCCCTGCCGGGAGCCCGGCGCGCTTCGTCGAGGTGGAGCAGATGGCAGCGGCGGGACTGCCGGACCAGCGGCTGACGATCTGGCTCCCGCCCGGCTACGACAGTTCGGAGCGTCGTTACCCGGTGCTCTACATGCACGACGGGCATAACCTGTTCGACCCGGCCAAGTCGAACTTCGACAAGGTGTGGGCGGCAGACAAGGCCATGCTGGCAGCCATGCGCGATGACGGGATCGAGCCGCATATCATCGTCGGCATCTGGGCGCCGGGCGAAGACCGTTATCGCCAGTACCTGCCGCAGTCGCTCTACGAGGAGGCTGAAGGCGCGCCGCGCGCGGCGATGGATGCGATGATCGAGGGACCGCCCGTCGGAAGCGCCTATCTTGACTGGCTGGCAGGTCCGCTGCGGCACTGGGTGAACGCAAATTACCGCACGCAGACCGGGCGCGATGCCACCGCCATTGCGGGCTCCAGCATGGGCGGCCTCATGTCGTGTTATGCCTTTCTCGAACGGCCCGATGTCTATGGCCGCGCGGGATGCATCTCCTCGCACTGGCCGGCCGCCGATCCTCGCATCGTGGGTGAGGCGAATCCGGAACTGATCGCCTTGTGGGACCGCTGGTTTGCCGAGCGTCTTGGCGACCCCTACGGGCGGCGGGTGTGGATGGATCACGGCACCGCTACGCTCGATGCCTATTATGCGCCGTATCAGCAGGCGATCGATGCGCGCTTTCGCGCGAGCGGCTGGCGGGAGGGAGAGCACTTCCGCAGCGAAGTCTACGACGGTGCCGCGCACGAGGAAAACGCATGGGCCGCGCGCCTGCCCGAGGTCTTCGCATGGCTGCTGGCGGAGCAATGAGCGCGCCCTCGCCGCCGCACGTCGTCGTCCTTGGTGGCGGCAGCGCGGGATGGATCACCGCCTGCCTCTTGCACCATCGCTGGGGCGAGAGGGGCGGGAAAGTCACGGTCGTCGAAAGCCCGGACATCGGCATCATTGGCGTGGGCGAAGGCTCGACCCCGCAGTTGAAGGCCATGTTCGATCACCTCGGCATCGCCGAGGCCGATTGGATGGCCGCCTGCGATGCCACTTACAAGCTGGGTATCCGCTTCACCGGCTGGAGCGAGCGCGAGGGGTACGGCAGCTATTTCCACCCGTTCCCCGGCCCGGTCGACCTGCATACGGAGCCCGGCTTCGTGCAGAACTGCTCGCTCGCCCGGCGCGGGTTCGATGTGCCTGCCTTGCCCGACGACTGGTTCCTTGCAGCCAGGCTGGCGGCAGAGGGCAAGGGTCCGCATCCGGACGACAGTTTCCCCTTCGCGCCCAGCTACGGCTATCATTTCGACGCTTACAAGCTGGGCGCCTTCCTGCGTGATTGGGCCACTTCGCGCGGCGTGGACCATCGCCCGCTGAAAGTGAGCGAGGTGGAGCTATCGGGCGAGGGCGACCTTGCCGCGCTGCTGTGCGACGGCGGAGAGCGTGTCGAGGGCGACCTGTTCGTAGATTGCTCCGGCTTTCGCGCCATGATCGCGCAGGGTGCACTAGGCGAACCGTTCCTGCCCTTTGCCGAGAACCTCTTCGCAGACCGTGCCGTAGTCATGCCCACGCCGCGCGTCGCACACTTCCGCCCGCAGACCGAGGCGGTGGCCATGTCGGCAGGGTGGCGCTGGCACATCCCGCTCACCACGCGCACCGGCAACGGATACGTCTATTCTTCGAAATATATCTCGGACGAGGACGCGGAAGCGGAACTGCGCGCGGCGATCGGTATGGAAGGCGAAGGCCAGCCTGCACGTTTCCTGCAGATGAAAGTGGGACGGCTAGAGAAGAGCTGGAGCCGCAATTGTCTCGCCGCAGGTCTGGCGCAGGGGTTCATAGAGCCGCTGGAGGCGACCGCGCTGCACATAGTGATTGCCACCGCGCTGGAATTTGCCGAGGCCCATGAGCAGGGCGGCTTCACCTCCCAGCACCGCGATACCTTCAACCGCAACATCGCCGCGCGTTACGAGAGCATCCGCGATTACATCGTGGCGCATTACCGGATGAACCAGCGCAGCGATTCCGCCTTCTGGCGCGACAACGCCGCGAACCACGCACTGTCAGACCAGCTGAAAGCGATGATGACGGCGTGGTTCACGCATCAGGACATGGCCGCCGCCAACCGGCAGAACTACGCCGTGCCCGCCTACGCCCCGATGAGCTGGCACTGCCTGTTCGCAGGCTACGGCACCTTTCCGCCGCCGGAGAAGATGCAGCCGCTCCCGCCCGGCGCGAAGCCTGCCGATCTCGGCAAGGTTTCCGCGATGCTGGATGCCTGCGCGCGGAACTTCGCCGCCTAGCTCCAGCCGTCTTCCAGAAACTGCACCGCGCATCCCGCCAGGAAGGCGCTGCCCTTGGGCATCACGCTTTCGTCCACGACCATGCGGCTGGAATGGAGGCCGCAGCAGCCCTGCCAGTCGACCCCTTCCGCCGCCACGCCGAGGAAGAACATCGCGCCGGGCACTTTCTCCAGCACGTAGGAGAAGTCCTCTGCTCCCATCGTGGGCGCAGGTCGGGTGGCCCAGGGTTCCTCGCCGCCCAGTCCTTCTGCCACCTGCTGACCCAGTGCGACGGCGCGGGCATCGTTGATGGTGGGCGGGAAGCCGGGGGTGATCGTCACCTCTGCCGTGCAGCGGTGGGCCTTGGCGATGTTCTCCGCAACCTCGCGCACAGCATCCTTCATCGCTTCGCGCCGTTCGGGCGAAAGGTTGCGCATGGTGCCGAGCAGGTAGGCGCTGTCGGGAATGATGTTGTTGTTGCTGCCCGCCTCGATCTTGCCGATCGTCAGCACACTGGCCTCGGCAGCGGCGAAGCGGCGGGTGATCATCACCTGCAGCGCCAGCACGATCTCGGCAGCGACGGGCACCGGGTCGATCGAATCGTAGGGCATGGAGGCGTGGCCGCCGCTCCCTTTCACGGTGATTTCCAGCATGTCGGCAGATGCCATCATCGCACCCGCGCGCGCTTCCAGTCGGCCGTGCGGGGCATTGGGCCAGACATGCAGGGCAAAGGCTGCGTCGGGCAGGGCATAATCGCCACTGCCACCCAGCAGGCCATCCTCCAGCATGTGCCGCGCGCCGTGAAAGCCTTCCTCGCCCGGCTGGAACATGAAGCGCACTTCGCCTGCGAGATCGTCTGCCCGCGTAGCCAGCACGCGCGCGGCGCCCGCCAGCATGGCGGTGTGGGCGTCGTGGCCGCAGGCGTGCATCCGGCCCGGCACGTTGGAGGCGAAATCCAGCCCCGTATGTTCGTCCATCGGCAGAGCATCCATATCGCCGCGCAGCAGAACGGCACGGCCTGGCTTGCCGCCCTTGAGTACGGCCACCGCACCGGTGCACGAAGGGCCTTCGCGCCATTCCAACGGCAGGTCGGCGAGGGCTTGTTTTACTTTGGCCAACGTCTTCGGTGTTTCCAGCCCCAGTTCCGGCTCCGCATGGATGGCGCGGCGAAGGGCGGTGATCGCGTCGGCATGATCGCGAGCGGCGTTGAGCAGGTTTTCGGTCAGCATGGATGATCCCGGAGTTGATTGCGGCATTATGCCACCCATTTCCGCGACGCGCATCCATGAAACCGCCCGACATGTGTGGTGCGATAAAGGCACAGTGCGTGGACCGACTTGTTGCAATGTGGCGACAGTTTGCGCTCCGTGCCGACAAAAGCGTAGTATTTGGCGCGGCCCCATGTTTAAGGCGACGAGGTCATGCACGAGAGCATCCATCTCTTCGAGCGCTTGCCGCAGATAGGCGCGAATCCGCGCGCGGCGAACGACCCTGCGCCATCGCCCGTGCGCACGCGCCCGCTGATCGGGGTGATCCGCAACGCCCGAAGCCATCGCAACGAAGGCCGCTCGGGAACCGAAGAACTGCGCGAGGGCGTGCTGCTGGCAACGCCGCGCCGCCGCAGCGAACTGCTGGGCGTGCTGACAGACTTTGCCGAAAAGCGGGTGGACTACATCGCCATCGATGGCGGCGACGGGACGGTGCGCGACGTGCTGACTTGCGGCGCCGGGCTGTTCGGCGACAGCTGGCCCATGCTGATCGTGCTGCCGGGCGGCAAGACCAACGCGCTGGCACTGGATCTTGGCGTGCCGACGGACTGGTCGCTCGACGATGCGCTGGCCGCGGTGCAGCGCGGGAAGCTTGCCCGCAGGCAGCCGCTGGTGGTCGCCGAGCGCGGAGACGAACGCTCGCAGGTGCGCGGTTTCGTGCTGGGCGGGGGTGCTTTCAACCAGGTCATCAACCTTGGCCAGCGCAGCCACCAGCTTGGCGCTTTTAACCAGGCGGTCGTGGGCGTCACCACGGTGTGGAGCGTGTTGCAGGCGATGTTCGGACGGGCGGGCAACAAATGGCGACAGGGCACGCCTATGCGCCTCCAAATGGCCGATGGCAGCGAGCTGGCGCACCGGGGCGGTCTGCCAGAGGACGAGCGTTACCTGCTTTTCGCCTCCACGCTGCAATCCTTCCCCGCCGGGCTCGATCCCTTCCGCGATGTGGAAACGCCGCTGCAACTGGCGGTGATGGACAATCCGCGGCGCGGGCTGCTGCTGCGCCTGCCCTCGATTTTCCGTGGCACGGCTTCGGATGAAACGAAGCGGCGCGGATATCACGCTTTCGGGGACGAGGCGGTGCACCTCGACATCGGCGATTCCTTCATCCTCGACGGAGAGGCTTTCCCTGCTGGCCAGTATCGCCTTTCTGCCGGGCCCAAGCTGCGGTTCGTGGTCCCGTGAACCTTCGCGCGCGCGTCCGCGCGGCGCTATCGCGGGAAGTCGATCCCGCCGTTACCGCCTTCGCGGCGCGTCTCGCTGGCGAGGCGGATGCGCGCGCGGTGCTGTTCTACGGCTCCAACCTGCGCACCGGTTCGCGCGAGGGCGTGCTCGATTTCTACGTTCTGACAGAGGGTGAGGCCGAGAAAGGCCTGTGGCCGACCGTTTCCTACCGCGAATGGGAGCACGACTGCGAACCCCTGCGCGCCAAGATCGCCACGATGACGCTGGCCAAGTTCACCGAGGCTGCGCGCGGTGAGAGCATCGACACCACGATCTGGGCGCGCTTCGTGCAGCCCAGCGCGCTGGTGTGGCAGGCGGACGAGAACGCGAACGAACAGGTCGCTGTCAGTATCGCGGCAGCTGCGATGACGGCGGCGCGGCTGGCCGTTGCCGTCGGCCCGGACAGCGGGACGGAAGACCAGTTCTGGCGCGCCCTGTTCCAGGCCACCTACCGGGCCGAATTCCGCGTGGAGAAGCCGGGGCGCGAGGACTCGATCCTCACGCTGAATGCCGCGCATTTCGATGGCCTGCTGCCAGCGGCCCTGGCCGCGGGGGGCATTCCCTACGGCCGCGACGGCAAGGTCCTGACTCCGCGCATCACCGTGGCGGAGCGCGAGCAGGTGCTGCGCTGGTGGAAGAAGCGGCGGCGCATGGGCAAGCCGCTGAACGTGGCAAGGCTGGCACGCGCCACCCGCACGTTCGACGGGGCCGCGCGCTACGCAGCCTGGAAAGTGGAGCGGCACACCGGCACGAAGATCGAAGTCACGCCGTTCCGGGAAAAGCACCCGATCCTGTCCGCGCCCGCCGTCGCTTTTCAGCTCTGGCGGGCGAAGCGGGCAAACCGGGACTAGTCTTACAGGTAGCGCATCCGGATCGACATCGGCAGCACTTCGCGGCCGATCGAGAAGCGGGTCTTGTCGATCGACGGCTTGCCGAGATTGAAGATGTTGATGCTGGGGTTGTTCGACATGCCCCCGCCATCGCTGGTGATGTCGGTGCGGCCATTGTTGTTCTTGTCGTGCCGGATCGCGATGGCATAGTTGCCCGGACGCGGCACCGGCATGCAGACCTGCATGGAACCTGCGCGCGCAGGCACCTCGATCCGGTTGATCCAGCGCCCCGTTTCCAGCCAGTCGGCAGACGTGCCGGGATAGAGTTGGATGCGCATGGTGCCTGTCGAGCCTTCGATCCCCGAAACCTGGATCCACACCGCCGGGCCATTGCCCTGGCACGGTACGACAGAATGGGTAATCTCGTTACGGAACTGCGCGCCCGCCGGGGCGGAAAGACCCACCGCGATGGCCGCGGCGGCAGCAAGGCGAAGAAAGCGCTTGGTCATCGAAATCATAATTCCTTTTCGCCAACGAAACGGCCGTGCCGCAGACAATGGGCATCGATCCGGCAATTTCCACTGACAATAACTGATAGTTGCCAGTCTTTTGCCGCCGGCGCAGTGAACCGGGGCTGAAGCGTCCCGAAATCGCACGCTAAGGGCAATGCGTCGCAACACTGGTGGAAAACGCCTTGCACAGCGCTTGTTAGGCGATTCGTGCCCCTCTAACGCGAATAGTTAATCATGGCCCAACCACTCATTTCACCCTCGATCCTTTCAGCCGATTTTTCGAAGCTGGGCGAAGAAGTGCGCGCGATCGACGCGGCAGGATGCGACTGGGTGCACGTGGACGTGATGGACGGGCACTATGTGCCCAACCTCACCATCGGGCCGGACGTGGTGAAAGCACTTCGCCCGCATACCGAAAAGACCTTCGACGTGCACTTGATGGTGTCGCCGGTGGACATGTGGATCGAGCCGTTCGCAAAGGCGGGGGCCGATATCATCACGGTCCACCCAGAGGCGGGTCCGCACGTGCATCGCAGCGTGCAGGCGATCCGCTCGGCGGGCTGCAAGGCGGGCATTTCGCTCAATCCCGGCACGCCGGCCAAGATGCTCGATTACCTGCTCGAGGAAATCGACCTGGTGCTGATCATGAGCGTCAATCCCGGTTTCGGCGGGCAGAGCTTCATCCCCTCGCAACTGCGCAAGATAGAAGCCGTGCGCAAGGCCATCGACAAGGGCGGATACGACGTCCTGATCGAAGTGGACGGGGGCGTGAACGTCGATACCGCCCGGCAATGCGTCGACGCAGGGGCCGACGTGCTGGTGGCGGGATCTGCCACCTTCAAGGGCGGACCGGATTGCTACGCCGCCAATATCGCGGCTCTTCGGGGAGACAGTCGGTGAACGCACATTCTGCCGAGCTTTCGCGCAAGGTCTCGAGGGAGAGGCTGGAGAAAGCCGGCCAGATGGCGATGCCGCTGGGTGCGGAACAGCGCGAGGACCTTATCGAGAGCGAAGAGGATACCGGCAGGACGGAAGACCTCGCGCCCGATCGGGCGCTGGTGATCACCGATTTCTCGCCGCCCGCCGCCTCTCCGTCGGACCGCCTGATGCGGCTCGCATTCAGCCTGGGCGTCTCGCACTCGACGATTGTCGCGCCTTTCCGCAAGCCCCTGCGCCCGCGCCTGTTGGCAACGGTTGAGGCACCGCTGGAGGGTGACCGCGCGGCGGGCATGGCCTTGCGGGCAGGGCATTTCTACATCCACGGCGTGAAAGCGCCGTTCGCGCAAGTCGACATGGGCCCGCTCGGCAATCTCAGTCCCCCGTTCGAGCGGGTGGTGCAAGGCTTCACCTGGTTGCAGGACCTTTCCAGTTCCGGCCTGCTGCACCAGTGCCGCCCGGTAGGAGAACGGCTGGTTGCCGCGTGGCTGGATGCCAACCCGACGGCGGGCAAGGGGCCTGCATGGCGGGTGGAGAACGTCGGCCTTCGCCTGTTGAATTGGCTGGTCCATGCCCCGCTGCTGATTTCCGGCGAGGACCGTGCACTGCGCCACCGCGTGCTGGGCGTGATGGCCGATACCGCCCGCTGGCTGGATCGCAACGTGCGCAAGGCCGACGACCGGCTGGGCGAAGTGATCGGCTGGTGCGCGATCATCGCCGCCGGCCTGCTGCTGCCCGAAGGCAAGCCGCGCCGCCTTTACGGCGAAGCGGGTCTTGCCAAGTCGCTGGGCGAAGCGGTGGGCGAAGATGGCGGCCTGCTGTCACGCAGCCCGGATGCGCAGATGCAGGCGATTGCCAGCCTCGTCGACCTTCGCGCCTGCTACAAGGCGGCGGGGCGCGAGCCGCCGCAACTGCTTGCCACGATGCTGCACATGCTGGTGCCGCCCCTGCTGGCGCTAACGCACGGCGATGGCGGGATCGGCAACTGGCAGGGCAGCGGAGCGATCAAGGCCTCCCGCCTCGGCAAGCTGATCGAGGCGAGCGGTGTGCGCGCCCGTCCGCTGAAGGACCCGAGCGGATGGGGTTATCAGCGGGTGACTGCGCGCAAGGCCACGCTGCTGGTTGATGGCGCTCCGCCGCCCCACGGCAAGCACGCGCGCCACGGCTGCGCGTCCACGCTGGCGTTTGAATTCAGCCACGGCGAACACCGCCTGATCGTCAATTGCGGCGGCGCGGCGCTGGCAGGCGGGCAGGTACCGGTGCGCATCGAGCAGGGCCTGCGCGCCACCGCGGCCCATTCCACGATGGTGCTGGGCGATGCCAATTCCACCGCGGTGATGATCGACGGCAAGCTGGGCGCGGGCGTCGGCGAGGTTGAGATCGACACCCGGCAGGTGAAGCTGGGCAACGGTTCCGCCACCCGGATCGAGGCCAGCCACGATGGCTATGCCTCGCGCTTCGGCCTCGTGCACCGCCGCATCCTGATGCTGCGGGACGATGGCCACGAACTGCGTGGGGAGGACGTGCTCGTTCCCTCCGGCCGCAAGGGCAAGCGCGGCAAGGTGCCCTTCGCTATCCGCTTCCACCTTGGCCGCAATATCGAGGCGAAAGTGGCGGACAACGGCAAGGGCGCCAGCTTGTTACTGCCCGATGGCAGCCTGTGGCAATTCATGACGGGCGCCGAAGGCGTGACGCTGGAAGAAAGCCTGTGGGTCGATGGCAATGGCAGGCCGCATCCGGTACAGCAGCTCGTGATCGAGGGATTCGCCTCGCGCGGGGGCGGAAATTTCGCCTGGCTGCTCAAACGAATGGGATAGATTTAACACGATGACTGATGTGGCGATCAAGCGGGCACTGCTCTCGGTGTCCGACAAGAGCGGTATTGTGGAACTGGGAAGCCGCCTTGCCAAGGCGGGGGTGGAACTGGTCTCCACCGGCGGCACGGCGCGCGCACTGCGCGACGCGGGGCTGGACGTGCTCGACGTGTCGGACGTGACCGGTTTTCCGGAAATGATGGATGGGCGGGTGAAGACGCTGCACCCGATGGTACACGGCGGCCTGCTGGCCGTGCGCGACGATCCGGATCATGCCGCCGCGATGGAAGCGCACGATATCGGCGCGATCGACCTTGTCGTGGTGAACCTGTACCCCTTCGTGAACACCGTGATGAGCGGCGCGGACCGGGAGACCATCATCGAGAACATCGACATCGGTGGCCCTTCGATGGTGCGCAGTGCGGCGAAGAACCACGCCTATGTCACCATCGTGACCGATCCTGCGGACTATCACGGCTTGTACGACGAGCTGGCCGAGCATGACGGGGCAACGACGCTTGCCTTCCGCAAGGCCATGGCAGCCAAGGCCTTTGCCGCGACCGCAGCCTACGATTCGGCCATCAGCAGCTGGTTCGCCTTTGCCGACCAGCACGAGCAGTTCCCCGCCGCGCTGACGGTTGCCGGAAAGCTGGGCGATACGCTGCGCTACGGCGAGAACCCGCACCAGCAGGCGGCGCTTTACCTGCCGAACGGCCCGGCAACGAAGGGCGTGCCGCAGGCCGACCAGGTGCAGGGCAAGGCACTTTCCTACAACAACCTCAACGATGCCGATGCAGCGCTGGGCCTTGTCGCGGAATTCCCTGCCGACAAGCCCGCCATCGTCATCGTCAAGCACGCCAACCCCTGCGGCGTGGCCGTGGCCGACACCTTGCTGGAAGCGTGGCAGGCGGCGCTTGCCTGCGACAGCGTTTCCGCATTCGGCGGGATCGTGGCGGCGAACGTGCCGCTGGACGGGGCGACCGCGAAGGCCATCACCGAAATCTTCACCGAAGTCGTGATCGCGCCGGGCGCAGACGATGCCGCGCGCGAGGCCTTTGCCGCCAAGCCGAACCTGCGCCTGCTGATCCTGGAAGACCTTCCCGACCCCGCGCGTCCCGGCCTCGACATGAAGAGCATCGCCGGCGGCATGCTGTTCCAGTCGCGCGACAACGGCGTGATCGGCGATGACGATCTGAAAGTCGTCACCAAGCGCCAGCCGACCGACCGGGAAGTGGCCGATGCGCTGTTTGCGTGGAAGGTGGCGAAACATGTGAAGTCCAACGCCATCGTTTACGCAAAAGACGGCGTGACGGCAGGCATCGGTGCAGGCCAGATGAACCGCCGCGATTCGTCCCGCATCGCCGCCGTGCGCGCGGGCGAGGCGGCGGAAGCTGCCGGGTGGAGCGAACCGCGCACCGTGGGCAGCGCGGTGGCTTCCGATGCTTTCTTCCCCTTCGCCGATGGCCTGCTGAGCGCGGTGGAAGCGGGCGCGACCATGGTGATCCAGCCGGGTGGCTCCATGCGTGATGACGAAGTGATCGCCGCCGCCGACGAGGCGGGCATTGCCATGGTCTTCACCGGAATGCGGCACTTCCGCCACTAACACGATCTTAACCATGTGCGACGAAGCGTGGCGCACCTGCGATGGGCGCGCGTTGCTGCGCGTGAGGTTCAGTCGGTCGTAAGTAACTGTTTGCTAGGTTCGGGTCGAACATAAAGACAGACACACGACCCGACTGGACACTTCCCGATGGAACTCTTCAACGCCGAACTCTACCGCTCTTTCCTTGCCGGATTTGCTGTAACCGCTGTAGTACTTGCAGCGAATATTCTGCCGCAAATCGGAGGAATGTAATGCATATCAAATCGCTCTTTGCTGCCGCCGCGCTGGGCCTTTCGGCCTGCGCGCTTCCAAGCATGGCAATGGCGGATGAAGTGTTCGACGCGCCGGTGGCCGCGCGCCAGGCAAACGAAAGCGGCCTCCAGACCGCGATCTTCGCCGGCGGCTGTTTCTGGGGTATCGAAGGTATTTTCAGTCATACGCGCGGCGTCACCAGCGCGGTTTCCGGATATCACGGCGGAACGGCGAACACGGCGACTTATCGCCAGGTTGTCAGCGGCACGACCGGTCACGCCGAATCCGTGCGCGTCACCTACGATCCCAGCGTAATCCGTTATGACCAGTTGCTGCAGATCCTGTTCTCGGTTGGCGCGGACCCGACACTGCACAATCGCCAGGGCCCGGACCGTGGCCCGCAGTACCGCGCGGCAATAGTGCCGACAACGGACGAACAGCGTGCCGTGGCGCAGGCCTATGTGGCGCAGATGGAGCGCTCCGGTGTGTGGGATCGCCCCATGGCCGTTGCGATCGAGCGTTACCGCACGTTCTACGAGGCTGAGGACTATCATCAGGACTACATGCTGAAGAACCCGCGTGCCGCCTATATCGTGCGCTGGGATGCGCCCAAGGTAGAAGCGCTGCAGGAGATGTTCCCGCGGTTCTACCGTTCGCGCTTCCGCACGGGCTGAACCCGGAAACCCGCAACCGCCTTAGGGACAGATTGCCGTACCCGGCTGCCCGTCCTATGTAGGTTCCATGGCTACGCAGCATAAGCATCACGAACATTCCGGCGATCGGCTCGTCGACGAAGCGGGCAAAGTTCTCGCCGACGCAGGCGAACAGTGGACCACGATGCGCGAGGACGTGTTCCGCGCGCTGGCGGACCATGACCGGCCCGCATCGGCCTATGACATCGCGGAGGAAGTGGGCAAACGCCGCGGCAAGCGGGTTGCGGCAAACTCCGTCTACCGCATTCTCGACCTGTTCGTGCGCACCAATCTCGCTAACCGGATCGAGAGCGCGAACGCCTATCTCGCCAACGCGCACCCCGGTTGCCGCCACGATTGCATCTTCCTGATCTGCGATGATTGCGGACAGGCAGAGCATTTCGACGACGACAAGCTGACCGGCGCGCTGCGCGAAGCGGGCAAGGCTCACGGCTATTCCGATGTGCGCCCGGTTGTGGAACTGCGCGGCCTGTGCAGCGACTGCGCCGCGTGAGCCTCGATATGACAGCGACGAGCCGTGCTAATTTGTCGATGAAGCGTTCATCGACAGGCCAGATTTGAGCGTGTAGAGCCGAAGGTTATGACAGCCAATCGTCCTGACACCCCCCTGCTCGACACCGTCGACACACCCACCGATCTCCGCCAGCTCAAGCCCGAGCAATTGCGGCAGCTTTCCGACGAATTGCGGACCGAAATGATCGACGCCGTGGGATCGACCGGGGGGCACCTCGGCTCCGGCCTCGGCGTTGTCGAACTGACCGTTGCGCTCCACTACGTGTTCAACACGCCCGAAGATCGCCTGATCTGGGACGTCGGCCACCAGGCCTATCCGCACAAGATCATCACCGGCAGGCGCGATCGCATCCGCACCCTGCGCCAGGGCGGCGGCCTGTCGGGCTTCACCAAGCGCAGCGAGAGCGAATACGATCCGTTCGGCGCGGCGCACTCCTCCACCTCGATCTCGGCAGGCCTCGGCTTTGCCATCGCCAACAAGCTGAACGACAAGCCGGGTAAGGCCATCGCCGTGATCGGCGACGGCGCGATGAGCGCAGGCATGGCCTACGAGGCGATGAACAACGCCGAGCAGGCGGGCAATCGCCTGATCGTGATCCTGAACGACAACGATATGTCGATCGCCCCGCCGGTTGGCGGCCTGTCCGCCTATCTGGCGCGCATGGTGTCTAGCAGCGAATATCTGGGCCTTCGCTCGCTCGCGTCAAAGGTGGCGCGCAAGCTTTCGCGCAAGGTGCACCACGGTCTCGAAAAGGCCGAGGAATATGCCCGCGGCATGGTGACCGGCGGGACCATGTTCGAGGAGCTGGGCTTCTACTACGTCGGCCCCATCGACGGCCATAACCTCGATCACCTGCTGCCGGTGCTCGAAAACGTGCGCGACAGCGAGCAGGGCCCTGTCCTGATCCATGTCGTCACCACCAAGGGCAAGGGCTACGAACCGGCAGAGACCAGCGCCGACAAGTACCACGGCGTGCCCAAGTTCGACGTGGTGACGGGCGAAAAGGCCAAGTCCAAGGCTGGTCCGCCCGCTTACCAGAACGTGTTCGGCGAAACGCTGGCCAGGCTGGCCGAAACCGACAGGCGGATCTGTGCCATCACCGCCGCCATGCCGAGCGGCACCGGCGTGGACAAGTTCGCCAAGGCGCATCCGGAACGCGCCTTCGATGTCGGCATTGCCGAACAGCACGGCGTCACTTTCGCAGCAGGCCTTGCCGCGCAGGGTATGCGCCCGTTCGCCGCGATCTATTCCACCTTCCTCCAGCGCGCCTACGATCAGGTGGTGCACGACGTCGCGATCCAGAACCTGCCCGTCCGCTTCGCCATCGACCGTGCCGGTCTGGTCGGTGCCGATGGCGCGACCCACGCGGGCAGCTTCGACGTGACCTACCTCGCGAGTCTGCCCAATTTCGTGGTGATGGCCGCCGCCGACGAAGCGGAGCTGGCGCACATGACTTACACCGCTGTCGAGTACGACGAAGGCCCCATCGCCTTCCGCTACCCGCGCGGCAACGGCGTGGGCGTGGAAATTCCCGAGACGCTGCAGAAGCTGGAAATCGGCAAGGGTCGGATCGTGCGCGGCGACGCGGAGAAAGGCGGCAAGGTCGCCATCCTCTCGCTCGGCGCACGCCTGGAAGAGGCGAAGAAGGCCGCCGACCAGCTCGAGGCCAAGGGACTTGCCACCACGGTTGCCGACATGCGTTTTGCCAAGCCCATCGACAGCGAGCTGATCCGCAAGCTGGCCGCCACGCACGATGTGCTGGTGACAGTCGAGGAAGCCGCGATCGGCGGCCTCGGCGCGCACGTGCTGACGATGGCAAGCGACGAGGGCCTGACAGATGGCGGCCTGAAAATCCGCACCATGCGCCTGCCCGATGTCTTCATCGACCATGACTCGCCCGAAAAGCAGTACGAACAGGCGAAGCTGAACGCGCCGCATATCGTCGATACGGTGCTGAACGCCCTGCGGCACAATTCGGCAGGCGTCGAAGAAGCCCGCGCCTGACGGCTCCCGCCATTTCCCTCCCGGCATAGTGCGGGCGGCCCTTCGCCGCCGCTGCCTTTGCGCGTGCCCCCAATTCGGGTAGCATCGCGCTGGCGGCTACGGATGTGGGGGTGCCATGGCGGAGTCCTGGAAGAATAAGGGGGTACGGATGTTCGTCTTTTTCGCCGTGAGCCTGACGGTGATCTACGGCGGGCTAGTGTCCATCGTCTATTTCAACCAGCGCCAGCTCATCTATCCCGCCCCGCCGGTGCAGGGCGGGGTCCCTTCCGGCTTTGAGCGGGTGACGATCAGGACGCCGGACCGGCTGGAACTCGTGGCCGGATACCGCCCCGCGCGCGACGGGATGCCGACCATCGCCTTCTTCCACGGCAACGGCGCAAGCTGGCAGAGCTCCATCATGGTCTCGCAGCGTCTCATGGCAAAGGGCTACGGCCTGCTGGCAGTGGAGTATCGCGGGTACGGCGGGAATCCGGGCACGCCGTCGGAGGAAGCGCTCTATCAGGACGCGCGCGGGGCGTGGACCTTCCTGCGCGGGCAGGGCGTGGATGATGGCGACATCGTGCTGGTTGGCAATTCGCTGGGCGCGGCCGTGGCGCTGCAGCTTGCCACCGAAGTGACGGCGCGGGCCCTCGTGCTCGTCTCGCCCTTCAACAACCTCGGCGATACCGCCGCACGCCGCGCGCGCTGGTTGCCGATGCGCCTGTTGTTGCAGGATCGCTATGCCAACGACGAAAAGATCGTGCAGATCGGCGAACCCATCCTGATCCTGCATGGAGAGGAGGATTCGCTCATCGCGCTGGAACAGGCGCAGGCGCTTGCCTCCGTGCGCGACGATACGGTGATCGAGACCTTTCCCGGCTGGGGCCACGACCTGATCGCGCACGAGCCCGTGCAGGACCGGATTGCAGCGTTCGTCGAGGCGATTTCCCGCCCCTAGAGCCAGCGCCAGGCGCCCGCTGGAATACCGGCCAGCCACAGGTGCATCCAGGTTATACCCAGCCATGCGAGGATTGCTGCCAGCCACAGGGCCCAGCCAGCCGAAAGCAGCTTGCCCCAGCGTGGCCAGTAGCGTGTTTTCGCTTCCCAGGTGGTCCACGCCTCGCCCATCAGCGCCTCCTTCTTGCGATCCTGCAAATGCGCGCCGACGAGGGCGAGGATGAGCACGGCAATGGCCACCACGTTCGTGCGCCAGCTCCACCAAAGCACCACGTGCGACACGGACCAGAGCGCGAAAGCCCACATCATCGGATGCCGGGTGACGGCGAACACGCCGGTCGGCTCACGCGTGGCGGCGATGTTCTCGGCCCCGGACGCGGGCAGGGCGGGGTTGGCGCGGAACGAACCGAGCAGCAACACCAGCGCCGCTACGGTGAGTGCGCTGGCGACGATCCAGCCGACAATGCCGCTGCCGCCCAGCGATGCCGCTGCGGCGGCCTTGAACGCTTCCGACATCCAGTAGAGGCAGGCCAGCGCGACGACCGAATAGAGCGCCATGAACCCATTGTCGCCAAGCATGCGGACGAGCGGCGCGCGCAGCGGGTGGGACAGGGCGAAATGCGTTCCGACGAATGCTGTGCTTGCAGCGATCAGTTGAACCAGCGACTCGTCCACGGCATCCCCCTCCCTCTACGGGCGCAGGATATCACGCGGCCAGCCGACGCGAAAAGGGCGGAACCTTCGCGGTTCCGCCCTCTCCCCCCGTTCAGGATGGCATCACCATTCGTAGGCGCGCGGCCGCTCGCTCTCGTCGAGCGAACGGTAGCGGTCGCGCAGCCGCGTCTGGTGGTTGGTGAGCGGTTGCTCCACGCCATCCACGAAAACCCTCACAGGTGCCGAACTGGTCTCCAGCGGGTCGCCATCCCACACCACGAGATCGCCGTGGGCACCTTCGGCCAGCACGCCCATGCGCCCGCCCAGCCCGGCGACTTCGGCGGGGACGGACGTGATCGCGGCGAATGCCTCGCCCCAGGTCAGGCCCGTCGCGCCCGGCACCCGGTTCAGGGCGACCATGTTGCCCGCCTGCTGCGGCAGGTTGCGCGGGTGGTCCCCGCTGCTGTCGTAGCCGCCGATGGCGACCTTCACGCCTGCATCCACCAGGCGCCCGACGTTGCTCTGCGTTGCCGCCAACTGCTCGAACGAGGCAGGAAGGTCGCGCAGCGCGTTGGCGATGACCGGTACGTCCGCTGCGGCGATCCTGTCCGCCACCATCCACCCCTCGGTCGCGCCGACCAGCACGATATCGAGTGCAGGGAATTCCTCCCGCAAGGCAAGCACGGAAAGAATGTCACTGGCGCGTTCGACCTGCACGTAGAGCTTCTGCTCGCCGCGCACGACAGGCACCAGCGCGGCAGCATCGAAGCGAGTCAGTAACACGTCGCCCTGCCGGTCTACGTTGTTGGGCATACGGGAATCGAGGCCAAGCCCCTCGCGCTGGCCGCCCGCGCTGCCCGCGGTTCGCAATTCTCCGGCATCGCCGTAAGTGCCCGCTTCGTGCAGTGCATTGCGCAGCAGGGCGTGGACCGAGGTGCGGCTGCCGCCCGCAAGGCGTGCGCCGCGTTCGCCGAATTCGACGACCTGGAAGGCGCGCGGATGGCGCACCGCGTCGTAATCCGCGCCAAGATCAATGATCGCGCCCTGTCCGCCGAAGATCGAGGCTCCGGCCTCGGGCATCACGCTGGCGCGGGTGACGCCGCCTGCCCGGCTGTAGCCGAAATCCTGCGCGTTGGGATTGATGACGGGCGATACGTCGAGCGCCGCGCCGAACGGCGAATCGTCTGCATCGACATCGTTGCTTTCAGAAACCGCACCCACGTCCACCAGACCGAGATTGGTGATCGAGGCGAAAATGCCGGGCGTCACCCACGTGCCGGTGCCGTCCAGCACGGTCATGCCCGCTGGCACGCTGACGCCTGCGCCAGCGGCCACCACGCGGCCACCGCGTACGACGACGGTGGCGTTCTCCACCGGATCGCTCCCATCGCCGAGCGCGACGGTAGCGCCGGTGATGGCGACATCCTGTGCAAGGGCGGGGGAGGCGGCGAGGGCCAGGGAAGAGACGGCAAGGGTCAGGAGGCGCTTCATTTCACGTCTCCTTCACCCGGCTGGCCCAGTTCGAAATCGCTCACCGGACGCATTTGCGGATCATTCATGTCGTACATGACCGCGCCGTCGATCCAGACCATTTCCGGGCGCGAATAGATGGAGAGCGGATCGCCGTTCCACAGCACCACGTCGGCCATCTTGCCCGCTTCGAGGCTGCCGGTGACGTCGCCGATGCCCATCGCCCGCGCGGCGTTGAGCGTAATCCAGCTGATCACGTCCGCGTCGGCAATGTCGATGCCCATGCGGCGGCCGTCGGCCTGCGCCTTGGCGGCTTCCTGGTTCAGGCGCTGGATGCCGTTCTCGTCGTCCGAGTGGATGACGACGCAGGCACCCTGGTTGTGAATGAGCGCGGCGTTTTCGGGAATGGCGTCGTAGGCTTCCATCTTGAAGCCGTACCAGTCGGCCCAGACGGCGCTGCATACCTCGTTGTCGCGCAGCATGTCGGCGATCTTGTAGCTTTCCACCGCGTGGTGGAAGGCGGAGACGCGGTAGCCGAATTCGTCCGCCATGCTCAGCACCAGCGCCATTTCGTCAGCGCGGTAGCAGTGGTTCTGGATCATGATCTCGCCGGAGAGGACCCCTGCCAGGGTTTCCATTGCGATGTCGCGGTCGGGCTCTTCCTCGGCCATGTATTCCTGCGCCTCGATCCACGTCTCGCGGTTGACGGCGAAGTTGCCCATGCGCGTGCTGGGCATGCGGTTGCGGCCGCCGTAGACGCGCTTCGGGTTTTCGCCGCAGGCCATCTTCAGCGAATAGGGCGCGCCGGGGAACTTCATGCCCTGCACCGTGCGGCTGGGCACGTTCTTCAGCGTGACCGAGCGGCCCCCCATCAGGTTGGCCGAGCCGGGAAGGATCTGCAGGCTGGTGATCCCGCCGTTCGCCAGCGCGCGGCTGAAGCCGGGGTCCTGCGGCCAGACGGAATGTTCGGCCCAGACCTCCGGCGTGGTGGGATCGGTCGCCTCGTTGCCGTCGCTGTGCGCGTCGACAGAAGGCGTGGGATAGTCACCCAGGTGCGAGTGGATATCGATGATGCCCGGCGTCACGAAACGGCCCGTGCCATCGACGCGGGTGTAGCCTGCGGGAATGGCAAGGTCCGCCCCGCCGATGCCGACCACTTCGCCATCGGCGAACAGCACGGTGCCGTTCTCGATCATGCCGCCCGCGCCATCGTAGATCGTGGCGCCCACGATGGCGGTCGGCACGCCCGGATAGCGTTCGTAAGTGGAGGCGTAAGGCTCCTCCGCCGCGACGGGCGCAGCAGCCACGGCAGGGCGATCGTTGCCCGATGCCGAGGTGCAGCCCGCCAGCGCCAGTGACGCGGCAGTGGTAAGCAGCAGGGCGACAGGGCCGCCCTTTTTCGAGTGACGACCCATGTTCTGTTCTACTCCTGCGGGCGGGTGCTGGGGTGGATGCCGGCGCCCTGGGGCTCGCCGGGACCTTCAGCCTGACCTTCGAGGTCGTCACCGACATCGTCGTCGGCCAGCGTATCGAGGTGCATGAGCTTCTTCACGAAGCGGGCGATCACGATGACCACGATGCCGACGACAATCGCGACCCAGCCGATCTGCTGGTAAACCGCAAGCGTGCCTTCACGGGTCATTTCCCCGTCTTCGCCGCCGGTGGCAGCGCCGATCAGGCCGGCCACGAAATTGCCGCCAGCCGTCGCAAAGAACCATGCGCCCATGATGAGCGAAGCCAGGTGCTTCGGCGCAAGCCGGTTCATGGCCGAGAGGCCGACCGGGCTGAGGCAGAGCTCGCCGGTGGTATGGAACAGGTAGATGCCGAACAGGAAGATCACCGGGATCAGCGCTTCCGGGCTGACCGTGGCCGCGCCCCAGACCAGCACGAGGAAGCCGAAGCCCAGCTGCACGAGGCCCAGGCCGAACTTGGCCGGGGTGGACGGTTCCAGGCCGCGTCGGCCCAGCCAGGTCCACAGTCCGGCGAACACGGGTGCCAGCAGGATGATGTAGATCGGGTTGATCGACTGGAACAGCGAAGCAGGCACGCCCTGGCGATCGATGTAGCGATCGGTGAACAGGTTGAGCGAGCCGCCAGCCTGTTCGAACAGGCCCCAGAACAGCGGCTGCAGGGCGATAAGGAAGAGAATGGCGAACATGCGCTCGCGCGGGTGCTTCTCAAGTTTGAAGGCTTCGATGAGCACGTAGAGCAGCAGCGCGGCACCGCAGACCAGCATCAGCCAGCCGACGACCGACTGGTACTGGATCAGCACCCACATGATGGCAACGCCAAGGATACCGATGGCGTACATCGTGGTTTCGGTGCGCTTTGCAAGCGGACGCGGCGGCTCGCCCCGGCCCAGCAGGAGCGGCTTGCCGAGGATGAAGACGACGAGGCCGAGCAGCATGCCGATGCCGGCCGCACCGAAGCCGTAAGCCCAGCCGAGTGTCTGGCCGAGGTAGCCGGCGATGATCGTGCCGACGGCAGCACCCACGTTAATGCCCATGTAGAAGATGGTGTAGGCACCGTCGCGGCGCACGTCGGTGCGCGGATAGAGCTGGCCGACGATCACCGAGATGTTGGCTTTCAGGAAGCCCGAGCCGACGATGATGAAGCTGAGCGCCAGCCAGAAGATGTTGATCGTGGGATCGTTCTGCCCGCCGGTACCCTCGAAGGCCATGAAGAAGTGGCCCAGCGTCAGCAGAACCGCGCCGAACAGCACCGCCTTGCGCTGCCCGAGGTAGCGGTCTGCCAACCAGCCGCCGAGGACCGGCGTGATGTAAACGAGGCTGACGTAGGCGCCGTAGATGATGTTCGAGGAACTGTCGTTATAGAGCCAGTGCTGCGTAAGGTAGAAGATCAGCAAAGCCCGCATGCCGTAGTAGGAGAAACGCTCCCACATCTCGGCGAAGAACAGAATGTAGAGACCCTTCGGGTGTCCGCCGACTTCCGGCTCCTTGCGGGTCACCGCCCAGGCGCCGGCTATCAGGAAGAGCGCAAGGACGACCGAGGCGATCGCCACGATCCAGTCGCCCTCGTTCCACAAGGCCATGTCTTTCATTCGTACTCCCCGAATTCACTGCTTGCCCGGCTTGCCAGGCTTGTCCCGAAAAACGGGCACCCTAGCGATTGTTTCGGTCATGTGAAGCCAAGTTGCGCATGAAACCGAATTTTGTTGGGCGCTTACGGGCCAATCCCTTGACCTGACCCGCTGTATTATGGCACTCACTCACCTATGGCCGATACCCGCCCCGTCTACCTTCGCTTGCGAGAGCAGATTGCCGCCGCGATCATCGACGGCAGCTATCCTGAGGGCGAGATGTTGCCTTCCGTACGCGCGTTCGCGGCGGAACAGGGCGCCAATCCGCTGACGGTGGCCAAGGCCTACCAGCAATTCCAGGCGGACGGCCTGATCCGGGTGCAGCGCGGGGTCGGCATGTTCGTGCGCGAAGGCGCGGCTCAGGCGCTGCGCCAGGCGGAGCGGGAGACCTTTCTCAAGGACGAATGGCCCGACATTCGCGCGCGGATAGAGCGCCTCGGTCTCGACCCGGCAGACCTGCTCGATCACGCCTAGATTTCGTCACTCCCGGCCCCGCCGATAATTGACCCAAATAATTGCGCTTGCGCACATGTTCTGGCACGTTAACAAATGTTAGCTGCGCTTCGGGTCGCGCGCATTGGACGATAACAACGGCAACGCGTTCGCGTGGCCGAGCCTCTGGGGGGAAATAAATGATAAGGTCCGAACTTCTCCAAGCCCTTTCGGCAGACAATCCCGACCTGCGGCCCGAAGAAGTCGAACAGGTGGTCGACATCTTCTTCGAGGAAATCACGCAGCGACTGGCTGAAGGCGGCCGGGTCGAACTGCGCGGCTTCGGCACGTTCTCCACGCGTGAGCGCGATGCGCGCACGGGGCGCAATCCGCGCACCGGAGAAACGGTGGACGTTCCGGCCAAGCGGGTGCCGTATTTCAAGCCGGGCAAGGAAATGCGCGAGCGGCTGAACCCGGAAGGCTGATCCTCCTCGCACATAGCGGCACAAACAAGAAGGGCGCGGACTTCGTAAAGTCCGCGCCCTTCTTGTTTGCCCTGCGTGAAAGGAGGGCGTGGAAGGAAGGCCCCCGCCGAAGCGGGAGCCCCCTTTCTTCAGAAGCGGCGTTCGACCGACAGCGACCAGGTGCGCGGCAGACCGGGGGCACCCGTCACCACGCCCAGCGAAGTGGTCACATCGCTGACCGACTGGAAGTAGTATTCGTCGAAGATGTTGTCGACGCGCAGCGCCAGCGTCCACTGATCGGCCGGATCGGTGAAGGCGACGCGGGCACCGCCGATGAAGTAGCCTTCGATTTCCGACCACACAGTGTTGAACACGTCGGTGTAGATGGTCGACTGGTAGCTGCCGTCGAAACGGGCGGAAATGTTCGCGCCGCTCTGCAGTTCGTGGTCGTACTGGGCGCCGAAGCTCCAGGTCCATTCCGGCGTATAGGGGGTGATTTCGTCACCCGTCAGTCCTGCAGCGGCGACCGAGGTATCATCGTAGTTGAAGTCGATGTAGCTTAGTGCACCGTCGAGCGAGAAGCCATCGGCCGGATAGGCCGTCACTTCCAGTTCGAAGCCCTTCACCTTGGCCTCGCCTACGTTGCGCGGCTGCAGGCAGGGCACGCTGGGGCAGGCCGGCAGTGTCAGGATGATGTTCTTGTAGTCGTTGTAGAACGCTGCACCGTTCAGGCGCAGGGCACGGTCTAGAGCATCGACCTTGAAGCCTATTTCGTAGGTGGTGATTTCCTCCGGATCGAAGGAACGCAGCTGGTTACACGGCGCCGGAGCGACGTAGTCAGGCGCGTTACAGTCACCGGCGGAGGGGCCGAAGAACGGACGCGGGTTCACGCCGCCGCCCTTGAACCCGGTCGAAACCGAGGCGTAGAGCAGCACGTCTTCGGTGACGTTGAGGTTACCCACGATGCGCCAGTCCCAGCGATCGCCCTCGAAGCCGTCCGAAATCCCGAACAAGCCGGTGAGCAGGCAGTTGGGCGTATTGCCGATGCCGGTCGGGCCGGCTGTCGGCGCGCCGAGGAAGAACTCGCAGACAGGAGGCGTCGGGATAAAGACGCCGGGCGCAACTTCGAGTTCCGGCCCGAGCAGCGAACCGTTCTCGCGGAACGGCACGGTGCCATCGGGATTCGAACGGAAGTAGGTGTAGAGCTTCTCGTCCTTCGTATAGCGGATGCCGCCCGTGATGCTGAACACTTCGCTCGGCGTGATCGTTACCGTGCCGAACGCGGCCTTCGTCGTGCTCGGCGTGGTGTCCGGGCCGTGGATGAAGTCGATACCGGCGTAGTTCAGATCGACGCGGGCGGTGTATTCACCATCCTGATCGAGGTAGAAGCCGCCGACTGTACCCTGCACCAGTTCGTCCGCGAATTCGAAGTTCAGGCGAACTTCCGCGCTCCACGCCTCGTGGTCGAGCTGGTTGTCCAGCTGCGCGATCGGAACCGGGGTCGCATCCTGGTCCTGTCCCCAGCGCGAGGTGTAGGTACGGTAAGAGCCGATGGCCACCAGTTGCAGCGCATCGGTGAAGTCGTAGGTGACGTTCGACATCACGCCCCAGCCTTCGAATTCCGTAATCGGAAGAGCGAAGTAGGGCTTGTACGGAGCCTGTCCTGTCGGAACCTTGGTGTCCGCGAAGTTGGAATAGCTGACATAGCGCGGATCATAGCCGAGGCTGGAAAGGTTCGCGCTGTCGCAGCTGTACTGCCCGGCGGGCACGAAGCGGCAATCCACCGTTACCGGCTGACCGTTCAGGCCTGGAAGCCAGGCGTTGCCATTCGCATCCGTTGCCGGGTTGGTCGAATCCGGATCGAAGTTGGCGGCATTGCCGACCGGAGCGCCGGCCGCGATCAGCACGGTCGGGATGGCGTCCGAATCCTCGCGGTTAAAATCGCCCGCGACATAGATGTTGAGGCGATCGTTGGGCTCCCACTCCAGCGCGACACGACCGGCGACGACGCTCTGGCCGCCCATCGTCTCGTAGCTGGTCTGTGCGCCGCGCGCGTTGTTCGACGGCACGTTGGAGTTCGGATGGGTCAGCGAATAGTCGACGATGTCGACATAGCCGTCGCGCGTGCGGCCCATGCCGGACACACGCATGGCCAGGGTGTCGGTCAGCCCGATGTCGGCCATGCCGCGGATCGACACGCTGTTGTAGGAACCGTACTCGGCGCGCAGCGAGCCCGAGCCGTCGCCGGTCGGACGGGCGGAGAACAGCTTGATGGCACCGCCCAGCGAGTTCTTGCCGGCGAGCGTGCCTTGCGGACCGCGAAGGATTTCCACCCGGTCGAGGTCGACCAGTTCAAGCAGCGAGCTGGACAGGGTGGGTATATAGACATCGTCCACGTAGACACCCACTGCCGGGTCGAGCGCGTAGTTGAAGTCCGTCTGGCCGACGCCGCGGATGAAGGCGATGAGGCCCGAGCCGCCGTTTTGCGGCTGCGGGCGCAGGGTTACGTTCGGGGCCTGGGCGGCGACCTGGGAGATGTCCGTCTGGCCGCGGGCGGCCAGCATTTCCGCGTTCACCGCGGTGATCGCGATCGGGGTTTCCTGCAGGTTCTGTTCGCGGAACTGCGCGGTCACGACGATGACGTTGGTCTGGTTGTCGCGACGCTCGGACGCTTCCTGCGCATCCGTTTCGTCCTGGGCGAGCGCTGGCGCGGCCATGCACACGGCAATGGCCAGCGACGACGCTACGCTGAGCTTCTTGAATTTCATCAGGCATCCTCCCTATGGCGCGCCGCCCGTTAAGACGGTGCGCAAATGCTATGTATTTCGCGCGCCCATTATTGGCGGGTCGCTTCGAAGTCTGGTGAGGGTGCAAGTACAGTTACGCTGTCTGCCAGACGCGCGTTTCTGCCAATTTCCTCTCCAGTCGCCTTTTTACAATCACGACTGTTACAATCAAGCGCGTTGCGCACGAATCCAAGAAGCTGGGCGTGATTGTCGTAATCAAGCAACAGCATTGACCGATCTGCTTGAAACGAATGGCAAGCTTCGAGGGGGAATTGGCACCTGCGCGACTTGCGGCACACCGGCGCTTGGCGATATGGCATGCGCGGAGAGCGAGAGGTTAGGCACGACCGATGCGAAACGACAGCGATACGATCACCCGCGATGCGGAGGCGGAAATCCGCTATGTCGTGCGAGGGGAGAAGGCGACCTTCTACGCGGGCGACCGCGACCGCAGCTACTGGCCGGGGGAGGACCACCTCGTCACCATCCACGATATCCGCGGCGAGAAGGACCGGCTGGCGTTTGACCGCAACGGCTTTGTCGTTCTGGACGAGCCATCGCCCGTTTCGGACTATGCCGATCCAGATCAGCTCGAAGCCTACTGCCGCTATTGCGAGGACACGGTCCAGCGGCTGACAGGCGCATCGAAAGTCGTCAGTTTCGGCGCGATCCGGCGCACCAGTGCCACCGGCACCCACGGGCACAACCAGCCCGCCAACGGCGCACATGTCGATTACGGGGCGAAGACAGTGGGCGACTACACCCGCCTGATCCTGCCCGCCGAGGAGGCCGAGGAGCGGCTGGCAAAACGGCACATGCTGTTCAACCTGTGGCGACCCATCTCCACGGTCGAGAGCGCCCCTTTTGCCCTGTGCGATGCCAGCACGGTGAAGCGCGAAGACCTGTTCCCCAGCGAGATCGTGGGCGGCCTTGGCGGCGTGGATTTCTCGCTGTGGGGCTTCAACCTCGCTTACAATCCCGTCCATCGCTGGTGCTGGCTGCCCTACCAGCGTCCCGAAGAAATGATGGTGTTCAAGCTGTTCGATACCAACGAAGATGCCGTGCAGTTCACCGCGCACACCAGCTTCAACCCGACGGAAGTGCCGAGCGACGCCGCGCCGCGCGAATCCATCGAGCTGCGCACCATCGCCTACTTCGATTGAGCTTGATGCGGGGCACAAGCCTCGCCTACGCTAACGATCGTTAGAGTCGACCGGAGAACAAACCAGGCGACTTCACAAGGGGAGAGCATGATTGGCGCACGTCGAAATCGCGCAGGATATCCAAGCGCGCGGGAGCACGTTTCCGCTGCACGGCCATGTGGCCGAAGGGTTCGAGGGGGTGGCAGAGGCCTTTGCCACCAATTTCCGCGAGGAAGAGGAACTGGGGGCGGGCTGCTCCGTGGTCGTCGACGGGCAGACCGTGGTGGACCTGTGGGGCGGCTTTGCGCAGGCCGACCATTCCGCCGAGTGGGACAAGCACTCCACCGTCTGCATGATGAGCGTTGCCAAGGGCGTGACCGGCATCGCGTTCAACATGCTCGCGGACCGGGGGCTGGTTGACTTCGACGAGTCGGTGGCGACCTACTGGCCGGAATTCGCGCATGGCGGGAAAGAGCGGATCACCGTTCGGATGATCCTCGATCACACCGCCGCCATTCCGGTGCTCACCAACGATGTTATGTATCCCGGCGGCCTGCTCGATTACGAGAACTACATCCGCGCGCTGGAAGTGCAGGAGCCGCTGTGGGAGCCGGGCACCGTCGCCGCATACCACGTGCACAATCAGGGCTTCCTGCTGGGCGAAATCATGCGCCGCGTGACGGGCATGACCGTAGGCCCGTTCCTGCGCAAAAACGTGACAGAGCCGCTGGGCGCGGAATATTACATCGGCGGCATGGACGCCGAAGAGCAGAGCCATGTCGCCGAGGTTTTGCCCAACACCAAGGCGCGCCTGTTCGCGGCGAAGGACCAGCAGGTGCCGGAGAAGCCGACCACGCCCGAAGGCTGGCAGGATGGCGCGGTGCTGCGCAGCTTCGCTTTCCTGCAGAACGCGAAGGAGCCGTGGTACGACACCATGAACTCCGCCCGCTGGCGCGAGGTGGAGATCGCCAGCGGCTCCGGCCACGGCAACGCGCGCGGCGTGGCGCGCATCTACGGCGCGGCTACCGGAGAGGTGGACGGCGTCGACCTGCTGTCCGACGCGCAGCTCGAAGCGATGATTACGGAGCAGCACAACCAGATCGAACTGCTACAGGATCGGCCCTACCACCAGGCGAACGGCGTCCTGCTGAACACGCCCGAGGCAGTCTACATGGGGCCGAACATGCGCAGTTTCGGCCATCACGGCCTCGGCGGCTCGATCGGTTTCGGCGATCCCGATGCGAAGCTCGGCTTTTCCTACTGCTGCAACCAGATGCACGCCGTGGGCGACAATGGCCCGCGTGCGCGGCGGCTGATCGACGCGGTCTACGCGGCTCTCTGAAAAGGACACACCATGGACAAGGATCTCTTCGACCAGAATTTGTTCGAGCGGGGCATGAAAATCCGCCGCGAGGTGCTGGGCGATGCCTATGTCGACAAGGCGACGGCCAATCCCAACCCCTTCAACGACCCGCTGCAGGAACTGGTCGCCACCTATTGCTGGGGCTGGACCTGGGGGCGCGAGGAAGAACTCTCCCGCCGTGACCGCAGCCTGATCAACCTCGCCATGATTTCCGTGCTGGGCCGCAAGCATGAGTTGAAGGTCCACACCCGCGGCGCGCTGAACAACGGCCTCTCGCGCGAGGAAATCCGCGAGGTGCTGCTGCAGGTCGGCATCTACGCCGGCATTCCCGCGGCGGTCGACAGCTTCCGCATCGTCAACGAGGCTCTGGCTGAGATCGACGCCGAGAACGACAATGCCGAGAATCCCGATGGATGACGGCCACCGCCTCGCCATAGAACTGGCCTGCGGCAAGCTGCCGCTGCTGTTCGCCAGGTATGCGGACAACGGCGATGCCGAGGCGCTGGCGCAGTTGTTTACTACCGATTGCGAGTTCTCGCGGCCATTCCAGCCCGACTACCCGTTCTACGGGCGCGCGGCGGTGGAACGCGTGTTCCGCAATCGCCCGCCGATCCTTGTGCGGCACGTGGTCACCAACGTGCTGGTGGAAGCCATTACCGAGACGCGGGCGCGCGGGACGAACTATCTCACCATGCTCTCCAGCCACGCCAGCACCGAGCCGCCGCAGGAAGCGGGCGCGCTCTACGTCGGCGGGTTCGAGGATGAATACGTGCTCGACCAATCCGAGCCGGGCGGCGTGTGGCGCTTCGCCAAGCGAGCCGGAATGGTGGCCCTGCATATGGGCGGGGCGATGCCGAAGATTCCGCCACCCAGCGACGAAGCGCGCGGGCTGGCCTGAGACAAGAACGGAGAGGATGATGGCAGTCGAGGCAAAGAACGAAAACGAACAGCTGGTGCTGGATTTCTTCGAGGTGCTGTCCTCGGGCGACCTAGAGAAGCTGCGTAAGTTCTACCACGAACACTCGGTGTGGGAGCCGAAGGTGAAGGACATTGCAGGGGCAGGAAAGCACGTGGGGATGGACATCATCGACAAGTTCCTCGCCCCCGTGCGCGGCATGTTCGAACCCGGCGATCCCAAGGTCCACGTGCAGAACATGTTTTCCGTCGGCCCGTGGGTCTGCGTCGAATCCAACTCCACCGGCAAGACGATGGACGGCCTGGTTTACGACAACGACTATTGCTGGGTGTTCGAGGTCTCGAACGGCAAGATCGACGCCATGCGCGAATACATGGACAGCCACTACACCGCCAAGCTGTTCGGGATGGAATGATGGCGGGCCGGTTCGAAAAACAACCGATCCTGATTTCGGGCGCCGGGCGCGGGCTGGGCGAAGGTATCGCGAAACACCTCGCCAGCGAAGGCGCGATCATCGGGATCGTCGATATCAAGGGCCAGTCCGCGATGGAGGTGGCAGAGGCCATCAACGATGCCGGCGGGTGCGCCTACAGCTATGGTGCGGATTGCGGCAGCCGCGCGGCCTTCATGGAAGCCGCGCAGGACTTCGCCAGCGATGCAGGCCCACTTCGCGCCGTCATCAACAATGCCAGCGTGCTGGTTTACGAACCGATCGAGGCTGTGACCGAAGAAACGCTCGACACGATGCTGTCGGCGGGCCTGAAAAGCGTGTTCTGGGGCGTGCAGGCTTTCCTTGCCTCGCGGGACGAGGACGCGCCCGGCAATATCCTGAATTATTCCAGCCCCGTCGCCTATCGCGGCAGGCCCAACACCGGGGCCTACACCACCATCAAGGCCGGCATCGCCGGGCTGACGAAGGTGCTGGCGGGCGAGCTTGGCCCGCGCGGGATCCGCGTGAACGCGATTGCTCCCGGCTCCGTGCCAACGCCCGCAACCGAAGGCTTCGTGACGCCGGAGCAATACGAGCAAAGGGCGAAGAACATCCCGCTCCGACGCAACGGCACGGTGGAGGACGTGGCGCAGGCCGCCGCCTTCCTGCTGAGCGACGAGGCGAGTTTCATCAATGGCGCGATGCTGGCCGTGGATGGCGGCATCATCGCGGCGGGCTGACGGAGTTTGGCATGAGCAGGATCTGGCAGGAACGGCTCGACCATCTGAAAGCCGTGATCGAGGCCGATGTCGATCGCGGCGACTATTACGGCGCGGTCCTGAAGATCGGGCGCGGCGACGTGGTGGTGTTCGAGGAAGCGATCGGCCACGCTTACGCGGACAGACAGCGCCCGCTGAAAAAGGACGACGTGTTCTCGCTCTTCTCCGTCACCAAGGCCTTCACCAACGTGCTGATGATGAAGGCGATCGAGGAAGGGCGCTTCCAGCTGACCACCAAGGTGAAGGACGTGCTGCCCGAATTCACCGGGCAACCGCGCGAGGAAGCGACGTTCTACCACCTGCTCACTCACACAGCCGGGATGCCGGGCGTGTGGAGCCCGAAGCCGGGCATGTATCTCGACCGGCTGGATGAGCTGTTCGAAGAAAGCATCGCCAACGTCCACGGCGCCACGCCGCCGGGCGAGCGGTGCGACTATTCGCCGCTGGTGAATCACGTGCTGATGGGCACCGCGCTGGTGCGCACCGACCCCAAGGGCCGCAATTATCGAACCCTGCTGGCGGAAGACTTGTTCGAGCCGCTGAAGATGCACTCCACCAGCATGGGCCTGCGCGCCGATCTGAACGAACGCCACGTGCGTCCCGACATGCGCGGCACGGTGCCTATCAAGCATCTCAGCCGCATTATCGATGGCGATCATGCCTTGTTCGAGGACCCGCAGGTGGAAGCCCCGCACGTCGGCTGCGCGTCCACCTGCGGAGACCTGTGGCGCTTTGCCGAGATGCTGCGGCGCGAGGGCGAACTGGACGGCGTGCGCCTGCTGTCCCCGCGCATGGTGCGCCTCGCGCGGAAGGTCCACACCGGCGACAAGCCCAACGAACTTTATCGCGGCGTGGCGCTGCGGTCCGGATGGGAAGTGCCGCCTGCCAATCAGGGCATCGGGTTCCAGGTACGCGGGGAGGGCGTGTTCCATCACCTCTTCGGCCAGCTCTCCAGCCCGGAGACTTTCGGCAACTACGGCGCGGGTTCGACGATGTTCATGGTCGATCCCGAAGCGGACCTGTCATTCAGCTTCCTCAGCGCCGGGGTGATGACGCAGGCCGCCAATATCGAGCGCATGGGCAAGCTTTCCGACATCGCGCTTTCCGCCTGTCTCTAGAGGATAACGAATGGCAGACGCAGACATCATCATCATCGGATCGGGCCACAACGGGCTGGTCGCGGGCGCATACCTTGCCGTTGCGGGCAAGCGCGTGCTCGTGCTGGAGCGCAACGAATGGCACGGCGGCGGCGTAGTCAGCCGGGAATTGACGCGCCCCGGTTTCATGCATGACCAGCATTCGATGAGCCACATCTTCATCCAGGGCAATCCGCTGCTGGCGAGTGACGACCTTGGCCTGAAATCGAAATACGGCCTCAAATACGTCTTCCCCGACGTGCCGATGATGAGCGTGTGGGAAGACGGCACCACCCTCCCGCTCCACCGCGATCCGGCAAAGAGCGCCGAGGCCATTGCCCGCTTTTCGCAGAAAGACGCCGAGACGTTCCTGAAGATGAGTCAGCAGGCCGCGCAGTGGCTGCCGATGATCCAGGCGGGGCTATATTCGCCGCCCATGCCGCAGGGCGCGCAGGCGGCGATGATGGACCAGTCGGTCGAGGGACGCGAGATGTGGCGCACCACGCAGGTCTCCACTTTCGACCTGATGGAGGAACTGTTCGAGCACGAGAAAGTGCGCGCGCACTTTGGCCGGGTGGCGGGCGAAAACCTTGTCTCTCCGGATGAGAAGGCGACCGGGATCGGCGCTTACGTGTTCCTCGGCTTCCTCGAGAAATACGGCTTCGGCGTGCCGGTGGGCGGTTCGGGCAGTCTCACCAATGCGCTGATCGCCTGCATCGAGGACCACGGCGGCAGCGTGCGCGCTTCTGCCAGCGTGCGCGAAGTCACCACCGAAGGCGGCCGCGCGACGGGCGTGGTGCTGGACGATGGCGAGCGGCTATCGGCTGGCGACGGCATCATCGGTGCGCTGCACCCCCATGTGCTGCCCGACATGGTCGACGCGCTGCCCGCAGACGTGGGCCACCGCGCGAAACGCACGCACATCACCGATGCCGCCTGCTTCACCGTCCACGCCGCGCTCGATGCGCCGCTCGAATTCCGGGCGAAGCGTCACGATGGCGAACCGCTGTCCGCCGTGATGTACGAACTGATGCCCGCCAGTTACGAGGACATGCGCCGCGCCTTCGACGAATTGCGCTATGGCAACATGAGCCCCACCCCGCTGGTGGGCGTGGGGCAGTTGCCGCAGCACGATCCCACACGCTGCCCCGAAGGCAAGTCCATCTTCCACGCGTGGGACTACGTGCCCTACACCCGGCAGGACGGGCGGAGCTGGGACGAGGCGAAGGGCGAATTCGCCGAAAAGATGATCGCGCAGATGGGCAAATACATCGCCAACGTGCCCGACGTGGTGCTGGACTACCACTGCGACAGTCCGGTGGACATGGAGCGCACGAGCCCCAGCTTCTACCGCGGCGACCTGCACGGCATCGCCACCACCACCTACCAGTCCGGTTCGCACCGCCCGACGCCGGACCTTGGCCAGTACCGCGTGCCGGGGGTCGACAGGCTCTACCTCGTCGGGCCGTTCCAACATCCGGGCGGCGGCGTGTTCGGCGCGGGGCGCGCGACCGCAATGGTCGCCGCCGAAGATCTCGGCATTGATTTCGACGAGGTGCGCGTGTCATGAAGATACACGCTGCCGACAAGAGCGAGCTGATGCAGGTCAGCAAGATCGAGCGGAAGGGCAACGACCTCGTCCTGAAAGGCAAGGTCTACGGCACCATGCCGATGACCGCGACACTGACGCCGGAGGAGGCGAAGAACTTCCTCAAGCTGATGACGCCGAAGCTGGCGCTGTTCCTTCTCACCATGCCGTTCCGCAAATCGAAGGATGCCAAATGACGAAACGTCACGAAGGAAACGCGATCATCGTTACCGGGGCTGCAGGGGCCATCGGCTTTGCAACCTGCGAGATCCTCGCCCGCGAAGGGGCGCAATTGCTGATGGTCGACATCGACGGGGAGCGGCTGGAGAAACGCGCTGCACAGCTGCGTGACGCAGGCCACACGGCGATAGCCCACGTGGCCGATTGCGCGGAGGAGGACGCGGTGGCGGGCTATGCCAAGGAAGCCATCACCGCATTCGGCAGGATCGACGGGTTCTTCAACAACGCCGGCATCGAGGGCACTCTCGCGCCCACGCACGAATACCCGATCGACGAGTTCGATCATGTGCTGCGCGTCAACCTGCGCGGCATGTTCCTGGGCCTGCGGTTCGTCATCCCGCACATGGTCGCCGCCGGGAAAGGTGCGGTGGTGAACACTGCCTCCATCGGTTCGGAACGCGGCCTCGCGGGCGCCTGCGCCTACAACGCCGCCAAGCACGGCGCGGTCGGACTGACGCGCACGGCGGCGAGCGAAGTGGCGCAGAAGGGCGTGCGGGTGAACTGCGTGATGCCCGGCGTGATCGAGACGCCGCTGCTGGTCGGGATGCTGGAACAGATGTTCGACAGCGTGGAAGCCGGGATGGAGAAGCTGGGCCAGACGGCAACGCTCAACCGCGTGGGTCAGCCGCGCGAAGTGGGCGACGTGGTCAGCTTCCTGCTTTCGGAAGAGGCCAGCTACGTCAACGGCGCGAAGTGGGAAATCGACGGCGGCGCGCTGGCAACCATCCGCAACGATATCTAAAGCCGCGAGACGACGAAGTTGGCGGCCATGCTGCCGCGGTTCGAACTGGCCGTGCAGGCGACGGCCGATAGCTCCTCGTTCGCGAAATAGACCTCGCACACGCCGCGCACCTCGTAGGTGCGCCCGTTCGGCAGGGTGACGGAATCGACCGTCATGCGGCTGCCTTCGAACGTGCCGTTGAACCGCGTGCGGGTTTGCCAGCCGCGCTGGCCGAAGCTGATCTGCCCGCCGCTGATACGCACTTCGTTGCAGGTGATGAGTTCACCCGGCGCGGCGCGTTCCTCCACCGCTTCCGGGTAGAGGCAGGTGCCGCTGTAGGTGCCGGTGGGCAGGGCATCGGCAGCGAATTGCGCGGCGAAAAGGAAGGCGAGACTCAGCATGGGGCCGAACATGCGCCTGAAACGGCCGACTCGCAATCGCGGTAACCATGATTCGTACGCTCAGCGCTCCGGGTCCAGCCCGGCGGCTTCCTCCACAACCTTGGCGATTGCGGTGAAATCGGCCTGCGGGCCTTCGCGTTCCAGCGTGCGCTCCAGGTAGTCAGCCACGATCCGGCCCAGCGGCAGGGGCACCTCGGCCGCGTCCGCCTCGTCCAGCAGCAGCTTCGTGTCTTTCAGGCTGAGCGCGGCGGCGAAGCCGAAGTCGAAGGTGCGCGGGAGGACGGATTTCGGCCACTTGTCGCGGGTGGCGGAATTGATGCCGGTGGACTGGTTGAGCACCTCGATCATGCGCGCAGGGTCCAGCCCCTGCTTGATGCCGAAAGCCATGCCTTCCGCCGTCACCCCGATGGCGACCGCGCCGAGCAGGTTGTTGACCAGCTTCATGGTCTGCCCGGCACCGGGCGTCTCGCCCATGTGCGTCGGCTTGCCCATGGCTTCGAGCAGGGGGCGCACCTCCTCGAAAGCCGCTTCCGGCCCGCCGACCATGATCGAGATCGTGCCCGCCCTGGCACCGGCGATCCCGCCTGAAACGGGTGCATCGAGGCAGGCCGTCCTGCCTTCCAGCGCCTCTGCCAGCTCGGCGGCGAGTTGCGGGCCACTGGTGGAAAGGTCGCAGATGATGCGCGGAGCCTTATTTGCGGTGATGCCATCCGCGCCCAGCACCGCCTCGCGCACGATGGGCGGGGTCGGCAGGCTGGTGAAGACGACGTCGCACCGTTCACCCAGAGCGGCGGCGCTGCCCGCGGCTTCCGCCCCCTTTTCGACCAGCGCGGCAACGGCTTCTTCCGAGACATCGTGCACGAGCAACTGGCCGGTATGGCGCAGAAGGTTTTCCGCCATCGGGCCGCCCATGCGGCCAAGGCCCAGAAATCCAAGAATCATGGCAAGCCGACGATCATTTCAAAGCATCTCCGCAACGGGTGTGTGCGGGGGCAGGTCCACCCGCGCGATATCGTTATCGGTCTCGAAACACGCCAGCACCAGCGGATCGTGCCCCGGTATCAGGTGATCAAGCGAGCCGCCCGCAAGGTCCAGCGCGCGGAGCTGTGCCCGACGGTAGTCTTCCTCGTCCACGAAGATCGGGAAAGGGACCTTGCGCGTGATGTTGGCGTAAAGATGTGCTGCATCGCTGGCGAGCACCACGGGCCCGCGCGCCGTGTCGCACACCACCAGTTGCAGACCGGCCGTGTGACCGTGCGCGAGGCATAGCGCGATGCCGGGGGCGAATTGCTCGTCGCCGTCGTGAAAGACTACGCGGCCTGCATAGAGCCTGCGCACCAGTTCGGCGACGGGCTCGCCATCGAAAGGCGCGCGCGCCGTCGCGTCGCAGACATGGCGGCTGGTGGCCCAGGCCAGTTCGGCATCCTGCACGTGGAAACGAGCGTTGGGGAAATCGTCGAGCCCGCCAGCATGATCGTAATGCAGGTGTGTGAGGATCACGTCCTCCACGCCCAGCCGGTCTATCCCCGCATCGCGCAATCCCTTGCGGATGGGGCGGGTGATCTCGCGCCCGCGGGCCGCGGCGGCCTGCGCGCCGAAGCCCGTATCCACGATCACGGGCGGATGGTCGTCCCGGTGGATCGCCCAGACGTAGTAATCGAGAGGCATCGGCAGGTCGTGATCGTCAACGGGTGCGGTAAAGTTGGCCTGCGCGGTGCGCTCGTGCCGGGCGTAACGAATGGCCTGGATGGCCGTGACGGGCGCAGGATCTGCGGGCGACACCATGGTTAACTCAAGTTGGCTTGAGCTATTGTGGAAAGGCATCGAGTCACCGGTCGGCCACGCCCAGCCCGCGGAACCAGGTCTCGCCGTCGCTTCCCGTCACGAAGTGGCCCGCGGTCGGCTCGAAGAAATGCATGCCGACCACCAGCGTGCCGCTGTCGCGATACTTGTCGACGAAGCCCTGCCGCGTTGCGCTGCCCGCCTCGCGGTTCATGTCGAACGTCGCATGGCGGTGCGGCATCGCGCATTGCATCGGGTGGTGCATCAGGTCGCCTGTGATGACGGCGCGCTCTCCCTTGCTCTCGATCACCACGTGGATGTGGCCCGGCGTGTGGCCGTGGCTGGGTTCGGCATGGATACCCGGCGCAATCTGGTGGTCAGCATCGATGAAATCCACCAGCCCCGCGGCCACGATGGGGTCGACGCTTTCCACCATGTGCTTGTCATCATGGTGATCGTCGTGCCGCAGGTCGTTCTGCCATGCCGCATACTCGGTCTTGCCGAACAGGTAGCGGGCGTTGGGGAAAGTCGGCCTGTATTCGCCTGTCTCAGGGTCCTTGTAGGTGTTCCAGCCTACGTGATCGAAATGCAGGTGGGTGCAGAAGACGGTGTCCACGTCCTCTCGCGTGATGCCGAGCGCGGAGAGGTCCTCAAGGAAGCCCTCGGGCAGGTCCGTGAACACCTCGTATTCCCGCTCCCGTCCGGCGCCGATGCAGGTATCCACCACGATGGTGCGATCGGACGTTTGCAACACGATGCCCTGGAAGTTCATCCGCATCTGCCCCTCGGGCGTGGCATAATGGGGGTGGAGCCAGTCCATCGCTTTCACCTCTTCGGGCGTCGCGTCGGGCATGGCCATGTGGATGTCGTCCTGGAAATCCCAGATCTCGACAATGCGGCTGATCTTTACGTCGCCCACCTGCCAGGTCTTGATATGCTCCTTGGCCATGCGGCCCTCTCCCTCTCCTACCTGTAGCGCGCGACGCTTTCGGGCGGCAGCTGCGCCGGTTCCATTGGCGGCTTGCCCAGGATGAAGTCGGCGCAGCGTTCGCCGATCATCACGCAGGGCGCATTGGTGTTGCCGCCGATCACCGTGGGCATCACGCTGGCATCGGCCACGCGCAGCCCTGCGATACCCTTCACGCGCAATTGCGGGTCGACCACGGTCTCGGCGTCTGCGGGATCGCCCATGCGGCAGGTGCCGACGGGGTGGTGGACGGTGTAGCCCGTCTCGCGGATGTAGGCGTCCCATTCATCGTCGCTCTGGCAATCGGGGCCGGGGGCGACTTCGGTGCCGTTGTAGCGGGCGAACGGCTTGCTGGCGAAAGCCTCTCGCGAGATTTTCAGCGCGCGGATCAGCGGCTTGATGTCGTCAGGATGCTCCAGCAGGTGCGGGTCGATCAGCGGGTCCGCCGCCGGATCGGGCAAGCCGAGCCGCACCGTGCCCCTGCTCTTGGGATAGAGCGCCACCGGGCTGATGGCGTAGCCGTGGCCGAGCGGAAACGGGATTTTCGAATTGGTAAGCCGCTTTGCAGGCTGGAACACGAACTGCACGTCCGGCTTGGCCAGCGAGGGATCGGTGCGCAGGAAAGCCACGCTTTCGAACACGTTGCCCGCCAGCGGCCCGGTGCGTTTCAGCAGGTATTCGATGCCGTAATAGATGTCGCGCGGGAGCACCTTCCAGCTGATGCCGTAGCTGGTGGTATCCTCTGTTTCCATGTGGATCGGGCTGGCGACATGGTCCTGGTAGTTGCCGCCTACGCCCTCCAGCGCATGAACAACCTCGATGTCGTGTGCGCGCAAATGCTCGGCTGGGCCGATGCCGGAAAGCATCATGATCTGCGGTGTCTGCACCGTGCCCGCGCTCAGCACGATCTCGCGCCGCGCACGGATCGTGCGGCCATCAACCAGTTCGACGCCCGTGGCGCGGCCATCCTGCACAACGATCCGGGCGACGCGGGCATCGGTCTGCACGTGCATGTTCCCGCGCGCCAGCGCTGGCTTCAGCATCTGTTGCCAGGTGCTTTGTCGCTGGCCGTTGCCGATCAGGCCCTGCCGCCTGCCGTAGCCTTCCGGGTCCGGGCCGTTGAAATCGGGACAGGCCGGGAATTGCAGCCTGCCCAGCGCATCCATGAAGGCATAGTTCAGCGCATTGGGATTCTCGACCAGCTTGACATTGATCGGCCCCTGGGTGCCGTGAAAGACGCTTTCGGGATAATCCTCGTTCCGCTCCGTCCGGGTGAAATAGGGCAGCACCTCGCGGTAGGACCAGCCCTTGCACCCGGCATCGGCCCAGTCGTCGTAATCTGTCGGGTGGCCGCGGAAATAGACCATGCCGTTGATCGCGCCCGAACCGCCCAGCACGCGCCCGCGCGGCACGCCGATCCGGCGGCCCGCCATGCCCGCCTGCGGCACCGTGGCAAAGCCCCAGTTGCTGTCCTTGCGCCCGATGGCGGCGGCAACGAAGCTGGGCACATGGAAGAACGGGTGGCTGTCGTGCCCGCCCGCTTCCAGCACGCAGGTGGTGGAGGCGGTGTCTTCGCCCAGGCGTGCGGCGACGGCAGCACCGGCAGAGCCTGCACCGATGACGATGAAGTCGAATTCCACTGCGCTCATTTTCGTTCGGCGCCTCTCCCTAACGAACGTTACAGTGCGCGACGCGGGGGGTGAAACGCAAGAGCCAATTGGCAAGCACGCCCGATAGCGGCTAGGGCGCTTCGCGAGTGCGGGCGTGGCGGAATGGTAGACGCCGGGGACTTAAAATCCCCTGTCCTTTGTGACGTGCCGGTTCGAGTCCGGCCGCCCGTACCACATTGACTGCGCGCGTTTCATGCTCCTTGTCTCCGGAACGCACACGGCGACCGCTTTCAGCAGTTCCCCGCAGGCGCCGAACTAAGGATTGCCGGGTCAGCCTCCGCCGCTATACAGCCGGGCCATGTGGGGTAAGACGGTACAACTGCGGCGGCCGGTCAGCGGATTCGCCTCAACTCATCCATACTATGCGCATCTCGATGGAATCCGTGCGCTTGCCGTTCTGTCTGTATTACTGTTCCACCTCGACCATTCGGTTTTGCCCGGCGGGTTTGTCGGAGTGGACGTTTTCTTCGTTCTTTCCGGCTACCTCATAACCGGGGTTATCCTCCGGGAGATAGAGCAGGGGCGGTTTTCCGTCGCCCGCTTCTATCAACGGCGCATCGCCCGTATTTTCCCGGCATTCGCTGTCGTCATAGCAGCGACCTACGCCGCCAGCCTCTATCTCTATTCGGCCCAGGATATCGCATCTGCGGGGACGAGTGGCGCGGCCGCCGCGCTGTCACTCATAAACATGAAGCTGATTTTCCAGGGGGACTACTTCACCATTTCGCAGGATGCCCAGCCGCTCCTGCACTACTGGTCGCTGGCGGTCGAAGAGCAGTTCTACCTTCTTTACCCGCTCGCGCTCCTTTGGCTGACGAAGCGGCGGATCCTGCCGCCATTGCTAGGCGCGGCGGCGGTCAGCTTTGCCTGTGCCATCGTGCTTACTTACCTGGCGAAGGACATTGCCTTCTACACCCTTCCCACGCGGGCATGGGAACTGCTGGTCGGCGGTGCGCTGGCTGTCTGGCACGCAAGACACGAGGCAACCCGCCGACCCGGGGTGGCGGAGCTGGGGCTCGTGGGTCTGCTGCTGTCGTTCCTGTTCTTGGGTCCAGAGCATTTTCCAGGTCCGACTGCGGCATTGCCGGTTCTGGCAACTCTGGCAATTCTGGAGGGAGCGCGGGCCGAGGGATCACGGGTTCAACGATATCTGGCGTGGCGTCCCGTAGTTGCCATAGGACTTCTGTCCTATTCGCTATACCTTTGGCATTGGCCCATCTTCTCTTTCATCGACTACCGCCTTTTCGAAGCCTCGGCAGAAGTGCGACTTGCTCTCAAGGTGGTGCTTACAGTTGTGCTGTCGGTCGCGAGCTATTTTCTGATCGAGCGTCCGGCAAGAAGGTACTTCAACCGGCAGGGCATGGTTCGCGCAGCGCTGTTGTTCTTTGCGACCGGGGTTATCGCTCTCTCCGCAGTCGGCTACCATCTTCGGGAGAGCCACTATCTCGGAGCAGATAGCGGGGACATTGCCGCCGGCGGAATTGAAGCCGTATCCGGTCACAGCCGGGACGTTCTCCTGCTCGGAGACAGCCAGGCCTACATGTATGCCCTTCCGCTGGCAGAACTGGCACGCGAAGAGGAATTCAACCTGCGCGTGGCAGGCATGCCTGCGGGCAACCTCCTGCCGGAAGAAGAGGATACGATCTGGAATGATGTTGCCCGCCTGGTGGCCCGCGAGCAGCCTGACGTGATCGTGTTTGCCTACGCGTGGGGAATAAAGATCGGCGAACATCCGGAACGATTGGCGCAGGCCATGCGCCACCTCAACGCGCACGCCGGGAAAATCGTCCTGGTGCAGCAGATGCCGCTTCTTTCGGACGATGTATCCCGTCAGTCGATAAGGGAAGGCCTGCGGCCACCCTTCTTCGAGCCGGAAGACAGGGGATCGAAACGTGAGGCAGGCGCTGCTGTGGTAGACACTTACTCCTCCCAGGCGACCATCGTGGACGTTTTTCCGATCTTCGACGGCCCGAACGGCACGAGAGTCATCGGGGAGGATGGACGCTTTCTGTATCAGGACGCTGGCCACCTTTCCGATACAGGTGCAGCGCTGACGATGCCGCTATTTGAAAGAGTGCTCAGATAGTCGCGCAAGGCTCCTCCCGGAAGGGGATGACCGGCCCGTTAACCAGCAATCACAGGGAAATACGCATAGAGGCGCTCTATTGCCGTTAAGGACGAGCCAATAGGAGTGAGGCCTGTCAGCAATGGTGGCCAGCCTGGCCGCCCGGCAACATGGGGACCACATGCACAACGCCCTACATCAGGACGAAGCACTGCCAGGCGCTGTCATCGCAGGCGGCGGCGATATCGAGCAGCGCGAGGCAACCCGCTACACCCTGCTGATCCGCGCCGCAAAATTGCTCTGCGATGCAGGCGAATTCCTCTGCGTCATCCGCGACGTATCGGAAAGCGGGATCAGCGTGCGCACCTTCCATCGCTTGCCTCCTGCGGCGCGCATGGTGGTGGAATTGCAGAACGGCGACCGGCACGAGATGGAGCCGATCTGGCAGAAGGACGACCGGGCCGGTTTCCGGTTCGTGCACCAGGCCGATATCGATCGCATCATCGTGAGTCCCAGCCGCTATGCCAAGCGCGCCATCCGCCTCAATCTCAGCGCACCTGCCGTGATCGAGAAGGCAGGCGGGCGGCGCGAGGACGTGGAGATCGTGGACCTTTCGCAGCAGGGCGCGAAAATCGCCTGCGACTGCCGCTTCGCGCTGGATGAGCGGGTGAAGCTTTCGGCGGCGGGCCTGCCCGAAACCAACGCCAAGGTTCGCTGGCGCAAGGATGGCGGTTGCGGCCTGATCTTCGAGGATACCTACCAGTACGGCGATTTCGCGCGCATCGCGGCAGACCTGCAACTGGGCGAGTGAGCCTTTGGCGGGCCTTGCTCGAACAGGCGTGTTAACCGGCTCATAACCATTTTCCTTCACTCCCGGTCAGGACCAACAACCGGGGGCATTCATGCACGATCTTTCCAATGGCAACGCGGGTTTCGCGAGCGGCGAAATCGAAGTCGACGTGGCCATTATCGGTGCCGGACCGGCAGGGCTGACGGCAGGCTACCTGCTGACGAAGCAGGGCAAGACCGTTGCCATTATCGAGAAGGATGCGACCTACGTCGGCGGGATCAGCCGCACTGTGGAGCACGAGGGCTACCGCTTCGACATCGGCGGGCACCGGTTCTTCTCGAAGAGCCAGCAGGTCGTGGACCTGTGGAACGAGATCCTGCCCGACGATTTCATCCAGCGCCCCCGCATGAGCCGCATCTATTACGAGGGCAAGTTCTACAGCTATCCACTGCGCGCGTTCGAAGCGCTGTGGAACCTCGGCATCTGGCGTTCGACGCTGTGCATGGCGAGCTACGCCAAGGCGAAGGTGTTCCCGGAGCGCGAGATCCGCAGCTTCGAGGACTGGACGAGCAACCAGTTCGGAAAGAAGCTCTATTCCATCTTCTTCAAGACCTACACCGAGAAGGTGTGGGGGATGCCCTGCAACGAAATGAGCGCCGACTGGGCTGCCCAGCGCATCAAGGGCCTATCGCTTTGGGGCGCGGTGGTCGACGGGCTGAAGCGCTCGCTTGGCCTCAACAAGCTGAACGACGGCAGTGGCAAGCAGGCGAAGACCCTGCTCGAAACCTTCCGCTACCCGCGCCTTGGCCCCGGCATGATGTGGGAAGCTGCGCGCGACAAGATCGTGGCGACCGGCAAGGGCCGGGTGCTGATGGGTCACGCTCTCAAGCAGCTTGCGGCCGATGGCAAGGGCGGCTGGCGCATGACGACGGAGAGCGAGCAGGGCGAAGTGGTGATCCGCGCTAAGGACGCCATCAGCAGCGCGCCGATGCGCCAGCTCGCTGCGCGCATGCACCCGCTGCCCGAAACGACACTGAACGCCAGCAATCTCAAGTACCGCGATTTCCTGACCGTGGCCCTGATGATACGCAGCGAGGACCTGTTCCCCGACAACTGGATATACATCCACGATTCCAAGGTGAAGGTGGGCCGCGTGCAGAACTTCCGCTCGTGGTCGCCCGAAATGGTGCCGAACGAGAATGTGGCCTGCGTGGGCCTCGAATACTTCTGCTTCGAAGGCGACGGCCTCTGGTCGATGGACGATGCTGACCTTGTCGAACTGGCCAAGAAGGAAATGGATATCCTCGGCCTCGTTTCGCCCGAAAAAGTGATCGGCGGCGCAGTGGTGCGGCAGGAAAAGGCCTACCCCGTCTACGACGAGGACTATGCCGCCAATGTCGATGCAATGCGCGCCGAGCTGGAAGCGAAGTATCCGAGCCTGCACCTCGTCGGTCGCAACGGGATGCACCGCTACAACAACCAGGACCACGCCATGATGACGGCCATGCTGACGGTCGAGAACATCCTCGCCGGAGAGCGCGTCTATGATACCTGGTGCGTCAACGAGGACGCCGAGTATCACGAGGCAGGCGACGAAGGAGCAGAGAAGGCCCTGCCCGAAAGCCGCAAGAGTGTGACCGACGATCAGGCCGCCGCGCTTTCCTCCGTGCGAGATGTGCCGGAACGCGTTGTTTCCAAGGGCAAGAAGGCGGCCTAGGCCATGCCCGCCGTGTTCATGCGGATGATCGATACGCGGCTGGTGCGCTACCTGCTGGCGAGCGTGGGCGCGCTGGCGGTGGACATGGGCACGTTCCTTGCCCTGCTGTCGCTGGGTATCTGGGCGGCGGGCGCTTCTGCCGTGGGCTATTGCCTCGGCATCGCGGCGCACTGGCTGATGAGCAGCCGGGCGGTCTTCATCGGCAATGTTGCCGAGCGCGGTGCGGCGCGCACCCGGCAAAAAGCGCTGTTCGTGATTTCCGCGCTGGTGGGCCTTGGCCTGACGACTGCGATCGTCTGGGCAGGGGATGCCAGCGGGTTCGACCCGCGCCTTGCCAAGCTCGTTGCGATTGCCGTCAGCTTCGTTGCCACATGGCTCCTACGCAGCCGCGTGGTTTTCCGTTAGGGACTTTGCCCCATGACGGGTCGGGGGTTCGAGTGGCGCAGTTTCGTGCGCACGTGGCAGGCGGTGCTGGCCGTGTGGCTGGCCTATGCGCTGGTGCGCATTGCCATCCAGCCGCTGTTGGGCTGGGAGCCTGTCGGCCCCGATGACTGGACGCGCCTGTTGCAGGTGCGCGCCTGGCTGGACGGGCAGGCGTTCTGGGATGTGACGCAATACCGGATGAACCCGCCCGAGGGTTTCTCCATGCACTGGTCGCGGCTGGTGGACCTGCCGCTGGCCGCGCTGATGCTGCTGTTCGGGGAGAGCGCCGCGCTGGTGCTGGTGCCGCTCCTGTGGCTGCTGCCCGCGCTGTTCGCCCTGCGCGCGATCATGCTGCGGCTGGACTTCCCGCCGCTGGCCTTTGCGTTCGGCCTCCTCATCATGCCGTTGTTCCCGATGCTGCCGGGCAACTTTGCCCCCATGCGGATCGACCATCACGCGCCGCAGGCGGTGCTGGCGCTGGTCTGCGCGGCGCTGCTGATCCGGGACTCGCGCTGGAGTGCGGTCGCCTGCGGGCTGTGCGCGGCGGCGTGGGTGGTGATCTCGCTGGAGGGCCTGCCGCTCGTCGCCGTGCTCGCCGGGCTCTACGGCGTGCGCTACTGGTTCGGGGAGCGCACCTTGCTGCCGTGGTTCCTAGGCGCTCTCGCGATTGCGGCGGCGGCGCTCGCCTACGGCACGCGCGGCCCGCTCGATACGGCATATTGCGACGTGCTGCTGCCCGGTCACCTCCTGACATTCGCCGCTGCGGCGCTGATCGCAGCGATCATACCCTTTCTGCCGTGGCAGGACCGGGTGCAGGGCCGCCTGCTCGCGCTGGGCGCGATGGGGCTGGTCTGCCTGCAACTGGTCAGCGCGCTGCTCGGCCCCTGCGCCACGAACCCGATGGCAGAGCTCGATCCTGTGTTGCAGGAATGGTGGCATGGCAAGATCGCCGAAGGCCTGCCGATCTGGGAGCAGGCGCCTTCGGTGGCGCTGACGCTGGTGTGGACCATCGGCATCATCGTCGCGGGCTGGTGGCGCGCACATTGTCGCGGCCTGTTCCACCAGGGCCGCGCCCTGCCGTGCACCTTGCTATTCCTGTTTGCGCTGGCGGCAGGTGGCTATTCCTTGCTTGTGATGCGCGAGGGCGTGGTGGCGCAGCTGCTGGCGATCCCGTTCGCGGCGCTGCTGATGGCGGAATTCCTGCCCAAGGCCCGCGCTATCGCCTCGCCTGCACCGCGTATCGTCGCCACGCTGGCGGCCGTGGGCATGACGACGCCTCTGTTCGCGAGTGCCCTCTTCGCCCCGCTGGACGACTACGTGTCTCGGGACGGCGTGCCGCCGGATGCGGAGAATTTCACACAGCAATGGGGCTGCGATTACGGTGCGCTTGCCGATCTTCCGCCGGGCCTCGTCATGGCTCCTTTCGACGGTGGGCTGGAGATACTTGGCAAGACCGATCACACGATCATGGCGGCCAGCTACCACCGCAACCAGCGCCCGATGGTGGACCTGCTGCTGGCGATGACCGGATCGGTCGACGAGGCGGAAGCCATCGTGCGCGAATACGGTATCGACTATGTGGCGATTTGCGGATCGGCGAGCGACGTGGCGTTCTACCGCACGGCCTCGCCCGACAATTTCGCGAACGCGCTCGTATCGGACGAGCCGCCCGCGTGGCTCGAGCCAGCCCTCACCTTCAGCCACTCTTCACTGCGCATCTACCGCGTCGTGCGTTAGGCGGGCCGGAATTCCAGCGCGACGCCGTTGATGCAATGGCGGTGGCCGGTCGGTTCAGGCCCGTCGTCGAAGCGGTGGCCCAGATGGCCGCCGCAATCCGCGCAGTGTTCTTCGGTGCGCGGGTAGCCGAGGTTGTAGTCGGTAGAATATCCCACCGCTCCGTTGTCGATCGCGCGCCAGAAGCTGGGCCAGCCGGTGCCGCTGTCATACTTGTGCGAGCTGGAGAACAGGCGGTTGCCGCAGCCCTGGCAGTGATAGGTGCCACGGCGCTTCTCGTCGTTCAGCGGGGAGGTGTAGGGCCGTTCGGTCGCGGCTTCGCGCAGCACGCGGAATTCCTGCGCGGTCAGGCGGCGACGCCACTCGGCTTCGGAATAGGATATCGGGAAGTTGCCCTGAGCCCGCGCCTCGTTGCCACCACAGGCGGCGAGGACGGGAACGGATGCCCCGGCACCGAGCCAGGCGAGGGCGGAGCGGCGATTGGCGATAATCTTGGTCATGACAATGGATTCTATTCCGCTAAGGTCGAACGGTTCCTGAACATACCGCCCATCAGCTTCAAGAGCGAGCGCGAACCCCTTGCGCTACGCGGGCCGCTCTTCATCACCCGCTTGCGGAACAGGCTGGCCCCGGCCTTAACGAACACCGCCACGCACAGCGCCTGCCAGGCGAGCGCCACCAGGTGGGGCCACAGCGTTTCCTCGGTCGCGGCGCGCGCCACCATGGCGAAAGGCGAGGACAGGGGAAACGCAATTGCGGTATATTCGGGCCACCCACCCCGGTCTGTAACGGCGAGGCTGGCGAGGAAGAACACGATGATCTGGAACATCGTGGCAGGCATGGACAGCGTCTGCACTTCGCGCACCGTGGTCGCCAGCGATCCGACGGCGAGGAATATCGCGCCCAGCAGTAGGTAGCCCATGCCGAAGTAAAGGGCGAAGAGCAGGAAGAAAATCGGCCAGCCTACCCCCGGATTGGCATAGTCGGAAAGCGTGACTCCCCCCGCTGTCAGGACGGCAAAACCGGTTGCGCCCCACACCGCGATGCCGACGACCGAAATGCCCAGCATGGCAAACAGCTTGCCCAGAAACACAGCGTCCATAGGGATGGCGGCGGCGAGGATTTCGATGATCTTGTTGCCTTTTTCCTCGACGAGGTTGGAAAGCACCATGCTGGCCAGCAGCATGATCAGCAGGAACAGCAGCAGTTGCCCACCCTGCGCCGTGCGCAGCCGCCCAGTGTTTTCCGATGCACCGCTGGTTTCCACGGTTGCCGTCGAAACTGCGGGGTAGGTCTGTGCGCCGGGCTGGCTGGCGTGGGCGGCGACCAGCGCGACCATGCCCTGCCAGCGTGCCAGGCGACCGGCGGTGGCTGTCAGCACCGGGGCCTCCGGTGAACCGGTGACGATGGCGGCAAGGCTGCCTTCGCGGTTTTCGAGATAGGCGGACGCGTCGAACGTCTCGCCGGGGGCGACCCGTTCCAGCTCCACCATGTTGGGCAGGGCCGGGCCGACAAGCTGGCGCACCTCGTCCCGCGCGGCCAGCATCGCATCGACATCGCGCGATTCCATCGCAATGCCGACATCGGCGGAAATCGCTTCGGACTGCACCTGCGCGCCCACGCCGCCGGCCAGCGCCATGACGATCACCGGGAACAGGGGGCCGAGGAGGAAGAAAATGAAGGCGCGGCTCAACAGGATGGCGGTGAAATCGCGCCGGGCGATGACGTAGGCGGCCTGCCAGATGGAGAGGCGTCCCGGATTTCGCGCGCTCATGCCTTTTCTCCCTCGGTGCCGGAAACCATGTCCCGCGCCGCCGCCTCGCCGGCGATTGCGACAAAGGCATCGTGCAGGCCTGCCCGCTCGATGGAAAGCGACAGGATACCCGCCTCGCCTTCGATGAGGGCCTTCAGCAGCGGCTCGATCCCGCTTTCCGGCAGCGGGAAATGGAAGAAATCGCCCACCTGCCGCGTTTCGGCGGGCAGGGCGGCGCGCCATACGCCGTCGCGCCGTCGCGTTTCCAGTCGCACTTGCGCCGGGATGCGATCACGCGCTTCCTCCACGCTGCCCGCATAGGGCACCTTGCCACCTGCGATGATGGCGATGTTCTCGCACAGACGCTCCGCATGGGCGATCACATGGGTGGAGAAAATCACGGTCGTGCCCTTGTCTGCCAGCCCCCGGATCAGCCCTTCCAGCTTGCCCTGGTTGATCGCGTCGAGCCCGCTGAACGGTTCGTCGAACACCACCAGCTTCGGTTCGTGCACCAGCGTGCCGAGCAATTGCACGGTCTGCGCCATGCCCTTGGAAAGCTGGCGAATCTGCCTGTCGATCGCGTGGCCGAGGCCGTGCTGTTCCATCAGCTCCTTGCCGCGCTCGCGTCCCACCTCCAGCGGCAGCCCGCGTAGCGCGCCCATGAAGCCGATAGCCTCGTAGGCTTTCATCGAGGGATAGAGGCCGCGCTCCTCGGGCAGGTAGCCGATCAGACGGGCAACATGTTGCGGATTTTCCGCGCCCAGCACGCGCCGATAGCCTTCGTCCGGGTCGATGATGCCAAGCAGCATCCGCAGGGACGTGGTCTTGCCCGCGCCGTTGGGGCCAAGCACGCCGTAGATCGCCCCTTCGGGCACGGCGATGTCCACGCCGTCCACTGCCAGTGTGCCGTCGAACCGCTTGACGAGGCCGCGCGCCTCTATCGCCAGATCGCGTGCCGTATCCACGCCCGCCTGGAATTCACCTGTCGCCATATCCATGCCCTATCAGCTATCGCGAAGGAATGAACGGGTTGAACGTGCATAATGGTTAATAGCCGCGATACCGCTTCGCTTGAGGATGCGCTGAAAGCAAAGGCGCGCGAGCTTGGCTTCGCGGCCGTGGGCATTGCCCCGGCGGCGGACGACCCGGTGCGGGCGGAGCGGCTGCACGAATGGCTGGATGCGGGCCATCACGGCGACATGGCGTGGATGCAGAACCGTGCCGACGTGCGGCAGGGCCCGCAAAGCATGTGGCCTGCGGCGAGAAGCGTGATCGCGCTCGGCATGAGCTACGCGCCCGAGGTCGATCCGCTTGCAGAGGGCGAGGCCAAGATATCGGTCTATGCACAGGGGCGCGATTATCACGACGTTGTGAAAAAGGCGCTGAAGGCACTGGCGCGCTGGCTGGTGGAGCAGCGCCCCGAAACCGAGCTCAAGGTTTTCGTCGATACCGCGCCCGTCATGGAGAAGCCGCTGGGCGAGGCGGCGGGCATCGGCTGGCAGGGCAAGCACACCAACCTCGTCAGCCACGAACACGGCAGTTGGCTGTTCCTGGGGGCAATTTACACCACGCTGGAGCTTTCCGCCGACGCGCCGCACGGCGATCGTTGCGGTTCGTGCCGTGCCTGTCAGGATGCCTGCCCGACGAACGCTTTTCCCAGACCGTATCGGCTGGATGCGCGGCGCTGCATCTCGTACCTGACGATCGAGCACAAGGGGCCGATCCCCGAGGAATTCCGCGAAGCCATGGGCAACCGCATCTACGGCTGCGATGATTGCCTGGCGGTGTGCCCCTGGAACAAGTTTGCCGACATCGCGGCGCGCCATGCGAAACTCGCCCCGCGCGAGGATCTCGTCGATCCCGATCTTGGGAAATTGCTGGCGCTGGACGACGCGGCTTTCCGCGCGAAATTCTCCGGCAGTCCGATCAAGCGGGTGGGGCGCAATCGCTTCGTGCGCAACTGCCTGATCGCGGCGGGCAACAGCGGCGATGCCGCGCTGGTTCCGAGGGTGCGTGCCTTGCTTGGCGATGATGACCCAGTCGTGGCCGAGGCTGCGGAGTGGGCGCTGGCGAGACTTACAACATCTCCTTGAGCGGCACATCGGTATCCATCAGCAGTTCCGGCGCGACCTGCGCGCGGACCTTCACCAGCTTGCCGCCTTGCGCATAATCCTTGGTGCGGTTCACCGCGTCCACCGCGATCACCACGCCGTCGCGCAGATAGATGACAGAGAAGCTGCGCTCCTCCGGATTTCCGCGCAGGACAGTGGTGTCGTAATCCACGCTGAGGCCAGCTGTCTGCAATTTGAGATCGTACTGGTTCGACCAGAACCACGGCATCGCATCGTAGGGTTGCGGATCGCCGCAGATCGCCTTGGCCACGGTGGTGGCCATATCGTTGGCGTTCTGAACGCTTTCCAGCCGCACCACCGCGCCGTTGGCATAGGGGTTTGCGTGGGCGGCGCAGTCGCCGATGGCGTAGACCTTTTCGAGGCTGGTGTGGCAGATGTCGGAAACATCGACCCCGTTGGCCCCTGCGGCACCTGCAGCGATCAGCGGCCCGACAGAGGGGACGATGCCGATCCCGGCGACCACCGCATCGCACGGTATGGTCTCCCCATCGGCCAGCGTTACGCCCGTCACCCGGTCATCGCCCTCAAGCCGCTCGACCTGGCATCCCAGCCGCACGTCGACGCCCTGGCGGCGGTGCTCTTCTGCGAAGAACCGTGACATGTCCTCGCCCGCGACGCGTGACAGCAGTCTGCCCTCCGCCTCGACCAGCGTGACATCGCAGCCGAGCTTGCGCAGCACGGCAGCAGCTTCCAGGCCGATATAGCCGCCGCCGATCACGACGAACTTCTCAGCGCCTGCATCGAGGTCCGCCTTCAGATTCTGCACATCACGCCGGTCTCGCACGGCGTGCACGCCATCAAGGTGCGAACCGGGGCAAGACAGCCTCCGCGCGTCGCCACCGGCGGACCAGATCAGCCGGCCGTAGCCAACGCGTTCTCCGGAGCCGAGCACCACTTCCTTCAGTTCTGGTTCGATCTTCGAGACCGTCTCGCCCAATGTGAGGCCAATATCCTTGTCGGCCCAGAATTGTGCGGGCCGGATCAGGATACGCTCGAACGGCTTCTCGCCAGCGAGGTATTCCTTTGACAGCGGGGGGCGTTCGTAAGGCGGGTTGGCGTCGCGCCCGATCATCTGGATCGAGCCTTCGAAACCGTTCTGGCGCAGGGCTATCGCGGCCTGTGCGCCGCCATGTCCGGTGCCCACGATGACAACATCATATCGGGTCATGGACATGGCGGTCGCCAATATCGGGCCTTGCGTCAAGCCTCATGGGCTCGGCGCGCCTTACCCCAGCAACAGGTTGCGGGCCTGGCTGGCCACCTGTGCCAGCATGGCGGGTGCAACCGGCGTTGCCGCCTGTGCGCGGTTCACCATGCGGCGGAACTGGGCGACCGGCTTCTCGTTCGCGCTCGCCCATTCCTCGATCAGGGCCATGGGATCGCCCGCCGACTTTCCGCGCTTGCGGGCAAGGCCGCGCAGGAATTCGAAGCGCATCGCCTGGAAATCGCGGGCAAGCCCTGCCACCAGTAGCCGCTCCCAAGGGTCGGAGGGCGACATCACTGCGGCGCGCGACTGCGCCCAGTCGATGCCCAGCAGGTGGCCCAGCTTCACGAAGGCGTGGGCAAGGTCCATCGGCGCGATCTCGGTCTCGCTGCCGAGGCAGGCGAGGCCGATCACCCCGTCGAGTGCGAAAAGCTGCGCCACCTTCTGCGCCAGCTTGGCGGGTGCGCCCTTCTCGCACATGCGGTCGGCAATGACCTCCACGTGCGCGCGGGCCTCGTCGCCCAGCAGGCTGTCGACCTTGTCGGTCAGCTCTGCCACGGTATCGCCGATCTCCTCTCGCAATTGCGAGGGCGACTTGGTGCCGCCGCCAGAGCGCAATAGGTCGGCTATGTGGCCGCGTAATGCCAGCGCCGCCTGGTCGAACAGCATCAGGCGCGCGTTCTCCGGCATCTTGGCGGTTTCGAGCGCTTGCCAGATTTCCTCCATGCCAAGCAGGTCGCTGGCAGCGACGAAGCCACTGCCGATCAGCTCAAGTCCTGCGCCTTCTTCCTCGGCGAGTTCGAAGGGGTGGAGCATCCCCATGCGGTTGACGATCTTGTTCGCAACCACGGTGCCAACGATCTCGTTGCGCAGGCGGTGGTCCAGCAACTGCTTGCGGAAGCCTTCCTGCAACTGCGGCGGGAAATCGCCCAGCACCAGCGGATCTGCCGCGTCGTCGCCCGCCAGCGGGCTCGACTCGACGGCATCCTGCAGCACCAGCTTGGAATGCGAGAGCAGGACGGCCAGTTCGGGCCGCACGAGGCCGCGACCATCGCTGGCGCGCCGCTTCAGCGTCTCGGCATCGCCAAGGCCTTCGTTGGTGCGGTCCATGCCGCCCAGCTCCTCGAGCGTCTCGATCAGGCGGGCCTGCGCGCCCACGGTGCGGCTGCCGCCCTGTTCGGCGATCGAGAGGGCGAGAGCCTGGAGGCGGTTGTCCTCCAGCACCAGTTCGGCAACTTCCTCGGTCATGTCCTTCAGCAGCGCGTTGCGGCGTTCCTCGGACAGGCGACCGGCCTCGCGCGCCGCGGCCAGGGCGATCTTGATATTCACCTCGTTGTCCGAGCAATCGACGCCTGCGGAGTTGTCGATGAAATCGGTGTTGATGCGCCCACCGTTCAGGGCGAACTCGATGCGGCCTTCCTGCGTCACGCCGAGGTTCGCGCCTTCGCCGATGACCTTCACTCGCAGGTCCTCGCCGTTCACGCGCAGCCCGTCGTTGGCGGGGTCGCCCACTTCGGCGTGGCTCTCGTCGCTCGATTTCACGTAGGTGCCGATGCCGCCGAACCACAGTAGGTCGTTCGGGCTTTTCAGGATGGCGGCGATCAGGCTGTCGGGATCGAGCCCGCCGTCCCCGATATCGCTTTCGGCAATGCCGAGCGCAGCCATCGCGGTCTTGCTGAGCTCGATGCGCTTCATCGTGCGCGGGTAGATGCCGCCCCCGCGCGAGATCAGTTTCTCGTCGTATTCGGCCCAGTTGGACCGGTCCATCTCGAACAATCGCTTGCGCTCCTTCCAGCTCGCGGCGGGATCGGGATCGGGATCGATGAAGATGTGGCGATGGTCGAACGCGGCAATCAGCTTGATCGACTTCGACAGCAGCATGCCGTTGCCGAAAACGTCGCCCGACATGTCGCCGCATCCCACCACGCGCACCGGATCGGTCTGCACGTCGACGTCCATTTCAAGGAAATGGCGCTGCACGGAAATCCAGGCGCCGCGCGCGGTGATGCCCATGGCCTTGTGATCGTAACCGTTGGAGCCGCCGCTGGCGAAAGCGTCGCCCAGCCAGAAGTCCCTTTCCAGCGCGATGGCATTGGCCGTGTCGGAGAAGGTCGCGGTGCCCTTGTCGGCGGCGACCACGAAGTAGGGGTCTTCCCCGTCGTGGATCACCACGCTTTCGGGGTGGACGACCTTGTCGCCTTCGTAGTTGTCGGTGATCGACAGCAGCGAGCGGATATAGAGCTTGTAGCTTTCCTTGCCCTCGGTGAACCAGGCGTCGCGGTCGATCGCCGGGTTGGGCAGGCGCTTGGGATAGAAGCCGCCCTTCGCGCCGGTCGGCACGATCACGGCGTTCTTCACCTTCTGCGCCTTCATCAGGCCCAGCACTTCGGTGCGGAAGTCGTCGCGCCTGTCCGACCAGCGGATGCCGCCGCGCGCCACGGGTCCGGCGCGCAGGTGCACGCCCTCGACACGGCGCGAATAGACGAAGATCTCGCGCCACGGAACGGGCTTGGGCAGACCGGGAACCTGCGCGGAATCGAACTTGAAGGCGAGTGCTTCTGCCGCCGAGGGTGCAAAGGCATTGGTGCGCAGGATGGCGCGCAGCGTGCTCCAGTAAAGGCGCAGGATGCGATCGTCGTTGATCGCAGTCACCTCGGCGAGGCCGGAGCGGATCTCGTCGTCGATGGCTTCCGCGGCCTTTGCCCGGTCGCCCTTGGTAGCCGGGTCGTGCAGCGTCACGAACAGGTCGATCAGCCCTCGTGTGACCTTCGGCGCTGCTGCCAGCGCATCCACCACGGTGTAGATGGTAAAGGCGATGTTGGCCTGCCGCAGATAGCGGTAGAATGCGCGCAGCCAGTCGGTTTCCCGCGCGACGAGGCCGGAGACGACGACGAGGCGGTTGAACACGTCATCCTCCGCGCGTTCGTTGAGAACGGCGGAAATGGCCTCCTCGATATCGGCGGCGCGGGAGAGCACGTCGTCATGCTCCACCCCGGCAGGCAGGCCGAGCGTGAAATCGTGGATGGTCCCGGCATCCTCGCCTTGCAGACGGGCAGGAATTTCAGAAAGCACGCGGAAGCCGAAGTTCTCCAGCGCGGGCACCGCATCCGAGAGCGGCAGGGAACCGTGATGCTGGTAGACCTTCAGCCGCAAACGGTCATCGTCGTCGGCGTCGGAATGATAGAGGCGCACGTCGCGGCCCTCTCCGCCGTCCTCCGAATGGGCAGCCAGCAGGCGCAGGCGGCCGATATCGGCGGCGGCTTCGGCGGCGCTGTAGGCGGTGCGATAGAACGCCGGGAAGCTCTCGGCATAGCGCAGCGCAAGGGCGGCAGCGCGGCTGGCGTCCTCGGTTTCCAGCAGCGCGTCTTCCACCGCATCCTGCCAGCCGCGCAGCATGGCGTTGAGTGCCGTGTCGACTGCGTCGGCATCGACGCTGGTGCCCTTGCCGCGGAAATCCATGACGTAGCGCAGCAGGGCGAGGTTGCCGCCTTCCACCATCAGGCTCCAGTCGAGCGTGGTCGCGCCGGTCTGGGTTTCCAGCAGGTCCTGGATCTGTAGGCGCACGGCGGTGGAAATCATGTCGCGCGGCAGCCAGACGAAACCGAACACGTGGCGGCCCAGCGGTGCGGTGACAAGCGTGGCGCGCGGGCGCGGGCGATCGGTGAGACCCATCATCGCCGTGGCGACGCGGGTGATGTCGTCGTCGGAGAAGCTGATGATCAGGTCGTGCGGCAAGGCGGTCAACGCGTGGACCAATGATTTGTAGTCGTGGCTGCCGGGCTCGAAATCCAGCCGGTCCATGATTGTCTTCAACTGCTGGCGCAGAACCGGCACGGTGTCGGGCGAAGTGACCAGCGCGGCGCTGGTCCAGATGCCGGCGTGGACGCTGAGCGCCTCGACCCGGCCATCTTCCATGCGCGGCACGATGAACAGGTCCAGCGGCACGCGGCGATGCACCTTCGAGAGGCGGTTGGCCTTCACGATCAGCGGGGCGCGGCCCTGGTGGCCCCCCTTGCCATCATCCTTGCCGTCGAACCAGGCGAAGGCCTTGTCGTAGGCATCGTCGGCCATCAGGTCGGGCGTGGAGCGGCGGCAGATGCCGAATTCGTCGGACTGGCTGCCGTCGCGCTTGCGGGTGACGTGGCCCAGCTGCGTCATCATGCCGCCGCCCAGCCAGCGCAGGAGCGCCGCGCCTTCGGCATCGGGCAGGCGGTCCGCATCCTCGCCGATGGCCTCGCGCAGCTTCGGCCAGTCGGCAACGGCGGCGCGCACATCCAGGATCGCGGTGCGAAGCTCGGCTTCCAGTTCGCGCCGGTCCTTCGCGTCGATCCGGCCTGTCTCGATGTAGACCCAGCTTTCCTTCTTCTCGCCGGTGCCGTCGCCCTCGGGCACGTCGACCAGCGCCTCGTCACGCCGGCGCACGGGCAGGATGGGGTGGACGAGCAGGTCTATCGCCAGTCCGCGCGCGGACATGGTGGCGGCGATGGAATCGACCAGGAACGGCATGTCCTTGTTGATGATGGCGATGCGCATAAAGCGGCGCTCGCCCGATTCGGTGCGTAGCAGGATGGAGGGCTTGCCGTCCTCGCGGGTGCGGGCGGCCTCGACCACGAAGGCAGCGGCCTCGTCCATCTGCTCGCCTTCCAGCGCGCTTTCGCCCGGAAGCAGCGAATCGCTGATCCGGTCCTTCAGCACGGCGGCAAAGCCCCGTTCTTCCTTGGTGAGTTCCTTGAAAGCCGCGGACTTGCTGCTCGATTTCGCCATGCCTGCCTGTCTCCTCTAGAGCCCGGCCCCACGGGCTGGCGCCGCGACTCCCTCTTCCAGCGATGACCCTTACCGGAAGTTCCCAAGCGCCTCTATCGCCGTCGTCCGGCGGACGCGAGTGAAAAGTTACGTTGGTAACTAGTTTGTTTGGACCCTCAGGCGCCGGGCGGGGCGCGTCCGCGCCCCTTGGCTTTCCTCGAAAAAAGCTCGGGCGCGCGTTCGCGCTTGCGGGCGCTGGTGCGCCCGTGTCCCGCGTTAAAGTTCAAGAGAGGAACTGGCTCGGTCCGCGACTAGCGGACCGCAAGGCCGAACTGCCGCCCGCAGGTGCCGCGCAGTCCGCAGGACGGAGCGAACAGCCCCGAGGACGAAGCCGCGGAGGCGGCTTCGCAAAACAAACACTCAAATACTCTCCATCGTCAGCTTGAGCGACTCCTTTCTTGCCGCGGGATCGTGCGTTGCCCCTGCGACAATGATCTCATCCGCCTTGGTGCGCTCGATGAAGCGGCCGATCTTCTCGCGCACGGTGGCGGGCGAGCCGACGGCGCGGGCGACGTCCATCCCTTCCAGCATGGCGCGGGCCTGTATCGGCAGCGTGTCGCGGTAATTCGGGATGGGCGGGGGCAGCTTGCCGGGTTCGCCTGTGCGAAGGCGGACGAAGGCCTGGTCCTGGCTGCTGGAGAGCAGTTCGGCTTCCTCGTCCGTCTCGGCGCACATCACCCCCATCGCGGCCATGACATGCGGCCTCTCCAGCGCATCGGACGGGCGAAAGTCCTGCCGGTAGATGCGCAGCGCCTCGTCGAGGTGGGTGGGCGCGAAATGGCTGGCGAAGGCGTAAGGCAGGCCGAGGCGCGCGGCGAGCTGTGCGCCGAACAGGCTGGAGCCGAGCATCCACATTTCCACCTTCGCCCCGCGCCCCGGCGTGGCGGTGATCGGCAGATCGACGTCGCCGGTGAACAGCGCGCGCAGTTCAACCACGTCCTGCGGGAAGTATTCCGACGCACGGTGCAGGTCCTTGCGCAGCGCCTGCCCGATGATCGGCGCGGAGCCTGGCGCACGGCCGAGGCCGAGGTCGACGCGGCCCGGAAACAGCGCATCGAGCGCGCCGAACTGCTCGGCGATCACGAAGGGGTTATGGTTGGGCAGCATGATGCCGCCCGCCCCGATGCGGATCGTGGTGGTAACGTGGCCGATGTGGCTGATGACGACGGCGGTGGGGCCACCGGCGATGCCTTCGCTGGCGTGGTGTTCTGCCACCCAGAAGCGCTTGTAGCCCGCTTCCTCCGCCACCCTGGCAAGCTGGCCGGCCTCGGCGATGGCTTCGGACACGTTGCTGCCCTCGCGCACGGGCACGAGATCGAGAACGGAAAGGTCGGTCATAGTATCTCCACGGTGCGCAGCAGCAGCGCGATATCGCCGTCGCGGGAAAGGCGATGGTCGCCGCCTTTCACCAGTGTCACCTGCACGTCCTCGCTCGCCAGCGCACGTGCGAGACGCAGCGATGTTTCGGGCGGCACGTCGGTATCCTCCTGTCCGTGCAGCAGGCGCACCGGTGCTGTAACCGGCACCTCGCGGTGGAGCAGGCGGTTGTCCTCTGCGTCCTGCCAGAACTTCGCATGGGTCGGCGTGGGGTCGTAGCCGTAATTGTTCTTTTCGTAGATCGTCACGCCTGCGCGCAGCTGGCTCTTCTGCACCTCGTCGAAGCCCCAGTCCGAGAAATCGGGCGCGGCCGCAATGCCGACAAGGGCGTGCAGCCTCTCGCCCAGCGCCGTGCCGACGAGCAGCATCAGCCACCCGCCCATCGAGGAACCGATCACGATCACCTTGTCCGATGCAATCTTCACCTGCACCAGCGCCAGCACCTCGTCGCGCCAGCGGCTGAGCGTGCCATCGGCAAAGTTGCCGCTGCTTTCCCCGCAACCGGAATAGTCCAATAGCAGGCATTCGCGCCCGTTCGCGGCGCACCAGTCGAACAGCGCTGTCGCCTTGCCGCCCGCCATGTCGGACATGTAGCCGGGCAGGAAGACCACGGCGGGTCCGCTTCCCGGATTATGCCGATAAGCGATGCTCTGGCCGCCCACTTCGTGAAATTGCATTGTCATGACACAACTATGGGCGCGAAAATGCGGCCTGCAAGGATGATTGCAGGCTTGGCGCAATCGCCTTGGCGCACTAGGTGGCTTATCCATGACCGAACTAGTCCAGATCAGCCTTCCCGATGGTTCAACGCGCGCGATGGAGCCGGGCAGCACTCCCGGCGACGTTGCAGCTGCCATCGGCCCCGGCCTTGCCAAGGCCGCGCTCGCCGCGCGTGTGAATGGCGAGGTGCGCGACCTCAACCGGCCATTCGATTGCGACAGCGAACTGGAACTCATTACCGCGCGTGACGAGGAAGATGCGCTGGAACTGGCGCGGCACGACTATGCCCACGTGCTGGCCGAAGCGGTGCAATCGCTGTGGCCCGGCACGCAGATCACTTTCGGCCCGGCCACCGACGATGGCTTCTACTACGACGTGAAGGCCCCTGACAGCCGCGAGCCGTTCTCGATGGACGACCTGCCGCAGATCGAGGAGCGGATGCGCGCAATCATCAAGGCGGACAAGCCGCTGGTGCGCGAGGTTTGGAGCCGTGAGCAGCTGATCGAGAAGTGGGAAAAGGAAGGCGAGACCTTCAAGGCCGAATGGGCGAAGGAACTGCCTGAGGACGAGGAACTGACCGTCTACTGGTCGGGCGAACCGGGCAGCGACGGCGCCTGGCTGGACATGTGCCGCGGGCCGCACCTTGCCAGCACCGGCAAGCTCGATCCGCAGGCGTTCAAGCTGATGCGCGTGGCAGGCGCCTACTGGCGCGGTGATCAGAAGAACGCGCAGCTTACCCGCATCTACGGCACAGGGTGGCTCAACAAGAAGCAGCTCAATGCCCACCTCACCCGGCTGGAGGAAGCCGCCAAGCGCGACCACCGCAAGCTGGGCCGCGAGATGGACCTGTTCCACCTGCAGGAAGAGGCGCACGGCAGCGTCTTCTGGCACCCCAACGGCTATCGCATCTGGCGCGAGCTGGAAGCCTACATGCGCCGCAAGATGGACGATGCGCAGTACCGCGAGATCAAGACGCCGCAGCTGATGGACGTGCGCCAATGGGAGCAGTCCGGCCACTGGGGAAAGTACGCGCAGAACATGTTCGTCGTGCCTGACATCGTGCCCGAGGTCGACGAGGACAGCGGCGTGGCTTCGCCCACCGTCGCCAAGGATGCGGACTGGATGGCGATCAAGCCGATGAACTGCCCGGCACACGTGCTGGTGTTCAAGCAGGGCATCACCTCCTACCGCGATCTGCCGATCCGGCTGGGCGAGATGGGCTGCTGCCACCGCAACGAACCGCACGGCGCGCTGCACGGCCTGATGCGCGTGCGCCAGTTCACGCAGGACGACGCACACATTTTCTGCACCGAGGCACAGGTGGTGGACGAAGTGCGCGCCTTCATCGAGCTGGCGGACGCGGTCTACAAGGATTTCGGCTTCACCTACTCCATCAAGCTGGCGCTGCGGCCCGAGCAGCGGTTCGGCAGCGATGCCGACTGGGACAAGGCCGAACAGGAACTGCGCGATGCCGTGGAAGAAGCCGGCATGATGAACGAGGAATATGGCTGGGAAGAACTGCCCGGCGAAGGCGCGTTCTATGCGCCCAAGCTGGAATGGCACCTCACCGATGCCATCGGCCGCACCTGGCAGGTGGGCACGATCCAGGGCGACCGCGTGCTGCCCGACCGGCTGGACGCAACCTATATCGGCGAGGATGGCGAGAAGCATCGTCCGGTGATGCTGCACCGCGCGATCTTCGGCAGCTACGAACGCTTCATCGGCATCCTGATCGAACACTTCGCCGGTCGGCTGCCTACTTGGCTCGCGCCCGTTCAGGCGGTGGTCGCCACCATCGTTTCCGATGCGGACGACTACGCGAACGAGGCCGTCGCGAAACTGAAAGCGGCGGGCATTCGCGTGGACAGCGATCTTCGCAACGAGAAGATCAACTACAAGGTGCGCGAGCACTCGCTGGCGAAGGTTCCGCACATGCTGGTTGTCGGCAAGCGGGAGGCCGAGGAAGGCACCGTCGCCATGCGCAGCCTGGGCGAGAAAGAGCAGAAGTTCATCTCGCTGGACGAGGCGATCGCGCTGCTAAAGGCGGAAGCGACGCCGCCTGACCTGCGCGACGGATAACACTTGGATTTCCTCGCCGGTTTCAGCGCGCTCCAGATCGGCGTGGCCGCCGCCGCCACGCTGGGTGCGGCGTTCATCCGCGGGCTGACGGGGTTCGGCTTCGGCATCCTGCTGGTGCCGATCCTGGCGCTGGCGATCACGCCGGTGGAGGCGGTGCTGGCGCTGAACATCATGGCCGGGTTGCTGGCGCTGAGTGAGGTCCGCTACGTCCTGCGCGAGGCGGAACGCTCGGCGCTGACCATCAGCGTCCTGCTGGTGATCACCACCTTGCCCGGCCTGCTTTTGCTCGATGCCCTGTCCACCGGCCTCGCCCGCTTCCTGATCGCGCTGGTGGCGCTGTCCGCCTTTGTCGCGATCCTGCTGCCGCGCCGCGCGGCGCATGTTCCGGGGCCGCTTACCACGGGCCTCACCGGCCTTTCCGCCGGGATACTCACCGGGTTTGCCGCCATGCCGGGGCCGCCGGTGGTGCCCTATTACGTCGGGCGCGACATTTCCCGCACGACGGCGAAGGCCAGCATGATCGGCATTTTCGGTGTCGCGGCGATGGCGGGTGTCACCTCCGGCGCTGTGTCTGGCCTGCTGGAATGGCGCATCGTCGTGCTCGGCCTTGCGCTGTTCCCGTTGGTGCTGCTGGGCAACTGGCTTGGCTCCCTTGCGTTCGGCAAGGTGAGTGACAGGGCCTGGCGCATCTTCGTGGGGCTGGTGCTGGGCGCAGCCGCGCTCGCCGCGCTGGTGAAGCTGGTCTAGCCGATGTTCGGCTTTCCCATCGAGGCAGTCCTCGTCGCCGTGCTCGCGGCCATTGCGGCGGGGTTCGTGCGCGGTCTTGCAGGCTTTGGCCTTTCGGTGGTGTTGGTGCCGGTGTTGCAACTGGCGGTCGCGCCCAGCGCCGCGGTGCTGGTGGGCATCGTCTCGTTGTTCCTGATCGGCCTGACCGATGTAAGGCGAATCTATCGCGATGCGGACCGCTCTTCCGCCGTGCCGATCACCTTGCTGGCGCTTGCCTGCATGCCGCTCGGCATGTGGGCGCTGGTCGCCCTGGCGCCTGCGTGGGCGCGCGTGCTGATCGCGCTCGTCTCGCTCGGCGCGTTCGTGCTGGTGGTGGTGCCGCTGGGAAAGATTGCCATGCCGCGCCGCCCGGCGATGGCGCTGTCGGGTTTCTTCACCGGCTTCTTTGGCGGGTTCGCCGGAATGCCGGGGCCGGGGATGGCGCCCTTCTACCTGCGCGGGCGGCTGGAGCCGAAAGTGGCACGTGCCTCCATGATGGCGATTTTCTTGGTGCTGACGCCGCTATCGGCGCTGCTGTTCATCTGGCTGGACGTGGGCGGCTGGCCCGAAGTGGAACTGGCCGCTCTGCTGTTTCCCGCTGTGCTGCTGGGCGACTGGTTCGGGCACCGCGCCTTCGGCCGCGTGAGCCAGCGGCAATGGCAGGTCGCCACCGCGCTGGTGCTGGGCGGCGCAGCGGTTGGCGCGCTGTGGAAGCTGGCGGGCTAGGCCGCGATCATCTTGATTGCCGAGACCGCCAGCATCGCCGCCAGGGCATAGCGCACTAGGTTCTCGTTGACCCGGCCACTCGCCAGTGAGCCGAGAATGATGCCGGGAATCGAACCGATCAGGAGGCTGGCCAGCAGCCATCCGTTGACGTTGCCGAGGAAGCTGTGGCCGGTCGCCGCCACCAGCGTGAGCGGGACGGCGTGCATGATATCGGTGCCCACGATGGTCTTGGTGGAGAGGCGCAGCGGATAGATCATCGCCAGCACCACGGCCACCAGCGCGCCCGCGCCCACCGAGGTGAGCGTGACGAGCGCGCCGATCACCGCGCCGCTCCCCACGGTAAGCACCAGTTGCTGCGAGCGGATTGTCGGCCCGAGGCTGTCTTTCAGCTTGCGCATGGCGGGCTGGATCTTGGGCTTGCAAATCATCAGGACGGACGTCAGCAGAAGCGCGCCGCCGAGCAATCGCATCAGGAACGTGCTGTCGAGCCGCCCGCCCTGGATCAGCCACAGCCACAGCAGTGTCAGCACGGCGACGGGGATGCTTCCCAGCGCCAGCCGTTTCACGAGTAGCCAGTCCACCGTGCCGAGACGGTGGTGGACAGCTCCACCAGCGATCTTGGTGATGGCGGCAAACCACAGGTCCGTGCCGATGGCGACCGCCGGGTTGATGCCGAACAGCAGGATCAGGATCGGCGCCATCAGCGAACCGCCGCCGACGCCGGTGAGGCCGACGAGGAAGCTGACGAAAGCCCCCGCGACGGAATAGCCCAGATCTATGCCCCCCAGCATAGATGTCAGGCCGAAGCCAGATCCCTCACTTCGGCCAGCACCCGCTCTGCCCATTCTGGTCGGCAGATCAGCAGGTCGGGCATGTAGGTATCTCGCTGGTTGTAGACGAGCGGGGAGCCATCGATGCGCGAGCAGTGCAGGCCGTGCGCCATGGCGACGGCGGCGGGCGCGCAGCTATCCCATTCGTACTGGCCGCCCGAGTGCAGGTAGATTTCGGCTTCGCCCCGCACGACTGCCATGGCCTTCGCCCCGGCGCTGCCCATGGCGACCAGTTCGCCGCCGATGCGTTCGGCCACGGCCACGGCTTCGGCAGCCGGGCGCGTGCGGCTGACGACGAGGCGCGGCGTCTCGGCGGCGTCCGGAACGGCGACAGGCTGGTCGGTGCGCAGGACTTCGCCGAGGCCGGGGAGTGCCACGGCACCGATCTCGGGCTTGCCGCCGATCGCCAGGGCCACGTGCACGGCCCAGTCGGTGCGTGCCTCGCCGTATTCGCGGGTGCCGTCGACGGGATCGATGATCCAGACGCGCTCCTTGTCCAGCCGCTCTGCCGTGTCCTTGCTCTCTTCCGACAGCAGGCCGTCGTCGGGTCGCTGGTGCCTGAGGGCGTGGACGAGGAACTGGTTCGCCGTCTCGTCACCCGCCTTGCCGAGCGGCTTGCCCTCGATCATTCCGGACGCGCGGACCTGGAGCAGGATCTGGCCCGCATGGTGGGCCAGCTGAGCGGCGAGTTCGGCGTCTGTCATGCTGGTCCTCACTTGAGCGGCAGGATTTGCTGGATGATGTGATCGGCAGCCTCGGCAGGCGTCATCTCCACCGTGTTGACGGTGATTTCCGGATTTACCGGCGGCTCGTACGGACTGTCGATCCCGGTGAAGTTCTTGAGGTCGCCCGCGCGGGCTTTTTTGTAAAGGCCCTTCACATCGCGTTCCTCCGCCACTTCCAGCGGAGTGTCGACGAAGATCTCGATGAATTCGGCATCCTCCAGCATGCTGCGCACCATCTGCCGCTCCGCGCGGAACGGGCTGATGAAGGCGGTGAGCACGATCAGACCGGCATCGGTCATCAGCCGGGCGACTTCGCCGATGCGGCGGATATTCTCGATCCGGTCGGCTTCGGTAAAGCCCAGATCCTTGTTCAGGCCGTGGCGCACGTTGTCGCCATCCAGCAGGAAGGTGTGGCGGTTCATAAGCGCCAGCTTCTTTTCCACCTCGTTGGCGATGGTCGACTTGCCGGAGCCGGAGAGGCCGGTGAACCACAGCACGCGCGGCGTCTGGTTCTTCATCTGCGCGTGATGTTCGCGCGTGATGTCGGTCGATTGCCAGTGCACGTTCTGGCTGCGGCGCAGGCTGAAGTTCAGCATCCCTGCGGCAACCGTGGCATTAGTGATCTTGTCGATCAGGATGAAGCCGCCCAGCGTGCGGTTCGTCTCGTAAGCCTCGAACACCAGCGGCTTGTCGGAATAGACTTCCGCCACGCCAATATCGTTCAGCGACAGCGTCTTCGCCGCCAGCTCGTCCATCGTGTTTACATCGATGCGATACTTGGGCTGCTGCACCGTGGCAGACACGGTCTGCGAGCCGATCTTCAGCCAGTAGCCGCGCCCGACGTGCATGTCCTCGTCGTTCAGCCAGACGATCGTGGCCTCGAACTGGTCGGCGGTTTCGGGCGGATTGTCGGCCACGCACAGCACGTCGCCGCGCGAACAGTCGATCTCGTCGTTCAGCGTGATGGTGACGGACTGGCCGGCCACGGCTTCATCCAGATCGCCATCGAAGGTGACGACCGATTTCACCGTACTGGTCTTGCCCGAAGGCAGAACGCGCACGGCATCGCCCGGCTTGACGGAGCCGGTGGCGATCAGCCCGGAAAATCCGCGGAAATCGAGATTGGGGCGGTTCACCCATTGCACCGGCATGCGGAACGGCTTGTCCGCCGCAACTTCCGACAGCACTTCCACGCTTTCCAGGTGCTCGACGAGGCTCGGCCCTTCGTACCACGGCGTGTTGGCGCTGGGCGCAGACGTGATGTTGTCGCCCTTGAAGCCGCTGATCGGCATGGCGGTGAAGCTCTCGATGCCGATTTCCTCGGCGAACTTCGCATAATCGGCCACGATCTGGTCGAACACGTCCTGGCTGTAATCCACCAGGTCCATCTTGTTCACCGCCAGCACGATGTTCTTGATGCCGATTAGGTTGCACAAATAGGAGTGCCGCCGCGTCTGCACCAGCACGCCCTTGCGCGCATCGATCATCACCACGGCAAGGTCCGCCGTGGAGGCGCCTGTCACCATGTTGCGCGTGTACTGCTCGTGCCCCGGACAATCGGCGACGATGAATTTGCGCTTTTCGGTGTTGAAGAAGCGGTAGGCGACATCGATGGTGATGCCCTGCTCGCGCTCCGCCGCCAGGCCATCCACCAGCAGCGCGAAATCGATATCCTGTCCTTGCGTACCGACCTTCTTGCTGTCGTTGCTGAGCGCTTCGAGCTGGTCCTCGAAGATCATCTTCGAATCGTACAGCAGGCGTCCGATCAGAGTGCTCTTGCCATCATCCACGCTGCCGCAGGTGATGAAGCGCAGCATCGTCTTGTGCTGGTGGGTTTCCAGGTAGGTATCGATATCCTCGGCGATCAGCGCGTCGGTCTTGTAGATCGCGTCCGTTGTCTGCTCGGTCATCAGAAGTACCCCTCCTGCTTTTTCTTCTCCATGCCGGCGCCGCCCGCATCCTTGTCGATCACGCGGCCCTGCCGTTCGCTGGTGGTGGTGAGAAGCGTTTCCTGGATCACTTCGGACAGCGTGCTTGCCTCGCTTTCCACAGCGCCCGTCAACGGGAAGCAGCCCAGCGTGCGGAAGCGCACGGACCGGGTCGTGATCTCGGGGCGAGTGCCCATCACCTTTTCCAGCCGTTCGATATCGTCAGCCATGAACAGGCCGCCTTCGTAGATGAAGGTAGGGCGCGGCGCGGCGAAATAGAGCGGCACGATCTCGATGTTTTCCAGCTGGATGTATTGCCACACGTCCAGCTCGGTCCAGTTGGAGATCGGGAAGACGCGGATCGATTCGCCCTTCTTCTTCTTCGCGTTGTAGAGGTTCCACAACTCAGGGCGCTGGTTCTTCGGATCCCATCCGTGGCTGGCGGTGCGGAAGGAGAACACGCGTTCCTTGGCGCGGCTCTTTTCCTCGTCGCGGCGCGCGCCGCCGAAAGCCGCATCGAAGCCGTAGAGGTCGAGGGCCTGCTTCAGCCCTTCGGTCTTCCACATGTCGGTATGCAGCGGGCCGTGGTCGAACGGGTTGATCCCGCGCTCCTTCGCTTCCGGGTTCTGGTAGACCAGCAGTTCCATCCCGGCATCCTGCGCGGCCTTTTCGCGCAGGGCATACATGTCCTGGAACTTCCAGGTGGTGTCGACATGCAGCAGCGGGAAGGGCGGCGGCGAGGGGTAGAACGCCTTCTTCGCCAGATGCAGCATCACCGCGCTGTCCTTGCCGATGGAGTAGAGCATCACCGGCTTCTCGGCCTCTGCCGCCACTTCGCGGATGATGTGGATCGCCTCTGCCTCGAGGCGCTGGAGATGGGTGAGTGCTGCGGTCATGCGTCGGGCCTCGCGGTTATCTTGTGCATCGCAATAAGGTGGCCTGCTACTGTTTTGACTTCCCAAATGGGAGGTATATAAATTTGCCATGCGGATACCCAATCTTGGCGAGACGGAACTGCTCGTGCCCCTCCACGACGGCATGTTCGAGAAGCCGATGTGGGACACGTTCCTCAAGCGGCTGAAACTGGCGGCGAGATGCGACGATGCCAGCCTGCTGATCCACGCCCCCGACAGTGCATCGACCATTCATCTGACGGCAGCGCCCGGCTCGCCCCCGGGAGGACTGCGCAACCTTCTTGCGGCAGGCTCAATGCGCGAAGGGCGGGTCTACAGCCTGGCTGAAATGCTGGAGAGCGCGGGGGAGAGGCAACGGGACCCGGCGCGCACGATGCTGGGCTCGGCGGGCATTGCCCACATACGGGCCGTGCGCCTGAGCGATCCGGGCGGACTGAACGTCTGGCTGGCCCTTTCCTCGCGCGAGGCCATTCCCCCGTCCGCCAGCGCGCTGCTTTCGGCGCTGGTGCCGCACATGCGTGTGGCGCTTCGTGTGCTGGCGCGGATGGAGGAGGAACGGGCCCGCGCCTCGATGACGGCGGGTGCGTTCAGTCACATCGATTTCGGCTGGATCGCGGTCGACCGCCGCTGTCACGTGGTCGACATGGACGAGCAGGCCGAGCGTTTCCTCAGCCGCACCGGGTCGCTCAGGCAGGGGCCCTACGGCAGGCTGACACCCTCCGCACCCGCTATCGATCGCGAGCTTACCGCACTGGTGAAGGAATTTGCCGACAAGCCGGACGCCCGCCCGCGCGCCGTCAATCTCAGTCAGGATCCCTGGATCGACATTCTTGTCTCGCCGGTTCGGGTCGCGTCGCTATCGGCGGGCGGCAAGGCAGTGGCGGTGGTCTATTTCCGCGGCGACCAGAGTTCTTCCGCCGACAGGTGCCAGCAACTCGTCGACGTGTTCAAGCTGACCCAGAGCGAGGCGCGCTTCGCATGGTCACTGGCGCAGGGCATTTCCATCGCCGACGCGGCTCAGAAGCATGGCCTCACGATCGAGAGCGCGCGGCAGTATTCGAAGAAGATCTATGCCAAGACTGGCGCAAAGGGACAGGTCGATTTCATGCGCCGAGTGCTCACCAGCGTCGTCGCGCTGACCGTGCACTAGGGACGCAGAAGCCTTAGCTGGCGAGGATCACGGCCAGCGCGCAGCCGCACACGATCGCGCTGCGCAGCAGGTCGTGCGGAACGGCTATGGTCTGCCGGGTGAAGGCGATTGCGTGGTCCATTGCCGAGGGATAGCCCTGCAAATCCTAACAACTGGTTAAGATTTCGCCGCGGGCACGTGCTGGCTGGCGCAATGGAAGCTGCCCCCGCCGGTCAGCACCGCGTCGGCGCGAAGGCCCACGGCCACGCGGCCGGGGAACAGGTCGCCCACGGCTGCCACTGCCTCCTCGTCGTGGGCGCAGCCGTAGGTCGGCACCACAACCACGTCGTTGCAGATGGCGAAATTCATGTAGCTGGCAGGTTCCGCCTCGTCGCCTTCACCCATCCATCCAGGAGAAGGGATGTCGCGCACGGTCAGCCCGAAGTCTGCCGCGCGGGCGCGGGCATCGTCGTAGACGGCGGCGTTGGGATCGTCCGGCGTAGTGGCGCGCGGAATGGCGATGGTGTTCTCACCGACCAGCCTCGCAAGGTTGTCTACGTGGCCGTCGGTATGGTCGCCCGCCAGCCCGTCGCCCAGCCACAGGATGCGATCGAAGCCGAGGTCGCGCTGGAGGTTCGCCCAGATGTCCTCGCGCGAAAGCGAGGGATTGCGATTGGGATTGAGCAGGCATTGCTCTGTGGTGACGACCAGCCCGGTGCCGTCGCTCTCCACCGCGCCGCCTTCGAGGATCCAGTCCGCGCGCGAATAGGGCAGGCCGCCTGCGTCCGCGAGCGAGGGGCCGGTCTCCAGATCGCCTTCGAGCAGGTATTTCCCGCCCCAGCCATTGAAGCCGAACCCTTGCGCACGGCGTTCGCCATCGGGGCCGAGCACGGTGAGCGGGCCGGTGTCACGCAGCCAGATGTCGCCGTAGGGATGCCGCTCGAACTGCACGTTGCCGGAAACGAGCTGCTTCGCGCGCATTTCCGCCGCCGCATCGCGCACCACCAGCCGTACCTGCTGGCCGGTTTCGGCAACGGCATTGGCAAAGGCTGCCATCTGCTCCTGCGCGGGCGCGAGGTTCTCTTCCCAAAGATCGCCGTGGGCGGGGAAGCCGATCCAGATCCAGTCCTGCTTCGCCCATTCGGCGGGCATCAGAAAGGCCATGCTCTCAGCACCCTTCCGGCGACGCGGCGCAGCTTTGCTGGCGCACGGCGCGGAATTCGTCGCCTTCGTACCATTCCGGCCAGTCGGTGGTGCCCGCCAGATCGCGCGCGAGACGGTAGTAGAGGTCGAGGTCCTGCATCAAACCCGACCAGTCCCAGTTGGGATCGTACTCGTCGTCCGGCCCGTGATAGGCATTGGCGCGGTATGCGGCTTCCGCAGCTTCGCCAGCGGCGGTGCCGCCGTTCACCAGGTCGAGGCCCGATTTCACGTAGAACATCGGCACGCCGCGCTTCACCATCGGGAAGTGGTCGGAGCGGTAGTAGTACCCCGCTTCCGGTGCCGGATCGGGAGAGGCGGTGCGGCCCTGCGTTTGCAACGCGGTGGTGAGGTAGGCGTCGAGATCGCTCTTGCCGCCGCCGCGCACGTTCACGTCGCGCGATTCCCCGCGCACGGCGATGCCATCCATGTTGATGCCCGCTACTGTCCGGTCCAGCGGATAGACCGGGTTCGACGCATAATATTCCGCGCCCAGCAGGCCAGATTCCTCCGCCGTCACCGCCAGGAACACCAGGCTGCGATCGGGCGCGCCGACCTCGACATGCGCCTCTGCCAGCGCGACGAGGCCCGCTGTGCCGGTGGCGTTGTCCACCGCGCCGTTGCAGATGTCGTCGCCCGCCGCATTGGGCGTGCAGCGGCCGAGGTGGTCCCAGTGCGCGGTGTGGAGGATGACCTCGTCGGGACGCTGCGTGCCCGGCAGCACGCCGATCACGTTGTTCGAGGTGTAGCGGCGATAGGAATTGGTGAAGCTGGTGGAGGCGGTAACGCCCAATGGCACAGCCTCGAAGTCCGGTTGCGAGGCAGCGCGCGTCATCTCGGCAAGGTCCATCCCGGCCTGTTCGGCGATGGCCTCAGCGGCATCCAGCTGGACCCAGCCGTTCATCAGCGTCTGGTCCGATCCGTCGCCGCCGGTATCGGCATAGGCCTGCGGGCCGGACCAGCTCGATTCCACCACGTTCCAGCCGTAGCTGGCGGGAAAATCCTCGTGCACGATGATGGCCGCAGCAGCGCCCTGCCGTGCGGCTTCCTCGTACTTGTAGGTCCAGCGGCCATAATAGGTCATGGCGCGGCCGCCGAAGGGGCCGTCCAGCCCCTCTGCCATGTAGTCGGGATCGTTGACGAGGATCAGCGCGGTCTTGCCCGTCATGTCTACGCCTTCGTAGTCGTTCCAGCCGCGTTCCGGCGCGTTGATGCCGTAGCCGACGAACACGATCTCGCTGTCCGCCAGCGTGGTGGTGGGCGTCTGCCGGTAGGATACACCGACCCAGTCCTCGCCATGTTGCAACTGGAGGTCGCCGACTGTCAGCGGCGCGAAGTCGCTGCCGGTGATTTCCACCAGCGGCACTTCCTGCAACCACGAATCGCCGTTGCCCGGCTGCAGGCCCGCCGCCGCGAATTTCCGGGCGAGGTAGTCCACGGTCATCTGCCCGCCCGGCGTTCCCGGCATCCGGCCCTCGAACGCGTCGGAGGACAGCGTGCGCACGGTTTCCTTCATCGTTTCCAGCGAAAGCGGAGGAACAGCCTGCTCGCCTTGCGTGTCGGGTGTCGTGGCACAGGCAGCAAGCGGCAACAGGGCCAGCGTGGCGGCGATCCGGATCATGGATTTCCTTTCAGGCGAAATCATCAGCGGCCCATTTGGCATTGCCACGGGCGGGGGGCAAGGGCAGGACTCGCGGCAATGACAGTCGACTGGCAATCCGCCCTGCAACGCGCCGAGGCGCACTCTCCGTTCCTGAAGCGCGCGATGGACAACCGCGCCGATCTCGTCGCGCTGCTGCGGGAGGGGCGCGGTGACGATGCTCTCACCATGGCCAAGGCGGAAGGTGAGGGGGTGGAGGACACCGGCACCGCCCTGCGTCGCGAACGCCTCTCGCTCGCATTGGTGCTGGCGATCGGCGATCTTGCGGGGGCTTTCGATCTGACGAAGGTCGTCACGGAACTCTCCGACTTTGCCGACCGGGCGCTCGATGCCGCCATGCTGGCCGTCGTGCGAAAGCGGGTGGAGGACGCCGATACCAGCGGCTTTACCGCGTTGGCGCTGGGCAAGCAGGGCGCGCACGAACTCAATTATTCCTCCGATATCGACCCCATACTGCTGTTCGATCCCGAACGCCTCGCCCGGCGCGAGCGGGACGAGCCGGGCGAGGCGGCGCAGCGGTACGCGCGGCAGGTGGTGGAGATGCTGGGCCAGCCCACCGGTGATGGCTACGTGCTGCGCGTCGACCTCAGGCTGCGCCCCGCCAGCGAAGTCAGTCCGCTCGCCATATCCTTCAACGCCGCAATCTCGCATTACGAATCGAGCGCGCTGGCATGGGAACGCGCCGCCTACATCCGCGCCCGCGCGGCGGCAGGTGACATCGCCGCAGGAGAGCATTTTCTCGACGAAATCCGCAGCTTCGTGTGGCGTCGCAGCCTCGATTTCACCGCCATCGAGGAAGTGCGCCGTCTCACCATGCGTATCCGCGAGGCCTATAAAGGCACGCGCGAAGTGGGGCCGGGTTTCGACATCAAGAAGGGCCGCGGCGGCATTCGCGAGATCGAGTTTTATGCCCAGACCCACCAGCTCATATACGGCGGGCGCAAGCCGGCCCTGCGCCAGCGCGGCACCCGCGCGGCGCTGGATGCGCTGGCCGAGGCGCAGGTCATCGGCGCGGAGGACGCGCGCGTGCTGGGCGAGAGTTACGACCGTCTTCGCACCATCGAGCACCGTTTCCAGATGGTGTCCGACCGGCAGACCCACTCCTTCCCCGACAGCGCGGAGAAGATCGACAATGTCGCCCGGCTCGACGGCCTGCCCGACGGGGCCGCATTGGTGGAGGAAGTGCGCGCCATCTGCGACCGGGTGGCAGAGCGCTATGACGACCTGCTCGGCGAGGACGACGAGGACACGCGCACCACCGTTTCCGTGCCCGCCGACTTCCGAGAGCATTTCGAGGCCCGCGTCGAGCACTGGCGCGGCACGCTGCGCGCCCTGCGTTCCAACGAGGCGCGCATAGCTTTCGCCGCAATCGAGGACGAACTGCTCACCTCGCTCGCCGCCGCGCCCGATCCGGATCATGCCATGGCCCGCTGGGAAACGCTGCTGGAGCGGCTGCCCACCGCCATCAACCTGTTCCGCCTGTTCGAGCAGCGGCCCGGCTTGCTCGACCGCGTGCTGCGTATCCTCACGCTGGCTAAGCCGCTGGCCGACGCGCTGGCGCGGCGCGCGGAACTGCTCGACGCGCTGATCGACCCCAACGCGCTCGACCTGCCCGGCTCCATCGAGACCCTCGCCGCGCGCATGGAAGCGGCGGAGGACAGCGATACCGAATCCCGTCTCGACCGGCTGCGGCAGGTGGTGGGGGAGGAGCGCTTTGCGCTGGGCGCGCAGATGGTGGAATGCCGCCACGACCCGCTGGAAATCGCGGAGGGGCTGTGCCGCGTGGCGGAGGCCGCCGTGCGTACCGGAGCCGATGTCGCCATTGCCGATTTCCGCGCCAAGCACGGTACCATTCCCGGCAGCGAACTGGTGATCCTCGGCCTCGGGCGGCTGGGCGGCGGCGCGCTGACCCATGCCAGCGATCTCGACGTGGTGTTCCTGTTCACCGATCCGGCGGAGGCAGGAGCTGAATCGGATGGCGAGCGCCCGCTTTCCACCGCGCTCTATTACAACCGTCTCGCCGCGCGGGTGACGGCGGCGCTCAGCGTGCCCACTGCCGAGGGCGCGCTGTACGAGATCGACACGCGCCTCAGGCCGCAGGGCGCGCAGGGACCGCTGGCGACAGGGTTCGAGGCGTTCGCCCGCTACCAGCACGAATCGGCCTGGACGTGGGAGCACATGGCGCTGGCCCGTGCGCGGCCCATCTACGGCTCCCCGGCGGCGCAGGAGAAGCTGTCGGACCTGATCTGCGAAGTGCTGTGCGATCCGCGTGATCCGGAAAAGCTAAAGGCCGACGTCCTCAACATGCGGAACGAGATGTTGGCGGCCAAGCCTCCCAAGGGTCCGCTGGACGTGAAGCTGATGCGCGGCGGGTTGGTGGATTCCGAATTCCTGATCCACTACCTGCAACTGCGCGAGGGGCTGGGCTTCGATCCGGCCATAGAGAAAGCGGTTGCCGGGCTGGCCGCCGAGGGGCTGCTGCCTGAAGACTATGTCCGCCACCACCTCGCGATAACGCGATACCTCGTCGCCGTGCGCCTGTTCGCGCCTGACGGGGCGGAGCCGGCAGAGGCGCATCGGGCGGTGCTGGCCCAGGCCTGCGGCAAGGATAGCTATAAGGCCCTGTTGCAATCGCTGCACGAGGCAAGGCAAGGCATCGCCGCGCAATGGGCCGAACATTTCGGCGAGATACTGGAGATCGACTGATGAGCAACAATTTCCCCGGCGAAGGCGACATGATGCCCGACGTGGCGATGGAAGGCGCGGATGGATCGGTGGTGAAACCCTCCGACTTTCGCGGGCATAAGCTGGTGCTGTTCTTCTATCCCAAGGACATGACGCCCGGCTGCACGACCGAGAATATCGAATTCAGCCAGGCGAAGGACGAGTTCGCGGCCGCCAACACCGCGCTGCTCGGCGTTTCGAAGGACCCCTATGCCCGGCACGAGAAGTTCATCGCCAAGCGCGACCTGACCGTGCCGCTCGCATCCGATCCCGAAGACGGCGGCCTGTCCGATGCGCTGGGCATCTGGGCCGAGAAGAAGATGTACGGCAAGACCTTCATGGGCATGGTGCGAACCACCTACCTCGTGGATACGGACGGAAAGATCGCCCGCGTCTGGCCCAAGGTGAAGGTGAAGGGCCACGTGGACGAAGTGCTGGAAGCCGCCAAGGCGCTGTAAGCCTTTTTGTGACCGACCTGTCGCAAGCAATCCGCGCAGCCCTGCTCACCGGCGACAAGCGCGGCAAGGTGATGGCCACCCGCGCTCTGGTGCGCGGCTGGCGACGGGGCGCGCTGCCCACCGGGTTTTCCGTTCCGATGCCGGACCATCCCGCCTGGCCGGACGGTCTGGAGATTCTGCCGCCGGGCCGGATGCCGAAGCGCGGGAAGGGCGGTTCTGATCGCAACCGCATCGCGCTGTGGCACAGCCTCGCGCATATCGAATTTGTCGCCATCGACCTCGCGCTCGACATTGTCGGGCGATTCGGGGCGAATATGAGCGAGGACTTCGTTGCAGACTTCCTTGCCGTGGCGGCGGACGAGGCGATGCACTTCGCGCTGATAGAGCGGCATCTCGCGACGATGGGCGCGACCTATGGCGATCTTCCCGTCCATGCCGGGCTGTGGCTGTCGGCGCAGGAAACCGCGCACGATGCCGGCGCGCGGCTGGCGGTGGTGCCGATGGTGCTGGAAGCGCGCGGGCTGGACGTGACGCCCGGCACGCTCGCCCGGGTCGAATCGCAGGGCGATCTACGCGGCGCAAAGATCCTCCAACGAATCCTTGACGATGAAATCCGCCACGTCGCTGCGGGGGCAAGACATTTCGACGTCTTTTGTCGCACGCACGGCAAAGAGCCGAAGAATCACTGGAAAATGCTGGTGAATCGCCACTTCAAAGGCGTGCTGAGACCGCCATTCAACGACTCGGCGCGTCTTGCTGCCGGTTTGTCGCGCGATCTCTACGAAACTGTTGTGTAGTTAACCTTTGCCCTCATAACCCATACTCACAGACACGGCGGGAGGTTCCGCAGGGTCGAAAAAAATGGACGAAATGAAGAGCCGGGGACGCCGGGTCGCCATAGAAACCGAAAGGGCGTTGGAAAGCGCCTGACGAAGCAAAAGGGATCGTATGCTCGTCAAGATTGCTACCATTCTCGCCATGGGCACCGCTGCTGTTGCAAGCCCTGCCATGGCCGATGAAGCCCCCGCCAATGGCGTGATCGACACCAACACCGTGGCCCAGGCACCCCTGGGTGACGACGAGGAATTCACCGAACTGTTCGCCAGCTGGGAAGACCTTGAAGAAGGCGGCCGCGTGACCGCGACCGGCAATATCATCGCCGCGCCGCGCATCGCCGTCTCGGTTCCCTCGCGCATGCCGGTCGACGGCGTGCAGCTGACCAGCGGCTACGGGATGCGCGATCACCCGATCCTGCGCCAGCGCCGCCAGCACAACGGCGTCGACCTCGCCGCCCCGCGCGGCACGCCGGTTTACGCAACTGCCGATGGCATGGTCGAGATGGCCAAGTACTGGGGCTCCTACGGCAACTACGTGCAGATCGGCCACGGCGGCGATCTGGAAACGCGCTACGCCCACCTCTCCAGCTACACCGTCAGCGATGGCCAGCAGGTCCGCAAGGGCGACCTCATCGGCTACATCGGCTCGACCGGCCGTTCCACCGGCCCGCACCTGCACTACGAAGTGCGCGTTGCCGGCGAAGCGGTGAATCCCATTCCCTACATGGTGGCGCACCTCGAAACCACCGATGACGAGCAGGCTGCACGCGGCGGCCCCGAGTAAGGCTCTCGTCACGCTGACATGAAAAAGGCGGGCCTCGCGGTCCGCCTTTTTCGTTTCGGGGGGCTGCGTTTCTTGTGACCTACTGGGCGAGCAGTCGCTGTGCCATGGCGCGCACCTGGTCGCCCATGTCCTCCCGCTCCAGCGCCAGCGCCAGCGTCGCTTCCACGAAGCCCAGCTTGCTGCCGCAATCGAAGCGGCGGCCCTCGAACGTCACGGCGTTGAAGGGCTGTTTGCCGATCATGCGCGCCATCGCGTCGGTAAGCTGGATCTCACCGCCGGCACCCTTGCCCTGCGTCTCCAGCGTACGCATGACTTCGGGCTGCAGGATGTAGCGGCCGGAGACGATCTTGTTAGACGGTGCCTCGTCGACGGGCGGCTTCTCGACCAGGCCCTTGACCTCGGTCAGGTTGCCGCGCTCCTCGCCCGGATCGATCACGCCGTAGCTGGATACCTCGTCGTGCGGCACTTCAAGCACCGAGATCAGGTTGCCGCCCACTTCGCTGTAGGCTTCCACCATCTGCTTCATGCAGCCGCCCCTGGCGCCGGCGTCGCCCACCATCATCTCGTCTGGCAGCAGGATGGCGAAGGGCTCGTCACCCACGATAGCGCGGGCGCACCAGATCGCGTGGCCGAGGCCCAGCGGCACCTGCTGGCGCACAGTGATGATATCGCCCGGCGTTGCGCGCGTGGGATCGAGCACGGACATGTCCTTGCCGCGCTCCTCCATCGTGCTTTCCAGTTCGTAGGCGACATCGAAATGCTCGACGATGGCGGTCTTGCCGCGCCCGGTGACGAAAATCATCTGCTCGATCCCCGCCTCGCGCGCCTCGTCCACCGCGTACTGGATCAGCGGGCGATCGACGATCGGCAGCAGCTCCTTCGGAATGGCCTTGGTAGCGGGCAGAAAGCGGGTGCCGAGGCCTGCAACGGGGAAAACGGCTTTGCGGATCGGTTTGCGCGTAGTCATGCATATGTTTGTGCAGTGCGGCATCGGTGCGGTCAACCGTGATCGCGCCGTGTCGAAAGGTGGACCCGGTGAATTATCACCCTGAACTTTCGGCCATGTCACGCGTTGAAGACACGAGAAAGGAGTTATGCGTCATGCTTATCAAGCTCGCAGCGCTGGGTGCCCTGGGGTACGCCGGTTATCGCTATTACGACAGGAACATCCGCAACCACCAGAACGAGGCCTTTGCGGCCAATCAGGCCGGTGGTTCGAACTTCAAGCAGGTTCGCAACGCCGGTCCGAATGCCATGGCCGACAAGCCCAAGAAAGACACCTGGGACGAAGTGGACGAGGAACTGGACGAGACTTTCCCGGCCAGCGATCCGCCAGCAAACTACTGATCGAACTGACGACGCAAGTCGTCAACCAGCCACAACCTGATGGCTGTCGCGAGGCCGGGCGGATGCTCGGCCTCGATGCGTTCGGCGTCGATTCGCGCAACCACGGCATTGAGCGGCAGGCCCTCGCGAGCGGCGACGGCGTTCAGCATTTCCCAGAACAGCGGTTCGAGGCTGATCGAGGTCTTGTGCCCCGCAATCTCGACGGAACGCTTGACCGGCGGATGATAGAGGTCAGCCACCGGCACGCGCATCAGTACATGTGCTGGCCGCCGTTGATCGACATGGTCGACCCGGTAACGAAGGCGCCGTCCTCCGAAGCAAGGAAAGCCACGCCGCGCGCGATCTCGCTGGCCTTGCCGAGACGGCCGACAGGGATCTTGGCGACGATCTTCTCCAGCACGTTCTCAGGCACGGCGGCGACCATGTCTGTATCGATGTAGCCCGGCGCGATCGCGTTCACGGTGATCCCGTAGCGTGCGCCTTCCTGCGCCAATGCCTTAGTGAAACCGTGGATGCCGCTCTTGGCCGCAGCGTAGTTGACCTGGCCGTACTGCCCGGCCTGGCCGTTGATCGAGCCGATGTTGATGATGCGGCCCCACTTGCGGTCCTTCATTCCGGCGAAGGTCGCCTTGGCCATGTTGAAGCAGCCGCCAAGGTTGGTGCGCATCACATCCTCCCAGTCCTCGTAGCTCATCTTGAGAAGCGTACCGTCGCGGGTGATGCCGGCGTTGTTCACCACCACGTCGATCGGGCCGACTTCGGCGGCGATCTTCTCGCAGGCGGCCAGCGTCGCATCGTGATCGCCAACGTCGAACTTGTAGGCGGGGATGCCGGTTTCGTCAGTGAAGGCGCGGGCCTTTTCATCGTTCCCGGCATAGCTGGCCACCACGGTAAAGCCGTCTTCCTTCAGCGCCTCACAAATTGCGCGGCCAATGCCGCGAGTGCCGCCGGTAACGACTGCTACGTGTGCCATGAGATATCCCCTTCGTTCGCTTTGGTGAGTTGCATGAAGCGTAGCCGCCACTTGCATCACGCGCAAAACAAAACCCGCCGAAGCGGGTCTGTAGGAAGACAGTATTTTCTGTGGCGATCAGAAGCGGAATTGCGTGCCGACGTAGACGGCCTGGCTGTCCTGCTGGTCGAGATCGGGAACCTTGATCAGGTCGCGGTCCTGCTCGTACCGCACGCCCGCGGTAATATCGAGGTTGCGCGTCAGGCGGTAGCTGCCGCCAACGTCCAGCATCTGGTCGCGCAGGGTTTCGCCCGAAACGGCGACATCGTCTGCCGTCTTGTCCTGCTCGAGATCGATGCGCGCGGCAAAGCGGCTCGGTTCCTCGCGCGTGCTGGTGCGCGGCGTGAACTGGGCAAGGTCGGGAATGCGCGCGCTGGAAAGATTGCGCGAGAGCGACGGAGCCGAAACGGCGCGCGTCGCACTTTCGGTGCGGCCGGCAACGGGTGCCGCCGCGAAGCTGGAATAGCCACGGGCGAGGCCGAGATTGTAACGCGTCGGCGCAACGCGCAGGCCAGCAGTACCGGTATCGGCGTTGCGCGGTGCGACCAGGGAACTTGCGGCCAGGGCATCGGCGGTCTGCTGGTCGACACGAACGGCCACGGTCACGCTGCGTGCGCCGGGCGCGCTGGCAGCACCTGCCGGCGTGAAGCGCATCATCGTGGCAGAGCCGCGACGTTCGGCAATGGCTTGCGCAAGTCGCGGGTCGCCATCGGCAGGGGTGAAAGCAAGCAGAGCCTCGCCAGCTTCCTGTACGCTGTCCGAATCGGAGAGCGACACGAAGGCGAGGCCGGCACTGGGAAGCGCGACGGCAAGCAGCGCGGCAGACGCAGCGAGCGTCGCCTTTCCTGCCAGACCTTTGCGCAACTTCAACATGATGCCTCTTTATCCCTCTGCCCATGGACTCACGATGAACCTGTCGGTTCCTGTTCCGAGTCGCATCAAGCAATCCTTCTGCTACGACGGAATCAAGACGAATTCCAGACATCGCTTTCAAACCGAATGCCTTTTCCCGGACTGTTGCCGGTTTTCCACACGCCGCTAGACTGCCGTGGAGAACGGTCGGAGATAGCGATTAAGCGACTATTCACGGCAGATGTTCGTTTTTGTGCCCGCCTTCGTAGCTGCGGGGGCCGCTTCGCCTTGCCGCGGGCGACATGCCCGTTATAGAGGCTGGCGACCGCGAATACTCGTTTACAGGACCAATGATGGCTTTTTCCTCACTCCGCACCTTTTCCCGCCAGATAGCTGGTGCTGCCATGCTGGGCACGGCAACCTTCGCGCTGTCGGCATGCGGCGGCGGCAATGACGAACGCTTGCAGACCGACCTGGCTGCTGCCCGCGTCACTTCCATCGGGGTGAATTCCTATCTCTGGCGCGCCAGCCTCGAAACGCTTAGCTTCATGCCGCTGACGCAGGCGGACAGCAACGGCGGCGTGCTGGTGACGGACTGGTATGCCTCTCCCGACAATCCGAACGAACGGGTGAAGGTCTCCGTCGCCATCCTCGATCAGGACCTGCGAGCCGATGCCCTGCGCGTCGCCGCCAGTCGGCAGGTGATGCAGGGCGGCACCTGGGTGGACGCGCCGGTTCAGGCCGCCACCGTGCAGCGGCTGGAAGACATCATCCTCACCAAGGCGCGCGACCTCAGGCGTTCCGCTGTCAGCTAATTCGCCTTAAGGGGCACGACCATGACTGCTGAACGATTCGATCCGTCTGTCGCCGACGGGCGCTGGCAACGTGCGTGGGACGAAGCCCGGTGCTTCGAGGCCGACAGCACCAGCCACAAGCCGAAAAGCTACGTGCTGGAGATGTTCCCCTACCCCAGCGGGCGCATCCACATCGGCCACGTGCGCAATTACACCATGGGTGACGTGCTGGCGCGGTATCACAAGATGCGCGGGCGCGAGGTACTGCACCCGATGGGCTGGGACGCGTTCGGCATGCCTGCCGAGAACGCGGCGATGGAAAAGGGCGTCCACCCCGGCGGCTGGACCTACGACAACATCGAGACGATGAAAGGCCAGTTGAAGCAACTGGGCTTCGCGCTCGACTGGTCCCGCGAATTCGCCACCTGCGATCCGGAATACTACGGTCACGAGCAGGCGCTGTTCATCGACCTCTACGAAAACGGCCTCGTCTACCGCAAGGAAAGCGAGGTCAACTGGGACCCTGTCGACATGACCGTGCTCGCCAACGAGCAGGTGATCGACGGCAAGGGCTGGCGTTCGGGCGCCGATGTCGAGAAGCGCAAGCTGAACCAGTGGTTCCTGAAGATCACGCAGTTCGCCGAGGACCTGCTGGACGGGCTCGATACCCTGAAGGACTGGCCGCAGAAGGTGCGGCTGATGCAGGAAAACTGGATCGGCAAGTCGCAGGGCCTCGAATTCGCCTTCGACCTTTCGAACGGCGAGAAGCTGCCTGTCTATACCACGCGGCCCGATACGATCTTCGGCGCCAGCTTCGTCGCCGTGGCTGCGGACCATCCGATTGCGCAATCGCTGGATAGCGAAGCGGCGCGCGAATTCATCGCCCTGTGCAAGAAGGGCGGCACCACGGCGGCGGAACTGGAAACGGCGGAGAAGCTGGGCTTCGACACCGGCATCACCGCGACGCATCCGTTCACTGGCGCGCAGTTGCCGCTCTACATCGCGAACTTCGTGCTGATGGATTACGGAACCGGCGCGATCATGGCGGTGCCGGGGCACGACCAGCGCGATTTCGAATTTGCCACCAAGTACGGCCTGCCGATCCCGCGCGTGGTCGCGCCCAGCGTGGACGAAGCGGGCAAGCCCTTCGCGGGCGAGGCGGAGGCGGGCGAGGGCGTGCTCGTCAATTCCGATTTCCTCGACGGCAAGAGCGTGGAAGAGGCCAAGGCCGAAGTCATCGCCCGCGCCGAACAGGGCGGATGGGGCAAGGGTACGACCGTCTGGCGCCTGCGCGACTGGGGCGTTTCGCGCCAGCGGTACTGGGGCACGCCCATACCGTTCATCCATTGCGATGCTTGCGGCGTGGTGCCGGTGCCCAAGGACCAGTTGCCGGTGAAGCTGCCCGAGGACGTTTCGTTCGAGCAGCCAGGCAACCCGCTGCTGCGCCATCCCACCTGGAAGCATACCGAGTGCCCCAAGTGCGGCGGCAAGGCGGAGCGGGAGACGGACACGCTCGACACTTTCGTCAATTCTTCGTGGTATTTCCTGCGCTTCGCCAGTCAGCCGACTGACAAGCCATTCGACGCTGACGAAGTCGCCCAGTGGATGCCGGTGGACCAGTACATCGGCGGGATCGAGCACGCGATCCTGCACCTGCTCTACGCCCGCTTCTGGACCCGCGCCTTGGCGCATTGCGGGAAGCTGGAGGTGAAGGAGCCTTTCGCCAGCCTGTTCACGCAAGGCATGGTGACGCACGAGACCTACAGCCGCAAGGACGGCCCGCGCGAGGTCTATTACACGCCGGGCGAAGTCGAACGCACCGGCGAGGGCGCGACGCTGAAGGCCGATGGCCAGCCGGTTGCTATCGGCAAGGTCATCAAGATGTCCAAGTCGAAGAAGAACGTCGTCGACCCGGAAGACATCATCCGCGATTACGGCGCCGACGCGGTGCGCTGGTTCATGCTGTCGGATTCGCCACCCGAGCGCGACCTGCCGTGGTCCGAAGCCGGGATCGAGGGTTGCGGCCGTTTCGTCCAGCGCCTGTGGCGTCTGTTCGGCAAGTACGAGGACGGCGCGAGCGGCGAGGACAAGGATCTGCTGCGCAAGACGCACCAGACCATCGCCGCCGTTGCCGAGGATATCGAAGCACTCGCCTTCAACAAGGCAGTCGCCCGCATCTACGAACTCACCAGCGCCGCTGAAAAGGCGAACGCCTCGGCAGACCGCAACTTCGCGATCCGCTCCCTGCTGCTGATGGCCTCTCCCATGATGCCGCACCTTGCCGAGGAAGGCTGGGCGGCAATGGGCGGCGAGGGCCTGATTGCCGAAGCTGACTGGCCCGAGGTCGACCCTGCGCTGCTGGTGGACGACGAAGTCACCATCGCGGTGCAGCACAAGGGCAAGCTGCGCGACACGCTGACCGCGCCCAAGGACGCAACGAAAGAGGATCTGGAGGCGCTTGCGCTTGCCAGCGAGAAGGTCCAGCGTTCGATCGATGGCGCGGAAATCAGGAAGGTGATCGTGGTGCCCGGCAGGCTGGTGAACATCGTCACGTGAGGCGCGCGTCTCGCCTTTTACTGGCCCTTGCCGCGCTTTCCCTGCCCCTTGCCGGATGCGGCCTACAGCCCATCTACGCAGGCGGCGGTGACGGCTATGTGGCGCGCGAACTTGCCGCGATCGACGTTCCCGCGATACCGGGCCGCGAAGGCTGGCTGGTGCGCAACGCGCTTACCGACAGGCTGGGACGCGGCGCCAGCGGCAGCACCTCGCAATACCGTCTCGACGTGGTGCTCGACGACGATCTCGAAGGCCTCGGCCTGCTGACCGACGACACCATCGGTCGCCAGCGCCGCATTCTTCGTGCGCGATACCAACTGGTGGACGTAACCACCGACACGATTCTAATCGATGCCACGGCAGGTTCGGATGCGGGGATCGACGTCGTTTCCAGCGAATTCGCCACTATCGCCGCTGAACAGACGGCGCTGGAAAACCTTTCGCAGGAAGTGGCGGACCAGATCGTCGTTCGCATCACCCGCACCCTGCGCGAGCGGCAATGAAGGCCACTCAACGCGATTACGCCCAGGCCGCGCAAAAAGCGGGCAAGGGCCTGCGCATCTGTTTCTTCTGTGGCGCCGACGAGGCCGGGGCTTCCGCCGCAGCGAAGAAACTGATCGCTCGCCTCGACGATCCGGGGGAAACAGTAGAACTCTCGGGGCAGGACCTGAAATCGGACCCCGCCCGACTGCTGGACGAGGCCCGCTCCACCTCGCTGTTCGGCGATTCGCGTCACATTCTTGCCCGCGTTACCGGGGACGAGGCCTACGAGGCCATCAATACCTATTGTGAACTGGCCGACAGGGGCGAGGCGGATAATGCCTGGCCCATCTTCATCGTCGCCACCTCCGCCACGGACAAGTCGCGCAGCGCCAAGCTGCTGATCAAGCGCGGCGATGCGCTGGCGGCGGTGTTCTATCCGCCGGACCTCCGCTCCGTCACCGCAGACGTGCGCGCAATGGCCGATGCAGCGGGAATGCGCCTCAACGGCAACCTTGCCGAACGTATCGCCCATGCCGCGGGACTCGACGTGCGGCTGGCGCAGTCCGAGGTCGACAAGCTGGCGCTCTATCTCGATGCCTCGCCGCAGTCGCCCAAACAGGCGAATATGGATGACTTCGACATGATCGGCGCCTCTACCGAGGAAGACGGCTTCATGCCGCTGGTCAACGCAGCGCTCAGTGGCGAAGTGCGCAAGCTGCCGGGCGAACTGCGGCGCCTTCGCGAAGTGTCACTCAACCCCGTCGGCGTTGCGCTGGCGCTGGAGCGGCGGGCGGCGCAACTGGCGCGGCTTTCGGCGAACCTGCGCCCTGGCGATGACATGCAGGGCTTCCTCAAATCGCAGGGTGTGTTCTTCCGTGAGCACCGCGAAGTGGGAGACCAGTTGCAACGCTGGCGCGGCGGCAAGCTGGAAAGGCTAGTCCCGCGGCTGTGCGAACTGCATCGCTCGCTGCTGGCCAACAGCCAGTCGGCAGAACTGATCCTGTCGCAGGAGCTGGCACAGATCGCCCGCTACGCCGCTGCTCGCACGGGACGTTAATCAGGCGGAGCAGCAAAGTCCCGGCACCGGGGATTTTTTGCATTGCGATATCATCGGGCCCCTGTCACTTGGGGCGCTTCACCCGGCCGATAGATTGGAGACGATGACACATGCAGGTTCTGGTAACAGGAGCTGCCGGTTTCATCGGCTCGGCGCTTGCCGAACGCCTGCTGGCGCGCGGCGACAGCGTTATCGGCATCGACAATTGCAACGCCTATTACGATCCTTCGCTTAAAAAGGCCCGGTTGGCCCGGCTCGATAAGCTCGGCGGCGCCTTCACGTTCCACAAGCTCGATTTCGCCGACATGGCCGCGCTCGAATCGGCGCTGGCTGGCGAGCAGATCGATCGCATGGTGCACCTTGGTGCTCAGGCCGGGGTTCGCTACTCACTGGAGAACCCCGCAGCCTATATCCAGTCGAACGTCGTCGGCCATGCCAACCTGCTCGAAATCGCGCGCCGCCGCAGTGTCGAGCACATGGTCTATGCGAGTTCTTCCAGCGTCTACGGCGGCAACGACAAGGTGCCGTTCAGCGTGGACGACCGGGCAGACCACCCCGTCAGCCTCTACGCCGCGACGAAGCGCGCCGACGAGCTATTGAGCGAGAGCTACGCACATCTCTATCGCCTTCCGCTGACGGGGCTGCGCTTTTTCACCGTCTACGGGCCTTGGGGAAGGCCGGACATGGCCTACTGGCTCTTCACGAAGAAGATTCTCGCGGGTCAGCCGATCCAGGTTTTTCATCAGGGCGAGATGTGGCGGGACTTTACCTACATCGACGACATCATCGCCGGGGTCCTGGCGGTGCTGGACCATCCGCCTGCTGATGATCGTGCGGTGAAACCGGGGGGCTCATACTCGCCGCACGCGCTCTACAATATCGGAAATCATCGTTCGGAAAAACTGACCGATCTGATAGCCATTCTGGAGGATGCGTGTGGCAAGAAGGCGGAGATCGAATGGCAGCCGATGCAGGCGGGCGATGTTGTGCGCACCTACGCCGATATCGATGCGATCAGCCGCGACCTCGGCTACAGGCCGACAACGGACATAGGAGATGGGTTGCCGCGCTTCGTGCGTTGGTACCGTGACCATTATAGGGTGTGAAGCCTGAACACAGCCCCAAGCGGCTAACCGGGAGTATGTAATGCGTATCGTGATGATCGGAACCGGCTATGTAGGCCTTGTTTCCGGCGCCTGTTTTGCGGATTTCGGTCACGAGGTCGTGTGCGTCGACAAGGATCAGTCGAAGATCGACGCGCTGCTGGCTGGCGAAATCCCTATTTTCGAGCCTGGGCTGGACGAGCTGGTGGCGAAGAACGTGGAAGCCGGGCGGCTGGCGTTCACGCTGGACCTTGCCGAGGCGCTGCCGGGAACGGACGCGGTGTTCATTGCAGTGGGAACGCCCAGCCGCCGCGGGGATGGCCATGCGGACCTGTCCTATGTCTATGCCGCGGCCGAAGAGATGGCGCCGCTGCTGCCGAAAGGCGTGGTGGTGGTCGACAAGTCGACGGTGCCGGTCGGCACGGGTGACGAGGTGGAGCGCATCATCCGCGAGACCGCGCCCGATCTCGAGTTCTCCGTCGCCTCCAACCCCGAGTTCCTGCGCGAGGGCGCGGCAATCGACGACTTCAAGCGGCCCGACCGCGTAGTGATCGGTGTGAACGACGAGCACGCCGAGACGGTGCTGGCGGAAATCTATCGCCCGCTCACCCGCAACGAGAGCCCGCTGGTGGTGATGAGCCGGCGCGGGGCGGAACTGACCAAGTATGCCGCCAACGCCTTCCTCGCCACCAAGATCGGCTTCATCAACGAGATCGCCGACCTGTGCGAGAAGGTGGGTGCGGACGTGCGCGATGTCGCGAAGGGCATCGGCCTCGACAGCCGCATCGGCAACCGTTTCCTGATGCCGGGGCCGGGCTATGGCGGCTCGTGCTTTCCCAAGGACACGCTGGCCCTGCTGAAGACCGGGCAGGATTACGAAAGCCCGCTGCGGATCGTGGAAAGCGTTGTCGCCAGCAACGACCAGCGCAAGCGCTCGATGGGGCGCAAGGTCATCAATGCCCTTGGCGGCGGCGACCAGCACGGCAGGACCGTGGCGGTGCTGGGGCTGACGTTCAAGGCGAACACCGACGACATGCGCGACAGCCCCGCGATCAGCGTGGTGCAGGCGTTGCAGGATGCAGGGATCAGGGTGAAGGCCTACGATCCCGAAGGCATGGAGCAGGCGAAGAAGGTGATCGACAAGGTGACCTATTGCGAGGGGCCCTACGAAGCGATGGACGGCGCCGACGCCGCCGTGATCGTGACCGAGTGGGACACCTTCCGCGCATTGGACCTGGAGCGCATGAAAGGCCTGCTGAAAACGCCCCTGCTGGTAGACCTCAGGAACCTCTACAGCCGCACCGACGTCGAACGCCACGGGTTCGAATACGTCGCCGTGGGGCGGTGA
>NZ_QYOS01000020.1 GCF_003605195.1 Aurantiacibacter odishensis | reverse complement strand
GTGCTGGTCGAGATCATGGCGACCGGCATCTGCCACACCGATGCCTACACGCTGGACGGGCATGACAGCGAGGGCATCTTCCCCTCGGTGCTGGGCCATGAAGGCGCAGGTATCGTGCGCGAGGTCGGCCCCGGCGTTACCAGCGTGAAGCCGGACGATCACGTGATCCCGCTCTACACGCCGGAATGCCGCCAGTGTAAGTCATGCCTTTCGGGCAAGACCAACCTGTGCACCGCGATCCGCGCAACCCAGGGCAAGGGCCTGATGCCCGATGGCACCACGCGCTTCTCCTACCAAGGCAAGCCGATCTACCACTACATGGGCTGCTCCACCTTTTCGAACTTCACCGTGCTGCCGGAAATCGCGGTTGCGAAGATCCGCGAGGACGCACCGTTCCAGACCAGCTGCTACATCGGCTGCGGCGTGACCACGGGCGTTGGCGCTGTCACCAACACCGCCAAGGTGCAGGTGGGCGATAACGTGGTGGTCTTCGGCCTCGGCGGGATCGGCCTCAACGTGATCCAGGGCGCGCGCCTTGCCGGGGCGAACCAGATCATCGGCGTCGACATCAACCCCGACCGCGAGGAATGGGGCCGCAAGTTCGGCATGACCGACTTCCTCAATACGAAGGGCATGAGCCGCGAGGACATCGTCGCCAAGATCGTCGAGATGACCGACGGCGGCGCGGACTACACCTTCGATGCCACCGGCAACACCGAAGTGATGCGTACCGCGCTGGAGGCCTGCCACCGCGGCTGGGGCACCAGCGTCATCATCGGCGTGGCCGAAGCGGGCAAGGAAATTGCCACCCGTCCGTTCCAGCTCGTGACGGGCCGCAACTGGCGCGGCACCGCCTTCGGCGGGGCTAAGGGCCGCACCGACGTGCCCAAGATCGTGGACATGTATATGCAGGGCAAGATCGAGATCGACCCGATGATCACCCACGTCATGGGCCTCGAAGAAATCAACACAGCCTTCGACCTCATGCACGAGGGCAAGTCGATCCGCTCGGTGGTGGTCTACTAGGCATTCGGTGACGAGGCCGCCCTAAGGGCAGATTGCAAAAAACGGGCGGCCCGGCCAATCATTCTTTCACAATGCTGAAAATTTCAGCTATGTGATGAAACAAGAGAATCGCGTTCGGCGATACGTTGCCGTGCGCCAATGGAAGAGAGGACAAAACACCCATGCTGAACCACGTTTTTCTGGGCACCAACGATGTCGAGAAGTCGCGCGCTTTCTATAATGCGACGATGGATGCGATCGGCGTAAAGCCGGTGAACGAGCTGCCGCACGCCACGATCTACGCCAACGAAGGCGGCGCGGTGGCCGTGGGCAAGCCTGCAAACGGCGAAGCGGCAAACCCGTCGAACGGCGCGACGCTGGGTTTCAAGGCGAAGAACTACGACGAAGTGAACGCCTGGCACGCGGCAGGCCTCGCCAACGGCGGCACCGACGAAGGCGCACCCGGCGTTCGCGAGAACAGCCCCGGCCAGATGTACGGCGCCTACCTGCGCGATCCGGACGGCAACAAGATCTGCGTCTTCTGCCCCAACGAAAACGCCTGATCGGGAGAGCGGCCATGTTCAGCCACATGATGGTGGGGTCGAACGACCTCGATAAAGCCAAGACCTTCTACGATGCGCTGTTCGGGGTGCTCGGTGCGAAAGAAGGCGTGATCGATAGCAAGGGCCGGCTCGTCTATCTGCACAATGGCGCTGTGTTCCTTGTGACCAAGCCCATCGACGGCAATCCGGCGACGTGCGCCAACGGTGCCACCATCGGCTTCGCCATGGAAAGCACGCAGCAGGCCGACGAGTGGCACGATGCAGGGGCAGCGGCAGGCGGCACCTCCATCGAGGATCCGCCCGGCTGGCGCCAGAACGACTTCGGTCGCCTCTACCTCGCTTACCTGCGCGATCCCGATGGCAACAAGCTGTGCGCCATGCACCGCGAGGCCTCCTGATGGCTCTGGAAACCGTCAGCGAAACGAAGTGCTTCGGCGGCAATCAGGGCGTCTACAGGCACACCAGCACGTCCACCGGCACCGACATGACGTTCCAGGTGTTCGTACCCGAGCACCGCGAAGGCGAGAAGCTGCCGGTGCTCTGGTGGCTGTCGGGCCTCACCTGCACGCACGAAAACGCGATGATAAAGTGCCACTACCACCAGGCCTGCGCCGAACACGGCGTGATCCTGGTCGGCCCGGACACGAGCCCGCGCGGTGAAGGCGTGCCCGATGACGAAGCCTACGATTTCGGCCAAGGCGCGGGCTTCTACGTGAACGCCACGCAGGAGCCATGGGCGAAGCATTTCCAGATGCGGCGCTATGTCGAGGAGGAACTGCCCGCGCTGGTGGCGGAAAACTTCCCGGTCGACATGGAGCGGCAGGGCATCTCCGGCCACTCGATGGGCGGCCACGGCGCGCTGACGGTATCCTTGCGCAATCCCGGTCGGTTCCGCTCGACCAGCGCGTTCTCGCCCATCGTCAGCCCGATGAATTGCCCCTGGGGCGAAAAGGCGCTGACCGGCTACCTCGGCGACGATCGCGACGCCTGGCGCGAATACGACGCCTGCGCCCTGATCGAGGACGGCGCGCGGATCGATCACCTGCTGGTGGAACAGGGCCGCGCCGACAATTTCCTCGAGGACGAACTGAAGACCTGGCTGCTGGAGGATGCTGTCCGCAAGGCCGGCATGAACGCCAGCATCGCGATGCAGGAAGGGTACGACCACTCGTACTTCTTCGTCTCCACCTTCATCGCCGAACATATCAAGTGGCACGCAGAAAGACTCAAGGCATGAGCGAGAAGAGCGAACTCCTGGGCGAGATCATCGCCCGCCACCACCACCGCGAGGGGCCGCTGCTGCCGATCCTCAACGACGTGCAGGCCGAACTCGGCTGCGTCGATGCGGAAAGCGAGGCGCTGATCGCCAAGGGGCTGAACCTCTCGCGCGCCGACGTGCACGGCACGGTCAGCTTCTATCACGATTACAAGATCAAGGCTGACCCGCGCCCCGTGGTGCAGGTGTGCCGCGCAGAGGCGTGCAAGGCGCGCGGCGTGGAACGCATCATCGACAAGGCCACCGCCGCCGCGGGCGAGCGGGTGAAGATCGAGACGGTCTACTGCCTCGGCCTGTGCAGCGCCGGCCCCGCCGCGCGCACGGGAGACGACCTGCACATCCGCCTCGACGAGGCTGGAATCACCAAGCTGGTAGAAAACGCATGACCATCGTTCGCATTTCCGACGACGCCCTCGCCAGAGCAGGCGGCGCAGACAAGCTGGCTGCGGCATTCGAGAAGAAAGGCTGCGAAGTCCATCGCACCTCCAGCTGGGGGATGCACTGGCTGGAGCCGCTGGTGGAGATCGACGGCGAAGGCTTCGGCCCCGCGACGCTGGACGATGTCGACGCCATTCTCGATGGCAAGTCGGACAAGTCCATCGGCACAATCGAGGACCATCCCTTCATCGCCACGCAGACGCGCATCACGTTCAAACGCGCCGGCAAGACCCGTCCGCTCAGCCTGGAAGACTACGAGGCGACCGGCGGCTGGGCTGGCCTTAAGCGCGCGCGCCAGATCGGCAGCGAAGCCATCGTGGAAGAGGTGAAGCACTCGGGCCTGCGTGGTCGCGGCGGTGCGGGCTTCCCCACCGGCATCAAGTGGGACACGGTGATGAAAGCGCCGGGCCCGCAGAAATACATCGTGTGCAACGCCGACGAAGGCGACAGCGGCACCTTTGCCGATCGCATGGCGATGGAAGGCGATCCCTTCGCGCTGATCGAAGGCATGGCGATCGCGGGCGAGGCCGTGGGCGCGAACCAGGGCTACATCTACCTGCGAAGCGAATATCCCGATGCGATCCGCAAGCTGAACGCCGCGCTGGAACTGTGCGAAGACATCATCACGCCGTTCAAGTGCGAGGTTCGCGTGGGCGCGGGCGCTTATGTCTGCGGCGAGGAAACATCGCTGCTCAACAGTCTCGAAGGCAAGCGCGGCGAAGTGCGCGCCAAGCCGCCGCTCCCTGCGCTCGAAGGCTTCCTCGGCAAGCCGACCGTGGTGAACAACGTGCTGAGCCTGCAGGCCGTGCCGCATATCCTGACGGAAGGCGGGGCAGAGCAGTACAAGAACGCAGGCTTCGGCCGTTCGCGTGGCACCATGCCGATCCAGCTTGCCGGCAACATCAAGCACGGCGGTCTCTACGAAGTCGGCTTCGGCATCACGCTCGACGATCTCGTGAACAAGATCGGCGGCGGCACCGCATCGGGCCGTCCGGTCAAGGCAGTGCAGGTGGGCGGCCCGCTGGGAGCCTACATCCACCCCGACCAGTTCGATATCGAGTTCGATTACGAGACCTACACCGCGGCAGAGGCCCTGATCGGCCACGGCGGCGTGACCGTGTTCGACGACAGCGCCGACATGCTGGAAATGGCGCGGTTCGCCATGGAGTTCTGCTCGGTCGAAAGCTGCGGCAAGTGCACGCCCTGCCGCATCGGCGCGGTGCGCGGCGTGGAAATCCTCGACCGGATCAAGGCAGGCGGGCGGGAGCGCGACGTGATCGAGCTGGCCCCGCAGATGCACAACACGAAGAAGGACAGCGGACGCGACGCGGGCGACGAGATCGGCCTGCTGACGGACCTGTGCGAAACGATGAAGTTCGGCTCGCTGTGCGCGCTGGGCGGGTTCACACCCTACCCGGTGATGAGCGCGCTGCGCCAGTGGCCGGAAGATTTCACGCGCAATCCCGAGCTGGTGAAGCAGGCCCTGCCAGAGGCGGCGGAGTAATGATCCTGGGCGCGGTCCTTGCGGGCGGCAAGTCCTCACGCTTCGGCAGCGACAAGGCGCTTGCCGAATTGGACGGCCGTTCGCTGATCGCCCGCGCGGTCGATACCCTTCGCAGCTATTGCGACAAGGTGGTCGTGGTGGGCCGCGACGAAGCGCCCGCCCCTACCATTCCCGACTGGCCCCGGCCCCACATGGGTCCGCTGGGCGGCATCGCCGGTGCCCTGCGCCACGCGGAGACCGAGGGTTTCGACAGCGTGCTCACCTGCGGGGTCGATTCTGTCGCGCTGCCCGCAAACCTCTTGTCGGTTCTTTCACCGGCCCCGGCATATCTTGAAACACAGCCCGTTATAGGGCATTGGAAAAGCAACCACGCATCCGTCGTTTCGGCCATCCTCCAGAGTGAAGGACGCCATTCGATGCTCGCTTTCGCAGAGGCCGTCAGGGCACGGCCGGTTCAATGCGACGATGTGCCAGCAAATATAAATACTCCCGCAGATCTTGCGGCGATGGAGCGATAGTTATGGGATACGAAGCCCCCAAGGATTTCGGCACTCCGGCAGTCGAGTCGGACCAGACGGTCAGCCTGACGATCGACGGGCGCAAGGTGACGGTGCCTGCCGGCACCAGCGTGATGCGCGCGGCCACGGAAAGCGGCGGCCACATCCCCAAGCTTTGCGCCACCGACAACGTGAAGGCCTTCGGCTCCTGCCGCCTGTGCCTGGTGGAAATCGAGGGCGCGCGCGGCACGCCTGCCAGCTGCACCACCCCCGTCAGCGATGGCATGGTGGTGAAGACGCAGACCCCGCGCCTGGAAAAGCTGCGCCGCGGCGTGATGGAGCTGTATATTTCCGATCACCCGCTGGACTGCCTCACCTGCTCCGCCAACAACGACTGCGAATTGCAGGACGAGGCGGCTGCCGTTGGCCTGCGCGACGTGCGCTATGGCTATGAGGGTGCCAACCATCTCGGCACCATGGACGATACGTCCAACCCCTATTTCGCCTTCCAGCCCGACAAGTGCATCGTCTGCTCGCGCTGCGTGCGCGCCTGCGGAGAGGTGCAGGGCACCTTCGCGCTGACCGTGGACGGACGCGGCTTTGCCAGCGTCATCTCTGCCGGACAGGACGAGGACAACTTCCTTTCCAGCGAATGCGTGTCGTGCGGTGCCTGCGTGCAGGCCTGCCCCACCAGCGCGCTGATGGAAAAGAGCGTGATCGAAGTCGGCAAGCCCGAGCGGTCAGTCGTCACCACCTGCGCCTACTGCGGCGTTGGCTGCACTTTCCGCGCCGAAATGCGCGGCGAACAACTGGTGCGCATGGTGCCTTACAAGGATGGCAAGGCCAACCGCGGCCATAGCTGCGTGAAGGGCCGCTTCGCCTATGGCTACGCCAACCACAAGGATCGCATCACAACGCCGATGGTGCGCGACAAGATCACCGATCCCTGGCGCGAAGTGACCTGGGAAGAGGCGCTGGAATTCACCAGCACCAAGCTGAAAGCGATCAAGCAGGAACACGGCGCGATGGCGCTGGGCGGCATCACCTCCAGCCGCTGCACCAACGAGGAAACCTTCCTCGTGCAGAAACTGATCCGCGCCGTCTTCGGCTCCAACAACACCGACACCTGTGCTCGCGTGTGTCACTCGCCGACGGGCTATGGCCTGAAGACGACGTTCGGCACCAGCGCCGGCACGCAGGATTTCGATTCGGTGCAGCACACCGATGTGGCCCTGGTAATCGGCGCCAACCCGACAGACGGCCACCCCGTCTTCGCCAGCCGCCTGAAGAAGCGCCTGCGCGAAGGTGCAAAGCTGATCGTGATCGACCCGCGCCGCATCGATCTGGTGCGCAGCCCGCACGTGGAGGCGGCGCATCACCTGCCCTTGCAGCCCGGCACCAACGTCGCCGTGCTGACCGCGATGGCGCACGTGATCATCACCGAGGGGCTGGAGAACCGCAAGTTCATCGAGGAGCGCTGCGAAGTCGACGCTTTCGAGGAATGGGCCCGCTTCGTTTCCGACGAACGCCATTCGCCCGAAACGCTGGAACCCGTCACCCGCGTTCCCGCCGAAGACCTGCGCGAAGCCGCGCGCCTCTACGCCACCGGCGGCAATGCCGCGATCTACTACGGCCTCGGCGTGACCGAGCACTCGCAGGGATCGTCCACCGTGATGGCGATTGCCAATCTTGCCATGTGCACCGGCAACATCGGCAAGAAGGGCGTGGGCGTGAACCCGCTGCGCGGCCAGAACAACGTGCAGGGTGCCTGCGACATGGGCAGCTTCCCGCACGAACTGCCTGGCTATCGCCACCTGTCGGACGGCGAGACCCGCGCCATGTTCGAAAAGGACTGGGGCGTGTCGCTCGATCCCAATCCGGGCCTGCGCATCAACAACATGCTCGATGCCGCCGTGGATGGCACGTTCAAGGCGATCTACATCCAGGGCGAGGACATCCTGCAGTCCGATCCCAACACCCAGCACGTGGCCGATGGCCTCTCGGCGATGGAATGCGTGATCGTGCACGATCTCTTCCTCAACGAGACCGCCAACTACGCCCACGTCTTCCTGCCGGGTTCGACCTTCCTCGAGAAGAACGGCACTTTCACCAACGCCGAGCGCCGCATCCAGCCGGTGCGCAAGGTGATGTCGCCCGCCAACGGTTACGAGGACTGGGAAGTCACGCAGCTGCTCGCCAATGCGCTGGGGGCGGAGTGGAACTACACCCACCCCAGCGAGATTCTCGATGAGATCGCCCGCCTAACCGGCAGCTTTGCCGGGGTCAGCTGGGACATGCTTAACGAGCGCGGCAGCGTGCAGTGGCCGGTGAACGAGAAGCACCCGGACGGCTCGCCCGTCATGCACATGGAAGGTTTCGTGCGCGGCAAGGGCCTGTTCGTGGTGACGGACTATGTACCCACCGACGAGAAGACCGGCCCGCGCTTCCCGCTGCTACTGACCACCGGCCGCATCCTCAGCCAGTACAACGTCGGCGCGCAGACGCGGCGCACGGCCAACACCGTGTGGCACCCGGAAGACCTGCTGGAAGTCCACCCCACCGATGCCGAGAACCGCGGCCTGAAAGACGGTGACTGGGCCAAGCTCGCCAGCCGCACGGGCGAGACCACGCTGCGCGTGAAGGTGACGGACCGGGTGGCACCGGGCGTGGTCTACACCACGTTCCACCACCCTGCGACGCAGGCCAACGTCGTCACCACCGACTTCTCCGACTGGGCCACCAACTGTCCAGAATACAAGGTGACTGCGGTGCAGGTTACGCCCAGCAACGGCCCGACCGACTGGCAGGAAAGCTACGAAAGCTGGTCCGAGAAATCCCGCCGTATCGCCGGCGAGGACTCGATGGAGCCGGCGGAATGAGCAAGTCCACCCACGAAACGCTGATCCGGTTCGCCAACCAGATCGCCAAGAACTTCGTCGCCATCGGGCACGACAAGGCGGTGCTGGCCACGGCGGACCATATCGACAGCTTCTGGGATCCGCGCATGAAGGCGGGCATCTTCAACGGCGACCGCTCCGGGCTGGACCCGATCGCGGCGGAAGCCATCGAGCACCTGATGGAAAAGGGCAATCCCGGTTCGCAGACGCGCGCCACGGATTTTTCCAAGAAGGGCGAACTGCACAACTCGGATGCCGGATAGACCGATCCAGCACGCTGCCGATGGCAGCACGAAAACTATCGAGCGCGAATGGGTCCCCGAAGTCCCGGTCGCGCTCGAATACAATGGGCTGTCCTACGCGGTGATGATGGCCAGCCCGCACGACCTGGAAGATTTCGCGCGCGGCTTTGCCCTGACGGAAGGGCTGGCGAGATCGCCTGACGACATTACCGACATTGCCGTCGTCGAGGTCGAACACGGCTGGATCGCTCGCGCGCAACTGACCGGCCTCGGCATCGAAAAACTGACCGAGCGCGTGCGCACCCGCGTGGCGGAATCGAGCTGCGGATTGTGCGGGATCGAGAACCTGGAGGCGGTCAGCACACCATTGCCCCGCGTGGCCACGCACGAAGCGCTCGAACCCCAAGCCATCTTCGCCGCGCTAGGCAAGCTGCGCGATCACCAGCCGCTGACCACGGCAACGGGCGCGGCCCACGCCGCCGCCTTCTGCGCACCCGACGGCGCGATCCTGCAGGCGCGCGAGGATGTGGGGCGGCACAACGCCATGGACAAGCTGATCGGCGCGCTCGCGCTGGCAGGACAGGGTGCATCAGACGGCTTCATCCTCTCCAGCGCGCGATGCTCCTACGAGATCGTGGAGAAGGCCGTGCGCGCTGGCGCCACGCGGCTCGTCACCATTTCACTGCCCACCTCGATGGCGGTGGAGCGCGCCCGCGCGGCGGGCCTCAGCCTGTGGTGCCTGGCGCGCGACGACAGCGTGCTGTGCGTGAACAACGGAGCTGTCCCGAAGTAATCCATGTGGCGAAGCTGCAACAATTTGGCAGCACTTGTGGTATAGACGGGAACCTGTTCTCTCATCTGGCGCTAGTTTCACATGGATGCGACGATATCAGCACTGTTGCCACTGACACTGCTCGACAGTCTTGCCGCCATGCCCATCGGGCCCTTCGCCCTTCCCGCGCTCATCGCCGCCGTCACCGCCTCGCTCGTCGCCATGTCAGTGCCCGGCGCGGTCAACACCATGTCGTTCCTGAGCGGCCTCGTGCTGGGCGTCGGCGGCATTTTCGTCGTCGTGCTCGGATGCGCGCTCGGCACCCACCTGCTGTTCCTCGCCACGCGCCGTTGGCTTGGTGAACGGATGCAGCGCCGGTTCGGCGCGAAGCTCCAGGGGGTGCAGGAGCACTTGGCCCGGCGCGGCCCCGTCTACGTGGTGGGCGCGAGGCTGGGCGGCGTGCCACACGTGGTGGTCACGGCGGGCTGTGCCGCTACACCGATGACCATGCGCGCGTTCCTCGGCGCCAGTATGCTGGGAATGCTGCCTGCGATACTGCTCTCGGCCCTCGCGGGGACCGGTCTCGCCGCTTTCTGAAACACCGGGCCGACTATCCAGGCCATTATAAGGATAGTGTTTACCCCGCACCTTTAGAAGCGTCCGGGTCATGCACGTTTCATCGCCGCATCCCCTGTGACAATCAGCGCGATCATCGCGATGACGGCTCTCGTCGCGGGCCTGTGCGTTGTATGCGCCCTCGCCTTCGCCGCGCTGCATCGCAATTCGGCAGTGGCATGGATGGCTATTGCCCTGGCGATCGGCGTTCTCGAAAGCCTCGCGCTCAAGGATGGCAACATCTCCCGGCTGGACCTGTGGCTGACCGCGGCGACGGTGCCGATGTCCTATGTCTGCGTGGGCGAATCCATTCGCAGCGCCTATGGCCGTGCGCGTTCCTCATGGCGATGCTTCGCAATAAGCGGCGCAGCGGTGTTGGCGTCGCTCCTGTTCCTGCTAGCGCCACTGCCGCCTGTCCTGCAGTTCCTGCCAGCGCAACTCGTCGGCGCAGCGGCGCTGGCGAGGGCCGTGGCCGTCGTGCGCCAGGACGGACGCAAGGGCGATTTCATCGATGTCGGCCTTGCTGTGACACTGTCTCTCGTCACCGCCATCTACATCGTTCGTGTGCCGGTCTTCCCCGTGCTTGTGGGCCTCGGATCCCCCTTCGCTGCGATTCCCCGGCAGAGCCTGCAGGACATGCTCATCATCGCCTTCGCGGTGCTGGTACCAGCAGTCGTGTTCCTGACGCTCGCGCGCGTGATCTTGAACGCCCTGCAGACCTACAGGCTACGGGCCGAGCACGATTTCCTTACCAGTCTGCCCAACCGCCGCGCATTCGAAAGCGTTGCCGGGCACCGCACGCGCGGCACCGGCTCGCTGGTGGTTTGCGATATCGACAACTTCAAGCGCATTAACGACGGCTTCGGCCATTCCGCCGGCGACGCGGTGATCCGCGCCGTCGCCTCGCTGCTGGAAGGTCGCGGCATGGCTGCGCGCATAGGCGGGGAGGAATTCGCGATCTGGATGCCGCGCACCAGTGTCGAGGACGCCCGCCAGCACGCCGAGAAGCTGCGCGGCGAGCTGATGTCGCTCAAGGTCATCGAACTGGCCGACGATTACCGGATCACCGCCAGCTTCGGCGTAGCTCCCTGCGGCAGGGACATTCCGCTTTCGCAGGCCATGATCGCGGCGGACCGGGCGCTCTACATGGCGAAGAACTCGGGGCGTAACCGCGTATGCATCGGCACTGCCTCGCGACCCGAACCCAAGCGGGAGCCGCTGCGCGAACGCGCCGCGGCCTAGCGGCTAAGCTGGAAAACCGCGTGCTCGGCGCGCCAGTTGGCGTTCTGGCTGCCGATCTCCTCCCCATTGGCGAAGAACCAGTTGCCCGCCACTTTCACGTCGCGCTCGGCCAGGAATTCGCGGAAGTCCGCGATGGTCACGTGATGAATGTTCGCGGTTTCGTACCAGCTGCCCGGCAAGTGACGCGAGATCGGCATCCGTCCGGTGCGCAGCAGCGCCAGCCGCATCCGCCAATAGGCGAAGTTGGGGAAGCTCACGAAAGCCTCCCGCCCCACGCGCAGCAATTGCTCCAGCAGCCAGTCGGGGCGCTGCGCGGTTTGCAGGGTCTGGCTGAGGATAGCCACGTCGAACGCCCCGTCGGGGTAATCGGCAAGGTCGCGGTTGGCATCGCCCTGCACGACGGAAAGCCCGCGGGCCACTGCCGCGGCAACGGCTTCGGGGTCGATTTCCATGCCACGCGCGTCGCAGCCGCTTTGCGATTGCAGCGCCTCCATCAGGTCGCCCTCGCCGCAGCCGACATCGAGCACGCGGCTGCCGGAAGGCACGTGCGCGGCAATCTTGGCAAGGTCCGCGCGCAAGGTCATGCGATGAAGCCTTCCACCACGCGGTCCAGCGCAGGCACGTCGAGCAGGAAGCTGTCGTGCCCGTAGGGGGCGGAAAGTTCCACGAAACTGACGGGCGCGGCCACGGCATTGAGCGCGTGGACCACCTCGCGCATGTCGGCAGTGGTGTAAAGCCAGTCGGTATCGAAGCTGACGAGGCAGAAGCGGGTGTCTTTCGCCCCGCGGAAGGCATCGGCCAGCAGGCCGCCGTGTTCCTCGGCGAGGTCGAAATAATCCATCGCGCGGGTGATGTAGAGATAGCTGTTTGCGTCGAACCGGTCGGTGAAGCTCAGCCCCTGGTAACGCAGGTAGCTTTCCACCTGGAAATCGGCATCGAAGCCAAAACTCTTGGCTTCCCTGTCCTGCAAACGCCGCCCGAATTTCTCGGTTAGCCCTTCTTCGGAGAGGTAGGTGATATGCGCCGCCATGCGCGCCACCGCCAGGCCCTTGGCAGGCGCCTCGCCATGGTAATAGTCGCCGCCATGCCAGTTGGGATCGGCCATGATCGCCTGCCGACCCATCTCGTGAAACGCGATGTTCTGCGCGGTGTGCCGCGCGGTGGTGGCGATGGCGAGCACCCGGTCCGTGCGTTCCGGGAAATTGGCCGCGCAGGACAGCGCCTGCATCCCGCCCATCGATCCGCCGACGACCGCGTGCAGTTTCTCGATGCCCAGCATGTCGAGCATGGCCATCTGCGCGCGCACCATGTCGCGGATGGTGATGACCGGGAACTCCATGCCGTAAGGTTCGCCATCCGGCCCTGTGCTGGAGGGGCCAGTGGAGCCGAGGCAGCTGCCGATCACGTTGGCGCAGATCACTTGGAAGCGATCCGTATCGATGGGCTTGCCGGGGCCGACCATGCGTTCCCACCAGCCCGGCTTGCCGGTAACGGGGTTGGTGCCCGCCACGAACTGGTCGCCCGTCAGCGCGTGGAAGATCAGCACGGCGTTGCTCTTGTCCGCCGCCAGCTCGCCGTATGTCTCGTAGGCGACCTGCACGCCCGCCAGCTCGCGCCCGCTATCCAGCGGGAGCGGCGCGTCCAGCGTGAGGCTGCGGAAGTCGATTGCGGTTGTCGTGGCCATGATCTCGGTCTGGCGCAATTGGGGGAGGTAAAGCACACTGTCAATCGCCGCGAAGGACGGCTATGCGCGCCTTCGCAACTGACGAGACAGACGCCATGGCCGATTACACCCGCCCCCAGATGAAGCCCTATGTCGAGGCGATCCACGCCTACGTGCCGGGCAAGTCGAAATCCGCCGACGGGCGCGAGCTGGTGAAGCTGTCCGCGAACGAGAACCCGCTGGGCTGTTCTCCCTTGGCGCTGGAGGCGCTGGAGAAGGTGCAGTCGCCCGCGCCCTACCCCGATCCCGGCTCCACCGCCCTGCGCGAAGCTATCGGCAAGGTGCACGGGATCGACCCTGCGCGCATCGTGTGCGGCACTGGCTCGGACGAACTGCTCAACCTTGCGGCCCAGGCCTTTGCGGGGCCGGGTGACGAAGTGATGTTCAGCCGCTTCAGCTTCTCTGTCTACGATATCGCAGCCCGCCGCTGCGGCGCGACGCCGGTGGAGGTGGACGACGCCGATTTCACCGCCGATGTCGATGCACTGCTGGCCGCCGTCACGCCCGATACGCGCGTCGTCTTCATCGCCAATCCCAACAATCCCACGGGCACCTTCCTGCCGCGCGAGGAGCTTGCCCGCCTGCACGCAGGGCTTCCCGCAGACGTGCTGCTGGTGATCGACCAAGCCTACGGCGAGTACGTTACTGCCGACATGGACGATGGCGGGCTGGAACTTGCCGCCGCGCACGCGAACGTGCTGGTGACGCGAACCTTTTCCAAGATCTACGGCCTTGCCGGTGAACGTATCGGCTGGGCCACCGGAGCGCCGCACCTGATCGACGCGCTCAATCGCATTCGCGGGCCCTTCAACGTCACCACCAGCGGCCAGCGCGCGGGGATCGCGGCCATGGGCGACCAGGATTTCGTCACTCGCAGCCGCGAACACAACGCCGCTGTCCGTGCGCGGTTTACGGAAGCGGTGGAGAGCCTCGGCAACCACGGGCTGCGCGCCGTGCCGAGCGAGGCCAACTTCGTGCTCGTGCTGTTTCAGGGGGCGGTGACAGCCGAAGCCGCGCTGCACGCCATTGCCGATGCAGGTTATGCCGTGCGTCACCTGCCGGGCCAGGGCCTGCCCCATGCTCTGCGCATCACGATCGGCACCGACGCGCAGATGGCCGACATCGCCGACGCCCTGCGCCAGCTTTGCGAGAGCGGCGCATGAGCTTCAACCACGTCGCCATCATCGGCCTCGGCCTGCTGGGCGGTTCCATCGGCCTCGCCGTCAGGGAGCACCTGCCCGAGGTCACGACCACCGGCTACGACGCCGATGCCAAGGTGCGCGAGCGCGCCCGTGAGCGTGCCCTTGCCGGCACCATCGCGGACGATCCGGCAGAGGCCGTGCGCGGGGCGGACCTCGTGATCCTGTGCGTGCCTGTGGGCGCGATGGAAGCGGCCGCTGCGGCCATAGCACCGGGCCTGCAGCCTGACGCCGTGGTGAGCGATGTCGGCTCCTCCAAGATCAGTGTGTCGCAAAGCCTCGCCCGCGCCTTGCCCGAACACGTCATCATTCCCGCCCACCCCGTTGCCGGCACCGAGCAATCGGGGCCGGACGCAGGCTTTGCCAGCCTGTTCCACCATCGCTGGTGTATCATCACGCCGCCCGAAGGCGCGCCCGAGGACAAGGTGGAGGCGCTGACGACGTTCTGGCGCGGACTGGGCTCCACCGTGGAGATCATGGATGCCGAACATCACGATCGCGTGCTGGCTGTCACCAGCCACATCCCCCACCTGATCGCCTACACCATCGTGGGCACGGCGAGCGACCTGGAGGAAGTGACCCGCAGCGAGGTCATCAAGTATTCCGCCGGTGGCTTTCGCGATTTCACCCGCATCGCTGCCAGCGACCCTGTCATGTGGCGCGACGTCTTCCTCAACAATCGCGACGCCGTGCTCGACATGCTCGACCGGTTCCTCACCGACCTTGCGATGATGCGCGAGGCGATCAAGGCGGGCGACGGGGAGATGATGTTCGACCAGTTCTCCAAGACCCGCGCCATCCGCCGCCGGATCATCGAGCACGGACAGGACGACGCGCGGCCGGACTTCGGCCGCCACGATCATGACTAGTCTATTTTAGTAGGTTTACTCCGCCGCTTCTTTCTCGGCGAATTCCAGCGTGGCGAGGAAGCGTTCGGCATCCAGCGCGGCCATGCAGCCCGTGCCCGCCGCCGTCACTGCCTGGCGATAGGTGTGGTCCATCACGTCGCCACAGGCGAATACGCCGGGAATGGCGGTCTTGGGCGTGCCGGGTTCGACCAGCAGGTAGCCGCTGTCGTCCATCGGCAGCTTGCCCTTGAACAGCTCGGTCGCGGGCGCGTGGCCGATGGCGACGAAGGCCCCGTCCACTTCCAGCTCGCTTTTCTCGCCGGTCACGGTGTCGACCAGTTCCAGCTTCGCCAGCGCGCCGTTCTCGCCCGCCACGAAACGCTCCACCGTCTTGTTCCACAGCGTCGAGATCTTGTCGGACTTGAACAGGCGTTCCTGCAGGATCTTCTCGCTGCGCAGTTCGTCGCGGCGGTGGATCAGGGTCACGTCGTCGGAATGGTTGGTGAGGTAGAGCGCTTCCTCGACGGCGGTGTTGCCGCCGCCGATCACGGCCACCTTCTTGCCGCGGTAGAAGAACCCGTCGCAGGTCGCGCAGGCGGAAACGCCCTTGCCGCCCAGTTCCTGCTCACCCGGCACGCCCAGCCACTTGGCCTGCGCGCCGGTGGCGATCACCAGCACGTCGCCCACGTATTCATCGCCCGAATCGCCGATGGCCCTGAACGGGGAGCCGCCTTCGAGGTCCACTTCCACGATGGTGTCCCACATCATGCGGGTGCCCACGTGTTCTGCCTGCGCCTGCATCTGCTCCATCAGCCACGGGCCCTGGATCACGTCGGCAAAGCCGGGATAGTTCTCCACGTCGGTGGTGATGGTCAGCTGGCCGCCGGGTTGCAGGCCCTGCACGACAATTGGCTCCATCCCGGCGCGCGCGCCGTAGATGGCGGCGGAGTATCCGGCGGGGCCGGAGCCGATGATGAGCATGCGGGTGCGATGGGTGGTCATGGTCGTCTCGATTCGCTTGTGGAACGAGTCAGGTAGGAACCGAGCCGATTCGGTGCAAGCGACGCGGCTGCCTTCTCAACGGCGCCCTTCACCGGCCCGCAATGGCCGAGCGTGATGGTGCGGGCGGCAATGTGGAACGCGCAAGTGGCCCTTTTCGAAAAGTTCCGCTCTATCCCCTTTACGGATGGGAGCCGCCTGCGAATGTGTAACCTTCCGATTTTCGATCTGGCCTGGCGCGGCATGAGGCTTTCCTTTCGAGGCGAGTTACCTCTCCCATGCAGGCTGGGGTAGGAAAGCGCAGACCGGTAAAGCGAGGCAGCTCGACATGTGAAAAGGGAGCGAACCCTTTACGGGCCGCTCCCTTCACGATCTCGATAGGTCTTGCGATCAGGCCGCAGGCGTCTTCGGTGTCTTCGGCGTGGCGGGTGCCGCAGGCTCCTCCTTCGACTTGTCCGCCAGTCGCTTCACCAGGTAGCCGCCACCGGCCAGCGCCAGCAGGGTGGGAAGACGCAGGCGGCGCACCAGCGGTACGGCAACTGCGCCCAGAACCGCACCAGTGGTGCCGCCCATCTTGCGGCTTTCGTTACCCAGTTTCGCGCCGATCCCGGCGCCGATAAGCTTGCCAATCATGTGAAATCTCCTTTGCCGGTCAAACGGTCAAGCCGAGGCAATGGTTCCGCCGGAAAAGGCGGGTTCAGCCGTTCCTCAGCGACCGCGCCATCCGCATGTCCTTCACCGCATCGGCGTCCTCGATGGAAAGGTCGTCCTGGCGCGGAATGACGCTGAGCGTGCCATTGGTTTCCAGCACCACCCAGTTGGCATCGCGCACCGATGTCATGCCGTTTCCGCGCAGGGCCGTCATGATCTCGTCCTTGCTGATCCTTGTTTTCGTCATGGCGCGTTCCAGAAACTGCCCCTTGTGAGTCAGCAGCACGGGCTCCTGCTTCACCACGGCTTCTGCGGCGGAGGACTTGCGGGTGACCCACGTGAGGAGGAACTGCAGGCCGGTGAGCACGACGATCGCGACGAGAGCGGCAAGCAGCGACACGTCCTCCAGCAGGACGCCGCTGGCCGCGAGGCTGCCGATCATCACGTTGATGATCCAGTCGAAGCTGTTGAGCTGGCTGGTGGTGCGTGAACCGTTGACGCGCACGATCAGGATGATCGCCAGGTATGCCAGCACCGCCGCCAGCGCGACTTCGCCAAGCTGGCTCCAACTGGTTTCGAACAGGGAAAACGCGCTGCGGTTCATGTTACCCGGTAGCCGATGGGTTTGAACGTGCCGCCATTCGACGCATAGGCCGAACAGGCGGTCAGCCCGATCACGAGGTCCATCTGCGCTTCCAGCCTCAGCACGTCACCCGCCTTGGAAATGGGCGGCTCGACGGACAGCTTGCCGGTTTCCCCATCGACGGGGACATTCATGAACACGTTGAACGCGCAGGGGATGTCGTCGGGCGCGATGCCATACGGTTCCAGCGCGGCGGCAAGATTGCCGAAGCAGCCGCGGTGCACCGGCTTGTCGGGATAGAAGTGGCGGAACGTGTCCTTGCTGCACGGGGTGAGCAGGAAGTCGTGCGATCCCACATCGTCATGCGTGATCTTGAGCATCGGGTTCGACCTGTTGGACCACAAGGTGCTGCCGCTGGTCAGCCTGATCGTTTCCTCGTAATCGAAAGTCCTCCCGTTGGAGAGGCTTTCGCGCGGATCGTCGCTGGCGAAGGCGAGCAGGTCCGACACCTGGCCACCCTCCAGGTCGATCACTTCGAGTTGCTGACCGCGTTTCAGTTTGAAAGCCGTCCCGCTGCGGGGTTCGATTCTTACCATATCGGCGCTCATGATCGCACGTCCTCGAAAGGCGGTGTCCATCCGTCATCGACCATTCGCCCGCTGTACTGGCGCGCCTCGCTGGCTTCGCCGTGGCGGGAGAGCATGGGGTTGAGATCGCCTGCCAGTTTCCTGTCCCTTTCGAGAATGGCTTCGCGCATCCGTTCGTACTTGCCCTGCTGTCGCAGGCGTTCGAACTGGTCGTGCAGGTTGAAAACCAGCGCGGGCTTTGGAAACCGCCGCGCCGGGCGGGAGGCGTTCGGATGCATCCCCACGACAAAGAAGGCTTCGCCGCCGAAGCTGAGGCTGAAATGCGGACTGCCGGGATCGGCGCTGACGCGCGCATCGTATTCCTGACCGCGCCAGTGATCCTTGTCCGCCAGCGATTGCAGCCGCTCCCACAGGCAGGTTTCGAACTCCTCCTCGGAAAGCGAATCCGGCCCCTCGAACACCACGACAAGGCTGCGAAGGCCCTGCGGGTCGTTTCGATAGGCGAAGGCCCATTCCAGCAGCGCCTCGTGAATGGCCACGTCGTTCCAGGCGCTGGTCATGTCCCGCGCCTCGACAACGCGCAGGTTTCCCGTCGCCAGGGCAGACTTGGCGCCAAGGCAGGGGAAACCCTTGTCCTGAATGTATTGCGCGAACTGTTCATCGACGTTCGCGGCTTCTTGTGTCATCACCATGAGTCTCTCCAACTCTTTGGGATAACAGCCCCTCGGCAGGGCGGATGTTCCGCCTTTAGCAAATATCAAAGTGGCGCAGCGCCGCCTCGCGTAAAGACCGCAGGGGATGCTGGACCCGCGGTGCGACGGGTGTGACTTGCAGGCCGGGGGCGTAGCCATAGGCAGCTGCGCGTGCGGCCTGTGCGCGTGTCATTTCCACGGCCCCTGCATAGTCCCGGTTGCCATCGTAAACCGGGCTATCGACCTCGACCGGATCGAGACCGCAGAACCGCGCCACGCTGCCGACGCAGCCTTCCGGATCGGCGACAAGATCCTCGTAGCGCACCACCATGGCGGCGTGAAGGTAGTCGAGGTCGCGGCAGGCGAGGTCGTAGGCCGCCAGGGCATAGTCGATCAGCGCGGGTGCGGGGTTGTCGGTCCACTTGGCCAGCGCGGCGGCCATGGCTTCGGGGTGGCGCAGGACGACGACGAACTGGCTCAATGGGAACAACTGCTGGTACAGCCGCATCCGCGTGAGGTTGACGGGCGATTTCTCGATCCGCCAGCTTCCGCCGCCGCTGAACCAGGGGTTCCAATCGTGCTCGATGCGGCGGCGAACCTCCAGAGTGTCAAAGCGCGACTGTTCCACCAGGTGCTGCTCCGGATCGGTCGCGAAGTGGCCGGGGATGCCGTGGCGCGCGGTGTGCGGGATGGCGCCTTGCAGGTAGGCGCCCTCGTTTTCGGGAACGGGCGCGTCCGTGATCGCATCGATCTCGGGATGGCTGGCCAGCAGCTTTGCGATCAGGCTGGTGCCCGTGCGGTGCAAGCCGCCGACGAAGAGGTAGCGGCGAAAGACCGGCGCGGTCATTCGGGCTGCAATTCGTCGACCATCCCAAGCGTCTCGTCGCCGTAGAGATAGGCGGGATCGAACTTCCCGAACGCTTCCAGCCCCGCGCGGTTGTCGCAATAGAAGCGGCCCCGGCGAAATTCGCCAAGGCCCATCGCGTTCAGAGAACTCAAACAGCGACTGAGGTGAACCGGCGTCGTGCCACATATCTCGGCGATGTGGCTTTGCGTCAGCGGACTGTTGAAACCGTCCTTCTTCGCACCGCCGACCAGATCCAGCCGCGCCCAGGTTTCCGCCATGAAATGCGCGGCACGGGCATCTGCGCGCAGCTGTTTTGACTTGAGAATCCACTCGCGGTGGATCGCTGCGTCGAGCAGGGTGGCGAACCACAGCACGCGGGCGAAATGCGCGTTGCCTTCTATCGCCTTTTTCAGGTCGGCGTGCTGCGCATAGGCGATGCGGCACGCCCCCAGCGCCTCGATGTTGTGGTCGAGCCGCTTCAGGGCAAAGGAGTGCAGGTCCACGAAATCGCCGGAAACCTGCAGGCCAACGATATGCTTCCTGCCGTCCGCTTCCAGCGTGCGCAGCATGAAGCCTTCGATCAGGATCATGCTCTTGTCATAGACACGTCCTGCCTCCAGGACGACTGCGCCCGAGGCGACGCTCTCCTCGACCGCGCAGACCTCCTCCAGCAGGGACTTTTCCTCGCTGGTCATCAAGTGGCGCAGGCGGTTCTTCAGGAAAGCTTGCGTGGCCGGATAGGCCTGGTTTTCACGTGCCATGGGAATGGTTCCTCGTCGCTCCTTCCTGCGCACTCAATTTTTCAGGCGAGGTATCGGTTCCCGCCGGAACGGCGTGGCTCGAAGGCCGTTCGAATCAGATGCATATCGCTGTCATCGCCCACAATCGCCACGCGGTGGCAGAGCCATTCATGGGCGGGATGGAAGCACACACCCACCTGCTGTGTCGTGCGCTGCGCGCGGCGGGGCACGCGGCCACGCTGCTGGCGGCACGGGGAAGCGACGACGCCTGCCTCACGCCGATCTGCCCCGCCCCCTACGAAGCGGAGCTGCCGTGGGACATATATCGAGGGACCCCGGAGCTCGAAGCTTTCCAGACGCGGGCCTATGCCGCCGCCTTCGAGATCGTGCGGGCGGGCCAGTTCGACGTGGTCCACAACAACTCGCTGTTCCCGGCGCTGATCGACTGGGCGCGGAAAGACGGCATTCCCATGGTGACGACTCAGCACGTCCCTCCTTTCGCGAAAATGGCCGAGGCGGTGCGGCGGGCCGAAAACGACGATCTGGCGCAGATCACTCTCGTTTCCGAAAGCCAGCTGCCCTTATGGTTTGCGCAAAGGCCATCGAACGCCAGCGTCGTCTACAACGGGATCGATTGCCGCATCTGGCACCCCGGAGAGAAACGCTCGAACCGCCTCGTCTGGACCGGGCGGATCACGCCGAACAAGGGATTGCTGGAAGCGGTCGAGGCGGTGCGTCGGGCGGGCGCCGCACTGGATATCGCGGGACAGGTCGAGGATCGTGAATATCTCGCTGCCTGCAAGGCTGCTGCCGGGAATGCCGACATCCGTTTTCTCGGACAACTGCACGGCGAGGAACTGCGCGCGCTCGTCCGCAGCGCGAAGGCGGCGCTGGTTACACCCATGTGGGACGAACCATTCGGTCTCGTCGCGGCGGAGGCACTGGCCAGCGGCGTTCCCGTCATCGCCTTCGACCGCGGCGCGATGCGCGAGGTCGTGGGGACATGCGGCGCCGTGGTGAACGCGGGTTCGGTCGTTGCCTTGGCCGAGGCCGTCTCCCATGCGGACACGTTCGACCGCGCCGCCTGCCGCCAGCGCGCCGTCAGCCACTTCTCCGCCGAAGCGATGGTGGCTGGATATGAGCAGGTCTATTGCGCGGCGATCGCGGCGGCGAGAGCAGGTTCGGCAACCTCCGCCTCCAGCCGTTCCAGCACGGCAGCGCTGCTGGCATAGGGCTGCATTTCCTGCTGCCGCGTCAGGGCGAAATCGGCCTCGTCCGGCTGGCGCAGCACACGCCAGCCATCGCCGGATCGCTCTATCAGGCCCATCAGCGTGAAGGCGCGCAGCCAGTGCTGCATGGTCGGCTGACCCCATTTTTCCTGAAAACGCTGCGCGTTCGCGAGGACGCTTTCCAGATGATGGACGGGCGGCATGTGATGCGGGTGATACTGGTGATAGGCCTTGGCGCCCCTCACCCACCAGATCGGCAGGCCCGCCGTCTGCACTGCACGGCCAAAGTCGGTGTCCTCCCCGCCGTAGCCGTCATAGCACTCGTCAAACCCGCCGGAGCGTTCGAAATCCGCCGCGCCGATCGCGAAGTTGAGCGACCAGAAGCAGCGATAATCGCGGCAGGGGGCGGAACGGGATTCGGGCGGTCCGGCGCGTTCGGAATGCTTTTCGGCCAGTCGTTCGAACCGGGCGTAGTCGATCCCGCCCTCGGTTGCGCCTGCGGGAAGGTAGCCGACTTCCCCCATCAGGACCCCGGTGTGATCCTGCGCCACTGCGGCGTAGTCCTCGATCAGCGTGGGGTGAGGGATGCAATCGACATCGAGGAACACCAGCACGTCGCCGCGCGCCTCGCGCGCCGCACGGTTGCGCCCGGCGGCAAGCGGAATGCCATCGCTGCCGAGCACGATCTGCCGGATCGGGAAGCTGGCATCGGGCAGGCGATACTTGTCCTGCTGCATCACCGCGATCACCAGTTCGCAGGGTGGCCTGCGCGAATGGGATAGCCCGGTCACCAGATTGCGGAGGTGTTCGTCACGGCCATGGGCCAGCGTGCAGACGGACACTTTCATGCCAGCACCTCCTGCTTCTCGCCTTGCACCCCCGTGCCAGCCCAGATCTGTGTCGCGAGATCGTCCAGCCAGGTGGCGGCGCCCTTTGCAGCGTGTTCGTCGATCAGGGCCTGCTGCGCCTCGGTATCGAGGCGGGACGCGGCATCCCAGAGCTTGCGCCATGATCCTGTGTGGGAAGGCCAGGTCTTTGTTACGGCAGCGAGTCCGGCATCGGTGAGCGCCTCCGCCTTGCACATCTGTTCGTCGAAATAACGCCACTCCGGAACCACGATCCACGGCTTTCCGGCCGCGCAGACCATGTGGACCGTAGTGTTCCCGCAACTTGAGACGACCCCATCGGCCGCCGCGATCCAGTCCGCCGGGTTATCGACCCAACCCTTGTGAGAAAGGTTGCCGGGCGGCGTTTCGTGCCACTCGCTGCTGATCTCGCCGATGGTGATCCACAAGGCGTCGCAATCGTCGCGCGCGCCCAGCGTCAGCGGCGCAGTGGGCGTGCCGCCCCCTCCGCTTCCGGCCACCACCAGCACGATGCGCTTGTCCTGCGGCAGGTCGAGCCGGCGGCGTGCCTCTTCGCGCGAGGGCATCCGTCCGGAACTGATGCCGAGGCCGGGCGCGTAATGCGTCTTGCCCACCATCCATGCCGGTCTTCCCGGCTGTTCCAGCTTTGCGGCATAGGGCGCGAGGATGCCCACGGCGCTCTCGTAGGACGCCATGTGCCCTGCATCGTCCCGCTCGCCGTGCTGCAACACCGCGACGTGAGGCACGGAAGCTATACGCGCGAGTTGGCCGAGTTCGGCGGAAACATCGGTGACGAACAGCGCCGCATCGTTCTCGTCGAACCATTGCAGCAAGGTGGCCGTCGCGCGCCTGACGGAACGCCATCCCAGCGGAGCGCAATGGAGCGTCTCCGGGGTCCGATGATCGGACAGCGCCGCCGGTTCGTCACCCGTGGGTTCGAACAGGGAGGGGATGGTCGCAATTTCCACCCGCTCGTCCATTGCCGGGAAGATATCGTCCCGCGTGCAGAACAGCGTGATCGGCCGCTCTGTTGCCAGTTCGTTCGCCAAAGCGGCGGCACGTTCGGCATGGCCGCGCCCCTGGTGGTGGACGAAATAGCCTATGGGTCGCTTGCTCATGCTGCTTTCTCCGCCTGCATGGAAATGTATCGCCGCCGCCGCGAGTGAATCAGGTGCCCTTCCAGCACACCGCCCGCGTGCGACCGGCGGGCGACGTAGACGTTCGGGGCCGACACCAGCCGGTCGAGATCGCTGTCATGGTTGCCCACCAGCACCGCGTTCGAGCATTCCTGCAGCATGTCGAAATCGTTGCCGCTGTCACCGACCGCCACGATGCGGTGCGGGGCGATTTCGGCCTGGCGGGCGACGTGCAGCATTGCGGCGCCCTTCCCCGCACGCGCGGGCAGGACATCGAGCAGGCGCCCATGGCTGTAGACCACTTTCGCCTCGATGCCCGACGCGGCCAGCAATCGACGGACACGGGCAGAAACCGCCGGATCGTCCGCGAAATAGGATCGCTTCCATCGGCGCTGCTCCACAGCGGATTGCGGCGTCAGCCCGCTTACCGTGGCTAGCAGCGCGTCGATTTCGTGGGGATGCCAGTTCGCGCCGATTGCGCGGGCAAAGTCCTGATCAAGTTCAAGGCCGCTATCGCCCTGCCGGTAGATCTCGCTGCCGACGCTGGTGATGAAGATGGACGGCTGCGGCAATTGCCATTCGCGCAAGATTCGCCGCGCCTCGACGAGGCTGCGCCCGGTCGCAACGCAGAAGGACAGGTCGCGGCGCCGCTCGATATACCGGCGAAAACGCCTCGCACTGGCAACGCAGCCGGTCAGCGTGTTGTCTATGTCGCAGACGAGGAGTTCCCCAGCCGGGCTCCGCACAGCGGGAGCGACGCGCCGTTGCAGCACGTCTGTCGCAAGCTGCACGAAGCCATCGGCATAGACGTCCCAGCTCATGTCGCGGCAATTCTTGCGCCCGTTGCGGGCGGCCCTCAGCCAGGCCTCGCGATCGGTGAGCAGGTTCAGGGTCGCAGAGCCGATCGCGTCGATATCAGTCGGGTCGACCAGCGTTCCGTGCTCGAGCTCGTCGATGATGTCGCTCGGCCCGCCGTTGCGGGTGGCGACGACCGGCAGGCCGTGGGCCGCCGCCTCGACCAGGGTCAGGCCATAAGGCTCGGTAAGCGCGGGATTGACGAACACGCCGCCCGAGGCGCTGGCGAACGCATAGAGCGAGCGCACGTCTTCCTGTGTATGGCGCGGGGGATAGGCGACCTTTCCATAAAGGTTATGCCGGTCGATCAGGTCGACAAGACCTGCGATCACGCCGCGCTGCTCCTTCTCCCCGCCGGAGAGACCGAACCGAAGCCCGGCGAGGATGACGAGGTTGGCCGCGCGTTGCAGCGCCTCGTTCCTGCCGTAGGCCTCCACCAGCGCGTGCAGGTTCTTCTTCTCTACCGGACGAGCAATCGCCAGGATCACCGGCTTGTCCGGGTGACGCAGGAACGGCGCGACAAGGCGCTGCGCGGGACCGAGGTCCGGCTCGGCCGAGGCCGCGAGCGTTCCCGGCCGCAGGCGATGGACGCGCGTCGGCTCGCAACCGTCGTATTGCAGCAACTGCCGCTCGCACTCATCGCGCGACGATGCGACGATAACATCGGCATAGCAGATTGCGCGTCTCTCCTCGGCAATGCGTTCTTGCAGGTCGGCTGCAGCGCCGGGCTGCATCGAGCGCAGCTTGTCGATGCCAAGCGAGTGCGCGGTGTACATGTAGGGAATGCCCAGCCGCCGACGAACCTCGCAGGCCACGTCCGCCGCATCGGCGAAATGGGCGTGGATCAGGTCCGGCAACCGGTCACGCGATTGCAGTTCGGTGATGAAGGCCTCGGTAAAGGCGGCGCGATCCGCTGCCAGCGCTTCCTTGGCCAGATAACGGCGATCGCCGCTGTCGATGCGGGTGATCACGGTTCCGCAGGGCAGGAGTTCGCGCGCCCTAGCGTATTCCGCGCCGAGATCGTCGTCGTCGAACAGGCGCGTGACGATTTCGGCCTTTTCCACCTTCGGATGAGCCGCGAGGGCCGCCATCTCGCCAAGGATATAGGCGATATGGCCGCCAGTATCCTCGGTGAGTCCGTAGCGGACGGGAGGCGCCTTGATACACCCTCCCAGTGCGAGAGAAATAATGTGCAAACTGAGTGCTTTCGATGATGCGAATACCATCGAGAAGCCGCTTCGTAGCGTCCCCGTTCCAAGTTTAGGATTTCCTATCGCGGGAACGTATCGGCGCGCGGCAATGCGCTACGTCCGATCAGCGACGGGGACCGGGCCGTTCCTGCCGCGATTGGGTTCTTCGCTGATCTGTGGACTGTTTGGTGCGGTCGAGAAGACTCGAACTTCCACGGCCTTTCGGCCACAACGACCTCAACGTTGCGCGTCTACCAGTTCCGCCACGACCGCACACCGATACAGACAGGCGGGCCGCAGCCCGCCGTGGTAGGAGCGCGCCACTAGCAAGAAGGCATCCCCGCTGCAAGCAGACTCTTGCAGCGAATTTTCAGCTCTTGCCGACGCCTGGGGTTACTCGGGTTTCCAGCCGAATTCGGCGAAGGCCGCGCGGCGCGGAATATCGGTGACGGCCTCGTTGATCGTCACCGTCTCGCCGGGTGCCAGCTCACGCTGCGGCGGCGGAATCTCGTAACTGAAGACGATGGTGTCGCGGGCATCGCGCAGCACGATCAGGATGGTGGGCAGCGTGCGCGTCTCGGTCCCGATGTTGGTCACGCGCCCGCTTGCGCCGAAGAACTCGGTGCCGTTGGGCAGCGTCCGGCGCTCCTGCTCTTCCGGCGGGAAGTCCAGTTGCAGGTCCGGCTGGTCGGCAGCGAACGTGGGCCGCTCCACCGGCACCCAGTCCGGCAGGCCCCAGTAACTGACTGCAAAGATCGTGCCCGCGACGACGGTCGCGAAGATCGCCGCCGCCCATGTCCACATCTTCAGGGGATTGCGGCGCGGGCGGAACGGCGGCTCTGCATCGAAGGGCGATTGTCCATCGTCCTCTGCCAGAGCGCCGTAACCCTGTGGCTCCACCACGGGTGGCGGAGCAACGGGCTCGTCTGCCTCGGGCTCGGGCTCGGGCTCGGGCTCGGGCTCGGGCGGGGCGACGACCGGCTGTTCGGGTTCGGCGTTCTCGTCCGGCTCCGGCGGAGGTGGTGGCGCCTGTTCGGGCTGAGGAGTTGGCTCCTGTGGCGCTGCTTCGGTAGCAGGCTTCGCCAGGTCATGCCCTTCCTGAAACCAGCTGTGACGGCACTTCGCGCAGCGCACGGTGCGTCCCTCCACGCCGACGGCGGTATCGGGCACGACGTAACGCGTCGAGCAGGCGGGGCACTGAATTATCATTGCACTGCATAACCCCTAGGCCCAGCAATTGCCTGCGGGCAAGCGTGCACGGTCGCAACAGTGGCCCGGTTGCGGCTTTTTTCCACAAGCACCGGCGCCTATATCCGCCGCCGATGGCCGCATCCCCCTTTCCCGCGCCCCGAGAAGGCACTAGCAACCGGCCATGAGCGCGGCAGGGGATTCAATAGTGCAGTTCGACAACGTCGGGCTGCGATACGGCACCGATCGCGAGGTGCTGAGCGACATCTCCTTCACGCTCTACCCCGGCAGCTTCTATTTCCTCACCGGCGCGAGTGGTGCCGGCAAGACCTCGATGCTGAAACTGCTTTACCTTGCCCAGCGGCCGACGCGCGGGGCAATCCGCATGTTCGGGCACGACCTGATCACCCAGCCGCGCAAGGCACTGCCCGCTTTCAGGCGGCGCATCGGCACCGTGTTCCAGGATTTCCGGCTGATCCCGCACCTGACCGCGTTCGACAACGTGGCTCTTCCCCTGCGCATCTCGGGCATGGGCGAAGGCGAAATCCAGAAGCCCGTGGCCGACATGCTGGAATGGGTGGGCCTGTCCCACCGCAGCGACGCGCGACCGGCGACGCTGTCGGGTGGGGAACAGCAGCGCGTCGCCATCGCCCGCGCGGTAATCTCCCGGCCCGAGATACTGGTGGCGGACGAGCCGACGGGCAACGTGGACCCGGAAATGGCGGTGAAGCTGTTGCGCCTGTTCGAGGCGCTGAACCGGCTTGGCACCACCGTGGTGGTGGCCACCCACGACGTGCACCTTCTGCGCAAGGTGCCGGATTCGCTGATCATGCGGCTCGACAAGGGCAAGCTGTCCGATCCCACCGGGGCCTTGCGCTATCCGCCAAGGCGGGAAGTCAGGGCCTGATGGCGCTCGGCGCAGTCATACGTCGCGGGGCGCCGCGGTTCGGTGGGTCCACTGCCCGGATGATGCCGCAGGCGCGCATCGCCGGGCCGATGCCGTGGGTGATCGCCATCATGATCGCGCTCACCGTGATGGCGACCGGCGCGGGGCTGGCCTTGAACAATGTTGCGTCCAATGCGCGCATGGAGATCGCCGGCGGCGTGACCGTGCAGGTGGTCGAAGGCGCGCCAGCCGCAAGGGAGCGACAGGCTCGGCGCGCCGTGACTTTCCTTACCGGCCGCGAGGATGTCGCCTCCGTCCGCCGCGTGCCGGACGAGGAACTCGCCGCCCTGCTGGAGCCGTGGCTGGGTTCCGCAGCGAGCAATAGCGAGGCCGTTCCGACGCCCGCGCTGATCGACGTGCGCCTCTCCGGCCCGGTGACGGCCAGGCGGTTGCAGGACCTGCGTGCGGAACTGATCCGCGAAGTGCCCGCCGCACGGCTGGACGCGCAGGCGGGTTGGCTTGCTCCCGTGTTCGATGCCATCCGTTCGCTGCAATACCTGGCCATTGGCCTCATCGTGCTGCTGGCTTTTACCAGCATTGCTGCCGTATGGCTGGCGGCGCGCAGCGCGCTTGGCTCCAACCGCGAGACGATCGACGTGATTCACCATCTTGGCGGGACCGACGGACAGATCGCCCGCATCTTCCAGCGCTCCATCGGCATGGACGCAGCCCTTGGCGGCGCGGCGGGGCTGGCGCTGGGCACCGCGGCGATCTTCGTTCTGGGGCAGCAATTCACCGGGCTTGGCTCCGGCCTTGTCGCAGGCGGGGCACTGCTCTGGCAGGACTGGCTCGCCATCGCTGCCGTACCGGTGATCGGCGTGGCCCTGGCCGTGCTGACCGCGCGCATTACCGTCACCGGCGCGCTAAGGAGGATGCTATGACCATTCGCCGCATCCTCGCCATACCGCTGATCGCGTGGGCGCTGGGCTTCATCTGGTTCACCGTCGCCCTGCCGCAGCCCGCGCCGCAATCGCGCACCGATGCGATCGTCGTGCCCACCGGCAGCGGCGGGCGCATCCAGCGCGGGCTGGAGATGTTGCAGGCAGGCGCGGCGGAGCAGATGCTGGTGACGGGCGTCGATGCCAGCGTGCAACCGGACGAATTCGTGGATCAGTTCGCCGTGCCGCAGCGGGTGATGGACTGCTGCGTCACGCTGGGCTTTTCCGCTCTCGATACCCGCGGCAACGCGAGGGAAACGGCACAATGGCTGGCGGAGCGCAATTACAGTTCCCTGCGTCTCGTCACGGCGGACTGGCACATGCGGCGCGCCGCTGCCGAATTGCAGGACCAGTTGCCCGATAATATCACGGTGCTGCGCGACGCGGTGCGATCCGAACCCAGCCTTGCCACGCTCTTTCTGGAATACCACAAGCTGATCGCGGTAAGGACGCTGCAAATCCTGGCATGATCTACCTGCGCAACATAGCCTTCTATCTCGTCTTCTACGGCGGCTCCATTTTCATGGTGCTGGCAGCCGTGATCGCTGCGCGCATTGCGCCGGGCAAGGTGCGCGGGGTGTGCGACAACTGGTCCGCATTGCATCGCTGGGCCTGCGAGAAGCTGCTGGGCATCCGCGTCGTAGAAACCGGCAAGCGGCCCGATTACCGCGCCTTCTACGCCATCAAGCACGAAAGTTTCTTCGAGGCGATCGACCTGCCCCATGGCTTCGACCACCCCGCCCTGTTTGCCAAGCAGGAGCTGTTCGATATTCCCGGATGGGGCACGGCGGCGCGCGAATACGGCGTCATCCCCGTGGCGCGGGAAGAAGGCGCGAAGGCACTGCGCGCCATGATCCGGGAGGCGAACGGCTTCATCGACCAGGGCCGCCCCATCGTGATCTTCCCCGAAGGCACCCGTGTGCGCCACGGCACGCAGCCCAAGCTGGGTGCGGGCTTCGCTGCGCTCTACAAGCTGCTGGGCCTGCCGGTGGTGCCCGTGGCGGTAGACAGCGGGCCGAACTACCACCGCAAGTGGAAGCGCCCCGGCACCATCACCTATCACTTCGGCGAACCCATAGAGCCGGGCCTGCCGCGCGCGGAAATCGAGGCGCGCACCCATGCCGCGATGAACGCGCTCAATCCGCCCGAGATCGCGGAGCAGCTCTAGCTTTCGATCTCCGCGATAATCGCTTTCAGCCACGCGCGGGCATCCTCGCGCGCGCTTATATCGGCCACGAACTCCTGCCCCCGCGCCACGCTTTGCAATCGGCCTCCTTCCCGCCAGCGATCTGCCCGGTCGTGATACGATAGTCCTGTCTCGCGTAGCCAGTCCGGCACTTGCCACAGGCTCGGCGGACCCTCCGGCACCGTCAGCCGCAAGGCATCGCTGGCGCGTGCGGCGGTGCGGCCCTTGCCGATGTAGACCGTGTCGTTCGCGGCGTGCAGGCCAATGGCGTGGGGAACGCCCAGTTGCTCCAGTTCGGCCACCCTCTCGGGTGGCGCACCGGTCAGCGGCAGTACCTCCTCCACCTGCAGGTAGGCGAAGATGCGGTGGTGCGGCGTGCCGTTCTCCTCCCGGAACAGGCCGAAGAAGACGAACACATCGCCTGCGCCGACTCCCTGCCGCTCCAGGTGAGTCTGCGCCGCGCCGCACTGGCCGAGCAATGCGCGGCCATCGTGCAGGAACATCGGATCGTGGTGGCAAAGGTCTGCCGCGCCCAGCTTGCCGCGACTTGCGGCACGGGCCAGATCGCCCAGGCCCAGGTCGCCGTAAGACGTGCGCGAAAGCCCTCCGCTCGCCGGAATTGGCAGACTTTTCGGGCGCTTATCCACCACCGGGGAGGGACCCCCTCCGGCAGAAGAGTCGAAACCTTTGCGGCTCAGGACCATTCTCATCAGTCACGCCCTAGCGAATTGCACGGCGTCGCTACACCCTCGACTTTGCTTGATAACTTTGGAAACCATGTCCATGTCCCACCCGATGGCCCTAGATAGAACCGCACTTCGCAATGCCTACCGCCAGGACGAGGACACCTGCCTGGCCGAACGGATGGAACAGGCTTCCATCGTCAACCAGCTGCACGAGAAATCCGCCAGTCTCGCCAGCAAGCTGATTCTCGACGCGCGAAAACGTGAAAGCAGCGGGCTGGACGCCTTCCTGCACAGCTACGGCCTCAACACGGACGAGGGCATTGCCCTCATGTGCCTTGCCGAGGCGCTGCTGCGCGTGCCGGACGAGGAGACCGCCGACGCGCTGATTCGCGACAAGGTGGCGACGCAGGACTGGGCCGAGCACATCGGCGAGAGCGGCAGCGTGTTCGTGAACGCCGCCACCTTCTCCCTGATGCTGACAGGCGAAGTGATCCGCGGCGGCAAGAGCCAGGAAAAGGGCCTCGCCAACGCGCTGCGCCGGGCGACAGGCCGCATGGGCGAGCCGGTTATCCGCAACGCCACCTGGCAGGCCATGCGCATCATCGGCGGCCAGTTCGTCTACGCCCGCACCATCGAGGAAGCGATGGGCCGGGCAAAGCCGGAAAAGAAGCGCGGGCTGACCCACAGCTTCGACATGCTCGGCGAAGCGGCGATGACCTACGACGATGCCGAGAAGTACGCCAATGCCTACTGGGACGCGATCGAGCGGCTGGCGAAGGAGCCGGGCGACGTGCACACCGGCCCCGGCATCTCGGTGAAGCTGTCGGCGCTCTATCCCAAGTACGATTTCTATCATGCCGAAGCGGCGCGCAAGGCCATCGTGCCCATCGTCAAGGAACTGGCGATCAAGGCGCGCGAGGCGAATATCCACTTCACCATCGACGCCGAAGAGGCGGAGCGGCTGGAGCTGAGCCTCGACATCTTCGAAGACCTGATGAAGGACGACGAGCTGTTCGACGACGGCACCGAGGAAGGCTGGACCGGGTTCGGCCTTGCCATCCAGGCTTACCAGAAGCGCGGCGTGCCGCTGTGCAAATGGGTGGCAAAGCTTGCCCGCAGGAACGAGCGCAAGCTGTTCGTGCGGCTGGTGAAAGGCGCCTACTGGGATGCCGAGATCAAGCTTTCGCAGGTTGGCGGGCACACCGATTTCCCCGTGTTCACCCGCAAGGTTGGCACCGACGTGTCCTTCCTCGCCTGCGCCAACGAATTGCTGAAGGCGGAAGACTCGATCTATCCCGCTTTCGCCACGCACAATGCTTACACTATCGGCGCGATCCTCGCGATGGCAGGCGATACCCCGTTCGAATTCCAGCGCCTGCACGGCATGGGCGAGGAGATCTACGGCGCGCTCGCCAAGATGCAGGGCGACAAGAAAACGCCAGTGCGTATTTACGCACCCGTCGGCGGGCACAAGGAGCTGCTGGCCTATCTGGTGCGCCGCCTGCTGGAAAACGGTGCGAACTCCAGCTTCGTCAACCGCATGGCGGATGCCGACGTGCCGGTGGAGGAACTGGTGACGAACCCGATCAGCGACCTTGCCGCGATGCGCCCCTATCGCAACCCGGCGATTCCGCTGCCGATCGATATTTATCCCAACCGCCGCAATTCGATGGGCGTAGACCTCGCCCACCCGCCCGAGTTTGAGGAATTGCAGGAAAAGCTCGCCTACTGGCGGCAGGATCATCCGGTTGCCCGCCCCACCCTGATGGCAGACGTGGAGCACGAGAAGCACGAAGTACGCGCCCCGCAATCGGGCAAGGTCGTGGGCCACCAGGTCATGGCCAGCGAGCGCGACGTGGACCTCGCTCTCGCCCGCGCCGTGGCGGCGCAGCCGATGTGGGATGCGATGGGCGGTCAGGCCCGCGCGGACCTGCTGATCAAGGCATCGGACCTTCTGGAAGAAAACATGGCCCGCTTCATGGACCTGTGCCGCCGCGAGGCAGGCAAGACCATGATGGACGGCGTGCTGGAAGTGCGCGAGGCCGTGGATTTCCTGCGCTACTACGCCTGCGAGGCGCGGATGCTGTTCGGTGCCCCGCAGCCGCTGCCCGGCCCGACGGGGGAGCAGAACCTGCTGCGCCTGCACGGCCGCGGCGTCTTCGCCACGATCAGCCCGTGGAACTTCCCGCTGGCGATCTTCATGGGCCCTGCCGCCGCGGCGCTCGCCGCGGGCAACACCGTGGTGGCCAAGCCGGCCGAACAGACCCCGCTGATCGCCGCGCTCGCCATCGACCTGTGCCACGAGGCAGGCATTCCCAAGGATGTGCTGCAACTCCTGCCGGGCGACGGCAAGGTCGGCGCGGCGCTCACCTCCGATCCGCGCGTGACGGGCGTGGCCTTCACCGGCTCCACCGGCACGGCCCATGCCATCAACCGCTCGCTGGCCGCGCGTGAAGGTGCCATCGGCACGCTGATCGCCGAGACCGGCGGGATGAACGCCATGGTGGTCGATTCCAGCGCCCTGCCCGAACAGGTGACGCGCGACGTGATCGCATCCGCTTTCCAGAGCGCGGGCCAGCGCTGCTCGGCGCTGCGCGTCCTGTACCTGCAGGAAGACGTGGCCGACGAGATGCTGGAAATGATCAAGGGCGCGTTCAAGGCGCAGGTGATTGGCGACCCGGCCAATCTCAGCACCGATATCGGCCCGGTGATCGACGCCGAGGCGCGCGAGAAGCTGCAGAATCACGTGCAGGAAATGATCGACGCGGGCTTCCCCGTGTGGCGCCGCTCGATGCCGACCGATTGCGAGCAGGGCAACTTCTTCTCGCCCACCATCGTCGAGATCGGCTCCATCCTCGACCTCGACGAAGAGCAATTCGGCCCCATCCTGCACGTCTGCCGCTACCCGGCAGGCGGCCTCGGCAAGGTGCTGGATGACATCAACTCTACAGGTTACGGCCTGACGCTGGGGCTGCACAGCCGCATCGACGAGACCCGGCGTTTCGTGGAAGCGCGGGCAAAGGTCGGCAACTTCTACGTCAACCGCAACCAGATCGGTGCGGTGGTCGGCAGCCAGCCGTTTGGCGGCGAAGGCCTGTCCGGCACCGGTCCCAAGGCTGGCGGTCCGCACTACGTCACGCGCTTCGCCACGGAACGGGTGACGACGATCGACACCACGGCAGCAGGCGGCAACGCGAGCCTGCTGGCAGGGGGTTGACCGTAAAGGTCAGCCTGTCGCTGGCGAGAGGAAACCCAGTGCGTAGACGAAGCTGCCTGCGATAAGCAGGGCAAGGATTGCGAACACCGCCAGGACCAGGTCGGATACCGGGCTGGGTTCGGGATACCTTGCCCGGGCTTCGCGCACCCATTGCTTTGCGTCCTCATCCGGTATGGGTGGCGCGAAGGCGGGCGCTGCCAGCAACACGGCACTGACCGCAGCCGACGTAATCGGCTCGTCGAACGCCGCGCCGAATTCCCAGCCGATTTCAGAATATGCCTCGCGAACGATGGTGGCGGTGACCGGCCCGGCTTCGGGCACGATCAGCTGTATCTGCTCGCCAATCTCGAAGCTGGCGGATGTCTGCAGCTTCATGCCGGTCGTGGAAATGTCCATGATGAGAACGCGGGTCCTCCCGCGACGCTCCGCGGTATCGAAACCCAGCTTGAGCGTGCGACGCTTCGCACTCCGCCGATCGAGCGAGAAAGCAGACTGGTCGAGACTGGCGATTCGGGGCAGCACGGAAAACCTCCGCCACCAGAATCGCCGCGCAGGATTGAAATCCGGTAAAGACCGTGCACGACAAGTCCCTGTCCGATCTGCCCTTTCCCGCCGGATCGAACGTCGCGAAGGGGGGATAACATCGCGCCGCACTTGCCCCGCCCCGCCTCTTCGGGAATCCCTCGTCCTATGGCGATTCTTTCAGACAAGTGGATTCGGGAACAAGCGACTTCGAACGGCATGATCGAGCCGTTCGTCGAAGCTCAGCGGCGCGACGGGTGCATTTCCTACGGCCTCTCCAGCTTCGGCTACGACGCGCGGGTTGCGCCCGAGTTCAAGATTTTCACCAATGTGAATTCCGCGGTGGTGGACCCCAAGAACTTCGACGGCGACAGCCTGGTGGACCGGGAGACCGAGGTCTGCATCATCCCGCCAAACTCCTTCGCCCTTGCGCGCACGGTCGAATATTTCCGCATCCCGGAAGACGTGCTGGTGATCTGCCTCGGCAAGAGCACCTATGCCCGCTGCGGCATCATCGTGAACGTCACCCCGCTGGAGCCGGGCTGGGAAGGCCACGTCACGCTGGAGTTTTCCAACACCACGCCGCTTCCGGCGAAGATCTACGCCAACGAGGGCGCGTGCCAGTTCCTGTTCCTGCAGGGCAACGAACGGCCTGAAGTCACTTATGCCGACCGGGCGGGCAAATACATGGGCCAGCGCGGAGTGACTTTGCCCAGGCTTTAATCGCCCTGCCGCCGCCACGACTTTGGAGAGGGGATTTCCATGCCATCGACCGAAGACCTTCTCGCCCGGATCGAGGCGCTTGAAGCGCGCGCCATTGCGGCCGAGGATTATCGCGAGCTGATGAACCTGCAGGCGGCCTACGGCTACTATGTCGACAAGGGCCTGTGGGACAAGGCGGCGGACCTCTTCTCTGACGAAGGCACGCTGGAGATCGCCGGGCGCGGGGTCTACGTGGGACGAGAGCGGGTTCGCGAATACCTCAAGTGTCTGCCCGAATACCGCGACGGCGTGATCTTCAACCACATGCAATTGCAGCCCGTGCTGCATGTCGACAGCGCGGCGGGCACCGCGAAGGGCCGCTGGCGCACGCTGATGATGGTGGGCATCATGGATGCGAGCGTAGGGCGCTGGGGCGAGGCGACTTACGAGAACACCTACGTGCGCGAAGGTGGCAAGTGGCGCATCGCATCCTTGCACGGCATCATCAATTTCTACTGCGAATACGACGAGGGCTGGCACAAGGGCGGCGTCCCCCTGCTCCGCTCGACCGAGGGCATTACCCCGGACCGACCGCAGACCTTTGAATACGAAGCGCACCCCAAGGCGGTGATCGCGCCGTTCCACTACGACGAAGTGTGAGAGAAGGGCCGCCGCGAATGCACGATTGCGCGCTCGCGGCGACAGGTTCCGACTAGAAGCTGGCCCGTGCGGTCAGCTTGAAGTTACGTCCCGTCATCGGCACGAACTCCTTGGTGAAGCTGGTGTGCCGGCGACCTTCGACATCGAAGATGTTGTCCACCTGGGCGATGATCGTCAGGTTCTCGCGCCCTTCGAACGGGTGCCAGCCCAGCGATGCGTTGACCATGGTGAAGCCGTCGGTGGCGGTCTCGAACGGGGCGATATCGGTCTGGCTGTCGTACCATTCCACCTCGCCGCGCAGGTCGAAGTGGTCCCACCGGCCTTCCAGGGCGCCGTACAGGCTCAGCGGCGGGATGCGCGGGGCATTGGTGCCATCGTCGAACTCGACGCTGGTGTAGGCACCGCGCACATCGCCCAGCAGCGAGAAGTCTCGCCCCTCGATGACCGGGAAAGTGATCTGCGCTTCGGCGCCCCACTGGTCGGCATCCTGCTGCAGGAATGCGAAGACCGGTAGATCGTCCTCTTCCTCACCGGTGCCGACGAGGTAGATGAAATCGTCGAACCAGTTGCGATAGACGCTGGCGTTGATCTTCACTTCGCCGATCTCGCCGCGAACGTAGCCTTCCGCGCCCCAGCTGCGCTCGACGCTCAGATCGGGATTGCCGATTTCGAACTGCTGCGTGGCGATGTGCGGACCTTCGGCATAGAGTTCTGCCGCCGTGGGCGCGCGTTCCGTGTGTGAGACGTTAAGCCCAGCGCGGAAATCATCGAAGAGCATGTAGCTGCCGCCGACCGAGGCGGAAACGGTGTCGAAATCCCGTTCCAGACCGAGCGTGGTAGCTTCGATCTCGGTGTTTTCGTAACGCGCACCCGCTTCCAGTTCGAAGGGGCCGAAGTAGAACTCCTGCAGGGTGAACAGCGCCAACGTCTCCACGTTGTTGGGCGGAATATAGGCCTCAGCACCCGTCGCAACGAAGTCTTGCGCAGAGAACTGGAAGCCGCTGGCGCCGCTCCAGTTGCCGCGGCGTGACTGCACGAGTTCAACGCGGCCTTCCACGCCTTTCACTTCGAATACGGTGCCGACTTCGTCACCCTCGAACTCGGTGTGGGTGTAGTCGGAATAACCGATGCGCGACTGGACGGAATCGAAGAACCCCTCGCCAAGGTCGATGTTGGCGCGGAAATCGGCGCGGTAGCGGCGCAGGCCGATGGAGACGGCTTCCTCGCCTTCCTCTTCGCCTTCGTGGTCGTGATCTTCCTCGCCCTCGTGATCCCCGTCACCATGCTCTTCCTCGCCGTGGTGATGGTGGCCCACGCCCGGAGCACCGGGGACGCCGTATTCGGTGTCGTAATAGTCGAACGAGACGCCGAAATTGCTCTCGCCCGAGAAGAAGGCGATGCCCGTCCCGGCGGACCATGTCTCGCTATAGGTGTTGGGCACGGTGCCGGAGATATTGGCGGCGTCGCGCAATTCCTCGGCTTCCTCGAACTCGCCTTCTTCCTCTTCCTCGGCAGCGTCGGCCAGCAGGTCTGCGCGCAGGGTTTCGGACGCGGCGAAACCGGGAATCTCGATGTCGTCGGTGTTGCGATAGGAGCCGTCGACGTGGAACACGATGTTGTCGGTCACCATGGTATCGAGCGACACCCCGCCTTCCCACAGGCCGGTGGCACTATCGACGCCGCCCAGCATGTCCAGGTGGAAGGGTTCGTCGGGAACGCCGGGCGGGATGCGCTTGGTGATCACGTTCACCGCGCCGCCGATGGCCTGGCTGCCGTAAAGCAGCACGGCGGGCCCGCGCAGGACCTCGATGCTCTCGGCGATCAGCGGATCGGCTGCCACGGCGTGGTCGTCCGACGCGCCGGAGGCGTCGATCGTCCCGATGCCATTGAGCAGCACGCGAACGCGGTCGCCGCCGAAGCCGCGCAGAATCGGGCGAGAGGCGCCCGGCGCGAAGCCGCTGGCTTCCACACCCGGCAGGCTGGCGACGATATCGCCTACCTGGCCTGCGCTTTCGCGCTGCAACTGCATGCCGGAAAGGACGGAGGTGCCGGCAATCACGTCCAGCCGGTCGACGCCGCTGGCGGTGACATAGATGGCGCCGTGAAAGTCATCGTTTGCCGGTTCGCCGCGCTCGTCCAAGACGTCGACCTCGCTGGAGGCAGGCTGCTGCGGAGCTTCCTGCGCCAGCGCGTGTGATGGAATAACAACACTTGCCAATAGCAGGGCGGTTTTGCGGATCATTGGGCAGGTCTCTCAAGTTAGGTAACGATGTATCATCGCGCATCTAGAGAAAGCGCGCTGAACGTCAAGTGAGCAAGTGCAAAAAAAGGCCGGGAGTCAGCCGTACGCGGCGGATTGCAGGCGATTGCGGGCCTCTGCCTCACCAATCAAGGGAAGCAGTTCGCCCATGTCGGGGCCATGGTTCATGCCGGTCAGCGCCTGTCGCAGCGGCAGGAACAGCGACTTCCCCTTGCGCCCTGTCGACTCTTTCAGGCGGGCGGTAAGGTCGCCCCACGGGTTCGCGGACCATTCGAGCGCTTCGGAGGCCTGCTGCAGATAGGCCCGCGTCTCATCGTCGAATGTGGGCTGCTCGACCGGCCCGGTGACGATCGACCACCACTCGCCTGCATCGCCCACCCGCTCCAGGTTCGGGCGGATGGCGTGCCACGCGGCCTCGTCCATGCCTTCTGGCAGGCGGTCTGCCACCCGCGCGTAGTCGAACTGGTGGACGATGGCGGTGTTGATCCGATCCAGCTCGACATCGTCGAACTTCGCCGGGGCGCGCCCGAAGGTGGACAGATCGAACGTGTTTACAAGGGTTTCCCGCGCAGCAATCGGCTCTACCGGCTGGCTGGTGCCAAGCCGTGCGAGCAACGCCACCAGCGCCTCCGGCTCGATGCTGCGCTCGCGGAACGCGTCACATCCCAGCGAGCCGAGGCGTTTCGAGAGCTTTCCTTCCTTGCCCACCAGCAGCGCCTCGTGCGCGAAGCGCGGAGGCGCGGCGCCGAGTGCGGTAAACATCTGAATCTGCACGGCCGTGTTGGAAACGTGGTCTTCTCCGCGCAGAACGTCGGTGATGCCCATGTCGATATCGTCCACCGCGCTCGGCAGCATGTAGAGCCACGAACCGTCGGCACGGCGGATCACCGGGTCCGAAAGCTGGCTCGCGTCGAACTTCTGCGGGCCGCGCACGCCATCTTCCCAGGCGATGGCCTCGTCATGGTCGAGGATGAACCGCCAGTGTGGTGCAACGCCTTCAGCTTCCTTGATGGCGCGTTCCTCGTCCGTCAGTTTCAGCGCCGCGCGATCGTATATCGGCGGAAGGCCGCGCCCCAACTGGATCTTGCGCTTGAGCTCAAGCTCCTGCTGGGTTTCGTATGCCGGGTAGATCCGGCCCGCCGCTCGCAACCGCTCGAATGTGTTTTGGTAAAGGTCGAGCCGCGCCGACTGGCGCTCCTCGCCATCGGGTGTGAGGCCAAGCCATTCGAGGTCTTCGCGAATAGCCTCGACGTATTCTTCCTTCGACCTTTCGGCATCGGTATCGTCGATCCGCAGCACGAAGCGTCCACCTGCCTTGCGCGCAAGCATCCAGTTGTGCAGCGCCGTGCGGATGTTGCCGACGTGCAGGCGGCCCGTGGGCGAAGGAGCGAAGCGGGTGATCGTGGTCATGGCCAAGGCGGTTAGCCCGCTTGGCGATTGCTCACAAGCGATACGCGGCTCGCGGCAGAGAAGCGCGGTTCAGATGGTGGGGTCGGCGGCGGAGAGTTCCGCCACGGCGTGGCTGGTGATCGCGTAGAGCCGTTCGTGGCGTTCGCGGCGGACCAGCCCGTCCAGCACCGCCGTGAAGCCCTGCCGATCGCCGCCGCGCGCTGCTTCAGCCATCTGGGCGAATACCGTCTCGTCCGGCGTCAGCGCATGGCAGCAGGGGCGGCTGACCATCGCGTTTTCCGGCCAGGCGCGGGAACAGGCCTGCGAGAAATCGAGCACCGCGCGCGCTGCGGTGAAGGAGTTCAGCCGCTGAGTCAGGTCCACCAGCGGATCGCGCCTTGCGGCAATGCTGCCGGCCAGCAGGCGCACGGTCAGCACAAGAGTGACGGCGTGGGCCGGAAACTGGCTGGCGACGACGGGACGCAGCAAGGCATCCGCCAGCATTGCGCGGGAGGTTTTCGGGAGCAGAGCGGCGGCGACGGGAGCGGTGGAGCGAGACATGGGAAGACCTTTCGTGGCGGCGATTCGAGGTCAGCCTAGTGTCTCGCAATCTATTTGCAACTCATTCGCATTAGCGTTTTCGCGATCCTACTGCGAGAAGAGGGTGATGCTATGCCCGCCACCTTCGATCAGTACGCCGTTGGACGGCAGGCGACCAACTGTATCGGCGACGTCCAGCGCGCGGGCCACTTCGTTCAGTCGGGGCGGGATGCCCACCGTGCAGACAGGCGGCGGTGGTGCGCCCGGTTCGACCGGATTGCTCGGCCTGCCCTCGCCCGTCGTGATGCGAAGCCCCTCTATCCGGTAGCTGAAAGCGAAGTTCGCGCAGCGCGGCTCCCACCAGATTTCCTCGCCGTCGGCGCTCAACGCCAGGCCATAAGGCTCGTCGAAGGGTTCGCCGTCGATCCCGGCAACGCGCCATTCCCCCGCGAGTGTCTCGATAGCCGAAATGGCGGTGGAGGGCGGCGGCGGTGCTGGATTCTCCTCCCCGTCGTTCGCGGGCAGGGTCGTGAGTTGTTCGTCCTCCGGTTCCGGAGCGCAGGCAGCCAACGCCAGAATGATCGCAAGAGCGGCAGGTCTCATGCCGCCACAACGCACAAGACACGAAAAAGCCCCGGCGGATCGCTCCGCCGGGGCCTCTTCAAATGCGATGCGGGCTTTGCCGATCAGTCTTCGGCATCGTCCTTCTTGGCGATGGCTTCTGGCTCTTCGCCTTCGTCATCGCGCTTGTATTCGCCAGCGTCGGCATCGGTGCCTTCGCCGCTGTCGACCATGGTCGCCATGGTGGCATCACCGGTTGCGGCATCGACAGGATCACGGGCCAGTTCGGCTTCGTGCTGCTCGGTAGCGGAATCCGCTGCAACGACAGCTTCTTCCTTCTCGGCAGCCTTGGCTTCCTCGGCCGCGACCAGGGCGTCCTGCATCTTCTTGTACTGTGCACGCAGCGCAGCATCACGCGAAGAGGCCGTCACGCGCATGCGGTTCATGCCCGCACCCGTGCCTGCCGGGATCAGGCGACCCACAATGACGTTTTCCTTCAGGCCTACGAGCGTGTCCTTCTTCCCTTCGACCGCCGCCTGCGTCAGCACGCGGGTGGTTTCCTGGAAAGAGGCGGCAGAGATGAACGAACGCGTCTGCAAGGATGCCTTGGTGATGCCCAGCAGGATCGGAGTACCCTTGGCAGGCTCCTTGCCCTTGGAAAGCTTGGCATTCACTTCGTTCATCTCGGCAAAGTCGACCTGCTCGCCCGGCAGCAGCGTGGTGTCGCCGCCATCGGTGATCTCGACCTTCTGCAGCATCTGGCGAACGATCACCTCGATGTGCTTGTCGTTGATCTTCACGCCCTGGAGTCGATAGACTTCCTGAATCTCGGTGCAGAGGAATTCGGCCAGTGCTTCCACGCCCAGCACGTCAAGGATGTCGTGCGGGTTGGGGCTGCCCGAGATCAGCGTGTCGCCCTTCTTGACGAAATCGCCTTCCTGAACGTCGATCACCTTGGTCTTCGGCACCAGATACTCGACCGGATCGCCCTCTTCCGGAACGATCGCGATCTTGCGCTTGGCCTTGTAGTCGCGGATGAATTCCATCCGGCCGCTGATCTTGGCGATCACGGCAGCGTCCTTCGGCACGCGGGCCTCGAACAGTTCGGCCACACGGGGCAGACCACCGGTGATGTCGCGGGTCTTGGCCGCTTCACGCGAAGCACGGGCAAGGATGTCACCCGCCTGCACTTCCTGACCGTCCTCGACCGAGAGTGTGGTGCCCGGCGCCAGCATGTAGCGCGCGGCTTCGCTCTCGTCCCCGGCTTCGTTGAAGAGAGTCATGCGCGGACGCAGGTCTTCCTTCTTCGAACGGCCGGCGGCGCGATACTCGGTGACCACGCGCTGGGCGATGCCGGTGGCTTCGTCCACGCGCTCTTCCAGCGTCTTGCCTTCGGCCAGATCCTGGTAGCGAACGATACCGGCCTGTTCGGTGATGATCGGCAGGGTGAACGGGTCCCACTCTGCCAGACGATCGCCTTCCTTCACCTCGGCACCATCCTCGAACATGAGGACCGTACCGTAAGGAACGCGGTGGATAGCGCGCTCGCGCCCTTCGGCGTCGACCACGACCATTTCACCGTTGCGAGCCAGCGACAGGCGACGGCCCTTCTTGTCCATGATGGTCGGCATGTCGCGGTACACGACCTTGCCGTCCGAGATGGATTCGAGGTGCGAGGTTTCGTTCACCTGCGCCGCGCCGCCGATGTGGAAGGTACGCATGGTCAGCTGCGTGCCCGGTTCACCGATGGACTGCGCGGCGATCACGCCGACGGCCTCACCGATGTTCACCGGCGTACCGCGAGCAAGGTCGCGGCCGTAGCAGGTGGCGCAAACGCCCTGTTCGGCTTCGCAAACCAGCGGAGAGCGGATCTTCGCCTGCTGCACTTCGGCTGCCTCGATGGCGGCGGCCATTGGCTCGTCCACCATCTCGCCGGCCTTCACGATCACCTCGTCGGTGGAGACGTTCACGATGTCCTCGGCCACGGTGCGGCCCAGGATACGCTCCCCCAGCGACGCGATGACCGAACCGCCCTGAACGATGGCGCGCATTTCCAGCGCGTTCTCGGTCTTGCAGTCCGTTTCCACGATCGTGCAGTCCTGCGACACGTCGACGAGGCGGCGGGTCAGGTAACCCGAGTTCGCCGTCTTCAGCGCCGTGTCCGCCAGGCCCTTGCGCGCGCCGTGGGTGGAGTTGAAGTATTCAAGAACGGTCAGGCCTTCCTTGAAGTTCGAGATGATCGGCGTCTCGATGATTTCGCCCGAAGGCTTGGCCATCAGGCCGCGCATACCGGCCAGCTGCTTCATCTGTGCCGGGCTACCACGGGCGCCGGAGTGGCTCATCATGTAGATCGAGTTGACCTGCGCCTCACGACCGTTCTCGTCCTTGGGCGTGGCCTTGATCTCTTCCATCATGGCAGCGGCAACCTGGTCACCGCAACGCGACCACGCATCGATGACCTTGTTGTACTTTTCCTGCTGGGTGATGAAGCCGTCCTGGTACTGCTGCTCGTAATCGGCAACCAGCGCCTTGGTCTCCTCGATCATCCCTTCCTTGCTGTCCGGAATGATCATGTCGTCCTTGCCGAACGAGATGCCGGCCTTGAACGCGTGGCGGAAACCGAGCGACATGATGGCGTCGGCGAACAGCACCGTGTCCTTCTGGCCGGTGTGACGATAGACTTCGTCGATCACGTCGCCGATGTCCTTCTTCGTCAGCAGGCGGTTCACCACCTCGAAGGGCACCTTGTGGCTCTTGGGCAGGCACTCGGCGATCAGCATGCGGCCCGGCGTGGTGTCGACGCGCTGCATGTAGGTGTTGCCATCCTCGTCCGTCTGCGGGACGCGGGTGGTGATCTTCGAGTGATACGTCACCGCACCAACGTGCAGTGCCTGGTGCACCTCGTCGATATCGCCCAGCACGCGGCCCTCGCCCGGCTCGCCTTCGCGGTCCATGGAGAGGTAGTAGAGACCCAGCACCATGTCCTGCGACGGCACGATGATCGGCTTGCCGTTGGCGGGCGAGAGGATGTTGTTGGTGGACATCATCAGCACGCGCGCTTCGAGCTGGGCTTCCAGCGAGAGCGGCACGTGAACGGCCATCTGGTCACCGTCGAAGTCGGCGTTGAAGGCCGAGCAGACGAGCGGGTGCAGCTGGATCGCCTTGCCCTCGATCAGCACGGGCTCGAACGCCTGGATGCCGAGACGGTGAAGCGTCGGCGCGCGGTTCAGCAGCACGGGGTGCTCGCGGATCACCTCGTCAAGGATATCCCAGACTTCCTTGCGCTCCTTCTCCACCCATTTCTTCGCCTGCTTCAGGGTCATGGAGAGACCCTTGGCATCGAGACGGGCGTAGATGAACGGCTTGAACAGCTCGAGCGCCATCTTCTTGGGCAGGCCGCACTGGTGCAGCTTGAGTTCCGGGCCGGTCACGATGACCGAACGGCCCGAATAGTCGACGCGCTTGCCGAGCAGGTTCTGCCGGAAGCGGCCCTGCTTGCCCTTCAGCATGTCGGACAGCGACTTCAGCGGACGCTTGTTGGCACCCGTGATCACGCGGCCACGGCGACCGTTGTCGAACAGCGCATCGACCGATTCCTGCAGCATGCGCTTTTCGTTGCGCACGATGATGTCGGGCGCGCGCAGTTCCATCAGGCGCTTCAGGCGGTTGTTACGGTTGATGACGCGGCGATAGAGATCGTTGAGATCGGACGTTGCGAAACGGCCACCGTCCAGCGGCACCAGCGGGCGCAGTTCGGGCGGGATCACCGGCACGACTTCGAGGATCATCCATTCCGGGCGGTTGCCGGAGTCGATGAAGCTTTCGACGACCTTCAGGCGCTTGATGATCTTGGCGGGCTTCAGCTTGGACTTGGTGGTTTCCAGTTCTTCCAGCAGGTCCGCACGTTCCTGCTCCAGGTCCAGGTCCATCAGCATGATCTTCACCGCTTCGGCACCGATGCCGGCGGTGAAAGCGTCCTCGCCGTATTCGTCCTGCGCTTCGAGCAGTTCGTCCTCGGTCAGCAGCTGGAACTTCTCCAGCGGCGTCAGGCCGGGCTCGGTGACGATGTAGCTTTCGAAATACAGCACGCGTTCGAGCTGCTTGAGCTGCATGTCGAGCAGCAGGCCGATGCGCGAAGGCAGCGACTTCAGGAACCAGATGTGCGCGACGGGCGCGGCCAGTTCGATGTGGCCCATGCGCTCACGACGAACCTTGGTCACGGTGACTTCGACGCCGCACTTTTCGCAGACGACGCCCTTGTACTTCATGCGCTTGTACTTACCGCACAGGCACTCGTAGTCCTTCACCGGGCCGAAGATGCGGGCGCAGAACAGGCCGTCACGCTCGGGCTTGAACGTGCGGTAGTTGATGGTTTCCGGCTTCTTGATCTCGCCGAACGACCAGCTGCGAATACGCTCCGGCGACGCAATCCCGATCTGGATCTGGTCGAAGGTTTCCGGCTTGGCCAGCTGGTTGGTGAATTTGGTCAGTTCGTTCATGTCTTCACTTCCCTTGGGGGAGTTAACAGGGGTTGGCGGGGGAGGCGGCCACTGAAGGCCGCCGATCCCTGTTATTCAGCAGCTATCTGGCCGAAGCCGTCCTCGTCCTCGTCTTCGCCGTCGGACAGCGAGGACAGTTCGACGTTGAGGCCCAGCGAGCGCATTTCCTTGACGAGCACGTTGAAGCTCTCCGGAATGCCGGCCTCGAAGGTGTCGTCACCCTTGACGATGGCTTCGTAGACCTTGGTGCGGCCGACCACGTCGTCGGACTTCACCGTCAGCATTTCCTGCAAGGTGTAGGCCGCGCCGTATGCCTGCAGCGCCCAGACCTCCATTTCGCCGAAACGCTGTCCGCCGAACTGCGCCTTGCCGCCCAGCGGCTGCTGGGTGACGAGCGAGTACGGGCCGATCGAACGGGCGTGGATCTTGTCGTCGACCAGGTGATGCAGCTTCAGCATGTAGATGATGCCCACGGTCACCTTGCGGTCGAACGCCTCGCCGGTGCGGCCGTCATACAGCGTGGACTGGCCCGATGCATCGTAGCCCGCCTTCAGCAGCATGTCGGTCACGTCGCTTTCACGCGCGCCGTCGAACACCGGGGTGCCCATCGGAACCCCGCGACGCAGGTTCTCGGCCAGTTCGGCCACTTCCTCGTTCGTACGGCTGTCGAGATCGTCGTAGTAGTTCTCGCCGTAGACGTCCTTCAGCTTGGTCATCAGCGCCTCGGGCGGCTTGCCCGCGGTGATGTCCGGGTTGTTCGCCCGCCACTCGTCAAGCTGCTCGGCAATCTGGTGGCCGAGGCCACGCGCAGCAAAGCCCAGGTGCGTCTCGAAGATCTGTCCGACGTTCATGCGCGAAGGCACGCCCAGCGGGTTCAGAACGATATCGACCGGCGTACCGTCCTCCAGGAACGGCATGTCCTCTTCCGGCAGGATGCGCGAGATCACGCCCTTGTTGCCGTGACGGCCGGCCATCTTGTCGCCCGGCTGCAGCTTGCGCTTCACCGCCACGAAGACCTTGACCATCTTCAGCACGCCAGGCGCCAGTTCGTCACCACGCTCGAGCTTTTCCTTGCGGTCCTCGTACTTGTCCTTGATGGCCTTCACGGCCTCGTCGTACTGGCCCTTCACCGCTTCAAGCTGGCTCTGCATGTTGTCGTCGGCGACGGCAAACTTGAACCAGTCGATGCGATCGACGCTGTCGAGCACTTCGTCGGTGATTTCCGTGCCCTTCTTCACGCCCTTGGGCGTGGCGCTCGCGGTCTGGCCCACCAGCATGTCGCGCAGACGGTTGTAGGTGGCACGGTTGAGGATTGCGCGCTCGTCCTCGCTATCCTTCTTGAGGCGTTCGATTTCCTCGTTCTGGATGGCGCGGGTACGGTCGTCGATCTCGATGCCGTGGCGGTTGAACACGCGCACCTCGACAACGGTACCGGCAACGCCGGGCGGCAGGCGGAGCGAGGTGTCGCGCACGTCGCTGGCCTTTTCGCCGAAGATGGCGCGCAGCAGCTTTTCTTCCGGCGTCATCGGGCTTTCGCCCTTCGGCGTGATCTTGCCCGCCAGGATATCGCCCGGATGCACTTCTGCACCGATGTAGACGATCCCCGCCTCGTCGAGGTTGCGCAGGGCTTCCTCGCCGACGTTGGGGATGTCGCGGGTGATGTCTTCCGGGCCCAGCTTCGTGTCGCGCGCCATGACTTCGAATTCCTCGATGTGGATCGAGGTGAAGACGTCGTCCTTCACGATACGCTCGGAGATGAGGATGGAGTCCTCGTAGTTGTAGCCGTTCCAGGGCATGAAGGCGACGAGTGCGTTCTTGCCCAGCGCCAGTTCGCCCAGGTCAGTGGAGGGACCGTCGGCGATGATGTCGCCTTCATTCACGGTCTCGCCCACCTTCACCAGCGGACGCTGGTTGACGCAGGTGTTCTGGTTGGAACGCTGGAACTTCTGCAGCGTGTAGATGTCCACGCCGGGGTTCGTCGTATCGACTTCGCCCGAAGCACGGATCACGATACGGCCGGCGTCGACCTGGTCGACGATGCCCGCACGCTTGGCGGCAATCGCAGCGCCGGAATCGCGGGCCACGGTTTCTTCCATGCCGGTGCCCACCCAAGGAGCCTCGGCCTTCACCAGCGGCACGGCCTGGCGCTGCATGTTGGAGCCCATCAGTGCGCGGTTGGCGTCATCGTTTTCCAGGAATGGAATGAGCGATGCGGCGACAGAGACGAGCTGCTTGGGCGAGACGTCCATCAGCGTGACGTTCTCGTTCGGGCTCATCGCGAATTCGCCGTTCTCGCGCGTCGAGACCAGCTCTTCCACGAAGCGCCCTTCGGAATCGAGCGCGGCCGATGCCTGGGCAACGGTGTGCTTCTGCTCTTCCATCGCGGAGAGGTAGTTCACCTCGCCAGAGACCTTGCCGTCCTTCACGGAGCGATACGGCGTTTCGATGAAACCGTACTTGTTGACGCGGGCGAAGGTGGAGAGCGAGTTGATCAGACCGATGTTCGGGCCTTCCGGCGTTTCGATCGGGCAGATACGGCCATAGTGCGTCGGGTGAACGTCGCGGACTTCGAAGCCTGCGCGCTCACGCGTCAGGCCGCCCGGCCCGAGCGCCGAAACGCGGCGCTTGTGGGTGACTTCCGACAGCGGGTTGGTCTGGTCCATGAACTGCGAGAGCTGACTGGAGCCGAAGAACTCGCGCACGGCAGCCACGGCGGGCTTGGCGTTGATGAGGTCGTTCGGCATCACGGTGCTGACGTCGACGGAGCTCATGCGCTCCTTCACGGCGCGCTCCATGCGCAGCAGACCGACGCGGTACTGGTTTTCCAGCAGCTCGCCCACCGAACGCACGCGGCGGTTGCCGAGGTTGTCGATGTCGTCGACTTCGCCCTTGCCGTCCTTCAGGTCGACAAGTTCCTTCACCACGGCGAGGATGTCTTCCTTGCGCAGCGTGGTGACGGTGTCTTCGGCGTCGAGGCCGAGGCGCATGTTCAGCTTCACGCGGCCAACGGCCGAGAGGTCGTAACGCTCGGCGTCGAAGAACAGGCCTTCGAACAGCGCTTCGGCGGTTTCCTTGGTCGGCGGTTCGCCGGGACGCATGACCTTGTAGATCGCTTCCAGACCCTCGTCACGGTTCTCGGCCTTGTCGGCTTCCATCGTGTTGCGGATCCACGGGCCGGTGGTGACGTGGTCGATATCCAGCAGATCGAGCTGGTCGATACCGGCAGCGTCCAGCTTCTCGAGATTTTCCGGCGACACTTCGTCGCCCGCCTCGATGTAGATGCGGCCGGTCTTCTCGTCGATCAGGTCGGCGCTGGCATAGCGGCCGAAAATTTCCTCGGTCGGAATCAGCAGGGTTTCAAGCCCGTCCTTGGCCGCCTTGTTGGCAGCACGGGGCGAAACCTTCTGGCCAGCGGGGAACACTTCCTCGCCGGTCTTGGCGTCCACCAGGGCGAAGGCGGGCTTTGCACCGCGCCAGTTCTCGGCGACGAAGGGGATTTCCCAGCCTTCGCCCGACTTGCCGGTCGAACGCTTCCAGGTCACCTTGTTGTAGAAGTAGTCGAGGATGTCCTCGCTATCGAGGCCCAGGGCATAGAGCAGCGCGGTAACCGGCAGCTTGCGCTTGCGGTCGATACGCACGTTCACGATGTCCTTGGCGTCGAATTCGAAGTCCAGCCACGAACCGCGATACGGAATGACGCGGGCGGCGAACAGGAACTTGCCGGAAGAGTGGGTCTTGCCGCGGTCATGATCGAACAGCACGCCGGGCGAACGGTGCATCTGCGACACGATCACGCGCTCGGTGCCGTTGATGAGGAAGGTGCCGTTGCCCGTCATCAGAGGCATGTCGCCCATGTATACGTCCTGCTCCTTGATATCGAGCACGGAGCGGGTTTCGGTTTCCTGGTCCACCTCGAACACGATGAGCCGCAGCGTCACCTTCATCGGGGCGGCGTAGGTGATGCCGCGCTGGCGACATTCGGTGGTGTCGTACTTGGGCTCTTCCAGCTCGTAGTGCACGAAGTCCAGCTCGGCCGTGCCGGCGAAGTCACGGATCGGGAAAACGCTGCGCAGCGTCTTTTCCAAGCCCGAGACGTAGCCGATCGAGGGATCGGAGCGCAGGAACTGCTCATAGCTTTCGCGCTGCACCTCGATCAGGTTCGGCATCTGCACGACTTCGTGGATGTCGCCGAAAATCTTGCGGATGCGCTTCTTCTTCGTGCCAGCAGTCGCCGGGAGAGACTTGTTCGCCATATTATAGAGCCCTTGGCCTTATCTTCGCGTGTGCGCGCCTCTCTTGCGGATGAGAAGCGCCGAGAAATGTTCACAAGCGGGAGGGACGTGAGACGCAAAAACGGCCGCAAGAGGGCACGCCCCGAGGGGTTCTGCCACCGCAGCCTTGTTTCCCAAGTCTCACGCAGATGCCGGAAGCTTCCGTCCTGTGATGCGCCCCCGCGTAAGGCGCACCTTGCTCGAAGCCATTCCGGCGATGGAGGCCATATAGGTACGGCGCCGAGTCGGGTCAATGGGGCGATCGGCCCGCGAGCACGCCCTTTTGCAAAACGATAAGAGGCATATTGTTTTTCGATATTATTGATTGACAATAAGGAGCGACTCGGCCATATCGATTTTCAATAAGCCACTTCAAGGAGATCGATAAATGAACCGTCTGCTCAACAATTCGCTCGCTGCTCTTGCCGCAATCGTCATCGCGATCAGTTCGCTCGGCGCCATCACCACCGTTCCGGCCCAGCAGGGCGTCGCCATCGCGGCTCCGGCGCTGGCCTGATCGGCGGATACGACAGAGGAGTATAGAGCCATGACCGATGCTTCACACCGCCCCAACGACCTGCTGCTATTGGCCGGGAAGGTACTCTGCCTGTTCATGCAGGCAGCCATGGCCGTCGGGGCTTTTGCGCTTATCGTCGCATCTGCCGCGATCCTGTTCTGGCGAGGCACGATCATTGCCGAGTACGCGGTGGACGTGGGCGATCCGAATGCCGTCTTCCCGGTCTTCACCCTGCTTGGCGTCATGCTGATCGGCCTGGCGATCGTCGTCATGCTGTTCGTCTTCTTCGGAACGCTGCGAAGAATAATCGGCACGGTGGGCGAGGGCGATCCATTCGCGCCCGCGAACGCGGACAGGCTCTCTCTCATGGGATGGCTCATGCTGGGCGTGCAACTGGCGTTGATTCCGGCTGTCGCGCTGGGCATCCGGCTGGCGCAGTTTGCCGACGAACTGGACGATGTGAACTTTACCGTCGACGGCGGGTTCGACCTCACCGGGATCCTCATGGTCATCATCCTGTTCATCCTGGCCCGCGTGTTCCGCCACGGCGCCGCGATGCGCGAAGATTTGGAAGGAACCGTCTGATGCCCCCGAAACCATCGACCGATGCGGAAGGAACCGGGATCGTGATCCGGCTGGACGACCTGCTGCACGATCGCCGCATGACCCTTACCGAACTGGCGGAGCGGGTGGGCCTTACCCTGGCCAACCTCTCTATCCTGAAAACCGGCAAGGCCAAGGCCATCCGCTTCTCCACGCTTGAGGCGATCTGCCGGGAACTGCAGTGCCAGCCGGGCGACCTGCTGGGCTACGAGGAAAAGTAGGGTCTTGGAATTGTGGCGACAGTGTGGCAATCGCGGCTCGCCCGGATTTCAGGGTTCAAGGACAGGAAATCATTATGAAGAAGATCATGCTCGTCGCCGCTCCCCTCGCTTTCGCCCTGACCGCCTGCGGCGGCCCGGCTGAAGAAGCTGGCGAACAGGCCGACGACATCGCCGAGATGGAAGCCGAAGTGATGGACGCCGAAGCAGGCGTTGCCGAAGCCGAAGCCGAACTCGCCGACGAAATGGGCGACGAAGCTGCCGAAGCCAATCTCGAAGAAGAAGCCGAAGTGCTCGAAGAAACCGCCGACGAGATCTGATCGGCTTTTCTTCCTGCCGGGCGCGCGGGAGCCCGCGCGCTTTCGGCTTGACTTTCGGGGCGTGGCAGCTATCTGCCCGCCCCGATTGCTTTTGCAGTCATCCGTCCGAGACAGTTGGCGACCGGAATGTGCCGGTCTTAATTTCCAGCCTAGACGGGGAAAAGAGTTTTCGCGCTCCGCTCTATGCGGCGCGCTTCCAGCGTGATGCGTCACGCACCTCCTTCCCCATCAATGGACACGCCGGATCGCGGTGAGCGCATCTGGCAACACCTATGCCATGCGGCATGAGCCTTGTGGCAACTTGAGCCGGTCGTCCGCACGAATACGCGGGCGGCCATAGTGAAGGAGTACGGCATGGATCGTTCGCAGAAAACCGAAGCGGTCGCCGAGCTGAACAACGTCTTCAAAGAGGTCGGCGTGGTGGTTGTCACCCGTAACCTCGGCCTGTCGGTGGCCCAGTCCACCGAACTGCGCACGAAGATGCGTGAAGCTGGAGCGTCCTACAAGGTTGCGAAGAACCGTCTGGCCAAGCTCGCCCTGAAGGACACCGATTACGCCGGGATCGACGAATATCTCGTCGGCCCGACCGCGCTGGCCTGGTCGGAAGACCCGGTCGCAGCCGCCAAGGTTGCTGTCGATTTCGCGAAGTCGAACGACAAGCTGGAAATCGTCGGTGGTTCGATGGGCACGCAGGTTCTCGACGAAGCTGGTATCAGGTCCCTGGCCTCGATGCCCAGCCTCGACGAACTGCGCGGCACGATCGTCGGCCTCGTCAACGCACCCGCGACCAAGATCGCCCGCGTTGTCAACGAGCCGGCCGCCAAGCTTGCTCGTGTCTTCGGTGCCTATGGCGCCAAGGATGCGGCGTAACAGACGCTTTCTCGCACACACGAGACGAAACATCAGGGGCACATTGAACCGCCCCGCCCAAATTGGAGTGATACATCATGGCTGACATTGCCAAGCTTGTTGAAGAACTGTCGTCGCTGACCGTCATGGAAGCGGCCGAACTCGCCAAGGCCCTGGAAGAAGAGTGGGGCGTTAGCGCCGCTGCTGCAGTTGCTGTTGCCGGCCCCGCCGGTGGCGGTGCTGGTGAAGCTGCTGCTGAAGAGAAGGACGAATTCGACGTCATTCTCACCGGCGACGGTGGCAAGAAGATCCAGGTCATCAAGGAAGTCCGTGGCATCACCGGCCTCGGCCTGACCGAAGCCAAGGCTCTCGTCGAAGGCGCGCCCAAGGCCGTCAAGGAAGGCGTGAACAAGGCAGAAGCCGAAGAAATCAAGAGCAAGATCGAAGCCGCTGGCGGCACGGTCGAGCTGAAGTAATCTGTCGAGGCGGGTCGGCTTCCGGTCCACCTCACCGATTGATTTCGCGAAGGGCGGTTCCCTATTGGGGGAGCCGCCCTTTCTTGTATCTGGATTTGCAGGGAATCCGATGATCGCTCGCACGCTGCCACTTCTTGCACTAGCCGCACTCGCCGCCACGCCCGCATCGGCGGACCTTCCCGACGATCCGCTGCTGATCGAGCAGGACGGCGCAGTCATCCCCGAAGCGCGCGGTGTGTGGCTCTCGCGCGCCAATGGCTGGATTCTCGAAATCGGGGAGGACGGCATAGCCCGCTGGCAGGACGCGCCAACCGGCTGCTACCGCGCGGACCAGGGCGGCGGGGCCGCAGGTTTGATGGGGCAGATCGAATACCGGCTGATGACGCCGCTCGGGCGCGACGAGGCTATCTTCCAGTATATCGAAGGCGACACCCCCACGCACTTCGAGCGGCTCGACCGGCTTCCCGCGAAATGCGGTGCAAGCGACCTGACAGGTGAGTCGGACTTGTTCGAAACCTTCGCCGCCATCATGGAGCGCCACTACGGCTTCTTCGGGGAGCGCGGCATCGACTGGGAGACGCTGGTGGACGAAGCCCGCCCCCGCGTGCGCGACGGCATGGGCGAGGCCGCGCTGTTCGGCGTGATGGGCGCGATGATCGAAGCGCTGGGCGATTCGCACACCAAGCTCACCGCGCAAATCGACGGCGAGCGACAGCGTGCGCAAGGCGGTCTCGGCACGACCCTGCCGATGGTGCGCGCCTCTATCGGCGAAGGCACCTGGTTGCAGGGCCTCGTCACACAGTTGCAGGACGAAGTGCTCGATCCCGGCTCCTCGATGGTCGCCAACGGCCGGATCGTGCAGGGGACGCTGGCGAACGGGCGCATCGGGTACGTGCAGGTCTTCACCATGGGCGGTTTCGACGAAAGCGTGGAGCCCGGCACACAGGAATGGGCCGATGCAGAGGTTGCGGCGTTCGATCAGGCTTTCGACACGATCCTTTCCGCCTTTGCCGATACCCGGGCGGAGGCGCTCATCCTTGACCTGTCGAACAATCGCGGCGGGTATGACGTGATCGCCCGTCGCCTCGCCTCGCGCCTGACGGGCAGCGCATATTTAGGCTACACCGTCACCAACACCGGTGGCGGCGAGCCGGTGCCCTATTTCGTGGACGTCGCGCCCCAGCCGCGTTTCGAAGGACCGGTCTATCTGCTCACCAGCGACGTGACTGTATCGGGCGGCGAACTGGCGACGCTCGCCCTGCGGCAGAACCCAAGTGTCGTGCAGGTCGGCGGCACGACTCGCGGCGCCTTCTCGACGCCGTTGCCCAAACCCTTGCCCAACGGCTGGTATCTCGAACTATCGAACGAGGCATTTCGCGCCCCCGACGGCACGCTTTACGAAGGCGCCGGGATTGCCCCGCACTGGCCCGTCGAAGTCTTCCCGCAAAGTGATCCCATCGCAGGCCACCGCGTGGTGCTGGAATGGCTGGCGGACGCGATCATCGCGCGCCAGCAGGTCCAGGCCGACTAAAGCGTCTTCAGGTAATTGACGATCGCCTGCGCCTCCGCGGCGTTTACGCCGGGCGCGGGCATCGAGCCGCCCGGCACCACGGCGTTGGGATCGACGATGTACCGGCGCAGGTTCGCCTCGTTCCAGGTGATGTTCGCGCTCTGCATGGCGGGGCTGTAGTTCGCGCCCGCAACGCTGCCAGCGCGGCGGCCGACAACACCGGCGAGCGACGGGCCGATCATGTTCTGACCCGGCTCCACCGAGTGGCACACGCCGCAGGTGGTGAAGGACTGCGGCTTGGCGGCCGCCATGGCCTGCGTCGGCGTGGCAGCGGGCGTGCGCGTCGCCGTTGGTGTCGGCGTGGGCGAGGCGCTGGCGACAGGCTCCGGCTCCTCGGTGTCCTCGGCATCTGCCTCGCCTTCGACATCCGCCCCATCGACCGTCTCGGCATCGCCTTCCGGCATGGTTTCGGGCAGGTCGACCTCGACCTCTTCCTCTGCCGCAGCGGTATCGCCTGCGTCATCACTCTCGGGCGGGCCGCCGCAGGCGGAAAGCGCGAGGGCAAGCGCGGTACTGGTGGCGAAAGCAATCTGGATACGCAAAGGACACTCCCCATGAAACGTTGACAATGTCCTTTAGTCTCCGGGCATCACATTCGGCAAGACTTGTTACCGCTTGGCCGCACCCTGCCTGGAATTTCTCCGGCAGCCGACCTTCGCCCTTTCCCGACCGCACCGCCGCGCCTATCCGGTCCGGCTGCTTTCGGCAGAAACCATATGCGCCCAGTCGCCCATCCCCCCACGCCCGGCTGGAAAGCCGAGGGTCGCGAAACGCTCCGCCTGGCGGGGCCGCTGGCGCTCGCCAACCTGTTGCAGATGCTGACCTATGCGATCGACGTGATGTTCATCGCGCGGCTGGGGCCGGACGAACTGGCCGCATCGGCGCTGGCCGTCGCGCTGTTTGGTCTCGTCCTGTGGTCGCTGCAGAGCCTGACCGGAGCCGTCGCCCCGATCATTGCCGCCGACCTGGGCGCGCGCGGCCCCGCGCTGAGGCCGGTGCGGCGGGCAACCCGCATGGCGCTGTGGCTCGCCGTCATTGTCTCTATCGCGGGGATGGGCGTGTGCATGATGATCGGTCCGCTGATGCAGCTGACCGGGCAGGAGCCCCGCATCGCGGCGCTTGCCACGAGCTACATGGACGTGCTGGTCTGGTCCGCTCCGCTGATGATCGTGGCAGGCGTGCAGCGCAATTTCGTCGCCGCTCTGGGGCGGCCAATCTTCGCCACCGTCATTACCGCGCTGGGCATCGGCGTGAACGCGCTGGGCAATTATGCTTTCATCTTCGGCAATCTCGGCGCGCCCGAGATGGGCCTGCCCGGTGCCGCCGTCGCGACTTTCATAACGTCCGTCGCGATTGCCGCCATGTATGCAGCCGCCATCCGGTTCGACCCGCGCCTGCACCGCTACCGTATCATGGGTTTCTTCTGGCGGCCGGACCGGGCGCGCTTCGCCGAAATCGTGCGCATCGGAACGCCGATTGCCATCACCGTGCTGGCGGAAGCAGGCGTGTTCGGTGCAGCCGCCTTCCTGATGGGGCGCGTGGGCGGGCTGGAACTTGCCGCGCACACCGTGGCGCTGAACCTGGCGGCCTTCGCGTTCCAGGTGCCTTTCGGCGTGGGCCAGGCAGCCACCATACGGGTAGGCTATTTCTTCGGCGCGGGCGATCCGGAAGGGGTTGGCCGTGCAGGGTGGATGGGTGTCGCCATGGGAACAGGCTTCATGGTGATCACGGCCACGGCGATGATCGTTGCCCCGGAGGCATTGCTAGCCCTCTATATCGACCCCTCAGACCCTGCGAACGGGCAACTGATCCTGATCGCAACCGGCTTTCTCGCCATCGCCGCCGCTTTCCAGTTGTCGGACGGGGTGCAGGCGGTGGCGGCGGGCGCGCTGCGCGGTTTGAAGGACACGCGCATCCCGATGTGGATCGCGGTCTTTTCCTACTGGGTGCCGGGCTTTGGCCTCGCCGCCGGGCTGGGGCTGGGCACGCCGCTGGCCGGGAAAGGCGTATGGATAGGCCTGGCAACCGGGCTTACTTTCGCCGCTGTCCTGCTGCTGTGGCGCTGGCACCGGCGCGAGGCGCTCGGCCTTACCGCGCCCGGAGTGAAGTAGCGCGCCAATCGCCCGCCCCATCGCTCACCCTGTCGCGCGGGCTGATTTTTTCTCGCCCCTGCCCATTGACTCCGCGCCGCTGCGCTACCAAATCCGCGCCGCTGGCACTCCCCGCAGGAGAGTGCCAATCGTAACAACACTCATTATTAGGAAGAGGTCACAGACATGGCATTCCGTCCGCTGCACGACCGCGTACTGGTCCGCCGCCTCGAAGCCGAAGAAAAGACGGCAGGCGGCATCATCATCCCCGATAGCGCCAAGGAAAAGCCGAGCGAAGGCGAAGTCGTCGCTGTCGGCAACGGCTCCAAGGCCGAAGACGGCACCGTCACCGCTCTCGACGTGAAGGCCGGCGACCGCGTGCTGTTCGGCAAGTGGTCCGGCACCGAGGTGAAGATCGACGGTGAAGACCTGATCATCATGAAGGAAAGCGACATCATGGGCGTGCTGGGCTGATAGCCCCTCCCCCGACTGCTTTTCCCCAACACAACGATATTCCAGGAGAAACGATTATGGCTGCCAAGGACGTACAGTTCGGCCGCGACGCGCGTGAGCGCATCCTGAAGGGCGTGGACACGCTCGCCAACGCCGTGAAGGTAACGCTGGGCCCCAAGGGCCGCAACGTCGTGCTCGACAAGAGCTTCGGCGCACCGCGCATCACCAAGGACGGCGTGACCGTCGCCAAGGACATCGAACTGAAGGACAAGTTCGAGAACATGGGCGCGCAGATGCTGCGCGAAGTCGCCAGCAAGGCGAACGATTCCGCCGGTGACGGCACCACCACCGCCACGGTGCTGGGCCAGGCCATCGTGCGCGAAGGCATGAAGTCGGTTGCTGCCGGCATGAACCCGATGGACCTGAAGCGCGGCATCGATCTCGCCGTGGAAAAGGTCATTGCAGACCTCAAGGCACGTTCGAAGGACGTGTCCGGATCGGGCGAGATCGCCCAGGTCGGCATCATCTCGGCCAACGGCGACCGCGTGGTCGGCGAGAAGATCGCCGAAGCCATGGACAAGGTCGGCAAGGAAGGCGTGATCACCGTCGACGAGAGCAAGGGTCTCGAATTCGAGCTCGAAACCGTCGAAGGCATGCAGTTCGACCGCGGCTACCTGTCGCCCTACTTCGTTACCAACCCGGAGAAGATGACGGTCGAGCTGGAAAACCCCTACATCCTGATCCACGAGAAGAAGCTTTCCAACCTGCAGGCCATGCTGCCCGTGCTGGAAGCCGTGGTGCAGGCCGGGCGTCCGCTCCTCATCATCGCCGAAGACATCGAAGGCGAAGCGCTGGCCACCCTCGTGGTCAACAAGCTGCGCGGCGGCCTGAAGGTTGCTGCCGTGAAGGCACCGGGCTTCGGCGATCGTCGCAAGGCCATGCTGCAGGATATCGCCATCCTCACCAACGGCGAGATGATCTCCGAAGATCTCGGCATCAAGCTGGAGAACGTCGGCCTGTCGATGCTGGGTGAAGCCAAGAGCGTCACCATCGACAAGGACAACACGACGATCGTCGACGGTGCCGGTGACGGCGAAGCCATCAAGGCCCGCGTCGAGCAGATTCGTGCGCAGATCGAGACGACCTCGTCCGACTACGACAAGGAAAAGCTGCAGGAACGCCTCGCCAAGCTTGCTGGCGGCGTTGCCGTGATCAAGGTCGGCGGTGCCACCGAAGTCGAAGTGAAGGAGCGCAAGGACCGTGTGGACGATGCGCTGCACGCCACCCGCGCTGCCGTGGAAGAAGGCATCGTTCCCGGCGGCGGTACCGCGCTGCTCTACGCCACGAAGGCGCTGGAAGGCGTCTCTGGCGCTAACGACGACCAGACCCGCGGTGTCGACATCGTGCGCCGTGCGCTTCAGGCCCCGATCCGTCAGATCGCCCAGAACGCTGGCCACGACGGCGCTGTCGTCGCAGGCAAGCTGATCGACGGCAACGACGAAACCATGGGCTTCAACGCGGCCACCGACACCTACGAAAACCTCGTGGCTGCCGGCGTGATCGACCCGACCAAGGTCGTGCGCACTGCCCTGCAGGACGCAGCTTCGGTTGCCGGCCTGCTGATCACCACCGAAGCGGCTATCTCGGAAATCCCCGAGGACAAGCCCGCTGGCGGCGGCGGCATGCCCGACATGGGCGGCATGGGCGGTATGGGCGGCATGGGCTTCTAAGCCCTTCCGCCCCATCCGGTCCCATCGACCAGAACAAGGAGGCCCGGCGAGAGCGATCTCGCCGGGCCTTTTTCGTCTTGCTCAAAAATCCGGGACCGTTACGAGGGTTCGTGGGTTTGAGCATCGTCGCAATACATTACAACCATCGATGAACGTACCGGCCGCCACTCTCATTTCCACCTCGGCGCGGCCGACCGACGAGTTGGCCGCGAAGCGCGAGCGCGTCGATGGCATGCGTTTTCACCTGCGGCATGCAACCCGCGACGAGCACGATGCAACGGAAGCTGCCTTCGCGTGCTTCGATCTCTCGACCCGCGATGGCTACCGCGACTTCCTGCTTGCCCACGCAGGTGCACTCGCAGCCCTCGAGCCGAGCCTGCGAAACGGCGGCTGGAGCGGATGGACCTCGCGCAGGCACTTGCTGCAAACCGACCTCCGCGATCTTGGCATTCTCCTGCTTCCGGACCTCGTAGAGGGAGCCGTGTCCCTGCCCAGCGATGCCCATCTGTGGGGTGCGCAGTACGTTCTCGAAGGCTCCCGCCTCGGCGGCGCGGTTCTGGCTCGCAATGTTCCTGCCGGCTGTCCCGTCCGATACCTGGACACAAGCGCATCCGACCAGGTTTCCGCCACGCGCCCATGGCAAGAATTTTGTTGCTCGCTGGAGGAAATTGCAAAACATCAAGGCGGAAGCTGGAAAGACGACGTAGAGCAGGGTGCTCGCACCGCGTTCGCTCTCTTCCGGCATCACGCAAACACGACTTCAGGGCACGTTTCTTGACAGACTTCCTTCCCGCCGACGCCAAGGTCGGGCTTACCAACTGCGATCGGGAGCCGATCCATATTCCCGGCGGGATTCAGCCTATCGGGTTCCTCCTTTCCCTCAGTGCGGACTGGCTGGTGCAGCGCGCCGCCAATACCCATCCCTACCTCGGCATCGAGCCGGAAGAACTGCTGGGCAAGTCCCTGCCCGGCGTCTTCGCGGAATCTGCGGTCCAGCTCATCCGCGCCCGCATTTCAATGCTTCGCGGCGAGGATTCGGTCGAGCGCGTGTTCGCCGTGCCGCTGCTGAGCGATGGCAGCCTGTTCGATCTCGCGCTGCATTTCTCGGGCCGGTCGGTCGTGCTGGAGGCAGAACCTTCGAAGGGCGACCAAGTCGAAGTCTCCTCCGCCACGCGCAACATCCTCGCCCGGCTGGCCACGTGCCGCGACGTGGAAAGCCTGCTGAACGAAGGCGCGCGGCAGGCGCGTGCCCTGCTGGGATTCGATCGGGCGATGATCTACCGCTTTGCCGGAGACGAGAGCGGCGAAGTCGTGGCGCAATCCGTCGCCCGCGGGTTCGACAGCTTCCTCGGCCTGAACTTCCCGGCGACGGATATTCCGCAGCAGGCGCGCAAGCTCTACATGCGCAACACCTTCCGCATCATCGGCGATGCCTCGGCACAGCAGGTGCCCATAGTGCAGCGCGGCGATGGCGAACCGCTGGACCTGTCGCTGTCGCTCTACCGCGCCGTCTCGCCGATCCACCTAGAGTACCTGCGCAACATGGGCGTGGCGGCCTCGCTGTCGATCTCGATCATCGTGAACGGGCGGTTGTGGGGACTGATCGCGTGTCACCACCACGAGCCGCTGATGCCCTCTTTCGCCCAACGCAGCGCGGCGGAACTGTTCGGCCAGATTTTCTCGTTGCAGCTCGAAAGCCGGCTCAACGCCGACACCTCCGATTACGAGATGAAAGCGCGCGATGTCGGAAACAGGGTGATGTCCGCCGCCGCGCAGGATCCGCACAAGCTGCTCGATGCCGAGTGGCTGTGGCACATGATGGGCGACGCGATCCAGTGCGACGGTCTGATGGTGCACATGGAAGGCGAAATCGCCGCAGCCGGTCTGCACCCGGACGAAGCCTTGTTCAGGAAACTGGTCGAGCGCCTCAACACCGAAGACGCGCAGGTGATCCATTACTCGAACGAAATCTCCAGGTATCTCGGCATCGAACCGCTCGACAACGGTGCCGCGGGTTTCCTGGCCATTCCGATCTCGCGCCGTCCGCGCGATTACATGGTGCTGTTTCGCGAGGAGCAACTGCGCTCTGTCCGCTGGGCGGGTGAGCAGGCGAAACACACGAGGCAGACCGACGACGGCGTCGAACTGACGCCGCGCAAGAGCTTCGAAGCCTGGAAACAGACCGTCACCGGCCAGTCCCGGCCCTTCACGCCCCCCGAAGTGGGGGTTGCCCGCTCGCTGCGCACCACGCTCCTCGAAATCGTCCTGCGATTGAGCGAAGCCGCCAGCGAGGAGCGACGGCGTGCGAGTGAACAGCAAAAGCTGCTGATTGCCGAACTCAACCACCGCGTGCGCAACATCCTTGCCCTGATCCGCGCCCTGATGTCGCAGACCCGGCGCGAGCAGGGCTCCGTGGCCGAAGTGGTCGATACGCTGGAAAGCAGGGTGAAGGCCCTCGCCAGCGCCCATGACATGCTGACTGCGGAAAACTGGGCACCCACCCCGCTGCGCACGCTGTTCGAGGTGGAATTGCAGGCCTACATGTCGGCCACGCGGCAGCGGGTGACGATGGAGGGGCCGGAAGTCAGCATCCAGCCCGCGGCCATCCCCATCATGGCGCTGGTGATCCACGAACTGGCAACCAACGCCGCGAAGTACGGCGCGCTTAGCGACAGTGGTTCCATCGCGCTGAAATGGCATTGCGACAGCGACAGGAACCTGGTCCTGAACTGGCAGGAAAAGGGTGGCCCTGCAGTGCAAAAGCCCGAACGGCGCGGCTTTGGCACCACGATTGTCTCTACTTCCATTCCTCACGAACTGGGCGGCGAGGCCAGCGTCGATTTCAAGGTCGGCGGGCTGGAAGCCTGTTTTACCGTTCCGGCGCGGCATATCGTTGCAGCCAGCGGACCCGGCACGTCCGACGCGGCCTCCGGGGAAGATGCCCCCGCGACGATCGATTTGCGAGGCGACACGGTTCTGCTGGTGGAAGACAGTATGCTCATCGCTCTCGATGCCGAGGACCAATTGAGGGAAATGGGCGCGGGCAACGTGATCCTTGCCGCCAGCGTCAATTCGGCCATGCGCGCGATGGAGGACGAGGTCACATTGGCCATGCTGGATTTCAATCTGGGCAACGAAACCAGCCTGCCCATCGCAGAGGAACTTCGCGAGAAAGGCGTGCCGTTCTTCTTCGCCTCCGGCTACGGCGCAAGCGACGTCATCCCGCCCGAGTTCGCCAGCGTGCCGGTCATCACGAAGCCCTACACCCGCGAGCAGATCGAGCAGGCCATCGCGCAGGTCAGGGGCTGAAGCGGGAAGGCAGGACGGGGATGCCCGCCTGCCTTCCTCTACCTTCTACCTTCTTCCTTCTAGAACTGGGCGGTCAGCCTCACCCAGCCGCCGCGGCCCTGTCCGGGAAGCCTCTCTCCCACCGGCACATCGGAAGCACCGACCCGGCTTCGCCCCGAAAGGTGCGGCTGGTAATAGGTATGGAAAATGTTCTCGACCCCGGCTTCCAGAGCCACCCCATCGAGCACCCGGTATCGGGCAAAGGCGCCGACCACCGCGTAGCCATCGCTCGGCTGCTCATCATTGGCCAGGGAGACCTTGCCCTGCCCGGCGGCGGCGAAGAGGTCGGCCCCGAAGGACAGCCGATCGCCGCTCCAGATCGCAGACAGCCGAAGGTTGGCGGGCGGAATGCGGTATAGGTCGTCGTCGATGTCCCGGCGCCTGGCCCGCACGACACCCGCCGTCCCGGCTATCTCGAGCCGGTCGAGCGGACGAGTCACGAAATCGAGATCCGCGCCAACCAGTTCGGCATCGACATTGTCGAACCGCAAAGGCGTGGGATCGCCATTCATCGCCGCGACCATCTCGACGGGACTGTCCACGACACCCACGGTCTGGTCGAACGGCGCGCCCTGGATGAAATTGTCGACCCGGCGATAGTAGACGGTCGGTCTGATCGACAACCTGTCGGTGAACAGATCGAAACCGGTCTCGGCGATCAGCGCGGTCTCCGGCTCCAGGTCGAGATTACCGACGTAGATGTTGCCATCGGCAAGGCCGAAACTCGCCTCGGTCGGCAGCCAGCCAAATCGCTCCAGCAGGCTCGGCACCCGCTCCTTGCGGGCCAAGGTCAGCCTGGGAGTAAAGCCGTCCTGTGGCAGCCACACGCGAAGCACGGCATCCACAGTGGTCGCCCCGCGCTCCCTGCCCGATGCCGAGAACGCGCCCGCCAGCATACGCGGCCCCATCGGCACCGCCGTTCCGAGTTGCGGCGTGCCTGCCGATTGCTCGGTCCGGTCAATCCGGGCACCGATCTCGAACCGCGCATCCCCGGCACTGCCGAGCCACTGCACGAAGGCACCATAGCGATCCGATTGCACATCGGGCTGCGCTTCGATGAAGAACGCCGCATTGGCCGGGTTGGTGATCGTGACGGACTTCTCTACCAGTTCCGCATCGGCGCCCAGTTCGACGTGGGATGCCGCAGATCCGAAGCGCAGCGCAGCTTCGGCCGTGGTGGTATCGGCATCGGCAAAGGTTGCCCGCGCCATCATTGGGGGTGCGGCTGGCTGACGGGTCGTCTGGTTGTCCATCAGGTGGCGAACGGCCACGTGCCCGACCCGCAGATCGAGTGCAATGTCCTGCGCGATATCCCCGCGGTATCCACCCTGGATGAAGTCCGTATCGAAATAGACGATATCCAGCGCGAACGGCGGATTGCCGGTCGGGTCTGTTTCGCTGCGCCGGTATTCGGCGAAGACTTCCCCTTCTCCGAGGCGGTACCCAGCGTGAGCGCCATAAAGGTTGCGCTCGAACGAGGTGCCGATCGCCGTGCCGCCGGGGAATTCGTAGTCATCGCCTTCCTCGCGGCTGGCAATCACGCCCAGTCGCCAGTCTGCCGTCGCCAGCCCCAGCAGCCCGCCCGCGGCATAGCTGTTGTCGACACTGCGATATTGCGCAGCGATATGGGCCTGCCATTCGGCGGAGTTACCTTGCGCGAATTCCGCCTGGACCAGCCGGGCGTTGACTGCCCCGGCCAGCGAAGGCCCCTGCGACACCGGCGCCACGCCGCGAGCGATTGCGACGCTTTCCACCAGAACGGAGGGCGCATAGTGCAGCGGCGGATCCATGGCATTGGGTCCACCGGTCGCGAAGCGCTGACCGTTCACCCGGCCAAGCACTCGCTCACCCGTCGATCCGCGATAGGACAATTGCCCCGAAAGTGCGCCATTGCCCACCAGCGCGCCGCCGGGAATCCGCGCGGCAATATCAGCCGTGTCGGCTGGAAAGGCGATGCCGGGAGGCGGTGCCAATTCGTCCGCCAATTCGGCAGAAGGCCGTTTTCCGGTAACGACGATGAGGTCGGTAAGCGCCGGGTTCTGAACGGCCGCGCCATCGGTTTCGTTTGCCTGCGCTGCCAGCGGCATGCACACGAGCGAGCAGGCAGCGCCAAGCGCCGCCTTCGAAAGGGTATTCATGAAAATCTCCATTTGTCTGAATTTGGCTGGATTCAGACGCGGGAGGGCGGCCCCCTGGCTTGGTAGGCGCGGATCGCTTCCAGCGAGGGTACCGGGTGTTCCGGTGCCAGGGCGAAAGCTCCAGCCGGAGCGGCGGTTCTGGCCAGAATCAGCGGCTGCTGTGGCAGTGTGGGCCCGCAGGCGCTGCAACACGGGTTCGCGGTATTGTCGCTGTCGTGTTCGCCGTGGCCGGAAGGCGCCAGGTCGTGGGCAGCGGCCATCTGGTGATGGCCGGTTTGCGCCACCGGCTCGCTGGGCGACATTCCCCGGGTGCAGCACGGCGCACCGACGCATATGCGCACTGCCAGTGCAACAAGCAGCAGGACTTGCAGGAGGATTGACTGGCGCGGCATTGCGTCCGGCGCTCTATGGTGCATCCAGGCGGCTGACAACGCCTTCCTTGCGAAGGGCATGAAGCCGGTTTGACCGGCCCCGCCGGTGTTTGCGTTTGACACGACTGGAAACTTGCGGTCCTCTCCCCGGCACAGGGGGGCAGCGAATGGACACACGAAGGAAGCCGCCGCGCGTCATCGGGCTGGGCAGCGCCGTGCTGCTCAATCTCAACGGCGTTGTGGGTGCCGGAATCTTCGCCTTGCCGGCCTTGCTCTACGCGGGCGCTGGCAGCCTCGCGCCGCTGGCCATCCTCGCCTTTGCGCTGCTGTCGGCATCGCTCGCCGCCGTCTTCGGCAAGATGAGCGGGCTGTTTTCCCAATCCGGCGGCCCGCAACTCTATGTCGAAACGGCATTCGGACGCTTCGCCGGATTCGAGGCCGGCTGGTGCATCCTCGGCGCAAACATTGCCGCGAGGGCGGCCAACTTCCACGTCATCGTGTCCTACCTTGCATCGGTCTTCCCGGTGTTTGACGACCCGGTGCTGCGCATGGCGACCATCCTTGCGCTGATCGCCCTGTTCACCTTGCTGGCAATCTCAGGCACGCGCCGGTCCGTCGGCGCGCTGTGGGTGGGCACCGTGCTGAAGCTGACGCCGATCCTGGCGCTCTGCCTTGTCGGGCTTGCGGTCAACGGACTGCCCGACACTTACGTTGCACCGCAATTCAGTGAAGTGGAGGCCACCGCCCTGCTGCTGGCCTATGCGTTCTCCGGCGGAGGCGTTTCCACGATCTCGGCGGGAGAAACGAAAAACCCGCACCGCACTGTGATGTGGTCGATGTATATCAATCTCGCAATCGTCGCGGCTCTCTATGCGCTGGTGTTGCTGGCCTATGTCGCAGTCGCGCCCGAGGGCGTGAATTCCGACCGGCCGCTTGCCGCAGCAGGCGAAGCCGTTTTCGGCCCCGCAGGCGGCATCCTGATCGCGCTGGCAGCGATCTTCTCCATCGGGACCGGGCAGCTCAATTACTTCGTGACAATGCCGCGCATCTTCTACGGCATGGGCTGCCGGGGCTTGCTTCCGGCCCGCTTCGCCAGTGTCTCGGATCGTTTCCAGACCCCGTGGTTTGCCATCGCGGTCTATGCCGTAATCGTCGCCTTCCTGGCCTTGAGCGGAACTTTTGCCTCGCTGGCGGTGCTCATGGTGGCAACCGAAACGCTGGTCATTCTTGTGGCGATAGCCGCCTTCGTGGCGATGTGGCGTCGCAATACCGGCGGGCTGGGCAGCGAACTGGGCGCTGGCTGGGCTGTGATTGTCGCGATTGCCCTCGCCTTCAAGGCCTGGCTGATGGCGCAGGTGCCGCTTAGTGCGGCCTTGCCCACCCTCGGTATCCTTGCGGTGGGCGGACTTGTCTACATGCTCGCACGCCACCAGGGCGGAGACGTGGAACCTATCGAGATTCGCGAAGCTCCGCAGGCGCGAGCAGCTTCCTAGAAGAAGGGGGCGGAAGATGTTTCGCCCGCCCCCATCCAGTTCGGGACGTTACCCACCCATCCGGCTTTCCTCGACCGCTTCCAGCACCTCGTCGCTCCAGGTGACGGGGAACTGCGTCTGCGGGTTGAACACGCCGTCCTGGAAGCTGGCAGCTTCTGCCGCCGCGATTTCGGCTGCGGTCAGGTGTTCGCTCGGCTCCAGTGCGAAAACGTCGATGCCGCGTGCGATCTCGGTCGCGTAGATGCGACCGTTGTACCAATAAGCCGACCAGTAGCCGCCGGTAACGAGCTGGTCCGTGTCGATCGGGCCACGGTCGAAATAGGCGATTTCGTAGGGGTTCGCCGGATCGGTGAAGTCGATCACGGAAACTCCGCCCTGGTACCATGCCTGGACGAAGATGTTGCGGCCCGGCACCGGAATGATCGAGCCGTTGTGCGCGACACAGTTCTCGGTCTCGCCCTGCGGCGCGGGCAGCTTGAAGGTGCCGCGATATTGCAGTTCCCCGTCCTCGATGGCGTAGAAGGCGTTGGCGCCCCATTCGCGCGGGTCGCTGGCCTGACAGCGCGGGCGACCGCCGCCGCCCCACTCGTCAGTGAACAGCACGATGTCGCCGGTGTTGTTGAACGTGGCCGAGTGCCAGTAGGCGAAGCCGGGGTCGACCACCTCGTCCATGCGCACAGGGTTCATCGGGTCGGAAATGTCGAAGATGATGCCGTTGCCCGAGCAAGCCCCCGCCGCGATGTTGCGCGCCGGGAACACGGTGATGTCGTGGCACTGGTCGGTGCGGCGGGTGTCCTGCGTCTGGTCGCCGTGGTCACCGCCCAGCCACAGGCCGGCAAGGCGCCCCGTTTCGGGATCGGCGAACACGCGCGGGCTGGAGACGATGCGCGCCTCCCCCGGATTGGCGAGCGGGATTTCGATCACGTCGATGCTGAACAGCGCGGTGCGATCGTCGCCCGGAACATCGCCGATGCAGAATTCCAGCTCCTCGGTCTCGCGCACGGAACCAGTGCCCGAGTTGTAGACGATCAGGCTGGTGTCGGTCTCGGTGACGATGGAGTGGGTGTGACTGCCACGGCAGGTCTGCACCTGGCCGACCTGGCGCGGGCGGGTGACATCTGAAATGTCGAAAATGCGAAGGCCGCGGAAACGCTCTTCGCTCACGCGGTCGGTCACGCCCTCCAGGCCGCAATCAGTGCGACCGCGGGTTTCCTCGACGCTCATGATAAGCAGGTCGCCCGCGATGGACACGTCGCCCTGCCCGCCGGGGCAGACCACCGAGCTGACCAGCTGCGGCACACCGTCCGCGCCCAGGCGATAGGCGTTGAACCCGTGATAGTTGCCCGCCACCATCAGGTCGCCTGAGAAGGCGATGTCCGTGTTGGCGAAGTCCAGCAGGCCGCCGCGCTCTGCGAAGCGGGGCTCGGCTTCCTCTTCGCCATCATCGCGCGGATCGGAAGATGCCATCGCATGACCCCCATGCCCGGCGTGCTGGGAATGGTCCATTTCGCCGGCTTCTTCGGCGGTTTCGGCCTCGTCTTCATCGGTGTCGATGCGCGGGCGCAGGTCAGCCGGATTTTCCGGATCGAAGAAGCCCGCGGGCTTGCGCAGGAAAGCGACGTGGCGAAGGTTGCTGATCGCTTCGCCCGCATCGAACACGCCCGCGGCCAGCGTGGCGCGAGGATCGTCGGACAGGCTGACGAGGAAAGCGTTCATCCGCTCGATCTCGGCGTTCTGGTCGTTCACCACTTCGCTGGTGAATTCGTACATCACCGGGTCCGCCGCCGTGCCGCGCTGGTTGTGCAGTTCATTCACCATGGTGATTGCACCCTGGTGGTGGCGGACCATCAACTCGAGGAAGTAGCGATCGAAATTGGTGCCGCGCGCGGCGGCCAGCGCTTCCATCTGCTCGGGCGTTGCCATGCCTTCCATGCCGGAATGGCCGGCGTGGCCCATACCTGCCATTTCCACCAGTTCACCGCGATCGGTGAGCCAGCCGCGCATGAAATCCATCTCGTCCTTCTGTGAGGCATCGATCCGGCGCGCCACTGCCAGCACTTCTGGCGTGTTGGTACGCTCCTGCACCAGCGCCGCCATGTCGACAGCCTGCTGGTGGTGCACGATCATGCCCTGCATGAAGGCGACGTCCGCCGGGGAATAGCCGTTGCGGGCAAGCTGCGTCGCTTCCTCCTCGCTCAGCGTGCGCGGTTCTGCCCCGATGGGTCCGGGCTGCACGATGGACACGTCCTGTGCAGCAACGCTGGTGGCGCCGGCAAGCAGGAGGGCAGCGAGCGAGACGCCCGCAGCGAAGCGGTTGCGATTGTTCATGTAAATGCGATTCCCGGGACTGGTTTCATTCGCACCTATAGGGCCCGGAAAGCCCGCTCACGTCAAGCGTGGACATTGGCTCATGCGCGGTTGCGGGTGCCGCTTGCGAGGCACGAGCCATGACGATAGCTTCTTCGACCGGAGCAACGAGGGGAGATTTCATGATGCGCAGCGCCATCATTGCGGGTGCCCTGCTGATCGGCCTTGCGGCCTGCGGCAGCGAGACGGAGACTGTCGAAAGCGAAAGCGCGAACTATTCCGCGCGGCAGTACATGCAGGCCGTCAACGACATCGCGCGCATGGACGATCGCCAGTACGACGAAACCCGGCAGCCCGCTGAGTTGCTGGCCTTCGCCCAGATCGACAAGGGCGAAGTCGTCGGCGACTACATCATGGGCGGGGGCTACCTCACGCGCCTGCTGGCCACCGCCGTGGGCGCGAATGGCAAGGTCTATGCCTTCCAGCCGGAGGAGTTCATCGCCTTCCGTCCCGAATACGCGGACGAGCAGGATGCCGCCGTGGCGCCCTACGCCGATAGCGAGGGTAACCCGGTCAACGTTGTCCCGTTGCGAGGCCCGATTGCAGAGCCGGGCTGGCCCGAGCCGCTCGACACCATCATCACGGTGATGAACTTTCACGACCTCTACCTGACCGATTTCCCGGAGGGCACGGCAGAAGAGGCGGTGCAGATGCTGTACGATTCCCTGAAGCCCGGCGGCACGCTGGTGGTGGTGGATCACCTCGCGGCAGAAGGCGGCGGGGTCGAAGCGGCCAACACCGTGCACCGCATGGACAGGCAACTGGCGCTGGACGCGCTGACGGGCGTGGGCTTCGAACTGGAAGAGGAATCAGACCTTTACGCCCGGCCCGACGACCCGCGCACCGCCAACGTCTTCGACGATTCCATCCGTGGCCAGACGGACCAGTTCACCTGGCGCCTGAGAAAGCCGGAATAGCACCGATTTCGGTGCCCTTTCCGGGGCACCAATCGCTTCGCTGCCCGTTGCTTTGAGAGAACACCAATTGGCAGGAGAGAACCCAAGATGAAAGTTCCGCACAAGGCCCATGTCGCGCTGGTCGATGGAGAGCGTTTCGTGCTGCTGCGTAACGACGGCCAGATTTTCGAGCCAAAGCTTTCCAAGGTGGCCGAACCCGATCTCGATGCTACCAATTTCAGTGCCGGCGTGAAGCACCAGGACAGCGCCAGTCAGATGAGCGGCAACACCGATCTCAACGAACTGGCCCATGGTGCTGCCGCAGCGGAGTGGCTCAACAGCAAGGCCATTGCGGGCGAATTCGAGGAACTTGTGGTGATCGCAGATCCCAAGACGCTTGGCGAAATGCGCCGTCACTATCACGTCGAACTGGAAAAGCGGCTGGTGGGTGAACTGGACAAGGCGCTGACGCACGAACCGCTCGATCGCATCGAGAAGGTGCTCGCCAACGCCTGATTGCCGCCTTTTTTGCGCCGCATTCAGGCTATGCTGCTCATCACGTCGCCAATCCCGTGCGATTCATCGCGCGGGATTGGCCAGAAGTTGTGTTATTAAGCAATTGATAAGCACGTTTCTGGCAGCGTGAGGCATATGAACAGATCGGCTCTTACTCGTATTGTTGCGCCGCTGGCGCTGGCACTGGCTCCATTCGCAAGCGCGCCGGCCCAGGCGCAGGACCTTGAAAGCGCGTTCGACTCAGCCTTCGGCACCGAAGTTCGCGAGCCCGAGCAATTCGTTGCCGACCCGGATAGTCCGCTGGAGCGGCGAATTGCTCAGATCGCCAATGGCCGTGACGGGCGCATCGGCGTTGCCGCGATCGATCTCGCAACGGGCGAGCAGGTATCGGTGCTGGGGGACCAGTTGTTCCCCATGGCCTCCACCAGCAAGATCGCCATTGCCGCGACTTTCCTTGAAGGCGTTGACCAGGGCCGCTGGAGCCTGACGAGCGAGTTCCCGCTGCTGTGGGCCGTGCGCTCCCAGCGTTTCTCCACCCGCGTCGCGCCGGTTCGCGAAGGCGAATACCTGCCCGCGAGCCAGCTTATCGACCTGATGATCACCCGCAGTTCCAATCCCGCGACCGATGCCCTGTTGGCAGCGGTCGGCGGTCCTGCTGCGGTGAACGACTGGGCGCGCCGCGCAGGTCTCTCCGGTTTCAGCCTCGACCGCGATATCGCCACGCTCGTGCGCGACGACGGCGAGTTCGACCCCACATATCACATCGACCCGCGCGATGCCGCGACGCCGGAAACGATGGTCCGGTTGCTGGCGGGCATCTACCAGGGCGAATGGCTGAGCGCGGAGAGCCGCGACGTGATCCTCAACGCGATGGAGCGCACCCGCACCGGTCGCAATCGTATCCGCGGAATGATGCCTGCAGGCGTCACGGTGTCACACAAGACCGGAACGCTCAATCGCATGGCGGGCGACATCGGCATTGTTGAAATGCCTGATGGCCGCGCGATTGCCATGGCAATCTTCGTCACCGGGCAGAGCGCCTCGCAGGCGCACGAGAACGCCAACAAGTCCGAAGCGCGGCGGTTGCGCGATGCCCGCATCGCCTCGATCGCCCGTGCGCTTTACGATGGCTATGCCGAACGTGCCGATGCGCGCCAGTATGCCAGCGCGCAGCACCAGTCGGCTGCTGCGGCGCGCTGATTTAGCCGATAATCAGACGGACAAAGAAAAAGGGCGCGGCCGTCGCTGGCCACGCCCTTTGTTCTGTAAGCCTGGAAGGCTGCGGACCGATTACTCGGCTTCGGCAGCTTCTTCCTGCATTTCGGCGCCGGCTTCTTCCATTTCGGCACCAGCTTCGGCCATGCCTTCTTCCATGGTAGCTTCGGCTTCCATGGTGGCTTCTTCAGCGCCTTCTTCCATGGCTTCCATGTTGGCTTCGGTGTCGGCGGCAGCGCTTTCAGCGGTGGCTTCTGCGGCGTCTTCGGTGCCTTCCGAGCAAGCGGCCAGGGTCAGGGCGCCAGCAGCAGCGGCAGCGACGAGAGCGATCTTACGCATAGGTATAAATCCTTGAATTGCATAAAGTTGGAAAAGGCGTGTCGCCTGTCCCGAAGCCGGTTTCCCCCCGGCTCTGATGCCTAAATAATGCCACATTTCGACCCGCGCAAGCATAATGTGGCAACAATGCGGCGAAGCGAGGGCGAGAATAAGGCAGGATGTTTGGTGCTTACAGGCGGAAGAAGGGCGTGCTAGCAGGCGCAAATGGCCGAAAAACAGCATCTCTACCTGGTCGATGGTTCGGCCTATATTTTCCGCGCTTACCACCGCCTGCCGCCGCTTACGAATCCCGAAGGAACCCCGGTCGGCGCGGTCTATGGCTACACCACGATGCTGTGGAAGCTGGCGGAGGATCTCGACAAGGCGGACGGCCCCACGCACCTCGCAGTGATTCTCGACAAGTCGAGCCAGAGCTTCCGCAATGAGATTTACAGCGAATACAAGGCGCACAGGCCAGATCCGCCGGAAGACCTGGTGCCGCAGTTCCCGCTGATTCGCGATGCCACCCGCGCTTTCAGCCTGCCCTGCATCGAGGAACCGGACGTGGAGGCGGACGACATGATCGCCACCTACGCCCGCGCCGCGCAGCGGGAGGGGTGGGACGTGACGATCGTCTCCAGCGACAAGGACCTGATGCAGCTGGTGGGCGAAGTCGACGGCGCCCGCATCGACATGCTCGACACGATGAAGAACGCGCGCATCTATATCGAGGAAGTCGAGGAGAAATTCGGCGTGCCCCCCGAGAAGGTGGGAGACGTTCTCGCGCTGATGGGCGATTCGGTTGACAATATCCCCGGCATCTTCGGCGTCGGCCCCAAGACCGCGAGCAAGCTGATCGCCGAGCACGGCGACCTGACCGCCGCTCTCGATGCCGCGGAGGGCATGAAGAAGTCCAAGCTGAAGGAACGCCTGATCGAGCATCGCGCCGATGCCGAACTCAGCCGCGTACTGGTGACGCTGAAGGAGGATTGCGCGCTTCCGCAGCCGCTGGAGGATTTCAGGCTCGAGGGCGTGCCGCCCGAACCGCTGGCGAAATTCCTCGAGACGCACGGCTTCGCCAGCCTGCTGCGCCGCCTCGACGCCGGGACCGGCAGCCCGGACAAGCCCAACGACCTCAACCCCGCCAAGGCCGACAACAAGGGCGCCGATCCCTCGCCCGATGGCAACAGCCAGCCGCTGCCCGAATGGCCGGACGTCGATCGCAGCACTTACGAATGCGTGCAGTCGCTGGAACGGCTGGAGCACTGGATCGAGCGCGCCTTTGCCGCACGGCTGGTGGCCTTCGATACCGAGACGAGCGATCTCGATTGCATGCTGTGCGACCTTGTCGGCTTCAGTCTCGCGGTCGGGCCGAACGATGCCTGCTACGTACCGCTCGCCCACGGCACCGGCGACATGTTCGACGAGAAACCGGCACAGATCGCGCGGGAGACCGCGCTCGCCGCGATCAAGCCGCTGCTGGAAAGCGACGCGGTGCTGAAGGTCGGCCAGAACATCAAGTACGACCTCAACGTGCTGGCCCGCCACGGCATCCACGTCGCGCCGATCCACGATACCATGGTGATCAGCTTCGCGATGGACGCGGGCCGCGAGGAAAGCGGCATCGGCGGCGGGCACGGGATGGACGAGCTTGCCGAGCGCCACCTCGGCCACTCCTGCCTCAAGTTCAAGGACATCTGCGGCACCGGCAAGAAAGCGATCCCCTTCGGCCAGGTGCCGCTGGACAAGGCCACGGAATACGCGGCGGAGGACGCGGACGTGACCTGGCGGCTCTACCAGCACCTCCACCGTCGTCTGCCGCTGGAAGGCGCTACACGCATCTACGAGCGAGTGGACCGGCCGCTTATCCCGGTGGTGGCTGGCATGGAGCGCGAAGGCATCAAGGTGGACCGCGCCGCGCTCTCGCGCCTGTCAGAACAGTTCGCCGAGACAACCGCGCGCATCGAGAAGGAAATCCACGCCGAAGCGGGCGAGGAATTCACCATCGGCAGCCCCAAGCAACTGGGTGACGTCCTGTTCGAGAAAATGGGCTACAAGGGCGGCAAGAAGGGCAAGAGCGGCCAGTATTCCACCGACCAGTCGGTGCTGGAGAAGCTTTCGCAGCAGGGCGCGACCATTGCCGACAAGGTGCTGGAATACCGCCAGCTATCCAAGCTGAAGTCCACCTATACCGACGCATTGCAGCAGGCGATCAATCCCAACACCAGCCGCGTTCACACCAGTTATTCGCTGGTCGGCGCGCAGACCGGGCGCCTGTCCTCCACCGATCCCAACCTGCAGAACATTCCCATCCGCACCGAGATCGGGCGCGAGATCCGCAAGGCCTTCGTCCCCGATGAAGGCAACGTGCTGCTGGCGGCGGACTACAGCCAGATCGAACTGCGCCTCGCCGCGCACATGGCCGACGTGCCGCAATTGAGAGAAGCGTTCGAAGCGGGCGAGGACATCCACGCGCGCACCGCGAAGGAAATGTACGGTGAGGTCGACCGCGATACTCGCGCGAAGGCCAAGACCATCAACTTCGCCATCCTCTACGGGATTTCGCGCTGGGGCCTTGCGGGCCGCTTGGGCGTGGAGCCGGACGAGGCGCAGGAAGTGATCGACACCTATTTCAAGCGCTTCCCCGGCATCCAGAACTACATTCACCAGACGCTGGAGACCGTGCGCGCCAAGGGCTATTCGGAGACGCTGTTCGGGCGGAAAACGTGGTTCCCGCGCATCAATTCCAAGAACCAGGCGGAGCGGCAGGGCAGCGAGCGCGCCGCGATCAACGCGCCAATTCAGGGCACCAGCGCCGATATCATCAAGCGCGCCATGGCCCGGATGCTGCCTGCGCTTGCCGAGGCGGGTCTGCCGGATGTGCGGATGCTGTTGCAGGTGCATGACGAACTGGTGTTCGAACTGCCGGAAAGCGACGTGGAAGCCGCCTCTCCGGTGATCGAGAAAGTCATGGCCGAAGCCGCCCTGCCCGCCGTCGAGCTCAGCGTGCCGCTGGGAATCGAGATCGGCACCGGGGCAAGCTGGGACGCGGCGCACTGATGGCAGGCTGGCTGGACCCGATACGCGAGGCCATTCCCGATGGCTGGGAGACGTGGTTTGTCGCGGCGCTCGCCGCCGGGTTAGGCGTGCTGCTGGCGCTGGTCGTCCACTACGTGATCTTTCGCGTACTGCGAAAGATCGCCAGTTCCAGCGACAGTACCGCCGACAACATCGTGGTCCGCCATCTCGCTCGTCCCAGCAAGTGGGCAATGGTGGCGCTTGGAATCGTCCTTGCCGCGCGGGAGGTGCCCGCGCTGGAGGCGGGGTGGGAAAAGATCGCCGGCTTCGTGATGCCCGCGCTGATCGGCTGGATCGCACTCGCCATCATGCGCGCGCTGGTGGCGGCGATGGAACTGCGCGCCGATATCGACGTGGCGGACAACCTTTCCGCCCGCCGCCGCCGCACCCGGCTCGCCATTTTCAGCCGTATTGGCACTTTCGTGATCGTCTTCATTACCATCGGCCTGATGTTGCTATCCATCCCCGGCGTGCGCGATATCGGGGTGACACTGATGGCTTCCGCCGGTCTTGCCGCGCTGGCCGTGGGCGCCGCTGCCCAGCCCGCGCTGAAGGCGCTGATCGGTGGCCTGCAAATGGCGCTGACCGAACCCATCCGCATCGACGACGTTGTCATCGTCGACGGGGAATGGGGCAAGATCGAGGATATCCGCACGACCTATGTCGTGGTCCGCATATGGGACGAGCGGCGGCTGGTGGTCCCGGTGAACAAGTTCCTGGAGGAGACCTTCCAGAACTGGACGCGCAAGGGCTCCGAGCTGCTTGGCACGGTCTTCCTGCACCTCGACCCGCTGGCCGACGTGGACCGCCTGCGCGCGGAGTTCGAACGGCAGGTCGAGGCGAACGGGAACTGGGACAAGCGCGTGAAAGCCGCGCAGGTCACCGAAACGACGCTCGATTCGATGGAACTGCGCCTCCTCATGAGTGCCAGAGACGCATCGAGCGCCTTCGACCTGCGATGCCAGATCCGCGAAGGTATGCTTGCCTTCATCCGCGAGAACATGCCCGAAGCCATCGCCATGCGCCGCGTCGCTTCAGCTTCCGAGGCGATTTGGGAGGCAGGCGAGCCGGGGAAGACCTCGAACCGCGACTAGTGTTTGGAGTCGCGCGTGCTCTCCACCATCCCTTCGGTGATGAAGCCGATGGGGTTCACCTCCAGCGCCCGCTTCTTCAGCTCGCCTTTCATCTTCCGGTACTCGGTTTCCATCTGCGGCGTGACGGTGGGACGCGAATCCTTCAGCGCCTGCTCGAAGTCGGCCTTCGTCACCGCATCAGGCGAACCTTGCGTGCGGCGGATGGCGTTGAGACCGGCGCGGCGTACGACGTCCTCCAAGTCGGCGCCGGTGAAGCGTTCCGCTTCTTTCGCCACTGCCGAAAGGTCCACGTCGTCGGCCATCGGCATGGCAGACGTGTGGATCTTGAGGATGTGTTCGCGGCCAGCCTGATCGGGCGCGCCGACATAGACCAGTTCGTCGAACCGCCCCGGTCGCAGCAATGCGGGGTCCACCAGCGTAGGACGGTTGGTCGCGCCGATCACCACGATGGAGGACAACTCCTCCATCCCATCCATTTCGGCGAGGATCGTATTCACCACGCGCGCAGTTACCTGCGGTTCGTTCATCGATGAACCGCGTGCGGGGACCAGTGAGTCGATCTCGTCGATGAAGATCACGCACGGCGCCACCGCACGGGCGCGGGCAAACATCTTGGCAATCTGCTGCTCGCTCTCGCCGTACCACTTGGAAAGCAGGTCGCTCGACTTGATCGAGATGAAGTTCGCCTCCGCCTCCTTCGCCACGGCCTTGGCGAGCAGGGTCTTGCCGGTTCCGGGAGGGCCGTAGAGCAGGAAACCCTTGGCCGGGCGAATCCCCAGCGATTCGAACGCGCGCGGATTCTTCAGCGGCAGTTCGACGCCTTCCTTGAGCGAGGAGATGGCCTCGTCCAGGCCGCCCAGGTCTTCCCAGCCCACCGTCGGGGCCTGCACCATCACCTCGCGCATGGCGCTCGGCTGCACGCGCTTCAGCGCCTCGCGGAAGTCCTGCTTCTCGACGCAGAGTTCCTCCAGCACCTCGGCAGGGATTTCGCGCGCGTCCAAATCGAGCCGCGGCATGATGCGGCGCACCGCCTCGATCGCGGCTTCACGTGCCAGCGCCGCAATGTCCGCGCCGACGAAGCCGTGAGTTGAGCGCGACAGCTCGCCAAGGTCCACGCCTTCGCCCAGCGGCATTCCGCGGGTGTGAATGGCGAGGATCTCGCGCCTGCCGCTCTCGTCGGGTACGCCGATCACGATCTCGCGGTCGAAACGGCCGGGACGGCGCAGCGCCTCGTCAATGGCGTCGGGCCGGTTGGTGGCGGCGATCACGACAAGGTTGGAGCGGGCCTGCAGGCCGTCCATCAGGGTCAGCAATTGGGCAACCAGGCGCTTTTCCGCCTCTCCCTGCACCCGCTCGCGCTTGGGAGCTATCGAATCGATCTCGTCAATGAAGACGATGGCGGGCTGGCTGCGCTCGGCCTCCTCGAACACCTCGCGCAGGCGCTTTTCCGATTCGCCATAGGCGCTGCCCATGATTTCCGGGCCGTTGATGGTGAAGAATTCGGCGTCCGATTCGTTCGCCACCGCCTGCGCCAGCCGGGTCTTGCCGGTGCCGGGCGGGCCGTGCAGCAGCACGCCCTTGGGCGGGTCGACGCCGAGGCGGGTGAACAGTTCGGGATAGCGCAGCGGCAGTTCCACCATCTCGCGCAGGGCCTTGATGGTTTCTTCCATGCCGCCGACGTCATCGTAGTTGATGAGCCCGCGGGCATCGCGCGGCTCCTCGAACTCGGTGCGCAGCTCCACCTCTGTATTCTCGTCGATATGGACGAAGCCCTTGGGGCTGGTGGAGACAACCTGCAGGCGAATTTGCGTCAGCGCGTAGGCGGGCGCGTTGAACATGCGGCGCACTTCGGGCGGCACGTTCTGAACCGGCTGCTGGCCGTGGGTGGCGACAAGGTCACCAGTGGTCAGCGGCTGCTTGAAGAACACGCGCTTCAGCGCCTCGCTCGGGCCGTGCAGGCGCATTTCGCGGCGCGCGGGCGCGAAGACGACGCGGGTGGCGGGCTTGGTCTCGGCGCGGCGCACCAGCACGTGTTCACCGCTCGACGTTTCGGCATTGCCGCGCTGCAGGCCGTCGAGACGAATCACGTCGAGCGCCTCGTCCTCGTCATAGCTGGGAACGGCCACGGCAAGGGTAGAGCGCTTGCCCTCGATCTCGACCGCATCGCCCTCGGTAATGCCAAGCTTCTGGAAAGCGCTGCGCGGCATTCGCACGACGCCGCGTCCCGATTCCTCCTGCCTGGCGGCGGCTACCTGCAGCCTTACCGTGCCTTCTTCGACTTTCGCTGCATCCGCTTCGGCCATGCCTGTCGTTTCCTCTTGGAATCCTGTTGTCCGGCGGAATTAGGAAGCGCCCGCCTCTATTGCAAACCTGCCGGAAGAGGAAACGTGCCGAAAATGCGACCGCGGAGGCGCGATCGGATGGGCCAAGAAAAAAGGCCCGGTCGTTGCCGACCGGGCCTTGGAAGTTTTGGGAGAGGATGCCTGAAAGGCAGGGAGAGATATGTTCGAATCCGCCCCATCTCGCAAGTGCGAAAAGAGCACAGCATGTTGCATGGGATGCAACTCAAGCCTCCGGCTTTTGTATTTGCGAAGTTTTTCGGCTGACACGCTTGTCAGCAGATCACAAAATTGAATGGTGATTCATCTTTTGGGGCGCATTTTTGCGCGGCGCGGTATAGGGAGCCTCTGCTGGTGACATGACCGCCGCGGGGTTCTAATGCCTCACGCTACAGTTTCACACGACACCAGACAGACCGAACCTGAGACGAGGAGCCGCCATGCAGAAACTCTATCCTTCCGCCAAAGCCGCCCTGGAAGGCGTGCTGCGGGACGACATGCTGATCGCCAGCGGCGGCTTTGGCCTGTGCGGTATTCCCGAACGCCTGCTGAAAGCGATCCAGGATTCGGGCGTGAAGAACCTGACCTTCGCCAGCAACAACGCCGGGATCGACAACGAGGGCATCGGCATGCTGCTGCGTTCCAAGCAGGTGAAGAAGATGATCTCCAGCTATGTGGGCGAGAACAAGGAGTTCGAACGGCAATTCCTCTCCGGCGAGCTGGAAGTGGAATTCTGCCCGCAAGGCACCTTGGCCGAGCGCATGCGCGCAGGTGGGGCCGGCATTCCCGGCTTCTACACCAAGACCGGCGTCGGCACCCAGGTGGCCGAAGGCAAGGAAGTGAAGCAGTTCGACACCGGAGACGGGCCGGAGGACTACATCCTCGAAAAAGGCATCTTCGCCGATCTTTCGATCATCAAGGCATGGAAGGCCGACGAGACCGGCAACCTGGTGTTCCGCAAGACCGCGCGCAATTTCAACCAGCCCGCCGCCACCTGCGGCAAGATCTGCGTGGCCGAAGTGGAAGAAGTGGTACCAGCGGGTTCGCTCGACCCCGATTGCATTCACCTGCCCGGCGTCTTCATCAACCGCATGGTGGTGGGCGCGCCTTACGACAAGAAGATCGAATTCGTCACCACGCGGCAGCGCGAGAACGCCTGACGCGCGGCTGAGAGGGCTTAGCGGCGCGGAGCTGCAAAAGGCCTCGACATGCAGCGCCCATGCAATACCAACGCAGTGGAAACATTGCAGGATTTGAGAACCGATGACCTTTCGTAACCTGTTGCTTCTCGGCCTTTCCTCCGTCGCGCTGCAAGGCTGCATCGCGGCGGCGGCAATCCCCATCGTTGCAGGCGGCGGGGCGCTGGTGCGCGACACGGTTTCGGACGACGCCCGCGCGGATCGGCGCGAGCAGGTTGCCGTGGTTCCTCCGCCTGCCCCGACTCCGGCCCCGACATCTGCGCCTGCCCCTACCCCGACGCCCGCACTGGCTTCCGCCCAGCCTTCCGAGCCGCTGCGCACGGCCACCCCGCCTGCCAGCACCGCGGCATCGACACCGGCAACCGGCCCGTCAACATCGCAGCAGCAGGCATCTCTGGCGGCCCGCCCGGCAGAACCCGTCGTCGTCTCCACGCTGGACGAAAGCCGCGCCGCTTCCGCGCCGACTGTAACATCCGCGCCGACCCTTCCAACGGCATCGGGCGCCGCAGCCATGCCTGCGGCAGAAGCGCCCGCTCGCGAACCGGCTACGGATAGCGCCGTATCAGACGCCTGGGCGGCTGCGCGCGAAGTGGCCGCCAGCCTGGCGCCCGCGCGCCCTGCACCGGCACAGACGGAACCCGCAGCATCCGATGCATCGGCAACGATGATGCCCGAGCGTAGCGACGAGCCTGCCTCAAGCGCACTGGCCGCATCTGCAAGCCCCGCTGCATCCGCCGCCGAACCGCCCGCTCCAGCCGCAACGAGCAGCGCTCAGGCGGGCGCGGACCTCCGCGGTTATGGCAGCCTGCGCAGCTACGCCCTGCGCACGCTTGGCGAAGGCGTCCCGCTTCCCTCCGCTATGCTGGCCGATCCCACCAGCCTGCAACCCGTACGGCGCGATTGCGAAGGCAATGCGCCGACCGTGGTGATCGATCTCGACCCGCAAGGCGAGCTGGTGCCGATTGTCGGCCCGTTGCGGGTGAACACCGATCTGGCCCGCATCCTGGCGGAACTTCGCCTACGCGACGTGCAGATCGCCTGGATCACCGATCGCGGTCCGATCGACGCGCGCGCCATTCGTGATCGCCTCGTCGCCTCCGGCCTCGATCCGGATGCCGAGGATTCCATTTACGTCGAACGCTATCCGGGCGAGACCAAGCAGGCCCGCCGCGCGGCGCTGGCGCAGACCCAGTGCGTGATTGCACTGGCCGGAGACGAGCGTTCGGACTTCGACGACCTCTACAACTTCATCCGGGAGCCAGGCGATGCCCGCAATCTCGAGCTGTTGCTCGGCAACGGCTGGTTCCTGATCGAAAACCCTGTCGGCGGATAACCTCCGCCCCACCCCATTCCTCCAAGGAGAACATCCAAATGCCCTGGACCCGTGACGAAATGGCCGCCCGCGCTGCGAACGAGCTGGAGGACGGCTTTTACGTCAATCTCGGCATCGGGATTCCCACGCTCGTGGCGAACCACATCCCCGAAGGCATGCAGGTAACCTTGCAGAGCGAGAACGGGATGCTCGGCATCGGTCCCTTCCCGTACGAAGGCGAGGAAGATGCCGACCTGATCAACGCCGGCAAGCAGACCATCAGTGAGCTGCCGCACTCCGCCTATTTCGACAGCGCCACCAGTTTCTCGATGATCCGCGGCGGCCATATCGACCTCACCGTGCTGGGCGCGATGGAAGTGGCCGAGAACGGCGACATCGCCAACTGGATGATTCCGGGCAAGATGGTGAAAGGCATGGGCGGCGCGATGGACCTCGTCGCGGGCGTGAAGAAGATCATCGTCGTGATGGAGCACACCTCCAAGCACGGCGATCCCAAGTTCATCCCCGAATGCACCCTGCCGCTGACGGGTACCAACGTGGTCGACATGATCATCACCGACCTCGCCGTGTTCCAGCGCCCGGACCATGACAGCCCGTTCAAGCTGGTCGAGCTGGCTCCCGGCGTGACGGCGGAGGAAGTGGCCGAGAAGACCACCGCCCACTTCGTCACCGACTAGAGTTCAGCCGGCACCGCCCAGCACGCCGCCGAACACGTTGTCGGGGTCGTACTGCTGCTTAACCTGCTGCAGGCGCGCGAAGTTGGGGCCGAAGCCTTCCTTTGCGCGCCCCAGCTCGTCGCGGTCGAGGTAGTTCAGGTAGACCGTGCCGTCGGAAAACCGCTTCAGCCTGTCGTAGGTCGCCCGCGCCGCGCCCATGATCTCGGCATCGCGGGCGGGGTCTGACCATCCGGCGGAAATTCCGAGGTTGTAGCGCGCCTTGCGATTGGCGAACGCGGTGTCCTCCACCCCTACCCGCGCGACCGCGCCGCCCAGCGTTTCCATGAAGATCTGCGAGTATTCGCCCGGCAGCGATGTCAGGCCCTCCACCAGCACGTCGGTCAGTTCATCGCTGAGGTCGTCCACGAAGATCGACTTCCAGTAATAGCGCCCGCCGTGGGGGGAGGCCCCGCCGAAGGTCTTCTGAAATTCGACGTAGGGCTGCGGGGCGACGAAGCCGAGGATCATGTCGCCCAGTTCCAGCATCGGCTGCACCTGCGCTTGGGCCTCCTCCTGCTCGCCCGCGTGACAGGCGATGATCGCGACGGTGTGCTTGCCCTGCCACTCTGCCGGGAACGGATCGACCGGCGGCATCGTCATGAAAACCGGCACCATGGTCAGGTCGTCCGGCGCGTCATGCATGAATTCGCGAACGAAGCGCATCACTTCGCGCGCCTTGTCCAGCGGGTAGAAGGCCTGCGCCACCACCACTTCCGGCCCCACGGGTGTCGCGAGGAAATCGAAACGGGTGACAATGCCAAACTGCCCGCCTCCGCCGCGCAGGGCCCAGAAGAGGTCGGGGTGATCGTCGTCGGTCGCTTCGACCACGGAGCCGTCTGCCAATACGACTTCGGCCCCCACGAGGCTGTCGATGGTCAGGCCCAGCTTGCGGGCGAGGAAACCGATCCCACCGCCCAGCGTCAGCCCCCCCACGCCCGTTTCCGGTTCGCCCCCCGCCGTCACGGCGAGGCCATGCGCCTGCAAGGCAGCATCGAGTTCGCCCAGCAGCACCCCGCCACCGACACGCGCAATGCGCGTTGCGGGATCTACGCTGATGTCCTTTAGGCCAGAGAGGTCCACCAGCAACCCGTCCTGCGGCAGCGACGCTCCCGAAACCGAGTGCCCGCCGCACCGCGCGACCGCTGTCAGGTCGCTCGCCGCCGCATGGCGAACCGCCGCCGCTACGTCTGCCGTGCTGGCGCAGCGCGCGATCATCGCGGGCTTGCGGTCGATCATGCCGTTCCAGCCAAAACGGGCGGTCTCGAAATCCTCATCCTCGCGGTTGACGATCGTTCCGGCGAAATCGGTAATGGTCATCCAGCTTCCCCCTTTGATGCTGCGCGACCTTCCACACTATCGCACCCGCATGGCGGACAATGCAAGGCGGCTTGACTGGTCCGCTCTTGCTGCTATTTCTGAAATTACAGAAATTGAGGAATGCGAGTCGGAAGCCGTGAAAGTCACCGATATTCCAGAAGCTGAACAGTTCATCCTCCACTGGGGAGAGATGGGTTCGCACTGGGGGGTGAACCGCTCGGTCAGCCAGGTCCACGCGCTGCTCTATCTCAGCGACCGGCCGCTCCATGCAGAGGAAATCTGCGACACGCTGGGCCTCGCCCGATCCAATGTCTCCACCGCGCTGAAGGAATTGCAGGGCTACGGCATCGTGCGCCGCCAGCACGTGATCGGCGACCGGCGCGATCATTTCGTGGCCGAAACGGACCTGTGGGAAATGCTGATGCGCATCACGGTGGAGCGCAAGAAGCGCGAGATCGACCCCACGCTGCAAGTGCTGTCGGACCTGTCGGCCAGGCTCGAAGGCCGCAAGGACGTGCCCCCGCACATCGCCCAGCGCATCGGGCGCATGCACGAATTCATGGGTACGCTGACCGGCTGGTTCGACGATGTGCGCAAGCTGCCCAAGGGCACGCTCGTCTCACTGATGAAACTGGGCAGCAAGGTCGCGCGGTTCATTCCCACCCGAAATCAGACAGGCAAGTAACTCCAGCCAGGAAGGATCAACTGCCATGACTGCCGATCCACGCAGAGAGATTTCTGATTCTACAGAAATTCCCGATAGCAACCTCCTTGCAGACCTCTTCGCGCTCACGCTGACAGTCGCCTTTGGTGGGCTTGCGGGTAGCGCCTTCTTTCTTTTCGTCGCAGCCCCTGTCTTGTTGTTCAGCGGTATCGCGCAGGGCGAAACAGGTGTCGGCTTCGGAATGGCACTGTTCAGTCTCGCACCGTTCTTGACAGCCGCAGAAATTACCTTGTTCGCCATGCTTTTCGTTGGCGCGCCAATCACTTGGGCGCTCAAGCGGCTAAATCGAGAGCGCGTTAGCGTCTACATGAAAATATTCGGAGCACTCGGGCCGTTGATTGCCTTTGGTTACTGCTGGAGCAGCACCGGAAGTTTCGGACTTGCTACGCTCGCCACCATCCACGGCCTTTTGGCTGGATTGGCTAGCGGATGCGTTTGGGGACGTCATCGCGATGCCCTGGTCCGCCCGTCTCGTGGCGACGATCCGGATCCACCCACCAACCCCTACCACGACATGATTTACTGAGCAGGAGAAGCACGATGACCGAACTGAGCTATTTCGCCTATCTCTTCATCGCCATTGCCCTCACCGGCTGGGTGGCGCGCACGCTGAGCGTCAACGGGGAGGTGTTCCTGGTCGACTGCTTCGGCCACGACGAGGTGCTGGCGCGCAGCACCAATCACCTGCTGGTGGTGGGGTTCTACCTCGTCAACGTCGGCTTCATCCTGCTGACCATCAGCCTCGGCAGCGAGCCGACGACGCTAGCCGAAGCCATCCGCTTCGTCGCCACCAAGGTGGGTCTTGCCGTACTGGTGCTGGGCTGCTGGCACTTCTTCAACATGCAGATGATCGCCCGCTACGGCCGCAAGGTGGGCCGCTGGGTGCGCGAGAACCACGGCGCGAAGATCGCCTGACGGGCAAACTCCACCGCGTTGAAATGGCGGCTCCATTGCGGGGCCGCCGTTTTCGTTTATGCCTCTTTGCGGGGAGAGGACATGAAATCACGCAGCACATCGCCGTGGCTGGCACTGGTCGTCCTGACCGGGGTGAGTACCGTGGGCTTTATCGACCGCATCGTGGTGAACGTGCTGGTGGAGCCGGTGAAGGCCGAGTTCGGCCTGTCGGACACGCAGGTCTCGCTGATGGGCATGGCCTTTGCGCTCATGTACATCGGCGTGGGCATCGCCGCCGCGCGGCTGGCGGAGCGCAAGCGCCGCCTCACCCTCATCTCGCTCGGTACCGCCGTCTGGTCCGTCGCCACCGCCGCCTGCGGACTGGCGGGAAGTTGGGCGCAGTTGCTTGTGGCCCGAGTGGGCGTGGGGCTTGGCGAAGCGTTCGGTCTGCCCGGCAACCAGTCGGTGCTGGCGGACTATTTCCCGGCCACGAAGCGGGGCCTCGCGCTCTCCGTGCTGATGCTGGCACCGCCGGTAGGGGCCTTCGTCGGCTTCGTAGGTGGCGGGTGGATCGCGCAGGAGTTTGACTGGCGCATGACCTTCCTGATCGCCGCCGTGCCGGGCCTGATCCTATCGGTGATCGCCTTCCTTTTCGTGGCGGAGCCGCGGCGCGGCCAGCACGATCCGGGCGCGGGGGACGAGGTGCCGCCGATCTCCGCCGTGCTCTATCGGCTGTTCGTGCTGCCGAGCGCGCGCAACCTCGTGATCGGCTCTGCCCTCGCCGCGATGTTCGGCTTCGGCCTCAATTACTTCTTCACCTCGCTGATGATCCGCGAGTTCGATCTCGCGCTGGGAGAGGCCGGGCTTTACACCGGGCTTATCGCCAGCCTGCCCGCCGCGCTGTCCGTCGTGGCCTGCGGGTGGATGGGGGACCGTTGGGGGCCGGGCAACCCGGCGGCCTATGCCCTGATTCCGGCGGTTATGCTGCTGGTGGGCGGTCCGATCTACGCGCTCGCCATCTGGCAGGAGAGCCTCATCCTGCTGCTGGCGCTGGTGGGGATCGCGACGTTCCTCAACTTCGGCTATCTCGGCATCACCTTCGCCACCATCCAGAACCTGATGCACCCGCGCATGCGCGCCACCACCGTGGCGCTGCTCAACGTGGTCTATGGCATTGCGGGCGGGCTGGGTCCGCTGCTGTTGGGCTGGATGAGCGACAGCTTCGCCATCTCGCAAGGCCCCGCGCGCGGGCTGGCGACGGCAATGGCGATCACCGGCCTCGCCTACGTCTGGGCATCGGCGCACTATTTCCTCGCCGCGCGCAAGCTGGCGGGCGACATGGAGCGGGTCAGGGTGCCCGTTCCCGCCGTATCGGAAGGCGCTTGAGGCTGGCGAGGCTGCGCCATGCCCATTCCGCAGGACCCTGCCGGAAACGGGCGAGCCACGGGAAAGACCATGTCAGCATGGCAGCGATGGGAATGAGCGCGAGGAGCAGCGCCTCGCCGCGCGACACCTCTCCGAACAGGCCGAGGCCCCAGCCCGCGAACAGCGCGGCGAAAATCACGCTGGTAGCGAGGTAGTTCGTCAGCGCCATGCGCCCGGCGGCGGCCAGCAGGCGGGTGGCACGATGGTCTCTCAGCGCGCCGCCGAACAGCGCCATGGCGAGCGCGGCGTAACCGGTGCCCAGCATGATATCGAACGGGGCGGACCAAACGAGCGCGTTGGCCGCGGTGACGATGGGGTCGAAGCCGGAAAGGATCGACCACGCCGCCAGGGCGATTAGCACAGGCACGCTCACCACACAGCAGGCACGCGCCAACCGCAGGGCGCGCCGTGGCTCCCACTCGCCTGCCAGCAGGCCGCCGCGCCAAAGCGCCACGCCCAGCAGCATGGAGGCGAGCGCCGATGGAATGGAGGCGACGATGAAGCGGACTTGCAGCATCGGATCGGACACGCGCCGCACCAGTCGCTCGCCCAGCCCCTCCTGCCCGCGAGCCAGAGAAGCAGCGGTGGTATCGGGATGGCCGCCGTATGTGCGCTCCGCCAAGTCCAGCGGCGCAAGATCGAACGTCAGGCCACTCACCCGCTGGTACCAGTAATCCAGCCAGCCCCAGGCGAAGTAGCCCGACACCGCGAGTTGCCCGGCGATCAGCAGGCCAGCCGCCCACAGTAGGCGCCTGACCGGCCAGTTCACCGCCAGCGGCAGCAGCAGTCCGCAGGTGGCGTAGATGCGCAGCACGTCGTTGTTGGCCAGCACCACGGCGTGCGCGAGGCCGATGGCCAGCAGCACCACCATGCGGGCGTAGTGGGCGCGCAGCGGGTGGTCGCTGGCCTTGCCGAGCAGGATGGCTATCCCTGCGCCGAACATCATCGCGAAAAGCGCGCGGAACTTGTCTTCGACAAGGACGAAGCTGATCGCCCACATCGCCACTTCCAGCGGATCAGTGCCTCCCCATACGCGCGGGTTCAGATAGGCATTGGCGGGCATCGAGAAGGCGATGACGTTCATTGGCACGATGCCGATGACCGCCACACCTCGCAATGCGTCGAGCGCGGTGATGCGCCTTTTGGACGAAGGCGCGGCGGTAAGGGCGGTGCCCGAAACGCTCACGCCGTCAGGCCCTTACGAGAGCGCCGCCTTCAGGTCGGCGGCAAGGTCGGTGCGTTCCCACGGGAACAGGTCGCCTTCTGCCGTCCGGCCGAAGTGGCCGTAGGCGGCGCTGCCGCGGTAGATCGGCTTGTTGAGGCCAAGGTGCGTGCGGATGCCGCGCGGGGTCAGCCCGCCCAGCTTCTCGATCCCGCGAATGGCATCCTCGATCTGGTCGTCGGCAACGGTGCCGGTGCCGTGGGTGTCGACATAGAGCGACAACGGCTGCGACACGCCGATGGCATAGGCGATCTGGATCGTGCACTTGGTGGCAAGGCCAGCCGCGACGACGTTCTTCGCGAGGTAACGGGTGATGTAGGCTGCACTGCGGTCAACCTTGGTCGGGTCCTTTCCGCTGAAAGCGCCGCCGCCGTGCGGAGCCGCGCCGCCATAGGTATCCACGATGATCTTGCGCCCGGTGAGGCCAGCGTCGCCATCGGGGCCGCCGATCACGAAGGTGCCGGTCGGGTTGATGTGCCACTGCGTCGCGTCCGAGATGAAGCCATCGGGCAGGATCTTGCCGACAACGCCTTTTACGTAGGCGCGCAACTCGGCCTCCTTTTCGCCCTCGTCATAGCCTGGCGCGTGCTGCGTGGAGACGACCACGGCGGTGCAGGCAACGGGCCTGCCGTTCTCGTAACGCAGCGTGACCTGGCTCTTGCTGTCCGGCTCCAGGAACGGGGCGGTGCCGTTCTTGCGATCGGTCGCCATCTGCTGGAGGATCTTGTGGCTGTAGTCGATGGTCGCCGGCATCAGGTCCGGCGTTTCGTTGCAGGCGAAGCCGAACATGATGCCCTGGTCGCCCGCGCCTTCATCCTTGTTGCCGCTGGCATCGACGCCCTGCGCGATGTGGGCGCTCTGGCCGTGGAGGAAGTTCTCGAACGTCAGCGTTTCCCAGTGGAAGCCTTCCTGCGCATAGCCAATGTCCTTTACCACACCGCGCACGGTGTCCTCGATTTCCTTCTCGACACCCGGTGCCCACTTGTCACCCTCGATGATGCCCTTGCCGCGGATTTCGCCAGCCAGCACCACGCGCTGCGTCGTCGTCAGCGTCTCGCAGGCAACGCGCGCCTCAGGATCCTTGGCGAGGAAGAGGTCGACGATGGCATCGGAAATCTGGTCGGAAACCTTATCGGGGTGGCCTTCGGAAACGGACTCGGACGTGAACAGATAGGATCGGCGCATGTTGGAGATTGCCTTCTCTTCTTAACTCGCGTGTGTCTTTGGGCGCGGCTCTAACTGGCCCGGCGGCGTGTGGCAACCAAACCCGCCAGCAGCAGCAAAAGTGCCCAGACAATCGAAAGACCATTGCCCAGCTGCGCGAAAAGCGTGGGATCTGCTGGCGGAGGCACCACGGCATCGATCCGTCCCGGCTCGCCGCGCCCGAGATGCTGCCGCACGACGCCGCGCGCATCGATCACGCCGCTGATGCCGCTGTTCGTGGCGCGCAGGACAGGTAGCCCTTCCTCGATCGCGCGCATGCGGGACTGGGCCATGAACTGAGGCGGCGCGAAAGAGCCGAACCACGCCTCGCTCGACGGGTTGAAGATAAATTCAGGCCGGTCCTCGCGGTCCACTACCTGTCCCGGGAAGGCGATCTCGTAGCAGATCTGGATGCCCGCCCTGCCGAACTCGCCAAGGTCCAGCGTGCGCGGACCGGGGCCGGGCCAGAAGTCGATCGTGCCTGCTACCAGCCGCGACAGGCCCAGCGGTTCGAGAATGCCGCGCAGGGGCAGGTATTCGCCGTAAGGCACGAGGTGCGCCTTGGCATAGCTGCCGATGATCTCGCCATCGGCACTCAACGCCGTCACCGCGTTGCGGGCACCCAGGGCGCGCACGAAGCCGGTCTCGTCAGCGCCGATCTCAAGGTCCACCGCGCCCGTCATCAGCGCGCTGTCATCGCCTACGGTCGCGCCGAGGCGGCGACGCGCATAGGCTGGGTCGCCCAGCGCCGTGGTGCGATCGTAATAGCGCTGCGGGTATCCCTCGCGCAGGTAATCCGCCATCCCCGATTCCGGCCACAGCACCAGTCGCGGCTCGCTGCTGTCGTCGATGCGCGGGGAAAGCTCGGCAAGGCGCATGTAGTTCGCCTCATAAAAGCGCGGATCGCTGATCGCGTCCTGCGGGATGTCGGGCTTTGCGATGGTGACGGGCAAGATGCCCTCGCGCGCCGCACCTGCGGGCCAATACATCGCCAGCGCCAGCAGCACGGCCACCGCGCCGCTCGCCAGCCAGTTGCGCTCTCGCAGCAGCAGGACCACCCCGCATCCCAGCAGGACGGCGAGGCCGGACAAGGCATAGGTGCCCATGAGGGGTGAAAGCGCGGCGATGCCGGGGCGGTCGAACGGGCCGAGCAGCACCATGCCAAGCGGGTTCCACGAATAGCCGGTGAACACCCAGCCGCGCATCCACTCTGTCACGATCCACGTGCCCGAGAACAGGAGGGCGAAAGACCACGCCCCACCAGTGCGCACCAGAAGCCTCGCCAGCATGGCCGCGAGCGCGGGATAGACCGCGAGGTAGACCGCCAACAGCGGCACCGCCGCCCAGCCGAGAATGGCGGGCATTTCCGACTGGTGGGTGAAGGCCGAGGCGATCCAGTTGTTGCCCAGCGTGAAATGGGTGAACCCGAACAGCCAGCCCAGGCCGAGCGCGCGCAGCGGGGTGGCGGCTCGCGCGACGAGCAAGGCGAACAGGCCGACGGCCAGCAGGGCGACTGGCCAGAATCCTAGCGGTTGGAATCCGGTCGCCGCCAGCAGACCGAGCGCGAGCGCGGCGATGCGGGGACGGTTTTCAATATGGTTCAAGACGGAATGCCCGCTGGCCATTGCTGTCGCTTCCTGCCGCGTAGAATTCCGTCCCGGTACTTGAGCGGTCAGTTGACCGCTTCGAGCGCTTCCCCGCCGTCTTCGCTGCCATCGTTATTGCTATCGTCCGAAGGCTTGCGGCGCGAACGCGTCGTCTTGCGGCGCGGCTTTTCTTCAGCCTCATCGCCGTCGTCATCGCCTTGCGAGCTGCGGGCTATGGCCGGCGGCAACATGCTGGGATCGAGCCCGCCGTCGTCATTCACCGCATCTTCGCTGTCGGACTTGCGCTTGCGGGCTGCAGGCTTGCGTGCCTTCTTCGGCTTGTCCTGCTTGATGAACGGGTTGTCGTCGTCTTCCTGATCGCCGGGCTGGCCTTCGTGGCCCTCCTCAAAATCGGAATCGTCACGTCGGCTGGTGTTCCTGCCCCGACGATCCTGTCGACCCTTCTGCCGATCCTGCGAGCGGTTGCCGCGATCGTCATTGTTGTCGTCGTCATCATCATCGTCGTCGTCGGAATTGTCCTGCCCGCGCTCTGCGTTGCGCTTGGCCTGGGCCTCGTCCTTCTGCGCCTTGGCGTCGGCAATCACCCGGAAATAGTGATCCGCGAACTGCAGGTAGTACTCGGTCTGCACCCGGTCGTCGTTCAAGGAGGCTTCGTGAGCCAGCTTCTTGTACTTGTCCAGCATCTGCGGGGCATTGCCCCGTGCGCGGGAATCGATGCGGTTGGACTGGTTTCCACCACCACCGCCTCCACCACGATTGTTACCGCGGCCGCGACGACGATTGTTGTTTCGATTGCTATTCAAGGGAACTTCACTTCCTCAATCTGGCTGCGGCCTTGTGCCGCATCGCCATATGACCCCTCGTGGTTACACCCCCGTCACGAGGCATTTACGTCCCATCATCTGCATGCTTGCGAGCGGGAACCGTCCCGCTGGAATGGCAAATGTTGGAGTTTGGTCCAGCGCCCTGCGCCGTCGACCTGATGCAAGAGTTAGCTACTCGATTCGCCTTTGCCAAGTGCTAATCGCAATTCCAGCGCCCTGTCGCGCCCTCCAAGGTCGCGGTGTGCAGTCGCGGTAAAGCCGTGTTGGCGTGCGATTTCGGAGACTTCACTTGCCTGGCTCGCCCCGATTTCGAGCACGGCGACGCCCGTTTCTGTCAACAGTCGCGGCAATTGGGGGACGATTATGCGGTAATCGTCCAGCCCTTCGGGGCCGGAGAACAGCGCGCTGGCGGGTTCGTAATCACGCACGTCGGGGTCGAGCCGCGCATCGTCCTCGACGTAGGGCGGGTTGGCGATGACGAGGTCGAACCGGCCGAGATCGTCCGCCCAGCCGGGCTTGGTCCAGTCGCCAGCCTGCAGCGCCGCCCTATCCGCAAGACCGAGGCTGTCCGCATTCTGGCGCGCGATCTCCAATGCGGCGGGAGAAGCGTCGATGCCTATGCCCTGTGCGCCCGGCAGCTCGCTGAGCACCGCAAGCAGCAACGCGCCCGAACCGGTGCCGAGGTCCAGCACGCGCTTCGCATCCGGCGCGGCCGCCAAAGCGGCGCGCACGATGGCCTCGCTGTCCCCGCGCGGGATCAGGACGGCAGGCGAAACGGCGAGATCGAGGCCGTAGAACTCCTGGTTGCCGAGAATGTAGGCGACAGGCTCGCGCGCGGCCCGGCGATCGACCAGCGCGGCAAAGGCTTCGGGCGCGCCTGCCTGCATGTGGCGCAGCAGCACGTCGGAGCGCGAGCAGCCCAGCGCGTGGGCCATCAGCAATTCGGCATCCAGCCGCGCGGTATCGCTGGTGGTGGCAAGGCGCTGCGCCGCCTCGCGGATGGCTTCAGCTACTGTCACGCATCCATCGCCGCGAGGCGCTTCGCCTCGTCCTCGGCAATCAGTGCGTCGATCAGTTCGCCAAGGCCGGTGCCTTCCAGCACTTCGGGCAACTTGTGCAGGGTCAGGCCGATGCGGTGATCGGTGACGCGGCCTTGCGGGAAGTTGTAGGTGCGGATGCGTTCGGAGCGGTCGCCGCTGCCCACCATCGCCTTGCGCGCCTCGGCCTCTGCCCCGTGGGCTTCCTCGCGGCGCTTTTCATAAAGGCGCGCGCGCAGCACTTTCATCGCCTTGTCGCGGTTCTTGTGCTGGCTGCGCTCGTCCTGCATCGCCACCACGATACCGGTGGGCACGTGGGTGATGCGCACGGCGGAATCGGTGGTGTTGACGTGCTGCCCACCCGCCCCGCTGGAACGGTAGATGTCGATGCGCAAGTCGTTCTCGTCGAGTGAGACGTCGACTTCGGTCGGCTCCGGCAGCACCGCCACGGTCGCCGCGCTGGTGTGGATACGCCCGCCACTCTCGGTCACGGGCACGCGCTGCACGCGGTGGACGCCGCTCTCGAACTTCAGCTTGGCGAACACGCCGGTGCCGGTGACGTTGGCGACCACTTCCTTGTAGCCGCCGACGTCTGCAGCGGCGATGGAGACCGGCTCCACTTTCCAGCCCTGCTCGGCGGCGTATTTCTCGTACATGCGATAGAGGTCGCCCGCGAACAGCGCCGCCTCATCACCGCCTGTTCCGGCGCGGATTTCCAGCATGGCGGGGCGCTGGTCGGCGCTATCTTTCGGCAGCATGGCGAGCGCCAGCTTGCGCTCGGCTTCGGGCAACTGCTTCTTGAGGCTGGCGAGTTCCTCCTCGGCCATGGCGCGCATTTCGGGGTCGGAGAGCATGTCGCCCAGCCCCGCGATCTCGTCGCGCATGGCGGAGACTTCGGCAGCGATCTTCGCCACCGGCTCCAGCTCGGCATAGTCGCGGCTGGCCTGGACAAACTCCTCGCCCTCCAGCTGGCCCGACGCCATCCTCGCCTCCAGTTCGGCGAAACGGTTGGCGATCTGGCGGAGGCGTTCGGCTGGGATGGTCAATTGAGAACTGCCTCGACACGGGCGGTCACATCATCGTCTGCCTTGATCCGCACGTTCTCTGCACCATCGCGAAGTGACAGGCCGACAATGGCAAGCGCGCCCGCTTTCACAGCCTTGTCGAAGCGCTTGCGCGGGCTGCCGCTGGCAATCATCTCGGCCGACATTCCTGCGGCACGCAGTTTGCCCAGCGCCGTAACACCCCGCGCAATCAGACTGTCATCCTCGACCACGACAATGGCGTCTGCCGGCACTTCGCGCCTCTCTCCCACCAGCATTGCGAGCCGCTCGATACCAGCCGCCCAGCCCACGGCAGGCGTCGGCGCGCCGCCGAGCGAATCCATCAGGCCATCGTAGCGCCCGCCGCCAAGGATCGTGCTTTGCGAACCCAGCGCGCCTGCCGCTGCGGAGCCTTCGTCCGGAATGAATTCGAACGCTGTGTGACGATAATAGTCCAGCCCGCGCACGAGGCTCTCGGCGCGGGTCCATTTCACGCCGGCCGCGTCCAGACCGGTGGTGACAGCATCAAAAAAGGCGCGTGCATCGTCCGACAGAAAAGCGTCGATCTTCGGCGCTTCGCCCACGAACTTGCGGTCGCGCGGGTCTTTCGAGTCCAGGATGCGCAGCGGGTTCTTCTCCAGCCGCTCCTGCGAGTCCTCGGACAGTTCCCCGCGCACCGCACCGAAGTATTCGATCAGCGCCGCGCGCCACGCCTCGCGGCTGTCGCCGTCGCCCAGCGTGTTGAGGTGGAGGGTCACGTCCTCGATGCCCAGCTCGCGGATCACCTGGTCGGCCATGGCCAGCAGTTCCACGTCCGCCTGCGGTTCGGCCGCACCGATGATCTCGGCGTCGATCTGGTGGAACTGGCGATAGCGGCCCTTCTGCGGACGCTCGTAACGAAATAGTGGCCCGTGCGTCGCAACCTTCAACGGAGCGTGTTGCTGCCAGCCGTTCGTCAGGAAAGCGCGCGCGATTCCGGCAGTGAATTCCGGGCGCAAGGTCAGACTTTCCCCGCCGCGATCCTCGAACGAGTACATTTCCTTCGAGACCACGTCGGTCGTCTCGCCGATGGCGCGGCTGAACACCTCGGTCTTCTCGAACACGGGCATTTCCACCCGGCGGAAGCGATAGAGCTTGCGCACGCGCTCGAACGTCTCGACGACGAAAGCGAAGGCTTCCGCGTCGGGTCCGAAAATGTCCTGCGTGCCTCTGATGGCCTGAGGGGTCTTGGTCTTGCTCATGGAGCGGGCGTTTAGCCGCATGGATGGCTTTCGCAAAGGCTTCGCGGCGATAGTACGAGCCCACTATGGAGAAACACGGACAATTGGTCTGGGCAAGCGCGCCCTCGTGCGCTAGGCGCCCCGCTGAGTTTTGGGAGAGGGTGCGTCAAACCCGCAAGAGGATAAAGCATCCATGCGTATCGAACACATCCCGACGGGTGATAATCCGCCGGACAGTCTGAACGTTATCATCGAAGTGCCCACCGGCGGAGAGCCGGTGAAGTACGAGTTCGACAAGGAAAGCGGCGCGCTGTTCGTCGACCGCATCCTGCACACGCCCATGCGTTACCCGGCGAACTACGGCTTCGTGCCGCACACGCTGTCGCCCGACGGCGACCCGCTGGATGCGCTGGTGATCGCACGCTCGCCCTTCATCGCGGGCTGCGTGGTGCGTGCGCGCCCGATCGGCGTGCTGAACCTTGAAGACGAACACGGCGGCGACGAGAAGCTGGTCTGCGTTCCGGTGGACACCACTTTCCCCTACTACTCCGACGTGGGCGAAACGAAGGACCTGCCCTCGATCATCTTCCAGCAGATCGAGCACTTCTTCACCCACTACAAGGACCTGGAAAAGGAAAAGTGGGTGCGTATCGGCGCCTGGGGCGATGCGGCGGAAGCCAAGCGCATCACGCTGGAAGCGATCGAGCGCTACGAAGGCAACAAGAAGTAAGGTGACGGGCGTGGCCCGACACGGTCACGCCCTTCGCCGACCCCTTCGCAATCCGCGCGCAGTGCTTGCCTTGCCGGCGTCCAGCACAAGGGCAGGGGACAGCGGCTGTGCAAAGCGCACCCCCACGCGCTCCCGCACGATCCAGGCGACCTTCCCGTTGACTTCAATGTTGCCGGATTCCTCCCCGATCATGCGCAAGGTCACCGGCTCCCCCCTCGCGAGCCAGCACTGGGAATAGTCGACCCTGCACCCGCTGACGGACAGGTTGTCCATCTCGGCTCTCACCTTTCCGCCGCGCACGAGGACATCCACGTATGCCCTTGCGTCGTGGCGCTTGAAGTGTCGCCGCTCCATGCCTGTCGCCCCCTCTGGCACGGCCCCTAGTCGAGCCAGTCGGCGATAGCGGACTCGCCGCTCGGCCCGATTACGATTTCGACTTCCCTGGCTCTCGCCTCGAGCTTGCGCGCGGCGACGAGTTTCGAGATCCGGTCCGCCTCTGCCGGCGCAAGGTCTGCCTGGGCGCGCAGCATGGCGGCCTTGTCTCGCGAGTGCTGAACGAATTCCATCGGCTCTCTCCCCTTGAAACCAATAGCGGAGGGGTCCAGCAAATAACGAACGATAACAAGTCTCTTGGAAGACCTGTTTCATATCAGGGTTCACAAGAACCTAACAAGTCGTGCCTGCACGACTAAACCACGTGTTCAGTATTTGCTGATACATCTATTGCAGAGCCAATGGAGGGCACAGTGAAAAGTTTTGCCGCAAGCAAGCGAGATGGCCAGCGCATCCGGACAGGAAAGCGCGGCAGGCCGCGTTCTCATGTATCCCTGCCCGGAAACCTCGTTACACCGTTCGACAGGCAGTCCGTCGTGTTCGAGGACATTTCGGCCGCAGGGGCACGCGTGTCCGGTACCAACCTGCCCCCCGTCGGAGAATTCGTACAACTGACCATAGGCGGCTCGAAGATGTTTGCCTCCGTGGTCTGGCGCGAGGGCAACGAATGCGGCCTGGCGTTCGACCACCGCATGAGCGATGCAGAGGTTGCCGAGTTCAGGCAAGTTGCGGAAGAAGCAAGGAAGCTTGGCCTAAGTCCGGACATGATTCGCGCAAGGTCCGACTGGAACAACGGCCTGTAACGACTGCATTTCCTCTTTCGGCAACTTGCCCCTCTTGGTTATAGCTCATTTTCCTCAAGAAGAATCAGGCTCGCGTTTTAGTATATTTTCATGACTCGCTGGCAAGTTTTCGTCATGGATTACGATGCTGACAACCAGCGCCAGAAGCGACGCCACGAAAGGCACGTAGTGGAAGTACAGGTGGAATGCTTCGTCGAGGACGAATGCATCAACCTTACTATCTACGATATCTGCGTCGACGGCTGCTGCATCGACACCGGCACTTCGCGCGTTGCGCCGGGCGAAAAGCTATACTTGAAGTTCCCCAATGGCGTCGGCGCCGAAGGAGCCGTGGTCTGGAAGAGCGACCAGTACGCGGGCATCAAGTTCGCAAGCGAGCTGCATCCCGCGGTCGTCCTGCAAATGGGCTTCAAGCCCGTCGCGGTCAGCATGGATGACTTCGTGCCGCGCGATCGGTTCGGGCGGGAACTGCCTCCAATTCACGGGCTGCGCGCGTTCCGCAACTGAGCGAGGAGAAGACCAATGGATACGGAAACCCGCCGTTCGGGCAGTGATCGCAGGCATAGCGATCAGCGAAGCGGCAAGTCTGCGGCGTACGATGGTGTGGAACGGCGCGTGGCCGACAGGCGATCAGGGAGCGATCGCCGCAAGTCCGAACGGATAGATCCAGCCTAAGAAGGGGCAATGCCCCGCGTTTTGTGGCCCTATTCCACGGGGCGCCCGCTATCCAGCAGGTCCTTTTCCTGCCCCGGCGTGTTCGCACGCTCCTCGTCCACCATCTTCGCGATCTCGTCCTCGGGGGCGATATCGTGCGTGTCCGTGGCTGCGGGAACCGGTTTCTGCGGAGGTCGCGGCGGTGCAGGTGGCACAGCCTGCGCAGGAGCGGCGCGGCCTTCCCCCACGTTCTCGAACGGCAGCGGCACGGTCCGCTGGTCGAAACGCAGGCGGTATATCGGCTCGGGCAAGGCAAAGCCGCCGTCCTCCAGCGCGCGCTTGCTGGCGGCGATGGCGCGGCTGCGGGCCTTGAAGAAATCGGCCTCGCGCTGGTCGATCCAGCCAAGGAACACCAGCACCACGTTGGAATCGCCCACCCGGTCTATCCGCACTTCGGGCGCGGGATCGTCCAGCACGAAGTCCAGCGATGCCAGCGTATCGCGGCCCAGCTGGCGGGCGGCCTCGGCATCGTCGTCCGCGTCCACGCCCAGCTCGAAATCGAAGCGGCGCTGCGGATTGCGCGTGTAATTGACGATCACCGCCTTGAAGACCGTGGAATTGGGAATACGCAGGTGATTGCCCTCCAGCGTCATCAGCACGGTCGCGCGGCTGGTGAGGCGGATCACCCGGCCCTCGTGCTGGTCGATCACCACGTGATCGTTCGCGCGGAACGGCTGGCGCAAGCTCAGCATCAGGCTGGCGACGTAGTTCTCCACCGTGTCGCGCATGGCAAAACCCAGCGCGATGCCGATCACGCCCGCGCCGCCCAGCACCGCGCCCATCAGCGCGCCCGCCCCGATCATGTCGAGCGCGATCACGATACCCGCGATCACGAAAACGAAGCGCAGGGCACTGGCAATCAGCTCTGCCAGGAAAGTGTTTGTCGCCACCCGCCGCCACAACCCCGTGAACGAGGCGAGCAGGTAGCCAATCGCGGAAATCGCCAGCGCCACCAGCAGCGCAAGGCCCACCAGCGGCAGCATCCGGGTAATCTGCTCGACCCGGTCGCCGAGCCCCCCGATGCCCTCCCCGATGTCGACGGACACGTCGCGCTCTATGTCGTTCTCGACCGTGGCGACGCCTTCAACACCGCCCGCAATCGCCTCCGCCCGTGCCAGCGCGGCATCGTCGGGCGCGGTGCCGGTGAGCGTTACGACGCCCTGGCGCACGGAAACCTCGACCTGCGAGAGGCTAGGCACATTGGCGAAGATATCGGACAGGCGCGCGGCGATGCGGTCGTCCTGCCCGGCGACCTGGTCGATCTCTATGGAGCCTGCGGTCGGTGCAGGCGTGGCGGGTGCCTGTTCGGCAGGCGCGGCTTCAGGCAGCAGCACGCTCGCATGCGCAGAGACTGGCAGCAAGGCCAGCGACAGCGCGGCGAACAGGCGTATAACAGTTGTCAGAAAAGCGGAGCGGCGGCCTTGAAGCCGAGTGTCAGCAGCACCGGCAGTCCGAAGACGGCCAGCCACATCAGCGCCACTTCGCGCCGGAAAACAGGCGCCAGTGCCGGGTCATGGGCCTTGGCATCGGGCAGGTCGCTCCAGCGCATTTCGAACCAGCGGCAGGCGGGAATGATCGCGGCCACCAGCACGACCAGCGCGAGATAGGGCAGCAGCGAACCGTTGCCGGACTTGAGCTGCGTCATGGTGAGGAAGATATGCAGGCCAGTGTAGATCAGCAGGCCATAGGCGACGTGATCGCTGATGCGGCGGCGCCAGTCGACCTTGCGCGCAGTCTCTTCGCGAGCCTGCTCTGTCTGTTCGAGTGCCTTGTTCATCAGGCTTCCCTCTCTGTTCCAGTCCCGATTCGAAGTATTCCACTTCGCGAGGCTGGATGCAAGCCGATGCGAACAGTGCGCCATCGCCCGGACGATGCCGTTCCTTGGCGGCACATGCACGAATCTTGCCAAGCACCCTTCAATCCACGCACTTTCGTGCTAGATGGCCTGCATGACGAAGGATCAGGCATGAGCGCGCTGGACGACGAATTCCTCGACGAGGAGGCCCTGACCGAGGCACTGGCGGATGCGCCCAGCAACGCCGCACCCGACCTGCCGGAAAGCGGCGGGCTGGAAGTGGTCTCCATCGCCAAGAGCTACGACAAGCGCGCGGTGCTGAGCGATATCTCCCTCACCGTCGCCAAGGGCGAAGTGCTGGGCCTGCTCGGCCCCAACGGCGCGGGCAAGACCACGTGCTTCTATTCCATCATGGGGCTGGTGAAGCCCGACAGCGGCCGCATCCTGATGGACGGCGTCGATGTCACCAAGCTGCCGATGTATCGCCGCGCGATCCTGGGTCTTGGCTACCTGCCGCAGGAAACCAGCATCTTTCGCGGCATGACGGTGGAGCAGAACATCAACTGCGTGCTGGAGATGGTCGAGCCGAACAAGGAAGTCCGCCAGCAGGAGCTGGAGCGGCTGCTGGAGGAATTCCACATCACCCGCCTGCGCGACAGCCCGGCAATGGCGCTGTCCGGTGGTGAACGGCGCCGCTGCGAGATCGCCCGCGCGCTGGCCGCGAAACCCAGCATCATGCTGCTGGACGAACCCTTCGCCGGGATCGACCCGCTCTCGATCAGCGACATCCGCGACCTCGTAAAAGACCTGAAGCGACGCGGCATCGGCGTGCTGATAACCGATCACAATGTCCGCGAGACGCTGGATATCGTCGACCGCGCCTGCATCATCTACGGCGGACAGGTGCTGTTTGCAGGCTCCCCGCAGGAACTGGTGGCGGACGAGAACGTGCGCCGCCTCTACCTTGGCGAGGGTTTCGAACTGTGATGCCTTTCCGACAATGATTTTGCGGGAGGGGGAATTCGTATCGGGAGGTCTGATATGGCTCTGGGGCCAAGACTAGACCTCAGGCAATCGCAATCGCTGGTGATGACGCCGCAGCTGCAGCAGGCGATCAAGCTGCTGGCGCTGTCAAACCTCGAGATCGAGACCTTCGTGGGCGAGGCGCTGGAAGCCAACCCGCTGCTGGAAGCGGGCGAAGTGCGAGCCGAGGATCGCGACCCGCCAGCCGAAAGCGACCAGCCGGAAATCCACGACGCAACACCGGGACAGGGGGACGAGGCGCTCGATATCGATCCCGGCTCGCTCGATACCGACCGCGATACGGGGGACTGGTCCGCGGAACATTCGGGCGCGGGCGCGGCGGGCGACGCGCCGGACCTGGAAAACCGCAGCAACGAAGACCTCTCGCTGGCCGATCACCTCGAGGCGCAGGTCGGTCCGGCCTCCCCCGATGCCGTTGCCGAGTTCATCGCCCGCCACATCATCGGCCTGCTCGACGAGGCGGGCTACCTCGGCACGGACCTGCGCGACATTGCCGTCAGCCTCGACGTGCCGCTGGCGCGGGTGGAGGAGGCGCTGGGCGTGGTCCAGTCGCTCGACCCGACGGGTGTGGGCGCGCGATCCCTTTCCGAATGCCTAGCGCTGCAGGCGAAGGAAGCCGATCGCTACGACCCGTGTATGGAAGTGCTGATCGACAATCTCGAACTCGTCGCCAAGGGCGCGGTCGCGCACCTGAAGCGCATCTGCCGCGTCGACGACGAGGACTTTGCCGAGATGCTGTCCGAACTGCGCGGCTACGATCCGAAACCGGGCCTCAAATTCGGCGGCTCCCCCAGCGGCGCGGTGGTGCCCGACGTGCTGCTGCGCGCGAAGGACGATGGCTGGGATATCCAGCTTAACGAGGACACCCTGCCCCGCCTGGTGGTGAACCGCAGCTACTATGTCGAACTGCGCGCAGGCGCGACCAGCAAGGACGCGAAGGGCTGGCTGAGCGAGAAGCTGGCCGATGCCAACTGGCTGATCAAGGCGCTGGACCAGCGGCAGAAGACCATCCTCAAGGTCGCCGCCGAGATCGTGAAACAGCAGGACGGTTTTTTCAGAAGGGGCGTGAGCGAATTACGCCCGCTGACGCTGAAGACCGTGGCCGAGGCGATCGATATGCACGAGTCGACGGTATCGCGCGTCACATCGAACAAGTTCCTTCACTGCGAACGCGGTACGTTCGAGCTGAAGTACTTCTTCACCAGCGGCGTGGGCGGCGGCACGGACGGCGAAGGCGCGAGCGCGGAAGCGGTGAAGGCCCGCATCAAGGCGCTGTGCGATGCCGAGGACCCGAAAAAGATCCTCTCGGACGACAAGCTGGTGGAACTGCTGAAAGCCGAGGGTTTCGACCTCGCCCGGCGAACGGTGGCGAAATACCGCGAGGCTATCGGGATCGGCTCGAGCGTGCAGCGGCGGCGGGCGAAGAAGCTGGCGGCTATGGGGTGAGGCGGAGGGTCCGTTTATGCGGATTGCCGACCGAAAAGGGCCCGTCCGCTAACGACCCGATTGCGGACGCCGGCTGTAGGTGCGACCTGCAATGTTCATCTCGGTTGAGGAGGAATGATCAGTGAGATTAACACTTGTAATCGGTGTTGCTTGGATCGCATCCGCGATGCTCGTGCTTGCTTCATTAAACAACTGGATCGAGCTGGGAGACTTCGAAATCGTAGCCTACCTAGGGCAGCTGATATTGGGCATTGCATACGTTCTTCGGCTGCATTCGGAGAAACTGTCGAAGAAGAGAGGATGATGGGGCGCTTTTGCCTCTCCATCCGCAGAAAGCGGACATTCTGCTAACGACCCGATTGCGTCCACTCAACTGAACTAGCTTTGGCGATCTTTTCGATCTCGCCTGACAGCTTCCTCTGAAGCCCTTGTTTTGATGCTATTCCATTGCCGTATCCAATTGCGAATCACGAATGGGATTACGGCTAGAAAGACAAGAACAAAAAAGACGATCCAAGCGGTACTCATAGTGAAAAGCTAGCCGAGGGTTCATTCGCATTCCACCACCCATCGACTTGCCAAGCCGGATTGCCTTGCGCCAAGTGCTCGTATGTGACCCATCCCAGCCCGCAGCAATTGCCCAACCCCGCTCAGCCTGAGCCTGTCGAAGGCCACGCGCCTCCACCAGCCAAAATCACCCTTTACCTTTGCCGATTGCGCGCCAACCGCGATACCAGCTCCCAGTCGCCCGCAATCAAAGCTTCCTTCTTCGCCCGGCTCCAGCCCTTGATCCGGCGTTCGGCGGCGAAAGCCTCGTCGCGGGTGGGGAAGCGTTCGGACCAAACCAGAGTGACGGGCAAACGCTGCGCGGTATAACCGCCCAGTGCGCCGCTAGCGTGCTGAACTAGACGAAATTCGAGGTTGTCGGTGTGGCCTGCGTAGTAGCTGCCGTCGTTGCAGCGCAGGAGGTAGGCGCGGAAGTCCATCGGGTTCGGCTAGCGTCAGCGCGTGGCCTTCGACAAGCTCAGGCTGAGCGGACGTGGTGATTAGTGGCAACTTGCCGCGCGTCGAGGCTCTCTCCCTTTCCTACAAGCTCCGTTCCGTGCCTCTCACTCCGTCATGACCCAGCCTGCCAACAACCCACAATTCGATCCCAGTGAAAATGCCACCTCTCCGCCTGCAAGGTCACACTTTTCGCCCAAAAGTGACGCGTCCACCAGCAAGGGCGACACAATCACGCTTTTTGCCCCTGGACAGTGTTCCATGTGTTCCAGGTTAGTTGGAATATCGCTGTTAAGACCTGCAGCAAGACATCTTAACGCCCTCGACCAAACGCTAGCGAAGCGAAGCGCAAGGGCGAACGCCCGCCCGCAGGTGCCCCTCAGCAGAGCGCAAGGGAATAGGACCGAGGACGTTTCGGCGGAGGCCGAAAGCCAAGAAAAACACTGTAACCCAAAGGTCTCACCCAGAAAGTCTTAACGCCCGAAACGCTTTGTTAACCTTTTTCGGTGAGAAATTGCGTGGTTAATACCGGGTCATATCTCCGAGCGGGGCAGGCCTGCGGGGACACACGAAGGGGTAATACGATGCGCGTTCTGCTTATCGAAGACGAGCCGACAACCGCCAAGGCGATCGAGCTGATGCTCACGACGGAGGGGTTCAACGTCTATCAGACAGACCTGGGCGAGGAAGGCCTCGATCTGGGCAAGCTGTATGACTACGACATCATCCTGCTCGACCTGAACCTGCCGGACATGCACGGCTACGACGTGCTGAAGAAGCTGCGCGTCGCCAAGGTGCAGACGCCGGTACTGATCCTTTCCGGCATTGCCGAGATGGATAGCAAGATCCGCTCCTTCGGCTTCGGTGCCGACGACTACGTGACCAAGCCCTTCCACCGCGACGAGCTGGTGGCCCGCATCCACGCCGTGGTGCGCCGTTCGAAGGGCCACAGCCAGTCGATCATCCGCACCGGCAAGCTGGCGGTGAACCTCGATGCCAAGACCGTGGAAGTCGACGGCGCGCGTGTCCACCTCACCGGCAAGGAATACGCGATGCTGGAGCTGCTCTCGCTGCGCAAGGGCACCACGCTGACCAAGGAAATGTTCCTCAACCACCTTTACGGCGGCATGGACGAGCCCGAACTCAAGATCATCGACGTGTTCATCTGCAAGCTGCGCAAGAAGCTTTCCAGCGCCTGCGGTGGTGACAACTACATCGAGACCGTATGGGGCCGCGGCTACGTGCTGCGCGATCCCGATGCCGTCGAGGAAACGGAAGCCGCGTGATGGACGAATAAGAAACGCACCCGCCAATAGCGGGGGGACCAGCGCCCCGGCAGGATGGATCGCCTGCCGGGGCGTTGTCGTCTCTTCAGCCGGTCTTGAGGCCCTGCAGGTCGAGCCCGCTCGGCTCCTGGAACAGGCGCAGGCCGAACTCTGGCAGGATGGCGATCAGGTGATCGAACACGTCGGCCTGGATACGCTCGTACTCCGCCCACACCGTGGTGTTGGTGAAAGTGTAGACCTCCAGTGGCAACCCCTGCGGAGTCGGCTCTAGTTGCCGCACCAGCAGGGTGAAGCCCTTGTCGGTCAGTTCCGGATGGGCCTTCAGATAGGCGATCACGTAGGCGCGGAAGGTGCCGATGTTGGTGATCCGTCGCGCGTTCACCGGGTTTGCATCGCCGGCCAGCTCGCGCGCGTTCCATTCGGAAAGCTCTTCGTCCTTGCCTACAAGGTAGTCGGTCAGCAACCGGAAGCGGCGCAGGTCGTCGACTTCCTCTTTCGACAGGAACCGCACCGAGTTCTGGTCCAGTGGCAAAGCCCGCTTGATCCGCCGCCCCCCGGCATCGTTCATGCCGCGCCAGTTGCGATAGCTTTCGGCGATCAGCTTGTGCGTAGGGATGGTGGTGATGGTCTTGTCGAAGTTCTGCACCTTCACCGTGTGCAGGGCGATGTCGATCACGTCGCCGTCGGCATCCATGCTGGGCATCTCGATCCAGTCGCCCACGCGCAGCATGTCGTTGCTGGTGAGCTGGACCGAGGCGACGAGCGAGAGGATGGTGTCCTTGAACACCAGCAGCAGCACCGCGGCCATTGCGCCGAGGCCGGACAGCAGGAGCAGCGGCGATTGCTCTATCAGTGCCGAAATGCCGAGGATGACCGCGCCGCAATAGACGAGGATCTTGAGCACCTGCACATAGCCCTTGATCGGGCGCATGTGCGCGTCGGGACGCCGGCGGTAGAGTTCCTCCACGTAATCGAGCGCCTTGCTTATCGCCATGGCCACGCTCAGCACGATGCTGGCCTGGGCGATGTTCTGGATCAGCAGCCACACCGTCTCGGGCAGGTTGGGCACCAGTTCGATTCCGTTGGCAACGATCAGCAGCGGGGCCACCGTAGCGAGGCGCGCGGCAGCCTTGTCGGCAGTCTTCGTGCGGGTATCCAGGAATGGGGCGGCGAGCCGCAGGATCACCTTCTTGAGCAGGAAATTGACCAGCAGCGCCACCAGCGCCAGCGCGGCAAGGCCGATCGCGGCCTGTGCCCACGCCGGCTGCGCTTCGAAAAGAGCGAGTGCCTGTTCCATGGCCGGTGCGCCTAAACGCAAAGCTGGTGCTGGACAACCCGCCCCCTGCCGCTCTAGCGAGCGCGCCATGACGGCATACAAGGACGGCGATCCCACCACACTCAACAGGCTGTACGGCCGCTCTGTCGGCAAGCCGCTGCGCGCGGCCCAGCAGGAACTGGTCGACACCCTGCTGCCGCGCATCGCGGTGCCGGAAGAAGGCCCCGTCACGGCGGAGCGCCTGTTCGGCGACGATCGCCCGCTGCATTTCGAGATCGGCTTCGGCGGCGGGGAGCACCTTGCCTATCGCGCGGACCTGTTGCCGGACCACGGCTTCATCGGCGCTGAGCCTTTCCTCAACGGTGTGGCGCAGGCGCTTACCCACGTACGCGATGGCACGCTGGCGAACGTCCGGCTGCATAACGGCGATGCGTTGCAGGTGCTGGCCCGCATTCCCGACGGCGCGCTGACCATGACCTACCTGCTCCATCCCGATCCGTGGCCAAAGGCGAAGCACGCAAAGCGGCGCATGATGAACGACGGGCCGGTGCAGATGATCGCCGACAAGCTGACGCCGGGCGGTGAGTTCCGCTTCGGCACCGACCACCCGGTCTACGTGCGCCACGCGCTGATGGTGATGCGCCGCTTCACGCACCTGTTCGAGTGGGTGGCAGAGGGCCCGGACGACTTCCGCAATCGCCCTTCCGGCTGGTGCGAAACCCGCTACGAGCACAAGGCCCGCACCAAGATGGGGCACGAGGTCTGGTACTTCCGATACCGGCGGAAATAGGAGGGAGCCGCTTCCTGTGAGGCAGCTCCCGACGTATGTTCGGTAACTAGAAGCGGACGCCTACCCCCGCGACCACCTGATCGGTCGTCGCGTCACCGAAGTCGCTGTCGGCGACATGGTTGTATTGCGAACGACGGTATTCCAGACGCGCTTCGAGCGGTCCGGGCAATTGCACTTGCAGGCCGCCACCGAAGCGCAGGCCATCGGCGTTTTCGTCAAGCTCCGACAGCGAGCCAGCCGTGGTGAACGCTCGGGTGTCGAGCGCGGTGTATCCGACCTTGCCGTAGGCGGAGATACCCGGGGTCAGCGCCACACCGGCACGGGCACCGAGATAGTATTGGCCATTGGCTTCCAAGCCGTCGCGAGCCCCGGCGAAACTGCCTGGAAACTCGGTCGAGCCGTTACTGGTCGAGATTTCCCCTTCGATACCCACGAAGGCGTTGCCGAGAGCCAGGTCGTAACTCGCGTTAAGGCCGTAGACGACGGAATCGGCATCGGCCGACACTGTGCCATCCCCGGAATCCACATTGAGCCCTTCGTACCCACCGATCGCGCCGACATAAAGCCCGCCGGAAGCGGCGTTGCCATCCTGCGCCATGGCAGGCGTTGCTGCCATACACGCTACGATTGCGACCACTGCGACTGTCTTTCTCATTGATATTCCTTTCACGTGCAATCCGAGCACGCGAAGGCAGATCCGGCGGTATCACTTGCCCACCAGTGAACCGCTGAAGACAGGCGAGCGAATGTGCGACAGGCCGCTCTGCCTGTTCCACCGGACGAGGGGCAGGCAGGGCAACGAATGGCCCACCTTGGCAATCAGCCGACGATGCCCGCGCTTGCCAGCACGGCCAGCGTCAGGACGTCGGGCGCAAGCGAAGTCATCGGGGCGATCTGCACCGGCTTTTCCGAACCGATCATCATCGGCCCGATCACCGCATCGCCGGAAAGCTCGCGCAGCAGCTTTGCCGAGAGGTTGGCCGATTGCAGCCCCGGCATGATCAGCACGTTGGCGGGGCCGGACAGGCGGCTGAAGGGATAGAGCGCCATCACCTTGGGGTTCAGCGCGGCATCGGGTGCCATCTCGCCCTCGTATTCGAAGTTCACGCTTTCGTCGGCATCGAGGATGGCCACGGCGTCACGGATGTTGCCCAGCCATTGCCCCGACGGGTTGCCGAAGGTGGAATAGGACAGGAAGGCAACGCGCGGTTCGTGCCCCATGCGCCGGGCAACGGCAGCGGTTTCCTTGGCGATGTGCGCCAGTTGCTCCGAAGTCGGACGTTCGTTGATCGTCGTATCGGCGAGGAACGTGGTGTGGTTCTTGCCCAGCACCATGTGAATGCCGAAAGGCGTCGCACCTTCCTTGGCATCGAGCACCTTGGCGATGTCGCGCGCGGACTGGCTGAACGGGCGGGTAAGACCGGTGATCATGCCATCGCCCTTGCCCAGCGCCACGAGCAGGGCGGCGAACACGTTGCGCTCCTGGTTCACCATCCGGCGAACGTCGCGCTCGGTATAGCCGCGCCGCTGAAGCCGCTTGTAGAGATAGTCCACCATCGGCTCGATCTCGTCGTAGTTTGCCGAGTTGGCGATCTCGTAGCTCTCGGGATCGTCGACCTTCAGTTCGCGCAGCTTCTCCAGCACCCGCTCGGTGCGGCCCACCAGGATCGGCGTGCCGTAGCCGAAATCACGGAACTGGATGGCAGCGCGCAGCGATACGTCTTCCTCGCCTTCTGCAAAGACCATCCGCTTGGGATTGGCCTTGGCATCCTCGTACACGCGGGTGAGCGCGGCGGTGGTCGGGTTCAGGCGACTGCGCAGGCGCAGGGTGTATTCGTCGAAATCCTCGATCATGTCCTGCGCAACGCCCGAGTCCATCGCGGCCTTCGCAACTGCGCAGGAAACCCGCTCCATCAGGCGCGGATCGAACGGCGCGGGAATGATGTACTCGCGGCCGAACTGGTGGTTCATGCCGTAGGCCGCAGCCACTTCTTCGGGCACGCGTTCGCGCGCCAGTTCCGCGATGGCGCGGGCGGCGGCGACTTTCATCTCCTCGTTGATCGCGGTTGCTCGCACGTCCAGCGCACCGCGGAAGATGAAGGGGAAGCCCAGCACGTTGTTGACCTGGTTGGGGAAATCGCTGCGCCCGGTGGCAATGATCGCATCGGGCCGGACCTTTTTCGCCTCGTCCGGCATGATCTCGGGGACGGGATTGGCCATTGCGAAGATGATCGGGCTGTCGGCCATCTTCTCCACCCATTCGGGCTTCAGTGCACCTGCGGCAGAGAGGCCGAGGAAAATGTCGGCGCCATCCAGCGCCTCTTCCAGGCTGCGCGCATCGGTGGGCACGGCATGGGCGCTCTTCCACTGGTCGACATCAGCGCGGCCGGGATAGATCGGGCCGGAGCGGTCGCACACGATCACGTTCTGGTGCGGCACGCCAACGGACTTGATCAGCGCGGTGCAGGCCAGCGCCGATGCGCCCGCGCCGTTCACCACCATCTTCACGTCCTTCAGGTCACGTCCCGTCAGGTGGCAGGCGTTGATCAGGCCGGCAGCCGCGATGATCGCGGTGCCGTGCTGGTCGTCGTGCATGATCGGGATGTTCATGCGTTCGCGCAGGGCCTGCTCGATGATGAAACATTCCGGCGCCTTGATGTCTTCGAGGTTGATCCCGCCGAAGCTCGGCTCCATCAGCGCGACCGCCTCGATGAAGGCATCAGGGTCTTCGGTATCGAGTTCGATATCGATGGAATCGACATCGGCGAAGCGCTTGAACAGCACGGCCTTGCCCTCCATCACCGGCTTCGATGCCAGCGCGCCTAGGTTGCCCAGGCCAAGGATGGCGGTGCCGTTGGAAATGACGGCGACGAGGTTGGAGCGGGCGGTGTAGCGCGCTGCCAGCGCGGGATCGCGGGCAATTTCCTCCACCGGAACGGCGACGCCGGGCGAATAGGCGAGGCTCAGGTCGCGCTGCGTCGTCATCGGCTTGGAGGCGATGATCTCGATCTTACCGGGGCGGATCGTCTCGTGATAGAACAGCGCCTCTCGGGCGGTGAAGCTGGTATTCGTTTCGTCGGCCAAGCGATTTCTCCCTATTGGCCCCCGCCATAGAGGCCGATTGCCAGCCGCGATAGGGGAAAGCGGCACGCCCGCTCTTCCCGAATCGGCGCGCGTGGCTGTAACCCCGCGGCTTCATGGCCAACGCAGCAACCCCGATGATGCAGCAGTATTTCGACCTCAAGTCAGAGGCCGGAGACTGCCTGCTGTTCTACCGCATGGGCGACTTCTTCGAGCTGTTCTTCGACGATGCGAAAACGGCTGCGAGCGTGCTCGATATCGCGCTCACCACGCGCGGGGAACACGGCGGCGATCCTGTGCCGATGTGCGGAGTGCCTGTCCATTCGGCGGAGAACTATCTCGCCCGCCTGATCCGCGCCGGATGCCGCGTGGCGATTGCCGAGCAGGTGGAGACACCGGACGAGGCGAAGGAACGCGCCAAGCGCGAAGGCGCGCCCGTGTCCAAGGCGCTGGTGAAGCGCGACATCGTGCGTTTCGTGACGGCCGGCACGCTGACCGAGGAAGCGCTGCTGGAGCCGCGCCGTGCCAACATGCTGGCTGCGGTGTGCGATGTACGCGGCACATGCGGCGTGGCGGCGTGCGACATCTCGACAGGTTCGATGACGCTGGAGGAATGCGTTCCCGAACGCCTGCCCGCCGTGCTGGCACGTATCGGCGCGAGCGAGGTCGTCGCGCCGGAAGGCTGGGACGATGCCCCGTTCGATGCCGTGATGCGCCCGCGCGGCGATTTCGCCAGCGATCCGGGGGAGGCGCGGCTGAAGAAAGTCCACGGCGTTGCCACGCTGGACGGGTTCGGCCAGTTCAGCCGCGCCATGCTGGCCGCAGCGGGCGGGATGGTGGCCTATCTCGAACACGCAGGGCGCGGAACCTTGCCTCTCCTCTTGCCTCCCACAGCACGCGCGAGCGGGGAGCACATGGCCATGGACGAGGCAACGCGCGCCTCGCTGGAAATCCTCGCCAGCCAGCAGGGCGGGCGCAGCGGTAGCCTGATCGCTGCGATCGATCGCTGCGTGACAGGCGCTGGCGCGCGACAACTTGCCGAGGACCTTTCCGCGCCGCTGGCCGACCGGCAGGCTATCGAGGGGCGGCTGGCGCTGGTCGACTACATCCTGCAAGATCCGCTGCTGCGATCGGACCTTCGCGACATGCTGCGCAGCCTGCCCGACATCGGCCGCGCGCTGGGCCGACTGGTCGCTGGGCGCGGGTCACCGCGTGACCTCGGGCAGATTCGCGACGGCCTTTCCGAAGCGCGCCGCATTCATGACCTGTTGCAGGGCAAGCCCGACCGACCGCCCCTGCTCGATACCCTGCTGCCGCACTTTAGGGGCCACGGTGAACTGACCGATCTGCTATCCCGCGCGCTGGTCCCCTCCCCGCCGACCGAGCGGCAATCGGGCGGTTATGTTGCCGAAGGCTACGACGCCGCGCTCGACGATCTGCGCGAAGTCTCGGGCAATGCCCGGCGCGCGATCGCGGCAATGGAAGCGCGCTATCGCGAAGAAACCGGCACGCCGTCGCTCAAGATCCGGCACAACGGCGTACTCGGCTATTTCATCGAGGTGCCGAGCAAGCACGCCGACAAGCTGATGGCACCCGAAAGTGGTTTTACCCACCGCCAGACGATGGCCAATGCCGTGCGTTTCAACTCGCTCACCCTGCACGAGGAAGCCAACCGGATTGCCGAAGCCGGCGGCCGCGCGCTTGCAGCCGAGGAAGCCCACTTCGAGGAACTGAGCGAGCGCGTCGCCGCCCGGCGCGAAGCCATTGCCGCAACCGCCGCCGCGCTGGCACGGCTGGACGTAGCGGCTGGGCAGGCCGAACGGGCGAGTGATGGCGAATGGTGTCGTCCGGCCATTTCCGACGAACCGATGTTGGCGATCGAAGCGGGCCGCCACCCGGTGGTGGAAGCTGCGCTGGCCGCGAACGGCGAGCGGTTCGTCGCCAACGACTGTGCCCTCGGCGAAGACGATAGGCTGTGGCTGGTGGGCGGCCCGAACATGGGCGGCAAATCCACCTTCCTGCGACAGAACGCGCTGATCGTGCTGATGGCGCAGGCTGGCGGTTTCGTGCCCGCGCGGTTCGCCCGGATCGGCTTGGTAGACCAGCTTTTCAGCCGCGTCGGCGCGTCCGACAACCTTGCCCGCGGGCGCTCCACTTTCATGGTCGAAATGGTCGAGACTGCGGCGATTCTCAGCCAGGCGACGGAGCGCAGTTTCGTGATTCTTGACGAAGTTGGCCGCGGCACCAGCACCTATGACGGACTGGCGCTGGCCTGGGCCGTGGCCGAAGCTATTCACGAGACGAACCGCAGCCGCTGCCTATTTGCGACCCACTATCACGAGATGGCGCGCCTCGCCGAAACTTGCGAGGCGCTGTCCCTCCACCACGTCCGCGCGAAGGAATGGAAAGGCGATCTCGTCCTCCTGCACGAACTGGCGGAAGGTGCGGCGGACCGGTCCTACGGTCTCGCCGTGGCAAAGCTGGCAGGCGTGCCCGCGCCTGTTGTGAAACGTGCGCGCAGCGTGCTCGACAAGCTGGAGAAGGGACGCGCCGAAACCGGCGGTCTGGCGGCAGGTCTTGGCGACTTGCCCCTGTTTGCCGCCAGCATCGCCGCCGAAGAGGAGCAGTGTGACACCCTGAGAGAGAAGCTGCGCGAGACCGACGTCGATGCGCTCTCGCCGCGCGATGCTCTGGACCTGCTCTACCGATTGAAGCGCGAGGCAGGCGACTCGTAGCGTTGCATTTGCACGTCCTTGCAGTAGCCTGCCGCCATGGCTGTGCATGATCCCGACAATGATGAAGACAAGAACACCCAGTGGGCGGAGAACCGCACCGACTGGGCCGAGGATCGCACCATCATGGCGCTTGAGCGCACTTTCGCCGGGTGGATGCGTACGGCCTTTGCCGCCATTGCCATCGGGATCGGCTTTCGCGCCCTGTTCGGCGAGTTCGAACCGCCGTGGCTGGCCAAGGCGATCGCCACCGGTTTCATCGCGCTTGCCATCGTCTTTGCCATCAGTGCCGAGCGGCGCGCTTGTAAGGCGTTCGAACGCTTGTCATCTCATGCTGTCGATTCGCCCCGCTTGCCGAATATCAAGCTGGTGGCCTATTCGATTGCTGCGGGGGCTGGCCTGCTGATTGCTGCGCTGTGGATCCTCAACGACGGTACGATCTCCAGCGTTTAGGTACCGTCGCCGCGCAGGCCGTCAGGCTTTGCGTCCTTGCCGAACTTCTCGACATTATCGTCGTGGTTTGCTTCGCCGGCGAAAGCGTTCATGTCGATCCGGCCGCTGCTTTCCATGTCGCGCATCCGGTCCACCGTATCCTGCGTCGGATTGCCGAAAATGCCGGTTCCGTTTGGATCGCGCTCACTTTCCGTGGGCATGCGCGTCGTCACCGTGGTGCGACGGGCTTCCTCGGACACTTCCTGCGCCTGCATGCGATGGTCGTCCTGCTCGTCGTTGTGCATTTCCGGCGCGAGGTCGGCCATGCGCTGTTCCTTGGATTCGGAATTCTTGTCGGTCATGGAAATCTCCTTTGCCATCATAACGGGCGGCAAAGGCGGCAGGTTCCGAACCGTGGCTAGCGATTTGCGCCGGGCACCCAGTGGACATCGCCCCTGCCGCTGTGATTGGCGATACGCGCCGCCACGAAGAGGTAATCCGACAGCCGGTTGATGAAGGCGAGCGCGGCGGGGTTGACCGGTTCGGTTTCGGCCAGCGCCGTCATCGCCCGTTCGGCGCGCCTCGCGACGGTTCGCGCCAGGTGCAGCCGCGCGGCAAGTTCGCTGCCGCCGGGAAGCACGAAGCTGGTCAGGGGCGGAAGGCCCGTGTTGAGCCCGTCGATGCGGTTTTCCACGTGTTCGACCTGCGAGGCGACGATGCGCAGGACCATTTCCGAAGGCTCGAAATCATTGCCCCCGACCTCTCCCAGCGGCGTCGCCAGATCGGCACCGAGATCGAACAGCGCGTTCTGAAAGCGCACGAGATCGGACTTGATGTAACCGTCAGCGACCACGGCAGCGAGGCCGAGCGCGGCATTCGCCTCGTCCACTTCGCCCACCGCCTGCAATCGCGGCGAATGCTTGGGCAGGCGAGAGCCGTCGACCAGTCCGGTCGTTCCGTCATCCCCGGTCCGGGTGTATATTTTGTTGAGCTTGACCAAGTCAGCTGTTTACCATCAGCAGCACGGCGACGACAACGATCGCCAGCGCCTGGTACTTGATACGAGCGAACATCGCCTTGTTCTGACGCTCCATCAGTTCCTTGGAGTTCTCGCCCCCGCTTTCGAGGTCCAGCTTGGTGGTCTGCAGGAAGGCGACGATGCCGCGAACCAGCGAGACGGCGGCCATGATGGCAAAGATGGCGAGGAGGATGATGAGGAATGTATTCATGTTTCACCATGTGGGAAGCGTGACAGGGCAATGCCACACGGCATTTGGCCCATGCGCAGGTTTTCGGCAAGCGCACGGCCATCTTTCCCCGCCTCGCGCATCTCCGTCAGGCCCAGTCCGCGCTCGCCCGACCGGCGGCTTTTTGCCAGTTTCTTCCCGTCTTCCTCCAGCAGCAGCGCGTGGTGGTGCCACGTGGGCACTGGCAGGCGGAGCAGTTCCTGCAATAGGCGGTGGATGTGGCTGGCGAAGAACAGGTCCGCCCCTCTCGTTACCAGCGTGACACCGTCCGCCGCATCGTCCAGCGTGGCGGCAAGGTGATAGCTGGCGGGCGCATCCTTCCTTACCAGCACGACATCGCCCAGTTCGCGCGGATCGGCGGCGATGCGCCCGGCAGTCTCGTCTTTCCAGAACAGCTCACCGGCACGGGCCATGGCCGCATCCACGTCCAGCCGCAGGGCGCTTGGGCGGTCAAGATCGCGATGAAGCCCCTTGCAGGTGCCGGGGTAGACCAGCCCTTCCGGCCCCATGCGCGGTTCCAGCGCCTGGATCTCCGTCCGCGTGCAGGTGCAACGGTACAGCAGGCCCTCGTCCATCAGGCGCCGCGCCGCCGCTTCGTAGCTATCCAGCCGGGTCGACTGCGCGGGCACTTCGTCCCATTCCAGCCCCAGCCATTCCAGGTCGCGGCGAAAATCGTCCGCCAGTTCGGGGCGGGACCGGGCACCGTCGATATCCTCGATCCTGAGCAGGAAACGCCCGCCCCTCTCGCGCGCCAGATCGTGCGCCACCACGGCGGACCAGGCGTGGCCGAGGTGCAGCGGGCCGTTTGGACTGGGGGCGAAACGGGTAACGATCATGCGCGACCCGCATAGGACATTAGGCGGCGCCTTGTGAATATCACTGTGGATAGCCTGTCTGTAACAGGGTTGACGCTTTGCCGTGCAAGTGCATTTCTAGACGTATCAGGGAGGACACAGGCGTGTTCAAAGCCGAACTGATCGAACGGGCCGCGAGATTCCGGAGCGCGGCAGAAGACCCGACCCGGACGCTGGAGAGCTGCCCGGCACTCGTGCTCAATGCGGATTACACTCCGCTGTCCTACTACCCGCTCAGCCTCTGGCCCTGGCAGACCGCGATCAAGGCGGTGTTCCTAGAGCGCGTCGATATCGTCGCCAGCTACGACAGGGCGGTGCACTCGCAATCGCTGGACATGAAGGTGCCCAGCGTCATCGCGCTTCGGCAATATGTGAAGACCAGCGAGTTTCCCGCCTTCACCCGCTTCAACCTGTTCCTGCGCGACAAGTTCACCTGCCAGTACTGCGGCAGCCAGCAGCACCTGACCTACGACCACGTGATCCCGCGCAGGCAGGGCGGCAAGACTACGTGGGAGAACATCGCCACCGCCTGCGCGCCGTGCAACATGAAGAAGGGCGGGCGCACGCCGAAAGAGGCGGGGATGCAGCTTTACGTGAAGCCCATCCGGCCGACGAGCTGGCAATTGCAGCAGCACGGCAAGGCATTTCCGCCCAACTACCTGCACGAAACCTGGCGCGACTGGCTGTACTGGGACATCGAGCTGGAGGAGTGAGGCGGTAACGTGGAACGCCGACAGGGGCGTTTTGGAAAACTTCCTCCGCAGTATTTCCCGAGTGAAAGCAGCAGTTTGCACATGCATTCCGCGTTGGGCCTGTAACCTTTCGTTTCCCGGTATTGTCCGCGCTTTCTCGATCATTCGCGCAACGTGGAGCGCGGTTGTGAGCGTAGGAAAGGTGCCGAACAGCTTTAACGGCTCCTAAACCCGTCATCCGTAGGCTTCACCCATGGGCGAGCGAGACGCCATCGAAGCGCCAGAGCGCGAAAAGCTGGGCATGGCCGGACGGGCATGGTGCGCGCTGATGCTGCTGGTGATGGTGGCGAGCGCCGCGGTGCTGGGTGCGTTCCTGACGCGCGAGCTCAAACCCGAAAGCGCCGCCCTCGTCCGCATCGACCTGGCCAAAGTCACACCGCAACCGGGCTTCGATATCTGAGACTTCAGGTGACCGCCAAACGCTCGGCGTATTCAGCCTTTCGCCATTCCCCGCTGTCGAGAATATCGCGAAGTGTGCGCACCGCACGCCAGCAGTCGGCAAAGCGCACGTAGGCTGGCGCGAAACCGAGGCGCAGCACGTCTGGCGCGCGGAAATCGCCCACCACTCGGCGCGCGATCAGGGCCTGGCACAGTTCGTAAGCGTGCTGCTGCCGGAAGGAGAGCTGGCTGCCGCGCACCTCCGGGTCCTCGGGCGAAATGCAGGGCAGTTCCGGCACCAGGTCCGCCATGGCCGCGCGGGTGAATTCGGAAAGCCTGCGCGATTTTGCCACCAGCGCTTCGATGCCGATGTCCGCCATCAGGTCCACACCCACTTCCAGCGCGCTCATCGACACGATCGGCGGCGTGCCGCACAGCAGCTGGTCGACGCCAGGCGCGGGTTCGTAATCGTCGGAGAATTCGAACGGCTTCGCGTGCCCCATCCAGCCGCTCAACGGCTGCTGCAACTGTTTATGGTGCCGCTCCGCCACGAAGGCGAAGGCCGGGGCGCCGGGGCCGCCGTTCAGGTACTTGTAGCCGCAGCCCACTGCGAAGTCCGCCCCTGCGCCGCTCAGGTCCACCGGCACCGCGCCAACGGAATGCGACAGGTCCCAAAGCACCAGCGCGCCCGCATCGTGCGCCGCTTTCGTCAGCCGCGCCATGTCGAACATTTCGCCGGTCTTGTAGTGCACATGGGTCAGCAGCAGCAGCGCAACGTCGCCATCCAGCGCGCTTTCGATGCTCCCCCGCTTCGCCAGCCGCCGCTCGGCAAGGCCTTGCTTCTCCAACCCCTCGATCATGTAGAGATCGGTGGGAAAATTGCCGGGTTCGCTCAGCACCACCTTGCGCCCCGGTCGCATGGCCAGAGCCGCGCTGATGAGCTTGAACAGGTTCACCGAAACCGAATCCGCCACCACCACCTCGTGCGGCTGCGCACCCACCAGCGGCGCGATCTTTGCGCCGATACGCTGCGGCAGGTCTATCCAGTTCGCCGCGTTCCAGCTGGAAATCAGCCCGTCGCCCCATTCTTCGCGCACCACCTCGGCAACCCGCTCCGGCGTCGCCTTGGGCAAGGCGCCCAGCGAGTTGCCGTCGAGGTAGGCAAGATCGTCGTCGATCAGGAACTGCGCGCGGGCATCCGCCAGCGGATCGGCGGCATCAAGGCGCGCGGCTTCGTCCTGCCAGCGGGTCAAATCTGCGTCCTCACGGCCAGCAGTTCGGGGAAGAAGCCCAGCTTCAGCACACTTTCGAGGTAAGGAACCCCGGCCGTGCCGCCGGTGCCGCGCTTGAAGCCGATCACCCGCTCCACCGTTTTCAGGTGGCCGAAACGCCAGCGCTGGAAGTGGTATTCGAGGTCCACCAGCTTTTCCGCCAGTTCGTAGAGGTCCCAGTATTTCTGCGGTTCGCGGTAGACCTGCGCCCAGGCTTCGGTCACCACGTCCAGCGGTTCGTGCGGAGCTGTAAGGTCACGGTCGAAAATATCGTCCGGCAGGTCGAAACCGCGCCGCTGCAGCAGGCGCAGCACTTCGCCGTAGAGGCTGGGCCGCGCCAGTTCGGCCTTCAGCTTGTCCGCCACTTCGGGCGTCGCCTCGTGCATCGTCACCATGTCGGGATTGCGGCCGCCTAGGATGAATTCCATCAGCCGGTACTGCGCCGACTGGAAGCCGCTGGAATTGCCGAGGTGCGGGCGCACGAGCGAATAGTCGTGCGGCGTCATGGTGGAAAGCACGTCCCAGCTGGAGATCAGCTGCCGCTGCGCCTGCGCCACGCGGGCCAGCATCTTGAAGGCGGGACCAAGGTTGTCCGCGATCACCAGTTCGCGCGCGGCTTCGAGTTCGTGCAGGCACAGCTTCAGCCACAGCTCGCTGGCCTGGTGGACGATGATGAACAGGAATTCGTCGTGCGCATCGGACGCAGGGTGCTGCGCCGACAGGATACGCTCGAGATCGAGGTAGGATGAATAGGTGACGTCGCGCTTGGCCATGCTTTCCGCCTACGCCAAACCGGTCACGAAGGAAACTACTGGTCGATCACCTTGCTGGCAGGGTGGTGCTTGTCGAGGTGCTTCTTCACGATCTTCAGGTTGCGCGTGTTGGAACGGAACATGAAGTCGAACAGGTCACCCGCCACCGGCACCGCGCCCACCGCGCTGTCGAACGCGACATTGCCGGCCATGCGCCACAGCTTCCACTTGGGCAGGCCAAGGTTGCGCGCTTCCCACACGATCCACGCGCCCAGCCCCATGGCGATGATATCGCCCACTACCGGCACCAGGCCGATGATCGCATCGAGGCCCACCGGGCGATTGATGCCGGGCACGACGAAGCTGCGCTCCAGCACCATTTCCATCGCCTCTATCCGGCGGCGGATGGAGGCGGGATCGTTGCCGATGGGCAGGTCCTGCATGGTGTTCATGCGACGCGCACGCCCGGCTTGGGTACCAGCCCCGTCCTGCGGTTCGGGTTCCAGCACTGTCAGTTTCGTTTCCGGCTTATCGGCCATGAAGCGGTATCTCCTTGGCCACTATCTGGGTATCTGCGCCATCTCCGGCAAGGGATGGAAGGCATAGGGGTTCGCCAGGAAGCCATCCACGCTGCCGCGCACCAGCGACCAGCGCAGCGGCGCGCCGATGGGGATGTAGACATTGGCCAGCGTCAGCTCCGCCTCCGCCTGTGCCATAGTGCGGGCGCGGGCCACGGGATCGGTTTCGGCCAGCGCGATCTCCACCAGCGCATCCACGTTTTCATCGCACAGGCCGCGGTCGAGGCTGCAATGAAACTGGTTGAGGAACCAGCGCGGCGCCGGATAGCGGGCCACGCGGTCCACCAGCACCAGGTCCGCATCGCGCGCATCCTCCGCCCGCTCCAGCCTGAGGCCGACGGTGGCGAACTGGGCGGCAAGATCGCGGTAGAGCAGCTCCCAGCCACGCGCATCGCCGATGGCAAGCGTGACGCGCGCGGGCTGCGACAGGTCGCCCTCATCGAACTGGGCGCGCCATGCGGAAATGCGCGCGGCGGCCTCCTCGCGCAATTCCTCGATGGGTTGGTCCACCCAGCGTTCGTTCACCAGCCCCGGGTCGCCCGGAAGGCCCGGAGAAACGGGCCGCGTCGTGGGCACCCAGCCGCTGATGTTGTAGCGCGCTAGAAGCGCAGGCCGGTCTATCGCCATTGCCAGACCCTCGCGCACGCCGGTGTTGGACAGCAGGCCGCCGTCGGCGCGCACCTGCAGGCCGAACAGGCCGTAGGTCGTGTCCAGCCGCAGGGTGCCGGAAGACAACGGTCCGGTTTCCACGAGCGGGAAATTGCCCAGCGTGCCGCCGATCACCGTTTCCGCCTCGCCGCTGTCGAACATGGCGATGGCCTCCTCGGCCGACAGCGGATGCAGGCGGATTTCGCGCACGTCCTCCTGCCATTCCTCGTCGTCGGGCAGGCCGCGTTCCAGCGGCGGCTTGAACATCAGAGAGATCGCTTCGCCCTCGCGCTGCAGGGTCATCGGCCCGGTTTCGCCGCCGGGCTGGCGCAGCGCCAGTTCCGGCTGGGCGAGGATCTGCAGCAGGTAGGGCTCGGGCGTGGAAAGCCGCAACTCGATCACCCTTCCGGCCATCGCTCGCACTTCCTCCACCGGGGCAAGGTCCTGCCCCAGCGACGTGCCTTGCAGCCCATCAATAGCGTCTTCCAGCGCATCGCGCGCGCTGGCGGCGGTGAGTTCGGAGCCGTCGGGCCAGGTGCCCTCGCGCAGGCGGAAGATGAAGCTGCGCCCGTCGTCGGTCACGATCCAGCGTTCTGCCAGCGCAGGGACGGTTTCCCCTTGCGCGTTGAGCGCGACAAGGCCCGATTGGGTGGCCGCGCGCACGTGCTGGGCGGGAGCGGAGAGGCGCAGGCTGGTGGTCAGAACGCTTTCGGGTGAGCCGATGAGCGCCACGTCAACAGCGCCATCGTCCGCCGAGCCGCAGGCGGCAAGGGCGGCGCAAAGTGCTGCGAGAGGGAGGAATCGCCGGGCGACCATGCCCGCTGCGATAGGCGCGGTCGCGGGCGGCTTCAACCGGGCTTGCTAACCGGCCTAGAGCTTGAGCATGCGCTTGCCGTCGGAGCCAAACACCTGCTTCGGGCCGGCTCCGTGGTTGACGGTGGACCCGCTGACCGAGGCGCGGGCGCGCCTTGGGTCGATCTCGTCCACGAAAGCGATGCCGAAACGGTTGTCCTGCTTCCAGGCGACGGTGCCATCGACCCAGCCGATGTTGCGCAGTTCCACTTCCACCAGCGCGCCGCGCAGCACTTTCACGTCGCCTTCGGCCATCATCCCGCCTGCGGAAAGGTTGCGCACCTTGACGCGGTAGGTCTCGTCGCGCCCGTCGACGCGCAGCTGCGCGAGCAGGAACAGGCTGTCGCGATCGACCTGGCGGGTATCGACATTGCTCATGGCTGCTTGCTCTTCGTTTCCGTTGCGACACGGTCATCAGCTTGCACGCGAATGACGCGCACGGAATTGGGCCCAATTGCCTAACGAGTTGTTAAGACCTGCGATCAGCGTTGCACCTGTCCCATTCCGGGTCATGGAAGCGATCAGCTGTCGCGGGAAACCTTTTCGCGCCGCTCGTGCGCCTGCTGCGCTTCCACGGTCATGGTGGCGATCGGGCGCGCGATCAGGCGGTTGATGCCGATGGGCTCGCCGGACTTGTCGCACCAGCCGTATTCGCCCTCGTCGATGCGGCGCAGCGCCGCGTCGATCTTGGAGATCAGCTTGCGCTGGCGATCACGGGTACGCAGTTCGATGCCCCAGTCGGTTTCGCTGGAGGCGCGATCGTTGAGGTCGGGTTCGCGTATGGGGCCGTCCTGCAGGCTTTGCAGGGTGCCCTCCGATGCCTGGACGATGCTGCGCTTCCACTCCAGCAACAGGACGCGGAAGTAGTTCAGCTGCTTCTCCGACATGTATTCTTCATCTTCGCTTGGCGAGTAATCCGCGGGCAGGGCGCGCTTCGCCTTGGCTAGGATGTCGATATCGTCATGGGTGGCGGTGGCCATTCAGTCACTCCGAAAAACGGATCCGTGAAAGCTTCCCCTGCTGCACCCGGCGACCGTCCCGTCCTTGAATCGGGATCTATCCCCCCGGCTGCTGAAGCCGTCGTCCGGCGGCCCTATAGGGCTCACGCAAAGTCGGCACAAGCGGCAATCTCGAGAAGCCCACCGTCAAGGGCGGAATCAACAATTCTCCCGCCGCGTTAACCATTTCTTGACCACGTTCATCAAAACATCGCCCTGTCCGGACACACATTGGTCCGGCGGAGCAACATGGGGACGAGCGATCATGGAACTTGCCAAGATCGAGACTTTTGCAAAGATCGAACCTGCCGACGTGTCGGGGGCCGACATGCTGGTGGCGCGCTGCCTGGCCGCCGCCGCGGAAGGCGATACCAATGCCTACTACGACCTGGGCGTGGCCTATTCCACCGGCAGCCACGGCGTGGATTGCGACCTGATCGAGGCGCACAAGTGGTTCAACCTCGCCGCCGCACAGGGGCACGAAGCCGCCTGCTGGTGCCGCGCCGACGTGTCGGACGAGATGACCGCCCGTGAAATCGCCGAAGCCCAGCGCCGTGCGCGCGAATGGCTGCGCGGCGAGGCCGACGCTGCCTAACCCTTCCTGAAGGGCGTACGCTGGGCCAGATGTAGCTGGTCCATGCCCACGCCCATCCGCTCGCGGGAGAGAAAATCCTCCACCGCGTCGCGAAAACCCGGATCGGCGAGGTAGTGCATCGACACTGTCGCCACGGGCTCATAACCACGGGCCAGCTTGTGCCCACCCTGCGCGCCCGCTTCGACGCGGTCCAGCTCCAGCTCTATCGCCGCATCGATGGCGCGATAATAGCACAGCTCGAAATGCAGGAAGCGCCTGTCCGACAGGCAGCCCCAGTAACGGCCGTATAGCGCCTGCCCGCCGATGAAATTGAGCGCGCCCGCAATAGGCCTGCCGTCTTCGTAGGCCAGCAGCAGCAGCACGCGGTCCGCCATGCGCTCTCCCATCAGGTCGAACGCCGCGCGCGTCAGGTAGGGCGTGCCCCACTTGCGCGCGCCGGTATCCTGGTAGAACAGCCAGAAGGCGTCCCAGTGCTCTGGCCGGATGTCGTCGCCCGTCAGCGCCTTTACCTCCAGCCCCTCGTTCGCCGCGCGCCGTTCCTTGCGCAGGTCCTTGCGCTTGCGGCTGGTGAGATCGGCGAGGAACCCGTCGAAGCTATCGTAATCGCGGTTGTACCAGTGGAACTGGATATCCTCGCGCCGCAGCCAGCCGGCGTCCTCGAACAGCTTCTGCTGGGCAGGTTCGATGAATGTCGCGTGCGCGCTCGACCAGCCGTTCTGCTGCACCAGTTGCTCCGCCGCGCTTAGCAGCAGCGGGGCGTAGCCCTCGTCCGCCAGCAGCAGGCGTGGGCCGGTGGCGGGCGTGAAAGGCACGCTGACCTGAAGTTTCGGGTAGTACTCTCCGCCCGCGCGGTGCCAGGCATCGGCCCAGGCCTGGTCGAACACGTATTCGCCCTGGCTGTGCCCCTTCAGGTAGCTGGGCAGTGCGCCCACCAGCGTGCCCGAGGCATCCTCCAGCAGCAGGGGCGCGGCCTGCCAGCCCGTGCCGGGACCGACGCTGCCCGATTCCTCAAGCAAGGTCAGGAAGGCGTGGCTGGTGAAGGGATTGTCCTTGCCCGCCAGCGCATCCCACTGGGCGGCGGGAATGTCGCCGACTGCCGGGGCTACTCTGGCGGTGAAAGAGGATTCGGCCATCGGCCTCAATCTAGGCACCCGCCTCACATGCTGCCACCCCCGGACCTTCGGCTATGGGCACGGCCTCTGCCTGCAAGGCGGTTTCCACCTGCGCCGCGCTGCGTACCGTCCAGGTGAACAGCGCGCGGCCCTTGCGCGCTTGCGATCTGGCAAGCGAGCTGGGCAGGTCGCGGATGTCGAGGGCGAGGAAATCGGGCTTCGCATGGGACACCGACAGGCGGCGCTTGATGCTGTCGATCAAGGTGCGCGCATTCTGCTCCGTCACCACCAGCCCCCGCAGCACTTCCGGCTCCTTGCCGGCGAACCAGCGCGGGATTCGCGGGTCGAAGCTCATTACGCCTACCGCACCCGTGTAACCCTCCAGGTCCCGGCGGACCGCGCGGCACAGCGCACCGACGGGGCGGCGATCGTCACTCTTGAGTTCCACCAGCAACGGCACCTGGCCATCGACGAGGTCCAGCACGTCTCGCAGCGTTGGAATGGTGTCCTCGCTGCCGGTCAGGGTCATGGCGGTGAGGTCGCCGACGGGGAAGGCACCCATGGCCCCTTCCCGGCCTGTCAGCCGCGCCAGGTCCGCATCGTGAAACACGATCGCCCGCCCGTCGCTGCTTTTGCGAATATCGCATTCGATGCCAAGTCCCGCCGCGATGGCCGCCTTGAACGCCGCCAGCGAGTTTTCCGGCACACCGGTATCGTGCAGCCCGCGATGGGCGTAGGCGCGCGAATGCAGCGCGGCGAGTTTCCCGGATCGCTCGAGGTCAGCGAGGCCCAATGGCGATCACCGCATCCACTTCCACCGCAGCCCCCACCGGCAGGCTGGGCACGCCCACGGCAGCGCGGGCGTGGCGGCCCATGTCGCCGAACACCTCGGCCATCAGGTCGGACGCGCCGTTCACCACCTTGTGCTGGTCCGTGAAATCGGGGGTGCAGGCGACGAAGCCGCCCAGCTTGACGATCCGTTCCACCCGGTCGAGCGAGCCGATCTCGTGGCGAAGCTGCGCCAGGATCATCAGCCCGCAGGCACGCGCGGCGGCGATTGCCTTATCGAGGTCGACATCCTTGCCCAAAGTGCCTGTCACCACTTCGCCGTCGATGAACGGCAACTGCCCCGACACGAAAGCGAGATCGCCCTGCACCATCACCGGCACGTAGCTGGCCAGCGGGGGCGAGACTTCCGGCAGTGCAATGCCGAGTTCCTGAAGGCGTGCCTCGATGCTCATTGTTTCTCTCCGTGCAGGGTTTCCATGATCCATGGCAGGGCATCCGCCCACGTGTCTATCCGCGCATGGGCGTGGCCCGCCTTGTGCGCGCAGGGGACGTGCGGGGCAATGGCCGGCTCGCCCACGAAATGCAGGCGATGGACGTGCGGGATCGTCTCCATCGCCGATTCGTGATGCTTGGCGATATCGTCCACGAAAACGATCCGCTGCGATCCGTGCTCCTCCACGATGCGCGACAGCGCGCCGCCTTTCGGCCCCTGGTTGGTATACACCGGCGCGGTGATGCCGAGCGATTCCAGCTGGCGGCGGCGCGCCTCGTTGCGCTCGTCGACGAGATTGGTGAGCACCACCACGTCGGCCTCGCGCTGCAATTCGCGGATCGCGCTTATCGAGCCGTCGATCGGCTCCTGCCGGTCCATCTGCGTGTCGAAGAACCCGCCCAGCAGGGACCAGACCTCCTTCTCCTCCAGCGGCTGCTCGCCACTGCGGCGGCGCATGGACTGGACGAAGGGATCGCCTTCCAGCTGGAACTCGATGTCGTGCTCTCTATCCAGCCAGTCGCGGAAATGGCGGACCATGTGCAGCAGCACTTCATCGCAATCGGTGACGACGAGTGGGCGACCAGTGTTGGAAAGTGGGGTCATCGGCGCAGGTCCTTTCGAGCGGCAACCAGCGTTTCAGGCGGCACGTCCAGCGCCTCTGCCGCGCCCAGCAGGTCCGGCTCGTGCTGGCTGAGGAAATCGAGGACGGCGCGGTGCGTGGAGACTTCGTCAATCGATTCGCGCAGGCCATCGGGCGATAGGCCGGTCAGGTCGAGAAAACGGTGCGCCCGCCGCTCGTCCGCCAGCACCCAGCCGAGGGCGGCAAGGGCTAATGCGGAAGCATCCTTTACGTAATCTTCACCTGTGTTAAGAATGGTTGGCAGTCCGTAATAAATATAAGTGTTTGGTTGTCCCTCCATCGGGTCGGAGGGGTTCGGGGGCTAAATGACGAAGCGTATCCTCGTTGTCGAGGACAACGATCTAAACCGGAAACTTTTCTGCGACGTGCTGCAGGCAGGTGGCTTTTCTGTCGAGCCGGTGGCCGACGGCAATCTCGCCATCGAAGCCGCCCGCGCTTTCACGCCCAACCTGGTCGTCATGGATATCCAGTTGCAGGACGTCTCCGGCCTCGATCTCATCTCCATCCTCAAGCACGATGCAGACCTGTGCGAAGTGCCGGTGCTGGCGGTGACCGCCTATGCCGGAAAGGGTGATGAGCAGCGCATCCGCGAATCCGGCGCCGAAGGCTACCTTGCAAAGCCCGTTTCCATCGGCCCGTTCATGGCGGCGGTAAGGGGCCTCGTCGACGGCGCGCCCAAGGCGGTTGCCAGCTAGTCAGACCAGCCAGTCAGACGAGCGAATACTCGATGGCGGCCACCGCCAGCGTCAGCACCATTCCTGCAATGAACAGCCTGTAGGCATAGGTCAGGTAGCGATACTTGCGCCGCTGCAGCACCAGTCCGTTCTGGTAGAGATCGCGCAGCATCATGCGGAACATCGTTTCCTCGTCCTGCATCTGCCCTAGGAATTCATCCGCCCACTCCTTCTCGTCGCGATAGGTGAAATGACCGAAGAACAGCGGGTTCTGCTGCCCGTTCGGCACCTGCGGCGGCCTCAGGATGGAAGGCATCACGGCCCACGCCGCCGACAGCGAACTGAGGAAGGCGAACACGGCCAGCACCGTCAGCGACCATGGCATCTCTCCTTCCAGCGCGCGGCCTATCGCAATGGAGAACACCACGAAGGTCGCACCCATCAGGATCGAGGCCTTCTGGTCCGCCATCTGCGACAGCGCCAGCGTGTTCGATTGCACCGTGCGCAGCATCTGCACCGAATTGGTGGCGAACTTGCGCGGCTCCCCGGTTTTCGTTTCGTTCATCGTGCCCCCGCCATTGCGGCCGCCCACCTGCGGCGCTTCTCGTGAACCTGCCAAGAGCCAAACGGCTTGACAAGCAGCGGCGCGAAAGCTTTGCCGCGGGCGTTCGCCTCCCCTATAGGGGGAGCAGCCACAGTAGCCTTTGAGGACATTTCCTGCATGGACCGCGCCGAAGTCGATTCCCGCATTCGCAAGATCATAGAGCCCTTCAACAAGAAGGGCATCGCCATCACCGAGGACACGACCTTCGCCGGCGACCTGGAATTCGACAGCCTGACGGTGATGGATTTCGTCGCCGAGATCGAGGACGAATTCGACATCATCATCTCGATGAACCAGCAGGCCGAGATCGAGAAGTACGGCCAGCTCGTCGATGCCGTGCACGACCTGGTGAGCAGCTGAGGACGCTATGAGCGAAGGCATCATGCAGGCGGACCAGCCGCCTGAACTCACCGGCGACACGCCCGACCTGTTCAGCAAGTTCGACGACACCATCAAGCTGCGCGAGAACCTGCTCGCCAGCGGCGTGGAAGATCCGTTCTCACTGGTTATGGAGCGCGTGCTCTCCCCCACCCGCGCGATCTGCAACGGGCGCGACACGATCCTGCTGGGCACCTACAACTACATGGGCATGACGTTCGACCCGGACGTGGTGGCCGCCGGGCAGAAGGCGCTGGCCGATTTCGGCTCCGGCACCACCGGCAGCCGCGTGCTCAACGGCACCTACCAGGGCCACAAGGAGTGCGAGGACGCGCTGCGCGAGTTCTACGACATGGACCACGCAATGGTCTTCTCCACCGGCTACCAGGCTAATCTCGGCATCATTTCCACGATCGCGGGCAAGGGCGACTACGTCGTGCTCGACATCGATAGCCACGCCTCAATCTGGGATGGCTGCGCGATGGGCAACGCCGAGATTGTGCCGTTCAAGCACAACGACATTACCGCAATGGAAAAGCGCCTGAAGCGCATTCCCGAAGGCGCGGGCAAGCTGGTGGTGCTGGAAGGCGTCTACTCGATGCTGGGCGACATCGCCCCGCTCAAGGAAATGGTGAAGATCGCCAAGGACAACGGCGCGATGGTGCTGGTGGACGAGGCGCACTCGATGGGCTTCATCGGCGAACATGGCCGCGGCGTGGTGGAACAGGCAGGCGTCATCGACGATGTCGATTTCATCATCGGCACTTTCTCGAAGAGCGTGGGCACGGTTGGCGGCTTCTGCGTCTCCAACCATCCCAAGTTCGAGATCATGCGCCTGGTGTGCCGCCCGTACGTCTTCACCGCCAGCCTGCCGCCCAGCGTGGTAGCCACGGCGGCAACGTCGATCCGCAAGCTGATGACGGCGAAGGACAAGCGCGAGCACCTGTGGAAGAACTCGCAGCGCCTGCACTCGGGCCTGACGCAGCTCGGCTTCAAGCTGGGCACCGACGAGCCACAGAGCGCCATCGTCGCGGTGATCATGCCGGACCTGGAAAAGGGCGCCGCCATGTGGAGCGCGCTGCTGACCGAGGGGCTTTACGTCAACCTCGCCCGCCCGCCGGCAACACCTGCCAACATGACGCTGCTTCGCTGTTCGCTGTGCGCCGTGCATTCCGACGAGGAGGTGGAAACCATCCTCGGCATGTTCGAACGCGCCGGAAAGGCCGTGGGTATTATCTGATCCGGAACAGCGCCGCCTGCTGCTCGTCTTCATGTGGAAAGGAGATTTCCCCATGAAGACGACCAACACCGGCAGCGCGACGTACGAGGGCCTTGGCAAAGGCGGCAAGGGTCACGTGTCCACCGGCTCGGGCGCGCTCGCCGCGCAGCCCTACGGTTTCCAGACCCGGTTCGAGGACGAGCCCGGCACCAATCCGGAAGAGCTGATCGCGGCGGCCCATGCCAGCTGTTTCACCATGGCATTGAGTTTCAAGCTGGCCGAGGCCGGGCATACCGACGGCTCCGTCGTCACCCACGCCGAAGTCACGCTGGAGAAGGACGATGCCGGCTTCAAGGTGACGAAGTCGGCACTCAGCACAAAGGGCAAGGTGCCCGGCATGGACCAGGCGAAGTTCGAGGAACTGGCGAAGGACGCCAAGGAAGGCTGCCCGATCTCTCGCCTTCTCGATACCGAGATCACTCTCGAAACGAAGTTCGAGGGCTGATCGCTCTTTGCCAACCGGTCAGCCGGAAAATTTCTCCCGCGACCGGTTGGCAAGCGCCACCAGCGACAGCATCACCGGAACTTCCACCAGCACGCCGACCACCGTGGTCAGCGCAGCGCCGCTGGAAAGGCCGAAGAGGCCGATAGCCACCGCCACGGCCAGTTCGAAGAAATTCGACGTGCCGATCAGCGCGCAGGGTGCCGCGATGGCATGTGGCACGCGCCACGCCCATGCGGCGGCGTATGCCACGGCAAAGATCCCGTAGGACTGGATGATGATCGGGATGGCGATCAGCACGATCAGCATTGGCTGGCCGACGATAGTCTCTGCCTGGAAGGCGAACAGCAGGACGACGGTGGCGAGCAGGCCGAGGATCGAGAATGGTTTCAGGCGGGCCGTGAAGGCCCCGACAGCGTTGTGGTTGCCTTTCGCACTTCCGGTAATCGCCCGGCGCGTCAGCCATCCGGCAAGCAGCGGAATGGCAACGTAAAGCACGACGGACAGCAGCAGCGTGTCCCACGGCACCACGATATCGGTAACGCCCAGCAGCAGGGCAACGATGGGAGCGAAAGCGACGATCATGATCAGGTCGTTCACCGACACCTGAACCAGCGTGTAGGCCGGATCGCCCTTCGTCAGTTGCGACCAAACGAATACCATCGCGGTGCACGGCGCCGCCCCCAGCAGGATCAGCCCGGCAATGTATTGCTGCGCATCGTCCCGTGCGATCAGGCCCGAATAGAGATAATCGAAGAACAGCACCGCGAGGGCTGCCATAGTGAAAGGCTTCACCAGCCAGTTCACCACCACGGTGATGATGAGCCCCTTGGGCTTCGTGCCGACATCGCGGATCGCACCGAAATCGACGGCGACCATCATCGGGTAGATCATCGCCCAGATCAGCACCGCGACCACGAGATTGACCGAGGCGTATTCCAGCCCCGCCAGGCCCGCCGCCACACCGGGGGCAATCAGGCCGAACGTCACGCCCGCAGCGATGGCGAGTGCCACCCAGACCGACAGGTAGCGTTCGAACGATGCCATCAGCTTGCTCCCTCGCTTTGTTTGCCAATGGCAATGAGCGCATCGCGCCATTCGCGCGCTGTCATCGAATCATCGTCCAGCGCCAGCATCGCCTCGATCCGCTGGCTAAGGCGCGCGTAGGCGGTTTCGAAGCCCGCCAGTTCCCCATCGATGTGGGTGCCGTCGGCTGCCACGCTCGCGGGATCGGGAATGCCCCAGTGGGCCTGCACCGGATGGCCGGGCCATATCGGACAACTTTCACCCTTGGCATTGTCGCACACTGTGATGACGGCGTGGATGGTCGGCCCGCCCTCTCCCGCGAAGACGTCCCAGCTCTTGGAGGAAAGGCCGTCCACCGCGTGCCCCTTCGCCGCCAGCAGTTCAAGCGCCAGCGGATTGGGCACACCGCGCGGCGTGCTGCCGGCGGAGAATGCGGCGAAGCGGCCCGGCGCGGCATCGCGAAGGATCGCCTCGGCAAGGATCGAGCGGGCCGAGTTGGCGGTGCACAGGAACAGCACGTTGCGCATGGCTCAGCAGGCTCCGGCAGTACGCGGGGCGGCAGTCGCTTCGCAACCCTCCCCCTCGCAGCAGTTCTCGGTGAGGAAGGCCATCAGCGCGTTCATGCTGGCATAGTCGGCGCTGTAGATCAGCGAGCGGCCCTCTCGCCGCTGGGACACTAGCCCGGCCTCGTGCAACTGCGACAGGTGGAACGATAGCGAGGATGCAGGGATGCCCAGCCGCTGCGCGATATCGCCTGCGGCCAGCCCTTCCTTGCCGGTGCGAACGAGCAGGCGGAACACCTCCAGCCGCGAATCCTGCGCGAGCGCTCCGAGCGCGGCGATAACGTCTTGCTGCTTCATTTCGACACTTATCGAAATATCCGCCCGCCAGCGCAAGCGTTATTTCGACAACTGTCGAATTAAAGCTGCTCCATCGAAGTGACGTTGGCGCAAGGGTCGCTCGCGTCGGCCTCGCCCTCGTGGCCGCCAAGCTGGGTGATGGCGATGAAACCGGCCACCACCAGGACAACGAAGATCGTGGTGACGGTGCCCAGGTACTTGTCGATGATCGCCTTGATCGGCGCGCCGAAGAACTGGAACAGCACGCCCACCACCATGAAGATCAGCGCCCGGCCCGCGATCGCGGCGAGGATGAAGGTCACGAGGTTCATCTCGATGAACCCGGCGGTGATGGTCATCAGCTTGAATGGGATCGGCGTACCCGCGGCAAGGAACACCGCTGCCGCGCCCTGTTCGCGGATGTAGCAGGCGGCCTTGGGGAAGCTGTCCGTCAGGCCCAGCATTCCGATCAGCCATTCGCCCACGGCTTCGTAGAGGAAATAACCGATGAGGTACCCAAACAGGCCGCCCAGCACCGATGCCAGCGTGCAGATCAGGGCAAAGCGGATCGCCCGCTTCGGCTCCGCCAGGCACATCAGACCCAGCAGCGGGTGCGGCGGGATGGGGAAGAAACTCGATTCGATGAACGAGAAGAACGCCAGCCACCACTGCGCATGGGGATGCGCGGCCTTGGCCATCGTCCAGTTGTAAAGTCCGCGAAGCATGGAAAGTCCCTGAAGGTTTTGCGGCATCTACGGCAGGTTCACCGGCCCCGCAAGTGTGAGGGCGAGTCCAACAAACTAACCCATATGGCACTTTCACGTTGACATCGTCACACTGTTTGGTTAGAGAAACGGAACATCGCGATAAACCGAGTCGGCGCCGCCCCATCGAGGAGGCGCTTCAAGGGCGGTCCCGTTACGGGAGCCGCCCTTTTTCGTGCCCGCACGGCGCGCTCGGCAATCGCTCAGGACAAGGGCGGGATCACATGTCGAAACGCGTAAAACCGCGCAAGGAACAGCGGGGCCAGAACCTGAAACAGAACTGGAAGCACGTCTTTCTGGAAGAGCTGGCCGAAACCTCGAACGTCACCAAGGCCGCCGAGAAGGCCGGAGCCATGACGTCGTACGTCTACAAGTGGCGACGGGAAAACCCCGAATTCCGCGCCCAGTGGAGCGCGGCCCTGCTGGAAGGATACGAGCACCTGGAAATGGAAACGCTGCAGCGGCTTCGCTTCGGAACGCCGCCGGGCGAAACGAAATTCGACATTGCCAATGCCCTGCGCCTGCTGGCCGCGCACCGCGAGGCAGCGGCCAAGGAAAAGGCCCGGCAGGGCAGCCGCGACAAGGCCACCGTCCTCGCCGGCCTGAATGCCAAGCTGGACCGGATGCGCGAGCGCCGCGCCGCGGCGGAGAAGCTGCTGAAGGAGGATGGCGTCGTAAAGGGCGTTAGCGAAGTCGGGGCCAATGGAAGAGATTGAGCGCGGCAAGGCGCTCGCCAAGGCGGAGGACCCGGAACGCTACGATTTCCTCGATGAACTCAACGCGGCAGAGCGCGACCTGCTGGAATACCACTGGCCGCTTTGGGCGCGCCGCGAACAGATGCCGCCTGCACAGGACTGGCGGCTGTGGCTGATCTGTGCCGGGCGCGGCTTTGGGAAGACCCGCGCCGGGGCCGAATGGGTGCGCCACGTGGCGGAGGACAACCCCGATGCCCGCATCGCCCTCGTCACCCGTTCCATCGCGGAAGCGCGCGCCGTGATGGTGGAAGGCGAGAGCGGCATCCTTGCCTGCCACCTCTACCCGGACGGGCCGGAATTCGAACCCTCTCTACGGCGGCTGACCTGGCCCAATGGCGCGCAGGCAACACTCTATTCCGCCAGCGAGCCGGAAAGCCTGCGCGGCCCGCAACATGGTTATGCCTGGTGTGATGAAATTGCCAAATGGGATAATTCTTCGGAGCGCGCGATGAAGACGTGGGACAACCTGCAAATGGGCCTGCGCCTGGGTGAAAACCCGCAAGTCCTCGCCACCACCACCCCGCGCGCGGTGCCGATCATGCGCCGCCTGATCGAGCAGGAGCGGGACCCCGGCGTGGTGGTGACGCGGGGCAGCACTTACGACAATGTTGACCACCTCCCCACGGGCTTTATCCAGACCATTCGCGGGCAATACGGTGGCAGCGCGCTGGGTCGGCAGGAGCTGGACGGCGAATTGCTGGCCGATGTCGAGGGCGCGCTGTGGTCCCGCTCCATGCTGGAGCAGTGCCGCGAGACCTTGTGCCTGGAGCAGCGCGTACGCACCGTGATCGGCGTGGACCCGCCCGCCAGCGCGCGCGGCGATGCCTGCGGGATCGTGGTCTGCGCTGTCACAGAGAGCGGGCAGGCCAAGGTGCTGGCCGATGCCAGCGTGGAGCGCCCCAGCCCCGAACGCTGGGCACGCGCCGTGGCCGCCGCCGCGATTGCCTGGAAAGCCGACCGCGTGGTGGCCGAGGCCAACCAGGGTGGCGCGATGGTGGAAAGCGTGCTGCGCGCCGCCGACTGCCAAATGCCGCTGAAACTGGTCCACGCCAGGACCGGCAAAAGCGCGCGCGCCGAACCCGTCGCCGCGCTCTACGAAGCAGGCCGCGTGAACCACGTGGGCACCTTCCCGCCCCTGGAAGACGAACTGTGCGGCGTGATGGCCGGCGGCGGCTACGAAGGACCGGGGCGCTCGCCTGACAGGGCCGATGCGCTGGTGTGGGCAATGACGGAACTGATGCTGGGCAAGCGGGGCGAGCCTGCTGTCCGACAACTCTAGGCCACTAGACAAAGGAAACACGATGTCATTCTTCGACAGCCTCCGCGCCGCCTTCAAGGGCGGTGGCGGAGCTACAGCCGTGCCTATCGGGCGCGGGTTTCATTCCGCCTGGGGGTGGACGCACGAGCGCGGCGGTGCTCGCCAGCCGTTCGAATATCGCTCCGCCGTGCGCCACGCGTTTCTCGACAATCCGGTCGCCCAGCGGGCGGTGCGGATCGTGGCGGAGGGGGTAGGCAATGCGCCCCTGTCCCACACTGCTCCGGAGATCGCCGTGATGCTGCGCGCCGCGCAGGATGGCGGATCGCTGATGGAAACGCTTGCCGCGCACCTGCTGTTGCACGGCAATGCCTTCGTGCAGATCGGAAAAGGCGTGGGCAATCGCCCCGCCTCGCTGTTCGCATTGCGGCCCGAGCGGGTCTCGGTCGTGCAGGGCGAGAATGGCTGGCCCGTCGGCTACCGCTACCGCGTGGGCGACATGACCCGCGACATTCCGGTGGAGGACGAGGACGGCTGGCCCTGCCTCATCCACCTCAAGGCTTTCCACCCGGCGGACGATCACTACGGCGCGGGCTGCCTTTCTGCTGCCGAACAGGCCGTGGCGATCCACAACGAGGCCGCGCGCTGGAACCTCGCGCTGCTGGAGAACGCGGCGCGGCCCAGTGGCGCACTGGTCTATGACAACGGCAGCGACACCGCTGGCCTCACGGCCGACCAGTTCGACCGGCTGAAGGCAGAGCTTTCCAGCGCCTACCAGGGCGGCGGCAACGCGGGCCGTCCGATGCTGCTGGAAGGGGGCCTCAAGTGGCAGAGCCTGTCCCTCTCGCCCGCCGACATGGACTTTGCCGAACTGAAAGCGGCGGCTGCGCGCGACATTGCGCTCGCTTTCGGTGTGCCGCCCATGCTGCTCGGTCTGCCGGGCGACAACACCTATTCCAATTACCGCGAGGCCAACCGCGCGCTGTGGCGGCTCACCCTGCTGCCGTTGGCGGCCAAGATCCTCGACGGCCTCTCGCAGGGCCTCTCGCCGTGGTTTCCGGACCTCGCGCTGTCGGTCGATCTCGACCGAGTGCCCGCGCTGGCGGAGGACCGCGAGAAGCTGTGGTCGCAGGTGAGCGGGGCCGACTTCCTTACCGCTGACGAGAAGCGCGCGATGCTTGGTCTTGCCCCGGCTTCGGCGCCTGCTGGAGACAACACATGAACCGACAAGACATGCTCGCCGGGCTGGTGGCCCAGGCGATCGATACCGGCGCGGACCTGGTGACGCTGCGCGCCATCGTGGAGGAATCGAGCGAACTGGGCGCGGAACGCGTGCTCGACAAGCTGGGCCTCGACGACGAGGGCGCGCACGACGATCTCGACGAACTGCGCGAATTGCTGAGCGCCTGGCGCGCGGCGAAGGCCAGCGCATCCAAGGCGGTGATAGAATGGTGCGTGCGCGGCCTGATGGCGCTGCTGCTGATCGGCATCGCCGTGCGCATCGGCGTGCCGGAGCTGCTGCGTTGACCCGTATCGCGGGTTACGCCGCCCTATTCGACATTGCCGACAGCGCGAAGGACGTGATCGTGAAAGGCGCTTTCGCCCGCACGCTGGCGGAGCGGAAGGAACCGCTCCCGCTCTACTGGCAGCACAACCCGGACCAGCCGATCGGAACCGTCGAACTGGCGCAGGAAGACGCGCGCGGCCTGAGGGTGATCGCCCGCATAGACAACCCTGACAGCCGCGCCAGCCAGGAACTCCTCTCGCGCCGCACCAACGGCCTTAGCTTCGGTTACCGCGCCCGCGGATACCGCCGCGGGCCAGCCGGGCGCGTGCTGGAGGATATCGACCTGTTCGAAGTCAGCCTCGTCACCCACCCCCTGCAACCGAATGCGCGAGTCCACCTGTTTGTTTAGCCTCAAGCGCCGGCGGCTGCGTCCGCAGCCTTGGCTTCCGGCCTGACCGGCCGACGCGCGTTCGCGCTTGCGGTCGCTTCGCGCCCGAAGATTACTCTCCCCCACCGAAAGGAAATACATGGATATCCAGATCGAAACCCCTCTGAATACCGACACGCTCAACGACAGCTTCGACATCGTCGCCCGCCAGGACAAGGCCGACGAAGCGATCAAGGTGCTGCGTTCGGACGTCGACGAGGTGAAAGCCCGGATCGACAGGATCGGCAAGGCCGCCGCGCGTCCGGCTATCGGCAATGCTGGTGCCACCGAACCGAGCGCCGAAGTCAAAGGCTTCGTCGATGGCTACCTGCGCCGTGGCCGTGAGACAGAACTGAAGTCGATGTCCGGCTCCAGCCCCGCCGATGGCGGCTATGCCGTCCCGCGCGAGATCGATGCGATGATCGCGAGCGAATTGAAGGAAATCTCCCCCATCCGCCAGATCGCGCAGGTGGTGCAAGTCGGCTCTGCGGGCTATCGCAAGCTCGTCACCACCGGCGGCACCGCGTCGGGCTGGGTCGGCGAGAGCGCCCCGCGCCCGGAAACCGATGCCCCGAACTTCGCCGAAATTGCGCCGCCGACGGGTGAGCTCTACGCCAACCCGGCCGCCAGCCAGTCCATGCTGGACGATGCCGCGTTCGACCTCGAAGGCTGGCTCGCCAGCGAAGTGGCGATGGAATTCGCCCGCGCCGAAGGTGCTGCTTTCGTCAATGGCTCTGGCGTGGACCAGCCGCGCGGCTTCCTCGCCTCGCCGACCTCGATGGCGGGTGATGCCGTGCGTCCGTTCGGCTCGGTGCAGTACATCGGTTCGGGCGATGCGGACGGCTTCGACGCCAATCCCGAGGGCCGCCTGATCGACCTCGTGCACACAATGAAGGCGGGGCATCGCCAAGGTGCAAGCTGGGTGATGAACTCGGCCACGCTTTCCGAAGTGCGCAAGCTGAAGACCAGCGACGGTGCATTCCTGTGGCAGCCGGGCCTGGTGGAAGGCCAGCCGGATCGCCTGCTGGGCTACCCGGTGATCGAAGCGGAAGACATGCCGGACGTGGCAGGCGGCGCTTTCCCGATCGCCTTCGGCAACTTCAAGGCCGGCTACATCATCGCCGAACGCAGCGCCACGCAGATCCTGCGCGATCCGTTCACCAACAAGCCCTTCGTGCACTTCTACGCCACGAAGCGCGTGGGCGGCCAGGTGCTCGACAGCTCGGCGATCAAGCTGCTGAAAATCGAAGCGTAAGCGCGCGCCATCTGACGCTTCGACCAGCGGGCGGCGAGGAACATGCCGCCGCCCGTTTAGCCCGCCTGCCGTTGAGTTTCTCCCTTCCCCAACTCCGGCAGGCGGGCATCTTTGTTTTTCGCTCCGACCTCCGTCGGAGCGTCCTCGCTAGATGCGCAGCATAGCGGCGCCCGCTGCGGGCGGCCATTCGTCCTTGCGGTCCGCTAGTCGCGGACCGTGTCCCGCACTTCCGTGTCGACACTGCACTTATTTCGGTCGCGACCAGCGACCGACAGCGCGCGACCGCGCAGCCCGCAGGTGCCGCGCAGCGAAGCGGAGCGAATAGCACCGAGGACGCGCCCACGGAGATGGGCGCATGAAACAAGAATCCGCCGAGGACGATTGCGCGGAGGCGCAATCGAAACACAAAAGGAAAACCAAATGAAGCGAGCTATGATCGTGCCGCCGCTGCTGGCGGACGCGGCGCTTGCCGAGCTGAAAGACTGGCTCGCGATTACCACCACCCGCGACGACGATACCCTCACGGCCCTGCTGCGCGCGGCGCTCGACACCTGCGAGGCCTTTACCGGGCTGATTCCGCTGGAGGCGGGATGCGAGGAAGTGCTGCCCGATCGTTACGACTGGCAGCGCATTGCCGCCGCGCCCGTCGTGTCCATCACCGGTGTCGAACGCCTGGCGTCCGACGGAACACGCTTCCCGCTGCCGGTGGACGGATACCTGATCGACATTACCGCAGAAGGTTGTGGCCGGGTCCGGTTGACGCGCGCAATTGCCGAAAGCCGCATCGTGGTGCGCTTCGATGCGGGGCTTGCGCCTGACTGGGCAAGCCTTCCCGAAGGTTTGCGCCACGGCATCATCCGCCTCGCCGCGCACCAGTATCGCGACCGCGATTCCGGGGAGGCGAACCACGCCCCACCGCGTGCGGTCGCAGCCCTTTGGCAGCCCTGGCGCCGGATGCGGCTGGCATGATCGAGGCATCGACGAACGGCTTTGCCGCCCTCGCCCGGCGCCTTGCCGCCCGCGCCCGCATCAAGGCCGAAGCCCGCGCCGAAAATACTCTGCGCGAAAAGCAGCGCGATCCCTGGCGCTGGCGCGACGCGCGCCTTCTCTGGCCCGATACGATGAAGGACACCCGCTAGATGGAAAGCCTGCTGCGCACGATCCTGATCGAATGGCTGGCGAGCGACCCGGTCCTTTCCACCACGCTGAATGACGTTGCCGAGGAAGCCCCCTCGCGCGCCAGCCTGCCATGGCTCGGCATCGCCGCCAGCGCCAGCACCGACTGGAGCACGAAGACCCGGCGCGGACGCGAGGTTCGCGTGGCGCTGGAGCTGCAGACCCGCGGGGATGCAGCGGCGGAAACCTCGGCCATCGCCTCGCAGGTCGAGGAGCGTATCGAGAGTCTGCCTCGCCAGCATCCCGGCCTTGAACTGGCCAGCACCACTTTCCTGCGCGCCCGCGCTGAACAGCGCCCGCGCAACACGCGTGCGGTGCTGATCGAATACCGCTTCCGCATCCTCGAAGCCTGACCCCAACACCGGAGAAACACCCATGACAGCCCAGAAAGGCAGCGCCTTCCTTCTCAAGATCGGGGACGGCGCACAGCCGCCCACCTATGAAACCGTCGCCGGTCTCCGCACCACCCAGATGTCGATCAACGGCGATGCCGTGGTCGTGACGCACAAGCAGTCGGGCGGCTGGCGAGACCTGCTCTCCGGCGCGGGCACCCGCTCGGTCTCCGTCAGCGCGGCAGGCATTTTCCTCGGCAGCGATGCCGAAGCCGCGATCCGCGCCCATGCGCTGGCAGGCACGATCGAGGATTTCGAACTGTCGTTCGAGGACGGCGCGAAGCTGCGCGGTCGCTTCCTCGTCCAGCGGCTCGACTACGCGGGCGATTTCAACGGCGAGCGCAATTACACGCTGCAGCTGGAAAGCTCGGGAGCCGTGATCCCCGCATGAGCCAGACAGCCAATCCCGAACGCGGCGAGGCTGCCCTGGTCGTCGCCGGGCAGGTTCGCGTCCTGCGCCCGACCTTCGCCGCGCTGGTGGCGGCAGAGGACGAACTCGGCCCGCTGTTCGCCCTGGTCGAACGCGCCAGCGAGGGCCGGTTGCGGCTGGCGGAAATCGCCGCGCTGTTCTGGCATTGCTGCGAGGGGCGCGAAAGCATCTCGCGCAATGTCATGGGCGAGGCGGTGATGGCCATGGGCCTTGCCGCAGCCTCCGGCCCATTGCGCGAACTGCTCAAGCAGATCCTGCAAGGCCGGTCATGAACGAGCGGTTCGGCGACCATGCCCGGCGCCTTGCCGGTGTGGCCGCGCGCCTCTTCGGCTGGCCGCCGCACTGGTTCTGGCAAGCCACGCCGCGCGAATTCGCCAGCATTTTCGAAACCCCCGATGGCGAAGCGGACGGCATGAGCCGCGCCGACCTCGACCGTCTCCTGGAGCAAGACAGCAATGGATGACACCGTGGAAACCCTGATGGTGGACGTGCGCGCCAGCACCGCCGGCTTTCGCGCCGACGTGGAATCGATGCGCACCAGCCTCGACACCTCGTTGCTCGACGGCTTTTCCCGCGCCGGGAACGTCCTGGAGCGCGGCCTGCTGTCCGCTATCCGGCGCGGCAAGCTGGGCTTCGACGAGTTGAAGGACGTGGCCTTCAACGCGATGAACCAGATCGCAGCGCAAGCGGTGCAGTCCGGCATCGGCAGCCTGTTCGGAAAGGGGCAGGGCGGCGGCGCAGGCGGGCTGGGCTCGCTGCTGAACGGCCTCGTCGGTTCGGTCCTCGGTCTGCCCGGCCGCGCCACCGGCGGTCCCGTCGCGCCTGGCAGTGCCTATCTCGTCGGCGAGCGCGGGCCGGAGCTGTTCGTGCCCACCAGTGCAGGCCGCGTCGAGGCCGGCATTCCGCAACCGGGTGGCGGGCGCGATGTGCGCGTTTCGATCAACCTCGCCGCTCCGCGCGGCACCGATGCGCCGGTGATGCTGCAACGCTCCTCCCGCCAGGTCGCAAGCGCCGTTGCCCGCGCAATGAGAGAAGGCTGAGGGAGACAGGTAATGGCCTATTGGCTCGCCCGTGAACGCAATGGGCAGGACACCGATTTCATCCAGCGCTTCGACCCGCGCTTCTGGACCGTGGATTTCCCGCGCGGCGACATGGCCAGCGTGGTCTCCACCGGCCCCGATTCGCTGCGGGTCGATCTCGAACTGCAGCTTGCGGGCGGGCTGGTCGGGCTGATCTGGGAGAGCGAGGACCGGTTCGACCACCCGCTGCTCTCCTACGATACCGACCGCGACTATTCGCGCACCACGCTCAGCTTCCGCTGGCGTTCCGACGGCGTTCTGCCACTGGATGCGGTGCACGGGCCAACGCTGACTATCGAAGGCCGCGATGCTTCGGGAACCGCGCGTAGCTGGTATGTGCGGCTGTGGAACTACGCCGAGGGAACGCCGCAGGATGCGAGCGTGAACCTGCCGTTCTCGGCCCTGCGCGAAGGATGGTTGGCAGACGGCGACGCGGTGGCGCCCGGCGACATAGACCGCATGTTCATCTCTCTGGTGGCCCCGACCTACGATCCCGACGCCGCGGGACTGCTCTTCGCCCGCAGCAACGGATGGGTGGAGCTGACCGAGATCAACTGCGACGGCGACCGCGCCATGCTGACCATCGGCGACGTGATCGTGCCGCCGCACGGCCTGCATATGTGCACCGCCTACGACGACAGCTACAACCTCACGCCTGCCCGGATGATGCGCGGCATCATGCAACTGGGCTACCGCGATGCGCTGGTCCACTACGTCGGCATGAGCCATTACTACAGGCTCACGCGAAAGCAGGGAAAGTTGCAGGCAGAACCGACGGGAGTGCTGTGCCAGCCGTTCATCGCCTGGCACGAGGATTTCTTCGCCCGCTGCGTGGAATTCGGTTTCGAGCCGGTCGTCTCGCTTTCGTTTGAACTGTTTGCCGAGCATTGCCCGCCCGAATGGGGCCAGCGCACCTACGACGGCGAATTGGCGCTGACGGGGTGGGACCCGCCCTCCACGCTTATCACCCCGCTTTCGAAAGGCATGTTCTTCCTTCACAAGGTCGCGACGGCGCTTGTCCGGCAGGTGATGGACGCAGGACTGCCGGTGCATTTCCAGATCGGCGAACCGTGGTGGTGGATCACGCCCGAAGGCAAGCTGTGCATCTATGACGAGGACGCCCGGCGGCTTGTGCCCGATGCGCCTGACATTCCGGACCTCACCGCGACGCTGGACCAAGCGCAGCTCAACCACCTCGACTGGGCCGGAAAGCGCCTTGCCAATGCCACCAAGGCGATCCGCGACACGGTTAAGGCGACGGCGGGAGAGGCGGCGCAGGTCTATCTGCTGCTATTCACACCTACCGTGCTCGACCCGAAATGGCCGGAATTGCGGCGCGCGAACATGCCGACAGACTGGGCCTATCCCGCCTACGAACGGCTTCAGCTCGAGGATTACGACTGGCTGACCACGGGAGCCGAAGCCCGGCGCCTGAGGGCCTACGCTGAAGTGCAGCAACGGCTCGGCTACCCGCTGGCCGTGCAGGATTACCTATCCGGCTTCGTGCTCGACCCGGCCGACGCGGACGCATTCTGGCAGCTGATCGACGACGGCGTGGACGAAGCCATCGAACGCGGCGTTCCGCGCCAGTTCGTATGGGCCATGCCCCAGGTCCTGCGCGACGGATACGTGCGCCTGACCCAATCCCAGGAGGACGAATTGCAAGCTTTCGACGATGTGCTCTACCCGCTGGCGCTGGGGCGCGATACCGCCGCCAGCCCCGAATTCTCCACCTCCATCTCGCTCACCGCGTCGGGTTTCGAACGGCGCAACAGTCAGTGGAGCGACGCGCGGATGCATTACGATGTCGGTCCCGGCCTCAGGTCCGAGGCCGAGCTGGGCGTGCTGCTGGAATTCTTCCGTGCCCGCCGCGGCCCCGCCCGCGGGTTCAGGCTGGCGGACCCGTTCGATTTCAGCTCCAACGGCCTTACCGGCAGCCCCACGCCCACAGACCAGCTGATCGGCACCGGCGACGGTCTTGCCGCAACCTTCCGGCTGTCGAAGTCCTACGGTGCGGGCAACGATCCACAGGTCCGCCAGATCACTCGCCCCCGCGCGGAAACGATTCGGGTCAGCGTAGGCGGCGTGGAGACAACAGACTGGACGCTGGGCGCCGGTGGTCGCGTCGTGCTGAGCGATGCCCCGCCCGAAGGAACCGAAGTGCGCGCAGGGTTCCTGTTCGACGTGCCCGTACGGTTTGCACAGGACCGGCTCGACATCTCCTGCTCTACCTTTGCCGCAGGTGAGGCCCCCTCGGTGCCGCTTGTCGAAGTGCGCGAGGACGTATGACGCCCGTGTTCTTCGGCAACGAGCTGGAAGGCGTTGCCACGTGGTGGCGTATCGAGCGCCGGGACGGGGTGACGCTGGCGTTCACCAGCCACAATCGCCCGCTCACGTTCGACGGCGTTACCCATCTTGCAGCGCCCGGCATGTTGCCCTCCGCCATCCGCCGCACCGCGAAGCTGGAGCGGGACAGCGTGGAAGTGCAGGGAATCCTTGCGCACGATACCATTTCGGCGGCGGACCTCGAAAGCGGGCGCTACGCCGATGCACGCGTGGCCATCGGCCTTGTCGACTGGACCAGCCTGTCTCGCGCAAGCCTTTTTCACGGCACGCTGGGGAACATCTCTGCGGAGGATCAGGGTTTCACCGCCGAATTGCGCTCCGCCAAGGCGGCGCTGGAGGAAGACTTCGTTCCTCGCACCAGCCCCACGTGCCGTGCCGCCTTCTGCGATGCCGCGTGCCGCCTGAACCCCGCGCGCTTCACGCGGATCGGCCATGCCTCGCTGATCGATGCAGATAGAAACGCCGTGGGCTTTGGCGGACCTTCCGCCGAAGCCTACCGCCACGGGCAAGTGCGCTGGATTGACGGCCCGCATTCCGGGATCACGATGCATGTCGTGGATGTGCTGGGCGGCTTGCTGGTGCTTGACCAATCCATCGCAACCGACCTGGCAGCGGGCCACCGCGCCTACCTGCGCGAGGGTTGCGATCACACCATCGAGACCTGCGCCAATCGCTTCGGCAACGCCGCCAATTTCCAAGGGGAGCCGTTCCTGCCCGGCAATGACTTGCTCACGCGCTATCCCACGAGTTCCTCGTGAGCGATGCGACAGCCCTCGCCGAAGCAGCGCAGCAGATGGTCGGCGCGCCCTTCCGCCTGCTTGGCCGCGATCCCGGCACCGGCGTCGACTGCATCGGACTTGTTTACGCAGCATTGGCGCGGATCGGGCGAACGCCGCCTGCGGTGCCGCGCTACGCGATGCGCAACCTCGATCTTGCACACTTTGCCCGCCTGCTCCCCGCTGCCGGGCTGGTTCCGCATGAAGGTGGCACGCGGCCCGGCGATGTCGTCCTGCTTCGCCCCTCGACCGCGCAATTCCATCTCGCGATTGTCGGCCCCCGATCGTCGCTGATCCATGCCCATGCCGGTTTGGGGCGCGTGGTGGAAAGCCCGGCGCCCTTGCCCTGGCCAGTCGTCGCCCGCTGGCGCCTGACCGGCAACTGAAGGATATTCCATGGCTACTCTCGTATTGACTGCCGTCGGCACGGCCATCGGCGGACCGCTAGGCGGTGCGCTGGGCTCGCTGCTCGGCAGCCAGATCGACGGCGCGCTGTTCGGCCCCGCAGACCGCGAAGGCCCACGCCTGCAGGAACTCAGCGTCACCACCTCCAGCTACGGCACACCCGTGCCGCGCCATTTCGGCACCATGCGCGCTGCCGGAACGATCATCTGGGCTACCGACCTCGTCGAAAGCAGCGAGGAAGCAGGCGGCGGCAAAGGTCAGCCCTCTGTCACCACCTACAGCTATTCCACCTCGTTCGCGGTCGCTCTGGCGAGCCGCCCGGTTGCCACTGTCCGGCGCATCTGGGCGGACGGAAACCTGCTGCGCGGAAGCGCGGGCGACCTGAAGGTGGGCGGCACGTTCCGCGTCCATTCCGGCCACGGCGACCAGCAGCCCGACCCGCTGATCGCGGCCGACAAGGGCGCGGCCTGCCCTGCCTTCCGGGGCTTGGCCTATTGCGTGTTCGAAGACCTGCAATTGGGCGACTTCGGCAACCGCATTCCCGCTCTTACCTTCGAGATCGTGGCTGACGATGGCGCGGTGAGCCTGCAATCCATAGTTTCGCCCGCCATCGCGACGGGCTCTGCGGACCGCGTGCTGCCAGGCCTGCAAGGCTATTCCGACTCCGGCGGCCCGCTTCAGGCGGTGCTCGATTCGGTCGACCGGGTCTATCCCCTCGCCTGCGATGCCAGCGGGACGCGGCTGACGTTCTTCGACGGTCATCCGGCGGGCGAACCCGTCGCCCGGTTGCCCGAAGCTGCGGTGGACCTGTCGCGCGAGAGTTTCGGTGCCGTGTCCGGACGCGCCAGCCAGCGGCGGGCAGACGCGGTCCAGTTGCCCGGCGGCCTGCGTTATTACGACGTCGACCGCGATTACCAGGCAGGTCTGCAACGGGCGGGCGGGCGGGCACAGGCCGGTCGCAGCCGCATCGTGGAATTTCCCGGAGCACTTGCGGCGACGAAAGCTCGCAAACTGGCAGACGACGCCGCCGAACGCGCTGGCTGGTCGCAGGAGCGCATGGCCTACCGCGTGGCCCAGCTCGATCCGGCAATCGGCCCCGGTCAGATCGTCACCGTGCCGGGCAAGTCCGGCAAGTGGCGGATCGAGGCGTGGGAATGGCGCGAGAACGGGCTGGAGCTTGAACTGCTCCGCCTGCCCTATCTGCGCGGCGCCGAGACGCCGACCGACCCCGGCACGCCCGCCAGTCCCAAGGACGCGGTCGCAAGCCCCACGACCTTGCGCGCAGTCGAATTGCCCTGGGACGGTGAAGGCAGCATGGACCAGCGGCAGGTCTTCGCCGCACCCAGCTCGGCAACGTCCGGGTGGACCGGCGCTACGCTCTACGCCGAGCGTGGCGGCAGCCTCGTGCCTATCGGCGGCACTGGCACGCGGCGCAGCATAACCGGTACCACGTCCTCCGCCCTTGCGCCCGGCAGCGCCCTGTTCATCGATCGGCAGGCGACTCTGGACGTTCTGTTGGACGCAACGGACCTCGTCCTGCCAACGGCCACGCCGGACGACCTTGCGAGCGGCGCAAACCGCGCGGTGGTCGGAGAGGAAATCATCCAGTTCTGTCATGCGGAGGACCTAGGCGGAGGCCAATGGCTTCTCTCAGGACTCCTTCGCGGTCGCGGGGGTACGGAACACGTCGCCGCTGGTGGCACGCCTGCCGGGGCGGGTTTCATCCTGCTCGACCGCAAGCCGATTGCATTGCAGCCGAGCGAAGTCTCTGACAGTCGTGTGATTGCTGCGATCGGCCTTGCCGATAACGAAGCCGTGGTCGCGCCGATCATGGCTGCAGGGCGAAGCCGCGAGCCACTCACGCCCGTGCACGGCCGCGCCGTCCGCGATAGCGATGGCAGCCTTGTGCTGCGCTGGACCCGCCGTTCGCGTGGCAGCTGGGGCTGGAGTGGCACGGTGGACGTGCCGCTGAACGAGCAGGCCGAGCGCTACGAAGTGGGTCTGGGTAATCCCGACGCGCCGGTGGTGACCTGGGAAACCTCAGAACCTTGGCTGGCTATCGGTGCTGCGGATCTTGCCGCGCTCCATGGAGAACATCCCGGCAAGCCATTGTGGGTGTTGCAAGTCGGCTCCCACGCCCGATCCAAACCCCTTTTCCTGACCGCACTCGACTAAGGCTAACTCTATGTCCGATCCCTTCGCTTTCACCTCCTCTACCCCGCGCCACGGCCTGCCGAACCTTTTTGCCGCGCAGGCGCAGAAGGAATTTACCGTGAACGAGGCTTTCGCCCTCCTCGATGCCTTGCTGCATATCGTCGTCGAGGGCGAGGCCAGCGTGCCGCCCGTTACTCCCTCCGACGGCGAATGCTGGATCGTCGGCGCAGAGCCCTCCGGCGACTGGGCCGAGCAGGCAGGCACCATCGCCTGCCGGCAAGGTGGCAGCTGGCTGTTTCTCACCCCGGTCGAAGGCATGACGCTGTTCGACAAGGAAGCAGGCGGCATGGCGCGCTTCGCCGAGGGCTGGCATCGGGCAACCCCTGTTTCCGTTCCCGATGGCGGCAGCACCGTCGACGCGGAAGCGCGCGCTGCAATCGAGGATCTGATTTCGGAAATGGTGACGCTGGGCATCCTGCCCCTCGCGTGACGGAAACTTTGGCGGCCTGATGCGTAAGACAGGGGAATGCAGTTCAAAGGAAACGCCATGCACCGCCACACCCTTCCCCTCGCCGCACTTGCCGTTCTCGCCACCGCTGCCTGCGCCACGCCTTACGAGCAGGAAGCCATGGAAATCGGCAGCGCCATGATTCAGGACCGTTCGGGCAACGATGTCGGCACGGCCATGCTCTATTCGCAGAACGACGAAGTGATGGTGTCGGTGTCTCTGGATGGCCTTTCCGAAGGCACCCACGCCGTCCACCTGCACACGACCGGCGATTGCAGTGCCAGCGACTTCACCTCAGCCGGCGGTCACCTGAACCCGATGGGCAACCAGCACGGTACGCAGAACCCGCAGGGCGCGCACCTTGGTGACCTGCCCAACGCCGAAGTCTCTGCCGCAGGCGTCGGCACGGTCAGCACGACACTGCGCGGTTCCAGCGCCACGGTGATCCCGCAGATTTTCGACGCCGATGGCACGGCTCTCGTGGTTCACGAAGGCGCTGACGACTACATGACCGACCCGGCAGGCGCAGCGGGCAGCCGCGTGGCTTGCGGCGTCTTCTCCCGCAGCTGACGCGATCAGTCCGGCTTGGCCGCATAGCGGGTGGTGTCCTCCACCCCCGCTTCGGCAAAGCCTTTCAGGCGAAGGCGACAACTGTCGCATAGACCGCAGGCTTGTCCGTCCGGCGCGGGGTCGTAGCATGACCAGCTCCACGCGGGATCGAGGCCGAGCCGATCGCATTCGCAGGCGATGTCCGCTTTGGTCATATGCTGCAGGGGCGCGTGGATTTCGAAGGGTCGCCCTTCGACACCCTGTTTCGTCCCCAGGCGCGCGGTTTCCGCGAAGCTGGCGATGAATTCCGGGCGACAGTCCGGGTAGCCCGAATAGTCGAGCGCGTTCACGCCAATGAAAATGTCGCTCGACGCCGAACTTTCGGCAAATGCCGTCGTCAGGGCAAGGAACAGCAGGTTGCGCGCCGGAACGTAGGTGACGGGAATGTCCTCACCCACACCGCTCTTGGGCACGTCGATGTCGTCAGTAAGTGCAGAGGCGCCGAACTGGCGAAGGTCGAGTGGCAACTGCACGTGCCGCTCCACGCCCAGTTTCCCCGCGATGATCGAAGCGCTCTCCAGTTCGCGCCTGTGCCTCTGACCGTAATCGATCGAAAGCGCATGCAGGCGAAAGCCCTGCTCGCGAGCCAGGGCGCCGGTCACCATGGAATCCAGCCCGCCCGAGAGAAGGACGACGGCGATCTTTTCGTTTGCAGTCATGTCTGCGCGCTAGGCATTCATGCTGCCGCGGGCAAGCGGAAGCCGCCTGTCAACAGGAGCCGACGTGCCGAGCCTCGCCTTCGATGGAAAACGGCGCGCCGCCGTGGATACCCTGGCTGCGTATCTGCACCACGTCGGGTCCTTCGCGGCGAATGGTCGTGCGGCCATACCCGTTGCCTCGACATGTGTACTGTACCGTGACTTCGTTCCGCTCATCCTGAACAACGAAGCGATCGCAATTCGGCTGGCGATGGCGCAACTGGATGAATTCCCGGCCAGTGCGCAGGCAGATTCGCTGAGTTGTCCCTTCGGGACGCAGACGCAATTCCCACGTGCCCTTGTCGAGGGAATTGAGCATCGCCAGTTCGGGCGCCTGGGCAGAGGCAGGGGTCAGCGCCATGGCAGTCGCCACTGCCGCGCTCGCAATACCAAACCTGCCCTTGATGCCTGACACGGTATTCTGCTCCTTCAACAGGCTGTGTAGCACGAATTAGATGAACGACCAATTGCACTGCAGTTACGACGAACTGTTAGTCCAGAATTGGGAAGACTTTCGAGCAGAACGCACAATCGACGAGTATTATCCCATCCTCGTCGGCCATGTCGCGGCGATCTTCCTTGGGGAACCGCGACAGTACATCTTCGAAATGCTCGACGGTACAGCGACAACCCTTGGAAAGGGACGCCCCCGGGCTGATCAACACCTTTTCCTCTTCGTGATAGAGACGCCAGATCATTTCCTCGAGCGACAGACCGGCCTCGACCAGTTCCTCGTGCCGCAGGCTCTCCGCCATCACGGACACGTGCTCCCACTCGGGATCGTCCATGCGAACATGGAGGCGTTCGCGTCCTTCCTCACCCTCCGGCAGGTGCTGGACCAGCAATCCTGCCGCAGTCGTTCGTCCTGAACCGGAAGTAATGGCCGTGCGGATCAGGGTGGGAATTTGCTCGCTCTGGGCGAAATAGCTCTCCACGGCCGCCGAAAGCGAGTTGCCTTCCAGCGGCACGATGCCCTGGTAGCGCTTGCCGATCTTGGCAATATCGAACGTGATAGCGAGGTGCGCCTTGCCGAACAGGGCTTCGAGCGAGGGGTTGACCCCTTCGGCTGCCATCTGTTCCTCGTCGTGCTCCACGTAACCGCGGATCTGCCCATCGCGGTAATCGCACACCAGCAGGCTGACGATACCGCCCTCGCCCTGCGCCTGCATGGTTAGCTGGTCGCCTTCATCCTTCAGCAGACCGCCCATCAGCGTCACCAGCACGAGAGCCTCGGCCAGGGCGTGCTTGAGTGCGGGCGCATAATCGTGTGCGGACAGCACGTCTTCCAGCACAGGGCCGAGCCGCACGGCCCGCCCACGCGAATCGCGCGAGGGAATGGAGAAGCCAAGCAGTTCGTCGGAAAATGTCTCGGATTGGGTATCGCTCATGCGCCTCATATGGGGCGCAGCGCGGCTTTTTGAAGCGCGGTCAGCCCAGCTTTCCGAAACACCACAGCAAGACGGATTTTTGTGCGTGAATCCGGTTCTCCGCCTCGTCGAAGACGACGGACTGGGGACCCTCGAATACATCCGCGCTCACTTCGTCGCCGACGTGGGCTGGCAGGCAGTGCAGGAAGATAGCGTCGCGCTTGGCCTGCGCCATCAGCGCAGCATTCACGCGGTACGGCTCCATCGCTGCCAGCTTTTCTTCGGCATGGGCCTGACCCATCGAAATCCAGGTGTCCGTTACGATGACGTCCGCGCCGGAAGCCGCCTCGGCGGCGTCCTGCGTCAGGATGACGGTGGAGCCGGCGGAACGAGCCATCTGCACGAATTCCGCTTCGGGTTCGAAACCTGCGGGCGTTGCCACGCGCACGTTGAACTTCATCAGCGCCGCTGCCTCGAGGATCGATTGCAGAACGTTGTTGCCGTCGCCGAACCACGCCACCTCAAGACCCGGCAGCGCCTTGCGATGCTCGATCACGGTCAGCAAGTCAGCCACGATCTGGCACGGGTGCGAGCGATCGGTGAGCCCGTTGATGACGGGCACGTGGGCATATTGCGCCATTTCCTCGATCTTGCCGTGATCGTCGGTGCGCACCATAATGGCATCGGCCATCCGGCTCAGCACGCGTGCCGTATCGGCAATCGATTCTCCCCGCCCGAGCTGTGACGTTCCCGCATCGAGGATCAGCGCCGAACCGCCAAGCTGGCGCATAGCGATATCGAAACTAACCCGAGTGCGGGTGGAGCTTTTCTCGAATACCATGGCCAGTACGTGGCCCGCCAGCGGCTGGTCTGTGTCGGCCATGCCCCTGGGCCAACCTCGCCGGGCGCGCTTGCGATCCTGCGCGTCGTTGATCATCGCCGCGATGGCGTGACCACCAGCATCCGACAGGTCGAGAAAATTGCGCACCACCGGCGCAACGTCGAGCGGGGGCGTATCGGTCATGAGTCTGACGGGACCTCGAAATCTGCAGCGGCTGCCGAAAGCTTTTCGAAGAACTCGTCGATCTCGGCATCCTCGATCACGAGAGGCGGCAGCAGCCGTAACGTGGAATCGCCCGCGGCCACGGTGAGCAACTGGTGATTGTCGCGCAGGTGCACCATGAACGGTCTTGGTTCGACCTTCATCTTGATGCCCAGCATCAGACCCATGCCGCGCACGCTCTCGAACAGCTCGGGATAGTTGCCGATGAACTGCTCCAGCCGGCTGCGCAGCCGTTCGCCCTTGGCGCGCACCTCGGCGAGGAACTCCTCGTTGGCGACGGTATCCATCACGGCGTTGCCTGCCGCCATCGCCAACGGGTTGCCGCCGTAGGTGGACCCATGCGTGCCGATCACCATGCCGCGCGCGGCCTTTTCCGTGGCAAGGCACGCGCCCAGCGGGAAGCCGCCGCCAATACCCTTTGCCGTGGCGACTACATCCGGCTCGATGCCGTACTGCTCGTAGGCGTAGAGAGTGCCGGTGCGCGCGACGCCGCACTGGACTTCGTCCAGCACCAGCATCAGGTCATGCTCGTCGCATAGCTGGCGCAGGCCGGTCATGAATTCCTGCGTGGCCGGACGAATGCCGCCCTCGCCTTGAATCGGCTCGACAAGGAAACCTGCCGTGTGCGGGCCGATGGCTGCCTTCGCAGCTTCCAGATCGTTGAACTCGACGTACTTGAAGCCGGGCAGGAGCGGGTTGAAGCCCTTGTGCATCTTCTCCTGGTTCGACGCGCTGATCGTCGCCATCGTGCGACCGTGGAACGCGTTCTTGAACGTGATCAGCTCGTACTTTTCTTCGTTCCCGGCATGCTGGTGATAGGCACGTGCGGTCTTGATCGCGCACTCGACAGCTTCGGCGCCGGAATTGGTGAAGAACACCGTATCGGCGAAGGTCGTGTCGACCAGCTTTTGCGCCAGCTCCTCACCCTGCGGGCTGCCGTAGAGGTTCGACACATGCATCAGCTTGGCGGCCTGCTGCTGGATCGCCCCTATCAGGCCGGGGTGCGAATGACCGAGTAGATTCACCGCGATACCGGCAGCGAAATCAAGGTAGCGGGTGCCGTCCTCGTCGATCAGGTGGCAGTTGTCGCCCTCTACGGGCCGGACGCCGCACCGTGGATAGACGGGCATCAGCGGAGTGATGGACATTTGAATTTTCCTTGAGAAAGCTTGCAATCAAAAAAGCGGTCTCGCCGGACCGCCAATAGCTCTCATCTAGGAGGGTGGTGGCGGCCGGTCAAACATACACGGCCGCCACTACCTTGGCTGGTGGGTGCGGGCTCAGCCCTGCGCCGGCACCAGATTGACGGCCGAGTACTTGCCTCGTCGGTCGACTTCGAGATCGAATTCGAATCGGTCCCCTTCGGCAATGCCGGGAAGGCCCGAACGCTCGACAGCGCTGATGTGCACGAAAGCGTCTTCCTTGCCATCGTCGCGCGTGATGAAGCCGAAGCCCTTCATGGTGTTGAAGAACTTCACCGTGCCCACGGCCTTTTCGCCGGTCAGCTCGCGCTGCGGACTCTTCGGTGCGGACTGCACTTCAATCACGTCGCCAACGACCTGGAGGTCGGCAGCGGAAATCTTGCCGCCACGGTCGACGAGGTTGAACTGCAGTTCCTGCCCTTCGGCCAGGCCTTCCAGCCCGGCGCGTTCCACCTGGCTGATATGCACGAACACGTCTTCACCGCCTTCATCGCGCTGGATGAAGCCGAAGCCTTTCTGGGCGTTGAAGAACTTTACCTTGCCCTGGCCAGTGCCAACGACCTGAGCGGGCATGCCGCCACCACCGCCGCCGCCACCGCGCGGACCGCCACGGCCACCGCCGCCGCCACCGAAGCCACCGCCCCGGTTGCCGCCGCCGAAGCCACCGCGATCTCCACCGCCATAGCCGCCGCCACGATCATCGTTGAAGCGACCGCCGCCGCCGCCAAAGCGGTCATTCCCGCCATCGCGCCAGCCGCCGCCTTCCATGGGCGGAGGTCCGTCCATGAAGGGATCGAAACCTTCTTCGCCGATATTGTCCCGCTTGTCGCGCCCCCGACCGCGACGCCCTCGATCATAACCCATGTATACGTAAAACCTTCAATCCCGCCCTCGTCGAAAACAGCAGTCGATAGCGCGAGCGAACCTCCCATCGACCGGGTACGACGGACCTGCCCTGTCGCACCTGCGTGCATGTATAACGGAGAAAGCGTCCCGACGCGAATGATTTAAGATTACGCCCCTGTGACACTGCTGCAACGGCCTGCCCTTGCCCTTCAGCGCGGCATATCGCATTCCCTTTGCAGGCATATAGCGGCATCCGCCGCCAGGCACCAAGGGACCCGACCATGACCGATTTCAAGCGACTGACCGATACCGTGTGGGCCAGTCCGCAGCTTACCGAAAGCGACATAAACGAGGCGGCGGCGCAGGGATTCGGCCTGATCGTCAACAACAGGCCGGACGGGGAGAGCGAGGACCAGCCCCGCGGTGAAGCGATAGAGCATGCCGCGCGCGACAAGGGTATGGACTATGTCGCCATCCCGGTTGGCCATTCCGGCTTCAGCCAGCCCCAGGTGGATGCCATGGCGCGGGCGCTTGAAAAGGCGGATGGAAAGATCCTCGCTTATTGCCGTTCCGGCACCCGTTCGACCTACCTTTGGGCATTGGCGGAAGCGCATCGTGGCAAGAATGCGGATACGTTGACGCGCGCAGCAGCTTCCGCCGGATACGACATCAGCGGCATCCGGCCGACGCTGGAAATGCTGGCCGTCAGGAATAGTGACTGACGCGGTGCCAGCGGCGGTGCTGCAGTTCGTCGGTTCACTTGCAGCCGTCGTGGCGATCGTCACGGTCGCCTGGTTGCTGGGCTCACGGAAGAGCGCGAACCTTTCCGATGAGGAGGAAGCGCGCGAACTGTTCAGGCTGGCCCCTGGAGGTTTCGAACCGGTCGAGATCGCCCTCGATACGGAAGGCGCAGCAGCCATCGCCCGCGATGCTGACGGGCGGCTCGCCATGTTGGTGCCGCATGGCAACCAGTTCGTTTTTCGGCTGGTGCCGCCCGATACACCCATTCGGGTGGAAGGCGATTCGGTAACCCCTGGAAACCGGCCTTTCCTGCGAATCACCATCGGCGAAAGCGCAAGAGACTGGGCCAATACTGACAGCGGTGATAATAACGGCTGATGCCTTTCGACCCCGTGGCCTATGCGATTCCCGTTTTCGTGGCGCTTATCCTAGGCGAACTGCTGTGGACGCGCTTTGCCGGTGATGCCCACGCTTATGAATGGCGCGATACCGGCACGTCACTCGCCATTGGCCTCGGCAGCACCGTTGCAGGCGCGATCACCGGCGGATTGACGGCTGCCTTGCTGGTGTGGGTGCACGGTTTTGCGCCACTCTCCATCGGCTGGGCATGGTGGGCCTGGCCGCTCTGCTTCGTGCTGGACGACCTTGCCTACTACGTTTTCCATCGCAGTGCGCACCGCGTGCGCTGGTTCTGGGCGAGCCACGTCAATCACCATTCCAGCCAGCACTACAACCTCTCCACCGCGCTGCGACAAAGCTGGACCGGTTTCGTTGCCCTGTCCTTCATCTTCCGCCTGCCGCTCGCGCTGATCGGGTTCGAGCCGGGCATGATCCTCGCCTGTGCGGGATTGAACCTCGTCTACCAGTTCTGGATCCATACCGAGACGGTGAAGCGACTGCCGCGATGGTTCGAAGCGGTGATGAATACCCCGTCGCACCATCGGGTCCATCATGCCGTGAACGCCCGCTATCTCGACCGGAATTATGCGGGCACGTTCATCGTGTGGGACAGGCTGTTCGGCACCTTCGCTCCCGAAGACGGCGAGGACCGCATTCGTTATGGCATCGTCAGCCAGCTCGGCACGTTCAACCTCTTCTACGCCGTATTTCACGAATGGATCGGGATCGCGCGCGACGTGTGGAAGGCACCGTGGCGGCACAAACTTTCCTACCTTTGGCGAGAACCCGGCTGGAGCCATGACGGCAGCCGCGAAACGTCCGACATGATCCGGCGGCGCTGGCTGGAAAGCCGGGGCGAACAATAGGCAAACAAAAAGGGCCGGGATTGCTCCCGGCCCTTTTCGTTGTTGTGTCCGAGTGGACTTACATGCCCGAGCCCGGACCGTAAGTGATTTCCACGCGGCGGTTCTGCAGTTCGCGCACGCCGTCTGCGGTGGGCACGCGGGGCATGCTTTCGCCGAAGGCTTCGCTGGAGATGCGACCGCCCGGAATGCCGCGACCGGTGAGGTATTCGCGGACCGAGGCGTTACGACGCTCTGCCAGACCCATGTTGTACTCGACCGAGCCGGAACGGTCGGTGTGACCGGCCAGCATGATGGCCGCGGTGCCGCAATCGCCATAGGCGGTGATGGCGGAGTTGAGCACGGTGGCTGCTTCCGGAGTGATGGTGGACTCGTCCCAATCGAAGAACACGATGTAGGGGCCCTGCTCGCAGACCGGAGCCGGCGGCGGAGGCGGCGGCGGCGGCGGAGGCGGCGGGGGCGGCGGCGGGGGCGGCGGCGGCGGAGGCGGCGGGGCCGCTTCTTCGCCACCGAACATGAACCGCAGGCCCATCGTGCCGGTGTGCTGCGCAAATTCCGTCGACAGCGTTACCGGCAGCACCGACACATCATAGCTGTCGGAATCTGCGAACATGCGACGATACTTGTACTCAGCAAACATCTGCACGTTGTCGGCGATGTTGCCCGAGACACCGACGATGCCCTGGTAGGCCCAGGTCGTGTCGTTGTCGTTCACCAGCTCCACGCCGCTCGGCGCATAATCAAGATCAACCCAGTAGAGACCGGCACCGACACCGAAGTAGGGCTCAATGCTGCCCAGCTGGATATCGTAAAGGACATTCGCGAACACGCCGTAGGTTTCCACGTCGCCCGTGCCATTGGCAAGGAACGCGCCGATCGAACTGTTGGTGGGCTCCTGGCGAAGCAGCACGCGGCCAAGATCGCTGTCGTCGATGTTGGTGCCGCCGACGGTCAGGCCGCGATGGTATTCGATATCCATCGCCTGGTAGTTGCCGTCCAGCTCGACACGGAAGCCGTTGTCGAAAGCGTAACCAAGCTGCGCGCCGGCCGTCCAGCCCACACCGACATTGGTTTCGAATTCATACTCCGTCCCGGACGGAACGGCCGCAACCGGCCCCTGGGCCGGAAGAGTCGCGGTGAATTCACCTTCGTTCTCGGCGTTCTCATTAGCGGCGGCACCACCACTAACACCGATATAGACTTGGGCATTAGCGGTTGCCGGAATGGCAAGCGCAACCACCGAGGCGCTGATTAGAAGCTTCTTCATTGGTTGATCTACCTCTCGCTGTAAGACCGATAATACTAAATCATGAATTGCGCCAATGCAGCAACAAACGAAAATATCCTGCCGTGCAAACTGAAGCATTTGCACAAATACCGGATGAGATCGCCCGCCCGCACCTCGAATTCATGTTGTATTTCAGGGGCTTAAGTCGCAACTAAATCCGGCTGGAAGATCGGCGTTGTAAAAAGTCTACACGAGGGCGAAATTTTTCGGGCTTCGCCACCGTATGACAGGGCAACCAATCCCTTTGGAATCAAACCGCAAGTTCACCGGTCTCACCGGTCCTGATGCGGGTTACATCGCCCACTTCAAGAACGAAGATCTTGCCGTCCCCGATGGATCCGGTGTTGGCCGCCTCGCGAATGGTCTCGACGATCTTGGGTGCAATCTCGTCGCTGGCGACGATTTCCAGCCGCACCTTGGGCAGCATGTTCACGGCATATTCCGCGCCGCGGTAGATCTCGGTCTGTCCCTTCTGGCGACCGAAGCCCTTCGCCTCGCACACGGTCATCCCGGCAACGCCGATGACGGCCAGCGCTTCGCGCACCTCTTCCAGCTTGAACGGCTTGATGACTGCGACGACCATTTTCATGCGCGGTTCCCCTGTAGGTTCGGATTCCCGCCGCGCCGGGCGGGACATGGCGGCCTTGTAACCGGACACCGGCCCCCACGTGCAACAAAAAAATGGGCCGGAGCTTTGCGGCTCCGACCCTTGTTGAGTTGTACGTTCGCAGGAGGAACGAGTGTTGGCGGGGTCGGGAGGGAGAGGAGAGGTGGTTCCCGCCCCCGCCAATTCGGTGATGGGTTACGCCTGGTTGGCGAGACCCGGATAGGCTTCCACGCCGGTTTCGTGGATGTCGAGGCCGGCGGTCTCGATCTCGGCGGAGGGGCGCAGGCCGATGGTTGCCTTGAGTGCGAACCACACGATGGCCGAAGCGACACCCACCCAGACAGCTGTTGCGGCGACACCGGTAATCTGCGCACCGAGCGGCACGTCCGGATTGCTCCAGCAGACGATCAGCGTGCCCCAGATGCCTGCGAACAGGTGGACGGGGATGGCGCCGACGACGTCGTCGATCTTGAGCTTGTCGAGCAGCGGAACTGTGAAGACCACGATGACACCACCGATTGCGCCGATCAGGATCGACTGGCCGACACTCGGCATCAGCGGCTCGGCGGTGATCGACACGAGACCAGCCAGCGCGCCGTTCATCGCCATGGTCACATCCGCCTTCTTGTAGCGAAGCTGCGTCAGGATGATCGCGGTAACCACGCCGCCGCAGGCAGCCATATTGGTGTTCACGAAGATCTTCGACACGTCCGACACGTCACCCACGGTGCCCATCGCCAGCTGCGATGCGCCGTTGAAGCCGAACCAGCCGAGCCACAGGATGAAGGTGCCCAGCGTTGCCAGCGGAATGTTGGTACCGGGGAACACGTTGACCTTGCCATCGGTGTAGCGGCCAAGGCGCGGGCCCAGGATCAGCGCACCGACGAGGGCGGCCCAGCCACCGGTGGAGTGCACCAAGGTCGAACCGGCGAAGTCGGAGAAGTCCATCTGGTCAAGGAAGCCACCACCCCATTCCCAGCTGACTACGACCGGGTAGATCACACCGGTGAGGATGGTCACGAAAATGAAGAATGGCACGATCTTGATGCGCTCCGCCAAGGTGCCCGAAACGATCGAGGCGGTGGTGGCGCAGAAGACCATCTGGAAGAACCAATCGGAAGCGACCGAGTAGCCCGTCTCCAGATCGGCTTCACCGACGCCCTGTGTACCGTAAGGGCCGCTGAAACCACCAATGAAGCCGTTGAAGTCGCCCGGGTAGGCAATGTTATAGCCGATGACCCAGAACATCAGGCCGGCAATCGAATAGAGGCCGATGTTCTTGAGACACTGGGTGGAGGTGTTCTTGGCGCGCACGAGGCCCGCTTCGAGCATGGCGAAGCCCGCCGCCATCCACATCACCAGGAAGCCGCCGATAAGGAACAGCAGCGTGTTGAAAATGTAGGCGGTGCCTCCACCCACGGCGTCGGCCGCCACTTCGGCGGCGGCATCGGCAGCCGGGGCCGCGAAGGCCGGGCTGGATGCAAGCAGCGCGGTCACAGCGACGGCGCCAGTCTTGAGAATTGCAGATTTCATTTTGTCTGACCCCCTGATCACAACGCGGTTTCGTCGGTTTCGCCGGTGCGGATGCGCGTGGTCGAAGCGAGTTCGAGCACGAAGATCTTCCCGTCGCCGATGCTTTGCGTGCTGGCGGTTTCCTGGATGGTCTCGACGACCTTCGGCATGAGCTCGTCGCTGACAGCGATTTCGAGCTTCACCTTGGGAAGCATGTTCACCGAGTACTCGGCACCGCGGTAGATCTCGGTCTGCCCTTTCTGGCGACCGAAACCCTTCACTTCCGACACGGTCATGCCGGCGACGCCCAGGCCGGCGAGTGCTTCGCGCACTTCGTCGAGCTTGAATGGTTTGATGATGGCGATGACGAATTTCATCCCTGACCCCTATGACTTGCCGGGTTGCTCCCGGCCGCGGATGCTGCGTTGCAACAGCCGTGCCAAATGCAGGGATGTGAATGTTTACCGGAACTTGACGGGATGATCGGCGTTGTGGCGCTCCCTCAACGCTCAATTCGCAGGCAGCGCGCCTAATTTTTGGGCAGCACCGTGCTTACGATAGGCTCAATGTCACTTTTATCGGCAGGTGGTCCGATGCCTGCCGTGCCAGCGGGCTTGCGTGAACTTCGGCCTTTTCCAGTTTCCAGTGTGGCGTATGCATCAGCCTGTCGAGGGCCAGCAGGGGTCTGCGTGCGGGGAAACTCTTGCCGGGTTCCACCATGTCCCAGTGCGCCGCAAGGCCGCGTTCGCCGCCGATGGGGCGTATCCATTCATTGCAGTCGCCCAGCATCACGGCTGGCAGGCCGGGTGCGCGCGAGTTGTTACACAGGTGCGCGAACTGCCGCTTGCGCAGCAGGCCTGACAGGTCGAGGTGCATCGAGGTGACGCAGATCTGCTGGCCGTGGGCACGCAATTGCGCCCGCACCGCTCCGCGCGGTTCGAGCTGAGGCAGAGTCTCGGCCTCCACTTCCAGCACCTCCAGCCTGTCGCGCACCAGCAGGGCGTTGCCATGCCAGCCCATGCTGGCAGGCTTGGTGGAGTGAGCAACGATCTGCCAGCCGTTGTCGCTGAGCTCCTCCTGATCGAGCACGGCGCGCCGGGTGCCAAACCGCTCGTCCACTTCCTGCAGGGCGATGACATCGGCATCCAGCTCCTCGATCACCGACAGGATGCGATCGGGATCGCGGCGCCGGTCCAGCCCCACGCCCTTGTGAATGTTGTAGCTGGCGAAAGTGAGCTGCATCAGCCGTCCTGCGGCACGTCCCCGGCGATATAGCGGTCCGTGGTGCGCGTCGGCAGGCCGTCGATGCTTTCGCGGCGGCGCTTGTGCTTGCCTGCCCATTCCTGCGGGTCGGCATTGCTGTGCGCTTTCAGCAGCGTCTTGCGCTCCCGCTCGTACTCCATGAATGGCACACCCCAGCCGCAGCTTGTCTGCACGCTTTCCACCTCGATATCGAAGATCTGCCGCGTGCCGGGCAGGAGGATGAAGTGCTGGGCGATCTCGTCCCACCCGCTCTCCCACGGCAGTACCGGCCTGCCCTTGCCATAGATGCGCAGGATCAGCGCGGGCTGCTGGAAATTGCAGAACATCAGCGTAATTCGCCCGTCCGCCAGCAGGTGCGCGTTCGTCTCGTTGCCCGATCCGCCAAGGTCGAGATAGGCGACGCGGCCGGGAGACAGCACGCGAAAGGTGTCGCGCAGGCCCTTTGGCGAAAGGTTGATGCGCGCATCGGCAGCGGCAGTCGCGACGAAGAAGACCGGCTGGTCCTCGATCATCTCGATGTGCTTGAAGTTCAGTTCGTCGAAGAAGTCGGACATGGAGGCAACCTACGCGAGAGGCCGCGCCCTGTCACCGCTCCTTGGTGGCGGAGAAGGTGAGGTCCGGGTTCTTCTCTTCCTGGTAGCCCACGTCCCACGCGCTCTTCGCCATGAAAACGAGGTCGCCGTCGCGGTCGCGCGCCAGGTTGCCCTGGTTGAACCGCTCGAACTCGCGCAGCGCGGCGTCCGAACCCTTCAGCCAGCGCGCGGTGGCAAAGGGCGAGGCCTCCAGCCCTGCATCCACCTTGTATTCCGCGCCGAGACGCGACACGAGCACATCGAGCTGCAACTGGCCGACCACGCCGACGATGCTGCTGCCGCCGATCTCCGGATAGAAGACCTGGATCACGCCCTCTTCCGAAAGGTCGTCCAGCGCCTTGCGCAATTGCTTGGTCTTGGTCGGGTCCTTCAACTGCACGCGGCGCAGGATTTCCGGCGCGAAGTTGGGCAGGCCGGTGAAGCGGATCTCGTTCTTTTCCGAAAGCGTATCGCCAACTCGCAGGGTGCCGTGGTTGGGAATGCCGATGATATCGCCCGGCTCCGCCGTATCGGCAATCTCGCGGTCCTGCGCGAAGAACAGGATCGGGGAATGGACGGCAATGGGCTTGCCGAGGCCCGAGGGGGTCAGCTTCATGCCGCGTTTGAAGGTGCCAGACACCTGCCTCATGAAAGCGATGCGGTCGCGGTGGTTCGGGTCCATGTTGGCCTGCACCTTGAAGATGAAGCCGGAAACCTCGTCATGTTCCGGGCCGATCTTTGTCTCGCCTGCGGGCTGCGGGCGCGGCGGCGGGGCAATTTGGGCGATGGCGTCGATCAGTTCCTCGACCCCGAAGTTCTTCAGCGCCGAACCGAAGTAAACCGGCGTCAGGTCGCCGTTGCGATAGGCTTCGAGGTCGAATTCGGGATAGCCCGCTTGCGCAAGCTCCGCTTCCTCCGCATACTGTTCGGGGATGTCGGCATTCGCCTCGCGCTTGCCGAGATATTCCTTCGAATCGCCTTCGGGTCGCGCGACTTCGCCGGTCTTGAAGTCCAGCAGGCCTTCGAACAGGCCGCCCATGCCGATGGGCCACATCTGCGGGCTGACATCCAGCGCCAGCATGTCGGCCACTTCGTCCAGCGTCTCGAACGGGTCGCGGCCTTCGCGGTCCACCTTGTTGACGAAGGTGATGATCGGGACGGAGCGCAGGCGACACACCTCGAACAGCTTGCGCGTCTGCGGCTCGATACCCTTGGCCGCGTCGATCACCATGATGGCGGAATCGACTGCGGTCAGCGTGCGGTAGGTGTCTTCGGAGAAATCCTCGTGTCCCGGGGTGTCGAGAAGGTTGAAGGTGATGGTTTCACCATCGTATTCCTTCTCGAAGGTCATCACGGAGGAGGTGACCGAGATGCCGCGCTGCTGCTCGATCTTCATCCAGTCCGAGCGCGCCCGCCGTGCAGCACCGCGCGCTTTCACAAGCCCCGCCTGGTGGATTGCGCCGCCTTGCAGCAGCAGCTTTTCCGTCAGCGTGGTCTTACCGGCGTCGGGGTGCGAGATGATCGCGAATGTTCGGCGATTGGACGTCATGGATCAGCCGCGAAGTTCCGCGCCCTGCTTTGCAGCAGCGGCGACGACCTTGTCGCTGATCGCCTTCAGTTCCTCGTCCTTGAAGGACTTCTCACCCGGCTGAAGCGTCACTTCGATGGCGACCGACTTCTTGCCTTCGGGCACGCCCTGCCCTGCGAATACGTCGAACACGCGGGCATCGACGATGTTCGCCTTGTCTGCGCCTCTCACGGCGCGCAGCAGGTCTGCCGCGGCAAGATCTTGCGGCACGAGGAAGGCGAAGTCGCGCTCCACCGACTGCAGCGCGGGCGGGGCGAAGTCCGGCTTCTCGAACCCGGCCTTCCCCTTCTTGGCAGGGATGGCATCGAGGTAAATTTCCACGGCCACCACCGGTCCGTCGATATCGAAGGCATCGAGCGTTGCGGGATGCAGCGCGCCGAAGCGGGCGAGCACGTTCTTGGGGCCGAGCCGCAGGGTGGCGGACTGGCCGGGGTGGAACTGGCCGCCGGCCTCGCCCATCACCATCAGCTTGTCGACCGGAGCGCCAGCCTCGGCAAGAAGCGCCTCGGCCTCCGCCTTGGCATCGAAGGCGTCGAACTTCGCAGCCTTGCCATTGGACCAGCCACGCGGGGTCTTCTCGCCCGCCAGCACCACCGCAAGAGTGGCATGTTCGTCGCTCGATCCGTCCTTTGCGCGCAGGTAGCGGCGACCGATCTCGAACAGGCGCGAGCCGGCAGCGCCGCGATCGGCGTCGCGCTTGGCCGCGCTCAGGAGGCCGGGGATGAGCGAGGGGCGCATGGCTTTCATGTCCTCGCTGATGGGATTGTCGAGCACCCACAGCGCATCGCCATCGGCGAAATGCTCAGCCTGCGGAGTGGGCAGGAAAGACCACGTCACGGCCTCGTTCAGACCGCGCGCGGCAGCACCGCGGCGCAGGCGCCGTTCCAGCGCCTGCATCGGCGTGGCGGTGGGCCGGGCAACGCCTTCGGCACGCGGCAGGGCCACGCTCGCTACGTTGTCGAGGCCGTGGATGCGCACCACTTCCTCAACCAGGTCGGCCGCGCCTTCGATGTCGTGACGACGCGGCGGACAGGTGACGTTCCAGTCCGCGCCAACACCGAAATCGAGCGCTTCGAGGATGCGCTTCTGTTCGGCCTCGGACACGTCCACTCCACCAAGGCGCGCGGTCAAGCCCGGATCGAAGGCGATGACTTTCGGCTCCGTGGGCGGTGTTCCGGCGCGCACGATCTCGCTCGCCTCCCCGCCGCAGAACCGCTGGATCAGGCTGGTGAGGCTTTCCAGCCCCTTGTCCAGCCATGCCGGATCCACTCCCCGCTCGAAACGGGTGCGGGCATCGGTGGCGATGCCCAGCTTGCGGCCCGTCACGCCGATAGCTTCGGGATCGAAATAGGCGATCTCCAGCAATACGTCGGTCGTTTCGGGCTGCACCGAAGACTCTTCGCCGCCCATGATACCGGCAATATCGTGGACGCCGTTATCGTCGGCGATCACGGTCATGCTGGAATCGAGGTTGTAGGTCTTCTCGTTCAACGCCAGCACCTTCTCGCCATCCTTCGCGCGGCGGGCGACCACCGGGCCGGAAAGCTTGGCAAGGTCATAGACGTGTGCCGGTCGACCGAAGGCCAGCATCATGTAATTGGTGATGTCCACCAGCGCGCTGATCGGGCGCTGGCCCGCCGCCATCAGGCGCTTCTGCATCCATTCGGGGCTTGCCCCATTGGTCACGCCCTTGATGACGCGGCCGTAGAACGCCGGGCAGCCATCGGGATCGTCGGTGCGGATTTCCACCGGGCAGGGGAACGTGGCAGCAATGTCATGCTCGCGCAGGGGCTTCAGCGTGCCCAACCCTGCTGCGGCCAAATCGCGGGCAATGCCGTAGACGCCCATGCAATCGGGACGGTTGGGCGTGATCGCCACGTCGAACACGGGCGATGCGCCGTGGTAGGTGGCGAAGTCTTCGCCCACCGGAGCATCTTCGGGCAGTTCGATGATGCCTTCGTGCGCGTCGCCCAACTCCAGCTCGCGCACCGAACACATCATGCCGTTCGATTCGACGCCGCGGATTTCCGACTTGCGCAGCTTCATACCGTTGGCCGGCACCACGGCGCCTGCCACGCCCAGCACGCCCCTCATTCCCGCGCGGGCATTGGGTGCGCCGCAGACCACGGTCAGCGGATCGCCCTCTCCTGTGGACACGGTGAGCACCTGCAACTTGTCGGCATCGGGGTGCGGCTTGGCGGTCAGCACCTCGGCCACGCGGAAGCCTTCCAGCTTCTCGGCCGGATCCTCGATGTCTTCCACCTCAATGCCGATGGCGTTCAGCTTGGCGGCGATTTCGGCGACGCTGGCCTCGGTTTCGAGGAAATAGGTCAGCCATTCGAGCGAGAACTTCATGCCTTCGCTCCTACGCCGGCGGAAAGGGTGGGCTGGTCGAAAGGGCTGAAGCCATAGTGCGACAGCCAGCGGGAATCCCCGTCAAAGAAGGCGCGCAGGTCGTCCATGCCGTATTTCAGCATGGCCAGGCGATCCACGCCCAAGCCGAAGGCAAAGCCCTGCCACTCGTCGGGGTCCAGCCCTGCGAATTCGATCACGCGGCGATTGACCATGCCGCTACCCAGCAGTTCCATCCAGCCGTGGCCCGGCTCGTCACCGCTGCCGCCAAGGATGCGCCGAAGTTTTCCATCTTGGCCGTTCTCGATGGCGAAGCCGACATCGACTTCGACGCTCGGCTCGGTGAAGGGGAAGTAGCTGGGGCGCAGGCGCAGGACGATATCTTCTGTCTCGAAGAATGCCTTCAGGAAGGTTTCCAGCGTCCACTTCAGGTGGCCGAGGTGAATGTCCCTGTCAATCACCAGCCCCTCGATCTGGTGGAACATCGGCGTGTGCGTCGCATCGCTGTCGGAGCGATAGACACGGCCGGGCGCAATGATGCGTAAGGGGGCGCCTTCCGCCATCATGGTGCGCACCTGCACCGGGCTGGTATGTGTGCGCAGAAGCATCTTGCCGCCCTTGGGAGCGGCGTCCGGGAAATAGAAGGTATCGTGCATCGCGCGCGCCGGGTGGCTTTCGGGCATGTTGAGCGCGGTGAAGTTGTACCAGTCGTCCTCGATCTCCGGCCCGGTGGCGACGGCGAAGCCGAGGTCGGCAAAGATTTCCGCCAGTTCGTCCATCACCTGGCTCACCGGGTGCACGCTGCCTTTCGGCGCTTGCGGCGCGGGCAGGGTCAGGTCAATCGTTTCGGTGGCGAGGCGCGCTTCGAGTTCGGCGGCCTCCATCTCGTCCTTGCGCGCGGTCAGCGCATCGGCAACCGACTGGCGCAGCGCCTGGATGGCGGGCGCCTTTTCCTGCCGCTCTTCCGGGCTCATCTTGCCCAGAGTCTTCAGCAGGCCGGAAATGCTGCCCTGCTTGCCGAGATACTCGACGCGCAGCGCTTCCAGCGCGCTCAGGTCTGCCGCTTCGGCAATGCGGGTGCTCGCTTCTTGAGCAGTGAGTTGGTGATCGGACATGGTGCTTCGATTTGTTCTACGGTCAGGACGATTTGCGCTTTGGCCGCGCCTGTTAGCCGCCTGCCGCCCGGCGCCCAAGCCCTAATTCACCGGGACGGGCCACCGTCAGCCCTGATGCGCGCCCTGTTCCGCCAGCCGGGGGGTGAAAATCCCCTTCAACAGGGGGTGCGGCATCTGCACGTATTCGCTGGGCGTCATGCCCATAAAGGCGCGAAAGTCGCGTACGAAATGGGCCTGGTCGACGTAATGCCCGTCCAGCGACGTGCTCCAGTTGCTGTCGGAACTGCGGGTATACTTGCCGAGGCTGCGCAGGAAGCGCTGTCGGCGCAGCAGCAGCTTTGGCGAGAAGCCGAAATAGCGCGATGCGAGCCGCTCCAGCGTCCTGCGGCTGACGCCGACGCGCTCAACCAGCCCCTCCACATCGCCGATCGCCGGGTCTCGCAACGCCTCATGCAGCGCGATGACCTGTTCCTCGTGCGGGCTGCGCGTAGAACGGATGTTGCACAGGAAGTCCTCCATCCGCCGCGCAGTGCTGTCGGGATCGCCGGGATCTTCGCGGGCAATCTCGAGAATGGGGGCCAGCCGTTCGAAAGCCGCATGGTCATGACCATCGACAATCGTGTTGGCTATGTCGCTTGCCGAGCCCTCGGCGTAGCGGGACCACCCGATGGGATTGAGTCCTATGCTCCAGAATTGGCTGGACTGCAGGCGCACGCTGAGGGCGCGGCTGGTAGGCCCGTTCGCCGTAAAAGGCGCTCGCTCCCGGGGTGTTTCGCCCCACAGGCAAACCCGGTGCGGCTCTCCTTCGGCAAGGAAATGGACACCGGCCCAATCCGGATAGTGGCAATCGACGACCTCGCGCCCGTCGGCAATGTCGACAGAGAAACAATAGAGCGCAGTGAAGTAATTCTGCAGCCGGGGATTCAGGCTGTAGATCCGGACTTCAACCCCGTCATGCAATTCCGGCTTCGTCGAAATAATGGCCCCCATTCGTCGGCAAGGTCCGACGAGCGCGGCACCAAAACCAAAGTTCATGACATTCTACAAGGCAATAACTCCAATTTGGACGAATCTATCCAAACTGGCGCATTTCGATCGTGTCAAAGGTTAGGCGTAAAACCTGCGTTGCAATTCCCTCGCCAATTCTTCAGCCCGTCGCCCTCATATCTGGCAAGTAGGCCGCCAGATCATGAAAAACGCCGTTAGCAACATGACAAGCGCTGTTAGGTTTCACCTTGCCTCTTGTTCAATGCTGCCGATGCGCCTCCCTCTCCCGTCACGCGGCGGACAGGCTGCGGATCAACCGGGGGACAGCCGATGACGTTTATGAGAAATGCGATGTTCTGCGCAGGCGCGGCGATGCTGGCGCTTGCACCTGCGCCTGCCATGGCGGACGAAGAGGAAATGGAACTGGTACGGTGCGAGGAAAGCCTCGGCACCATCGCCCTGGTCGACAGTCCTGCGGCGGGCTGGAGCCAGTGGGATCTCGGCAGCCCGCGCATGCTGGTGTCGCGACTGGCGGCAGAGTCAGGATGTTTCACCCCGCACACCGGGGCGGACGGCAGCGCTGCAAACTTTCTGGTGACGGCGATTGCCGGGTCGCAGGAGGAAGTCGACGAGGGCATCAACATGGCTACAGGCGTCGCCAAGGAGGCGCTGTGGCGCTCCGGCGCGGCGACAGGCATCCTCTCGCGCGTGCCATTCGGCGGCGCCGCGCTAGGGATGCTGGGCGGGCTCGGCGGGCGGCGGACGACGGTTTCTGCCGCACTGACGGTGGTAAGCCCCGCGACGGGACAGCCGCTGGCCGCGGGCACCGGCTCTGTCAGCCGTTCCAGTCTCAGCTTCCGCGGCTCCGATGGAGCCTACAACCGCGGACTGGCGGATACCGCCGGCTACGGCGACAGCGGCAACGGGCGCAAGCTGACCGAGGCTTTCATCGTCGCCTTCAACCAGCTGGTGGAGCAGCGCGCCGCGCTGCAAGCCACGCCGGTCGCCACCGCACCAGCCAGCCAGGAGCCGGCTGCTGTCGTCGCAGTAGCCACGGCGATGCGAGAGCGGCCTGATGCTACCGCTGGGGAAGTCCGCTCGCTGCGCGAAGGGACACAGCTGACGCCGTCCGGCCAGCGCGAAGGCCTGTGGATCGAGGTGTCCGACAATTTCGGCACAAGCGGCTGGGTCTCCGTAGAGGACCTGCAATAGTCCGAGCGGCAATGGGCGGGCGCCTGCGAATACGATCCCGGTTGGCGCCTGCCTGGCCTGCGACGGGTCATTCCCGCAAAAGCGAAGGGCGCGGACGGCCAATGCCATCCGCGCCCTTTTGCGTGCCTGAAAGCGACCTGCCGAATTAGGCTGGCAGCGCTTCCTTGGCCTGCTTGATGATCAGGCCGAATGCTTCGGCTTCGTTCATCGCCAGATCGGCCATCACCTTGCGGTCCAGCTCGATACCGGCAAGCTTCACGCCGTGCATGAACTGCGAGTAGGTCAGGCCTTCGGGACGCACGGCGGCGTTGATGCGCTGGATCCACAAGGCGCGGAAATTGCGCTTCTTAACCTTGCGGTCGCGGTAGGCGTACTGGCCGGCCTTTTCGACGGCCTGACGGGCGACGCGGATCGTATTCTTGCGACGGCCACGGTAACCCTTGGCCTGGTCGAGAATACGCTTGTGCTTCTGGCGGGTGGTCACACCACGTTTAATGCGAGGCATATCTTATCTCCTGTAAACCCGGCTCAATCGAGGCCGTAGGGCGCCCACTTCTTCACAGCACTCCAGTCTGCCTTGGACAGAACCTTGGTGCCGCGCTGCTGGCGGATATACTTTGCATTGTGGCTGATCAGGCGGTGGCGCTTGCCGGCGACACCATGCTTGACCTTGCCGGTGGCGGTGAGCTTGAAGCGCTTCTTCACGCCGCTCTTGGTCTTCAGCTTGGGCATTTTCGTCTCCTTTAGTCAGAAACACGTCCAACCAGCCCTGGCAGCCCTTTCAGCCAGACCGGAAGATAATCACGTGTCAGTGAAGGGCGCGCATCTAGCGATTCTGCGGCGAAATGCAAGCAGAGTCCGTTCAGCGCGAAAGGATAGGCCTGCGACCTGTCTCTTCCAGCCATGCGGCGAAGCTGCCGCCCTCGATGCGCACGGCATCGGCTGGCACCTTGCGTGCATAGCAATAGGCCTGCGCATCCACCACCAGCGCGTTGGGCAACATCACCGGGATGGTCTCGCGGCGGTATTCGGCGTCGGGACCGTCGTGGGCATCCTCGAATTCGTCCATCGCCTGCCATTCGACTGCGCCTGCCTCGTGCACCACGCCGTGAATCTCGTCACCGTCGGGATCGGGCAGGAGAATCGGATACCAGCCGCCGTCCTTGCCTTCCACGCCGTAGAGCGCGCCGCGCGTGGTAGCGGGCAGACCATCGTCCAGCGCAGCGACCAGTTCGGCGGCGCGGCCATGCGCCAGCTTGCGGATCAGCACGCCGTAAACGAACAGGCGCATCAGTTGCCCCCCATCGCTTCCAGCACGTCCTCCAGCCGCGCGGGATCGCCCAGCGCCAGCACGGAGCCGTCGCTATCGGCATGGAGCGGCTCGCCCTGCCAGTCGCACATCATTCCGCCCGCGCCTTCGACAATCGGCACAAGCGCTGCATAATCGTGCAGCTTCAGCCCCGCCTCGCACACGATGTCGAGGTGACCCGAGGCGAGGCAGGCGTAATTGTAGCAATCGCCGCCCATCACCATGCGCTTGTGATCGGTCTTGGCCGCCAGCATCATGAAGATGTCGCCCTCGGTCTGGCTGAAGTATTGCGGCCCGGTGGTAGCAAGGCTGGCGGACGAAAGCTCGCGGCAGCGGCGCGTCTCCACCCGCTTGCCGTTATAGGTGGTGCCCTGCCCTGCAATGCCGAGCCAGCGTTCGCTCGCAATCGGCTGGTCGATCATGCCCAGCACCGGGAAGCCTTCCACCAGCAGCGCGATCAGCGTGCCGAAGATCGGACGACCGGCAAGGAAGGCCGTGGTGCCGTCGATAGGGTCGAGCACCCACTGGCGGCCCGATACACCGTCCTTCACGCCGAACTCCTCGCCGTGAATGCCATCGGCGGAAAACTCCGCCTCGATCAGCTTGCGCATCGCCTCCTCGGCATTGCGGTCTGCGATTGTAACAGGCGTGGCGTCGCCCTTGGCCTCGCTATCCACGCCAGAGCGGAACAGCGGCACGATTTCCTTGCGCGCTGCATCGGCGAGGCGATGAGCGAGGGCGATTTCAGCGTCGAGGTTCATGCGCCTTCAACCCCTCTCGTATCCACCCGTTCCGGTCCGCCTCGATCAGTCGAACAGGCTCGAGACGGAGCTTTCATCCGCGATGCGGCGGATCGCCTCGCCCAGCAGGGGCGCTATCGGCAGGATGCGGATCGAATCAGAGTCCTTCGCGGCATCGGTCGGCTGGATGGAATCGGAGATGACCAGTTCCTTCAGCGCGGACTTGTTCACACGTGCCACCGCGCCGCCCGACAGCACGCCGTGGGTGATATAGGCTGTCACCGATTTCGCGCCCTGGTCCAGCAGCGCCTGCGCCGCGTTGCACAAGGTGCCGCCCGAATCGACGATATCGTCGATGAGGATGCAGCAGCGACCTTTCACGTCGCCGATGATGTTCATCACCTCGCTCTCGCCGGGGCGATCGCGGCGTTTGTCGACGATGGCCAGCGGCGCGTTGTCGAGGCGTTTTGCCAGCGCGCGGGCGCGCACCACGCCGCCGACGTCGGGGGAGACGACCATCAGGTCCTTGTCGCCGTAACGCGCCTGGATATCCGCAGCCATCGTGGGCGCGGCGTAAAGGTTGTCGGTCGGGATATCGAAGAAGCCCTGGATCTGACCTGCATGCAGGTCCACCGCCAGCACCCGGTCCGCCCCTGCCTCGGTGATGAGGTTCGCGACCAGCTTGGCCGAGATCGGCGTGCGCGGGCCGGGCTTCCGGTCCTGCCGGGCGTAGCCGAAGTAGGGCACCACAGCGGTGATGCGCTTGGCCGAGGCACGGCGCAGCGCGTCGATCCCGATCAGAAGTTCCATCAGGTTGTCGTTCGCCGGGAAGCTGGTCGACTGGACGATGAACACGTCCTCCCCGCGCACGTTCTCGTGTATCTCGATGAAGACCTCTTCATCGGCGAAGCGACGAACGCTGGCATCGGTGAGGGGGACTTCGAGATAGCCGGCAATGGCACGGGCGAGCGGCAGATTGGAATTGCCGGACATGATTTTCATGGATGCGAATCCCCTAGGCGATGAGATTGGCTTCGCCCTAGCGGAGCGTCATGGAATTGCAACGTGGCGGGCAGGGTTTGTCGTCAGGCGACCTGCCCCTGCCGCCGGTTGCGCTGCGCCATGTTGAGCAATTCCACCGCGATGGAGAAGCCCATCGCCGCATAGATGTAGCCCTTGGGCACGTGGAAGCCGAACCCGTCGGCGATCAGGACAAGACCGATCATCACGAGGAAAGCCAGCGCCAGCATGACCAGTGTCGGGTTCTTCTCGATGAAGCGGGCAAGCGGATCCGCCGCGATCATCATGACGCCGACCGTGATGACGACCGCCGCGACCATGATCGGGATCTCGTCCGTCATGCCGACCGCGGTGAGGATCGAATCGATCGAAAAGACGAGGTCGATGGCGATGATCTGGGCTATCACCATGCCGAAGCTGGCCTTGGCCACGTCCGCCGCGCCCGGTGTCTTGTCCATGAGGTCGCCCGAATTGTCGTGCGGCTCCATCGAGTGGTGGATTTCCTTGGTGGCCTTCCACAACAGGAATAGCCCGCCTGCCAGAAGGATCAGGTCGCGCCCGGAAAACGCCGTCTCGAAACTCACCCTGCCGTATTCGTCGGGCGCGCCCGTGATGCCGAGGTCGAAGATGGGCGTTTCCAGCGTGACGATCCAGCCGATCAGCATGAGCAGTCCGATGCGCATGACGAGCGCCAGCATCAGGCCGATGCGCCGGGCTTTCGCCTGCTGCGATTCCGGCAGCTTGTTGGAAAGGATGGCAATGAAGATGAGGTTGTCGACCCCCAGCACCACTTCCAGCGCGATAAGGGTGAGCAAGGCCAGCCATGCGGCCGGGTCTGTCAACAATGCCATCAGGTCCATGCGCGCGATCTAGTTGGTTTCGTACGCATCGGCAAGCTGATGTGAAGCCGCGTGCCGCCCTAGATGCGGTGTTCGCCCCGCACCCATCGCACGGTGCCCGAACTTGCCCGCATCACCACGCTCTCGGTCGTCATGATGCGTTCGCCGTTGGGGCGCTTGATGCGCTTTACGCCGTCGAGCAGGGAGCCGCTGGTGACGCCGGTGGCGGCAAAGATGCAATCGCCCTTGGCAAGGTCGTGCAGCTTGTAGATGCGGTCGAGGTCCTCGATGCCCCACTTGTGTGCGCGGCGGCGTTCGTCGTCGTTGCGGAACAGCAGGCGGCCGTTGAACTGTCCGCCCACGCAGCGCAGCGCGGCGGCAGCCAGCACGCCCTCGGGCGCGCCGCCCGATCCCATGTACATGTCGATCGTGGTGTCCTGGTCCGTCGTGGCGATCACGCCGGCCACGTCGCCGTCGCCGATCAGCACCACGCCGCAGCCGATGCCGCGCAGTTCCGCGATCAGTTCGGCATGGCGCGGACGGTCGAGCACGCACACGATGATGTCCTTGGGCTCGACGCCCTTCGCTGCGGCCACGGCCTCCACGTTTTGCGTCGGCGTTTTGGAGAGGTCGATCACGTCCTCGGGATAGCCGGGTCCGACGGCGATCTTGTCCATGTAGACGTCGGGCGCGTTCAGCAGGCAGCCTTCCTCGGCGGCGGCCAGCACGGCCAGCGCGTTGGGGCCCGCCTTGGCGGTGATGGTGGTGCCTTCCAGCGGGTCGAGCGCGATGTCGATCTTCGGGCCCTTGCCGGGCGCGCCGCCCACCTTCTCGCCGATGTAGAGCATGGGTGCCTCGTCCCGCTCGCCCTCACCGATCACCACGGTGCCGTCGATGTAGAGCGTGTCGAAGCTCCTGCGCATGGCCTCCACGGCGGCGGCATCGGCAGCCTTTTCGTCACCCCGGCCGACAAGGTCCGATGCGGCAATGGCGGCGGCTTCGGTGACGCGCACCAGTTCCATGACGAGGACGCGGTCGAGCACGCTGTCGGCGGTTTTCGCGGAATTCATAGGTAATTCAGGCTCCCATCTGAATGTCAGGCCATGACTGTAGGGGCGCTTAGGTCGGGGGGATGACAATGTCGAGGCGGCTGGCCCTGTTTTTCGTCCCTCTGGCCGTTTGCGCGCCCGCCGGGGCGCAGCAAGTCTATGGCCCCAGCGACTTTGAAAGCGAAGCGAGCAGCGACGAGCCGGTGCCGCTGGTGGAGGCGAAGCCTTGCGAAGAAGAGGTCCGCGAGGACGGCGCCATCGTCGTGTGCCGCGAACTGGACGAGGCGGAGCGTTACCTGTCCCCCTTGCCGCGCCCGGTGCGGTCGGACAAGCGCCACGTGCCCGGCCTGACAGACCCGCCGTGCTGGGTTACGCAGCCCGAATCGCTCGCCTGCATGCGCGTGGGCTACGTTCCGCCCTATCCGCCGCTGATCGACGTTTCCGCTTTCCCGGAACCGCTGAGCGAGGAGGAGGCAGCGGCGGTTTCGGCGGTCGTGGTGGAGGATGTCTCGCCTTCGGAAGTGTTGACCGGCGAACGCGTCCCGATCGACCTGTCGGAAGAAGGCTAGCCGATCAGGCGCATCACCAGCGGTTCTTCCACCAGCGCGGGCGAGCCTTCCAGCAGCTCCAGCGCACGGGTGACGCCGCTTTCCGGGCCTTCATGGGTGACGAGCGCCACCAGGACCGGCTCCTCGTTCCCGTCATCGGGATGGCCGTGCTGGATCATGCTCTCGATAGAGACGCCCGCATCGCGCATCGCGGCGGTGATCTCCGCCAGCACGCCGGGGCGGTCAGCCACGGTGAAGCGCACATAGGCGCGGTTGCGGCGGTTGCCCGGATCGGCAGGCGTGCTGGCCACCAGCGTCTCCACAGGTTGCGAGAACGGGGCCATGCGGCTGCCGCGCGCAATATCGACGAGGTCGGCCACGACCGCGCTGGCCGTGGGGCCATCGCCCGCGCCCGCGCCCTGGAACAGCAGGCGCCCGACGTGATTGCCTTCCGCCACCACCGCGTTCGTCGGTCCGTCCACGCCGGCAAGCGGGTGGCGCACCGGCACGAGATACGGCGCAACGCGCTGGAACAGGTGGCGCTCGCCGCCCTCCTCCTTGCAATCCGACAGGCCGATCAGGCGAATGACGTAGCCCAGAGCGCGGGCCTGGGCGATGTCGGCAGCGCGGATCTTGCTGATACCACTGGTGTCGACGGCAGCGAAATCCAGCTCGGTCCCATAGGCAATGCTGGCGAGGATGGAGAGCTTGTGCGCCGCGTCCACGCCCTCGATATCGAAAGTCGGGTCGGCCTCGGCATAGCCCAGCGCCTGCGCGTCCTTCAGCACCTCGCCGAAATCGCGCCCCGTCGTTTCCATTTCGGAGAGGATGTAGTTGCTGGTGCCGTTGAGGATGCCGTAGATGCGCTCGATCCGGTTGGCCGCCGCGCCTTCCGCCAGTCCCTTGATGACCGGGATGCCGCCCGCCACCGCCGCCTCGTAACGCAGCGGCGCGCCATTACCCTCGGCCAGCTTCGCCAGTTCGAGCCCGTGGTGCGCCACCATCGCCTTGTTCGCGGTGACGAGGCCCTTGCCGCTGCCCAGCGCCTTGCGCGCCAGAGCCAGCGCAGGCCCGTCCGAGCCGCCGACCAGTTCCACCACCACGTCCACATCGTCGCGCGCGGCGAAGGCGGTCATGTCGTCTTCCCAGGCGTAGGGCGAGAGGTCCACGCCGCGATCCTTGCCGCGGTCACGCGCAGAAACCGCCACCACCTCGATCGCGCGTCCGGCGCGGGCGGCGATCAGGTCGCCGTTCTCGGCCAGCAGGCGCAGCACGCCCGCGCCCACGGTTCCAAGACCCGCCAAGGCGATTCGCAGATTGTCAGCCATTGCATTCCCCGTCCTGATACGTTCGCTAATACGTTCGGGGCGGGACCGTTAGGCATCGAGGCCTCGCTTGGCCAGACCAGTCGTGCTTCTACCCGGTAAAGCGCCGCTCGCACGGGCCGAGTTCGGCGAGGATGAAGGCATAGTCCTCCCGGGCACGCGCCTGCGAGGCGCGGTCCGTCTGGAGGAACGAGTCGGCGGGCAGTTCGCGCGGCAGGAAGCAGGCGAACTGGAACCATTCGAGCGATTCGGGCTCCGGCGGAGTGGCCGAGGCATCGACCAACTCGCCCAGCGACACGCCCCATTCGGGCGTCATGCCGGGGCGTCGGATCACCGACAGCGATACGGGCGCGCCGCTCTCGGTCTCGACGAACATCTGGGTTTCCGATTCGCCTGCGAGGTTGCCCGGCACCGAGATCACGTCGCGCACACCGGTGATCGCCGGCGGCACATCCGCCGAGGCCAGTTGGGTCAGCACGCGGCGCACGCGCGATTCGATGCGCGGCCCTGCGGGCAGCATTGAATCGGAGGACAATAGCTGGATCGCGCCGGGCTGGCTGCGCGAGAGGTCTCCGAAGATGAGGAAGGTGCGGTCTTCGAGGTCCGGCGCGTCGCCATCAGCGTCACGCTTCTGGTCCACCACGAACACCAGTTCGCTGCCCACGCCCTGAGGCGCGACCAGCAGGCTCTGCGTCAGCGCCTCGATATACAGGCGCACCTGCGAAGGCGGGAGGTTCGGTGCGCGCTCGGCCGGGAAGGGGATCTGGTCTTCTACCGCCACGATGGCCACGGTGTCGGCGTCCATCGCCATCGTCACCAGGTCGGCATAGGTGGGCGCTTGAGAGGGCGGCAGTTCCGCTACGGGCATGTCCTGCGACATCGCCGGGCCGGTGGTGGCGCAGGCGGCCGCCGCACTGCCGAGCAGCCCGACGAACAACGCGCGAAAAGGGGTAATGCTGGATCGGGTCGGCATAGGATTCCTTCTCGGACGAACCATCTGAAACAGGCCTTATGGGCGCGATCGGACAGTGCAACAATGCACCAGGACCGACGTCGGGTCCGGGTTTCGTTGCAATGCAGCGCCATCTCGCTGAATCGGGGCTTAATCAACAAAGGGTTTGCTCCATCCCTATTGGCCCGTTAAGAGCCGCCCAAGTCTGTCCGGGAGAAAGATAGAAAATTTCCCGCTGTGACGTTTTTGGCACATTTTAGGTTGTGCCGGGTCCGCGTCACTAGTTATCAAGCGATAGGCAAAACATTCATGCGGGATCGCTCGGAGCCAATCCGGGTAATCTCAGGAGGGCCGGATTGTTCGATCCGGCCGGTTGAGAAACGGAGTGAAGGGACTGGATGGCTTACGCTGACCAAGAAATGAGCGGCAGTCGAGTAATCTCGATTGTCATCGTTGCCCTCATCCACGTGGCAGTGGGCTATTTGCTCATTTCCGGACTCGCCATGTCGGCGGTGAAGGAAATCGCTGAGCGAGTGACCACCGTGGACATTGAGGAAGAAGTGCCGGAGCCGGAGGAGGAGCCACCGCCACCCCCGCCCGAGCAGGAAGTTGCGCCGCCGCCGCCGGTTGCGCCGCCTCCGCCGATGAACATTTCGCCGGCACCGCCGCCGATCCGGACACAGGCGAACATTCCGCCGCCGGCTCCGCCCGCGCTGCGTATTCCGCCGCCAGCCCCGGCGGCACCGCCTGCACCGCCCCCGCCGCCGCCGCCTTCGCAGGCGCGCCCGGCGACGCCGGACGGCCAGGCTCGCTGGACCCGTCGTATCATCGAGAACTACCCGTCGCGCGCCCTTCGCCGCGAAATCGAGGGTACGGTCGGTGTTTCGGTAACCATCGATGCCGAAGGCCGCGTATCGGGATGCCGCGTCACGCGGTCCGCCGATCCGATCCTGGACGAAGCCGCGTGTTCTGACATTACGCGCTACGCACGCTTCAACCCGGCCCTGAACGATGCCGGCAACCCGACGACGGGCAGCTGGTCCACCAACATTGTTTACCAGATCAACTGATCACACAGACATTCTCTAGGAAGAGGACACAAACGCATGCTTATCGAAATTCTCGCCCCGACGGGTGCCGAAGTTGGAGCCCAGCAGTTCGGCTTCATGGAAGCCATGGAACAGGGCGGCCCCGTCGCCTGGTCGATTCTGGCCATCCTGGTGATCCAGTCGGTCGGTTCGTTCTACATCCTGTTCACCAAGATCTTCGAACAGAACAAGGTGATGAAGGAATACCGTACCAACCGTGCCGCTTTCTGGCGCGCCGGTTCCATCAAGGAAGGTGCCACCAAGTTCGACAAGAACAGCGCATGGCGCCAGCTGGTCGACGACGGCATCCGTGCCGGCGACGAATCGGCCAAGATGCACGACAGCCTCGAATCGCATGACTGGCTGCACGGCACCCTCGCCCGTTCGGAAAGCGCCATCATGGCCAAGCTGAACGGCGGCCTGCCGTTCCTCGCCACCGTGGGTGCAACCGCACCGTTCGTGGGCCTGCTCGGCACCGTGATCGGTATCTACCGCGCTCTCATCAACATCGGCATGTCCGGCTCGGCCTCGATCGACAAGGTTGCAGGCCCGGTGGGTGAGGCCCTGATCATGACCGCTATCGGTCTGCTCGTGGCCGTGCCCGCGGTGTTCGCCTACAACTACCTGATGAGCCGCAACCGCAAGATCCAGTCGATGCTTTCGGGCTTCTCAACCGATCTGCAGGCCAACATCACCTCGAACGGCGCCGTGAAGCCGGCCCTGGCCCCGGCCGCCGCCAGCAAGACGGCCGCTGCCAAGCCCGCCACCACCAAGGCAGGTGCCACGGCCACGTCGACCACGCCGAACGCCCCGAAGGCCTAAGGCAAGCGACGCAAGAGAACCGGGGCGGGCGCTTTCGCATGCGAGCGCCCGCCACCAGATACGAATTCTGAGATAGGACTAGAGACATGGCCATATCGATGGGAGACGGCGGCGAAACGCCCATGTCGGACATCAACACCACGCCGCTGGTGGACGTCATGCTGGTGCTGCTGATCATCTTCCTGATCGCGGTTCCGGTTGCCATCCAGACGGTCGAAGAGCTCGAGATTCCGATCTTCGAGTCGGTTGAATCGGATGACAAGGTCGAGAACCTGCTGATCACCGTCACCACCACCGATCCGGAAGGCCGCACCCCCAGCACGCTGAACACCGCCTACACCGGTGCGACGCGCGACGGCGAATGCCGGATCTTCCTCAACAACACCACGCTGGTCGATTCGGGCGAGCTGTACGATCGTGCGTTCGAGCGTCTCGATACAATCGTGACCAACGCCGGTGGACCCGAAGCGATCATGCAGAACCCGGAACTGATCCCGCAGGTGCATATCCGCGGTGACGTGAACGCCCCGTGGCGCTGCGTGGCAGGCACGATCTTCAACGTCCAGGCGGCTGGCTATCCCACCGTCGGGTTCATTTCCAACCCCGTCGACCCGAACGGCTGATCCAGCCCTTCGGTCACGACGCGGACGATAGACTTTAAGGAGTAAGCTACCATGGCAATGTCAGGCGGCAGCGATGATGGCGAACCGATGATGGACATGAACATGACGCCGTTGATCGACGTCCTGCTCGTGCTGCTCATCATGTTCATCATAACCATCCCGGTGGCGACACACGCGATCAACATCGATCTGCCCTCGCCCACCAACAACCCGGACACCCCGGATGTCGACCCGATCAAGAACAAGATCGTGCTGACCCCGGACGGCCAGATCCTCTGGAACGCCAGCCCCATCAGCCAGGGCGAACTGGTTGGCAACCTGCAGCAGTCGCTGACCTACGCGGTGGAGCCGGAACTGCAGTTCGAGCCGGAAGCGAATGCCAGCTACGACCTGTCGGCAAAGGTGCTCAACATCATCAAGGCCAGCGGCGTCACCAAGTTCGGCTTCGTCGGCAACGAGAAATACCGCAGCTTCGGCAAGGAATAATCCTTCACCCAAAAGCTGACCAAATCAGGGGCGGAGCGATTCGCCCCTTTTTTGTGCCCGCATTCCGTGCATTACCATCTCCCCAGCGCCAGCCTTGACCACCGGGCCTTTGTGTGATGTTATTGTGTTACATAAATCGGGTTGAGGAGAACATCATGGCCATTCGCTCGTGGATGCTAGATCGCAGCTTCAACCGTCAGCCCGAACCGATGAGCGCGCTGAACATCACGCCGCTGATCGACGTGCTGCTGGTTCTCCTCGTCATGCTGATCCTCTCCATCCCCATCGCCGCCCACCGGCTGGACGTGGACCTGCCCGGCCCCATACCCGGTGCAGCAACCGACTACGAAAGCGTAGCCCTGGTGGTGCAGCAGAATGGCGCGGTGCTGTGGAACGGGGAGCCTGTGAGCAGCGACGAGTTGGGCACCCGCCTTGCCGCAGCGGCCGTCCAGCCCGAAATGCCACTGATCCGTTTCGAGCCAGAGGCCAATGCCAGCTACGCAGCAAGCGTAAACGTGATCAACGCCGTGGCCGATGCCAAGCTCGACAAGTTCGCCTTCGTCGGTAACGAGCGCTACCGGGAATTCGATGCGCAATAAGTGGCGCCGTGGCGGCGCTCAGGACGAAGAATTCGCGCTGATCACCAGCATGTCGCTGGTCCCGCTGGCCGGCGTACTGCTGATCGTGGCCGTCCTGGCCATGAGCACCTACGGCCTGAAGACCCACGCGATAGAGGTAGACCTGCCCACTCCCGGCGAACCGATCGGGATCGCGCCGCTCTCCCCGCCGGTAAACCTGCTGAGCATCGCGCGGGACGGCCAGTACACCTGGAACAACACCCCGGTGACCGAAGCAGAGCTTCGCGCAAACCTGGCGCAGACCCTGAAGGAAGTGCCCCAGCCCGCGCTGCATTTCGCCCCTGCTCCAGATGCCTCCTACGGCGATGCGACGGCACTGATGGACATCGTGCGGCAAGAGGGCCTGATCGACGCCTGCTTCATCTTCTCCGATACCTGGCGCCATCGCCGCTACGAGGACGAAGAGCCCGACAACGATCCGCAGCCAGCTATGCACCGGGCGTGTAGCTGGCCTTATGGCTATTGATCGCGGTTGCGCCGTTCCGACACCTGCTCCACAGCATGATGGTGCCCGAACACGTCGACTATCAGTCCGCTGGAACACAGCTCTACTCCGATGCCATTTCCGATGATCTGGCTCAGCTTGCCCAGACACTGGAGGCCTGCAGCACTCGCGCCGGACATCGTTTTGCCGATCTGGCGCCGCTCGCCCCGTTTTTAGTCGAGGGGAAGGCGGGATCGATCGCCCGAGAGAAGCTGGGCGCACGCGCCCGGCCCGTGCGGGCCGTACTTTTCGACAAGACTGCCGGTGCCAACTGGTCGCTCGCGTGGCATCAGGATCGCACGGTGGCCTTACGGGCCCGCGCCCCTGCACAGGGCTTTCGCAACTGGACGGTGAAACAGGGTATCCACCATGCCGAGCCGCCATTCCCGCTACTTTCCCGCATGGTCACGCTGCGGCTACACCTTGACGATGTGACCGAAAACAATGCGCCGCTGATGATCGCACCCGGGTCGCACCGGCTCGGGCTGATCCCGGAAGCCGAGATCACCAGCGTCGTCGCGCGCTGCGGCACGGCGGTCTGCCTCGCGCAGGCAGGCGATGTGTGGTGCTATGCAACGCCGATCCTGCACGCCTCCGCCGCCTCGAAATCGCAGGGGCATCGTCGTGTCCTCCAGGTCGATTACTCGGCGGACGACCTACCTGCGCCGCTGCAGTGGCTCCCCACCTGAACCCTTAGTCCTCCAGCCCCTCCGGCAGTCCGTCCACCCGCATTGCCGCGCCCGCCAGGGTCTCCGCTTCCAGCAGCAGTTCGTCGTCCTGCGCGCCCTGTGGCACGCTTTCGCGCCCGATCATCACCATCACCGGCACGGCCAGCGGGCTGACGCGGTCGAGCTTAACGTGATCGAGCCGTTCGGCGGCGGTATCCAGCAGGTCGCCCAGCCGCCCGATGTCGGTCATGCGGGCGCGGGCATCGGCCCAAGCGGCTTCGATCAGCACGTGGTCGGGCTCGTACTTGCGCAGCACGTCGTAGATAAGGTCCGTGCTGAAGGTCACCTGCCGCCCGCTCTTGCGCTTGCCGGGATGCTGCCGCTCCACCAGTCCGCCGATCACCGCCACTTCGCGGAAAGCGCGGCGCAACAGGTGCGAATCCTGCACCCAGTCGATGAATTCCTCGGTCAGGATATCGGGAGACAGCAGGGGGCGCGGGTCCTCCACCGGCTTCAGCCCCCAGACCGCCAGCGAATAGTCGTTGGCCACGAAACCGCCCGGCATCAGGCCCATCGCCTCCATCCGTGCGGTGATGAGCATGCCGAGCGACTGGTTCGCGTTCCAGCCGGTGAATGTGTAATAGACGGTGTAATGCCGCTTGGCGTGGGGAAAGCTCTCCACCAGCAGGTTGTCCGGTCCCGGCAGATGGCTGCGCCAGTCCTGCACTTCCAGCCATTCGCGCACGTCGTCGGGGAAGCGCGCCCAGCCCGCCCTGTCCACCAACAGCGCGCGTACGCGGTCTGCCAGATGGGTGGTGAGCGGCAGGCGCAGGCCGCCGTAGCTGGGGATCATCGCGGACTTCGAACTGGCGCGCACGATCAGCTCCATGTCCTTCAGCTGCTCCACTTCCACGTTCACGCCTGCGAACTGGAACGTGTCGCCGGGGCGGAGCGAGGCGGCGAAGCGTTCCTCCACCTTCCCCAGCGAGCGGCCATTGCGGAAGCGCACTTCCAGCATCTCGGAATCGACGATGATACCGGCGTTCATGCGGTGGCGGTACGCCTGCTCGGGATGGGTGAGCCGCCACACGCCTTCACGATCGCGCGTGATGCGCTTGAATTTGTCGTAGGCTTTGAGCGCGTAACCGCCGGTGGCGACGAATTCGAGCACGCGGCCGAACTGTTCCGCGTCGATCATGGCATAGGGCCAGCAGGATCGGATCTCGGCCAGCAATTCGTCCTCGCGGAAGGGGGCGGCGCAGGCGCAGGCCATCACGTGCTGGGCCAGCACGTCGAGCCCGCCGGGGCGGAAGTCCTCGCCGTCGCGCTGGCCTTCGTCCACCGCCTGCATCGCTGCGGTCGCCTCGAGGAACTCGAAACGGTTGCCCGGCACCAGCAGCGCGCGGCTGGGTTGGTCGAGCCGGTGGTTGGCGCGGCCTATGCGCTGGAGCAGGCGACTGGAGCCCTTGGGCGCGCCCATCTGCACCACCATGTCGATATCGCCCCAGTCGACGCCGAGATCGAGGCTGGCCGTGCACACCAGCGCGCGCAATTCGCCGCGCGCCATCGCCCCCTCCACCTTGCGGCGCGCCTCTTTCGACAAGGATCCGTGGTGGATGCCGATGGGCAGGTTGTCCTCGTTCGCGTCCCACAGGTTCTGGAAGATGTACTCGGCGAGAAAGCGGGTGTTGGTGAAGACTAACGTTGTGTTGTTCGCCCGGATTCGCTCGTACAATTGCGGGATGGACCACGTGGCCGCGTGGCCGCCCCACGGCACGCGCTCTTCCTCCGGCAGCAGGATTTCCACCTGCGGTTCTGCGCCCTTCTCGCCCTGCACCAGCTCGACGCTGTCGATGTCGCCCCACGGCGCGATCCACGCGCGGTAGCCTTCCGGGTCGGCCACCGTGGCGGAGAGCGCGGCGCGCTGCATGCCGGGCGCTATCGCCTGCAGGCGGGAAAGCGCCAGCGCCAGCAGGTCGCCGCGCTTCTGGGTCGCGAAGGCGTGAATCTCGTCGACCACCACGCGTTTGAGCCCCGCGAACAGGGTGAAGCTGTCTTCATAACTGAGGAGTAGCGAAAGGCTCTCGGGCGTGGTCAGCAGCACGTTGGGCGGACGGGTGCGCTGGCGTTTCTTGCGGTCGGACGGGGTATCGCCGCTGCGCGTCTCTATCCGCAGGCCAAGGCCCATTTCCTCCACCGGGGTGACGAGGTTGCGCTGCACGTCGTGCGCCAAGGCCTTCAGCGGCGAAACGTAAAGCGTGTGCAGCCCCTCGGGCGGCTTTCCGTCGTCAATGCGTGAGGGGCAGAAGTCCGCAAGCGTCGGGAGGAAGCCCGCCAGCGTCTTGCCCGCCCCGGTATCGGCCACCAGCATCGCGTGCTGGCCCGCGTCCGCAGCCGCCAGCATGTCGGCCTGGTGCCGCCGCACGCGCCAGTCGCGGCTGGCGAACCATTCGCTGATTTCCTGGGGGATGGCCGCGTCTGTCACTGCAGGGAAAAGCGTTCGCCTGCCGCCGCGGTTCCGTCAAGCGCCCTAGTTGACGCGGGGTGAAGGCCCTTCGCCCTGCGGCAGGCCTTCCGCCACTTCGTGCTGCGCCCGGTTCTCTCCGGGGAATGTCACTTTCAATGCGATTGCCAGCACCACCGCCCAGAAAGCAGCAAGTGACCAGTAGAACAGTTGCGGATTACCTGCGCCTGCTGTTTCCGCCGCCAGCCACGCGCCCATCGGTCTACCGAAATTGCCGCTCGCCATGTAGATCGTGAATTGCGTTGCCGCGACCGCAGGACTGCACAACCGCATGGCCATCGTGATGCCAGCGATGAAATAGAAAATCTGCATCATGTCCATCGTCACCATGAAGGCAACGAGCACCCGCGGATTCGACCAGTAAGGCTGCGCAAATCCCATCGCCGCCATCGCGACGATCCCGATCACCAGGCAGAAGATCAGCGTGCGCTGCGCCCCGATCTTCTCGGTAAGCCATCCCCCCACGACGAGGCCCGTCACGCCGCTGACGAAGCCAAGGGTCGAGATGAAGCTGGTGTATTCGGTCAGCTTCCAGCCGCCGGTTTCCTGGAACAGCACCGGATGGAAAGCCTCGAACCCGCCCCACGGAACGGCGCGCGCAAGGATCAGCGGTACGAACAGCAAGCTGAGCGGCATGACGATGGCGCGAAACGAGTTCTTCAGCAGCGGCCACCATGCCTCCACCTGGATATCGAGATTGCGCGGATGGCTCTTGCCATCGGTCCACGGCAGGTGCCGTTCGCCCGGCCGTTCTTTGATGACAATGCCGTAAAGCATGACCAAGCCGGGTATGATCGCCCCGATCATCAGGCACACCGCGATGCCGTAATTGGCGAGCAGCCAGCCGCCTGCCGCCGTGGTCGCGGCAATACCGATCAGCTGCGCACCGCCCATGACGCCGCCTGCGTGGGCACGCTCTTCCTCTGGCATGATGTCCACGGCAAGGCTGTCTATCCCCACGTCCTGGAACGTGACCGCGGCATTGGCGGCAAAGCCCAGCACCGAGAGCAGTATGACGTCGCTCGCCTCCGGATAGGCCACCGCGCCTGCCAGCAAGGCGAGGACGATGCAGCCTTGCGCTCCGATGATCCACACGCGCCGCCTGCCCATCGGCAGAAAGGTGTAGCGATCGATGAGGAAGCCATTGATAATCTTGAGCGACCAGGGAAGCGCCGAGATGCCGACGACCGAAGCAATCTCCGCCGTTCCGCTGCCGTTCGCGGCCATCCAGGTCGGCACGGCATAAAAAAACAGTCCGACGGGAAAGCCCTGCGTAAAGTAAAACAGCAGGAGAGTTAGCAGCCGTAGCAGCTTGTTCTCAGTCAATACGAGGCTGAAGCCTGCCGGTGCTGTTGTCGCCATCGATTCCCCCCGGAACTGGCGAAAGTATGACTTATTTTCATCGCTTGTCGAGCCGCAGGCACAAGGCACTGTATTCGCGGGAACTCTCTTTGCTCAAGAGCCATTGAGGGCTGTGTCGGGGAACGACGGGCCCCAGACAATCGCTCGCGCCGGCGATACGTTTCGCTGCTACATACCTCCTTCGTGCATCTGTGCAGCAGCGGCCATGCCGTCGCGCAGTTCGGCCTTGGAGAGGCCCGTCAGCGCCATCACCCGCGCCTGTTCGGCCGACGAGAGTTCGTCGAAACCGCGAGCGGCAGGAACATCGGCCAGCGCCTGCTCCATTTTCGCGGGCATCTCGTTCACCATGCCGAACATGATTTCGGGATTGGAGAACATGGCCGACATGATCCGGGGATCGCCTGCCATGGCATAGGATTCGCGGGCGTAGCGCAGGCCGCTGGGCGTGGAGAAGAAGGCGTCGATATCGACGAGTTCGCTCTCGGTGAAATAGATGGCGTAAAGCTCTGCCATGACATCGCGCACGATGGGTTCCATCTGCGTCATCATGTCGGCCATCATCGCCTGCGTCACGTTGGTGATCGCCGCATTGCGCTCTCGCCAGGCGGGATCGACGATGGCGAGGATTTCGGCGCTGGTTTCGTTGCTCACGGCCAACTCGTCGGCGGAATAGCCCAGTGCGCCTGTCAAAGCTGCCCCGGTATCCTCGTTTGCCATTGCCATGACTGGACCCAGCGTCCGCTCGAACATGGAGCCCATGACTTCCATCATCGCCCCTTCCGGCAGCACCCTGCCGACGATCTGCGTGGCCAGCGGGAGCCGCGCCTCCTGCTCCGCAGTCAGCGGCTCGACTTCGAACATGGCGGCAATGGCGGCGAATTCATCCTGGCCCATCTCATCCTGCGCCAGCGTGGGCGTGGACAGAAGCGTCAGAGCGGCAGCGCCCGAAAGCGCGATCATGGTCTTGCGAAGCATCTTCTGTATCTCCCCCCTATTGGCCCACGCTTTCGCCGCGTTCGAGGCCGCTCAGCGCAAGTTGCTCGTCGATCTGGTGCAGCAGCCGCTCCAGCCCGTCATCGCTGTCGCTTTCGGCGCGGGCGACCAGCACGTCCTGCGTGTTGGAGGCGCGCAGCAGCCACCAGCCGTCGTCGGTGGTGACGCGAACGCCGTCGGTGGTGTCGGCCACCGCGTCGCTGGCGGCGATGCGTTCGGCGATCTCGCCGATGGCGGCGAACTTACGGCTCTCGTCCACCTGGAAGCGCAGTTCCGGCGTGTTGAGCATGGCGGGCATTTCGCCGCGCAGCTGCGTCACCGACTTGCCCAGCCTCGCCGCTGCCGCGATCAGGCGCACGCCGGCATAAAGCGCGTCGTCGAAACCGTAGTATTCGTCGGCAAAGAACACGTGTCCGCTCATTTCACCCGCCAGCGGCGAGGAAACTTCCTTCATTTTGGACTTAATCAGAGAGTGGCCGGTCTTCCACATCAGCGGCTTGCCACCGTGTTTCTCGACGTGGTCGAACAGCGCCCGACTGGCCTTCACATCGGCGATAATCGTGGAGCTAGGTAGTCTTCCGAGGAGGTCCTCGGCGTAAATCATCAGTAGTTGATCCCCCCAGATGATCCGGCCTTCGCCGTCGATCGCGCCGATCCGGTCGCCGTCGCCGTCGAAAGCCACTCCGAAGTCGAGGTTCTTCTCGGCGACAAGCTTCGCGAGGTCGGCAAGGTTGGCCTCGACAGTGGGATCAGGATGATGATTGGGAAAATTACCGTCGACTTCAGTGAAGAGCAGGTGATGCTCACCAGGAAGGCGCTGGGCGAGGAGTTCCAGCGCCGGGCCGGCCGCGCCGTTGCCGGCGTCCCAGCCGACCTTCAGACCGGCAAGCGAAGCGGTGTCCAGCCCCGCGAGTGCAGTCAGGAGACGCTCGACATACTCTTCGAGGATATCGACACTTTCGACGCGCCCCGCCCCGTCCAGCCAGTCGCCCGCGGCGCCAAGTTCCCCAAGCCGGGCGATATCGGCGCCGAAGAACGGCCGTCCCCGAAATACCATCTTGAAGCCATTGTAATTGGCGGGATTGTGGCTGCCAGTTATCTGAATGCCGCCCTGTACATCTTCGGCTGAAGCTTCCGCGTAATAGAGCATCGGCGTCGGCCCCATGCCGATGCGGCGCACGTTGCAGCCGCTGGAGGTAAGGCCCTCCACCAGCGCATGTTCCAGCATCGGCGAACTGACGCGCCCATCGTAACCCACGGCCACCATCGGCGCGTCCTCGCCCTCTCCCAGGTCGCGGCGCAGCAGGGTGCCGAACCCGCGCCCGATGGCCCGCGCATCGTCGGCGCCCAGCGTTTCCCCGATGATGCCGCGAATGTCGTATTCGCGCAGCACGGTGGGATCGAATTCGTGTTTCATTACAGCTCCTTGGGGTTCCGGAGAACCTAGCGCAGCGTCTAGCGCGTGTCGTCAGGCAATTGCGCCAGCAACAGGTCGCGCGCGGCATTCGCCTCGTGCACCTGTGCACTGCTGCCGCCCCGGTCAGGGTGAACCGCGGCGACGAGCCGCTTGTGCGCGGCAATGATGTCAGTTCTGCTGGCAAAGCGGGATACACCCAGCACCTTGCGCGCATTTTCCATCGCCTGATCGTGGGCAGATACCTTCGGCTGCCACGGCCAGCGCTTCAACAGGAAGTAATAGAGCAGGATCACCGCCCCGATGATGACGATGACCTTGCCCATGACGGATCAGGCGGCCTCGGTCACGAGCGTCGTCACTGGCTTCGCCGCAGACTTCTCGCGTTCGGGCAGTTGCAGGTTCAGATTGGCGATCAAGTTACGCAGTTCCTGCCGGGCGACGAGGTGGCTGGTGCCAAGTTCGCCCAGGTGCCCCTTGTCGAGCAGTGTGAGGCCCGAAGGGAACAGCTCGCGGTAGATCACGCGTTCGGAAAGGCCCTGCACCGCGCGGAAGCCCACGCGCTTCGACAGCTCTGTCAGCGCCTCGTCGATGCGGCGCTGGTTGCGCGCGTCGGTGTAACCGGTGCGGTTCCTCACCACGACCCAGTCCATCTCGCGCTTCTGCTGCTCGATCGTGGCGCGGCTGCGCTTGATGCGCGCTTCCCAGATCAGTTCGGCGTAGAAGCTCAGCTTGCGGACCTTGAAACTCTCCGCATCCACCTGCCCGATCAGATCGAAATCGACGAAGCTGTCGTTCATTGGCGTCACCAGCGTATCGGCGCTGGCGGCCACGTGGCGGGCGAAGGGGTCATCGCGGCCCGGCGTATCGAACAGCAGGAAATCCATGCCCTCGCCGATGCGCGCGGCCTCTGCCTCCAACGCCTCCACGCTGTCGCCGTGGCACACGTCGAAAACCGGACCGGGCAGGGCCACGTCGCGGCGGCGCTGGGTTTCGGCGCGGTTCTCGCAATAGCGGTAGAAGGTGCGCTGGCGCACATCGAGATCGAGCGCGGCGACTTTCGCGCCCTGGTAGGCGAGCGCCACGGCCACGTGCACGGCGGTGGTGCTTTTCCCGGTGCCGCCCTTTTCGTTGGCGAAGACGATACGATGCGGGGCAGTCACGAGCGGGCTTTCTCCGTTGGATGAGTGACGCTAGGCCAGTGGGCTACAGTCTACCGGAGCCTTGCGCCCATGCAAACAGTCACGACCCTGCCCGACCTGCGCCAAGCTGTGGATGAATTGCGCCGCTTTGACTCGAAACGGGACACCGTGGCGCTCGTGCCCACGATGGGCGCGCTTCACGAGGGGCACCTGACGCTGGTGCGCGAGGCGGCGAAGCGGGCCGACCGCGTCGTCGTTTCCATCTTCGTGAACCCGCGCCAGTTCGGCCCGAACGAGGACCTCGACGCCTATCCGCGCCAGCTGGCGGAGGATTCCGCCAAGCTGGAGGCGGAAGGGGTCGCGCTGCTGTGGGCACCGGGGCCGGAAGCGATGTATCCCGCGGGCTATGCCACCAACATCAGCGTGTCGAGCGTCAGCGACGGCCTCTGCGGGGCGGATCGGCCTGGCCATTTCGACGGCGTGGCAACGGTAGTGTGCAAGCTGTTCAACCAGGTGCGCCCCGACATGGCGCTGTTCGGGGAAAAGGACTGGCAGCAACTCGCCGTCATCCGCCGGATGGCGGGGGATCTGGACCTGACGCAGCCGCACGTCGACGCGATCTACGGCGTGCCCATCGTGCGCGATCCCGATGGCCTGGCGATGAGCAGCCGCAACGCCTACCTCTCGCCCGAGCATCGCGCCGCCGCCGCCGCCCTGCCGCGCGCAATGGACGAGGCGATTGCGCGAATCCGCGACGGGCAGGAGGTTGGACCTACGCTCGCCATGCTGGAAGACGAGGTGCTGGGCGCGGGCTTTTCCAGCGTGGACTACGCCGAATTGCGCGATGCCGATTCCATTGCGCTGCTGGACCATGACAACGGCAAGGCCCGCCTGTTCGTCGCGGCGCGCATCGGCGGTACGCGGCTGATCGACAACAAGCCGGTTTAGCCGGGCTAGCCTGACAAGGCCGCTCTATCTGAAATGATTAGGGGGCAGGACTGGAGCGGGTAAGGGGAATCGAACCCCTCTAGCCAGCTTGGAAGGCTGGAGCATTACCACTATGCTATACCCGCTCATGGCCGTGTCGCGCAGTTGCCACTGGAGCGAGGCCTTCGTCAAGCGTCCTGATCGGCGGACGCGCTTTCATCTTCGGCTTCAGAATTCTCGTCCTCAGGCGGTGCGATGCGAATCTCCACCCGGCGGTTGGCGCGGCGGCCCTCCTCGTTGGGAGTACCATCCGGCAGGGCGTTTGGTTCGATCGGATTCTGTTCGCCGAACGCGATGACCTCGATCCGGTCGTCATCCACGCCGCGTTCCACAAGCCATGCGGCCACCGCCTCTGCCCGAGCACGCGAGGCGCGCAGGTTGGCTTGATCGTTGCCGCTCGAATCGGTGTGCCCGGCGAGGATCACCGGCCAATCTTCCTCGATCGCCCTGCGTTCCATCAGCCCGGCGAGCCTGCGCTCGAGGGCAGCGCTGATCTCGGTTCCATCCGGGAATGGCAGCGTCAGTTCCACAGGCTGAACGGGCAGTTCGATATCTTCCGCCATCGGGGCGGCCGCATCGCGGATGATGGAGGCAACCGGGGAGGCGCTTTGCGTTGGCGTGGGCGAAGCGGTGCCGGAGGGACCTGCGGTTGCGCTTCCTTCGCTCGGTGTCGGCTCCTCGGCCTCGCCATCGCGGCGCATTTCGCAGGCCGACAGCGTCAGTGCCAGGGTCAGGCTGCCAGCTATGGTAAGAAATGGTTTCATGTCCTGCATCCTCATGCGGGTTTCGGCTTTGGTCCGCCCTTGCCGGCGCGCTTGGCGGCCTGCTCTTCCGGCGTCTTGGTGCGCGGGGGCGAGTAGGAGATGATCGTATCGCCCGGCTCCGGCTCCGGCGCGGCGGCGTGCGTGAAGAAACGCATTTCGCCGTCGGGCTCGATGAGCAACAACATGCTGGTCGCCTCGGGCAGCGTTTCGCGCGCGTCGTCCACGTTGAATTTGTCGGAGAGCTTGGTGCGGCGGAACACCCAGCCCTCGTTTTGCCGCTGCTGCACGTCGTCCACGCCAAAACCGGAGCGGAAGAGCGAACGGCCGCGCAGGCTGGCGGGAATGGCGCGGTGATCGTCTTCCGGCTCGCTCTCACCCAGCTGGTAGACCCGGTCCGTCCCGATCTCCGGGGCAAACTCGGAACATACGAGCGTGTTGTAAGCCTCGTTATCGGTCGCGGCTATCAGTGCCTGATAGGGCGTCAGGTCGATATTGTGCTCGGTCGCCTCGTTGAGGATTTCGCCATGGTAGGTCGGCAGGCCCGCCGCACGCGCGGGCTTGAGGCGCTGCCAGCTGGAATCAACGATCATCACTGGCGTATCCATGTCGTGCATCTGCTTGGCGAGCGCCACGGTCCAAGGCGTGCAGCCGACGATCAGCATTCCGGGGCGCGAGAAGCCCTTTACCTTCAGCAGGCGCGCGACGAGATCGACAGTGAATCCATGGGCCACGATCGTTGTCACCACGACGGCGAAGCTCAGGCCGACGAGAATGGTGCCGTCGGCATAGCCCAAGTCTTCCAGCCTGAGCGCGAACAGACCGCAGATGGCCACCAGCACGATGCCGCGTGGAGCGATCCAGGCGAGGAACAGACGCTCGTTCCAAGGCACGTCGGAAAACAGCAGGCTGAGCAGCACGGTTGCCGGGCGGACGACGAACAGCAGCGCGAGCAGGAACAGGCCGAACTGCCATTCGAATTGCCGCAACTGGTCGATGTCGAGCCCGGCGGAAAGCAGGATGAAAATGCCCGACACCAGCAGCACGGCGATGTTCTGCTTGAAGGGGTGAATGCTGCGCAGGGATGAGACGTGCATGTTGGCAAGCGCGATGCCCATGACGGTGACGGCGAGCAGCCCCGCCTCGTGCTCGATCTTGTTGCATAGCACGAAAGTGCCGACCACGGCGACGAGCAGGACGGGCACCTTGAGGAATTCGGGCACCAGCCCGCGCGGAAAGCTCCAGGCGATCACCCACGCGGCGGCAAACCCGATCAGGCCGGATATGCCCGCGGCAATTGCGATCTCGGGCACCACGTCGTAGGCGGTGCCGCCGCCTGCCGCCGTGCTGCGGAAGTATTCATAAGCAATCACGGCGCACAGCGCGCCGAAGGGATCGTTGACGATGGCTTCCCACTTCAGCAGCGCAGCGGGGCGCTGCTGCACAGCGCTCTGGCGCAGGAGCGGGATCACGACGGTCGGCCCGGTAACGACGAGGATCCCTGCGAACAGGATGGCGACAGGCCAGACGAGGCCAGCAACATAGTATCCCGCCAGTGAGCCGAAGAACCATCCCAGCGGCACGCCGAACACGACGAGGCGCCACACGCCGCCGCCGTATTTCCGGAATTCACGGAAATCGAGGCTGAGGCCGCCTTCGAACAGGATCAGCGCAACGCCGATGGAAATCATCGGCTCCAGCAGGTCGCCGAACGCGCTCTCCGGGTCCATGATGCCCAGCACCGGACCCGCCAGGAAACCGGCGGCCAGCATCAGCACGATGGCAGGCCACCCCGTCCGCCAGGCAACCCATTGAGCACCGATGCCAAGAACACCGACGAGCGCGATGACAAGCGCCTGTTCTTCCATCAGTCTCCTGCTTTCCTGATACCCCGTCTACAGGTCAACAATGCGCGAAGCGGGAAAGCTTTCCCACCCGGACCATCGCCGGCCCTCCGCGCAGGTTCTCAGTGCCCCGCAAAATCGATCAGAGCGTGCGTCGTGATGCCTTCTTCCGCCAGCGCCTTCGCGCCGTTGAGTTCGGGCAGGTCGATTACAAAGAGCGCGTGTGCAACGTCCGCTCCCGCACGGCGCAGCAGGCGGACAGCGGCCAGCGCGGTGCCTCCGGTGGCCAGAAGATCGTCCACCACCAGCACCTTATCATCCGATTCGATAATGGAGGGATCGAGCTCGACGCGAGCCTCTCCGTATTCGAGCGCGTAGTCCTCGCCGATACACTCCACCGGCAACTTGCCAGCCTTGCGAATGGGTACCAATCCCACGCCGAGGCGCAGGGCGAGCGCAGTGCCGAAAATGAAGCCGCGCGCTTCGATCCCGGCAACCTTGGTTGCTCCCAGATCGGCGGCCATTTCGGCCAGCATGTCGACAGACGCCGAAAGCCCCTCACCGTGGGCGAGGAGCGTGGTGATGTCGCGGAACTGGATGCCCGAAGACGGAAAATCCGGGACCGTGCGGACAAGCTGCCTGAGCTCGTCTCGCGACAGTCCCGGACCGTGATCCGTCAAAGGTTCGCTCAGTCTTCCCGGCGCGGCTTCGCTGCCGCCCAGATCTGCTTTTTCGCAAGCCATGCGAGGATGGTGGCGAAGAGCAGGAAGCCCAGCACCGGCCAGCCGGTCGACTTGCGCTCGATCAGCTTGGGCTCGGCAGTCCAGGTGAGGAAGGCCGACACGTCCTGCGCCATCTGCGAGATCGTAGCGTCGGTGCCGTCGGCATAGGTGACCTGGCCATCGCTGAGCAGTGGCGGCGGCATGCCGATCACCAGTGAAGCGAAGTAGGGATTGTAGTAACCGCCAGCGGGGATGGTGAAATCAGGGAACTGCTGCGTCAGCTCGGCAGGAGCTTCCTGATAACCCGTCAGCAAGTTGTACATGTAATCACTGCCGTGGTGACGGGCCTTCACCATCAGCGAGAGGTCGGGCGGAATCTTGCCGCCGTTGGCAGCAGCCGCAGCCACGGCGTTGGGATAGGGCGAGGGGAAGTAGTCGGTCGGCAGCGCCTGGCGCAGCTCGTCCTCGCCGGTATCCGGGTTGACGCCGGGCACCATGTAGGTGGCGGCTTCCGCCTTCACCTGCGCTTCGGAATAGCCGAGCTCTTCCAGGTCGCGGATGGCGACGTAGTTCAGCGAGTGACAGGCGGCGCACACTTCCTTGTAGACCTGGTAGCCGCGCTGCAGCTGGGCCAGGTCCCACTTGCCGAAAGGACCGTCGAACGAATAGCCGGCCTCGGGACCATGGCTTTCTTCGTAGAAGGTGTATTCGGCGGTCGGGGCGACGTCCTCGGTCGCGGCGGTGTAGGCGCCGGTGACGAAGGCAAGCAGCACCACGAAGGTGAAGCCGAGACCGATCAGGATACCAACAAGGCGGATCATGTTTTTGTCTTTCCCTTAATCTCGGCTTTTCAGACTGCGGGCTCGGCGTTTTCGCCAAGCACGGCCTTCTTGTCGGAGCCCAGCACGGCCTCGGTGATGGAGAACGGCAGCGGGTCGGGCCGTTCGATCGAGGAGATGATCGGCAGGATCACCAGGAAGTGCAGGAAGTAGTACGCTGTGAAGATCTGGCTCAGCATCACGTAGGGCTCCTCCGCGGGCGCGCCGCCGAGGTAGAACAATGCTGCCATCGTCGGGATCAGGCCGAACCAGAAGAACTTGCGGAACAGCGGGCGATAGTGGCCCGAACGCACCGGCGACTTGTCCAGCCACGGCAGGAAGAACCACACCAGGATCGAGCTGAACATGGCGAGCACGCCCCACAGCTTCGCAGGCAGGATGAAGTCGAAGGTGAACGCACGCAGGATCGCGTAGAACGGATAGAAATACCATTCCGGCACGATGTGCGCGGGAGTCGAGAGCGGGTTTGCCTCGATATAGTTATCGGGGTGGCCCAACTGGTTCGGCAGGAAGAACACGAAAGCCATGAAAATGATCAGGGCAACGCCGAGGCCGAAGCCGTCCTTCGCGGTGTAGTAAGGGTGGAACGGCAGCGTGTCGCTTTCGCTCTTCACTTCCACGCCGGTCGGGTTGCTGGAACCCGGAATGTGCAGCGCCCAGATGTGCAGGATGACGCAGCCGGCGATGACGAACGGCAGCAGGAAGTGCAGCGAGAAGAAGCGGTTCAGCGCGGCGTTGTCCGGCGCGAAGCCGCCCAGCAGCCAGGTCTTCAGCGGCGGGCCGACCAGCGGAATGGCCTCGAACAGGCCGGTGATCACCTGCGCGCCCCAGAAGCTCATCTGGCCCCACGGCAGCACATAGCCCATGAAGGCGGTTGCCATCATTAGCAGGAAAATGGTGACGCCCAGCAGCCAGATCATTTCACGCGGCGGCTTGTACGATGCGTAGAACAGGCCGCGGAAGATGTGGATGTAGACGACGACGAAGAAGAAGCTGGCGCCGTTGGCGTGCGTGTAGCGCATCAGCCAGCCCCAGTTCACGTCCCGCATGATGTGTTCGACGGAGGCGAAGGCAACCTGCGTGTTGGCCGCATAGTGCATGGCCAGCACGACGCCGGTGATGATCTGCACCACCAGGAAGAAGCCGGCTAGAACGCCGAAATTCCAGAAGTAGGAGAGGTTGCGCGGCACCGGGTAGCCCGCGCCCACGGCGTTGTAGACGAGGCGTGGCAGCGGAAGCTTCTCGTCGAGGAACTTCGTCACGCCGTTCTGCGGCTGGTATTCCTTGGCCCAGGGAAAGCTCATGTTCTTCTCTCTCGCCTCAGCCGATCACGATGGTCGTGTCGGACGTGAATTGATACTCGGGCACGGCCAGGTTGGTCGGTGCCGGACCTTTGCGGATGCGCGCGGCGGTGTCGTAGTGCGAACCGTGGCACGGGCAGAAGTAGCCGCCGAATTCGCCCTTGTTCTCGCCCTCCTGCGCGCCCAGCGGCACGCAGCCGAGGTGGGTGCAGACACCCATCACCACCAGCACATCGCCGTGGCCGGGCTGGGTGATTTCGTCGAGCGTTGCCGGATCGCGCAGGCTGGAGACGTCGACAGCGTTTGCTGCGTCGATCTCGGCCTGGGTCAGCCGGCGAACGAAGACCGGCTGCTTGCGGAACACGGCCTTGATCGACTGGCCGGCTTCCAGCGTGGTGATGTCCAGCTCGGTCGTGCTTTCGGCCAGCACGTCTGCCGAAGGGGCCATCTGGCTGACCAGCGGATAGACCACGGCGAGACCGCCCACGCCTGCCGCGGAAACGGCAGCGATGTTGATGAAATCGCGGCGACGAACGCCGTCGTCGCCTTCGACTGCGCCGGTCACGTCCGGAGTCGCTTCAGCATTGCCAGTGGTGGATGCCATACCCTTGCCTTGCCTGTCGCTGCCGGAAATCCCTTGGAACGAAAGTTCCGGCGGCGAAAAGATTCGTCCAAAAAAGCCGCACGACGAACCGTTGCCGGGCGGCGGCTTGGCGCGGCTGATAGACGAGCAATGCCGCGCTGCCAACCCGCCTTTTGGTGGTAATATGACATGCGCGCCGGAGCGCAGTCTGGTGTGATGTGGCTGCGCCTAGCCCGGAAGGGCGATCAACGAAACCTGGCGGCCCGTTGTCAACTCTCCGCGATGGGTTGCGCGGCGATAGGAATGGAACCGGCGCGCGGCCGCGTAAGTGTCCATTTCCAGCGGGCAGATCGATTCGATGCCGGCAGCGGCGAGCCGAGCGGCGACGATGCCCTCCAGGTCGAAATGCCACTTTCCCGGGCCGGTTGCTTCGAAAAAGCGGTGTTCGGCAGAGGCGAAGTTCGCCCGCATGTCCGCGCCTACTTCGTAACTGTCCTGCGCGATGCAAGGGCCTATGGCGGCGGCAATTCTGCTGCGCTGCGCACCAAGCTCCTCCATTCGCGCCACTGTCGCCTCGATCACGCCGCCCTGCGCGCCGCGCCAGCCTGCGTGGGCTGCGCCGATCACACCCGCAGCTTCGTCCGCCATCAGGATGGGCGCGCAATCTGCGGTGACGATCGCCAGCGCGAGGCCGGGAGTTGCGGTGGCCATACCGTCCACTTCGGGCCGCTCGCTCTCGGGGATCGCCTTGCCCACCACAATCGCCTCGGCGGAATGCACCTGCTCCACGAAGACGACGTCCGCCCCGCCCACCGCAAGCCCGTGGGCATGGGCATCGCTCTGCGCGGCATCGAGAAAGCCGTGCGGCAGCGCGATATTCTCTGCGCGGATGACCTTTGCCGGATTACCCAAGGCTGCGGCTCACCTGCTCGTAGGTATCGCGCGAAAGCTTCGGCGACGCGGCGATCCGTTCGAGCTGCGCCTTCATCATGGCGGACCGCTTCGGCTCGATCCGCCGCCAGCGGCCCAGCTGCGGCACGAAACGCGCCGCCGTTTGCGGATTGATCGGGTCGAGCGCCAGGATCACGTCGGCCACAAGCCTGTAACCCTCGCCGCTCTTGGCGTGGAAAGCGTGCGGGTTGTAGGCAAAGGCCATGTAGAGCGAGCGCACGCGGTTGGGGTTCTTCAACGTGAACTGCGGATGGTCCGCCAGCGCCTTTACGTGCTCCAGTACGTCGGGATGCATCGAGCTTGCCTGCAAGGTGAACCACTTGTCCACCACCAGCGCATTGCCCTTGTAGCGGTTGTAGAAGTCGAGCAGCGCATCGGTCCGCTCGATGCCGGACATGCCTGCAAGCACCATCAGCGCGCCCTGACGGTCGGTCATGTTGTCCGCACCGGAATACTGCGACCACGCCAGCTCGCGGCCGTGATCCTCGTTACCTGCCGCAAGATAGAGCAGCGCCTGCGTCTTGACCTTGCGCGCACCGCGGGCCTGCGCCGAGAGGCTGTAGGGCACGGCTGCGGCACGGGCGTGGAGCGCTGCAAATTCCTCTTCCAGCGCGGAGCCGATAGCGGCGCGCAGCGCCTGTCGCTGTGTGTGGATGCGGCCGGGATCGGCAATCGCCATTGTCTCGGCAAGGTAGGTCTCCGTCGGTAGGACCAGCAGCTCGCCGCGCATCAAGTCATCGAGCGTATCGTCGGCCAGTACGGCGCGGAAGGCGCCGGTGATCGCATCGCGCGCCTCGGCGCGAGTGGCATCGTCCAGTTCGCCCTCGACCGCCTGCCTGAGATGGCGGACGACGAGATCCTGCAAAGCCTCGTAGCGGGCAAAGGGATCGTCGTCGTTCGCAGCAAGGAACACGAGGTCTGCCGCGGTAATGTCGCGCTCTATGGTGACAGGCGCGGAGAAGCCGCGGTTGATCGAGAGAACTGGCTTCTCGGCAAAGCCTTCGAACACGAAGCTGGCTTCCGCGGTATCGAGGATGACGAGTTCCTCGCCCTTATGCTGGCCGCTGGTGCGGTCGAACAGGGCCACTTTCAGCGGGATCGGCATCGGCTGCTTGTCGGGCTGGCCCGGCGTTGCGGGCACGACCTGCGACAGGTGCAGCGTGGCGGTGTCGCCATCGTGTTCAACCCGGACGGAAACCCTGGGCGTGCCAGCCTGCGAGTACCACAAGCGGAACTGCTTGAGATCCAGTCCCGCGCCATCCTCAATGGCCTTGACGAAATCCTCGCAGGTCGCGGCCTCGCCGTCATGGCGCTCGAAGTAGAGGTCCGTGCCTTTGCGGAACCGTTCCGGCCCGCACATGGTGCGCATCATGCGGATGACTTCGGCACCCTTGTTGTAGACCGTGGCAGTGTAGAAATTGCTGATTTCGCGATAGCTGTCGGGCCGGATCGGGTGCGCCAGCGGGCCGCTGTCTTCCGGGAACTGCGCACCGCGCAGCACGCGCACGTCCTCGATGCGCTTGACCGGCTCCGATCCCATGTCCTGCGAGAACAGCTGGTCGCGCAGCACGGTGAAGCCTTCCTTCAGCGAAAGCTGGAACCAGTCGCGGCAGGTCACGCGGTTGCCCGACCAGTTGTGGAAGTATTCGTGCGCGATCACGCCTTCGACGCCGTCGAAATCGCCGTCGGTCGCGGTATCCTCGTCCGCCAGTACGTATTTCGTGTTGAAGACGTTGAGGCCCTTGTTCTCCATCGCGCCCATGTTGAAATCGGAAACGGCCACGATGTTGAACAGGTCGAGATCGTACTCGCGGCCGAATGTTTCCTCGTCCCACTTCATCGACTTCTTGAGCGATTCCATGGCGTGCCCGGTGCGGTCGAGGTCGCCCTCTCGCACGTAGATGTTCAGCGTGACTTCGCGCCCGCTCATGGTGGTGAAGCTGTCGGTATTGGTCACCAGCTGGCCTGCCACCAGTGCGAACAGGTAGCTCGGCTTTGGCCAGGGATCGTGCCACTCGGCCCAGTGCGTGCCGTCATCGTTCCTGCCGCTGGCCTCGAGATTGCCATTGCACAGCAGGACGGGGAATGTCTCCGCATTGCCTGTCATCCGCACGCGGTAGGTCGAAAGCACGTCGGGCCTGTCGGGGAAGAAGGTGATGCGGCGGAAGCCTTCCGCCTCGCACTGCGTACACAGCATCCCGTCGGAAGCATAGAGCCCCATCAGCTGGGTGTTGGCCGAGGGATCGATCTCGGTCGCCACAGCGATCTCGTGCGCATCGCCGGGCAGCGTGACGATCAGATCATCGCCGTCCATCGTCCAGCTGTTCGACATTTCGCCATCGACTTTCACCGAAAGCACGTCCAGCCCGTCGGCGTTGAGGCGGATGGTGGACGAATGGTCGGCCTTGGCGTTGCGCGCTACCGTCAGCGTGGAGACGACGCGGGTCGCGTCGAGGCCCAGGTCAAAGTCCAGCGCAACTTCGGGCACCAACCATGGGAAGGGCCGGTAGTCCTCGCGCCGGATCGTCGGCGGCTCGTGCGGGGCGGGCGCGGCATCCGCGAGTTCGGGGTTGCCGTCGGGCGTGGAGGGTGTGCGGGCGATATCCATGAGTCTGACCTAATTTTCTTCCGTTGCCGCGTCGAGTGGTTAGAACGCACGAGATGGCGCATCTGTTCATATTCGGCCTCGGCTACACTGCCAAACGCATTGCTGCCTCGGCAAAGGCCGCGGGATGGACCGTTTCCGCAACCGGATCGGACGGCGATGTGGACTTTGCCAAGCGCGATTCGGTGATGGCTGCGCTTGCGCAGGCGGGTCATGTCCTGTCGTCAGTCCCGCCAGACCGGGAAAGCGGACTGGACCCGGTGCTGGATAGTTACGGTGATGCACTGGGCAGGCACTGGCTCGGCTACCTCTCCTCCACTGGCGTCTACGGCGATGCGCAGGGCGCTTGGGTGGACGAGAGTTCTCCCACCGGCGAAGGCAGGCGCACGGCGCGCGCAGAATGTGATGCGCAGTGGCTGGAGCGCGGGGCGCGCGTCTTCCGCCTGCCGGGCATCTACGGGCCGGGGCGCAGCGCCTTCGACCGAATCCGCGCTGGCAAGGCGCACCGCATCGACCTGCCGGGACAGGTCTTCAGCCGGGTGCACGTGGAGGACATCGCCAGCGGCGTTGTGGCGGCGCTGACGGGCGATGCGCCGCCGGGCGCCTACAACCTCTCCGACGATCTCCCATGCAGCCAGAACACGCTGATTGAATTCGCTTGCGACCTGCTTCAGGTCGAACCGCCACCACTCCAGACCATCGAGGAAGCGGGTCTCTCTCCGATGGCGCGCGGTTTCTATGCCGAGAACCGCCGTGTCGCGAATGGCAAGGCCAAGCGGATACTGGGGTGGGAGCCGGCCTATCCGACCTATCGCGAGGGGTTACTCGCCCTGCACTGATGATGGTGCGTCGTGACGCAGGCGCGCCGATTGCTGGACCTGGACGCCCTTTTGCTTTCGTGCCCGCAGCGCCAGAACCATCCCGATGACGGCCAGCACCATCCCGCTCGCGGTCAGCCACGTCCACCGATAGCCCTCGAATAGGGTCGACAGCAGCATGGCGACCGAGATTGTGATGATCGAGTTGTAGGCTGCGCGCCCCGCACCGATCTCGCGCACGAGATTGTAGTGCAGCGGGAATGTCACCACAGAGCCGATCAGCGCGAGGTAGACGATGCCGCCCCAGTAAGCCGCGCCCGTCGGCAGCGGCGGCGGCCCGGCTGTCACCCAGGCAAAGGCGAGGTCGAAAATGGTGCCATAGAGCATGGCCCAGGCAAGCAGGCTGACCATCGGCACGCCGCGTCCCGTGGGGTTGGCCTGGATCACGTTGGCGATCGATGCAGCGAGGATGCCGATCACCGCCAGCACGATGCCCAGCCCCACGTTGCCGCCGATCACGCCCGCATCGGGATTGGCCTGCCATTCGTGCCAGAGCAGGAAGGACACGCCGACGATGGCCACCGCACTGCCGAGGATGAAGCCGCCCTGCACCCTCTCGCCCAGAAAAACCCGGGCGAACAAGGCGTTGGGCACCATCAGCAGGCCGAACATCATCGCAACTATGCCGGAGGTAACATAAAGCTCGGAATGATAGACGAACAGGAAGTTGCCGCTGAACTGCGCGATCCCTACCCCCAGCGCCAGCACCTGCTCGGGCCGGGTCAGCCGCAGCCGCCGCTTCATCAGCATGGCGACGAGGAAGAGCGCGGGTGTGGCCAGCGCGAAGCGGTAGAACACCGACCACGCGGCTGGCACGCCGTCGATCTGCCCGGTGATGACGAACCACGTCGAGCCCCAGATCGTGCCGGTCAGCACGAAGGGTACGATCACGCGCCAGCTGAGGATCTTGGCCTGAATCGGGTTGGAGGCAGCGCTCACAGCGAAGCGATGGCCTTGCCCAATGCGCGCGCATGTTCGTGATCGGTGGCCCAGTGGGTCACCAGGCGCACGCAGGTGTCGTCCCAGTCGTAGAAAGAGAAGCCCTGCGCCCGCACGGCGGCGCGTTCGTCGGCAGTCATTGTCACGAACAGCTCGTTGATCTGTGCCGGGTAGACCAGCCGGTCAGCCGCGCTGTCGGCGATGATCGCTGCTGCTGCATTGGCGGCGCGGGCGTTCTCCAGCCACAGGTCGTCGGCCAGCATGGCGTGGATCTGCGCGGCGAGGAAACGTCCCTTGCTTTGCAGGTGTCCGGCGCGCTTGCGGCGGAAGCGGATCATGTCCGCCTTTTCGGTGTCGAACAGGATCACGGCCTCGGCTCCCATCCCGCCGTTCTTCACGAAGCCGAAGCTGAGTGCGTCGACCGGGCCTGCCACTTCGGCAGGCGATGCATCGAGGAAGGCGCAAGCGTTGCCGAAGCGCGCGCCATCCATGTGCAGGCCGAGGCCATGTTCTTTCGCCAGGGCACCAATTGCGGCGAGTTCATCGGGCGCGTAGCAAAGGCCGTACTCGCTGGCCTGGGTGATCGAGATTGCCTGCGCAGGCACCTGGTGCACGCCGCGCGTGATGCCGGACAGCACCTCGGCGATCGAGTCTGGCGTCAGCTTGGCGCCCTCGCCCTTGGCCAGCAGCAGCTTCGCGCCGTGCAGGTAGAAACCGGGTGCACCGCATTCGTCCATCTCGATGTGCGCTTCCTCGTGGCAGACGACGCCGCCGTGAGGATCGACCATCGTGGCGAGCGCAAGGCAGTTCGCAGCCGTGCCGGTCGCCACCCACAGCGCCGCGCACTCGCGACCAAACGTGGCAGAGAGCCGCGCATCCAGCTCCCGGCTCAGGGCATCGGTATCATAAGGCATGTCGGGCGCGTCGGCAGCGCGCATCGCCTCCCACAGCCGGGGATGGACAGGCGCTGCATTGTCGGAGAGGAACTGCATCGCGGAACGCCATGGCCGTGGGCGGCGTTCAGCGCAAGAAGGAGAAATTCATGGCGAAGATCGAAGTCACCGATGAAACCACCCACGGCGCATACCGCGTGGACGTGGAAGGCAGCGACCAGCCGGCCGAACTGACATGGAAAGCGCGCGGCGAGGCGCGCATCGCAGACCACACCTTCACCCCTCCCGCCGCGCGCGGAAAGGGCATCGCGTTCGATCTCGTGGAATTCATGGTGCAGGACGCGCGCGACAAGGGTTTCACCATCGTGCCGCAGTGCCCCTATGTCGCGGTCCAATTCCGCAAGCACCCGGAATGGGCGGACGTGCGCGCCGATATCGAGAGCTGACACCAGACCTTGCACGGCGTCTTTGAAAAATAACGGTTTTTTCGGAACATTGGCGTTCCCGGCCTCGTTAGTCTGGTGTGAATGCCGGTGGCACCGGCGACTCGCGCCCCGTATGCCGACGGGTCGATGCGATTGATCGCCGAATTCATGAAATCAGAAGACATGCCGCCGGTTCGACCAAGAGGAGAGAACCAATGGCACACGATCAACAGATGCAGAACCGAACGACCTATTCCGATGCCGAGCTGGAACGCAGAAGCCAGTTCGACCGCTCGCGCCCGCTCGAACGAGACGAGACGAGCGATCTGATCTCGTCCGACAAGGTTGAAGGAACGGCTGTCTATTCCACCGACGGCGAGAAGCTGGGCACGATCGATCACCTGATGATCGGCAAGCGCTCAGGCCGAGTCGAATATTCGGTAATGAGCTTCGGTGGTTTCCTGGGCATCGGCGAGCATTATCACCCCGTTCCTTGGGACGCGCTGGATTACGACACCAGGCGCGGCGGCTACATCGTCAATATCGACAAGGGTCGACTGAGGGATGCGCCTTCCTACAGCCGTAACGAGCGACCCGAATTCAACCGGGAGTATGGCGAGAACGTCTACGCTTATTACGGCGTGCTTTACTGAGCCGCCCTAAAATTCCTGAAAGAGCGACGGGCCCCGGTGCAAACCGGGGCCTTTCGCTTGTCAGCGCGGCAGCTTGGCGAAATCGACAGCCGCGATCGATTCCAGTGCCGCGGCGCGCATCTGGCGCGCATCTTCCAGAGAAAGTCCGGGAAAAGCGAGGCGGCCACCCGCAAGGCCGAAGCGCAAGGTGCAATAGCCGCGCCAGCGTCCAAGCGGGTTCTGACTGATCTCCACGGAATGCAGTTTCACCCTGTTGGCGATCCGGTAGTTCGGTGCCAGCCAGCCCCGGCGCGAGACGACCTGTTGCGGGTCCAGCGCGTGGCGCACGACGCGCCAGCGATAGTATTCACCCACCGCGAGGAAGGCGGCGAGGCCGAGCAGTAGCACGGTCGGCACCCAGTACCCCTGCAAAGCGAGAACAAGCGCCGCCACGACCGGCACGAAGGCCTGCATCACGGCCCTGTCGAAATAGTAGTCCTCGCTGGCCCGTCGCCAGTCGGCGCTGTCGTCGGGTAGAGAGAAACCCGCCTCGCGGGCGATGGGGGCGATTTCCTTCATCTGCGCGAAAGGGGCCACGTCGTGGTTCGCGCTGCCTGCATCCTGCGCAAGGCTGATGAAGGACAGGCCGTGCCAGCCGAACCGGCGACGCAGCCAGCCGGTTTTCAGCACCAGCGCCTGCACCCGGTGCACCGGCATCACCACGTCGGTCTTGGTCAGCAGCCCGCGGCGGCGGCGAAAGCCCTTTGGCGTGCGTTCCAGCCGGAACTCCCAGTCGCGCACGAAAGTGCGCACCACGCCGCTGGCCATGCCCACCACCACGACGGCAGCCACGGCATAGAGAATGGCGAGAACCTGCGCGAAAGTGCTGTAGCCGTTCACAAGCTCACCCGCCTCGGCAATGCGCTCGTCGCGGAAGATGTCGGCGATATAGTCCCACATGTCGAAGGGCAGCAGGAATTCCAGTTGCTGCAGCGCGCCCAGCAGCACCGCGAAGACCACCAGCGAAAAATTGAACAGCCCGAACAGGAACAGCCGCTTCGTATCCATCGCGAACAGCGTTCGCCCGACAGGCTCAGCCACTTGTAGGCTGGCTTCGCCTGCCTCACCGATCAGAGCCGGTTTGGCTGTCTCGCCCTCCACCAGGGCCCGCACCGTCTCGCGCAGCTTCTCGCCCTCGGCTTCGGACACGTAGGAAAGCTTCAGCTCTTCCTTGCCGCCCGCGCCTGTCTCGAACTTCACTTCGACAAGGCCGAGCAGGCGCGGGATCAGTTTCTGTTCGAGGCTGACGTCCTGGATACGTTCGTAAGGGACGGAGCGGGCGGAGCGGCTGATGATGCCTTGTTCCACCCGCACGTCCGTTTCGCCCACGCGGTAGAGCAGCCGCCGCCACGAAAGCCACGCGCCGAGCAGGTTGATACCGATGATCGCACCGAAGATCGGCACGAAGTAGGGTGCAATCGCTCCCAGTCCCTCACTGTCGGGTTCGCTGGACGCCGCGCCATACAGCACTGCGATGGCCGGAAGGATGGCCTGCGCCAGCGTACGCGCCATCTGAACCATCATGGTGAGTGGATTGACGCGCTGCCACTCGTCCGTTTCGACGTCCGGCGCGGCCAGAGGTTGGGATGCGCGCTCGCTCACAGCGATTCGCGCTTTACGTGCTGGCGGATCTCCTCGCGCATGGCCACGGCATCTGCGTGCCGCAGTCCCGGCAGGGTGACGGAGGCATTATGCGTGCCCGCCGTATGCAGGATCAGCCGCGCAATGCCGAACGCGCGCTCAAGCGGACCCTGTTCAACATCGAGATGCTGCACGCGACTGAACGGGACGACGGTGTCGGCATGAAACATCACCCCCTTCACCACCCTCAGGCGGTCCGTACTCACGTGATAGCCGCGACTGCGATAGCGCTTCATCGGGATCAGTAGCACCATGACAAGCGCGATCAGCACTGGCACGATCATCGGCGCCCAGGTCCACGGCTCCGGCAGCGCGCCAGCGACGCCCATTACCAGCGCAGCGATGAGGAACGGCAGGACCGTGAGCGTGCCTTCGATGCGCATGACAGTGGCATAGGCGGGATCGAGTTTGCTGAGCGGTTCGGTGTCCATAAGGGTGAGTTGTATCAGCAATACACCGTATGGGAAGAGGCTAGATGACCGCCCAGCCTTTCTCGAACGCCGCTGACGTTCCCGGTCGACGACGTGCCGACATCTTTCGCCTGCGTATGTCTGGGAGAATGGTGCTGCTGGGGAGGATTGAACTCCCGGCCTCACCCTTACCAAGGGTGCGCTCTACCACTGAGCTACAGCAGCGTCCGGGCCCGAAGGCGAAGCAAGTGTCGCCGGGCAGGCGCGCGCTATTGTCGCCAGCCGCTCGAAAGTCAAGCCAAGCTTGAGTGATGGCGGCGGTTGCGGCAGATATATCGCCCATGAGCAAGGATTTGTCCCGCGAGGAACGTCTGGCCGCACAGCTGCGTGCGAACCTGAAACGGCGCAAGGCGCAGAAGAAGGCAATGGCCGGCGACGAGCCGTCCAGGCCCGACGACGATTCGGACCATGCTTCTCCGGGCCTTTCCAATCGCGCCGGTGAAGGCTAGGGCGCGCTTTCCCGCCATTCCTCCCGCAACCGGAGAGTCTGACAGTGCCCAAACTTATCCTCGTCCGCCATGGCCAGTCCGAATGGAACCTCGCCAACCGTTTCACCGGCTGGTGGGATGTCGACGTCACTGAAAAGGGCGTCGAGGAAGCGAGGGAAGCAGGCCGCCTGCTGAAGGAAAAGGGGGTGTTCCCCACCGTCGCTTTCACCAGCGTGCAGAAGCGCGCGATCAAGACGCTGCACCTGGCGCTGGAAGAGTGCGACCGGCTGTGGATCCCGGAAACCAAGGACTGGCGCCTGAACGAACGGCACTACGGCGGCCTGACGGGTCTCAACAAGCAGGAAACGCGCGACAAGCACGGTAACGAACAGGTGCACATCTGGCGCCGCAGCTTCGATGTGCCGCCTCCGCCGATGGAAAAGGGCGACGAGTACGATCCCGGCAACGATCCGCGCTACGAAGGCATCGACGTGCCGCAGACCGAGAGCCTGAAACTGACCATCGAGCGTGTCCTGCCCTACTGGGAAAGCGACATTCTGCCCAAGCTGGTGGCAGGCGAGACGGTGATCATCTCCGCCCACGGCAACTCGTTGCGCGCACTGGTGAAGCACCTCTCCAACATCTCGGACGACGAGATTACCGGACTGGAAATCCCCACCGGCCAGCCGATCATCTACGAATTCGAAGGCGCCTCCCCCGTGGGCGAGCGCTACTACCTGAAGGATAGCTGAGACATGGGCGCTCCTGTCGCAATCGTGATGGGCAGCCAGTCGGACTGGCCCACCATGACCAAGGCCGCAGCCGTGCTGGACGAGCTTGGCGTTCAATACGACGCGCGCATCGTCTCCGCCCACCGCACGCCCGACCGGCTGCACGCCTTCGGCAAGGGTGCGGCGGACGAAGGCTTCAAGGTCATCATTGCAGGCGCCGGCGGCGCGGCGCACCTGCCTGGCATGATCGCCGCGCTCACCCACCTGCCCGTCCTCGGCGTGCCGGTGCAGAGCAAGGCGCTGTCGGGCATGGATAGCCTGCTCTCCATCGTGCAGATGCCCGCAGGCGTTCCTACTGGCACGCTGGCCATCGGCGATGCCGGCGCGACCAACGCCGGTATCTTCGCCGCCTCGATCCTGGCACTGGAAGACGACGCGCTGGCAGGGCGCCTCAAGGCCTTCCGCCAGGCGCAGACGGACAAGGTTGCAGAGAAACCGGTCGACAATCCATGAGCGCGCTTCCTCCCGGTTCCACCATCGGCATCCTTGGCGGCGGGCAGCTTGGCCGCATGATGGCCATGTCCGCAGCGCAGCTTGGCTATCGCTGCCACATCTACGCGCCCGAGGGGGACAACGTGGCCGCCCATGTCGCGGCGGCCTACACCTGCGCCCCGTGGCACAACGGCGATGCGCTGGCAGCCTTCGCGCGCGATTGCGACGTCATCACCTACGAGTTCGAGAACGTCCCGGTCGGACCGCTGGCGAACGTGCCGCAGGACAAGCTGGCACCGGGCACCCGCGCGCTGGAAGTGGCGCAGGACCGGGTGCGCGAGAAGCGCTTCATGCAGGACGCGGGCGGCACTCCCGCCGATTTCGCCGTTGTTGACCACGACAGCGAACTGGCCGACGCGGTGGAGCGGATCGGCGTGCCCGGCATTCTGAAGACCCGGCGCGACGGCTACGACGGGAAAGGCCAGTGGGCGATCAACGAGCGAGCCGACGCACAGGGGGTGCGCATCCCGGAAACCGGCTGCGTCTACGAAGCGCGGCTGACGTTCGAATGCGAGTTCTCGGTTATCCTCGTGCGCGGCCGCGACGGCGAAGTGCGCTTCTGGGATTCCAGCCGCAACCGCCACGAGAACGGCATCCTCGCCCATTGCGAACTGCCCGCCCCCGCCATCGTGGCGCAGCAGCTCGACAAGGCGCGCGACATGGCGAGGAAGGTGGCCGACGCGCTGGGGTACGTCGGCGTGCTGACGCTGGAATTCTTCGCTACGCCGAATGGCCCGGTCTTCAACGAAATGGCCCCGCGCGTGCACAATTCAGGCCACTGGACCATCGAGGGTGCCGTCACCAGCCAGTTCGAGAACCATATTCGCGCCATCTGCGGCCTGCCGCTGGGCGACACGGCCAGCGTTTCCGGCTCGATGGTGATGGACAACCTTATCGGCGAGGAAGCGCTGGACCTTGCCCGCCACCTCTCGGAAGGGCGCGCGCACGTGCACCTTTATGGCAAGGCCGAGGCGCGCGAGGGCCGCAAGATGGGCCACATCACGCGGGTCTGGTAAGTGGCCGCCGACGTGCTCTTCATCGTCGCGCGGGCGACCAACGGCGTCATCGCAAAGGACGGCGACGTGCCGTGGGCGATCAGCGAGGACCTGAAGCGGTTCAAGCGCCTGACGATGAGTAAGCCCATGATCATGGGCCGCAAGACTTTCGAAAGCCTGCCCGGCCTGCTGCCCGGTCGCCGCCATATCGTGCTGACCCGGCAGGACGACTGGCAGGCTGAAGGCGCGGAAGTGGCATCCTCGCCTGACGAGGCCATGGCAATGGCGGGCGCTGGCGATGTCGCAGTAATCGGCGGGGCGGAGATCTTCGACCTGTTCTGGGACCGGGGAACGACGTTCGAACTGACCGAAGTGTTCGAAGATACGACCGGCGATGTCACCATGCGCGACCCGGCGAGCGATCCCACCTGGCGCGAAGTGGCGCGCGAGAGCCGCCCGGCGAAAGACGGCTGGCCACCCTACGATTTCGTAACGTTTGAGAGGCATCGCCCGGCATGAAGCGTTTCGCCATCGGCTTTGGCGGCGTGCTGCTGGCGGCGCTGGTCGCCTTCTTCATCTTCGCGCCCGGTTACGTCGAGCGGGACATGAACGTGATCGACGGCCTGCCGCTGCCGCCTGTATCGGACGAGGCCCGCGCGCTCCACGAAACGCTCACCATTGTCGACCTGCACGGCGACACCCTGCTGTGGAAGCGTGACATGCTCGAAGCCGCGGACCGCGGGCACATAGACCTGCCGCGGCTCAAGGAAGGCAACGTCGCCCTGCAGGTGTTCTCCAGCGTCACCAAGACCCCGCGCGACCAGAACTACGACAACAACACCGCCGAGACCGACAACATCACCCTGCTCGCGATCGGGCAGTTGCAGCCGCTGCGCACCTGGACCTCGCTGCTGGAACGTACGCTGTGGCACGGCGAGAGGCTGGAGCGCGCCGCTGCCGAATCGGAAGGCGACCTCGCACTGGTCCGCACGCCTGCGGATATCGTGCCGGTTCGTGCGCCGGATGCCAGCAGCGCGCCGGTGGCGGCGATGCTCTCGGTGGAAGGGTTGCACAACCTCGAAGGCGATCTCGCCAATCTCGATGCGCTCTACGACGCAGGCGTGCGTATGGCGGGGCTGGTGCACTTTTTCGACAACGATCTCGCAGGGTCGATGCACGGCATCGACAAGGGCGGACTCACCGACATAGGCCGAGAGGCCGTGCGGCGGATGGAAAGAATGGGCATGGTCGTCGACATTGCCCATTGCAGCCACCAGTGCGTGGCCGAGGTGCTGGCCATGGCGCAGCGTCCGGTCGTATCCAGCCACGGCGGCGTGCAGGCGACCTGCCCTGTAAACCGCAACCTGACCGACGCGGAGATTCGCGGGCTTGCCGCGACAGGCGGCGTGATCGGCGTGGGCTACTGGGAGGGTGCCGTGTGCGACACCTCCCCCGCCGCCATCGTCGCCGCCATGACGCATATCCGCGATCTCGTCGGCATCGAGCACGTCGCGCTCGGCAGCGATTTCGACGGCACCGTTACCACCCGGTTCGACGCGGCGGGCCTCGTCAACGTGACGCAGGGGCTGATCGATGCAGGCTTTACCGAAGAGGAAATCCGCGCAGTGATGGGCGGCAACGCCCTGCGCGTGCTGGAAGCTGGTTTGGAGCCGCTGGCATGACCCGTCTCTCGCACCGCGATACTGTGCCCGAAAGCCTGCGCGGCGCCGTGGTCGCTCTCGGCAATTTCGACGGGTTCCACATCGGCCACCAGCACGTCGTGCGCGAGGCAGTGGAGTGGGCAAAGAGCGAAGGCCGCCCGGCCGTGGTCGCCACCTTCGACCCCCACCCCGTCCGCCATTTCGCGCCGCACGTGCCCCCGTTCCGCCTCACCACGCTGGAACAGCGCCACGAACTGTTCCGCGCCGCCGGGGCCGACGCCATGCTGGTGTTCGACTTCGACGATGATCTTGCCGCCATGAGCGCGGAAAGCTTCGTGCGCGACCTGCTGGCAGGTCACATCGGCGCAGGCGGCGTGGTTACGGGCGAGGACTTCACCTTCGGCAAGGGACGCGGCGGCAACGTGGCAGTGCTGCGCGAGGTCGGCGCGACCTGCGGCATCGAGGCCCGCGCTATCGGCCCCGTGGGCGAAAGTGGCCAGGTCGTCTCCTCCAGCCGCATCCGCGACGCGCTGAAAGCGGGCGAGTGCGATGTTGCCGCAAGGCTGCTCACTCGCCCCTTCACCGTGCGCGGCAAGGTGATCCACGGTGACAAGCGCGGGCGCGACCTCGGCTACCCCACCGCGAATATCGACATGGGCGCTTACCTTCGCCCGCGCTTCGGCATCTATGCCGTGACGGGCCGCGTGCTTGCCACCGGGCAGCACTTGCAGGGCGCGGCGAACCTTGGCGTGCGCCCCAGTTTCGATCCGCCCAAGGAGCTTCTGGAGCCCTATTTCTTCGATTTCTCCGGCGACCTCTACGATCAGGAGATCGACGTCGCCTTCCACCACTTCCTGCGGCCCGAGGCGAAATTCGACGATCTGGACGCGCTGAAGCGGCAGATGGAAGAGGATTGTGCGCGGGCGCGCGACCTACTAGGTGCCCGCCCAAAGGATTAACCGCGCGATGACCGACGAAACAGCCAAGCGGGATTACCGGGACACCGTCTTCCTGCCCAAGACCGATTTTCCGATGAAAGCCGGGCTCCCTGCAAAGGAGCCAGGCATCCTTGCGCGCTGGGAAGAGCAGGGCCTCTACAAGCAGCTGCGCGAGGCCCGCAGCGGGCGCGACAAGTTCATCCTCCACGACGGCCCGCCCTATGCCAACGGCAACATCCACATCGGCCACGCGCTGAACAAGGTGCTGAAGGACGCGGTCGTCCGCACGCAGACGCTGCTTGGCAAGGACGCGCCCTACGTTCCCGGCTGGGATTGCCACGGCTTGCCGATCGAGTGGAAGATCGAGGAAGCCTACCGCAAGAAGAAAAAGAACAAGGACGAGGTTCCGCCCGCCGAATTTCGCCAGGAATGCCGCGAATACGCCGCCGAATGGGTGGCGGTGCAGAGCGAACAGTTCAAGCGGCTGGGCGTGATGGGCGAGTGGGACAAGCCCTACCTCACCATGGCCCCCGAAGCCGAGGCGGGCATCGTCGCCGAGCTACTGAAGTTCGCCGAAAGCGACATGCTCTATCGCGGCGCGAAGCCGGTGATGTGGAGCCCGGTCGAAAAGACCGCGCTGGCCGAGGCGGAGGTGGAGTACGAGGATATCGTCTCGACGCAGATCGACGTGGCGTTCGAGATTGTCGAAAGTCCGATCGAGGAACTGGTCGGCGCGCATGCGGTGATCTGGACGACGACGCCTTGGACGATCCCGGTGAACCAGGCTTTGGCTTATGGGCCGGATGTTGAGTATGTGCGGGTTCGGGCGGCAAGTACTGGCGTCCTAGGCTGGGGCCATCAAGACGATGCCGCAGACAAAAACCCAGGACATCGTTTTTTCGGCAAAGAGTTCCTGATCGCCGAACCATTGGTCCAAGACTTTCAACAGCGCATTGCAAACGCTCTCTCCGCTGAAATTCATCAGGAATTTCCGGACACTGATGTGACTATCAATTTTTCCGTGATGGGACGGCACAAAGGCTCCGACCTCGCCGGAACGAAGGTGCGCCACCCGATGCACCAACTCGGCGGCTTCTTCGCCGAACCGCGCCCGATGCTGGCGGGCGACTTCGTCACCACCGATGCGGGTACGGGTATCGTCCACATGGCGCCCGATCATGGCGAGGACGATTTCGACCTGTGCAAGGCCAATGGCATCACGCCGAAATTCGTGGTCGACGACGATGGTCGCTACCGCGAGGACTGGGGCTGGCTGCCGCGCACTGATGAGCGGAACGCATCGGTCATCAATCCCAAGTTCAACGCGCCCGACGGGCCGATCTGTTCGGACCTGCGCGAAGCAGGCGCTCTCCTCAGCGCGTCCGCAGATTATCAACACTCTTATCCACATAGCTGGCGCTCCAAGGCCAAGGTGATCTTCCGCTGCACGCCGCAGTGGTTCGTGCCGATGGACAAGCCGCTGGGTACGTTCGACTACGCCGTGGCCGATGCTGGCCCGCTGGGCGGCGCCGTTGCGCTGGGCACGCAGGGCGACAATACCGCCACCCTGCGCCAGACCGCGATGGCCGCGATCGATGAAACCCGGTTCGTTCCCGCCAAGGGCAAGAACCGTATCGGTTCAATGGTCGAGGGCCGCCCTGACTGGGTGCTTTCCCGCCAGCGCGCCTGGGGCGTGCCGATCACGCTGTTCGTGAACCGCGAGTCTGGCGAATACCTCGTCGACAAGGATGTGAACGCGCGCATCGTCGAAGCGATCAGGCAGGACGGCGTCGATGCATGGACGCAGGAGAGCGCTGCGCAGCTTCTCGGCCCCGACTATGCGGTCGAGGACTTCGAGATGGTCACCGACATTCTCGACGTGTGGTTCGATTCGGGCTCCACCCACGCCTTCGTGCTGGAATCGGACAACTGGCCCGACCTGCAATCGCCCGCCGATCTCTACCTCGAAGGCAGTGACCAGCATCGCGGCTGGTTCCAGTCCTCGCTGCTGGAATCCTGCGCCACGCGTGGCCACGCGCCTTACAGGCAGGTGCTGACCCACGGTTTCACCATGGCCGCAGACGGGCGCAAGATGTCGAAGAGTCTCGGCAACACCATCGATCCGCTGAAGGTGATGGAGGAATACGGCGCCGACATCATCCGCCTGTGGGCGCTCTCGGTCGATTACACCGAGGACCACCGGATCGGCCCGGAAATCCTCAAGGGCGTTGCCGACCAGTACCGCAAGCTGCGCAACACCTTCCGCTACATGCTGGGTGCACTGGGCGAATTCAGCGAGGACGAACGCGCCGACGTCGAGCAGATGCCGGAGCTTGAGCGGTATGTGCTGGCGCTGCTGGGCGAGCTGGACGGCAAGCTGCGCGCCCACGTCGCGAACTACGATTTCGATGCCTACACCCGCGCGCTGGTGGATTTCATGAACGAGGACCTCTCGGCCTTCTTCTTCGATATCCGCAAGGACCGGCTCTATTGCGATGCGCCCGGCAGCATGGAGCGCCGCGCCTATCGCACCGTGCTCGATACGCTGTTCAATGCGCTGATCCGCTACGCCGCGCCGGTGCTGGTGTTCACGGCGGAAGAGGTATGGTCGACGCGCCATCCGGAAGGTGGCAGCGTTCACCTGCTCGAATGGCCGGAAATCCCCGCCGCAGATGCCAATGCGGAGCGCTGGGAAGCCCTGCGGTCGCTGCGCGAACGGGTGATGGAAGCCATCGAACCGCTGCGCCGCGAGAAGGTGATCCGCTCCGGCCTGGAAGCCGAAGTGACGGTGCCGGCCAGCGCCGTGCCGGAAGGTTTCTCGGCGGATGATCTTGCCACGCTGTTCATCACCGGCACAGTGACGCTGGGCGATGGGGACGTGGTAAGCGTTGCCAAATCGGGCGACGCCAAGTGCGGCCGCTGCTGGCGCCTGCTGCCGGAAGTCGACGAAGACGGCGACCTGTGCAACCGCTGCGAGGACGTCGTGGCCCAGATGGATGCTGCCGAATGAGTGCGCTCGCGAAATTCCGCCTTTACGGCATACTGCTGGCGCTGGCGATCTTCGCCGCCGACCAATGGATGAAGGACTACGTGGTCAACACGCTGGGCCTCACCCGCGTGGGCGATCACTATCCGCTGCTGCCGTTCTTCGATTTCACCCGCACCAACAATTACGGCGTGTCGCTGGGCATGTTCGAGGCTACATCCATGGAGATGCGCTGGATCCTCGTCGGCGTCACCGCGCTGATCGCGCTGGTCGTGCTGGTGTGGATGATGCGCGAGAAGTTGCTGGGCGAAATCCTCGCGCTGTCGCTGGTGCTAGGCGGCGCGCTGGGCAATATCGTCGACCGTTATCGCTTCGGCTACGTGGTCGACTATGCCGATTTCCATATCGGCACGTTCCGCCCATTCCTGATTTTCAACGTGGCCGATGCAGCGATCACCGTCGGCGTCGTGATTATCCTTGCCCGCGCCTTGTTCATGCGCGAGAAACCGTCCAATGAGCAGGACGCTGCTACCGAATAGAACACCGCCAAAAACACCGACGGCCGCCACCGGCCCGGAGACTTGAGAATTATGCGCAACCTTACCCGCGACCCCATCTTCCGCATAGTGGCTGCCAGCGCCGCCGTGCTCGGCCTTGCCGCCTGTGGTGGCATCAGCATCGACCGCGAGCGTCCCGATGAATTCGCCGTGCAGCGCCAGGCGCCGCTGGTGGTTCCGCCCGATTTCCATCTCGTGCCCCCGCAACCCGGCGCGCCGCGCCCAGCCGAAGGCACCGCCTCGCAGCAGGCACTGGAAGCGCTGTTCGGCGGCAGCGCCCCGCGCAGCGCCGTGGAAACCTCCGCGCTGGGCCAGGCCGGTGAAGCAGCGCCCGGCATCCGCTCGTCGGTGGGCGATGCCGACACCTACACGGTGGACAAGGGCACGGCCGTCCAGGCCATCATCGCCGCGCCCGAGGGTGACGGTCAGGCGGCAAGGGCCGTGATTCCGGGCTGATTGCTTGTTTAGTCCCTCAAGCGCCGGGCGCGAGCCGTCCGGCCCGCTTGGCTTTCCTCGCATGAGCTCGGGCGCGCATTCGCGCTTGCGGTCGCTGATCGCGACCGAGACTTTCGCCGCCCTCTGATTGAGAAGCCGAGAAACGGTCCGCAAATAGCGGGCCGCAAGGCCGAACGGCCGCCCGCAGGTGCCGCGAAGCGAATAGCACCGAGGACGAAGCCGCGGAGGCGGCTTCGCAAAACAAACAATCTCGCGGACCCCTGGCGCTAGCGTGTGGGTGTCAGTCCCCAGGCTTGCTCACGAGCAATTTATCGATCTTGCGACCGTCCATGTCGACTATCTCGAAGCGCCAGCCCTGCTCGGTGAAGTGCTCGCCCTCTGCCGGCAGGTGTTTCAAGACATAGAGCACGTAACCCGCCGCCGTCGCGAATTCCTTGTGCTCGGGAAACTCGATATCCAGCCGCTCGGCGAGCGCGTCCGCCGCCAGCGCGCCGGAGACGAGATAGCTGCCGTCCTCGCGCTCCGTAAACATCGGCGTGTCGCCTTCGTCCTGGTGGCTGGCGAAATCGCCCGCGATGGCGGACAGCAGGTCTGCCGTCGTCACGATCCCGTCAAGATGGCCGTATTCGTCATGCACCATGGCCATGCCGGTGCCCGATTGCTGCAGCACGCGCAGCGCATCCATCGCATCTAGCTGGTCCGGCAGCACTTCGCTCTTGCGCAGCATTTCATCCAGTACGACGGCCTGCCCGGTCATCAGCAGCGTCAGCACCTCACGCACTTTCACCACGCCCAGTACCTTGTCGGGCGAACCTTCGGCCACCGGCAACAGCGAGTGTGGCGATTCGGCGATGGTTAGGCGGATCTCCGATTCGTCGGCGTCGATGTCGAGCCAGTCGATCTCGGTGCGCGGCGTCATCAATTCGCGCACGGGCCGTTCCTGGAGGCGCATGATACCCGCGAGGATAGCGTGCTCCTGCTCCTCGATAACCCCGGTCCGTGTGGCGTCGGCCAGAATCATGCGCAGCTCTTCGGACGTCAGGTTGTGATCGCCCTTGTGGCGAATGCCCAGAAGGGACAGCATCAAGCCGGACGACTTGTCGAGCAGCCAGACGAACGGCGCGGTCGCCCGCGCCAGAAGGTCCATCGGCAACGCCATGACGATCGAGATTGGTTCAGCCGCGCGCAGGGCTAGCTGCTTGGGCACCAGCTCGCCCACCACGAGGGTAAAGTAGGTCGTCAGACCAATCATCAGGGCGATGCCAAGATTGTCGGCAAGGTCGGGATCGACGCCCAGCGCGGCGATCCGCTGGCCGACCGGCTCGCCCAGCGTCGCGCCGGACACGGCACCGGCGATGATGCCGATCAGCGTAATCCCGATCTGCACGGTGGAGAGGAACTTCCCCGGGTCCGATGCCAGCCGCATGGCAACCGCGGCGCCCTTGCTGCCTTTCTCGGCCGCCATGCGCAGCCGTGCCGTGCGAGCAGAGACGATCGCCAGCTCCGACATGGCAAATACGCCGTTGAGCACGATCAGGAAGGCGAGCGCGGCGAGGTAGTGCCAGGGAAACGGGTCCATCAGGTCTTCGCCGCTAGCAGGTTTCGCAGCCGTGGGGAAAGCCCCAGAAAGCGGACGTTCACGGAACAGGCTGCACAAACCGGCGTTAATGCAGGCAGATATTGCGGCAGTGGATGGATCGTGCCGCATGCAAAATGAGGAAGGACGTTATGAAAATCAACAAGATGCTCGTCTCGACCACGGCAGCGCTCGCGCTTCTGGGCACCACCACGGCCTGTGTGACGGACCCGAACACCGGTGAACAATACGCTTCGCGCACGGCCATCGGCGGCATCGGCGGCGCTGGCCTCGGCTACCTGCTGGGCGGCCTGATCGGCGGCAAGACGGCCCGCATCGTCGGCGCCGGCATCGGTGCGGCGGCTGGCGGCTACGTCGGCTACCGCATGGACGAGCAGATCCGCGAACTCGAGGAAGTCACGGCCGGCACGGGTGTGGATGTGAGCGAAACGCCCGAAGGTGACGGTATCCTGGTGAACTTCCCCGACGTTACCTTCGCGGTCGATTCCACCACCATCTCGCCGCAGATGCGCGACACGCTGGATGGCGTGGCACAGTCGATGATCGATTACCCGCAGTCGCTGATCGACGTGATGGGCCATACCGATTCGACTGGCAGTGAGCAGTACAACCTCGATCTGTCGCGCCGCCGTGCCGAATCGGTCTCCAACTATCTCGTCTCGCGCGGCGTGGCCCGTGCCCGTATCGAGACGATCGGCTACGGCGAGCAGTATCCGATTGCTGACAACTCCACCGAAAGCGGGCGTTCGCAGAACCGCCGTGTGGAAATCCGTATCACGCCGATCACCCAGGACGACGTGGAACAGGCTTACTGATCGGCTTTTCCGAGACGCAACATCGAAAGGGCGCTCCGCTTGGGGCGCCCTTTTCTTATCCCTTCACCAGCCGCGCAGCCCTCTCGCTCAGCCGCTCGACCGCCGCCGCGTGAATTCCGGGAGCGCTGGCCAGCAGGCCGAAGGCGCGGGGATCGCGCTTGTTGTAGGCGAGCGGCTTGCCGAAAGCGTCGGTCACCGCGGCCCCCGCTTCGCGGGCGATCAGGGCGGCGGCGGCAATATCCCATTCGAACCCCCAGCGCACTGTGGCGACAAGGTCTGCCCTGTCGTCCGCCACCATGGCTACCCGCAGGGCGATGGAGTTGGGCTGCTCCACCTTGGTGAGATCGCCATCTTCCTTGGGCAGATCGTGTACGGGCACGCGGGCGCCGGGAAACCGGGTCCGCGTGCTGGCGCTCAAACGTTGTCCGTTCAGCCAGGCACCCTTGCCTGCCACTGCTGACCACACTTCCTCGCGCGCCGGGGCCACCAGTGATCCGATGAGTGGCCGCCCACCTGAAATCAGGGCAACCGAGATCGCCCAGCCCTCGCGCCCGCGAATGTAGTCTCGCGTGCCGTCGATGGGGTCGACCAGCCAGATGAGGCCCTTGTCGAGTCGGTCCGGACTATCCGCGGTCTCTTCGGACAGCCACCCGGCGGCGGGGAGCAATGCGCCCAGTTCGCGGCGCAGGAAAGCGTCCACTTCCAGGTCGGCCTCGCACACCGGGCTGCCGGGAGTTTTTTCCCAGCTTTCAAGGTCATGGCCCCGTGCAGGCCACTTGCGAAGCGCCATGTAACCTGCCTCGCGGCAGATCTGTTCAAGTTTCATGCTGTCGATCATGGATGCAAAGGCATTTGCGACGGGGCGGAACCGATTGCAAGCGCCGCGCGATAATGCTTTAGCGCCCAGCAAAATCCCGTCCCGACTCTCATTTCTTGAACGAAGGTCAGCTCACCCATGAACATCCACGAATACCAGGCCAAGGAACTGCTCGCGAAATTCGGCATCGGCGTGCCCACCGGCTATCCGGCCATGAGCGTGGAAGAAGCCGTCGAAGGCGCGAAGAAGCTGCCTGGGCCGCTCTACGTGGTGAAGGCGCAGATCCATGCCGGTGGCCGCGGCAAGGGCAAGTTTTCCGAACTGTCCGCCGATGCCAAGGGCGGCGTGCGGCTCGCAAAGTCGATCGAGGATGTCGAGCAGGACGCGAAGGATATGCTCGGCAACACCCTCGTCACCGTGCAGACGGGCGACGCCGGCAAGCAGGTCAACCGCCTCTACGTGACCGATGGCGTGGATATCGCCAAGGAATACTACCTCTCCATGGTGATCGACCGCGAGACGAGCCGCGTTGCCATGATCGTATCCACCGAAGGCGGCATGGATATCGAGGACGTGGCGCACAACACGCCCGAAAAGATCACCACCATCACCATCGACCCGGCCACCGGCTTCATGCCGCACCACGGCCGCGCCGTGGCCTTTGCGCTGAAGCTGGAAGGCAGCCTCGCCAAGGAAGCGCAGAAGTTGTCGAAGAAGCTCTACGAGGCGTTCACCAAGCTCGACTGCGCCATGCTGGAGATCAACCCGCTGGTGGAAACCGAAGGCGGTGAACTGCTGGTGCTCGACACCAAGATGAGCTTCGATTCGAACGCGCTCTATCGCCACCCCGACGTGGAGGAAATGCGCGACGAGACCGAGGAAGATCCGATGGAAGTCGAGGCGGGCAAGCACGATCTCGCCTACATCAAGCTCGACGGCAACATCGGCTGCATGGTGAACGGCGCGGGCCTTGCCATGGCGACGATGGACATCATCAAGCTGAACGGCGCTTTCCCGGCTAACTTCCTCGACGTAGGCGGCGGTGCCACCACCGAGAAAGTGACCTCGGCTTTCAAGATCATCCTGTCGGATCCGGCTGTCGAGGGAATCCTCGTCAATATCTTCGGCGGCATCATGAAGTGCGACATCATCGCCGACGGCATCGTTGCCGCGGCCAAGGAAGTGAACCTCTCTGTGCCGCTGGTTGTGCGTCTGGAAGGCACGAACGTGCAGCAGGGCAAGGATATCCTCGCCAATTCCGGCCTGCCGATCATCCCGGCAGACGACCTCGGCGATGCAGCGAAGAAGATCGTCGCCGAAGTGAAGCAGGCCGCCTGACCCTTTGAAGTGCACGCCGGGGCGCTGGCGGGCTATTCGCCCTTCACCGCCTCGGCAGCACCTTCGCTGGCCTCGCGCACGGCGTTGCCGGCTTCCTCGGCCTTCTCCTTGGCTGCATCCATCGTTTCCTCGCTGACCATGCCGTCGGCCTGCTCGGTGTCGCTCATACCGCCGTTCCAGTAATCGAGGCCGAGCCCCAGCGCGACCATGCTGGCAGCAAGCGCCGCCACCATCAGCACGCCGTCGCGCACCAGCACCGCCAGGCCGAACCCGGCGATGGCAAGCATCGGCACACTGCTGGCAAACGGCAGCACTTCCAGAAACGGCACGGTCAGGCAGAGCAGGCATACCATACCCGCCGCGATCTGCGCGAACGGCGCGTGCGTGATGCGTTTCCAGCGTCCGTGAAAATGCCGGTCCATGAAGCGCGCGATGGGCCTCAGCTTGTCCGCGGACTTGGCAAGCTTCTCGCCAGAGACGCAACGGTTGGTGATGATTCCGGGCAGCCACAGGGTCTTGCGGCCGATCATATTCTGCGCCGCCACCAGGATCACGATGACGGCGAGGAATGTCGGCACTCCAGGGATCGCGCCGATTGGCGTGATTTCCAGCAGGGCGGGCACCATGATGGCCGGGCCGAATGTGCGGGTGCCGAAGGTCTGCATCGCCTGCCCGGCGGAAACCCACTCGTTCTTATCGGCAAGATCATCCAGCGCGTCGAGGATGTCGCTGACGCTGCGCGGTGATGTCGACTGGGATGCGGCCACGATTTTCTCTCCTGCCTGGACAATCCCTCGGCGACCATCCGGTTTCGCTGGCGTGGTAGCACGATGCATGTTTATCGCTTCGGAACGCAGGCTCCCGGGCTTTGTTGTTGGCGTAAGACCGCCAGAAAAAGGGGCTGCTTGACCTATACGTAAAGCAGTTTACATATGCGGCAGAACACGAAACCAACGAGAGGGCGATTCCCATGAAAATTCTCGTGCCCGTGAAGCGGGTGATTGATTACAACGTGAAGCCGCGCGTGAAGAGCGACGGATCGGGCGTCGATCTTGCCAACGTCAAGATGAGCATGAACCCGTTCGACGAGATCGCGGTGGAAGAAGCTCTGCGGCTGAAGGAAGCGGGCAAGGCCGAGGAAGTGATCGCGGTGTCGATCGGCCCGGCCAAGGCGCAGGAAACGCTGCGCACCGCGCTCGCCATGGGTGCGGACCGCGCGATCCTGGTGGAAACCGATGAGACGGTCGAACCGCTCGCCGTCGCCAAGATCCTGAAGGCCATCGCGGCAGAGGAAGAGCCCGGCATAGTGATGCTGGGCAAGCAGGCTATCGACGACGATTCCAACCAGACCGGGCAGATGCTCGCTGCACTGATGGAGCGCCCGCAGGGCACTTTCGCCAGCAAGGTGGAGATCGACGGCGATGCCGTGTCCGTCACCCGCGAAGTGGACGGCGGTCTCGAAACGGTGAAGCTGACGCTGCCCGCCATCGTCACCACCGATCTTCGCCTGAACGAGCCGCGTTATGCCTCGCTGCCCAACATCATGAAGGCGAAGAAGAAGCCGCTGGATACCAAGACGCCTGCCGATTACGGCGTCGACGTGGCCCCGCGCCTCACCACCACCAACGTCTCCGAGCCGCCGGTCCGCCAGGCTGGCGAGATCGTTGAAGATGTGGACGCGCTGGTCGCGAAGCTCAAAGCGCTCGGAGTGGCGTAAGTCGCGCAGAGCGTCCTGAGCCTGTCGAAGGACTGCTTTTGTTTTTGAACGTCGCGCTGAGAGAAGGACAGCCCTTCGACAGGCTCAGGGCGAACGGAATGAGAGGTTAGATGAAATGACCGCACTCGTATTTGCTGAACCCCACGGCGACGCTGTCGCCGATGCCACCCTCGCCACCATCACCGCCGCTGCCGCGCTCGGCGGCCCGGTGCACGTGCTCACCACCGCCGCTGGCGATGCGCATGCTGCCATCGCCGGTGTCGAGAAGGTGCTGGTGGCGGACGATGCCGCCTATGCCAACGGTCTTGCCGAGAACCTCGCCCCGCTGATTGCCGGCCTCATGGACGGCTATGACGCCGTGCTGGCCCCTGCCACCACCACCGGCAAGAACGTGCTGCCCCGCGTTGCCGCGCTGCTCGACGTGATGCAGGTCAGCGACATCATCAGCGTGGAAGGCCCCAGGACCTTCACCCGCCCGATCTATGCCGGCAACGCCATCGCCACGGTCGAGTCGAGCGATCCCAAGCTGGTGATCACCGTTCGCACCACGGCCTTCGACAAGGCTGAGGCAGAAGGCGGCAGCGCCAGCGTGGAAGCCGCGAGCGGCCCCGGCGATGCGGGTATCTCGCAGTTCGTGAAGCTGGACGCGGTGAAGAGCGACCGTCCCGAGCTCACCAGCGCAGGCATCGTCGTATCGGGCGGCCGCGCGCTGAAGGACGGCGAGACGTTCGAGCAGTATATCACCCCGCTGGCAGACAAGCTGGGCGCCGCCATCGGCGCATCGCGCGCTGCGGTGGACGCAGGCTACGTGCCCAACGATTACCAGGTCGGCCAGACCGGCAAGATCGTGGCGCCCGAAGTCTACATCGCCATCGGCATCTCGGGCGCGATCCAGCACCTTGCCGGCATGAAAGACTCCAAGGTCATCGTCGCCATCAACAAGGACCCCGACGCCCCCATCTTCCAGGTGGCGGACATCGGCCTCGTGGCAGACCTGTTCAACGCCGTGCCGGAACTGAC
>NZ_QYOS01000021.1 GCF_003605195.1 Aurantiacibacter odishensis | reverse complement strand
ATGAAAATCGCATTCATTGGCCTTGGCAACATGGGCGGCGGCATGGCCGCGAACCTCGTGAAGGCGGGGCACGACGTTCGTGCCTTCGACCTCAGCGAACAGGCGCTGGCCGCCGCGAAAGAGCATGGCTGCGAGACCTTCACCTCCGCGTCCGAAGCCTGCGAGGGCGTGGACGCGGTTGTTTCCATGCTGCCGAACGGCGAGATCGTGAAATCGGTCTACACCAGCGACGTGATCGGCAAGGCGCCGCAGGGCGCGGTGTTCCTCGATTGCTCCACCATAGACGTCGCCACCGCGCGCGAAGTGGCTGAGGCTGCGGAGGCCGCGGGTTATGCCATGGTCGATGCGCCGGTTTCCGGCGGGATCGCGGCGGCAGAGGCGGGCACGCTCACCTTCATGGTTGGCGGCAGCAATGAAGCTTTCGCCAAGGCGAAGCCGGTGCTGGAAGGCATGGGCAAGGCGGTGATTCACGCCGGACAGGCCGGCAACGGACAGGCCGCCAAGATCTGCAACAACATGCTGCTGGCCGTGCAAATGATCGGCACCTGCGAGGCCTTTGCCATGGCGCAGAAGCTGGGGCTGGACCCACAGACCTTCTACGACATTTCCAGCGTCTCCTCCGGCCAGTGCTGGTCCATGACGAGCTATTGCCCGGTTCCGGGAGTAGGGCCGAAGTCGCCTGCCGACAACGATTACCAGGGCGGCTTTGCGACGGGCCTGATGTTGAAGGACCTGAAGCTGGCCATGGCTGCGGCGGAAACCGCCGGTGTCGACACGAAAATGGGCCGCCGTGCGAGCGAGCTTTACGAAGAGTTCGATGCAGACGGCAACGGCGGGCGCGACTTCTCTTCCATCATCCAGACGCTGAAATAGGGCCCTCGCAAAGGGCCGTGACCTGCGGCCCATGTGGTGGCATGATCCCTTCCAGACAGAGAATACTGTTTGGGAGAAGGACTATGCGTATCGCTCTGGCTGCTGCGGCGGCCATGCTTGTGCCATTGGGCGCGGGAACCGTTGCAGCGCACCATTCCATGTCGATGTTCGACAGCTCACGCGAGGTGAGCGTGAGCGGCACCGGCATCGTCCCAAGCCTGCTGTAGGAGGTCCGGCTGTACCTTCCACAGTTCAATCGCGCGTGTGCGGGGCGTGAAGCGGTGAGCCAGCTTCACGCGGTCAATGCGCCAGTCGGGCTGCGAGTAGGAGCCGACCAGCGATGTGGGAAGCAGCATCAGGCTGCGGCTTCGTCGTGGCGGAAGTTGTTGTTGTTACTGTAATCGCCCGCCAGCCAGCGTTCCAGCTCGGCGTGGGCTTTCGCCTTGCGCTCCTCCGCACCGTCGGCAGCACGCGGATCGTCGCGGCAGAATTCCACGATCATGCCGTTTGGATCTTCGACATAGACGCTTCGGCAATAGCCGTGCTCCAGCGCATAGGTCTTGGGTGGTTCGATCCCGGCCCTGGCGATACGTTCCTCTATCTCGGCCTGTGTCTCCTCGTCCACTTTTAGCGCGATGTGGCGGAAGGGGGAGGGGGCGAGTTCGGGGCCGAACTCCGCCTGGTCTTCCGGATCGGCGAAGGAGAAGAACGCCAGCGAGCTGCCATCGGCCAGGTTGAAGAACAGGTGGCAGTAGGTGCGATCCTTGCCGAACAAGTGATCGACCTCTGTCCAGCAGGCCGACAGGGGCAGGCCGATCACGTCTTCGTAGAACGCACGCGTTGCTTCCAGATCGTCCGTGACATAGGCGGTGTGGTGCAGACGGCTTGGCAGTTTCCCCATCGATAGTCTCCCGTGGTGGCCGGCTCTCGCGGCTCTTGATTCCGGACTTTATCAAACAGAGCGGCAGGCGCAAATGCGCGCTGGCAGCCCCCTATCGGCTGAGGATTTCCTTGTTGTGCTGGCCCAGTTCCGGTGGTGGGCTGACGCTGTCCTCGATCTCTCCATCGAACCGGATGGGATTGCGGATGGTGCGGAACGTGCCGCGCTCCCCTTCGCCCTCGATCACCAGCCTGTGGTGCTGCGCCAGTTCGCCTTCCACCACCTGCTTCGATGTGTAAACAGCAGAGTGCGGCACCTCGAGCGTGCTCAGCCGCTCCTCCCAATAGGCGCGCGGCTTCGTGGCGATTATCGGGGCGAGGAAGGCCACCACCTTCTCGTAATTCTCGATGCGGGCAGGGCGGCTTTCGAATTCGGGGCGCTGGAGCATGTCCGGTTGGCCGACCGCAGTGGCGAGGTTCTCCCAGAACTTGGGCGGGCTCGACATGTGAAGCGCAACCCAGCCGCCGTCCTCGCACTGGAAGACGTAGCTTTGCGAAACATGCGGGCGGCTCCATGGGCCCATCACTTCGTTAGCGCTGAGATAATGGGTGAAATCGTCGAGATTGAAATGCGCCATAGCCTCGAACATCGAGGTTTCCACCCGGCGACCCTTGCCGGTCTTCTCTCGCTCGTAGAGGGCGGCAAGGATGCCGTAAGCGGTGTAGAAGCCCGTCACCGCATCGCCGATGGCGGGGCCAACGACGCGCGGATTGTCGGGGTTTACCAGCAGCCGCAGAAAGCCGCTGGCGGCCTGGCTGACGGTGTCGAAAGCGGGGCGATCCTTCCACGGGCCGTCGTTCCCGAAACCGGAGATGTCGGCATAGACGAGGCGCGGGTTGATGTCCTGCAAACGCTCGGCTCCCACGTGCAGGCGCTCTGCCACGCCGGGGCGGAAGTTCTGGATGAACACGTCGGCGGTCTTCACCAGCTCGTCCAGCGCGTCGAGGTCTTCCGGATTGGCCTTGGTGTTGAGCTCGATCGACTTCTTGTTGCGGTTGTAGGTCTGGTAATGCGGTGAATAGAGATCGCCCTTGAAAGCCCGGAAAGGGTCGCCCGTTTCGGGCATTTCCACCTTGATGACTTCGGCACCAAGGTCCGCCAGCAACATGCCCGCCGCAGGGCCGGTGATGAACGTGCCCATGTCGAGCACGCGGATGCCTTCGAGAGGTCTGGCCAATGTGTCTCTCCCTTGCCTCTGCGGCCTATCGCTATAGGCAGGTGGCAAGCGCCGCAACCGGATAGAATCAAGGAGAGGGACTTTGCGCACCAGCAAGCAGGACACAGGATACTCGGCTATCTGCACCTCCGACGCGGACTCCATAACCGTGCGCGGACGGGACCTGTGCGAGGACCTGATGGGAAAGTTCGATTTCTCCAGCTATTTCTGGCTGCTGGTGACGGGACAGGAGCCTGACGAGAACCAGAGCTTTTTCCTTAATGCGACGCTGGTCGCCCTGGCGGAGCACGGCATGGTCCCTTCCGTCGTCGCCGCGCGCATGACGCTGGCCGCCGCACCGGAAGCGGTGCAGGGCGCGGTGGCGGCGGGCATCCTCGGCTGCGGTTCAGTGGCGCTCGGCAGTGCGGAGATCGCCGGGCGGTTCTATGCTGAATGCGTGGAGGACCAGCGCGCGAGCGGCGATCCGGTGGCAGACGTGGCGGTACGCAACATTCACCGCTGGCGGGAGCACACCAAGGCCGTGCCGGGCTTCGGCCACTGGCAGCACGTTGAAGGTGATCCGCGCGCGCTGAAACTGCTGGAACTGGCCGACGCGCGCGGAGTCAGCGGAGAGCACGTCGCCATGATGCGCGCAATCCACGCTGCCTTGCCGGAAACCATCGGCCGCGAACTGGCGGTGAACGTCAACGGTCCGATTCCCGCCATCCTGCTCGATATCGGCTGGCCGCTCTCAGCGCTGAAAGGCATCGGCCTGCTGTCGCGGACCGGCAGCCTGATCGGCCACCTGACCGAGGAGGCGGAGCGGCCCGTCGGCTTCATCATGAGCGGGGCGTCGTCCGCCGCCATCGAATATGATGGAGACTGATCGCGCCCCTTACCGGCTGGCGATACCGTCGCGAAGCATGGCGTTGGCGACATCCGCGATCCGGTCCGGCTCGTCCCCTTCGCCCCAGACGGAGTAGCGAAGGCCGAGGAACACGTTCATTCCCATGATAGCCCAGGCATGTGCCTCGTCCATGCCGGGTGCAAACTCGCGCGCGGCCTCGCCTTTCTGCAATCGTTCGAGAATGCGCTTGGCCGTGGTCTCGTAGTGCTCGCGGAAGCTGGCGGGGTCGACGAACTCCGCTTCGTCGATGATCCGGTAGATTTCCTTGTTGTCGCGCGCGAATTCCAGGAATGCGCGCAGTGCGGCGCGTTCGATGTCAAATCCGGCGAGGTCGGGCGTTACGGCCTTGCCCGCCTGCGCAGCGACCTGTCCGCTCATGTCCTTCACCAGCGCGCGGAAGATTTCGTCCTTGCTGTCGAAGTAGGTGTAGAAGCTGCCCAGCGCGGTTCCGGCGCGGCGGGTTATCCCGCTGATCGACGCCTCGTGAAAACCCTTTTCCCCAAATTCCTTGGCCGCCGCATCCAGTAGCTTGCGCAGCGTCTGCCGCCCGCGTTCGGTGCGTGGAACCTTGGGTTCGCTATCGGGTGAGCGGGACTGCGATGTTGCCATTTTGCAATGGCTAACCGCTTTCCGGCGGAAGCGCAAAAACTAAAAGTTGAAAGGTGGTTCATGTTTCAATATCAGATGCGGGGATAAGAATCGTTCTTGGGAGAATACCGATGTCGAAAGCCATTCTCTGGCAATCCGCCGCTACTGCGCTCGTCCTGGGTGCATTCGCCATGCCCGCCCACGCGCAGGAGGCGGGCGATCCGCTGCCGCAGGCTGAAGAGGCGCAGGGCGGCACGATCATCGTTACCGCGCGCCGCCGTGAAGAGCGGCTGGTTGACGTGCCGGTGGCCGTTTCCAGCTTTGGCGCGGAAGAACTGCAGCAGCGCGGCTCCGTAGACATCACAGATATCGCGCAGGTCACGCCCAACACCACTCTTGAGGAATCGCGTGGCACCAACTCCACCCTGTCCGCATTCATCCGCGGCATCGGCCAGCAGGACCCTGTCTCCGGCTTCGAGCAGGGTGTCGGCATCTACCTCGACGACGTTTACCTGAATCGCCCGCAGGCCGCCGTTCTCGACATCTATGATGTGGAGCGTATCGAAGTCCTGCGCGGGCCGCAGGGCACGCTTTACGGTCGCAACACCATCGGCGGCGCGGTGAAGTACGTCACCCGTGAATTGCCAGACGAAACCAGCCTGCGCCTGCGCGCCACGGCCGGCACCTACGGTCGTCTCGAGGGCGTCGTCACCGCTTCCACCCCGATCACCGACCTGGTGCGTGTCGGCGGTTCGGTTGCGCGGCTGACGCGCGACGGCTTTGGCGAAAACCTCACCACGGGAGAGGAAAACTACAACAAGGATATCTGGGCAGCGCGGGGCACCATCGAAGTGGGCGGCAACGGCGAGCCCTACTTCATCCGCTTCTCTGGTGATTACACCAAGGACGAGTCCAACGCGCGCGGCGGCCACCGCCTGATCCCGGGGGCAACCTCCGGCGCGCCGGTGCTCGATGATGTCTACGACACGCGTGGCGGCCTGACTGATCCCGAACAGGACGTGGAAGCCATCGGTGTGGCCCTCAATGCGCGCTTCGATCTGACCGAAGCGCTGACCCTGCGTTCCATCACCGCCTACCGCAAGGACGACAGCGCCTCGCCGATCGACTTCGACGCTCTGCCCGCTGTTAGCTTCGATGTCCCGGCCTACTACCGAAATTCGCAGGTGAGCCAGGAAGTGCAGCTTTTGTGGGATGACGGCGGTCGCTTCACTGGCCTGCTGGGCGGTTACTACCTCAACGCCACGGCCGATACGCAGTTCGACGTCCGCCTGTTCACCACCTTCGCCGGCTTCACGGCCTTCACAGAGGCGAACGTCGACACGGAAACTTTCGCTGTCTTTGGCGACTTCACCTACGATTTGACCGACCGGCTCAGCCTGTCGCTCGGTGGCCGCTACACGTGGGACGAACGCACGGCAGATATCCTGCGCCAGAATTACCTCGGCGGCGGCTCGCCGGTCTTCGGCGGCGCGGGAATTCCGTTCGGAGCTCCGGGTACGGATTTCCAGGGCACAGCGGACTTCGATAAGTTCACGCCGCGTGCCTCGATCAGCTTCCAGCCGACACCGGACCACAACCTTTACGCCAGCTATTCGCAAGGCTTCAAGGGTGGCGGTTTCGATCCGCGCGGCGTGGGTGTGAACGCACCTGCCGCGACGCCGGGAATGCCCACCGACGCGGAAATCACGGACTTCCTTACTTTCGCACCTGAATCGGTCGACAGCTACGAAGTGGGCTACAAGGGCAGCCTGCTGGACGATGCGGTCTATGTCGCTCTTGCCGCTTTCTATGCCGATTACACCGATGTGCAGATCCCCGGCTCGGCCGCCTGTAATGTCGGGGGGATCGCCACGTTCTGCGGCGTCGTGACCAATGCGGGTGCGGCGGAGATCAAGGGTATCGAATTCGAAACCAATGCCCGCCTCGGCCGTGACCTGGCGACTGCCGGCGACGAGCTTCGCCTGTCCGGTTCGCTTGGCTGGATCGATGCCGAATACACCGAGTTCGTGACGCTGATCGGTGGGCAGCCAACCGACGTTTCCGATTTCCGGGAAGTGCAGAACACCCCTGAATGGAGCGGCAGCGCAACGCTGGGCTACACTACGCCTGTCGGCAGCGGCGATCTCTACCTCGGTTCGACCGTGTCCTACCGCAGCGAGACTTCGCAGTTCGAAGTCCCCAACCCGTTCCTCGATCAGTCGGGCTATGCGCTTGTCGATGCCAGCATCGTCTGGACCAGTGCCGACGGCGGGTTCAGCCTCGGCCTCTACGGACGCAACCTGACCGACAAGGAATACAAGACTTCGGGTTACACCTTCGTGGTGGCCGATCCGGCAACCGGGGAGATCCCGCTGAACGATGATGGCTTCCCGACCCCGTCGCTTGGCACTGAAGGGGCGCTGACCGCATTTTACGGGAACCCGCGCCAGGTCTACGTAACCGCCACTATCGAATTCTGATCCGCGCCTCGCGGACGGAACACTCGATGATGGAATATCGCGAACACCGTTACAAAAGCGCGTGCGGGCAGCTGGAGCTGTTCGCACGCGATTACCCCGCTGACGGCCCGCCCCTGCTGCTTATGCACGGGCTCACCCGCAACAGCGGCGATTTCGAACCGCTGGCGCAGCACCTTGCGGGCAAGTACCGGCTGATCGTGCCGGACCAGCGGGGACGGGGGCTGTCGCAGGACGATCCCGTTGCGGCGAACTATCGGCCCGATGTCTATGCGAAGGACATGTTCGCTCTCCTGGAGAGCCTTGGCATCGAAGGTCCTGGCCTTATCGGCACTTCGATGGGCGGCCTCATGGCCATGGTGATGAACGCGATGAAGCCGGGATATTTTCCCGCAATCGTGTTCAACGATATCGGCCCTGTGCTGGACCCGGCAGGACTTGCCCGGATCGGCGGTTACGTCGGTGGAGGGGAGCCCTTTGCGGATTGGGAGGCTGCTGCAAAGGCCTGCGCCAGCATCAACAGCGATGCCTTTCCTGGTTACTCGCAGGCGGACTGGCAGGCATGGGCGCGGCGCACGTGCCGCGAGCTTCCCGATGGGCGCATAGCCTTTGCCTACGATCCTGCCATCGCGGATGGCTTTGCCGACATCAGCGACGAACCTCAGCCCGACATGTGGCCTTTGTGGAAAGCGCTTGGCAATACCCCCGTGTTGGTCCTTCGCGGCGCCCTGACGGACCTGTTGACGCTGGATACAGTGCGCGAGATGGAACTGCGTCACGCCGGACCATTCACGCACGTGGACGTGCCTGATCGAGGGCACGCGCCCATGCTGGACGAGCCCGCAGCGCTATCCGCAATTACCGAATTTCTAGAAGAGCATGTAAATTGAGCACCCAGACCGCCAGCAAGCCTGACCCGAACCGCAATGTGGTGCTGGCCATGCTGCTGGTGGTCTACATCTTCAATTTCGTCGACCGGCAGATCCTCTCCATCCTCGCCGCACCTATCCAGGCGGACCTCGATCTCAGCGACGGCGAAATGGGGCTGCTGGGCGGATTGTCGTTCGCCTTGCTGTATTCCACCATGGCCGTTCCGCTGGCGGCGCTGGCGGATAGGACCAGCCGCAGTTGGGTGATCGCAGTCTCGCTCGCCGCGTGGAGCGGCTTCACCGCGCTGTGCGGACTGGCGCAAAATTTCTGGCACATCTTCCTCGCCCGCCTCGGCGTGGGCATCGGGGAAGCGGGCGGGGTCGCCCCGTCCTACGCGCTGATCGGCGACTACTTCCCCAGTTCGCAGCGGGCGACGGCGCTCTCGATCTATTCGCTGGGCATTCCCATCGGCTCCGGCCTGGGCGTGCTGATGGGCGGCTACATCGCCGCGACGGTGGACTGGCGTGCGGCGTTTTTCGCGGTGGGCCTCGCAGGGGTGATCATCGTGCCGATCTTCAAATTGCTCGTGCGCGACAAGGCCAAGCCCAAGGTAGCGGCGGACAATCCCGCGCCGCTGCCCGAAACGCAATCCCTGAAGGAAACTGCCGGAATTCTCGCGCGCAAGAAAAGCTTCTGGTTCCTCTCCTTCGGGGCGGCAATGTCGTCCATGCTGGGCTACGGCATCGCCTTCTGGTTGCCGAGCCTGCTGATCCGCAGCTTCGGCTTCGACCTCGTGCAGGCGTCGCAGTTCTTCGGTGCGGTCCTGCTCATCGGCGGTGTGGTCGGCGTAATGGCAGGGGGGCTGCTGGCAGACCGCCTGGGCGGGCGTGACCGGGCCTATTACGCATGGCTTCCGGGGCTGGCATTTTTCCTGGGTGCGCCGCTGTTTGCAGCGGGCATCACCAGCAGCGACTGGAAACTGGCCTTTATCCTGTTCCTGTTACCGCAGGCGCTGGCCTACATCTGGCTCGGCCCGGTTCTCTCCGCCGTACAGCATCTTGTCGTGCCCGCCGCCCGCTCGACGGCATCGGCGCTGTTTCTGCTCATCAATAACCTGATCGGCCTTGGCGGCGGCATCTACGCTTTGGGGGCGCTGTCGGATTTCCTCACTCCGATCTACGCCGAGGAGGCACTGCGCTATTCCATGCTCTATGCGCTTGGCCTTTATGGCATTGCGGCCTTGCTGATGACTTTCGCGGGGCCGGCCCTGCGCAAGGATTGGGTCGCCGAATAGCGGCTCAATAACTGCCTTACGGCATTTGTAATCTACCTAACGCAATTGTCATTCAGATCACGCGCTGGATTATAATACCGCTCCCCGAATTGGCGAAACTATCCAATGCTTGGGGGCATTTAGATGTACAGATTACTCGGGTTCCGCGAAGGTGCGGGAGCTGCGACGGCGATGCTGATCGCGCTTGCCTCACCTGCCGTTGCACAATCGGATGATGCTAACGCGGAACGGGACTTTGCCCAGCTTTCCACCCAGACGGGCACCCGCGCAGGCGACCCGGACTTCGACTATGCGCTGGCCATCGCCGCCATTGACACGGGGCGCTACGGCGAAGCGATTATCGCCCTCCAGCGCGTGCTGGCCGTACAACCGGACAATGCCTCAGCCCGCGCCGAACTGGCCCGCGCCTATGCGATGGCAGGCGATATCGACACCGCTCGCGAGGAATTCGCGACTGTCGTCGACGATCCCAGCCTGCCGGACCCGGTACGCCAGCGTTTCACCGGCTTCGTTCGCCAGTTCGACGAACAGATTTCCGGCGGCGGCAGTTATGTCAGCGGTTTCGTGGATGCGCGCGTGGGGCATGACAGCAACGTCAATGCTGCAACGGACCTGACGACGCTCACGATTCCGCTGTTCAGCTTTCTTGGCCCCGGCACATTGGGCGCGGGGGCGCGGGCGCAGGACGATGAATTCGTGGAGATCAGCGCCGGGATTTCCGGTGTCCACGCCCTTGGACGGCAGGATAGGGTGTTCGCCAGCCTGCTGGGCAGCGCGCGCGAGAACTTCGACGTATCCGCTTTCAGCCAGGAAAGCCTTACCGGCACGGCGGGCTATGCCCACTCCTTCGCCAATCGGGACGTGATCTCGATCAGCGCGCAGGCCCAGGTCTTTGCGCTGGATTGGGCCGGCTATCGCGACAGCGTGGGCGCCATCGCGCAATACACGCACATGACCGGGCGCGGGCAGGCGCTGACCGTTTCCGCGCAGTACAATCGCCTGAACTACGCCGGTCAGCCGCTGCTGGATGCAGATCGCGCCGCCTTCGGCGTGGGGTATGTCACGCAGAATCTGTCTGCCAGCGTGCAGGGCGGCATCGAGGAAACGCGCCGCGTGGCGGGCGACCATTTCTCCAACTGGTTCGCCACCGCCTCGCTCGGCGCGGAACTGCCGTTGGGCGAACGTTTCGCGCTGGTGGCGGGCGGGGCCTTCGACCTGCGCCGCTATGATGCGCCCGATCCGCTGTTCCTAACCGAGCGTTCCGACGAGCGCCTCGACCTTCAGGGCGGCATCAAGTTCGCGCTGACGGGCAGCATCTTCCTCCAGCCGCGGGTCACATACACCCGCAACTGGAGCAACATCGCAATCTACGATTATGACCGCTGGACCGCCTCTGCCGGCCTGCGTTTCGAATTCTGATGCCGACCGGGAGACTTCACATGACCAGCACCAAGATCACCAATCGTCCCGCCGGCAACCGTTTTGCCGCGCTACTGCTTTCCGTATCGGGCCTCGCACTTTCTGCATCGCCGGCCAGCGCGCAGGACGTTATCTTCAGCGACAATGGCACAGGCAGCGTCAGCGTGGGCCAGCGCATGGCGCAGTCCAGCGGCGTGACCCAGCTTCGCCTGCTGAACGGCGTGATGCTGTCGTTTGTCGATAGCGCCGAGTACACCATTGATGCCGATGGCGCGGTGGACCTGCATTCAGGCTCCGTCACCGTGGCAGGCGCGCAAGGCACAGCGGGTGTGATCCGCATGCCCGATGGAACGCAGGCGCGCGTTTCCGGCGCCGGTAGCGCGGGCAGTTTCAGCGTTGACGCAAATGGGCAGGGCAGGGGCCAGACGCTGACCGGGCTCGTCACCGTGACGCGCGGGCGTAACGAGCGCGCTTTTCGGGTAGGCGCCCACTGGGCGAGTTCGGGACGCAGCGGCCTGCGGCAAGTGGTGTCGAACGGCGCCCAAGCTACGCCATCGGCCCAGCGTACTGCGGTGGCACGTATGGATCGGGGCGGCCCGGTAGCAGCAGCGGAGAACGGCCTTCCGGTTTCGCTCGGCGATGCACTGGCGGCGGCTGGCGCATCCAGCGATATCCTGGGTGCAGCACGCCGGGTGGAAGCGGCTGCGGCCAATCCCCGCCTGGAAAAATTTCCCAGCGGCGATCTGGCGCTGCTGGTGGCGGCGGCTGGGCGGCTCGAGCGCGCTTATGGCGGCACGCCGTTCCCACAGGCCCAAGCAGACATTATCCGCGCCTACATCGGCTACCTTGCCGATGGTGGTTCGGGTGCCGAGTTCCTCACCGCCTATGCAGGGTTCGTTACGCAATACCTCGACCTGCTGCGCAGCGGCGCGCTGCCTTCCGGGTTCGATGCCGCGAACGTGAATGATATCAACGCCTTCCTCGCTTACCAGTCGCGCCTTGGTGCCCTGGGCGGACTAGCTGCGCGGGACCGGGCGCTGGTCGATGCTTACCTCGCATTCCTGGCGGGGGGCGGCGACGTGGATGGCTTCACCCGCCAGTTCACGACCCTGGTGGAAGCTTATTTCGCCTTCGTTCGCGGCGGCGGTGATCCCTCAGACTTCAGTGGCGATTCGGCGCAGCTGGTGAACGATTACATCGCGTTTTTGAACGACAGTGGCCTGCTGGTGCAGCTTTCGGAAGCGAACCGCGCGCTGCTCGCCGCCTATCTGGCCAACGGCGGCCTCGGCTTCGTGGGGGATTACCGGGCCGCTCTCGATGCCTATTTCGCTTATCTTGCAGCGGGCAACCTGCCGAGCGACTTCGCCGCGCAGGACGCGGAAACGCTGCAGGCATATCTCGAAGCGCTTCAGGCTGCCGGTCTGTTCGATACGCTGCCCGGAGCGCAGGCGGATTTCTTCGCCCGCTACCTCGCCTTCGTGCAGAGCGGCGGAGATCCCGATGCTTTTGCCGGGTTGAATGCCAATATCTTTGCTAGCTATGCCACCCAGCTTCAGGTCTACTATGACTACCTGCTGACGGGCGGCGTGCCGAGCGCTTACGAGGCGCTGACGCAGGAACAGATCGCGGCCTATGTCGCCGCGCTTCAGGCGGCGGGCGCGACAGGGGCGTTCCTGCCCGACCTGGCCACGTTCTACGCAGGCTATACCGAATTCCTGGCGAGCGGCGGCAATCCCGACATCTACACGGGCCTTCCTGTACTCAACCTGCCGGTATTTGCCGATGCGCTGAACGCCTACGCCACGTTCCTGGCGAACGGCGGGTTGCCCAGCGATTTCAGCGCCACCGATCTGGACGTGCTGGCGAACTATCTCGCGGCGCTGCAACAGTCCGGACAGCTTGCCAGCCTGTTGGGTGCGAATGCCGATCTGCTGAGTGGCTACTTCGCCTACCTCGCGAACGGCGGCGATGCGGACCAGTTCGCTGGCCTGCCGATCTACGCCGACTATGTCAGCGCCTTGCAGGCCTATTACGCCTTTCTCGACAATGGCGGCCTGCCGGGTGACTACACGGTGCTGACCGCGCAGCAGATCGAGGATTACCTCGCGGCGCTGGCGTCTGCCGGCGGGCTGGCAACGCAGCTTGGCGATCTGGGAGCTTTCTACACCCGGTATTTTGCTTTCCTGTCGGCAGGCGGCGATCCCGCGGATTTCGCGGGCCTTCCAGTCTATGTCGATTACCTTGCCGCGATCGATGCGTTCTATGCCTACCTTCTTAGCGGCGGCCTGCCGTCAGGCTATGCCCTGCTGACGGCGGACCAGATCAAGGCATATCTCGCCGCGCTGGCCGATGCAGACATTCTCACCGCGACCTACAGCGGCGAGCAGTTGACCTTCTTCAACACGTTCCTCGCCTACCTGGCGGCGGGCGGAATAGCCGACCAGTTTGCCGGCCTGCCCAACGGCAGCGCGCCTGAACTGGGCGGGATCAATGCCTGGGTCTTTGGCACGGATGCCTTGCGCATCAACTCGACGAGCGATGCGCAGATCACTGCCGACGGGAGAATCACGCGCGTCAGTCTGAACAGCACGGCGGGCAACCAGGTGTTCGACTACTCGGCACGAGCCGCGGACCTGCGCGAATTCGGCCGCATCGGTAACGCCGTCGCATGGAGCAGATACTACGTCGGCAGCGGGCCCAGCGGCAGCAACGTCAGCGAACACTTGCTGGTCGGCACGCCTGCGATCAACATGCCGACGAGCGGCATCGTGTCCTATTCCCTGATCGGCGGAACCGCGCCGACCGACCGCCGCGACATCGCTGGCAGCACGGCCTATTTCACGGGCGAACTTGGCGTTGCCTTCGGCGGCGCGGCACCGCTGGTGGGCGTGAATTTCGACGTGCTGACAGGCACAGAGGGATACCGGGTGCAGACGCCCGGCGGCGCGGCCAATCCGCTCGAAGGCGGTATGGGCGTCGATGCCAATGGACAGTTCGAGAACCAGAGCCTCGCCATCACGAATCTGACGGCCACAACCTGCACCGGATATTGTCAGGCGCAGGTGTTCGGCGGCCTGTTCGGCATTGGCGCATCGAACGCGGGTTTCACATACAACGTCTTCGATCGCGAAGCGAACAACGCCGTGCAGGGCGTAGCCGTATTCGGAACCGACGGTACGCCGGTTGCAGGCCTGGGAACGCCTCCTGCGGCGACGAGCGTTACCTTGCCAAACCAGTCCATTGCCTTTGCCAACAAGCTGATTGGCGACGATGTGCATACGTTGAGCGATGTGACCTACAACGCCGATGGCATTCCCGTAGGCTACGAGGCATCGCTGGATCCCAACGAGGCGCTGACCAGCGGCGACATGGTGCTGGCCGATACCGGCTCCGAAGGCAACGGCACGCTGTCATGGGCGCGGTGGAGCGATGGGACGCCCGGGGGCAATTGGTATAACCAGACGCTGCAACCGGTAGGGGCGAACGGGGGGTATCACGTGATCGCGGGCGCTCCGCTCACTAACATGCCCGCCAGCGGTGCGGTGGCTTACGACCTTATCGGCTTCACCACCCCCACGCGGCATGACGAGAGCACGTCGACCGGTTCGGTTTCCGGCGGAGCCGCCGTGGTGTTCGGGGCGAGCCCAGTCGTGGCGCTGGACCTCGACATCATCAGCGGTGCGGATAGCTTCAACCTCTACACGTCCGGCAAGCTGACCGACCCTGCGCAGAGCACGCTGGCAATCAATCCACTGGACGGCATGTTCCACACGCTTGGTGTGGTCAACGGCTTTACTGGCAGCGATAACGCCGTTTTCGTGGACTCCGCGTCGGCCTTCTGCGGCAGCACGTGCACCGGCTTTGTCGAGGGTTTCCTTGCAGGTGAAGGTGCCAGCCACATGGGCCTTGCCTATTCCATCCGCGCGAACAGCACGCCCAGCCAGTTCATCGACGGGACGGCGGCCTTTGCGGCGGGCGATGCTATCGACCTAGGCGGTGGCGCCGGCGGAGGCGCGAGCGGCTTTACGGGCACGCGCGACGGCGTCGTCTACTACACCTATTTCGAGGGTTCCTTCGCCAGTGGGTTCGGCGGCAGCGCCGATCTCGTTGATGGCGAGTTGACGAAGTTCACTTCCATTCTCGGAACGGTCGACGTGGCCTCCGCCAGTATCGTTGAAGCAGCCGACCTCGGCGACGTGGCGTGGGCGCGCTGGACCGGAGGTACGGTCGAGACGCGTACCATCGTCGGCAACGTGGACAGCGTTGTGGGCGTGAATGGCGGCTATCACGTCATGGCCGGCACGCCGACTGTGAACCTGCCGGCGGGCAGCATCGCATACGAACTTATCGGCGGCACATCTGCCACCGACAATCGCGGCTCCACTCCCGGCACGCTGACAGGCGATCTCGCGATCGATTTCTCCTCGCTTGGCGTCGGCTATGACCTGTCGATGGAAGTCGGCGGCATGGGCTGGGCCGTCTCCACCAACGGGGGCGCGGCCAACCCGTCCGCCAGCCAGTTCGCCATCTCGATCGGCAGCGGCGGCTGGACGTTCGGAGGGGTGTTCGCCAGCACCACCAACACCGTAACGGCGACGGGCAATGCCTGCGCCGCGACTTGTGTCGTCAATGTTTCGGGCACGCTCTACGGTGCCGGGGCCGACTATGTCGCGCTTGCCATGAACGTGACCGATTCCAGCGTGGCGAACGGTACCATCGGCGCATCCGGCCTGGCGATCTTCGGGCAGGAAGGCGCGAATGCGGCCCAAACTTCGGGCGAAGCCAGCGGCTGGGCGCGGTGGGAAGTGCCTGTCGATGGTTCTCCCTCAGCAGAAGCGGCGGGTATGGTGGCACCGGGCATCGATGCGATTGCGGGCATGGGCATCCAGTACTCGCCCGAACAGGTGGCGCTGCTCGAAGCCTACCTCAGCCAGCAGGTGAATTGATCTCGCCTCCTCTTTCCTGCGGTGGCAAAACCGGGGAAGGGGGAGAAACGGGGGGAACTGGCCCGGCCGGTCCGTACGGATTGGCCGGGCTTCTTTAGCGCTTTGGCAGGATGCGTGTCAGTTGGTGACGAGGTAGAACGCGCTTGGTCGCTCGCCGATGTTGCGCACGCGGATCTGGTAACGGCTGGTGAATATCGGGATCCAGCGACAGACGGACCGGGCCGAGGTCGGGGGAGGGGTGCAGTTGCGCTGCCCTTCGCCTTCGACGATCTCCAGTTGCAAGGTAGTGCTTTCCACCGGAATGGCGACGACTTCGGCCTGTTCTCCTGCAAGAAAAAGCTGGGATGTTTCGCTCGCCTCGCCCGGTGCCAGGGAGCCGGAGCGGTAGGCGGGGCCAAGCACGCGCCCGCGGAAAGGTGCAGTCTCGGTCTCCAGGCCACGTTTGCGCGCCTCGGCGAGCCAGTCCCGCGCCCTGTCGGCCTCGTTATCGTCAGCCGGTTTTGCGCCAAGGTCCTGCAAGCGGGTGGACGCATCTGCCAGAACCTGAGCCGAGCCGTTCGATGCCAGCGCCTTGTGCCCCCGCACCAGCGTTTCCGCGACGCGCTCTATCCCCGCTTCGGCCGGAGCGGCAGGGCCAGCTTGCTGCGCCATGGCAACGCATCCGGGAAACAGAACGAGAGCGCCGATTGCCGCCAGCTTTTTCAAGAACTTGCCCCCTTGCTTATTTCGAACACTGCACCGGGATCGCCGTCCCTGCAATCGACTTTAAGACCGTGCCGCAGCGCGATGGCGCGCACGAGCGCAAGGCCGAGGCCGTGCCCCTTGGCCTGCCCGTCGCTGCGCACGAAACGATCGAAGATGCGCGGCTTGTCCTCATCGCGCACACCTGGTCCGCTGTCGCGAACCCGGATGACCGGGCCGGGCTCCAGCACCAGCTCCACGAAGCCGCCTGCCGGGGTGAACTTGAAAGCGTTGTCGAGCAGGTTCGAGACCATGCGCGTCAGCTGCATTCTGTCTCCATCGAACAGGATGCCGTCCGCGATCCGTGCTTCGAATGCGATTTCCGCCTCAGCCCCACTTTCCTCGAACAGGTCGGCGAGGTCACCCAGCAGTGCAGAAAGGTTCACGTTCTCGAAGCCCGAGCGGTCGCTGCGCCGCGCCTCGCTGGATGCGATGTCGAGCAGCGAATCCAGCATCCGTGCCACCCCGCGGATATCCTCGCGCGACTGGGCGAGAGTCGCCTGCACTTCGGCATCGCCTGTCTCCGAAATGGCCTGCCGCAAGCGCATGTCGAGGTGCATCAGCGGCGTACGCATCTCGTGGGCGATCTGGTCGGATATGTGGCGATGCGCGGCGATCAGACCGACGATGCGCTGAGCCATGGCGCTGCCATTGCGGGCAAGCAGGCCCAGTTCATCAGTGCTGCACGATCCCGGAAAGTCGATATTGGCCGAAGTGTCCCCGACCTCGGAGAACGCCCGATTTAAATGGTCTACCCGGCGGCGCAGGGCGCGGGCGCCGACGATGCCCAGCAGGAGCAGGGCGAGAAGGGCGAGTGCGAGGCCCGCCAGGAACACGCTACGCACATTGCTCAGAAGGGCGGATTCGCTACCCGCCTCGTGAGCCACCACGATCCGCAAGTCGGCGTCCAGCTGCGTTGCGCGAGCGTAGGCTTCGCTGCCATCCTCCAAGGCGATCGTTCCGCTGGCGGAATTCTCTGCCGAAAGGCTGGGCCAGCGAGCCATGTCGCCGCCGATCCGCTGGCCGGTGGCATCCGCCAGCAGATAGTGCCTGTCGGCCTGGTCGTAAGCCTCCATCGCCAGGCGGTCCTCGATCCGCTCCAGCAGTTCGTCCCGGCCCGAAGTCGCGTAGATATCGGCGAGCCCGGCGAGGTCGGTGTTCACGGCCTCGCTCAGCGCCTGCCGGGATGCACCGCGCACATACCATTCGGTAGCAAGGAAAAGCGCGACAAAGATGCCGAGTGACAGCACGACTGCCGCCAGCGTGAAGCGGCCGGAAAGCGAACGAAGGAAGGGAACGCGTTCGTTGGAAAGCAGAGAGTCCATCAGGCGGTCAGGCGATAGCCCATCCCGCGCACCGTCTCGAGGCAGGGCACATCGAAACCCTCATCCAGCTTGCGGCGCAGCCGGTTGACGTTGACCTCGATAACGTTGGTTTCGGGATCGAAGTTCAGGTTCCACACATTGCGCAGCAGCATGTCCTTGGTCACGATCTCGCCGGCATTCTCGATCAGGTACTTGAAGAGATTGAATTCCTTTGGACTCAGCGGGATGTGCTGGCCGGCCCGGTGAACGGTGCGCGCCTTCACATGGCATTCGAAATCGCCGAACAGGATCATCGCGCTCGCCTCGCGGTTGGTGGACCGGCGGTGCAGGGCGCGCAGGCGGGCGATCAGTTCGTCGGGTTCGAACGGCTTGGCCATGTAATCGTCCACGCCCGCGTCCAGTCCCTGGATCCGGTTCTCGGCCCGGCCGAGGGCGGAAAGCATCAGCACCGGCACGCTAACCCCGGCGGCGCGCAGGCGCGTGACGATCTCGATCCCGTCGAGGTCGGGCAGCATCCGGTCAAGGATGATGACGTCGAATTCGTCCGAGCCCGCGCGGTGCAGGCCTTTCTCCCCGGTATCGGCAAGCTCGATATCTACGCCGTGTGGGCGCGCACCGTCGCGCGTGGCATTCGCGATGATCGGATCATCCTCGACATACAGGACGGACAATTGCTCCATGGTTCTCCGGCTCGGCTCGCTCGGAGACGAATGTGCAACAGAACGAGAGGTTTGGGGAGTTACAAAATCCGTTAGGAAACGCATCTGTGTTCCGTCCGGAAAAATCCATCCCACGCACGGCGCTGTTCGTTTCGTAAGTTTATGCGCTTGATCGCCGGAGCCTCAAACCGGCGTTAAATTGAAGATTTCGGTAGCGTGAAGGGCCGATAATCGCCATTCTGCCAGCGGTGGAGGGAGCTGGCGGTTATTGCCCCGGCAAAGTCAACGCGTTGACTTTGCTATATGTGCATTGCTGCGCTAGAAGGATGAGGTGGTGGGAAAGACAATGCAACTCTCCGATCCGGCGGTCGCCGATCTGATAGAAACCAACCCGGTCGCATCGGTGCTCAGCGATCCTCGCTTGCCCGATAACCCGATCATTGCCTGCAACCAGGCGTTCCGGGATCTGACCGGATACAGCGACGAGGAAATCCTGGGTCGTAATTGCCGGTTCCTGGCAGGGCCGGGGACAGAGCCGTGGCTGACGGAATCCATTCGTAAGGGCGTGCGCGAGCGCAAGCCCGTGATGGTCGAAATCCTGAACTACAAGAAGGACGGCAGCCCGTTCCGCAACGCCGTGGTCGTCGCGCCGATGTTCGACGATGAGGGCGAGCTGGAATATTTCTTCGGCTCGCAAGTGGAACTGTGCGAGGACGCACAAGGGCCCAGCCTGACGCGCCGCGTGCGGGCGGCCGAGAAGATCAAGGAACTTTCCAAGCGCCAGCTGGAAGTGCTGCAGATGGTCGCCAGCGGTCTTCGCAACAAGCAGATCGCGTGGGAACTGGGACTGTCCGAAAAGACCATCAAGATGCACCGCGGTATCGCCATGGAGAAGCTGGGCGCGCAAAGCTCTGCAGAGATGATCCGGTTGGCTGTCGAAGCGGGTATCTGAACCCAATCAGAGGGCATGGCCAAAGGGCCATGGGGCCAAAGCCCGTATTTCATTTGCCAACAGGCCGTCTATCTGGGGAGTGCATCGTAGTCGGATGCACGAGGCCCTCTTTCCTTCCCCCTCCCGCCTCGTACACACCTCCATCCCACACATCTCCGACTACGATGCCACCTCCCCGGCATCGTTGAAGGCCTGATCGCGAAGCGCGCTCGCCAATTTATTCCGGACATACGAAAACGGGGGCCTCCTTGCGGAGCCCCCCGTCGCGTTGTTCGTGTTGCCTTCGCTTACTGGGCGCGGCGGCGTGCCGCTGCCACGGCTTCCGTGGTCGGGTTGCCGAGCGAGAGTTCGCGGCCGTTGGGGAAGCGGATTTCCGCTGCCGAGGCGCGGGTGTCGCCATCGCGTGCCTGGAAGGCGTCCACGATGATGTCGGTGCCCGCGGGCAGCGAATTTCTGTTCCAGCCACGACGCAGCAGCGCGGACGGTGCGCCGCCTTCGATACGCCAGCGCTCGGTACGGCCATTGCGCTCTGCATCGATGTGGATCCAGCTGTGGGGGTTGACCCATTCGAACATCACGACCTTGCCTTCGAGGCGGATCGGCTTGTTGCGGTCAAACTCCGTGGCGAACGAGTGGTGCGCATAGGCACCAACGCCCGTCACAGCGAGCACGGCGCCAATTGCGGCGGCGCTGAGCTTCTTCATCTGCATGGTTGAACTCCTTGGTTTAAACACATTCGAAAGCTGTCAGACGGACAAGTGTTTACGTTGACTTTGTCCGAATAGCAATCTCAACATTACTCTTCGATTAAGTCACCGTAGAGCAGGCGCTCGGAAAACGGCACGCACTTGAACTCGAGAAGCTGCGCGTGGTCCTCGACGTGGCGATAGAGAACCATCTCCATTTCGTACGGCTCCGTCAGGATCGAGGGATCGTCGACGGTGACGTGATAGTCGATGTGGTTGCCGCCTTCGCGAAGCGTGAAACGCTCCGTCACGGTGGCATTATTGGTGATGTAGTTGCCGGCACGGTCGATCCAGGTCACGCCTTCGACCATTTCGCCCGCGGGCAGCTTCACCAGGCCCGGACCCTGCGCCAGCGTGGTAACGACCAGCGTATCGCCGTCCCATTCGCCGTAGCTGGTGCCCATCCAGGTATCGATCGGCGGAATGCCGACTTCTTCCATGTTGATTACGCGGTTGGCCGAGGCGTACTCGTAGACCATCAGGATATCGTCGCCGTCGCCCTGAACGATCTGGAAGGGGTGCGGCATGTAGGTCGCGCGGGGGATGCCCGGCAGGTAGCAGGCAGCTTCGGGATCGTAGTTGATCACGTTGTCGCGATTGTACTGCAGGCGTTCCTGCGCGGCTTCGTTGTAGGGGATGGAACCGCCTTCGACGACACCGAGCCCGGCCGGAACGGCACCGATCGCGCCTAGCAGCCGGTCACCGGCTTCCAGCGGGTTCGGGCCCGCGGAGTGCGGCTCCACGTTCCAGTTGGCAGAGTTCATCACCTGCCACACACCGTTCAGGTTGGGATGGTCGCCGATACGATCCATTTCCGCAGATTCGTGATTGTCGGCCATTGCCGGTGCTGCCGGCAGTGTTGCCAAAGCTACAGCCGCCGTCGCGACAGCTGCCAGATGTTTAAGACCCCGCATATTCTCTCCTCAAGACCTTGCTAGATACTGTGGGCTCATGGCCCAGGTTATTGTTCCACGGCAAATGACACGATCTGCCCACCGGCGTTGATCGCGACATATTGCCTGCCGTCGCTTCCCCGATACGAGAACGGGTTGGCGTTGGCGTTACCTTGCAATTGTGCTTCCCATAGCTGCTCTCCGCTATTTGCGTCAAAAGCGCGGAAGCGGCGATCGTTGGTCGCACCGACGAACACCAGTCCGCCTGCCGTTACCGTGGGTCCGGCGCTGCCGGCGTTGCCCAGCACGCGGCGGCCTTCGGGAAGTTCGTCGTACTGGCCAAGCGGCACGGCCCAGGCGATCTCGCCGGTGTTCGCGTTGACAGCCGTCAGGCGCGCCCACGGCGGCTTGTAGCACGGCAGGCTTGGCCCGACCGGACGGCCGTTGTCGTCGTATTCGCCCGAAAGCGGGGCGCTGAACGTGAAGAACGGCCCCTTGCCGTCCACGCTGGCGCGGTCGTACTCGGGCAGCGGGCCTTCGGCGCTGGTGTCGAAGGAATAGGGCTCGTCACCTTCTACCTTCTCCACCCAGCCAACCAGTGAGGTGTCGAGCGCGTTGACATATATCATGCCGGTGGTGGGATCGGCAGCCGGGCCACCCCAGTTCACACCGCCGATGCCGCCGGGCAACTGGATGGTGGAACGCGGCGGCTGTCCTTCGGCGCGGAACATGAAAGGCGTGTAGGGGCCGAGGTTCAGGAAACCACCTGCGCGGTCCCACATGGCATAGCAGGCTTCCGAATGTTCCGGCGTGGTGTCTTCCGGCCCGACGATGTCCTGGTAGGTCATTTCCACGCGGCTGAGCGGCGGAGTGACGACGGGAAAGGGCTGCGTCGGGTGATAGTATTCACCCGGCACGTCACCGGGAGGAACGCGGCGCTCCTCCACCGGCAGCACGGGCTCGCCATCTTCGGCGTCCAGCACGAAGAACAGCGACGACTTGCCGACGTTGGCGAGCGCCATGTGCTCCTCGCCATCGGGCGCAGTTACCGGGATCAGCGGACCGGCGTGGCTCATGTCGATGTCCCACAGGTCGTGGTGAACGGTCTGGAAGTGCCACTTGTATTCGCCGGTCTCGACATCCACCGCGACGACGGAGTTGCCGAACACGTTGGTGCCGGGGCGATCGCCGCCGTAATAATTGTGCGCAGGACCCGCGATGGGCAGGTAGGCAGTGCCGGTGCTTTCATCCACGGTCGCGGCAAAGCCCCACATGTTGGTGCCGCCGCGCCCTTCTGCACCGCCGCCCCACGTGTCGTGGAAAGGCTCGCCTTCACCGGGCGTGGTGTCGAATTCCCACAGCTTCTCGCCGGTAATCACGTTGAAAGCGCGCGGATTGCCTTCGTTGCCCTGCGGGTTTTCGAGGCTGGCCGCACCGATAATGGCGACGTTGCCGGTGATGGTGGGCGTGCCGGTGTAGCCGGGATCGATTGTAACCGCGCCGTTATCGCCAAAGGAATCGATAACTTCGCCGTTCGCAATGTCGAACGCCATCAGCGTGCCGCCGGTCGTCACCAGCAAGCGCGGGCCGTGATCGCTGTCGCCGGGCCAGTAGCCAAGGCCGCGACCGGCAAAGCTGGGTGGCGGCCCGGGCCGGTCGCTTGCCGGAAATTCGTGCGTATGGACCCACACTTCCTCGCCTGTCGCAGCATCGAGCGCGACGATGCGGTTCTGCGCGGGGAAATACATCTTGCCGTCGATCACCAGCGGAACCGCTTGGTTGAAAGCATTGTAACGATAGGCCCAGGCCTGCTTCAGCGTTCCCACGTTGGCGCGGTTGATATCGGCCAGAGGAGAATAGCGAGTGGCGGCAGGATCGCGGTGGATCGTCTGCCAGTCGCCTTCCGGCATCTGCCGCGCACCGGCGTGATCGTTGGCGGCAAGCGGAGCCGTGGCAACTGTGCTGCAGGCAGTGGAACACGCAAGCAGAATGGCCAGTTTGCAAGCCTTGCCAACGCGCATTCCCATATCTCCCGAATCACCAGATCAGTGAAAGGCGCCGTGGTTCGGCACCGCCCTTGTTGATTCTGTCCTAAACATCCTGCATGGCTTTGACAATGCCTCGCACCCCCAGATGTCATACCGGGGGATGAGGGGATCGGGCCGGGTGGCGCTAAGTCTATGAAAAGGCGCGCGCTTGGCGGGGTAAAGTGTCGAAAAAACAGGGGTTAAGCGGGCGTCGCCCGCGTCCTTCTTTTCCGCGATTCTCCCGCCTACACTTGGCGAAATGGCATTTGGTCGCTAGCGGATTTGCGCGAGATCAAGGCGTAAACGGGCCGGACAGGGTCAATCTGTGCGCCCGATCGGGGAAATAATAAGGACAAGAGGGAATGGGTGATTTCTTTTTCGGACTGACAGAATGGCTGCGAACGACGTTCCTGCTGGACTGGGCATTCTGGATCGAGACGACCGGCTTCAACAAGGTGCTGGTCACGAATTTCTGGGGCGTGCCGATTGCGCAGGTCCTGCACATCATCGGGATCGGCGCAGCCTTCGCGGCCACGCTGATGCTGACGCTGCGGATCAGCAACATGGCCGGCATGTCGCGCAGCGTGCCTGAGGTTTCCGCGCGCTACATGCCGTGGATCTGGTGGGGGCTGTTGTGGATCATCGCCAGCGGCATGCTGATGCTGTGGGCTGAGCCTGTGCGCAACATGATTAACGGCGTGTTCTGGGTCAAAATGATCCTGCTTCTGGTCACCGTGTTCATCACGCTGGCTTTCCAGAAATCGGTGCGTAGCGCGGCAACAGTCGGCGGCGCCGGATGGAATGCCGGTGGCGGCACCAAGATGACCGCCTGGCTTATCGTAATCCTGTGGTGCCTCATCATGGCCCACGGTCGCTGGATCGCTTACGCGCCGGTTTGAGGGGAACTGACACAATGGCTTCTTACTATCCCGAACCCACGAATATCTGGGAATCGATCGAATATTCCTCGCTCGGCACGTCGATTGCCGAGAGCCTGTGGGCCTTCCCGACGCTGGAGACGATCCACGTCATCGCGCTGGTCACGGTGTTCGGCACCATCCTGGTGATGGACCTTCGCCTGCTGGGCCTGGCGGGCAACAAGTGGACCGTGCTGCAAATGAGCAAGGACACGTTGCCGTGGACCTGGGCAGGCTTCGTGCTTGCTGCGATCACCGGCACCCTGCTGTTCACCAGCAAGGCCAGCACCTACATGGTGAACCCGTACTTCCTCTGGAAAATGGGCCTGCTGGCGCTCGCTGGTCTCAACATGGCCTACTTCCACTTCGTGACCTACAAGACGGTGACCGAGTGGGATTCCTCGCCGGTCATGCCGGGCGGCGCGAAATTCGCGGCAACGGCATCGCTGGTGCTGTGGCTGGGCGTGGTCTTCTGCGGCCGGGCCATCGGCTTCACGCTGGGCATCTACTACTGAGGATCCCGCATCCCCGCAAAAACCGAAAGGGCCGCTCGATGGAGCGGCCCTTTTTCGTTTCAGTCGCCGGAAAGGCTGAAGACGTAGACGCTGGCGCTGTTCACTTCGGGCAGCGGGCTTTCGGGCGTGAAGTTCGGCAGGCCGAATGCCAGCGGGTTGCCCATGCCGGTGACGACAGCGACGTATTGCTTGCCGTTCACCGCGTAGGTGATGGGGCTGGCATTGGGCACGCCGGGAAGTCCGGTGCGCCATACTTCTTCCCCGGTCGACTGGTCGTAGGCCAGGAACTGGCGGTCCATCGCGCCGGTGAACAGCAAGCCGCTCCCCGTGGCGAGGACACCTGCGTTGTAGGGCGCTCGGCGGCGGTGTTCCCAGGCGACTTCGCCGGTTTCCATGTCGATGCCCTGCAGTATGCCGAAGTTGCCATCGCTGTCCGCAGGGGCTGAATAATAGATATCCACGCCGCTCGTCAGGAAGCCGCCTTCGGTGGGGCGCAGTTCCATGCAGGTATCGCGCGCGTTGACGAACAGCATGGCGTTGTCCTGCGTAAGTGCCGTCGGGCTCCAGTTGCGACCGCCGCCTGCGTGCGGGCACATGAAGACAGAACCCTTGTCGCGGCCCGGCAGCAGGGCAGGGTCCGGCGTCTTGCGGCCGGTTTCGGAATCGATGTCAGTGATGAAGGTCTGGAAGCCCATGTCGGCGGTGGAGAGATATTCGCCGGTGCGCGCGTCGATGGTGTCGAACAGGCCTTCCTTGCCTCCGGTGATGACGACGTGGCGCTGTTCCCCGTCCACTTCGATATCGGCAACCACGCGTTCGAACACCCAGTCGAGATCGTACTGATCGTTCGCCATGTGCTGGAAGTACCAGACCAGCTCCCCGGTGCGCGGCTCGAACGCGAGGGTGGAGTTGGTGAACAGCCCGTCGTTGTTGCCGCCGGGGATCACGTCTCGCACAGGGCCGGTATCGTAGGTCTGCGCCACGCCCCACAGGGCAAGGCCCGTTTCCGCGTCGTAGCTGCCGCTGGTCCAGACGGAGCCGCCGTGACGCTCGTCGTCCGGCAGGCCGTTCCATGTGTCGCCGCCCGGCGTGCCGGACTTGGCGACGGTGTCGAAGTTCCACAGGTGCTCACCTGTTTCGGCATCGAAGGCCGCGATCAGGCCGCCGCCCGCGCGCTGCGTGGCAAGGCCGATCATCGCGACACCGTCCGCTACCAGCGGGCCGCCGTTGCTGCGTGTGTCCTCCGCATCGGGTATGGCCACGTCCCACACCGGCCTGCCGGTGCGCGCGTCCAGCGCCATCATGTGCAGGTCGCTGGTGGCCATGATGATTTTGTCGCCCCACAGGGCGATGGTCTTCTTGCCCTGCATCAGCGTGCCTTCGGGCATCTGGCGCTGGTATCGCCAGAGTTGCCGCCCCGTAGCGGCATCGAAAGCGAACACCTGCTCGCCATAGGCATGGACGTACATCACGCCGTCACGCACCAATGGCTCTGCCATCGTGGGGCCGACGGGCAGGGCCTGGGCCCAGACGATGGTGAGGTCGTTCACATTTTCAGGAGTGATCTGGGCGAGGGGCGAGAATCCCTGGCCCGACTGACTGCGCCGCCAAGCCACCCAGTCCTCGTCCGCCGGGTTCACCAGTTCGGCCTGCGTCATCGGTGTGAAGTCGGCGAAGAGGTCCGGCAGGGGCGGCGATTCAGGGAAAGGGTAACGGCTGCTGATGCCGGGCAGGCCGATCTCGTTGCCGGCCTCGTCCTCCGCGCTTCCGGCGGCTGGCACCATGAGCCCGGCAAGCTCGCTGCCCGTCTCTCCGCCATTCTCGGCGACTATCAGGCGGGTGATCGCCTCGTAAGTGCCCGCGTCCAGTGAACCACCGCCACCGGGGGGCATGGAGGTGCGGATATACTGGAAGAGATCGCCCGCCGGGTGATCGCCCCAACGCGAGAGGAACGCCGCACCTTTAAGAGAACCGGCGAATTGTCCTCCGTCGAGGTCCGCCCCGTGGCAGGCGGCGCAATTGGCCTGATAGGCGGCGCGGGCGGTGTCCTCCGCGTTACCTTGCGCGATGCCGGCAGTGCCAGGACCAAGCGCCGCCAGGCCCGTCGCTGCGAGCAATCCGTGTACGATCTTCATCGGCCCCTCTCCCCAAAAGCCTGTTTATCCGGTGTTATTCCAGCCCGAGCGGACCTCCAACCCGGTCCTGGTAGATCGCTGCGTAAAGGTCTGCCTTGGTCGTGCCGAACCATTCGGCAACGCCCGAGCTATCGGCATCGAGTACGAACACCTCGTTCGCATCGAGCTGCCCGATCGCGGGCCACTGCGGCAGGCCTTCGCCATTTGGATTGCCGGTGCGCGCGAAGTTGACCCAGTATTGCGAAACCTGATCGGCGAATGCTTCCTCGGTCTCGTTGCCGCACATCAGTTCCACCGAAGAACCGCCGGGGAAGGTTCGCGGGGCGCACAGGTTGTCGAACACATAAGGGATTTCGCCCGTATGCGCCGCGCCCAGATCGCCGCGTCCTTCATCGTAAGGAGGGTCGTGGCGGAAGTAGTAGTGATAGCTCTGCTCCCCGATCGCGCCCTGCCACTCTGCATACTGCCGCATCAGCCAGCTCATGTTGTCGCCGAAAGGCTGGGTGGCGGTGAAGCGCGCTTCCTCGTCCGTCGTGACGGGATAGGCCGCGCGGCCCAGTTCCGCCTGTTCGCCCCAGCGCATGGCTTCGCCCTGCTGCCAGCTTTCCAGCGTGGCAGGCGGGCCGAAGATGGCGGTGAAGCTGCCTTCGTCCTCGTTGGAGCCGACCAGCACGTCCACCGGCAACTGCCGCCCTTGCGAGAAGGTGATCGCGAGGTCTTCGGGGATGATACGGCCATCCACGATCATGCCCTGGCCGGGAATGTTGGCGTGGATTTCCTCAGCCGGAAGCGCGCGCAGTTCTGCGAGGCTGGTGGTGCCGAAGTTCTCTTCGGCTGCGCCGAGCGAGCGTTGTTGCGCCGTCTCGCGCGGCACCATCTGCCCGATGTTGAGGCCCTGGAACGTGCCGCTCTGCGCGATGGCGCGGGCGAACAGGCCCTCCGCGGGCGGCGCACCGACGAGGGCGGCGTTCATGGCGGAGCCTGCGCTCTCGCCGAAGATCGTCACGCGCGAGGGATCGCCGCCGAAGGCTGCGATGTTGTCCTGCACCCAGCGCAGCGCGGCGATAGCATCGCCCAGCGCCTGGTTGCCGCTGGCGCCGTTTGCCTCGGTCAGTTCGGGATGGGCGAAGAAGCCGAGAGAGCCGACGCGGTAGTTGAACGTCACCATCACCACGCCCTTGTCGGCCAGGTAATCGCCCTGGCTGAACGGGCTGGAGCCACCGCCTTCGTTGTAGGCACCACCGTAGAGCCAGACCATGACGGGCAGGTTCTCGCTCGGGCTGTCGGCTGGCGTCCAGACGTTGAGGTAGAGGCAGTCCTCCGAGGTGCCTGGGCTGTCCGGCATGTCCGTTGCGGAATTGACGGGGAAGCGCTGCGGAGCAGGGTTCTGCACGCAGTTGTCGCCCCATTCGTCGGCCACCAGCACGCCGTCCCAGCTGGCGGCGGGCTGCGGCATTTCCCAGCGCAGCTCGCCGACGGGAGGGGCTGCGAACGGGATGCCCTTGAAAACGGTCACGCCCTCCACGGCGTCGGAGGGGACGCCCTGAACCATGCCGTTCTGCGTGGCGACAGGACCGCTCGCGATCGGCGTTTCGGCGACTTGCGGGGATGCGGCGGAGGGAACCTCCTGAGCAGTTGCACAGCCCGCCAAAGTCATCCCGGCCAGCGCCAGCGCCGTGCTCGTTGCAAAAGTCCTCATCATCGCGTCCATCCCATCTGATCATCGCCTGTCTCCGCAGGCATAATTAAAGCGGGCGCACCGGTCCTCCCGGCGCGCCCGCATGCTGTCGTAGTCTTAGTGGCCGCCGCCTTCGCCATCGACAGCGCCGCCTTCGGTGTTCTCGACACCGGCCGCGGCCGCCGTGATGTAGTTGCGGATCTGCACGTTGCCTTCGTGGCAGGCGTATTCGAAGAACTGGTATTCCTCGTCACGCGTCCAGTCGAGGCGCGCGGTCCACTTGTCGGTGAAGACTTCGGGATCGGAATAGGTCAGCTCGTAGACAATGTGATCCGGCCCGGTCATTGTCAGCCGTTCCATCACGTTCGCCTGCTTGCTGGTCGGGATCGTGTTGAACGGCGGCACGCCGAAGGTGGCCATGTTCAGCGGGCTGGGGCCGCGTTCGTAGTTGTCTTGCGAAACGCTGTCGCCATCCTCGATGTTGGTGGTCTCGATCACCATGGTGTTGCCTTCCCACCAACCGATCGACTGGCCCATCCAGGTGCGCACGTTTTCCGGCCAGCGCATGGCATCGGCTTCCGCCTTGTTGGCGACAACGGGGATCACGCGGGCATCGTGGATCATTTCGAGCGAGATGATGAAGAAGCCCGGCGCCTGCATCACGCGGATGCCGTTGTTGTAACGGAAGGGGAACATCGAGGCAGGGAAGCCGCGAGTCACGCAGCGGTCCCAGGTATCGAAGTCGGAAACCCATTCGAAATGGGTGTTCGGCGTCCAACTGGAACGACCGGCTTGATAACGCTCCTGCGCCCACTCGGTCATTTCCGGAAGCTGGCCGTCCTCTGGATAGACCAGCAGCGAGGTGCGGCGGCCCGAGGCATCGGATTCCACCCAGTGGCCCATGCCGATAGTGCCGGATTCGTCTTCGGCGGCATAGGCGGCGTCACTGCGTCCTGCTTCTTCCTGGCGCTGCGCGTATTCTTCCTCGGTGAGGTAGAAACGGTCACCGTAGCGGGCCGGACGTTGCATCGGCAGCTGGGCGATGTTGTCGATCGGGAAAGTGCCGCGAAGGTCCGGATCGCCCCAGGCCGTGCGCGGAGGATCGAAATCGGTGGGCACCGGCGCGATCGTGGTCAGATCGTCGGGCACGACATCCTGCGCGGCGGCGGGCATGGCCAGCGCAAGGGCGCTTGCCGAAACGATGGCGAGCTTTTTCAGGGTGGTAACGGGCATCATTCAGTCTCCTTGCGAATTTCGTTGTTGGGCGCCGCGGCTGGCAGGGTCCATCGCCGGGGGCGGGCCTGCGTCGGGATCGATGGGTTCCACCATCGCGCCGCGTTCGTATTCCTGCTGCCGCTTGGTGCGGTCAGCAGTGATGTAGTTGCGCACCTGCACGTTCCCTTCGTGGCAGGCGTACTCGTAGAACTCGTAATCGTCGTCGCGCGACCAGTTGGCGCGCAGCGTGAAGTCGTCTTCCCACACGACGGGATCGGAATATTCCATCTCGTAAGTGATGGTGTCGGGCCCGACCATGTGGAACCGCTCCGTCACCGTCACCTCTTCGCTCATCGGCAGGGTGTTGCCCGATGGCACGCCGCGTGTGGCGACATTCAGTGCCGATGCGCCCGGCTTGATGTTGGTGGTGACGACTTCCAGCGTGTTGTCGTCTATCCACCGACCACGGCTGTTGCCGAACCAGCCTTCCACGCCTTCGGGCCACGGCTCGCCTGCGCCCGACACGGGAATGATGCGCGTCCCCAGCATTTCCAGCATGATCGTGACGTTGCCGGGCGACTGGAAGATGCGGATGCCGTTGTTGTAGCGGAAGGGGAACATGCTGGCGGGGAAGCCGCGCGTGATGCAGCGATCCCAGCTATCGAAATCGGTCACCCAGTCGAAGGTCTGGCCGGTGATCCAGCTTGCCCGCATCAGCGCGGCGCGGCGCTTTCCTTCCGGTGTCAGGTCGGGAAGGCGCCCGTCCTGCGCGGAAACGATCATCGAGGTGCGGCGGCTGCCCGCCTGGTACTCGATCCAGTGGCCAAGCCCGATGGTGCCTTCCTCGTCCTCGCTCTCGTAGGCTTCTTCAAGCTGTTCGACGCGACCCTGCTCGGCGGCGATTTCCTCTTCAGTCTTCCAGAAGCGATCACCGTACTGGGCAGGGCGGTTCACCGGCAGTTCGGCAATGTCGTTGAGCGGCCAGCTACCGCGGAAGTCCGGGTCGCCCCATGGCGTTTGGGTGGGCGTGTAATCGTCGGGAACGGCCGGCATCGTTGTCAGGTCGTCGGGCACCTGCTGCGCTGTGGCAGGCAGGGCCAGCGAAGCGGCTGCGAGTGCGAAAATGGTCTTGCGGATCATCGGTCTCCTCCGCCCGCCGCTGCTCGCTCGGCGCGGCTGGCTGTGATGTAGTTGCGGATCTGCACGTTGCCTTCGTGGCAAGCGTATTCGAAAATCTCGTAGTCCTCGTCCCGCGTCCAATCGAGACGCGCGGTCCACGGCGCGGTGAAGACTTGCGGATCGGTGTAGGTCACTTCGTAGACCAGCGAATCCCGCCCGGTCATCGTGATGCGCTCCGTCACGCGGGCGTCCTCGCTGGTGGGCAGGATATTCCACGGCTCCCGCCCGTGAGTAGCGAGATTGAGCGGGGAGGGGCCGCGCGCGATGTGATCATCGCTCACGCTGTCGCCCGTCTTGATGTTGGTGGTTTCCACCACCAGCGTATCGCCGTCCCACCAGCCGATGGACTGGCCCATCCAGGTGCGGACGTCGGCAGGCCAGCGCATGGCCTCGGCATCATCGCGCGAAACGATCGGGATTACGCGCGCTTCGTGCACCATCTCGGTGATGATGACGATGCGGCCCGGTGCCTGCATCACGCGCAGGCCGTTGTTGTAGCGGTGCGGAAACATCGTGGCCGGGAAACCGCGCGTGACGCAGCGGTCGAAGGTGTCGAAATCGGAAACCCAGTCGAAATCGACCCCGTCGGTCCAGCTCGAACGGCCCGCTTCGTAGCTGGCGCGGGCCTCTGCCGTCAGTGCAGGCAGCTTGCCGGTTGCGGGAGAGACGAGCAACGAGGTGCGGCGGCCCGATGCCTCTGCGGTGATGAAGCTGCGGTAGCCGAGCGTTCCCGCTTCATCGTCCGCCTCATAACGCGCATCGGCCGTGTCGCCGCCCATCTGCTGCGCGGCATATTCCTCTTCAGTGAGCCAGAAACGGTCGCCGTGTTCCGGCAGGCGCTCGAACGGGATGCGGGCGATGATGTCGATGGGAAAATGGCCGCGAAAGTCCGGATCGCCCCAGCTGGTGCGCGGCGGCGCGAATTCGGTGGGGACGGGCGGCATGACGGTCAGGTCGGCGGGAACGTCCTGCGCGCTGGCGGGGCACGATGCCGCCAGTGCGATTCCAAGACAGATCCCCCCGGCGCGCATCACTCGCTGGCATCCTGTGCAGCGCGCTCGGCGCGGCTGGCGGTGATGTAATTGCGGATCTGCACGTTGCCTTCGTGGCAGGCGTATTCGTACATGCCGTAATCGTCGTCGCGCTGCCATTCGAGGCGGGCGGACCACGGCTCTTCGAATACCACCGGGTCGGTCCAGGTGAATTCGTAGATGATTTCGTCCTCGCCCACCATGTGGAAGCGCTCCACCAGGTGCGCCTCTTCGCTCACCGGCGTATCGTTCTCGCGCGGGGAGCCGGTGGTGCCGATGTTGGTGGCGCTGGGGCCGGGACGGAAGTTGACGGTATCGACACGCAGCGTGTTGTGGTCTTCCCACGTGCCGCGGCTGTCGCCCATCCATTGCCCGATCTGGCGCGGCAGGTGCGCGCTCCCATCGGTGGGGATCATGCGCACTTCGTGCACCATTTCCAGTTGCAGGGCGACGAGGCCGGGTGCCTGGAAGATGCGGATGCCGTTGTTGTACATGAAGGGGAACATGCTGGCCGGCAGACCGCGCGTGATGCAGCGATCCCAGCTGTCGAAGTCGTCCACCCAGTCGAAATGCTGCCCGGCGGCCCAGGTGGAGCGCATGGCATCGGAAAGGCGCTGCCCTTCCGGCGTGTAGGCGGGTAGCTGGCCATCGGCCGGCGCGGTGATCCAGCTGGTGCGGCGGTTGGCTGCGGCCACCTCTGCCCAGTGGCCCATGCCCATGGTGCCCTCGGATTCCTCGTTTTCGTAGCGCTGTTCCAGCTGGGCGACCGCCTGTGCGCGCTCGTTATATTCTTCTTCGGTCAGCAGCTGACGGTTGCCGTATTCGGAAGGCCGCTGGAACGGGGTGCGCCCGTTCAAGTGGTCGATCGGCCACCCGCCACGGAAATCAGGCTCGCCCCAGCTGGTCAGGCTCGGCTGGAAGTCGTCCGAAGGCGCGGGAAGCTGGGTCAGGTCCTCCTGCGCGGCAGCCCCGCCTGCCATAAGCAGGGCAAGGCTTGCCGCGAGGAAGGATGCGCTGCGCATCACTCGGCCCCTTCGGGCAGGGCGAAGGTGACATAGCGACCGGGGCCCGGCTCCGGCAGACCGAGACCGCCGAGGAAGTGACCCACGCCGCCCACCGGCACGGTGATCATCTGCCGACCGTTCACTTCGTAAACGGCGGGCACGCCTTCGGTCGCCGCGTCGAAACGATGTTCCCACAGCACTTCGCCGGTGTCGGCATCGCGGGCGCGGAAGGCGCGGTCGCTCGCCGTGTTGACGAACAGCAGGCCACCGGCGGTCGCGACTGGGCCGGAGCGCGGCGTCTGTGCGCCAACGCCGGTAATGCCCTGCTCCTCCAGCGTCAGGATCTCGCCATTGGGAATGGAGTAGATCTTGCGCCCGGTGTTCATGTCGTAGGCGGTGAGGTTGGAGAACGGCGGCTTGATCGCGCCCATGCCGTTCGATTGCAGCATGAAGTTGACCGGCCAGCGATAGGGCAGGTCCTCCTCGTCGGCGTTCGGCATGGCTTCCAGCGCTTCCTCGCGCCGGTCCGGCATCAGCTTCAGCATCAGCGGCAGTTCGCGGCTGACGACGTAGAGTCGCTGGCGGTCGGGATCGACGGCCACATTGCCCCAGTTCAAGCCACCATTGTGGCCGGGGAAGGAAATGGTGCCCTGGATGCTGGGCGGCACGAACGGCCCTTCGCCCCAGCGCGAATTGGCGAACAGTTCGCGCAGCGCTTCCTGGTCGCTTTCGGGCAGGTAGGGATTGATGTCGTCCGGCGTGAACGACAGCCGCATGTAAGGCTCGGGCAGTGTGGGGATCGGCTGCGTCGGGCTGGCGTGTTCGCCGGGCACGTCGCTTTCGGGCACGGCCACCTCCTCGATCGGCCAGATCGGCGTGCCGTCGCGGCGGTCGAATACGAAGATGTATCCGTGCTTGGTGCCCTGGATCACGATCGGGATCTGTTCACCGTCCTTGGTGATCGTCATCAGCTTGGGGGCGACGGGCAGGTCGAAATCCCACAGGTCGTGGTGCACGGTCTGGAAGTGCCAGATGCGTTCACCCGTCTCGGCGTCGATGGCGATGATCGAGTTGCCGAACAGGTTGTCGCCCTCGCGGTTGCCGCCGTAGAAATCGTAGCGGGGGGTGCCGGTGGGGATGAACACGATGCCAAGCTCGGTATCAACGGTGCTTTCGGACCAGTTGTGGACGCCGCCGTACTCGTTGAAATCGCCGGTTTCGGGCCAGGTGTCGTGGCCGAACTCGCCTTCGCGCGGGATCGTGTTGAAAGTCCACTTCAGCGCGCCGGTGCGCACGTCGTAGGCCTGGATGTTGGCAGGCGAACCGGCGTAGTCGTACGCGCCTGCGGGCAGGCTCATGATGATGGTATCGCGGTATATGCGACCCGGATTGTTGGTCTGCAACGGGCCGGGCTGCACTACGTCGTCCGGCAGGGCATCGCGCAAGTCCACGCCGCCATCGCCACCGAAGCTGGTGATGACTTCGCCCGTCGCCGCGTTCACGGCGCGCAGTTCGCCGTTGTTGAGCACCATCAGGCGTTCGTCGCCCGCGCCATCGGTCCAGTAATTGATGCCGCGCGTGCCGATGCGGCCTTCGAAGTTGCTTTCCCAGATCTGCGCGCCGCTGGCCGGATCGAGCGCGACCAGCTGGTTCTCACCGTTGATCACGTACATGCGTCCGCCCGCGACCACCGGGTTGAACAGCGGCGGTGCACCTTCGCCGGTGGGGAATTCCCATACGACTTCGAGCTGGTCGACATTGGAACGGTCGATCTGCGCAAGCGCCGAATACTGCGAGCTGTCCGCCCCGCCGAGGTAGGAATCCCAGCTGCGGTGATCGAAGCTGGACCCGGCGACTGCGGCGGACGAGGCCGAGGCAACATCGCCCGATGGCGTGGCGGCGCAGGCAGCCAGTGCCAGCCCCAGCGAAGTGGCAAGGGCAAGGCGCAGCGCGCCCTTGGTTGCGGAACGATTGCGGCGAATTGCAGTGGTCAAGCCCGTGCTCCCATAGGTTTGCGCAGCCCTGAGGGCTGTCTTTCAAGCCCCTGCCTAGCCGCAATGCACCCCGATCAACAAGGGTGAAACGGCATCGAAATTGATAAAATCCGAAATTTTCGGACTCGTGAAATCTCGATCAGTCCGTCTCGCCCGATTGCATCGCGTGGCCTGCAACGGAACCTTCGGGTCCCTCGGCAGCGCCTTCCAGCGGACGGTCGATTTCGCCGGACGCAGTAAAGACCGTGGCGGCGCTCATCGGGCCGCTCGCTTCCAGCCGCAAGGTGACATTGTCCATCGAGCGGTTCTCCCAGAACCAGCCGTGGATGCCGGTGAATGCGGGGGTGTAACGGCCGTGCATTTCCTGCGCCTCGTCCACCCCGTAGCTCTCGGTGACCTCCTCCCCGCCGTCGAAGGGGTGCGCGTGCATGTCGTAGGCGAGGGTGCCGCTGCCTTGCCAGTGGAACGTCATCGGCTGGCCTTCGGGCATTGTGTACTTGAACTCTACCGATTCGAACGGCAGCAGCTCGTATTCCCAGACATCGGTAATCCCGTCCGACGCGGGCAGGGCGGTGTCGGAGAGGGCGAGCACTTCCTGCTGTTCCATCCGGGCCATGCCGCGTTCCAGTTCCAGATTGGTCGGCTCGGCGATTTCGGTCAGCCCCAGCGCGGCACCGACGCCCGTGGGATCGTAGCCGGTTTCGGCGGGAAGGATCACGAAGACGGCCAGCGCGGCCCCTGCGGCAGCAACACCGGCGGCGATGTAGGGTCCCTTGCTCATGACGAGAAATATCCTTGCAGTTGGTATGCGGTCAGCGCCACGCCGACCAGAATGAGCGCCACATTGGCAGCGAAAGCATAGCGTTTGAAGCTGTCGGTGTGCCGCCATGCGGCCAGCGCCAGCACCACCAGCGTCAGCACGATGACCTGGCCAAGTTCAACGCCCACGTTGAAGGCAATGAGGTTGGTCAGCAGACCATTCGGCGAAACACCGAGGTCCTGCACCTTGGTGGCAAGACCCAGGCCGTGGAACAGGCCGAACACCAGCACGGCGATGCGGGTGTCGAAACTCCAGCCGAGTTTCCGGAAACCGCCGATGTTCTCCACGCCCTTGTAGATCACGGAAATGCCGATGATGGCATCGACGATGTAGGCGTTCACGCCCGTGCCCAGAAGCACGCCGCCGATCAGGGTGATCGAATGCCCGATGGCGAACATCGAGACATAAAGCAGAACGTCGCGCAGCTTGTGCAGGAAGAACACGACGCCGACGAGGAAGGCGATGTGATCGTAGCCTGTCACCATGTGCTTGGCGCCAAGGTACATGAAGGGAATGATCGCCGGCCCGTCGATCGTGCGCACGAATGCCTTGTCGCCTTCCGCCACATCGTGGGCGAGGGCCTCTAACGGCATGGCGAGCAGCACGATCGCCATTACGCCCGGAATCAGTGTAGCATTCTGTAGAAGGGCGGCGTTATTCCGCATCGGTCTCCTCGACATATTCGCCGAGGGTCATGTCCTCGTTCGGGCGCGGCTGGGCGATATCGTCCACCGTCACGCCTTCGGGCAATTGTTCGGGCGGATACATCCGGTGACAGGCGCTGCACACGGCATAGATCGTGCCGCCAACCTCGAACACGGCCTCCGGATCGCGCGCCGCCGCCGCCTGTTCCGCCTGTGCTGCCGCTTGTACCAGCCCCTGCGAGTAAGCGATCCAGTCGTCGCCGCGGCCTTCGGAATAAGCGGGGGTCTGCAGGATTTCGCCCAGTTCTCCCAGCCGCACGGCGGCGGCGCGAACATCGCCCCATTCGGCATCGCCCTCTGGCTGCCATTCGGTGAAGACGGGCTCGTTATCGACAAGCTCGCTCTTGGAGCCGACCGCGTTCCAGAATATCTCCGCCGTAGGCTGCACCTCTTGCGCCATCATCTGCTGCGCAGTGCCCAGCGGTGGCACTTCCTCCGCCTGGTTGCAGGCGGCAAGAGCCAGCGACCCCAGCGCGGCGAGAAGGATGCGGTTTTCGGTTTTCATGCCCTGTTCTCCATCGTTTTCTGGGCAGCGATAAGCCTGCTTGCTGTCAGGCATCTGACATGGTAGTGCGCCGCTTTGTTGACAATGTCCAACTATTTTCCATGCCCACCACCGCGATAAATCTGCGGTAAAGCTTGACTCTGTTATACCATAATTTGACTAGGGCCGGTTTTCGAATACCAGCCCGCCATGAATTTCGAAGGGGTTTTATAGAGATGTCCGTGACTGTGAAGACGTTTGGAAAGATTGCGCTCACCGCGCTTGGTGCCGCCACGCTGGCCGCGCCCGCCTTCGCGCCCGTAGCGCAGGAGCACGATCATTCCGCTCACGAACACGAAGCCGATGCCGCTGCCGAAGTCAGCGTGACCGAGGCCGAGGCCGAGGCCAGCCGCACGCTGTTCAGCCAGTACGGCTGCGGTTCGTGCCACGCCTTCGCGGATGCCAACGGCTACGGCCACATCGGCCCCTCGCTCGACGGCAATGCCGCGCTCAGCGTTGAATACGTGAACCAGATTATCGCCAACGGTCAGGGTGCCATGCCCAGCTTCGGCGGCATGGTTTCCGAAGAAGAACTGGAAACGCTTTCTCGCTACATTGTGGCGAAGAAGGCCGACTAACGATCGTTCGATCAGCTTGCGAACGGAGAAGGGGGCTTTGCGGCCCCCTTTTTCGTATCAGTCTCCGGCAGCCTCGCGCGCGGTGCGCGAGTTGGGGCCGACCTGCGCGAAGTAGTTCGTCACCCCGTCCGGATCGTTGAGCCAGACGGTAGTGAGATCGAAACCGGCCAGCCTGTTGAGCGGCGTCTCGACCGGGATGTCGCGGTAATCGGCCCGCGCAGCCGCCAACGCGGCATCGCTTACCACGTACTGGATGCCGGAACTGCCGGTATCGGCGGGCAGTCCGTCGCCCACTTCGTAAAGCAGCAGCGTCGTTTCCGCGTGGGCGTAGGGATATAGCGTCAGCCCGAGCTGCTCCGATGTAAACGGCTCGCCTTCCTCCAGCCCCACGAATTCGCGGTAGAAAGCCCGCGATGCTGCAAGGTCGGACACCGCGATGCCCACGCCCACGCCGTCGTCCGAACGGTCCTGCGCTTCGGGATGAATTGCGATCACGATGCCGAGTCCCGCCGGATCGGAAAGCACTGCGGAAGCGAAGCCGTCCTCTTGCGTAAAGGTCGGAACAGGCAGACCCACTGCGGCGAACCGCTCTCGCACCACGTCTGCATCCGGGTAAGTGAAGCGCAGGTAGCGAATGCCGGTGCCGCCCGTAATACCGCCGGAAAGATCGTACTGGCGATCGCCCTGCTGGCCGGCCGACAGCTTGACCTGTCCGCTGCCCACGCCCGTCAGGATCATCTGCTGGGTGCTGGTGAGCTGGATCGGGTTGAGCGAACGCAGACCAAGCGCGTTGACGTAAAAGTTGACCATCTCCTCGGTCAGTTCGCGGGGGAAGCGACGGAAGACGTTCATCGACGATTGTTCGAACATGTCGCCATTGCTGGCCTGCAATTGCGCCTCGGTCAGTTCTCCGGGCGCGTAGTGCAGGTCTGCGCTGGTATCGAGCAGCGCGCCTTCGGGGGTGCGGACCTCGCCGCGATCCTGCGCCGTGGCGGTGCAGGCGGCGAGCGCGGTGGCGGCGATGGTGGTGAGCAGGGTGCGCATTGTCATTCCTCTGGCGATTTCTCGGGCAGGGCCCAGGTAATCAGGCTTTCGTTGTTGAGCGGGCCGCTGGGCCCCATCTGCGACGGGCCGAAGCCCGATCCGGCGGCCACCACGGCGATGTACTGCCGTCCGTCCGCGCCGCGATAACTCATGGGAACGGTCATCGCCGCATAGTCCAGCTTTTCCTCCCACACTATTTCGCCCGTGACGGAATCGAAGGCCCGGAAAATGCCGTCCGACGTCGCCCCGATGAAGACTAGGCCGCCCGCCGTCACCATCGGCCCGCCGAAGGTGTTGTTCGCGCCGGTGTCCTGCTTGTCCGCACCCAGTTCGGGCGTGGTGCCGAGGCGCGATGCCCAGGCGATCTCGCCGGTGTTGGCATCCACCGCAACCAGTCTGCCCCAGGGCGGTCGGATGCAGGGCAGGGTGACTTGCGAGCCATCCTCTGCCGTGAAGCTGGCAGAGAAGGAGGAATAGGCGCCCGGTCCGCTGAGGCTGCCGCGATCGTATTCCTGCGAACTGGCCGCCGTGCCGCGTCCGTAATCGCCCTCCGGATCGCGCTTCTCGATCCAGCCGATGGAGCCGCTTTCGCTGGTGTTGACGATGACGTATCCGGTGTTCGGGTCCGCCGCGCTGCCGCCCCAGTTGGAGCCGCCATTGTGCGGCATGTTGATGCTGGCACGCGGGGGATCGCCTTCCTCGTGCAGGAAGAAGGGCGTGAAGGGCCCGGCGTTGAAGAAGCTGCCGCCGTAGCTGTCCAGCAGGGCGCGGCAGGCCGCCACGTGCTCCGCGTTGGTATCCTCTACAGTCACGACGTCGTCGGGCGTCCACCACATGCGGGAAAGCGGTTCGGGCGCAACGGGGATAGGCTGGGTGGGGGAGTACCATTCGCCCGGCACATCCGCGCTCGCCACCAGCATCTCGTTGACGCCGTGAACCGGTTCGCCCGTACGGCGGTCGAGGATGTACATCAGGCCGGGCTTGCCGGTCTGGGCGAGGGCGGGGATGGTCTCGCCGTCTTTCTCCACGTCGATCAGCACCGGCGGGGCGGGCAGGTCCCAGTCCCACAGGTCGTGGTGGATGGTCTGGAAATGCCAGCGGTATTCGCCCGTGCGCGCATCCAGCGCGAGGATCGAATTGCCGAACAGGTTGTCGCCCGGACGGTCTCCGCCGTAGTAATTCGGCGCGGGAGAGCCGAGCGTCATGTAGATCATGCCGGTCTCGACATCGCCGCTCATGTACCAGACCCACATGTTGTTTCCGGGCCTGTCGCGCCAGCCGTCGTCCAGCCAGGTCTCGTGGCCGATCTCGCCCGGCTGGGGCACGGTGTTGAACTCCCACAACAGCTCGCCGGTGCGCGCGTCGTAGCCCTTCTGGTTGCCGAGCGGGCCGCTGGGCAGTTCGGGCGTGGAGGCGCCGATGACCAGCACATCGCCGAAAATGCTGGGCGGGTAGGAATAGCGCACTTCAAACGGCACTCGCCCATTCTCGCCGAAATCGGTCGCGATCTCGCCCGTCGCCGCGTCCAGCGCGACGATCTCGTTGCCGCCGTTGTAGTAGAGCCGCGCGCCGTTCCCGTCGCCCGCCCAGTAGGTGACGCGGCGGCGCACGGTCGTGCCTTCCACTGCGTGCCGCCAGATTTCGTGGCCCGTATGCGCTTCCAGCGCCACCACGGCATCGCCCAGCGGCAGGTACATGATCCCGTCGACCACGCTGGGCACGGTGCCGGCGAGGATGAAGCCGCCACCCTGCGGGCGCAGGCGGTATTCCCAGGCGCGCTCGATCTGGCCCACGTTATCGCGGTTAATGTCCGCCAGCGGCGCATAGCGTTGACCCGAATGGGTGCGCGCATAGTGCGGCCAATCGCCGTCCGCCACTTCTTCCTGCGCGGCGGCGGGCAGGGTGAGTGCGAGCGCGGCGGCACCGGCGAGGAATGTTCGTAAGGTTCTCAATGGATCTGTCCCTGCCTGCCCTTGATGTTGATCGCCACCCGGTCGCTGGGGTCGGCATCGGCCCAGCGGCTGCCTTCGCGCAGCACGTCGCCGATCACCTTGTAGGCAAACAGCATCAGCAGCGCGCCGCTTTCCGGGTTCTCGTCCAGCGCGCTGATATGGGCGAGGTCCTGCTGGCGCGCTGCCGGATCGCTCTCCTGCAACATGCGCTTGTTCTCGGTCGCCGCGGGGGAGACGATCTCCCAGAAAATGCGCCGCCGCTCTTCGGAGAAGCGGTCGAGGATTTCCTCGTTCTCCTCGCCGCGCAGCACCGCGCCCAGCACGTCTGCCAGCACCGCGCCGGTCCACACGCCCGAGGTCAGGCCCAGCCCGCCGCACGGGTTCGTCGCATGGGCGGCATCGCCCGCCAGCAGCACGCGGCCCTTGCGCAGCGTCTCGCCCGCGCGCTGGTGCAGCATGTAGGGGCTGGAAGAGACGATCTCGTAATCCTTGCGCCCCTGCAAGAACCATTCGTAGCGCTCGTGGATGCGCTCCTCGTAAGTCTCCAGCGGCAGGGATGCGTCTTCCATGTAGGTGCAGCGCCAAAGGCCGTCGCGATTGAGCTGCGCGATCACTGCCATGTTCACCGGATCGCAGACGAAGTTCGCCTGCTCGTACCCGATTTCTTCGAACGGGAATTTCACGTTGGTGGCGATGAACCGCTCGGGCCAGGTGTGGCCCTCGAACTCTATGCCCGCCACCTTGCGCACCGTGCTGCGCGCGCCGTCGCAGCCGATCAGCCATTTCGCGCGAAAATCCTTTCCCCCAGCGGTGACGGTGATGCCATCGTCGTCCTCTGAAAGCGCGGTGACTTCGTGATCGAACAGCACCTCCACGCCCAGCTTCTGCGCGTGCTCCATGGCCACGCGGGCCACATCGTGCTGGCCTGCGTGAAGCTGGTAATCGAAGGGAATGCCCTCGACCGGCTTCGTCTCTACCACCGAGTGATAGCCGAATTCGGGGATGTGCGTGCCCAACATCCGGTTGGTGAAACCGATCTCCAGCAGCTCGTCGAGCAAGCCAAGCTCCTCCAGTACGATGAGCGTCGAGGGAAAGTAGACTGCCGCGCGCGGGCTGTTGATGATGTGCGGCTCCTTCTCCAGCACACGCACGCTCGCGCCGCCTTGCGCCAAGGCAAGGCCGGTGAGCATACCCACCGGCCCTGCACCGACGATCAGGACGTCGGTCTCGTCCATCACTCGCTCTCCTCGGCAGCGCGGCGAGCAGCCTCGGCGAGCACATAGGCGCGCACGGCCTCGGACTGGTCGGCCGTGATCCACGGCGCGAAGCTGACCATGCCGTTGTCCGACAGCACGCCGTCCATCACCACCGAATGCCACGCAGTCGCGTCGGTGGCATAGACGCTGCGCAACAGGTTCGGGTTGACCGGCCCGTTGTGGCAGATGGTGCAAAAGCCAAGATAGGTCTGCTGGCCGAGTTCGATCGTCGCAGCGCTGAACGTCTCGTCGGTCGCAACATAGGGCGCAAGCTGCTGCGGCGGCAGGTTCTCGTACTCGCCTTCTCCGTCCAGCTTGAAGACGAACAGCATTCCGTTGGGCGGCGGGCGGCGCATCCAGTCGCTTTGCGTGGCCATGCCCATCGAGCCGCCGTAGCCCGCGACAATGGCGACGTATTGTTCGCCATCCACGGCATAGGAAATCGCGCCCGCCACGATGCCGCGGTCGGTGTTGAAACTCCACAGCGGCGTGCCGTCGCCTGCGTTGTAGGCGTTGAAGGTGCCGTCGGGCAGGCCCTGGAAGACGAGGTTGCCCGCCGTCGCCAGCGTGCCGCCGTTCCAGGGAAACTCGCGCTCGATGGTCCAGCGCGCTTCCTGCGCCGCCGGGTCCCAGGCCACCAGTTCGCCCTTGGTGATCGAGGTAAGGTAGGCGCGGCGCGCTTCCGGCGTATCGCCGGGCACCAGCCCTTCCGGCGGGGTCAGGAAGATAACGCCGGTGTTCCAGCGACCGATGTTGCGGGTGTAGTTCACATCGTCCATGTAGGCAGACGGCGGCTGCATCGCGGGAATATAGACAAGGCCCGTCTGCGGCGAATAGCTCATCGGGTGATAGGCGTGCGCGCCGATGCCGCTGGGCGTGACAAGGTAGGGCGCGTTCTCGTAGCGCGCCTCGGGAATCTCCACCGGGCGGCCTGTTTCCAGGTCAATCCGCTCGGCCCAGTTCTGCATCGCGTAGGGTTCTGCGCTGATCAGCGATCCGTCGCGGCGGTCTATCACGTAGAAGAACGCGTTCTTCGGGGCCTGCATCACGACGGGCACCAGTTCTCCATCGACCACCTGATCGGTGAGGATCATCTGCTGCGTGGCGGTGTAGTCCCACGTCTCTCCGGGGTTAAGCTGGTAGTGCCAGTTGTATGCGCCGGTATCGGGGTCGAGCGACAGGATTGAGGCGAGGAAGAGGTTGTCGCCTTCGCCATTGCTGCGCGCACGGTGGTTCCAAGGGCTGCCGTTGCCGACGCCCACCAGCAGCTGGTCCAGCTCGGCATCGTAGACGATGGAATCCCACACGGTGCCGCCACCGCCCATTTCCCACCATTCGCCAGCCCAGGTGTCGGTCGCGAATTCGGCGAACACGGCATCGGACGCTGCGCCATCGGGGCCGTCCGCCGGGTTGCCCGGCACGGTGTAGAAGCGCCACACCTGTTCGCCGGTATCGGCATCGTAGGCGTCGACATAGCCGCGCACGCCCATTTCGGCGCCGGAGTTGCCGATGATGACCTTGCCGCGCACCACGCGAGGGGCGCTGGTGATGGTGTAGGGCTGGCTCTGATCGACGGTAACCACGTCCCACAGCTCCGCGCCGGTCTCGGCATCCAGTGCCACCAGCCGCCCGTCGATCGTGCCGACGAAGACCTTGCCCTCCCACACGGCGACGCCGCGGTTCACCACGTCGCAGCAGGCGTGCGCGCCTTTCGCGCCGTCGACTTCGGGGTCGTAAAACCACAACTGCTCGCCGGTGGCGGCATCCAGAGCCATGACTTTCGACCACGCGGTGGACACGTACATCACGCCGTCGATCACGATGGGCGTCGATTCCTGCCCGCGATTGGTGTCGAACTCCACCGTGTAGGCGAGGCGCAGGCGGTCGATATTGCCGGCGTTGATCTGGTCCAGCGGGCTGAAGCGATCTTCTGCCCAGGTGCGCCCGTGCGCCATCCAGTTGTCAGGATCGCTGTCGGCATTCAGCAGCCGTTCCTCGTTCACGTCGCCCGCCACGGCATCGGCGCAGGATGCGGTCGTGAAAGCGAGGCCGGCGGCCATGAAAGCGGTGGCAATGCGCTTTGCAAGCATTCGAACGTGTCCTCCCCGGTGCGCGCCTTCTTGGCGGCGCGTCACCCTCCGGACGGGGAGACTAAGTCCAGCTTGCGCGCGAGTCCATCGGGCAAAGTCAATCTTTTGCGGGTGGCAGGGGGTTCTGATCCGGCCCGATGTCGATAACCACATCGGCGCGGCCCGGCATTTCGGCCAGCATGTGACGGGTCAATCGTTCATAGTGAGCAAGGAAGCGCTCCAGCGCGGCATCGTCCATCACGTTGGGTCCATCGGGATTGGCTGCCCGCAGCTTTTCCTCCTGCAAGGCGCGGTTGCGGCGCACGGCATCGAAGTCCGCGACTTTCAGCATCACCAGCAGGTCGATCTGGTCGAAGAGGCGGGCGTAGTCCTCGCTCAGCCAGTGGTTGACGAGGCTGCGCCACACGCCATGGGGGTCTTCATCCCGCTCCAGCGCATTGATCGGCTCCGCCAGCGCGGCGGCGTGCTGCGGCTTCGCGCCGACGCACCAGCCTTCCAGCAGCAGCACGTCCACCGGGCCGGTGATCCGCGTGCCCTCGGCGGCGCGGTCGTCCGTCGCCTTGTCGAAGCGCGGCAGGTCCAGCGCGCGGCCTGCCAGCATGTCCTCGATGATGCCAAGCCCCATGGCGACGGCGTGGGTGCCGGGAACGCCCCGGGTGGCGAAGAGGGGGTGGACCTCTTCGGCCAATTTCTGGCGCTCGGCGCGGGTTAGGTAAAGATCGTCGAGCGATAGCGTAACCGCGCGGATCTGCCGCCGGGAGAGCAGCACCTCGAGGAACTTGCACAGCGTGCTTTTACCGGAGCCCTGCGCGCCGTTGATACCGATCACCAGCGGCGCCCGGCTGGCAGGCAGGCGGGCGATCCGGGTGGCTAGCGGCTGCCAATGCTGTTCGACGACTTCGCGGTAGCTTTCGGGCAGGCCCTCGGCCTCGATCAGATCGGCAATGGGATCGCTCATGCCACGCGGTCTGGCAAATCCTCGCCCTTGGCGAAAGCCTCGATGTTCGCCATCGCGCGCCTGCCCATCGCTTCGCGCGTTTCGGCATTGGCGCTGCCGAGATGGGGCAGCAGAACCGTGTTCTCCAGCTCCAGCAGGGCTTCGGGCACCTGCGGTTCCTCCGGGTAAACATCGAGACCCGCGCCTGCGAGGTGGCCGCTTTTCAGCGCATCGGCCAGCGCGTCGTGATCCACTACGCCGCCACGCGCGGTGTTGATGAGATAGCTGCCGTGTTTCATCGCCGCGAGCGCTTGCGCATCGATCAGGTTGCTGGTCGCATCGCCGCCGGGAATGTGGAGCGAGACGAAATCGGATTTCGCCAGCAACGTCTCCAGGTCGGGGCAGAACTCGGCTTCCAGCGCCTTTGCCTCGTTCTTGGGGCCGCGCGCGAAATAGGCGATTTTCATGCCGAACCCGTGCTTGGCGCGCTCTGCCGTCGCCATGCCGATGCGGCCCATGCCGACTATGCCCAGCACCTTGCCTTTCAAAGCGCTGCCGATGAGATGGGTGGGGCGCCAGCCTGTCCAACGTCCGCTGCGGAGTTCGCGCTCGCCTTCGCCGGCGCGTCGCGCGGCCATCAGCATCAGGGTGAGAGCAAGGTCCGCCGTCGCATCGGTCAGCACGCCGGGGGTGTTCGATACCAAGATGCCCTTAGCCTTCGCTGCGGGAAGGTCGATATGATCAAAGCCGACGCCGTAATTGGCGATCAGCTTCATCCGCTCGCCACCTGCGATCACATCGGCATCGATGCAGTCGCTTACGGTGGGGGCCACCACGTCGAACTCGGCCATTGCACCCGCCAGTTGATCCTGGCCGAGCGGCTCGTCACTTTCGTTCAGCACCACATCGAACCGCTCGGCCAGAGCGCATTCGACCGCTTCGGGCCAGCGGCGGGTGACGAGGACGCGCAGCCGCTCGCTCATTTGGGCTCGCCGATCATCTGCGTCTCGGCCTGGGTCGAGGCCGGGCCGGTGTTGCGCTTGAAGATGCCGCCCTTGCCGCCTTCGCGGTTGAACAGGTCCGGGTCGCCTTCGCGCTGTTCGAGACCGAAGATCGGGAACAGGCCGGGATGCTCACCCAGTCCGCCATAAAGCGCGCAGACCCGCTCGTACCACGGACGCAGGGGATCGTCGGCAGCCAGCGCCGGGGTCTGCGCCAGCGAGGCGAGCCACAGGAAGCCGCCGATGATGCGATAGTCGGCATAGTTGGGCGCGCTGCCGCCAAGGAAGTCGCTCTCGCGCAAGGCCAAGCGCAACGGCTCCAGCGCGGCGGAGATGGCGGGCAGGCGGTCCTCGCGGCCCTTCTGCACGTCCTCCAGCGGTCCGCCCAGCATGACGGCGCGCGAGCTGGTGACGTATTCCTTGTCATGTTCGAAACAGATGTCGCGGTAGTCGCCGCAATAGCAGCGCATCCATGGCCCGACGCCTGCGCCCCAGAACCACGCGTCGAGCGCCTTAAGCATCACCGCCACGCTTTCGTGCGGAATCAGGGCGGGGGCATCGGAGTAGGTCTCGTCGAGGTATTCCACGATGCCCCAGCTATCGAGCACCCACTTGCCCTCGTCCACGATCGCGGGTAGCCGCTCCGTCTTGCCGCCGGTTCGTTCCATGATGCCGGTGAAGCCGCCATCCACGATATCGAGGTCCAGCCCCTTGTGCTTCACCGCGAACTTCGTGGCCCATACGAAGGGGCTGATCGTAGCCCCGGTGGAGACCTGCAGGTCGTAGAATGTCACGCTCTTGTTGGCCATCGGCTCCCTCTCCTCTGCCTGACGGGCTTGCTACTCCCAAATCAGACAAAGTCAAAGATGCATCGTGGCAAGGGCGTCAATTCGCCAGCTTCGCCTCCTCAAGCTTGACGAGGTGCCACAGGGTTTCGAGCACCGGCGCTTCCACGCCCGCTTCCTTGGCGGCGGTGACGATGGCGCCGTTGATCGCATCGACTTCCGTGCGCCGACCGGCATTCAGATCCTGCAGCATGGAGGGTTCGTGGTCGGCATGGTCGGCCATGCTGACTTCGGTCAGGTCGTAGATCGGCTGTCCGTCCAGCATCACGCCATTGGCATGGGCGGCGGCGACGCCTTCCGCCACGGCGGCAAGGATAGTCGCGCGCGATTCCGCGTTGGCCCCCAGGAAACCCGGCGTGCGGCGGGTGAGGGCGCACAGCGGATTCATCGTCGCGTTGAAAATCGCCTTGGACCAGATGCCTTCGTGAATCTTCGGGTCGAGCACGGTTTCCAGCCCCCCCTGCGTCAGCAGGTCCGCCGCGCGCCGCGCCATAGCGGTATCGCCGCCGAATGCGGGGTAGAGCTTGGAATAGCCCTCTCCGTGGCTGCGGATGCAGCCCGGGCCGACGAGATCGCTGGGCAGCATGCTGGCCCCCACCATCACGCGGTCATCCGATACGAAGCCCGCCAGCCGGCGGTCATTCCCGAGCCCGTTCTGCAAGCTGAGCAGGTGAGTGTCCTCGCCGATGGCAGCGACAATGCCTTCCAGCGCGGCCTTGGTGTGAAAGGTCTTGGTGAACACCAGCACCAGGTCGACCGGATCGGTGACTTCATGGGGCAGGGCGGCGCGAATGGGCAGGGTCTCGGTGCCGCTGCGCAGGTCGACTTCCAGCCCGCGCGTATTGATCGCGCCCACATGCTCGGCGTTCACGTCCGCCAGTGTGACCTCGGCCCCCGCGCGGTGGAACGCCGCGCCAAACAGGCACCCCATCGCGCCCGATCCCAGTACGGCAACCTTCATGCGCTCGCTCCCAGCAATTTCGGACCCAACAGCAGGAGCATCCGGGTGTCGATCCCGATGCCACCCTTGCGGAAATCGGCGATGAAGCGCTCCACTTCGGTCAGCTTCACGCGGTGCACGGTAATATCCTCGCTGTCTGTCCCGCCGCCTTCAGATACCTTGGTGAGCCCGGTCGCTTTCAGCAGCGTGAAGCTCTCGCTCACCATACCCGGGGAGGAGAAGAACTCGCCGCAGTCTTCCCAGTGCGCGGCGGTGTAGCCCGTCTCTTCCTCCAGCTCGCGCTTTGCGGCGCTCAGCGGATCGTCGTCTTCGCCGCCGTCATCGTCGCCGATCAATCCGGCGGGCAGTTCGAGGCAGGGCTTCCCCAGCGGGACGCGGAATTGCTCCACCAGCAGCACTTCGCCATCCTCGATGGCGAGGATCACGGCCGCGCGGATTTGCCGGGCGCGGGAGGCAAATTCCCACTTGCCGCGCTTCTTGGCGGTGATCCACTTGCCTTCCCAGGCAATCTCTTCGGGCGGTAGCTGGTCGGCGTCACTCATGACCGCTGCGCTATCGCGGGCTTACAGTTCGATCAAGCGATCCGGCAATTCGTTGCGATCGTCGTCTTTCCGGGGGAAGTGCTGCGCGAGAACCACGCCAACGTCGCGAACCCCGGCGGCGATGCCCTCTGCGATGCATCCCTTGCGGATTTCATCGAGCATATCGGCCATGGCCTCGCCCCAGACTTCCGCGTCCACTTTCTCGTGGATCGGTTCGTCGGCAACGATTTCCGCCCGGTGTTCCTGCATCGAGAGGTAAAGGAGGACGCCGGTGCGGCCGTGCGTGCGGCCATCGGCACCCACCTTGAAGTGGCGGATCGCCTCTTCGCGCACGCGCTGCTGCTTCACCGGGGACGGCACAAGTGCGATGCGCAGGGCCGGGATCAGCAACAGCAGCCATGTTGCGACAAAGGCGATCAGGCCCAAAGCGATGGTCATGCTGGCCGTTTCACCGGTCGTCCATTCGTGCTCCCACCCGCCGACGAGGCTGTCCCACAAATCGAGGAACGGGGCGGGGAGGGCAGCGAATATGCTCATTGCGGTAAAGGCAATCGCGGCGGCCCACATCAGCGCGATATCGGAATAGGCATCGGACCGCTGGGCAAGGACCGGCACGATTTCGCCACTGGTAGAAAGCTCTGCCTCGCCAACGGCATCGGATACGATCTTGTGCTGCGCTTCGTCGAGAATCGGCATGTTACCAGCCTCCCCCTACCAACCACCGGAGGCGCCGCCGCCCCCGAAAGAGCCACCGCCGCCGCCAAAGCCACCGCCGCCGCCGAAGCCACCACCGCCAAAGCCGCCTCCGCCGCCCCAGCCGCTTCCGCCCGAGGCACCGCGAGCAATGGCCTTGCCGGCTTCCCACAGGATGATGTCGCCCACCACGCCCCCAACGCCGCCACGGCGATAGCGGCGACGTTTGCCGCCCATCATCGGCAGGACGAAAAAGAAGAGGATGAAGCCCAGCCAGATCAGCGTGCCGATGGGGAAGCCGCCGTCGCTGGCGCGCTGCTGGCTGGCAGCTTGCGCGATCTGCGCCGCTTCTTCGGGCGGCAATTCGAGCTGGGTGATGATCTGGCCTGCTGCCCATTCGATCCCGCCGGAGAAATCTCCGGCGCGGAAATAGTCTTTCATGCCCTCGATATATTCGAAGGCCAGGCCATCGGGGATGATGGGTTCAAGCCCGTAGCCGACCTCGATCCGCATACGCTTCTCGTTGGGCGCGACCAGCAGGATGATACCGTCGTTGTTCTCGGCATCGCCGAGGCCCCACTCACGACCAAGCTGATAGCCGTAATCGGCGATGTCGTAGCCTTGCAGGCTTTCCACCGTGGCAATCACGAACTGGCGCTGGTTACGCTCCTCGAACTCGTCGAGTTGCTGCGTCAGCCGCGCCTCGGTCGCCTCGTCGATGATGTTCGCCTGGTCCAGCACCGGTGCGGTTCCGCGCTCCGGAAAGGTAGGCTGGGCAAGGGCCACGCTCGCCCAGCACAACGCCACTAGGGCGCTGAGCAGGACGATGATGTGCCGCAGGTGCGGGCGAGGGTGACTGCGGGCGATCACTCGCTGCGCATATCGAGTTCGGGTGCGACTTCGGCGCCTTCGGTTGCGGCTTCGTAGGGCACCATCGGTTCCGCACCGTGGATGATGTTCGCACCGATCGTGTCGGGGAAGGTGCGGATCGTGGTGTTATACTGGCGCACGGCTTCGTTGTAATCGCGGATGGCGATGCGCACGCGGTTCTCGCTGCCTTCCAGCTGCGTCATGAAGCGGCCGAAGTTTTCCTGGCTGCGAAGCTCGGGGTAACGTTCGACCGAAACGAGCAGGCGCGACAGGGCGCTGCCGAACTGGTTCTGCGCGGCCTGGTACTGCGCCATGGCTTCCGGGTTGTTCAGGTCGTCCGTATCGACCTGGATTTCCGGACGCGTGGCCGAAGCACGCGCTTCGATCACGCCTTGCAGCGTCTCGCGCTCTTCCTCGGCGGAACTCATCACGATTTCCTGAAGGTTGGGCAGCAGGTTGGCGCGTTCCTGGAACGCGGCCTCCACGTCGGCCCATTTGGCCTTGGCGTTTTCTTCCGCCGCAGGCACCGAGTTGATGCCGCAGGCAGATAGCGCGAACGTGCCGACGATGAGTGTGGCCGCCTTGGCCAGACGCGTGAACATGACCCTGTATTCCCTCCAATGCACTTGGTGTATTGTCTATATAGCACGGCGGTGCGCGCGTTCAAGAACAGCCGCCGGGACATTCCCTGAACCTTTCGCGTTACACCGATTGCGTAATCACAAGGGGATGGAACGGACATGTTCACCGAATTCAAGAAATTCATAGCTCGCGGCAACGTGCTGGACCTTGCCGTTGGCGTCATTATCGGCGCGGCTTTCGGGCGGATCGTGACTTCGCTGAATGAGAGTATGATCATGCCGGTGATCGGCTGGATTTTCGGCGATATCGACTTTTCCAACTGGTTCGTGCGGCTTGGCGAGATACCGGAGGGCTACGAAGGCAGCGTCACCAATTACGCGCAGTTGAAAGAGGCCGGGGTGGCGATGATCGGCTACGGCGATTTTATCACCCAGACGGTGGATTTCCTCATCATCGCGCTGGCGCTGTTTTTCATCCTGCGCACGGTGAACCGGGTGCTGGACGAGATGCAGGAAAAGCAGAAGCAGGCGGCGGACAGCTCGGAAGAAGGGGACATCCCCACCGATCCGCAGCTCGACGTGCTGAAGCAGATTCTGGCGGAAATGCGCGGAAAACCGGCGCAGCCCTGATCGCGACCTCTTGCAACCTTTCCTCTTTCCGGCAACCTTCGGGCCGGTTCAACAGGACGAGGAAGGGGACCAGTCGGTGCTGAAGGAATTCAAGGAATTCATTGCCAAGGGCAATGTGATGGAACTGGCCGTGGCGGTCATCATCGCCGGGGCCTTCGCCCTGATCGTCGCCAGCATGACGGCGGACATCATCATGCCGCTCGTCGGCGCGATCTTCGGCAATGTCGATTTCAGCGACAAGTACATCGTGCTGGCAGGCGGTGACATGATCGAGCCCGGAATGTCGCTGGAAGCCGCGCGCGAGGCGGGGGCGAACGTGCTGGCATGGGGCAACTTCGTTTCCACCGTGATTAACTTCGTGATCCTGGCTTTCGTGATCTTCATGCTGGTCCGCTACACCAAGCGGGTGCAGGAGCGGTTCGAGAAGAAGGAAGAGGAAGCAGCGGCGGCAGAAGAGCCCGCCGGCCCGACCGAAATTGAACTGCTCGCCGAAATTCGCGACACGCTGAAAGGCGGGGCACCTGCCGCGCCGGGGAAAGGCCCGATGGGCTAGGGGTCTGCACGGGGAGCGGCCCTTGCTGTCCGCTCCCTGACCCTTGCTGTCACTTCACATTAAGCGATTATCGCCTATATGGAGTTTGCTCGCTTCGGCGGGCTATGGCGATAAAGTGCGCCGTGTAATAGGTACAGCGGACCCGGGGGCAGTACCCGGCGGCTCCACCAAAAACGGCAGTTTCCTGCCGTTCCTGACGGGGCCGAACCAGGATCGACGTGTGCTGAAAGACGGTGTTTTTGCTCGGGCTGAGTAACCCGTAAAACTGTTCAAAACCTATAAGTGCCAACGATAACGAAGCACTCGCAATCGCTGCGTAATTTGATGTCCTAACGGACTGAATTTACAAAGCTAAAGCGCGGTTGGACCCACCGGGCAACAGAAGCGGATTCCGGGGCTCCGGGGGTAGCTAGCAACAGAAACCCCCACCTTCATTCAGCTATGGCGCCTGGCGAAAAGCACGAAGCCGATCGTCACGATCACGAACAGCACCCATGACACTGCTGCGGGCCAAAAGTTTTCCAGCCAATCGCTGATCCGATGTCCGATCAGAACGATAGCAAGCGCAGTCACTACGAAGGCAATCGTGTATAGCCAGCCAGCCCTGTTGGCTGGCAAGTAATTGCCGGGCATATTCTCGCGGAAGGGCTTATGCTGCGGTTTTCTCACGACAAATCGGCGCGTGCTTTTGCCGCCTCTTTCTCCGCCTTTTCGTATCTCAGGCAATCGAGAATCTTCGCGCCGCCGAGGAATACCGCGCCGCTGCAGGCTGCCATCAGCATCCAGCCGCCCCAGCCGGGGAAGCGATCGAGATAGTGCGTGCCGCGTTCCATGGCGCCCAAGGCCAGGGCGTAGATGATCAGATAGGCTTCCCAGCGGGTCTTGATGACAAACAGGCGGGAAATCTTCTTCAGCATCATGCACCTTTCTTAACGCATATCATCGCAACTACCGTGCCAAGCACGCAGTTCCGCCGATTCTATGGTTAAGACAGGTAGGAGTGTAAGACAAACCGACACCCACCGGGCGTCAAATGGCGTCAGGCGAGTTCGTCAATCCCGAGCACTTCCAGAAGTTTCGATCGCGCAGTCCTTACAGTCGCGGCCAGTTCCGCGTCGCCGATCTGGGCTGGGTCGATGGTTTCCGGCCAGTAGTCGGCAATCACGGACTCCAGCTTGTCCGCCTTGGCATCGTCCAGCATGAAGCGCGGGTCTACTGTTGCAGGGTCTGCCACGACGCGCAGGCGCAGGCAGGCCGGGCCGCCGCCGTTGGCCATGGACTGGCGCACGTCCACCACGTTCACGTGACGGATCGGCCCGTTGCTGGCCAGCATATCCTGCAACCAGTTCCAGACGTTGGAATTGTCGCGGCATTCCTCCGGCACGACCAGCGTCATTTCGCCGGAGGGCGGAGTAAGCAACTGAGCGTTGAAGAGATAGGACGTGATCGCATCGTCAAGGCTGACGCGGTCTGCGGGCACTTCCACCACCTGCGTGCCGGGACAGCGCGCTATGATCGTGTCGTATGTGCCCTGCGGGTCCGCAAAAGCCAGTTCGTGCGTGAACAAGACGCCTTCGTTCGCCACGGCAACCACGTCGTTATGAAACGCGCCCGCCTCGATAGCCTCCGGGCTTTGTTCAACGAACAGCACCCGCGCGGGATCAAGGCCGTGCTTGCGCGCGACGATGCGGCTCGCCTCTTCATGCTGGCGGGCGGGGAACCTGCCGCCGGGCCTGCCATATACGAAAACTTCCAGCCCCGGCTCGCCGTGGTTTCCGGCAAAGCGCATGTGATTGGCCGCGCCCTCGTCACCGAAACAGGGTGGGACCGGGCTGTGAACGGCGAAGTGATCGCCGTCGGCAAAGGCCAGCTGCAACTGCGCCAGCGTGTCAGGCCATTCGTGGCTGCGATGGGGCATGGTTACGAGATTGGCGACAGTCAGGTGGCACTTTCCGTCCGCCGTATCGGGCGCGGGGCTGACAGTGGCAGCGTTGGCCGTCCACATCGAACTGGCCGACCATGCGCCTGCCACCAGCGCGGGGTCGGTGTCGGGGTCGGCCGCCAGATCGTCAAGCCAGTCAGTATCGGGGCGGGGCAGGGGGAGGAGGAAGCCTTGCGCCAGTCCCATCGCCATGTTGCCGCGCATCTTGGCCACGCCCTGCAGCGCAGCAGCGCGCGGGTAGCTGGTGGCACCGGCATTCTTCGTCGCGGCGAGGTTGCCGAGGCTGAGACCGGCATAGTTATGGCTCGGTCCGACAATGCCGTCGAAATTGATTTCAACGAGCTTGCTCATCGCGCGATACTCCAGACCTTGTCTCCCTTGCCGACGTGCAGCAGTTCCGCCGCCTGCGCGTCGATGGCAATGCCGTCCTCGCGAATCTCTCGCGCGCCGTAGCAACAGCGAAAATCTTTGAACTCGCCCGCTGCGATAAGCGCCTTTTCGCCCTTTTCCAGGGTGTCTTCCAGCACTTCGCCGTGGTGGGCATCGGCGATGGAGCGGACCTTGTCCGTATCGGCCAGCATCGTCGGGCCACCATCGAAAATGTCGACATAGCCCTGATAGGAGAAACCCTCGTTCTCCAGCATCCGCATGGCCGCGCGACCGCTGGGGTGGGGCAGGCCGATGACCTTGCGCGCTTCCTCGTCCAGCATGGCGATATAGACGGGGTGCTTGGGCATCAGGTCGGCGATGAACTGGTTGCCGTGAATGGCGTTGAACTCGTCTGCCTCCTGGAAGCTCATGCCGAAGAACTTGCCCCCGATGGCATCCCAGAAGGGCGAGCCGCCGCGTTCATCGATAATGCCGCGCAGTTCTGCCAGAATGCGGCTGCCGAACCGATGGCGGTGGGCCGCGACGAAGAGATAGCGGCTGCGCGCCAGCAGGAGGCCGAGGCCACCCGCGCGCTCGTTGGGATGCAGAAACAACCCACCCACTTCGCTGGTGCCGCCAAGATCGTTCACCAGGCTGAGCAGTTCCGCCGTCACCGCCCGGTCCAGTTCCTTGGAATACTGGGTCAGCGTGTTGATGCGGTAGGAATAGAAGGGGTACTGGTGCCCAACGGCTGTGAACAGCTGGCACGTGCCGCGCACCTCGTTCGTCTTGGTGTTCTCCAGCACCAGCACGAAGGTCTCGCCGACGATTTCCTGCCCCTCGCGCAGGAACGCCGCTTCCGAGCCTTCGAGCTTGCTGGTCAGCGAATTGCGATCGGGCGGCAGGTTGGTGAAACCGCCGCCGGTCAGCTTGGCCATCTCGTAAAGGTGCTGCAGGTCGTCGGTCGCAGCGGGGCGGATTACGAAGCTCAAAGCATGTCTCCGGTGGCAAGGCGGTGCAGCACGATCGCGGAAAGCTGCGCGCGTTCGGTGAGCGAGGGGGCGATCATGAATTCGTCCGGCGAATGGATCTTGCCGCCGCGCACGCCCATGGTGTCGACCACCGGAACGTGGTTGGCGGCAATGTTGTTGCCATCGCAGACGCCGCCGGTGCTCTGCCAGCCGATGGTATGGCCCAGCGCAGCGCCTGTATCGCGGACGAGATCGAACAGCTTCTGCGCCTTCTCATCCACGGGTTTCGGCGGACGCGAAATGCCGCCGTGCAGGACAACCGCAAGATCATGTTCCCTGGCAAGAGTTTGCACCAGGGCATCGAGATTGCGGGAGAATTCCTCGGCGGCTTGGGTCGTCTTAGGGCGGATATTGAAGCGCAGGATCGCGTGATCGGGCACGACGTTGTTGGCTGCCCCGCCATCGATCTTGGCGGGATTGATCGGCAGGTCGGCGTGCTGCATCGCTTTCAATCGCACGGCGCAGTCGGCGGCGGCGACGATCGCATTGCGTCCGTCCTGCGGGTTGCGCCCGGCATGGGCGCTCTTGCCGGTGAACGTGACCGAGAAATTGCCGCTGCCTCCGCGCGCATGGGCCAGCGTGCCATTGGGCAGGGCGCTCGGCTCGTAAGTGAGCGCGGCGAACTTGCCGCGCGCGAGTTCGTCGATCAGCGCGGCGGAGGAGAGCGAGCCTGTTTCCTCGTCCGCATTGATCATCACGTCGTAACCGATGCTGGATGCCACATCGCTGGTTTCCAGCGCCATCAGCGCCTCGGCAATGATTGCGATGCCGCCTTTCATGTCGGCGGTGCCGGGACCGTTCAATGTCTCGTCGTCCAGCCACTGCTGTTCCTGGAAAGGATGATCCACCGCGAAAACGGTGTCCATGTGACCGGTCAGGAGAAAGCGTCTCTCCGCCTCCGGACGCACGCTGCAGACCAGGTGACGACCATGCGGTTTCTCGACCTCTCTCCCGTCGGCGTCGACAACGACGACGGGCGCGGGATCGCGCAGGGTTACATCGCCGGGCAGAGCGGCAAACGCCTCGGACAGCGCCTGCGCCATGCGGGCCAGCCCTTCGAGGTTGTCGGTACCGGAATTGATCGCTGCCCACTCCTGCGTTCGGGACAACATCCGTTGCTGGTCGATGCCGGAGACGAGGTCGCGTTCGGTCTGGGAGAGTGGTTGCATGGAAAACCACATGACGCTTCGGGCGGTCCAATGCAACTCTCCTGCGCCAGCGGCTTCTGAAGCGGGAGAAATGAGGGGAATCCGCCGCAGATGCTTTACCAAGCCCTAACGCTTTGCAGCTAGATCGTGCGCAATCCCATTCTTGTGAGGAAAAGATGCTGGCAGGCGGCAGGCAGCCAAGGGCAGAACAGCGCGAAAACGTGATGCTGCAGGCGCAACTCGCGGACTCTCGAGGCAGCCGTGAAGCGCGCATTTCGGATGTCAGCTCGCGCGGACTGCTCGGCAACATGGCGCAGCCGCCCGCACGGGGCGAATTCGTGACGATCCACTTCCAGTCCCGCGAAGTTGCCGGGCAAGTTCGCTGGGTCGAAGGCCGCCGTTTCGGAGTTCGCCTCGGCGAAAAGATAGATGCCCATTCGCTGATGGACGGGCGCAACGCGAAGCGGAGGGTCGGCAAGAAGCCGGAACCCGTGCGCATCGAGGAAGATGCGTCGTTGATAAGCTTCGTCACCGTTTATTCTGTGCTTGGTCTTACGGCACTTTCCACCGCCTACCTGATCGTCACCTACCTCATCTTCTGATCGCCAAGCGCGCGGGCGACGGTTACGAACTCCTCTACGGTGAGCGTTTCCGCGCGGCGGGTGTTGTCGATGTCGCAGGCTTCCAGCGCATCGAGCGCGCCGGGCAGTCCTTTCAGGCTCTGGCGCAGCATCTTGCGGCGCTGGCCGAAAGCGGCTTCGGTCAGTCGTTCCAGCACCCGCGCCGAAACGCCGGCAGGCGCCTCGCGCGGCTCCATATGCACGATGGCGCTCATCACCTTGGGCGGAGGGGTAAAGGCACTGCGGTGAACCTTCATCGCCAGCTTCGGCACGGCGCGCCACTGGGCCAGCACGGCCAGCCGGCCATAAGCGCTGGTATCGGGCTTCGCGACGATCCGTTGGGCGACTTCCTGCTGGAACATCAACGTCAGGCTCGACCACGCAGGCGGCCAGGTCTCCCCGCCCATCCACCTGGTGAACAGCAAGGTACCGATATTGTACGGCAGGTTCGCCGCAACGGCGAAGGGCCCTCCCATCAACTCGGCGTGATCGATGGCCAGGGCGTCGTCTTCGAGCACGCGTAGCTGGCCCGGAAATGCCTGCTCCAGTTCGGCAAGGGCGGGGATGCAGCGGCTGTCGCGTTCGATGGCGGTCACTCGCGCACCGGCGCGGAGGAGAGCGCGCGTCAGGCCGCCGGGACCAGGACCGATTTCGAGGACCGCCTTGCCTTCGAGATCGCCGGGAATGGCAACGATGCGGTCCAGCAATTGTTCGTCGAACAGGAAGTTCTGGCCCAGCGCCTTGCTGGCGGAGAGACCATGCCGGGCGATCATTTCGCGTAGCGGAGGAAGGCTCATCCGAGAGAAGCCCGGCGCGCGGCAATCTCTCCGGCCATGCGGATCGCCGCGATCATGGCGTTGGGCCGAGCGATCCCCTTGCCCGCGATATCGAAGGCCGTTCCATGGTCGGGCGAGGTGCGCACAACCGGCAGGCCGAGAGTGACATTCACGCCCTCGTCGAAATCGAGCGTCTTGAGAGGGACGAGCGCCTGATCGTGATACATTGCGATCGCGACGTCATAGGTCCCACGCTTGTGCGGCGCAAACAACGTGTCGGCCGGGTGCGGGCCGGTGGCGTCGATCCCCTCGCTGCGAAGTTGCACAATGGCAGGCGCGATGACCTCGATCTCCTCGCGGCCCATGCGGCCGTCTTCGCCTGCGTGCGGGTTCAGGCCGGCGAGGGCTATGCGCGGGGACTCGATCCCGTAATCGGTGTTCATCGCGCGGGCCACGATCCGGGTGCGATCCACGATCAAGTCGTGTGTGATGCGCGCAGGCACTTCGGCAAGGGCGCAATGCACCGTCATGGGAACGGTGCGCAGGGAGGGACCGGCGAGCATCATCACGGCGCTGTCACGCGGCGCTCCGCAGGCATCGGCGCAAAACTCGGTCTGGCCGACAAAAGTATCGTCCACGGCGTAGATCGCGGCTTTCGACACGGGCGCGGTGACGACGCCAGCAGCTTCACCCGACTTCACTATTTCCAGCGCCTCCGCGAGGGCCGCGCGGGCCAGCGCCGCGCCATCGCGTTTCGGCTCTCCCGGCGTGTAGGCGGCATCAACGCCCGCATCGACGATCAGGCTATCGGGGAAAGCAATGCCGAGACCGCGCGCTGCCATATGCAGGACGCGGGCGCTGCCGCAAACCACGAAGGGGGGCAGGCGCAATTCGTCGCGCCGGGACCATGCCTCGAGGATGATTTCCGGGCCGACCCCTGCCGGGTCGCCGATAGTTACGGCAAGCGGCAGGGAATCGGGCACGGCGTGTCAGTTGTATTCGATCACCGCGTCGCGGCGAAGGTCACGCAGGTAACGCTGGGCACGGCGGTTGACGCGCTCGTCCTCCAGCTGGGCCATGATCTGGTCGGTGCTGGGACCCTGCGTTTCTTGCGGATCGTCTCGGCCGCATAGCATCAGCACACGGATGCCTTCGGAAAGGTCGCCGAACGGCGGCGTCGTCTCGCCCACGTTCATCTGAAGCATCACCTGCTGCAGAGCCTCGGGCAGCTGGCGAACTTGGATTTGATCGTTGTCGACCGTCTGCGCGCCGATTGCGGCGGCGCGCAGGTTGGCATCGCCGCAGCCGTTCATGCTTTCCACCGCTTCCACGAAGGCGGCACCACGCTCCTCGGCTTCCGCTTGCGGAGTGCCGGCGGGGAAATTGATGCTGATCTGCTTCAGGCTGAGAATGGCATCGCGCGGGTCGGCCATGCCGATCTGGCGCTGGTCGATCATCAGCAGGATGGAGTAGCCGCCGGGGATTTCCAGCGGGCCTACCAGCTGGCCAGGCGTCATCTGCCGGGCTGCCGCTTCCAGCGTCGGCTGCTGCAACTGCTCGAGGCGGATCCAGCCAAGATCGCCACCCACGATGGCGCTGGAAGCCTGCGAATACTGGCGCGCATAGGCAACGAAGCTGCCGCCTGCGCGAAGCTGTTCGATAATCTGGTCGGCGTTCGTCTTCACCTGCTCGCTGTTCGCGCTGTTGGCAGAAAGGAAGATCTCGCCGAGCCGGTATTCAGTCGTGCCGCGCGAGGCGTTCAGACGTTCGACCAATTCGTTGACCTCGCCTTCCGACACGTTGACGAAAGGCTGGACGTTACGGCGCAGCAGCCGATCCCAGGCCAGTTCGCCCTGAATCTGGCGCTTGATGGAACGCGGCGACGAACCGATGGAGCGCAGATAGGCGTCCAGTTCTTCCTTCGTCATGCCGCGCGCTTCCTGCGCGAAGCGTTCGTAGGCAGCTTCGACCTCTTCCGAAGTGACTTCCATTTCCTGCGCGGCGGCTTCCTGCACCTGCAGGGTCTCGTCGATCAGGTTGCGCAGCACCTGCAGGCGCAGGCGCTGGATTTCCTCGGGCGGGAACTCCTGCTCCTGCGCGGAAAGGATCAGGGCGACGCGGTGGTCGACATCGGTACCGGTGATGATGTTGCCGTTGACGCGAGCCGTGGCACGGCGGACGTTGGGGTCCTGCGGCTCGATAACAAAGGAAATATCGTCCGGCAGGTTGAAGGCATCGGAACCCTGCACCTGCACCTGCCCGTTTGCAGAGGTGGCGAGCAGCGCGGCGCCGACTGCGGCGGCAGAATATTTCAGCATTTTCGTCGCAAACACGATCAGTTGTTACCTTGTCTTGTGTGTGGGTGCCCTTTGCAAAAAGGCACCCTGGGGCAAGGGTGGCATTGGCGAACCGCAGCTTAACCCCCGCTGAGCCGGATCCTCCTAACCAAATGATGAAGGCCTGCCAATGATCGCAGTCAAAAAGCGGGCAAAAGACGCGAAGGGATGCCCCTAGTTGAAGCCGAGATTGCGCAGGTTGAAGTAGATGCGGAAGCTGCTGCCCGATTGCGCGTCGGCCAGCTGGATGTAATCGCGCCGCCAGGTGAAACCGAATTCCAGGCAATCGTCGGCGTAGGCAATGCCGAGGCGCGTGCGCAGCGGTTCGAACCCGTCGGCCTGAAGCAGGGGGTCCTCGTTGCGGTCCGTCAGGTTGACGACAGCAGAGCCGAAGACTGACCAGTAGCGGGCAAAGGCAACGCGGCCTGCCAGGCGGATCTCCTCGCGGTCCTGCAAGTCTTCGAGGGTGAAGTCGATATCGCGGTTGAGCTGCAGGTAGCCCAGCTCGACATAGGTGCGGTCCGTGCCGACAGTCGCGTCCACCTCGTTGCGGCGCACGGCGAGGTTATCCTTGTCGAGCCGGAAACGGTGGGTGAACTTCAGGAAATCGCGATAGCGAACCTCGGTGCGGCCAACGAAGTCCGACCATTGTTCGTTGAGACCGGTGCCGTCGGGAAACAGATCGAAGGCATCGTTAAGGCGGTAGGACTGGCCCACGGAGGTTTCCAGTCGCCAGCCGGGGAAGGTCGCCTGCCAGTCGACGCCATAGGTCATCCGGACGCCGTCTTCCACGCGGTCGTAGCCGGGAAAACGGTTGAGGGCGAAGAGGTTGGAGTCCTCGAGGTCGATGGCGCGCGCATCCTCGTTCGGGATGTCGAGATTGCGGATTTCGGGGGAGGCGACGAACTGTACCCGCGGCGTGAGAATCTGCGATCCGCCCAGGAACTCGCCGATGAAGGGCCACTTGATATCCAGCGCTGCCGTGGCGACGCCGCGGGTCTGCCAGCCTTCTTCCCCGCGGTAGAGATCCACCGAAGTCAGCAGGTTTTCGTCCGAATGATAGATGTCGCCGCGCACGAGGCCGGTGAGGGTGATTTCCTGCCCCATCGGCGTAATGCGGCGCATGTCCCAGCGCGCGCGGGCAAATGCGCGCTGCGTGTCCTGCCCGTCGGCGCGGGTGATGGCCAGCGTGTTCGCCTGCAATTCCACCTGTCCGCCCAGGACTGGGTCTTCCAGCCGGTAGCGCGCGTCGATCAGCGGGAGGGCAAGCGGCACTTGCCCCTGGTCCGTGCTGACCAGTAGCGCCTGCGTGCCCCAGCCGGCAATGGAAACGTAGGAGTTCTCGTCCTGGCGCCTGAGTTCCACCACAGAACGGATGCGATCCTCGCGGCTGATGTCGTAACGGCGCAGGAACGTGCGGTCGCTGGCGTAACGGATGGAGCCTTGCGCGGTCCAGTTCTCGTCGAGCTGGAAGCGGCCGTTGGCGAAGAAATATCCGCGAACGTCCTTCTCGCTGGTGACCTGTGTGGAATTGAGCGGGATGCGGCTGCCGTAGGTGGCATAGGCCGTCACCTGGAACGCGCCGTTGCCTGTCAGGTGGCGGTACTGACCCGAAATCATCGGCGCGGCTTCGGTGTAGATGTAGCCGGACAGCGTAAGGTCGCGGTTGTCGGCAAGCCGCCAGTAATAACTGTCCGTAATCTCGATACCGTTGGAAGCGGTGAGGCCGATATCGGGGATGAAGAAGCCCGAACTCGGCCCGCCGTCGGCCCGCACGGTAAGGCCGGGCAGCGGCAGAATGCGCGCGCCGAACAGTTCGAGGTAGGCGCCGCGGAAGCGGATGCGCGCGGTTTCCTGATCGTAATAGACCCGCTCTGCAGTCACCCGCCAGCTAGGGCTCTTGTCGCAGCCGTTGGCATCCGTCACAGCGCAGCTGGAATACACGGCGCGGGTCAGTTCTATATCGCCGTTCGCGGTGCGCGCAGCTTCCAGCGCGGCCAGCCTGCCGCCCTGACGGAACGCCAGCAGCAGGTTGTCCATCGCGCCGGCTTCCAGTTCGTCCGTCAGCACGAGGCGATCTGTGAACAGCTGATTCCCGTTTTCGTCCACCAGCCGGATTGACCCGGTTGCGACGATTTCTCCGGTCATGCGGTTCCAGGTGACGGCATCGGCGCGCACCGACTGGTCGCCCGATCGCAGGATGACATCGCCCGCAGCCGTGATGGTGTCCGTATCCTGGTCGTATCGCAGTTCGCTCGCCTCAAACGCAATTTCTCGCGGAGAGCCGTCGGCATCCTGCGCTGCGAGGATTGAATCGTCGATCAGCGGGAAGCCCTGTTCCTCGTCGTCCCCCGGTTCCGGGGTCTGCACGGGCTCGATCGCTGTCTCCACACCGGGGGCGGCGCCTTGCTGGGCCAGCGCGGGCATGGAGCCGCCGAGCACGAGCGCAGTCGCCGCGCCGACAAGGGACACGCGAAGCGAACAGTCGGGCAATGCGGGAAGCCGGCCGGGGAGCATGGCTTGCCTATTGCACCACGCGCACGTAATCGCAACGCAAGCTTTGCCGCGCTGCGACAGGCTGCGGCGCAAAAACCACAATCCTCAACGGAGCCCCCCTTTATGGATATCGAATTCCGCCCCTCGCAGGAAACCGACACCCCCCGCATCGTCGCCCGCATCGTGGAGCAGGACAAGCTGCCCACCGACCTGCCGATGCCCGTTGCCGAGGGCGCGAAAGCCACCCGTTTCACCGGCAAGCCGGGCCAGGTGTTCGATGGCTTCGCCGAAGACGGCGGCAAACTGGTGCGACTCGCTCTGGCCGGTGCGGGCAAGAAGAAGGCCGAGAATCGCCATGCTTCGCTCGAGAAAGCCGGTGCAGCGCTGGCGGCGAAGTATCTGACGAGCGGCGAGACCGAGATCGCGCTTGATGCCGAGGCCAGTGGCCTCGACGCGGAAGAGACCGCCGCCGTTCTGATGGGCGCGCGCCTTCGTTCCTGGCGGTGGGACCACTATCGCACCAAGCTGCGTGACGAACAGAAGCGCACGCTGACCAAGGTCGTCGTGATCGGCGCTCCCGAAGGCGCAGAGGCCGAATGGGAAGACGCGCAGGCCGTGGCGACCGGCGTGGAGTTCACCCGCGAACTCGTGGCCGAGCCTGCCAACATCATCTACCCCGAGAGCTTCGTTGAACGCTGCAACAAGCGGTTCGAGGGAACCGGGGCGGAACTGGTGGTGCTCGACGACGCGGAGATGGAAAAGCTGGGCATGGGCGCGCTGCTAGGCGTGGGCCTGGGCTCCGAACGCCCGTCGCGCCTGCTTGCCATCAAGTGGATGGGCGGCACCAAGGGCGAGGCGCCGGTGGCTTTTGTCGGCAAGGGCGTGACTTTCGACACCGGCGGCATCTCGCTGAAGCCCGGGCCGGGCATGGAAGACATGAAGTGGGACATGGGCGGCGCAGGCGCCGTGGCCGGGGCCATGCTGGCGCTGGTGCTGCGCAAGGCGAAAGCCAACGTTATCGGTGTCTGCGGCCTGGTTGAAAACATGCCCGACGGCAAGGCGATGCGCCCCGGTGACGTGGTGACTTCCATGTCGGGGCAGACCATCGAAGTGCTCAACACCGATGCCGAAGGCAGGCTGGTGCTGTGCGACGCGCTGACCTGGGTGCAGAAGGAATTCAAGCCCTCGCGCATCGTGGACCTTGCCACGCTCACTGGCGCGATGCTGATCGCGCTGGGCCATGAGCACGCAGGCGTCTTCTCCAACAACGACGATCTGGCGGAGGACCTGCTGCACGCAGGCAAGCAGTCGGGCGACAAGCTGTGGCGTTTCCCGCTCGCGCCGGAATACGACAAGCTGCTCGACAGCCCGATCGCCGACATGAAGAACATTGGTGGCCGCTACGCAGGCTCGATCACCGCCGCGCAGTTCCTCGGTCGCTTCATCGAGAATGACACGCCCTGGGCACACCTCGACGTTGCCGGCATGGTCTGGTCCGACAAGCCCGGCGCGACCTGGGACAAGGGCGCGACCGGCTACGGCGTGCGCCTGCTCGACCGCTTCATCCGCAACACGGTGAAGGGTTAAGCGCTCTCGTGGGCAGGATGCGAAAGAAGGCAGACCTGCCCACGAAGACTTGTGCTGCCTGCGGCCTGCCGTTCACTTGGCGCAAGAAGTGGGAGCGCGACTGGGACAACGTGAAATACTGTTCCGAACGCTGCAAACGCTCGAAGGGACAGAACCCGGTATGAGAGTGGATTTCTACCTCCTTTCCACCGACCCTGCTCCCGCTGCCGTCGCCCTGCTCGCCAGCAAGGTGCGGCAGGCGGGCGAACGGCTGCTGGTTGTGGCGGACGACCTGTCGCTGCTGGAAGAGGTGAGCAAGGCGCTGTGGGAAGCCCAGCCCGAAGCGTTCCTTGCCAATGGCATTGCGGGGGACGAACACGACGCGGTGCAACCCATCCTGCTGTCGAACGAGGTCGATCCCGCCAACGGTGCCAGCTTCCTCCTGATCGCCGATGGCCAGTGGCGCGAACCGGGCGACAGCTTCCAGCGGGTGCTGTTCCTGTTCGACCAGGAAACCATCTCCGGGGCCCGGCAGACGTGGAAAGCCCTGCAGGACCGCGAGGGTATGGAGCGCAAGTTCTGGAAGCAGCAGGCCGGTCGCTGGGTCGAGGGGCCTTGACCTTCACGCTCGGCAGGCGGACATTCCCTGCGCTACAACCGGGGGAAAAACATGCGCACACTTCTCACCCTCTCCGCCGCTGTCTTGCTTCTTGCTGCCTGCGGCGGCTCCGATGAAGGCACGATCGAGACCGAAGACGGCGAGACTGTCTCCTACGAAGTCGACCGCGACGGCGGCGACACGTCCATGCGGATCACCGGGGAAGACGGCCAGGCAATGGTCATCAATTCCGGCACGGGCTCCGCGGTAGACCTGCCCGACGGCTTCTCGCTCTATCCCGGCGCAAGCGTCGTTTCCACGACGACGATGAACCAAGGGGACGGGCAGGGCGCGCTCGTAATCATGCAGAGCGATTCGTCGCCCGAGGACATGGTTTCGTTCTATCGCCGACAGGCAGAGGCCGCCGGAGTCCAGATCCAGATGGAGATGACCACGAACGGCAGCATGATGATCGGCGGCGAGGGTGAGAACGGCCAGACGTTCAGCTTCAACGCGTCCGGCACTGATGACACCACAACCGGGCAACTCGTCGTCGGACAGGGCCTGAACTGATCCACCCCGGCTGAGCCGCCTTCGGTTGCTCCGCCACGCAAGCCATCTTGCCCTGCGTGGGCGAGGGCGCTAGGGCGCGCGCGCAATCTCAACAACAGAACATTACTTCGCAAAGGAACTTCCCATGGCGGTTACCCGCACCTTCTCGATCATCAAGCCCGATGCCACCCGCCGCAACCTGACGGGCGCCGTCACCAAGATGCTGGAAGACGCCGGCCTGCGCGTTGTCGCTTCCAAGCGCATCCAGATGACCCGCGAACAGGCAGAAGGCTTCTACGCCGTTCACAAGGAACGCCCATTCTTCGGCGAACTGGTCGACTTCATGATCAGCGGCCCGGTTGTAGTGCAGGTGCTGGAAGGCGAAGACGCCGTGCTGCGCAACCGTAAGGTGATGGGCGCGACCAACCCGGCCGATGCCGACGAAGGCACCATCCGCAAGACCTATGCCGAGAGCATCGAGGCGAACTCGGTCCACGGTTCGGACAGCGATGAAAACGCCAAGATCGAAATCGAATACTTCTTCAACGAAGACGAAATCGTCGGCTAATTAACCTTAGCGTTCTTCGGAACTGCTTTTCAGACCCCCTCGATCGGTGGTATCGTTGCCACGGGTCGCAGGGGGTTTCTGTTTTTAAACAGTTTTTCCCCAAAGACCGCACGTGTCCGAACGAAGGGTCGCGGGAGGTTGATGTGTTTTCCTGGCTCAGAAAGTCGCCGTCTCAGACGGTCCGTGCCTTCGTGGACGCCCTGAATGCGCGCGATTTCGCAACCGTGGAGCGGTTGCTGGCCGAAGACTTCTGCATCATCGACAATTCCAACAAGCAGTTGCGCGGGGCAGCCCCGGCCATGGAGCTGTTTCGACGGGTGGCCGAACTTGCTCCCGACTATCAGTTGCACGTCAGCGACATGGCGGAGCGCGGCGAGGACGTGCTGGTCTCCGGCAAGTCCGAAACGACCAGCACCGAAATGGGGGCGGCAACGCAGTGGCGCGCCTGTGTGAAAGGTGGCCGGATGTTGGAATGGCAGTCCTACAGCAACAAGTTGACGCCATCGATGATTGCGCAAGTAACGGGGCAGCGCAGTTAGTGCGAAAGCTCGGTTCCGCTGATGTAGAAGCGCCAGATGTACGGGAGCGTTAGGCGCTCCGTTCTGCCTGTGGTATCAAGTGTATCCGGAGTCGATAATTCGGCGAAAATGTGTTCGTCCCCGCCATCGGCTTTGCTTGGAGATCGCTATCTTCCGATCCCGCAAGAGTTCTCCGGTTTCAGTTGTTCGCCGTTATATTTCGGCGCTAAACACGCGTAACTACGAAGATATTGCCGCAATCTTGGCCGAGAACTGTCGTTTCGTCGATAGCACCGGCGGCTGGGTTGAAGGCCGCGAGAACGCCTTGGTGGCAACGCGTGCTTTTTTCGACATGGATGCGGATTTCCAAATCGACGAGCAAGACATCGTGCTGCGCGGTGACGAAGTGCTGGTGCGAGGCAAGGCGCGGGCCAGCAACCCGCAGTTGGCAACGGACAAACTTTGGCGAGCGCGGGTCGATGCGGGAAAGCTGGCATTCTGGCAAAGCTACGGCGCGGAAGCCATGCCGCTTGCGCGAATGTTATTGCCTGAAAAGGCTGGCATTTCCTTCAATCTCGATGCGCCGGGTTCGCGCACCTCCGCGTAACCAAGCCTTCAATAGCCCGTTACGCAGCCGTTTCAGAGAAGGTGCGCATTTGCCGGCTGTGCGCCTTATGAGGCGAATCTTGGGCGCGTTCCTGTTCGCCGCTCATAGCCTCCAGCGCATCGGAGGTCAGCGGAAGGGACAGGTCTTGATAGACGCGTCGGACCTCGGATTTCCAGTCGAGGTTGAGGGCATCAAAATTGATGGTGGTCAGTGGCCCTTCGAAACCGGCAAGCGCTGCATCCATCCGCGCCTCTCTCAGCGCAATCTTGCGGGCAACTTCCGCCTCTATCCAGGCGTAGTCGACCGTGTCTGACTGCATCGCCATCTGGTTGGCAATCAGCGAAGCCGCGCTGGCCGCCGTATCGTCCGGGCAGCGATTGGTCCTCACCACGCGTGCGTCGGGAAACTGTGCCAGCAGGGCAGGCAAGTCCTCGGAGAACTGCGGCACTTTCAGGACGCGCGGCCGATGGGCATTCTCGTGCCAATTCGCGTCCGTCCGCAACACGCGAGTAAACTCGCGGTAGAGCGGCGAGGGATCACGATTCTCGCTGAACGCGGTGAACGACGGGATCCGCCACTGCGCTTCGTAGGCAGAGTGATCGAGAGCGGCGGCAAGCCAGCCCAGTTCCTCGTCGGCGCGGGTGACGCCGAAGGGGTGGATGGTGTCGATCCAAGGATCCAGCGCACGGGCGCACAGGAGCGACAGGGCTGACCAGGCGGGCCGCGTATCGGGCGTGCGAGGCACGGGTTGCCAGCTATCGCAAAAACGGGTGGCGGACAGGGAAGGGTCTGCGGCGAGCAGGCGATGGACGCGCGTGGTGCCGCTACGCATGTGGCCCACTACGATCACGGGCGATGCCAGCGGCGTTTCCAGCAAATCGGGCTCGGCTTGCCACAGCGCGCCGAGTTCCAGCCGCTGCCGGATTGCCCGAACAAGCTGGCCGTGTGCCATGGTGAGGCCGAGCGGGTTCAGCTGCGCTTCGGACATCAGCGATTCGCACAGGATTTCGAGGCGAAGGCGAAAATCGGCACAGTCGGCCTCGCTGCGCGGACCCCGTTCGCCCGCCGCAGGAGCATCACGCAGAGCTTTGCTCCACAGGTCATCGGGATCGAGTGAGGGGCGATAGCTGAGCCCCTTTCGCCAGGCCGTCTCCAGCCAGCCGTTCACGCGATCGACGCGCGGGGAACGGGCACAGGGATGTGGGCGAGGCGGCAGGCTCATGCGTCAGAATTCGTCTGCGGCATCGTGCAGCTTCGTGAGGCGCTTTGGGGCAACGGAGCGCCAGCTTCTTTCAAGCCATTCAGCAACATGGTCCCAATCAACGCCCGGCCTGTTGAGAATGATCCCGACCCATCCGCTCGCTCCGTAATAGGCCGGACGGTAATAGGTTTCGGGTGCGGTCTCGGCAAGGTCGGCGACTTCGTCCGGCCCGCCGGTTTTCACCAGCAGGCCGATGTGCGGTTCGCCGTGATGCTTCTCGGACAGGTAGGCGAAGTATTTTCCGCTCTTGCCGCCGCTGCGCCAGCCCGGTGCGCCGTGGCTCTCGCGCTCCTCCGCTTCCGGCAGGCCCATGGCGAGTTCACGCACTTTCTCCAGCAGCCAGTCCGCCCGGTAATGCCGCCCGACGTAATCGGCCACCATGCGGGGGTAGAGCTGGTACTCGGCGAGGATGACACGGTGCGCGAGGCTTTCCGGCGTGTCCGCTGGCAGGATGGCGACCGGCATCTGTCCCAGCAGCGGCCCGCCGTCGAGTTCGGGAGTCACGACATGCACCGAGCAGCCGCCATAGTCCTCGCCCGCCTCGATAGCGCGCTGGTGCGTATCCAGGCCCTTGTACTTGGGCAACAGGCTGGGGTGGGTGTTGACCATCCGGCCTTCCCAGCCTTTCACGAAGTCCGCCGTCAGGATGCGCATATAACCGCACAGTGCGAGGTATTCCGCGCCTGATTTGCGCAAGGCGGCATCCATGATTTTCTCGTGCTCCCGCCGATCCATACCGCGATGATCGTGACTGAACGTGGCAATGCCTTCCGCCGCGGCGATCTTCAGACCGGGCGCATCGGGATTGTTGCTGGCAACCAGCACGATGTCGTAGGGGCAATCGGGCAGGCGCGACTGGAATAGCAGCGCCGACATCGTCGTGCCGTTGCCGGACAGCAGGCAGGCGATTCTCGCCTTTTGCTCAGGCATCGTGATCCGCGGTCCAGTCGCTTCGAGCGGACCAGGTGCCCGCAGAGCCCTTGACCGTGCAGCCGCGCTGGCCTTCGACGATCTCGCCGATACGGAACACGCTCTCGCCCGCTTCGGTGAGAGCCGCAGTGACAGCATCGACTTTGTCGGGCGTCACCGCCAGCACCATGCCGATACCGCAGTTGAACGTGCGCGCCATCTCGCCCGGCTCGATATTTCCCTGGGCCTGGAGGAAAGCCATGAGGCGCGGCTGTTCCCAGCTGTCGGCATCCACCATTGCGCGTGCACCCTCGGGCAACACACGCGGCAGGTTCTCCAGCAGGCCGCCGCCGGTGATGTGGGCGAGGGCATCGATGTGGCCCGCGCGCACGGTGGGGAGCAGGCTCTTCACGTAAATGCGGGTCGGCTCGATCAAGTGATCGATAAGCAGGCGGTCCTGATCGAACAGGGCAGGGCGGTCGAGCTTCCAGCCCTTGTCTTCCGCTAGGCGGCGCACCAACGAGAACCCGTTCGAATGGACGCCCGAACTGGCAAGCCCCAGCAGCACGTGGCCGGGAGCCACGCGCTCTCCGGTAAGCTGCTCGCCGCGCTCCACCGCGCCGACGCAGAATCCCGCCAGGTCGTAATCGCCCGGCGCATACATGCCCGGCATTTCCGCCGTCTCGCCGCCGATCAGCGCGCAGCCTGCTTCCTTGCAGCCCTGCGCAATGCCCGCAATCACGCGCTCGGCAATGCCGTTCTCCAGCTTGCCGGTGGCGAAGTAATCGAGGAAGAACAGCGGTTCAGCCCCCTGCACGATGAGGTCATTCACGCACATGGCGACAAGATCGATGCCGACGGTATCGTGCCGGTCGGTCTCGATCGCCAGCTTCAGCTTGGTGCCGACCCCGTCGTTTCCGGCCACCAGCAGCGGATCCTTGTAGCCCGCAGCCTTGGGATCGAAGAAGCCGCCGAACCCGCCGATTTCGCCGTCCGCGCCGGGGCGCATCGTGGCTTTCACCAGCGGTCCGATGGCTTTCACCAGCCGGTTGCCCGCATCGATGGAAACGCCGGCCTGTTCGTAGGTATAGGATTGCTTGTCCGAATTCATGCACCTGCCATACGCATTCGCGCTTGGAATTCCACTCGCCTTTGGGCAAAAGACCCGCGAATTCCCCCATGAACATCGTTTTTCCCTCTTCTCGCCCCACAAATGAGCGCCTGCCCACCGCGATTGCGGTGATAGCCGTGCTTGTGCTCGCCCTTATCGCCGCGGCCGCGCTCTATGCGCAGGTATCTGGCGAGCGGGGGATTGCCCCCGTCGCCAGCAGCAGCGACATCGAGGTGGACGGTATCGAGGTGGACGTTCGCGGCGACAACGCAGAAGAAGCCCGCGCCAACGGCTGGCGCGAGGCCCAGCGCATCGCGTGGGAACGGCTCGATGGGCCGGATATACCCGATTCGCGCCTCGAATCGCTGGTGGCCGCCATCGTGGTGGAAGAAGAGAACATCGGTCCGCGCCGCTACATCGCTCGGCTGGGCGTGATTTTCGACCGCCAGCGTGCGGGCGCACTGCTTGGCGCAGGTGGCGAAAGTTCGCGTTCCGCCCCGATGCTGACCCTGCCGGTGCTGATTTCGGGCGGCACGGAGACCATGTTCGAGGTGCGTAACCCATGGCAGCGAGCCTGGGCCGAGTACCAGTTCGGCTCCAGCACAATCGATTATGTCCGCCCTGCCGGTTCGGGCGGCGAATCGCTGCTGCTGACGTACGGGCAGACCGGTCGTCGCAGCCGCGCATGGTGGAATAACATTCTGGATCAGTTCGGCGCAGCAGACGTGATCGTGCCGATAGCCAACCTGCGCTGGGAATGGCCGGGCGGCCCCGTGGAAGGGCGCTTTACCGCGCGTTATGGTCCCGACAATCGTTTCCTGGGCGAGTTCACGATGCGCGCCGATAGCGGCGAGGAACTTCCGGACATGCTCAAACGTGCCGTCACGCGTTTCGACGAGATTTTCGCGCGTGCCCTGGCTGACGGCACCCTCCGGCCCGACCCAACGCTTACGCTCGACAATATCGAAATCAGCGATGAAGTGCGCGCTTTGCTTGAAGCGGCGCGTTCGGCAGAACTGGCGGACCAGGCGGCCGCTGCGGGCGAGGGCGAAACCTCGACGGACGTATCGATAGACGGTGCGGGCCAGCCCCAGCCGGTCGAGACTACCGTGCCCACGGCGAGCTACGGCGTGCAGGTGGCAACGCCCGATGCGTCCGACTTCGACGGCGCCATCACCGCACTTCGCGCAGTGCCCGGCGTAACGCGGGTCTCGGTCCGCTCGACAGCAATCGGCGGCGCTTCCGTGTTCGATGTAACCTATGCCGGAGACATCTCGGCCCTGGCCGCCGCGCTGCGGCAGCGTGGCTGGGCTGTCAACGAAGGGCAGAACGCGCTCGGCATTTCGCGCTAAGGGGCTCGGGATGAGCCAGATTGCACTTCCCCTTGCAGCCGGCGGCAACGGCCCTGCGCGGATCGTGCTGGGCAATGCCAACGCCCACGTGGCCGAAGCCCTGCTGGCGCCTGAGGCCTGGCCATATCGCACGGCCGTGCTGACGGGGCCGCCGCGATCCGGAAAGTCCCTGCTGGCACTGTGGTTCGCGAGAAGCGGCAAGGGCGATGCCGTCGATGACGGGCAGGCGATGCCGGAAGATGCGCTGTTCCACCGCTGGAACCGCGCGCAGGAGCAAGGCACGCCGCTGCTGATCGTCGGCGGAGAGCCGCCGTGGGACATTGCCTTGCCGGACCTGCGCTCTCGCCTTGGCGGTTCGCTGCAACTGGAAATCGGCCAGCCGGACGATGACATGGCGCGCGATCTGCTGCTTTCCCTCGCACAGGAGCGCGGATTGCCTCTGCCTGCCGATGCCGCCGAATATCTCGTTCCGCGCGCATCGCGCTCGCAGGAGGAACTGGAAAAGCTGGTCGCGACCATCGACCGCTTGTCTCTGGAGCGAAAGGCCCCACCTACCCTTGGAATCTGGCGCGCGGCACTGGAAGCGGTGCACGGGCCGGAGGAGCCGCGCTTGATCTGAGCGGGTTTTGATGGGAAACTGAGTGCTATGTTCGACCGGCTTGTCGCCTATCTGGACTCGATCCGCGCGCGCGATCCCGCGCCGCGTTCGCGGTGGGAAATCCTGCTTTATCCGGGGGTTCTGGCCCTCGGCATGCACAAGATCGCCCACTGGCTGTTCGAGGCGAAGCTGTTCTTCCTCGCCCGACTGGTGAACCATATTTCTCGCTGGATGACCGCGATCGACATTCATCCCGGCGCGAAAATCGGCAAGAACTTCTTCATCGACCACGGCTTTACCGTAATCGGCGAAACCGCCGAAATCGGCGACAACGTGACGATCTACCAGTGCGTGACCCTGGGCGGCACCAATCCCACCAGCGGCCAGGGCGGCAAACGCCACCCGACGCTGCGCGACAATGTCATCATCGGTTCCGGCGCGCAGGTGATCGGCCCGATCACTGTCGGCGAACGGGCGCGCGTGGGTGCAAATGCCGTGGTGACGGACGATGTGCCGGAAGGCGCGACGATGATCGGCCTGAAGGCGCGCTCCACCCTGGTGCCTGCCGAAACCTGGCTGCGCGAATTTATCCCCTATGGCACGCCTTGCGACGAACCTTGCGAACCCGTGCCCAGCGAACGGGTGCAGGTGCTCGAAGCCGAGATCCAGCTTCTGCGCGACGAGATGGCACAGCTTCGCAAAAGCCTGCCCGCGCCAGACGACGGCGGGGAGAAAACGCGCAAGACCGGGGCCCGCAGTTGATGGCTGCCCCGGCAGGGCCGAATATCGTTGCATTTCCCGGCCAGGGCTCTCCCGAACAGGTGGGCTTCAATCGGCAGGAGCTTACCCACATCCTCGATCTCTACGGCCGGATGGTGGCTGCTGGCGAGTGGCGGGATTACGCGATGGATTTCACCCGCGATTGCGCCACTTTCGCTGCCTTCCGCCGCACCGCCGATGTGCCGCAGATGCGACTGGAGAAGCGCCCGGCGCTGCACCAGAAGCAGGGCATGTGGGCGCTATTCGGAGAGCATGGACAGGTGCTGAAGCGCGGCCACGAGCTGAACAATGTGCTCGCTCCGGTGGAGAGGCGCTTGCTGAAAGCGGTGGATCAGTAGGCGCCGGCGAAACCGCTAGAGGTCTTCCAGTACGCCGACCAGTTCGTCGAAATGGTCGATCATCACGTCACCGCCCAATTCGTGGACCGGCACGTCGTGATAGCCGTAGCGGCAGGTGACAACCGGGAGGCTTGCTGCCTTTCCGGCACGCACGTCGTAAGTCGAATCGCCGACCATCACCGCGCGTCCGCCACCGCAGTCCGCAATCGCAGCGTGCAGGATATCGGGCTTTGGTTTGGCGCGTTCCCGGCCCAGTGTGTCGCCGCCGTAGATCGCGGCGAAACGGTCCGTCATCTCAAGCGCATCCAGCAGTTCGCGCGCCGGTTTCTCGCTCTTGTTCGTCACCACCGCCAGCTTGCAGCCACGCCCCGCCAACTGATCCAGCGCGCCGAGGCAGCCGGGATAGGGCACCGTGTTGTTGGCGATATTGTCCCAGTAGAACTCCAGCAGCGCGCCGCTCAGTTCCTTGTATGTCGCCTCGTCCACCAGTCCGCCCGTGGCTTCCAGCGCGCGGGTCAGCATCATGTCCGTGCCGCCGCCGATCATGTTCCGCGTGGCCGTCTCGCTCACGCCGTCACGACCGATCGCGCCGAGCGCGTGGTTGACAGCGGGGCACAGGTCTCGGGCGCTGTCCACCAGCGTACCGTCGAGGTCGAAAAGGACGATATCGAAAGGAAATTTGCTCATCGCGAGGGCATGTGGGGGAGAGATATGGAAACTGCAATCAATTGCTGGCATGGCGCCTGTCATGAGTGACAGACCCATCGCCGCCATCATCCTTGCCGCGGGCAAGGGCACCCGCATGAAAAGCAGCCTGCACAAGGTGCTGCACCAGGTGGCCGGAAGGCCGATGATCGAGCACCTGCTGGCCAGCGTCGAGACGCTTGGTCCGCAAAAGCTCGTTACCATCGTCGGCGAATCGCGCGAACAGCTTGAAGAGCGGCTCGGGGGACGGGTGGACTTCGCGGTTCAGGAACCGCAGCTGGGCACAGGCCATGCGGTGCAGCAGGCACAGAAGGCTCTCGCAGGCTTCGAGGGCGACGTGCTCGTGCTCTACGGCGATGTGCCCTTCGTGAAAGCCGGAACGATGCAGACCATGATCGACAGGCTGCGCGCCGTCGATTCCCCCGCCGCCGTGGTGCTGGGCTTCGAGCCGGACGATCCGCTGCGCTACGGCCGCGTGATCGCGCAGCAGGGCCGCATCCTCAAAATGGTGGAGTACAAGGACGCGAGCGAAGACGAACGTGCGTGCACTCTCTGCAATTCCGGATTGCTGGCGGCGCGCAGCGAAGACCTCTTCGCACTGCTCGACCGAGTGCGAAACGAGAACGCGCAGGGCGAGTATTACCTCCCCGACATCGTCAACATCGCCATTGCCGATGGCCACAACTGCGCGGTCGTATCCTGCGACAATGCGGACGAGGTTGCAGGCATCAACAGCCGCGCCGAACTCGCCGCCGCAGAAGCGCAGTGGCAGGCACTGCGGCGCGAAGAAGTGATGGCGGAAGGCGTGACACTGCGCGCTCCCGATACGGTGTTCTTCAGCTACGACACCGATCTTGCCTCCGATGTGGTGGTGGAACCCAACGTGGTGTTCGGCCCGGGCGTTTCAGTGGCGAGCGGCGCGACAATCCGCGCGTTCAGCCATCTCGAAGGCGCAACTGTGGGCGAGGGCGCGGAAGTCGGCCCCTATGCCCGCCTTCGCCCTGGTGCAGTGCTGGAGAAGGGCAGCAAGGTCGGCAACTTCGTCGAGATCAAGAAGGCAACGCTGGGCGAGGGGGCCAAGGCCAATCACCTCACGTACCTGGGTGACGCCACCGTGGGCGCTGGCGCAAACATCGGAGCGGGAACGATCACCTGCAATTACGACGGCTATTTCAAGCACCAGACCACCATCGGACCGCGCGCCTTCATCGGCTCCAATTCGGCGCTCATCGCGCCTGTCAGCATCGGGGCCGATGCCATCGTGGCGGCAGGAAGCGCGGTAACGCGCGACGTTGCCGACGGCGAACTTCGCATGGTGCGGGCAGACCAGTTGGTGAAGCCGGGCTGGGCCGACCGCTTCCATGATACGATGAAGCGCAAGAAAGCCGAGAAGAAGAAGTGACCGATCGCTACGAGGGCAAGCCCTTCCTTCGCCTGCTCGACAGTTACGTGCTGGATGCCATCGGCAAGCTGGACGAGGCGAACGCGAAGTGGCTTGTGGAGGCAGAACCCTACTTCCGCGAAACCTTCGGCGGCACAGGCAGTTGGCAGGATATCGTCGCGCAGCGGATGCAGTTCCCTGAAGGCATGCAGCCTGCGATCGTCGAGATGTGGGACAAGGGACGCGCGAGGTTCATCGCAGAGAACGGACACGAGCCCGAACCGGTGCAATTCGCCCACATGTTCGTGGACCAGAATTTCCCTCATTAGGGACAAGGAACTGAATTTATGTGCGGAATTATCGGAATTGTCGGTCATCGCGACGTGGCGGCGCGGCTGGTCGACGGTCTGCGCAGGATGGAATATCGCGGTTATGATAGCGCAGGCATCTGCACGGTCCACGACGGGAAGCTGAAACGCCGCCGGGCGGAAGGCAAGCTGAATGGTCTGGTCGAGGAACTGGCGAACAATCCCGCCGCGGGCGAGACGGGTATTGCCCACACCCGCTGGGCAACTCACGGCGCTCCCACGGAAAAGAATGCCCACCCGCACGCGACCGAACACGTCGCGCTGGTGCACAACGGCATCATCGAGAATTTCAAGGAACTGCGCGACGAATTGCGCGCTGAGGGGCGCCAATTCGAGAGCGAGACCGACACCGAAGTGGTCGTCCACATGATCTCGCGCCGGATCGAGGAAGGAATGTCTCCCGAAGACGCCGTGGCGACCGTGTTGCCGCGCCTGCGCGGTGCCTTCGCGCTGGCGATAGCCTTTCGCGATCACCCTGACATGCTGATCGGGGCGCGCCTCGGTTCGCCGCTGGTCGTCGGCTACGGCGAGGACGAGATGTTCCTCGGCTCCGACGCGCTGGCGCTGGCCCCGCTCACCCAGCAGATCGCCTATCTCGAGGAAGGCGACTGGGTGACGATCACGCGCGAGGGCGCGAAAATCCGCGATCTCGACGGCAACGAGGTCGAGCGCGAGGTGCAGACCTCCGGCGCTTCTGCCGCGGCGATCGAGAAGGGCAACTATCGCCACTTCATGCAGAAGGAGATTTTCGAGCAGCCCACAGTGGTGGCGCAGACCCTTCGCAGCTATCTGCGCCCCGGCGAACAGCGCGTGGCCCTGCCGCAGATCGATTTCGACATTTCCGCCATCGACCGCATCACGATCGTCGCCTGCGGTACTTCCTATTACGCTGGAATGGTAGCGAAATACTGGTTCGAACAGTTCGCCCGCGTCCCGGTGGATATCGATTACGCCAGCGAGTTCCGCTACCGCGAACCCGTGCTGCCCGATGGCGGCCTGGCGCTGTTCATCTCGCAGAGTGGCGAAACTGCGGACACGCTGGCCGCACTGCGCCACTGTCGCAAGCAGGGACAGGTGATCGCCGCCGTGGTCAACGTGCCCACCAGTTCCATGGCGCGCGAGGCGGACCTGCTGTTGCCGACACACGCGGGGCCGGAAATCGGCGTTGCCTCAACCAAGGCTTTCACCTGCCAGCTTGCCGTGCTGGCGGCGCTGGCGGCGCATTTCGCGGTGAAGAAGGGGCTGCTGAACCACCGCGAGGAAGCGATCATCGTCGATCACCTGTTGGAAGCGCCAGCGTGCCTCAACGCCGCGCTGGATCACGACGAGGAAATCGCCGACATGGCGCACCTGATCGCGCCTGCGCGTGACGTGCTTTACCTCGGTCGCGGAGCGGATTTCCCGCTGGCGCTGGAAGGGGCGCTGAAACTGAAGGAAATCAGCTACATCCACGCCGAGGGTTATGCCAGTGGCGAGATGAAGCACGGCCCCATCGCACTGATCGACGACAAGGTGCCGGTGATCGTCCTCGCCCCTTCCGGGCCGCTGTTCGAGAAGACCGTCTCCAACATGCAGGAAGTGCAGGCGCGCGGCGGCAAGGTGGTTCTGATTTCCGACAAGGCCGGGATCGAGCAGGCGGGCGAAGGCTGTATGGCAGTGATCGAGATGCCCAAGGTGCATCCGCTCATCGCTCCGCTGGTCTATGCCGTTCCGGTGCAATTGCTGGCGTATCATGTCGCCGTGGCCAAGGGCACCGATGTAGACCAGCCGCGCAACCTCGCGAAATCGGTGACTGTCGAATAGAATTCAGCAGGTTACTGGATAATCGCGGCTGACTTTACCGGGCAATAACTATTGGCGGTTATCGCGGTCGTGTGAGCGACAAGCATTCTGGACTCCCCAGCCTCCCGCTGCAGATGAGTTTCCTGCAGGTCATTGGCCTGCGCGAACCCGGCGAGGGTGACTGGACCCGGCTGCGCACGCTCCAGTATTCGGAACTTCACAAGGTCTCGCTGATCCGAATTGCCGCTCACGGCCTGGCCGCTCTGCTGGCAGTTTCGCTTTATCTCAACACGATAGCGCACTGGATCCTGGGGATCTGGATGCTCAGTGTCGTTGCAGCGGTGTGGAACGTCACGCGGATCGATCGCAACTTCATCGATATCGAGAAGCGCGGCGTGCAGTGGAACGAATTCACCCGCCAGGCCCTTGGCGTGGGCGGGTGCACCATCCCCTGGGTCGCGGCGCTCATGTTCTTCGTCCCGCAGGGGACGACGACGGATCACTACGCGCTCTGGGCGATTGCCGCGATGCTGATTGCTGGTAGTGCCGCCGCCATGGCTACGGCGCCGGTCGCCACGGTGCTGTTCGACCTTGTGGTTGGCGCGGCGGGCGTCGCATCTTTCCTGCTTACTGGCGACTTCATCTTCGCCATCGCCGCAGCTGCCTACACCGTTACCATCGTTGCCGGTGCGCTCCGCTCTGCGCGCACCTACCTTTCCGCCAAGATTGCCGAAGCGGGCGTGGCGGAGAAGGACGAGGTCGTCTCCCTGCTGCTGCGCGAGTTCGAGGAAAAGGAATCGGACTGGCTCTGGCAGGTCGACACGAACCGTCGCATCCGTTCCGCATCGCCGCGTTTCGCTTTCGCCTTCGGCTCCACCCCGCAGGATATCGAGGGGGAGAGCTTCATCAAGCTGATTGCCGGGTCTTCGTGGGAAAGCGGGGAGTTTCCGCGCAGCCTGCATGAACTGGCGGAGAAGCTGAAGCGGCGCGAGCATTTCTCCAACCTGCTGGTGCAGGTCTACCTCGAAGCCGGTCGCCGCTGGTGGGAGCTTTCGGGCACGCCGATATATGATGACAACGGCAGCTATATCGGTTTCCGCGGGGTTGGTTCCGACGTGACCGAGCAGCGTGATCGCGACGAGAAGATCGCCTACCTTGCCCGCTACGACACGCTGACGGGCTTGCCCAATCGCCTGATGCTGACAGAAGCGCTTGGCGAGGCCATGCGCTATGCCGACAAGTGGAAGACGCGCTGCGCCTTCCTGATGATCGACCTCGACCGGTTCAAGGCGGTGAACGATTCCCTGGGACACCAGCTGGGCGACCGCCTGCTGGCCGAAGTCTCGAAGCGCCTCGATGCAGTGATGACCGAGAACGAGCGCTGCGGACGACTGGGCGGTGACGAATTCGCCGTCGTCATTCGCGATGCCACCGACAAGGGCCGGGTGGATCGCTTGTCCGACGCCATTATCGAGACGCTTTCGCAGCCCTATGTGATCGACAACCATACCCTGTTCATCGGGGCGAGCGTGGGCTCTGCCGTGGGTCCGCGTGACGGCAATTCGGTGGAAACGCTGATGCGCAACGCCGACCTCGCGCTCTACCGGGCGAAGGACGAGGGCGGCAATACGCACTACCGTTATCTCCCCTCGCTGCACGCCGACGCGGAGGAGCGCCGCAAGCTGGAGCTGTCCCTGCGCCGGGCCATCGGGAAGAACGAGCTGGAACTGAACTTCCAGCCCGTGGTCAACGCCCGCAGCGAGACCGTGGTCAGTTTCGAGGCGCTGTTGCGCTGGAACAGCGAAGAGCATGGTTTCGTAAGCCCGGCCAAGTTCATCCCGCTGGCAGAGGATACCCGCCTGATCGTGCCCATCGGGGAGTGGGTGCTGCAGGAGGCCTGCCGCGAGGCGACCCGCTGGCCGGACGACATCAAGGTGGCGGTCAACGTTTCGGGCGAGCAATTGCTCGAGCCCAACTTCGCCAACAGCGTGGTGCGTGCGCTCGCCGATACCGGGCTGCCGGCACACCGGCTGGAGGTGGAAGTTACCGAGAGCGTGTTCCTGCGCGATGGCCGCACCGCGCGCCAGACGCTGGAGGAGATCCTTGCGCTGGGCTGCTCGGTCGCGCTGGACGATTTCGGCACCGGCTATTCCTCGCTCGGCTACCTGCGCACGCTGCGCTTTTCCACGATCAAGGTGGACAAGAGCTTCGTGCAGGGTGCCACGCAGGAGAGCCAGGAGAGCCTCGCCATCATCCGCGCCGTGGTGGCTATGGCCCGCAGCCTGGAGATGACGACGACCGCCGAGGGTGTCGAGGACGCCACACAGGCCGCGCTGATCCGCGAGCTGGGCTGCACCAAGATCCAGGGCTACTACTTCGGCCGCCCGATGAAGGCTGTCGAGGCCCGCTCCCTGGTGGTGAAGGGCCGCGGAACTAGGGCCGCCTAGGCCCCGACCAGACTGCCGATCACGCTTTCGAACAGGCGGCGTCCGTCGCTGCCGCCGTGGGCGGCTTCGATGGCGCGTTCGGGGTGGGGCATCATGCCCAGCACGTTGCCCTTCGCGTTCAGCACGCCCGCGATGTCGTGGCGCGAGCCGTTGCAGTTCTCGGCATAGCGGAAAGCCACGCGGCCTTCGCCTTCCAGCCGGTCCAGCGTGTCATCGTCGGCGAAATAGTTGCCGTCGTGGTGGGCGACCGGGATGTGGATCGTCTCGCCCCTGGTGTAGACGCTGGTGAACAGGCTGGTGTCGTTTTCCACCACCAGCGGCACGGTGCGGCAGATGAAGGTCTGCGCGGCGTTGCGCATCAGCGCGCCGGGCAGCAATTGCGCCTCGGTCAGCACCTGGAAGCCGTTGCACACGCCCAGCACCGGCACCCCACGCTTTGCCGCGGCCACGACGGAGCGCATGATCGGGCTGTTCGCCGCCATTGCGCCCGAACGCAGGTAGTCGCCGTAGGAGAACCCGCCGGGCAGGGCGATGAAATCGAGGCCGGCGGGCAGGTCGGCATCGCCGTGCCACACCTTCACCGGCTCCTTGCCGGATACGTCACGCAGTGCGACCCAAATGTCGCGGTCGCAGTTCGATCCGGGGAATGTGACGACTGCGGTCTTCATCAGGCGACCTTCTCGATGCGGTAGTTCTCGATCACCATGTTGGCGAGCAGCCTCTGGCACATCTCGTCCAGAGCGGCGTCCGTGGTGTCGTCGGCCACGTCCATTTCCACCAAGCGGCCGATGCGCACGTCTTCCACGCCCTTGTAGCCGAGGCCCTCCAGCGCGTGGTGCACGGCGCGGCCCTGCGGATCGAGCACGCCGGGCTTCAGGCTGACATGGATACGGACTTTCATGGATCGGACCTTTCGCGGCAAGTCTCGGATGGTTTCGCCGCAGCCTATGGCGATTGCCGCCGCGATGGGCAAGGGGCGGCGGCCCATTCCGCCGGGGAATTGCGCGCCAAATCCAACTAACCTGGAACACATGGAACAGTGTCCTGAAGCAGAAAAGCGGACCGGGAATTCCAGGCAGACCGGCGGGGGCATCAAGAAGGATTGAAACGGTTGCATCGACCTGTGCATTGGTGTGCCATGGCGCGTGTAGGAAAGCCGCGCGGCAGGAGGGCTTGCAGCACATGATCGCGACCGAGAAATTCACCTTCACCGGCAAGAACGGGCAGACGCTGGACGGGCGGCTGGAAATGCCGCTCTACACGAAGCCGCGCGCCGCCGCGCTGTTCGCGCACTGCTTTACCTGCACCAAGCAGAGCCACGCCGCCACGCGCGTCGCCTCCGCCCTCGCGGCCAAGGGTCTTGCCGTCCTGCGGTTCGATTTCACCGGCCTTGGTGGCAGCGACGGCGACTTTGCCAATGCCGGCTTCGCCACCAACGTGGAGGACCTGACCTGCGCGGCAAGGGCCCTGGCCGATCGCGGCCTGCCGGCGGTGCTGCTGGTGGGCCATTCGCTGGGGGGAGCGGCGGTGCTGGCCGCGGCGGAGCACGTACCGCAGGCGCGCGGCGTCGCCACGCTGAACGCCCCATACGATGCCGCCCACGTTTTCGAGCATTTCGGCGATGCCATCGACGATATCGAGGAGGACGGCGAGGGCCATGTGACACTCGCCGGACGCCGGTTCCGCATTGCCCGCGCTTTCCTGGAGCAAGGGCGCGACCAGCCGCAGGGGGAGCGTATCGCGAACCTGGGCCTGCCGCTGATGGTGATGCACACACCGCAGGACGAAGTCGTCGGGATCGAGAACGCGCGCCTCATTTTCGAAAAGGCGAAGCACCCCAAGAGCTTTGTCGCGCTCGACAGCGCCGATCACCTGCTGACTGAAGCGGGCAGCGCCGAATATGCCGCGAACATGATTGCCGCATGGGCCACGCCCTACCTTGCCGACCTGCCGAAAGAGCCGCGCGAGGACTTTGCCGGAACGGTGGAAGTCTCGACCGCTGGCGGCAAGTTCGCCCAGTGGGTGCGCACGGCCAGCCATGAATTCATCGCCGACGAGCCGGTAAGCTACGGCGGCAGCGACCACGGGCCGACACCTTACGACCTGCTGCTATCGGCGCTTGGCACCTGCACCAGCATGACCATCCAGATGTATGCGGAGCGCAAGAAGTGGCCGCTGGAAAGCGTGCGGATCGAACTGGAACACAGCCGCGATCATCACACCGATTGCGTCGATTGCGAGAAGGACGGCATGCCGATTCAGGTGATCGATCGGGCGATAGAGCTATCGGGCGACCTTAGCGAGGAGCAGCGCCAGCGCCTGATGGAAATTGCCGACAAGTGCCCGGTTCACAAGACCTTGCTGGGCGAATTGCACATCCATTCGACGCTGATACCCGCTTAGGATTCGTCACTCTCCGGCTCCGGCAGCACGCGGATTTCCACGCGCTGGGCCGGATCGAGGTAACGCTGCGCCGCGGCCAGCACGTCTTCCGGCGTAACGGCGCGCAGGCGCTCCTCGCCCGCCAGGAAGCGTTCGATACGCTCGCTTTCCGTCTGGGCGCGGTCAACCAAGTTCATCCAGCCGTTGTTGGTGTCGAGCGCGTTGCTGTAGGCTTCGAGCAGCGGTTGGCGGGCACGCAGCAGCATGTCCTCGTCCACCGGTGCGGCACGCAACGTCTCCACCGCTGACAGCATGGCATCGCGCGCGGCATCGACTTGCCCGGTATCCACCTGGGCGGAGATATCGAACGTGCCATAGCCCTCGTAGGTGCGGCTCTGGTCGGCATCGACGCCGGGGGAATAGGTCTGACCCAGTTCCTCGCGCAGCACGTCGGTCACTTCCAGTTGCAGCACCCGCTCCAGCATTTCGAGTTGCAGGGTCTCGACATGGTCGGAATCGTCGCGGGTCGGCCATACCATCACCAGCATGGCCTGATCGTCCGGACCGGTGTGGTAGAGCGTGCGGGGCGAGCGATCCTGCGTGAAGGCGCGCTGGCGTTCCTGCGCGTAGTCACCGAAGCTTTCCTCGCGCGGCGGCAGGGTGCCCAGCGTGCTGGCGACGAGGTCGATGGCCTCCTGCTCCTCGAAATCGCCGACCAGCGCCACTTCGATGGCGCCGTTGGCGAGCCTGTCAGACACGGCATCGCGCAGGCCCGCAAAGGTGAGGGCGAGATAGTTTTCCTTGGGCTGCAACGAGAAACGGGGATCGCCGTCCGAAAGGATCGTGCCGATCCCGTTGCTGAAAGCGGCAGACGGCGTTGCGTTCAGCCGCGCAAAGAAATCCTCCACGTTGCGGTAATACTGCGCTTCGCCGGTGGGGCGGAAGGCGCTGTCCGTGATGGTGGCGGTGTAGACCTGCAATTGCAGCTCAAGGTCGCGCGGGGTCGTGGCGGCGGACATGGTGAAGGTGTCGTCCGACGAATTGACGCCAAGGCCGACGCGCCGACCGGCCAGCACCGTCTGCAATTCGTCCAGCGTGTGTTCGCCAAGCCCGCCCACGGGCAGCGAGTTGAACATGGCGGTGGCGAGCGGGTTCTCCGGGGTATCGAGCAGATCGCCGCCGTCGATGTTCACTTGCACCAGCACGCGGTCTTCCTGCAGGTCTGTCGGTTTCAGGTTCAGCATCACGCCATTGGCGAAACGGATGGTGCGGATATCGAGGCGATCGTCCACGGTATCGGACACGACTTCGCCCGGCGTGCCGAAATCGGTGTAGGCGAACTCGACTGCCTCGACTTGCTCACTGGCTTCCAGCGCCATGTCCATGCCGCTTTCCCACGCGGCGCGCAGGGCTTCCTCGCCGCCCGCGGGCGCGGTGCGGCCCTGAAAGCGGATCAGGGGGTTTTCCAGCGGCACGGCCTCTGCCTTCAGCGCGGCCAGCACCGCATCGGGCGTGATCAGCGGCTTGTGCTCGTTCCAGCGTTCCAGCGCGCTGGCGGGCGTGGTGGGCACCTGCCCGTCGCGCAGCAGGGTGACGGCGCCGGTGACGAAGGAATTGTTATCGCGCGTGGCGGCGCCTGCGGCGTTGGACTGGATCGCCTGGTCGAGATTGGCGACCTGTTCGGCCACTTCGGCCTCGGTAAAGCCGAATTCCATCGCGCGGCGATATTCCTCCTGCGCGGCGGCAAGGGCGCGCTGCCAGTCGCCGTCGGCTGCGGCGGCGATCAGGTTGGTGGTGCGGCCTTCCTTGAAGAAATCGTTGGTACCGAATGCGGCGCCGCGGAACGGCGGGTCTTCCTGCCGGGCGAGGCGTTGCAGGCGGCGGTTGACGATGCCGTAGCCGATCTGCCGCAGCACGCGCTCGCGGCGGCTGGCGACGGTGTCCGTCTCGCCCTGCCATTCGCCGTTGGCGGCAACGGTGATCTGTTCGGACAGCGCCGGGTCGAGGAAGATGTCCGTCGCGCCGTCGTGGGAGAGGTCCACCGGGCCGAGCGGCGGGTTGTCCAGCGCGGGCTCGCCCTGCCAGTCGGCAAAGTGCTCGGCGATGGCGGCCTCGACCTCAGCCGGGTCGTAGTCGCCGATCACGATCACGGTGACGTTCTCGGGCCGGTAGTAGCGTTCGTAGAGCGCGCGCAGGGAGGCGCCGTCGGCAGCCTCGATCGTCTCGGCCGTGCCGATGGGCAGGCGCTCCGAAATGCGGCTGCCGGGGTAAAGGAAGCCCAGCGTGTCGATGGTGTTGCGCAGCTGGTAGGTGTCGCGCACGCGGCGTTCTGACAGGAGGATGCCCTTCTCGCGGTTCACCGCTTCGTCCTCGAACAGGATCTCGCTGGCGGTCTCGCGCATCAGCATCAGTGCGGTGTCGAGCAGTGCCATGTCGTTGCGCGGCAGGTCCAGTCGGTAATGGGTGGAGTCGAACCCGGTTGAGGCGTTGGTGTCCGCGCCGAAGGCCAGTCCCTCGCGCTCCAGCAGGCGCACCATTTCGCCCTCGGGCACATTGGTGGTGCCGTTGAAGGCCATGTGTTCGATGAAATGGGCATAGCCCTGTTCGTCCGCGCGTTCGGCGGCGGAGCCGAAGTCCACCCACAGCTGCACCTTGCCCTGTTCGGGCGGGGTGGCGTTGGGCCGGATGATGTAGCGCATCCCGTTGTCAAGCTCGCCCACCACGTATTCGCCGTCGAACGGCAGGTCGCTTCCCGCAAGATCGGGGAAGGCGTCGACCACTTCGGCGGGAATGCCGGATGCCGCGTCCCACGGCTGCTGCGCGAGTTCGGGCGCCTGCGCGTAGACGGGCTGAACGGCGAGGAGGGGAAGGGCGAGAACGGCGGCAAGTGCCGCGAAGGAACGGGAATTCATGCCCGCCTTCATGGCACCTGCAAGCTTAAGGGGCAATGACCCGTGCACTGTGACCGTGCACAGGTCTTATTTTTTCGGCTTGGGCCCGGTCGCCTTCGGGGCAGGGGTGCGCAGGCGCGAGCGGTGGGCATCCATGTCCAGCACTTCGCCGGGGCCGTTGTCCTCGCCCGACAGCACGCCGAGACGGCGGGCCACTTCCTGGTAGGCCTCTTCCTCTCCGCCCAGGTCACGGCGGAAGCGGTCCTTGTCCATCTTCTCGCCGGTGTTGAAGTCCCACAGGCGGCAGTTGTCGGGGCTGAACTCGTCGGCCAGGATCACACGGCTGAAATCGCCATCGTAGATGCGGCCGAATTCCAGCTTGAAATCCACCAGCCGGATATCGACTGCGGCGAACATGCCGGAGAGGAAATCGTTGATGCGGATGGCCATGGCGGCGATATCCTGCATCTCCTCGTGGCCGGCCCAGTTGAAGGCGGCGATGTGCTCTTCCGAAACCAGCGGATCGCCCAGTGCATCGTCCTTCAGGTAGTATTCGATCAGCGTATGCGGCAGCATCTCGCCTTCCTCGATGCCGAGGCGCTTGGCAATCGAGCCGGCAGCCACATTGCGCACCACCACTTCCAGCGGAATGATCTCCACCTGCCGCACCAGCTGCTCGCGCATGTTCAGGCGGCGGATGAAGTGGGTGGGGATGCCGATGTGCGCGAGGCGCGTGAAGATATACTCGCTGATGCGGTTGTTGATCACGCCCTTGCCGTTGATCGTGCCCTTCTTCTGGGCGTTGAAGGCGGTGGCATCGTCCTTGAAATACTGGATCAGCGTGCCGGGTTCTGGGCCTTCGTAAAGAATCTTGGCCTTGCCTTCGTAGATCTGGCGACGGCGGGACATGGGCACGGACCTTTCAACAGCAAAAAAGACTGCGCCCCGGCGACGCGATGGAAGTTCGCGAAAGTGCCGGGGCGCGTTTGAACGGGCGCTATACACCGAAGTGGCGGAGGGGGCAATCGGAGACACCGTGCGCCGAGTCGCAGGGTAAGAGCCGGGCATTGTGGCCGAGCCTTTGCCAGACAATCCAGCCATATGCGCGATAGCGCTTTGCGGGGGCCGATTGCGTGCTAGCCTCCGCGCCTTCATCAACGAAGGGGGGAATATCAATGAAAAGGACGTTTGCATTTGTCGCCGTGCTTGGCCTTGCGGCCTGCGCCGAACCGGCCACCGAAGAGCCGGTGGCTGAAGAAGAAGTCGCAGTCGAGGAACCGGCGATGGAAGTGCAGCTTGCCGCCGACGGCCAGCCTGCACCCGGCACCTACGAAGTCGTACTGGAAAACGGCGATATCGTTACCGAGACGGTGAACGAGGACGGCACCTACAGCTGGACATCCTCCAACGGTGAGACCGGCAGCGGAACCTGGCGCACGGATGGCCCGAACGTATGGTGCACCACCGGGGAAGGCGAGGAAGAAAGCTGCAACGACGAAGTCGTGGGCGACGACGGCGTGTGGACGTCGACGGACCGGGAAACCGGCGAGACTGCAACGGTCACTCGCGTACAAGCGTAATCGTCTTTACATCGAAGGAGGGCGCTGCGGTCTGGCTGCGGCGCCCTTTTCGCTACTCCAGCCCGCCCGGCGTGCGCTGATCGGCCGGGTGATGAGCCTCGTGCGGCACCTTGCCGCGCTCTATCACACGGCCCAGCGTCATGCGCTGCACCAGCACGCTGAACAGCACCGCACCGAATGTGGCGGCCAGCAGCAGGTCGCGCACTAGGCCGGCAGGCAGCGACAGCGCGAGAGCGATGGAAATGCCGCCGCGCAGGCCGCCCCACCACAAGACGCCCCATGCCCCTTCCGCCTTGGGCCGCGCGGCGGGCACCAAGCGGGTGGAAACCGTCACCGCCGCGGCGCGGGCGAACAGGGTGATGGGTATGGCCACAAGCGCCAGCCCCAGTTCGTCAACGCCGGGCACCAGCACGATCATTTCCAGTCCGATCAGCAGGAACAGGACGGAATTGAGCAATTCGTCCACCACTTCCCAGAACCGGATCACATAGTCGCGGGTCACGTCGCTCATCGCGTAGGTGACGCCGTGGTTGCCGATCAGCAGGCCCGCCACGGCCATGGCCAGCGGGCCGGAGATATGCAGCGCGGTGCACAGCGCATATCCTCCCATCACCACGGCCAGGGTGATCGTCACCTCCAGCGCATATTCGTCCATAGAGCGCATGGCGCGAAAGCCGACGTAGCCGAACACGATGCCCACCAGCAGGCCGCCGCCCGCTTCGATCAGGAACAGCCGCGCGCCTTCACCGAGGCTGAAATCGCTGCCTGTGACCGCCGCGCCCAGCAGGATGGTGAACACCACGATGCCCACACCGTCGTTGAAGAGGCTTTCCCCTGCGACGCTGGCCTGAAGGCTCTCGTCCACCTTCTCTTCCTTCAGCACGCCCAGCACGGCGACGGGATCGGTGGGCGCGATCAGCGCGCCGAAGACGAAGTACCAGATCGGCGCCAGCGGCAGGCCCATCACCATGCCGAGCCCCCAGGCCAGCACGCCAACGATCACGGTGGACAGGATCACCCCGACGGTTGAGAGGAGAAGCACCGGCACCCAGTCCGCCTTCAGCCGATCGAGATCGACATGCAACGCGCCTGCGAACAGCAGGAAGCTGAGCATCCCCTGGAGCAGCGTGTCGGTGAAGTTCATTTCCGCCAGCAGCCGCGCAACGGTATCGTCCAGCGTCACGCCGGGCAGGAGGGCATTGGCCGCCAGCAGACCGATGGCAGCAATCGCGCCCATCACCGTCAGGCCGACGACATGTGGCAGCCTGATGAAGTGGTGATTGAACCAGCCCAGCAGGGCACTTGCCACCACCAGCATGGCGGCAAGATCGAAGGGCGAGAGTCCGGCGCTTTCGTGTTCCATGAAGGCGGGATTAGCGGCAGCGCGCGGCTAAAGCCACATGCTGCGCCGTTCCACCGGAGATTGCAGTCCTGCCGCCATCGACTTCGTACGCGCCCGCAGCAGCACCTTGCGCCCATGGGCGGAGCGGGTGAAGATCAGCCGGGCTGGGCCAATGCGTTTCGTCCACAGATTGCAGAACAGCTCAGCCTCTTCCTTGTTCGCGCCCAGCGGCGTGGGCACGGCGTGGTAATCCAGCTGCCGAAAACCCAGCGATTGCCCCTCTCGACGCAGGATATATCGCGGATTCTGCACGGGACCGAGAAGCTCCATCATGGCATCCACGAAGCGGTGCTGGTCCGCCCGCGTGCCGCCTTCGATGGTGATGGCATGGCGGCCTTTGAGTCCTTCCTCGACCCTGACGGTATAGGCGTTTTTCTCGCGCGACAGCTTGCCGCAGTGGGCAAGCCCTTCAACCAGCACCTCGCCCACCTGCCCAAGACGTTTTTCCAGCGTGCCGTTGCGCACCCACAGGCGTGCGGAATTGTAGAGGCCCGGAGCCGCGTAGAGCAGCGCTGCGCCGCCACCGATAACGAGCGTGTCGACCAGTCCCAGGCCGAAGACGCTGAGACCTGCCGTCAGCACTGCGCCGCCAAGGCTGCTGATCGCCGTGGTCTTCAGCGTATTGCGAACGTGCAGCGTGGCGCTGCCGACATTGCCGGTGACTTCCGCAACTTCGCGCACTTGCGAGCGTGGTGTGCCTGCGCCAAGCGACTTGCTCCACTGGCGCGCCGTGCCAGTCCGGTTGCGCGCACGCGCCATGGTGAGGGCATTGCGATCGTCCAGCGCCTGCCCCATCGCCAGGTCCAACCGGTCGATACCGTTCTCGATCACCGTGGTGCCGTCCTCGGCCACACCGTCGAACATGGAAAAACGGCGGACGAGGCGCGAGAAATCCGGTCCGGCTTCGCCATCGAGGTCGGCAGGGTCGATAGTGGCGAGGTGCCAGATGTTGGCAACCTTGTCCGGCGCTGCGGGATCGGTGCGGATGGCGCGCCCGCGCATCTGGTTGGAGAGCATGTAGCTTGCCGCGTTGCTCGCTAGTACCAGCGAATTGATCGAGGGCGCATCCCACCCTTCACCCAGCAGCGCCTGCGTGCCCACCAGCACGCGGATATGCCCTGCGCCGACGAGCCGCGTCACCAGCGCGACGCGTCCCCGGTCGGCAGCGGCGGCAAGGTCCAGCTTGCAATAACCGGGGCATCCGGGGAGGGCGGTAAAGGTCAGGGCGATTGCAGGTATACCGCACTCCTGCGCCAACACATGCGCTGCCTGCCGCGCGGCCTCCGGCACGATAACCAGCGAACCTGTCAAAACGCCCAGCGGCTGGTCGATGCCGGCGCGGCGCAGAGACTCGAAGATTGGCACCACACCAAGGCGCGAGGGGGCATAAGGCGCGTCGGGGTCGCGTGGCAGTTCGGCAGCTCGCACGTGGTCGGTCAGCACCGCCATGCGCAGCGCATCGCCCAGAACCTCGCTTTCGGCGCGGGCGATCTCCGCTACCGAGTGCAGCTTGCCCGTGCTGCCCGCCAGCAGGCGCGCGAGATCGACGCTTTCGGAAAAGTCGACACGGTGATTGGTGATGAGGCCCGCTTCGGACAGCGCACTCTTCCACGCCCTGGCCCGGCCTTCGTCCAGCCGCCATTCGGCGATCTTGCGGTGGAGCAGGCATTCCAGCATCGGCTCCAGCCAGATGTGGTTGAAGTCGGGCACGATCTCGCGGTTCACTCCCAGCATTGCCAGCGGCTCTTGCGGGAGGGCAAACCCGCGCGAGGCGAGGTAGAACAGCATGGCGGAAAGCTGCTCCGGCGCCTCGAAGATCGCTTCCTGGTGCTGGTAGGGTTCGCTAAGGAACGGGTGCGCCAGCAGCATTTCCGGCAGGTCCGTATCGTTGCCGATCCGCGCGGCCAGCGCGTAAACCGCATCGCGCCGCCGGATCAGCGCCTCTACGATGTCGGCATCGGGCTGGCTGAAATGCACGTGGTCCTGGTGCGGGGCGAGATCGCCGTTGCGGACAAGTTCGGGCACGCCGATTTCCGCGTCGATGGGGCCGCATAGGCTCTCGTAGCGGGTCCACTCGGCGTGGGCGGCATCGTAGGGCGGCGTGGCTGTCAGCGCCACGACGCTGACGTGTTCCAGTCTGTCACGCAGGGCGAACAGCGCGCTCCACCACTCGCGCCGCAGGTGGTGGCATTCGTCCAGCACCAGCGTGATGGGACCAAGCGCGGAAAGCGCCGCGAAATCGCTGTCGCGTGTATAAGCGGCGTGGAGCGACTGATAGGTGCCGATTGTCATGTCGGCAGGCACGGCGATGTCGCGCGAGATGCGCGCGCGGTGCGAATCGAGCGAGGGCAGGAACAGCGGCGCCAGCCGGTCCGCCCACTGGTTGCGGATCGTCAGACTGGGGGAGAGGACAAGCGCCGGGCGACCCACCCGGCGCATCGCTTCCAGCCCCAGCACCGTCTTGCCGCTGCCGGGGGCCGCAACGATGTGCAGCCGCCCGTCGTCCAGGTAGCCGTCCATCTCCTCCAGCACGCGTGCCTGGTAATCGCGCCATGTGCCGGAAAAGCGCATGGCGTCAAATAGCTGCGGTGTCCCGGTGTCCCCCATCTGGCGGGGGACGCTAAGACCAATTCAAGCGGAATTCCAGCGGCTTCAGGCGGAAAGCTTCGCCGCCGTATTCGCCACGCGCCTGCCGAGGTATTTCGCGCCCTCGATCTCGCTTTCGCTTGGCTGACGGCTGCCGTCCGGCCCGGCGATGGTGGTGGCACCGTAGGGCGCGCCGCCTTTCACCTCGTCCACGCCGTTCTGGCCTTCAAAGCCATAGTCCAAGCCGATGATGCTCATGCCGAAGTGCAGTAGGTTGGTGATCATCGAGAACAGCGTCGTCTCCTGTCCGCCGTGCTGCGAATTGCTGCTGGTGAACACAGCGCCCGGCTTGCCGATCAGCGCGCCCGATGCCCACACGCCGCCGCAGGTATCGAGGAAGGCAGCCATCTGGCTTGGCAGGCGGCCGAAACGGGTGGGCGCGCCTAGCACGATGCCATCATAGCTGCCCAGCGCATCGGGCCCTTCGATCAGCGGATGCTCGTCGTTGGTCTGGAAGCCGAAGTTCTTCACGATTTCCTCCGGCGCGGTTTCGGGCGCGCGGCGGATATCGGCCTCGTGGCCTGCATCGCGGATACCGGCGGCTACGGCTTCCGCCATGGTCGAGATGTGTCCGTAGGAGGAATAGTAGAGAACGAGGATGCGCGCCATTCTTGGTCCTTTCGCTTGCCGCATGGCCGCTCGCCGCTAGGTTCGCGGGCGAGGGAGGGGTTATGCGTAGATTGATTCTGTCCGTATTGGCAATGTTGGTGGCGGCTGCCGGTTCCGCAACGGGACCAAAGGCGGTGCTGGCGCATGACAACGGCTGCCCGCGCGAATGCCTGGAGGGGTATGTCGACGCATACCTCGATGCGATGGTGGCGAAGGACCTAGAGGCGCTTCCTCTGGCGGACGGCGTGCGCTTCGCTGAGAACGGCGTGGAGTTGCAGCCGGGGCAGGGAAGCTGGGCCACCATCGATTCCACCGGCACTTACCGCCACGTCTTCGCCGACCCCCACACCGGCAATGTCGGCGCGATCACCACGGTGACGGAACACGGCGCACCCGCCATGCTGGACCTGCGGCTGCGCGTGGTGGACAGCGAGATCCACGAGATCGAGACGCTCTATATCCGCGATCCCGGCGGCCATGCCCGTTACGAGGCGATGGGGCAGGCCGAGGCGACGTGGCTGGAAGTGGTGCCCGAAGAGGACCGCCTCAGCCGCGACGACATGGTGAGCGTGGTGAACCGCTATTTCACCGCCATGGTCCGCAACGACGGGCGCGCCGACTACACCTTCTTCCACCCCGATTGCGACCGGCTGGAGCACGGCCTGAAGACCACCAACCTGCCTACGCGCGAAGCCTATGGACATTCGCAGGACACCGATTTCCGCAGCCTGGACTGTCGCCGCCAGTTCGGCATGGGCTTCCTCGGCTTCGTCACCGATATCCGCGACCGGCGTTTCCTGGTGCTGGACGAGGAGCGGCAGGCGGTGCTGGCGATGGTCTATCTTGACCATGACGGCAGCGTGCGCGAGCTGCCGCTTTCCACCGGCAACACCTTCGTCGTGCCGCCGTACTTCAACGTGCCGCGCGGGCTGACCGTGGTTGAGGGGTTCAAGCTGAAGGACGGCATGATCCACCGCATCGAGATGACGCTGATCGAGACGCCCTACGGCAACGCGCCTCCGTGGCCGGATGCCGAGGACGTGGAGGTGATCCGATGAGCGCGCGGTGGTTCTTGGCGGCAGCGGCGCTGCTGGCCGCGCCTGCCCTCGCGCAGGATAGCGAGATGCCCGACGCCGCGCTGCTGGCCGATCGCTTCGAGTATGCGCTGGTTGCAGGAGACTACCGCGTTCTCGATCTGACGGAGGATTTCACCTACATCGAAAACGGCGCGCAGCTCGATCCGTGGGACGGCATGTGGCGCACCACCACCGCTGTGGAGGGCGTAAGCCCCGCCGCTTTCGCGGGCGCCTTCACGCTCGATTACCGCGTGGGGATCGACGGGCCGGACGAAGTCGTTCGCGTGGTCGAATACGAGGAAAACGGCGTGCGCGGGGTGATGGCCTATCGCCTGCTGGCGCGCGAGGGCAAGATCGCCCGTATCGACGTGCTGCCGATCCGCGAGGAATTCGGCGGCGACAGGGGCGGCACGATCACGCTGCTGCAACCGATGTTACCCTTCACGATGGGTGGTGGGAACGTCGGTCCGGCTGTCCATTTCGTTGCAGGCGCAGCAAACGTGGATGCCGCCCTCATGGCGGAAAGCATGACGAACTACCTCGAGGCAATGGCCGCCGATGCGCCGCAACTCAGGCACGAATTGCTGGCAAGGTTCGCCTTCTCGGAGTCCTGTGTGCGCGAAGACAACGGACAGCGGGCGACCGGCGTGGCGGACAGCGCCATCCTCGACCCGTCGCAACCGTCTTTCAGCCCCTATGCGCTGGGATGCCGGGAGCAGGTGCTGAGCGGCTTCTACTCCAACTATGAACTGGCCAACCTTCAGTTGCATCTCGATCCGGAGCGGGCAACCGGTATCGCCTTCGTGCGGCTGGACCAGCCGGGCACGAAGCTTTCGTTCACCACGCCAGAGGGAATCGAAATCGCCTATCCCGGCCCGCGCGGAGTCGCGCAAGACGCGGATCCCAGCGAGCAATTCGACGGCCGTGTCCTCGACAACATGATCACGCCGATGTCGGTGAACGGTGTTTTCCTTTTCGCTTTCGACAGGTCAGGAGCCATCGCTCACATCGACGCCTTCTATCGCGGCGCGCCGCTTGGCTGGGACGCGGTGCCCGATTGATTGCAACACTGGCGTCAATTGGCTGATATTGGAGCCGATCAACAGGAGAACGCGGCATGGAATCGATCGGCGCCGACCTTGAAACGATGAAGCGCGTGCCGCTGGCCGACGGCCACGTCGCCATGATCCGCGATATCGCGGCGGAGCGCACCTACGAGGCGGGCGAGACCATTGCCGAGGTCGGCGATGCGATGGACGAATTCATTTACGTGCTGGATGGCGAGATAGAGATCGTCGATCCTTACAGCGGCGTGCGGATGATCGAATCCACCCTCGGCCCGACGCAGTTCATGGGAGAGATCGGGTTCCTCAACGCCGGTGCCTGGACACTGCCAATGCGCGCGGCGAAGGACACCCGCGTATTGGCCGCCCCGCGCGAGGACATGCTGGCGCTGATGCGCCGAGTGCCGGAGCTTTCCGACCACATCATTACGGTGTTCGCCGCACGCCGCCGTCGCACCTTCGAGGAGAACCGCAGTTCCATCAAGCTGGTTGGGGCGGACAAGGATGCAGCGGTGCAGCGGGTGGAAAGCTTCCTCAGGCGCAACCGCCTGCCTTACCAGAGCTACGACCTCGACGCCTCGGACGAGGAGAGCGTGGAACTGTGCACGCTCGTCGAACACATGCCCGCTGTCATCTTCAACAAGGACGAGGTGATCGCGGACCCGACGCCGGGCAAGGTGGCCCGCCGTCTCGGCCTCGATATCGATAGCTGCCGGGAGACGATCTACGACGTGCTGATCGTAGGCGGCGGGCCGGGCGGCGTGGCCGCGGCTGTTTATGCAGGGGCAGAGGGACTTTGCGCCTTGCTGGTGGAGGATACCGCCATCGGCGGGCAGGCAGGCACCAGCAGCCGGATCGAGAACTACATGGGCTTTCCAACCGGCATATCGGGCGCGGACCTTGTCTATCGCGGCGAGATCCAGGCGCTGAAATTCGGCACCCGCTTCGCCATGCCGCGCCGGGTCGAGGCACTGGAAAAGCGCGACGACGGCCTGTTCTGCGCCACGCTGGACGACGGGGCGCAGGTCTGCGCGAAGTCGGTCGTGGTGGGAACGGGCGTGCAATACCGTCGCCTGCCGCTGGACCGGCTGGTCGAGTTCGAGGGCGCGGGCATCTATTACGCCGCCACCGACATGGAGGCGCGCTTCTGCAAGGGCAGCGACGCCGTGGTGGTGGGCGGCGGGAATTCGGCGGGGCAGGCGGCGATGTTCCTCTGCCGTCACGCCAGCCACGTCCACCTCGTGGTACGCGGGGATAGCCTGGCCAAGTCGATGAGCGATTACCTGACGCAGCGGCTGGAGAACGATTCCGGCATCACCATCCACTACGAAACCGAAGTCAGCGCCCTGCGCGGGGACGAGCGATTGCAGGGCGTGACCCTTAGCGGACCCGACGGCGAGACACGGATCGACACCAATGGCCTGTTCATCATGATCGGTGCCGCGCCCAACACCGGCTGGCTGGAAGGCCATGCGAAGCTGGACGAACGAGGGTTCGTGATCACCGGGGAAGGGGCAGGCGGGCGCAGCCAGTTTGAAACCTCGACGCCCGGCATCTTTGCCATCGGCGACGTGCGATCAGGCTCGGTCAAGCGCGTGGCGAGCGCCGTTGGCGAGGGCAGCGTGGTGATCAGCGCGGCCTGGGAGCACGTTTTGGGGTGAAATAGGTCCATTCTTGCGAGGGGCAAAAATGGTGCCCGGGGGCGGATTCGAACCACCGACACGACGATTTTCAGTCGTCTGCTCTACCCCTGAGCTACCCAGGCATCCTGTTCGCGAGCGGGCATCTTCGAAGCGCCCGGCGAGCAAGTGAAGCGCGCCTATGGCGAAGCCGCGCGGGCTTGGCAAGCCCCCAAATCAGTCTTCCTTGGCGATATCTTCGGGCGGGGCGGGTTCGCCGGGCACGGCGTAGCCATCGTTGAACCACTGCGCCAGGTCGCGGTCGCGGCAGCGACTGGAGCAGAACGGATGAAACTCTTCGCTGCGGGGTTTCTTGCAGATCGGGCAGGGCTTGGTGCTCATAGAGGCACAAGCTGGGCGTGCGGAGCCGCTATCGCAAGGGCGGGATCGGGCCTTGTCGAGACTCCGCGGCCCGTTCGGCGGCGCAGTTCGGACAGCCATTCGTCGGCAAGGCGCGCGATCACGGCGGGATGGGCGGCGAGTTCGATCCGGCCTGCGCCTTCCACAGCCTCGGCGCGGCGCAGCAGAAGGCGTGCAGCGGCGCCCGCGGGGTCGTGCTGGACGAGGTGCAGCATCGAGGGTCGATCGAACCGGGAGACGATCTGCACGAAGCCGAAGCCGTTCATCGCGGTGCGTTCATGGTCGAAGTCCGCAAGCGCCGTCTCGATGGCGGCATCGACGGCCTTGCGGTCCGCCTTTGCCTGGAGGGTCGGGAAATCGACGCCCACGATGCCGCCGAGACCGAACAGCCGAATGCCGCGCGCCAGCGGCTCCACGGCGGCGAGCGCCAGATCGCGCGGGAGCAGGTGTCCATCCACATCGACCACGACCATGGCCGGGGTCGGCGCGAAGTGCAGCGAGCCTCCGGCGAAATCGACCACGGCTTCGACAGCAAGTTCGCGGATTTCTTCCCAGTCGCCTGTCGGAAAGGTTCGCACGATCTTCGCATCGGAGAGGGTCTCGGCCAGCGACAGGGCAGGGCGCTCGGGCAAGTCGGTCGGCCGGACCTGCGCCAGCTTCCGCCGCGTCGCTTCGCCCACGCTGGCGCGGGTGACGACGAAGCGCATCTGCGCGCCTTCGCTGGCATCGCGAGGCAGCTTGTCGACCAGCGCCTCTTCCCCGCCGGGAAATGCGGCGCGGCCGCGGGTCGAGCCTTTGGGTTTCGCAATCAGCACGCCCTGGACAACCGCGCCAGGCTCCAGCCCTCCGGGCCAGCGCATCCGGGCGGCAACGGCGTGCCCTGAGCGATAAAGGATGGCGCGTTCCTCGCCGATCCCCTGCTCGACGAGCCAGCTTTCAGCCAATGGGAAACCCTGCCGCCTTCAGCAAGGCGCGCGTTTCATACAGCGGCAGGCCAACGACGCCCGAGTGGCTGCCCTGTATCCACGGGATCAGCGCCTCTGCCATGCCCTGGATGGCATAGCCGCCCGCCTTGCCGTGCCACTCGCCGCTGGCGATGTAGGCCTCTATCTCCTGCTCGGAGAGGCGCTTGAACTTCAGTTGCGTCTCGCTCAGCCTTTCGCGGATCGTCCCGTCGGGATGGGCGAGGGCGACGGCGGAAAGCACGCGGTGGCGGCGGCCGGAGAGCAGCGCCAGGCATTCGCGTGCGGTCGCCTCGTCCTCGGCCTTGGGCAGGATGCGGCGCCCGGCAGCGACCACGGTGTCGCCCGCCAGCACGAAATGGCCTGCTCCGTCGACCGCCTGCACCTTCTCCCGCGCCATGCGCTGCGCATAGGCGCGCGGCAATTCGGCCTTGCGCGGCGTTTCGTCGATATCGGCAGGGGCGACGGCATCGGGCGCAATGCCGAGGCGCGCCAGCCATTCACGGCGGCGCGGGCTGGCAGATGCGAGTGTGAGTTTCGGGGAGGCGTCAGCCACGGGCGCGCAAGACGGCGCCTTAGCCGTTGTATCCCGGCGGGCCGCTGCGGCCCGGCATGAAGCGGTAGGTGATGCGCGCCTTGGTCAGGTCGTAAGGCGTCAGTTCGCACAGCACTTCGTCGCCCACCAGCACGCGGATGCGGTTCTTGCGCATCCGGCCGGCGGTGTGGCCCAGGACTTCGTGGCCGTTCTCGAGCTCGACGCGGAACATTGCGTTGGGCAGCAGTTCCACCACCTTGCCGCGCATTTCGAGAAGTTCTTCCTTAGCCATCCAGTAATCCGGTCCTTGTTTCAGCTTAAGTGCTTTCAAGCGTTGGCAACATTGCTTCCGCTCGTGTCCTTGGGCGCGCCATGTAGCGATACCGGGCGCAAAATGGAAGATGCGCCATGCACATGGCCTGAAATGGCCCGCAACCTGCGATACATCTGCGACAAAATACGACAAGGGGCCTTATTGCCTGTTCGCGCGTTGAGCCGCATAGCCGCCGCGGGGGGCGGACGTTGATTTGCCCGGAGATTTCACGAGTTGTCCAAGTTTCAGTCCTGCAGCGCGCTTGCCATCGCTGCCTCGCTTTGTGCCGGTTTTGCAAGTCCCGCCCATGCCCAGGAAGTGCCGCCCGATCCTGCTCCTGCCACCGCGCAGGACGGGAATGATCCAGCACCGCCCGTCGATGACGACATCAACACCATCGTCGTGCTGGGTGCGCGGCTGGTGGACGGGGTGGATGCGCCCGAACCGCCGATCCTGGAACTCGATGAAGAGGATATCGCGGCCTACGGCGCCGGCTCCATCGAGGAATTGTTGCAGGCGCTCGGGCCGCAGGTGAATTCCTCGCGCGGTCGCGGCGGCGCGGGTGGCCCCGTGATCCTGGTGAATGGCGTGCGCATCTCGTCCTTCCGCGAATTGCGAAGCTATCCGCCCGAAGCCATCGAGCGGACCGAGGTATTCAGCGAAGACGTGGCCCAGCGCTATGGCTATTCGCCGGACCAGCGGGTGGTGAACTTCATCCTCAAGGACAATTTCTCCAGCCAGGAGATCGAGCTGGAATATGGCCAGCCCTTCCGTGGCGGGTTCTCGCAGCAGGAAGTGGAAGGCACTTACCTGCGCATCGACGGGCCGAGCCGCCTCAATCTCAACCTCGAGTGGGATAACTCCAGCACGTTGACCGAAGCCGAGCGCGGCATCATCCAGGCCGACGACAGCGAGCAGCGGCTGGCGGGAGACCCTGACCCGGCGCAGTTCCGTAGCCTGGTCTCCGACAGCTCCGGTGTGGAGGCGACCGCGAACTGGACCACGCAGCTGGGCGACAGCGGCAATTCGCTGTCTCTCAACGCCACGTACGAGCGCGAGGATTCGCTGCGCCTGCAAGGGCTCGATTCCGTGGTGCTGACCGATGACGAGGGCAATTCGCTGCTGCGCACCTTCAACGCCGCCGATCCGCTGACGGTGGATGCGCGCACGGAGAACTATTCCTTCGGCAGCACGCTGAACCTCGGCCTTGGCGACTGGGAAGTGACCGGCACGCTGGACGGCACCTATGTCGATGGCATCACCCGTACCGCAGAGCGCGTGGATACGCAGCAGCTGGTGGAGGATGCGGCCGCCGGGCTGGTAGCGATCGACGGTCCGCTCGGCACCTTTGCCGATGCAGGCTTCGATGAGGCCCTGCTCGATACCTACACCGTCAACGCTCTCGCCACCGCGCGCGGCAATCCCATCTACCTTCCCGCAGGCGAAGTGTCGGTGACGCTGCGCGGCGGATACAACTGGAACCGCATCGAGAGCAGCGACACCCGCTCGCTCACCGGCGATACGCAGCTGACGCGGGGGCGCGTGACCGGCGGGGCGAATGTCTCGATCCCGCTCACCAGCCGCCGCGAGGATTTTCTCGGCGCGGTCGGCGATCTGACGCTGAACCTGAATGCGGGCGTCGATTACCTTTCGGATTTCGGCACCCTGCAGGACTGGACCGTGGGCCTGACATGGGGCGTGACCGATACGCTCACCTTCAGTGCAAACCACATCAACCGCGAGGTCGCGCCCTCGCTCAGCCAGCTTGGCAGCCCGGCGATTGCGACGCCGAACGTGCCGGTGTTCGACATTGCCAACAACGAGACGGTGCTCGCCACCGTCATCAGCGGCGGCAACCCGAACCTGCCCGCGCAGGACCAGAGCGACTGGTCATTCGGCGTGAACTGGGAACTGCCCTTCATCGAGCGCGGCAGCGTTTCGATCGACTACTACGACAACCACTCCACCGACGTGACCAACGGCCTGCCGACGCTCTCGCCGGAGATCGAAGCGGCATTTCCCGGCCGCGTCACCCGCGATGCGACGGGCCGTCTGGTGGAACTGGACGATCGCTTCGTCACCTTTGCCGAGCGCGACCAGCGGCGCCTGCAATTCGGCCTGAACCTTTCGGGCCAGATAGGCGGCGATGATGAAGAAGGAGGTCGCGGCGGCCCACCCTCCGGAGCGGCGCGTGGCGGCCCTGCGGGCGGACCGGTTGGCGGTCCTCCAAATGCAGAACGCATGGCGCAGATGCGCGCGACCTTCTGCGAACGCGAGCCTGGCGAACTGGTGGACCTGTTCAACCGCGCCTTGTCGGCACAGGCAGCGGGCGAGGAACCGCCGCTCGGCCCCGATGGCGAACCCATCAGCATCCCTCCACGTATGCTGGAGCGGCTGGCGGGCGAGAACGGCCAGGTCGATCCCGAACGCTTCGCCGCCGCGCGAGAGCGTGTGTGCAGCACCGACGCTGCCGCCCCGCAGCAGGCGCGCGGCGAGGGCAATCGTGGTAGCAGAGGTGGCGGCGGTCGCTTCGGGCGCATGATGGGCGGCGGCAACGACGGCCCGCCGACCGGACGCTGGTTCTTCAACCTCGATTACACGCTGGAGCTGGAAAACACCGTGCTGATCGCGGACGGCCTGCCCCGGCTCGACCTGCTGGACGGCGACGCGCTGTCAGGCGGCGGCGATCCGCGCCACGGCGTGCGGGCGCGCGGCGGGGTGTTCTACGATGGCTACGGCCTCATCGCCTTTGCCAACTACACCGGTTCATCCCGCCTCGACGGAACCGGCCTTGCAGACAGTACGGACCTGTTCTTCGACGACTACCTGACCATCAACCTGCGCGCATTCGTGGACCTTGGGGAACGCGATGGGCTGGTCCGGGATATGCCTTTCTTCGAAGGATCGCGCCTTGGGCTCAGCATCGACAACCTGTTCGACGCGCGCCAGACGGTGACGGACAGTAACGGCGCGGTGCCGCTGCGCTACCAGCCGTTCCTGGTCGATCCGCGCGGACGCAGCTTCGAGATCGAGTTCCGCAAGATGTTCTGATGTGATGACGAAGCCGCCTGTGCGGCTTCGTCCTCGCTTGACGCGCAGGCAAGCTGCGCCCGCTGCGAGCGGTCCTGGCAGTGTCTCTACAGCGCCTGCGCGCAGGCGTGGGCGCTGGCCCAGGCCCACTGGAAATTGTAGCCGCCCAGCCAGCCTGTCACGTCCACCGCTTCGCCGATGGCGAACAGGCCCGGCACCTTGCGAGCTTCCATCGTCTTCGACGAAAGCTCGCGCGTGTCGATGCCGCCCACGGTGACTTCGGCCTTGGCGAAACCCTCGGTGCCGCTGGGATGAAAGGACCACGCCGCGAGCTTATCTTCCGCCGTTCGCAGCGCCTTGTCGGGCACGTTGCCGAGATCGCCCTCGATGCCGAGCCGATCTGCCAGCACATCGGCCAGCCGGTCCGGCAGGCGATCGCGCAGTACGGCGCGCAGGGGAAGGGAGGGACGGGCGCGCTTTTCCTCCAGCAGCCAGCCGGGCTTCGCATCGGGGAGGAAGCGGATCGTCACCGGGTCGCCGGGCTTCCAGTAACTGCTCACCTGCAGGATAGCAGGGCCGGAAAGCCCGCGATGGGTGAGAAGCGCTGCCTCGCGGAAGGTGGTCTTGTTCGCCGTCGCCTCGACATCTGCGGAGACGCCGGACAATTCGCGGAACAAGAGGTCCTCCCCGCCAAGCGTCAGCGGCACGAGGGCAGGGCGCGGCTCGACCACTTTCAGGCCGAACTGGCGGGCAAGACCGTAGGCAAAATCGCTTGCGCCCATCTTGGGGATGGACGGACCGCCGGTGGCGATCACCAGCGACGGGGCGGCGAAGGTACCGTTCTGCGTGGTGACGGTGAAAGACTCGCCCTCTCGCGTCACGTCGCGAACGTCTTCGCCGCAGCGGATGTCCACCGCGCCCGGCCCGGCGGCGGATTCGTCCAGCAGCATCTGCACGATCTGCTTGGCGGAACCATCGCAGAACAGCTGGCCAAGCGTCTTTTCGTGCCAGGCGATGCCGTGTTTCTCCACCAGCACGAGGAAATCGCGCGCGGTGTAGCGGCTGAGCGCCGACTTGGCGAAATGCGGATTGGCGGACAGGTAGTTGGCAGGGCCTGAACCGATATTGGTGAAATTGCAGCGTCCGCCGCCTGAGATGAGGATCTTCTTGCCGACCGAAGCGGCGCGTTCGAGCACCAGCACGTTTCGTCCGCGTTGACCGGTAATGGCGGCACAGAACAGTCCTGCCGCGCCGCCGCCGAGTATTATCGCATCGTAGCCTGCATTCATGGCCCCGGCGTTAGGCGCGAAACGCGGCCGCGTCCAAGCCTATGCGCCCGGTTTCGCCAGCATGATGCGATTGCGGCCCGACTGTTTCGCCTCGTACAAGGCCTCGTCCGCTGCGGCCAGCGCGGCGCGCGGATCGGGATAGGCGAACACGTCCGCCACGCCGCCGCTGAACGTGATCAGGCCGAACGGCTCCTTGGTGCGGCGGTTCACCAGTTTGCGAGAGGCCAGTGTTTCGCGCTCCGCATCCAGCAGGGCGACGGCGTCCTTCGGCCCGCATCCACGCATCAGCAGCACGAATTCCTCGCCACCGTGGCGCGCGATGTGGCATTTTTCGCCCGAAATCGCGCGCAGCAGGTCCGCCACAACGCAGATCACCCTGTCGCCCGCATCGTGGCCATGGGTGTCGTTCACCTGCTTGAACAGGTCGATATCGCAGAAGGCGACGCACAGCGGTTCGACCGCGGCCTGCGCCTCGCGGTATTCCTGTTCCAGCAGGGCCTCGAACGCGCGGCGGTTGGGCAGGCCGGTCAGGAAATCCACTTCTGCATCGCGCCGGGCGCGGTCGAGGTTGCGACGCAGGGAGGCGGCTTCCTCTTCCGCCATGCGCAACTCCTCCTCCGCCTTGCGCGAGCGTTCCAGCATGGCGCGGGCATAGTCGGCGAGGCTGGCGATCACGTCGTTCGTGCCGGGCGCCGCGTCCAGCGCGTCGACGTGTTCGGCCAGCGCGTTGCCATAGTCGCTGGTGGCATCGCGCGCGGTCCGCGTGCTGCGGGAGAACTGGTCTATCCCGGCCTCGAGTTGCTGCGCCAGCTGGTCCACGGCGTCGTCCGGAAGCGGCTCTTCTGCGGCAGTCGCGCGGTCCAGCCATGACTGGCTGATGCTCTCACCGCGTTCCAGCCGTCGTCGGATGCGCCGTTCCAACCCCGGGTTTAGGCCCGCGAACGCGCCATGCGCGGCGGCGAGGTTGGCCTGCGTGATCTCCAGGTCGTGATCAAGCAGGAAGGCGCCGATCTTCTTCAGCAGGCGGGCGCGGGCCTGCCTTGCCAGGTCCTCGCGCGATTGCCGTTCGTCCTCGCCGTGATCGTAGCGGCCAAGGCCCAGCCATCCGAGCAAGCCATTGCCGGCACCGGGGGAAGTGGATTTGCTGTGGTGTCTCATGCGGCTGAGGACGGCAGCGCACACGCCCTCTTCAGCTAGGGGCCAGCACCTAGGCCTGTGTTGAGGCGTCGACCGTTCTGTCCTGCCGTGCCGCGACGAAATAAAGCCCTGTGCCCACCACGAAGATCAGGCCCAGCATCTGGTAGGCCTCCACGCTGGCGTGGGTGGAGACCCAGATGGTGGCAATCACGGCCAACCCGGCGGCGGGCAGGTGCCACCACGGTGCCTTGTCACCATCGCGGCGTTCCAGCACCGGCAGGGCGAGGGCGGACAGCAGGTACATCACCAGCCGCGAAAGCGTGCTCGCCACGGCCAGCGCTGCGAAGCCACCCCAGAAGCTGAAAAAGATAGCCGCGCCGCCGTAGAACAGCACCGAGACATCGGGCGTCAGGAAGCGGGGCGAAACGTGCGCGAAAGCAGCGGGCAGGGTGCCCTGCTCAGCCATGCCGAAAGTCATGCGGGGCACCACGATGCCGCCGCTCAGGGTGTTGGCGGAAATGGAGAACGCCGCCGCCAGTGAAATGACGATAACACCTGCCTGTCCGGCCACCTCGTTCGCAGCGGCCGCCAGCGCGCTCTCCCCGCCGCCCGCATCGGGCGCGATGGCGAGATAGGCCCAGATTACCGCCATGTAGAACAGCGCGACCGCCGCCAGCGTGGTCATCAGCGCCAGCGGGATCGTGCGGCGCGGGTTCTTCAGTTCACCTGCTGGGAAGTTGCCGTTCTCGAAGGCCATGTAGGCGTAGAACGTCAGCAGCACGACGCTTTCGAAATCGCTGAACTCGGGCAGGGTGAACCCGATCGCCGGGTCACGCGTCGCGAGGCCCCACACGACGAGCACTGCCAGTGGGGCCAGCTTTACCACGGTCATCACGCCCAGGGTCCCCACCGACGCGCGCATCCCCACGAGGTTGATGATGGTGACGAAGGCGATGAAAGCGATTACCGCCGCAGAGCCGATCAGCGGGTCTTCCAGCACCGGAAACAGCACCGCGAGATAGGCGATGGCGACGTGCGTATTCGCCGCCACGGCCACCACCGCACTGGCATATCGCATCCAGCCGGACTGGAAGCCGAGGAACTTCCCGAACGCGGCGTTGGCATAGAGCACCGGCCCGCCGTGCCCGTCGAACCGCATGGCCAGCGCCGCGAAGACCCAGGCCAGCGGCAGGATCAGCAGCGCGCCCAGCAGCATCATCCACGGCGCGAAATTGCCCACGGCGGCAACGAGGATGGCAGGCATTGCGAAAATGCCCGATCCGATCATCCCGTTCACCGGGAACAGCGCCGTGCCCCAGAAACCTACCGTGCGCGGCAGGGTGGCAGTCTTCTCGTTCATGCGCTGGCCCCGTTGTCCTTGGAAAAACGCACGCTGCCCTGTGGGGAGGGCGAGCGCAAGCTTTGCCAAGCGCCACATCACAACCTATCTCAGGCACCATGTCGCGAACCGAAGCCGGATCCCCTTCAGACCCCCGTGGTGCAGAGCGTTTCAACGAGGAACGCGCCACCTACACCGTGAAGGGCAGCACGCAGCCCGATATCGAGGCGGGCGTCACCGCGATCCGCGAAGTTGTGAAGACACTGAAGCCCAAGCCAGGCGTCTACCGAATGCTGGATGCGCGCGGCGACGTGCTTTATGTGGGCAAGGCGCGCAGCCTGAAGGCGCGGGTGGCGAATTACACGCAGGTGAAGAACCTGACGAACCGGCTCCAACGCATGGTCAGCCAGTGCCGCGGCATGGAGATCGTCACCACCAATTCCGAGGCAGAGGCCCTGCTGCTGGAAGCGCAGTTTATCAAGCGCTTCCGCCCGCCCTACAACGTGCTGCTGCGCGACGACAAGAGCTTCCCCTTCATCCTGCTGCGCGAGGGGCACGACTTCCCGCGCATCATGAAGCACCGCGGCGCGCGCAAGGCCAAGGGCAGCTATTACGGCCCCTTCGCCAGCGCCGGTTCGGTGAACACGACGATTAACGCGCTTCAGAAGCTGTTCCTGCTAAGGTCCTGCACGGACAGCTTTTTCTCCCGCAGGGATCGGCCCTGCCTGCTCTACCAGATCAAGCGGTGCAGCGCGCCATGCGTCGGGCGAATTGACAAGGAAGGCTATGACGAGCTGCTGCGCGAGGCGAAGGACTTCCTCGGTGGCAAGTCCGGTGCGGTGCAGGCGCGGATCGAGCAGCAGATGCAGAAGGCGGCGGAGGACCTCGACTTCGAGACCGCCGCCCTGCTGCGCGACCGTTTGCGCGCGGCGACGTTCATCCAGGGCTCGCAGGCCGTCAACGCCGATGGCGTGGGCGATGCGGACGTGTTCGCGCTGGCGGCAAAGGGAGGCCAGATCGGCATCCAGGGATTCTTCGTGCGCGGCGGGCAGAACTGGGGGCACAAGGCCTTCTTCCCCACCCACACGCAGGAGACGGACCTCGACGAGGTGCTGGCCCGCGTGCTGGCGCAATTCTACGAGGAAGTGCCGCCCCCGCGCACCATCCTGGTGGACCGCGAATTGCCGGAACAAGCCTTGCTGGAAGAAGCCTTTGGCGAACTTGCGGGCCGCAAGGTGGAGATCAGCGTCCCCCAGCGCGGTGACCGGCGCAAGCTGATGCAGCAGGCCAGCCGCAACGCGGTGGAGGCGCTCGACCGGCGGCTGGCGGAAAGCGGCACGCAGGCGAAGATCATGCGCGAAATGGCGGATTTTCTCGAACTGCCCGATATTCCGGCGCGCATCGAGATCTACGACAACTCGCACATCCAAGGCAGCAAGGCCGTGGGCGCAATGGTGGTGGCGGGGCCGGAAGGCTTCCTGAAAAACCAGTATCGCAAGTTCAATATCCGCGAAGCGCAGACGAACGACGACTTTGCCATGATGCGCGAGGTCATGTCCCGCCGCTTCAACCGCGCGATGAAGGAAGACCCGGACCGCGAAGGGGGCATGTGGCCCGACCTCGTGCTGATCGACGGCGGCAAGGGCCAGATGTCCTCCGTGCGCGATACGCTGGAGGAACTGGGCATCGAGGACGTGCCGCTGATCGGCATTGCCAAGGGGCCGCACCACGGGCGCGAGGGGCGCGAGGTGTTCCACTTCCCCGATGGGCGCGAGAAGATGCTGCCCACCAATTCGCCGGTGCTGTTCTACCTGCAACGCCTGCGTGACGAAGTGCACCGCTTCGCCATCGGCGCGCACCGCGCCAAGCGCAGCCGCGCAATCTCCGCCTCACCGCTGGACGAGATTCCGGGTATCGGCCCAAGCCGCAAGCGCGCGCTGCTCTTGCATTTCGGCACGGCCAGCAAGGTGCGTGCCGCCGCGCTGGACGATCTGAAGCGCGTCCCCGGCGTCAGCGAAAGCGTGGCGCAGACGATTTACGATTTCTACCACGCGGGTGGTTAGAAGCGGCGGTTAGCGCCGATCAATCCTTGTCGGACCAGCCGATTTTCACGTGGGTGCCATCGCAGAATGGCTTGTTGCCGCTCTGCCCGCAGCGGCACAGGGCCATGCGGTTGCGCCGTTCGTAGTTCTCGCCGTGGGCGGAAACCATGCGCACGCCGCCTTCGACGTATAGCGGGCCGGAGCATTCCTCCGCCGGGTCCTGCGTGGTGGAGATGCGCGGATCGCGCTGCGGGTGAACGGGTTCTCCGGTGGCATTGTCGATTGCCACCAGGCGACCGGACACGCAGTTCGATACCTGATCGAGGAAAATGGCCGCGACTTCGGGGTCGTCGGTCTTCTCCACCTCGTCCCACACCGTCTGGTGCGTGTCGCAGAAGCGGGCGAGGGCGCAGAGGTCTTCCTGGTCCAGCAGGGTAAAACGCGGGCCTTCCAATCGCTTGGCCTGCTTCGCATAAGGCGCGCGGTCCGCCACTTCGGTGCCGTCGAAGCCCTCGGCATGACTGTTGTCGCAGAACGGCTTGTTGCCGCTTTTGCCGCAGCGGCAGAGGAAGTAGGTCTTCTTCTGCTCGAAATCGCCGGTGGGTTGCCATTCGATGGATTCGCCGCGTTCGTTCACGGCGATGCTCTGCTCGCCCAGCGGCACACGACCTTCTACCTTGTAGGGGCCATCTTCGGTGACGGTGATCTTGATGTCGTCGCTCATGTCGCGCTCCCTGTGGTGCCGGCCTGTGCTTGCAGTCGCCGCTCCTGGAAGGCGAAGCGGGCGGCCTTGCCCACGTCGCTCTGGAACGACGAGTTCACGATGCCGCCGATGGCCGAGCCGACGACGGGCACGATCATGCCCGCGCGGCTGCGGAAGGAGGTGAGCGCGATGGCGCGCGAGACGCGCTCCACCGCCTGATCGATCACCGGGGTGATCTCCTCGTGGTCCGCCTCGATCAGTTCGCCGTCGGGGCCGATGGCAGCCACCAGCGCGGCGATGCGCCTGTCGCGTTCGTCGGTTTCGTTGAGTGCGGCAAGTTCAAGCACCTGCAGGCGGAACAGCTTCTCGCGCGGGCCGTCGCCGGGGTAGCCATAGGCCTTGCCGGTATCGCGGATGACGCGCAGCGCGATGGCGATGGTGGCGGGGATATCCAGTCCCGCCGTCACCACGCCTCCGAAACCCGCCGCCGCGCCGCTGGCACCGCTGATGCCGCTGGCCGCGCGAGCAACGCCTTTCGCGGCCCTGCGTGCTGCTTCGAGGTCTGCCGGATCGTGGGTGAATTTCACCAGCGGCGGCATGGCCACGGCGGTGTCGAGACCTTTCAGCACCGACTCCACCAGCCACTTGGGCACCACGCTGGCAATCGCCTTGCCGAAGGGATGGGTCAGCCGCTCGATCCCCCGGCCGAGGCGGGAGGGCTTGCTGCGGCGGAAGCGCGCCTGCTCTTTTGCGAAATCCATGGCGAAATAACGAGGGTGGACGAAGCGCGTTCCCCTTGTTGACGCGCATCAATGATCGGGCCCGCCAGTCTGGTATAAGGACGCATCGAGGAGGAAGACACCATGCGCTCTATTCTGGTCCATGCGATGAACGATGCCGGTTTCGATGCCCGCCTGCAGGTGGGGCTCGACCTGTGCCGCCGCTTTAACGGCCACCTTACCGTGTTGCAGACGATCACATTCGACCTCGTCGTGCCGACCGATCCTTTCGGGGTTTCGGCGGTCGAGGTTTCCCAGGCGAGCATGAAACTGGCCGAGGAGTTTCGCGAGAAGATCGAGGGCAAGCTGAAGCAGGAGGACGTGCGCTGGGATTGGCACGTCGAGGCCGGATACCAGGTGCAATGCCTGATCCGTCATGCCGCCCTGAACGATCTCGTCCTGGTGGGCGGTGCTCCCGACGGCAGTGAAGGCCGCCGCTCCTTCTCGATTGCTGGCACGCTCGCCATTCATTGTCGCACGCCGATCATGGCCGTGCCACACACGGCAAACGGGTTTCCCGCCGACACGGCAGCGGCCCTTTGCTGGAACGGCTCGATGGAAGCCGCCCGCGCGATGCGCGCCGCCGTGCCGCTGCTGGCCTCAGCGAGTGCGGTGCATATCCTGTGCGTGGGCGACCCGGCGGAGGAGGGGGACGAGAAGCTTCCGGCAATCTCCGCCGCCGACTACCTGGAACGGCACGACATCGATTGCGAGATCGTGCAGCTGCCTCTGGGCAAGGAGCCGGTTCACGAAACGCTGCGCAAGGCGGCTGAGGCGCGCGAGGCGGGCTTCATGGTGATGGGCGCCTATGGCCAGCCGCGCATCGTGGAAACGCTGTTCGGCGGGGTGACGCGTAACGTGCTGGCGGAGCCGCCGATGCCGGTGTTGATGGCGCACTAACGCGCCAGCGACGGCATCAGGTGTGGCGCAGCATGCCTTCCTGCGCCACGCTGGCCACCAGCCTGCCGTCGCGGGTGAAAATCTGTCCGCGCCCCAGTCCGCGAGCGTGGCCGGACCATGGGCTTTCGGTGACATAGAGCATCCACTCGTCCGCCCGGAAAGATTCGTGAAACCAGATCGCGTGATCGAGGCTCGCACCTTTGACGGCGGGGTTGAAAATGTTCTTCCCGTGCGGCTGGAGAGCTGTCGCCAGCAGCTGGAAATCGGAGATGTAGGCCAGAACGGCGCGGTGAACGGCGGCCTCTACCGGAAGGTTTGCCACCGTACGAAACCACACGTGGCTGATCGGGTCACGTTGCTCCGGGCGTGCCCAGTCGCGCGGCTCTACCGAGCGGAAATCGACGGGTGAGGGGCGCATGGCGAGAGTGCGCAACTGCCCTTCGGGAAGCGCTGCCGCAATCTCTTGGCGAATTTCTGCGTCGGAGACGAGATCTTCCGGCCCCGGAACGTCGGGCATCTGCGGCGCCTGGTGGGAAGGGCCGTCCACCGGCAACTGGAAGGACACGGTCAGGTTCAGGATGGGCTTGCCTTCTTGGCTGGCCACCACCCGGCGGTTGGAGAAGCTGCGCCCGTCAAGGTCGCGCTTCACCCGGTATTCGATCGGCAGGTCGTCGCTGCCGGGACGCAGGAAATAGGCGTGCAGCGAATGCGCCTCGCGCGCGTCATCCACCGTGCGCCGCGCTGCGCCCAGCGCCTGCGCAATGGCCTGCCCGCCGAAAACGCGGCCCGTTCCGTCGGGGCGGCGGCGACCGATGAAGCGGTCTCCGCCCTTGGGTTCCAGATCCAGCAGCAGGACGAGGTCTGCGACGAGTTGTTCGGGAGTGTGGGCTGATTGCGATGCCATTGCGTGCGCCATTACCCTTCCGCTTGCCTTCGTCAAGCGCGGGCAGACTAAAGCAAGCCGGGTATCCGCCGGGCAATGCGTGCGCCGAGCGCCTTCGCCATGTTGCGCCGGGGCCAGCGGCGGGTCGATGATGGCGACATCCCCGCGCGGCGCAGCAGGTGATTGAACGCCCGCGCATCGGCTTCCTCGTAACTCCAGGCAGAGCGCCATGTGATCGACAGCGAGATCGACGGTTCGGGGCCGTTGCGCACGTAATGCGGCGCCATTACGGGGACGTAGATCGCATCGCCAGGGTGAAGCTGGAACGTAAGCCCGGAATCCATGAAATCTTCGCGCCAGCCAAGCTCGCGCCCGCCGCCGGTGTGATAGGTTTCGTGAACTTCGTCCGGTGCAAAGCGCTGTTCCCCTGCGGGAAACACCGTCATCGCCTTGGTGCCGCGCAGTTGCAGCAGGATGTTGTGCTCCGGATCGAAGTGATAGGGCGTCGTGGCATCGGGACTGGAGATGAAAATGAAGCCCTGCGGCGTCAGCAGCTCGCCCGTGGCTCGTTCGATCTCTTCTCGCAGCTCGTCCAGCAGTTCGTGCAGCAGTCCGGCATAGGCGGGATCCTGCTCGATGTTCTTGAGCACGGCCCAACTGTTCGCGGTGCCGATCTCGCGGATGGTGTCGCCGATACTGCGAGCGGGCACGGCGGGTTTTCCGGTCACCCCGATGGGCAGGTCCCCGCGATTGTATTCCACGCTCGCGGCAGGCAGGCTTTCGCCCAGCAGGGCCAGCGCATCAAGTTCCAGCAGCGGGTGTTCCACCATGTCGTGCGTCAGCTTGTGCGGCCCCTCGGGATAGGACGCGGCGAAATAGGCGCGGCTGCGCGCCGGGAAAATCTGCTTTCCGCCGATGGAACGGCCGTGAAGGTTGCCGACGTAGTGACTCATTGCAGTCCTCTTGCGCCGCGTCCGGTTTCGAGCCGGATCAGTGCTCTGAAGGCGGCACGGCGCAGGCCACCTCCGATGCCGATGGAACGGCGCTGGATCACCCGGCGCTCGCGCCACAGATGATCGATCATGGGGTGATCCTGCGCGGCGCAGCTATCGGCCCACTGGATATCGTCGCGGTCCAGCAGCGCGAGGTTCTCGCGCTGCAGCAGGACGCCGGGGGAGAAGCGGGCGTAGTCCTCGTCGAACGCGGTCTTGTAGGAATAGGCTCCAGGCGCCGTGAGGAAGTTCGCGAGCATGGCGATTGGCTTGCCGTCGAGGCGCAGGGCCAGCCGCTCAAGCCGCCCGCGCGCGGCGGAACCGGCTATTGCGAACTGGAACAGCTCCCGCGTGGCGGCGTGGCTGCGCATGGCGGAGCCCCCTTCGCCTTTCCAGCCGCGCGCCTCCAGCTCCAGGAATTCCGCTGTCCATTCGGCAACGCGGCTGTAGTCGGTCAGGCGCTCGAAAGTGATCTCGCCTTCCTCGCACAGGCGGCGATGCTGGCGGCGCAGTTCCTTGCGCTTCTTGGCGGAGAGCGCGGCGTCGAAGTAGCTTTCGGAATCCTGGGCCGAGCGCAGCATGGCGCGCTCTTCTTCGAACACCGTGGCTGCCGGGCGCGACCCTTCGCGCAGCACGGCGGCAAGGGCATCGTGCATCCGGCCCTGCGTCGGAACGTGGGCAAAGTGAAGGAAAAGCGGCAGGCGCGTATGTCCATCGCACCATGCCAGCAGCGCGCGCCAGAATTCGTGTTCGAACCCCTGCGCCACCAGCGGCTGGCCGAGGAAGACGTTGGGATGCACCCAGTTAGCGAGGTGGGGAATGGGATGGCCGTAGTAGTCGCCGGACCGGATCACGGGCATCAGCCCCGCCAGTTGTCCATCGGCCTCGAAGGTGAGGATGGTGACGTCCCCGGCCTTGTCCAGCGCGCGCAGGGAGGGGAGCAGATACCAGCTCTCGTAGAACGGATTGGGCTCGCTCGCCCACTCGGCCAGCGCATCCCACGCCGCGATCCGGTCCCGCCGGTCGAACTCACGCCAGGCCCGCTGCTGCACCGCCACGCGCGGGGCGGCCACGCCGCGGACGGCAGCGATGGTGCCGCCGTCGAAAGCGCCTAGCCGGGGAAGAGGTGCGTCATAAGCCAAGGAAAAAGGTTAACCTCTCGTCGCGGAATCGGTCGAAGGACATTGCGCCTTCTAGGGGGCGGGGCGACAAGGAAGGTTTAATGGCAAAGGTAAAGAAAACCCTGCCCGGCGCGAACCGGGCAGGGTTTTCGTTAACCCTTTCGGGCAGGCTGGAGAGGGTCTTACGCCCCTCCGGCCAGTGCGGCGAGCAGCAGCAACGCCACGATGTTGGTGATCTTGATCATCGGGTTCACGGCCGGGCCCGCGGTATCCTTGTAGGGATCGCCCACGGTATCGCCGGTGACGGCGGCCTTGTGGGCTTCGGAGCCCTTGCCGCCGTGGTTGCCGTCCTCGATGTACTTCTTCGCGTTGTCCCAGGCACCGCCGCCGGCAGTCATGGAAAGCGCGACAAAGATACCGCCGATGATCACGCCCAGCAGCAGCGCGCCGACCGCTGCGAAGGCGTTCTCCTGCCCGGCGAGGAGCAGGATGGCGAAATAGACCACGAGGGGTGCCAGCAGCGGCAGCATCGACGGAAGGATCATTTCCTTGATCGCCGCCTTGGTGACGAGGTCCACCGTCTTGGCGTAGTTCGGCTTGCTGGTGCCTGCCATGATGCCGGGATCGGCGGCGAACTGTTCGCGCACATCGACCACGACGTCACCCGCTGCGCGGCCAACGGCTGTCATGCCCATTGCCCCGAACAGGTACGGCAGCAATGCACCCAGCAGCAGCCCGACGATGACGTAGGGGTTCTCCAGGCTGAAATCGACGTCAGCATCGGGGAACAGCTTTGCAAGGTCGGTGGTGTAGGCCGCAAAAAGCACCAGCGCGCCAAGACCTGCAGAACCGATGGCATAGCCCTTGGTCACGGCCTTGGTGGTGTTGCCCACAGCGTCGAGCGCGTCGGTCTTTTCACGAACGGAGTCGTCCAGACCTGCCATTTCGGCAATGCCCCCGGCATTGTCCGTCACCGGACCGTAGGCGTCGAGCGCCACGACCATGCCTGCCAGTGCCAGCATGGCCGTTGCCGCATAGGCGATACCCATGAGGCCAGCGAGCTGGAAGGTGGCGATGATGCCCGCCACGATGACGATTGTCGGCAGCGCGGTGGATTCAAGGCTGATGGCCAGCCCCTGAATCACGTTGGTGCCGTGGCCCGTTTCCGAGCTCTTGGCAATCGAGCGGACCGGACGATAGTTCGTGCCGGTATAGTACTCGGTGATCCAGATGATGAGTCCGGTGATGGCGAGGCCAATCAGCGAACACCAGAACAGGTCCATCCCGGTAAAGCCGGTCACCTGCTCTGCGGTGCCTTCCTCGGCCAGCGGTGCGCCAGGATCGACGCCTGCGACAGCGCCGCCGATTTCAGTGCCCATTCCGCCCAGCGCGTAGCTGATGACGAAATAGATCAGCGGGATGGCGAGCACGGCCGAGACGATGAAGCCCTTGTACATCGCACCCATCACGTTCGTGCCGCCCCTGGAAAGCTTCACGAAATAGGTGCCTATGATGCTGGTGACGATGCACGCGCCGCCGATCAGCAGCGGAAGCGCCATCATCGGCAGCAACAGGTCACCCAGAACATCGCTGAACAGCAGGGCGGTGAGCACCATGGTCACGCCGACGGTGACCACGTAGGTCTCGAACAGGTCGGCAGCCATGCCGGCGCAGTCGCCCACGTTGTCACCCACGTTATCCGCAATCACGGCGGGGTTGCGGGGATCGTCTTCCGGGATGCCCGCTTCCACCTTGCCGACAAGGTCGGCACCGACGTCGGCCGCCTTGGTGAAGATACCGCCTCCCAGGCGAGCGAAAATCGAGATCAGCGAGGCGCCGAAAGCGAGGCCGACGAGGCCGTAGACAACTTCATCGCTATCTACGGCAAAGCCTGCCGGACCGATCAGGAACCAGAAAAACACGGCGATCGAGAGCAGGGCAAGGCCGGCAACAAGCATGCCGGTGATGGCGCCTGCGCGGAAAGCGAGGGTAAGACCCTGCTGCAACCCCTTCTGCGCTGCGGCTGCCGTACGCACGTTGGAGCGCACGGAAATATTCATTCCGATGAATCCCGCAACGCCGGAAAGCACCGCGCCAATAATGAAGCCGATGGCCGGATAAAGGCCGAGGAAGACCCCGACGAGGATCGCGACGACCACGCCAACCATGCCGATGGTGGTGTACTGACGGTTGAGATAAGCCTTGGCGCCTTCCTGGATGGCGCCTGCGATTTCCTGCATTTTCTCGTTACCGGCATCGGCCCCGAGAACCTGGCGACTGGTGATGAAGCCGTAGACGACGGCCAGCAGTCCCAGGACAATAGCGATGATGATTAGGTCCATGACCTGCTATTCCCCTCTTCCCAAAATGAAAGCGGCCCGGTTTGCCGGGTCCGCCTAGAGGCATAGGGCTAACACAATGCCGGGCTTTCACAAGCGTGAAAGAACGTTATCCACTTAGGGGTGTTACACGGCCTACTCGTGCGTGTAGCCTAGGCCGTCGCGGTTGGTCACGGGCTCTCCATCCACGAACAGCGGCGCGAAGCCGCGCGGCTCCACCGTGCCGATGCGGGTGGCCTGCACCGGGGGCGCGATGCCTTCGGGCAGGGTGAACAGGAGTTCGTAATCGTCGCCCCAAGTCAGGCATTCCATCATGCGCGCAGGCTCCGCGACAGGGCAGGCTGCCGTATCGATGGCAATGCTTACCGCGCTTGCCTCGGCCATGCGAAACGCATCGAGCAGCAGGCCGTCCGATACGTCCATCATCGCGCTGACATGCGGGGCGAGCGCCTCTCCCTCGGCCACGCGGGCCAATGGGCGGGAGTAGGCGGCGTGGTTTGCATCGGTGCCGTCGCGCAGCACCTCGAAACCCAGCATGGCTGCGCCCAGCGTGCCGGTGACGTAGAGGCCGTGGCTAACCTGCGCACTTGCGCGGCTGGGGACGGGAGTATGCGTCGCGCCGCCAATGGCGGTAAGGCCAAGCGTGCGCGGGCCATTGCCGCGAACGGTATCGCCGCCGAGGATGCCCACGCCGTAGTGCGCCAGCACATCGTCCAGCCCGGCAAGGAAAGCTTCGTCCCCGTCGCCAAGAGTGTGGCTCAGCAACACGCCGACAGGCGCTGCGCCCTTGGCGGCAAGGTCGGACAGGTTGGTGGCGACCAGCTTCCAGGCGACGTCGGCCATGTCCTGCGCGGACAGGAAGTGAACGCCCTCCACCATCGTGTCGTGGGTGAGAACCAGTGTCTTACCGCCAATTTCGAGGACGGCGGCGTCATCCTCCAGCCCGCGCGCCCCGACATGGAGCGGCAGGCGACGCAGGGCGGCGATGAAATCTGTTTCGTTCACGCCACTACCCCCCTGTCGTGGCTCAGCTCCGCACGTCCTTCGCCACGGCGTCGAGAACACCGTTCACGAATTTCGCCTCGCGCTCGTCAAAGAAGGCGTGGGCAACGTCCACATATTCGCTGATCGCGGTGCCAACTGGCACGTCCTGCCGGGCCATCAGTTCGTAGGTGCCGCAGCGCAGGATCTGAAGCATGGTCTTGTCGAGCCGCGCCAGCGTCCACCCCTCGGCCAGCTTCGCCGTCAATGCCGCGTCGATCTCCTCGTCGCGGGCGATCACGCCCGATACGATGTCATCGAAGAAATCGACTTCGGCTTCCTCGTACTGCTCGTCCTCGATTTCCTTGCCGAGGCGATGCTGGTGGAATTCGTCCAGCAGGCGGGCCGTCGGCGTCTTTTCCATGTGGCGCTGGTAGAGCGCCTGCACGGCGGCGAGGCGCGACGCTGAGCGGGCGCGTGAGCGGGCGGGGGTGTTCATTACAGTCTGACCTTTACGCTGGCGGCATGGGCAGGCAGGCCTTCGATCTCGGCCAGTGCCACGGCGGCGGGGCCGATTTCGCCCAGCGCCTTTTCGTCCAGCGAGATGAAGCTGGTGCGTTTCATGAAATCGAGCACCGATAGCCCGCTGGAAAAGCGAGCGCGGCGACCCGTGGGAAGAACGTGGTTCGGCCCGGCAACGTAATCGCCGATGGCTTCCGGCGTGTGACGGCCAAGGAAGACGCTGCCCGCGTGGCGGATGCGGTCGAAGATGGCCTCGGGATCGTCGGTGGCGATCTGCACGTGTTCGGCGGCGAGGCGGTCCGCCAGCGCGGGCGCATCGTCGAGCAGGCTGTCTACCACGATCACGACGCCGTGGGCCTCCCAGCTCTGCCGGGCCACGTCCTTCGTATCGAGCTGCGCCAGCAGGACGTCCACCGCGTCTTCCACGGCGGCGGCATAGCCTTCGCTATCGGTGATGAGGATGGACTGGCTGGAGGGATCGTGCTCGGCCTGGCTCAACAGGTCGGCGGCGACCCAGTCGGGGTCGTTCTTCTCGTCCGCGATCACCAGGATTTCGCTGGGGCCTGCCACCATGTCGATACCGACCACGCCGTAAAGCTGGCGCTTGGCTTCGGCGACCCAGGCGTTGCCGGGGCCGGTGATGACGTCGACAGGCTGGATACGCTGCGTGCCGTAGGCCAGCGCGGCCACGGCTTGTGCCCCGCCAATGCGCCATACCTCGTCCACGCCGCAGATGTGCGCGGCGGCCAGCACCAGGTCGTTCATCTGCCCGCGCGGAGTGGGCGTGGTGACGACAAGGCGATCGACGCCCGCGACCTTGGCCGGAATGGCGTTCATCAGCAGGCTGGAGGGATAGGCGGCGCGGCCACCGGGAACGTAAAGGCCAGCGGCCTCGACAGCGCTCCACCGCGCGCCGAGGCGCACGTTCGTCTCGTCGCGGTAGTCGCGGTCCTTGGGGAGCTGCCCCTCGTGATAGGCGCGGATGCGCTCAGCCGCCATGACGAGCGCCTTGCGCACGTCCGGCATCAGCATGTCGAACGCGGCCTTGCACTGGTCCTTGCCGATGCGCCAACTGCTCAGGTCAGCCGTCAGCGCGTGCTTGTCGTAGCGCATGGTCAGATCGACCAGCGCATCGTCGCCCTTCTGGCGCACAGCAGAGATAATGCCGCGCACATCCGTGGCGACATTCTCGTCGCTCTCGCGCCGGTCGTTCACGATCCGGGCGAACTGCGGTGCAAAGTCTTCGGCCTTGGCATCGAGGCGGCGCATCAGGCGGCCTTCCTTTCGGCGCCCGCGCGAAAACGTTCCACCAGCGCGGCAACGCGCGGGTCGGTCTTCATCGCGGCGCGGTTGACGATCAGCCGGGCGCTGACCTGCATGATTGTGTCCTTCTCGACGAGGCCGTTGGACTTGAGCGTGCCACCCGTGGAAACAAGGTCCACGATCCGGCCCGCGAGACCCGTTGAAGGTGCCAGTTCCATCGCGCCGTTCAGCTTGATGCACTCGGCCTGGATGCCCTTCGCCTCGAAATAGCGGCTGGTGATACTGGGATACTTCGTCGCAACGCGCAGGTGGCTGGCCTTGCCGTACTTGTATTCCACCGGTTCCTTCGGCTCGGCCACGGAAAGGCGGCAGGCACCGATGCCGAGGTCGACAGGCGCGTAAAGCTCCGAATAGTCGAACTCCTCGATCACGTCGGACCCCACGATGCCCACCTGCGCCGCACCGAAGGCCACGAAAGTCGCCACGTCGAAAGCGCGCACGCGCAGGATGCGCATGGTGCCCGTCTCGTCTGCGAAACTGAGCGAGCGATCCATCTTGTCGTGAAAGGCGCTTTCCGGCACGACGCCGGCATCGGCCATCACGGGCAGGGCTTCATCGAGGATGCGGCCCTTGGGCACGGCAAAGATCAGCGGCCCATAGCGGTTTTCGTCGGAACTGTCGGTCATCGCCGCGCGATTTAGGGGCACGAGGCAAAAAGGGCAATGCGAATGGCGAGTGAAAACGAAACCGGCAACGTCATGGAGATCGCCAGCGTGGCAGAGGCGATCGAGTGGCAGGCGCAGCACATGGAGCGTGCGGGCTCTCCCAACAACGCGCGCATCCTGCGCTCGCTGCTCGCCGTGATGGAGACGCAGACCGCCACCGGACGCCGCATCGCCAACTGGCAGGGGCTGACGCTGGAAGACGCCATGCCGCTGCGCGTAGCAGGCGGGTTTCACTACCTGCTGCTGAAGGGCGAGGAGGAGCGGCTGGCCGATGTGTACCGCGGCGCGATCACCGACCAGGGGCAGGTGGACGACCTCGTCGTGGAGATCGTCCAGCGTCACGATCACACCCTGCTGCCGTGGCTGGACGGCCCGCCGCAGACCAACGAGGCCGGGCGCAGCGCCAGCGTTATGGCGGGGCTCTTGTGGCTGTCTGGCAAGCTGGGCCCGAAGTTCGAGCTGACCGAAATCGGCGCGAGCGCGGGCGTGAACACGATGATGGCGCGCTATTTCTACAATCTTGGCGGCGTGAAGGCCGGGCCGAGCCTGTCCTCGATCACGATTGCGCCCGAGTGGCGCGGCGATCCGCCGCCTGCCAATCCGGTCGAGATCGTCGGGATCAAGGGCTGCGACATCAAGCCCATCGACCTGACGGACGAGCGGCAGGCGATCCGGCTGAAGAGCTATATCTGGCCCGAAGCAATGGAGCGCCTTGCCCGGATGGACGCAGCGATCGCGATGGCAGAGCGCGCCGCGCCCGACCTCGTGCAGATGGATGCAGGTGACTTCGTGGAAGAACGCCTCGCCGCGCCGCAGGAGGAAGGCGTCACCCGCGTATTGTTCCACACGGTGATGTGGCAATACATGCCGCAGGCGACGCGCGAGCGGATCACCGCCGCGATGGAGGCTGCGGGCGAGCGGGCAACGGCGGAAAAACCGCTGGCATGGATCAAAGTCGAGACCAACCGCGCGACCTTCAAGCACGAATTGCGCGTGCGATACTGGCCCGGCGGGGCGGACGAAGTGAAGCTGGCCGAGGCCCATCCGCACGGGGCATGGGTGGAGTGGCAGGAGAAGGGTTAAGCAGTCCTCTCGAGGAACCCGTCCATCGCCGTACTGACGGCGTCGGGGGCTTCCCACGGTACGAAATGGCCGACGCCGGGGATTTTTTCCAGAGTCAGGTCCGACACCACCTCGTTCAGTCCGTCGATATTGGCGGGCAGCAGCGCTTCGTCCCCAGTGCCCCAGACAACCAGCGTGGGGATATCGATCTTCGGCAGAGGCGGCGGCGCATATTCCGGAGGCAGGCCGAAGGGATCGTCCATCGACGGCACCGAGATGCCGCTGGCGCGATACCAGTTGAGCATGGCGAAGCTGGTTTGCGGATCGCGCCATTGCTGCATCAGCAGAGGCAACTCGTTGGGATCGTACTGCGGGCGGTCGCTCCACGTCAGCGCCGTTTGGAGCAGCCCGGCAAGGCCGTGCTCGGCAATCACCGCGTCGTGCGCGGGATCGCGGAACGTGCGCATGTACTGGCTCGCCTTGCGCTGGTCCGGATCGGTCAGCAGCAGGCGCTGGAAGATCACCGGGTGCGGGGCATTGGCGATCACAGCGCGGGTAACGGTGCCGGTCGACTGCCCGAACGCGGCAACTAGCCACGCCAGCGCGCCGCCCCAGTCGTGGCCGACGATGGTGAAAGTCTCGACCTCTAGCGCCTTGGCCAGGCCGAAGATGTCCTGCACCAGCGCCATCGTCTCGTAATGCTCGGCCCCTTCGGGCTTCGACGAATTGCCGTATCCGCGCTGGTCCGGCGCGATGCAGCGGTAGCGGCCGTTCAGGTGCGCGATCTGGTTGCGCCAGGTGCGGTGGTTTTCGGGAAAGCCGTGCAGGAATACCAGCGCGGGCGCATCGCGCGGGCCGCTATCCCACACGTCCAGTTCGATGCCGGTGGGCAGCTTCACGCGGATGAGGTCGCTCACGCTCACACGTCCTTACTGGGAATGCCGAGCAGTTCGATGGTGAACAGCAGCGTCGCCCCGCCGGGGATGGGGCCGCGACCCTGAAGGCCGTAGGCCGAGGTGGCGGGGATGGCGATTTCCACCGTGTCGCCCACGCCCATGTAGGGGATGGCGACCTGCCAGCCGCGGATCAGGCCCGAAAGCGGGAAAGTGGCCGGTTCGCCGCGCTCCACCGAACTGTCGAACACTTCGCCGTCGATGAAGCTGCCGGTGTAGTGGATGGTGATCTCGTCGCGCACGGTCGGGGCGGGGCCGCTGCCGTCGCCTTCAATGCGGCGGAACTTGATCGCGCCTTCCAGCGTGGCCCAGCCATCGGCGCGAGTGCGCGAATGCAGGGCCGCCTGCTGTTCGTTGTGCCATTCGATAGAGCCCGGCGCGCCCGGTTCGGGCTGCGGCGGGGCGTCCTGCGCGATGGCGGGAGCGGCAAGGAAGAGGGCGGAGAGAAACAGGGGAATCTTGTGCATCAGCCTGCCTTAATCACTTTCGGCCGCAGTGCGAAGATGAATTGCAGATACTGCTCGGCCCAACCTGATGGTGCCACGGTCCGCCCAACTCGAATTGCGTGGGAGTTCACCCGAATTAGGTCTGTCGCCACGCAAACGGAGATAATTTATGCGTTTTATTTGCTCGAGCCTTGCCGCAATCGCCTTGGCAGCGCCGGTCGGGGTGGCAGCGCAGGAGAGTGCCACTACGGCTCCGCCCGCCACCCAGGCGCCGCAGCAGGCGCTCCCCACTTCGGCGGACATTTCGGATGAGGAAGTCTCGCAGTTCGCTCTTGCTGCCCTGATCGTGCAGCAGATCGCCGCAGACGAGGCCATTCCGCAGGAAGAGAAGCAGGCGACTGTCCAGCAAGCAGTGGAACAGATCGGCGTCGCTCCGCAGCGTTACAACACGCTGGCCCGTGCAACGCAGAACGATCCTGCCCTGGCAGAAAGGGTGAACCTTGCCGCCAACGCGCACATCGAAGCGGCGCAATCCAGCCAGTAAGGCTGATCGCGCCCGTCAGGGATAGCTGACAGTCTTGGGCTGGCCGTCGGGGAGGGGTATCCACTCCGCCTCGTCGCCCGGCACCCTGGCGAAGCGGCCTTCGCGCCAGTCTTCCTTGGCCTGATTGATGCGCTCCCTGTCGGAGCTGACGAAGTTCCACCAGACGTGGCGCTTGGTCGCAAAGGCCTCTCCGCCCAAAAGCATCACACGCCCGCCACTGCGGCTGGCGAGCGTCATTGCGGCGCCGGGCTTCAGAACGACGAGATCGTAAAGCTGCAAGGGCACGCCATCGATGGTGGCATCGCCGCCTACAAGCATCACCGCGCGCTCGTCTGCCTCGGCGTCGATTGGGATGGAGCCGCCTTCCTGAAGCAGGATTTCGGCGTAGATCGTCTCTGCATGGCACGTGGTGGGCGCGCGTTCGCCCCACAGCTTGCCCATGATCACCTGCGCCCGCGCGCCGTCGCCGTCGATCCACGGCAGGTCGCTCACCGCCTCGAAAGCCGGGTCGATCTCTTCCTTGCCGTCGGGCAGCGCGAGCCAGGTCTGCATCCCGTAAAGGCTCGGCCCCTTGGCGCGCTCCCCTTGCGGACTGCGCTCCGAATGGACGATGCCGCTGCCCGCCGTCATCAGGTTCACCGTGCCGGGATGGATGGTGGAGAAGGTGCCGATGGAATCGCGATGGTCAATCGCACCGTCGAACAGCCATGTGACCGTGGCGAGATTGATGTGCGGGTGCGGGCGCACGTCCATTCCGCTGCCAAGATCGAGCTGGGCAGGGCCGAACTGGTCCACGAACACAAATGGGCCGACCATGCGGCATTCCTTCGACGGTACAGCGCGCCGGACGGTGAAATCGCCAAGGTCGTGGCTGACGGGGGTGACGGTCTTGAGGATGTTGTCCGATGCGGTGCTCATAGTGGGAAGACGCTCCTACTGTTCGTCAAGTTCCTCGTAATGGCGGAAGATGCCATCCTCGTTGAATTCCATGCGCCGCTCGCTGGCGAGGTAATCGGCCAGCGGCTCGATTTCCGGCACCGCGCCCTGCAACCCTTCCAGGTTTGCCCAGGTGCCCTGCATTTCCTTCATGTAATTGGGGAACATGTAATCCAGCCCCTCCATGATCTGGAACAGGCTGGTGTCGACATGGGTGGGCTGCTGCCCCAGCATGAACGGCCCGCCGTTGGCGGCGAGCGCGTTGTCGAAATGAATCAGGTATTTCGGGATGCGCTGGCCGCGGAAATAGCCGGCCTTCTCGAAAGCGGCTTCCATCTGGTCGGCGTAGTAGAGCTCGCTCGCAACGGGGTGGTGGACGGAGTGAATCTCCTCCACGAAATCGGCAATGTCGAGTTGCAGCTGGAACAGCCCGAGGTCGACTTCCATCTCGCCCGAGCCGAGCCCTTCCTTGTCGGAGAGATATTGCAGGATCAGTGCGGTCTGGCCGATCACCACCTCGTCATCGACGATGTAGGGCGGGGCGAAGGGCCGGATGCCTTCCAGCGAATGCATGTGCTCCACCAGCGCGTCGGCGTTCTGCTCTCGCGCCATGTCGGTGTATTCGAGCTGGAACGCCTCGCAGAAAAGGCGCACGAATTCGCCGCGGCCGGGAATCTGCGGCCAGTACCACAGTTCGATGCTCAAGACGCTTCTCCGGGGGCATAGCACTTCATGGCAAAGGCATGGACGCGTTCGCCCGGAATGTCGCCCAGCGCGCCCAGCACCATGCGCTGCCGGGCAAGGCGGTTCTTCCCTTCGAAGTGCGGGCTTTCGACGATCACGGTAAAGTGCGATTCGCCGCTGCCGTCGTCCCCGGCATGGCCATAATGCTTCGCGCTATCGTTGATGACTTCCAGCCGCGTGGGGGCAAGGGCGCCGCGCAGCAGCATTTCGATTTCTTGTGCAACAGGTCCGCTCATGCGCCCCAATTGGGGGTTCCAATCGCGCGGTGCAATCCCCATCAAGGGGCGTTCATGCGTAACCAGCGATTCCACGGCCGCTACGAGAGCGAAGGGAGAGTGTGCGAGCACCCCACCTGCCGCGAACCGGGCGAATTCCGCGCACCTGGCACGCGCGGCAACTCTTTCGACGGGCCGGGCGAATGGCGCTGGTTCTGCCTGGAACACGTGCGCGAATTCAACGCGGGCTACGACTGGTTCGAAGGCATGAACGCGGACGAGATCTATGCTGCGCAGGCTCCGGGTGCCGGGTGGAACAGCGAGAGCCCTGCGTTCAGGCCGACGGCGGGAATGGACGGAATGCCGCGCTGGGCGGACTTCCACGATCCGCTGGACGCCATCGGCGCACGTGCGGCGGATATCCGCAAGGCGGCGCAGGGGCGCACCTATGCCGAGCACAGCCGCTTCACCCCGAAGGAGCGCGAGGCGCTGAACGTCATGGGCCTCGGCCCGAAGGCCGACCGCCCGGAATTGCGGCGACGCTATTCCGAACTGGTGCGCCGCTATCACCCCGATCGCAACGGCGGGGACCGGGCCTACGAGAACCGCCTGCAGCGGGTGGTGGAGGCCTACCAGCTTCTCCGCCGCGCGGAGGCATTCGGCTAGGGCGAGCCGCCGGGCTTCTGCCGGAAGGCCCAGCGCAGGGTGCCGCCCAGCGCATTTGTCACGAGCTTCGACGGCGTTGCTTGCCAGCCGGGACGATCCAGCGCCAGCATTGTGCGGGCGAACGGCGGCACAAGGTCCACCGCCGCGTTCGCGAGGAACGGTTGCACCGCGCCGGTCGCGCCCTCGATCCGCTTGTTCACGATCAGTTGTGCCACCTCGCGCGCTTCGGGCGATGTGCGCAGGTCCCCGCGCATCTCGCGGAAGATCGCCTGCGCCTCTACCTTCGTTTCGGGCACCGGGTCCGCACCCAGACGGCGGGCGATGACGGCGAACTGGCGAAAGTATTCGTCCTGTTCTGCCATCGGCATGTCCGGTCGCACGTGGGTGAGCCAGGCTTCGAGGAACATCAGCGACTCGGTGACGTGGACCCACGCGAGCGTGCGCGGATTTGTGGCGGAGTAAGGCGTTCCGTCGGGCAGCGTGCCTTGCACCTTGGCGTGAATGGCGTTCACCCGCGCAATCGCCGCATGGGCATCGTCTCGGTGGCCGTAGGTGGTGACGGCGATGAAGCGCGCGGTGCGACGCAGGCGGCCGTGCATGTCGGCGCGAAAGTTGGAGAAATCCAGCACGCCGCGCAAGGCGTGGGGGTGGAGCATCTGCAACAACAGCGCCGCCATGCCGCCCACCATCATGCTCACCACGTCGGCGTGGACCATGCGGATCGGCGAATCCTTTTCGAACAATGCGTCGTCCGAAGGAGGCACCGGGGTTTCGCCCCTTGCCGTATCGTTGAAAGCCGCGCGCACGCCTTGCACCAGCTTCAACCGTGCAAATTCGATTGGATCCGGACGCGTCATCCCGCCAATGTGGGGCAGGGCGCGGGGAAATGCGAGGGCCTAGCTGCCCAGACTGCCGAGCGTCGCCTTGTAGCCATCGCGCGCCTGCAACCGCGACTGGTAGGCGCGGAAAGAGGGCCGGTCCGTAAGGGTGCCGAAGTTGAGGCCCCAGTCGACCTGGCTGCCGACATAGACGTCAGCCATGGTGAAACGATCTCCGCAGGTGAAGTCATGGCTCTGGAACCATGTGTCCAGCGCATCCACCACACGGTCGAAGCTGCCGAAGCCGGATGTCATCTCCTGCTTCGCATCCTTCGGCTCCCACCCCATCGCGCGGTTGGTGATGGCGGCTTCCATCGGACCAGCGGCGAAGAACAGCCAGCGGAAATAAGCTGCCTTTTCCTCGTCGCGCGGCAGCAGGTCGGGCGCTTCCATCTCGGCAAGGTAGTGGCAGATGGCCGCGCCTTCGCTCACCACCTTTTCGCCGGTCTCATGGTGGTGAACGATGGTGGGTATCTTGCCCATCGGGTTCGCCTCGAGCAGTGCAGCGGGCTTGTTCTCCCACTCAACCAGGGCGAGCTCCGGCTCCACCCCCGCTTCGGCAAAGGCCCACTGCACGATCAGCGCACGGCTCATCGGGTTGAAGAAGAGGGTGTAGCTCATCGTTGCCTCCGTCCCGGTGATTCGGGCGAGAACATTTGACGAACGAGATCGATGCCGTCAATCCCGGCCCATGGTGAAAAGCGGAGAGAAACCGCCCCAGATCATGCGCATCCCGTCGAACGGCATCTCCATGCCCTGCGTCCAGAACTCGTCGTCCTGCATCTTCTGGTGCGCGGCATCGCAGGTCTGCTTGTCGGGCCAGATCATCCAGGAGAACACGATCCGTTCCCCGTCCTCGGCCTGCGTGGCCTTGCGAAAGTCCGTCACCTTTCCATCGGAAACATCTTCCTCCCATGCCTCCATGATTTCGGTGACACCGTATTCGGCGAACTTTTCCGCAGCGCGCGCGGCAAGGTCGCGGTAGGCGTCCTTGTTGCCTTCGGGCACGGCGATCAGGAAACCCTGCACATACATCGGCACTCTCCTTCCCCGTAGTGGCGCCACGCTCTGCCTTTTGTGTGAAACGGTCAAGACAGCGCGTGCAGACCTTGGCCCGTATCGCCGCACATCTGTGTTGCAGGCGAAGGGCCACGCGTATAGGCAGCACGCGACATGACCAAGCTTATCAATCCCCACGAGACCGGCACCACCGAAATGGAAGCGCCGGACATCGAAGTCGACGTTCGCGAAACCTTCGGTATCGATGTCGACATGAAGGTCCCGGCCTTCACCGTCCGGGACGACCGCGTGCCCGATATCGACGACAGCTACGTGTTCGATCCGGACACCACGCTGGCGATCTTGGCGGGCTTTGCTCACAATCGCCGCGTGATGATCCAGGGTTATCACGGCACCGGCAAGTCGACCCATATCGAACAGGTTGCCGCGCGCCTGAAATGGCCGCTGATCCGCATCAACCTCGACGCGCACATCAGCCGCATCGACCTTGTCGGGCGCGATGCCATCGTGCTGCGCGACGGCTTGCAGGTGACGGAATTCCGCGAGGGTCTGCTGCCGTGGGCGTTGCAGCACCCGGTCGCCCTGGTGTTCGACGAATACGACGCGGGCCGTCCGGACGTGATGTTCGTGATCCAGCGCGTGCTGGAACAGCAGGGCAAGCTGACCCTGCTGGACCAGAACCGCGTGATCCGCCCGAACCCGTTCTTCCGCCTGTTCGCCACGGCCAACACCGTGGGCCTGGGCGATACCAGCGGCATGTATCACGGCACGCAGGCGATCAACCAGGGCCAGATGGACCGCTGGAACATCGTCGTCGGCCTGAACTACCTGCCCGCCGAGACCGAACGCGCCATCGTGGGCGCCAAGACGAAGCTGGACGAGAAGATGGTGGCCGACATGATCCGCGTGGCGGATCTGACGCGGCAGGGCTTCATGAACGGCGATATCTCCACCGTGATGAGCCCGCGTACCGTCATCACCTGGGCGCAGAACACCGAGATCTTCGGCAACGCGGGCTACGCGTTCCGTCTCAGCTTCCTCAACAAGTGTGACGAGGCGGAGCGGATGCTGGTGGCGGAATACTATCAGCGCGTGATGGGCGAGGACTTGCCCGAAAGCGTTGTCGGCAAGGCGTAAATCCACGGCTGTTCGCGTTTCGTCGATTGTTCACTTGCCAGCCACGCGCACGGCGGTAGCAAGGCGCTTTCACCTGAAACGGGGACTTTCTGCTTGATAAACCGACTTTCCGCTGGCGGGCTGGCTATTGCCGCCTCGCTTGCGATCTCCCTCGCCGCCGCTGCCGAAACCGTCGACCGCGAGGCGCTGGAGCGGGACACCACGATCCTGTCCGCCGACGACATGGAAGGACGCGAGGCCGGCACGCGCGGGCACGAGCGGGCGGCGGGCTACGTTGCCGGTCGCTTTGCTGCGATGGGTCTGGAGCCTGCGGGCGAAAACGGCACCTATTTCCAGTCCGTGCCGATGCGCCGCTATACGCGCGCGGAGGTGGGAAACACCATTGCCATCGAAGGGCTGGGCGAGCTGGAGGTGTTCGAGGACTACATCGTTTCCGGTACGGCCCAGCAGGAAAGCGGCACGATCACCGCGCCGCTGGTGTTCATCGGCTACGGCCTCGACATTGAGGGGCGGGACGATTTTGCCGGGGTGGACCTCGAAGGGGCAGTGGCCATCCGCACCTATGGCGGCCCGGCAGGTCTGAACACGGAAGAGAACGCCCATCTGCGCTCCACCCTGAACCAGCGCCTTTCTGATCGCGGTGCCATCGGCGTGCTGCTGATGCATACGCCCAAGCTGGGGCAGATCTACGACTGGGATCGCCTTGTCGATATCTCCAGCCACGGCAGTTCGATGACCTGGGTGGGGCCGGATGGTGTGGCCTATTCCAGCGGTCCGGGTATCCTTGCCTCGGGCTCGCTCTCGCCGGAAGTCTCGCGGCAACTGCTGGAAGGCCTGGCGTTCGATTACGACGATCTCGCCGCCGCCGAAGCCACGCCCGAAGCGCGCCTTCCCAGCTTCGCCCTTGGCCGCGACGTGACCATCGAATTCGCCAGCACCTTCGAGGAGATCGACACGCCCAACGTGATCGGAATGCTTCCCGGAAACGACCCCACGGTTGCGGACGAATACGTCGTCCTGACCGCGCACCTCGACCACGTGGGCATCCAGCCGACCGAGGAAGAAGGCGACGACGAAATCTACAACGGCGCGCTCGACAATGCCGTGGGGGTTGCCAGCATGATCGAGGTTGCCCGCCTGCTGGGCGAGGAGCCGCCGCGCCGCCCGGTGCTGGTGATCGCTCTGACAGCGGAGGAGAAGGGCCTGCTCGGCTCCAGCTACAACGCTGCCCATCCCACCGTTCCCGCAGAGCAGGTGGTGGCGAACGTCAATCTGGACATGCCGGTCATCACCTACGATTTTGCCGACGTGGTGGCCTTCGGCGCGGAACGCTCCAACCTCTACCCGCATGTGGTCGCGGCAACCGAAGCCCATGGTCTGACGCTCAGCCCCGATCCGCAGCCCGAGCAGGGCTTCTTCACCCGCTCGGACCAGTATTCCTACGTGCGGCAGGGTGTGCCCGCAGTCTATCTCGACCTTGGTTTCGCCAATGGTGGGGAGGACGCGCAGGGCGTGGTGTTCGACAACCACTATCACAAGCCTTCGGACGAGGTGAGCCTGATCGACTTTGCCGCTCTCGAACGGTTCGTGGCGGTGAACCACGCCATCGCCCGCAACGTCGCCAACATGGAGGAGACGCCGGCTTGGCAGCCCGGCGATTTCTTCGGCGAGACGTTCGGGGGAAGGATCGCGGGGGAAGAGTAAGGCTGCTTCATCGCAGTTTCATCTCCACCCTCGCATAACGTGTATTGTTCTGTTAATACACCATTGTGACTCGGATGTGGCGCAATCCCTTCAGGCGGCGAAAGCCCGACTACGCTCGCTGGACCGAGCGCGACCTCGCGCTCGAGTCTGCGCCGTGGACGCCGCTGTCCGATCTAGACGACGATGACTTCGGCCCGCGCGCCGCGCCGCCCCGCTATTACGACCGCGAACGGTATCGCAGCGGCTGGCGTCGCTTCCTGCCCGAAAGGGCGAGGGGGCGCGGAAAGCTTTGGTGGGGCAGCCGCATCGTCGCGGCGCTCATAGGCATATTCATTCTTCTGGTCGCCTGGCTGGCCGTCACTGCGCCGCTTTCAAAGAGCCTGGAGCCGATTGCTCCGCCGCAGATCACTCTGCTGGCCGCCGACGGCACACCCATCGCGCGCAACGGGGCCGTGGTGGACGAGCCCGTGCAGGTTTCCGAACTGCCAGCCCACGTGACGCAGCCGTTCCTCGCGATCGAAGACAGGCGGTTCTACGGACACTGGGGCGTCGACCCGCGCGGCGTGGCGCGGGCGCTGTTTACCGGGGTGGGCGGCGGCTCCACCATCACCCAGCAGCTTGCCAAGTTCACCTTCCTCACGCCAGAGCAGACCCTGACGCGCAAGGCGCGCGAGGCGCTGATCGCCTTCTGGCTGGAGGCATGGCTGACGAAGGACGAGATTCTCGAACGCTACCTTTCCAACGCCTATTTCGGCGACAACATGTACGGCCTGCGCGCTGCATCGCTGCACTATTTCTACCGCCAGCCCGAGAACCTGCGCCCCGAACAGGCGGCGATGCTGGCCGGGCTGCTGCAAGCGCCCAGCCGCCTTGCCCCCACGCGCAATCCGGACCTTGCGGCGCAGCGCTACAACCTCGTCAAAGGCGCGATGGTGGCCGCAGGTTACATCACGCAGGCCGAGGCCGATGCGATGGCCGTGCCGCAAACCGACGTGCGCACCAGCAACGACCTGCCCACCGGCACCTATTTCGCGGACTGGGCGCTGCCCGCCGCGCGTGCCGATAGCGAGATGAGTTACTCGCGCCAGACCATCACCACCACGCTGGACAGCCAGCTACAGGCGGCCGCCAATCGCGTGATCCAGCGCGCGCCGCTGGGCGGGGCGCAGGTGGCGCTGGTGGCGATGCGGCCAAATGGCGAGGTGGTCGCGATGGTGGGCGGCAAGGATTACTCGCAAAGCCCCTTCAACCGCGCCACGCAGGCGCGCCGCCAGCCCGGCTCCACCTTCAAGCTGTTCGTCTACCTCGCCGCGCTGCGTAACGGCTGGAGCCCGGACGACCGGATTTCGAATCAGCCCTTCACCGAAGGCAGCTACCGGCCGAGCAATGCCAGCGGCCGCTATTCGGAAAGCATCACCCTGCGCGAAGCCTTCGCCCAGTCCTCCAACGTGGCGGCTGTGCGACTGCTGAACGAGGTGGGCAGCAAGGCCGTGATCGAAACCGCGCGCGAACTGGGCGTGACCTCGCCCCTGCCGGAGGGCGACCCGAGCATGGCGCTGGGCACCTCCACTATGAGCCTGCTGGAACTTACTGCCGCCTATGCGGGCGTTGCCGCCAACAGCTTCCCGGTGGAACCGCACGCCTTTCCCGCCGGGGAAGGTGGATGGTTCGACTGGCTGCTGGACGGGCGCGGTAACCTGTCGTCGAGCGACCGGCGCGAGATGGAGGACATGCTGCGCGGCGCGATCAATTCGGGCACGGGCCGTGCCGCAACGCTCTCTATCGCCAATTTCGGAAAGACCGGCACCACGCAGGACAACCGCGACGCGCTGTTCGTCGGCTACGCGGGCGAGGGGGATAACCGGCTGGTGGTGGGTGTGTGGATCGGCAACGACGACAATTCGCCGCTCGGCAACATTTCCGGCGGCGGACTGCCCGCGCGCATATGGCGCGATTTCATGCAGGCCGCCCTTGGCGCCAGCGCCGCCCCGCCGCGTCCCACGCCGTCACCCGATCCCAGCGGCCCTGTGCAGCCGCAGGACGTGCCGGACTTGCAGGATATTCCGCTGGGCGACGGTCGCCGCCTGATCATCAACGATGAAGAGGCGGTGCTGTCGACCGACATCGAGGGGGTGCCGCTGGAAATGCGTATCCGCGACGGCGAGTTTTCGCTGGATATCGATGAAGCCGCCGCCCAGCGCGAGCTGGAGCGGCGGGTGGAAGAAGCGGCGCAGCAGTAGCGGGCTCGGCTCAGCCGTGCGGCGTGACGAGGTATTTCTCGCCCGTCGCCATCTGCGCGTAATCCATCATTGCGTCCTTGGTCAGCATCCCCTCCAGGTCGACCCGGGTCTTGTAGGAGCTGGCGAAAGTCGTCTTCAGCCCGTCCTTAACGCGCTGGCGCAGGCCCATCAGGGTCTGCAGGTCGCAGCTTTCCAGGAACGGCATCAGCAGCCAGCCCGATACCGTCCAGGCGAAGCCATAACTCGGCGTGAGCACCGTGGGCGCCAGTTCCAGGCGGCCGTAGATGTACATCTTCTTCGGCTTGTTGGAGCCGTAGCGGCTGTATTCGGTCATTTCCTTCGCCGCCACGCGCTCCATCGCGCGCAGGCAGGTGTCGGTGGTGCGCCCGCCGCCGATGGGATCGAAGCCCAGGAAGGCCCCGGTCGCGCCCACCGCTTCGGCAAGCTTTGCCTCGAAATCATCGTCCGAACTGTTCACCACGTGCGCCGCGCCCTGATCCTTCAGGAGCTGCGCCTGCTCGTCCTTGCGCACGATGTTGACGAGGCCGAGGCCGTCTTCCTGGCAAATGCGGTTGAGCATCTGGCCAAGGTTCGAGGCGGCAGCCGCATGGATGATTGCCTTGTGCCCCTCGCGCTTTGCCGTCTCGGCAAAACCCAGCGCGGTCATGGGATTGACGAAGGAACTTGCGCCGTCTTCCGAAGAGTGATCGCCCAGCGGCAGGCACATCATGGCATCGGCAAGGGCATATTCGCCGAAGGCGCTGCCCGGCACGCAGGCAACCCGCTGGCCCAGCAGGCTCTGCGCCATTTCGCCGTCGCCTGCCGCGATCACTTCGCCCGCGCCTTCGTTACCGACGGTCTGCGGTTTGCCCATGCGCGCGGCCTGTCCGGCCGCGACTTGCGGGGCGATCGGCATCGTGACCTTGCCCGCCTCGAACGTGGCGTTTTTGAAGTCCACCCCGGTTGTCATCAGGAACAGGTCGGAGGGGTTGATGGGCGCTGCTTCCATCTTCACCAGCACCTGGTTGCCCTTGGGCTCCGGAAAGGTCTTTTGCTCCAGCGACAGGACCATGGTGTTGTCGGAATTGAGCGTGGAGATGAGCTGGCGGCCAGTGGTGGTCATGCGGCTTGTTCCTCTTCTGGGTAGGTGGCTTTGACGAAGTACAACCCCTCTGGCGGGGCATTCAGGCCCAGCGCGGAGCGGTCTTTCGCTTCCAACGCCTCAGCCATCTGATCTATCCCCCAGGTGCCATGTCCAACAAGGGTGAGGCAGCCTACCATCGAGCGGACCTGATGGTGAAGGAAACTGCGCGCGGCAGCGCGGATGATCACGGCATCGCCTTCGCGGCTGACATCCAGCCGGTCGAGCGTCTTGACGGGGCTGGCCGCCTGACAGTGGGCGCTGCGGAAGGTGGTAAAGTCATGGTTCCCCACCAGTGCCTGCGCGGCTTCGTGCATGGCAGTTGCATCCAGCGGACGCGCCACGTGCCATGCGCGTCCCTTTTCCAGCGTCAACGGCGCGCGGCGATTGCGGATGCGATATTCGTAAGATCGACCAATGCACGAAAACCGCGCGTGCCAGTCGTCGGGTTTAATCTCGCAGTGGATGACGGCGACCGGATCGGGGCGCAGCTTCGCGTTCAGGGCTTCCATCAGGCGGAACGGCTCGATGTCCTTCTCGATATCGAGGTGGCTGCGCATGGCGAGGGCATGCACGCCGCTGTCGGTGCGACCGGCGCTGTGCAGCGTCACCGTCTCGCCGGTGATGGCGTGGGCCGCATCCTCGATGCTCTGCTGGACGCTGGGGCCATTGTCCTGCCGTTGCAGGCCGAAGAACGGGCCGCCGTCGAATTCGATGGTGAGGGCAAAGCGGGTCATCCGGCAATCATGCCCGCCGCAATCGCGTTGCCGCGCAGGAAGTCGTCCAGCGCCATGGCGGGCTTGCCGGCGCGTTGCAGCGTGACCGGGCGGATAGCGCGCGTGCCGCAGGCGATGGTGAGCCGGTCGTCCAGCACGGTGCCGGGTGCGCCATCGGCATCCACCAGTTCCGCTCGCAACAGCTTGATGCGCGCGCCGTCCAGTTCGAACCAGCTTCCGGGGAAGGGCGAGAACGCGCGCACTTCGCGCTCCAGCACTTCGGCACGCTTGGTGAAATCCAATTTCGCCTCGTCCTTGCTGATCTTGGGAGCATAGGTGGCAAGGGCATCGTCCTGCGCTTCGGACTCCAGCGTTTCGATCTGTGCGAGCGCCTCTACCATCAGCGCGGCACCCATCGCCGCCAGTTCATCGTGCAGTTCGCCGGTGGTCTTGTGATCGACGGGCGTTGACCCTTTCAGCAGCATAGGGCCGGTATCCAGCCCTTTCTCCATGCGCATGATGGTGATGCCGGTCTGCTCGTCGCCCGCCTGTATGGCCCGGTGGATAGGCGCTGCGCCCCGCCAGCGCGGCAGCAGCGAACCGTGCACGTTGAGGCAACCGTGTTTCGGCGCGTCCAGCACGGCCTGCGGCAGCAGCAAGCCGTAGGCAGCGACGACCGCTGCGTCGGCCTCCAGCGCAGCGAAGGCGGCCTGCTCGTCCGCGCCTTTCAGGCTGACGGGGTGACGCACTTCGATGCCGAGTTCCTCGGCGCGGGCATGGACGGGGGAGGGCCGTTCCTTCTTGCCGCGCCCGGCACGGCTGGGCGGCTGGCTGTACACGGCCACTACGTCGTGCCCCGCCTCCACCAGCGCATCCAGCGTCGGCACGGCGAAATCAGGCGTTCCCATGAAAACAAGGCGCATTGCCAGCCTTTCTATTCCTTGCGCGCCGCCCTATCTGGCAGTGCATGGCATCGCAAGAGATCGAGAACCTGGCCTCTGCCCTGGCGCGCCTGCCGGGCCTCGGCCCGCGCTCCGCGCGGCGCGCCGTGCTGTGGCTGGTAAAACACCGCGAAACCGCGCTGGAGCAGGTGCTGGACGCGCTGGGCGCGGTGAAGGACAAGCTGGTGGAGTGCGATACCTGCGGCAATGTCGACACCCAGAACCCATGCACCATCTGCGCCGATCCCAAACGCGATGCGAAAAGCATCTGCGTGGTGGAGGACGTGGCGGACCTGTGGGCGCTGGACCGTGCGCGGCTGTTCACCGGCACATTCCACGTTCTGGGCGGTCGACTTTCCGCGCTGGACGGCATCAGGCCGGAGGATCTTGCCATCGACAGCCTGCTGGGCCGCGTGGAGCAGGGCGGGGTAGACGAAGTCGTCCTCGCCATGAACGCCACGTTGGAGGGGCAAACCACGGCACACTACATCGCCGAACGGCTGGAGGACCACGCCGTTCGCATCACCCAGCTCGCCCACGGCCTGCCGGTCGGCGGCGAACTCGATTACCTCGACGAAGGCACCCTGGCGCAGGCATTGAGGGCGCGCAGGCCTCTTGGCTGAACACCGGCCAGCTTACAGCAATTGAAGGTTCAGCCGGTTGGGCCTATATTACCTGCATGGCTATTCGTGAAATCCTGGAAGCGCCGGACCCCCGGCTGAAAGTCGTGTCGTCTCCTGTCGAGACGTTCGACGACAATCTGAAGACCCTCGTCGAGGACATGTTCGAGACGATGTACGATGCCCACGGCATCGGCCTCGCCGCAATTCAGGTGGGTGAGCCGCTGCGCCTGCTGGTGATCGACCTTCAGGAAGAGGACCCCGATGCGGAGCCGGTGGAGTGCAACCACGATGGCCACGCCCACACGCACCAGCCGGTGAAGAACGACCCGCGCGTGTTCGTGAACCCGGAAATCCTCGATCCGTCGGACGACACGAAGAGCTACCAGGAAGGCTGCCTTTCGGTGCCCGATATCTTTGCCGACGTGGAGCGCCCTGCCAAGTGCCGCGTGCGCTGGCAGGACCTTGAGGGCAACACGCACGAAGAGGAAATGGACGGCATGCTGGCGGTGTGCATCCAGCACGAGATGGACCACCTGAACGGCATTCTTTTCATCGACCACCTCAGCCGCCTGAAGCGTAACATGGCGCTGAAGAAGCTGCAAAAGGCGCGCGCGGCCTGAGAGCTTTCGAAAGTTCTCTAGACCAAAAAAGGGCGCCAGATCGGCGCCCTTTTTCGTATCAGTTGATGGCTTCCTCGCTGGTGTTGGCAACGGATTCCAGATCCTGCCCCATGCCGCGCACGGTGTTGCAGGCGGAAAGTCCCAGCACGGTGCTGCCCAGCAGCAGGCCGATAAGGGCGGTCTTCAATCGCATCGTCGTTCCAATCCAGATAACGGGCGCGGTTGCGTGTCGCGCCACGGGTAAACGTTAGGCCGAAACCCTGCCCCCGTCTATCTGAACGAAACCGGAATTACGCGGCGGCTTCTGCCTGCATTCCCTGTAGCGCCTTCACGCAGTCTTCCATGCATTCGCGGCACATCTTCTCGCAGCGTCGGCAATGCGGGTTGTCGTGCTTCGCACATTCCTCCGCGCAGACCTTGCAGGCGATGATGCAGGCTTCCAGCAGCGACTTGATCACCACGGTATTGCCATGCGTGCGGCGGGCGGCGACGCGGCTGACGGCCTGGCAGATCTCCGAGCAATCGAGGCACTTGCGAATGCATTCGCTCATGTCGCCTTCTTCGGCGTTGCAGGCATCGGCGCACGAATTGCAGATGGCTGCGCAGTACATTGCGTGCTTCACAGCTTCGCCCAGCTGTTCGTTGTAGTCGGACCCTACCTGCGGGTGTTCCTTGATCATTTCCTTGATCGACATGGCATTTCTCCTTCTGCCCTATCGACGGGCGAGGAGGCGTGCCGGTTCCGACAGCCGGTCACGAAAAAAGGGCCGCCCGGCTGGACGGCCCTTTCTCGAGCGAACACGTTTGGGGGGTATGTTCGCTACGGGGGGTAGGTTTCCTCAGAACAGGCCTTCGATCTGGCCGTTCTCGTCGAGGTAGATGTTTTCCGCGCTGGGCACCTTGGGCAGGCCCGGCATGGTCATGATGCCACCGGCAATGGCGACCACGAAGCCAGCGCCTGCCGAGAGGCGCACTTCGTTGATCTCCACGGTGTGATCTTCCGGCGCGCCGAGTGCCGTGGGATCGGTGGAGAAGCTGTACTGCGTCTTCGCCATGCAGATGGGGTAGTTGCCGTAGCCCATCTCTTCCCACTGCTTCAGCTGCTTGCGAATGGCCGGCGAAATGCTGACTTCGCCCGCACGGTAGATTTCGGTAGCGACCGTAGTGATCTTGTCGGCCAGCGGCATGTCGCTGGGGTAGAGCTGGTTGAAATCGGGTGCCCCTGCATCGGCCTTGGCCGAAACGATCCGCGCCAGTTCTTCCGCCCCTGCGCCGCCTTCGGCCCAGTGCTTGCAGATCACGGCCTCGGCACCGAACTCCTTGGCCATTTCCTGGATCACGGCGATTTCGGCGTCGGTGTCGAGATAGAAGTGGTTGATGGCGATCGTCGGGGTCACGCCGAACTTCTTCAGGTTCTCGATGTGGCGCTTCAGGTTCACGGCACCGGCGCGAACGGCTTCCACGTTCTCGCCCTCGGTCAGCTGGTTCTTGGGCACCCCGCCGTTCATCTTGAGCGAGCGGACGGTGGCGACCAGCACGATGGCGTCGGGCTTCAGACCGGCAAGACGGCACTTGATGTCAAGGAACTTCTCAGCCCCGAGGTCGGCACCGAAACCGGCTTCGGTCACGACATAGTCGGCCATCTTCAGCGCGGTCTTGGTGGCGATCACGGAGTTACAGCCGTGAGCGATGTTGGCGAAGGGGCCGCCGTGCAGGAAGGCCGGGCGGTTTTCCAGCGTCTGCACGAGGTTGGGCAGGATGGCATCCTTCAGCAGCACGGTCATCGCGCTGTCGGCCTTCACGTCTCGGCAGTAGACCGGGCTGCGGTCGCGCTTGTAGCCGATGATGATATCGCCCAGGCGCTTCTGAAGGTCCTTCAGGTCGCTGGCGAGGCACAGGATGGCCATGATCTCTGAGGCCACGGTGATGTCGAAGCCGCTTTCGCGCGGGAAGCCGTTGGCAACGCCGCCCAGCGGGCCGACAATCTGGCGCAGCGCGCGGTCGTTCATGTCCAGCACGCGCTTCCACGTCACGCGGCGCACGTCGATATCGTTCGGGTTGCCCCAGTAGATCGAGTTGTCGATCATGGCGGACAGCAGGTTGTGCGCGCTGGTGATGGCGTGGAAGTCACCCGTGAAGTGCAGGTTGATCTCGTCCATCGGCATCACCTGGCTCTTGCCGCCACCGGCACCGCCGCCCTTCATGCCGAAGCACGGGCCGAGAGAGGGTTCGCGCAGGCACAGCATCGTTTTCTTGCCGATGCGGTGCAGAGCGTCCGACAGGCCGACAGAGGTCGTGGTCTTGCCTTCACCAGCCGGGGTGGGGTTGATCGCGGTAACTAGGATTAGCTTGCCGTTCGGGTTATCGGGCAACTGGTCGGTATCGACCTTCGCCTTGTACTTGCCGTAGGGGATCAGCGCATCGTCCGGCACGCCGGCATTGGCGGCAACCTCGGTGATCGGGATAAGCTTGGCCTGACGGGCAATCTCGATATCTGTGGGCATGGATGATCCTCTCTCGATGTCATGTTCTTGCGCAGGCGCGATTCGCTGCGCACGCGTGTTCGGCCAGCCTTGTTTCACAATTGCGAAAATTTCGCAATTCCGAATTGTAAGTGAAGCATACAAATTTTGCCAGCGGCTGGGGATGAGGCGAGCGCGGCGCTTGTCGGTCGTTGCGTGCTCGTCTAGGTTCGCGTTTCGTTCCTATCGTTTGAAGGCTGTTTATGGATCCTGTCGTTCTCGCCCTTATCGTGCTGGCTCTCGTCTTGGGAGGGCTGGGCTACTGGCTGGGTCAGCGCCCCGTGGCGGAGTGGCGGGAACGCCATGCGGCGCGCGATGCCGAGGCGAAGGAGCTGGACGAGAAGTTCCGCAAGGCCGTGGTCGATCTCGAGAATGCCACGGTGCGCGCCCAGAGGGCGGACGGGCTGGAAGAGCAGCTGAACACCGTGCGCGAGGAGCGCGATGTAGCGCGCAACAGGCTTGCCACGCTGGAAGCCGATGCCGCCAATCACGAGCGGCAGATCATCCTGATGAAGGAAGCGCGCGAGGAATTGCTCACCCAGTTCCGCGCCGCAGGCAGCGAAGTGCTCAGCAAGGCGCAGGAGAAATTCATCGCCGATGCCGCCGAGCGGCTGGGCAATGCAGAAAAGGCCAACAAGGAAGCCGTGGCGAACCTGCTCGCCCCGGTGAACGAGCGGTTGCAGAAGTACGAGGAGCAGGTCGGCACGCTGGAGCGGCAGCGCAGCGACGCCTTCTCCCGCCTGCACCAGCAGATCGAGGCGATGCGGCTGGGGCAGGAAGAGGTGCGACGCGAGGCGCAGCGGCTGGGCAACTCGCTCACCAATGCCCCCAAGGCGCGCGGGCGCTGGGGCGAACGGGCCTTGCAGAACCTGCTGGAACAGTGCGGCCTTGCCGAGCACACCGATTTCCACCTCGAACAGTCGATGGATACCAGCGAAGGGCGGCTGCGCCCCGATGCCATCGTCAATGTGCCGGGACAGAAGAAGCTGGTGATCGATTCCAAGGTCTCGCTCAACGCCTATCAGGCCGCATTCGAGGCGGACGATGACGAGGAGCGCAAGCGGCAACTGGCGCTTCATGCGAAGTCGATGCGAGGACACGTCCAGACGCTGGGGGCAAAAAGCTATCAGAGCCAGTTCGAAGAGGCGCCCGATTATGTCGTAATGTTCGTGCCGGGAGAACACTTCGTCGCGGCCGCTCTGGAGGCCGACCCCACGCTTTGGGACTTCGCTTTCGACAACAAGGTTCTGCTGGCAACGCCCACCAACCTCGTCGCCATCGCGCGCACCGTGGCGCAAGTATGGCGGCAGGACGCGCTGGCGCAGGAAGCGCAGGAAATCGGTCGCATGGGGGCCGAGCTTTACGACCGGCTGCGTGTCGCTTCGGAACACCTGAAGCGCATGGGCGGCGGGCTGGAAAGCGCGGTGAACAACTACAACAAGTTCGTGGGCAGCTTCGAGCGCAACGTGCTGTCGTCCGGTCGCCGCCTTGCCGAGAAGGGCATTGAGATCGGGAAGAAGGAAATCGAGGACATCGAGCCGATCGAGAGAACGCCGACCTACGGTTTGTCCGATCTTGCGGAACCTGCCGAAGCCTTGCTTATTGATAGCAAGGAGAGCGAGGAGGCTTCGGAAACCTAATGAAATTCACCCGCGCCATCGGCGTCACCGTGGCCCTGGCGGCCAGCTTGAGCGCCTGCGATCGCAGCGATCCGCCGTCGGACCGGCTGGAGCGCGCGGCGGAGGAACTGGTTTCCGAGGTGGAGAACACCGCCGCAGCCGTGCCGGAGCCGGTCGGCACATGGGCCCCGCGCAACGAATGCCGCGATCTGCCAGGCGGGGTGGATTTCCTCGCCAGCGTGCAGGCCGCCATCGACACGCGCGATACCGACGCGTTTCTCGCTCTGGCGGCGGACGACATAAAGCTCGATTTCGGCGGCGGCGCGGGCAAGAACGAACTGCGCGAACGCCTTTCTGCCGAGAACGGCACCTTCTGGCGCGAACTTGCCCGGATGCTGGAACTGGGCTGCGCGGCAGACGACGCCGCGGGCATGACCATCCCGTGGTATTTCGCGCAGGAAATACCGGTCGATCCCTACGCGGGGGCTATCGTCACTGGGAACGGCATCCCGCTCTATGAAGGGCCCGCCAGCGACACGCCGGTGCAGGCGCAGCTTTCATGGGAAGCTGTCGTCACCCTGCCGCAGACCGGCGAGAGCGACTTCGCCCACGTCCGCTGGACAGACCCGGCAACCCGGCAGGAAGTCGAAGGCTACATCGCCAAGACCAGCCTGCGCTCCATCATCGACTACCGCCTGATCGCCAGCCGCCGCAACGACCGCTGGCGGATTACCGCTCTGGTGGCGGGGGATTGATGGGCGTCTGCTAACGACCCGATTGCGGACATTTGGCTTTGCGGACAGAATGCTTGGATGAGTCGCAGAAAAATCTTTGGTTTCGCAATCGTAGTATCCGTCGCCATTGTATTTTGGCCTTGGCTTGGAAACCCCGGAGACTTCGTCAAGTGGGAAGATCGCTTTAAGACTTCGGTCCCAATCGCACTGGCGTTTGGCTTGCCTTGCGAAACGCGTGAAGACGGTGTGATCTTCCACGACATAGGACCGGATTGTTACCGCTTTTCAGAATTGCGTGATTATAGCGGTATCTGGATAAACCAATTCGAGGGCTCGACTTTCATTGAAGGGGGCGACGAAGTTCCAACGAAGCGCCCCCCGTTCGAAGAGACTGCGTGGCTGCAGTACGATCCGGTCAGAGAGCCAAGTGGCATAGACATTTTCGACTACGATGAAGAATTAGGCTGCTATCCAATAGCGGCGTATCATGTGCGCTTTGTCGGAAGAGAGAGACCTGGTGGCGGCGGGCATTTGGGTCTTTGGGGAAGAGAGATTTGGCCTGAGCGAATGGTAGAAATTGAGCATCTGCCAGCTCCCAACTGCCAAACCTACTAGATGTCCGCTAACCACCCAACTCCAGACATCACCCCTCTAAGGCGTCCAGCACCTCGTAAGCCAGCACCGCCGCTGCCACCGCAGCGTTCAGGCTGTCCGCGCGGCCGCGCATGGGCATGGTGACGCGCAGGTCGCAGGCCATTTCGTAGGTTTCGGGCAGGCCTTGCGATTCGTTGCCCACCATCACGAAACACGGCGCTGCATAGGGTGCGCCGCGATAGGGCACCGCGTCGCGCAAGCTGGCGGCGACAAGCTGGCCCTCTCCTCCCCGCAGCCACGGCAGGAATTCGTCCCACCCGGCGCGTGCGATCTTCTGCGTGAAGACAGCGCCCATGCTGGCGCGCACGGCTTCCACGCTGAAGGGGTCGGCGCAGTCGTCGATCAGGATCAGGCCGCCTGCGCCCACTGCGTCTCCAGTGCGCAGCATGGTGCCAAGGTTGCCCGGATCGCGGAGCGCCTGTGCCACCAGCCAGATCTTCGCGGCAGACCTGTCCACCCCGGCCAGCGAGGTATCGAATTCGGCAAACACGCCCGCCACGCTCTGCGGATTGTCCTTGCCGGTAATCTTGGAAAGGATATCGGGCGAAGTGACGATCACTTCGCCGCCGGCTTCGGCAACGGCAGCCTCCAGCGCGTCGATCAGCGGGTGCGGATCGCGCCCTGCGGCCATCACCAGCATCTGCGGCACGTGCCCACATTCGCGCGCGTCGGTCAGCAGCCGCAGCCCCTCGGCAAGGAACACGCCCTCGCGCTTGCGGTGCTTTTTCTCCCGCAAGCTGCGCAGATACTTTACCGTGGGATTGGAAAAGCCGGTGATTTCACGCCGGATGGGTGAGGGCATTACTCTTCGCCGAACTTGCCTTCGACCAGCGCGACAAGCTCCGCCAGCCGCGCCTCGGCATCGTCTCCGGCAACGCGGATATTCACGGTGTCACCCTTGGCCGCGCCCAGCATCATCAGGCCGAGGATGGAGCCACCGGCGGCTTCCTGCCCGTCCTTCTCCACGAACACGTGATGGCCCTGCATTTCGGTGACGGCGGCGACGAACTTGGCGCTGGCGCGTGCGTGCAGGCCGCGCTTGTTGGGAATGACGACCTGCTGACTCACTTCACTCATTGCGCGCGTCTCCTCAGGCATCCTGGCCGAGGAATTCGGAAGCCAGCGTGATGTAATTGCGGCCCGCTTCGCGCGCGGCGGCGGCAGCGGCGCCCAGCTTCATTTCCTTGCGCGCGCCCGCGAGGCGGATCAGCATGGGCAGGTTGATTCCGGCAATTACTTCGGTGCGGCCCTGTTGCAGCAGGGAGATGGCAAGGTTCGACGGGGTGCCGCCGAACAGGTCTGTCAGCATGATCGCGCCGGAGCCGCTGTCCACCCTGTCGATGGCATCCGCGATCTCCTGGCGGCGGTCTTCCATGTCGTCATTGGGGCCGATGCAGATCGTGGCGATCGCATCCTGCTGGCCGACCACGTGCTCCATGGCGGAAACGAATTCCTCGGCCAGACGGCCGTGGGTAACGAGAATCAGTCCGATCATTGGGGGGCGATGCTTTTCCGGCTCTCAAATTTCGCAAGGCATTCAAGGGGATCGGTCACGGTTGCTGTGTCCCTTCGACAAGGTCTTCCGCGCGCGATCCCAGGTTGCGGTGCAGCACGGTGGGCGAAAAGCCGCCTTCGCGCAAGACCTGCGCCATCTTCTCCGCCGTGTAAACCGACCGGTGTCTCCCGCCGGTACAGCCAAACGCGATGTTGACGTAGGCCTTTCCCTGCTCGGCATAGCGCGGCAGCAGTTCCAGCAACAGGCCGCGAATCTTGTCGAAGGTAGAGGCGAAAACCGCACTGCGTTCGATGAACTCGCCCACCGGCGCATCCAGCCCGGTCTGTTCGCGCAAGGCCTCTTCCCAGTGCGGGTTGTCGAGATAACGCATGTCGAACACCAGGTCCGCCGTGGGCGGCTTGCCGCGGGCGAATCCGAAGCTGGATACCGTGACCGTCATCTGTTGCGGCGCAGTCTGGCTGAACTGCTCGCGGATCGTCTGCCTGAGGTCGTTGGTGGAAAAATCCGTCGTGTCGATCAGCACGTCGGCCCAGCGGCGCAGGGGGGACAGCAGTTCGCGCTCCGCCGAAATGCCGGAAGATACGGGCAGGTCGCCCGCCAGGAAATGGCGGCGGCGGGTTTCGTTGAAGCGCCGCTCCAGCTCGTGCCCCGCGCAATCGAGAAACAGGGTGGTGATGGCGAGGCCATCGTCCTCCACCCAGCGCTTCACTTGCTCTATGATCTCGGCCGGAACGAAGCCGCGCGTGCGGCAATCGAAACCGATGGCGAGCGGGTGATCGTTACCATCGCCGCCCACCAGCCTGTCGAGCAGGCGGATCGGGAAATTGTCGATGGATTCCCAGCCGAGGTCTTCCAGTTCGCGCAGCGCGGTGGTTTTTCCTGCGCCCAGCATGCCAGTCACCAGCAGAATGCGGCTCTGCGGCCGTGCGGGCTCGTTCGAATGGTCCGTTTCTCCCATAGCGACGCGGTTTGCGCGCTTGCCGGGCAAATGTGAAGAGGGACTTGGGGGCAGTCCCGAAATGGCAATCAGTCCAGCCCGTGCATTTCCAGCGCGGCCTCTGCTCGCAGGGCAAGGAATGGCGTGCCGGGATAGAGGTCGACCTGCGGGACCTGGCGACCCAGCAGGAGCCTGTAGCCGTGGCCTAGCGGCAAGCGTTCGGCATCGGTGGTCAGGTTGATCACAATGGCCACCGGTGCACGGCCGGTGGGCACTTCCAGCAGGCCGACATTGCGAATCTCGATCAGGCCCTCGGTGTTGGGCGGAGGGGTCGCGACGATCAGTTCGCCGACCTGCGAGAGGGTCACGCCGTCATCGCCGACCAGTTCGCCGCCCCGGTCCATCAGCGCCAGGGCGAGGCTGGACTTGCCGCTTCCCGGTGGCCCGCTGATCAGGACGGCGCGCCCGCGCAGGGCAATGCAGCTGACATTGGGCAGGACTTCGCTCATTCGAAAACTCTTACGCGGCTGGCAATTCGAGAACGAGACAGGCCCCGCCCAGCGAATCCGGGGGATCCGCCACGCTCAGGCTGCCATCGTGCGCTTCGGCAATGGTACGGCCGATGGCGAGGCCTAGCCCCGAATGGTTGCCATATTCTTCGCCTTCCGGGCGATGCGAGTGGAACCGGCGGAAGACCTTTTCCCGCTCGGCTTCGGGAATGCCGGGTCCTTCGTCGCAGACCGTCGCGGAGACCCGGCCGCCGGCGCGGGAAATGGTGACAGTGATGCGCCCGCCTTCGGGCGAAAAGGACACCGCGTTGTCGATCAGGTTCTCGGCGATCCGCTCCAGACGCAGCGGCACGCCCATTACCAGGTCGCGGGTGGTGTCCATGTCGATGGTGATCACGCATCCGCGGTTTTCGCTCCGCTCCATCTTGCGGGAGACCACGTTGGCGAACAACTGACCCAGTTCCACCGGTTCGAAAGTGGCGCGGCTGAGTTCGGCATCGATCCGGCTGGCCTCTGAAATTTCGGTCACGAGGCGGTCGATCCGGCGCACGTCATGGGCGGCCACTTCCACCAGCTGAGCGTGCAGTTTCGGCTCCTTGACGCGGGGCAGCGATTCCGTCGCGCTGCGTAGCGATGCCAGTGGGTTCTTGATCTCGTGCGCGACATCGGCGGCAAAGGTTTCCACCGCGTCGATGCGGTGGCGCAGCGTGGCTGTCATGTCGGAAACGGCGCGGGCGAGCAGGCCGATCTCGTCGGCGCGCTCGTCCATACGGGGCACTTCCACTTCGCGGTCGCGGCCCAGGCGCACGCGCTGGGTGGAGATTACCAGGCGCCGCAGCGGCTGGATGATGGTGCTGGCAAGATAGAGCGAGAGTACGATGGAAACGGCGAGCGCCAGCATGATGATCGTCATCAGGCTGCTGCGCGCGTTGCGCACGGCCTGCGTGATGTCCGATGCGTTGCGCGTGGTGAGCAGGCTGGCTCCGTTGACGCCGACGGGCGCGGCCGCGTTGATCACCGGGGTTCCGTCCGGCGCGCGGCGAAGCTCGATCTGCGACAGGCCCTGCTGGCGCACGCGGGCGAGTTCGGGCCAGTTGTCGGCGGCGGTATCCTCAGGCTCGACGTAACGCGGAGGGGAGGGTGCACCGACGGCGATGTTGACCGCGCTATCCGTCCACCGGGCGAGGTCTTCAAGGAATGGCTCCGCCACGGGATCGTCGAAGGTAAAGCTGGGAGCGTCCAATTCGAAACTGTCGGCAATCAGCGCGCCCGATGCATCGTAGAGCCGCATCCGCATCCGCTGTTCGCGGCCGATCTGGCTGAGCAGTGCCTCCTGCCGCTCGCGCGTGGCCCCGGCCAGTGCCTCGGCCGTGATCTGCGCTTCGATCCGGGCCAGCTTGAAACGTTCGTCGAGCAGCTGCCTACGATAGGAATCGAGAAAGAACAGGCTGCCCGCCAGCACCAGCAGCGGGATCAGGTTGACGGCGAGGATGCGCGCGGTGAGCGAACGGCCAACTGGAAAGGCCAGCCGCTCCAGGCGGCTCGCCTGCAACCCCGTGTCGCCGCTGTCGTCAGCCATCGGAGAAGCTGTAGCCCGCGCCGTACAGCGTTTCGATCGCGCCGAACTCCGGGTCTACCGCGCGGAACTTGCGGCGCAGGCGCTTGATGTGCGAATCGACGGTGCGGTCGTCCACGAACACGTCGTCCGGGTAGGCTGCATCCATCAATTGGTTGCGGCTCTTGATAACGCCGGGACGCACGGCCAGCGCCTCAAGGATGAGGAACTCCGTAACCGTAAGGCTGACGGGCTTGCCATCCCAGGTGACCTGGTGGCGCGCCGGGTCCATCGCCAGGCGGCCGCGCGCGATCACTTCGCTGTGCGCACTGGGCGCGGGTGTGGTATCCTCATGGCCTTCAGGCAACGGGGCGGCACGGCGCAGTATGGTGCGGATGCGGGCCAGCAGGAGGCGCTGGCTGAACGGTTTGGCGATGTAATCGTCCGCGCCCATGGCAAGACCGGCTTCCTCGTCCTCCTCCTGATCCTTGCTGGTCAGGAAGATCACCGGCAGGTCCGACGATTCGCGCAGCTTCTGCAGCAATTCCATGCCGTCCATGCGAGGCATCTTGATGTCGAACACGGCCAGGTCCGGAGGATTTTGTTGCAGCGCTGCGAGCGCAGCTTCTCCGTCGGAGTAGACGCGGGTGGCGTAACCTTCGGCCTGGAGGGCGATGGAAAGCGTGGTCAGGATGTTGCGATCGTCGTCCACCAGCGCGATTGTTCGCTGGCCGTCAGCCGCGAAATTCTGCGCTTCTGTGGCGATATTGTCGGATGCCTGCGTCATGCTTCTCCTTGTCCCACAAGCGAGGTAATCCCTTGCCGGCGACGTGACAACTGGCAGGCCCTCGATAGCCCCGCCAAAATGGTCTCAAAGGTAAGTAATCCCGGACTAAGTCAAACCGGTCCCGGTAAATTGACGCGCCCAGCTTTCGACCTTATGCGGGCCGCACAATCGAGTGCATACGAATGCGCCGTTGCCATCTTGACCGTAACGAGGAGCCTACGTGTCATACGAACTTTCCAAGTCGCTGTCCGACCAGGGCATTGCGACCACCGCCACTATTCACCCGAACCTGGGCACCGCTGCCCTCGTCGAACATGCCATCGCCAAGGGTGAGGGGCAGCTGACGCAGCACGGCGCGCTGCTGGTCGATACCGGCAAGTTCACTGGTCGCAGCGTGAAGGACAAGTTCATTGTCCGCGACGCGACGACCGAGAGCACGATCGACTGGGGAAAGATCAACCAGCCGATGGACCAGGAGCACTGGGACAACCTGAAGGCCGATTTCCTCGCCGCGACGAAGGATCAGACCGAGCTTTACGTGGCGGACCTGTTCGGCGGCAGCCAGCCGGAATACCGCGTGAACGTGCGCGTCATCACGCAGATGGCGTGGCATAACCTGTTCGCCCGCACCCTGCTGGTGCGCCCGACCCCCCAAGAACTGGCCAGCTTCGATCCCGAATACACCATCATCAACCTGCCCAGCTTCAAGGCGGATCCCGAACGCCACGGTTGCCGCAGCGACACGGTGATTGCGGTCAACCTGACGGAAAAGCTGATCCTGATCGGCAACACCGAATACTCGGGCGAGATGAAAAAGGGCGTGTTCGGCCTTCTGAACTACCTGCTGCCGGAACAGGGCGTGATGCCCATGCACTGCTCCGCCAACATTGGCCCGGATGGCAAGACGGCGATCTTCTTCGGCCTTTCCGGCACCGGCAAGACCACGCTTTCCGCCGATGCCAGCCGCACGCTGATCGGCGATGACGAGCACGGCTGGTCCGACGATGCGGTCTTCAACTTCGAAGGCGGCTGCTACGCCAAGATGATCAACCTCTCGGCAGAGGGTGAGCCGGAAATCTACGCGACGACCAAGATGTTCGGCACGATCATCGAGAACGTGACGATGGACGAGGACACGCGCGAGCTGGACTTCACGGATGGCAGCAAGACGGAGAATACCCGCGGCGCCTATCCCATCGAGTACATTCCGAACACTTCGGAAAAGAACCTCGGTCCGGCACCGTCGAACGTCATCATGCTGACGGCCGATGCCTTCGGCGTCCTGCCTCCGATCGCGCGCCTTACGGCAGATCAGGCAATGTACTATTTCCTTTCCGGCTACACCGCCAAGGTGGCAGGGACGGAGATCGGCGTGACCGAGCCGGAAGCCACCTTCAGCACCTGCTTCGGCGCTGCCTTCATGCCGCGCCACCCGTCGGTCTACGGCAACCTGCTGAAGGAACGTATCGCCAAGGGCGACGTGCAGTGCTGGCTGTTCAACACCGGCTGGACCGGCGGCAAGTACGGCGTCGGCAGCCGTATGCCGATCAAGGCCACTCGCGGCCTGCTGAACGCGGTACTCGACGGCAAGATGGATAACGTGGAATTCCGCAAGGATCCGAACTTCGGCTTCGATGTGCCGGTGCACGTGCCCGCGCTGGACGAGGCCGGTATCGACCAGACCGTGCTCGATCCGCGCAGCACCTGGGCCGACAAGGACGAATACGACGCCACCGCGCACAAGCTGGTGGAACTGTTCGTGGAGAACTTCCGCCAGTTTGCCGAGCACGTGGACGAAGGCGTCCGGCAGGCGGCTCCGCAAGCGGCCTGACAACCAGTTTCCGAGCTGGAGAGGAGAGGCCCCGCCCGGCGCAAGACCGGTGCGGGGCCTTTTACATGCGAGTCGCGCGGCGTAACGTGACGGCGGAACCACAATTAGGAGGATTCGCCATGAGCATTTTCGACCAGATCCTGGGCGCAGCGCACAACCACCCCACTGTCAAGAACATGGCAGATAAGCTGGGCATCGACCAGGCGACCGCAGAGAAGGCGATTGCCGCGCTGACCGAGGGCCATCAGGCCAGCGGCGACACGGTGGAGGTGGCGCAGCAGAAGAGCGGCATCGACGCGAACATTCTCACGCAGGTGATGGAACATGTCGGCGGCGAAGGCTCGCTCGCCTCGTTCATGCAGATCCTCGACCAGGACCACGATGGTAACCCGCTGAACGATATCGCGGGCATGGCGGGCAACCTGTTCGGCAAGAGATAGGCGGGTGGACGGCGCCCGTCGTCAGGGCGCCATCACCGAATAGACCGTGCCGAACAGGCCGAGGCCGAAGAGCATGGCAGCGCCCCCGCGTGCGGAAAGGCGCTGCCATCGAACCTTGGAGTCCGGCACGAGCATCAGGAGCAACAGTCCTGTCGCTCCCACGACCACGTAGTTCATCATGGCGGCAAACCTTCTTTCTCGAATGAAGGAAAAGTGCACCGCGCTGGTTAAGCCGGGCTTGTCGGACATGGTTAGCAGGATTTAAACCTGCCTGGCCGCTCAATATCCCTGCAACTTTCGGAGATGGGATTGCCGCGCTGTCAGCGAACGCGTGCCTGGTTGGCTATTTCCAGGTAGCGAACCGCCTTTGCGACGGCATTAGGCTCTTTCGCGCCGTCGCCTTCCACATGAGCGGCTGTTTCGCGGCCATAGAGTGCATTGGCGACAGCCTGCTCCACCATGCGCGTACCGTTGAGTAACGGGGCAGGGGCGAGCACCGGTGCACCGACGGGGCGTTTGGCAACATTGGGAAGGCGCTCGGCATAGGTGGCGGTGGTAACGCCTTCCATCGCCGCGACATGGGCGCACACCTTTTCAAACCGACGCTCTACGATGCGGTTGATCCGCGTGCGCTGGCGGCACAGCAGCTCGAAGCTGTGGGAAACGACGGTGAAGCAGCCCAGTTCGTTGGCCCGCGCGTGGCGCAGGGCTGCCACGATCTCGCGGTAGGATAGCGCTGTCAGCTGGGCATGGCGCAGTCCGCCCAATGCATCGCCGATGCAGCCAATGGGCACCTCGATCACGCCATGGCGACGCAGCGGGCGGCGGTGCCGTTCATCGAGGCCGATCTCGCATTCGCCGTCCATCAGGCCGGGCGGGTGGCTGGTATCGTGGGAAAGGCCGACCTGCACCATCGCTCGCAGAGTGTCGTCATTCGCTCCGTAATTGCCCGCGCGAAAGGCCACCGGACGCGGCGCGCCTGCCTGCATCAGCAGGTCGATGCCCAGCTCCAGCAGCACAGCCTGTTCGTCTCGCGCGAAATCCTTGATGTTCGCACCGGTGCGCGTCCCCAGCGGGTTGGCCTTGCCAGCCAGTTCCAGCCACTCCGTATGTAGGTGCAGCTGCACGTCGTGACCGCGTGCGACAATCGGCTCCACGATGTCGGCTATCGGTCCAGTGCCCCACAGCAGGGCGGGCAGCGGATCAACGAAGAACACGCCTTTCAGTCCGTGCCTATCGAACACGTCCATCTGGTGAAAGATGCCCACGTCGCCGTCGGGCGTGGCACACCGGATCGACCGGCGGAAGTTTTCCGCACGCGAACCCGGCCCGTGACGCCGTGTGAAACCGAACTCGTATTCGGTATCGATGGTTATGTAGAGCGCAACCATGCCCAGCGCCTGCTGACGATCTCCGTACACGCACGAGCCGCACCCTGCGGCTGGCCTGATCTCGCAGGCTTAGTGCAGGCAGGTTAAGGGCAGGTATTCAGCACGCGCGGTGGTTCTCTATCCATTCGTGCCGATGTAGCGGTCGATATTTCCGGCCAGCACGTCGAGCGGGGCGTTGCCGCCTTCCACCACCGCTTGGTTAAAAGTGCGAAGGTCGTAACCGCTGCCCATCGCGGCCCGGGCGCGGTCGCGCTGGCGCAGGATTTCCAGCTTGCCGACCATGTAGCCGGTCGCCTGTCCGGGCCAGCTGCAATAGCGGTCGATCTCGTTCGTGGTCTCGGCAAGGCCCACGCCGGTGTTGGTGTGGAAGTAGTCGATCGCCTGCTGACGCTGCCACCCCTGAGCGTGGAGGCCGGTGTCCACCACCAGCCGCACCGCCCGGTAGGCCGCTGCCTGCAGGTATCCAAGCCGCCATGCCGGGTTGTCGTCGTATGCGCCAAGCTCGTCTGCCAGCTGTTCTGCATAAAGCGCCCAGCCTTCGCTGAAGGCGTTGAAGGCGAGGATCGCTCGGATCAGCGGCAGCTGGTTGGAATATTCGCCTTCCCACACGTGGCCGGGAATGGCCTCGTGATGGGCGAGGGTGACGAGATCGTAGGTTCGGTGCAGGTCCGTATCGCGCAGGTTGATCCAGAAGGTGCCGGGGCGCGAACCATCCACGGCGGGCGCGCCGCCATAGGCCGTGGGCGCGCCCAGTTCCTCGTTCGGCGGGATGCGGCGCACTTCGACCTCGGGATCGACCACGCGGGCAAAGGCGCGGGGCATCTGGCCGCGGATCCAGTCGATCCGTTCGTTGAGGAACGTCATGATCTCCGCGCGGCCTGCATCGCCCTCGGCGAACTTGAAGCGGTCGTCCTGCGAGAGCTGGGTCATGCGCTGGCCGGGCGTGCCTTCGGTATAGCCGAGCGAACGCAGGATCGGGTCCATCTCCGCATCGATGCTGGCCAGGGTATCGCGGCCAAGCTGGTGAATCTCGGCAGGCGACATGTTCGTGGTGGTGCTGGACTTGAGCGACCAGCGATACCATTCCTCGCCCTGCGGCTGGGCATCCATTCCCGGCGCGCTGGTTGCGAGGGCGCGTTCGCGCTGCAATTCAGCCAGTTGCGCTTCGAGAGCGGGTGCGATCTGCCCGGTGACGATCTCGGTCGCGCGCGCTTCCCAGCTGCCGGCAATGCCTTGCTCTCGGGTGCGGCGAACGAGCGATTCGACCAGCGCTCCGCCCTGCCGCGCGTCCGCCACCTGACGCTCCATCTGGTCGAGGGCGCGGTCGAGCAGGAAGTCTGGCGGCACGACCCCCATAGCGCGGGCATCGCTGATCTTCTCCAGTTCGCCTGCCAGCACGCCGGGCATTTCTTCCAGCCGGGCGATGTAGGCCTCGGCATCACCTTCATTGGTGACCGGATGGTCTGAATCGAGGAAGCGAGGCAGGTCGATATAGGCGCCCACGTTCTGGATTACGGCGTAGGGCGCGGTACGCCAGGAGCCGACGGGAATATCGCCGTAGGGAAGTTCCATCCCCTCGATCGCGGTGGCGTAGGCGCTTTCCACCACTTCAAAGCTGGTGCGGGTGGCGGGGTCCAGTCCTTCTGTCGGGAAGGCGCGAACCCGTGCAAGATCGGCGCGCAGGGTAGCGGCCTTGGCATCCTGTGCCTCAGGCCCCGCCGCGCCAAGCTGGCGGCGCAGCGCAGCATGTGCGCCGGTATCCACCCCCAGCGAGGTGGCACGCGTGGGCTCGTGCCGCAGCAGGTTCCACGCGACGTCGTCCAGCAGCGCCTCTGCCGCAGAATTGCTGCCGGTGGCGGCAGGCGCGGTGACGCAGCCGGGCAGCACGGTAAGCGCGGTGGAAGCGCCCAGCGCCCCGATGAAGGAACGGCGGGATAGCGAGCTGTCGATGATTTTCTGCATGGAACAGGTGGTTGCCGATGCAACCGTATCAGTCAAGCATGATAGCGCTGGCGACACACAGGGACGGAAGCTAGAGAGTGATCATGTTCGACCTTGTCATCTCGATCATCCTCCTGGCCGCCATTGCCCTTGCCGCAGGGGCTTTCGTTCTGTGGCGCAAGGGGATCACGAAGCAGGCGCTGCTGATGGCGGTGCTGGCCTTTGTCATGTTCGCCAACGTGGCAATCTGGCTGGTGCCGATGGACGGCGGACAAACGCCGATTGAGGCAGCGGACAGCGCCGTGGCCGAGGAAGAGGCCGGGCAGGAGTAATCCGGCCTCTCCCGGGGCCGATCAGTCCGGTATCTGCCAGGTGACGGAGCCGGAATAGGTGCCGACCGTCCGCTCACCCTTGTTGTTCGTCGCCGCATCGAAGCGGGCGCGGCTTTCCAGCAGACGGCAGGTGTTGCGATCCAGCGTGGAGTGGCCGCTGCTGCGCGTGATCTCGCAGGCATCCACCCGCCCGTCGCTGCCGATCACAAGGCGATAGCTTGCCGTGCCCTCGCGTTCGCGGGTCAGGTCGCTGCGGGAATAGTCGTTGGTGGTGATCCAGCCTGCCGGGCCATTGCGCGGGCGTGCGGGCACCGGTTCGATGGCGGGGGCGACGCTGGGCGTTACCACGGGACCGGGTATCTCGACGAATTCGGGCGTGGGCTTCAGCACGACCTGGTCGGAGATATTGGGTGTGACAGGCTCGGCCTCGACAGGCGCGGTGCGATCGAGTTCGATCGGCGGCTGCGGCGCGGTGACGGGGGCAAAGGCCTGTTCCTGCGGTTGTGCTACCGGCTCCGGCGGGGGCGGGGGTGGCACGGTTTCCGGCGTGAAGTAGGATATCAGGCCCTTATCTTCCGTGGGGATCACGCCGGTGATGCTGAGACCGGCGATCACGCCAGCGCCGACAAGGGCATGGAGGGCGATTACCCCCGTCGCCGCGCGCAGGCGGGCCGCAGGGCTGACTGTGGCGTTGGTGTAGGACATATTGCTCTTCCTCTTCCCGATGCTCACTCTTTCGCGAGTGAGTCATGTTATACTGTCACATATTTGGCGGGGAATTGCAAGACCCAACGAAAACGCGCGTCGGAACCGAAGCTTCGACGCGCGTATTGCAAGCCTTTGAAGATGTGCCAGATCAGGTGATCGGGCAGCTCGGATCGAGGCGGAAGTCGAGGTAGTTGTCGACCGACTTCATCAGTTCTTCCTGCTCGTTCTCGAAGAAGTGGTTGGCACGCGGAATCTCGTCGTGGTGGATCGTGATGTGCTTCTGCGTGCGCAGCTTGTCGACCAGCTTCTGCACCGATTGCGGCTGCACCACGGTGTCCGCCGTGCCCTGGATGAAGATGCCCGATGCGGGGCAAGGCGCGAGGAACGAGAAATCGTACATGTTCGCAGGCGGCGCGATGGAGATGAAGCCGCGGATTTCCGGGCGGCGCATCAGCAATTGCATCCCGATCAGCGCGCCGAAGGATACGCCGGCGACCCAGGTGGTCTGCGCTTCGGGATGGATCTGCTGCACCCAGTCGAGCGCGCTCGCCGCATCGGACAGTTCACCGATACCGTTGTCGAAGCTGCCCTGGCTCTTGCCGACACCGCGGAAATTGAACCTCAGGGTGGCAAAGCCGCGTCCGACGAAGTTCTTGTAGAGCTGCTGCACGATCCGGTCGTTCATCGTGCCGCCGCCCTGGCTGTGCGGGTGCAGGATCATGGCGACAGGTGCGCGGGGGCGCGGGGCGGGGGAGAAACGGCCTTCGAGACGACCCTCTGGGCCGGGGAAGATAACGTGAGGCATGGGCGTTTGTTGCTCTGCTGGAATGTTGGGCGCCTGCGGGTAGCGCGGCACAAGGTGGCGGCTATATAGGGATTATGCCGATTTTCGCAATTGTTACGTGAGCGCCGTGCCAGACCAGCGCATCTATCTCGATCACGCCGCCACGACTCCGCTGCGCCCCGAAGCGAAAGCTGCGGTGGAAGAGGGCTTTGCAATCTGGGCCAACCCGTCCTCACCCCATGGCGAAGGGCGCAAGGCAAAGGCGGCGCTGGAAGATGCGCGGGCGCGGTGCAAGGCGGCGCTTGGCTGGGACGGCGAACTGATCTTCACCTCGGGCGCGAGCGAGGCGGCGGCGCTGGCCTTTGGACAGGCGCAGACAATTCACACCGCAATCAGCGCGGTCGAACACGATGCCCTGCACCGCTACGTTGGTGAGGGCGAGACCGAGATTCCGATTGGCGAGGATGGTGAAGTCGATCTCACCTTTGTGGCGCAGGCTTGCGAGCCGTCTGCCGTGCTCGAGACTGGCGGAGAGAACAGGACGCTCGTCGCGGTCCAACACGTCAATTCAGAGACGGGGACGATCCAGAATATAACAAAGGTGGCGCAGACGGTCCACGATGCCAATGGTCTGCTGCTGGTCGATTGCGCGCAGAGTGCCGGCAAGTATCCCATCCCTGACGGCGCGGACATGGCCATCGTGGCAGCGCACAAGTTCGGCGGGCCGATAGGGATCGGCGCGTTGCTGGTCAGGGACTATGCCCTGCTGAAACCCAGCGGCGGCCACGAACGCGGATATCGCCGGGGAACCGAGAACCTCCCTGCAATCATGGGTATGGCTGCGGCGCTTGAATGTGGTGGGATCGAACGTTGGGCCACCACGGTAGAGCAGCAATTCGATTTCAAGAACGCGCTTTATTCCGGGGGTGAGGTTCTGATGCCGGGCTTGCAGGCCTCGCATATCTATTCGGTAGCGCATCCCAGCTTGAGCGCGCAGGCGCTGCTGATCCGGCTGGATGCGACGGGTTTTGCCGTTTCGGCAGGTAGTGCTTGCTCGTCCGGCACGCTCAAGAAAAGCCGGGTGCTCGATGCCTTTGGTGTGCCCGATGATGTCGCCAGCCGCACTATCCGCGTCTCGCTTGGCTGGAACACCACGGCAGAGGAACTTGATGCCTTTGCGCAGGCTTGGAAGTCGCTTCTCTGATCCGACCGCCCTGAGCCTGTCGAAGGGCTGTCCTTCTTTAGTGAACGGGAAAAGCAGGGCTTCGACAAGCTCAGCCCGTTCGGTTTAAAAGGGTTTGTAGTGATCTACCTCGACTACCAGGCAACCACTCCCCTCGCGCCCGAAGCGCGCGATGCCATGCTGCAATGGCTCGACGGGCCTGATGGCACCGCGTTCGGCAATCCGCACTCTCCGCACCGCATGGGCAGGCAAGCCGCCGCGGCGATAGACCTCGCGCGGGACAGGGTGGCGGCGCTGTTTCCGCCGAACGGGCAGGTGATCTTCACCAGCGGCGCGACCGAGGCGATCAATCTCGCCATGCGCGGGTGCCCCGGCAAGGGCGCGATCAGCGTGTCCGCCATCGAACATGCCGCCGTGCTCGATACCGCCCACGCCATTGGCAAGGCGCACGAACTGAACGTCGCCAAGGACGGGCAGTGCAACGTGAAGCAGGACATTCCGAACGACACCAAGCTCGTCTGCGTGATGCAGGTGAACAACGAGATCGGCGTGATCCAGCCCACGGTGGAATTCCATCGCAAGGCGAAGGAAGCGGGCGCGCTTTACCTGTGCGACGCGGTGCAGGCCTATGGCAAGATGCCGCTGGCAGGCGCGGACATGATCGCCGTTTCCGCGCACAAGATTCACGGCCCCAAGGGCATCGGCGCGCTGTGGGTGAGGAACGGTATCGAACTCGAACCGCAACAGACCGGCGGCGGCCAGGAGGCGAATATTCGCTCAGGCACGCTTAGCCCGGCTCTGTGCGCAGGCTTCGGCGCGGCGGCCATGGTGGCGAAGGAGCGGATGGAGGACGATGCCGCCCACGTCGAGGCGCTGTGGCACCGCGCGCGCGAACTGTTCGCGGACTGGGAGCTGAACGGCAGCGCGGAAGCGCGCTGGCACGGCAATCTCAATATCCGCCGCAAGGGATTGGACGTGGCGCGCCTGATGTCGGACTGCCGCGACGTGATGTTCTCGGCAGGCTCGGCCTGCGCCAGCGGATCGGGCAGGCCCAGCCACGTGCTCCAGGCCATCGGGCTGAGCGCGAAGAAGGCAAAAAGCTCCATCCGGCTGGGCTTCGGGCGCTACACCAGCATGGAGCAGCTTGAACTGGCCGCCGAAAAGCTTATCAATGCTGCATCGCAGCAAGGATAGACGCCATCAAAGTCACCTTCATTACACGCAAGGGCGAAAGGGTTGAGGCAGAAGCTTCCCCCGGCGACCGGCTGCTGGAAGTCGGCCAGGCCGCGGGTATGCCGCTGGAAGGCACGTGCGAGGGGCAGATGGCGTGCTCCACCTGCCACGTGATCGTGGCGCGCGAATGGTTCGGCAAATTGCCCGAAGCGGTGGAGGACGAGGAGGACATGCTCGACCTTGCCGCCGACGTTCACGCCACCAGCCGCCTGTCCTGCCAGATCCTGCTGACCGAAGAGTTGGACGGCCTCGAAGTGCGCATTCCCAGCGACAGCAACGACGCGCAGGGGTTCTGACCGGCCGTTCAATATCCGCCATTCATGACTGGGCGAGAATCCGTTGGCTAACAGGCGCGTTCGATTCTACCAGCGCCGGGCCCACCCTGCGCGCATAGCTGCTCCGGACCCAATTCCATGACCTCTCGCAACACCACGCCGCTTTTCTCCCTCGCCAGCGACGAGGACGAGGCGCCCGCTTCGAGCACCCCAGCCTCCGACATGGCCTATCGGCTGGCGTTCGGTGCAATCGGATGGCCGTGGCTGCTGTTCAGCCTGTGGGGCGGGCGCAAGGCCGAGAAGCGCCGCCTGCTGGAACGCGTGGGCCTGCGCGAGGATGCCTTGCCGAACCTCGGCAGCTGGAAGGCGGACACCGGCTTCCTGCATCGCATCGTGGACGCGGTGGAAGAACTGCGTCCTGCCAACGTGGTCGAGCTGGGGGCCGGGGCAACCTCGCTCGTCTGCGCGAAGGCGCTGGAACAGAACGGCGGCGGCACACTGCACAGCTATGACCAGCACGCGGGCTTCGTTCAGGCAACGAGAGAATGGCTGGCCGAGGAAGGTGCGAATGCGCGAATGGCTCACGCTCCGCTGACCGCCAGCGTACCGGGCTGGCCGGGCCGGTGGTACGACCTGTCGAACCTGCCTGACACCATTGACCTGCTCATCATCGACGGGCCGCCGTGGTCCGTCCATCCTTTCGTTCGCGGGGCGGCGGATTGCCTGTTCGAGCGCCTTTCGCCCGGAGCCATCGTCCTGCTGGACGACGGCGCGCGGCCGGGAGAGCGGATCGTCGCGCGGCGCTGGCGCGAACGCTGGCCGCAGATCGATTTCGAGCGTGTGGCGGGCAGCACGAAGGGCACGCTGGTCGGCCGCAAGCGCCGCAGCGCCGAGGTCGTGGCCTTCCCGCAGAAGGCCGCGCCTGCTCGATCGGTCGGCTGGCAGCGGGCGGCGATGCTGGCGCTGGCTTTCGCCGGGGGCTGGATCGTCAACGCCACCGTGGGCGAACAACCGGCAAGCGCTGCATCCTTCATCGAAGAAGCCGACGCCTCCTACCATGCCTCACAGGCGCGCCTTCGCATGGCCTCGCAACTCGAATCGCCGCTGCTGGACCGGCGCGAGATCGCCAGCGCCACGGGTATAAATCTGCCTGCTATCCCTGCCGACTGGGCGCTGAAAGATGTGCAGGTTTATCCGTCCGATCACGGCCCTGCCGTGGCGCTGGTGATGGAGACGGCGGCTGGCGAGAGCGTGTCGATGTTTGCGACGCGGGCGGAAACGCCGGCCGAGAAACTGCCCTTGCTCGAGACGCGCGAAGGCCGTTCGCTGGCCTACTGGGAAAGCGGACCGTTTGCCTACGCGCTGGCAGGAGAAGTCGGTTCGGACCGCGTTCTCTCGCTCGCATCTGCCCTGGCAGCAGAAAGCTAGGTTCAGCCCACTTCCTCCTCCACCGCCAGGTCCATTCGCACCTCGCGTTCGCGGGGCAGGAAGGCGGGGCCGGGTTCGTTCCCTTCGCCGGCGTCCAGTCGGGCGGCGGCGGCGAGCATGTGTTCGCGCAGGCGGCAGTGCATTTTCCAGCCGACCTTGGGGTCCTGCGCGCGCGCCATGAATCGCACAATCATGGCATTGGCCTTGTGTCCCACCACCTCGCAAACGGCATCGTCGGGGTCCATCACCTCCTCGTCGCTCTCGACGAATTCGCGGAACGGGCCGCGTAGCGCATCCACATCGGCGCGGTGATCCAGCTCCAGCTCGACATGCACCATCAGGCTCGGGTCCTGCTTGGTCCAGTTCTCGAAACTCTCGCTGGTGAAGGCGCTGACAGGTGCGATCACGCGGCGCTCGTCCCAGCTGCGCAGGCGCAGGTGGGTAAAGCCGATCTTCTCCACGTAGCACCACTGGTCGTCGTAGTAGACGGCATCGCCAATCCGCGCGCTGCGGGCAAAGGCGATCTGCACGCTGGCCATGATATCGCCCAGCACCTTGCGCGCGGCGAAGACCAGCACCAGGCCCAGCACCCCGGCAGAAGCGATTATCGAGAAGCCCAGCGTGTTTGACATGTTGCTGGCCACCAGCAGGAACCCGATGCCCGCCAGCAGCAGCACGGCGGTGAGGATGCGGCGGATCGCGCTCATCTTGGTGTAGAAGTTGCGGTCCTCGTTGTTCTCCGGCGCTTCCAGCTTGCTGGTGCGCCGCGTTGTGGCGAAATCGAACAGGAAATCGAGCGCCGAAAGCATGATGCCGATCACCGCTGCGATGATCAGGAGCAACTGCAGGGGATTGAGCAGGTCGGCGACGGGACCGGACAGCCGGAAGAAAGTGCCCCGGATGAGGGCGAATGTCCCGGCGAAGGCCAGCAGCGTTGCCGGAAGATGCACGGCCTGCAAGACACCGAAAATCTTGCCGTCCTCGTCCATCCGGTCACGGAAATGCCCGATGGCGCGGTAGGTGAGCGCAGCGGCCAGCGCGCCCAGCAGCAGTATCAGCGGCAGCGCGATCACTTCCCACCAGGCCAGCGTCCAGAATGCCTGCTTGCGCAGCATCGGCGGCAGCGATTGCTCGAACTTCGTGGGCCCGTAAATGGCATAGAGCTGCGGCACGTTGGCGACCGTCTGGCGGCTGAACACCCACACCGGCTCTCCGCCCGGTTCCTGCACGCGGGCGAGGCGCACGGGGACAGTCCGCCCGTCCATGTCCAGCGTTGCCAGCCGTATCGAACGGCGCGCAACGCCGGCCATGGGGTTCTTGTCGCTGGCAAGGATATCGACCGCGTCGGGCCGGTCGGGCAGGTCCGCCCATTCTATCGACACGGATCGGTGCACCAGATCGTAAAGCTGCGCCGCCAGTTCCTGCCGCGCGCCCGCATCGGCATCGACGTTGGCAAAATCCATCGCTGCAGAGGCCGCCTGCCAGTCTGCTTGCGCCCCTGCCGCCATGAACGTCTCGATCATGCCCATCGGCGTATCGAGTTCCAGCGGGGTGCCGGAGCCACCGCCGTTCTGCAGCTGCTCGACCTGGTAGACGTACGGTTCCGAACTGGCAGCGACCGTGCGTCCGTCCTGCGCCTGTGCGGCAGATACCAAGGCCAGCAAGAACGTGAGCAACAGCGCGCCTGTTTTCAGGCGGATGATATCAAGCATTGTCTTCCCCATCGAATTTCCAATGCGCGGCGGCGGGGAAGGGTCCGGCCCGCACAAGAAAGCCCCGCCGCGCTTGCTCAGCACGGCGGGGCTTTGTCGAAGTCCGGTATCCCCGGACCAGGTTGGAGGTCGGGTCGTTTCCGGGGATCAGGCGGCTTCCGTAAACTTCGCACTCTGACGCTTCAGCGCATCAATGATGGCATTGGAGAATGCAGGGATATCGTCCGGGTTGCGGCTGGTGATGAGGTTGCCGTCAACCACCACTTCCTTGTCCATCACGTTTGCGCCGGCATTGGCAAGGTCGGTACGGATCGAGGTGTAACTGGTAGCGCCACGACCCTTCAGCAGGCCCGCTTCGATCAGCAGCCACGGAGCGTGGCAAATCGCGGCGATGGGCTTACCGGCAGTGTTGAAATCCTTGACCATCTGCACGGCCTTGTCTTCCACGCGAAGCAGGTCCGGATTGATCTGGCCGCCGGGCAGGACGAGCGCATCGAATTCGGCTTCTGTCGCCTCGTCCAACGTGAGGTCGACATCGACCGGGCTGCCCCAGTCATCCTTGTCCCAGCCCTTGATCTGACCGTCTTCCAGGCTGACGACGACGGTCTCGTAACCCGCGTCTTCGAGGTTCGCCTTGGGCTTTTCCAGTTCCGACTGTTCGAAGCCGTTGGTGGCGAGGATCATTACGCGTTGTGCCATGATGTGTGCTCCTGTTTCGTGATTTGGTGTTTGACCCTGCAACGGGTGGGGAAAGGCCCACGTTCCGCGCTGTCCGCCGAATGGAGACGGTGATAGGGCAAACCGCATGGCAACCGTTGAAGAACCCAGTGATTCCGGCGCGGGCATTACCCGCGAACCTTTCGAAAGCGCGCTTTCGGAGCGTTATCTCGTCTACGCCCTGTCAACGATTACAGCGCGTTCGCTGCCGGACCTGCGCGATGGTCTGAAGCCGGTCCACCGCCGCCTGTTGTGGACGATGCGGCAGTTGCGCCTCTCGCCCGACAGCACGTTCAAGAAGTCTGCCCGCGTCGTGGGCGACGTGATCGGCAAGTATCACCCGCATGGCGACGTGGCGGTCTACGATGCGATGGTGCGCCTCGCCCAGCCGTTCACGCTGCGCTATCCGCTGGTGGAGGGGCAGGGCAACTTCGGCAATATCGACGGCGATAACGCCGCCGCCTACCGCTATACCGAATGCAAGCTGACGCGCACCGCGATGCAGCTGATGGACGGGCTGGACGAGGGCACGGTCGAGTTCATCCCCACCTACAACAACGAGGAAGAAGAACCGGTCATCATGCCCGGCCTCTTCCCCAACCTGCTGGCGAACGGGGCGAGTGGCATCGCCGTGGGCATGGCGACCAGCATCCCCAGCCACAACGTCGCCGAAGTGCTGGATGCGGCCGAGATGGTGATGTTCAACAAGGACGTTACCCACGAAGAGCTGATGACCGTGTTCAAGGGGCCGGACTTTGCCACAGGCGGCCTTGTGGTCGACAGCCCGGAGGCAATTTCCAACGCCTACGAAACGGGCCGTGGGTCCTTCCGCGTGCGTGGGCGTTTCTTTGCGGCGGAGGCGGAGAACACAGCCGACCGCGAGGCCGGGATCGAACGGCAGAAAGGCGGCGGATACCAGCTCGTCATTTCCGAAATCCCTTACCAGGTGCCCAAGAGCAAGCTGATCGAGCAGATCGCCGCCGCCATCGGTGACAAGAAGCTGCCGATCCTGGAAGACGTGCGCGACGAGAGTGACGAGCAGGTACGCATCGTGCTGGTGCCGCGCAGCCGCAACGTCGATCCCGAACTGCTGAAGGAAAGCGTCTACAAGCTGACGGACCTTGAAACGCGCTTCAGCCTCAACCTCAACGTGCTGGACCATACCCGCACGCCGATGGTGATGGGGCTCAAGGAGCTGCTGCAGAACTGGGTCACGCACCAGATCGAGATTCTGCAACGCCGCACGTCGCACCGGCTGGCCAAGATCGCGGACCGGCTGGAACTGCTGGAAGGCTACATCATCGCTTTCCTCAACCTCGACCGGGTGATCGAGATCATCCGCACAGAGGATGAGCCAAAGCCGGTGATGATGGAGGAATTCGGCCTTACCGACAGGCAGACCGAGGCCATCCTGAACATGCGTTTGCGCAGCTTGCGCAAGCTGGAGGAGATGCAGCTTCGCACCGAGAAGGACGAACTGCTGAAAGAGCAGGACGAGCTGACGAAACTGCTAGAAAGCCCGGCGCGCCAGCGCACCCGGCTGAAGCGAGACATGGCCGCCCTGCGCAAGGAATATGGCGAGGATACCGCCATCGGCGCGCGCCGCACGACGATTGCCGAGGCTGCGCCGACGGTAGAATTCAATCCCGATGCCATGATCGAGAAGGAGCCGGTAACGGTGATCCTCTCGGCCAAGGGCTGGGTGCGCGCCGCGAAGGGCCACGTGGACCTTGGCGAGGACGGCTGCGGCGATTTCAAGTACAAGGAGGGCGATGGCCCGGCCTTCGCCGTTCATTGCCAGACGACTGACAAGCTGCTGCTGGCAGGGGCCGACGGGCGCTTCTTCACGCTGGGGGCGGACAAGCTGCCCAGCGCGCGCGGCTTTGGCGAGCCGGTGAGGAACACGCTGGATATCGACGCCTCCACCCAGATCATCGCCGTGGTGGTGCACGAGAAGGACAAGCAGGTGCTGCTCGCCTCCACCATCGGCAAGGGCTTCGTCGCCATTACCGACGAGCTGCTGGCCGAGACCCGCAAGGGCCGCCAGGTGGTCAACCTGAAAGGCGATGCGAAGCTGACCGTGGCGCGTGAAGTGGCGCCCGCACACGATCACGTTGCCGTGGTGGGCGAGAACCGCAAGCTGGTGATTTTCGCGCTGGAGGAAATGCCAGTCATGACGCGCGGGCAGGGCGTGACTCTGCAACGCTACCGCGACGGCGGCCTCTCCGATGCCACCACCTTCACGCTGGAAGAGGGCCTGAGCTGGCAGATGGGCGGCAAGGGCGACCGCACCCGGACCGAGAACGAAATCGGCATGTGGAAAGTGGCACGCGGCGCAGCTGGCCGATTGCCGCCGCAGGGCTTCCCGAAAGATAACAAGTTTTAAGGTAGTTTGTTGTGCGAAGCCGCCTTGCGCGGCTTCGTCCTCGCTAGACGCGCTGCGCTACGCTCCGCGCCCGCTGCGGGCGGCCGTTCGGCCTTGCGGCGCGCCAATCGCACGCCGTTTTCCTACACAAAAACCCGGCAGGATCGCTCCTGCCGGGCTCCTTGGTGATCTTGGTAAGCGGGAAGCTTAGCCGGCCTGTGCGGCCAAAGCAGCTTCGAGGTCGGCCATCATGATACGGGCGACGAGCGCACCGTTCTGGTCGACTGCGAACATATCCTTCGGCAGCGTGACCTTGCTTTCGTCTTCGCGCACGATCACGACGTTGGCTTCATCGATGGTGTCGACGGTGCCCAGCGGCTGAGGATCGGCGGTGACGACGGCTGCGCCTTCAACGAGGGCGGCGGCAAGCGCGGCTTCGGCCTCGGCCAACTGCTGTTCGTGCATCTGTACCAGCTGGGCCTTGGTGACGTTCAGGGTCGGGCCGGTTTCGCCTTCGCCGAACAGGTTGGCGGGCAGGGCGATCTGGTAATCGTCGACAGACAGCAGCACGGCCTGTTCGTTGGTCTGCGCGACGGTGCCGATGGCATTGCCGTCGTTACCCATCACGGTGTCGCCCACGTCCTGCGCCAAGGCAGGGTTGGCGGCGAGGGCAGCAACGGCTGCGGCGGCGGTGAGTGCGATCTTTTTCATGCAAGTAATCCCCTTCCATCCAGACCCTTCGCATGGTGCGGGTCCGGGAGTTCAAATTCGTCCGACATGGCCTGAAAGGCGCCGGAAATGGCACACGGGCGGCAAGCACCCGATCAATTGCCGGGGCAGACACAGACGGCGCAAACACAGCGCCGATCCCGTTAAAAAGCCTTCTAGCAGACGGCTTCTGAACACTACCTGCACCAGCCCGGCAGCCAATTTCAAGGAGAAACTGTAAGCGATGCGTACTAATTGTCGCCAGGCAATTCTGCGCGCAGCAATTGATCGACACGGGTCCGATCGGGGAAACCTTCTTCCAGCCAGCGATTTTCGACCGCTCGCAATACACGTGCGACTTCCGGTCCGGCATCCACTCCGCGTTCGACAATTTCGCCGCCTTTCAACGGGAAATTCGGTATCTCCCACCCCTTCAGCGCCGCCGTCGATTGCTCAGCCAGCAGCAGCAGATCGCGCGCTACGTCCATTCCCTCGCGGTAGGCGAGCACGCGGGCGTCGCCGGGACGGCGGGCGCGGGCGGCAAGGCGGGAGAGGCGCTTCTTGTGCGCGTTCGAAAGGCGCAGGCGCGCCGCGACCTGTTCGGCGGTTTTCGGCTCAGCGGGCAGCATGGCGGCAAGACGGCGTATGGCGTTGGGCCCCGCACCTTGCGTCTCTTCGGTCTGCGTCAGGGTGGAGAGGCGGGCAAGGCCGTCCTCGCCAACTTCAGGAAGGATCACCGGCAGCACGCCGCGATCGAACATGCGGCGCACGGTGGGTACCGGGTCTGCAAGGTCCAGCAGGCCGAGCAGTTCCATTGCCACGCGTTCACGGCTGAGACCCTTCAGCATGGGCGCCAATTCGGCGCAGGCATTCTCGCCCTCGTCATCCAGCGTTGAGCCGAACCGTGCCTGGAAGCGGTAATAGCGCAGGATGCGCAAGTGATCCTCGCGGATACGCTCGCGCGCATCGCCGATGAAGCGCACGCGTCGTGCCTCCAGATCGTCCAGCCCGCCGAAATAGTCGCTGATTTTCAGCGTTTCGGGATGGGCGTAGAGCGCGTTGATCGTGAAATCGCGCCGGGCGGCATCGTCCTGCCAGTTGTCGGCAAAGGCAACGGTCGCGCGCCTGCCGTCGGTGGCGACGTCCTTGCGCAGCGTGGTGACTTCCACCGGCCCGCCATCCACAACCGCGGTGACGGTGCCGTGATCGAGGCCCGTCGGCACGACCTTGATACCCGCCTCCTTCAGGCGCGCCATAACCTCTTCGGGATGGAGCGGCGTGGCCGCGTCGATATCCTTTACCGCGAGGCCTAGCAGCGTATCGCGCACCGCGCCGCCCACCCAGCGCAGGTTATCCGCGCCAATGGCGGCGACAAGCTGCGCAAGGTCTGCGCGCTGCGTCCATTCGGCTTGGAAGAGAGTGGCCTTCGTCACGCTTCGCCTTCAGCACGAAGCGCCCCGCTATTCAACCAGATCGTCCACCGACAAGCGGTGCGACAAGTGGGCGATGATGCCCGCCGTAATGCCCCAGATGCGATGACCCTGCCAGTCGATCTCGACGTAGGGCCGCTCGTTGCCGTTGAACATGCCGATCTTGGGCTTGTGGTTCGACTGGTCGAGCAGGTGGCGCAGCGGCGCCTCGAACCAGTCGGCAACCTCGCGCGGGTCGGGGCGAATTTCGATATCGGAGGGGATGACGCCCAGAACAGGCGTAAGGCGGTATCCGCTGCCGGTGGCGAAAGTCGTCGCCTCTCCCACCACGCGCACCCGGGCGGGATCGATAGCCAGTTCCTCCTCCGCTTCGCGAAGGGCGGCCTCGATCACGGTTTCCCCCGCTTCCAGCTTGCCGCCGGGAAATGAAACCTGGCCGGGATGGCTGGGCATGGTGAGGGGGCGGTGGGTGAGGAGCACGCCGGGTTCGGCCCGCTCCGTCACGGCGATCAGGACGGCGGCATCGCGCAGTTCCTGCCCCACCACGAATTCGCTGTCGTCCCGAATGCCCGCCATGCCAATATGCTGCGTGTCGGCAAAATGGCGATGCAAGCGGTCGAACAGCAGGCTCATTCGGCAGGCACCAAGGAGAAGGTTTCGCCTCTGCTGGTGACCGCAAGCGGCTCGTGCCCCTGATCGAGCGCATACTGCGCCAGTTGCATCCAGGTGGAACGGTCCAGCTTCGCTTCGCACCCGTGGCGCACGGCGAGGTAGATGGTGGGCGCGTCGGCATCGCCCGCAGCGCGCAGGGGATTGTCCGGCCCGGCGATCACCAGTTCATCGGTGTTGAGGCGGAAGGCCAAGGCATCGTCGTCCTCGCGCATGTCGGTGGCAATGAAGGCGGCGTCCTCCACCTCGATCGTCTGCCGGTAGTGCGGGGTGACGAGGTAGTACTGCCCGTCCTCCGGATCGCGCCACAGCAGGCTGGCAAAGGCGCGCACCATCGCGGGGCGGGTGATCGGGCTGCCGTCGTGATACCAGGTGCCATCGGCGGCGATGCGCATGTTGCTGTTGCTGGTCGCCTCCGGCTTCCAGGTATCGACGGGAGGCAGCTTGCGCGCTTCGACCTGCTCGGCAATTTCCAGCAGGTTCATTCCGGCAAGGTCGGGCGGGATATCGTAGGCCATGGTTCATACCAGATGGCCATTGATGTCAGCCAAGCCAAGGGCCCAAAGTGCCGTGGTCGGGCAATACGCCGGGATTGTCCGTGCGGACCAGCAGACGATGCCGCTCGAAGGGACCGGGCAGGTCCCATCCTTGCGTCGGCGCGCCGTGGAATCCGAACCGGCCGTAGTATTCCGGGTCGCCGATCAGCACCTGCGGCAGCGCGGCGGACGGATTCATCGCATCGAACATGGCGGCGAAGAGCGCCTGCCCGAACCCCTGGTTATGCCGTTCGGGCACCACGGCGACGGGGCCGACCATCAGCATCGGGTGGCGGCGGCCCTGATCGTCCGTCAGCGCGACGGGCCACACCTGTATGGTGCCGACGAGATAGCGGTTGTCGTCCACCACGGCGAAGCTCAATGCGGGTAGCCAGTCCGTCCCCTCGCGCACCTTGTAGGCCGTGCGAGACTGGCGATCCTCGCCAAAGGCACGGTCGAGCAATTCCTCGACCATGGCGGGGTCCACTTCGGCGAGCGGAATCAGGGTGGCGGTAACGTCGGTCATAGGGGGCGCGCCGATAGGGCGGCGCGCCCACAGGCGCAACTGTTTCGCGCGATACCTTTTCGCTTAACCCTTGGGCGTCAGACGGATCAGGCGACCTTCCGCGCCATCCTCGATCACCCAGAGGGCACCGTCCGGTGCCTGTGCAATGTCGCGCAGGCGGCGCGGGAACTCGTAGCGAGAGGCTTCATCCGCCGAATTGGCGGCGGCGTTCACGGTAACGCGGCTGATCGACTGGGTGCGCAGGTTGGCGATTAGCAGTTGGCCTTGCCAGTCGGCGAACATGTCGCCGGTGTAGAAGGTCATGCCGCCCGGCGCGATCACCGGGTTCCAGCTGATCGCGGGCTTCACGAAGGGATCGTCCGCAGTGTGATCGGGAATGTCGCTGCCGGAGTAGTTGTCGCCATTGGAGCGGGTGGGCCAGCCGTAGTTGTTACCGGGCTCGACAAGGTTCAGCTCGTCCCCGCCGGCCGGACCATGCTCCAGCGCCCACAGGTTGCCGGAGGAATCGAACTCCAGCCCCAGCATGTTGCGCTGGCCGTAGGACCAGATCTGGTCGGTCGGGCTGCCGCGGTCGGCGAAGGGATTGCCAGCAGCGGGCGTGCCGTCGAGATTCAGGCGCACCACGGTGCCAAGGTTGTTTTCCAGGTTCTGCGCGGGGTCCTGCTCCTGCCGGTCTCCGCTGGAGACGAACAGGTATTGGCCATCGGGCGAGAACGCGAGGCGGTGGGAGTAGTGGCCCGGGCGCTCACCCGCGCGGCTCTGCTCCCAGATTTCGGTAAGGCCGTCGACGCGGCAGGCATCCGCTGCGTCGCACACCAGCGTCCCGCGCCCGACGGCGGCCTTTGTGCCTTCGCCCGATTCCTTCGCCCACGAGAGATAGATCGTGTCGCTGGTGGCGTAGTCCGGCGCGAAGGCAAGCGCGCCGAGCCCGCCCTGGCCTCGATAGGCGACGGACGGCATTCCTGTAACCGTGCCCATGCGGCCGCTTGCGGGATCGTAGAACTTCATCGTGCCGGGCTTCTCGGTGATGAAGATCACGCCGGTGCCGGGTTCGAACGCCAGAGCCCAGGGCTCGTTGAAAGCGCCGTAGCTGGCTGCGTCGAAAGGAGAGGTGGATTGCAGTTCCACAGGCTCACCACCCGCAACAGCGGTAACGGTTTCTTCCGTGGCACTGGCGGAGGGAGCGGTATCCCCGGTTGCGGCGCTGTTGCAGCTTGCGAGAGCGACGGTGGGGAATATGATGGCGGTCAGGACTTTGTTACGCATGCTCTCCGGAACTCCCTCGAACGAATTTTGTGCCTCGCTTGGCCCCGGCCCCCTTGTGGCAGGGGTTGACGAGGCGGGTCGCGGGCCGCTTGCCGGGCCGGTTGTGGCGGCGGCGGTGCTGCTGTGCAAGCCCCGACCAAAGGGCGTAGGCGATTCGAAAAAGCTGACCGCGAAGGCGCGGGCCGAGGCGGAAGTGGCGATCCGCCGCCGCTGCGCCTTCGGCATCGGCGTGGTGGACGTGGAGGCGATCGACCGGCTCAACATCTTCGGCGCGACCATGCTGGCGATGAGCCTTGCCATGCAGAACCTGTGCGCGGTGCTGCGGGAGGACCGGCTGGAGGCGCTGATCGACGGCAACCTCACGCCTGCGGGTCGTTGCGCCGAGTGGCGCTGGCCCGCGCGCGCCATCGTGGGCGGCGACGGGAAGGAGGCGTGCATCGGCGCTGCCAGCATCATCGCCAAGGAATACCGCGACCGGATGATGGCCGAGGCCGCGCGCTCGCATCCGCATTACGGGTGGGAGCGGAACAAAGGTTACGGATCGAAAGAGCATCTCGAAGCATTGCGCACACATGGACCGACGCCGCTGCACCGCCGCAGCTTCGCGCCGGTCGCGCAAATGGAGATGTTCTGATGAGTTTCACTTTCGGAGATATTCCGATCCAGCAGGGCCGCACGGCTATCGTCACCGGCGCCAACACCGGCATCGGGTTCGAAATCGCCCGCGCTCTGGCCGCCAAGGGCGCGCGCGTGCTGCTGGCCTGCCGTGATGGCGACAAGGCGGCAGACGCCATCGCCCGCATCGACGGCGGGCGAGAGCAGGGCGGGGAGACCGAGTACCTGCACCTCGACCTCGCCAACCTCGCCAGCGTGCGCGAAGCAGCGGAAAAGGCCGCGAAGGAAGAGCGGATCGACATGCTGGTGAACAACGCGGGCGTGATGATGCCCCCGTTCTCCACCGCGACGGCTGGCTGCGAATTGCAGTTCGCCGTGAACCACCTTGGCCACTTCGCTTTTACCTCGCTGCTACTGGACAAGCTTTCGGAAGAGGGTGGCCGAGTGGTGATGCAATCCAGCATCGCGCACCGCGGCGCGGATATCGATTTCGACAATCTCGACGGCAGCGAGGGCTACGACAAGACGAAGTTCTACGGGCAGAGCAAGCTTGCGAACCTGCTGTTCGCCAACGAACTGGACCGCCGTCTGCGCAAGTCCGGGTCGAAAGCGCATGCGCTGGCCAGCCACCCCGGCATCGCGGCGAGCGAATTGACGCGCCACATCAAGGGCGGGAAGTTCTTCTCCTCCATCGTGGGTACCGTGCTCAACACCTCGGAAGAAGGCGCCTTGCCCGCGCTCCAGGCGGCCACGGACCCCGCAGCCGAAGGTGGCGATTACTACGGCCCCTATGGCTTCAAGGAAACGGGCGGCAAGACCTCTGGCCGGGCGGTGCAGAGCAAACGTGCGCAGGACGAAGAGCTGGCCGCGCGGCTGTGGGACAAGTCGGTAGAACTGACCGGAATCGACCCCGGCCTCGCGCCTGCTTAGGTTTAATCTGGCCTAGCCGAAGGCCTTTGCCCGCAACTGCTGGATGTATTCGCGGCCGAAGCGTTCGGCCTCGTCGGGGTCTGCCGGAATGCCGCCCATCTCGTCACTTGCCGCGCCGAGTTCGTCGCGGCTGTTGACGCGGGGGAAGGGCACGTCCGGCACCTCCACGCCCAGGAAATCGCACAGCGGCTGCCAGCCCATCTTCGGGTGGAATTGCAGCAGTCGCTCGGGCGGCAGGGTGTCAACGACCTCCCGGTTCCGCTTCACGTACCAGTCTGTCATGAAAGCACGGTCGGTAATGTCTCCGTTGAAGTGGTCGAAGATCACGCCGTTCATCATTACCTCGACGGGTGAGCCTTTCAGCGAATCCATCATGCGCGGCGAGAAGATCGTCTCGCTGACGGAATCGAACCAGTCGTCGGGATCGCGCGTGGTCAGCACCACCCTGGCATCAGGATAGTACTCCGCCAGTTCGCGCCAGTAGCTGGCTGATGGATAGTCGCTGGAGGAACGGAAGTTGGCAAAGATCGCGTCCCAGTCGGGATTTCCCCGCGATGCCTCGATCCACAAGGGCACCTGCCTGCGACCATCGGCGAAAACCTCGCTCATGTGGTGACACGGGCCGAAGCCGAGGCGTTCCAGCGCGAACTTCATCGAGAACGTGGCGTTGCGGCCAAGCCCTGCGGCGATCACTTCGAGTGTCATGCGTAATACCCCCCTGTAGCGCGGGAGTGTGCCTTAAGCCTGCCCGCGCGGCAACGCCCTTCAACAGGGGTGATCTTTACCGGCTGTTCACCAAGATTTCCTACAGATTGCGGACCGCCAACGGAGGAACAATTTTGTCCGCGAATTCAGCGATCCTGAAAGACTTCCCGGCGCGCTGGTTCCTGTTCTGGATGATTATCCCGAACCTTGCTTTCATGCTGATGTGGTTCGTGGGCGGCCCGCCGATGGTGCCGGTTTTCGCGCTGTGGGCGGTGATTGCCGTGGTCGCCGCGCAATTGCCCTGGACCTGGCCCAAGCGGCTGATCCTGGCAGGGCTGATCGGTTACGCCGCATTCTATTACGTCTGCGTGCTGTTCAACCTCGATACCGGCAAGTTCGATTCACTCCTGCCGTTCCTGCTGGAAATCCAGCCGTTCCGTTCGCCGGAATATATTGTCGCTTTCGTGGTTTTTGTCGCCACCGCCGGGCTGGCCTTGGTCAAGGCACCGAACGTGCGCCGGTTTGCCTCGCCCATGTCCTATTGCCTCGCCGTGTTGGGCACCATGGGCCTGCTCACCGCAGACTACATCGCCACGAAGGACACCCGCAGCACTTACAGCCGAGTGCCGCCCGAAGGCGCGCAGTTCACTTCTGCCAGCACGCTCGCCAGCGTGATGCGGCCGGGCGAGGCTGGGCGTCACCTCGTCATCGTGATGGTGGAAGGCTGGGGCGTGCCCGTGGGCGATACCGAGGAAGCCATCTTCCAGCGGGCCTGGAACCGCCCCGAATGGCGCGATCGCTATGACGTGACCCATGGCGCTGTGCCTTTCTACGGATCCACCACCAGCGGCGAATTGCGCGAGCTGTGCGGCCGCTATGCCGCCTATTCGCAGGTCGGCCAGTTCGCTGGAGAATGCCTGCCCGCGCGCTATCGCGATGCCGGTTATGAGACGTCCGCCTACCACGGCTTCTCGCGCAATTTCTTCTCGCGCGAACAATGGTATCCCCAGATAGGCTTCGACGATTTCGCGTTTCGTGACGACCTGACCGGGCGCGGCATCTCGCACTGTGACGGCGTGTTTGCTGGAGCCTGCGACCGCGAAGTGCCCGCGCTGATAACGCATCGACTGAAACAGGCCGATGCGCCGCAGCTCGTCTATTTCCTTACCCTCAACACCCACCTGCCGATCAAGAGCGACGCCGCGCTGGGCACAGACAACTGCCGCCTTGGCGGAGAGGCATGGGCGCGCGCCAACCCGCAGCTATGCCGTCTGTTCCTGCTGCAGGGCCAGCTTGCCGACGCGCTGGACGCGATGGCGATGGACCCCGACCTGCCGCCGACAGACGTGCTGGTGGTGGGCGACCATTTCCCGCCGTTCTTCGACCGCAATGATCGCAGCCGCTTCCAGCCCGGCGTGGTGCCGTGGCTGTTCCTGTCCAGCCGGGAAAAGTCACCGACGGTAATGGCCGAAACCAGGTATCCAGAAGCGGATAGCTGATTTTTTCGGCATTTCCGGATGTGCGAGTCCTCGCGGCCACACCACACAATGTCGAGTCCTGCAAAGGGCAGGGGACTCAATATCTTGTGGCGGACTCTTTTCGTTCCCTACGAAGGCTGGACAGGTGCGGCCAAATTGCACCTTGACCCGCGGACTCGAAGGACTCACACCCCTGTGGATAAGTGAGGGAAATACTGTTCATGGGCGAATTGACGAAGGTTCGCACGGCCAGGGTCGTGCGCAAGATGAAGGCTCCCGCAGTCGACAAGGCAGACCTGCCATTGGGGCAGATCCTCGATGGCGACTGTGTGGCGGCGATGCGGCAGTTGCCCGACAACAGCGTGGACCTGGTCTTCGCCGATCCGCCCTACAACCTGCAATTGGGCGGCGATCTCAACCGCCCCGACGGCAGCCATGTCGATGCCGTGACCGACGATTGGGACCGGTTCGACAGCTTCGGTGCCTACGATGCCTTCACCCGCGCCTGGCTGGCTGAGTGCCGCCGCGTGCTGAAGCCCGACGGCGCATTGTGGGTGATCGGCAGCTATCACAACATTTACCGCGTGGGCGCGGTGTTGCAGGACCTGGGGTTCTGGATCTTGAACGACATCGTCTGGCGCAAGACCAATCCCATGCCCAATTTCCGCGGCACCCGTTTCACCAACGCGCACGAAACACTTATCTGGGCGAGCCAGGGGGAAAAGGCACGCTACCAGTTCAACTACCGCGCGATGAAAACGCTGAACGACGAGCTGCAGATGCGCAGCGACTGGACTTTCCCGATCTGCTCCGGCGGGGAGCGGCTGAAGGACGATACCGGCCACAAGGCCCACCCGACGCAGAAGCCCGAAGCGCTGCTTTACCGCGTGCTGCTGGCGACGACCGAGGCGGGCGACGTTGTGCTCGATCCGTTCTTCGGCACCGGCACGACGGGCGCGATTGCCAAGCGGCTGGGCCGCGAATGGATCGGCTGCGAGCGGGAAGAAAGCTATCGCAAGGTGGCGCGCGCGCGCATCGACAAGGAACTGCCGCTGGACGAAAGCGCACTCACCACGATGCAGAGCCGCAAGACCCAGCCGCGCGTTGCCTTCGGCGCGGTGGTGGAAGCAGGATTGCTGAAGCCGGGCACCGAGATCTTCGACAAGAAGCGCCGCTGGAAGGCGACCGTGCGCGCCGATGGCTCCATCGAGTGCGGCAAGGAAAGCGGCTCCATCCACCATGTCGGCAAGACCTTGCAGGACGCGCCCAGCTGCAACGGCTGGACCTTCTGGCACTACGAGGCGGGCGGCGAGGTGAAACCCATCGATGCCGCGCGCGGGCTCTATCTGCTGGCGGCGGAGGACTGAGGTTTCCTACCGGGCGTCGGGTGGTCCACTGGGGGCGGGATGACAAGTCCCTCTCGGCCCAGTTCCCGGCCCAAGGTGACACCTTGGACGCGGGCAGTGACACGAGGGGACTTTCTTGCTTCAGGACACTGTTCCATGTGTTCCACATTAGTTGGAAATGACGAGAGACCCTGAATGGCCGACCAGATCTACATCCAGCCGCTGACCTTCGTGCCCGGACCGCAGACCGTGGAGGGTGAGGCCGTGCGGCTGGCGGGCGGCATGGTCTACGCCCGCGAGTTCGCGGTGATGCTGCGGCGCGACGGACAGGTGATCGAACGCCGCATCGTCACGCGCTCCACTATCGACGATGTGCTGGCGGCCCTGCCCGAAGAGGTCGGCGCGGAAGGCGAAGCGCAGTGGTCGAACCTGCGCATGGCGCACACCCCGCTGGAGCTTGGCGCACGCACGATCCGGCTCGACCAGCCGCAGGTGATGGGCATACTCAACGTCACGCCAGACAGCTTCTCCGACGGCGGGGAGTTCATGGACAAGCCCGATGCCATGCAGGCACAGGCTGCCGCCATGCACGAGGCGGGCGCCGCGATCATCGACATCGGCGGCGAGAGCACGCGGCCCGGTGCGAAAGAGGTGTGGGAAGGCGAGGAGATCAAGCGCGTCGAGCCCGCCATTCGTCACTGCGTCGGCATGGGCGCGGCTGTCAGTGTGGATACGCGCCGCCCGGCCGTGATGGAGGCCGCGCTGGATGCAGGCGCGCACATCATCAACGATGTCTCCGCCCTTCGTTACGACCCCCGCAGCCTGGAGTTCGCGGCGTCCTCCGGCGCTCCCGTCGTGCTGATGCACGCGCCGGGCAAGGGCACGGACCTGCATGCGGACCCGGACTATACCAGCGTGGTGTTCGACGTGTTCGACTTCCTGAAGGATGCGCGTGACAGGGCCATCGGGGCAGGGATCGCGCGCGAGAAGATCGTCCTCGATCCCGGCATCGGCTTCGGCAAGTCCCTGAGCGACAATCTCGCCTTGCTCAACGCGCTGCCGCTGTTCCACGCGCTGGGCCAGCCGCTGCTGCTGGGCGCCAGTCGCAAGCGTTTCATCGGCGCGCTCTCGAACGAGGCACCGGCGCACAAGCGGCTCGGCGGCTCGCTGACGATTGCGCAGGTCGGGATGGATGCAGGCGTTCAACTGCTGCGGGTGCACGACGTGGCGGAGACGGTGCAGGCGCGCAACGTATGGCGCGGCTTGCGCGACGCGGCGCTCACTGATTTCGCGATGCTGGGCGAGTGACGCTCAGCGCTCAGCCCGCCAGTTCGCGCTGTTCCTTCAACGATTGCGCGAGGCTGCGCATCACGTCGTCCATTGCCTCTTCAGTCTCCGCGTCATCGCTCGACCCGTCGAACCGCCTAGCTAGGAGTATGGTGCGATTGTCGAAGCCGTAGAACTGGTATTCGGTGCCGGCACCCTCGGCCTCGGCGGTGAAGGCGAAACCATCGGCGCCGTCCAGGCTGACAGCCGGAAGGTCGGCGCTGCCAATACCCTCTTCGGAAAAAGCCGCGCGGTATTCGTCGATCGGGCGGGGCAGCAATGCCAAGGCAAGGCCGATCTCCTGCCGCGCGTTGCACTCGCTCACCTGTCCGGATTCGCCATACCGGCATGCCTGTTCGCCAAGCTGCTGAGCGCGGGCTTCGGGGATCAGCTTGGTGACCGGCATGGACTCTTCGTATGTCGGCGGGATCCGCATTTCGACATCCGCCGCGGTCAGGGCATCCTGGTCGAATTCGTAGGTGAAAGGCCCGAGGGTGCCGCTCTGCATGGCGGCAGATGAACGTGTCGCGAGAGTCTCCGGCGGCTGTTCGCCAGCGCCGGGATCGCTATCCCCACAAGACGCAAGGGCGAGCGAAGCTGCGGCAATTGCCAGTGCGTATCGAGGTTTAACCATGTTGTGAAAGCGCGCCAAATTCACTTGAGTTCCACGCAACTACGCGGCTTTTATGATATTTGTCTATGCAGCGTTGTCGATGCCGAGATCGCTCAGCTTGCGGTACAGCGTCGAGCGCCCGATGCCGAGGCGACGCGCGACTTCGGTCATCCGGCCACGGTAATGGCCGATGGCGAGGCGGATGACATCGGCCTCGATATCTTCCAGCGGACGCAGGTTGCCGTCCTCGGTGTAAAGCTGCACCCCGGCGCTTTCGCGGATGGGGCCATTACGCACCGGTTGTTCAGTTTCTCCGACCAACTCGCGCAATTGCGGAAAATCCTCGGCGGTCAGCGCGTCCCCGTCGCAGAACACGGCGGCGCGGAACAGCACGGCCTGAAGCTGTCGCACGTTGCCGGGCCATTCAAAGGCCCCGAGAAGCCGCAGCGCATCGCCTGTGATGCCGAGCGGGCGCAGGCCCGGCTGCTGGCCGATCTGGTGGAGGAAATAGCGGGCCAGCGCGCCAAGATCGCGGTCGCGTTCGCGCAACGGCGGCAGAACGATGTAGGTGCGCAAAAGCAAAGCCAGCAGTTCGGCGCGGAAATGTCCGGCGGCCACCATGTCCGCCAGCGGAAGGTTGCTGGCAGCGATCACGCGGACATCGACCTTGAAACCGTACTGCGCGCCCAGCGGCTTCACGCTGCCGCTCTCCAGCACCGTGACAAGCCGATCCTGCATTTCCAGCGAAAGCCGGTCGATCTCGTCGAGCACGAGGGTGCCGCCGTCGCAATGCTGGAAAGCACCGTCCTGCCTGTCGAAAGCGCCGGCAAAAGCGCCTTTTTCGTGGCCGAACAGGTGCGATTCGAGGCTGTTGGCGGAAATCCCGGCGATATTGATCATGCGGAACGCCGTTTTTGCCCGCGGGCTGGCGGCCTGCATGGCGCGCACCAGCATTTCCTTGCCGGTGCCACTTTCGCCCTCGATCAGCACATGACCATGTCCGCGCGCGGCCTTGGCCGCCTTGGCCAGCGCATCACGGAAGGCGGGCGCGGTGCCTACCATCGTGTCGAAGTCCAGTTGTGAGGACATCTTCTCCGACATCGGGATAAGTTCGTCGCCCGGTGCCTCCCGCGTGGTTGCGTTGCGCAGGGCCTGCATCAGCCGGTCGGGCGAGACTGGCTTGACCAGGTAATCGGTCGCGCCCGCGCGCATGGCTTCTACGGCCAGTTGCGGGCTGGTGCTGCCGGTCAGCATCAGGATTGGCAGGGCAGGGCGGCGCGACTTGAGTTCTGCGATCAGTTCGCAGGCGCGGTCGCCCGGCACGCTCTGGTCGAGGATTATGGCGGAAAGCTGCATACCCTGGCGGGTGCCCAGCGTCGCAATCGCCGTCTCGCTGTCCTGCACTGACATCATGCGCCAGCCTTCACGGCCTGCAAGCGCGCCGACAAGGCGGCATTGCGCCGGATCCTTGTCGATCAGCATCAGCAGTCGCTGTTCGGGCTCTACCATGCGCGTCCATCCTCTTGGCCCGCCGTTTGCGGGAAGTCGAACCCGTGGCCTAGCAGCAGGGGGTAAAGAGCCGATTAAGGCAGTTCTTTCGCTTTTGTGCACTTGAGCAGACAGGAAAGCAGCGATAGGACATCGGGCAACAGTTCAAACCCCAAAGGGAAGACATACCATGAGCAACCCGCACGACATGAAGGCGGCGAAGGGCACTTACGAGAGCTTTATCGGCACCCTCAAGTGGTCGGTGCCGCTGATCAGCGTCATCGCACTATTCGTCATCATCCTGATCGCCTGAGGCGCCGCATGGGGGGGATGAAAATTGCGGTCCTGAAAGAGCGCGCTGCGGGCGAGACCCGCGTCGCTGCCACGCCCGAAACGGTCAAGAAGCTTGCTGCCCTGGGCGCGAGCCTTGCGGTGGAAGAGGGCGCTGGCGAGGCCGCTGCCATCCCCGACGCCGCCTATGCCGAGGCCGGTGCCGAGGTGGGCCCGGCGGCCAAGGTGGTGACAGGTGCCGACATGGTGATGGGCGTGCAGGCGCCCGACGTTGCCGCATTGTCCGGCGCGAAGCCGGGCGCGTGGGTTGCCGCCACGTTCGACCCCTTCGGCCAGCGTGAACGCGTGGAAGCCTATGCCAAGGCTGGGCTGGAGGCGCTGTCGCTGGAATTCATGCCGCGCATCACCCGCGCGCAGTCGATGGACGTGCTCTCCAGCCAGTCCAACCTTGCCGGATACAAGGCCGTGATCGCGGCGGCGGACCAGTATGGCCGCGCCTTCCCGATGATGATGACGGCGGCAGGCACGATTTCGGCAGCCAAGGTCTTCGTGATGGGCGTCGGCGTTGCGGGCTTGCAAGCCATCGCCACGGCGAAGCGTCTGGGCGCGCAGGTCTCCGCCACCGATGTGCGCCCTGAAACGGCCGAGCAGATCAAGAGCCTCGGCGGTAAGCCGGTATTCGCCGAGGGGCTCGAAGCCTCTGGCGAGGGCGGTTACGCCGCCGAACTGACTGATGAGCAGAAAGCCGCGCAGGCCGAACTGGTGACGAACCACATCGCGAAGCAGGATATCGTCATCACCACCGCGCTGATTCCCGGACGCGCCGCGCCGCGCCTCGTTTCCGACGCGCAGATCGCCAGCATGAAGCAGGGCAGCGTCATCTTCGATCTCGCCGTGGCGCAGGGTGGCAACGTGGAAGGCTCCGTGCCCGATCAGCTGGTCGAGAAGCACGGCGTGACTATCATGGGTTTCTCCAACACACCCGCCCACCTTCCCGCCGATGCCAGCGCGCTGTTCAGCCGCAACCTGTTCAACTTCCTCAACGCCTTCTGGGACGAGGACGCGGGCAAGCCGGTGCTTGACGAAGAAATCGGCGATGCCATCAGGCTCACACGCGCCGGCGAAGTGGTGAACCCGCGTCTACAGGCGGCTTCGTGAAGGGGAAGGGTATCATGGTGATCTTCGTCATCGTGCTCATCCTGGTCGCGATCATCGCCTATATCGGCGGCCAGAACCTGGGGCGCTGGATGACGACGACCGAGAGCGCGGAAGGGGGCGCCTGACAATGGACTTCATATCAATCCTCTCGATCTTCGTGCTGGCGTGCTTCGTCGGCTACTACGTGGTCTGGTCGGTCACGCCCGCGCTGCACACGCCGCTGATGGCGGTGACCAATGCGATTTCCTCGGTGATCATCGTGGGCGGCCTGATCGCCTCGGCGGAGGCAGGCAGCGATGTTGCTAAGTGGCTGGGGCTGGCAGCTGTGGTGCTCGCCAGCGTCAACATCTTCGGCGGCTTTGCCGTTACCGAGCGGATGCTCGCGATGTACAAGAAGAAGGATAAGTGAGCATGTTGTCCTTCCTCGCTCCTGCCGCCGATGTTGGCGCGCACGGTCCGGTAAATCCTTGGGTGGCGCTCGCCTACCTCGTTGCCGGCGTGTTCTTCATCCTCGCCCTTCGCGGGCTTTCCAGCCCGGCGACCAGCCGTGCAGGTAATCGCAACGGCATGATCGGCATGGCCATCGCCGTCATTACCACGCTGGTGACGCACGACATCGCCAACATCGTGGAGATCGGCATCGCCATCTTCCTGGGCGGCATCATCGGCGTCACCATCGCCCGCAAGATCGCCATGACAGCCATGCCCGAACTGGTGGCGGGCTTCCACTCGCTGGTGGGCCTTGCCGCCGTGCTTGTGGGGTGGGCGGCCTACCTCAACCCCGGCGCGTTCGGATTGCTGGTGGGGGACGGCATCTCCGCCGTCAGCAAGGTGGAGATGGGCCTCGGCATTGCCATCGGTGCCATCACCTTCTCCGGCTCCGTGATCGCCTTTGCCAAGCTTTCGGGCAAGATGAGCGGATCGCCGATCCTGCTGCCCGGTCGCCATGTTATCAACTTGGGCGTGCTGGGCGCGATCATCGTGCTGACCGCGCTGTTTGCCCTCGCCGGGCCTGCCGACACCCTGCCGCTGATCGTGGCGGTAACGGTGCTCGCGTTCCTGATCGGCTTCCTGCTGATCATTCCCATCGGCGGGGCGGACATGCCGGTCGTGGTCTCGATGCTGAACTCCTATTCCGGATGGGCCGCAGCGGCGATGGGCTTCACGCTGGGCAACACCGCCATGATCATCACCGGCGCGCTGGTCGGCTCCTCGGGCGCGATCCTCAGCTACATCATGTGCCGCGCCATGAACCGCAGCTTCATCAGCGTGATCGCGGGCGGCTTCGGCGCGGACGACAGCGGCGGCGGCAGCGGCGAACCGCGCGAGCAGCGCCCCTACAAGCAGGGCAGCGCGGCGGATGCGGCCTACATGCTGGAGCAGGCCGAGAAGGTCATCATCATCCCCGGCTACGGCATGGCCGTTGCTCAGGCGCAGCACGCCCTTCGCGAAATGGCGGACCTGCTGGAAGAGCGCGGCGTGGAAGTGAAATACGCCATCCACCCGGTCGCAGGCCGCATGCCGGGGCACATGAACGTGCTGCTGGCGGAGGCCTCGGTCGAATACGACAAGGTGTTCGAACTGGAAGACATCAATTCCGAATTTGCACAGGCCGACGTTGCCTTCATCATCGGCGCGAACGACGTGGTGAACCCGGCGGCCAAGACTGACAAGTCCAGCCCCATTTACGGCATGCCCGTGTTCGACGTGGACAAGGCCAAGCAGGTGTTCTTCATCAAGCGCTCGATGGGGGGCGTTGGCTATGCAGGCGTCGACAACGACGTGTTCTACATGGACCAGACCATGATGCTGTTGTCCGATGCCAAGAAGATGGTCGAGGAAATCGTCAAGGCGCTGGACTGAGGCTGGAACAAGTCAAGCCGATGGCACGTTCGGAACATTGGCGCAGGCCAATCCGGCCAGACGAAATCACATACCTGACCAAACACCAGACGGGGGCATCCTGACCTTGCGCAAACTTGGCCTGATCGGCGGCATGAGCTGGGTTTCGACCCGCACCTACTACGAACGCATCAACCGCTTCGTGCAGCGGCAGGTGGGTGCGACCTCGTCTGCACCGATGCTGATCGAAAGCCTGGATTTTGCGCGCGTCTACCGGGCGCAGAGCAAGGAAGACTGGGAGCACGCCACCGACGTGATCGCCGAGAGTGCGCAGCGCCTGTCCGACGCGGGTGCCGAAATGATCGTGATCGGCGCGAATTCCATGCACAAGGTCTACCGTGACGTGGAAGCGCGCGTCTCCACCCCGATCCTGCACATCGCCGAATGCGTGGGCGAGAAGATGAAGGCCGACGGCATCGAGCGCGCGGCCCTGATCGGCACGCGCAACGTGATGACTGAAAGCTTCTATCGCCGCCGCCTGGTATCGCACGGCGTCGACCTGCTGCCCCCGGACATGAACTACGTCGAGGAACTGGACCGCATCATCTACGAAGAATTGATGGTGGGGCGTGCGACGCGTGATGCGCAGCGTTCCCTGCGCTCCATGTTCACCAACCTGCAGAAGGATGGCGCGCAGGCGGTGATCCTCGCCTGCACCGAATTGCAGCTTGTGGTGGACGTGGATGCCAACATCCTGCCGATCTACGATTGCACGGGCATCCACGCCGATGCGGCGGCCCGGTGGATCATCGGCGAATAATCGGCGGATAATCGGCGACGAACAGCCGCTATTTCGCGGCGTTCCCGCGCTGTTCCCGTTGCCTGCCTGCCTGCGCTCACCTAGCCAGCAGCCATGTCGCCACTAGCCATGTCCCGCGCGCCCTACGCCGCCGATCCCGCAAAGACGCGCGGGCGCGAATTCGACCAGCCGGGCCACGGTGCACGTGGGCCGCGCAGCGCGTTCCAGCGCGACCGGGACAGGATCATCCATTCCATCGCCTTCCGCCGCCTGGCGGGCAAGACGCAGGTCTTCGTCGCGCCCGATGGGGACCATTATCGCGTTCGCCTGACGCACAGCCTGGAAGTGGCGCAGATTGGCCGGGTGATTGCCCGCGCGCTGGGGCTGGACGAGGACCTGACCGAGGCCCTGTGCCTCAGCCACGATCTCGGCCACCCACCCTTCGGCCATCCGGGCGAGAACGCGCTGGATGAAGCCCTGCAAAGACACGGCGGGTTCGATCACAACGAGCACGCCCTGCGCACCGTCATGCGACTGGACGCGCCTTACTGCGATTGTCCCGGCCTCAACCTGACATGGGAAACGCTGGAGGGGCTGGCCAAGCACAACGGCCCGGTCGCGCAGCCGGGCTGGGCGCTGACGGAACTGAACGCGGCTTTCCCGCTGGAACTGTCGCAATGGTCCTCTCTGGAAGGGCAGGTTGCGGCGCTGGCGGACGACATTGCCTACGACAATCACGACATCGACGATGGCCTGCGCGCTGGGTTTCTGGAACTCGACCAGTTGCTGGAACTGGATTTCATCGCCGACCTGTGGCGCGATGTCGAAAAACGCTTCCCCAATGCCCGCCGCGATGAGCAATTGCGCGAAATGGTGCGGTCGCAGATTGGAGTGATGGTGAACGATCTGCTGGAAACGACGCGGGCCAACCTGAAAGGTATCGACAGCATCGAGCAGGTGCGCGGCGCGGGATGCGCGCTCGCCACCTTCTCGCCCGACATGGCGAAGCAGGAACGCACGCTGAAGACTTTCATGTACGCTAATCTCTATCACCATGAGGCGCAGAAGCGCGCCGCGCAGGCCGCCCGCAGCGTCATCGCCAAGCTCTACGTCGCCTACGATCAGGAGCCGGCGCTGATGAATTCCGGCTGGAGCGAGACGCTGCCCGACGCGCAGCCGGAGCGGGCGCGACACATTGCCGATTTCATCGCCGGTATGACGGATCGCTTTGCCATGAACCAATATTCGCGCGTCTATGGCGAGCGGCCGGAAGGGTTATCCAATGTCTGACCCGCGGCGCATCCTGCTGGTGGGAGCGACCGGCCTGATCGGCCGCACCATCATCGCGCGCTCTCCCGATATAGGCGGTATCAGCCTGCAAGGGCTGGCGCGGCGCGAGATTCCATTCCCGCCCGGCGTACGCATGGAACTGGTGCTGGCGAAAAGCGACGAATGGCCGGGGATCATCACCCAGCTGGAGCCCGACGCCATCATCAGTGCGCTCGGCACGACGCGCAAGAAGGCGGGAAGCGACGAGGCATTTCGCGAGGTCGATCACGATCTCGTGCTGGAAGTGGGCAAGGCGGCCAAGGCGGCGGGCGTGAAGAACTTCGTGCAGGTTTCGTCCGTGGGTGCCGATCCCTTCTCCCGCAACGCCTACCTGAAGGTGAAAGGCGAGGCGGAAAAGGATCTGCGTGCCTTGAAACTGCGACGGCTGGATATCCTTCGCCCAAGCCTGCTGCGCGGACAAAGGCAGAATGACCTGCGCCCGCTGGAAAAGCTCGGGCAAGTCGCCGCGCCGCTGGGCGACCTTTTCCTGCAAGGCTCCAAGGCGAAGTATCGCTCGATCAAGGCAATAGACGTGGCCGATGCGGCTCTCGCCTGCGCGATGCAGAAGGCTGGCGGGCAGTTCGTGCACGAGCACGATTCGATAATGCGGCTGATCCGGGACTTCAGGCGCACGCTGGCAGAAAAGGTCGCAACACAGTCGGGCTAAAGCACAACGGGGGGAGGGGGATGCAACGGATTGTCGAGCGCGCCACGGCGCTGTTTGCCGTCTGGACCGTGCTCGGCGTTGGCTGGGCATGGATCGTCCCTGCGCACTTCACATGGATCACCACCACGCAGGTGGCGGGGCAGTCTCTGATCAGCGTGCTGCTCGGCATCATCATGCTGGGCATGGGCCTGACGCTGACTGTGGAAGACTTCGCCCGCGTCCTGAAAATGCCGAGAGGCGTTGCCGCAGGCGTGGTGCTGCAATTCACGGTCATGCCGCTGGCGGGCGTTTCGCTGGCGCTGATGAGCGGGCTGGAGACGGGCCTAGCCGTGGGCCTGATCCTCGTCTCCTGCTGCCCCGGCGGCACGGCCAGCAACGTCGTTGCTTACCTGGCGCGGGCGAATCTCGCGCTATCGGTGACGATGACCATGGCTTCCACACTGGTGGCCATCGTGATGACGCCGCTGCTGACAGGCTGGCTGGGCGGTGTCTTCATCGCCATCGACCGCTGGGCGCTGTTCCAGCAGATGGTGGCGATCGTGCTCGTGCCGGTCGTGCTGGGCGTGGCCATGCGGCGATTGCTGCCCGTCATCACGCGGAAGGTGGCAAAGGTCTCGCCGCTGGTTTCCGTCGTCGTCGTGGTGCTGATCGTGGGTGGCATTGTCGGCGTATCGAAATCGCTGATCGAGGCGCATTTCGGCGTGCTGCTGCTGGCCGTCTTCGCCTTGCATGTCGTAGGCTTCACGCTCGGCTACCTGCTACCACGGCTACTGGGGTTTGCCGCGCCCGAATGCCGCACGCTCAGCATCGAGGTGGGGATGCAGAATTCAGGCTTGGGGGCCAGTCTGGCTTCTGCCCCCAGCTTCGTCAGCCAGTTTTCCAATCCGATGCAGGCGGCGCTCGCGCCTGTGCCATCGGCCATTTCATCGGTCTATCATGTGGTGATAGGCTCATTCCTCGCCGGTATCTGGGCGCGGCAAGCCAGGAGTGAAAACGATGTGGGATAGCCTTTTCGGACTTGCCAACCTCTGGGCCATGGCCTGCTGGGCCGCGCTGATCCTGCTGCCGCGCGGTGCTTTCTTGCAGAGCGTGGTGTTCTACGCTGGCGTGGGGCTGCTGTGCCTTGCTTACGCGGTCCTCCTGGTGCTGGTGACGGGCGGCTTCGTGGACGCGAATGCCGTGGATGGCGGTGGCGGCGCGAATTTCACCACGATTGAGGGCGTGCGCGGCATCTTCATGTCCGATGGCGGGGTGACGGTGGGTTGGATCCACTACCTCGCGCTGGACCTGTTCGCCGGGCTCTGGATTGCCAAGGATGCGGACCAGAAACAGTTCTCGCGCTGGGTGCAGGCTCCCGTCCTGCTGCTGACGTTCGTGGCCGGACCTGCTGGCCTGCTGCTATGGTTCATCATTCGCGAGAGACGAGCACGCAAAACCGGACGCAAGGGAGCACGGATCAGGTCATGAGCAAGAAGTACGCGCCTGCGACAGAGCGTAACCGAGAACCCATCCGGCAAGTGCTGAAGGAGGAACTGCCCGAGCGCGGCGGGCTGCTGCTGGAAATTGCGGCGGGGACCGGCGAACACGCCGTCTACCTCTCGAACGCTTTCCCGCATTGGCAATGGCAGCCTACCGATCCCGATCCCGAGGCAATCGCCTCGATCGCGGTCTGGCGGGACGAAGAGGGGGGCGCAAACCTCCTGCCGCCGGTGCAACTCGATGCGTCCGCGTCCGAGTGGCCGGTGGAGCGGGCCGATGCCATGCTGTGCGTCAACATGACCCACATCAGCCCGCGCGCCGCCACCAAGGGGCTGTTCTCTGCTGCCGGTCGCTTGCTTGACCCTGCCGCGCCCTTGATAATCTACGGTCCGTTCCTTGAAGCCGATGTCGAGACGACGCAGTCGAACCTCGATTTCGATGCCAGTCTGAGAGCGCGCGATCCGCAATGGGGACTGCGCGACCTCTCATGGATAGACGCCGTGGCGGAAGCAAATGGACTACGCCGCACGGCGCGCCACGCGATGCCGGCGAACAACCTGATGCTGGTCTACCGCCGAACGTGAAACGCCCGCCGAAACCAGTCGGCGGGCGCTTGCGACCCTGGAAAAGGGCTCTTTGGGATCAGGTTTCCTCGTCGACGGCGTCGGCGGCGGACTCGAGGTCTTCACCGGCACCGCGAACGGTGTTGCAGGCGGCGGTCGAGAGGACGAAAACGGCAGCCACTACGGCGGTAAGCGTCTTGCGCATGGGGGCTTCTCCTTTTGCGGACCAATCATTTAGGTCACTGCGCCTATCAACCGCCCAGATTGAATCAGGTTCCTGTGGCTTGTCGCTGGTCAACGAATGCGCGGCGGGCGAGGACGTGCTCGCGCCAACTGATGATCAGTCCGGCCAGGATCACCAGCGGAGCGCCGATCCAGGTGGTAAGGGGCGGCAGGTTGCTGAAGAACAGCCAGCCGTAGATCGTCGCCCAGATGATGCTGGAATAGTCCATCACAATCACGCTGGAGACCTTTCCGAACCGCAGCGCGCTGGTAATCATCACCTGTCCCCATGTGCCCGCGAGGCCGATGCCGATCACCAACATCCACTGGTGGGCGGACAGGGGTTCATGCACGAACAGCATGAACGGAAATGTCGCGACGACGGAAGCGGCGGCGAACCAGAATACGATCACCAGCGGCGTTTCCGTGCGCGATAGGTCTCGGATCTGGATGGAAATGAGGGCGATCATGAAGGCCCCGCCCAGAGCCACGGCCGCGCCGTAGAGCGGCAGGTGCCCACCGCCCGGCTGCGCGATAATCACGATCCCCACGAAACCCGCTGCCACGGCGGACCAGCGCCAGATGCCCACGCTCTCGCGCAGCAGGACGATTGACAGGATCACGGCGAACATCGGCGCGGTGAAGCCCAGCGTTGTCGCCTCCGCCAGCGGCAGCAGGATCACCCCGCCGAAATTCAGCACCATGCCCACGATGCCGTAGAGCGCGCGGACCCCGTGCGCCTTCGGCCTGCTGGTGGAAAGCTGCTGCACGATGCCGCCTGCCAACACGGCCCAGCCCAGCAGGATCGGTATGGAAACGAGTTGCCGCCAGAACAGCAATTCGGCGATGTGGATGCCGGTTTCCGACGCCAGCTTGATCAGGGCGGCCATCAGCGCAAAGCCTGCAACGCCTGCCAGCCGCATCAGCAGCGCCAGCATGGGCCGGTCGCTGGAATCGTCTCTTGCGGCGGAAGTCATGCCCCGGGCCATAGGCCCTGGCCGGATGCGATCAAGCGTTGTCAGCGCACGGCGGCTTACCCATATGCGCGCGACCGATGCACCTGCCCGATTTCATCCTCTTCGCCAGTGAAGCGACGATCTACGGAATGTGGGGCGGGGCGCTGCTGGCCATATCCGCCTTCGCCTCATGGCGAGAGCACAGACGGCGAGGGCGCAAGGATATCGACCGCGTGGGCATCATGCCGTGGCGCGATATCGGTGCGCTTACAGGCTTCGCCGGCTTAGCCCTGATGGCCTTTGCCGGAGTTGGGTGGATCGGCGGAGCCTAGATTGTCGGTTTGCGAAAGCGCCTCCGCGCTTTCGTCCTCGCTAGATGCGCAGCAAGCTGCGCCCGCTGCGAACGCCCGCCCGAGCTTTTGCGAGGAGAGCGATGCGGACGCATCGCGCCCGGCGCTTGAGGGGCCTGCTTACAAGCAGGCTTCCAGATACGCCTGGTCGAAACCGAACTGGCGGGCCTTTTCCAGCGTGTAGGGACGCAGGCCGGACGAACGGTGTTCGCCGATGATCTTGCCGTCGTCGCCTTCGTCCAGATACTCGAAACTGAACAGCTCCTGCGTCACGATCACGTCGCCTTCCATGCCGATTACCTCGGTGACGTTGGTAGTGCGGCGCGATCCGTCGCGAAGGCGCTTCACCTGCACGATCAGGTCGACCGATTCGGCAATCTGGCGGCTGATGGCTTCCTTGGGGATCTTGATGTCACCCATCAGGATCATGTTCTCCATACGGCCCAGGCACTCACGCGGGGAGTTGGCGTGGAGCGTACACATCGAGCCGTCGTGGCCGGTGTTCATGGCGGCGAGAAGGTCAAAGCACTCGGCGCCACGAATTTCACCCAGGATGATGCGGTCAGGTCGCATACGCAGGGCGTTCTTCACCAGGTCGCCGATGGTGATGGCACCCTGGCCTTCAAGGTTCGGCGGGCGCGTTTCCAGCGGCAGCCAGTGCGGCTGCTGCAGGCGAAGTTCGGCCGCGTCCTCGATCGTCAGCACGCGTTCGCCCGGATCGATCATCTTGGACAGGGCGTTGAGCATGGTCGTCTTGCCCGAACCCGTACCGCCCGAGATGACGATGTTCATGCGACAGGCACCCGCAATTTTCAGCGCGGTGCACATCTTGTCGTTCATCGAACCCCAGCCCTTGAGATTATCGAGGGTGACGGGCTTCTCGGAGAACTTACGAATCGAGATCGCGGTGCCGCGCAGGGACAGCGGCGGCACGATCACGTTCACACGTGAACCGTCTTTCAGGCGGGCGTCGGCAAGCGGCGTCGTCTGGTCCACGCGACGGCCGACCTGGTTCACGATGCGCTGGGCGATCTGGAACAGGTGGCTTTCATCGCGGAACTTGATCGGGGCGAGCTGCAGCTTGCCGCCCTTTTCGATGTAGGTCTGGTCCGGCCCGTTCACCATGATATCGGACACGTCCGGGTCGCCCAGCAGCTCTTCCAGCGGGCCGAAGCCGAGGAGTTCGTCGATCAGCACCTTTTCCAGCGCGAATTGTTCGCGGCGGTTCAGTGTGACCTTCAGCTCGGCCAGCACTTCCATGATGATCGGGCGGAATTCCTCGGAAAGCTCCTCCTTGGTCAGCGTGGCCGCTGCTTCGGGATCGACGCGTTCCAGCAGGCGCGGCAGCACCTGTTCCTTGATCTTGTGGACGCTGGCTTCGAACCCGCCGAGTTCGCTGGTGTTGTCGTGAACGGCGTTGGAGCGATCGGCCAGCCGGCTCATCGCATCGCCCTGCTTGCCGTCTACCGGTGCGCCTTCGGCAGGCACGGGCGGGAACTGATCGCCGCCGGGCACGGGCGCGCCCTGGTCTTCGGCGGAATGACCGCTGGGCTGGCTGCTTCCGCCGCGCATGGGCTTTGCCACGCCAAAGCTGGGGCGGGCACCCTTGGACATGCCGCCTGCGCCACTCTTGCGTCCGAATGCGCTCATTCTCGCAAACCCCCTAAAATTCCAGTCTGGCCGTCTTCGCGAAGATTTCGGCGGATTTCCTGAATGCTGCTTCTTGCGAATTTAGGTGAAGAACTGGTTAAGTTTGTGCAGCTAAGGTCGCCCTCGGGTGCGGTCGCTACGGCCGATCGCCACTGGATGAAGGCCTCAGTTCGTCATCGAGGAACGATGATCTGATCTTCGGCCACTTCCGTAGCTGGCGCGTGGATTGCGCGATAAAGGGACCTGAATTGAGGGAAGGGGCCAAAGCAATGCAAGACAAGGCCCAGCGGCTCGTCTCTCCTTCGCTGGTGCAGCGCGTAATAGCGGTGCGGGAGAGACTGGCGCAGCACCGCGGCATCGCAACGCTGGCGGCGATGGCGCTGTTCGCAGCGGGAATCGTCTGGGCGCTGGGAGAAACCAGGGTTTCCCTTGCCGCGATCGATTGGGGCTGGATGCTGGCGCTGATCGCCCTGATTTTCCCTGCGCTCGCGCTCAACGCAATTGAACTGCGGGTTACCGCGCAAATGCTGGACAGTGAGATATCCCTGGGCAGCGCAATGCAGGTGACTTGCTGGGCAATGCTGGCGAACCTGCTTCCATTGCCCGGCGGAGCGATCCTGCGGGGAGCCAAGCTCCATTCGCTGGGGGTAGGAGCAGGGAAGAGCAGCCAGGCGATCGTGGCCGGCGGTGCACTGTGGGCCACGCTCGCCGTAGCGGTGACACTGGCGGCAGTCCTGCCCTGGCCCTTCGCTGTCTTGCCGTTGGCGGCGGCGCTGTGCGGTACGGCGGTCAGCCTTGTATGGCTGGCGAAGCTGGGACCGGCCTCGTTTGCCCTTCGCCTGACCATGATCCGTCTTGCTCTGATCGGGCTGACCATTCTGCGTATCCTTGTCATTTTTCTGGCGATCGGGTTGCCCGGCAGCTGGATGCCGGCTGTCGCCTATTCAGGCGTATCTGTGGTGGGCACCCTCGTCGGCATTGTGCCTGCTGGCCTCGGCGTTACCGAAGCGATGGGATCCGTTCTGGCCCTTCTCATCGAAGCCTCTCCCGCGAATGCGTTCCTGGCGCTTTCGATAAACCGGGTCGTCGGCCTCGCGGCGGCCCTGGCGGTGGTGGCCGCGGCGGGAATGCGGCCGAAGGAGAATGCCTGAATGCGCGTGCTTTTCGATATCGTTCATCCGGCAGATGTACTGCTGTTCCATCACCCCATGGCGCGACTGCGGGCGCGAGGGGACGAAGTGCTCGTGGTGTCGCGCGAGAAGGACGTCGCCTGTCGCCTGCTCGATGAATTGGGTATCGTGCATCGCACGATCTCGGCCAAGGGAAGCGGTACGCTGGGACTGGCGCGGGAGCTGGCGCAGCGCGATTTCGGTATGTGGCGCGAAGTCCGGCGTTTTCGGCCCGATGTCATGATCGGTCTTGGCGGCGTTTCGATCGCCCATGCCGGCTGGCTGACGGGACGCCCTTCCATCGCCTTTTACGCCGCTGACACGGCCAAGCTGCAAACCCGGTTGACCTGGCCGTTCATCACCCATCTGTACGTGCCCGAAGTCTATCAAGGAGAAACGCCCGAGGGCCGCACGACGCGGTTTCCGGGTATCAAGGAACTGTCCTATTTCCACCCCGACAATTTCACGATCGATGAGCATCGCGCGCGAAAGGCAGGGTGGCAACCGGAGAAGGACTGTTTCCTGATCCGCACCGTGGCCTGGGGTGCCAATCACGATATTGGCAAGACCGGCTGGAGCGATCAAACGCTTGCCGCGCTGGTGGAATTTCTCGCTGCGCGCGGCAAGGTCATCCTTTCCACCGAGAGGGAATTGTCTCCCGCCTTGCAGCCATACCTCTATCGCGGCGACGCGAAGGATTTGCATCACCTGATGGCGAAATGCGCATTATACGTGGGTGAGAGCGCGACGATGGCGCACGAAGCGGCGTTACTGGGTACGCCAGCAATCTATGACGGGGCGGACCATCCGGGCACGACCCGCGATCTTGCCGCGAATGGCCTGGTCATGGCGCTGCGGCAGCCGGGTGAAAGTGCCTTGCTGGGTGAAGTGGAGCGCCTGTTGGAGCCCGCAGTCCAGGAAAGTTTCGAAGCAGCGCGCCAAGGGTATCTGGCCGGAAAGGGCAACCTTGCAGAATTCATCGTCGATGCGATCGACCGGCACGCCATCTGAACCCGAATGCGGCGAACTAGAACTGTGACCAGTATGGCTCCACAGGCGGTGCGAAAGGCGGCGGGGAAAGCTTGTTTCCCCACAGCAAGCGGGCGGCTCCATCTCTTGCAGAGAGCGTATGGCGGCCTCTTCCCAACATGACCACACTGCCGGGTTCGTGCACCTTGCCGTCGATTATCATCGCATTGTGCTGCACGGTGTAGGGACCGGGCACCAGAAACTCGGTGACATGCGGGCCATCCGCAGCATTGACGTCACGTCCGGCAAGCCAGAAAGGCCCCCAGAAACGAACGTAATTCTCGCGCAGGGCGGCTATATCTTCAGGCAGCAACGATGCGGTTTGGCCCGTGTCTCCAAGAGCCTGCGACAGGATGGGGTCGTTCTCCAGCACCAGCGGCACCGGCACCGCGCGCATCGTTTCCGCCATGCCGGGTTCAGTGCCATCAAGATACTTGCGCAGGCCCATCGGCGTGATGAAACCGTTGGCCTTGGGATAGGAGCCCAGCATGGCGGGAAAATCGAAATAGGCGACCGGTTCGGAAAAGATGGTGTCGGCGGCAAGAACGAGTGTGCGTTGCTTCTCCAGCACGCCGCGTTCGCTTGCGGCCCAGGTGGCGAATGCGCTCAGCGCTAGCAAAGCCGCGAGTGATGCAGACCCGTAACGTTTACAGATCAGCGGAACAGCAATCGCGCTCCCGGCCGCGACAGGCGGCAGGATAAAGACGTGAAAGTAGGGTGCAGTATTGTGGTAGAAGAAAATCGACAGGATCGGCGCCATCAGGCAGGCAATGGCAAACGTTTCCGCGCCGGGCCGCTGTTTGCGCGTGAACACAATCGTGGCGATCCCGGCCAGAATTATGCCAGTAAAGACCGGTGAGCGTATCGCCCCGGCGGCGTTGTGCCACAGATAAGGCAGGTCTCCTACGCCAAGCATGTGCGACCACGAACGCGAAACGGTACTGTGGGCCGCCGTTTCCGTGCCTTGCGCCAGTCCGGCGCTATGCCAGAGGAAAAAGGCCGCAAAACTCGCAAGCGCGCACGCCGCGAACACTAAGAGCCGCTTGAGGGTATCGAGCGTGTCAGGGCGGGTTTGCAGCAGCCACCAGCAGATCCCTGCGAAAGCAGGGGCGAACAACACGCTTTTGATGGTTACGGCAGCGGCAAAGCCGGCGCAGAGACCGGCGGCGAGCGTCGGCCCCGTCGCCAGCTTTCCGCGCGCCAGCAGCGCCAGGCTTGCCATCAGGCCCGCGGCTGCCATCGGATCGGCACGGAAGGAGGATCCGTTCTCGATCACGAAACTTGCAGAAAGATAGAGCAGGGCGGCGAAGATTCCCGCCGTCCGTCCGGCGAACTTCTCTGCAACCAGCCAGGTTGCTGCAGCCGTTACAAGAAGGAACGCCAGCATCACGTTGCGCAACGCAATCAGGTGATCGATATTATCGCCGGGTAGGGAGGGTGCCCAGGCAAACAGGCTCGCGTGCAAGGTTTGCAGCGGCGCGCGCAATTCACCTGCCAGGCGGGCGTGAATCTGGGAATAGTGCCAGAATTCGTCCCAATTGATCGCGCGTTCCAGGGCGATGGAAAGATGCATTCCCGTTATCAGTAAAAGGGCAAGCAGCGGCCAGACCATGGCGTCACGTCCCGGCAAGGTCACGCGCGCGCGTTGCAGGAGCGGCGCTTTAAGCGTTTCGGCTGTCACGCGGCATCCTTGTGGCTCGGCTTGACCGGGACCGTTGCGGCCTCATCGCGCTGGTGATGGAGCGCAGCCACCATGTCTTCCAGCTTGCGCGTGCGAGCGAGGTTCTCTTCCATCAGCTTGCGGTTCGCGGCGACAAGGTCTGCCACCATGCCCATAATCGCCACCAGCGTTCCCAGCACCAGCAGTGCACCACCGATCACCAGCGATTGCACGTGTCCGCCGCCGTCGCCCTGGCTCCAGAACCACAGGAAGCGCACGATAGGCAACATGCCGATGAAGGCAATGATCGAACCGGTGCCGACGAAAGCGCGCAGCGGCTTGTAGGCTGTGAAGCTGCGCGCCATCGTGATGCCTGTTTGCATTACGAAGCGCGGGATGGACTTGAACAGACGGCTGGGGCGCGCGGCGGCGTGGGTACGCACGGGAACCGTGGCAATCGCCATGCGCTTGCGCCCGGCCTGGATCAGCATGTCGGTGGTGTAGCTGAATTCGGTGGTGATGTTGATGCGCTGGGCGGCATCGCGGCTGATCGCGCGAAACCCGCTGACAGCATCGGAAACCCTGGTCCCGGCAAGGTGCTGCACCACGCCGCTCCCCACACGCTGCATCATCCGCTTGAGCGGAGAGAAATGCGCGTTGTCGGAAACGCCGCGATCGCCGATCACGATGTCGGCTGTCCCGCGCAGGATAGGCGTAACCAGCGCCTCTATGTCGCCGCCCTCGTACTGCCCGTCGCCGTCGGTATTCACGATGATGTCCGCGCCTTCCGTCAGCGCGCGGTCCACGCCGCTGCGGAATGCGGCGGCAAGGCCCCGGTTGCGGCGATGGGAAACCACGTGGTGCACGCCCCACTGGCGCGCGACCTGCGCTGTCCCATCGTCGCTGCCATCGTCGATCACGAGAAACTCCACCACGTCCACACCCGCGACGCGGCGCGGCAGGGCCGCCAGCGTCGTCGGCAGGGTCTCCGCTTCGTTGAGGCAGGGAATCTGGATAATCAGCTTGGTCATTGGGCCCCCGGCTTCGGCGCACGCGAAGGCACGCCATAGGGCTTTGTTAAGCATGACCGTTTAACGCTTCGTAAAAGTCGGGCGCCGGAAGGCATGGGAAAGCGATTGCCCGGCCTTGCTCATGCTCCTAAGCGGCCCCTTCGAGGACGAAGGACAGGTCGCAATGCAACAATCCGATCGGGCAGGGCTGCTGTTCGCGCTGGCCGGGTTCTGCACGCTCACCATCGGCGACAGTATCGTGAAGGGTATCGGCGGAGCCTGGGCACCCACGGCGATTGCGGCCTTTCGTTATTGCCTCGGTGCCCTCGGCCTGTCGCTGCTGCTGGTGTGGCGAGAGGGACCGCGCGCGCTCATCGACATTCCCCGGCCCGGCGTACAATGGCTGCGCGGGGCGGGCGTTGGCATCGCGACGGTCTGCTTCTTCGCAGGGGTCTGGCTGATGCCCCTGACAGAAGCGATTGCGCTGGTTTTCACCCAGCCGATGTTTACCGCCGTCCTCGCTGCCGTATTCCTGGGCGAGAAGCTGCGCTGGCAGACCGTGGCGGCAACGCTGGTGGCATTCGTCGGCGTGCTGATCGTCTTGCGTCCCAACTTTGCGGAGATCGGGCTGGCCGCGCTGCTGCCGCTGGGCGCGGGCTTCGGCATGTCGATCCTCGTCACCGCCAACCGCGCCGTGGCAGGCACCGGATCGGCACTTGCCATGCAGGCCTATGTCGCCATCTTCGCCAGCGTGATCCTGGTTGCGGCGATGCTGCTTGGCCATTTCAGCGGCATGGCCGAGCTGAGGCTGCATTGGCCGGAATGGCATATCCCCGCGCGCATCGCGATCATTGCCGTCACCGCCAGCACCGCGCACTGGTTGATCTACATGGGAACGGAGAGGGCGGGCGCAGCACGGGTCGCGCCCATGACCTACGGCCAGCTGATCGCCGCCTCGCTGGTTGGCTACCTGTTCTTTTCCGAAGTGCCGGACTTGGTCGCCATGATGGGTGCCGCGCTGATCATCGCGGCGGGCCTGTGGCTGTGGCGCGACGGCCGCGTGCAGCGGATCGCCAAGGACCGGGGCTGATTGCAGGCGAGCGCCCGTGTCCTTAAGCGGCAACGTGACAGGATGGGGATGAACGCGATGGAGGAATCGGACAGGGCGGGATTGCTGTTTGCCCTCGCAGGGTTCTGCACCCTCTCGATCGGCGATGCGATTATCAAGGGCATGGCAGGCGAGTGGCCTGCAACGGCCATGGCGGCGACCCGCTATATCGTGGGCACGCTGGTGCTGTCCGTGATGATGGCGCGGCATCATGGCCTTGCCTCGTTGGCACCGCCCAAATCCGGTCTGCAATGGATGCGCGGTATTGCCATCAGCTGTTCGGCCGTCGGCATGTTCCTGGCGGTGTGGGCCATGCCCCTGTCGGAGGCGACGTCGATCTTCTTCACCCAGCCTATCATCACGGCGGTGCTTGCCATGCTGTTTCTGGGGGAGCGGGCAAAGCTGGGCACCTGGCTGGCGACGCTGGCGGCCAGCATCGGCGTGTTCATCGTGCTGCGGCCCACGTTCGAGACGGCGGGCTGGGGCGTCCTCCTGCCGCTGGTGGGGGCGGCCGGCATGGCCATTGCCATCATCCTCAACCGCAAGGTTCACGGGCGCGCCAGCGTTCTCTCGATGCAGTACTGGATGTCCGCGACGGCAATGGTCTTCCTGATCTTCGCGACGGCGGCGGGCCATTTCAGCGGCGTGGAAGGCTTCACCATGCACTGGCCGGACTGGACCATCATCGCCCGCTGCGCCTTCATCGGCTGCTCTGCCACTCTGGCGCAATGGCTGATCTACATGGGCACGGCGCGAGCAGGGGCTGGCACCATTGCGCCCATGACCTACGGCCAGTTGCTGATGGCCGTTGCGCTGGGAGCCATCTTCTTCGACGATTATCCCGATACCGTGGCGCTGCTGGGCGCGGCGATCATCATCGGCGCGGGGCTGTTCCTGTGGTGGCAGACGCGCGTGCGGAAGATGAAGACCTTACCCACGCGGTAACCTGGCGTTCGTGCATGGTGACGGTGAGACGCGGTTCGTAATTTCTCCGCAGGCTCGCCTCCACCAGTGCCATTGCTTCCGGGTTGCGGATGGTCATGCCCCTGTCTGCCGTAACGATAGCGCCGGGCCGCGTCGCCAGCACACGGCGGACCTCTGCCAGCTGGTCTACTTCCAGCGCATTCGTTTCCAGCGCGTTGTTGAGGTGATCGGGATAGACATAGCGGGTGGGCACGCAGCTTCCTGACAGGCGATAGAGCACGGTCGGCCCGTCCCACACCCACAGGCAATTGTCCTTGCCGTCCACATGCGGCGCGATCGTGGCAGCAAGCTGGTGCGCAGCCTCTCGTTGGTCGAGCGACTGTTCGTAGCGGGCCGGTAAGGAGAGCAGGAACAGGAGCGCGGCAGAGAGCAGGATGGCTGGTGCGATGCGCAAGGGACCGGTGCGGTCCAGCAGCGGCAAGGCCACCAGCGCGACCGGAGCCGCCAGCGCGGCGTAATAATAGAGATAGACAGTGCTCGGCAGCAGCACGCTGGCCAGCGCCGACAGCGCCCACGCAGCGAAGAAGGCCCATGCGGCGAAAGGCTCGGGCCGCTTCATCCGGAACGCTGCGTATATTCCTCCCGCGCTTAGCACCACCAGCGGGGACACCCCGACATAGAAGTTCGACGCCCAGCGGCCCTGCGGCCCGGCAGCGCGCTCGAAGAAGCTGGCAAAGTTGGCGAACCAGAACGCCTCGAACTGTCCGATAGCAGCGTAAAAGAGGGCCACACCCAGCGTCGGCATGAGGCCCAGCAGCGCGAATGCCGCCGCGAGACTCGCGAGCGATCCGATCGCTCGGCCGCGCCGATGCTCCACCCACAGCGCCCACGCACCGAAGAATGCGCACTGCGGCAGCACAGTGTATTTCACCTGCAATGCCAGCCCGCCCAGCAGCATGGCCAGCATCGCCCGCCGGGTGAATTGCGGGTGTTCGGCATCCACCAGCAGCACCGCCATGCCCAGCACAAGCGGTGCGAAGAACACCTCGCTGTTAGCGGAATAGTTGGCGTAGGCGGCGACCAGCATCACCGCGATGGCCGCCGCAAAAGTCGCCGTTGTCCGGTCCACGCAGCGGCGGGCGAGAAGGAACGTCAGCCAGCCGCTGACGAAGGTGAACCCTGCCGCTGCGAGTTGATAGGCAAGCGCGCTCGGTCCCAGTAACGCATGGATCAGGCCGAAGATGGCGAACAGGCCGAACGGCTTGCGGTCCCACCAGTCCACGAATGGCACCTCGCCAAACTGCATCCGCCAGCCGATGAAGCTGTAGAGCTGCTCGTCGAAATCGGCCACCGGATCGCCGAACCAGACGGCGCGGTGGGCAAAGGTGAACGCCGCGAGCAGCAGAAGGCAGGGCGCATCTCCGCGCAACCATGCAGGCACGGCACGGGTCTTTGGCGCAACATCGATGGTCGCATCTGCGGACATGGTGGCCAGCCTTGCGCGAACATGGTTAAGAACCGATTATGACTGCGGAAAAACCGGACAGGTGCTGGCTCTGCGAAAGGTTGCTGGGGCGGCGCGTTCAGTGGCATCACACCGTGCCCAAGGCTAAGAAGGGGCGCGAAACCGTGCCGGTCCACCCGATCTGCCACCGCACGATCCACCTTCATTTCACGAACGCAGAGCTGGCACGGATCGATGGGGAACGCGCGCCTCTGCTTGCGAATGATGAAGTTGCGAAGTTTCTTGGCTGGATCGCAGACAAGCCGCCGGATTTTCACGCGCCGACCAGGCGAAAGCGCTAGGGTTGCTGTTCATCCAGCCTCAGCGAGTAGGCGCGGCGGACTGCCTCGATACTGTTCGCGTGAACCCTGCTCCAGTTTGCCCGAGCCTGTGTCTCGCTTTCGCCGCGCTGTTGCCCAATGGCGATCGTGACGGTTTCCAGCGCGATCCGCTCTGCCTCGCAGGCGCTGTCCAGCCGCGCCAGCATGGTCGTTTCCGGCAGCCTTGCCTCGCGCGATGCCCGTACCTGTTCGAACAGGCACTGCGTGTACGCGAGGTTGAGCCGGTCAGCTTCTTCAACAAGCGCGCTACCGAGCGCGGCGGCAATAGCGATCCCGGTGAGCATGCGACAGTCTTAGCAGCCTGTCGGTTACAGTTCCGCTAATCGCCTTGCTTGAGCCACCATCGCTGACATTAGTCGACTGGCGTTGCCTCGTCCGGGGGAACGGTGCTGGGAAAACCGTCGATGAAGGTTTCGGGAACGGTCCACTTGAAAACCTTGCGGTTCTCGACCTCCTTTTCGACATCAGGGACCCACCCGCCCATGCCGAATGCATGGCTGACAACCTGGGAGCCCGGTTCCATCTGGTCCATGATCCGCGCGCGAAGGCGCAGGTTCTGCGTCGTGCCGAGATAGATCGCCAGCACATCGACATCGGTCAGGTCTGTCGCGAACAGGTCTTCCTTGCGGAACTCCACCAAGTGCTCGACACCCGCCTCACGCGCGTTCTGCCGGGCGCGTTCGAGCAGCCCGTCGTCGATCTCGATACCGACAGCGCGGATGCCGTAGTCGCGCGCAGCGGCAATGGGGATGCGCCCGTCGCCCGATCCCAGATCGTAGAGGACGTCGCCTTTCTCGATCTCGGCAAGCCGCAGCATCTCGCTCACCACGGCTGGCGGCGTGGGAATGTAATGAATATCTTGGCTGGTATCGACGCAGGAGGTCAGCGTCAGGCTGGCGATAGCGGATAGCAAGAGGTGAGGTCGCATCCTTTGGGAAACGCCGTTTCGCACGGTGCGATCCAAATGATCCGGGCAAAGAACTCTGCGCCAAGCAAAAAGGGCCGCAGCCTTCGCCGCGACCCTTCTCGTAAATCGGTGTCCGATCAACAGGACGATCAGTCCTCGACGTGCTCGGCCAGCACGGTCAGGCCCTTGTCGCCCACTTCGGCAAAGCCGCCGCGCACTTCGATGTTCTCGGGCGCGGCGCCCTCGGTCTTGTAGACCTGCACCGTGCCGTCGCGCACGGTCGACATGAAGGGCGCGTGGCCCTCCAGCACGCCGAATTCGCCTTCCGCGCCGGGCACGACCACCATGTGGACGTCCTCGGAGCGGACCAGCTTGCTCGGCGTGACCAGTTCGAAGTGCAGTGCCATGATACTCAGGCTTCCTCGGCCAGCTTCTGGGCCTTTTCGACGGCTTCGTCGATGCCGCCGACCATGTAGAAGGCAGCTTCGGGCAGGTGGTCGTACTCGCCGTCCACCACAGCCTTGAACGAGCGCACGGTGTCTTCCAGCTGCACGAACTTGCCGGGGATGTTGGTGAACACCTCGGCCACGTGGAACGGCTGGGAAAGGAAGCGCTGGATCTTGCGGGCGCGCTGCACGGTCAGCTTATCTTCTTCCGAAAGCTCGTCCATGCCGAGAATGGCGATGATGTCCTGCAGGCTCTTGTACTTCTGCAGGATTTCCTGGACGCGGCGAGCGGTTTCGTAGTGCTCCTGGCCAACGACGCGCGGTTCCAGAACGCGGCTGGTCGAGTCCAGCGGGTCCACGGCCGGGTAGATGCCGAGTTCGGAAATGGCGCGGTTCAGCGTGGTGGTCGCGTCCAAGTGAGCGAACGAGGTTGCAGGGGCAGGGTCGGTCAGGTCGTCCGCGGGAACGTAGATGGCCTGCACCGAGGTGATCGAGCCCTTGTTGGTGGAGGTGATGCGTTCCTGCAGGTTGCCCATGTCGGTGGACAGGGTCGGCTGGTAGCCCACGGCCGAAGGAATACGGCCGAGCAGTGCGGACACTTCCGAACCGGCCTGCGTGAAGCGGAAGATGTTGTCCACGAAGAACAGCACGTCCTGGCCTTCCTGGTCGCGGAAGTATTCCGCCATCGTCAGGCCGGACAGGGCCACGCGGGCACGCGCGCCAGGAGGCTCGTTCATCTGGCCGAACACGAGAGCCACCTTGGACCCTTCGGAGATGGCGTTGCCTTCCTCGTCCTTGGCGATAACGCCCGCGTCGAGGAATTCGTGGTAAAGGTCGTTACCTTCACGGGTACGCTCACCCACACCGGCGAACACGGACACGCCGCCGTGTCCCTTCGCGATGTTGTTGATGAGTTCCTGGATCAGCACGGTCTTGCCGACGCCAGCACCGCCGAACAGGCCGATCTTGCCGCCCTTCGCGTAAGGCGCGAGCAGGTCGATCACCTTGATGCCCGTCACGAGAATGTCGGCTTCGGTCGACTGGTCGACGAATTCCGGTGCCTCGGCGTGGATCGGAGCGGTCATTTCGGCGCCGATGGGGCCGCGCTCGTCGATCGGCGCGCCGACCACGTTCATGATGCGGCCCAGCGTCTTCGGGCCGACCGGAACGGAAATCTGCGCGCCGGTGGCGATCACTTCCTGTCCGCGAGTCAGGCCGTCGGTGCCGTCCATGGCGATGGTGCGAACGGTGTTCTCACCAAGGTGCTGCGCCACTTCGAGCACGAGCGTCTGGTCGCCGTTCTTGGTCTCCAGCGCGGAGAGAATGGCGGGCAACTCGCCTTCAAAGGTCACGTCGACGACGGCGCCGATGACCTGGGCGATGGTGCCGTTGGTGGTCTGGTTGATTGCAGGTGCGGTAGCCATGATTGATATCCTGTGGCGTTCAGATTTTTGTCTGGTTCGGGTTCAAATTACTGGGTGCAGACGGCTTCGGCGTCGGCGAGGACCCAGGCTTCCCCGGTTTCGTCGAGTTCGAGCGTCGCATCGTTGCGCAGGTATTCGTCGTCGCCCAGGCTGAATTCGCACGAGGCGGTGTCGGCACCCATCGCACGCTGGCAGATGGATTCGTTGACGGCTTCATTGTCCGGGCAGGCAGCGGCGTAAAGCTCGGAGAACAGCGCCTGGTCCGGCGCGGGTGCCGACGGGGTCGGTTCCGGCGTTGCCGTTTCCACCGGAGCGGGCTCGGGAGCGGGTTCGGCGCAAGCGGCCAGAGCGATGATCGGGAGGGCGATGAGGAGCTTTTTCACGAGATCTTTTCCGGTGTTAAAGGGCTTCGGCGCCCGCGATGATTTCAATGAGTTCGGTGGTGATCGCGGCCTGGCGGCTGCGGTTGTACTGGATCGTCAGCTTGTCGATCAGTTCACCCGCGTTGCGCGTGGCGTTGTCCATGGCGGTCATCGAGGCGCCCTGTTCGGAGGCTTCGCGTTCCAGCAGGGCACCGAATAGCTGCGTCTTGATGTAACGCGGCAGCAGGTCTTCGAGGATTTCTTCCTCGTCCGGCTCGTATTCCACGGCAGCGTCGGATGCGGGCGTGTCTTCCGGGGCCGGCACGGGCAGCAGCTGCACCGTGGTCGGGTCCTGCGCCAGCGCGCTCTTGAAGATCGGGTAGACGAGGTGGGCGACGTCGAATTCGCCCTTCTCGAACCGCGCCACCAGGTCATCGGCAATCTTTTCCGCTTCCTCGAAGCCGGGATTGCGCATCTCGCTGGTGTCGTAGTGGTGCTCGATCTTGCTGGCGTAGTCGCGCTTGATCGGGGCGCGGCCCTTCTTGCCGACGAGGTAGAAGGTCACGTCCTTGCCATCGGCAATCAGCGCGCGCGCCTGCTTCTTGGCCTCTTTCACGATGTTCGCGTTGAGACCGCCGCACAGGCCCTTGTCAGTGTTGACCACCACCAGCAGGTGACGCTGGGTGGAGCCGGTGCCGCGCAGCAGCAGCGGTGCGCTGTCGCCGCTCACCTTGCTGGCGAGCGAGCCCATGACGCCGGCCAGCCGCTCCGCATAGGGGCGTGCGGCTTCGGCGGCGGCCTGCGCCTTGCGCAGCTTCGCCGCGGCGACCATCTGCTTCGCCTTGGTGATCTTCTGCGTGGACTTGACCGACTTGATCCGGTCCTTGAGTTCCTTGAGGCTAGCCATTTCGGCTCCCTATCGTTCTCGAGTTACCGGTTCAGGCGAACTGCTTGGCGAAAGTGTCGAGCGCGCTCTTCACTTTTTCACGGGTGTCGTCCTCGAACTTGCCGGTGTCGGCAATCGTCTTCAGGACGTCGGCGTGTTCGTTGCGCATATAGCTGAGCATCGCGGCTTCGTATTCGGTCACGCGGTCCACAGGAACGGAGTCGATGTAGCCGTTGGTGCCTGCGAAGATCGACACGACCTGCTCTTCCACCGGCATCGGCGAGAACTGCGGCTGCTTCAGCAGCTCGGTCAGGCGCGCGCCGCGGTTCAGCAGCTTCTGCGTGGAGGGGTCGAGGTCCGAGCCGAACTGCGCGAAGGCCGCCATTTCGCGGTACTGCGCCAGCTCCAGCTTGATCGAGCCTGCCACCTTCTTCATCGCCTTGGTCTGGGCGGCACCGCCCACGCGGGACACCGAGAGGCCGACGTTAATGGCGGGACGGATGCCCTGGTAAAACAGATCCGTTTCGAGGAAGATCTGGCCGTCGGTGATCGAGATCACGTTGGTCGGAATGTAGGCCGACACGTCGCCAGCCTGCGTTTCGATGATCGGCAGCGCGGTGAGCGAGCCACCGCCGTTCTCGTCGTTCATCTTGGCGGCGCGTTCCAGCAGGCGGGAGTGCAGGTAGAACACGTCACCCGGATAGGCTTCGCGGCCCGGAGGACGACGCAGCAGCAGCGACATCTGGCGATAGGCCACGGCCTGCTTGGAAAGATCGTCGTAAACGATCACGGCGTGCATGCCGTTGTCGCGGAAGAATTCACCCATGGCGGCGCCGGTGTAGGGCGCGAGGTACTGCAGCGGAGCGGGCTCCGACGCGGTGGCGGCGATCACGATGGTGTAATCCATCGCGCCGTTTTCCTCGAGGCTCTTCACGATCTGCGCGACGGTGGAGCGCTTCTGGCCCACGGCAACGTAGATGCAGTAGAGCTTCTTCTTTTCGTCGTCGCCGGCGTGCGCATCCTTCTGGTTGATGAAGGTGTCGATCGCCACGGCGCTCTTGCCGGTCTGGCGGTCGCCGATGATCAGTTCGCGCTGGCCGCGGCCGACAGGGACGAGGGCGTCGATGGCCTTGAGGCCGGACTGCACGGGCTCGTCAACCGACTTGCGCGGGATGATGCCGGGGGCCTTCTGTTCAACGCGCATACGCTTCACATCGGTGATCGGGCCCTTGCCGTCGATCGGATTGCCCAGCGCGTCCACCACGCGGCCCAGCAGGCCCTTGCCGACCGGAACGTCCACGATGGTGCCGGTACGCTTGACGCTGTCGCCTTCCTTGATCTCGGCGTCGGAGCCGAAGATCACGACGCCGACGTTATCGGCTTCGAGGTTCAGGGCCATGCCCTGAATGCCGTTCGAAAACTGCACCATCTCGCCGGCCTGCACCTTGTCGAGGCCGTGGATGCGGGCGATGCCGTCACCCACCGAGAGAACGGAGCCGACTTCGCTCACTTCGGCTTCGGTGCCGAAATTGGCGATCTGGTCCTTGATGACCTTGGAGATTTCTGCGGCGCGGATATCCATTGCAATCAGCCTTCTTCAGATATGGCTACTCAGGCGGTCTTCATGGCCTGGGCGAGGGAGTTGAGACGGGTACGGATCGAGCTGTCGATGCGCTTCGAACCGATGGTGACGACGAGCCCGCCCAGAAGTTCGGGATCGACGCGCGATTTCAATTTCACCGTGCGGCCTTCGCGCATCCGCAGCTTGCTTTCCAGTTCCTGCAACTGGGCATCGGTGAGTGCATGGGCGGAGGCGACTTCGGCCTGCACCTCGCCGCGCTGGGCAGCGGCGATGGTGTGGAAGGCGCGGATCATGCCCGGCAGTTTCGACACCCGGCGGTTCTGCGCCAGCACGCCGAGGAAGTTCTTCGTCAGCGCCGAAAGGCCGAGGTGATCGGCAACGCCCGCCATGATGGCTGACAGCTGCGAACGGCTGATTTCGGGATTGGTGATGACCGCAGAAAGATCCGCCGATTCGCGCAAGGCGGAATCGAGCGTGTCGAGATCGGACTCGACTGCGGTTACCGTGCCAGCTTCACTGGCGAGATCGAATAGGGCCGAGGCATAACGCCCTGCCAGGCTGGCCTGAATACCGGCGGAAAGCTCCACGCGCGAGTGTCCTTCAAGGTCCGAGTAACGGAAAAACTGGATGCCTTGTTAGCGGGCGCAGCAAAACCGTCCCTTAAGGCTGGCGCGCGCCTAGCACCGAGGTTTGATTCATGCAACCCGGTGGCGAGGAACTATTCCTCCGCCGCACCCATCGCCGGGCCGCAGCGATAGACGAGACGTTCGTTGGGTCGCTGGGGCAGGGCATTGATGATCGCGCCCTGGTTGCTGGCGAGGTCGAGCGCGGCGGCCTCGTCGGCGCCGCACTCGGGCGCGACGAACTCGCCGCGGGCGGCACGCGCTTCACGCATGGCGGCAAGGTCCAGCAGGTAGCGTTCCATAACCAGCTCGCCCGCTTCGGGGTCGAACCGGTTGACCGACACGGCGGCTTCGTTGGCGGGCACGAATACGCGGGTCCAGCGTCCGCTGGTAAGTCCATACTGGGTGCGCCCGTTGATGCAGCCATCGCCGGACCATTCTATGTCGATGTCTTCCGCAGGGTCGCCCACCACGCGGCTGCGATCGGTTTCCAGCACACAGGTGAGATTGGCCGCGCCCGAGGCTGTCGGCTCCGGCGCGGTGATGGTGCCGCTGGGGCCTTCGTCCACCGCGCCTTCGCGCAGGGTTTCCTGCACCCGCTCGTCGATCTCGGCAAAGGCAGGGCGCGAAACCCACGCGACGAGCGCGCCCAGGATCGCCACCAGTGCGGCCGCGCCGCCGATGGCGCGCAGGCGCATGTCGCGCTGCATGTGGCCGAACGCCGCCACGCCGCCGGCGGTAAGTGCGATCATGAGAAGAAGCAGCGACAGCGCCATGCCGTTGGTGCGCGAATCCATGACCTCGAAGGTAATGGTGCGGCGCGCTTCCGCCGTCTGCTGGGCGAGCGCCTCGGCCTCGCGCTCGGCGCGGTCGGCCTCGGCGCGGGCCTGTGCCTCCGCGCGGGCGATCTCTTCTTCCTCCAGGTCAGCCAGGCTGCGGCAGGTGAGCGAGTTGATGCGCGGCTGCACGTCGTTGGCGCGCAGGAAGGGCAGCAGCTCTCGCGTGCTGATGGCGAAGAAGAATTCCGCATCGGAACCTGCGCTCTCGGTGCCGAAGCTGTTGACGCCGATGACGCGGCCGCAATCGTCCAGCAGCGGGCCACCCGAATTGCCGCGCGCGATGGGCGCTGTGTGCAGGATGGTATCGAACTCGCGGCTGGGGCGACGGCCGGAGAGGAAGCCGGTGGCGGTAACGGGCGGTTGAGCCCGGAAGATGTCCGATTGGCCAAGGCCCTGCGCCCGGTCCACGTTGAGGGGATAGCCGACAGCCGTCACCGCACCCGACTGCGGCGGGTTGCCCGCAATGGTAAGCGGGGGCAGGCCCAGCGGCTCCGTCAGTTCCAGCAGGGCAAGATCGTTGCGCGGGCTGACCGACACGATGCGGGCATAGACGGCCTGTTCGCCCTCTGCGGGCACCACGCCGATATCCAGCCGGTCGTCGTCCATCGCTTCCTGCACGACGTGAGCATTGGTAACGACGCGCGCGCCGCCGACGGCAAAGCCGGTGCCGTGCGAGACCGGGAAGATTTCCTCCCCGTCATGACCGATCACGATCACGCGCACCACGCCGCGCGCGGCCGCGTCGATATCCGCCGGATCGGCGGAAGCTGGCGCGGAGGTGAGCGTGAAGGCTGCGAACAGCAGGGCGAAAAGGGCAAGGATGCGATGCATATAGGCCCGCGCTTCTATAGTAGTGTGCATTGACCGCAAGCTTCGGGACGCGCAGCCTGCGGCGAGCTGACATATAGATGGCATGACCGACCACGACCTTTCCGATGAAGACCGCTGGCGCATTGCTCTGGCGAAGGATCGCCGCTTCGACGGCGCCTTCGTTACGGGCGTGCATTCGACCGGCATCTATTGCCGTCCCTCGTGTCCGGCCCGTGCGCCAAAGCGGCAGAACGTGCGTTTCTATGCGACCCCGCTCGATGCCGAGGCGGCGGGTCTGCGCCCGTGCAAGCGGTGCGCGCCGGACCAGCAATCGCGCGAGGAAGCAGCCGTGTTACGGGTGCTGGAATTGCTCCGCGATGCGACAAAGCCGGTGTCGCTGGAGAAACTGGGGGCGATCACCGGCTATTCGCCCACGCACCTGCAACGGGTGTTTACCCGCGCCGTCGGCCTGTCTCCCGCCTCCTACGCGCGCGCATTACGGCGGGAGCGGGCGGGAGAGGCGCTGGTCGGCGGGGAGCGGGTGACGGACGCGATATATGCAGCAGGATATTCAGGACCCTCGCGGTTTTACGAGGACATGAAAGGGCAGGGCATGGCAGCGAGCGAACGCCGGGATGGTGGCAGAGGACAAAAGGTCCATTTTGCCTTGATCGAGACGACGCTGGGGCCGATGCTGGTGGCCGCGACCGAGAAGGGGGTGTGCCGCCTGTCGTTCAACGAAGGCGAGGACGACCTGCGGGCGCGCTTCCCCAACGCCGAGCTGATGGAGGGGCACGCCTCGTTCACTGCCCTTTTCGAGGAAGTAACGGCGGCGGTCGAGAAACCCGGCACGGGACAGGACATTCCGCTGGACGTGCAGGGCACGGCATTCCAGCAGCGCGTATGGGACGAACTGCGCCGCATCCCGCCGGGAGAGACGCGCAGCTACGGTGAACTCGCGGCTGCGCTGGGCTCACCCAAGGCCAGCCGCGCGGTGGGCGGGGCCAACGGGGCGAACAACATCGCCGTGCTGATCCCGTGTCACCGGGTGATCGCGGCGGACGGCAGGCTGGGCGGCTATGCCTATGGCACCAAGATCAAGGCCGAACTTCTGCGGCGCGAGCGCGAGAAGAAGTAGCCGGTCGCCTCAAGCGTCGTCCTCTTCCCAGTCGATAAGTTCGTCCATCATCGCCAGCGCAGCATCGCGGTCGCCTTTGTTGATCTCGGCCATGATCTCGTCGAGATTCGGCGGACGCTTGGTGGGGTCGCGCTCCTCATCGTCGTCGCTCGATCCCTGGTTGTGACCTCGAAAGGCGATGGGCTGGAGCACGGCTTTCGCGTCTCCCAGGCGATCTTCGAAGAGCAGCTGCCGCGCCAGAAACACGCGATAGGTCGGGTCACTGCCGGCGGTGTCGAACGCCTGTTCCAGCGCGATCACCGCATTTTCGGGCACTTCCATGTCGGCGGCGAGGAAGCTGTAGTAATAGGCAATGCGGGTGCGCGGATCGTGCTCGTCGATCATCAGCGCATCGGCGGCATACTGAACGGCGCGCTCCTGCCACGCGGGATCGTCTTCGGAGCGTTCGGCAGCGACCCAGCTGGCGACCAGCGGACCGAGGATGTTCGTGTCGTCCACCTCCATCAGCCTCTCGCCCACGGCCAGGGCGTTATCGTAGTCCTCGGCATAGTAATAGGCGCGGGCCAGCAGACCCAGCGCGTGGGACTGACCGGGCATGGAGCCACCGCCTGCCTTGCGGATGATATCGCGCGCGATCTTGGCGGCGTCGTCCTTGCCGACGCCGCGGCGCAGTTCCATCTCCTCGCGGATCAGCTCTTCCTCGATCTCCGTCAGGCGGCGCATCTGCGGCTGGGGTTCGACATAGCCGGGCGTGGTCACGTCGTAGCCGGGGAAGTTTCCTTCGCGGTATTCTCGCAGTTCGCGGTCGATCTGGTCGAGATCGCCGAAGATGCGGCGCGCGGCAGTCAGGCTGTCTTCGCCCTGGCCGATGGCGACAAGATACTCGTTCAGCTGCGCGAGGCGCGTTGGATCGAAGTTGAGGTAGTGCGTCAGCAGCCAGCCGGTGCCGTAGAACTGGTAACCCTCGTAGCCCGAAAGCTCGTGCTCCTGGTCCAGCATGTCCTCGATCGGGAACTGGCGCAGCTGGAAGATCTGCTGTGCACGGTATTGCGGCGGATCGCCGACGTGGAACGATCCATCATCGTTGAAACGGATGGTGGCCAGCAGCTCCGCGTATCCTTCCACGTACCAGGCGGGATAGGCGGCGGGGAAATGCTGCATCATGAAATAGTGTACGTATTCGTGTTGCAACACGCTCACGGCATCCAGCCGCGCGGCACGGTTACGGCTGCGATCCACGTTCACCACCGTCATCGAGCGGCGACGTTCCTCGCGCGCCGGGCTGAAAGCCACCGAATCGCCTGCGCGCGGGATATAGAAGCCAGCGACGCCCGAGGCGCCCGCCATGCGGCCGATGTCGCCGACATCGCCGAAGCGATAGACGGTCAGCTTGGTGGCATCGGTGGGCTGGGGCTCTCCGATCGGCATGTTCTGCAGGTAGCGAAGAGCCATGTCGAACCGTTCCAGTTCGGACGCAAACAGCCGCACCTCGTCCTCGCTGTCATCCGAGATGATGACGAAGTTGTTCGTTTCCGCCCGCCACCACTCGGCAGCGGCCGGGCTGGACACGAACAGGAAAGCAAAGGCGGTAAGCAGCAGCCGCATGACAATAGTCCCTAAAAGTCAGCGATTCGATGAAGTTGCTACCTTAGAGAGACCGATTTTGATTGAAACCTGAACTTTCGCCTTTTCCGGCTATTCCTCGCGCGCCCAGCCTTTACCTGCCGGCTTCAGCGTATCGAGGAAGGCCTCCGCGCTGTCGAGGTAGTCCTGCCGCTTCGCCTCATCCATCCGGTCCCACGTGGAATAGATGCGCCCGATGCGGTGGTTCTGTTCCAGCCGTTCGCGGTGACGGTCCATGAAATGCCAGTAGAGCGGGTTGAAGGGGCAGGCGTCCTCGCCGGTCTTCTTGCTCACCGAATATCGGCATTCGCGGCAGTAATCGGACATCTTGTTGATGTAATTGCCGCTCGCCGCATAGGGCTTGGACGCCAGCTTGCCGCCATCGGCGTAGAGGATCATCGCCGCCACGTTGGGCAGTTCCACCCATTCATAGGCGTCGGCGTAAACCACCAGATACCAGTCCTGCACCTCGCGCGGGTTGATGCCCGCCAGCAGGGCAAAGTTGCCCAGCACCATCAGCCGCTGGATATGGTGGGCATGGGCATTGTCGCGCGTGGAGCGGATGCAATCGGCCATGCAGCGCATGTCGGTTTCGCCCGTCCAGTAGAATTCGGGCAGGCCGCGCTGGGCGTTCAGCTTGTTGTCGCTTTCCAGCCCCGGCATGAAATACCAGTAGAAGCCGCGCACGTATTCGCGCCAGCCGATCAGCTGGCGGATGAATCCTTCAACGCTGTTCAATGGCGCCTTGCCGTCGCGGTAAGCTTTCTCCGCGCGCTGGCACAGCTCCAGCGGGTCGAGCAGGCCGAGGTTGATGCTGGTCGACAGCATCGAGTGGTAGAGGTCGTCCTGCCCGTGCACCATCGCGTCCTGGTAGGGGCCGAACTTCTCGATCCGCTCGGCAAAGAACCGGTCGGCGGCTTCTTCTGCCTCGTCACGGGTCACGGGCCAGCGGAAGGTGTCGAGGCTACCGAAATGGTCGGCGAACTTTTCCTCCACCAGCGCGATTACTTCGCAGGTAATCTCGTCCGGCTCGAACTTGGCGCGCTCGGGCGGGTCCATCTCGTCTTCGGGCGATTCGCGGTTCTGCTTGTCGAGGTTCCACTCGCCGCCCTCGGGCTTGTCGCCGTCCATGAGGAGGCCGGTTTTCCGTCGCATCTCGCGGTAGAAGAACTCCATCCGCAAGGTGTCGCGGCCTTCCGCCCATTCGCGGAATTCGGCGATGGAGGCGATGAAGCGGTCGTCGGGCAGGATTTCCACCTCGCAATCGAACTTGTCCGGCCATTCCTCGATGGCCTGCTGCACGCGCCATTCGCCCGCTTCCACCACGCGGATCGCGCGCGGATCGTGGCGCTCCACGGCGCGGGCGACTTCACCGGTGAAGCTGCCGGAATTGTCCTCGTCATCCAGGCGGATGTAATCGACCTGCCAGCCCGCATCTCGCAGCTCGGCGGCGAAATGTCGCATGGCGGAAAAGATCAGGGCGATCTTCTGCTTGTGGTGGCGCACGTAGGTCGCCTCGTCCCACACCTCCATCATCAGGATGACGGTATCGTCCTTGGTGCGACCGCGGATCGAGGCAAGGTTGCGGGTCAGCTGGTCTCCCAGCACCGGGACGAGTACGGGCTGCGCCATGATGCGAAGAGCGCGCTAGCCCCCGGCCTCTTCTTCGATGTCGGCAGTGAGCGTGGCGAGCGGCAGGGTGATCGTCACCTCGGTGCCGTCCTTGCCGGTGTCGACGTCCAGCTTTCCGTCGAGCCGCTTCACCAGTTCACGTACGATGCGTGCGCCCAGGCTGCCGTCGTTGGGCCAGTCGACATCGTCGGGAATGCCGTTGCCGTTGTCTTTCACGACGAGGCACACGTTCTTGTCCGTGTCGTCGCGCCAAAGCCGCACGTTGACCACCCCTTCGTGCTGAGCCTCGAAAGCGTGTTGCAACGCATTGGTGAGCAGCTCGGAGACCAGCAGGCCCACCTGCGACGCGGAATCGAGCGAGGCGCGGGTTTCCTCCATGTCGAGGTTCATGCGCACTTCGCGCTTGCCGTCGAGCATGTTGAGCGCGCTGCACACGCGCGAGACATAGGCGCCCAATGCGATGGAGTCCGCGCCCGAACTGCCGGCACGCGAGAACTCGTCGTAGAGCATGTTCAGGGCTTCGACCCGGTTGGCCAGCACTTTCAGCGAACTGCCGGTATCGGTCGATTTCTTCGATTCCATGCGGATCAGCGAGAGCAGCAGGGCAAGGTGGTTCTTCACTCTGTGCTGCACTTCGCGCAATTGCTCGTCCAGCTTCGCCGCGCGTTCCGCCATGGCGCGATCCTTGGGCTGTTCGGACTGGATGCCCAGGAAATGCGTGATCGTGCCGTTCTGCCTCATCGGAGAGATCAGCAGCCGGTTGATGAACTCTTCGCCGGTGGAACGGTAGTTCAGAATGTCGACAGTGATCTCGCGCCCGTCTTCCAGCGCTTCGCGAATGTCCTTCGCGTCTTCGGGATTGGTATTCTCGCCCTGCAGGAACCGGCAATTGCGCCCGATTACCGCGCTGCGATCGTATCCCGTGATCCGCTCGAACGCACTGTTGACGTAGATCAGCGGCATGTCTTCTAGCTGCGCGTCCGCGATGACCAGCGCAAAAGGCAGGTCTTCCATCGTCTCTCGCGAAATGCCCTCGGGGAAGGGAGGCGGATTCTTGGGGTCGATTGCCGGGTGAAGCTTCTGTTCACTGAGCGACTTGTTCATCGTCTTTTCGGTTTCCTGCAAATTCTTCAACCCCGATCGTTCATTGCCCGGTTAAGCAACAAATCGACTTCAAGCTATGACATATGGCAATCCCGACCTCGATTGCGAGGGGCGCTCAGACAAAGCTGTAAGGGTCGATATCCACCCCGATCCGGATTCCCGGGGGATGATCGATCCCTGAAAGCCAAACGCGAATCACCTGCTGTAGTTCCGCGCTGCGACGTGCGTTCAGCAGTAGGCGAAAACGGTAGCGACCGCGCAACAGGGCCATTGGGGCAGGCGCAGGGCCAAGCACCTGCACATCATCGAGGATCGGGCGGGTATCGCCCAGCCGCTGCGCCGCCTCGCGCGCTTCCTTCTCGTCCTCGCTGGAGATGATGATCGCGGCCCACCTGCCGAAGGGCGGGGCCTGGGCATAGCGGCGCGCTTCGGTCTCGGCCTCGTAGAAGGCGTCGCGGTCGCCTGCTTCGAGGGCTGCGATCACGGCAGCTTCGGGATGGCGCGTCTGGATCAGCACTTCGCCCGGCTTCGCGCCGCGTCCGGCGCGGCCCGCCACCTGTGCCACCTGCTGGTAGGTGCGTTCGGCTGCGCGCAGGTCTCCGCCCTCAAGCCCAAGGTCGGCGTCGATTACGCCCACCAGCGTCAATTCCGGAAAGTGGAACCCCTTGGTGACAAGCTGCGTGCCCACGATCACGTCGATGGCCTTGGCCTCTGCCATGGCGACAAATTCCGCAGCCTTTTCGGGCGAGTTGAGGGTGTCGGAGGTGACGACCGCCACTCGCGCCTCGGGCAGCATTTCGGCTACCTCGTCGGCGATGCGTTCCACGCCGGGGCCGCAGGCGACGAGGCAGTCGGGTTCTCCGCATTCGGGGCATTTCTCGGGCGGCGCGGTTTCGTGGCCGCAATGGTGGCAGGCCAAGCGTTTGCTCAGCCGATGTTCCACCAGCCATGCGCTGCAATTGGGACACTGGAAGCGAAAGCCGCAGTGGCGGCACAGGGTCAGCGGAGCATAGCCACGCCGGTTGAGGAACAGCAGCGACTGCTCGCCTTTCTCCAGCCGGTCGAACAGCGCGCGGCGCAGCGGCGGGGCAATCCACTGGCCGGAGCCGGGCTTTTCCTCGGTAAGGTCGACGAGGTGGATCTCGGGCAGTTGCGCTCCGCCGAAACGACTCGGCAGCACCAGCTTCTCGTAGATGCCGGTGTCGGCCATGTGCAGACTTTCCAGCGCGGGCGTGGCGCTGGCGAGGATGACCGGAAATTTCTCGAACCGGGCGCGCATCACGGCCACGTCGCGGGCGTTGTAGCGCACGCCGTCGTCCTGCTTGAAACTGATTTCGTGCGCCTCGTCCACCACGATCAGGCCGAGGTTTGCGTAAGGCAGGAACAGGGCTGAGCGCGCGCCGACCACCACCTGCGCCTCCCCGCTGGCGATGGAGCGCCAGGCGCGGCGGCGTTCGGTGCTCTTGAGCGAGGAATGCCAGACGACGGGCGGGGCGCCGAACCGCTCCTCGAACCGCGAGAGGAACGCCTCGGTCAGCGCGATTTCGGGCAGCATCACCAGCACCTGCCGATCCTGCGCGATGGCCGCGCCGATGGCTTCGAAATAGGTCTCGGTCTTGCCGGAGCCGGTCACGCCGTCGAGCAGGACGGGGGCAAATTCCCGCGCCTCCACCAGTTCCACCAGTCGATCGGCCACTTCGCGCTGATCATCGGAAAGATCGGGAAGGTGATGGTCCGCGGCGGCACGGGGGTAGGGGCGGTCGACGTCCACTTCCACAGGCTCCAGCACACCCTGGTTCACGAGGCCGCGCAGCACGCCTTCAGATACGCCCGCGATGCCCGCCAGTTCGCGGATCGTCGCCTGCTCGCCGTCCAGCGCCTCTATGGCCGCGGCGCGCTGCGGGGTCATGCGTTCGGGCGTGCCGCCGGTCAGCCGGTATTCGGTCATCGTGGCAGGGCCGCGCAGAGCCCCGCCGCTGGCGATTACCATGCGCGCCACCGCCGCCAGCGGGGCGACGTAGTAGTCCGCGGTCCACTCGATCAGCCGCCGCAGTGGCGCACCGATCGGCGGCACGTCCAGCACGCCCAGCAGCGGACGCAATTTTTCCTCGGGCACAGGATTGGTCGGCAGGCGTTCATCTTCCCAGACTATGCCTGTCACCTGACGCGGCCCCAGCGGCGCGACGACGACACAGCCGTGTTCGACCGCCATGCCTTCGGGCACCCGATAGTCGAGCGGGCCGAGAGCGGCGTTCATGACGAGGAGGCGGACGCGGGTTGCGGGCATTGCCAGCCATATGGGCGGTGCAACAGCCCGGCTGCAAGAAGAGGAAGTGCCTTATGACCGAATTGACCACATCTGCCAGCAAAACCGCGATCATGGGGCGCCGCCGCTTCATGGGCGGGGCGCTCGCCTCCGGCGCGCTGCTGCTGCCCGCGTGCCAGAGCCTTGGCGGATGGAGCCTGACCGACGCGATCCGGCAGCTGCTCTATGTTTCCAGCGAGCGCGCCTTCCTGCGCCTGACCCAGCCCGGCGGCTTCTGGGACGAGCAGGTGGCGCAGCTTGGCCTCGACAACGTGATCGGATCGCGCGGCGGCGTGCTGGCGAACATCCTCACCTCCACCCTTTTCAAGAACCGGCTGGAGGATGCCTTCGCCGATATTGCCATCGAAGGCGCGAATCGCGCTGCGCCCATCGTTGCCGACGCGGTGCGGGTGATCGGCATTTCCAACGCGCTGGCGCTGGTGAACGGCGGCCCGACGGCAGCAACGCAGTTCCTGCGCGGCAGCATGGGCGAAACGCTGGTGGAAGCGATGGTGCCCGAACTCGGCGATGCCATGCGCCTGGCAAACGAGCCGCTGGTGGGCGAACTGCTGGCGGGCCTGACCGGCATCGACGTTGGCGGCGTGGCGCGAAACTTCGCGGGCGCCATCGACGATGTCATCTGGACAGAGATGGGCTTCGAGGAAAGCGAGATCCGCCGCAACCCGCGCTCCACCAACGATCCGGTGCTGATCGGCGTGTTCGGTGCGCAGGGTGCCCTTTAAGTCCCTTGCATAGGGGGCGGGACTGTCTCTAGGCAGCGCGACGAGAAAGCTGCCGAATGTCTGACGAATCCCCCCTCGACCGTTTCAAGACCGCGCTGACCGGCGCGGCGCGCGCCATTGCGCACGACCGGGAAGCCGAGATCGGCTGGACGGCGGACCAGCCGAATCAGCAGGGCAAGATGGCGCGCGTGCCCATGCCGGGCCGCGACGTCACGGCAGAGCAGGCCCGCGAGGCGCGCGGCTTTGCCGACAGTTTCGCGCTGCGCCTGCGCTATCACAATCCCGCCCTGCATTCGAAGATGCGCCCCGGCGATGCCGCCGCCAGCGCCTGCTTCGATGCCATCGAGCGCGCTCGCTACGAAGCCATCGGCGAGAGCGAGTATTCCGGCATGCGCGTCAACATGGAGGTGATGCAGGAAAAGCGGCTGGCGGGCGATCCCATCACCACTGCCCAGTCCGCCGAGGACGTGCCTTTGCATACCGCGCTGGGCCTGATGCTGCGCGAGCAGTTGACCGGCCAGCCGATCCCCGAAGCCGCGCGCGAAGGCGTGGAGATGGTCCGCGAATTCGTGGAAAGCCGCACCGGCGACGATTTCGAGCAGCTGACGGGCGCGCTTCACGACCAGTCCGCCTTCCAGAAGCTGGGCCTCGACATGCTGCGCCATCTCGACATGGTGCCGATGGAGCCGGAGAACGAGGACGACGGCTTCGACGACGACGATTCCGAGGACGGGCAGGACGAGCAGGACGAGGACGGCGCCGACCAGTCCGACCAGCCGGAAACCCGCGCCGAAGGTGCCGAGGGCGAGGAAGGCGAGGGCGAGGAAGGCGAGCAGACCCCCGGCGAGGATGAGCTGGCCGAAGGCGATCCCGGCGACGACGGGCAGGAAATGCAGCTGCCCCAGCGTAAGAACGCGCCGTGGCAGGACATTCCGAACACTTTCGATTACAAGCCTTTCACGACCACTTTCGACGAGGTGGTGGAAGCTACAGAGCTGTGCGATTTCGAGGAACTGGACCGCCTGCGCGCCTACCTCGACAGCCAGCTTGCGGGCCTTGCGGGCGTGGTGACGCGGCTTGCCAACCGGCTCCAGCGCCGCCTGATGGCGCAGCAGAACCGCAGCTGGGATTTCGATCAGGAAGAGGGTCTGCTGGATGCAGCGCGCCTTGCCCGCGTCATCGTCAGCCCCGGATCCTCGCTCAGCTACAAGCAGGAGCAGGAGCAGGACTTCAAGGACACCGTCGTCACCCTGCTGATCGACAATTCCGGCTCCATGCGCGGCCGCCCCATTTCCATCGCCGCGATCAGCGCGGACATTCTCGCCCGCACGCTGGAACGCTGCGGGGTGAAGGTCGAGATTCTCGGCTTCACCACCCGCGCTTGGAAAGGCGGGCAGAGCCGCGAGAAATGGCTGGCCGACGGCCGCCCGGAAAACCCCGGCCGCCTGAACGATGTTCGCCACATCATCTACAAGAAAGCCGACGAGCCCATGCGCCGCGCGCGCCGCAGCCTCGGCCTGATGATGCGCGAAGGGCTGCTGAAGGAGAACATTGACGGCGAGGCACTGCTCTGGGCGCACGAACGCCTGCTCGCCCGTCCGGAGGACCGCCGCATCCTGATGGTGATTTCCGACGGCGCGCCTGTGGACGATTCCACCCTGTCGGTGAACAACGCCGGATACCTCGAAGCGCATCTTCGCAAGGTAATCGAGTGGATCGAGAAGGTCTCGCCCGTCCAGCTTGTCGCCATCGGCATCGGCCATGACGTGACCCGGTACTACAAGCGCGCCGTGACGATCATGGACGCAGAACAACTGGGCGGCACGATCATCGAGCAGCTTGCCGACCTGTTCGAGGTGGAGTGAAAAAACTCCTCACCCTTCTGCTTCTCGTCGGCCTTGCGTTCGGCGGGTGGTATTTCGCTTCGCCCTATCTCGCGTTGAACGGGTTGCAGGACGCTGTGCGCAGCGGAGACCGGGCGGAGATCGAGCGGCGCGTCGACTTTCCCGCATTGCGCGCCTCTGCCGCCGACCAGCTGACCGAGCTTGCCCGTCGCCGGATCGAGGAGGGGGTGAGCATCCGTGACCTGCGCGATCTGGCGGGCGAAGTACTGCGGCGGAGCGACGGCGAGTCCGTGCCGACGCCCAACGAGATGGTCGATATCCTGCTCTCCGAAAGCCTCGCCAGCGATCTGATGCCCAAAGCGCTACAAGGCCCGCCGCTGGAATTCGATATCGAGCGGGAGGGGCTGGATCACTTCCGCGCGGTCGGTACGCTGGCCGATGGCACCGAGGCGCCCGACCTGATCTTCGAGCGCGACGGCCTTGGCTGGGTGCTGACGGGGTTCGAACTGCCCTGACTTTGGTGTCCTACACCGTTATTGCCATGCTTGAGCACGGGACATGGCTTTCACTCCAGCACATCGCGCCCGCCATTCTTCGCAAGGCCCTTTCCATGCTGCGGGCCAGCCGATCCGGTTTTTCGATCCAGGACCCTGTTCCATGTGTTCCAGGTTAGTTGGATTTGCCGCGCACCTCGCGGCTTGTCCCTCGCGCTGGCGCGCTCTAAGCGAGGCGCGCAATGGCTGACCTCGAACTCTTCAACTCCCTCACGCGGCGGCAGGAGCCGTTCGTGCCCGTCCACCCCGGCGAGGCGCGCGTCTACACCTGCGGCCCAACGGTCTACAACTACCCGCACATCGGCAACATGCGCGCCTACGTGTTCGCGGACGTGCTGGGCCGCACGCTGACCTTCAAGGGCTACAAGCTCACCCACGTCATCAACATCACCGACGTCGGCCATCTCACCGACGATGCCGACGCGGGCGAGGACAAGATGGAGAAGATGGCGGCGGAAAAGGCGCAGTCGATCTGGGACATCGCGAAGCACTATACCGAGGCCTACTGGGCCGACGTGAAGGCGCTCAACATCCGCCAGCCCGCGCACTGGTCCGTCGCGACGGACTACATCGAGGAGATGATCGACTTCGCGAAAACCATCGCGGACAAGCACTGCTACGAACTGGAAAGCGGCCTCTACTTCGATGTCTCGACCGTGGAGGACTACGGCAGGCTAGCCCGCGCCGTGACGGAGGAGGGCGAGGGCCGGATCGACGCGGTGGAAGGCAAGCGCAACGCCGCCGACTTCGCCATCTGGCGCAAGACCCCGGCGGGCGAGACGCGGCAGATGGAATGGGACAGCCCCTGGGGCAAGGGCGCGCCCGGCTGGCACCTGGAATGCAGCGTGATGGGCGGCAAGCTGCTCGGCTTCCCCTTCGACATCCACACCGGCGGCATCGACCACCGCGAAATCCACCACCCCAATGAAATCGCTCAGAACCAGGCCTTCTGCGGCTGCGGCGGGCTGTCCGATGCTGTGAACAGCGGCGCGAAAGTGTGGATGCACAACAACTTCCTCGTCGAACGCAGTGGCAAGATGAGCAAGTCGTCGGGCGAATTCCTGCGGCTGCAACTGCTGATCGACAAGGGCTACCACCCGCTTGCCTACCGGATGATGTGCCTACAGGCGCACTACCGCAGCGAGCTGGAATTCAGCTGGGACGGACTGGGTGCAGCGCTCACGCGCTTGAAGCGCATGGTGATGCAGGCCGAGCGGCTGAAGGACGCGGCGGCTGGCGAAGCCGATCATCCAAAGTTCGCGCCTCTGCTGGAGAAGTTCGACGCCGCGATCAGCGATGACCTCAACACCGCCATCGCGCTCACCGCGCTGGAAGACGCGCTGGCGATGAAGAAGGTCGATGCGGGCGTGAAGCGCGCGGTAGTGGAGCGGATGGACGCGGTGCTGGGCCTCGGCATGATGGACCTCTCGCGCAGCGACCTGCGCTTGCGACCCAAGGCCGCGACGATCACCGAGGCGGAGATCGAGGGCGCGCTGGAACGCCGTAAGGCTGCCCGGGCGGAGAAAGACTTTGCCGCGTCCGATGCCCTCCGCGATGAACTCGCGGCGAAAGGTGTCGAGGTGATGGACGGCGATCCGCTGGGCTGGGACTGGAAGCTGTGACCCGCGCCGTCCTCCCCGGCTGGATGCGCAAGCGGCTGCAAAGCCGTTTGCCGGACTGGGTCGATGCCACATGGTGGGATGACGAGGCGCAGCTTCTCGCGCTCGCACCTGAGGCCGAGATCGGCTGGTTCGACCTGCATGTGAAGGCCCCTGCGCTTGAAGCCATGGCGAAAGCGCGCAAGCTGGAATGGCTCAACTCCGCCTATGCCGGGGTCGACTGGATGCCGCTGGGCGACTTGCAGCAGCGCGGCGTCAGGCTCTCGTGCGGGGCTGGGCTGGCGGCGGGACAGGTGGCGGAATTCGCCGTCATGTCGATGCTCAGCTTCGCGCGCGGCTACCCCGAGATTATCCGCGCGGCGGACCGCCACGAGTGGCTGTCGCGCCCGCCCTCCACGCGCGAGATGGCGGGCAGCCGGGCGCTGATCTTGGGGTACGGCTCCATCGGGCAGGCCATCGCGCGTATGCTGGCTGGTTTCGATGTCGAATGCGTCCCGGTGCGCAGTTCGCCGGGCGACGGCGTGCTCGGCCCCGACGAATGGTGCGGGCAGCTCGGTGAGTTCGACTGGATCGTCCTGTCGCTGCCGCACACGCCGGAAACCACGGGGATGCTCGGTGCGGACGAGTTCGCCGCGATGAAGCAGGACGCAGTGCTGGTGAACTACGGCCGCGCCGAAGTGGTGGACCAGGATGCGCTGATCGCAGCGCTGGAAGCCGAAAGTATCGGCGGTGCCATTCTCGATCTCACCCTGCCCGAACCGCTGCCGCCGGAGCACAGGTTGTGGGATCTCGAGAACGTGCAGATCACGATGCACCTTTGCGGCATTCCCAACGAAGCCAGCCGCGAACGGGCGGCGAGGCGCTTCCTCGACAACTGCGAGCGGTTCCGGGCCGGGGAGCCTCTGGAGGGAGAAGTCGATCTGGCGCGCGGATATTAGGAACTGACAGGCTTTCGCAGGTCTGATACGCCTTGTGCGGTCAGGCCCGGCAAGGGTCGGCGGGTCGCGAGTGAGGGATTGGCGGATGCTGTGGGAAGCATTCGCTGCAACCGGGGGAACAGCGACCATGGCAGACAAGCAGAAAGCATCAGACCTTTTTATCGAATGCCTTGAGGAAGAAGGCGTCGAATACATCTTCGGCGTGCCGGGGGAGGAAAACCTCGATTTCCTCGAAAGCCTTTCGAACTCCGACAAGATCAAACTGGTGCTGACGCGCCACGAACAGGGCGCGGGCTTCATGGCCGCGACCTACGGGCGGCATACCGGCAAAACCGGCGTTTGCATCGCGACACTGGGGCCGGGAGCGACCAACTTCGTGACCGCAGGCGCCTATGCCCAGCTTGGCGGGATGCCGATGATGATGATCACCGGGCAGAAACCGATCAAGAAGTCGAAACAGGGCCGTTTCCAGATCCTCGACGTGGTCGACATGATGGGACCGATCACCAAGTTCGCACACCAGCTTGCCGCGGGGGACAACATCCCCAGCCGCGTGCGCGAGGCGTTCCGGCTGGCCGAGGAGGAAAAGCCCGGCGCCGTGCACCTCGAATTTCCCGAGGACATTGCAGAGGAAATGACCGACAGCCGGCCGATCCCGCGCTCGGTCGCGCGTCGACCTTCGGCCGAGCCGAAGGCGGTGCGGATGGCGGTACAGGCGCTGGAGGAAGCGAAGTCGCCGGTGCTGGTGATCGGCGCGGGTGCCAACCGCAAGATGACCGGGCGCATGCTGCACCAGTTCATCGAGAAGACCGGCATCCCCTTCGTCACCACTCAGATGGGCAAGGGCGTGATCGACGAGCGGCATCCGCTGTTCCTCGGCTGCGCGGCGCTGTCGGCCGGAGACTTCGTCCACCGCGCAATCGAGGATTCGGACTGCATCGTGAACATCGGCCACGACGTTATCGAGAAGCCGCCGTTCTTCATGAAGCCGGGCGGGCCCACCGTAATCCACGTCTCTACCAAGACCGCCGAAGTGGACCCGGTCTATTTCCCGCAGATCGAGGTGATCGGCGATATCGCCAATGCCATCTGGCAGATAAAGGAAGACGTGGTGCCGCAGGGCAAGTGGAACTTCGACCACATGCTGGCCTACCGCACGGCCGAGAAGGACCACACCGCATCGCTGGCGGACGATGCGCGGTTCCCGATCTTCCCGCCACATCTCGTGCAGCAGATCCGCGATGCCATGCCGGAAGACGGGATCATCTGCCTCGACAACGGCGTCTACAAGATCTGGTTCGCCCGTAATTACACCGCATACCTGCCCAACACCGTGCTACTCGACAATGCGCTCGCCACGATGGGGGCCGGGCTGCCCTCTGCCATGATGAGCGCGATGGTCTATCCCGGCCGCAAGGTGATGGCAATCTGCGGCGATGGCGGGTTCATGATGAACAGCCAGGAGATGGAAACCGCGGTGCGCCTCGGCCTGAACATGACAGTGCTGATTCTGCGCGACGATGCCTATGGCATGATCCGCTGGAAACAGGCGAACATGGGCTTCAAGGATTGGGGCCTGACCTATGGCAATCCCGATTTCGTGCAATACGCGCAAAGCTACGGAGCGAAAGGCCACCGCGTAGAAAGCGCCGATCACCTGAAGGAATTGCTGGCTCATTGCCTGTCGACCGACGGCGTGCACCTGATCGACTGCCCGGTGGATTATTCCGAGAACGACCAGATATTAAATCACGACATCAAGGAACTGAGTGCCAAGCTCTGAGTGGTATCGTCAGGAGGACATCATGCCCGAACTCAAGGACGTTTATCCGCTCTACCTGAACAACAAGGCGGCGCAGCCCAACACCGACCTCGAAGTGACCGACAAGTACACGGGCGAGGTCGCCTTTCGCACCGCGCTGGCCACGCCCGACATCATCGAGGAGGCGATTGCTGGAACGGTGCGGGCGACGGAGCCGATGGCGAAACTGGCCAGCTATGAGAAGCAGGCCGTGCTGCAACACTGTGTCGAGCGGTTCCGCGAACGTTACGACGAGCTCGCCTATTCGCTGTGCGTGGAGGCGGGCAAGCCGATCAAGGATGCCGAGGGCGAAGTCGACCGGCTGATCGACACTTTCCGTATCGCTGCCGAGGAATCGACGCGCAACTATGGCGAAGTGCAGCCGCTGGACATATCCGCGCGCGCCAAAGGCTACATGGGCATGTGGAAGCGCGTGCCGATCGGGCCGTGCAGCTTCATCAGCCCGTTCAACTTTCCGCTGAACCTTGCCGCGCACAAGATCGCGCCTGCCATTGCGGTGGGTTGCCCATTCATCATCAAGCCAGCCTCGAAAACGCCGCTCGGCACCATCATCATGGGCGAAGTGCTGGCTGAATGCGATATCCTGCCCGACGGGGCGTTCTCGGTCCTGCCCGCCAGTCGCGACGGGGCGGACCTTTTTACAGAAGACGAGCGCCTGAAGCTGCTCAGTTTCACAGGCTCTCCCGGCGTGGGCTGGGATCTGAAGGCGAAGGCCGGCAAGAAGCCCGTCATCCTCGAACTTGGCGGCAATGCGGCTGTGGTGGTCGACAAGGACGCAGACCTCGATCATGCGCTTGAACGCATCATATTCGGCGCCTTCTACCAGAGCGGCCAGAGCTGCATCGGCGTGCAGCGCATCATCATCCACGAGGATATCTACGACGAATTCAAGGATATGCTGGTGGCCAAGACCAGGACCCTCGTCGCGGGCGATCCCAAGGATCGGGATACCTTCATCGGTCCGATGATCTCCGACAAGGAAGCCGGGCGACTGAAAGGCTGGATCGACGAGGCCGTTGAGGCAGGTGCTAAACTGTTGTGCGGCGGCGGCCTTTCAAACGGCAACATGCTGGAAGCGACCTTGCTGGAGAACGTGCCGCGCGACTGCAATGCCAGCAAGGAAGAGGCCTTCGGTCCGCTGGCGAACCTGTCGAAGTTCTCTGACTTCTATGACGCTCTCGACCAGGTGAACGACAGCAAGTTCGGCCTACAGGCGGGCATTTTCACGCGCGACATTCACAAGGTTCTGGATGCGTGGGACACGCTGGATGTCGGCGGCGTGGTAGTGAACGATGTCTCCAGCTACCGCGTGGACAACATGCCTTATGGCGGCGTGAAGGATTCCGGTCTCGGCCGCGAGGGCATCCGCTTTGCCATGGAAGACATGACCGAGATCCGGAATCTCGTGATCCGGCGGATCTAGCTTTCTTCGAGAAGCAGCACTTCGCAAGTCACGGACAGTTTCGGCGGCTGGGTCGTGCTGCTTGCCTCCACCACGGCGGCATCGGCTACCAGTTGGCCGCGAATGGCGAACTCGTGTTCGGGCAGGAAGGCGATGAAGCACTCTCCTGCCTCGACTGCATCCTCGCCCTCGAAAACAATTTCCAAGCGGTGACGTGCCCCCGCGAAAGTAATGCTGGCCCAGCTTTTCTCCGAATGCCGCGTGATCCGGCCCTTGCCGTCTGCGAGTGCGCGCAAGGCATCGGCCATCTGTTCGCGCGGACCGCGCTGGCCCCGGCGCTTTGCCGGGGGAGGGGTGATCGGATCAGTATGCACCAGTGGTCTCCCGATATTTGTTCATGAAATGTTCCACCCGTTTTTCCGTAGAGGCTCGCGGGGTGCGTCCATTGCGCAGATCCAGGACGAATCGCGGATCGCGCGTGGCCAGGCGGCCGAACTTGGTGGGCGGCATGCGCGTGTGGCGCAGAAATACTTCGATCTTGCGGATGAGCATGGTGCGAACCCCTCTTCCAGTTTCCCTTGTTGTCCGAGACACTTGTGCGACTCGCTGGACGTTGTGTTGCCGCCGAAATCCTACTTGTCTAGGAAAAATACATCGTGTAGGAGGAAATTTCGTCACAGTATAGGAAGCACAGCATGGATCCTCGTGAGAAACTGGCAGATCTGGCGAAAGAGCGAGGCACGAGCCTCGCCTCGCTTTCGCGTATGCTCTCGCGTAATCCTACCTATCTTCAGCAATATATTACCAAGGGCAGCCCCAGGAAGCTGGAGGAAGAGGACCGCCGATTTCTCGCTCAGTTCCTCGGGGTGGACGATTCGGAACTCGGCGGCCCCAAGGATAAATCCTATGACCGTCCGGGCGATGGCCGTTGGGTTGAGGTGCCCCGGCTGGAAGTGGATGCTTCCGCCGGCCCCGGTGCGGCGGATGGACACGACAAGGTGTTCGACGCCTTCCGCTTCTCGAAGCGCTGGCTGACCGAGCAGGGCCTGGAAGGCGCGCAACTGTCCGCCATCCGGGTTGTGGGCGATTCAATGGAACCGCTCCTTCGCGAAGGGGACGAAGTCCTTGTGGACCGCCGCGACCAACCATTCCGCGACGGTGTGCACGTTGTCCGGCTCGACGAATTGCTGCTGGTAAAGCGCGTCGCGAGCAAGGGTGGCGGACGCTTCTCGCTCCTCAGCCAGAACCTCGCCTATCCCCCGATCGACGTGAGCGCGGATGAATTTGCCATCATCGGGCGCGTGGTGTGGAAAAGTGGGCGGGTCTAGCCGCTAGAGAAGCTTCATCTTGAAGCCGGTATGTGTCGGCTCGAAGCCCAGCCTCTCGTAGAACCTGTGCGCTGCATCGCGCTGGCGGTCGCTCGTCAATTGCACCACGCCGCAGCCTTTCTCCGCGCAGCGGTCGATCGCCCATCGCATCATCGCCTCGCCAATGCCCTGGCCGCGGAGCGAATCGATTACGCGCACGCTCTCTATCTGGCCGCGCCAGGCGCCCTGTCGCGATACCCCGGGGATGAAACTGAGCTGGAAGCTGCCCACTCGCTCTCCGTCGCGCTCCACCACGAGCAGGCGGTGATTCGGATCGGTGGTGATTGCCGCGAGTGCCTTTCGCTGCTCTTCGGCAATGGTAGCACGTGCCGGATCACGGGCAGCGGCGACTTCGTCTGCATCGCCGAGGGCGGCTATGAAAGGCAGGTCATCAGGCGTGGCATCGCGGTAGGTGAGGGCGGTCATGCTGCACTGTCTAGTCTTGCAAGGCTTCCGCGTCACCGCCAACTAGCATGCCATGACACACGAAGCCCCAATCCGCGCCGCCATCATTCCCGTCACTGCGTTCCAGCAGAACTGCTCGCTGGTGTGGTGTTCGAAGACCATGCGCGGCGTGCTGGTCGATCCCGGCGGCGATCTCGACAAGTTGAAGGACGCGGTGCAGCGCGCCGGGGTGACGCTGGAGAAGATTCTGCTCACCCACGGCCACGCCGATCACTGCGGGCAGGCAGGGATGCTGGCGAAGGAGCTTGGCCTTCCCATCGAGGGGCCACACGAGGACGACCGGTTCTGGATCAGCCGGCTGGAGGACGACGGTCCGCGTTTCCAGATGGCCTGCGAGATCTTTGAGCCCGATCGCTGGCTGAACGACGGCGATACCGTCAGCTTCGGCGAGGTGACGATGGAAGTGCTGCATTGCCCCGGCCACACGCCGGGCCACGTGGTGTTCTTCCACCGCGCCACCGGCTTTGCCTTCGTGGGCGACGTGCTGTTCCAGGGAAGCATCGGGCGCACCGATTTCCCCATGGGCAATCACCAGGACCTGCTTGACGCGATCACCCAGAAGCTGTGGCCTCTGGGCGACAACGTCACCTTCGTGCCGGGACATGGTCCCACCAGTACCTTCGGGCAGGAACGGCAGACCAATCCTTATGTGAGCGATGCCGCGATGGCGCGTAGCTAGACCACCTGGAACACCACCAGCACTACCCAGACGATCCAGATAAGGTAGGGGACCAGCGTCGTAAGCATGCCAGTCATGCGCGGCATACTGGGCTTGTCTGCCTGCATCCCGATGGCATGAAGAATGCGGCCGACGAGAAAGACGAGGGCCGTGATGGCCAGCAGCCAGGGGTTCTGGTCCGAATAGTCCAGCACCAGGATCAGCAGCAGTGCGATCGGCGTGTATTCCGTGAAGTTGGCGTGGGCACGCATGTGGCGTTGCAAAGCGATGTCGCCGCCATCGCCATGAAGCACCTTCGATTTCCCGCGCGCAGACCCGCACCGCCACGAAAGCCATAAATTGATCAATGCGGCAATCGCCACGCTGAGCAGACCGATATGATGTTCCAGCATTGATAATATCCCCCGTTCGTCCCAAGTCATCGCTATAACGAGCCCGGCGCGCTTGCAACTGCGTGAGAAATCGCTAAAGAGCGCGCCTTCGCCGCATCCTCGAATGGGTCTTCCGGCGCGCTTGCGCAGCGGACTGGCTTGGCCTAGGGCGGCTCCGACACAGATTTTGAACGAATTCAAGGAACAGGTGCCGCCATGGCTGTCCCTAAGAGAAAAGTATCACCGCATCGCCGGGGCAATCGCCGGTCGCACGATTCGCTGAAGGTTGAAGCCTTCCACGAATGCTCCAACTGCGGCGAGCTGAAGCGCCCGCATATGCTTTGCAACGCCTGCGGCCACTACAACGGCCGCCAGGTGATCGAGCCCAAGGGCCTGTAAAGTCCAAACCGGACCAAGGAGCGTACGCCCATGAGCCTGCCCCGTATCGCGGTTGATGCGATGGGCGGAGATCATGGCGTGCGCGTCATGGTGTCCGGCGCGGCGCTGGCAAGGCGCCAGCACGACAAGTTCAAGTTCCTGCTGGTAGGTGACGAGGAGCGCATCAAGAAGGCGCTCGAAGATCACCCCGGCATGCGCGAAGCATCCGAAATCCTGCATTGCGACGACGTGGTATCGGGCGACGAGAAGCCCAGCCGCGCGCTTCGCCGTGCCAAGACCACCAGCATGGGCCTGGCGATCCAGGCCGTGAAGGATGGCTCCTGCGGTGCTGCCGTCAGCGCGGGGAATACCGGCGCGCTGATGGCCATGAGCAAGCTGGCCCTGCGCACGATGCCGGGGATCGACCGGCCTGCGCTCGCCGCCCTGCTTCCCACCCTGGAGGAGCATGATGTGATCATGCTCGACCTTGGCGCGAACACCGATTGCGACGCCCGCAACCTCGTGCAGTTCGCGATCATGGGCGCCGCCTATTCCCGCATTGTCAACAAGGGCCGTACGCCGCGTGTGCGGCTGCTGAACATCGGTACCGAAAGCATCAAAGGCACCGACGACCTGCAGCGTGCGGCGCAACTGCTGAAGGATGCAGAAGGCCTCGACATGCGTTTCGACGGCTACGTAGAGGCCGACAAGATCAATCGCGGCGAAGTGGACGTGGTGGTGACAGACGGCTTCTCCGGCAACATCGCGCTGAAGGCCATCGAAGGGTCGGCACGGTTCGTTACGGATCTGCTGAAGTCCGCCTTCACCAGTTCGCTCCGCTCGAAGATCGGCTTCCTGGTCTCGCGTCCTGCTACCGAATTGCTGAAACACCATCTTGATCCGAACAATCATAACGGCGGGGTCTTCCTCGGCCTGAATGGCGTTATCGTGAAATCGCATGGCAGCGCCAATGCCCACGGCGTCGCCAACGCCGTGGCTGTTACCGCGCGCCTGCTGGAGGATGACCTGACCGACCGTATCGCTGCCGACCTCGGCAAGATGGGCGAGGAAGCATTGAGCGGAAATGGCACGGCATCGGCAGAGCCGGTGAACACCAAGTGATCCGTTCCGTCCTTCTAGGTACCGGCTCGGCCCTTCCCAAGGCGTGCGTCAGCAATGAAGAGCTGGCGAAGCGCGTCGACACCAGCGACGAATGGATTCGTGAACGCACGGGCATCACGCAGCGCTATATCGCCGCCGAAGGCGAAACCACCGGTTCGCTCGGTGCCGCGGCTGCACAGGCCGCGCTGGACGATGCGGGTCTCACCATTGCCGATATCGACCTGATCGTGCTGGCGACGGCCACGCCGGACAACACATTCCCGGCCACCGCTACGCAGGTGCAGATGCGGCTTGGCGGGAAGGGTTTCCCGGCTTTCGATGTCGGAGCGGTGTGCTCCGGCTTTCTCTACGCGCTGACCACGGCGGACGCGATGCTGCGGTCGGGAATGGCGAAGCGCGCGATCGTTATCGGGGCGGAGACTTTCAGCCGCATCCTGGACTGGGATGACCGCACCACCTGCGTCCTGTTCGGCGACGGCGCCGGCGCATTCGTTATCGAGGCGCAGGATGTAGCCGAGGACGGAGCGGGCATCATCGCCTCGCGCCTCCATGCCGACGGTGAGCATGGCGAGATGCTCTACGTCGACGGCGGACCTTCGACCACGGGCGAAGTCGGCAAGCTGCGGATGAAGGGGCGCGAAGTGTTCCGTCATGCCGTGGCCAACCTCTCCAGCGTCCTGAAAGAGGTCCTGGAACAGGCAGGCCACGAACCTGCCGATATCGACTGGGTGGTGCCGCATCAGGCCAACTTCCGCATTCTCGATGCCACGGCTCGCAAGCTAGGACTGCCGATGGAGAAAGTGGTGGTAACCGTGGACCAGCACGCCAACACCTCCGCCGCATCGGTGCCACTCGCCTACGACGTTGCGCGCAAAGACGGACGCATCAAGAAGGGCGATCTCGTGATGCTGGAAGCGATGGGCGGCGGCTTCACCTGGGGCGCCAGCCTGCTGCGTGCATAGGAATTTTCCCGGTCAGGACAGGGCGACCTTGCGTTCCCGACTGATTTCCTACATAAAACTGTTCGGGTCGTAAGCATTGGAGGAGTTGGACGCATGAATGTTATGCGATCCGTTGGTACGCTTACGCGCGCCGACCTTGCTGAGACCATCAATCACAAAATGGGTTTTTCGCGCGCCGAAAGCCTCGATTTGGTCGAAGCCATTCTGGCAAAGATGTGCGACGCGATGTCGGACGGCGAGAATGTGAAGATTTCCGGTTTCGGCAGCTTCGTGCTGCGCGACAAGAAGGAGCGCATCGGCCGCAACCCGAAAACGGGTGTCGAGGTGCCGATCACGCCGCGCCGGGTGATGACTTTCCGGGCAAGCCAGAAACTGAAAGAGCGAATCGCGAACGCTTCATGAGCGGGGTTCCGCCCAGCAGCACGCGCTTTGACGACGGCAAGGCGCCGGACGCGATGCGTACTATTGGCGAAGTCTCGGCTGCCTTTCACATCAAGCCGCATGTCCTGCGCTATTGGGAGCAGCAGTTCCCGATGCTCAGGCCGCTGAAACGCAGCGGTGGACGGCGGCTTTACCGGGCCGAGGACATATCGCTGATCGAGCGTATCAACCAGTTGGTTAAACAGCAGGGATACACGCTGAAAGGTGCGAAAAAGGCATTGCAGGAAGGTGGGCGGACAGGGGGCGGCTCAACCACCGCCAGCGAGGCCGAATCGCCCCGGCAAACCCTTTTCGAGCGTGACGAAAACCGTTCCGAAGCGTTGGCGGGTCTGCAATCAATTCGCGACCGGCTTGCCAGCGCGCTCGCGGAATAGAGCCTTGCAGAAGAGGGCGCCGGCGAAAGCCGCCTAGCCTACGCGGACCGGACCAAGTTCGGGATCGAGGTCTCTCGGCCGTGCGAAATGAACCAGTTTGCCGCAACCCTGCGCAAGGTCGGACCAGCTATCGATGGCAAGTTCGAGGACGGCGTATGCCGCTGTCGGATACTTCTGCATGACTTCCGAGAACAGATCGTTCTCCGCATCAGGCGCGACAAGGTCCAGCGCCAGTTCCTGAAGGCCGGGATTGTGACCCATCAGCAGGATCGCATCTGCCTCGTCGTCGCAGGTGTTCAGAAGCTGGATCAAGGTGGCGCTGTCGGCGAGATAAGCGCTCTCCTCGTAGCGAACCGGCATTTCGAGCCCGCTGGCTTCGAGTGTCAGCTTCACCCGCTCTGCGGGGCTCGCAAGAACCATGTCCCACGCGCCGCCCTGCTGGCGGATGTGATCGCCCATCAATCGCGCGCCCTTACGGCCACGATCGTTGAGCCCGCGGTCGAAATCGCGCAGGCTCATATCGTCCCAGTCTGATTTGGCGTGGCGCAGCAGGCCCAGGCGTTTCACTCGCGCGCGTCCTCTTTCAATGTGGTGTCGGCGCACGAAACACCTGCCGCGACGCGTTGTAAAGCCTCGTCCAGCGTCAATCGGATAACAGGCACCCCGGGAGGGAAGGCGGACAGCAGGCGGGAAGGGAAGGCGGGCGACAGGACAATGAATTGGCCTGAGTCCTCGCGGCTGCGGATCAGACGGCCGAAGGCCTGCGCCAGGCGTCCGCGAATGATCGAATCGTCATAGGCGCTGCCGCCGCCCGCAGCACGGCGCGCGCGGTGCAGGATGCTGGGCTTGGGCCAGGGAACCTGCTCCATCACCACGCAGCGCAGCGAATGGCCGGGAACGTCCACCCCGTCGCGCAGGGCATCGGTGCCCAGCAAGCTGGCGCGCGGGTCGTCGCGGAAAATGTCCACCAGTGTGCCGGTGTCGATGGGGTCGACGTGCTGGGCGAACAGCGGCAGGCCCTCGCGCGCAAGCCGGTCTGCGATGCGGCCGTGCACTGCGCGCAGGCGCCTGATCGCGGTGAAAAGGCCGAGCACGCCGCCGCCGCTGGCCTCGATGATGCGGGCGTAGGCTCCGGCAAGGCTGGCCAGGTCGCCTTTCTTCACGTCGGTGACGATCAGCACCTGCGCGCGCGATGCGTAGTCGAACGGGCTGATGGCATCGGCCAGTTTCGGCTGCACCTCGATATGCGGAGCGCCGGATTTCGCCACTGCGCTGGGCCAGTCCGGGCCATCTTCCAACCGATCTGTCAGAGTCGCGCTCGTCAGCATCACGCCATGTGCGGGTTCAAGCACGACGCGGGCGAAGGGTTTCATCGGGTCGAGGAAGCGGCGGTGGAGCCCGATGTCGAACTCGCGCGATTCGTTGCGCTCGACGGATAGCCAGTCGACAAATTCCGGGTCCGCCGGGCCGCCGAGCCGCCCCAGCAGCGCTTCCCAGGCCGCGAGGGTATCGATCCGCCAACTGAGAGAGAAGCGCGCGCCTTCGATCCGCGCACGGCCCTGGCCATCCAGCCAGTCGGGCGGGTCTTCCAGCATTGCTTCCAGCCGGACGCCGAGCTTGATCAGCGGCGTGCGGATTTCTGCCAGCGCCTGCGCCGCCATCTGTGCCCGCTCGACGAAATCGCCTTCCAGCCCCGCGGCCTCGGTCTCGATTCCGTAGCCCGCATCCAACGCGCCGCTTTCGTCGCGAGCGTATGCAACGGCGCGCACGGCGGCGAGCAGGCGCTCGATCTCGCCCGATGGTTCGTTCTCGGCCAATCGCCCGATCCAGCCTTCGCCGGGCAGGGCCTGCGCCGCCTCGCATGCTGCATCGATGGCCGCGCCGCCGGCCTCGTCATAGCTGGCAACGTCCGCCAGACGGGCGGCGAGGCCCCGCCTGCGTCCCTTGGAGCCGCGCTCCGGGCCGAGGATCCAGCGCTTGAGTTCGATCGCCTCCTGTCCAGTCAGCGCAGCGGCGAAAGTGGAATCGGCAGCATCGAATACGTGGTGCCCTTCGTCGAACACGATGCGGGTGGGGCGTTGCGCGTGGTCGCGCCCGCGTGCGGCATTGACCATTACGAGCGCGTGATTCGCGATCACGAGGTCTGCCTGCGCGCTCGCTCTCGATGCGCGTTCGATGAAGCATTTGCGGTAGTGCGGGCACCCCGCGTAGATGCATTCGCCGCGCTGGTCGGTCAGGCTGCGGATGGCGCGCTGGCGGAACAGCGTGCCCAGCCAGCCGGGCAGGTCCCCGCCGATCATGTCCCCATCCTGCGAATAGGCGGCCCACCGCGCCACCAGCTGCGCCAGCACTGCCGCGCGTCCACCGAAGCCGCCCTGCAGCGCGTCCTCCAGATTGAGCAGGCAGAGGTAGTTCTCGCGCCCCTTTCGCACCACCACGGGGCGCGAGCCGTCGGGGCGGCGGTCGGGCCATGCGCGGCTGGCTTCGCTGCGAAGCTGGCGTTGCAGGTTCTTGGTATAGGTGGACACCCAGACGGTGCCGCCCGACTTCTCGGCCCATAGCGAGGCGGGCGCGAGATAGCCCAGCGTCTTGCCGATGCCGGTGCCTGCCTGCGCCAGCAGCACGTGCGGCTTGTCCCGCTTCTCGCGCGGGGCGAAGATGTTGCCGGCCTGGCCAGCGTAGGCGCGCTGGCCCTCGCGCTGTTCCGCGCCTTCGCCTGTCAGCCGTCCGAGCTGGCCCAGGATCGCGGTTTCGCCCAGCAGGACCTGCCCGGGTGGCGGACGCTCGCCTGAATCCTCCCACTCCGGCAGCCGGGAGAACAGCCACTTTTCCGCCCGTTCCGGGCGTGCCACGTGGGGAGAGAGGACCGCCGCCCACGGCCAGCGCAATCGTGACAGCGATTGCAATGCACTCCACGCTCCTTCACGCGCAGCCCAGTCTTCACTCTCGCAGGTGGCCAGCAGGCGCGCGGCGGCCTTGCGCAACATGCCGGGTACCTCGGCACCGTCCTCCGGCTCCGGCAGGTCCAGCGCGTGTGCCAATCCCTTCGGGGTCGGCACGCAGAACCGTGCCGGGTGGACGAAGGCGAAAAGCTCCAGCAGGTCGAGGCCGGAAAGATCGGGATAGCCCAGTCGCGTCGCCACGAGGGGGGCGTTGAGGATCAGATGCGGCGTATCTGCCGCGGCCATCACGGCTTCGCCCTTCGACGCGGCCTTTACGGACCCTTCGGGACCGCACAGCCAGCTCCCCGCATGACTGGCATGCAGGGCCGGGAGCGGCACGTCTTCGATGGGGAGGGCGGGGGTGGCCATTTCCTTCCACTACCGCCCATGAGAACGAAATGTAAACGGATAGGACGCGTGGAACTCGTGGAAGAGCGTGGCGAAGTCATGCTCTGAGCTCCTTTTACGCGGGCGAGCGAGGGTAAATCCGGCCTTAGGTATAAGCCGTAAGGCGTCTTCATGGCGGCTCGGGTAAAGCTGGAACGTCGAGAGACGAAGGAGACCGACCATGCGCAAGATCTTTGGTGCCGCCGCCGCTTGCGGAGCTATCGCAATGACCGCGATGCCGCTCTCCGCAGAGCCGTTCGGCGAGGAAAGCCATGACGTCGTCCGCCAGCACAACGCCGCTTATACAGCAGGCGATTTCGACCGGTTCCTGGAAACTTTCGCCGAGGACGCTGTCGTGATCGTGGAAGGACACGAGTATCGCGGCAAGGAGGCCATTGCTGCCAGCTACGCGCCTAACTTCGGACCCGGTGCGCCTCGCGCCCGGATAGAACAACAGGGCCGGGCCTCGGGCGGAGGGATCGTACAACGCGAATCCTATGTCTTCGGAGACGGCACGGAAATCTGCTGCACCGTCACGGCGATCTGGGTGGAGGATGGCCGGATCAGCCGCATCCTGGTGGATACGGGCGGCATCACCGGCTAAGCGATCATCAGCCGATCGTGTCGCGCCCCTCGCCGCAGGTGTTGCCGCGATATCGCACCCGCTCACGTTTGTTCAGCGCAGCGAAACATGATCTTTGCCTAGGCGTTCAGGATCATGGCTCGCATACCGTTCCTTGCTGTTTCAGCGGCGCTGTTGCTGTCTCCTGCCGTGGCGCACGCGCAGGATGGCGGCGGGCAGCCGACGCCCGCGCCAACGCCCACGCCGTCATCGCAGCCGATCGAGCGCGTCCAGGGTGTGCCCGACGATTTCACCCTGCAACCACAGGCCGATACAGTTCGCCGCAATCGGAACGAACCGACGATCCAGCCACTGCCGCAGCCGAGCGCGGTTCCCCGACAAGTTGCGCCGACGCCGTCCCCGACCCCGTCGCCGACTTTGGCAGCTCCCGTCGCCACGCCTTCGCCGCGACTTACGCTACCTGCGCAGCGGGTCGAGGAAACTACTCCGCAGTCCCCGTCGCCAGTGCAGCGTTCGACCGAACCGGTGGATGGGCAAGCACCGCTGGAAGAGCCTGAAACTTCTGTTACGACAGGGCCGGATATCGCGGAAGAGAGCGCATCACCGAACGCTTCGGTCCCATCTCAAGTGCCCGCGCCCGTGGCGCAGGACAGTGCTGAAACATCTTGGGGTTGGCTCGCCTGGCTTCTGGCAGGTGTGCTGGCGATTGCCGCATTGGCGGCGGGCGCATGGTGGTGGTTGCGCCAGAAGGGCGAGGTTGGCTTCACGGTCGAGAAGATCGAGCCTTACCGGCCGCCCGAAGCTCCCCCGGCTTCCGAGCCTGCGCAATCGCGTCCTGAACCCGAACAGCAGCCAGCCGCGCCGCCGCGGCCTGCAACGCCCAATCCATCAGGACTCGTTCAAGCAAGCCGGCCGGCCTCGACCGCGAATACGGGTGGCTTCGTGACTAGCACTATCTCCACACGGCCACGACAGCCGCAGCCTTCGCAGCCGCCCCAGGCACCGCGCCGCTACACCTCTCCCGACGGTCGTATCGTGACGTCGCTCTCGCCAAGTCGCCGCGACGGCGACTAGCTTCGCGGCACGCAGGTCCAGTTCGACGGATCGTTAGCATCGCCGGCACCGTCATAGCGGGCGACGTCGGGCCAGGCGCAGTGCGGGCGCACGAGATCGCTGTCGGCCTTGGTGCCGATCAGACGATCAGGAGCGGAGCCGCTTTCCAGCCAATCTTCCATCGCGCCGAGGTAATCGATACGGTCGGCACCCGGCCCACCGGCGCAGTGACCCATGCCGGGGACGAGGTAATAGCTGAACTGGCCGGGGGCCTCGGTGTTCTGCGCATTCACCGCGCGGGCATAGTCGTTGGAGAGGACCGGGCTGGGCCCTGCGTCGTTCTCGCCATGCCAAAGCATAAGTTTGCCGCCGCGTTCGAAGAAGGCCGAGAGATCGGGGTTCTTCGCCTCGTACATCTCGGCGAAGTCCGAATCCCGCACGGTCATGTAGTTCGCTTCGGAAAAGTTCTCCCAGTCCACGGGATTTGCGCCGAAGATTACCGGTTGCAGCCCCATCAGGCCGCCGCCGCGCGTTGGATCGGCGTTCTGGCCGCTGCCGTCGGCGCGATTGAAGAAGCCCCACGCGGCCTCTCCGCCGCGGCTCATCGGGTGCATCATCCAGCTGCCGTCAGCCGCCTTACGACCGTTATAAAGCGTATTCAGCGCATCGACCTGCTGCGGGCTGAGGCAGCCCTCGCTTTCGCCCGGCGAGCATTGCAGAGCGCGCGGTTGCCACGAACAGGCGCGCGGATTGTTGATGAGGCCGTCTTCCAGTCCATCGTCTGCGTCGCAGGCAGCAACGGCAGCGTCCTGGACCATCTGCAGCTCGGGCATGGTGAACGCGGCTTGCGGCTGGGCAAAGGTCTGGTTGCGAAACACCGCGCTGGTCTGCACCTGCAGCGTGTAGACTGGCGCGCCGACAATCACGGCGTCGTAATCGGCGGGGTAACGCTGCGCTTCCATCAGGCCCATGCGTCCGCCGGTGGAGCAGCCGGAATAGACGGCGGTGTCGTGCGTCCGGCCATAGAAACGTTCGGCAATGTTCTTGCCCGTCCGTGTCATCTCGTGAATGGCGCGGTAGCTGAAGTCGGCGGCCTGCACCGGGTCGATGACCCACTCGTTACCCCAGGGATTGGTGCTGGTGTGCCCGCCGTTGGTCTGCATCACGGCATAGCCCTTCAGCAGCCCATCGCGCGCCGCATCGAGCGAAGTGTTGCCAAGCCAGGCACCGCCGCCAATTCCCAGCACGTTGCCGTTCCAGTCCTCCGGCAAGCGGTAGACGACGCCGATGTCCGATCCCTCTACCGGGTTCAGCGTGGCCGTGACTTCGCAATAGGAGGGGAGGCCCTCCGCGCCCGGCACCCAGATTGTGGAGAGTGCCAGATCGCCTGCTTCCTCGGTCGCCAGGAATTCGCACTGGTTGGCCGAAAGAGCCACACCCCGCGGGTTTTCAGGCACGTCCGTATCGGCAGTGGTGCAGGCGGCCAGGACGGCAAGGCTGGTGGTGACGGCTAGAGCGCGCATAGGCTGATCCCCCAAGAGTTTTTCTTCCGGAGAACAGGGCCGGTCCCGGCCACACGCGTCGCGGCGCGCCTGCCGAACACCATCCTTCCTTCTCCCTCGAGAGGAAAGATGGCACAGCAGACGCGCCGCGCCAATTGCTTTCGTTGACTTAGTCCGCCGTTTTTTCGACCGCGACCTGCTCGATCCGCAGCGGCTCGGCGAAATAGTTGGTCTGGATCGGGAAGGGGATGCCGATGCCCGCTGCATCGAGGCCCTTCTTGATCGCCTTGATCGCCTCGCTCTTGGTCTGGCGCAGGTCGCGCGCGGCGGACTGGGCATACCACTGGACGAGGAAGTCGATCGAACTCCCGCCAAATTCCTGCGCGTAGACAATGATCGGGCGATCATCGACTATGGCATCGACGGTTTTCATCGCTTCCTCGATCACCCGCTGCGCTTCCTCGAGATCCGCATCGTAGGACACACCTACGACGATCTCGTTACGACGCACGGTGTCGTCGGTCAGGATCTGCACCGCGTTCTTGAACAGCATCGAATTGGGCATGATCGTCAGCTCGTTGGAAAGCTGGCGGACGTAGGTTTCGCGAAGGGTGATCTTCTCCACCTTGCCTAGCACGCCCTCGACCTCGATCAGATCGCCGATGCGCATCTTCTCGCGCAGCATTATAAGCACGCCTGCGAGGAAATTCTCGAATATGTCCTGAAAGGCAAAGCCGATGGCTAGCGCGCCGATGCCGAGGCCCGCGATAAGTCCCGCAGGCGTGAAACCGGGAATGGCGACGATCAGCGCGAGGATGATACCAGCGATCCAGATGGCCAGCCGCACCACGGTTTCCACCAACTGCCGCAGATCTTCGCGCATGCTGGACTTGCCGGTGGCCTTGTTGGCGATGCGCACCGCAAACTTGGCTACGATCCAGGTGATGATGAGGACAACAAGGGCAATGGCCAGGTTGGGAAGGATGGCGATGAAGCCTGTCCACATGCCCATGACCTGGTTCTGCAAAATCTCGATATAGTTCAAATGAACCCCCGGTTTTTCGTTCTTTCGTTATCAAATGTTGCGGTGCCGTTCAGGTTCCGGTGAAGACTTCGCGCTTGCGAAACCTTTCGGCTTGGGCGATGGGCGCAGCCCATGTTCAGCACCGATCTCATCGACGCCGCCCGCAAGTCCAAGGCATGGCCTTTTCAGGAAGCCCAGCGCCTAGCAAAGCGTTACCCGCAGGGTAAACCCGGCGGAAAGCCCGTGCTGTTCGAAACCGGCTATGGCCCTTCGGGCCTGCCGCATATTGGCACCTTCCAGGAAGTGCTGCGCACCACGCTGGTGCGCAAGGCCTACGAGATCGTGGCGGCTGCCGACGACGGCACGCCCGCGCCCACGCGGCTGGTTGCCTTTTCGGATGACATGGATGGCCTGCGCAAGGTGCCGGACAACGTGCCCAACAAGGCGCTGCTGGAAGAAAACCTGCACAAGCCGCTGAGCCGCATTCCCGACCCGTTCGAGAAGTACGAGAGCTTTGCCGCGCACAACAACGCGATGCTGCGCGAATTCCTCGACCGCTTCGACTTCGAGTACGAGTTCATCGCCGCCTCGGACAAGTACAACTCCGGCGGGTTCGACGATGCGCTGCGCGGCGTTTTGCGCAACAACCAGTCGATCCTCGACATCATGCTGCCCACGCTTCGCGCCGAACGCGCGGCGACCTACTCGCCGATCATGCCGATCTCGCCCAAGACCGGCCACGTGCTGCAGGTACCTGTCGAAGTGGTGGACGCGGACGAAGGCATCGTGCGCTTCACCGACAGTGACGGAGAGGTGATCGAGCAGAGCGCGCTGGGTGGCATGGCCAAGCTGCAATGGAAGGTCGATTTCGCCATGCGCTGGGTCGCGCTGGGCGTCGATTACGAGATGTACGGCAAGGATCTGACCGATACCGGCGTGCAAAGCGGCAAGATCGCCCGCGTATTGGGCGGGCAGAAGCCGGAAGGGCTGATCTATGAGCTGTTCCTGGACGAGAAGGGCGAGAAGATTTCAAAGTCGAAGGGCAACGGCCTGACGATCGAGGAATGGCTGACCTACGGCTCCGAAGAGAGCCTCGGTTTTTACATCTTCCCCAATCCCAAGAGCGCCAAGCAGCTTCACGTCGGCGTGATCCCGCGCGCGGTGGACGATTACTGGCAGTTCCGCGAGCGTATCCCCGAGCAGGATATCGACAAGCAATTAGGCAACCCTGCATGGAACCTGCTGCGGGTGAAGGATTCCAGCGGGTCGCAGCCGCCCATCGGCGCGGGCGACAGCCTGCCTGTCACCTATGGCCTGCTGCTGAACCTTGTCGGCGTGCTGGGTGCCGAGGCGACGCACCAGCAGGTCTGGGCCTATCTCGGCAATTACATGCACGACATGGACCCTGACGATCATCCCGACCTGTTCCGGCTGGTCGAGAAGGCGCTGGCCTACAATCGTGACTTCATCGCGCCCACTCTCGTGAAGCGCGCGCCCGAGCCCAGCGAGGCGGAGGCGCTTAAGGCGCTGGACGCGAAGCTGGCCGAAGTGCCGGCCGACATGGCTGCAGAGGACCTGCAGACGATCGTCTACGAGATCGGCAAGGACGAGGCTTTCGGCTTCGAGAACCTGCGCGACTGGTTCAAGGCGCTGTACGAGACTCTGCTCGGTTCCTCGCAAGGCCCGCGCATGGGCAGCTTCATCGCGCTTTACGGCGTCGAGAACACTCGCAAGCTTATTGCAGAGGCGCTTGTTCGCTAGCGCCTAGTTCTACTGGCCTAGTTCCCCTGGCCTAGTTCCATTGGCGGGTGCGATACCACTTCGTGATAATGTATTTGGCGCCCGCCTGGACCGGGCGTCCTGCGTGAATCGTCATCGGGTTGGTCGTGCCATCCGGTCTGGCGTTGTTCCAGATGAGCAGCACGCCGGGCTTCGGCTCCAGTGAAATGCCGAGATCGACGAAGTCGGTCGTGCCGCCCGCTTCCACGTCGTTCAGGAATACCATCGTGGTGAAGCTGCGCTGTCCGCCGCGGCCCATCTCGAAGTCCCAGTAGCTGGTGCCGGGATGGAACCAGTCGTGGTGCGGCTGAAATTCCTGGCCCGGCATGTATCGCTGGCCCTGGATGGTTTCGCCCCACTCGGGTTCGATACCCAGCAGATCGTCGATCCGCCTTCCGATCTTCTTCACGAAGGGATCGTGCGGATCGACATCGCCGGAATAGCTGGTGCGGAATCCGGAATCGTAGCTCAGGTCGAAAACCTTGCTGGGCTTTGCCGTCGCGTCGATCAATTCCATCATCTTCGTGCATTCGGCAGGCGACATGAAATCGCCCAGTGCGAACAGTTCCACATCGTCGGACGGTACCTTGTAGATGGCCGGGTTGGCAGCCAGTCGGTCCCGCACTTTCGCGCCAAGGGATTTCAGCCGCGCCTGATCCGTATTGGGGGGGAACTTGCTCTTCGTCTCGCTTGCCATGATGCCACCGCTTTTCCATTCCTCGGCACCTTAGGCAAGACCGGAATGCCGGATGCCGGACATGGAAAACCCCCCGCCCACAGGGAGGGCGGGGGGTCCATTGCCGGCCACTCGCTCCGGCAATCCCTTGTTCTGGCTTACCAGAAGAAGTCGTAAATCACGTCCACCACTTCGCCGGTGTAGACATCCACCAGGATCACGTCGTCGTAGTAGCGGACCCAGCGATAGGGGCCGTAGACTTCCGGCAGGCGATACTGCCAAGGGTCGTTGATCCAGTAGCGGCTGCCGAAGAACAGGCTATCGAGATAGAAGCCGATGCTCAGGCGACGGTAGCTGTAGTTGCGATAGGGGCTGTAGTAGCGACCCAAACGATAGAGGCTGCGGTTGTGGGAGCGGTAGTAGTTCCAGTTGTACCGACGGTCATTGCGCCAGGAGTTACGGTTCCAGCGGCGATAGTCACGGCGCGCCTCCCGACGATCGCGGCGATAATCGCCCCTGTCACCGCGGTAATCCCGCCGGTCACGATAGTCGCGGCGCTGGTCGCGATCGCGATAGCGGCGCTGGTCGCGATCGCTGTAGCTGCGGTTACGATCCCGGTCGCGGTAGCTCGTATTGCGCGATGTTACGTACCGGTCACCGCTGCGGATGTTATCCGCCCGGCGATCGCCGCGACGCTCGATCCGCTCGGCACGGTTCTCGCTACGACGGTCGATCTGGCGCGCGGCGCGATAGTCGCCATTCCGGCGAGCCTGTTCGGCGGCGCGGTCGCCACGGCTTTCGACGCGGTCGGCACGACGCTCGCTGCGGCGGTCGACCTGCCTTGCCTGGCGCTGGACGTTCTCACGACGCTCGCGAGCCTGCCGCATTTCGGAACGGTCGTACTGGCGATTGTTGTCGCGGCGGGCAGTACGGGCTTCGCCGCGGTTGCCGCGCCTTTCCTGGCGCGCTTCACGGCGTTCCTGCCGTGCCTCGCCGCGATTCCCGCGTTCACTGCGCTGCTGGCCGTCATTGAAGCGCTGTGCTTCCTCGGACGCCTCGGCCGTATCGGGCAGCATCGGCACAGCCATGGCGACGGCAAGGGCAGCAAGGCCAACGGATTTGAAAAGGTATGTGAGTTGCATCGCAACATCTCCCTTGGACTGGACCACTGCCGCCCGAGCGCTGCGGCTGCAAAAGTCGTTACGTTTCATTCGATGTCGCAAGTTGTAACGAGTCGTCATGAGCGTTAACTGAACCACCTTGTTTGCTTAACGTTCATGTTAACGATCACTTTCCTGAACAAGGTTTCGAGAAGGATATGACCATCGAAACGCTCGATAACATTCGCGACGATATCGCATTCCGGCTGAACGAGGGCGCAACCAGTCGGAAGTCGGCGATGCATACGCCGGTTGTGGCAACTGCCGATGCCGACGCGCGGGTGATGGTGCTGCGACAGTTCGACAGGGTCGGCTGGCGGCTGCGATTTCACACCGATGCGCGCTCTCCCAAGGTGGATGTGATCGGAAGCGGCGCGCCGGTGGGGGTGCTGTTCTACGATCGGGAGGCAAAGCTGCAGGTGCGCTGCCGTGGGCGCGGCTGGATAGAGCGCGATACGCCGCTGGTGGACGATGCCTGGGCGAACAGCACCAACTTCGCGCGCCGCTGTTATCTGGGAGAAGGGCCCGGTGCTATTTCCGACACGCCGACCTCGGGCCTGCCAGCGCAATTCGAGGGGACGGAGCCATCGGATGAGGAGCTGAATCCGGCGCGAGAGAATTTCGCCGTGCTGCTGGTGGAGCTGGAGGAGGCCGACTGGTTCAGCCTTGCCCACACCGGCCACCGCCGCGCGATCATCCAGCTTGCAAGCGGCGCGGGGCGCTGGGTTTCGCCCTAACCTGGAACACATGGAACACTGTCCAAGGGTGAAAAACCGGCGGGGCGTTTCCGGCGGTTTCCTGCGGGTTTGCGAGAAGGGAAGGGCGGTGTGCATGGCGCGAGGCTGTCCGATGATTGGGAGGGTGTAGGACATCCAATTCCGTCATCCCGGACTTGCTCCGGAATCCCGCTTCCCACTCGCGCCCACCTGAACGGCGGACCCCGGCTCTGTGGCCGGGGTGACGGGAGTGGTCAGCGCCGCTTGAAGCCTTCGGCCCCCTGCGCCTTGGCCTCACTACGCTCGATCCGCTCCACCCGCGCAGCGGGCGGGCCATCCCGCATCTTGCCGATCATGGCCTCGACAGCATCAGGCGACCCCTCGAGATGCGCCTCCACCGTCCCATCGGGCAGGTTGCGCACCCAACCGCTCACGCCGAGTCGGCGCGCGGTGGACACGGTCCAGTCGCGGTAGAATACGCCCTGCACGCGGCCGTGGATGATGAGATGGGTTGGCATCGGCAACGTCCGCTTTTGGGAAATTCTCTCGAAAAGCTCAATGTCTGATTATGGGTGGGAAGCGGACATTCGCCCGCTACACCACTACGGTGCTTCCTGAACGTGTCGTTCCTCGTACAATTTAAGGCTTTCGTCCCAATACGTGTCGAGCAAGCCATTATCCTCTGTCATCCAAGGCCCCAACCTCTCGATCTTGGATGGGATAATTGTGAGCCTGTCATCTGCTAATACGATCCGCCCCTGAATCGAGAACTCCGCAACCACCATGTATTCTTCGTAATTGTCTGCAGGATAAAGGTTGATCCACCTATCTTCTCCCAAGCCGACTGCCCAGCCACATCGCTTGTCAATAAAACCCGTTACACTTCCATGACCCGATACGACTTCCATGACCTCACCTGTCCAGTCGATGTCAACACCCTGCCAAAAATGTGGGTTGTGGGGCATATTGCAGATGGTTTCGGGCGTTTTGCCGCCGCAGCTCACGCAAAAGGCAGCGATCACAAATGGCGCGACAGGTTTGATGCAATTGCGCATACTTCAAACTAGCAGCCTTTCCCATGTCCGCAATCGGGTCGTTACCGGCTGGTCCGGTTTTGGACCAGGGCGGCAGCAAGCAGACGGTCGGTTAACAGCGATGCCGCAGCGTGGCGACAGTAGCCGCTTTTGGGTGGAGAGATGACGAAAAAAGATGCTCGTGCTACCGCGTCCCCATGAGGGTAACTTTTTTCTGTTTCGTGCTCGCTGCGATCTTAGCATGGGGCTCTGCGATCCTGTTTGTGGGATGGCGGGCCGTAGGGCAGATCATAAGTTTTGATCCGCCCTTGTTTTCTGCGATCATGCTTTTGATTGCCGCCGCACCGTGGCTGTATCACCTATACGAAAAAGATCAGTCATCCTGACGTCCGCAATCGGGTCGTTAGCGGTCAGTCTGCTAACGACCCGATTACAGCAGTTACCGCGTCAGCTTCTTGTACTGCACCCGCGTAGGCCGGTCCGCCGCATCGCCCAGGCGACGGCGCTTGTCTTCCTCGTAGGCTTCGAAGTTACCCTCGAACCATTCGACGTGGCTGTCGCCTTCGAACGCGAGGATGTGCGTGGCGAGGCGATCGAGGAAAAAGCGGTCGTGCGAGATCACCACGGCGCAGCCGGCGAAGTTCTCGATGGCCTCTTCCAGCGCGCCCAGCGTTTCCACGTCGAGGTCGTTGGTCGGTTCGTCCAGTAGCAGCACGTTGCCGCCCTGCTTCAGCATCTTGGCCATGTGCACGCGATTGCGTTCACCGCCCGACAGCTTGCCGACGTTCTTCTGCTGGTCCTGCCCCTTGAAGTTGAATGCGCCGACATAGGCACGGGTGCTGGTGTCGTGACCGTTCACCTTCATGTAGTCGAGCCCGTCGGAGATTTCCTCCCAGACGTTGTTCTTGGGGTTCAGGTCGTCGCGGCTCTGGTCGACATAGCCAAGGTGCACGGTCTCGCCGATCTCGATGGTGCCGCTGTCGGGTTCTTCCTGCCCGGTGATGATCTTGAACAGGGTGGACTTGCCTGCGCCGTTTGGCCCGATCACGCCCACGATACCGCCCGGCGGCAGCATGAAGGACAGGTCTTCGAACAGCAGCTTGTCGCCATAGGCCTTGGAGATGTTCTTCGCCTCGATCACCTTGCCGCCAAGGCGTTCGGGAACCTGGATGACGATCTGCGCCTTGCCCGGCTTGCGGTTGCCCATCTCGTCCTGCAACTGGTCGAACTTGCGGATACGCGCCTTGCTCTTGGTCTGGCGGGCGGCGGGGGTCTGCCTAATCCACTCCAGCTCGCGCTGCAGGGCCTTCTGCTTGCCCGATTCCTCGCGGCTTTCCTGCTCCAGGCGCTTGGCCTTCTTTTCTAGGTAGGTCGAGTAGTTGCCTTCGTAGGGATAGTACGAACCACGGTCGAGTTCGAGGATCCAGCCCACCACGTTATCGAGGAAGTAGCGGTCGTGGGTGATCATCAGCACGGCGCCCGCGTATTCCTTGAGGTGCGTTTCCAGCCACTGCACGGATTCCGCGTCGAGGTGGTTGGTCGGCTCGTCCAGCAGCAGGATGTCCGGCTTCTGGATCAGCAGGCGGGTGAGGGCGACGCGACGCTTTTCACCGCCGGAGAGGTTGCTCACCTCGGCGTCGGACGGCGGGCAGCGCAGGGCTTCCATCGCGATTTCCAGCTGGTTGTCCAGCGTCCAGCCGTCGACAGCGTCGATCTCTGCCTGAAGGGCGGCCATCTTGTCGCCAAGCGCTTCGAAGTCGGCATCGGGTTCGGCCATCTGCGCGGCGATGGCGTTGTACTCGTCCACCTTGTCTGCCGTTTCGCGGGCGCCGTCCTTGACGTTTTCGAGCACGGTCTTGCTTTCGTCCAGCTGCGGTTCCTGCGGCAGGTAGCCGACCGTGATGTTCTCGCCCGGCCATGCCTCGCCGGTGATGTCTGTGTCGATACCGGCCATGATCTTCATCAGCGTGGACTTGCCCGCGCCGTTTGGCCCGACGATGCCGATCTTCGCCCCGCGATAGAACTGCAGGTTGATGTTGGAGAGCACCGGCTTCTGCGCACCGGGGAAGGTCTTCGTCATGTTCTTCATGACATATGCGTATTGGGCGGCCATTTTCGGTCCTTGTCGCGGGAATCTGGATGTGAATTGGATTTGGGGCGCAGATAGGGGTTTGGCTTGCGCTGGGCAAGCACCCAGAGGAACGGGCGGGTGCGCCGGCGGTTTACAAGGGTATGAAGAACCGCCCGATCCTCGCCGCCATCCTTTCCCTCCCTCTGCTGGCGATGGGTGCGTCGGCCATGGCGCAGGGCGGTCCAGGGCTATCGGTGACGCTGCCCAAAAGCATCACGCAGGATCAGCTGGGCGAGCGCGACATGGAAGTGCTGGCGGTGCAGATCATGCTGGACCGCTCGAACCATTCGCCCGGCGTCATTGACGGCTTCAACGGGGGCAACACGCAGCGCGCGGTCGCGGCCTTTCGCCGTAATCATGGCATGAGCGAAGGCGGCGGGATGGACACCGAGTTCCTGCGAGCCTTGCTGGAGCAGGAAACCGGCGAGATGTTCCGCACCTACACCATCACGCAGGACGATGTTGATGGGCCTTTCTACGATGTCCCATCCGATTTCGCCGAGCAGGCCGATATGGAGCGTGTGGGATACGAAACGCCGCGCGAATTGCTGGCGGAGCGTTTTCACATGGACCAGGGTTTCCTCGCTGCGCTCAATCCCGATGCGGATTTTTCCCGCGCGGGCGAGCGGATCGTCATCGTGGCGCGCGGACGACGAAACCTGGCGGGAGAGGTCGCCCGGATCGAAGTGCGCAAGGAGCGCGGTGAGGTTGCCGCGCTGGACGCGTCCGGGGCGGAACTGGCGACGTTTCCCGCCACCATCGGCAGCAGCGAGTTTCCCAGTCCCAGTGGCCGCATGACCGTGAGTGCGGTGGCCCCCGAAGCGAATTACACTTTCGATCCTGAAGACCAGCGCTGGGGGCCGGAAAAGACCTTCATCATCCCGCCCGGCCCGAACAACCCTGTTGGCGGAATCTGGATCGATCTTGGCAAGGACGGCTACGGCATTCACGGCTCCCCCGATCCGCAGTTGATCGGTAAGACTGCCAGCCACGGATGCGTCCGCCTGACGAACTGGGATGCGCAGGCGCTGGCCGAGGCCGTATCCCAGGGCGTCGAAGTGGAATTCGTATAGTTAAGTTGGGCTGAAATTCGGCCGATCGTGCAACAGCTTAGCAGAGCATTTACCTTTGCTTCCTAGTCCTCGCACAAGGGAGCAGGTTTCTTTACATGCGCGAACAGATTCTCGGGCTGATTACACCGCTGACGGCGGTCGTCTTCATGGCGACCTTGCTGATCATGTGGCAGCGCGGAGGCATGGGGCGGCATGTGCTCGCCTTTGCCGTGGGCTACGGCTTCTTCGGTCTCGGCTTCGGTGTCACACACCTGCTGCCGACAGATTCGCCATTCCTGTTCCACACGACACAGCTTTTCTACGCGCTGGCGTCCGGTTGTCTCATCTGGGGCGTGTGCGACCGCGCCGGTGTCCACCTGAGCGTTTCCGCACTTGCCATCACTTACATTGGCGCGGCCTTTGCGCTCGTGGTGGCTGTGCTCTTGTCCAGCGACGCCGGGCCGCGGCTTGTGATCGTGAATACCGGCTACGGCGTGATGTTCGTGATCGGGACCGTAACCCTGCTCGGCTCCGCCAAGCGGGAATGGATCGACCGCCTCATAATCGCCGCCCTGGCAATCAATGCGGCGGATTTCCTGCTGCGTCCTAGTCTCACCTTGCTGGCAGAGGGAGCGATCCCGGTTGCCGAATACCGCGAGTCGATCTATTACTCGGTAATCAATCTCGTGCTGACGGTGAAGGCGCTGGGCGTTGCCATGGTGCTGATCGGGGCCTGCTTCGTGGACCTCGTAAACAGCGTGCGCGACCGTGGCAACTTCGACGCGATGACGGGCCTCAGGATGCGCCACGCGTTCGAACGGGAAGTCAATGCCCGGCTGACCATCGCCGCGCGCGACAGCCTGCCGGTCAGCATGGTCGTGGCCGATATCGATCACTTCAAGCAGGTCAACGACCTGTGGGGCCACCAGGCGGGCGACGAGGCAATTGCCGCATTCGGGAAGCTACTCGGCAACATGATCCGTGACGAGGACGTGGCCGGCCGCGTGGGCGGTGAGGAGTTCTGCATCCTTGTCTGGGATTGCCAAGGCGACGCCGCTGCAAGGCTCGCAGAGCGGATACGGCGAGCTTTCTCGCTGACCGTGCATCCCGCACTTGGTGAAGGCATCTGCCTTACCGCCAGTTTCGGCGTGGTCGAGCGTGCTCCGCGCGAGAGCTATCATGGCATGTTCGCACGCGCCGATGCGGAGCTCTATCGCGCCAAGAACGGCGGACGAAACCGAGTGGCCAGCGAGGGCGGCGCAGGTCAGCCCGACTGGGGACACGAGGCCGAAAATGTCGTCACGCCCCTGTCACGCGCGCAGAGGGCTGCCACCGCATAGGCCGAAATCCGGTATTGGAGCGGCAAGAGCGAGTCGCCACATGCGTCTGATGGAATTCGCGATTATCGGTGCTGGCATGGCTGGTCTTAGCTGCGGTCAAAGGCTTAATGCCGCAGGCCACGGCGTGCGTCTTTTCGACAAGGGACGCGGGCCTGGAGGGCGCATGTCGTCGCGCCGCGCCGAAGTGGACGGCACGGTCGTGCAGTTCGATCACGGAGCGCAGTATTTCACAGCCCGCGACGAACGTTTCCTGCGTCAGGTAGAAATGTGGGAGGCCGACGGCATCGTCGCGCCGTGGCCAGCTGCGAGGGAAGACGCCTGGGTTGGCACGCCCGCGATGAACGCACCGGTCAAGGCGATGGCGGAGCGTGCGGACGTCACCTTCGGCGCGCGCATCGAAGGTATCCGTGCAGTGGGCACCGGATGGAAGCTTTGCGGACCTGACGCGCCGCGCGAAATCTTCGACGCCGTTATCTCCGCGATCCCGGCTGAGCAGGTTCCCGCGCTGCTGGCCGCCAGCGCGCCGGAAATGGCCACTCTGGCCGAGCAAACCGTGTCGGAGCCGTGCTGGACAGTGATGGCGGTGTTCGCCGAACGGCCTGACTTGCCCGATACCCTGCGCGATGCAGGGGCCATCGGCTGGGCGGCGCGCAATGTTTCGAAGCCCGGCCGCAGCGAACCGGAATGCTGGGTGGTGCAGGGGTCACACCAATGGTCTCGCACCAATCTGGAAGAAGAGCGCGAAGTGGTGGCCATGTTGCTGCTCGAGCAATTGAAACAGCACGCAGGTGGAACTCTGCCGGAAATGCTCCACAGCGACGCCCACCGCTGGCGCTACGCCATGTGCGGTGATGCGGGGAAGGGGGCGCTTTGGGACGCGTCACGCCATATCGGTGCCTGCGGAGACTGGCTGCATGGCCCGCGTGTGGAGAACGCCTATCTATCCGGCTGGGAACTGGCGCAGCGGGTGCTCGATAGTGCCTGATCTCGTCGTCTGGTATGATGGCGCCTGCCCCCTGTGTCGGCGCGAGATTTCCGGAATGCGTAAACTCGACAAGCGCGGGGCCATCGAATTCGTGGACGTGAGCGAAGAGGCGTCGGAAGCCTGTCCGCTGTCGCAGGAGGAACTGCTGGCGCGCTTCCATGCACGGGAGAACGGTCGCATTCTCAGCGGTGCCGCGGCGTTTGCCGCAATGTGGCGCGCCATCCCGCTGCTGAGACCGCTGGGCGAGGCTGCGCGCTTCCCGCCGTTGCTCAGGCTACTGGAGCGCCTCTATCGCCGGTTCCTGCTCATTCGCCCGCGTTTGCAAAGCTATTTCGCCAGAAAGGATGCCGCATGAGACACCCCGAACCCGATCCGGTGAAGGCCGGCCAGGAAAGCGTGTGGGACTATCCGCGCCCCGCGATCGCCGAGCCGACCCGTGCCCATATCGTGATCGAGCACGGCGGCCGGGTGATCGCCGATACCCGCAATGCCGTGCGCGTGCTGGAGACCAGCCATCCGCCGAACTACTATATCCCGCCCGAGGATATTGCCGAAGGTGTGCTGCGGCGCGCAGGTGGCACGTCTTTTTGCGAGTGGAAGGGCGCGGCCCGTTATTGGGACGTGGTGGTGGACGACGACGTTCTGGAACGCGTCGGCTGGTCCTATCCCAGTCCCACGCCCGGCTTTGCCATGCTCGCCAATTTCGTCGCCTTCTATGCAGCGCCGTTCGATCGCTGCCTTGTCGATGGCGAGGAAGTGATCCCACAGCCGGGCGAATTCTACGGTGGATGGATCACCAGCAAGGTCGCCGGGCCGTTCAAGGGCATTCCCGGAAGTCGTTTCTGGTAAAACTTGGCAAGCGGCGCGCGCGGCGTTAGCGCGGCTGCCATGCAAAAATATTATCTTGCGGCGGTTGCCGCCGTATCGCTTGTCCTGCCCGCCGCTGCGCAGGCAGACCACCACCAGAACACCGTCGCTGCGCAGGCGGATCACGCGCTGGACCATGATACGACGGCGTGGGATTTCCTGGAGGGGATCACTACCGAAGTCGGCCCTCGCCAGCCGGGCACCGAGGCCGAGGCGCGCGGGCGCGCATGGGCGATGGACTGGCTGACCGAGCGCGGCTTCGCCAATGTGGCGGACGAGCCGTTCGCCATGCAGACGTGGGTGCGCGGCGAGGAAGAGGCGCGCATCACCGCCCCGTTCGCACAACCCATGCATATCACCGCACTTGGAAACACGGCCTCGACCGGGCCTGACGGGATCACGGCGGAGGTTGTCTACTTTCCCAGCTACGCCGATCTGGTCGCCGCGCCAGGCGGCAGCCTCGATGGAAAGATCGCTTTCATCAGCCATGACATGCGCCCGACGCAGGATGGCTCCGGCTATGGCTTTGCCGGGCCTGCCCGCTGGACCGGGCCGGGAGTGGCTGCAGGGAAGGGCGCTATCGCCACGGTCATTCGCTCCATCGGCACGGAGAACCATCGCACGCCGCACACGGGCGGCACTAGCTTTGCAGAAGGCGTGGAAGCGACCCCGGCTGGCGCCTTGTCAAATCCCGATGCCGATAATCTGGAGCGCATGTTCGCCCGCGCCGATGGTCAGCCGATCATGATGCACCTGACGCTGACGCCGCAATTCCTGGGTGAGACCATGAGCGGTAATGTTGTGGGCGAGATCGTGGGCCGCGATCCCTCGCTGCCGCCGGTGCTGGTGGCATGCCACCTCGACAGCTGGGACCTAGGCACTGGCGCTATCGACGATGCGGCAGGCTGCGGGATCGTCGCATCCGCCGCGCTCAACGTGGCGGAAGCTGGCCAGCCGCTGCGCACGATCCGCGTGCTGATGGCAGGCGCGGAAGAAACCGGCCTGTGGGGCAGCGAGGCCTACAGCGCCGCGCATATCGACGAGCCTATTGCCGTGGGGCTCGAAAGCGATTTCGGTGCTGACCGAGTGTGGCGTTTCGAAAGCAACTTCCGCGAGAGCAATCCCGGTCTCCACGCGTTGCTTGCCCAGTCGGTCGCGCGTTTCGGTGTTGCCAATTCCACCATCGTCGCCAGCGGCGGTGCGGACATCAACATCTCGCGCGACCAGGGCGGGGCGATTATCGACCTGCAGCAGGACGGCACCCGTTATTTCGAATTGCACCACACGCCGGACGATACGCTGGACAAGGTGGACCCGGACCAGCTGCGCCAGAACGTGGCCGTTTGGACGCAAGTGGTGGGCATCCTCGCCAACGAGTCCGGCGATATCCAGACCGGCGAATAGACAGGCAAATAGGCGCTCTATCCGCTTGCCCGATGGTGGTCGGGCGGTTAGTGGCGCGTCTGCACGCAAGGCAATGTGGGCCTGTAGCTCAGCGGTTAGAGCTGGCCGCTCATAACGGCTAGGTCGCGGGTTCGAATCCTGCCGGGCCCACCACCTTGCGTGCAATGCCGCAGAAAAGCGTAGATTATTGTAGATTCAAGGCTTTTCTCGTCGAACTGTGACACATATGCGTGACATATGGATGACGAAATGGCGAACTTTCCCGGATTGATAAAGCGCGGCAAGGATGGCGTGTAGCAACTGCGGAAGCGCGTGCCAGCGGACCTCGCACATCTCGATCAACGACAATCGATTCGCCTAAGCCTCGGTACAAAGGAGAAGCGCGAGGCGATACGGCGCTATCCTCTAAAGCTAGCCGAAATTGAGGCGGGTTTTGATGCCCTTCGTGATTAGTTGCAGAAATCGTCCGCTATGCAGACAGCGCTCGCGAGGGGAAGGATCGAAGACCTTGGCAGGAAGGCACTAGAGTCCCTCGTGGCGAATTGGTGGGCAGGGCGCGAAGCTTTTCGTGAACCCGATTGGTCCGAGGAGCAGACGGTCAATGAGGCCAAAGCCTCGATTGAGGAGGAGGCGAACCTTGTTGCGCGGGCCGAAGGTGAAGCAAGCGGCAGCCAGGGGCAATTGGCTCTATTCGATTGACGAAATCGACCTGACTACCACCTTCTTTATCCTACGGCCGGGCATTTCAGTCTGCTTTATTCTCGGGCCTTCTCTCTGGAAAATTTCAAACGTGGCTCAACCGAGACAGGAGAGGCCGCTTCCCACCCAAGATTAGCCCTTGCGGCTGGCTCAAAGCCTGACAAGAGCGGATAGGCTGCAAGCGACCCGATTGCGGACAGTTCGTAACCAAGCCTAACGCTGCTGATCGAGGCGCGCCAATTGTGCAGCACCAATAACATCACTTGGAGACGCATGCGGCTCCGCCGCAGGTTGCTCCAGCGAGATCGCCAAGGTGCCGCCTTCTCTGGCGATCTGGCGTTGTTCGCTGGACAGAGCGATCTCTGAGTTTGCACTGCGGGTAGCGAAACCAAGTGAGCGCGGATTACCGGTGCTATCGAGCAACCAGAGCTGGGGGACGCGTTGGGGATCAGGAATATCGGACAGCTTTACATAGAGCGTGCCGGTGTCGTTGTCGTAAAGAGCAGATACCAGGGATGTCGCATCGCCGGAACTGATCTGGGCTATGCTGAGGTTCCCCTGCTCGTAGGGCGGAACAGGTGCTTCGGCGACAGCGGGCGTGTCAGTCGGCAGGGCAGGCCGGTCGAACAACCATAGACCAGCGAATGCGATCGCAGCGAAGGAAGCCGCCAAGGCGGAGTATTGCCAGAAGCGGGATGCAGGAGCGGATTGGAAACTATTCCTAGTCGCCGTAACTCCCGATGCTTCCGATGCTTCCGATCTCTGCAATCCCAGTCCGCGGGAAATGCGCTCGTAGGCATCTGCGGACGGTCCCTCAGTAGCGAGCTCATCAATCCAGCCGGAGCCTTCGGCCAACCACCGATCTGCTTCCTGCGCGAACGCGGCGTCGGTCAAGTAAAGCCGCTCCGCCTCGGCGTGGTCTGCCCCTTCAAGCAAGCCGAGAGCAAACTCGGCTGCAAGCAGGTTGCGTTCCGCGTCAGTGAGAGGCCTGTTGCTCATGGTTGCATCTTTGACTTCAAATGCCGGATGCCGCGCCGGATACGGCTCTTGACCGTGCCGAGGGGGAGATTCTCCCGCTCAGCTATTTCCGAGTATGTCAGTCCTTCATAGAAAGCGGCGCGAATGCATTGAGTGCAGGCGCTATCGTATTGGCCTACTTCCTCCATTGCGCGTTCACCCTCTACCTGCGTTGCCAGCGCATCATCCAGCAGATCACCTTCGTCCTCCTCGATCGCAATAAGATATTTCTCTCCATCGAGATTGTCACGCCGGCCGCGGGCCCGAACCCGATCAATCGCGGTGTGGCGCGCCATCATCATCAACCAGGGGATAGCCTTGCCGCGTTCGCGATCGAACGCCTCTGCCCGGTTCAAAACCTTGATGTATAGTTCCTGTAATACGTCTTCCGCTGCCTCGCGGTTTCTCACGATACCGAGAATTATCGCGTAGAGTTTCCCGGAGGTCGCCTCGTAGAACTGCGGAAATGTCGACAAGTCACGGCGCGCGATGCGCTCTAGATGCCCTGCAACAAGGCTCTCTGACGTGTTCTCGGCCACGACCACCAACCGCCTCGCATTCACAAAGTTCCTGATCCTTTTCCGATTACGGGAAAGAAATCGGCCAACCCGAAATCCGAATTCTGAAACGCCACGTATCCATCATAGAGCGGCAACAATCGTTCCCGCTCCCAAGCGCGACTGCGCGCTCTGACACGGGGAGTTCACAGATGAGAAGGAATGCAAAACTGATGGCGGGGGCGGCAGGGCTGATCCTGGCCGTCGGTGCCACCCAATTGCTGCCGGGCCTCGGCCTAAATGCAGCAGATCACCTTGATCCGCCGGGCCGAACTGACCCCAGCGTTGACAGCACGCCGGACCGTGCGGCCGACATCGCCGATCTTTACGCCTGGCACACCGACGACAGGATCAATCTTGTCCTTACTTTCTCCGGCCCGCAGGCGACCGACCAGCCGGCCACATACGACCCCGACGTCCTCTATCAGATCTACATCTCCAACGCGGGCGATAGGGCCAGCACGGAAATCCCGATCCGCGTTCGCTTCGGCACCGGCTCAATGACCGACGAGTTCGGCGTTCAGGTCTCCAATGTCCCTGGCGTATCAGGCGCAATCGAGGGCCCCGTGGAAACCAACCTCACGCAGGATGGCGTGATGGTCCGCGCCGGCCTGTTCGATGACCCGTTCTTCTTCGATCTGCAAGGTTTCATGGAAACCGCGAGCACGGGCGACCTGAGCTTTTCAGCCGACCGTGACTTCTTTGCCGGGCTCAACCTGACGGCCGTTGTCATCTCTATACCGCGACAGCGAATCGAGAACGGTGACAATCTCATCGACGTTTGGGCAGACACCTCGCGCTTTGGAGGACAACTCTGATGATCCACACAACTCGCAAAACCTTGCGCACGCTCGCCATGGCCCCCGCACTCGCAGCCATCGCGCTGCTTCCGGCCTGTTTCGATGACGATGACGACGACATGGTAGTGGCACCCACCCCAACACCGACAATGTCACCGACACCGTCCCCTACTCCCACCCAGGCATCGTTCGACGTGACGCCATGCCTGCAGCAGGAGATTCCCGGAACTGGCGGCTTCACGGTGGCAGACGCGGTGGTGCCTGACACCTTGACGCTCAATCTCGCTGCTGCGGCAGGTTTCCCCAACGGTCGCCAACCCGCCGATCCGGTCGTCGATGCGACACTGGCAGTGATTTTCCTGGACCTGTCTGTGCATAGCCCGTTCACGCTGGCAAACCTTCCACTCAATCCTCCGTCGAACGACGTGTCGTTCCGGGATGATTTCCCGTTCCTGGCACCGCCGCAAGGTTCTCCTCCCCTCGCTTCATCCGGTGGATCGAACTTCTCCTTCCGAGACGATCCGCCCGGCACTTACGTTCGCGTCGACCGCATGGGCATGCCGGCAGTGGCAACGGTGCTGATCGGTTCGGACCAGAAGATCGCCTATAACGATGCAAGGCCGCAGGACGATGTGACCGGACAATTCGTTCCCGAACTTACGGAACAGCTTACCGGCCTCACAAATGCACTGGCGGACGATCTGACCGCTGCGGGCCTGACTCCCTGCGCGACGGCGAGCTGATCGTGAGCGGCGGATCAACAGGGGAAGACCCCGTCGCCGCGAAAGACCGCACCCATTGGAGGGGGCTGGCGCTCAAGGCGCTGGCCCTTTCCGGGGCTGCTGTCTTGGTCGTTGCCGGAGCCGACGCTATATGGGGTGGCGGCGAAACAGCTATAGCTGCTGTGAATTTGCCCCCTGCCAGCTTCGGTTCCGGCAATTTCGGCGAGGAACTTGCTTCCGCTGATCGCCGGATGTCTCTGGCCAACGAAAGAGTCGAGATCGCAGGCCCGCAATGGCTGCCGCTTGAAGCGCTCGCGCGTGCGCAGCTTGCACGCTTCAAACTAACGGCTGATCCGGCGGAGCTCGCCGCAGCTACTAGCAGCATCAAACTCGCAAGCACCATGGCACCTGAAGGCGCCGGACCGTTGCTCTCCTCGGCTGAAATAGCGATGGCAGGACATGATCTGGACGGCGCCCAAGCAAGTCTCGACGCGCTCGAAACCGCAGTGGTCCCGCCTAGTCGGACGGAACGCGCGACGGCTGCAGCGCTGCGCGGCGACATAGCTTTCTACCGCGGCGACATGGCAGCCGCTCAGGCTGCATATCAGCGCGCCGACGATATCGAACCGACATCAGGCACCGCCGTGAGGCGGGCACTCTTGCATCGCTCGCAGGGTCAATTCGACGAGGCGATCAGGCTATTGGTCGAGGCGAGCCGGAGGGACAGTTTGCGCACCCCCAGGGGCATGGCGTCTTACGCGCTACAAATCGGGATGGTCGAGAGCGCACGCGGCAACTTTGCGGCAGCGGCGGAGCGGTTTCGCGAAGCCGATCGGCTCTTCCCAGGCCATTGGTTGACGCATCTCTACATTGCCGAGGCCCAAGGCGTTGCCGGCAAATTCGATGAAGCGATTGCCACGCAAGAACGGATTGCCGAAGCCATGGGCGATCCGCAAGCCATGGATGCGGCGGCTTCGCTATATCTTGCGCAGGGCGATGAAGCGTCGGCACGGCAACTGACAATCCGGTCCGCGAGGATCTGGCGAGAGAGGGCCGAGATGATGCCGATGGCCTACATAGCCCACGCATTTGAGAACGAGCTAGCGTTCGGCGATCCAGAAAGAGCCTTAGCTTTGGCATTGGAGAACCTGTCGCATCGACCTTACGGGGACGCTCACATCCTGGTTGCAGAAGCCATGCTGGAGACGAACCGACCGGCTGAGGCGCGCGCGCACCTAATGGAAGCTGAGGCTCAAGGTTGGCGTAGCGCGCCCCTCTACGCGCGATTGTCCGACGCGGAGAAATTGCTTGGGAACGAAGCGGCGGCGGATGAAGCTGCCCAAAAGGCGCGCGAACTCAACCCGCATATCTTCGATCCCGTCATGGGAAGGCTCTGGTTCGGCCATGGCTAGCTCATTGCTTCAGCTGAGTAAGGAACTGGAATGAATTTTCATAACTGTCCGAACTGTGGTTATCAGCTGCGCCAATCCGGGCCTCTGACCTATGGAAACGTCGCGCTGTACGAGGATGGATTAATCTACCTCAACGGCGAATCTGTAGAATTGGCGAGGACCCAGTATGAGGTCGTGCAGGCTCTTGTTCGTGCAAAAGGGCGCGGACTGACGCTGGAGAGCCTCGCGAGCCTGATCGATGATGAGATTGAGGAGGTGACGGTTCGTCAATATGTCAGGCGTGCGAGGCTGAGTCTCAGCGAAGTCGATCATAACTTCGATCAAATCGAGGCTCTATGTGGCTTCGGGGCATATCGGTGGAAGCATAGGCCGATCACCTCAACTCGGTTTCGGCAACGAAGGTCACGGTATCGCAGCCATGACCACGTAACCATCCTTCAAACCGAGCACTAACCAGTAATTATCACTTTCGAAGACGGAACGTTTTGGTGGCCAACATCAATGTCCGCGTTCCACTCATCTGATGACGCTTTCACCGAGCTAGCGATATGCCAAGAGCAGACGGGCAGCTAACGACCCGATTGCGGACGTTGAGAAGGAAGTCAAATGATCGGGAACAACCAGACGACGACGATCGGCGAAATGCAGGGCCAGTTTGAATTGAACAACTTCATGCCGCTAATCGGGGCTAACGTCCTCAATTCGATCGAGCTGCTTTCGGTCGGCATGGACAGCTTTGCACGCAGGTGCGTGGTTGGGATCGAGGCAAACGAGGACCGGATCGCCGAATTGGTAGACCGCTCGCTGATGTTGGTCACCGCGCTTGCTCCGGAAATCGGCTACGACAATGCGGCCAAGATCGCCACGCATGCGCTGGATCAGGGACAGACGCTGAAAGAGGCGGCTGCCGAACTCGGGCTGGTCGATGGCAAAACTTTCGACCGTCTCGTAAGGCCGCAAGACATGGTCTAGGTCCGCTCGCGCATGTCTCTCGAACTCCTCCTTCTAAGCGTTGTCATAGGCAGTAACAATTTCGCGGCGTCCTTGGCTCTGGGTTCCCTTGGGCAGGTCAATCGCAAATGGCGCATCGTCGCCGTATTCGGTGTCTTCGAGTTCGTGGTCCCCTTGCTCGGGCTCTGGGCCGGACAGCAGACCGCCCGCAATTTCGGCGATATCGTTTCATGGCTCGGGCCCTCGCTTCTCGGATTGCTGGGACTGTGGACCATCATTGCTGCCCTCACGTCCCGAAAGGATGCAGAACGAATGGCGCGCCAGGTGACCCGTTGGCAGGGTCTGATCGCACTGGCCGCCGGACTGAGCTTTGACAACATGGTAGCCGGGTTCAGCCTGGGCCTTGGCAATAGAGAGCCATTGGTGCTGGCTGCCTCGATCGCGGCCTTTGCGATGGCGTTCTCCTATATCGGTCTGCGTCTAGGAAATCTGGCCCGGTCCGGCCACCGTCAGGCCGCCAAGATCGCCACGGGCATCCTTCTGCTGGGGCTTGCCCTCGCGCTGGCGCTGGGGCTGGTATAGCACAATTCCCCCTTCGGATTTTCGGCACAAAGCTGAGCGCCGTCCATTGTTTCAGCAGGAAAAGAGGAAGGGCGCAGCAGGCGCTTTCCCGCTGCGTCCGGGAAGGATAGCAGATGGACAATGCAAAAATTCGCCGGAACCGGATGGTCGAAAGCCAAATAGAGGCTCGCGGAATAACCGATACCGCCATTCTGGAGGCGTTCCGCACGGTGCCGAGGGAAGATTTCGTGCCCGACAACCTTTCCGAATTCGCCTACGACGACGGTCCTCTGCCTATCGGTGAAGACCAGACGATCTCGCAGCCCTTTATCGTCGCCTCGATGATCGATGCGGCGGAAATCGGACCCACCCACCGGGTTCTGGAAGTGGGGGCGGGCTCCGGCTACGCCGCTGCCGTCATGTCGCGCATCGCGGCTGAGGTGTTCGCCGTCGAACGTTTCGAAAAGCTCGCCCGCACTGCGCGGGAAAGGATCAGTGCACTCGGTTACGACAACTGCACCATTATCGCCGGCGACGGTATGAATGGCTTCGAGGACGAGGCACCTTTCGACGCCATACTGGTCGCGGCCCGTATCGAGGAGGTTCCCGCCGCACTGAAGCGGCAACTTGCGATAGGGGGACGCCTGATCATCCCCGTGGGCGACGAGGGTCTCCAGCAACTCACGTGCATCACCCGGAAGCAGACAGACGAATGGGAAACACGCGAGATCGCGCCCGTGCGCTTCGTGCCGCTCCTCCCCGGTTCCGTGGCCGAGGACGGTTCGCGCGCAGCCAGCAATCACGATGCTTCGTCCAATCTCACCACGCCGAAACTCCTGGCTGAAGCAGGCGAAGAGCTGAAGGATATTGACGATCCCGGTTTCGCCGCCGCTTTCGATCGCTTTGCGGATAGGCGCGTGGTGATGCTGGGGGAGGCAAGCCATGGGACGGAAGAGTTCTACCGCGCCCGCGCCGCGATTACGCGCCGTTTCGTCGAGAAGCATGGCTTCACCATCGTCGCGGTGGAGGGCGACTGGCCCGATGCCGCCGCCTACGACCGCCTGATCCGGGACAAACCGGCAAGCGGGAGCGGCCAAGAGCCGTTCCAGCGCTTCCCCACCTGGATGTGGCGCAACACCGTCATGCCGGATCTCCTGCGGGACCTGAAGACGATCAATGCCGGCAAATCTCCTGAAATGCAGGCCGGCTTCTATGGCCTCGACATCTACAACATGCACGCGTCGATCGATGCCATCCTCGCCTATCTGGAGGAGAATGATCCGGAGGCGGCCGAAGTTGCACGCGAGCGCTACGGATGCCTTACTCCGTGGCAGGCGGACCCTGCCACCTACGGCCGGGCTGCCATGCGACCGGGCTTTGCCGAATGCGAGCAACCCGTCATCGAGCAATGCCGGGAGCTACTGGAAAAAGCGCTCCAGAACGATGGCGCGAGCTTCGATGCAGCCATGAACGCGCGGCTGGTCGCCTCGGCAGAGCGTTATTACCGCATCATGTATTACGGCGGTGCCGAGAGCTGGAACCTGCGGGACAGCCATATGGCGGAAACGCTGGAATACCTGCTCGAGCAACGCGGACCCGATGCCAAGGCCTTGGTCTGGGCGCACAACAGCCATATCGGCGATGCCCGGGCGACCGAAATGGGGCGGGTGCGTTCGGAGCACAACATCGGCCAGCTTGCGCGCGAGAAATGGGGCGACGAGGTCGCTCTCATCGGCTTCGGGACACACGACGGGACAGTAACTGCCGCAAGCGACTGGGACGGCGAGCACGAGACGATGACGATCAATCCCTCGCGCCGCGACAGCTACGAGAGGCTTTGTCACGATAGCGGGAAGTCACCGATGCTGCTCGATTTCAAGGACGCGTCGGCAGTTGCCCGGCGCCTCGCGAAGCCCCGGCTGGAACGGTTCATCGGAGTGATCTATCGGCCCGAGACAGAGAGGTGGAGCCACTACACCGATGCAGTCCTTCCGGAACAGTTCGATGCCTATTGCTGGTTTGACACAACTCATGCCTTGCAGCCGCTTGCAGAGCGCGAGCCTCGCAGAGGAAGTGCGGATGACCTCTATCCCTTTGGCCTGTAGGATTAGCCGCGCAGGGGAACCTGGGTGTTCCCAACCCCAAACCCCATCCGGATAGCGTCATCGGACTTTTCGGAACATCTGCATCAGCGTATCCATTGGAGAGGTGATGGTCCGATGGCTTCGGTTCGAAGCCTCGACCTGAGTAAACGAAAGGAGAATTCTCATGGGTTCCCTATTCCGCACCGCAATGATCGCACCAGCCGCCGCAGCCTTGGCCTTGACGTCCGGCTGCGCCACCACCGGCCAGTCCGCAGCAGACGGCGAAGCGCGCCTCGCTGCAATGCTGGAAGGCCGGGTTGCCGGTGAACCGCAGTCGTGCATCAATGCACCTCTCAGCAATCGGCTTGAAGTGATCGACGAGACAGCCGTCGTCTATGACGCAGGATCGACGATCTACGTCGCCCGACCGGAAAACCCGGAATCTCTCGACGCGTCGGACGTCCTCGTCATCGACCGCTTCGGCAGCCGCATTTGCAAGCAGGATGTTATTCGAACGCTGGATCGCACGCTCGGCTTCACCACCGGCGCAGTCTTTCTTGGTGATTTCGTCCCTTTTAGCAGGCCGTAGCGTCTCGCAGTTCTTTTGAGCGTCGGCTTTCCACCCAAAGGGGGCTGACTTCCTCAACCTGGCTGCGTGCCAGAACCTGACCAGCCGCTAACGATCCGATTGCGGCCATTAGATGGCGTCCTCAACCATATGCGGCGCACGGCGCAAGAGACTAAAGGGGTAAGCTGTCCAGCCCTCAGCAGGGCCTATGCTCGACCGGCTTAGCCGCAGGTGATCCTAATTCAATTAACGCGCCGATTGCTCACGAGGGCCGGGTCAGCAAAGCACCCACTGGGAATCTCCTGCGGGGCAAAGGGCCACGCTTGTCTCGAGGGCGCCCCCTCCAGACCCAATCGTCAGAAACGCAAAGAGCCAAAATATTGGCAGCCAGCGCCAGTGTCGCCAAGCAACCCGGCTTGCGTCATTTCGATGTACAGATGCGACGGTCGCGAAATATGCCACCAGCGCACAGAGGGTAAGAGGAAATGCCAGATTGAAGAGTGATGTCGTTCCCGACCAAAGCCTTACAAGAACTTGGTCTACCACCATCGCCAAGAGAACCTGAAGCGCCAGAAGGAGCGCGAGTGTCAAGCGGCCGAGAGTTGGACCACCTGAAGAGCAAAAGCTCGCCATTGGCTAGAATCTCCGTGCCCCTGCAGTTTAATCTCTTCCCACTTCGCAGCCCAGAGAAATCATCGTGCTTGGCGCGGGGTCGGCTGGCACACTCAGGCTTGGACTGGCGACAGCTTCCCACCCATCTGGCGCCTGTCTCATCAGGTTGACGGTGATCGAGGAGCGCGCGAGCCGCTAACGTCCCGAAAGCCCCATTGTTACGGTGAAGTGTTTTGCACTCCGATGGGACGAAAGCGACCATTCGCCAAAGACGCCATCAGACTCGGAGTTCACGCAATCCGATTTCGAGAAAATAGCCTTTCAGATTTGCAAACTTTGGGGAATTCGTAACAGGAGTTGGCGTCGCTGGGTCCGCAGCTTTCTCCTCGCGGTCACCTCTTGTAAATTGTCAGGCAATTTCGGAACGACCGAGATCGCCAAGACCTCGACCGGGCCATCTTGCGTCCTAGCTCTTTCAATCGCGGCATCTCTTAAAGGCATTACGCTGGCGAGGGTGGCGAATTTACAATCGTTCTGGATCATCCATTCGAAATACCCAGCTCTTGAAAAACCGGCGCACACTTTACGAACGGCTTTTCTGATACGGTTATCTAACGCAACCACACCAGCATCCGATCGCAGATCTAGATCAAAGTAATGCACTTGCTCACTGGCTGCCTCCTGAGCTCCAACAGATTGGGATATTGAACCCAGAGTTAGCGCTGCGAAGGCAACCAGACATAGTTTTTTCTGCATGCGAGATTCCTTTCGGGCTATCTTGTCGACTTCCCGAGAATGAAGATCATCATCAGCCGGCGCATCGGACAGATGTCCGATGCGGTGGCAAAATTTATGTGATATTGGTTGAGCCATCGCTTTTCGGGACACCGTGCCATGCAGCGAAGTGAGCGGGATAGCCTGATCCGAAGCATCTATGATGCAGCCCTTGATCCTGATGAGTGGCCGGCAATGCTAACCCGCGTCGCACGTTCAATGAATTGCGAGCAATGCAATTTCGTGATGGTCGATCCCCTACGCGGTGAAGCGCAAGTTATCACACCCATGTGGCGCGAAGATGATCGCGCTTCCTTCTTCTCTCACTGGCAGAAGAAGTTCACGATTGCTCAGAAGTTGCGGCTTTATCCCGTCGGAAGAGTGATCGATTATGAAGAGATGTTTGATGTGCACTGGCTCAGAAGCACCGAGTTCTACAATGAGTGGTGGCTCCCACAGGGAGTCGGAGGTGGTTCACTCGCCGCGAATGTCGTCTCGCACAGCGGTGCAACTGCCTCGGTAACCGTGCATGCTCCAATTTCGAAGATCGGTTTCGAGAGAGGTGAGAAGAAACTGTTCGGCGAAATTGTCCAGCATCTGACCCGCTCTGTGACGATACTTCGCCGCCTCCAGATGGCGCAGCTCATCACCAATCAGGCGCAAGCAGAGATGGCTTGCGGCTTTCTCGTTGTCGACCGGAGCGGCACCGTTTTGCATTCCCACTCACAGACTTTGACCTGGTTAGAGGCGCTCGATCTCATACAGAAAGGTCGAAACAAGGTTCAGATCGCTCCGGGCCCAGTGAAGGCTATGCTCCAGCGCGCCATTGAAAAGGCCGAGGGCTCTGCGATGAACCTTAGCGACCGCGAAGGCTCTCAGATGCGGCTGGTTGTCATCCCCTGCTCCCCCGGAAAGAGTCTCAGCCCGGTGATTATTGATCGACCTGCTGCCTTGATTTGGTTGACGTCAGACGAACGAATAAAGAAGGAGCGAATGAAGCGATTAAGTGAAGCTTTCTCCTTGACCCCCGCGGAAACGAGAATTGCTATGGAGGCTTGCGCAGGTGGCGGGAGAAGGGAAATTGCAATGCGATGCGGTCTGTCCTCCAGCACCATCAGGTCCCACCTGGAAGCAATCTACTCCAAGACTGGAGTTCATAGACAGGCTGAGCTGGTTCACCTCGTTGAGACAATCTGACCTTTACTGAATCCAGCTCATCCGTTCTGGCGGGAGTTCTTGATTGTCTGCCGTGCTTGCAGAGTGCCATATTCTCATCTCTAGAGATTTGAGGGGAACGCGTTTCAAAATCAGGCGCTTGGATCGGGCGAGGTGGAGGAGAAGAACCAATGCCTGAACGGCTCAATCGGCTTGAGACCATACTTTCCGGGCAACGGTGGGACTTCGCTTCCCGTTTTCACTCTCGTCTCCCCCCGCGCAAGTCTGTCTGGGCAGCTTTGATCGCGCTGGCGCTTCTCGGCAGCGCGGTGGTGCTGAAGTTCGCTGTTGATGATGTCGCGGGCGGTCGCTTGCCGCCGTTCATTTTCCTCTATGCCCAGAAGTGGAGTGGCAGCCTTGCCCTGTTCACGGCCCAAAACCTGCCTGTCGGCAAACGACCCGATTGCGGACATTGGCGGGACGGCAGCCTTGCGCCCTCATCTCGGTCATTCGCGTTCTATCCTTCACGCCTTTGTTGCGGACATTCACGGATGCCAAACCGGATGATCCACTGTTGATGATGTCCGCATAGCGCGATTTTCGACAAGCGAGATTCGCCTTTGATCATCGGTCTAGCAAGTTTCCGGCAATCTTTTAGCTGCCTTAGAGACAACGTTGTATTGACCTGAGGCAACGTTGTCTCTAAGGCAGCCGTAAATCGCGCGCCCAATCGCGAAAAGCACAGGGAGAGAGTTATGAAAGTCACCAAGAGTTTAATGCTGTCGGCGTCGTTTGTGGCGCTTGGAGTCGCCACGCCTGCCATTGCGCAGGAGAACCAAGCTGACGAGAGCGCCGCCGAAGAGCGCAGCGCAAACAGTAACGCCATCGTCGTCACCGCCACCCGCCGTGAGCAGACGCTGCAGGAAGTTCCGGTTGCTGTATCTGTCGTTTCGGGCGAGCTTCTCGACGATTCGGGTGTTAGCGGTGTGGACCAGATTTCCCAAGCCGTTCCCAGCGTGACCTTCACGCAGGGTAACAACGAGAATAACAGCTCGCTCAACATTCGCGGCATCGGCACGAATGTTTTCTCGTCCGGCGTCGAGCCTTCCGTATCCATTGTCTTCGACGATGTGGTCATGGCGCGTGCGGGGCAGGGCTTTCAGGATTTCATCGACGTGCAGCGTATCGAGGTTCTGCGTGGCCCGCAGTCTACCCTGTTTGGCAAGAACGCCTCCGCCGGCGTGGTCTCTGTCACCACGAAGGACGCGACCGATTATCTGAGCGGCGAATTCGACGCTATGTATGCCGAAGGTAACGAATACCAGGTGCGCGGCTCCGTTTCAGGCCCGCTGTCCGATGGCATCGCCGCCCGCGTCAGCGCATTCTACAAGCAGTATGACGGCATCACCGAGAACTTGTTCAATGGTGACGAGTACAATGGCTACGAAGCCTGGGGCGTGCGCGGCAAATTGCAGGCCGACGTGACGGACAGCCTCTCGCTGGAATTCATCGGCGACTATCGAGATTCGACTAGCACGCCAACATTCGTTCTTGCCGACGCGCTGAACCCGACCGTGGTCGAGGCCGTCGCCCCGCTCGAGTTGGGGATTTCAAATACGGACGTGAACATCAACACCCCGCCGCGCAGCGATTCCGAGCAGCGGGGCGCGCAGATGAATGCCGAGTATCTGTTCGGCAACGATTTCGTCCTCAACTCTACCACTGCGGTGCGCAGCTATGATTTCGAGAACAACATTGACGTCGACTCCACGCCGCTGTCAGCCCCGCCCGCAGATCGCAGCTTCTTCCTGTGGGACCTGAACAACGGCACGACGCAGCTTACGCAGTACAGCCAGGAAATCCGCCTGGAATCGCCCGATCTTGGCGGTTTCGATTTCCTTGTCGGTGCCTTTGCCTACTATGTCGATCTCGACAGCACGTTCCAGCGTCGCTGGGTATTCCGCAATGCCGCAGGTAACGAAGTGCCGCGCAGCGGCCAGTTCAACAGCAGCAATCAGACGACCAATCTGGCAGCTTTCGTCAGTGGCAACGTGTATCTCGGCGATCTGAACCTGTTCGGCGGCCTTCGCGTGATCCACGAGAAGCTGGAGTGGGAAGTGTTCCGCGATCCTGCCAACGTCGTCGTGCCGGGTGACATCGCCTTGCCGGGCGCGGCCGGGCAGCCTGCCGACTTCAGCGGCTCCACCGACGATACCGCCTTCACCGGCAACATCGGTGCGCGCTACGATTTCGGTGCGGGCAACGTCTATGCAAGCTACTCGCGCGGCTACAAGGGGCAGGGCTTCAACACCGCCTTCGCCTCGCTTGAAGGCAGCGAGCCGGTCGAGGCCGAGACGGTCGACGCGTTCGAGGTGGGTGCGAAGCTTTCCACCTGGGACGATGTCTTCTCCGTCAACCTGGCGCTGTTCTATACGCAGTACCAGAACTACCAGGCGCAGGCGCAGCGGCCGAACGACATCACGTTCGAACTCACCAACGCGGGCGATATTTCGACCAAGGGTATCGAGATCGAGACCGTGTTCCAGCCCACCGACCTGACGACGTTCCGTCTTGGCGCGACGTATATGGATGCGAAGATCGACGATTTCCCCGGCGGTCCCTGCTTTGATGGCCAGACCGAAGCGCAAGGCTGCGTGAATAACGCGCAGGATCTGTCCGGTGCGGATCTGCCCAATGCGCCCGACTGGCGCCTGACCGGCTTTGCCCGCCAGATCGTCCCCTTTGGCGATGATGCGCCTGTCGATGGCTTCGTGCAAGGCAACTTCAGCTACCAGTCTTCAGTCCAGTTCGATCTCGATCAGAACCCGCTGTCACGGCTTGACGGCTATTGGCTGGTCAACGCTTCGATTGGCGTGGAATCGAAGGACGATGACTATTCGGTCAGCCTCTTCGTCCGCAACCTGTTCGACCAGAACCTGCCGCAGCGTATTGGCTTTTCAAGCGCCACGGGCGGCCGCGTTACCGCGCAGGTCTGGCGCAATCAGGAACGCTACTTCGGCATCCAGGGGCGCTTCAGCTTCTGATCACGCCGACGCGGGCGGTCGCTCCTCCTACTCTGGATCGCCCGTGTTCAATGGCGGCAGCGACATTTCCTGTCGCTGCCGCCATATTGTTTTGACGCGGGAGAATCGCATTGTTCAAGAAACAGATCGCCATCTGTGTCGCCCTCGTGGCTGCCATTGCACCCCTTTCATCCCTCGCACAGGGTGAGGGCGGGGAACGGCCCAATTTCCTGCTCATCGTGTTCGAGGACATGAGCCCGCATATCGGTGCCTACGGCGATCCGGTGGTGCAAACCCCGGTGCTGGATGCCTTTGCCGAAGACGCAGTGCTCTATGAACGGGCATTTACCACGGCAGGTGTTTGCGCACCCAGTCGTGCGGCGTTGGCGATGGGCGTTCCGCAGCAGGCGATCGGCGCGCAGCAGATGCGGGTCTCTTCGGGCGTGGAACTCGAAGACGGGTCGCGCCTGCCGTACACCGCGGTGCCGCCATCCTATGTGAAGGCCTATCCAGAACTTCTGCGCCGGGCCGGGTATTACACCACCAACAACGGCAAGACCGATTACCAGCTCGGGCTGGACAGTTATCGCGGCGGTCCGTTCACGATCTGGGATGATAGCGATGCCGCGCATCCCTGGCGCGGGAGGGCGGAGGGACAGCCGTTCTTCGCCATGGTCAACATCATGGAGACCCACGAAAGCTGGACTTTTCCGCTTGATCTCGATCCCGATGCCCACCCGATGGCGCAGCGGCTGGGTGCCCAGTTGCGCGAGGCGCTGACGGGGCGTCCACGCGTGCATGATCCCGCCGACGTGGTGGTTCCGCCGTTCCTGCCTGACACCCCGCTCGTGCGGGAAGAGCTGTCGCAGATGCTCGACAATATTCACTACTACGAGCGGACGGTGGCGCGCCTGCTGGAAGAACTCGAGGAAGACGGTCTGGCGGATGACACCATCGTGATCGTCACCACCGATCACGGTGACGGTATTCCGCGCGCCAAACGATCGCTGTACGATAGCGGGCTGCAAGTGCCCCTAATGGTGCGGTGGCCCGACGGGCACGGCGCGGGAACGCGCGACGGCCAGCTTGTCAGCTTCGTAGATATGGCGCCCACGATCCTTCAACTCGCAGGCGAGGATGTGCCAGGATGGCTTGCTGGACGCGTTTTTCTGGGTCCCGAAACTGGGCCTGAGCGCAGGTTTGTCTACGCGGCGATGGACCGACACGACGAGCAGCAGGACTTCTCTCGCGCGGTACGCGACGACAGGTGGAAATATATTCGCAACTACGAGCCTGAAAGGCCGTTCTTCCGCCACCTCGGCTTTCGTGACATGCAGCGATCGATGCAGGAATTGTGGCGCTTGCACGAAGCAGGCGAATTGCCGCCCCGGATCGAGCAGTACTTCACCGCGCCCCGTCCTGAGGAGGAGTTGTACGACACATGGGCCGATCCATATGAGATGGCCAATCTTGCTCAAGACCAGCGTTACGCACGTGTGCTTGAGCAGATGCGTGCCGCACTGGCACGCTACCAGAACAGGTTCGACGACCGGTCTATCGGCGGTGAACTTGCAATGGTGGAGCGCATGTGGCCGGGTCTCGAGCAGCCGGTGACGGCCGCCCCTACCGCGCAGGTAACGCAGGGCGGCCTCGTCAGATTAACCTCCGGAACACCAGGAGCCTCGATCGGTTATCGGATCGATGGCGGACCATGGGAAATCTATGTCGAACCGATCGCTCTCGGCGAGGGTGAGACGCTCGAAGCGAAGGCCGTGCGCTACGGCTTCGCCGAGAGTTCGGCGACGACTAAAGTCGGCGAATGAGAGCCTAGGCTAGCCTTCAATCTCTTGTTGGGCGGGGAGCGCCATCAGTGCGCGCTCCTCGCCTCAACCTTGCTAGAAACGTCCGAACGACCGGCAGCAAAAGCGAACACGCAAAGCACAACGTAGCATGTCGCTGGCGCAAGGAAGGCGACGGCAAGGCCTGCGCTATCCGCAATGGCGCCCGCGAGCGGCGGTACGAACGCCCCCCCGATGATGGCGGTGCATAGGAGACCGGAGGTCGCCTCTGCGGAGGCCGTGGACCGTTCCAGTGTAAGAGTGAAGATGACGGGAAACATGATCGAATTGAAGAGTCCGATTGAAAGAGCGACGAAGCCCGCGCCCACGCCACCAATCAGAACCACGTAAAGGCACATCAGTGCTGCGATCGCCGTGAATGCGATCAGCAGTCGTGCAGCGCGAAAACGCGCAAGCAGCGCGGAGCCTATGGCACGCCCCACCATCGCGCCGCCCCAATAGAAGGAAACTGCCTTACCAGCCTCCTGCAGCGACACGCCGGGGATGCCGTCGCTTCCCATCGCAGTGCCGAGGAATGGCACGGCGAACGCGGCATCGGAATTGCCCCAAATTTCTCCTGAGTTCAGGAAGAGCGCAAGCTGGGTGCCGATCGCGACCTCTGCGCCGACGTAGAGAAAGATTGCCGCTCCGCCCAGCAGCGCCCAGCGGGATGACAAGGCGTCGCGCATCATCGCAACCGTACCACCTGCGCTCGGGGCCGGCGGCGCCGCCCGGCTCACCGTCTTACGGCTAACGAAAAAAAAGAGCAGCAGGAGGATTAGAAGGCCGCAGATCCAGAAATAGGCCCGGTCGATCCCTGCAAGCGCAGCGTCGCGCGCTTCGGGGTTGATCGCCGCCCCGTCAGCCACCTCGACGCCTTCGAGAAAGAGCACCGCGCCGATGAAGGGGCCGATAAAAGTGCCAAAGCTGTTGAACGTCTGTGAGAGTGTCAGCCGGAAGTGGCTCCCTGCGGGCGAGCCCAGGTTTGCAGCGAGCGGGTTCGCTGCAACCTGCAATACCGTTATGCCGCTGGCGAGTACAAACAGGCCGAGCAACACCAGCAGGTAGACCGCGAGATTGGCCGCCACCAGCATCACCATACATCCCCCGATCATCATTGTGAGAGCGAGCAAAATCGCACGCGCTGCGTGAAGTCTGGCGATAAGGCCGGCGGCTGGGAACGAGACGAGCCCATAAGCGATGAAGAACGCTGAAGCAGACAACTGTGCCTGCAGGTTGGTCAGCGTGAAGATCCCTTTCACAGCGGCAACCAATGGGTCGATCAGCGAGGTGATAAACCCCCATGCGAAGAAGAGTGTTGTTACGGCGAGGAAGGCCGTGCGCACGGGGCTTGCGCCAGCGCGATCATTCATGAGGGCATCTTTCGAAACGAGGGGCAGAACCGAGGGAGGCTGACGATTACAGTCCGGCGCCGTACGGATAGAGAGGATCGGCGCTGTCATCTGGTGCCGCAGGATCCTGCGCTCGCACGGCTTCCATCGAACGCGGCAACTCGAATGGGAGACGTCCACGCGCCTCGGCGCGGCCCAGCGCGACGTCCAGCACGGCGGCGTCGCTCGCTCCGAAGTTGGCCAGTATTACGTCGGTAAGTGGCAGCACATCGGTCAGCACGGCAGGCCGGTCGAGGAAAATCGCCAGCATTGTTGGCACCCCAGCGGCATTCGCTTGGGCCAAGGCTTCGTAAGCAGGATCTCCGGGCTCGAAGTTCAGGCGCCCTTCCTTGTAACGGCTACCGAAGAAATGGTTCGGATGGAGCATTTCCGATGGGGTATCGGTACGCACGATGGCGAAATCAGCGTCGGCAATGTCTTCCACTACCTGCAAGCCAGCTGACTGAGCCGCGTCGTGTGACATGCCTTGCAGCCAGACCTTTGCACCGGGCGAAAAGGGCAGGGTGGTTCCTTCATTGCGTAGGAGGACCTGCGATTCACGCTGTAGTCTGTCGGCCTTGGCGATATCTTCTGCACCGCCGATCGCTGCCGTCGCTGCTGCGGGGCTGACATAGGGATTTTCGAAAAGACCGAGCTGGAACTTGGGCACCATCACGCGGATCACCGACTGATCGACGCGGGCTTCGTCGATCTCACCCGCTTCCATCGCTGCGAGCAGGGGAAGTACATCGTCGGTGCCGCCGAACTGGTCGATCCCGGCCTGCACGCCTTTGACGTAACGTTGCTGCACAGTCAGGCCTTCCACCCCCCATGACGTCGCGATGTCCTGGGGGCGCTGCGGCGCCTCGTCGGTGGGATTCATGCACCTCTCGTTGCAATCGCGGGTGATGGCCCAATCCGACAGGATAATGCCTTCGTAACCCCGGCGCTGCCGCAGCAGGCCGTCGAGCAATTGTGCGCTGTAACCGGGGCTGACGGCTTCGATTGCCTCTCCGTTTAGCGTTGCATCGCGCAGGATCGGGTAGGCGGGCATGATTCCGGCGCTTTTCGCCTCCAGCGCGCCATCGAAGGCCGCGATGTGCTGCGAGAGATAGTCGCCCGGGTCCGCGAAGCGACCATAGTAATTGTGCGCCTCGAACCCTTCTGGTTGCGCGCCGTAACCCACCCAGTGCTTCACCACCGTCATCACGCCATCTGCCTGCAAGCCATTGGCGCTGCCCTGAAAGGATTCGACATAGGCACCGCCCAGTTCACTGCTGAGTTCGGCCTGGCTGCCGAAAGTGCCGCTACCGCGCGGCCAGCGTGGTTCGGTCAGCAGATCGAGCTGCGGCGAGAGCGCCATGTGGATGCCGAGGGCACGATATTCACGGCGGGCGATTTCACCGAACTCGCGGACCAGAGCCGGATCTCTCAGCGCCGCAAATCCGAGAAGCTCTGGCCACTGGGTCGTGCCACTACCAGCCTCTGCCGCGCCAAGCACATAGCTGAAGTGGTTTCGCGGATCGGTGCTGATCGTCAGTGGTATACCCAGCCGACCGCCGGCTGCGACTTCCTGCGCGAGGTTGTTCTGTTCTGCCAGCTGGGCGGGGGCCAGAGTCAGGCGCGTGATATAGCTGGTGACATGCTTGTCACTCACCAGGGCGCCGAGTGCTTCAAGGTCGTAGCTGTCGGCGCGTCCGAGTTCGCCACCAAGGCCCGGCATTGTCGAATGCATCAACGTGCCGACCTTCTCGGCCTGTGTCATGCGACCAGCAAGGTCGATAGCGCGCTCTTCTGGCGACAAGCGCCAATCTTCATAAGGAGACAGTTGCCCGTCGCCATCGGCATCGCGGAACTGTAGCCCATCAATCGCGATTGCCTCTTTCACCCGCAAGCCGAGATCGGGCTGCGTCGGTGGCGAGGGTTGCGCGTTGCCGTGGACGCAGCCACTCAATGCGACGGCGCCCAAAACATGCATCGAGGTTGCCAGTAGCTTTGCGGTCTTCATGAAAGATTCCTGTATTTCAGAAAGGGTTGGGGCCAGCATCAGGCTGGCGGCATATCGTAAGCGAGGCGGAAGCCGACATTGCTCGCTCCCATACCGGGGTCGCGGCCTTGGCGGGACGCGGGACGATAGCGCTGGCAATAGTTCGGAGCGCACAGGTAGCTACCGCCTTTCATCACGCGGCTAGGGAAGCCGGGGTTCAGCGGGTCATAGGCCTGGTTCTCGCTTGGGCCGCGCGGATTGTCTGTATCCGCCGGATCGTGTCCGGGGCGGAACAGGTCCGCCGTTACTTCCCAAACGTTGCCGACCATGTCGTAAAGCCCATTCGGATTGGGCGCATAACAGCCGACGGGAGCGATGCCCCTGAAGCCGTCCGTCTCACGGTTGACGGCGGGGAACACGCCTTGCCAGCTGTTGGCTTCCTCCGGCTGCTCGGTGGTGGCAGGCTGTCCGGCTGATGCGGCATACTCCCATTCTGCTTCGGTTGGCATTCGCCCGCCTTTCCATAGGGCATAGGCCTGCATGTCCTCCCAGCCCAGGTGAACCACCGGCTCATCGGGCTGTGCTTCGGGACCGCCTGGACCATATGGCCGCTTCCAGTTCGCGCCCGGCACATATTTCCACCAGTCGGAATAGCGGTTCGACGGCCTTTCGGGCGGGGTGAAGACTGCTGAGCCTGGCAGCAGCAATTCTGGCGGGATCTGCTCTTCAGATACACCGAAGGCCGCTGGATCGACAGGCTTCTCTGCCAGGGTTACATAGTCGGTGGCTTCAACGAACGCCGCAAACTGCCTGTTTGTAACCTCGTGCGGATCGATCCAGAAACCGTCTACAGTCGTCTGCCGAACAGGGCCTTCCTCGGCGTAAACCTCAGCCTGGCCCATTGCAAAAGTGCCGCCTTCAAGCCTGACTGGCGTGTCTCCGATCGCTGCGCAGGTGCGGGCAACCTGCTCGCTCTGAGCAGTGGTCGTGTCGGTTTCGCCCTCGCACCCCGCAACTGCCAGGCACGCGGCCAGAGCGGTGAGGCCGATAGTCTTATTAATGTCCATACAATTCACCGCCTTCGAGGACCGGTCCAAGAATGGCTGCGGGATCCTCGGGATAAATTCCGCCACGATCCACCGCCATTGGTGCGATTTCGGCGCTCATCGCCTCTGCCAGCGCCAGCAAACGGGCGTACTCGTCCGGGTACCTGTTGGCGATGTCATAGCGCTCCTGCGGGTCGGCCAGCATGTCGAACAGCTTGGGGGCGGTGTAGCGGCGGAAATCTATATGCGAGGCGCGGTAGTACTCGCTCAGCAGCAGTTTGAAACGTGGGCTACGGACAGCAGCGAGGCCGTTGTTGTTGATGAAATAGAGTATTTCGTGGGGGCTGGGTGCACCACTCGTCCACATCGCAGTCACTTCACGTCCGTCGATGATGCGGTCCTGCGGAACCTGCGCCCCAGCGAGCCGGGCGAAGGTAGGGAGCATGTCGATTCCCATGCTCATCGCGTCGTTATGGGTTCCGGGAGCCACGCCAGCAGGCCAGCGCAACAGGAACGGCACGCGGTAACCGCCTTCGTTGGTATCGCCCTTGTGGCCCTTGAAGGGGCCGCTGCTGCCTTGGAACCATGGACCGTTGTCGCTTGTGAAGATGACTACCGTGTTGTCTCGCAGACCATTCTCGTCGAGAGCCGCGAGAATGCGTCCGACCGCATCGTCTAGTGTTTCGATGGTGTCGCCATAATCGCCAGCGGGTCCGCTGCGGCCAGTGTTCTCGGGCGGGAAGAAAAGCGGGCGGTGGGGGAAGTTGGTGGCATAGTAGAGGAAGAATGGTTCGCTAGCGTGAGAGGCGATGAAGCGCTCGGCTTCCGTCGCGTAGGTATCCTCCAGTGTCGTCTGATCGATTTCGCGTTCGACCATTTCGGTTCCGCGATAGAGGCTGAACGGCTCCAGATCGTTGGAGTAGGGGACGCCAAGAAAGCTTTCGAAGCCTTGCTGGGTGGGCCAATATTCCAGTCGGTGGCCGAGATGCCATTTGCCGACCATGCCTGTGGCATAACCCGCATCGCGTAGCATCTCGGCAATGGTAATTTCCTCACCGGGAAGACCCCAATCGGAATGAGGCCTCGTCACGAACTGCATGCCGGATCGCGGCGCATATCGACCGGTCAACAGCGCCGCGCGGCTTGGCGAGCACACGTTTGACCCGGCGTAGAACTGCGACATGACAAGCCCGTCCGCTCCGATGGAATCGATGTGCGGCGTCTCTATGTATTCCGCGCCGGAAGACGACAGGTCGCCCCAGCCAAGGTCGTCGACGAAAATCACGACGAAATTGGGACGCGGCGGGTGCTCTGCTTCTTGTGCCGAAGCTGCTGCGCCCGAAGTCTGCATTGCCAGCAGAAAGCCGAGGACATATCCTCCGCTCCTGCAAAGTCTCGTAGTATCTCGATACCAGGTCATCTCGCGATCCTCTCAATGTCGTCCCATGTCGCAACGACAACTTTTGCCCGATTGGCTATAGACAACGTTGTCTCCAGTCAATACAAAGCAGGATAGAAACTGCGGACTTTAGCGGGAGAGGCTAGCCGATGGCAAAAGTCACTATCAAGGATATTGCGAAGCACGCAGGCGTTTCGTTCAAGACGGTATCGCGCGTCATCAACAAGAACCCGAGCGTTGGGGAGGACCTTCGCGAAAAGGTCGAAATTTCGATGACGGCGCTGGGCTACAGGCCCAACCGTGCCGCCAGTCTCTTGCGGGGCGGCAAGTCCTACACCATCGGGCTTATCCTCGGGCCGCTCACCGGATATATCGAACCGGGCTCGGACCGCTCGATCCCGACATATATCACCGACGTCATTACCGGTCTTCTCCAGTCGTGCGGTCGGGCAGGCTATCACTTGCTGATAGAGCCCATCACTAACGACCAGATCGAGGCCGGAGCGGAAGCTATCGACGCGCTGCTGGAAGATATGACGCTGGACGGACTCGTCCTCGTCCCCCCGTTGTGCGATCGTCTCTGGCTGGTCGACCATCTGGTCAACAAGGGCATGCCATGCGTGCGCATAAACCCGGGCAAGGCGCACGAGCGGACGATTTCCATCGGCTTCGACAACGAGGCGGCAGGCGCAGACGTGGCCAGTTACATCCTGCGGCACAATCATCGCAAGGTGGGGTATATCGCAGGGCCTCCTAACCACGGTTCTCACCACCTGCGCCGGCAAAGCTTTTCGCGTACGCTTTCCGAGGAGCCAGAAGTCGAACTGCGTGACCTTGACGGGAACTTCACCTTCGACAGCGGATGGGCAGCTGCAGCGCAATTCCTGAATGAGAGTTCCGACTGGCGACCGACCGCAATATTCGCCGCCAACGACGAGATGGCCGCCGGTGTCATCGCCTATGCCAAGAGTATCGGCCTCGATATTCCGGGGGACCTCAGCGTGATTGGCTTCGGCGACCTTGCTGTCGCGTCCCAGTGCTTCCCGCGCCTGACCACCATCCGGCAACCGACGATCGAGATCAGCCGGGACGCCGCCACCGAGCTTATCAACTCGGTGGCCATGCGCGACATGGCCGAAGGCAAGGTTGTGAACCATCCCTATCGCTTCGTCGAACGCGCTTCCTTTGCGGCGATCTGAACGCGGCGGCCAGCCCAACACAGGAATACTAGAGGACGTCATGAAATTTGCACCGAGAGCCAAGGCCCTTTTCACAGGGCTGGCGCTGCTAACAGGCGCGTGTGCCCATCCGCTCTCTGCCGAGCAGGCAGGGCCCGCAGATGTTTCCGTCGCCCAGAACCAGCCGCGCAACATCATCTTCATCCTTGTCGACGACTTGCGTTTCGACGGGATGGGTTTCCTTCAGCCGGAACTGCAGACGCCGGCACTGGATCGCCTGGCGCGCGGCGGCACCTACATGCCCAATACGCTGGTCACGTCATCGCTTTGCAGCCCCAGTCGCGCAACGATCCTAACCGGAATGACAGCGCGCAATCACGGTATCGTGGACAACAACGATTCCAGCGAGGAAGGCCTGACATTTTTCCCGGCCTACCTGCAACAGGCGGGCTACAGCACGGCCTTTATCGGCAAGTGGCACATGGGCGCGGCCTCTGACGAACCGCGGGCCGGGTTTGACAAGTGGGTCAGCTTCAAGGGGCAGGGAAGCTACTACCCCGATCCCGATGCCCCACCAGGACGCGAAACGACGTACAACGTCGATGGAGAGGTGGTCCCGCAGCGCGGCTACATCACCGATGAGCTGACCGACTATGCGATGAACTGGCTTGAGAGCGAGCGCGACCCCGACCGACCGTTCATGCTCTATCTCAGCCACAAGGCCGTCCATTCCGATCCGTTGCCGGCTCCGCGTCATGCGGGACAGTATGATAACGTCGTCTTCGACCTTCCCGACAGTGCCGCCAACACGCCCGAGAATTACGAAGGCAAGCCACTTTGGGTCTATAACCAGCGCAACACCTGGCACGGTCTCGACTTCTTCTACAATTCCGACATGTCGATGCAGGAGTACCTGCGTTACTATTATTCGACCCTGTCTTCCGTGGACGACAGTGTGGCGCGAATCCTCGCCTATCTGGAGGCGAACGATCTGGAAGACGACACCTTGATCGTCTTTACCTCGGACAATGGCTATCTGATCGGCGATCACGGCCTGATCGACAAGCGCAACGCCTACCAGCCGTCGGTTCAGGTCCCGATGCTCGTCTACGCTCCGGGCGCGGTGCCAGCAGGTGTGGTGAACCCCGGCCGCATCCGCAATCTCGACTTTGCGCCCACGTTCCTATCCCTCGCAGGCCTGGAATTGCCGCCACAGTTCGAGGGGCACAATGCCTGGCCGCTGATGACCGGCGCGACGACAACAGCCGAGTGGCAGCCCGACGACTTCATCTACGAATACTACTGGGAATGGACCTTCCCGATGACACCGGGAACTTTCGCCATCGTGCGCGACAACCTGAAGTATATCCAGTACTACGGCGTCTACGATATCGAGGAGTTGTACGACCTGTCGGAAGACCCGGAGGAGATGAACAACCTCATCGACGATCCGGACTACCTCGACGCCAAGATCGAACTGCGTCAGGCCTTGTTCGAACAGCTGGCCGACCGCGACGGTCGTCACGTCATTCCCTACACACGGCGGCACTCGCGCGGCAGCGTGCGACGCATGGAAGGCGGCACCCGTGCCGCCGATTTCCCTGCTGACTGGTACGTCGAGCCGAACCGCCTGGACCGCCTCGACGATATTTTCCCTGACAGCCCAGCCAAGGCAGCCGCGCATGCACGAGGGGAAGCCCTTTCCGAATTTCCAGTGCTGGGCACCGGCAGCAACAGCGTGGAAGGGGCCAGTGAGGGGCTGGAGTGATGATGATCCGCAATTCCCATCTGCGCACCATTGCGCTGACAGTCCTGATGATCGTCACGGCGCTTGCCCCAGCCACGTCTTCCGCTCAGGAAAGTTCTTCACGCGAGCGGCCGAACGTTGTCGTAATCCTTGCCGACGATGTCGGCGTCGAGGCGTTCCGCGCCTATGGCGGGGAACACGACACGCCCAATATCGATCGTCTCGTCCGCGAGGGCGTAACGTTCGACCATGCGTTCTCCACGCCTCTGTGCTCGCCCAGCCGCACGCGCCTGATGACCGGGAAAGAGAACGCCAGCAATTACGAGGCGTTCGGATACCTCGGTCCTGATGAGCGGACATTCGGCAATCTTTTCAGCGATGCCGGCTACGCCACCGGCATCGTGGGCAAGTGGCAACTTAGTGGCAATGGGTTCGATGGACGCACCGGTATCAGTCCAACACAGGCGGGGTTTGGCCAGTCTCTGCTCTGGCAACTGGAGCCCGGCCCGCAGAAGGGCTCCCGATACTGGGGGCCGACGCTGTGGCGAGACGGTAGCTGGCTGATCCCCGAAGAGGGGTTTGGTCCCGACTACCTGAGTGACTACGCGCTGTCGTTCCTGGACGAGCACGCCGACCGTCCTTTCTTCCTCTACTATCCGATGGTGCTGGTGCACGATCCTTTCGTCGCGACGCCGGCAGAGCGCGTGGGTGGGAACGAGCAGCACAACTTCGGCCTGCTGATGCAATACATGGATCGAATGGTGGGGCGCCTGCTCGACCGGTTGGATGCGCTCGACCTGACAGAGGACACGCTGGTGATTTTCACCGCCGACAACGGCACCAACCGGCGCATCCATTCGGTGCGTAATGGCGAGCGGATCAGGGGCGGCAAGGGTCTGCCCACGCTGACAGGTACCCACGTTCCCCTGATGATGCGCTGGCCGGGCCGAATTCCCGCAGGCGAACGACGCAGCGCACTTTTCGACTTTACCGACGTGCTGCCCACCATTGCCGACGCAGCATCTCTGCCTGTGGCCGCTGATGTTGACGGTGTAAGCCAACTGGCCGTGGCGCAAGGCAGATCGCAGTCGGCACGCGAGACGATCTTCCAGCACTACGCCCCTGTGTGGAGATGGCCGTCGACCCGCTTCGTCTTCGACCTCGAGCGCAAGCTCTACGAAGATGGCCGCTTCGTTGCGCTCGACCTTTCGCTTGGCGAAGAGCGCGAGCTGGACCGGCAATCCCTCACCGATGAAGATCGGGCACGGCTGGCGCGGTTCCAGGCTATTCTTGATGCCGATACGGTTCCACTCGATCCGGAACGTTATCCCTGGTGTGCGGGGCTGGAGCCCAGCGTTGAGGGTGGCGATCCGCTGGTCGTGGGCTGCGGCACCGCTCCGGGCAACAGGGCCGATTGAACCCGCAGCTCGGTTAGCGGGCGTTCCTGCCAAGCTGGATGTCCGGATAGAAGAGGCTCCGGATACCTGTCAGCAGGACGGCCAGCGCCGCAATCGAGCCGACGGCGGTGACGATAGCCAGCGAATCCGCCAGCCTGCCCGGATCGGCAAAACCGAAGTCTGTCGTCAGAGCCACTGCGACGGGTGCCAGCGCCCCGCCAACCAGGTTCAGGGTAATGCCTGCCACCGCGGTAAGGCGTGCCCTCTGGTCCTCCGGCGCGAGACTGAGCATGATCGCATATCCAAGCGAGACGATGATACCGCCCAGTAACGATCTGCAGAAGAACAGGGCCAGGCACACGTATGGCGAGGCGACGAGGGGCAAGGCGATGGCGAGCGGTGCCGAAACTGTGGCCGCCACGATCAACAGGAGAACCTGTGGCTTGCCGGTTCGCACGATCCGCTCGATGAATTCGACGAGGTAGCCGCTACCAAGAGTGCCAAGCAGTCCGGCTGCAATCGTGATCGCGCCTGCCCAGAACCCGATGTCCTCTATGGCCCAACCATGCTTGCGCAGGAAAAGTGCTGGCAGCCAGGCTCCGACCGCGGTCGCCACGAAGACAAGCATCGTCAAAGCCAGCATCACGCGCAGATAATTGGATGGTCGCGCAAAGAGGAAGGCGAACACCGGTTTGAGGGGCTTGCGAGAGAAAGGGCGATTTTCCCTGCGGCCATGGTCGGTCTGCCTGAGCAGCACCGCGGCGAGAATGAGCCCCGGCAACCCTGCGAGCAGATAGATGATTTTCCAACCGCTTAGCGATGGCAGGGGCCCGATCGCAAAACTGCCGAAGGGATCGAAAACGGCGGCAAGGGCGCCGCCTATCAGCATCGAACTTCCCACACCGAAATATATGCCGCTGGCGTAGATTCCCATCGGTTTGGCAAGCTTCGGACCTGCGTAGCGTTCGGCAATGAGCGAGCCGGCTGCGGGCGTTATCCCGGACATGGCGGCTGCCGAACCGACCCTCAGCAGTAGCAGGGCGGCGAAGCTGGACGCAGCAGCCGCAAGACTGGTCAGCAGGCTCCAGGTCGCGACAAAAATGCCGAGCAAGCGGAACCGGTCCTCGTGATCCGCCAGATGTCCCAAGGGCAGAGCGGCGATCACGAAGCTGATCGAGAATGCGGCGCCGATGAACATCCCGATCAGCGTATCGCTGACCCCGAATTCAAGTCGGATCGGCTCCGCCAGGAGTGTTGCGAGGGTGCGGTGGAAAAAGGCGAGCGTTTGCACTGACGCCAGTAGTGCAACCGCTTTCCAGCCAGCAGAATACATTGCTTGCGTTCCTCGCCCGTATTTCAACCCCGCCCGATCGGGCACTAGCGAGGGTGCTGCAGTTTGTCTCGGTGACTCTTACGGATCGATGTACCTGGCACACGGGGTGCCGAGCGTGATCGAGGCTCTTTCGGGCTGGTGCAAACAATCATTTTCCGGGTCATAACGCAGCGGATCTGGGCGCTCCTCAACATCGTCAGGCAGGAGAGCGCTCAGCCGTCCCACGACATCCGCATAGCGCGGATCGCCGGCCAGATTGCGGGTCTCATGGGGGTCAACGGAATGGTCGAAAAGCTGCGTGCCTTTGCGACCCGCTTCAAATTCCGCGTAATGCCACCGTGCGGTGCGCACGCTGCGTCCACCTGCGATCTGCGTGTAGACAGGGCGATCCCAGCCTTCCAGCGTCGGTTTGTTCAGCAACGGCACCAGGCTGCGGCCCTCAAGTGTGTCTGGAGCGGACAAGCCGGCCAAGTGGGCAAGCGTGGGAAAAAGGTCGACCAGTTCGACAAGGCGCGATGATGCACTGCCGTTACCTGTCGATTCCGGTGCATAGATCACCAGCGGAACGCGCGCAGATGGCTCCCACAGCAGGCGCTTTGCCCATTGATCATGCTCACCCAGAAGGAAACCGTGATCGCTGACGAACACGACGATGGTATTGTCTGCCAGACCGTTCTCTTCCAATGCCGCAAGTAGCCGGCCGACCTGCGCGTCGACGAAACTTGTGGCGGCGTAATAGGACTGGATGAACCGACGTTGCTCCAGTTCGGTCATGCCCATGTCATCCGGAATGAACAGCGCGCTGGCCTCGGGCGGCGTCGTGTGATCGGTGACCGACCAAGCCGGTATGTCGACTAGATCGTAAAGGTCGAAATAGGGTGCTGGAGCAACCTCGGGCACGTGCGGACGGTAAAACCCAGCCGCGATGAAGAACGGTTCATCCCGGTGTTTCTCGATCAGATCGATAACTTCTGAAGCGACCATCCCGTCGGTCTGTTCAAGATCCCCAACTTCATCTCGGTAAAACGCAAGAGCCGACCCAATATGATTGCCGGGCGTCATGTTCTCGAGACGATCGAGTACCTCGAGATCGTGACCTGCAGGGTCTATCGCGATATCCCAGCTTTGCGGATCGTCAGGACCGGGGCGGCCAACACCGCCCGGTACACCCTGATGGAAGATCTTTCCGACCCGGCCAGTGAAGTAGCCGTTCTGCCGAAACAGTTCAGGGATTGTCACAAGGTCCGGGTGCTTGGCGCGAAGGGGCGTGGAAAGATCGGTGACACCGACGGTGTCAGGTCGCAGCCCGGTCATGAAAGAGGCCCGGCTGGGCGCGCACCAGGGATACTGGGAATAGGCGCGGTCGAAACGCACACCTTTGCTGGCGAGTTCGTCGATATGCGGTGTGATGACCTGCGCACCATAAGTTCCCAAACGGGCGTTTAGATCATCCGAGACGATGAAGAGTACGTTAGGTCTTTCGCGTGGTGTCTCAGCGACAGTCTGCTGAGAATGGCTGATACAAGAGCTCAGCAAAGCCGCTGAAAGGAATAGCCATATAGAAGCAAGGATTCTCATTTTAGATCTCAACCATATGCTTGCATTTTAGCAGTCAACAACGTGCTCTAGCGGGCTGTGACAACGTTGTCCATCATTGCAGTCTCGAAGCGCGACGAAGGCGGCTACAACCTTCCGGGCAGAACCAGCAGAAATCCTCCACGCACTCTAGAAAGCTGCGTGGAAGCGTCTTTTTGCCCAATTTTGAGTTTAACCGCTAAGAGTATTCGGTGGTCAGCTATCCGTGTCGAAAAGCCAAAAGCAGACTGTCGGCAAACGGCCCACAAACGGTCAAAGCGTACTTTGCTGTTACCGTCCTCTATACACCAAATCCTAGCCGTGAGGGTATCTGCAACCGTTGGCCGAAAACGGTCATTCGGCTCCTTGGGAGACTGGGTGGCTCTCGGCTTTGTTGTTGAGTGTGACACAAGGATGTGACACAGATATGCCGTCACAGGATGATAAGCTGTTGAAATAAAAAGCACGTATATCGCTGGGTTTTGCTCCTGCCGGGCCCACCACCTTGCGTGTTTCTTCCTATACGGTGCGCCGTGCGGCGAGGTCGGGGCAATCGGCGGCGACGAGGCCGTCGTCGTCCCAACGCTCCACATAATAGGCCTGGCCAGCGGCAAGCTGGGCGCAGGCGATATTCTCGCCATCGGCATAGACGACGCCCAGCGTGCGACCGTAGCGATCCCGCCCGAGTCTGACGATGGTAAGTTGCCGACCTTCGACAACCGCCTCCATCGTGCGGGTGGAGGCCTTGCCGTCGCCGGGAACGCATTGGCGACCTTGTCTGCACGCGCGCGTCTCCGGCGCGTCGATCCCGGTGATGCGGATACGCTCGTCGCCGCAGCGGATGGTATCCCCATCGGTGACAGAGCAGGTGAGAGTGAGGGCGATAGCGGTGGTGAGTGCAAGCATTCGGCTTGCCTAGGACGCGTTCGCCGATGTTTCCGCGCGGTGATGGTTCCGATCTGGATTGGTAAGGCCACGCGTTTCTGCGTAGTGCAAGAGTGGTTCGCGACGCCTGTGTCCTCGTGGGGCAAGGGTATTTAAATGACGCATTCATGCATTCGCGCTTGCACCGTTTCCGCGCAAAACCTAAGGGCGTTCGCGGTCCGGGGAGTGGCGCAGCCTGGTAGCGCATCTGTTTTGGGAACAGAGGGTCGCAGGTTCGAATCCTGTCTCCCCGACCAATCTTGCAAGGCAAGTCATCTGAATGTTGAGAAGGATCGGCGAAGCCAATCCTGTCTTCCCGACCTTTTCCGCCTTCGCGGGTCCCGGAGCTATCGCTTCACCGATGCCATCACGTCGCGCACGCAACTGGGCCTGACCCCGCGCTGCTCCAGATAGGCGAAGATTCGGCGCCACCAGTCGTAGAGTGCATCGAGGTCATCCTCGTCGCGCACGTAGGGTGTAGAGCCGGGCCGCAGCGAGGGACTGTGGAATGACAGCACTAGCAATGGCAAACCGTCGTCCAGTGCCATGTCGATGCACCGGATGGCTTCCTCCACGCTCACGCCCTCCGGCGTAAGGGGCACCCTCTCCAGCAGGCCCAGCCGCGCCAGAACACCGCGCATGGACGGCATACGCCACAGGCGCGGGTAGATCATGTCGCCCTGTCGGCGCAGCATGCCCCAGAATGTGCTCGTCAGCGGCAGCTCCAGCAGCGACTTCTCCGCGTCAACCCAGTACGGATGCAGCGGATGGCCGCGGTAGTCGGGGCCGCCTGCGCTGGAATAGTCGAATAGCGGGCGCACCGAGGTATCGACGGCGATGCCCTGGTTTGCCAGCAATTGCGCCGTGTTCGGACCAAGGCCGTAACGTCCCGCGCGGTAGATGAGCGGAGCGAGACCGAAATTCTCCTCGATCGCATCGCGCAGCGCCACCAGCTTTTCCTCCTCCAGCTCCGGAGGCAGGTTGCCGGCAAATGAGTTGTGCTGCGTCACCTCTTCCTGGAACGGCGGATTGACCCATGGGTGCAACTGAACGCCGATCTCCGCGCGGCCTGCCAGCACAGGTTCGCGCAAGATTTCGCGCGCGGTGCGCGACGTGGCGATGGGCCAGTCGACAAGGTAGATGGGGACGATTGCCTCGTTCTCGCAGAACTGCTGGAACTTGCGCAGCCTCGGCACGTGACGGGTATCATGGCTGTCGCGAGAGAGGGGTTGGTCCCAGTCGAAATCTTCCTCGGTATCGACTGTCAGGATGAAACGCAGCGTATCGTCCGCAAAGCGTGCCCTTGCGCTCGCGGTTGGCGGGTCGAGCAGGTTGCCCATCGCCACGTCGGTTTCTCCTGTTTGCGGGACACGCTAGCCCCCGGTCCCGTTCTCGCTGCTGCTATGGGCCGTGCCTGGCGAGGTCAAGGAGGGAAGTTGCAAGGTGACGCGGTCTTCCTCGCAATCCAGTGATCCCCCTGCTGCGCGTGCTTCAACCTCGGCAAGTCGGAACGTAAATCTCGGTCCGAACATGCCGGCACTGATGGCGCGTCGGCGCTGGCCATCGCGAGATATATCGGGCGCGTCGCCCCTCAGGCCTTGCGGAATGTCGAGCCTCAGGCAAACGCTCTTGCCGTCGCCGGAAAGATCCAGTTGCGCTTCCTCGCCGGGGCCGAGCGCACCTGCCGCCGTTGCCAGCAACCGCCAGCACAGTGCCATCGCTTCACTACGTTCCAGCGCGACTTGAAACGGCGAGCCCGATACCATCAGGGAGAACCCTGCGCTGCGAGCCCGCAGCACACGGTCCAGCCGTTCCACCGTGTCGGCCAGGGCCTCGCGAAGATCGGTTGCGCCTTCGTCGAGTCGCATCGCTCCGCTATCCAGCTTCACCAGTCGGTCAACCTCGTCGAACCCAGCCAGCAAGGTCGCTGCATCACCCGCGATGCTGGCGGCGTGAGCGCGGTATTCGTGCGGGGCCGGGCCGAAGATCTGCTGCTGGATGATCTCGGCAAACCCCTGGATGGCGTTCACGGGGGTCCGCAGTTCATGCAACACCTGCCGCATGGCATCGCCCGGCGTGTCCATGTGTTCTTCCATCGGCGGGCGGTTGCGCCTGTAGAGGCGCAGCGAATAGCCTTCGAAATCACCGGTCTGGCGTGCGAACAGCGGAGCGCCGTGCATCCGCCATTCACCGCTGACTTCGGGCGCGGCGCTGATCGTAACCAGTGCTCCGTGCAGGGGCAGCCGACGACGCAGGCTTCTGGAGGTCTTCTCGTCGAAATTGACCAGATCACCCGGCACCGGCGCGGCCAGTTTGAGACCCGCCAGCATGGGGCCTGCCGCGCCATCTGCGCGCACGACAGTTCCGCTCGCATCAGTGACGAGATCGATCACCCCACGATTGAAGGGATCGTCCTGGGTGGAGCGGTCGTCCAGTGGCAGGCGCGGTGAAGCCCGGCCCTGGCGGCGGCCTTCCTGGAAGGCGGTGATCCTTCGCCGCAATTCGCCAATGCCTTCGAGAGGAGGCGGGGGAGCTAAGGATTTCGTGTCGGTTCCGGGTTCTGCCGCGGCAGGTGCGGTGGACGGCGGTGGCGGTTCTTCTTCTTCTTCTTCTCCAGCGATCTGACCGGTCGGCAACACGAGGTCTTGAACGCCGAGACTTTCGAGCAGGCGTTCGACCGCGGGAGTAAGGTCGCGCCGGTGCCGGAGGAATCCACGCGCTGTCATCGGAAGGCGCGGGATCAGGTCAAGCCATTCGTCTTCCGTAAGCCGAGCGGTGGCAACCGCCGCAGCGGCGGGTTTCGGGTCCCCTTCGGCAAGGAAGGCGACGAATTCGGGATTGCGCAGGCGCAGGCCCGGCTCGCGCAGGATAGCGGACTGGTCTTCCTGCGGAATAGTCGTCTGCAAATGGTTCAGGCGTACGAAACCCGCGATCGTGGCGAAACGCCTGTCGGCTTTCTCGAGCGCGGGACGGACGAGGATGCGGTTCAGATCCAAAGGAGAGAGCGCATTGGCGGACCGGGCAAGCCGTGCCATGGCCTTGCCGGACATCGGCATTTCGCGCGTGCCCAGAAGGTCCAGCAACTGCCTGAATTGTGTGCGCAATCCCGCCTCGCTGCTGCCGACGCGCATGCGCAGCACGGTGGCTAGGCGGTCATCGAACACTAGGGCGGGCTCCGACTGAAAACGAGGTTAAAAAATCACCAAGTTTCGCAATAGCCGGGTCCCGACAGGCAAGCATGGTTAAGGACCGATGCGTTGCAAAAGGGGACAATTGCCATCATAAGGAACTTTATTTTGCAGGGATGCGTTCCGGCGTGGTAGATGTTGCGCGGTCCACGTTAGAGATTGCGGAAAAGGGCTAGGGGGCTTTTGCATGTCCACACTCGACAAGATCGATCGCCGCCTGCTGGCGGAATTGCAGGCAGAGGGGCGCGTGACGAACGTCGATCTTGCACGCCGCGTCGGTCTCACCGCACCACCGTGCCTGCGCCGCGTGCGAACCCTGGAAGAAGAGGGCGTGATCCGCGGGTATCACGCTGATCTCGACGCTTCGAAACTGGGTTTCGCGATCACCGTGTTCGCCATGGTTTCGCTTCGCAGCCAGGCGGAAGAGGATCTCAAGGCATTCGAGGATCACATCGCCAAGCTGGACGAAGTGCGCGAGTGCCACATGCTGAACGGCGAAATCGATTTCATCCTGAAGATCGTCAGCAAGGACCTGCAGAGCTTCCAGGAGTTTCTCACCAGCAAGCTGACGCCCGCTCCCAACGTGGCGAGCGTAAAGACCTCGCTCACCATCCGCACTTCCAAGCACATGCCGGGCGTTCCGCTGGAAGACTGACGCCGCTGCGGTCAGCCGCTACACTCGAAGCTGAAGCGGCCATCTTTCAACGTGCCGCGATGTCGCTGGCCTAGATCAGATCAGCCGTGAAGAGCGTGTAGGCTATGTAAGCCGCCAGCAAAACGCCGCCCTCGCGCCGTGAAAGGCGCCCGCCGGTGAAGGCGAAGACCATGACCACGAAGGCCGCCAGTGTCGCGAGTGGCAAGTCGAATTCGATGATCTTTACAGGGATCGGGCCGGGTGCGACCAGACCCGTCACGCCGCCGATAAACAGGATGTTGTAGATATTGGAGCCGAGCACGTTGCCCAGCGCAATATCGCTTTGCCCGCGGAATGCAGCGATGACCGATGTCACCAGTTCAGGTGCGGACGTGCCGATGGCGACGATAGTGAGGCCGATCACTTCCTCGCTCACCCCCATGGCAGAGGCTATCGACACCGCGCCGTTCACCAGCAGGGTGCCGCCGCCAACGATCAGGCCGAGGCCGATGATGAAGAACGCCAGCGCCTTCCCGAGGCTTTGTGCAGGTTCGTCGTGCGGGTGCAGAGCGGGGTCGAAGCCTTCCGAGGCCGCAGCCCTGTCGAACGCGGCCGTGTGATCGTAGGGTTGATCTACGGGCGCAAGCCTCTCTTGCTGGTAAGCATACCAGATGTAGGCGATCAGTCCGATGAGGAAGGTGAAGGCTGCGATCCGGTCCAGCCCCAGCGTGAAGCTGGCAGCCACGAGCGCCAGGGACGCGGCAAGTCCTACGCCGCCATCGCGCCACAATGCTGACCGGTCTACCGCCATCGGCGCGATTAGCGCGGCGGCACCCAGCACCAGCAGCAGGTTGGCAAGGTTCGAGCCGACGATATTGCCGATTGCCAGGCCCGGCGATCCGGCAAGCGCAGCCTGGACGCTGGCCGCCAGTTCCGGGCTGGATGTGCCGAGGCCCACCACCACCAACCCGATCAGCATCGGCGACAGGCGCAAACGCTCGGCAATGCCGACTGCGCCGCGGACCATGACGTCGCCGCCGATCATCAGCAAGATAAGGCCTGCGAGCAGGATTCCGATATCGGTAATGTTGGGCATCGGGGCTTTCTTGAATAACTCAGTCGTTGCCGAGCAGGTTTTGGCGCACGAAAGTCAGGAACGTCCAGTAGTAGTAATCGGCGTTCTCCTTGCGCGCAAAACCGTGGCCTTCGTTTTCGGCCAAGAAGTGCCACGCTTCCCTGCCGTTCGCTCGCACGGCCTCGATAACCTGATCGGCTTCGGACGCGGGCACGCGCGGATCGTTGGCACCTGTCGCCACCAGCAGCGGAATGTCGAGTTCGTCGATGCGGGTAAGCGGGCTGATCTCGATCAGCTTGGCGCGCTGCTCCGGATCGCGCTCGTCACCGTATTCCACACGGCGAAGATCCCGGCGGTAATCCTCGGTATTTTCGAGGAAGGTCACGAAGTTGGAGATGGCCACTACGCATGCGGCGGCATCGAAACGGTCGCCATAGCGCAGGGCGCTGGCGTAGCACATGTAGCCGCCGTAGCTGCCGCCGGTCACCATCATGCGGCCTTCATCGATGGCGGTGTCGACCTCCAGAACATCGAGAAATGCGCCGATATCAAGCACCGAATCTTCGCGCTGGAAGGGGCCGTTATCGAGGCTAACGAAGCGCTTGCCATAACCGGTGGAGCCGCGCACGTTCGGTTCGAAGATCGCCACGCCCCACTCGTTGAGGAGGTAATTGGCGCGTCCCTGGAAACTCGCCGTAGACTGGCCCTCGGGGCCGCCGTGTATGTCGACGATCAACGGGCGCGGGCCGGGGAAGCGCGCCGGGTCCGGGCGGTAGAGGAAGCCGGACATGGGCTCGCCATCGAAGCTCTCGATTTCGACCAGTTCGGGGAGCACATTATCAGTGGGATCGAGCCCGCCGGTTTCGCTGGTGGTCCAGCGGGTCAATTCGAGCGTTTCGGGGTCGAGACTGTAGGCATCTGATGATGCCTGGTTGGAACTGAAGGTGAAACCGATCTCGCCCCAGGGCGCGATTTCGAACCCACCGATAACGCCGGGCGGAAGATCAGCGGTGCGAGTCTCACCGTTTGCCACGTCGTAAATTTTTAGCTGCGAGCGGCCCGCCGCATTCACCTCGTAGGCGATGAAGCTACCTTCCTCGGAAATGTCGAAACCGGCAATATCCCATTCCTCCTCGATCACCGGCGTGAAGGCGCCGGTGGCGGGATCGAGCGTGCCCAGTCGCTTGAAATCCGAACCTTGGTCTGTCGAGACCCAGAGGCGGCCATCCGCCGCATACTGGATCCCGCTGAAGGCAATCGGGTTGTCAGGATCGGTTATGCGTGTCTCCGCGCCGGTGGCGAGGTCGATCAGGTACAGTTCCATGTTCTGCACGGAAATATAGTTGATGACCAACAGGGCGCTGTCGTCGGGCGTGAAGTCGACGGCGAACCAGCCGCCACCCTGTCGCTCCGCCAGCATCCGCGTGGTCGAGGCGTCGCGCGGATCCATCACATAGAGGTCGGTGTCGCGCCCGTTACGCTGGGTGGAGCTGAAGCTTACGAGCGAACCGTCGTTGCTCCACGCGCCAAGTCCGTTGCGGCTCGTACCATCCGTCAGCAAGACAAGTCGGCCGTTCTCGTAGCGAAAAATCTGGTCGAACTCGTTGCCGCCGATATCCTTGGAGATCAGCAGGACGCTGCCATCGGGTGAATAGCTGGCCCCGCCGACCGGCTCTTCCTCGAAGGTCATCTGCATGCGGGCTGCACCCGGCGAGGCCACGCGGTGGACCTGCGCGGTGTCGGCGAAGCGCGTCTGCACGAGCATCGAACGATCGGCTGCATTCCACCCGATGAAGCCCGCAGTACGGTATTCGAAATAGGGACGCGTCTCGTCCGCCAGAGATTGCGGGATCGGGGGAATGCCGTCAGCCACAACTGCGACGGGTTTCTCCACCGCCTGCTCGGCAACGTCTTGCGCCAGCGCGGGACCGGAGAGTGAGAAAAGGGCGAGTGGGACGGTGATCCAACGCAAGGGTGGCACTCCGGTTGACAGGGCGGGTCTGAAGGGCAGACCTAGTCTGCGGCGGCCTCTCGTTCGGCAAGCCATTCCTCGAGCCACTTGATCGTATAATCGCCGCTGATGACGTCTGGCTGCTTCACCAGTTCCTGGTGCAGCGGGATCGAGGTCTTCACGCCAGAGATCACCATTTCTTCGAGCGCACGGCGCAAGCGCATCAGGCACCCTTCGCGGGTGCGACCGTAGACGATCAGCTTGGCGATCATGGAATCGTAATAGGGCGGGATGGTATAGCCCGCGTAGAGACCGCTATCGACGCGAACGTGCATGCCACCCGCCGCGTGGTAATAATCGATCTTGCCGGGGCTGGGCGCGAAGGTAAACGGGTCCTCCGCATTGATGCGGCATTCGATCGCGTGGCCGGTGAAAGCGATGTCTTCCTGTTTGACCGACAGATCCTTGCCGTCGGCAATGCGGATCTGTTCGCGCACCAGGTCGACGCCGGTGATTGCCTCGGTCACGGGATGCTCCACCTGCAGGCGGGTGTTCATCTCGATGAAATAGAACTCGCCGTTCTCCCACAGGAATTCGATCGTGCCCGCGCCGCGATATTGCATCGCCGCCATCGCGTCCGCCACGATTCCGCCCATGCGCATCCGCTCTTCATGCGTGATGACGGGGGAGGGGGCTTCCTCGAAAACCTTCTGGTGGCGGCGCTGCAGGCTGCAATCGCGTTCACCCAGATGGATGGCGTTGCCGCGCCCGTCGCCGAACACCTGGAATTCGATATGGCGCGGATTGCCGAGGTATTTCTCGAGGTACATGGTGTCGTCGCCGAACGCGGCCTTGGCTTCGTTCATCGCCTGCTTCACCAGACCTTCGAGCTGGTCCTCGCTGGGAACCACCTTCATCCCGCGACCGCCGCCGCCGGCAGCAGCCTTGGCCAGCACGGGGTAGCCAATCTCCTTGGCGACGCGGCGCATCTCGTCGAAGTCGGAGACGGCACCATCGCTGCCGGGAACGAGCGGCAGACCCAGGGCACCGGCGGTTTTCTTCGCCTGCACCTTGTCGCCCATGGTGCGGATATGTTCGGGCTTCGGCCCGATCCAGGCGATGTCGTGCGCTTCCACGATGTCGGCGAACTTGGCATTCTCCGACAGGAAGCCATAGCCGGGATGGATGGCGTCCGCCCCGGTGATCTCGGCAGCGGAAATGATCGCGGCGTGGTTCAGATAGCTATCCGTGGCCGAGGGCGGACCGATGCACACGGCCGCATCGGCGAGGCGCACGTGCATGGCATCGGCATCGGCGGTGGAGTGCACCGCCACCGTCTCAATACCCATTTCGTGCGCGGCGCGGTGGATGCGCAGCGCGATTTCGCCCCGGTTGGCGATCAGGATGCGGGAGATGCCCATTGCCCAGCGCCCCCTTATGCAACGATGACGAGCGGCTGGTCGAATTCCACCGGTTCGCCGTTGCCGATCATCAGGTCCTTCACCGTGCCATCCTTGGGCGCAGTGATCGGGTTCATCACTTTCATGGCTTCAACAATCAGCAGGGTGTCGCCCTTCTTCACACTGTCGCCGACACTGACGTAATTGGCCGAACCGGGATCGGGTGCGAGGTAGGCGGTGCCAACCATCGGCGATTTCACGGCGTTGGCCATGTCGACCGGAGCCGCTTCTGTGGCAGCGCCACCGGCTGCGGGCTGTTCCGCAGGAACCGGAGGGGGAGCCGCCACGGATACCGGTGAGGGTGCGGCTGCTGCGGGAGCAGCAATTGCGGCGCGCGAGACTCGGATCTTGCGGTCGTCGTCCTCAACCTCGATTTCTGTAAGGCCGGTTTCGGCCAGGATATCGGCCAGTTCGCGCACCAGCGCGGTGTCTACGTTAAGTCCACCCTTGCGGGCGGCGTCGCCCTTGCGTTCAGGCATGTAATCCCCGTTTCTGCGACCGTTGTCTGGATTGCCACGGCGCTAACCCTAGTCGCGCCGCAAGGCAAGTCTGACAGATTTGTTAAAGCTTGGAAGCGGCATCCAGCGCCAGCTCGTATCCATACGCACCGAAGCCGGCGATGGAGCCGAGGGCGGCCATGCCGACATAGCTCTTGTGGCGATAGGCCTCGCGCGCGGCGGGATTGGAGATATGCACTTCGATCACCGGGGTCTTGATGCCCTTGATCGTGTCGTAGATCGCCAGGGAAGTGTGGGTGAGAGCGCCTGCATTCAGGATGATGGCCTTCGCGCCCTCGGTCTGGGCTTCCTGCATCCAGTCGCACAGGTGGCCCTCGTGATTGGACTGGCGCATGTCGATCTCGATGCCCAGCGGCTTGGCGCGGTCCTCGAGGCGGGAGGCGATATCGTCCAGCGTATCGGCCCCGTAGATGTCGGGCTCGCGCACGCCAAGGAGGTTGAGGTTCGGTCCGTTGAGTACGTAAATGGTATCAGTCATGCATCAGCCCTTAGACGCTTGGACGGGGGCGGGCCAAGGGCTGATTGCACGAAAGCGGCAGGAAAGCCGGTCTACTTCTCCACGCCCTTCACCTTGCCCCACTGGCGGGCGGCTGTGTAGCCGAGGTAGCCGGTGCCGAAGAGTGCGTAGAGCGGTTCGGGCAGCCCGCCGAGATAGGCATTCATGCCCTGCGCGATTTCCCGAGCCGTGATGGGGGAAAAAGCCGAAAGCACGCCCATCGGCAGAGCGGTGAGCAGCAGGATGTACATGACATAGAGGAAGCTTGGCCGGGCGCGGCTTGTCCACGGGTCGCTGGAACTGGCTTCTGCCACGATGGCGGAAAGGCGCGCCTCGATCTGCTGCATCTCCTGCGTGCCTTCGAGCTTGATGAGTTCGATCTTGGCTCGCTCTCGCGCTTCCTTGTCGGGGATCACCTTGTCGATGATCGAGGCAATGGGGCCGATGAGCGATTCGATTATGGCCATGTATCTGATTCCGTTGGCTGTTTGAGTCGCCGGTGGGCCTGCACCCGGTCGAACTGCGTAGGAAAGGACTTCCTTTCACGGTGGATTGATCGGGATGGCCGGATCGGCAAGAGTGGGGCGGCCAAGATGGGAGACTGTAGTGCAGGCTGTTGAACGATACTCTACCGGTGCGATCATACTGCACTGGCTGATCGCCTTGCTGCTGGCGGGCGAGATCGCGCTGGGCTTTGCCATGCCGAAAGATGCCAGCGGCTTTGCCGAATACCAGCTGCACAAGAGCATCGGCATCACCATCCTCGCGCTCAGTCTGGTGCGTCTGGGTTGGCGCTTCACCCACCCCAGGCCAGCCTCGTTGGAGGGCGGCGCGACCGGCGTTCTCGCGAGCGCGGTCCATGTGGGTTTTTATGTCTTCATGATCGCCATGCCGCTAACGGGCTGGGCTCTGGTATCGACCGATCCGCTGGATGTGCCGACTATCCTGTATGGCGTGGTGCCCCTGCCACATCTGCCGCTGAGCGAGGGATTGAACGACCTGGCGAAAGGCGCGCACGAATGGCTTGCCTGGGGCGGCGTGGCGCTGTTCGTGCTGCACGTGGCGGGTGCCTTTCGCCATCACTTCCTGCTTCACGACGACCTGCTGGCGCGCATGACGTTCGACGGCAAAGCCGACCGGGCGCTGGGCACCGGCGGCGCCGTTGTTGCCGTGGGCCTGATCACGCTGTTTTCGGTCGGCGGCGATACGCCGGAGGATACCGCCACGCCGGATCAGGCCGAAGTGGCGCAGGCCGATGCCGGAGCCTTGGAGGAATTGCCCGGCGAAGTGGCCGATGATGAAAGCGAAGCCGAAGCACCCATCGAAGAGGAGACGACGCAGGCGCAAGATGTAGAGGAGGCGGAAGCGGAACCGGAAGCGGCCGCGCAAGAACCTTCAGGACCGCCGCCGAACTGGACCATCCAGCCTGGCGGATCACTGCGGTTCACCGCCACGAACTCGGGCGCGGCCCTGAACGGCAGCTTTGGTAAGTGGTCCGGTAATATCGTGATGGACCCCGAGGCGCCGCAGAGCGCTCAGATCACCATCCGCGTCGACCTCGCCAGTGCTAGTCTCGGCGACGCGACGCAGGACAACATGCTGCGCGGCGGGGATTTCTTCGATACCGCGTCATTCCCGCAGGGCGTGTGGCGCAGCACGGCCGTACGCCGGGTGTCGGGCAACCGCTACGAAGCTGACGGGACCTTGTCGCTTAAGGGAATCAGTCGTTCGCAGCGCATCACCTTCACGCTTCAGGGCAGCGGCAACCGCCGTTCCGTGCAAGGCAGCGCGACTATCGATCGCAACGCATTCTCGGTCGGCACGGGCACCAGCGCGGAGAACCTCGCAGGGTCCGTGCAGGTCACTTTTGCATTCGATGCAACTTCTTGATGCCGCGCCGCGTTGAAACAATGCCCCGCGTCTGTATGAGACTGGTTTCATGAGTGACGATATTTCCAAATCCGACTGGCAAGCAAAGGCCGACAAGGAAGTCGCGGGCCGCGACCTGACGTGGCACACGCCTGAGGGGATCGACGTGCAGCCGCTGTACACGGCGCACGATGCGGAGGGACTGGACCCTGGCCTGCCCGGTTTCGCGCCTTATACGCGCGGGCCCTATGCCAGCATGTACACAGGCCGCCCGTGGACGATCCGGCAGTATGCGGGCTTTTCGACGGCGGAGGAATCGAACGCCTTTTATCGCCGTAACCTGGCGATGGGTCAGAAAGGCCTCTCGGTCGCTTTCGACCTTGCCACGCATCGCGGTTACGATTCGGATCACCCGCGCGTGCGCGGCGACGTGGGCAAGGCGGGTGTCGCCATCGATACCGTGCGCGACATGGAGATCCTGTTCGATCAGATCCCATTGGAAGAAATGAGCGTATCGATGACCATGAACGGGGCAGTGATCCCGGTCATGGCGTTTTACATCGTGGCGGCAGAGCGGCAGGGGGTCAGCCAGGAAAAGCTCAGCGGCACCATCCAGAACGACATCCTGAAGGAGTTCATGGTCCGCAACACCTACATCTATCCGCCAGCGCCATCGATGCGGATCGTGTCGGACATCATCGCCTACACATCTGCGCACATGCCGCGCTTCAACTCGATCTCGATCAGCGGCTATCACATGCACGAGGCAGGGGCGACGGCGGTGCAGGAACTCGCCTTCACCATTGCCGACGGCAAGGAATACGCCAAGCGCGCGATGGAAACGGGGCTCGATATCGACGCCTTTGCGCCGCGCCTGTCGTTCTTCTGGGGCATCGGCATGAACTTCTTCATGGAGATCGCCAAGATGCGCGCCGCGCGCCTGCTGTGGCACGAGGTGATGACCGAGCTTGGCGCGAAGAACGAGAAGTCCAAGATGCTGCGCACGCACTGCCAGACTTCGGGCGTATCGCTGCAGGAGCAGGACCCCTACAACAACGTGATCCGCACGACGCTGGAGGCGCTCTCTGCCGTGCTGGGCGGCACGCAGTCGCTGCACACCAATGCGCTGGACGAAGCCATTGCGCTGCCGACCGACTTCTCAGCCCGGATCGCGCGCAACACGCAGCTCGTGATCCAGGAAGAGACGGGCATCTGCAACGTCGCCGATCCGCTGGGTGGCAGCTACTATATCGAGGCGCTGACGAAACAGATCGCCGACAAGGCCCGCGAACTGCTGGCCGAAGTCGACGAGGCTGGCGGCATGACCGCCTACGTCGCCAGCGGCGCGCCCAAGGCGGCGATCGAATCCGCCGCTGCCGAGAAGCAGGCCAAGGTCGACAAGGGCGAGACGGTGATCGTCGGCGTCAACAAGTACCGCAAGGCCGAGGAAGACCCGATCGATACGCTCGATATCGACAACCACAAGGTCCGCGCATCGCAGGTCGCCCGCATCGAGAAGGTGCGCCAAGGCCGCGACGAAGCCGCTTGCCAGGCGGCGCTCGAGGCGCTGGTCGAAGGTGCTCGAAGCAACGACAACCTGCTTGCGCTGGCCGTGGAAGCCGCGCGCCACGATGCGACACTGGGCGAAATCTCCGCCGCGATGGAGAAGGCCTTCGGTCGCTACGACACGATCCCCACGCCGGTGAAGGGCGTCTATTCCAGCGCCTACGAAGGCGACGCGCGTTACGCGCAGGTGGTGGAGGGGGTGGAGGCCGTGGGCCGCCGCCTTGATCACAAGCCCCGTATCCTCGTCGCCAAGATGGGTCAGGACGGGCACGATCGCGGCGCCAACGTGATCGCATCTGCCTTTGCCGACATGGGGTTCGAGGTGATCAGCGGCCCGCTGTTCCAGACGCCCGAGGAAACGGCGAAGATGGCGCTGGAGCACGAGGTGGACGCCGTGGGCGCATCATCGCTGGCCGCCGGTCACAAGACGCTGATCCCGGAACTGATCGAACACCTGAAGGATGCAGGCCGCGCCGATATCAAGGTGGTGGCAGGCGGCGTAATCCCGCAGACGGACTACGACATCCTGAAAAAGGCCGGCGTGCAGGGTATCTACGGCCCCGGCACCAACGTGGTGGAAGCAGCCGCAGACCTGCTAAGGCTGCTCGGCCACAACATGCCGCCTGCCGA
>NZ_QYOS01000022.1 GCF_003605195.1 Aurantiacibacter odishensis | reverse complement strand
CTCCGACAGCGAAGGCGACACCGCGCCGACCACGCTCCTCATCGACTTCGACGACGATGCGCCGACGGCGGTGGCCGACACGGATAGCGTGACCGAAGGCGGCAGCACGAGCGGCAATGTGCTCACTGGCAATGCCGATGCGTTCGGTGCCGATGGCGCCGACAGCGGCGGCGGCGTGGTGGGCGTTCGCGCCGACGGCAGCCCGGCGAACACGACGACGGCGGTGCTGACCGGCACGGGCGTAGCCATTGCGGGCGACTACGGCACGCTGACGCTGAACGCGGATGGCAGCTACACCTACCAGAGCACGGCAGGTGCGGTGACGGGCGACGAGCAGGACGTGTTCGTCTACACCATCCGCGATGCGGACGGCGACCTGTCGACGACCACGCTGACCATCGACGTTGCCAACGTGACGCTGGAAGGCGACGACCAGACCAAGGTGGTCAACGAAGCGGCGCTGGACCTTGTCGCGGACGACCGCGGCGCTGCCGGCCCCTCGCTGGAAGACGATCTTGCCCCGGGCACGGTCGAGGGCAGCAACCCCGGCCTCGATACCGAGACGGTGACCGGCCAGCTGACGGTTGCAGGCGACGGCGTGACCTACACGCTGACCGGCGGCACCGATGCCTACGGCCAGCTGCAACTCAACAGCGACGGCAGCTACACCTACACCCTCACCAGCCCGTTCACGACCACACCGGCGGCGAACGATGGTGTCACGACGGAAACGGGTGCGGAGACGTATACCTACACCGCCACGGATGCGAACGGGAACTCTGCCACCGGTACGATTACAATCGATATCATCGACGACGTTCCTCAGGCCAATTCCGTGACTGTATCCGGCCAGGTCGACGAAGACGCGCTTCCGGGAGGGATCGAGGGCGGCCCGGGCGACATCGACGGCGGCGCCGGTACAACCACGCAGGTGGCTACCGGAACGTCCAGTAACGGACAAAGCGCCGCCGCGCTGTTCACGCCCGGCGCGGATCAGCCGCTGACGATTACCTTTGTGGATAATGCATCCTCGGTTGTTACCGACTACCTAGAAGCTCTCAACCTGACTTCAGGCGGGGTTGCGCTGGATTACCTTGTCACGAGTGACGGTATTCTCGGTCGCGCTGGTGCCGGCGGTGACCCGGTCTTCCTGCTCGACCTGCAATCGAATGGCGACTGGGAGTTCGAACTCTTCGGCCCGCTCGACCATTCGGTGAACGGAACCGAGGACGATATCGTCATCGACTTCGCGCCGATCATCCAGGCTACCGATGCCGATGGTGACGTGGTTGTAGCCACAGGCTCTCTCCAGATCACGGTGGACGACGATCTGCCAGTCTCGCTTGCGCCTGCCGCCAGCACGGTGACAAACACCGCTGGTTCCATGTCGGCGCTGTTCTCGCTCGACACGAGCGATGGCGATGTCGACAACAACTACGGTGCCGATGGTCCAGGAGCGGTAATCTTTACCGCTGCTTCGATCAGTGCGCTGGAGGCGCAGGGGCTCCAGTCGGGTTTCGCCGACCTCGAATACACGATCACCAATGGTGGGACCGTGCTGGTCGCGACCAAGGCGACCGACGACAGCGAAGTCTTCCGCATCGAATTGCAGCCGACGGGCGGTGCCGACCAGTACAAGGTCACCATTAGCCAGCCGCTGGATGCGACATCGGATATCAACTTCAACGATGGCACTTATGACTTCATCGGCGGCAACGACCCCTGGGCCGGTTTCGTGCCCGATGGCCAGAGCCCCTTCGTGCCGGGCGGCGGCACTCCGATCGCCGACGGCAGTTCGGACCTGCTGCTGACCCCGATCGCGGCCGGGAATACTGCGGACTCGATCAACGGAACGGCCAATGGCGCCGGTAACGGCGGCATCGGCGGGCAGAACATCGATCCGGGCGAGGGCATCCGCCTCGACTTCGTGATCGACCTAAACGGCGATCCTGCCGGCAGCCCGGCCAACTACGACGGCAACATCGCTCAGCAGGATCACAGCTTCAGTGGCCACGATCTGGTGAATGGCACGTCCATCACCTTCGGGCAGGGAAGCAACAACTCGCTGGTCCGCTTCACCGCACTGAACGTGGTCGACGGTCCGGACAACGGCCCGGCACCTGACCTTGTGGCAGGCACCGGAACGACGGCGACCGTCCACCGGATTGCCATCGAGTACGATGGCGAGATCGAGTCGATCTCCTACGATCCGGGTGCGACCTATCCGATCACGGTGACGGTGGGCAGCCCCGGCGGCCTGGCGGATCGCACCTACACGGTGAACTTCATCAACGATGCCAGCGGCCGCTATGTCGAGGTCAACGGCGTGATGGATACCGCGGTCCAGATCGCGATCTTCGCCGATGGTGGCTACCAGGCGCTGAACATCTTCAACGTCTCCGGCGACGATTTCGAGCTGTCGGGCTTCGGCACCAGCACGATCACCAACGATCCTGTGCCTTTCACCGTGCCGATCTCCATCCGCGATGGCGATGGCGACACTGTCGATGCCGGCACCCTGTCGATCACGGCCAATCCGGGCTCGCCGCCCGTCGTGCTCGACCTTGACGGTGACGGCGTGGAATTGCTCGGCCTCGATGCAGGTATCGCCTACGACATGGACGGCGACGGCGTGCTGGAGAGCACGGCCTGGGCAGGGGCCGACGACGGCATCCTCGTCCACGATGCCAATGGCGACGGCACGGTCAGCGGCGCTGGCGAATTCCTGTTCGGCACCGGCAACCTGACCGACCTTGCTGCCATGGCTGCGAACTTCGATGCCAATGGCGACGGGGTTCTCGACAGCAACGACGCCGCCTACGCCGACTTCGGCGTGTGGAGCGATGCCAACTCCAACGGCATCGCCGACGATGGCGAATATGCATCGCTGGCCGACATGGGGATTACTTCGATCTCGCTGGTCGGCGACGGCAAGGGCGAAGTCGTGGCTGGCGGCGACGCCACAATCCACGGCCATTCGACCTTTACCTGGGCGAACGGTTCTTCCGGTGTCCTTGCGGACGTTACCTTCCGGCTCGGTTCCGAACTGCGCGCTGGCGACATCGCCATCGGTTCGGCCGCCATGGCCGGGTTCCTTGCCGGCATGTCGGCCTCGGCCGCGGCGCAGACCCATCCGCACCTGGTGACGAGCGACCTTCCCGCTTTCGAGGCGGTCTGGGGTGGCTACGATCCGATGGTGCTGAAGGTTCTCGATGGTGGTGCTGTCGGCTTCGATAACGCGGAGTTCTTCGAAGGCGGTGCAGGCTTCGGACGTGCAGCGCCCGAAGCGGCACGGACCGCGAACGACAACCTGGACGACAATCTCGGCAATCCTCTCGGCCAAGCGATCTCGGCTTCCGACTCGCCCGCCTCGCAGGAAGCTGCTGCCGATATCGGGATCGAGGCATCGGCCATGGCCTTCGACGGACACGGCGCTTCGGCATCGGCTGTCATGGAGGCTCTGCTGATCATCGGCGATGCCGGTGCCGGAGCGACAAGACCCGGTACCAATATGGCCGAAGCCGCGCAGGAAGCCATCGGCGATATCCTTGCCGATCACGCGGTGGATGCACTGGTGGATCGCTTCGTGCCGGACATGGCAGAGGCACCGGAGAGTACAGCCCCAGTCGATCAGGGGCAGCTTGCAGAAGCGCTTGCGATCAGCATCGACGGTTCTGCCTTCTCGATCGCACCGCCTGTTAACGAAGTTTCGATGGACGAGAGTGGGGACCTTGCTTTATTGCACGGTTAATGGGGAAAATTGGGGGAAGTCGAATGATTAAATCGAGTTCGTTCGTCGTTGTTAGCGGGGCGGCCCTCGCTTTATTCAGCACGTCCGCGATGGCGCAATCCGATGACTATGCTGCGCTGATGGGGCTTGGCGATTCGGCGCTCGTCGATGAATTGACAATGCGCTACGATGCCGGTCTCGCCGCGTCACTGGACGAGAGCTATATTTCGGCCGACGATCCACGCTACCTCTGGGCGCTGGAGACCAAGGTCCAGTGCGGCATCGCGCTCGGCTTCATGAAGTCCTCGACCCGGGACGAGACGAGCATCCGCAAGTGCGCGGATGCCTACCTGCTCATGAACGAGGTTCCCGCGCCGCCCCAGGCGACGGTGATCCCGCCGCCGCCGCCTCCTCCGCGCCGACCGGACCTGTGCGACGATGCCATCGTGGGCATGGTGTTCTTCGATTTCGACTCGGCAGCGCTCCTTCCCGATGCGGGTGAGGCGCTGAACACCGTCGCCCAGAACGTTCCCGTATGCGGCTGGAGCCGCCTTACCGTGGTCGGCCATACCGACCAGGCAGGCAGCGACCAGTACAATATCGGCCTGTCGCAGGAACGCGCCAATACCGTCGCGAATGCCCTGCGCAGCCGCAACGTGGGCGGGGTGAACATTACGGTCGATGCGCGCGGCGAAAGCGAACCGCGCGTACCGCTGGCCGACGGAACGCGCAGCCCGCAGAACCGCCGCGTCGAAATCTCGGCAGACTGATAGGGGGATCAGACAATGAACGCTTTTGGCAAGCTCGTATTAGCCGTGGCTCTCACGACCTGCTCTCCTGCGGCAATGGCGCAGAGTGACGGCGGGACCATTTCCATGCGCGATGCGATTGAAACGGCAATCGCTTCGAACCCGGAAATCATCCAGGCGCAGATGAATACCGAGGCGATCCAGTTCGAACGCGAACAGGCCCAGTCGCTGTATTTCCCGACCATCGATGTGGAAGCATCGGCAGGCGCGCGCAGGCTGGAAAACACCACCCGCCGTGCTCTGGGTATCGCCGATGACTGGCTCTACCCGCTCGAGGCACAGGTCCGAGCGGACTGGACCGTGGTCGATTTCGGTCGCCGCCGCGGCGAACTGCTGCGCCAGGCAGCCCGTGTGGACGGCGCTTCCCTACGTGTGGTCGAGCGCTCCGAATTCATCGCCCTGCAAGTGGCGCGGCAGTACCTCAACATCCTGTTGCAGGAGCGGATCGTCGCCGCTGCGACGGACAACGTGGTATTCCACCAGCAGATGACGTCCAGCCTGTCTGACGGGGTGGACCAGGGTTCGATCAGCGTTGCCGACCTGCAGCAGGCCGAAGAGCGACTGCAGGCCGCCATGGTCCTGCGCGAAGAGGCTGACGAGGATCTCCAGAACGCCCGCACGTCGCTGCGCCGCCTGACCGGCCTCGACATTTCGCGTGTCAGCCTGCCGGACGCGATGATGGCGCAGCTTCCTGCAACCGAGGAAGCTGCTATCGGCATGGCACGCACGGCCAATCCGCTCGTGCGCGAAGCCCAGGCCGATGTCGATGCGGCGAATGCCATGGTAATGTCTGCCAGGGGCGAGCTCGCGCCGGAAATCGGCGTCGATGTCACTGGCCGGATCGGCGAAGATATCGACGGTTTCCAGGGCGAGACCAACGATGTGCAGGGCCGCGTCTACGTGCGCTGGCAGCTGTTCGACGGCGGCCGCCGGGCAGCGCAGGTGCAGGAAATGGTCCGCCGCGCCAGCGAAGCGCGCTATCGCCTGCACGACCGGGTGCGCGAGGCGGAAGAAGACGTGGCCAACGCCTGGACGGCGATGAACGCCCAGCGGTCCATCGGCTCCGCACTGGAACGCCAGTCCCAGGTGAGCGATGACCTGCTGCTGTCCTACCGCAGCCAGTTCAACATCGGACGCCGTTCGCTGCTGGACGTGCTGGACGCGCAGAACACGCGTTTCAACACCCAGGTGCGCCGTGAAACGTCGCGTTTTTCGGAGATGTTTGCACAATATCAAGTATTGGCGGCAACCAATCAGTTCCTTGATGCCCTTAATGTCGCACCCGGAGCAGGTGCGGGCATGATGGAACGCGAACGGTTCGATTACGGTCCCGAAGTGCCTGCAGAATTGCAGAGGCGTCGCAACCCGCGCTAGCGGTTCGCGGCGCCCGGGAGAAACATCGGGTGTACCAGTCAGGAGACTTTTCCGGATCGGCAGAAGAAGACTCGCTGATTCTGGCCATGACGCGCCTCGCCGCGCATTTCGGCCTGCCCGATCCCAAGGCCCTGTTCGATTCCCTTCCGCGTGACGAAGCGGGCCTCCTGCCTTTCCACCAGGTGCAGGCGGCGCTCGATCTTGCGGGAATGAATCACGACACGGCGACGGGCAAGAAGCTGCCCCGGACCGCTGAAGCCTATCCCGCCATCGCCCGTTTGAATGACGGGTCGGCATTGCCGGTGCTGGAAGTGAACGGCACCGACGCGCTGGTGTACCCTACATCCGCCAAGGAAGCCGTCTGGCGGCCGCTGGCAGAGGTGGATGCCGATTACGCGGGCGAGATCGTTACCGTTCTCGCCAATCCGGACCGGATGCGGGAACAGGACGCGCCCTGGCATGCCAAGGCGCGGCACCACTGGTTCTGGTCCGAACTGCGCAAGGAGCGGCGGGCGTTCCGGCCCGTGCTGGTCGCCTCGCTGCTGATCAACGCGCTGGCGCTATCGCTGCCGATCTTCTCGATGAACGTTTACGACCGCGTGATCCCCAACCGCGCCGAAGCATCGCTGTGGGTACTGGCATCGGGCGTGCTGCTGGCCTTCGCCCTCGAATTCGCGCTGCGCACGGCGCGGACCAACGTGGTCGACCAGATCGGCAGGAAGCTGGACCTCAGGCTCTCGCAGAAGCTGTTCTCGCGCGTACTCTCCACCCCGATGAGCGGCCGCAAGGGTAGCACCGGGGCACTGGCGGCGAGGGTGGGGGAATACGCGCTGGTCCGCGATTTCTTCGCCTCCACCACCATCGTGCTGATGGTGGACCTCGTCTTCCTCGTCCTGTTCATTGCGGTGATCGCCTATATCGCCAAGTGGCTGGCGCTGGTGCCGGTGGTGGCGATGATCCTGATGGCGATTGCGGGCCTCGTCCTGCAACGCAAGGTCACCGATGCCGCGCGCGATGCACAGGCGGACATGGGCCTGCAGCAGACGGTGTTGGTGGAATCGATCGCCGGGATGGAAACCCTCAAAAGCGTCTCGGGCGAACGCCGCCTGCTCGGCAAGTGGCATTCGCTGGCGCAGGTCGGCAGCAATTCGCAACTTCGGCTCCGCCGTATTTCCTCGACCGCGGTTTCGCTGGCGTCCTCTTTCCAGCAGATATCCAGCGTGTCGCTGGTGGTGGGCGGTTACTACCTGTTCGCTGCGGGCGAGATCACGATGGGCGCGATCATCGCCATCGTGATGCTGGCATCTCGCTCGCTCGCCCCCGCCGGGCAGATCGCTTTTCTTTTGACCCGCGGACGGCAGGCGCGCGAGGCGCTCGATTCCATCGAGCAACTGTTCGAGGCCGAGGACGAGCGGCAGGCCGGCAGCATGTCGCTTCCCGCCGCCCGCACCGGCGGTTACCGCGTGGCGCTGGAGAACCTGTCCTTCGCCTATCCCGACAGCCCGGTAAACTCGCTCGACGGCATCAACCTCTCGATCGAGCCGGGAGAGCGCATCGCCGTGGTCGGTCGCGTGGCCTCGGGGAAGTCGACACTGGGCCGCGTCCTGTGCGGTCTCTATCCGCCTAGCGACGGGGCCATGACGATCGAGGGGATCGATAGCCGCCAGTTCCGCCCCAGCGAAATGCGCCGCGCCTTCCGTTTCGTGGGGCAGGACGCGAACCTGTTTACCGGCAGCGTGCGCGAGAACATCGCGCTCGGTGCTCCCGGAGCGTCCGATCAGGACGTGATCGCCGCGCTTTCGATGAGCGGAGCAGACCAGTTCCTCGCCCGCGATGCCGCGGGGTTCGACCGCGAAGTGGGGGAGCAGGGGAGACGCCTTTCTGGCGGCCAACGGGCCTTCCTCGCCCTTTCCCGGGCCTTTGTCTCCCCGTTCGAACTCTTGTTCCTGGACGAGCCGACAGGCGCGATGGATGCGAATACCGAGAGCAAGCTGGTGGAGCGACTGCGCGAAACCATCGCTCCCCATCAGACGCTGGTCGTCGCCACCCACCGCCCGGCGCTGTTCGACATTTGCGAGCGGATCATCGTTCTCAATAATGGCCGCGTGGTGGCGGACGGGCCGAAAGCCGAAATCCTGCGCGACCTTCCGGGGAAGTCGTCATGAGGACCGCGCTTCTCTCCCGCCTTGCCCGACTTCCCGCGAACCCTGTCCGGCTGGCGCTGGCCAGCGCGGCTCTTGTCTTCCTTTCCGCGCCCAGCATCAACACCGGTGTCGTGCGCGTCGCGCTGGCGGAACCCGCACCGTACGATGCGGCGAAAGCCGCATTTGCCCGCGAGGTGGAGACATTCACCGTGCAGGGCGATGCGCTGCTCGATACAGAGCCGATGAGTGCGCAGGCGAAGAACGCCGGGATCCCGCTCGCCCAGGTTCGGCAGGACACGATGGCGCCCTTCCGTAGCATCGCCACCAATTCCGCCAGTTACCCGGCCGCGCTCGATTGCCTGACCGAAGCGATCTACTACGAAGCCGCGAACGAGAGCGTTGCAGGCAAGCGGGGCGTGGCACAGGTGATCCTCAACAGGGTTGCCCACCCGGCCTATCCGTCCAGTGTCTGCGGCGTGATCTACCAGGGCTTCGCCGATCCCGTGTGCCAGTTCAGCTACACCTGCGACGGGTCGCTGGCGCGGCGTCCGATGGCGAGCCTTTGGCGGCAATCGAGGGACGTCGCAGCGGCGGCGCTCGGTGGATATGTGGAGCGCAGCGTCGGCTCTGCCACGCATTACCATGCCGATTACGTAGTGCCTTACTGGGCCTATCGCCTAGAAAAGGTTCGCGTCGAAGGACGCCACATCTTCTATCGCTTCCCCGGTTCGGCAGGACGTTCCGCCAGCTTTGTCGCCCGGTGGAACGGGCGCGAAAGCAAGCCTGCGTTCAATCCTGATCGTTTCGTCGCGCTGGCCGAGGCCGGTCTCGATACCGCCGCGGAAATGAAAGCGCCCGTGATCGAGCGAGACCCGACAGACAGGCGCGCCGACAACGACGTGGGCGGACGCCTCGACACCTCGACGACTTGGAGGCTTGCCATCCCCGATCCGACAACGGCAAGCAGCGGCTATCGCGCCGCGTTGAACGAGCAAGTGAAAGACGACGGGAACGCCTTGCCATGAATATCGCCGAGAGGTTCGCAAGCTGGGACGCGAACCGCAAGCTGATCGCAATCTGCGCGGCAGGCATGTTCCTGCTGCTGGTGTGGGCAAGCCTCGCCCAGGTCGACGAGATCACGCGCGGGCAGGGGCGGGTCATTCCCTCCAGCCAGGCGCAGCTTGTCCAGCCGGCTCAGCCCTCCGTGATCGCGGATATCCTTGTCCGCAGCGGGGAGCGGGTGGAACAGGGGCAGTTGCTGGTACGGCTGGATGACAGCATGGCCGCATCGGAGCTGGGCCAGCTGGAGGCGGAGAACGCGCGTCTGGCCGCCCGAGCCGAGCGATTGGAAGGGGAAGCATCGGGTTCGGCCATGGGCTGCGAACCCGGCTCCGTCTGTGCGGAGGAAGCCCGGCTGCAACAGGTGCGCCTTGCGACGGCACGCAGCAGGCAGGCGGCTCTGTCCGCGGCAGTGGAACAGCGCCGCCGCGACCTGCGCGAGGCCGAGGCGACAGCAGCATCGCTGGCGGAAAGTGTCACGCTGGCCCAGGAGCAGGTGAACATGCTGGAGCCGCTGGCAGCGCAGGGTATCGTTCCGCAGACCGAATTGCTGACGGCCCGCCGCGAACTGGTGAGCGAGCGCGGCAGGCTTTCCGCCGCCCGGCAGGCCGCCGCGCGTGCGTCCGCCTCGATCCGCGAGGCGGAGGCCGATCTCCAGGCATCGCGACTGGATTTCCGCCAGCAGGCGCTGGACGAGCGCAGCGAGGTAGAGACGCGGATTGCCGTGAACGAGGAGAGCATTCGCGGTGCCGAGGCTCAGCGTAACCGTAACGAATTGCGCTCGCCCGTCACCGGCATCGTCAACAACGTGCAGATCACGACCGAAGGCGGTTTCGCCAATGCCGGGCAGACGATCATGCAGGTCGTCCCGATCGGTGACCGGTTGCTGGTGGAGGCGCGCATCAGCCCGCGCGACATCGGTTTCGTGGCAGTGGGCGATCCGGCGAACGTGAAAGTCACGGCCTACGACTTCGCGACCTACGGCGGGCTGTCCGGCAACGTGGTCGAGGTTTCGGCGGACAGCATCTATGACGAGGTAGAGCGTGAAGCCTATTACCGCGTCTTGATCGAGACCGAGCGAAGCTTCATCGAGAAGGACGGGCAGCAGTTTCCGATCGTACCGGGCATGATCACCGACGTGGAAATCATCACCGGGGCGAAATCGATCCTTGCCTACCTGTTGAAGCCGGTGACTCGCGCACTCGATACGGCGCTGTCCGAAAGGTAGGAGAGCTGCGTCATGGTGCTGGCCCGTCGGCTGTAGCCGTGAAGCCAGGCCGTTTCGCTGTTGAAGCTCATCGTCGGGCGATAATCGTAGCCGACATTGGCAGGCAGCAGCACGTCGGTCGCGTTATCGAGCATGTAGTGGCGGCCCTCGACCTCCACGATCAGCACGGCATGGTCCGCGTTGCGCACGAGATCGCGCGCCAGCGTCAGGAACATGCGGCTGCGATCGAAGCCCAGTGCAGCGAGCATCTGGTACTTGAGGATCGCGTAATCCTCGCAGTCACCGCGCCCTGAACGCAGCGTTTCGCTCGCCGTGGCCCAGTAATCGCGCGAGCCATAGTTGGCGATATCGTCTGCATATTCGACCCGGCGGTTCGCCCAGCGATTGACTGAGGCCAACGTCTCGACGCGAGACGAACTGTCGGCGACCAACCCGGCAACGTTCGAGGAATCGAGCCGAGATGCCGAGACACGCTGCCAGTCATCGTTGAACGGCGTCATGCCGATGCTGACACGCGCCGTGTCGAGGAACTCGTCCGAACGGGTTGCAGACTGGAGAGGGGACGCCGTCAGCGGAGTGGTCGGCATGGGCATGGCAATAGCCAGGCAGGAATTCGAATAGGACACCGGCAATTGCGGAGCCGTCGCCAGTTGGACGGGTGGCTGCGCTTCCGGCACGAGTCCCGTCTGCTGCTGGCGGATGCGTTCGAGCGCGCTGCTCTGCCCGCCGAGGATAGCCGCGGACTTCGTTGCATCTCTGGGGTCTGCAGGGCGCGCGGAGATCGCCGGCTCGAAAGGACGCAAGGGGCATGACACCGAGTCAGCGTTCTGCACCGCGAACGGATCGGGAAGCGCCAGGGCGTTTGCCGCGGTCGGCAGCATCGCCGCCGCCGCAATACAGGCGGCCGCTGCTAGGCGTGCTTTCCAGGCGACTGCGCCACGGTGATATGTCTGGCGTTTCGACATGCCTGCCACATGCAGGGCATTTCGCTAAGACCACGTAGTTGTGCGTGGTTACCGAGGCGGTAACCTTTCCAGGTTGTCGCAATTTCAGACGGTTATGCGATGGGGTGCCAGCCGCCGCTTGTCAGCCGCGCACCGAAATGATTAGTCTCTTCCCGCAAGGGGGTAGTTCTGTCCATGACCTATGGCAGCGACCGCAACAGTCTTTCGACGCGCCTGCTCGGCCTCGCCTACGCCTGTGCGGCGGCGCTTGGGGTGTTCGTCGGCGTGGGCATGGCCCTGCAATTGCCGGGGCGACCGATGCCTGCGGCTCCCGAATACGTGCAGAGAGTGATCCTGCCCAACACGCCGCCCGAATTCGCGATCAGGCCGGAGGACCTTCCGGGCGCCGACGAAGGCACGAGTGCAACCGGTTCGGCCGACGAAACCCTGGCGGCGGCCAGCGACCTGCAGAATGCGGGCACGCAGCGCGTGAACGGGGATTTGCGCCGCGCCATGGAAGGGTTCGCGGCAGAAGGTCCGCCAGCCACGCTCGCCGACGGTCGCCCCGTCATGCGCGTCGATTTCGACCTGGGGGCAACGCCATCTGCCGATGACATGGTGGAAGTGCCCAAGGCCATCCGGCTTAACGGACGCGCGCTGGGCCAGGTGAAGCTCTCGATCGACCGGCAATCGCGCCTGCACCTCTCGCGCAGTGAACTCAGCACGCTGCTTCCGTCGGACCTTTACGCCCGGCTTGAAGGCGGCGCCGAATTCATCGACTTCGACGAACTGCGGCGCGAAGGTCTGGATATCAGCTACGATCCGCTGGCCGATACTGTCGAGATCGTTTCGTAAGGTGATCAGGGCCAGTGCTGGCCCGGTACTGGCCCGGTACGAATTCTCTGGGGAAGGGACTGCCCCTACGCATCACTTGAAATCCAGAAGAACCTCGAAAACCAACATTTAATCCTTGGCCGTTAGACCGTGGGCCAATTGGAGACAGCAAATGTTGAAGACGATCGGTCTGGTTCTGGCTTTGAATGCCACCGTCCTCGCGGCAGCGCCCGCGCAGGCCGGAGAGAGCGAGGACGGCAACTTTACCGTCGGCGCGGTTGTTCCGGAAGTCTGCGGTGTAAGCATCGGTGATTTTCGCATCGATCGCGATGCCGATGCCGTATCGGGTTTCGTGCAGGAATATTGCAATGGCTCCGGTTTCCAGATCTTTGCCAGTCATCGCCGGCTTGCCGAAAATGAGGCCGCAGAGGTCGAGTACGACGGCATAGTGGCGCCGATGCAGCAGAGCGGGCTTACATTCCTTGCCCTTCGTTCCGGTCCCCGGTTCCGGCAGGTGCCGGTAACGATCCACAACGAAAACCTCGAAGCCGATCTCCAGCTAAGCTTCTCGATTGCCGCGATCTGATCAGATCGCCGTCACGGTGATCATCAACCTATCCTGGTAGTCGCCCGCCCGTGCCTGCACCGGGCCGGCGCTGAAACGCAGGCTGAAAACGTCGCCTGCGCTTTGCGTATGCGTGGGAAACATGAACTCGGATACGCCCGACAGGTTGACCGGCCGGTCACCCATGGTGAGCCGGTAGTCGATCGTGTCGGAGCCATTCTCGTGCAGCATCCGCCCGCCCTGTTCCGAACGGAATGCAAGGACGTAGGGAGAAGTGCTCCAGACCCTGAGTGCAACAGGTTCGCTTTCGCTGGATGTCCGGGAATCGATCTGCCCCAGATCGATCGATGCTACCGCACCCACTCCGGTAGGGCCGAAGATCCGCATTTCCACCGCGTTGGGTATGCCGACTGTCAGGTTGAGAAACATCGTATCGATCGGCTGCCCCGTCAGGTCGAGCAACTGTAGTTCGAGCTGCTCCCGATATTCACCTGATGCAATGCCCCAGCCGGTGGGAATGGCGAGTTCGAAGGGGACGGGATACCGCGATGCGCCAGCCGGTACCTGGGGTATCAGGACATTGCCCTGGGAATTGACGGGAGCTGTTTCACTGCTTTGCACCGTGAGCATGACAGCCCCTGATCGAAGGAAGTATTGCAGGGGGGCGGGCGTTGCCGTTCCATCCACCCGCGATATCCGTATCTGCGCCTCGCACGGAGCATCGCCTTCGTTCTCCAGCGGGACGGAGAATGCTTCCTGGGTGATTTGCCTCGCACCGATCTGCGCGTTCGCGACCACGACGTTCGCGACACTGTCCGCAAAACGCGCTTCACATTCCTGTGCAAGCGACGGCTGTGCAGTCAGGACTGCAACGGCTCCAAGCCAGGACCATCTGCGCATAACCCACTCCTACTCCGACTGGTTCGGCAAGACGAACTCGCCGAGATTCAGTACCCCATCGTTATCTGCGGGCACTACGATATCGAAGGAAATCTCCTGTGACGCCACTTCGACGTGATATGTCTTTCCGGGGGCCAGGCCGATGATAGCAAACCGGCCGAACGAATTGGTGAAGAAGCGCAGCGGTTCGAATTCCGCGTCGTCGCTGGACGTCACCATACCTGACCAGAGCGAGGCAGGCTCGTCCCCCACGATGAGCGTACCGGCAACGCTCACGAAACGATTGTCACCCACTATGATCCTGTAGCCGGAGCGGAACGGGGGTTCGACGGTGCTCAAGCCATCGCCGACGGCCAGGCTCGTCTGGTCATTCTCGATATCGAAATCATACCGCACGGATTGCTTGTAGTAGGAGTTGAGGTCCGATTGCACCGCCGCGCCCAGCGTTCCGCTGCGGGCATGGTAATCACCTCCCGAAAGGTCGCGCCCGGTGATGACTTCGCGCGATCCGATCTCCGGATTTGGCTGCACGACCGCGAACGAATCCGAAATCGGCCTGCCAACCCCGAACATACCATCGGCGTAGGCGAGTGATGTGCCGATCTGCAGCCTGCCGCGATAACTGTCGGTGATGCCGCCCAGGCTCGTCCCGTTACTGAACGCCGATGCGCGCGCTTCGAAACGGTTGCCGACATAATCCATGCTTGCCGTGACATTGCTTGCGCCCGGAGCATCCAGCACCCCGACATCGAAGCCTAGGGAACCCACGTCCCGGTCGCCACCGCGAGAGTAGGCAAGGCGCGCTGTTTCGTTACGACTGCGATAGTCGGCTGTCGCGCGAGAGGAACGGCCAAGTTGCGCTGTCAGGCCGATGCGGACACCGAAGCTGTTCGAAGAGAAGAAGTCGTCCCCGTACTCGACGCCCGCCGTCAGGCGGAAGCGATCGGTCAGGCGGTGGGCGACATCGACGAAGGCCAGCTTCCTGTCCGTCTGCGGTCCGGAGAACGTGGCATATGTTCCGCCTGCGGTCAGGATCGTGTCGCGCGATAGCGAATGGCTGTAGCTGGTCGTCAGGTTGAAGAAGCCGGTGTTGAACGAGTCAATCTGGCCGACGGTCTGGTAGTTGCGGTCCTCGTAATCGAAAGTGACGCTGAATTGCCTGCGGTCTGCGAAGGAATTGCCGCTGCTCAGTCGGTAGCCGCCGCGAGCCGCGAAGCCAGTGGATGCACCGAGACTTGTCGCCAGTTCCAGATCGAATACGCCGGGCACGACCTGCGGAACGAAGGTCACCTGGGTGCCGAGCGTCTGGATATCCTCGCTGATCTCGGCGGCCGCGCCGAGGATGAGGTATTCCGATACGCGGCGCCTGTAGAAGCCGGTGGCAACCGGGTCGCCGGTATATTCGGGTTCAAAGTTGAACTCCTGCGCTACCAGGCCGAGGCTAAAGACGTATTCCTCCTCGCCCAGCTCAAGTTCCAGCGGCTCGAAGAAGTAATCGAAACTCACGACCTGCCTTCGACCGGCAGAATCGATTATCTCCAGGTCGACGCCGTTCGCACCCGTGCGCAGCGGCAGGTTGGTCAGATCGTATCGGCCCGCGTCCAGCTGAAAGCTTTCGTACTGGGCCCCGTTCAACAGGACATTCACCGTCGAACGGCTGTCGAGGTATATTTCGCGTCCGCTGAGCCGGGAGACAGGGCGGAAGGAATCGAAGATCTGTCGGCGTTTCTCCACCGCAACGCCGCCGATGAACGGCGTTCGCAGCAGTGGGATCGTGCTCAGCCGAACATCGCCTGCACTGAACCGTCGCTGCTTTTCCGGCTGATCGTAGACCGCGCGGACGCTGCGCCGCGAAAAACTGTAGTCTGGACCGAACTGCCCGCTGAATGCGCCGTCGATTTCCACCACCACGTTGTTGAAACGAGCAGCCCCGAAGACGAACAGGTCGGGTTTCTGGAAAGACCCCTCTTCCTGGTAGTCGAGGTTTGCGTTCACGTTGAGATAGGCGCTGAATCCGGCTGGCTCGATAACCGGGAGATCGTTCTGCATAGAGAAAGAGCGTTCGTCGAACAGCGAGGTGACCGGACGGTAACGACCGTCGATCGTATCCAGGGCAAGCTCCAGCAGGTTCTCGTCGAATGTCAGTGCGAAACCAGAGGCCGTCAGGCTCTCGAGATCGACGAAGTCGCGTGTGCCCAGAACATTGTCCAGCGCCGACTTGCCCCCCTCGTTCAGCATTCCGGACAGCGTCTGCCGCAGCGACGCCGCTTCTATGCGTACATCTTCCCCGGAGATGCTGATAACGACATCGCCATAGACCGATGCGTTGTAGAGCAGCGGAACGGAGAAGCTGACGGGCGCCTCTATGTCCCCGCCCCGCGTGTCGCTTGGATCGACATCTCTCGGTGCCGGGCGCGATGAGTTTGCCGGCTCGGCCTGCTGGGTATCTGCGGCCATCACGGGAGCGGGCGCAAGGAGACCTGCGGTCGCAAGCAGAAGGCTTTTACAACGTATCACGAAGTGTCGCTCCCCCGCCTGCCAGATCAGGGCCGAATTTCGATCTGGACCGTTTCAGGCTGGAGTGGGACTTCGGTGGGGATGAAAAAGTTGCGGGTTCGCCCCGGCGCAACGACGCCGACGCCGACGGCACGCGACAACTCGCCGCGATCGTAGCTGACCTCGTAGTCTTCGCCGTCGATGGTCTTGCCCGCGATGGTCCATTCGGAGAGGCCGGCGTTATAGAACCGCGTGCCTTCGTTTCCGGCTACGAATTCAATCCCCGCCACATCTTCACGCATGGCGGCCTGCATGCCGGTGGCGCTGGGCTGGGCCACCGAATTGCGAGGCACCACGTTGATCAGCACGTTGTAGTTCACCACGAGCTGGACCTGCGCTGCCATGTCTTCGCTGGCGACTGGTACCTGCCGGATACCCATATAGTAGACCTCGGACTGCACCAGCTCGGGATCGCCGATGTACTGTACGCGGAAGACCTGTTGTGAACGCGCTTCCACGACCGTCTGCGTAGGGAAAACCAGGAACTGGTCGTCGGCCGGTGTTGTCAGGAGTTCGCCGTCCGGCGTGATCTCGCCTTTCAGCATGAGAACTTCGTAAGGCGTATCGCGATCGCCGTCGTTGGTGACGGTAACGCGGAGGATCGAATTGCGTCCGGCCGGTTCCAGCTCCGCGATCATGGGGGAGACCTTGGTTGCCCCCGCTGCGGTAGGAACGGCGACTAGTGCCAGTAACGCAACAACGCATCCAAGAAACTTCTGCCCGATCTCAAACACCACCTGCACCCCCGGTCAAACCCCTTCTTATCGGAGGTTTTCTAACAACTTAATTAAGATTGGGGAGAGCTACACGCTCTCCCCAACCGTATTGCAACCCTGATCGGGATCACACGCCGCCGACGGTGATCGAAGCGGTGCCCAGGTAATTTCCAGCAAGCGGACGCAGGTCCGGCCGCGGCACGTAACGCAGCAGCAGGCTCGCCTGATCGTGGAATGCATCGGTGTTGGTCTTGTTGTCGCCCGAGTTGGTCAGCGTGTCGAATGACATGCGGTTGAACACGGTGCTGTTCACGCCAGCCGAGTTGTTCAGCTCCATGCGATACGGGATCGTGTCGGAGAAGTCTGCGGCATCGGGGCCGTCGTTGGCCTGATCCTGGTTTACCATCGACGTGGCGGCCAGAGCCATGTTGGCGCCGTAGTTGCAGCTGATCCAGATATCCTGGTAATCGCTGATGCGGCCCTGCGTGAGAAGGAGTGCTTCTTCGCCCGGATCCTGGTTGATCGCGAGCTGGCCGAAGTTGACGTTATCGGGCTGCTCGACGCTGCATTCCTGTGCAACGCTGGCCGAAACGGTCATTTCGACGGTGTCAGTGGCCTGGGCAAATGCGGTGCCGCTGAAAAGAGCGGTTGCTGCGGTAGCCAAGAGAACCTTCTTCATAAGATATTCCTTCCTTCTGTGTTTGGAGGGCGCACAGATCCCTGCCGAAAAGCGCGTGCTTCGCGGATAGTTTGACTTGCGACCATCAGGCAGTTGGAATGCCCTTACTTCAGGATCGCCCCCAGTTGTTGTCGAACTTCAGCCAGTTCCTGCTGGTCTTTCCGAATCGACTACACGACGGTAACGATTGTTTAACCATTTGATCAACCGCAATTACTCGATTCAGAATTTTGTCTATCTTTGAAACACTTACGATTCTCGTCGCGGATTGGTGTCTCAAAGGAAACGGATGCTCCAACATTCGCGAAAAGCCCGGTGGATGGGCCTTTTCGCCCTTGGCGCGCGACATATCCCGCGACCAAGGCAGGCCTCATTCGCGGGTAAATGGTTAACGGACAATTCCGCAAAAACACGTAGCCTGGATGCGGCAGCCCAGCGATACGAAGAGCATGGGCCGGGACGATGCGAAGCGCGGTCGCCCGACACTCCGGTCATAGATCTCGATTTTTTTCGCTGGGAGAATTCTGGTGCCGCTTACAGGACTCGAACCTGTGACCCCATCATTACGAATGATGTGCTCTACCAACTGAGCTAAAGCGGCATTCCAGCGCTGCCCTTTAGTGCCGCCGTAGCCGCTGGGCAACGGGGAACTGCGGGAAGGTGGAGGCCCGAGCCGGAATCGAACCGGCGTGCAAGGATTTGCAGTCCTCTGCGTAACCACTCCGCCATCGGGCCGGAGCGGCGCCAAGTAGCGAGTCGTTTCTCCATGTGCAACGGTTTCTTGGCCGATACGGGCGAGCGTCGGTCTGGACTAAGTCAACAAGTGTAGTCTAGGCACAGCTTCACGTTCCAGATGGAAGGATTAGCCCGTGGCCGACGACAAGCCGAAAATGCAACGGATCGAGGGGCACAGGGAAGAACGCTTCCTCGGCTCCGATGTTTTTTCCAGCGACAGCCGTAACCTGCCCCCACCCAACGGCAGCGGCACGGTGCGGGAGGACGCGCGCGATATCGGCATCTATCACAAGTGCGACGTGGCGGTAATCGGCGGCGGTCCGGCTGGCTGCGCGGCGGCATGGGCCGCGGCCAAGGCTGGTGCGGACGTGTGTCTGCTGGAACGGTACAATTGCCTCGGCGGGCTTTCCACCGGCGGCCTTGTCATGTGGATCGACCGCATGACCGATTGGCAGGGCAATCACGTGATCCAGGGCTATGCGCGCCATTTCATCGACCGGATGCCGCCAGAAGGGGTGGCAGGGCCTCCGCGCGAAGACTGGGGCAGCGCCGATCCCGTGAAGGCGGCCTACTGGGGACAGCGCACCACTGCATTCCACGGCATCGTGCAATGGGCGCCCACGCTGGACCCGGAGCGGATGAAGCTGAACAACCAGGAAATGCTGCTGGAAGCGGGCGTGCGGATCGTCTTCCACGCCTGGGCTGCGCGCCCGCTGGTGGAGGACGGCAAGGCCAAGGGCGCGATTTTCGAGAGCAAGATGGGCCGCCACGCGCTGATGGCGAAAGTGGTGATCGACACCACCGGCGACGGCGACATGTTCGCCCGCGCCGGGGCCGAGTACGAGGACGATATCGAGGAAGGCGACGTCCACCATTCCATGAACACCGGTTGGGTGCTGGGCGGGGTGGACATGGACCGCTGGATCGACTGGAAAGTCCATCATCCGGACGAGCTTCGTCAGTTCATGGAGCGGGGGCGAGAGGAACTGGGCTATTTCCAGACGCCATACGTCAGCTGGCGGCCCGATATCGCGCTGTTCCTTGGTCCCCGGCAGAGCGGCCTCTCGGCGCTGGACGTGGACGACCAGACCGAAGTGGAAATCCGCAGCCACCGGCTGATGGAAGGGCACTGCCAGTTCTTCCGCCGCCACGCCCCGGGCTTCGAGAACGTCTATTCGCTGCAAAGCGCCAGTCAGCTCGGCGTGCGCCACACGCGGCGGCTGGCAGGCGTGGGCAAAGTGCTCCGCAGCCACTGGGCGGAATCCGACCCGCTACCGGACGAAATTGGCGTGTCTCCGTCCCTCAGTCCAAAGTTCCCCGTGGTCTCGGTCGGCTATGGTTCGCTGGTCCCGCGGACGCTGGATGGTCTGCTGGTGGGCGGACGGCACATTAGCTGCGATGCCAACAGCCACGGCTTCATGCGCGAAATCCCGCAGTGCTGGCTTACGGGGCAAGCGGCAGGCGTGGGTGCGGCGCTGGCAGCGGACCAAGGCGTGCAGCCGCGCGACGTGGATGTGGATGCCATTCGCAAGGTGCTGCGCCAGCAGGGTGCGCACCTGCACGACGACGAGGTTGTTGCGGCCGCGCGCCATGCCGAGAGTGTTCCGGCGCAATAGCCAACAGCGCGGCAACCGTATGAGAATGTCTGCAATCACAACGAGGACGGTAACGTTCCGGTAAACTGCGTGCGCCTAGTCTGTCCATTCACACGAAGGGACCGGATTCACATGGCAGCAGGTTTGATGGAGCGTAACGATTTGAACGTGGTGCTTGTGAAAGTGCGCGCGCGAACCGGCGGATCAGTCGACCTGGAAGTCCTGGATGTATCCGCCGGCGGGTGCATGGTGGACTTTCGCGGTTCCGCTGCCCGTCCGGGGGAGCGCGTGCTGGTGACGCTACCCGGCCTTTCCGCCCTTCCGGCAGAACTGGTCTGGGCGGAGGACGGCAAGGCGGGCATTGCTTTCGAAGCCCCGCTGCACGAAACCGTGCTGGAGAGGCTGAGGGGTTTGCTGGGCGGTTAGCCGCAGCGCGTCACTTCTTTTCCGGCACCAGCACGCCGCCCGTTCGCATGGGCCGCACGCTCTCGCGAAAATTGCTGAGGTAGCCGGACGCCTCGATGCGTATGCCGGGCCCGGTGCGCCTGGCTAGTTCCTCGGGTAGCACAGCGAGATCGAGGCTTCGGTCCTTCACCGATACGCGCACGGTATCACCATCGCGCACGAGGCCGATAGGCGCGCCGTCCTCTGCTGCTTCGGGCGATACCTCGGCTACCGTCAGGCCCTTCAGGCACAGACCGGAAAGCTGCCCGTCGGTCACGAACGCGGTGGTCTGGGCAAGACCGGCCGCATCCAGCGCGAAGAGAATGAGCGATGCGCCGCCGCCCATGGCGGGGCCTCCTCTCAGGCCCTGGTTTCGGGCGATAACGACATCGCCGTCCTTGATATCCCCCGCCTCGATCGCGGCCATGCACTCCTTCGTATCTTCGAACACGCGGGCGGTGCCGGTGAATTCTTCCGGCCTGCTGCCATCGCGGATGCCGAGGCGCACGACGGCCGTATCGGCCATGGTGCCCGACAGGATGGCGATGGTCGGGCCTTCGCTGAACGGCTGATCGAGCGGCTGGATGACGTCCGGCCCTTCGATTTCGTAATTGGCCAGATTCTCGCCAAGTGTCTTGCCCGTGCAGGTGAGCGCTTCGGGACAGATGCGAGGCTCCAGGCGTTTCAGGACGGCCCGCGCCCCGCCTGCATCCTCGAACTGCTCGATCCGCACGTCGCCAGTGGGCCGGACGGGGGAGAGCAAGGGCACGTCGCTGAATTCTTCCATGAGGGCAAAAACGTCCACGCCGTTCTCTGCCTCGATGGCGGTTGCCTGCAGGTGTTTGATCGCGTTGATCGACCCACCAACCGCCAGCAGCGTGGCGACGGCGTTGCGGAAAGCCTCGGGCGTCAGGATCTGGCGGGGGCGCAGGTCTTCCCATACCATCTCCACGATTCGCCGCCCGGCGGCGCGGGCGTTGGCCTGCATCTTGGGGCTGTTGCCGCGAACAGGGGCGTTGCCCGGCAAGCACATTCCCAGCGCCTCGACCACGGTGTGCATCGTATTCGCCGTTGCCATCCCGGCGCAGACGCCGGGGCCGCGGATGGCGTTTTCTGCCATGTCGGGGATGGGGAACTTGGGTTCCTTGCCGAAGATCGCGCCGACCTGGCCAGACCACACGTCTTCCACGTCCACCGGCTCGCCGTCGATCTCGCCCGCCTGCTGGTAGCCGCCGATCACGAGGATCGTGGGAATATCCAGCCGCGCTGCCGCCATCAGGTGGCCCGGCGGGGTCTTGTCGCAACTGGTCAGGCAGATCATGCCGTCCAGCATCGCGGCCTCGACCTGCACCTCGATATCGTTGGCGATGATATCGCGCCCGGCAAGGATGTAGCTGCCCGCCCTGTTGGCGCCGGTAATGAAATCCGACGGGGCTGCCGTGCGCACCTCGAACGGCACGCCGCCCGCGGCGCGGATTTCCTCCTTCACCATCTTTGCGATGCCATCGAGGTGGGCGTAGCAGATCGCCAGCTCGCTGCTGGAATTCACCACCGCGATCTTGGGCTTCTCCATGTCCTCTTTCGACAGGCCCAGCGCTTTCCAGTTGGCGCGGCGACCGGGATTGTTGGCATCGAGGCTACGCAGTTTGACCATTCTCGGGAAATCCTATTCGGCAGGTTGGGCGGTTGCGGCGGTCTGGGACTGTTGCAGGCTGCGCGCGAAATAAGCGAGAAGCAGGATGCAGACGACGATCCCGGCAAGGCATCCGGCGGTGAAGATATAGCCTTCGCGCGCGCCTCGTGCTCCTTGCAGGAAGCCGGCGGTCGCGCCGATCCACGGGGCGGCGACAGCGCCGAACTTTGCCATGAAACTGGCCCAACCGCCGCCGAAGCTGCGCACCGCGCTGGGGTAATAGATGCTGGTGATGGAGATAACCGCGGCGTGGCCGGCGCCCACGAAGATCGCGCCGATCAGTAGCAGTCCTGCCAGCGGCGCGCCGCCGGATACGAAACCGAAGCCGACCAGAAGCACCAAGGGAATGCCGATAAGCGGCGCGATGGCAATCCAGCCGGGGCCGCGCTTCTCGGTCAGCGCCAGCAACAGCACGCCGCCGATGGCACCCACCATCCCGCTGGCCGCAGCCAGCCACGCAGCGTCGGTGCGGGCTATGCCCAGCGCTTCCATGAACAATACGCCGTAAGCATTCTTCAGGTAGATCGCGATGCTGGAGAAGAAGTAGGCGAGCCAGATCAGCGGCGTGACGATGAACAGCGCGCCGACGAACAGCTCGCGGAACTTGAGGAGCGGATTTTCGCTGGTGGTGGCCTTGCGTTCGTCGCCAAGTTCGAAGCGCTCGTAGGCTTGCGCTTCGAATGCAGGGTCCAGCCGCGAGAGCATCGGTACGATCTGCGCACGTGGGCGCTCCTTCGCTACCATCCAGCGAGTGCTTTCCGGCAGCATGAAGATAAGCATGAGCGAGAACACACCGGTCATCGCGCCGCAGACCCAGAATATGCCTTCCCAGCCAAGGTAGGGCGCAGTCCAGTTGGCGATGGGCGCGGCGGAGGATGCGCCGAAACTGAAGCCCAGCATGATGATCGTTACCGAAGTCGAGCGCATGGCCTTGGGCATGGATTCGATGCTGAGCGCCCAGACGGGCGCAAGCAGGCCGCCGATTGCAAGGCCGGATATGAAGCGCAGCACGATCAGCATCTCCGGCGTGGAGGCAAAACCCACCAGCGTGGTGAGGATTGCGCTGCCCACCGTGCAGGTAATGATGACCGGGCGCCGCCCGAAAACATCGCCGAGGTAGGCACCGAACAGCGAGCCTACCATTTGCCCGACGAAAGCGGCCATGGTGACATAGGCAGTCATGTCGTCGCTGATGCCCCACTCGTCACGGATGTAGGGCAGGGCATAGGGCAGGGCGGTGAAATCCTGCCCGTCGAAAAAGGTGACGAGGCTGCACAGAATCAGGATGCGCAGCTGGAAACCGTTGAACGGCAGTGTCACACTGCGTCCGCCAAGCGAAAAGCGCGTGCGGCGCACCTCGCCAAGGAAGCTCGCTACGTCCAGAGTGCGTCCGCCGCCATTTTCGGGCGTGCTCGCCATTGCAATCCTCTCCCAAGATTGATTTTGTCCGGGCGAGACTAAACTGCAAGCGAGCCGCGCGCCAGCCCTCGTTTTACCAGTCTGTCAGGCGTCCTCTTCCGCCCAGCCGAGATCGCGCAGATAGTCGTCCAGCGCATCCTGCTGCCGAAAACCGCTGGCCAGTAAGAATGGCTTCGGCGTCGCGAGGCGATAACCGCCCTCCGGCACGGTCTGCACGTAATCGTCACAAGCGGCGCTCGCCAATTTTGCGCGCAGGCGCGACACGTGAACCTCCACGCTGTTCGTCTCTGGCTCGTGGTTGAGACGCCATACGTCGGCTATCAGTTGCCTGCGTGTCACTCGCTCGCCAGGCGTGTCGGCCAGTCGCCAGAGGACCCCGAATTCGCGCGGATGCAGGCCCAGCCAGCGGTTGCCCTTGCGCGCGTCGCGATGGAACAGGTCCAGCGTCAGCGATCCGACATCGCGCCAGCGTGGCAACATGCCAAACATATCGGCGACGCGGCGCGAGCGCGCCTCCAGTTCATGCAGCGCGGTGTCGGCCGACAAGACCTCCGCACATCCCAGCGATAGCAACGCAGCGCGTTCCGCAGGATTCTCGACCCCTAGCAGTATGAGCCGCCATGCAGGACGGTCTGATTCGGCGAGGGCGTGGCGCTGAAGTGGCGAGAGGGCGCGGGTGTCGCAGACGAGGACGTGGCGGCATTCGGCTCGCCAACCTCTCCTGCCGTGGCAGAGGGTCCAGCCGATCCGGCGCAAGTCCCACTGCGCGGGAGGCTCCGGCTCGCCCGCGATCCAGCCGAAATTGGCCATTGTTGCCCCGTCCTACCCACCCTGCGGAGCAAGCCAGCAAGAGTGGCCAGGCACGCCCGCTCGCGCGCGTCATTTCCCCGAAGTGTTGATGCCCATTTCCTGGAAATAGCGTTTTACGTTACGCGCGGCCTGGCGCAGGCGCTGTTCGTTCTCCACCATTGCAATACGAACGTAACCTTCGCCATCCTCGCCATAGCCAACACCCGGGGCCACGGCGACTTCCGCCTTGGTGAGCAATTGCTTGGAGAATTCGAGGCTGCCCATTTCCTTCAGCGCGGGCGGCAGCGGAGCCCAGGCGAACATGCTGGCAGGCGGCGGCGGGATTTCCCATCCGGCACGGCCGAATGCTTCCACCATCACGTCGCGCCGCTTGTGATACATCTCGCGGTTCTTGCCCACGAAGTCCTGCGGTCCGTTCAGTGCTGCACAGGCAGCGGCCTGGATCGGCGTGAAGGCGCCATAGTCGATGTAGCTTTTCACGCGGGCGAGCGCGGAGATCAACGTCTGGTTGCCGACTGCGAAGCCGATGCGCCACCCGGCCATGCCGAATGTCTTGGACAGGCTGGTGAATTCCACCGCCACGTCCTTCGCGCCCGGCACCTGCAGAATCGAAGGCGTCGGCTTGCCGTCGTAGTAGAGTTCGGAATAGGCGAGGTCCGACAGGATCCATACCTTGTGGAATTTCGCCCAGTCGACGAGCTTCTTGTAGAAATCCAGATCGACCACTTCCGCTGTCGGGTTCGACGGGAAATTCACCACCAGGATTGTCGGGCGCGGTACGGTGAAGTTCATCGCCGCTTCCAGCGCTTCCCAGTATTTCTCATCCGGCGTGGTCGGCACTGACCGGATCGAGGCGCCAGCGATGATGAAGCCGAACGTGTGGATCGGGTAGCTGGGGTTGGGCGCCAGGATGGTATCGCCCGGCGCCGTGATAGCAGTCGCGAGGCTGGCGAGCCCTTCCTTGGAGCCTAGGGTCACGACCACTTCATTGTCGGGGTCGAGGTCCACGCCGAAGCGCCGCTCGTAATAACTGGCCTGGGCCTTGCGCAGGCCCGGAATACCCTTGGATTGCGAATAGCCGTGGGCATCGGGGTTCTGGGCCACTTCGCACAGCTTGTCGATCACGTGCTGCGGCGGCGGCTGGTCCGGGTTTCCCATGCCGAGGTCGATGATGTCGCGCCCTTCCGCACGCGCGGCCGCTCGCATCGCGTTGACTTCGGCGATGACATAGGGCGGGAGGCGCTTCATGCGGTAGAATTGCTGGTCCATCTGATCCTTCTCTCGGGTACAACCGGGTTAATAGTGGCGTCTATCTGGCGCAAAGGTGTTGCCAGCGCAACGCAGCAAACGGCCTGGCGTCGCTTCAAGGGCCGGTTTGCCTCCCATTTGCAGCATTTGGCTCTATAAGGGCCGGCCATGGCCAAAGATACCGACACTGGCGAGGAAGCCGCCGACATCTTCACCGAGATGCTGCGCATGCAGGGCGAGGCAGCCCGGCAAATGATGCAGACCTTCGCTCCGCAAGCCGCCCATTCCGTTCCGGACGAGACGGCTATCGATGCAATGGGCGAGGCGATGATGGAGTTCCAGAAGACCTGGCTGCAATTCTGCCTACCGCCCGAACAACGCGGTGCCCCGCTGCTGAGCGATCCAGCAAGTTGGATGGAGGCGCTGCAAAAGTGGTCTTCCGCAAACCCGCTTCTGGATGCCGAGGCGCAGCAAAAATTATGGACCGACGGCCTGCAGCTCTGGAACGACGTGCTGTCGCATTATTCGAATGAAAGTGAAGGCGAGAAGGGCGCAGCGCTGCCTTTCAAGGATCGACGCTTCGCCGATCCGAAGTGGCGCGAGCAGCCGGTTTTCGCGCTGATCCACCAGACCTACCTTTTGTTCGCCGAACGGCTTTCCAAAAGCGTCGACACGGCAGAGGGATTGACCGAGGAAGACCGCGAGAACCTGCGCTTTGCCACCAAGGGCGTGCTCGACGCCATGAGCCCTGCCAACTACCCGATGATGAACCCCGTGGTGCTGGAGCGCACGATGGAAACCCAGGGGGAGAACCTGGTGCGCGGGTTGGAGCGACTGACGCACGACCTGGAGAAGGGCCAGCTAACGCATACCGACACCAGCAAGTTCGTGGTGGGCGAGAACATCGCCTCGACGCCCGGCAAGGTGATCCACGAGACCGAGCTGTTCCAGATCATTCATTACAGTCCCACCACCGACGAGGTGCTGGAGGTGCCGCTGCTGATCTTCCCGCCGTGGATCAACCGGTTCTACATCCTCGATCTGAACGAGAAGAAGAGCTTCGTGCGCTGGGCGCTGGACCAGGGCATCTCGGTGTTCATGGTCAGCTGGAAATCAGCCGACGAGAGCCTCACCCACATCGACTGGGACGATTATATTCTCGCCCAGATCGAGGCAATCGACTTCGTGCGCGAACGGCTGAAAGTGCTGAGCGTCCACACGATCGGCTACTGCGTGGCGGGCACGACGCTGGCGGCGACGCTCGCCGTGCTGGCGCGCCGTGGGCAGGCCGAGAAAGTGAAGAGCGCCACATTCTTCACCGCGCAGGTGGATTTCCGGCACGCGGGCGAACTCAAGCTGTTCGTGGACGAGGGCAAGCTGGAATTCATCCGGCAGGCCAGCAAGGGCGGCTATCTCGACGGGCGATACCTTGCGGCCACCTTCAACATGCTGCGTGGCAGCGACCTGATCTGGAACTACGTGGTCAACCACTACCTGCTGGGAGAGGACTATCCGGCCTTCGACCTGCTTTTCTGGAACGGCGATGTCACCAACCTGCCGGCAAAGTGGCATGCGGCGTATCTGCGCGATCTCTACCGTGACAACCTGCTGGTGGAACCGGATGCCCTTGGCGCGGACGGCACTTCGATAGACTTGCGACGCGTTGCGTGCCCCACCTACATCCAGGCGGGGCGAGAGGACCATATCGCTCCGCCGGAAAGTGTGTTCGAAGCGCTGAAGCATTTCAACGGCCCCAACCGCTTCGTGCTGGCAGGCAGCGGCCACATCGCGGGCGTGGTCAATCCGCCTGCCGCGAACAAGTACCAGTACTGGACCAACGACGGAGAGTTTTCCTCTCTTGAAGAGTTCGTCGAGGGCGCGGTCGAGCATCCCGGAAGCTGGTGGCCGGACTGGGCGCAATGGCTCGCCACGCTGGATAGCACCAAGGTCAAGGCGACGGGCCGCCGCAAGCCCGGCAGCAAGGCCAATCCTGCAATCGAGGACGCGCCGGGCAGCTTCGTGAAGTTGCGCTAGATCCGGTCAAGTACCTGACAACACAAGATTCAGTGCCGTTGTGCACTGCAACATTTTTCCTTGACTTCGCGCCTGCGAAGGTCTATTTGTGCATTGCAACAAGAGGTCGCGGTAGAACGTGATCGCGAACGAATGCAGTGAGACACAAGCGAGGAATTATGGCCGAGTCAGCGTCCAAGACCGAAGACACAGCCGAGAAGGCGCCCGCCGCCGCTACCAAGCCGGCAGAGGTCGAGGCGAAGACGGCTGCCCCCGCCAAGGAGGCTCCGGTTGCTGCCAGGAAGGCAGCACCGAAGAAGCGCGCCGCCAAGAAGGCTGCGCCCAAGAAAGCCGCTCCGGCCAGGAAGCCGGTGGCGAAGAAAACCCCCGCTCCCAAGGCCCGGACTAAGGCCGCTGCGAGCGCCAAGTCCGAACCCACAGTTACCCAGCTCAAGGAAAAAATCATGGCTACCCCGAACTTCGACTACAGCAAGCAGATCACCGAAACGATGACCGAAGCGGTCAACGAAATGCAGGCTCGTACCCAGGCCGCTTACGACAAGAGCACCGAGGCCATGAGCGAGATGACCGATTTCGCCAAGGGCAACGTCGAAGCCATGGTCGAAACCGGCAAGGTGTTCACCGAGTCGCTGCAGGGCATGGGCCAGACGATGGCTGACGAAGCCAAGATGGCCTACGAAACCGCCACTGCCGACATCAAGGACATGGCCAGCATCAAGAGCCCGACCGAGCTGTTCCAGCTGCAGGGCAAGATCATGCGTCGCAACTTCGATGCCATGGTCGCCATGTCGTCCAAGACGACCGACGCGACCATGAAGATGGCGAACGACGTCGCCGCTCCGCTGTCGGCCCGCGTGAACGTGGCCGCCGAGAAGATGTCGAAGGTTGCCTAACGGCTTTCAACAGTTACCGATCGCCGAAACCTCTCCTCTCCCACGGCGATCAGTTGACGGGCCGGGCAGCCAGGCTGTCCGGCCCGAATGCTGTCCGGACCGGATGCAAACCGCGGCGAAATTGCAAAACCGCACTTGCAGCCAGCACATTCGATACGATATTCGCGCAGGAAATGACCCGCACCGATCCCCTTTCTACTGCCCACCGCTGGGCCGTTGTCGCCGCTGACGAGGATGGTGACGAAGGCGGCGTGGGCGACGGCCAGGGGCAGGTCGGCGTCGCTACCAAGACCCGCGCGAAGCCCAAAAAGCCCAGCCAGTACAAGGTGCTGATGCTGAACGACGACTACACCCCGATGGAGTTCGTCGTGATGGTTCTGAAACGCTTTTTCCGCATGGACCTGGAGCAGGCGACCCGCGTCATGCTGCACGTTCACCAGCGCGGCGTGGGCGTTTGCGGCATTTTTCCTTACGAAGTGGCCGAAACCAAGGTGAACCAGGTGATGGATTTCGCTCGGGAAAACCAGCATCCGCTGCAATGCACGCTTGAGAAGGCCTGAGCCTTCGCTCGCCCAAGGCCAAAGCCTGTACAATTCAATACATGACCGCGACAGGATTTGTCGCTAAGGCGCGGGAACCCTAACCCTTCCGCAGCGTCAGACTGGCACGTGTCCCGCTTCATCACCGCTACAGACCGCTATATCTTCCGGCTCGTGATCGTGCCGATGATCGGCGTGTTCGTGCTGGCCGCCAGCCTGCTGCTGCTGGAAAAGATGCTGCGGCTATTCGATTTCGTCAGTGTGGAAGGCGGGCCGATCAGCATCGTGTTCGAGATGCTCATCAATCTCGTGCCCGAATATGCCGGGCTCGCCATTCCGCTGGGATTGCTGCTCGGCATCCTCTTCGCATTCCGTAAACTCGCCATTTCCAGCGAGCTGGACGTGATGCGCGCGGTCGGCTGGTCCTACACCCGGCTGCTGCGCGTGCCGTTCCTCATCACCTTCGCACTCGTCGCGCTGAATTTCGCCATCGTCGGTTTCATCCAGCCGCAGGCGCGTTTCGCCTACGAGGAGATGGAGTTCGAGCTTCGATCCGGCGCGCTGGGCGCTTCGATCAAGGTGGGCGAGTTCAACACCATCGAGGACCGCATGGCCCTGCGGATCGAGGAGAGCGAGGACGAAGGACGCCAGCTGATGGGCATCTTTGCCCGCGTGTCAGACGATGCCGGTCAGGTGCTTTCCATCTCTGCGCGCGAGGGCCGCTTCCTCGCCAACCGGGAAGATCGCAACACCATCATCCTGCGGCTGGTGGACGGGGTGATCGTGCACGACGTGGCCGAGGGGAGTCCGCGCGTGCTCAGCTTCAGCCAGCACGACCTGCCGATAGACCTGCCCGCTATCGAGGAATTCCGCGCTCGCGGAGAGGACGAACGCGAATATGTGCTACCCGAACTGCTGGAGATCGGCTGGAGCCCCGACAGCACGGCGGAGGAACGCGCGGGCAGTCAGGCCAACTTCAACTACCGGATGGTCGAAGTGGTGATGATGCTGATGCTACCGTTCCTTGCCGTGGCGCTGGCCGTGCCGCCCAAGCGCAGCACCTCCGCCCTCGGCGTGTTCCTCTCCATCGTGATCGTCGTCGCCTATCACAAGATCAACCAGTACGGTTCGGAGGTGGCGGAGATCGGCCGGATCGACCCCTTCCTTGCCTTGTGGGGGCCGTTTGCGGTGCTGTTCGCGCTTATCAGCTGGATGTATTATCAGGTCGCCTTCGTTCCCGGCGGACAGGCTATCGGCTTCCTCGAAAGCTTCTATTCCAAGATTGCCCGCCGCCTGAAAAAGCTGATCGGGCGCGACAAGCTGCGCGGGCTGGTGCCGGAAGAGGACCTGCACGAGCAGCAGGAAGAGAACATGCAACGGCAGGGGGGCGCGCCAGGTGCTGCTTGATTTTTTCCCCTCCCGCACGCTGACGATCTATCTGGCGAAGATGTTCGCCGTGCGCATCGTGGCGGTGCTCGCCATGCTGGTGCTGGTGCTGCTGGCGCTCGACATGCTGGGCAAGACGGGAGACATCCTCGCCGTGCCGGGGAACGGCGATTCTGAGGTATGGCTTTATGCCAGCCTGCGCGCGCCGCAGCTTGTCGCGCGGTTCCTGCCCTACTCGGTGCTATTGGCGACGATTATCACGCTGGCCGGGCTGAACCAGAACTCCGAAGTAATCTCGATGAAGGCGGCTGGCCTGTCCGCGCACCAGATCCTCGCGCCGCTGCTGTTGATCGGCATGGTGGTGGCAGTCATTTCTTTCGCTTTCAACGAACGCATCGTCACCCGCGCCACGGCAACGCTCAAAGTGTGGGAGGACGTGGAATACGCTGCCATCCCCGAGGACCGGGAGGCGCGCAGCAATGTCTATTTCAACGACGGCAACGACGTGCTGATGGGCAGCACGCTGTCGGGCCGCGGGGCGGAAACGGTGCTGACCGACGTCACGTTCTACGAGCGGGATGATGGCGGCATGATCACCCGGCAGATCACAGCCGATCGCGCCTCGTTTGCGTCCCCCGGATGGCTGCTGGAAGATGCCTCCGCATTCACCGTGGCGAGCGCGCAGACGCAGGCGATCGACAGCATTACCGTCGCGCCCGGCGTGGAGATCGCGCAGGTCGAATTGCGCCGTGTCGACGCCGATGCGCAGCCGCTCGCCAGCCTTTCCGAAAGTATTGAGGCGCTGCAGGGCGCGGGCCGCCGGACAGGCGAGCTGGAAGCCAAGTGGTGGCACAAGATTTCGGGCCCGCTTTCCGCCGTCCTCATGCCGCTGCTGGGAGCAGTCGCGGGTTTCGGCCTTGCGCGTTCGGGCAAGCTGTTTGCGCGCGCGGTTATCGGCATGGCGCTGGGTTTCGCCTATTTCGTGGTCGACAATGCCGCGCTCGCCATGGGCAGTTTCGGCGGCTACCCGCCGCTGCTGGCGGCATGGGCGCCATTCTTCCTGTTCCTGCTGGTGGGCGAAACTGTCCTGGTCCGCACCGAGGAATGACGGCTGCGGACTGGTCCTTGCGCCTCGCGCGCCCCGAAGATGCCGAACAGTTTGCGGAAGTCGAGGAGGACGCAGCCCGCCTGTTCCTGACAGAGCCGTCGCTGGTGGACATCGCCATGCCCGCTCCGCGCTCGGCAGAGCAGTATCGGGCGATTATCGCCCAGCGCCAGAGCCTGTCCGCTACCAGCGAGGACAATGTGGTTGGTTTCGCCGCCGCGCGGCCCGCCGGGCGCGAATTGCACCTGCACGAACTCAGCGTTGCCCGCGCTTTCCAGCGGCGTGGCATCGGTGCAACCTTGCTGCGCGCCTTGCAGATCGATGCCCGCAACGCAGGCTTCCGGGCAATTACGTTGCACACCTTCCGCGACATTGCGTTTCATGCGCCGTTCTATGTTCGGCACGGCTTCACCGTCATCGATGCACTGGACGAGCATCCGCGTCTGGCCGCCGGACTGGAGGCCGCAACGGAAGCGGGCCTTCCACCGGAGCGGCGGTGTGCGATGATTTGCGAACTGGACTAGGGTCTAGCCTTCGCGCCGACCCATCGTGCTGCGGGCGATGCGGCCGACAAGCGGGATCATCCCCGGATGGCTCGCCTCGGCAAAGGTCGAAGTATCGCCCAGCTTCGCCGAGATGCGCTTATGCGCCTCGTGCAGCGAGTGGTAGGGCATAGACGGCACGAGGTGGTGCAGCGCATGATAACGCAGGCCCACAGGCGCCCAGATGCCCGCGATGAAGCTGGGCACGTTCACGCTGTCGAGATACTGCGCGGTCACGGTCATGGCCTCGCCATCGTTCTCCCACAGGTGCGCCACCAGCGTGCGAAGCTGGTTGAACACGGCGACAGCGGCGGTGATGCCAGCAGCGATCAGCAGCGGCCGCCAGCCCAGCCAGAACGGCGTGGAAATCAGGAACATCGCCCACAGGCTTGCGCCGACCTGCTGGAACAGGAACCAGCCGCGTTCCCTGTCTTCCGCCGGGCGGCGACGGAACGAGGGGTTGATGGAAAGCGCAGACAGGCGCTCCCAGGCGAAGCGGCGCAGGGGCGGCACGATCAGCCCGATGGGCGCGATAATGCCCCAGCGCACGATCAGCGCGACGGGTGCGAGCGCGGCGACCAGCACGAACAGCGGCAGGCTCCACGGCTTCATCAGCGCCAGCGGCATGTATTCCGGGTCCTCGATCGTGCCGTACTTTGTTCGCGCGTGGTGCAGCGTGTGGACGTTCTCGTACATCAGGCTGGGCGTCAGCAGCGGAATGCCGACCAGCAGGTTCCACCCGGCGCGAAAGCCCGGCAGGGCATCGCGGTGCAGGTGACTGATCTCGTGAATGAACAGCAGCGCCCGGTAGAGCGCGAAGACCGAAACGATACCCAGCGCGATGGCAAGCCAGGTGCTTTCCACCAGGATGGCACCAGCCATCGTGGCATAGCCAACGAGGGCGGAGACGATCATGTCCGGCCAGTAGATTTCCGGGCGAGCGGTATTGATGTCGCGCGTCAGTTCAGCCGCCGCGCGAAGCATCGCCTTGTCGTCGGGAATCTGCGCATGCACGCGCCGGCGCTGCACGGGGGCAGCGGCGCTGTCTTGCTCGGGAATGTTGCTCGTCGCTTCCATGGGGCGGCTCTATACTGCAAATTGTCGATAAGGGCGATGGGCCGGGGGTCTACGTTCCGACGCGGGTGGCCAAGTTCTCTTGAGCCGGATTACTTGACAGGGCCTTGATGCATATCAAGAGCGAACGCGATATGAACGAAAGGCCAAGTGTGTGAGCCAGAAGATAGATATTGCCCCGGTTTCCGGCAAGGGCGACCTCGATGCATTCATCGAAATCGCCTTCGAACTGAACAAGGGCGATCCCAACTGGGTGCCGCCGCTGCGCATGGAAGTGCGCGAATTGCTGGACGAGAAGAAGAACCCCTTCTTCGAACACGCCAAGGTGCAGCTGTTCCTGGCACGGCGCGGGGACAAGGTGGTTGGCCGCATTTCCGCGCATTACGACGAACTCGCGCTCGCGCAGCCGCCAGAGCAGGGCAGCGGTCCGGGAACGGGCAACTGGGGCCTGATGGAGGCCTTTGACGAGGCCGTTATGGCCGCGCTGATCGCCCGCGCGGAGGACTGGCTGCGCGAACAGGGCATGACGCGGGTTCTGGCGCCGATGAGCCTTTCTGTCTGGGATGAGCCTGGCCTGCTCACCAAGGGTCACGACCATCCGCCGATGATCATGATGGGCCACCACAACGCGGCGTATCAGGGCTGGGTCGAGGCACAGGGATACAAAACGGCGAAGCGGCTGCTGACCTACGACCTCAGGATCGAGGATGGCTTTCCGCCGCTGATCGACCGGATCGTCGCATCGGGCGAAAAATCCAGTCGCATCCATGTGCGAATGGTCGATACCAAGAATTTCGAGGACGATGCCGCGATCTGCATGGATATCCTCAACTCCGCCTGGTCCACCAATTGGGGCTATGTGCCCTTTACCGAGGCAGAGAAGGTCTATGCCTCGAACAAGCTGAAGCCGCTGACGAAGCAGGGCGCGAACATGATCGCCTTCGTCGACGGGGAGCCGGCTGCCTTCATGCTTTCCTGGCCGGATATCAACCTGAAGATCAAGGATTACGGCGGCAAGCTCTTCCCGTTCAACTGGCTGAAGCTGCTGTGGTGGCTGCGCAACCCGGACTCGCTCAACTGGCGCGTGCCACTGATGGGCGTGGTACCCAAATACCAGAACAGCCGCATGGCCAGCCAGCTCGCTTTCATGATGATCGAGTACATCCGCCGCTATTCAGTGGGTCGCTTCGATGCCGAGAGGGCGGAGGTGGGCTGGATCCTGGAGGACAACCAGGGCATGGTTGCCATCGCCGATGCCATCGGGGCGAAGGTCAATCGCGAGTACCGGCTCTATCATAAGAATCTTTGATTCTGTCCTTTACGTCACGGGGAACTTGGCGGCGTGGAGCAGCGTTGCTTCGCCAGGGTCGTTTCCGAATTCCGGAGCGCCAGCACCCCCTTCGGAGGCCAATGAGCAAGACTGCCGTATCCAGCGCCCGTTCCGGCAAGCCGCGCAAGCAGCCAAAGCTTGGCCGCGTTCTGCTGGTGGAAGACGATGCCGTCCTGGCGATGTCGCTGGAGGATGCCTTGCTGCGTGGCGGTGCCGAGGAAGTGATCATCTGCCACACCATGCAATCGACGATGGAGCAGCTGGAGGACGGCGAGAAGCTGGACGCCATCGTGCTGGACGTGCACCTTGCCGATCGCGACGACGGCTGGGCGTTGGCCGAACTGGTCGATCTGCTCGGCCCGAAGCGGCCCTGGATAGCATTTTCTACCGGCTCGCCCGACGACATCCCCAAGGAAATCGCGCTGATGGGCCCGGTGTTCGAAAAGCCCTACGACCCCGACAAGCTGGTCGAGGTCATGGCCGCAGGGCGCAAACGCGGCCTGTTTTCCCGCCTCCTGGGCTGACACGCAACACTTCGACATTTCAAAGCCGTGTTGGTGCGTGCCACAAGTGTGCCTCTGCACAGCTACTGTCATCCATCGCGAGGCTAAAAAAAAGGCCTCCGATCTTGTGATCGGAGGCCTCTTGGGATCGTATCACCAGCCGCTTGGACGGGAGGGGGGTCTCGGCGGTGACATAGACTAAATGACCGCTGCGAAAAGCGGTTCCCCGCACTTTCAAAAAAAACCGAAAAATGTTCGGGCGACTTTGAAAATCGAAAACAGGCTGTCATTGGATGCGGGTCATTCACAGCTGGAAAATCACGTTGGAAGTGCCACTTGGAACCCAAGCGCATCGCGCGCGTTCACGTGACACCTACAATCGGGAAGGGTTTCTATGAGTATTGGTGCCGAAGTTGCTGCACACCTGCCGTTTCTCCGCCGCTACGCGCGCGCTCTCACGGGCTCGCAGTCGACTGGCGATGCGTTTGTCCAGGCCACGCTGGAAGCTGCACTGGCGGACGAAAGCGTCGCCGACAGCCTGCGTGGCGGACGCGTTCCTCTTTACAAGACATTCAACAAGGTCTGGTCCAGCGCCTACATGGAAGTGGAAAGTGCCGAATCCATCGGCAGCACCCACGAGATTGCCGCGCAGGACCAGCTGAAGCGGATCACGCCCGTCAACCGCCAGGCATTGCTGCTCACCACGGTCGAGGATTTCTCGACCGAGGAGGCAGCCGAAATCATGGACATGAGCGCGGACGACGTCGAGTCACTCGTTCGCGAGGCGATTGCAGAGATTGAGCGCGAAAGTGCAACCAGCGTTCTCATCATCGAGGACGAGCCGCTGATCTCCATGCAGCTTGAAGACCTCGTGAAGTCGCTCGGCCACGAAATCTGCGGCACGGCGGCAACCCGCACGCAGGCGCAGGACGTGGTTGCCGACAAGACGCCGGGCCTCGTGCTGGCCGATATCCAGCTTGCCGACGGTTCCTCGGGCCTCGATGCGGTGGACGACATTCTCGCCATCCAGTCGGTGCCGGTGATCTTCATCACCGCATACCCGGAACGCCTGCTTACGGGAGACCGTCCGGAGCCGACCTACCTCATCACCAAGCCTTTCCAGGAAGACACGGTGCGTGCGGCGATCAGCCAGGCGCTGTTCTTCGGTTCCAGCCGCCCGCTGGACTAAAGGCTTTGCTTCAAGCGTCCCCGGCGGCTTTTTCGCCGGGGCGCTTCCACAGCACCAACCACGCGATCGCCGCAGCGGCAAGGCCGCCCAGCAGGTTCGCCGTCAGTTCCGCCAGGTAGACGGCCTGGGTGCCCAGTGCGCCCCGCAGCAGCCAGGCGAACGGCACCATCACCAGCATCACACGGCTGATCGAAAGGGCTAGCGCGTTGCTGGCCCTGTCTATCGCGTTGAGAGCACCGTTGACGACGATCAGCACGCCGTATCCGGCATATCCCCAGACGGAAATCGCGAGATAGGCGCTTGTAGCTTCCAGCGTCTGAGCTTCGTCGCTGAACAGTTCGGCGAACCACTCCCGCGAAGTATAGAGAACCAGTGCTGCGGCCAGCCCGTAGCCCACGCAGAACAGGCCCGCCTGCACCAGTGCGCGGCGCGCCCTGTCGTACTGGCGCGCGCCCCAGTTCTGGCCGACGATCGCGCCGATGGAGCCGGACAGCGCCAACAATGGCACCACCGCGAAACTTTGCAGGCGGCCGCCCGCGCCGAAACCGGCGACGGCTGCCGTGCCCTCCGCGGCTAGCAGCGAGGTAAGGATGGCAAGACCTGCCGGATTGATCGAATTGGTGAAAGCCGCAGGCCCGGCGACGCGGGTGAGCGCCCTGAGCTGCACACCGATGCGGCAGTTCTTCACAGCCGATGGGCGGAATGGCAGGTCGTGCCGTTCCAGCAGCCAGAAAGCCGCGACGATGCCGACGATCCAGCCGCCGATGGTGGCATAGGCCGCGCCCGCGACGCCGAAGCCCTCGATCCCGAAGGCACCGGTGATCAGGATCGGGTCGAGTATCCAGTTGGCGATGGAGTAGATCACAAGCACGGCCGTGTTGCTCTTGGCCGCACCTTGTCCGCGCAGCACGCCGTTCGCGCCCATCATCGTCATCATCAGCACGAAACCGAAGGCGTAGGGCTTCATGTACTGATCGATCAGCGGCAGTATTTCGGCGTCCGCCTGCATCAGCTGGAACAGCGGCTGGCGCAGCACGAACAGCAGGAGGCCAAGCGTAATCCCGGCGGCCAAGCCCAGCATCAGGCCGAGGTTCGCGCGGGCCAGGGCCCGCTCGTAATCGCCTTCACCCAGCGCGCGGCTGACCACGGAATTGATCCCCACCATCACGCCTACGCCGAGGCTCTGGAGCGCGGTGATGACCGGGAAGATGAAGCTGATCGCCGCCAATTCGTTCGCGCCGAGCTGGCCGATGAAGTAGGCGTCGATCACGCCGACGGACATGATCGCTGCAACGCCGACAATGGCGGGCGTCGTCTGCTTGACGAGGTGACCCGCGATCGACCCGCGCACCAGTTTGGCGCGCGGATTCTCCGGTGCGTCCAGGTTTTCTGCTTCGCTCGCCATGGGCCCCTAAGTGGTAGTCAGCCGTCCAGCGGCAACATGGCCCTAAGCCCCCGTCAGGGTGCGATCAACACCTTGCACTGATCGGTGCGTTTCTTCAGGCTTTCGAACACGTCCGGCGTTTCCGACAGGCTGATGGTGTCCGTCACCAGCAGGCGCGGGGCGAAGGCACCCGCATCCAGGGCGGCAAGCGCGGCCTCGTATTCCGGCACGGTGAAGAATGCGCTTGTCACCAGCTTCACCTGTTTCGACAGCATCACGAAAGTGTTGAGCGTGTCGGGCTTCGTGCACAGGCCCAGCAGAACGATGGTGCCGTCGGGGCGGACCTGCTGCACCGACTGGTCGATCAGGCCGGGAATGCCGACGCATTCGAAAACGATGTCCGCCTCTCCGCCCAGACCCTGCTTCGCGCTTTCAATGGGGTTTTCGGGGTCGACCACGAAGACGTCTGCGCCCATTTCCAGCGCGCGGCCCTGCTGGAACGTGGCAATGTCCTGCACCGCCACTTTGCCTGCGCCGAAACGCTTCGCCCAGAAGGCGACTGCAAGGCCGATGGGACCGGCGCCCAGAACCAGCACCCTGTCGCCCGTTTTCATTCCCGAGAGGTTGATACCGTGCAGCGCCACCGCCAGCGGTTCGATGATCGCGCCGTCGGCCAAGGTCAGGTCGCTGGGCAGCGGCACGCACTGGTTGGGACGGGTCACGGCGTATTGCGCGTAGCCGCCACCCTGCAGGCCGAATTTCTCGCACCATTGCACCGTGCCCTTGCGGCAATGTTCGCATTCGCCACAGCTCATCAGCGGGATCACGGAAACGAGGTCGCCGACCTTGTGGCCCTTTGTATCCTTGCCCAGCGCAACCACTTCGCCGGCAAATTCGTGGCCGAGGATATCGCCGTGCTTGCAGCCGTAAGCGGCGTCCTCGGTCATGTGCAGATCACTGCCGCAGATGCCGCAGCGGCCCACCTCAACCACCAGTTCGCCTTCGCCGGGCGTGGGATCGGGCACGTCCTCGAACGCGAGCGGCTGGTGCAGTCCCTGGAAAGTGACGGCTTTCATCGGTTTCTATTCGGTCCAGATCGGTTGTTCGCCCATGGCGACTTCGGTGGAATTGACGAGGATGAAATCGTCCAGCACGTCAATCGTAGTGGGGAAGGCCGCGCGCACCTTTGCCTGCAGGTCGTCGGAATCGGCGGCATCGGCAACCAGCCCCGGCCACGCGTCGAGATAGCGGTAGGTGAATTCTATCCCGCTGATGTCGTCCGGCAGGCCCGGGCGTGCGTGACCGGCGACAACGATTTCGGGCTGCAATTCTTCCAGACTGTCCATGCTTGCGCGCCAGGCGGCAACGGCGTCGAGGTCATGTTCCCCCAGCCACAGGTGGACCTCGTTGAATACGAGGTCACCCGGCAGCAGGGCGCGGATTTCCGGCACCCAGAGCGCGGTGGAATTGCGGTGATCGCCCTGCATCGGGCCGAGCACGCGCAGTTCGTGGCCCTCCAGCATGATCGTATCGCTCGTCAGCGCGTGCGGGGCACTGGGATAGGCGGGGCCGTTGCCCGCCAGAATAGGACTCCAGCGTTCCACCTTGAACGGCAGGGAACGCCAGATATCGGCCACCACGGTCTCGTGCGCTACGATTTCCGCGTCGGGGAAGGCTTCCTCCAGCACCTCCATCGCGAAGAAGTGGTCGGGATGGTCGTGGGTGACGAAGATGTGCGTCAGATTCTTGCCGCTATCCAGCACCATCGCTGCCACGCGGTGCGCATCGGCGAGGGTGAAGGGCGGGTCGACCAGGACGGCGTCCCGCTCCCCCATGATGAGCGCGGAATTGACGTGGAGCGAGCCTGCACTGGTGCGCAGCACTTCCACCCGAAGCGGCGGTTCCTCGTGGTCGTCCGCAAGGGCAGGGGTGGCAAAGGCCATCGCCAGGCCTGCAATCATGTATCTCAACATTTATTCCCTCCCCTTCTTACGCGCCGCCGACAGTTACTCAGGCGAAATGCGCAGCACAGGCTTCACCACGCTGCCGTCCTCGCTGGCGTGGATCGCCTCGTTGATCTGGTCGAAATCGAAATAGCCGATCAGCTTCTCGAACGGGAACTGGCCTTTCACGTGGTAGTCCAGCAGTTCGTTGAGGAACGGGCCGACATCGCTGTCTCCGCCGAGAATGCCCATCACGCGGCGGCCGCCGCCCATGAATTCGGCTTCGTTGAAGGTAAGGTTGTCGGACGGATCGGACGCGCCGACGATGCCGCAGATGCCCATCGGGGCCAGCAGGCCCCATGCCTCCTGGATCAGCGTGTTGATCCCGGTCGTATCGAATGCATAGCCGAGGCCCTGCGGCACCAGCTCGCGGATCTTGTCCATTGCGCCGTCCTTGCCGTTGAAGGCGTGGGTCGCGCCCAACTCCTTCGCCAGTTCCAGCCGCTTGTCGTTCACGTCGACGGCGATGATCGGGTTCGCACCGGCAATCTTTGCCGCCATGATCGCGGCCATGCCCACCGTGCCCGCACCAAACACGGCGATCGGCATACCCTTGCGCACCTGCATGGAACGCAGCACTGCACCCGCCCCCGTCATCAGGCCGCAACCGATGGGGGCGATGCGTTCGAGCGGGATATCGGCGGCACTGTCGGCGATCTTCACCGTGTTCGCCTCGTGCGCGATGGCGTGGGTGGCGAAGCTGGACTGGCCGAAGAAGTTGGCGTTCATCGGCTCTCCGCCCTTGAACATGACGGGCGAGCCGTCGGCGCGCTTGCCGCTCCAGTTGTGCGGGAAGAAGTTGTAGCAATAGGTCGGCGCGTCGATGGAGCAGCTCGGGCATTCGCCGCAGGAGTTGAAGCTCATCACCACGCGGTCGCCCGGCTTGGCGACCGTTACCGCGCTGCCCACTTCCTCCACGATGCCCGCGCCCTCGTGGCCCAGCACGACAGGGTGAGGGACGGGCAGCTGCTCGTCCCGCACGGCCATGTCTGTGTGGCAGACCCCGCAGGCGACCACGCGGATGCGCAGTTCGTCAGGGCGCAGGTCGTCCAGTTCCACGTCCTCGATCTTGAAGGGTTCGGAATTGCCACGGCAGATTGCGGCGCGTGCGGGGGTGGTCATCGCTTCTCCAGAAATTTACATATTGTCAAATGCACTCGTAACGAGCGCGGGCTAGTCGTTCAATGGCTTGATCGGGCCAAGCTGCATGCCGCCGTCAATCATCACGTGCGCGCCGGTCATGTAGCTGCCCGCGTCACTGGCCAGCAGCAGGGCAAGAGGTTTGATCTGGTAGGTTTCGGCCATGCGGCCCACGGGCACCAGCTTGTCCCAGGCCTCTTTCGCTTTCGGGTTCTTCTTCACCCAGCCATCGCCGATATTGGTGACGAAAGGGCCCGGCGCGATGGCGTTCACGCGGATGCCGAACGCAGCGAGTTCGTAGGCGGAATGGCGCATGAAATGCTTCACGCCCGCCTTTGCCGCCATGTAGGGCACGCCGACGATGGCCTCGTTCACTTCCGCGGCGTTGGAGGAGGTGATGACGATGGAGCCGCCCCGGCGATAGCCGTTGCCCTCGTTCGCCTTCATCACCCGCGCGGCCTCGCGCACGGTGTGGAACACGCCCGTCAGGTTGATGGCGATGGACTTGTCCCATTTGTCCTTGGAATAGACGTCGATCTGGCCATCTGGGTTGCGCTTGTCTTCCGGGCTCCAGAACCCGTCGCCCACGTCGAGGCCGGCATTGGCAAAGGCAATGTCGCAGCCGCCGTAGGCCTTTACGTGGTGGTCGAAGGCGCGGGCCACCTGGTCGAGGTCGGACACGTCGACAGTGTCCCAGCGCACTTCGTATCCTTCGTGCGAGAGCCGGTCGGCCTCCCGCGCGGCACCCTCGGCATCGATATCGGTGATCGTCACCTTGGCGCCCGCTTCGGCCATGGCCTCGGCATAGGCGAGGCCGATGCCGCTTGCGGCGCCCGTCACCAGCGCCGAGCGGCCCTTGATATCGAACTGGTCTAGCGTTCCCGGGGTATCAGACATGCTATTCCTCTCGCGTCAGCCCCGGATCGGCGATCCGGGGAAATTGTCCTGATTACAGATACAACTGACGATTGATCGGTATGCCTTGTTCCTTGCAGTAGCTTTCGTAGTGGTTGATGAACCACCACACGTCGAGCGTTTCCACGTGTTCGCCGTTCTCGTCGTAGAACTCGTTGGCGCCCTGCATCCAGAAGAAGGCCTTCATGCCGTCTGGCTCGTCCGTGACGAGGGTGTGCGCGTGGCCGGGGAATTCGGTGATGAAATCGCCCGGACCGCAAACCCAGTCGTATTCGAGGTAGCGGAATGTGCCTTCCAGCCCGATCGCCCACACCATGCCGCGGTGCTTGTGCGTGCCGATCACGCCCGCGCTCTTGATCCACAGCACGTTGGCGTAGACGTTGTTGCGGACATCGAAAGCCAGGTGCCGGATCGCGGCGTTGTCGCCGAAGGGCACCCACGGGCTCTCCGCCTCGTCGGTGGAGACGTAGGTGCCATCGCGCACGTATTCGTCGATCACGTGCTTGTAGGTCTCGGGCACGTTCACAATCCTGAACGCACCCGCCTCGGCAGCCGTCTTCGCCCCCAGAGACGATTTGGGTTTGGGCTTTTCCTGTGTGGCCACGTCGCTTGCCTCCTTAAAGGTAGAGCTTCTCGTTGATGGGCAGGCCGTTTTCGCGGCAGTATGTCTCGTAGTGGTTCATGAACCAGAACACGTCGGTCGTTTCCACGTACTTGCCGTCGCCGTCGAAGAAATCGATCGGGCCTTGCATCCAGCCGAACAGTTTCACGCCGTCGGCATGTTCGGTCACGAGAGTGTGACTTTCGCCCGGAGTTTCCAGGATCACGCCGTGCGGCGTCGCAACCCAGTCGTATTCCAGATAGCGCACGCTGCCTTCGAGGCAGACCATCAGGATGGTGCCGCGGTGGAAGTGCGTGCCGATCACGCCGGGGCTCTTCACCCACAGGATGTTGGAGAACAGGTTCTGCCGCACGTCGAAAGCGATGTGTTTGATCGCGGCGTTGTCGCCGAAGGGCACCCAGGGGCTTTCCTCGTCGCTGGGCGCATCGATATAGCGGCCGCCGGGGGACGTACGCTTCACAAGGTCGGCGTAGGGGTACTTGATGTCAACGATTTCCTTCTTGTCGGAAGGCGGTGCTTTCATCTGCGTGGCCATTTACTCTCTCCTTTGTTTGTGTCGGTCCCGCTTTGCCGGGACTCGCGTTATCCTGATCCTATACTAACGCGCGTTACGAAGCGACCGCGTCCTTCGTCCGCATCGTGGTGGAGCTCTCCATCAAGAAACCCTCGTAGCCCTTGGCCGCGACCTCGTCGCACTTTGCGCGATAGGCGCCCACGCCGCCGACGTAGGGCATGAACACCTGCCGCCCGTCCTTCGTGTGGCCCTGATACCAGCTGCTGGCGCGGGGAAAGAGCGTGGAGTGGGCGACTTCGTGCGCGTGCTCCATCCACGCGGTTTCGGCCTCGGCCGTCGCCTCGATCACCTGCTGCCCGGCACTGCGCATGTGGGCCGTGCAGCGCGCTACCCATTCCACGTGCTGTTCGATGGAAACGACCACGTTGGACAGCACGGAAGGGCTGCCGGGACCGGTGATGGTGAACATGTTGGGAAAGCCCTCGACAGCAAGGCCGAGGTAGGCGCGCGGGCCGTTGTCCCATTCATCGCGGATGGAGCGTCCGTCGCGGCCGCGAATGTCGATCGCCTTGATCGCGCCCACGCAGGCATCGAAGCCCGTGGCCAGGATGATGACATCGGCAGGATACTCGCCCTTCTCGGCCTTCACCGAACGGGCGGTGACATCGACGACAGGCTCCTCGCGCACGTCCACCAGCGCCACGTTGTCGCGGTTCATCGCCTCGTAGAAATTGACCTCGGTGCAAAGGCGGCGCGATCCCATCGGGTATCCGTGGGGCGTGAGTTTTCGCGCTGTCTCCGGATCGTCGACCAGTTCGGCGATCTTGCGCCGGGCGAAATCGGCAGCGTAGCTGTTCGATTCCTCGTCGAACAACAGGTCTTCGTAGGCTTGCAACAGGCCGGTGGTGCCTGCCTTCCAGGCCTTCTCCAGCCGCTTCTCGCGCGCTTCGGGATCGTCGGCCTTGGCACTGCCTTCCCATGCGCCGTGGAACCAGCCGAGCGGCGATGTGCGCGCCCTCTCCCGCAGTTCGGGATAGCGCGGCAGCAGGTCTTCCAGGTAGTCCTGCGGCAACGGGTGATTGCCCGCAGGCACGGCGAAGTTTGGCGTGCGCTGGAAGACGGTAAGCCGTTTCGCGACCTTCGCGACCTCGCCCACAACCTGGATGCCGGTGGAGCCGGTGCCGAAATGGCAGACGTTCTTTCCCGCAAGGTCGGCGCTGTCGTCCCACATGGCCGAATGCAGCACCTGTCCCTCGAAATTCTCGAGGCCGGGAATGTCGGGCTGCTTGGGCTCGGACAGGGCGCCCGTTGCGAGGATCAGGAACTGCACGTCGTAGGCATCGCCGCCATCGGTTTCGACCAGCCAGCGGCCTTCTTCCTCTTGCCAGCGGGCCGAGGTCACGAGCGTTTGCAGCGCAATGTCGCGGCGGAGGTCAAATCTTTCGGCCACATGTTCGAGATAGCGCAGGATTTCCGGCTGGGCGGCGTAGCGTTCGCTCCAGCGCCATTCGGCCTCCAGCTCGGCATCGAAGCTGTAGCTGTATTCGATGCTGGGAATGTCGCAGCGTGCGCCGGGATAGCGGTTCCAGAACCACGTGCCGCCAACGCCGCTGCCTTTTTCCACCACCTGCGTGGTGAAGCCGTCCTGCCGCAGCTTGTGCAGCATGTAGAGGCCCGCAAAGCCTGCGCCGACGATCAGCGCGTCAAGGCGGCGCGGCTTCTTCATCCGGCATGTCTCGCGAGGAATGCGCCCGCCTCTTCCAGCGCGGCTTTCGCCTGCGGCAGCATGAAGTGAAAGGCATGGAAGACGTGGGGAAGGCCGGGGTGGACCTCCAGTCGCACCATCGTGCCCGCAGCACCGGCGCTGGCGGCAATCGCCAAGGCATCGTCCAGCAGGATCTCTATGGAGCCGACCTGCACCAGCAGCGGCGGCAGGCCGGATAGGTCTGCCTTGGCCGGAGAGGCGAGCGGGTGCGCAGCATCGGCCCCGCCAAGATATCGCTGCGCGCACACCTCGATACCGTGCTTCGTCAGCGAGGGGTCTTCTGACGCCTTGCTATCCAGCGATGCGGCGGTGCAGGTGGCATCTGCCCACGGCGAAATCAGCAGCGCGGCGGCGGGCAGATTATCGGCTTCGTCGCGCAGTTTCAGCATTGCGGCCAGCGCCAGCCCTCCGCCTGCGGAATCGCCGGCAAGCACGATATTGGAGGCGTCTGTCACGCTCGCGACAAGCGCGCGGTAGGCGGCAACGGCATCGTCCACGGCGGCGGGGAAGGGATGTTCGGGGGCGAGGCGATAGTCGAGCACCAGCGCGGGCATCCCGGCGGCGCGGGAAACCTCGCCCGCAAGGCCACGATAGCCCTGCGCGCTGCCGACCACGTAGCCGCCACCGTGCAGGTAGAGCACGGCCTTGCCCGTATCACTGCCGGGCGCGGCCACGCGCAAGGCGGGCACACCGCCGAGGTCGAGCTGCTCGATGGCGAGATCGTCCGCCACCGGCATGGTGGCGAACAGCGCCTCGTAATCGGGGCGCAGGGTGGCAGGATCGGCTGAAAGGTCCGGCCCTCCTGCGCGAAGCCCGGCGATCAGTTCGGCAAGGACGGGATCGGACATGTGCGCTCGCCTCAGGCCGGCTGGGCCACTTCGCCGCGGCGGCGCAGCGCAGCGGGCGCGGTTTCCTTCAGGCCCATCGCGACAAAGCCGCTGATCACGGCCAGCACCATAAGGACGTAGAGGAAGGTCTCAGGCCCGTAGGCGTCGTTGAGCACGCCTGCGAGCGGCGGGCCGAGAACACCGCCCAGCACCTCGCAACTGCCCATCGCCAGCCCCAGCACGGTGGCGTGGTGGATGGGCTTGAAGCTTTCGGAAGGGATCGTCGCCATGAAGATCGGGAAGACGCCGTTCACCATCCAGCCGATGAAGAAGATCGGGATCAGCACCGTGGCATACCCGGAAAGCCCCAGAAGGCCGTCGCCAGCAAACGTCGCCGGATCGAGGTAGATCACGCCGAGCGGCCCGATCAGCGACAGGAACGGCAGGAACACCATCACCGGCTTGCGCCCGATCTTGTCGGAAATGCCTGCCACCACGAAGCTGTAGATCGCGGCTGCAATGCCCAGCGAGCCGACGAGCCAGCTCATCGAGAAAGCGTCCATCCCGCGCGTCTGGACAAGGAAGTTGGGCATGAAGGCCCAGGTGATGACGAAGTGCGCCACCAGCAGCACGCCCACGACCACGCAAATCCACATGTTGCGGACTTTCAGTGCCTCGAGAAAACCGATGCTGGAATGGTGATCGCCCGCCTCGCCCACTTGCGCGGTGACTTCGGCGGCAGGTTCCGGCTCGCGCAGCATGAACCAGATCATCGCTGCGGAAACGAGGCCGGGCAGGGCGGCAAGGTAGAACGCCTCGCGCCAGCTGAAGGCGGTGGCAAAGGCCACCAGCACCACTGGCGCGGCAAAGCTACCAAGCAGGTTGGAGCCAAGGTTCTGCGCCACGCCTTGCGCCAGGCCGCGCCGTTCCGGGTTCACTTCGCTGGCGACCATCGCGTGGCTGATCGGCATGACGCCGCCTTCCGCCGCGCCCATCAGCAGGCGGGCCGCGAAGAGGAACAGGAAGCTGGTGGCAAGGCCGGACAGGAAGCTGCACAGCGAAAACGCGATGGTGGCAATCACCAGCAGGATCTTGCGCTTGCCGAGGCTATCGGACAGGCGGCCCACGAAGAATGCCGCGATCGCCCAGCTGAAGGAAAGGCCGCCTGCCAGCAGGCCGATCTCGGTTTGCGACAATTGCAGGTCCGGCTGCACGAACGGCATCAGCGCGTTGAGCGCCTGCCGGTCGAAGAACACGATACCGAAATTCAGGCTGAGCAGCAGGACCAGCAATGTCTGGTAGGCAGGCGAATTTGTAACCCAGTTGCCCGTTTGCTGCTCTGCGCCCAGCGAATGTGCCTGCTGCGTGGCCATTTTTGTAACAATCCTCTCCCGTGCCGCTTTTCGCGGCTTGCATCGGGGTTTGCCAAGACCTGTGACAAAGTCAATCTAGCGGTGCTATGGGAGCGCACGAATAAAGGGAGAATAGCGATGGCCACGCAGTTGAAGCCGCAGATGGATTGCAGCGCGGAGGAATGGCAGGCGCGGCTGGACCTTGCTGCCGCCTACCGAATCTTCGCGCACCTCGGCTGGTGCGAGAGCATCTACAACCACATCACCCTGCGCGTTCCGGGAACCGATAACCACTTCCTCATCAACCCCTACGGCCTGTTGTGGGAGGAAGTGACGGCATCCAACCTCGTCAAGATCGACGAGGACGGCAACAAGGTTGGCGACAATCCCTATCCTGTGAACCTAGCAGGGTTCACGCAGCACAGCGTGTTCCACAAGAACCTGCCGCACGCCCACGCCATCGTGCACACGCACACGCCCGACACCATGGCCGTCTGCGCTACCGAAGGCGGCCTGCAAGCCAGTAATTTCTATTCGTGCTTCTTCGAAGGAGCCATCGGCTACCACGACTTCGAAGGCATCACCGTGCGTTCAGAGGAAGGCGAGCGGCTGGTGCGCAATGCCGGGAACAACCAGATCCTGATGCTGAAGAACCACGGCCCTGTCGTGATGGGGCGCACGATCTACGAGATGTTCCTGCTCTACTACATGCTCCAGCGCGCGTGCGAAGTGCAGGTGAAGACCGCCGCACTCGGTGCGCCCATTGTGGTGCCGCAACAGGTTATCGAACAGCACCAGCGCGACCGCGACAAACAGTTGACGGACGACTTCGGCAAGCTGGACTTCCAGGCCTGGACGCGCAAGATCGATACGATTGATCCCAGCTGGCGCAACTGACGAGTAACCCCAACCCATGACAGCCCCTATTCCATGACAGCCATGACGGTGAACGAGCGTCCGGTCGATTTCGACATGGACCCCGACACCCCCCTGCTGCACGCCTTGCGCGATGCGGCCAATCTCACCGGTACCAAGTACGGCTGCGGCGTGGGCGACTGCGGGGCCTGCATGGTGCTGGTGGACGGGGAGGCGCTGCGCAGTTGCCTTGTCACCATCGGGGAGGCCGAGGGGCGCTACATCACCACGATCGAAGGGCTGTCGCGCGATCGTTCCCATCCGGTGCAGCAGGCGCTGGTGGCGGAACAGGCGATCCAGTGCGGGTTCTGCACGCCGGGCATCGCCATTGCCGCTGCCAGTCTGCTACGCTCCAACCCGGACCCGACCGAGGCGCAGATCAGGGAGGCGATCCCCAACCTGTGCCGCTGCGGCGTCTATCCGCGCCTTGTCCGCGCCGTGCAGCGAGCAGGGCGCGTTGGGCGCAGGCGCGAAACCATCAGCGCCGCGCCTGCACCGGGTATAGACCCTGCAGACGCGGCGCGTGCCGTTCCGGGAATGCGGGGGGAGGCGCCCGCCCCGGAAGGAGAGGCTACGGACTAGAGTCCCTCCTGGGCCGCGGTCAGAACCGCAGCCGTGCCCCGAGCGAAGCGTTCAGCGGAGCGCCCGGCTGGATGTTGTTGTCGCCGTGAGCGGAGGGGTAATAGTCCTCGTCGAACAGGTTCTCAACATTCAGCTGCAGTGACAGCGTGTCGGTCGCCTCGAAGAACACCGCTGCGTCCACGCGGGTATAGCTGGGCAGCACCACGTCGTTGCTCATGCTGGCGAACTGGTCCGACTGGTGGATCACGCCTGCGCCAAGACCCACGCGGTCCGTCAGGTCATAACGCGCCCAGGCAGTGATCTGATGGTGCGGCACCTGTTGCAGCACCGTGCCGATATCGGTGGCATCGGCGCTGTCGGTGATCTCGCCGTCGAGATAGGTGTAGCCGAGGCTCAGCGAGAGGCTGTCGGTCGGCTTGCCCACCATTCCCAATTCGAAACCTTCCACCTGGCTTTCGCCAACAAGCGTCGTCAGGCTGGTGACCGGATCGACGGACGGCGTGTTGGAGCGGGTGAGGCGGAACACCGCCGCTGTCAGCAGCAGTTCGGTATGCGGAGCCCACTTCACGCCCAGTTCGATGTTCTCGAACGTCTCGGGCTCGATCCCCTCGTCCTCCTGGCCGAGCACGGTGAACTGGTCCCCGGCGGATGGGAGGAAGCTTTCGGCATAGCTGGCGTAGATCGACAGGTTTTCCTGCGGCTTCAGGATCGCGCCGAACCGGGGGCTCCAGCGTTCGTCCACCCGCGCACCGTCGAAACCGGTTCGGATGTCGGTGCTTTCGAGGTCGAACCGGTCGTAACGCACGCCCGCCACAAGTTGCAGGATGCCGATATCGAGCTGTTCCTGCGCATAGAACGACAGGGTGGAAAGCTCGCTGGTGCTGGCGCGCTGGGGCGTCAGCGTGAAGGCAGGCACGGTGATCGTATCCTCTAGGGCGACACTGACGCTGGTGTCCGTGCCATTGTTGAAACGGGCCTGGTCGCGCACCGAATCGGTATCCTGCGATCCGGCTTCGGCGCCGATCAGCAGGGTGTGGCCGAGCGACCCGGTTTCGAACTGGCCGACAAGGTTGACCTGTCCGATCAGGTTCTGCCGGTCCGTTCCGCTTTCATATCCTGCCAGCCGCACCGTATCGGTGGCCACATCGACGCCGGCAGGCACGATGTTGGAATAGAACTTGTCATAGTCGGCGAACATCACGCTGGCGTTCACGCTCCACGCGCCGCTGAAATCGTGCTCCAGCCGTGTGCGCGCCACGTGCACCGCGACATCGCTGAAGTTGTAATCGGCATCGCCGAAGAAGGTCTCGTCGAAGCCGCGCAAGGGTCCGCCGTCGACGCTGGGAAGGCCGCGGTCCACCACGCGCTCGTCATCGTCGTAGGTGTAATAGGCGTAGAGGCGCGTGTCGGGGCCGAGGTTCGCCGTTACCGTAGGCGACACGCCGAAGAAGCGGCCATCGTAGACATCGCGGTGATTGTCGAATTCCTCGTAGGTGCCCGTTACGCGCAAGGCGAGGCTCTCGCTGGCGGGCAGGTTGGCATCGCCGGTGAGGGCGAAGGCCCCGAAGGTGTCGACCTGAGCGCCCACGCTGTATTCGGACATGCCGAACTCGGCAGTCTTGGATACGCGGTTGATCGCACCGCCACCCGCGCCCCGGCCGAAGATCAGCGCATTGGCGCCCTTCAGCACTTCGACCCGGTCCACGTTATACAGCGGGCGGTAGTACTGGGCATCGTCGCGCAGGCCGTCGATATAGAAGTCCGCCGTGGTTTCCTGCCCGCGGATGAACACCTCGTCGCGGTGGCCCTCGCCGGTTTCCAGGCTGACCCCGGGCACGAAGCGCAGCGCATCGTTCAGGGTGGTGACGCCCTGGTCCTCCAGTTGGTCTGCCGTGATCACGGTAACGGCCTGGGGCACGTCGATGATCGGCGTCGGCGTCTTGGTGCCGGTGCTGCCGTCTTCATTGACGTAGGTATCGCGCTCACCGGTTACGATGATGTTGCTGGGCAGGTAGTCGCGCTGTGCCTCTGCCTCGGCGGCTACGTTGGCCAGGGCGGGGGCGGGCAGGGCGGTGACACTGGCAAGCAGGGCGAAGCGGCTGACGGTACGGATAAGAAATTCCCTCACGACTCTATTGAGATTGATTTGCAAGAGCAGCCTCTATTGAGAATGATTATTAGTGACAACAGCAAATGTGGCGTTGGCCCGAAAAAGTTTGCGCGCTAGGGCGTGCGGGCAACGAGACATGGAGGAAGACCCTGTGAAAGCGACCATCTGGCACAACCCGAAATGCAGCAAATCGCGCGCCACGCTGGCGATCCTGCAGGAGCGCGACGGAGTCGAGGTCGAAGTGGTCGAATACCTGAAGAACCCGCCAGCGCGCGAAAAGCTGGCGCAGCTCTATGCCGATGCGGGCATGTCCCCGGCCCAGGGGCTGCGGCTCAGCGGTACGGACGCGAAGGATCGCGGCCTGCCGGAAGCCGATGCCGACACCGTGCTGGACGCGATGGCCGCCGATTCCAGGCTGATCGAGCGCCCGCTGGTGGAGACGGAGAAAGGCGTGCGCCTGTGCCGGCCCGTGGAGAAGGTCGAGGAAATCCTCTGACCGCTATTCGCCTCTGACCGTTATTCGAAGGTCTTGCCCACCGGTTCGCCATCGGTGCCGGTAAGCTGACGGTGAACGGCCGCCAGCACCAGCAGCATGACCGTGGAGAAGCCCATGCTCATCAGGCCGCTGCCGATGGCCATGGCGAACAGGCCGATCTCCTCACCCATCACGCTGAACAGGCTGAGCACCATGCTGACGACAAGCCAGAGCACCATCACGCAGATGACGAGCAGGGCGTAAAAGGCCAGCAGGCGAAAGGAATTACCTTTCGTCAGTCGCCACGAACGCGCCAGCGCGCTGATGGGGTTCATCACCTTCTCGATGGCGATGACGGGAGAGATCAGCGAGAACTTGATCCAGATGTAGACGGCAAGGATCAGGCCGACGAAGGCCAGCAGCGCGGCAAGCGCGGGGTTGATAAGCGCCCCGATTGCCACCAGCAGCAAGGGCACGGCAACCATGACGAGGCCGAAGAGGATCTGTGCGACAAGATACGGCACCAGCGCCTTCAAGCCGAAGCCCAGTGCCTCGCCAACCGTGGGGCGGGATCTGTCAGTCAGCAGCGCCAGCAGCCCCATCACCCCGACCGCCTGGACCAGCCCGAAGACGATATAAATCCACCAGCTCTGGCCGAAATAGTCGCCGAAGACCGCCATCATGTCTTCCGGGCTGGGAGTCTCCCCAAGCGCCTCCAGCTGCATCGTCAGGGCATCCTGGGAAGGCAGCACCAGCGTGGCGATGACATTGGGCAGGAAGAAGAAAACCGCCGCGACGATCAACACCACGTCCTTGTTGGCAGAGAGCAGCGCCATCGCCTCGTTCCAGGCACGTCCAAGGTCCAGTTTCGTCGCCATATTGTCCTCTGTTCCGCAAATGCCCACTTGATAAGCGCCTTCGCACCCGCCACGCAATCGCCAAACCATGACTGACAACAGCAATCTTCCAGATCCATCAATCGAATGGCGCCGATCGCTGGGCCAGGTGCCCTATCGCGAGGCGCTGGCCGAGCAGGAGGCGCGCAACGCGGCGCTGGCTGCGGGCGAGGGGCAGGAACTGGTGTGGATGCTGGAACACCCGCCGGTCTACACCGCCGGAACCAGCGCCGATGCGGCCGAACTGGTCGATCCGCGTTTTGACGTGGTCGATACGGGGCGGGGGGGGCGCTACACCTATCACGGCCCCGGCCAACGTGTGACATACGTGCTGCTGGACCTGAAGAAGCGCACGAAGGACGTGCGCCAGTTCGTCCACGCGCTGGAGAGCTGGGTGATCGCCACTCTCTCCGATTTCGATGTGGAAGCCTTCGCCGTACCCGAACGCGTCGGAATATGGACGCACGATGCCAGCGGCGCGGAAGCCAAGATCGGCGCCATCGGCGTGCGCGTGCGGCGCTGGGTGACGATGCACGGTTTCGCCGTGAACCTCTCGCCCGACCTCTCCCATTTCACCGGCATCGTGCCCTGCGGTATCTCGGAATACGGCGTCACCAGCATGGAAGCACTTGGAAAGACTGTTGCGCCGGAGGAATGGGATGAGGCATTGCTGGCGCGCGCCGGCCAATTCCTCGGCGCCATTTCGCAACCGGAGACCGCCTAAACCATGACCACGATCCGCACCCTGGCCCTTGCCGCGCCTGTGCTGCTTGCCCTCTCGGCCTGTGGGGACGATCCGGCAGTCGATGTGGAGAACGACGGGCGCGAGGCATCGGGGGAAGTGCTGGAGGGCACGATCAGCGACGAGATGCTGCCGCTCGACCAGGTGCGCTCGCAGGCTCCGTTGGCAGAGCCGGAAAAAGGCGTGGAAGGAGGTGCAACTCCCGCTGCGGCTCCCCAGTCGGTTACCGAAGAGGCCCAGCCCGCCGAAAGCGAAGAGCCGGAACCGGCCGAAGAGGCCGAGTAGGTTCCTCCCATGACCGGTCCCCAAACCGGTGAAGACCAGCCCCTGCGCGCGAAAGCCTTGGCACTAGCAGCACTGCTGCTGGGTAACGTGGCGCTCGCCTGCGGTCCTTGGCTGGTGCGACTGGCCGATACCGGCCCGGTCAGCGCCGGATTTTGGCGTGTGGCGCTGGCGCTGCCGTTCCTGTTCCTTCTCGCGGGCATCACCGGCGAACGGCTGGGCGGCATTCCGCGAAAGGCTGTCCTGCTGGTACTGGCGGGCGGCGTCTTCTTCGGCCTCGATATCGCCGCCTGGCACGTCGGCATCGGCGATACCCGGCTGGCGAACGCGGTGCTGTTCGGCAATGCGGGCAGCGTTATCCTGATGGTCTGGGGCTTCGTGGTGCTACGGCGTCTGCCGATTGGGCGCGAGTGGCGGGCGATCATCGCGGCCTTTGCCGGGTCAGCCGTGCTGCTGGGTCGATCGCTCGAACTGTCGACCGCGAACTTCGTGGGCGACCTGTTCTGCCTGCTCGCCGGCCTGCTCTATGCCGGATACCTGCTGCTGTTGCAGGACGCGCGCAAGAGCTTCGGCAGTTGGAGCGTGCTCGCCCTGTCCAGTAGTGCCAGCGTCGCCGTGCTGTTCGTGGTCGCACAGTTATCGGGCGAGCCCTTCTGGCCTACCGACTGGACACCGGTGCTGGTGCTGGCTTTCTCCAGCCAGCTATTGGGACAGGGCCTGCTCGTCTATTCGCTGAAAGCCTTTTCGCCGCTGGTGATCGGCATTGCCTTGCTCACCCAGCCTGCGGTCGCCGCGCTGATCGGGTGGCTGGCATTCGACGAGGTGCTCGTGCCGCTCGACCTTCTGGGCATCGTGCTGGTTGGCAGCGCGCTGGTGCTGGCGAGAATGACCGCGCCAAGGGAACCGCCGCGTCCGCGCGTCAATCCGGTATAGTTCAAGCCTGCTTGAAATCCATCATTACCGCGTCGAACCGGTCCTCCACCTCGCGGCGATCCGGCCCTTCCAGCGCCAGCCGCGCCTGTTCGCGCAACTGCGCCGCTTCTCCCAGCAGCAGCTCGCGCCGCTCCTCGCCCTCGATCGTGAGAGCCGCGTTGCGCAGAGTGTCGAGCATGATCTTGGATGCAATCGGGCTGCTCGCCACCGCGCTGCGGATCGCGCCGAAGCCGCGCTGGACGAAGTGCTTGAAATCGTCCGCCTTGGGGTAGACCGGGCACTTTTCCGCATCGCTGCTGCACACGTCCTTCACCAGCCGCCGCTTGCCAAGGTCCGCCGTGGCCGCGCCCAGCCAGTGGAGCGAGGTGACAGCGGTGAAGGGATCGTTGATGCCCGGTGACAACGCGCGCAGGCCGATTTCCACCAGTTCGTCGATCAGGAATTCCGGGTCCTGCTCCGGCGTGCGGCTGGAGCCTTGCGTGAAGCACTCTCGCAGTTTCTCCATGCACCCCTCGTGGCAGGAGCCGTTGGCGATCTCGAGAATGGGCAGGCCCTTGTGCACGAAGTCCCCGGTGCGCACCAGAAGCGTGATCTCGCACTCGCATTCGCGCGCCAGCTTTTCCATGTCGCCGAAATCGATGAGCTGGATGTAGCCGGCCTTCTCCGCCCGCATGGGGCAGCCGCGCGGCGCACCGTCCGGCGCGTCGCGATCACCGTCGTTGGGATAGGTTTTCGCGATTGCCCCCAGCAGTCGCTCCCCGATATCCTTGATCACATTGTTGATACGGATGCTGGACGGCACGTGGTTGAGGAAGAACACCAGCACCGCGACCGATATCACCATCAGAATGAAAGCGATCAGCAGAGAGAGTTGTGGCACGAAACCGGGCAGGGCCGTGGCAGCAGCATCGGCGGCTGTGGCGGGCTGCTCATCCTCCGCCCGCACGGTGCGCAGCACGGTGAGCGCGAAGACAAACGTGCCGATGAAGGTCGCCAGCGAAAGCTGGTTGCCCTTGTCCTCCATGAAATTGGTGAGCAGGCGCGGGCCATATGTTCCGCTGGCATAGCTGACCGCGACGATAGTGATGGAGAACACGGTGGAGGCGACCGCGATCATGCTGCCCGCGATCACCTGCAACATCGTGGACGCGCCCTCGGGCCGGGCGGGCGCCAGCCACGAGACATCGTTCAGCCACTCGGCATAGCCTGCGCGGTCCGCCGCGATGCAGACGAAGGCCAGCAGCAGCGACGTGAACGCGAACACCGCCGGATAGAACCAGTAATTGGCGTTGAGCCTACGCCACGCCCACAGGATTTCGGCTTTCATGAAAGGGGTAACGCGCGACGCAAGGCGCGGTGCCCCATCCCGTCAAACCCGCCCCAGGTCACCCTTGCCGATCGTGCCGCTGGCCATTTCCAGCATCTTGTCGAGGCTGGCCTTGGCTTTCAGGCGAAGTTCCTCCTCGATTTCGATGCGCGGCTCCAGGTCGCGCAGGCAGAGGTAGAGCTTCTCCATCGTGTTCAGAGCCATGTAGGGGCAGATGTTGCAGTTGCAGTTGCCGTCCGCACCCGGCGCACCGAGAAAGGTCTTTCCCGGCAGTGCCTTTTCCATCTGGTGGATGATGTGCGGCTCGGTCGCCACGATTAGCGTATCGCCTTCGAACGTCTTTGCGAACTGCAGGATCGAGCTGGTGGAACCGACGTGGTCGGCATGGTCGATGATGTGCGGCGGGCATTCGGGATGTGCGGCGATGGGAGCATCGGGATGCTCTGCCTTCAGTTTCATTAGCTCGCGCTCGCTGAACGCCTCGTGCACGATGCACACGCCCGGCCACAGCAGCATGTCGCGGTCGAACTTGCGATTGAGATAGCCGCCCAGGTGCCGGTCCGGCCCGAAGATGATCGGCTGATCTTCCGGGATCTGTTCCAGAATGGTCTCGGCAGAAGAGGAGGTGACGATCACGTCCGACAGGGCTTTCACCTCGGTCGAGCAGTTGATGTAGGTGAGCGCGATGTGGTCGGGGTGCTTGGCGCGGAAAGCGGCGAACTTCTCCGGCGGACAGGAATCTTCCAGGCTGCAACCCGCTTCCATGTCGGGCAGCACCACGATCTTCTCGGGGCTGAGAATCTTGGCGGTATCGGCCATGAACTTGACGCCGCAAAAGGCGATCACGTCGGCATCGGTTTCCGCCGCCTTCTTCGAAAGTTCCAGCGAGTCCCCGACGAAATCGGCAAGATCCTGCAATTCGGGTTTCTGGTAGTAGTGGGCGAGAATGACGGCGTTGCGTTCCTTGCGCAGGCGATCGATCTCTTCGCGCAAGTCAATGCCTGCAGGGATTGCTGTCTGGTCGGTCATCTCTCATGCCCCATTTAGATTGGCGTTTGATCAGGCATATAGAAGCCATGGCGGAATTTGCGAGGGGCTAGCCCGGCACAAGTGCCCGGCTCGCCCGTTTGCAATAGCAGGCCAGTTCCCTATGCTTGCGGCAATTCCCGGCATCGGTGGCCCTGGCATGCGCTTTCTGCGCCGGGCCGTCAGCGTGGCGAGCGAAACAGGAGATACCAGATAGTGACCGAACAGGTACCGACAGCGAATACGGACGATGCGCCGATAAACCCTCCGCTGGTGGACTTGCCGATCAGGACGCACAATCGCGGTTTCTACGACGGCTTCAGCCGATCAGTCACAATTCCGGCCAAGATCATCGTCTCGCTCATCATCATGTGGGCGATTTTCTTCCCCGTCAGCGCGAACGAAACGCTGAACGCGGCCAACAGCACGATCATTTCCACCTTCTCCGGCTGGTATGTCTACGTCACCGCGGCGGTGATGCTGACGGCGCTGGTGCTGGCGGCGCTTCCGCAATCGGGAACCCTGCGCATCGGCAGCCCCGGCGAGAAGCCCGAATTCGGCAAGTTCAGCTGGTTCGCGATGCTGTTCGGCGCAGGCATCGGGATCGGGATGCTCACCTATTCCACCGGCGAGCCGCTCGCGCATTTCCAGAACAACCCCGATATCATTCGCGGCACGGTGGAGCCGCTGAGCGCCGAGGCCGTGCGCCCGGCCTATATCTATACCTTCCTGCACTGGGGGCTGGCGCCCTGGGCCATCTACGGCCTGGTGGGGCTTGCCATCGGTTACGTGTCCTATCGCCGCAACCTGCCACTGACGATCCGGTCCTCGCTTGCCCCGCTGTTCGGCAAGGCCATGTCTGGGGTGCCCGGACACCTGGTGGATATCGTCGCTGTGGTGGCGACGATCCTCGGCGTTGCAACGACGATGGGGCTTGGTGTGGAGCAGTTCGTGGCCGGGCTGAACCGGCTGGGCCTAGGTGACTGGCTGGTCGATACAGAGGGCAGTTCGACCCCTGTCGCCATCATTGCCTCGCTGGTCCTTCTGGTGGGCGCATCCACCATCAGCGCGCTTTCGGGCGTTGGAAAGGGGATCAAGTGGCTCTCCAACATCAACATGGGCCTGTCGTTCGCCTTGCTTGCCCTGTTTGCGGTGGCAGGCTCCGCGCTGCTCAGCCTCGAACTGCTGGGCGTGGGGATTTACGATTACCTCCGCACGCTGCCCTACAATGCCCTCACGCTGTTCTCCGGCGGCACGGAGATCGGCGACGAGCTGGTGCAGTGGCAACTCGACTGGAGCGTATTCTACTGGGCCTGGTGGATAGCCTTCGCGCCATTCGTGGGCATGTTCATCGCCCGCATCTCGCGCGGACGCACGGTGCGCGAATACGTTCTCGGCGTGCTGCTGGTCCCCTCGCTGATGTGCTTCGTCTGGATGACGCTGGTGGGCGGCACGGCCATCGACCTCGAACTGAGCGGTGTGGCTGACGGGGCGATCGTGAACGCGGGCATTTCGGATCAGCTTTATGCCACGATCGCGGTGCTGCTTGACCCCGGTTTTGCATGGGTCGTGTCCGGCCTGGTGGTGCTGCTGCTGATGACCTACCTCATCACCAGCGCCGACAGCGCGATCCTCATCGTCAACACGATCAACGGCGCGGGTGATACCGATGGTCAGCGTCGCCGCCATATCCTGTTCTGGGGTGCAGCGCTGGCTTTCATGGTCGGCTCCATGCTCATCATCGGCGGAATCGACGCGATCCGTATCACCATGATCATCGGCGCATTGCCGTTCTCCGTGGTGGTGGCCCTGATGGCTATATCCATCGTGAAGGCGGTGGTGTTCGACGTGATCCGCAAGCGCCACGGGGTTCCCACTACTGCCGAGGCTTGCGAGGAATGGGAAGCCACGAAGTAGTCCTGAAGAAATAGAGGCAGTATGTAAATCGGCTGTTCGGAAGTTTATCAAGACAAAAGTTATCCATTTCCCGAACGTTACCGGACTATTATAGACTGCGCATAAAGTAAAAAATGGCATTCATTTGAGAACAGAGATTATATCAAATTCGTATTTGACTTATTCTTCCGCTTGTTAACAATTGTTGTTATTATGCAACAAGGATTTTTACCATCCCCATAATCCGCCCGCTAGCGGTGGAAACTTTGACATTATCCCTCTAATCGGATCTCGCACGCGCGCATTTCACAGACCCATGCCGCGCGGCACGCATTTTCGTATCGCTAAGCGCTATCCTGCTGCTGCGCGATCACCCGGAACAGAGGGAAACCCCAAATGTCGAAATACATCAGTGGTGCGTCCATTGGCGCACTAGCTATAGCCATTGCCGCGCCCGTCGCGGCCCAGGAAGCCCAGCCGGCTCCCGCCCCTGCACCCGCTCCCCAGGCCCGCCAGGGCGGCGTTCAAACCATCGTTGTCACCGCCACCCGCCGTCAGGAAGACCTGCAGGATGTGCCGGTTTCCGTGCAGGCGCTCGGTGAAGAAGGCCTCGAAGACCTCAACATCGATACCTTCGAGGACTACCTCGACCAGCTGCCGACAGTCACGGCAGGCGGCAGCGGACCGGGCCAGTCGACTATCTATATTCGCGGCCTCGCCTCGACCACGCCGAACCTGACGACCGCCGGGGTCGCCGGCCTCGCGCCGAATGTCGCACTCTACCTTGACGAGCAGCCGCTGACGCAGCCGGGTCGTAACCTCGACGTATATGCCGCCGATCTCGAGCGTATCGAGGTGCTCTCCGGCCCGCAGGGCACGCTGTTCGGTGCCAGCTCGCAGGCCGGTGTTGTCCGCCTCATCACCAACAAGCCCAGCCTTGCCGGGTTCGACGCAGGCGCCAGCGCTGGCGTCAGCTTCACCGATGGCGGCGACACGTCCTACAAGACCGAGTTCATGCTGAATGTGCCGGTGACGGACACCATCGCCGTGCGCGGCGTGGCCTATCTCGATCACCAGGGCGGCTACATCGATAACGTTCAGGGCACCCGCGACCTCAGCGAGAGCGCGCGTTTCCGTCCTGCGGGTACGGTGCGCGCCAACGGCGTTCCGGTCAGTGCCCGGCGCGCAGGCTTCCAGTCCACCTCCGACCTGTCTGCCGTCGAGTTCCTGCAAACCGACAACTCCGGTCTGGTCGAGGAAGACTTCAACGACACGACCTACGCCGGTTTCCGCGCCACGGCATTGTGGGAAGTGACGCCCGACTGGACGATCACAGTCGCCCATTCGCGCCAGAACCTGGAAAGCGATGGCGTCTTCTTCGCCGATCCCGAACTGGACGGCCTCGACGACCTGGAAATTCAGCGGTTCGAGGACGACCGCCTGGAAGACAATTTCAGCAACACCAGCTGGACCGTCGAAGGCCGTCTCGCCATGCTCGATGTCGTCTACACCGGTGCCTACACCGATCGTGAGACGCAGCAGCGCATCGACTACACCGACTACCTCTTCGTCGGCCAGTACCTGCCCTACTACATCTGCGACGGTTCGGTTTCCTATCCGGGCGATAACGATCCGTCGGGCACCTGCCAGCCGCCCAACAACTACGTCACGTCGGACAGCGATACGACCGTATTCACGCAGGAACTGCGCTTCAGCACCCCTGAAGACTGGCGTTTCCGGGCCACGGCAGGCGGTTTCTATTCCGACCTGCAGCTGGAAGAGCGCAACGACTTCAACTATCCCGGCAATATCGCTGCGGCACCGTTCGGCGGTTTTGCGCCCAACTTCCCGCAGGAAGGCTTCACCAGCGCTCCGGGACCGTTCCCCGAAGCCACGATCTTCCGCAATGATATCCGCCGTACGGATGAACAGATCGGCATCTTCGGCGAAGCCAGCTTCGACATCGTGCCCGACCTGCTGACGATCACGCTGGGTGCGCGCTACTACGATATCGAGGTGGATTTCGAAGGCAGCGCCAACGGTTCGTTCTGTAACGCAGGCGCGGCACAGGATGCCAACGCATTTGGCACCGACCTGAACGACCTGTACGATGGGGACGGTGAATACACCTTCATCGGCAGCTGTAACGCCGACCTGCGCCAGACCTTCACGCTGGAAGACACGCTGGAAGATATCCAGGCGGCCGGTCTCTCCCCAACGCAGGCGCAGCAGGTTTTCAACGCGGTTCGCGCACCTGATGTCGCAGCGACGGACGGGTTTATCTACAAGGGTTCGATCCAGCTTACGCCGACGCCGGATACGCTGATCTACGCGACCTATTCGGAAGGTTTCCGTCCCGGTCTGCTCAACCGTCCGGGCGGTGCCACCACCGCAATCGGCAACGGTGCCACTTTCACCGTGCCGTTCGAGCTGGATACCGACGAGGTGCAGAACTACGAACTGGGCTGGAAGCTCGACCTGATCGACGGCCAGCTGCGGTTCAACGGCTCGGCTTTCTACGTCGACATCAGCCGCCTGCAGACGACGATCTTCGATCCCAGCATCACCAACCTCTTCTTCTCGGACAACGCGGCGAATGCAGAGATCTACGGCATCGAGGGCGATTTCACGGTCGCGCCCTATGCGCTGCCGGGCTTCACCTTTGCCGGAGCCTTCTCGATCCTCGATACCGAAATCACCGAGGTGCTGACGCCGACGGACGACGTGGTGGCGGGCGAGCCGCTTGCCTATGCGCCTGAATTCCAGGGCAACGCGCGCATCCGGTACGAGTGGGACCTGTCGAACACGCTGGAAGCCTATGTCCAGCCGCAGGTGACCTACTCGGCATCGAAGTTCACCGACATCATCGAGATCAACAAGCTGAAGCTGGACAGCTACACCGTGGTAGACCTTGCCGCGGGTATCGTTGCCGACCAGTGGCGCTTCGAAGTCTTTGGTGAAAACCTGTTCGACGAGCGCGCCGAGATTTCCGGCAGTTTCGTGTTCGACCGGGAGCGGATCACGACGAACCGCCCGATGACGGTCGGCGTCAGGGTCTCCTACGACTACTGATCCGCAATGACGGACTGAAATGAAAGCGGCGGGAGCGGACGACGGGTTCGCTTCCGCCGCTTTGCTTTGTTAAGGGCACGCGCATGGATAACCGCGACGAACAACTGGCTCTGGCGCAGAAGGCGATGCAGTCGGGCGACTTCGCGCAAGGTCTCGCGCTGGCCGAAGGCGTACTGGCCGGCGATCCCGGCGACGGCGAGGCGCTATACATGGCTGCCGTCGCCCTGCGTTATTGCAATCGCCACGCAGAAGCCGCGGACATGCTCGCCCGCCTGCACGCCGCCATGCCCGAATACGGCCGCGCCTGGCAGGAGGCTGGGCACCTCGCCCGTTCGCAGGGCAACAGCGCGCAGGCCATCGCCGCCTTCCAGCGCGCGGTGCGGTTCAACCCGGCACTCGATGCCAGCTGGCGCGCGCTTGGCGAATTGCAGGACGGGACGGCGGCGAGGGCCGCGCAGGCCCAGGCGCAGCGCCTCGCCAGCCTGCCGCGAGAGCTGGTGGCCGTCACCCACCACCTGCACGAAGGCCGCGTTCTGCGGGCCGAGGAAATCTGCCGCCATTACCTGCGCGCCAACCCAAAGAGTGTCGAGGGAATGCGGCTTCTGGCGCAGATCGGGATCAAGCTGGGCATTCTCGACGATGCGGAATTCCTGCTGGAAAGCGCCCGCGTGTTTGAGCCCGAGAACGTGCAAGTGCGGCTCGACTACATCGACGCGCTGCGCCGTCGCCAGAAGTTCGACCGGGCGCGCGAGGAGGCGCAGAGCCTCTATGAGAGCGACCCCGACAACCCGCTGTTCCAGTCGCACCTCGCCATCGAATCCATGCAGACCGGCGATTACGACCGCGCCTTCGCCCTGTTCGACAAGGTGCTGGAAAAGGTGCCGGGCGATCCCGCCACGCTCACCAGCCGCGGTCATGCGCTGAAAACCACGGGCGAGACCGGGAAGGCCATCGAGAGCTACCGCGCCGCCTTTGCCACCAAGCCCGACCACGGCGATGCCTGGTATGCGCTCGCAAACCTCAAGACCTATCGCTTCAGCGACGCGGAAATGGCGCAGATGGAGGAGCAGGCGGCGCGGCCCGATCTTGCATTCATGGACCGCGTTCACCTTTCCTTCGCGCTCGGCAAGGCGCACGAGGACCGCGAGAATTACGAGGCCAGTTTCCAGCATTACGAGCGGGGCAACGCCCTGAAACGAGCGCAGACGCGTTACGATGCCGATGCCATGAGTGCCGAATTGGCGAAGCAGCGCGAGGTCTGCACGCCGGAACTGTTCGCGAAGCACGAAGGGGAGGGCCATGACGCGCCTGATCCGATCTTCATTCTCGGCCTGCCGCGCGCGGGTTCCACCCTGCTGGAGCAGATCCTTGCCAGCCATTCGCAGGTCGATGGCACGATGGAACTGCCCGATATTCTCGCACTCGCCCACCGGCTGCGCGGACGCAAGGCGGGGCAATCGAACTACCCTGAAGTGCTGCACGACCTGACGGGCGAGCAGCTACAGAAGTTCGGCCAGCAGTATTTCGAGAATACGGCGATCCACCGTCAGGGCGCGCCCTTCTTCATCGACAAGATGCCGAACAATTTCAGGCACATCGGCCTCATTCACCTGATACTGCCGAACGCGAAGATCATCGATGCCCGCCGTGCGCCGATGGATTGCTGCTTTTCCGGCTTCAAGCAGCTGTTCGCAGAGGGGCAGGAGTTCACCTATGGCCTGACCGAGATCGGTCGCTACTTCGCCGACTATGTCGACCTGATGGAGCACTGGGACGCGGTCTTGCCGGGCAAGGTTCTGCGCGTGCAGCACGAGGACGTGCTCGACGATCCCGAAGGCCAGATCCGCCGGATGCTCGACTATTGCGGGCTGCCGTTCGAGGAAGCCTGCCTCAACTTCCACCAGACCAGCCGCGCGGTGCGCACGGCCAGCAGCGAACAGGTGCGCCAGCCAATCAACCGCAGCGGGCAGGGGGCCTGGGTGCCCTACGATCCGTGGCTGGGAGACCTGCGCGCCGCGCTGGGATTTCCCGGCTAAGCGAGCCGCGCGCCGTCGGGAAGGTCGAAGCCTTTGTCCGGCCCTGCCAGAACGATCGCGCCGTCTGCATCGGGAAAGCCCAGCACCAGTATCTCGGACATGAAAGGCCCGATCTGGCGCGGCGGGAAGTTGACTACGGCCATCACCTTGCGCCCGATCAGCCCTTCTGGCGTGTAGTGATCGGTGATCTGGGCCGAAGACTTCTTCACCCCGATCTCTGCGCCGAAATCGACCCACAGCTTGATCGCGGGCTTGCGCGCTTCGGGAAAAGGCTGCGCATCGACAACGGTGCCGCAGCGGATGTCTACCGCCATGAATTGTTCGAAAGAGATCGTGTCCATGGCCCGTCCCTATGCGGGCGGGAGAGGCGTGTCCAGCAGCGCGCAGGCAGCGGCGAATACGGGGTGGAAACACCGCCGCAAGGGGCCTAGAGGCGGCCAATGATCGGCTCGCTCAATTCGGTGCGCACATTGTTGCTGGCGATCTTCGTCCTGATGGCGGGGAGCGGATTTCTCAGCACGCTTATCGCCATCCGGCTGGAACAGGCGGGGCAGGGCGCGCTGCTGATCGGCCTTGTCGCCACCAGCTATTTCGGCGGGCTGACGCTCGGCGCACTGCGCGTGTCCCCGCTGATTGCGCGCGTCGGCCATATCCGCGCCTTTGCCGCTTTCGTCTCGTTCTATTCCGCCAGTTCGCTAACTTACGCGATCATCGATGCGCCGATGCTGTGGGTGGTGCTGCGCTTTGCCGACGGCTTCGCCATGAGCGGGGTGTTCGTGTGCCTGGAAAGCTGGCTCAACCGCGTGGCGAAGCCCGACAACCGCAGCGCGATCCTGGCAGCCTACATGATCGCGCTCTACGCCGGGCAGGCTGTCGGCCAGTTCCTTCTCAATCTTGGCGACAATTCCCCCGCCCTGCCGTTCATGGCCTCGGCGGTGCTGCTCTCGCTCTCGGTGCTGCCGGTGGTGCTGACGAAGATTCAGCAACCGGTGTTGGAGGAAGTGGCGCCCTTCAGCTTGAAGCGGCTCTACGAGGCATCGCCATTGGGCGTGGTCGGCACGCTGTCCAACGGCGTGATGCTGGGCGCGTTCTATGCCCTTGGCGCGGTGTTCGTGCAGCGCATGGGCCTGCCGCTGTCGCAGATCGCGCTTTTCACATCGTGCGTGATCACTGGCGGCGTGGTGCTGCAATATCCGCTGGGCCGCCTGTCAGACAGGTTCGACCGTCGCCGCGTGATCATCGCCTGCATGTTCGTCACCACCGCGCTCTGCGGCGCGCTTGCTTTCGTGCAAGAGCCGCTGGCGATCTTTGCCGTGGGCGCGCTGTTCGGCGGCTTCTCCTTCGCGCTTTATCCGCTGTGCATTGCCCACTCGAACGACCACCTGGACGAGAGCGAGCGCGTGGGCGCGAGCAGTGGTCTGGTGCTGGTCTATTCCGTGGGCGCGGCGGGCGGACCGATGCTGGGATCTGTCGGCATGGCGACATTGGGACCGCCGGGGCTGTTCGGCGCCATCGGCGTGGTGGCGCTGGGCGGCGCGCTGTTCGGGCTGTGGCGCATGGCGGTCAGCCAGCCGGTGCCCGAAGCGGACCAGCAGGATTTCCAGTCTCTGCCGCGAACCACGCCCATGGCCGCCGTTCTGGAGGACGAGGGCGAAGGCCCCGCCTGATCGCTACCCTTCGTCGGGAAAGCGCACCCGCACTTCCACTTCGCCGAATCCGGCGACTTGCAGCGGAATGGCAAGGTTCTGCCGCACCGCGTCTCGCGCGGCGCTACGGGCGAGGCCCATCACTTCGGGATTGCGGGCAAAATCGTTCGCACGCTCCGCCGCCTGCCGCGAATTGTTGCGGCTGAGCGAGACGGACGCATCGCGGCTGACGTAGAGGCCATCGGTGAAATAGCGCGCCTCGGCCTCGTTGAGGTTGGGCTGCGAGACTTCGAGCGGCGGCAGCGTGACGGACAGGCTCTGGGCCGCTTCGTCCCAATCGAAGTTCCCGCGGTCCATTTCCGACAGGTCCAGGCGGTATTCCACCGTAGCGGGTACGATCATGGCCTGGCGCGATTGCAGCGATTCCACCTCGAACGGGCCGACGCTGGGCGTACTGACGCTTTCGGCCACCACGTCGAACCGGCTGGAAAAGACCGTGAGGGCGTTCTGCTTCTCGAACGCGATCATCGAGGTTGCAACGATATCGCCGCGCTCTTCCGGTCCCCATTTCTCGTAGGCGAGCCAGGCCAGCGCGGCGATCAGCAGCAGGACCACGATCCAAGGCGCGCCTTTCGGCACCGTGCGGGCCGGGGGCGGACCTGCGGGAGGGGGTGCTGCGCCGATGCGCGTGCTCTCGTCGTGTTTCAGGTCGCCTGCCATATGTCCTCAGAACGTTGCACTTCGCCGCGGCGTTCCAGATCGAGCAGGTGGGCGAGCACACTTTGTCCTGCGGCGGGCCAGAGCTTCTCCGAAACGCCCTTGTACATCACCGGAACCAGCGCTGCGATGGAGCGCGCTTCCTCGCCCAGCAGGCGCAGGATCTGGCGCTCGCGCTGGCGGCGATGGCCGATCATCCCGCGCACGAGTTGCTTCGGCTTCTCTATCGCGGGACCGTGGGCGGGATAGTAGATGCGGTCCTGCTCACGCTCGTAGAGCAGGTGCAGGCTGGCCATGTAGTCCGCCATGTCGCCGTCTGGTGGCACGACGACGCTGGTGGACCAGCCCATCACGTGGTCGCCGGTGAACACCGCGCCGCTTTCCTCCAGCGTGAAGCACAGGTGGTTGGAGGTGTGCCCCGGCGTCGCCACGGCGCGCAAGGTCCAGCCGGGGCCGGTCATCGCCTCGCCGTGCTCCATCACCCGGTCCGGCTCGTAGGACTGGTCGAACGGGGCATCCACGCGCGGGGCATCGCTGTGGATGTGTAGCGGCGCGCAGCCGACGATGGGCGCGCCCGTCGCTGCCGCCAGAGGGGCAGCGGCGGGCGAGTGATCGCGGTGGGTGTGGGTGCACATGATCGCGCAGACCTTGGCCTCGCCGATGGCGGACCCGAGCGCGGCGAGGTGCTCCTTGTCCGCCGGACCGGGGTCGATCACCGCCAGCCCTTCATTGCCGCCGACGAGGTAGGTCTGCGTGCCGGTGTAGGTGAAAGGCGAGGCGTTGGGCGCGAGCACGCGGCGCACCAGCGGTTCAAGCTGTTCGGCGCTGCCTGTCGGCCAGGGTTGCGGGGGCAGGGACATGCTGTGCATATGGCGATAAAGGAGAGGAAATCCAATGATCGACCAGTCCATCCTCGTTCTGGATGAAGGCACCACCAGCACGCGGGCCATGCTGTTCGCGCAGGACGGCTGCTTGCGCGGCGTGGAACAGGCGGACCTGACGCAGCACTATCCGCGCTCCGGCTCGGTGGAGCATGACGCGACCGAGATCTGGGAGAAGACGCTCGCCTGCGCGCAGGCAATGGTGGAGCAGGCCGGGGGCGCGGCGCGCATCGCCGCCATCGGCATCACCAACCAGCGCGAGACCGTGGTGGCGTGGGACAAGGCCACTGGCGAGCCGCTGAGCCGGGCAATCGTGTGGCAGGACCGGCGCACCGCCGATCTCTGCGCGCAATTGAAAGAGCAGGGTCACGAGAAGATGGTGCGGGAGCGCACCGGCCTGCTGCTCGATCCCTATTTCTCCGGCACCAAGATGCGCTGGCTGCTCGACAATGACCAGGCCGTGGCGGAGGCAGCGCGAGGCGGCAGGCTGGCGCTCGGCACGGTGGAGAGCTGGCTGGTGTGGAAGCTGACCGGCGGCAACACCCACATAACCGATGCGAGCAATGCCAGCCGCACCCTGCTGATGGCGCTCGATGCTTCAGGCTGGGACGCGGAGCTGTGTGACCTTCTCGGCGTGCCCATGGCCGCGCTGCCGCAGATTACCGACAGCGCGGGCGAACTGGCGCACACCCATGCCGACATGTTCGGCGGGCGTATCCCGATCTGCGGCATGGCGGGCGACCAGCAGGCGGCCACGATCGGGCAAGGGTGCCTGTCACCGGGCCAGACGAAAGCGACCTATGGCACCGGCGCCTTCGTGTTGGGTAACGCGGGGACGTCCCTGCCGTGGTCCGACAACCGGCTGCTGGGGACGGTGCTCTACCAGCTGGATGGCGCGCGGCACTATGCCGTCGAAGGCGCGGTGTTCGTGGCAGGCAGCCTCGTCAAATACCTGCGCGATACGCTGGGTCTGATCGAAAGCGCCGACGAAACCGAGGACCTGGCGCGCTCCGTCCCCGACAACGGCGGTGTCGTGGTTGTGCCTGCGCTCTCCGGTCTTGGCGCGCCGCACTGGCGGCCCGAGGCGCGCGGGATCATTTCCGGCCTCGGCTTCGACACGGGCCGCGCGCATATCGCCCGTGCCGCGCTGGAGGCGATGGCGCACCAGACATACGACCTTGCCAGCGCCTTCGCCGCCGACGGGTGCGAATGGACGGGCCTGCGCATCGACGGAGGCATGGCCGCGAACGACTGGATGGCGCAGGACATCGCCGGCCTGCTCGACCTGTCCGTGACGCGGCCCGATTTCGTGGAGACTACGGCGCTGGGCGCAGCCATGCTGGCAGCGGTGGGCTGCGGGATGAAAGCGGACCTGCAGCACGCGGCAGAAACGATGATTGGCTCATCCCAGCGATTCGAGCCGCGCATGGAAGATGAGGTCCGCCGTCAGCGCCTTTCGCGCTGGGACGAGGCTATCGCAAAGGTCTAGCGGGCGAAGGCGTAGCCCAGCCGTTCGCGCAGGCGATGGACGGCAGCGGGCTGCAATTCGAAGCGCTTTCGCCACGCGCGGTCCAGCCGCTCTATCCGGGCGTAGAACTGGACGGAACGGTCCACCAGGTCGGCGATGTAGGGCGGCAGCAGGGCCAGCTCTTCTTGCGCAGGCTGCGGCTGGGGAGGTGGCAGGCGCCCGTGGTGGCGCAACTGGAACTCGCTGATCTCGCCTGCAAAATAGGCCTTCTGGTTCAGCAGCCACGCGATCGCGTGCATCATCCGCGTGGTGGTGCGCAAGGCCTCGCAACTCATCGCCACGCGGGCGACGCTCGCATCTTCGCCGCCGCTGCGGAAACTGTCGTCCAGGTCGAACGAGGCGCGGGCCTCGTCCGCCAGCAGCAGGGCGTCTTCGTAAAGCGTTTCGATGATCGAGGGCGTTATGGTGGCAGGCATTGTCATGGAATTGCCAGCCTTAGCCAAACCCGCAGGTGCCTGCCACTCGCGGAAAGGTTAATTTCGGCAGCGAATCCGGCCTGTCCCGTTGGGAAACGGTTTTCACGGGAGCGGTTCAGGCGATGATGTCAGGTGTCAGATGATCCTCGATATGGCTGATCTGGTCGCGAAGACGCAGCTTGCGCTTTTTCAGCCGCGCGACCTGCAACTGGTCCGGTCCACCGGCACTCACCAGCGCTTCGATCGCGATGTCGAGATCGCGGTGCTCCACCTTCAGGGCGGCAAGACGCTTGCGCATTTCGTCTTCGGTCATGCTGCCTTCTTCCTGCCTCTCTTTGTACCCGGCAAGTGCCGCGTGGCGGAACATCGGCCTTACAGGGCAATTCGTCGCCGCGCCATTTGGAGAATTAGGAATGTTGTGGTTTCATGACAATCGCGCGGAGGCTGCTGTCTCGCGAGTCGAAGGGCAGTCTGCCGTGCTGGGTCACCACACGGGCCGGGCTTTTACCGGCCCAGACTGTCAAGGAGACTGCCTCATGGAAACTTCGCACGTCCAAGCCCTCCAGCAAAAGCACGAAGGGCTCGACCGTCGGCTACGCGATGAAATGAACCGCCCCTCGCCCGACAGTGCGAAAATCCAGGCACTCAAGAAGCAGAAACTCGCCATCAAGGAAGAGATCGCGCTTCATTGAGGCTCTGAACCAACGGACGACGAACCGACGGACGACGAACGGATGAATTTCCGGCCTTCGCCCCAGATTTAAGAGATGCCGGGGCAAGGTCGGGAATTTGCGGGTTTGCATAATGTGCTATAGGCCGGTCCAGAGATGACCGCCGCCTCTTCCGCCAGACAGATTCTTACCAGCCTCCACGAGGTGATGGCATCGCGCACCCATGCGCAGGCCAAGCTGAACCAGGTGGTGGAAACCATCGGCGAGGCGCTCGATAGCGAGGTCTGCTCGATCTACCTCCTGCGCGAGGGAATGCTGGAACTGTTCGCCACGCGCGGGCTGAACCAGGCCGCCGTGCACGTCACGCGCCTCGGCGTGGGAGAGGGGCTGACCGGCACGATCGCCCAGAACATCGAGACGCTGAACCTGGCCGAAGCGGCCACCCACCCCGAATTCCAGTACCGCCCCGAAACAGGTGAGGAAAGTTTCCACTCCTTCGCCGGCGTGCCGATCGTGCGACGTGAACGGTCCATCGGCGTGCTGACCGTGCAGCATGCCGAACCGCGCAAGTACGAGGAAGTGGAGATCGAGGCGCTGCAGACCACCGCCATGGTGCTGGCAGAGCTCATAAACAATGCAGGTCTGGTCGATGCAGAAGAGCTGGATCGCCTCCCAGAAGCGCATTCCGGCCAAGTCATCATCGATGGTCTGAAACTGGTGAAGGGCCTCGCCATCGGCAAGGCGGTGTTCCACCAGCCGCGCGTCACTATCGAGCAGACCGTGGCCGAGGATACCGAAGCCGAGCGCGAGCGCGTCTATCTCGCTTTCGACCGGATGCGCGAGCAGATCGACAACATGGCGAGCCAGGCCGAATTCGGTGTGGACGGAGAGCACGAGCAGGTGCTCGAGACCTACAAGATGTTCGCCTACGACGAAGGCTGGAGCCGCCGCATCAACGAGGCGATCGATTCCGGCCTGACGGCGGAAGCCGCGATCGAACGCGTGCAGCAGCGCACCCGCCAGCGCATGCGTGAGATTCAGGACCCGCTGTTGCAGGACCGGATGCACGATCTGGAAGATCTGGCCAACCGCCTCATCCGTATCGTGTCCGGCCAGCTCGGCACAGCCGCACAAAAGGGCCTCGCGGCCGATTCCATCCTCGTTGCCAAAAACCTCGGCCCTGCCGAACTGCTGGAATACGACAAGCGCCGCCTGAAAGGCGTGGTGCTGGAACAGGGTTCGCTGACGGCGCATGTGGTGATCGTGGCCCGGGCAATGGGCATTCCTGTAATCGGGCGATGCTCCAACATTCGCGGGCTGGTGCGTGAAGGCGACGAAATGCTGGTAGACGGCGATGCCGGCAAGGTCACGGTGCGCCCGTCCAGCGGCGTGCTGAACGCGTTCGAGGCGCGCTTTGCCCGCAGCAAGGAGAAGAAGGCGAGCTACGCCAAGCTGCGCGATGTGGAGCCTTTCACCCGCGATGGCGAGCGTATCCAGGTTATGATGAATGCCGGACTGCGCGACGACGTGGCCATGCTGGCCATGACCGGCGCCGACGGCATCGGCCTTTATCGCACCGAATTCCAGTTCCTCGTCTCCGCCGCCCTGCCGCAGCGAGAGCGGCAGGCGCGCCTTTACCGCGACGTGCTGGACGCGGCGAAGGGCAAGCCGGTTATCTTCCGCACGGTGGACATCGGCGGCGACAAGTCGCTGCCCTACATCTCCAGCGATAACGCCAAAGAGGACGAGAACCCCGCGATGGGCTGGCGCGCGCTGCGCCTGGCGCTGGAACGCGAGGGGTTGATGAAGGCACAGGCGCGCGCCCTGCTGGAAGGCGCGTCGGGACGCGAACTGAACGTGATGTTCCCGATGGTGTCCGAACCCTGGGAGTTCGACGCCGCCAAGGAAGTGTTCGAGCAGCAACTCGCCTTCCTCAGGTCCCGCAAGCACAAGCTGCCCACCGCGATCAACTACGGCGTGATGCTGGAGGTGCCGTCTCTGGCGGAAACGCTGGACCTGCTGCTGCCCAAGCTCTCCTTCATTTCCATCGGCACCAACGACCTGACCCAGTTCCTGTTCGCCGCAGACCGGGCCAACCCGATGCTGGCGGAGCGGTACGACTGGGTCAGCCCGGCCATCCTGCGCTTCCTGCGCCGTGTCGTGCAGAATTGCGTCGGCTATCCCGTGGACCTTGGCGTCTGCGGCGAGATGGGCGGGCGCAGGCTTGAAGCGCTGGCGCTGTTGGGCATCGGGATCCGCCGCCTCTCGATCACGCCTGCAGGCGTCGGTCCGATCAAGGAACTGGTCCGCAAGGTCGATACCCGTGAAATCGGTCAGGCTATGAGAGAATGGCTGGCCAATCCCCCGCCTGATATGCGCGCGGCCCTGCAGGCCTGGGCGCAGGAGCGCGAAATCGAGGTTGAATAGGCTTTTGCGCCGCACAATCGCTTGACTCTGCGGGGCTTGGTCGATTGGGGTGCGCGCCAAGGGTTCGCAAACAACCCAGCATCATTCCTGCTGGAGCGGTCATGACCGACACTGAAGACGAGACATTGCAAGACAATTCCAACGAAGCCGCGGCAACCGCAGGTGCCAGGCTGCGCGCCGCGCGTGAACGCAAGGGCCTGACGCTGGAACAGGTCGCGTCGGAAACCCGTATCTCGCGTCGCCATCTGGAAAGCCTGGAAACCGCCGACCTGGAGGGCTTGCCCGGCCGCACCTACGTGCTGGGCTTCGCCCGCACCTATGCCAAGACCGTCGGACTGGATCAGGAAGAAATCGTCGGCCTCATGCGCGAGGAACTGGACGAGGCCGCAGTCAACGAACGCTACGAGCAGCAAAGGCGCGGCGGCGGCTCGTTCGAGCCCGGCGATCCCTCGCGCGCGCCGGGCGGTCGGCTCCTGTATTTCTCGCTGTTCGCCGTGGTGATCCTGCTGATCGGCATTTTCTTCGCCGCTCGCGCCCTGTTTGCGCCCGCTGCCGAAATTCCCTCGCTGGTCGAGCAGGAACAGCAGGAGCAGGCCGAAGCCGAAGCGGCACGGCAGGCGGCGCAGCAACAGCAGCCGCAGCAAGCCGTGGCGGAAGAGCCGGACGGACCTGTCGTGTTCACGGCCGAAGGCGAGACCTGGGTGCGCTTCTACGACGGGGAGGGCCGCGTGTTGCAGGAAGGCACCATGCGCGAGGGTGACACTTTCACCATTCCCGCCGATGCGCCCAATCCGCAGATCATCACCGGCAGGCCCGATCGCCTCGCCATCACCATCGGCGGCAGGCCGGTGCGCAAGCTGTCGACCGCAGTCGAGACGATTTCCGACGTGCCGATTTCCGCCGATGCGCTGCTGTCGCGCGAAGGCGGCGTTGCCACCATCGGCTTTGGCCTTGGTACGCCCGCTGCTCCGGCTACTCAGCCTGCGCAATCGAGCGAACCGGCAACGCAGCCCGCGTCGACACCAGCCCCGCAGCCGTCGCGCACCGTTGCGCCGTCCCCCACGTCAACACCCACGCCTGCCCGGACGACGCCTGCCGCCACGGCAACCCCGACGCCGACGGCAACGCCCGAGCCTTCGCCTGCGGCCACCGCGCCGCCACGCGCCGAACCGGCCGAGCCTGGCGAAGGCGGCGTTTCGCCCGAAGTCGAATAGGCGAAGCACCCATATCTTCACGGGGGAAATGCGCATCGCTGCGCCTTTCACGCCCGCGTTAATCGTCTATCTTGGTCGCAACTGGCATGGCCTTACCGTGTCTTTGCGCCGAATATGGATTTGAGGAGAACCTCGGCAATGCTTTCAAGGTCGAAACCGACTTTCACCCTTACGCGCGCCGCCATCTGTGCGGGGATGGTGGCCGTCGCCGTGCCGCTGCCTGCCGCTGCGCAAAGCGATGACCGGCTGCGGCGGATCGAAAGCCAGATCAACGCGCTTCAGCGCGCGGTCTTCCCCGGCGGGGACGACCGGTTCTTCGAGCCGGAAATCACGCCGCAGAGCAATCCCGTGCAGACCACCACGCCGCAACCCACGACGTCGGCCCTGACGGATGTGCTGGCCCGGCTCGACGCGATCGAGCAGCAGCTCGCCCGCTTGACTGCGGCGACAGAGGTGAACGAGAACGCGCTTACCTCCGTCGAAACGCGCCTCGACGCCCTGGAGACGCGCGGCGTCAGCGGGGGCACCAGCGCCTCTGCCGGTTCGACGGGGGCCAGCTCCGGTCCCAGCGGCGTGATCCCGGTGCCGGGCGATGGCGAAGATACCGCGGAACTCGCTCCGGTAGAGAGCGAAGCGGAAGTCGCAGCAGGCCCCACGCCAGCACGCGTGGAAGCAGTGCAGGGCATCGCCAAGCCCGCCACGGGTGACGAGGGCGACGACGAGTACGTTTACGGGTTCCGCCTGTGGGATGCGGGCTTCTATCCCGAAGCGCAGCAGCAGCTCGCGCTGTTCGTGGAACGCTATCCGGATCACTGGCGCACCACCTATGGCCGCAACCTGCTGGGCCGCGCTTTCCTCGACGCGGGCGAGCCGCGCGCCGCCGCGACGCACTTCTTCGACAACTACCAGGCCGATTCCAGCGCCGCCCGCGCGCCCGACAGCCTGCTGTACCTTGCCGAAAGCATGATCGCGCTGGGCGATACCCGCCGCGCCTGCATTGCTCTCGCCGAGTTCGGTGACACTTACCCGGCGCTCGCCGCTGGCCGCCTGCAAACGCAGTACCAAAACCTCGGTGGCCGCGTCGACTGCAATTGACCGCGAACTGGTCGAGCGCTTCAGGCAGGCGCTCGACTGGCTGAATCCGTCCGGCGCAAGGATCGGCCTCGCCGTCAGCGGCGGGACGGATTCGATGGCCATGCTGCTGCTGGCGCACGAGGCGATTCCCGGTGGCTTCGAAGTCGCCACGGTCGACCACGGCCTGCGTTCTGAAGCGAAGGACGAATGCGCGCTCGTGGTCGCTGTCTGCGAAGAGCGCGGGCTGTCGTGCGAGGTGCTAAGCGTGCAGGTCGGCGAAGGCAACATGCAGGCGAACGCGAGAGAGGCGCGTTACGATGCGCTGGGTGCCTGGGCGAGCCGGAGCGAACTTTCAGCCATCGCGACGGCTCATCACGCCGACGATCAGGCCGAGACAATGCTCATGCGGCTCAATCGCGGCAGCGGGGTGGCCGGTCTCGCCGGTGTGCGCCATTCGCAGCCGCTCGGGCAAACCGGCATTCGCATCGTTCGCCCACTTCTTCGCTTCCGCCGAGCGGAACTGGAAGAGGTGGTCGCGGCGGCGGGGCAGCGCGTCGCGCATGATCCCAGCAATGCAGACGACCGCTTCGATCGCGTGCGAATGCGCGGCGCGCTGGCCGGGTGCGAATGGCTCGATACCACCTCGCTTGCCATATCGGCCAGCAATGTCGCCGAAGCCTATGAGGCGCTTCAGGCCTACGCCGCGCTACTCTGGCCGGAAATGGTGACCGAAACACCGAACGGGTTCGTCCTGAGGCCCGGCCCCTCGCGCGAAATGAACAGGCGGCTTCTGGCAGAAGTGATGGAGCGGCTGGGCGGGCGGCCACGCGGCGGGGATGTTGCAAGGCTGCTGCTCCGCCTCGAAGCAGGCCAGGGAGGAAACCTTGCAGGGGTGCTGGCGAAGATCGAAGGTGAGCAGTGGTTGCTGACGCGCGAGCCGCCCCGCCGGACAGGCTAGCTTTCGGTCGAAAGCGACCCGCCGACTCCCGTCATCACGCCGTCGGTGATGATGACAACGTCGCCCACGTTGGCAATGTCGAACAGCCGCGATGCGAATTCGTCCGGCACGCCGATGCAGCCGTGGCTGGCGTAGCCCACTTCCACGGTGGAGCCGCCGTGAACGGCCACCCCGTCCCACGTGAGGCGCAGGGTCCAGGGCATCGGCGCGTTGCCGTATTTTTCGGAAACGTTGTGGCGTTCCTTGGTCAGGATCGGGAATGTGCCGACAGGCGTGGGATGCTCCGGCGTGCCCAATAGCGCTGCGGCCGCGCCGATTTCGTAGCCATTGCGGAAAACCGAGATCACGCGAGCCTGCAGGTCCACCGTCATCACCAGCGGGCCATCGGGGATACCTTCGTCGTCCCAGTGCCATTCGCCGTATTTGATCGGCCCTTCGATAGGCAGCACGCGCTTGATGACGAACGGATCGTCCGGATCGTAAGCCGGGGTTTCCTGCACCACTTCCTTGGCGACGAACTCGATAGCCTCATCCACCGCGGCGGCACTGCCTGCGATAATGTCGCTTTCCTGCGCGTCGGTGCCGTGCGTGAACGCCATCGCGCCGCCGAACGTTGCCGTGATGGCAAGGGCGAGCGCGCCAATCCATTTGAAGCTCGTGTTCATGCCGCGCATCCTGCGCCCGAACGCGCGCAAAATCCAGCGGAGAGCACTGCAGCGTCCCTGTTTGGAACGATGCGGCGGGGCTGTCTACGTCAGCTCAGCCATGCGCTCCGAACACGTTGGCGATGGCCGTGGTGATGCGCAGGGAGAGGCCGTAGGCGCGCTCGATCGGGTCGATGTAGTCGCGGTGGATGGCCTCGTAACCCTCGTCGCTGCCGTCGGGCCAGTCGGTCGGCTCGGTCAGGTCGAAACGGGCGATGCGCGGGAAATGCGTGGGGTAGGCCCGCCGCAGTTGCGCCAGCGCGTCGTCTATCCGCAGGGTGAAGACCATTTCCAGCACGTCGTCGCGGCTCACGTCGTTGGCGCGGCTGAACACCGGCACGCTGACGGCGCGGATGAACATGGCTTGCAGCAGCGCGAGGCGCAGCGACTGTAGCACGCCGATCATGCGGCGCTTGTCTTCGCGGTTGTCGGTCGGGGCATCGTCCGGAACATGGTCCAGCAGGCGATGCAACTTCATCGCATCCACCCGCAAACGGCTGGCGAGGCGGCGGAAGGTGCCGACGCGGTCGTCCTTCACCAGATATTCGCTCAGCGCCTGGCAGGCGGCGGTCAGGTGCCCCTCCGTGCCGCGATAGGGGCGACTGGCCCAGTAGGCGGAGTTGAACAGTTCGCCGTGGGCAGCCACGGTCTTCACGCTGGCGAGCGCATTGGCGGCGCGCACGAGACGGACGAGTTCGCGCCCGCGCGGGCTTTCAGCGAGCAGCGCGCCGATTTCCTCGTAATTGCCGTCCGCCGCCTCGCCGATCCCGGCGATCACGTTCACCGGGTAGCCCAGCTGCTGCAGGATGGAATTGTGCGGGATGGCGCGGATCTGCCGCAAGGACATCTCGCGATCGGCGGAAAGGTCGCTCTGGCGGCGACTGACGCGGCTGCCGGTGGAGTTGAGCAGGCCGAGGCCGAAGGCGGTGATCGCACGGCTGTAGGTGCGGCTTTCCAGGTGATCGCGCTGGTGTTCCTTCACCGCGCGGTAGAAATCGAGACTGAGGTCCGTGCGCTGGTAGAACACGTCCTTCGGCACGTCGGTATCCGCCTGCGCGGGACGAAGCACGGCGATGCGGGTGAGCATGGCGCGCGCCAGTTCGGGGGTGGAAAACCACAGGTAGCCATCGCCGCCCTGGAAGCTGACTTCCGGCTCCAGCGGAATGCCGGCGCGGGCGAAACGGCGCCGTGCCCAGGGTGAGAGCGCCCATTCCAGCCTGTCCGCCATCTTGGTGGGGTGCGCGCCGCGGCCCATGGATTCGCCGTGGGTGTTGAAGATCAGCGCCGCGACATAGTTCAGCCCGTTGTCGTCGATGGCAGCGGCAAGGCGGCCCTGCAGACGCTCGATCGCGAGGCTGGCGGGGATCTGCCCGACGAAGCGCCCGGCGTCTGAGAAGCCGGTTTGAATCGCCACGCGGCCACGCTTCTTCGCGTATTCCTGGTAAACGGGCTCGGCCAGCAATTCATCGAGGAAGCGGCCGCCGTGTTCCAGCGCGGTCTCGGTTTCGAACAGGGGCGATACGTCGACCTTGTCCTCGATCCCGAACAGCTTGGCGAAATAGAGCGCGGCGAGCACCGTTGCCGGTTCCTCGCACTCCGCGATCAGCATGCGGATCGGCGCGTCCTCGTCGATATGGGCGAGGATCTGCGCCATGGCGAGGAACTGGCGAATGGCCGTGCTGGCCTCGATCGCCAGTGCGCCGAAGTTGCTGCGGCGCGGCTCGATCTGCTCGATCGCGCGGTTGAGATGCACCACCGCGCCCTTGCTGGCGAGGTCGAGGTTGCCATCCGGGTCGATCCGGCGGCGGATGGCGTTGTGAAGCTGCTTGGCATTCACGCGGAAATGGATCCAGCCCATGCCGAGCCCATCGGCGCGCATGGCGGCGGCGAGCGTCTTGAGCGCCACGGCGCGCTTCGCATCGTCGGAGGTCTTCGCCTCATCCTCCAGCGCATCGATGTAGCGCGACAGACTCAGGAGCTTGCGCGGATCGCTGGCCGTCAGCCGGTTGGCGGCGACCGAAAGCGCGGCGGGATCGGAAAGGTCGGCCGAGAAATCCTCGGCCCGCTCTGCGGCGTAATCCGCTGCGGGGCGCAATTCGGAAAGCAGCGCGTGATCGGCGTCGATGACTTCGAGCGAAGCGACGTAGCGGGAAAGGCGTTCGGCCTTTTCCGTCAGGCGGAAGCCGATGGAATTGGACCAGGTGATGTCGGTCCGCCCGTCCATGTCGTAACCCACCCAACTGGCGAAGCGGAAGGGCAGGGGGGCAAGCTCGTGCCACTGGTCCGGCCATTGCTTCTGTGCGTGGGAGAGAAGCTGCGCGACGATCGCGTCGCGCGCGTCCTGCGCATGGGCAATGGCACGCATGGCGCGGTCATGCTCGTAGGACAAGGTGACTTCGGGCCGCTCCCCGCCGATGCAATCGGACGTAATCGGGGTGCCGTGGCTGGCGGCGCTCGCCACCGCGTCCGACTGTTCGGGCGTCAGGAGGAAAGTGGGGTGGGCGGTGAAAACCGCGTGGAGCTGTGGGCGCTCCCACTGCTGGCGGAACTTGGCGAAGTCGTCCTTCTCCAGCGCTTCGGCCAGCGCTGCCTCGTTGGCATCGCTGCCGATGGGGGCGACCATGCATTCCAGCCGGTCCGCCCGTTCTTCCAGTGCCGCGACTTCCAGTTCGGCGATCAGCGCCTCGAAATCGTCGAGCGTCATCTCGCCACCTTCCAGCTTGCGCGACAGTTCGTGCGCGAGCTGGAACACCGGGTTGAACTGCGGGGTCTCCACCGTGCGCTGGTGCAGGTCCTGCAGGCGCTGGGTCAGGTCTGCGACGCCGCTCATTTGCCCATCTCCGCAGCTTCTTCTGCCAGTTTGCGAATTTCCTCGGTCGAGGCGCCCTTTGGTGCGACCCAGCTGCCGCCTACGCACAGCACCTGCTCCATCGCCAGCCAGTCGGGCGCGGTTTCGGGGGTGATGCCGCCGGTGGGGCAGAACTTGCACTTGCCGAAGACCGAGGTGAGCGCCTTCAGCGCCGGGATGCCGCCGTTCGCCATCGCCGGGAAGAACTTGAAATGGGTAAGCCCCATGTCGAGGCCCGCCATCAATTCGCCCGCCGTGGCGATGCCGGGCAGGAAAGGCACTCCGCTCTTGATCGCGGCGCGCCCCAGCGGTTCCGTCAGGCCGGGGGAAACGATGAACTCGGCACCTGCGGCCAGCGCCCTGTCCAGATCGTCACGGTTGGTGACGGTGCCCGCGCCCACGATGGCCCCGGGGACGAGGTTCATGCGCTTGATCACCTCGATCGCGGCATCGGTGCGCAAGGTGACTTCCAGAACCTTCAGGCCGCCTGCCACCAGTGCTTCCGCAATGGGGCGTGCCTCAGCCGGATCGTCCACCACCAGCACCGGGATGACCGGGGCCGAGAGCATGATTTCCTCGATGTTGTCGGGTGCGCTCATGGGTCGTCAGTCTCCGTGGCTCTGGATGAATGCCGCTGCCGCGCCGAACAGGCCGGGCTGGGGATGGGTAATCAGCTTGACGGGAATGCCCGCCATCAGGTTTTCGAAACGGCCCTTCGCGCGGAAGCGTTCCGCGAAGCCGGAGTTGGGCAGATGTTCGCGAAGCCGGTAGCCAAGGCCGCCCGCGATCACGACGCCGGAAAAGCCGCCTTGCGCCAAGGCGATATCGCCCGCGACCGCGCCCAGCGACAGGCAGAACCGGTCGATGGCGGCGGCTGCCAGGCTGTCCGTGCCTTCCATTCCGGCTTTCCAGATCGAGATATCGTCCTGCTCCTTCACAGCGCGGCCTTCCAGCGCGGCGAGGGTGGCGTAAATGTCGACGATGGCGGGGCCGGAGACGACGCGCTCCACCGAAACCCGATTGTGGCGCTTCCTCAGCCGGGCGAGGATCGCATCCTCGATGGGGTCGAGCGGGGCGAAATCGATGTGTCCGCCCTCGGTAGCCGAAACGCGGTAGGTGCCGTCAGGCTCGCGGAACAGGTGCGCCACGCCAAGGCCGGTGCCCGGCCCCATGACGGAGAGGCGCCCGGTGGGCTTCAGCGGACCTTCGGGGCCGGTCAGGTGCAGGAACTCGTCGTCACCCGCACGCGCCACGGCATGGGCGACGGCCTCGAAATCGTTGACGATGGTGAAGCGCGAGACGCCCAGCTTGCTCTCCACCAGCGCGGGACGAATGATCCACGGGTTGTTGGTGAAACGGATGACTTCGCCTCCCACCGGCCCGGCAATGGCCATGGCCACCGCATCGGGTAGGGTGCCGCCCTTGCGTTCGCGGTAGTCCTCCCACGCGGTCTGGAAGCTGGCGTGGTCCTCGGTATGCAGCGTGATCGGCTCGTCCATGGTGAGCGTGCCGTCCTCGCCCTTGGTGGCGATGGCGAAGCGGGCGTGGGTGCCCCCGATATCTACGGTTACAAGTTCCATTTACAGCCCCGCCACGGCCAGCATCGCGCTGCCGCCTTTCTCTGCTTCGTCCGCCTGTGCGCGCATCATGGCGAACAGTTCGCGGCCCGTGCCCATGTCCGGCACCGGGTCGGGCGCGGGCGTTCGGGCGGAAAGGTCTGCCGTGGTGGAGAGTTCGCCAGTCTCGGCGCAGACTTTCACCACGTCGCCGTCTTCCAGCAGCGAGAGCGGACCACCACCCAGCGCTTCGGGTGAGCAGTGGATGGCGCAGGGCACCTTGCCGCTCGCGCCGCTCATGCGGCCATCGGTAACGAGCGCGACGCGGTAACCGCGATCCTGCAAGACGCCCAGTGCCGGGGTCAGTTTGTGCAGTTCGGGCATTCCGTTCGCGCGCGGTCCCTGGAAGCGGACCACAACCACCACGTCCTTGTCGAGTTCGCCGTTCTTGAACGCCTCGTTCACCGCGCCCTGCGTCTGGAACACGCGGCACGGTGCCTCGATGGTCCAGCGTTCGCGCTCCACGGCGGAGGACTTGAAGCAGGCACGCCCCAGGTTGCCCTGGACCAGCCGCATCCCGCCATCGGGCTGGAATGGGTCGGAAGCCGGGCGCAGCATCTCGTCGTCGCCGCTGGGGCCGATATCGCGCCAGTCGAGCGTATCTTCATCAAGCCACGGCTCCTGCCCATACTGTGCCATGCCGCGTTCCTCGCCAACGCCGATCACGTCGGCATGGGCAAGCCCTGCGCCAAGCAGTTCGCGGATCACGAAGCCCATGCCGCCCGCGTCGTGGAAGTGGTTCACGTCGCCCGAACCGTTGGGATAGACCCGCGCCAGCAAGGGCACCGCGCCGGAAAGTTCGGAGAGGTCCGTCCAGTCAATCTGCACACCCGCCGCGCGGGCGAAGGCGGGGATGTGGATGGCGTGGTTCGTGGAACCACCCGTTGCCAGCAGGCCGACAGCGGCATTCACGATGGCTTTTTCATCGACACAGTGGCCGAGCGGGCGGAAATCGTTGCCGTTCTTCGTCATCGCCGCCACGCGGTGCACGGCGGCCCGGTCCAGCGCCTGGCGGATTTTCGTGCCGGGCTGGAAGAAGGCCGCGCCGGGCACGTGCAGGCCCATCAGTTCCATCATCATCTGGTTGGAATTGGCGGTGCCGTAGAAAGTGCAGGTGCCGGGCGAGTGATAGCTTCCCAGCTCGCTTTCAAGCAGCTCTTCCCGCGTCGCCTTGCCTTCGGCGTAGAGCTGGCGAACGCGTTGCTTTTCCTTGTTCGATACGCCCGACGGCATCGGGCCGCTGGGCACGAAGACGGCGGGCAAGTGGCCGAAGCGCAGCGCGCCCATCAGCAGGCCCGGCACGATCTTGTCGCAGATGCCCAGCAGCAGCATTCCGTCGTACATGGCGTGGGAGAGCGCGACGCCGGTGCTGAGCGCGATCACGTCGCGGCTGAAGAGGCTGAGTTCCATGCCCGTCTCGCCCTGCGTCACCCCGTCGCACATGGCAGGCGTGCCGCCTGCGACCTGCGCGGTGGCGCCCACTTCGCGGGCGTAGATCTTCAGCCGTTCGGGGTAACGCCCGTAGGGCTGGTGCGCGGAGAGCATGTCGTTGTAGGCGGAGACGATGCCGATGTTCGGCCCGGCGTTGGTCTTCAGCGCCTCCTGGTCCTCCAGCGCGCCAGCAAAGGCGTGGGCAAGGTTGGAGCAGGAAACGGCGGAGCGTTCGGGCTGGTTGTCCGCCTCGCGGTCGATCAGGTCGAGATAAGCGCGGCGGCTGTCCTTCGACTTTTCGATGATGCGCTGCGTCACGCGTTCGATGGTGGGGTTGAGGCTACTCATGCCAGCTTACTCCGTCGCGTTCGGCCAGGGCGATGGCTGCGCTGGGGCCCCAGCTTCCGGCGTTATAGGTCCTGGGCGTCTTGCCCTCCGCTTCCCAGCCCGCGCGGATCGCGTCGATCCACTTCCACTGCGCTTCCACCTCGTCACGGCGGACGAACAGCGTCTGGTCGCCGTTGATGAGATCGAGCAGCAGCCGCTCGTAGGCGATGCGCTTGTGCTTGCCGGTGAAGGCATCGGGCATGCGGATATCCAGCGGCACTTCGCGCAGCGTCATGCCCTCGTGCTCGATACCGGGCACCTTGGCCATCAGGGACAGGGTGATGTTTTCCTCAGGCTGGATGCCGATCACCAGCTTGTTCGGCTTCAGCCGTGCATCGGGGAAGATCGAGTGCGGCACGCAGCGGAAGTTGACGATGATCTCCGTCACCCGCTCGGGCAGGCGCTTGCCGGTGCGCAGGTAGAAGGGCACGCCCTGCCAGCGCCAGTTGTCGATATGGGCCTTCAGCGCCACGAAGGTTTCGGTGTCGCTTTCCTTGCCCAGTTCCTCGTCATAGCCGGGCACGATCTCGCCGTTCGAGGCGCCGCCGCGGTACTGGCCGGTCACGCTCTCGTCGTCCTTCAGCTTGCGCAGCGCGCGCAGGACTTTCACCTTCTCGTCGCGCACCGCGCCCGCATCGAAGCTGCTGGGCGGTTCCATCGCGACGAGGGCGAGGAGTTGCAGCATGTGGTTCTGCACCATGTCGCGAAGAGCGCCCGCGCCGTCGTAGAAATCGACGCGGCTTTCGAGGCCCACTGTCTCGGCCACGGTGATCTGCACGTGGTCGATATGCTGCGAGTTCCACAGCGGTTCGAACAGGATGTTGGCAAAGCGCAGCGCGATCAGGTTCTGCACCGTTTCCTTGCCCAGGTAATGGTCGATGCGGAAGATGCGGCCTTCGGGGAAGGCGCTGGCCACGGCATCGTTGATCTCGCACGAACTGCCCAGATCGGTGCCGAGCGGCTTTTCCAGGCAGATACGCGCATTGTCGTCCGCCAGACCGTGGGCAGCGAGCCCCTCGATCGTCGGCTTGAACAGGCTGGGCGCGGTGGAGAGGAAGATCGCAGCCTCGCGGTCCTCTCCCACCTTGCCTGCGAGGTCGGCATAGCCTTCAGGCGTGGTGACATCGAGCTGGCTGTATTTCAGCCGGTTGAGGAAATCGGCCATTCCGCCGCGGCGGTGCGCGGGCAGGAACTTCTCGATCGCCTCGCGCGCAAAGCTGCGGAATTCGCTGTCGGTCAATTCGGAGCGGGCGGTGCCGATGATTTCGAGATCGTCGGAAAGCAGGTCGTCCGCGTCCAGCGCGCACAGTGAAGGCAACAGCATCCGGCGCGAGAGGTCTCCCGTGGCGCCGAAAAGGATCAGCGTTTGTGCCTTCCGGATCAAGTGCGTTCCCCGCTTTGCAATGATGTCGTGTAACGCATTCCTAACCCCTCCCTATGTTGCAGTGCAACACCGTTATCTTTTCATTCGTTTCCCTGCCTCGCCGATAGCCGTTCTTGTGAACGTTAACAAGCCGCGCAGTCCCTCACGCGCATTCGCGCACGTTCACTTCCGAGCTCTTGAACTTCGAGAGGCCGAACGTGGTGAGAAACGATACGTCTGCCGCGTCTCGTCCGATACCGATCTTGGCCGTCTGGTCAGACCTCGCCATGCCCGTGGGATCGACAATGTACCAGGCGCCGCCGCCGGGCGTCGTCGGGTCACACAGGAAGACTTCCGCAACTGCATGAAAATCGGGCGGGTTCACGCCGGGCGCGTAGCAACTGACGTAGCGCGCCGGGATGGTGGAAGCCCGCGCGAAGCAGATCATCACGTGGGCATAGTCGCGGCAGATCCCGCGCCGTTCCACGAATGTATCGAGCGCCGTCGTCGTGGCGTTCGAGCTGCCAGCCTCGTAAGTGAAATTGTCCGCGATCCAGTCGCACATGGCGAGGATTTTCTTCCCGCCTTCAAGATCGCCGAACCGGTCCATGACGAAGCTGTGCATACGGTCGGCCTGGCAGTAGCGCGAATCGAATACGTATTCGACCGCCTCTCCCGGCAGGTCGTGCGGGTCGAGCTGGTGCAGGCCGGCGAGGTCGGGCACCAGTCGGTTGACCTCCACCCTGGCGGTGTATTCGACGTTGTAATCGCCTTCCGCGCGCACCCAGATGCGCTCGCCGACGGCATCCTGCGCGGGCACCCTGGCGGTGTGCAGGGCGGGGGAGAGCACCGTGTTGGAGGAGAGCACCTTCTGCTCGGGAATGATGGCCGCCTCGAACTGCAACAGCAGGTCGGTCGGCTGGTCGAGGTGGAACGCGAACTTGGCGGATATATCGATGGGCATATGCGGTGCGAACGCGCGGGGGGTGCCGCCGGTTTCGCTATTCTCCAATAATGTGTGCGACGATCTCGCGCGAGTGGGAGGCGCTGCGGTGTTCGGCAAGGTAGAGGCCCTGCCATGTCCCCAGCAACATGCGCCCGCCGCCCACCGGAACGTTCAGCGATGCGCCCGTCAGCATGGTGCGGATATGGGCGGGCATGTCGTCCGGCCCCTCGCTGTCGTGCTCGTAATGGTTGCCTTCAGGCACGGCCTTGTCGAGCCAGCGCAGCAGATCCCGCTGCACGGCGGAGGCGGCGTTTTCATTGATGAGCAGGCTGGCGGAGGTATGGCGGCAGAACAGGGTGAGCATGCCGCTCTCTATCCCGGTACCCGCCAGCCAGTCCGCCACCTCGTCGGTGAACTCGTACAGCGCTTTGCCGTGGGTATGGATGGTGAAGCGGTGCTGATCCTGTCGCATGGACACCTATATAGGCATCGATGACGCAGCAGATAGACCTGTTTTCGGATACCCCGGCCCAGCCGCCGGTGGGTGGGCTGCGGGTTATTGGCGAAGTGATCGACGAACAGGAGGAACAGGCGCTGGCCGACCAGATCGATGCCGCCCCGCTGGAGCCGTTTCGCTTCGGCCAGTGGACCGGCAAGCGCATGACCGCGCACTACGGCTCCGCCTACGATTACCAGCGCTCGCGCCCCATCCCTGCGCCGCCGCTGCCGCCTTGGCTGGCGGACCTGCGCATCAGGCTGGGCCACCGGTTAGGCATCGCGCCCGATGCGCTGCAACAGGCGCTGCTGATCCGTTACGATCCGGGCGCAGGCATCGGCTGGCACCGGGATCGCCCGCAGTATGGCGAGGTTATCGGCCTTTCGCTGGGCGCGCCTGCCACCTTGCGTCTGCGCCGTCGGTTGCCGGACGGCGGCTTTGCCCGACATGCCGTGCCGCTTGCGCCGCGCTCTGCCTACCTGCTGTCGGGCGAGGTGCGGGATAGCTGGGAGCATTCGATCGTGCCGATGGAGCAGACCCGCCGCTCGATCACCTTCCGCACCATGCGCTAGAGCTTCTGGACAGCGCGCAGTCAAAACGACACTGTGGGGTTGGAAGAGGAGAGGGAATGTTCGGGAAAACGATGACGCTTGCGCTGGCACTTTCCGGCGCACTGGCAGGCGGGGTGGCCGCGCACCACTCGTTCGCGGTCTATTTCGACCCAGAGGCGGACGTGACGGTGGAAGGCACCGTCAAGGCATTCCGCTTCACCAATCCGCACGGCACGCTGGTGCTGGATGTCGACGGCACCGAATGGCGCGGGGAAACGAATGCGCCGGTGGTACTGCAGCGCCGCGGGTGGACGCGGGGGAGCGTTCGGGCGGGGGACCTTGTCACCGTGTCGGGCTGGCGCGCCCGCGATGGCCGCAACTACATGCGCATCCGTGAAGTGCGCGATGCGCAGGGCCACATGATCGGCAACGCCCCGTTCGGGCAGAACGATGGCTAGGTCGCTCGCGCTCGTTTTCGTCCTCGCATCGCTGGCCGCGCCCGCAGCCGCGCAGGACACGCAGCCTGATTTCGAAGGGTTCTGGGGACCGGTTTTCGATGCGGGCGAACCAGCGCCCGACATGCTGGCCAAGCTGCCCGATGGCACCGTGCTGGTGGAGGATACCGGCGTCGTGGAATTCCCGCGCGGCGAATACGGCGGGCTGGAGCCGACACCGCAGGCGCTGGCGCGGGCCGCCGATTGGCAGCCGGAAGACGACATGGCGCTGGACCGCGTGTGCCTGCCGCCCAGCATCGTCTACGCGCTGCAAGGGCCGTTCCCGTTCGAGATCCACCAGACCGACGAACTGATCGTGCTGCGCTACGAATATTTCGACCAGGTGCGGCTCGTTTTCATGGATGGGCGGGAGGCACCGGAGGGCTATCCCCATTCCAAGATGGGCTTCTCCACTGGCCGCTGGGAAGGCGACGAACTGATAATCGAGACCACCCACATCGCTCCCAGCACCATTACCAACAACGGACTAGACCATTCCGCCGACATTCGCATGGTTGAACGCTATCGCCTCGCCGAGGGTGGTGAAAAGCTGGTGGCGACGCAGTGGTTCTCCGATCCGGCGATGATCGGCAGGGATGGTGCGCGCTGGATCGAATGGGAGAAGCGCGAGGGTCAGCACGTCTATCCTTACGAATGCGATCCCACCTTTGCCCTGGAATATGCGGAAACTGCGCCCGAGTAGGCTTGCACGCGGGCCTTGTGGCGTTAGTCTCGGGCGTAACGAAAAAAGGGACTTCCCATGCGAATGATCAAGCAGGCGGCACTGGCCGCCTCTTCCGTGGCGGCGTTTGTCGCTGCTCCGGCACTGGCGCAGGAGACGCCGATCGCCTTCACCGGCGCGACCATCCACACGATGAGCGGCACAAGCGGTACCGGCACCATCGAGAACGGCACGCTGGTGATTCAGGACGGCGAGATCGTCGCCGTCGGCGCTGATGTTACCATTCCCGCAGGGGCCCAGGTCCGCGATGCCAGCGGCATGGTGATCATGCCCGGCACGGTCGACACCCATTCGCATATCGGACAGGTCTCCGGCGCGGACAGCTCTGCTGCCATCCAGCCGGACGTGCGCGCGCTCGATTCGATCAACGTGCGCGACAGCTCCATCGCCCGTGCCCGTTCGGGCGGCGTCACCACCGCCAACATCATGCCTGGCAGCGGCCACCTGATGAGCGGGCAGACGTTCTACATGCACCTGACAGAGGGCAACACTATCGAGGAACTCGCCTGGATGGACGACGACGGCAAGGTGCTGGGCGGCATGAAGATGGCCAACGGCACCAACCCCTTGCGCGAAAGCCCGGCTTTCCCCTCCACCCGCGCCCGCAGCGCCGCAATGGTGCGGCAGCACTTCGTCGCGGCGCAGGAGTATTGCGGGGGCGAACGGAGCCCGCGCGATATCGGCATGGAAGCCATGTGCGAGGTGCTGGACGGCAGCCGCCTCGTCCACTTCCACACCCACCGCAGCGACGACATCATGACCGCGCTTCGCCTCAGCCGCGAATTCGGGTTCGACATGCTTGTCCAGCATGGCGTGGAAAGCGGCCGGGTGGCGCGCGAACTGGCGGCAGCGGGCGTGCCGGTCTCGGCAATCCTGCTCGATAGCCCCGGCGGCAAGCTGGAAGCGCGCGAGGCGGATATCGTCACCGCGGCGCAACTGGAGGATGCAGGCGTGTTCGTCTCGCTGCATTCGGACGACAACATCATCGACAGCCGCCTGATGTACCGGCAGGCCGCGCTCGCCGTGCGCGGCGGGATGAGCCGCGAGGGCGCGCTGCGGGCGCTTACCATCAACGGCGCGGTGCAGCTTGGGCTGGACGAGCACGTCGGCAGCTTGGAAGCGGGCAAGATGGCCGATTTCGTCGTGCTGACGGGCGATCCGCTGTCGGTCTACACCAATGTCGCGGAGACCTGGGTGATGGGCGAACTGCTGTTCGATGCCTCCGACCCCGAGGAACTGCTAATGGCAACCGGCGGCTACGGCGCCGGCAATCCCACACTCAACACCCACGTCCTCGAAGGCGAGGCCCTGATGCTGGAGGGCGGACAATGACGAACGTTGGCAAACTGATTGCGGGTGCATTCACCGCGGCGCTGCTCTCCACCTCTGCGATGGCGCAGGACATTGCCGTGCGCGGCGCGCAGGTCTGGACCATGGGCCCGCAGGGCGTGATCGAGAACGGCGTCGTCGTGATTGAGGACGGCAGCGTCACCGCCGTAGGCCCGGCCGCCAGCACCGCGATCCCGGAAGGGATGCGGGTGATGGAAGCCCGCGTCGTCACTCCCGGCCTGGTCGATGCACATTCCACAGTCGGCCTCACCGGCTATCTCAACCAGCCCGACGATCAGGATCAGCTCGACACAACCGCGCCGGTGCAACCGCACCTGCGCGCCATCGACGCCTACAACCCGCACGACCGGCTGGTGCAGTGGCTCCGCGAACTGGGCATCACCACGGTCCACACCGGTCACGGCCCCGGCGCGCTGGTTTCCGGGCAGACCATGGTGGTGAAGACCGTGGGCAACACGGTCGATGCCGCGCTGGTGGAGGACGGCACGATGGTGGTCGCCAACCTCGGCAGCTGGGCGCTGGACCGCGAGAGCGCGCCCGGCACCCGCGCGAAGCAGATCGCCATGCTGCGCCAGGCGCTTCTTCGCGCCCAGCAGGGCGGCGAGAGCGCGGAAGACGACGACGAGGATGAAGACGCCGTCGACAGCGCCAGCCGCGACCTTGTGAACGAGGCCTTTGAATCGGTCGTGCGGCGGGAGCGCCCGCTGCTCGTCACCGCCAACCGCGCGCAGGATATCATGTCTGCCCTGCGCCTTGCCGACGAGTTCGGCATCGAGGTCATCATCGATGGCGCGGCGGACGCGCCCATGCTGCTCGATGAACTGCGCGAGAGCGGCGTTTCGGTGATCCTGCATCCCACCATGGCTCGCAATTCGGGGGAGATGGAGAACGCCTCCTTCACCACTGCCGCCACTCTGGCGGAAGCGGGCATCCCCTTCGCGCTGCAATCGGGATACGAGGCCTATGTGCCCAAATCGCGCGTGGTTCTGTGGGAAGCAGGCTTTGCCGCCGGACACGGCCTCGCGCCGGAGGACGCGCTGGCCAGCGTCACCATCGATGCGGCTCGCATCATCGGCATGGACGAGCGCGTCGGCAGCCTCGAAGTGGGCAAGGACGGCGACGTTGCCATGTTCAACGGCGATCCGCTGGAATACGTCACTCACGTTACCGGCGTCGTGATCGACGGTTACGTGGTGAGCGAGGCGACGCGCTAGTCGCCCCGCTCGACCACCTTCAGAACGCGATCGAGGCGGATGCCTTCACCGTGCGCGGCGTGCCCTGCAGCAGCGCCGGGTTGAACGCATCGAAGGCCGAAGCCCAGTATGCTTCGTTCGTCACGTTGTCGACGGTGAGGCGCAGGGTGACGGGGCTGTCCCCCGCCGCGAACACGTAGCGCGCGCCGAGGTCCAGCACGGTCCAGCTGTCGAGCTGGAGCGTGTTGGCGGCGTTGGCTTCCTGCTCTCCGGTGTGCGTCACCCGCCCGTTCAGCGTCAGGCCGCGGGCGAAGGGCACGTCCCACTCGATATTCGCATTGGCCGCGAACTCGGGCACGCCCGCTGCATCGAGGCCGCTTTCGAATTCGGAATCGGCGAAGTTGAGACCCGCGATCACGCGCAGGCCCGGCGCCAGCTCGCCGTTCACCGTGGCTTCCACGCCTTCGTTCACCTGTTCGCCGATGTAGGCGAAGCGCACGCCGCCGTTGCCATCATCCACAGCGCCGGTGCCGGGGCGCTCGATACGGTAGACGGCCACGCTGGCAAAGATCGACGGGTCGAAATAGAACTTCGCGCCCGCCTCGTACTGCGTCGAGCGGCGCGGGGCGAGGGTGGTGCCGAAGTTCGAGAACTCCACGTCGTTCGCGCGCGGGCCTTCCTGAAGCGCCTCGATGTAGTTGGCATAGAGCGACAGGCCCTCGACCGGCTTCACCACGAGGCCCGCGACCGGCGTTACCGCCTCGTCGTCGAACTCGGTATCCAGGCCGCCGCCGAAATAGCTGAAGACGCGCACGTTGATGTCCTGCCAGCGCAGGCCGCCCGTCAGCAGCACGCGGTCATCGAACAGGCCCAGCGTGTCGGACACGAACAGGCTTGCAAACTCGCGCTTGGTGATGGGGAACGGATCATCCAGATCGCCGCCGACGAAAGCGGTATCCTGCGGCGCGACCTGCACGGTGTCGTAGAGGTTCGTCGCGAAGGGATTGAAGAAATCGTAGGCGGTGCGGTCTTCCTGCCAGATCATGTTGCCGCCCACGTTGATGGCGTGGCTGACACTGCCAGTCATCACCTTTGCACGAAGGCCCGCTTCCACCGCCTGGTTGTCCTGCTCGTAAGGGATGAAGTTGTGGAAGCCGGAAGTGGCGGCGCCGGTTGCCGCGTCCTCCACGGTCAGGCCGCCGTAAATGCCTTCCTCGTCGCCGCTGCGCGCGCCCAGCTTGGCGTAGGCCAGCACGTCGCGCGCGATGTCGTATTCGAGGCTCAGCGTGCCGAATATGTCGGTGAGTTCGGTGTAAGTGTAGTCCTGCGCGTAGTTGGCGTCCGCTTCCGGTACCTCGGGAACGACGGCGGTGGTGAAGCCGACCTTGGGGCGCAGCGAATCCACGCGCACTTCCTGGTAGGCAAGGTCGAGCGCCGCGCGGAATGCGCCGCCGTCGTAATCGAAAGCACCGCCCAGCACCTGCGTGCGGCGATCCTCGCGGTCGATGGCGACTTCGCCGTTACGGTAGGCTCCGTTCACCCGCACCCCGAACTGGCGGCTGTCGCCGAAGCGGCGCGATACGTCGAGGCTGCCGCCGATGTGCCCTTCGCCCACGAAAGTGGCCGTGGCGCGGGTGCGATCCTGCTCGGCACGCTTCAGCACCAGGTTCACGCTGCCACCAAGGCCCGATCCGCCCGGAGCCGCGCCATTCAGGAAGGCGCTGGAGCCGTTGAGCACCTGCACCTGTCCGAACAGCTCGGGCGCGACGAGTTGGCGCGGGGCGATGCCGTAGAGGCCGTTCACGCCCACATCGTCCCCGAAGAGGGAGAAGCCGCGGATCACGAACTGCTCGGCCGCATTGCCGAAGCCGTAGGTGGTGCGCACAGTGGGATCGTTCTCCAGCACGTCACCGATGGTGAGCGGCTGCTGGTTGTAGATCAGCGTCTCGTCGAAGCTGCGAATGGCAAAGGGCAGATCCTCGGCGGACTGGTTGCCCAGCGCCCCGGCATCGCCGCCGTTGGTGATCTCGGTCGCGTTGTCGCGCTGGGCGGTAACGATGATGCTTTCGGCATCCTGCGCGGTGGCAGGGGAGGCCAGCGCGAAGGCCAGCACGGAGAGAGAAACGGCAGAAAGGCGGGCTGTCATGAGTGGTCCTGTTCTGGAGTCGGAAGGGTTCAACTGCGGCGCGCCCAGGCATTGGCGAGCGCGAGAAGGGGAAGGGCGAGCAAGGCCCAGGCAAGAAAATCGGGCAATCCGTCGCCGTTGAGGCCGATCACCAGGCCCGCAATCGTGGCGACCAGCAGGAAGATCGGCACGGCGAACACGGTGGCAAGGCTGGCGCGGCGCCGCCTGCGGTGCGGGGCGAAGGGCTTCATGCGGGCTGGCCTGCCATTGCGCCGTGCGCGATCTCGTCGATGCGCCGTTCCATGTGCGCGGGGGAGCGGCGCAGCCACAGCAGGATACCGGTCCACAGCACCCAGATCGTCAGCAGCGTCATCACCGCCCAGACAATCTTGAGCGGAAGGCCGCCGTAGTCGCCGAAGTGCAGCGGCTTGGAAATCATCAGCGCCTGGTTGAGCGCGGGCATGGCGCGGGCATCGGTCAGTTCGCCGCTGCGCGCGTCGACCAGTGCTGGAGTCAGCAGGTTCTGCGTCAGCGGACGGTCGCCCTGGAAGAAGATGGCGTAGTGGTGCCCGGTGCTCCAGTCGCCGCCTGGAAAGCCGATGAACTGCGGCGAACGGCCGGGAAGGGCGGCCTGCGCCGAGGCCATTGCGGTGTCGAGCGAGCCGTATTCCTGCGGCGGTAACGGGCGTTCACCGGCATAGCGCGCGGTCATCTCGGCAAGCTCGCCGTTCTGCCAGCTATCCACCAGCGGATCGGCGAAGGCGTTGATCATCCCGGTCGCGCCCACCACAAGCATCCAGCCCAGCGCGACGATGCCGATGAGGTTGTGCTGGTCCAGCCGGCGCACCCGCGCGCTCCGCCGCGTGCGAAGGGTGCCGAATTTCAGGCGGCGCATGAAGGGCGCGTAGAGGACCACGCCGGAGACGAGCGCAATCACGAACATCGCGCCCATCACGCCGAGGAACAGCATACCCGGCAGTCCGAGGAACATGTCGGTGTGGAGTTGCAGGACGAAATCCATGAACCCGCCGCCGGGCGCAGGGCCGAGTGCTTCGCCGGTTGCGCGATCGAGGAACAGCAGCGTCATTTCGTCACCGGGCGCGTCGGGCGCGGGGCCGGTGGTGACGGTCAGCAGCGGGCTGTCCTGGCTGAAGGCCATGAACAGCGGCACTTCGCCGGGCCGCTGGTCGAGCGCGGTTTGCAGCATCTGATCGAGCGGCAGGCCGCCGTCCGCCGACGGGGTGCCGGGCAGAGTGGCGTCATGATCCTCGCCAAACACCGCGTCGATCTCGTCGTGAAAGATCAGCGGCAGCCCGGTGACGCACAGCATCAGCAGGAACGCGGTCGCGATCAGGCTCGTCCACTTGTGGACGAGGAACCAGCCCTTGATGGTCGATCGCTTCAACTGATGCAGCCCTTTGCACGGGGCCACGGCGAATCCGCGGCCTTCGCAGCGCGGGCTAGGCTGCGTGACTGCTCGCGTCAATGATAATCATTCGCAATAGCAGGTGAATTGGCGGGGCCGTCGAGGCCCCGGCTGTCCTACACTGCGGGTGCCGCGCAAAGAGATCGCCCTGTGCCCGATGGATGAGGTTGCGCACGATGAAAGGAGGTCAGATGCGAAAGGTTACACATCCAGCAGCCGCCAACCACGCGGAAGCCCTGCGTTCTGCCGACCGTGAGCGAAATCGCATTTTTGCAAAAGCGCCCTGTCGGCGTTCCACAATCGGGGGTCAGCTCTCGTTGATAACGCCGAACAGGTCGTGCGCGTCGGCGTCCTCGACCTCGACGTTCACGAAGTCGCCGGCCTTCAGCGTCGCCGCGACGTTGCGCAGGTATACTGCGCCGTCGATCTCCGGCGCGTCCGCCTGGCTGCGGCCCGTTGCGCCGATGTCGCCGTCCTCGTCGGGTTCGCCCACCTCGTCGATGATGACGGGAATGGTCTTGCCCACCTTGGCGGAAAGCTTGGCGGCACTGATGCGCTCGGTCACTTCCATCACGCGGGCGAAACGCTCTTCCTTGATCGCCTCTGGCACGGGATCGGGCAGGGCATTGGCCGCCGCGCCTTCGACCGGCTCGAACCGGAACGCGCCCACGCGGTCGAGCTGGGCTTCCTCCAGCCACTCGAGCAGGTACTGAAAATCCTCCTCGGTCTCTCCGGGGAAGCCGACCACGAAGCTGCTGCGCACCGCGATTTCGGGACAGATTTCGCGCCACGACTTCAACCGCTCCAGCACCTTCGCCTCGTTCGCCGGGCGCTTCATGGCTTTCAGTACAGTGCGGCTGGCGTGCTGGAAGGGGATGTCGAGGTACGGCGTCAGCAGCCCCTCGGCCATCAGCGGGATGACCTGGTCGACGTGGGGGTAGGGATAGACGTAATGCAGCCGCACCCACGGCACGTCGCCTTCGGGCGTGCGCATCTGGCCCAGTTCGCGGGCAAGGTCCGTCATGTGGGCGCGGACGGGGTGGCCCTTCCACTCGCGCTCCTCATGCCGGGTGTCGACGCCGTAGGCGCTGGTGTCCTGGCTGATCACCAGCAGTTCCTTGGTGCCCGCCGCCAGCAGCTTCTCCGCCTCGCGAAGAACGGCATCGATGCGGCGGCTGGCGAGCTTCCCACGCAGCGTCGGGATGATGCAGAACGCGCAGGAGTGGTTACACCCCTCGCTGATCTTGAGGTAGCTGTAGTGGCGCGGGGTCAGCTTGATGTCGGGCTGCGGCACCAGGTCGATGTACGGGCCTTGGCTGGGCGGAGCAGCCTCGTGCACGGCCTCCACCACGTCCTCGTACTGGTGCGCACCGGTGATCGCGAGAACCTGCGGGAAGCGCGCGCGGATCAGTTCTGCCTCGTCGCCCATGCAGCCGGTCACGATGACGCGGCCGTTCTCGCTGATCGCCTCGCCGATCGCCTCGAGGCTCTCTTCCTTGGCGGAATCGAGGAAGCCGCAGGTGTTCACCAGAACCACGTCCGCGCCTTCGTAATCCGGGCTCATGGCATAGCCATCGGCGCGCAGCCGGGTGAGGATGCGCTCGGAATCGACCAGCGCCTTGGGACAGCCGAGGCTGACCATGCCGACGCGCTTCTGATCTGGAATCTGGGTTGCCATGATGCGCGGCCCCCTACACCCGATTGCGCCTTTGGGCTAGTGTGCGTGCGGGACGCGGTACTGGAGGGATACGATGGGCAATGTGAACCTGCTGGCGGTGGTGCTGGGCACGGTGGCTTTCTTCGTGATCGGCGCGCTGTGGTACGGCCCGCTGTTCGGGAAAAGCTGGCGCGAAATGAACGGCATGACAGACGAGATGGTGAAGGCCGGCCCGCAGCCCGGGCAGAACCCCGTCTGGCTGATCATGCTGCTGGCCTTCCTGCTGGAGATGGTCGTCGTGCTGATGCTGGGCCACAGCATCGCCCGTTCCAGCGGACAGCCGCACATAATAATGATGATGGCCGTGGGCTTCGGCGCGCTGATCATGGCCCCGGCGCTGGGGATCAACTACCTGTTCCAGATGCGGCCCGGCAAGCTGTTCGCGATCGACGCAGCCTACCTGATCGTCGGTATGGCAGCGGCGGGCGGGGTGTTCATTCTGCTGGGTTAGGTCGCGCGTCAGTCTTCGGGCTTGGCATCGTTGCCGTCCCGGCCGTCGATGTCGGCGGGCTTGATCTCCACGATGATATCGCCCGCTTGCAGGCAGTCTGCCTCGTTTTCCCAGAACCCGCAGGCAACCCCGTTGCGATAGATGCGAAGGCCCCTGCCGCCAGAACATGCCTCGGTCAGCGACTTGCCGATCTCTTCCTGACGCACTTCGCGCTCCACCAGTTGCACGCGGCCGGTGACGGAGGCGAGATCGCCGAGGTAATCGGCGATGTGCGCGCCGCGCGCGCTGCCTGCCAGCAACAGGCCGGTGAAGCGCACTGGATTGATCACGTTGTCCGCACCCGCCTGCCGCGCCAGGAGCTCGTTGTCGGCGGCGCGCACCACGACGCTGATCGGCACTTTTGGTGCCAGATGGCGAACGGTGAGCACGATCAGGATCGAGGCATCGTCGCGCCCTGCGGAGACAAGCACGGTCTGGGCCTGGCTGATGCGCACGGCCTCGAGGTTCTCGTCGCGCGAGGCATCGGCCTCGATCACGTTGCAACCCAGCGCCTCTGCCTGTTCGAGCCGCTCCTCGTTCATGTCCATGACGACGATGCAGGCGGGATCGGTGCCGCGCTCGATCAGTTCGCCCACGGCCTCCGCGCCGGAGACGCCGAACCCGAGGACGACGACGTGGTCGGAAAGCTGGTCCTGGATACGGGCCATGCGGAATTTCTCCCAGCTGCGCTTGATGAGGAAATTGTAGGCGGTGCCGACAAAGATGAACAGGACGGCAAAGCGGACCGGCGTCACGATCAGCGCTTCCACCAGTCGCGCCTGGTCGCTGATCGGGGCGATATCGCCGAAGCCGGTGGTGGTGATCGAGATCATCGTGAAATAGATGACGTCGAGGAAGCTGACGTGGCCGTCGAGATTGTCGACCAGCCCCTCACGGTCCCACCAGTGGATCATTACCACGATGAAAATCAGGAATACCGCGAGGCCGAGGCGGATGAACAGGTCGCCCCATACAGGGATGTTCACGGCCCGCCGCAGGGGTGCGAAGCGGCGCTTGCCGACTTTACGCAGGTCCCTGTTGTGCGAGCGCGCCATGGCTCAGGCGAACCTGTCTGCGAGGTTGGAAATGGCGGAATGGTGCGTCAGGTCGAGCTGGAGCGGGGTGACGGCGATGAAGCCATCCTCCACGGCTTCCAGATCGGTGCCGTGGTCCAGCGTGTGTTCGGCATCCTGCAGGCCGAACCAGTAATACTTGCGCCCCCGCGGATCGGTGCCTTCCACCAAAGAGCCGCGCTCGTAATCGTGGAAGCCTTGTCGGACGACGCGAATGCCCTTCACCTCGCTGGCAGCCAGCGCCGGGAAGTTCACGTTGACGAGAGTGCGCTTGGCCATCTGCACGTCGATCAGCGGCCCCAGCACCTTGGCGCCCCATTGCCTCGCCGCATCGAAACCGTTGCGCGTTTCCCGATAAGCCTGGCTGAGACCAATGGCGGGAATGCCTGCCAGCGCGGCTTCCATCGCAGCAGAGATGGTCCCCGAATAGGTGATGTCGTCGCCCAGATTCTCGCCCGCGTTCACGCCCGAAAGGACGAGATCGGGCTTGCGGTCGGCGAACAGCTTGCGCAGCGCGAGATTGACCGAGTCTGTCGGCGTGCCAGTGACGCTGAAACGCTTCTCGCCATGCTCGCGCAGACGGACGGGGTGGTGGAGGGTGAGCGAGTGTCCCGCACCCGATTGCTCCTCTGCCGGGGCGCAGATCCACACATCGTCGGAAAGCTGGCTGGCGATATCCTCCAGCACGGTGAGGCCGGGGGCATGGATGCCGTCGTCGTTGGTGAGGAGAATCCGCATGAATCAGGCGGGTACCAGTTTTTCGAGCCCGCCCATATAGGGCTTCAGGGCATCAGGAACGGCAACCGAGCCGTCTTCCTGCTGGTAATTCTCCAGCACGGCGACCAGTGTGCGGCCCACGGCAAGGCCGGAGCCGTTCAGGGTGTGGACGAATTCCGTCTTCTTGCCGCCGCCCTCGGGCCGAAAGCGCGCGTTCATCCGCCGGGCCTGGAAATCGCCGCACCAGCTGATGGAGCTGATCTCGCGGTAAGCATCCTGCCCCGGCAGCCAGACTTCCAGGTCGAAGGTCTTGCGCGCGCCGAAGCCCATGTCGCCAGTGCACAGCAGCACCTTGCGATGCGGCAGTTCGAGGGCGTGGAGAATGCTCTCGGCGCTGGCGACCATGTGCTCGTGCTCTGCGTGGGCATCCTCCGGGCGGCAGATGGAAACGAGCTCTACCTTGTCGAACTGGTGCTGCCGGATGAAGCCGCGCGTGTCCTTGCCCGCCGCGCCCGCCTCGCTGCGGAAGCAGGGCGTGAGGGCGGTGAGGCGGATCGGCGAGGACAGATCGTCGATGATCTGTTCGCGCACGGAGTTGGTGAGCGAAACCTCGGCGGTGGGGATCAGCCAGCGGCCGTCCGTGGTCTTGAACAGGTCTTCCGCAAACTTCGGCAATTGCCCGGTGCCGTAGACGGCCTCGTCCCGCACCAGCAGCGGCGGCGCGCATTCGAGATAGCCGTTTTCGCTGGCCTGCTTGTCGAGCATGAACTGAGCTAAGGCGCGGTTGAGGCGCGCCATCTGCCCGCGCAGGAAGGTAAAGCGTGCACCGCTCATCTTCACGGCGGTTTCGAAATCCATGCCGAGCGCGGGGCCCATGTCGGCATGTTCCTGCGGTGTGAAATGGAAAGTGCGCGGCACGGTCCAGCGACTGACCTCGACGTTGTCGTCCTCGTCCGCGCCTTCGGGCACGCCGTCAGCGGGGAGGTTGGGAATGGCAGCCAGCGCATCGTTCAGCGCCTTGCCCTTCGCGCGCTCCTCTTCCTCCACCTGCGGCATCGACTGCTTGATGTCGGCGACTTCGGCTTTCAGCGCCTCGGCCTTGTCCTTGTCGCCCTGCCCCATGGCCTGGCCGATGGCTTTCGAGGCCTCGTTGCGGCGGCTTTGCATTTCCTGCAGGCGGGTTGTGAGGGCACGGCGTTCCTCGTCAAGCTTCAGCAGGTCGGCGGCCACGGGCTCCACGCCGCGCTTTGCCAGCGCAGCGTCGAAGCCTTCCGGATTCTCTCGGATCAGTCGAAGGTCATGCATGGCCGCGGGCTATGCATCGCTAGGTTGCCGCTTGTCCAGCACAGACACAGGCGTCTGGACACAAGCAGCATGGCTCAGGGGAACCATTGTCACGCTGCACCGCTAAAACAGTCACATCGCGGACAACTGACGAGGGCCGTAATTGCTGGACAAGACGATCAAGGAACCCCCGCAGCGCACGTGCTTCGTGGACATTGTGCAAGGGGTGACCCGGTTCGCCATGAAAGCACGGCTGATGCAGCCTGCAACTTTCGACAAGCAGACACTCATGGACCGCGCTGCGCAGGCCGCCGGATCGGACGATTTCGGCGATCCGTGGTTCGAAAAGCCGCTCTCCGTCCTGCTCCAGTCTCTGGAAGACGAGGCGCGGCTGCACGAAGCTGGTGCATGGGTCGCCATGAAGCAGTGCGAAAAGGTGCTCGTCGACAGGCTGCGCGCCCAGCAGTGGTTTGCCCGGCATCCGGAGATCCTTGCCCGGCCCCTTCGCCACCCCGTCTTCATCGTCGGACCGATGCGTTCGGGCACCACGCGGCTGCACCGCCTGCTCTCTTCGGATAGCCGGTTCGATCACATGCGCAGTTTCGAGACGATCACGCCGGTGCCTCACCCTGAATTTACGCATGGTGGGCATGACCGACGCATTACTCTCGCAAGGCGGGCGCGCAAGGTGGCAAACCTTGCCAATCCGCACACGCTGGCCATCCACCCCACTGGCCCGATGCAGCCAGAAGAAGAGCTCGGCCTGTTCGTCAATTCGTTCTGGGGCATGAAGCACGAGGCGCAGTGGCACGTGCCCACGTACGGGCGCTGGTGCGAGCAGCAGGATGCAACGCCAGCCTACGAACAGATGGCACGGCTGTTGCGACTGATCGGCTGGTCGCAGCAGGCCAGTTCGCTGAAGCCCTGGGTACTGAAGACCCCGCAGCACATGCTGGACCTGGACGCCTTGCAGAACGTGTTCCCCGATGCCCGCTTCATCTTCACCCACCGCGATCCCTTGCGGGTGGTGGCCAGTTCCGCCTCGCTCGCCTGGAACCAGACCTGCATCTATTCCGACCATGCCGACCCGCACGAGGTTGGGCGTGAGTGGCTGCGCAAGACACGGGTGCAGATCGAGAGGATGCAGCAGGGACGCCGGCGCGTTGCGCCCGGCCGCATGATCGATGTCCATTACGAGGCCGTCGATGCCGACTGGCGCGCCGAAGTGCGCCGGATCTACGATTTTCTAGATCTCGACATAGAACGCGCGTGGCCCGCGATGGAGGCCTATCGCGAGAGCGCCGACGCGCTGAAACGTCAGCCGCACAAGTACAGCCTCGCCGAATTTGGTCTGTCGGAAGATGCCGTACTGGCGCAGCTTGGCGACTACATGGATCGCTTCGATGTCGCGCCCGAGCCGCGCGCCGCAGCTCGCTGACAAGCAAGAGAAATGGTGGGCGCGGCAAGGATTGAACTTGCGACCCCAGCCGTGTGAAGGATGGGATCAACGGAAATCTGCCGTTTCTAAAAACTTGAAAAGGCAATAAAATCAACGTCTGATGCCCGTCGGTGTTCATCGCTGCCGCATCGGTGATCGTGAAAGGTTGAAGCCAAAAGCGGGCGACGAGCCGCATTGGCATTGCCTGCGCCAAGGCGTCTACCTTGGTTATAGGCCATCGAAGAGGACCGAGGGTGGCACGAGGTTTGCTCGATTGTTCCTAACGCCCGGCTCCCTCAATACTGATGCGGCCTGGCAGGAGGCGTTTAAGCCGTTCAAGGGTGCCGACAAGCGCCGAGAACTTTATTTGGGCAAGGGTGAGCGGAAGAGATTAATCGATACCGCCTGCGAGGAAGTGCAGCCGTTCCTAAGGGCGCTATGTCTCCTGCCCTTGCGTCCTGGCTCGCTTGCAAGCCTTGTCGCGCGAGACTTTGACAAGCGCACCCGGACACTCACAGTTGGCAAGGACAAGAACGGCAGCCCGCGGCAGATTTGGTTCCGCTAAGGCTCGGAGGCAAATTGCTTTCGCTCCACTGTCCAATCCTTTGCGCTGCAGAGAACGCAGCCCTCGCCGATGAAGAACTCAGCGGCCTCCTGGTCGCCGCGCAATTGCCACTTGAGCCAGGCCGAACCTGCGCGTGCCCACTCGCCCCCGTCTTCCAGCATCAGCGTTCCGCCGTGCCCCACAGGGAGGTTGGCAAACATCACCGGCACGTGGTCGATGCGGGCGAAATCGTCGCTGCCGTTGGGAAAGGCGATGTCGGTGGGGCCGCCAAGGATATAGGCGACGGGCGTGTGCAGGTTACGCAAGGCATCCTTGTCGATCTGCACGCCGCTGAGGCCCGGGCCGCCACGATTGTAAACCCCGCTGCCGAAGGCGATCACGGTGTCGATGCGGGGATCGGTGCCTGCCAACAGCGCCTGCAGGCCACCGCAGCTGTGCCCGGTGGCGGCGACGCGCCCGGTGTCGATCCTGCCGTATAGTGGGTCGGCCGGGTCGGCGTTCGCGCGCGCGGCCCAGTCGAGGGCCGCCAGCATCTGCGCGGTGGAGGTTTCGTCCGGCTGGCGCTGCGACGGGGGCGGCAGCGTGCGCGGTCCGCCCGCTGCTGCGGGCATGACGGGCACTTCGGAAAGGATGTCCAGTTCACGCCGAGGCGTTCCGTTGGCGATCACAAGAAAGCCGTGGCTGGCGAAATCGCGCAGGGCATGGCTGGCACTGAGGCCATTGTCGCGGCATCCGCCGTTGCCCCACAGCACGACCGGCATGGGCTCGTCCGGCAGGGTAGCGGGGCGATAGATAGTATATCCGGGCGCGTCTTCCCGCGCCTGCGCGATTGCAGGGTGGGGGCCGCTGCCGCCTGCATCACCGATCTGCCCTTCAATCGCGGCGTCCGCTTCGACATCGTGCAGTGGCAGGTCAACGCGCGATCCCGATTGCCAGCCACGCTGAATGTCCAGCACGGGCGGCGGGTCCTGCTTCACCTCTTCGAGGTTGCGCTGGCGCGGATCGGCGCCAGTGATCACGAACCGCAGCCGGTAACCCGGCTGCACGCGATGTGACAGCGGCATCATGGCAATCGGCAGGCGCGCCGTTTCCCCGGCAGGAAGGGGGGCGACGTCGGCCTCGTACCCGCTGTGCCAGGGCAGTCCGAGGTTGTCCCACGGTGCAGGTTTGGTTGCACGGTGTGAGATTTTCAGCCGCCCGAACGAGAGGACTTCGGCCTCGCCCCCCGGCGACAGTTCCTCGAGATAGACGAAGACGTCGGCATCCTCCCGGTCGGCGGAAAGCTCCACGTGGGCGACAGGGTAGCCGAGGAGGTCCGCTGCGCGGTCGAATGGCTCGCTTGTGTAGGCAAGGCCATGCTCGGCTAGGCTTTCGGGCCAGAAGGAGAAATAGTCGTCGTTGGCGACGTCATAGTCGACCACCAGCCGGTCACTGCCATTATCGAGCGGGCTGGGCGAGAGACCAAGGGCGCCATCTGCGGCAGGTCCGTTGAGATACCAGGCCTGCGTGGTGGAGCTGGTGCCGGGAATGGTCACGCCGCGCACGTATTCGCCTTGGTCGGTGCCGCGATCGGCCCAGTAGGTGACGGGCGGCTCGGCAGAGAATCCGTCGTCGATCCCCTTCAGGTGGTAATCGAAATAGCGCGCTATCTCGCCGACGAAATCGAAGCCGGGCGGGGGCACGCAGTGACTGCCGGGGCCGACCAGGAGGCGGCTGTCCATGTTGCGCGCCGCAATCAGCACCTGGCTGGTCGGCTCGTCTTCCCAGTTGCTCCAGTAGTAGGTGGCAATGCCTGCCTCGCGGATCCTGTCGGCATATTGCCACACGGCGACTTCGTCCCAGAAGGCATTGCCTGTGTAGGAGGACACGCTGTCGCGGAACGGCATTTCCGCCCACAGCCCCGCCATCGGCGTATTGTCCGCGTGCTGCGCCACGGCCTCGCGCAGCAGCGCGCCGTCGCGATCTGCATCCATAGGGACGCTGGCGAGATCGACCGAAAGCGGTTCGTCCGGGCGGGTGTTGAACTGCGCGGTAAGGCCGCCTCGGCGCACGAAATCGTACTTGTCCCAGTCGGTCGCGCCGATGAAGACGGCTTTCAGCGATTCAGGCGCTGCGCCCGCCACCAGTGTTGTCGAGCCGCCGAGGTAGGAGCAGCCGATCATCCCTGCCTTGTCCGTCGTGTAGGGCTGCGCCGCCAGCCAGTTCAGCAGGTCCGCGCCGTCCTGCGCCTCGGTCTGATCGAGAAAGCCGCGCCGCGCCCCGAAGGAGGCGCCCTTGCCGCGTACGTCGGCAGTGGCCACCACGTAACCAGCACGGATTAGCGATCGCATCGCGAGCCGGTCGCTCAGCGCCAGCTCCACGATCTCGCCGTCTTCGTCGTAATAGCGCGCTCGGTAGGGCGTGAAGGCGAAGATGACCGGCAGTGGCTCGTCCACCACGCCGTCCGCGGTCGCGGGGCGATAGATGTTGAGCGCGAGGCGGGTCCCGTCGCGCACGGGCACGTAAAGCGATTCGCGTTCGTATTCCGGATAGGGCTGCGCCGATGCGGAGGTCGCGGCCAGCGATGCCAGCAGGAGCGCGAAGACCGCCACCAGCCGGGCGGGCGAGGGAAGGGGTGTGGCCATCGTCAGTCGTTCCCGTCCAGCCATGCCAGGATTTCCTCTCTGTCAGCATCCAGTCGCGGCGGTGCCTCGTGCGTTCCGGGCTGGCCCGGCTCCATGCGGAAGCCGGCGTTCGGCACCGTTGCCGTGCAGCCCTTGGGCAATGCGTCGGTGTCGAGGTCTAGCAGCGAATCCGCCGAACCCAGGTCCGCTGCCTCGTGCACGCCGCGAACCTTGCCACAGGGAATGCCCTCGCCGCTCAGCTCGCGCTCCCACTCGTCTGCCGCGCGGGTGAGGAAGATCTGCTCCAGCTCCGCGTGCATCGCATCGAAATTGGCGCGGCGCGCGTCGGCGGTCGAGTAGCGTTCGTCGGCCAGCCAGTCCTCGCGCCTCAGCTTGCGCGCCAGTGCGGCGAACTGGTTGTCCTGCACCACGCCCAGCGACACGTGCCTGTCGTCCTTCGTCTTGAACAGGGCGGCGGTGGGAAGCTCGCTGTAACCTGTGTTGCCGAGGCGGCGCAGCGGCGATCCGGTGACGAGGTAGGGCGTCAGCGCGGAGGTCATGAAGGACAGGCTGGCATCGATCATCGAGACGTCGATGTAGGCCCCTTTCCCGGTTTGCTGCCGCTGGAACAGTGCGCCAAGGATTGCCACGGCGGCGGTCTGCCCCGTCAACGTGTCGACGATGGGGAAGCCGATGCGCACGGGCGGGTCGCCTTCCGCGCCGCTCAGCATCATCATGCCGCTGGTGGCCTGCACGATATTGTCGATCGCGGGCCAGTCGCGCTGCGGGCTGTCCTGCCCGTAACCGGAGACGGAGCAGAACACGATGTCCTCGCGCAGCTGGCGAACGGCATCGTAGCCAAGGCCCAGCCGGGCGATCACGCCGGGGCGGAAGTTCTCCAGCAACACGTCGCTTTTAGCGACGATGCGGCGCGCGGTTTCGTGGTCCTTCTCGTCCTTCAGGTCCAGCGCGATGCTCTTCTTGCCGACATTGGCCGCGATGAAAGCCGGGCTCATCCCGTCGAAATCGCGGTTCGAGCCGTAATTGCGGAACTGGTCTCCGCGCGGGGATTCGATCTTGATGACCTTGGCTCCCATCAGCCGCAGGATGTGGCTGGCGAAGGGGCCGGCCATCACGTGGCTGAAATCCGCGACGGTTACTCCTGCGAGGGGCTGGTGCGTCACTTCGTATCTCCGCATTGAACTGTGTCGCGCTCCACCAGGCTCTGGCGAGCGGCGCGATAGGCTGTCATTCCGTCTATCCCCACGCGGAAAAGCGCCCGCGCGTTGGCCTGGCCTTCGCGCAGATAGAGGTCGTCGAACTGCTGCTGGTCCTGCGTGCTGGCAGGCAGGATTGTGATGGTGCTGGCGGCGATCTTTTCGCCCGCGGCCGCGGCGGCGCGGTTTTCTTCGGCAAGGGCGGCTTCCCACACGCCGATGCCTTCTTCGAGGATAGCCCGCTCGGCATCGCTCAGCGATTGCCAGGCTTCCATGTCCATCGCCCGGGAGGGGTAGGCGCCGCGCGGTATGCGAATGTCGTAGAAGTAGTCGGTAACTTCGCCGAAATGCAGCGATTGCAGCGTTTCGGGCGGAGCCACGACGCCGTCGATCACCCCTTTTGCGAGCGCGCTGTAAACCTCGCCCATCGGCAGGTCGACCGGGTCCGCCCCCAGATTGCGCAGCACCGGCAGCAGCTCGGTAGGCGCTCTGATCCTGAGGCCCTGCAGGTCGGCGAGGCTTTCCACCCTCGCGGTGCTCGTCAGGATGCCGGGCAGCACGCCGCCTTGCAGGGCGAGCAGCTTCAGTCCTTCCAGCTCCTTGTCGAACTGCGGCTCTACCTTCGCCATGCAGCGATAGAGCGCCAGTTGCGATTCGATGGAATCGGCCCCGCTGTAAAAGCCTGTCTGGGTGCGCAGCAGGTGGGTGCCGCCGCGCGTATAGATCGGGGTGATGAGGCCGATGTCGGCCACGCCGTGGCGGATCTCCGTCATCGACATGTCAGCCGAAAGCAGCGCGCCGGACCAGATCGGCTTGATCTTGATACGTCCGCCGGAGCGTTCGTGGACGAAGTCGATCCAGGTCTGGTCGGCTCGGCTGAACGGGTGGCTGGGCGGATAGGGCGAAGCGTAAGTCAGCTCGGTCACGCCTTCGGGTACCGGTCGGCTGCACGCCGCCAATACCAGCAGGGCGAGAAGGGCGAGAAGCCTCATGCCAGCCCTTTCTCGTGTAGGAAGCTATCGACCATGCCGACCATCCGGTTGTGGTCCCAGTTGTCGGCATCGACCATGTCGGCATCGATGCGCAGCACCGGCACGCCCGCCTCTTCCAGCGACAGCGCCGTGAGATTAGTGCCCGACTGCGAGAGGCGGTTGTCCGGCGGGAGCAGGATCACGGCGGCATCGATGCCGCAACGCTCCGCCTCTGAGGTCATCCAGCCGTTCATCCACGGCGGCAGGTGCAGCACCTCGTTCATCGAGGCGACGCGGCTGGCCAGCGCTTCCATCGGCTCGCCCTTCAGGTCGCGGATATAGGCCGGCCCGGCAAAGGGCATGTACATCGACCACACGAAGACCGCGCCCAGCTTTTCCTCCAGCGCCTGGTAGAAGCCCGGATCGTGCCAGACCCCGGCACCGATCCACATCAGCCGCAGCCGCTCGTTTCTGGACGCTCCCAGCCCCTTCTCGATCCGCTCGAACACCTCGTCGCGAAACTTCTTCGCATGGGCGACCGCCCAGTCCGATCCGCGGTGCCACTGCGGAATCATGGTGTTGGGCATCTGTTCGGCGATGGAGACGGGGCAGGGGCGCGCTTCGCCGATGGCGCGAGCGGCTTCCCAGATGTAGCCTTCCTGTTCGTTGATCCGCTCCATCAGCCGTTCCAGTCGCGCGGGATCGAACTTTCGCCCGGTCCGCTCTTCCAGGAGGGCGATCAGGTCCTCCATCTCGGACACCATCTGCTCGATACGGTCGGGCTGGTAGACCCGGTCCCACGCGTCTTTCGAGTGGGCGAACCAGTCCACTTCCTTGTGCTCCCAGGCGGGCGCTTCCATCGGGTAGAACTCACTGCCCAGTTCCTTCGCCCACAGGCCGAAGACGTGCTGGATGCAATCGCAGGTGAGCCGCGCCACCAGCACGGTGGGCGTGGGCAATCCGCCCCACGGCGCCGTTTCCGGCTCGTCTGCCAGCGTGCAGGCGAGGCCAAGCGAGCAGTACTTGCAACTGTTCGCGGGGAAGCCCTTCTTCACCATCGCATCGAAATAGCGCCCCGAAAGCTGCTTTGCGGAGATGTAGGCGGACCACCACTGGTTGGTGATGATGGGGATGTCCATCGCGTGGAACAGCTCGTGCGGGGTATCGGCCTGCACGATGGCATAGGGCTCGGCCTCGTCCACGACGCGGCGTTTCAGTTCCTTGCCGAACGCCTTCTGGAAGGCCGTCGCTTCGGACGTGCAGGCCAGTGTCTTGCGGCTGCGCTGGTTGACGGACTGGCTCATTTGAAAACTCCATCGCTTTCCAGCCGCGCGATGTCGGCTGGCGAAAGGCGCGCGATCTCGCGGGCCACCTCGTGCGCGTGTTCCCCGATCGAGGGCGCGCGGAAAGGGGCCAACGTGTCTCGCGAGAAAGCCATCGGCGTAGCAATATGGCCGAAGGTGCCGAGCACCGCGTGCTCGAGGTCCCACATGGCGGCGCGGCCTGCGATCTGGGGGTCGTGATCGAGCAGGTCCTCACAGTCCTGCAAGGCACCGGCGGCAATTCCGGCGGCCTGCAGTTCCTCGGCGATGGCGTGGTCATCGCGCGCAGAAGTCCACGTGGCAATGTCCGGCCCGGTGATGGATAGCAGGCGCTGGTGCTCGGCTTCGCTGAAGCAACTGATCGCCACCCACCTGTCTTCGCCCGCAGCGGGGAACACGTCCTGGAAGTACACTGCAGGGTCCGCATTGCCGAGGCGACGGGGCCGCTCCCCGGCCTTGGCCGCTTTCAGGAATTCGCGCATCTGCTGCACACAGATCTCGTACATCGAGGCATCGATGTGGCACCCCGCGCCGGTTTCGCGGCGGCGCTGCAAGGCGGCAGCGACATGGCCCGCCATGACGAAGGGCACGATCACGTCGCCGTAGGGCACCGCGCCGGGGATCACCGGCTCGCCGTCCGGGTAGCCCGTCAGGTAGGTGCGGCCAGACAGTGCGCCGCCGGTGCCGTCGACGCCCCATTCGTTCGCCAGCGGGCCGGTCTGCCCGAATACGCTGCCTGACACCATCACCAGCCCCGGATTGCGCTTTACCAGGCTATCGTAATCGAGGCCGAGCTTGGCCATCGTGCCGGGCGAAAAATTCTCCACCACCACGTCTGCCCAGTCGATCAGCGGGTCCAGCACCTCGCGCGAGGCGGGCTTCTTCAGGTCGAGCGTCAGGCTGCGTTTCGAGGTGTTGAGATTGGCGAACCACGGCTTGTCGTCGAGGCTGTCGGCGCTGGAGGCCGAAACCTGAACATCGAGGCGGGCGAGGTCGGGGCGGCTGCGGCTCTCGATCTTCACCACTTCTGCGCCGAGGTCGCCCAGCGTCTTGGTGGTGATCGAGCCGACCAGCGCCCAGGCGAAATCCAGCACTCTAACGCCGGACAGCGGGCCGGACCGTTTGCCCTGGTGAACGGCTGGAGCGCCCTTGGCCGCCCCATCGCGAACCGCAGCGAACCGCTCTGGCAAACCATCCGGGGTATCGAAGAAGTGCCGCGCCTTCAGGTGCTCGTTCTGCAGCACATCCGCGGGTTCGTTCACGACGCAGGCGTTGATGCCGCGCCGCCTTCCTTCGGTGGCGATGTCGTGCTTGGTGCGCTGCGCGAAGAACCGCGCCATGGCGGCCTGCCAGCGGTCGCGGGTTTCCTCGGGCAGGGTGGAGCGGTTGTAGGCGAGCCAGTCGACATCGCGCATCGGGTTCTCGACCCCGGTCTCGTCCATCCAGTCCGACAGCGCCTTGTTCGCAGGCGCGCCGAGGCGGCCCGTCATCAACGCGTGGAAGCAGTATCCGTCGGCCAGTTTCCAGATTACCTGCACCTTGGCCCGGCCATAGGCGATGCAGCCGCCCGCCCGATCCAGCTTGCGCCGGTCGAACTGCCAGACGAGCACGCCGTTCACGTTGCGGCTCATGGCGACCTGCTGGATCGAGACGTCGACGTGCTGCCCCATGCCGTGCGTGCCGCGCGCGAAATGCGCGGCCATCGCGCCAGCGGCAGCGACCATGTCGGCGTGGAAGGTGCAGGCATCGCCCGCTTCCTTCACCGGCTTTTCGCCCGGAACGCCTGTCAGCCGCAGCGCGCCGCCCATGGCCGAGGATACCAGCTCTCCCCCGCGCCAGTGCGAACGCGGGCCGCCCGACCCGAACGGAGTGACGGAGACGTGGATCGCCGTATCGGGAATGGCCAAGTCGGCGGTGCCTTCCAGCCCAACGTCGTCGATCACGAAACTTGCGCCCTCCACCGGCCCGCCGATTTCGGCGCCGAGCGATGCCAGGTATCGCGCCAGCGGGCGTTCCTGCATGTCGCCGATCACGGCAACCCTGTGGCCTTCGAGGAAGCTCATCGTGTCACCCCTTCCAGGAACGCGGCAATTTCCTCGCGCGCGCCGTCGTTCGCCAGCCAGTCGCGCCGCGTCATCACGAGCGCGGGAATGCCTGTCGCTTCGAGCGCTTCCCGCTCTGCCGGGAGGTGCCAGCACTGCGCCTCGTCCTCCTCGATCCGCCAGAGAATGGCGGCGCTGGCTTGCGTCGTCTGGAGGGACCTCGCCAGCACGCTTTCCGCATCGGCAAAGCTTCGCGGACCCCGCGGACGGGCGTGCAACTGTTCGCCCAGCGCGGCAAATGGGTCGCCGTTGTCGCCATCGACCGATGGCCCCGGATCGAGCCATTCCTGCGTGAGCGTGGACCCGGCCGACGCGAAACCCGCTGCCTCGATCACTGCGTGGAGCCGCCGGTCGGGCGGCGGCGTCCCGGCCAGCAGACATACGGGAATGTCTCTCCCGTCGGTGGACGAGCGCCTGTTCTCATTGGTTCGCGCAATCGCTTCTCCGAGTGCGCTGGCTCCGACGCCAAGCTGGTCCGCCAGTTCGCGCAGCTTGGCCACGGTGCGCCTGCGGCTGGTGTCGCGGGGTATCTTGCACACGTCGAGGATCAGCGGCTGCGGCCCGCCCAGCTGTCCGCGCCGCTGAAGCTCGCAGATGTAGTAATAGAGGCGCTGCGAAGTGTCGTCGGCGCGGCTGAAGAGGACGTGCTCCAGATCGTCGTAGGCGCCTTCCGCCCAGCTCTCGAGCAGCGGACGTGCCCACGGCGCGAACTTGCTTTCCAGCCAGCCGCTCGCACGCGGCGTCGCACGGTCCGGGTCGAAGGCGAGCGCGCCCTCGAACCGGCCGGTGGCGGCCAGCAGGTCAATCGGGAGGTTGGGACCGGCGATAGCAATCATCTTCAGGTTCCGAGCATTTCTGGCAGCCACAGGACCATGGCCGGGAAAAGGATGATCAGCACCAGGTGGAAGAAATCACCCGCGAGGAACGGCATCACGCCGCGAAAGATGCTGCTGATCGAGATGTCCTTGGCCACGCCCTGCATGACATAGAGGTTGATACCCAGGGGAGGCGTGAGGAAGCCGACTTCCATCGCGCGCACCAGGAAGATGCCGAACCAGATCGCCGTCATCCCGGTGCCCTCCACGATGGGCAGCAGGATCGGCGTCATCAGCAGCATCAGGGCCAGCCCGTCGAGAACGGTGCCCAGAATGAGCAGCAACAGCGCCACCATGAGCAGCGTGACGAAGGTGCCTGTGCCCATTCCCTCGACGAGGATTCCGGCGGCTTCCGCCAGCCCGGTGACGCCGACGAAGGTGGAGAAGATCAGCGCGCCGATCACGATGAGGTAGATGAGACCGGTGGTGCGCAGCGTTTCGTGGAAGGCGTTGAACAGGTTCTCGCGGGTCAGCTTGCGGCGCAGCGCAGCGATCAGCAGCGCGCCCGAGGCACCGATGGCGGCGGCTTCGGGCGGGCTGAACCAGCCCAAGGCAATGCCGCCGATCACCAGCAACACCAGCGCCACGATCTGCCAGATCCGGCCAAGAGCGCGCCAGCGATCCTTCCACTCGGCCCGCTCGCCCGGCGGCGCTAGCTGCGGCCTGAGGCGGACGAGGACGAAGACGACCACGGCATAGATCAGCGCCTGGGTGATCCCCGGAATGATGGCGGCGGTAAACAGCCGCCCGATGGACTGCTCGGCAATAATGCCGAAGACGATCAGCGCGCCCGACGGCGGGATCATCTGCCCCAGCGTTCCGCCTGCGGCGATGGTGGCGGTCGACAGCCTGTCGTCATAGCCGCGCCGCTTCATCTCCGGATAGGCAACGAGGCCCACGGTGGCCGTGGTAGCGAGGCTGGAGCCGTTGATCGCGCCGAACCCGCCGCAGCCCGCGATGGAAGCATAGGCGAGGCCGCCGCGCCGGTGCCCCACAAGCTTGGCCGCAGCATCGAAAAGGTCGCGGCTGGCATCCACCGAGAAGAAGATATGCGCCATGAACAGGAACAGCGGCAGGGTGCCAAGTTCGTAGCGCGTCAGCGTATCGACCACGACGACCCCGCCCTTGATCAGCGCAGCCTCCGGACCGAGGATCAGGACGAGCCCGCCAAGGCCGACAAGGCCCAGCGCCGTGCCGATCCGCGCCCCTGCAAGGAGCAGGGCAAACAGCACGACGATGCCGACAAGTCCTGTGCCTGCCGTATCGATCATGACTGCACCTTCCTGACGATCCGCACGGCCAGGCTGGCCGCAGCGATGATCAGGCAGGCATTGGCGAACAGCCGCAGCAGCCGCCACGGCACGCCAAGTATTTCGCTCTTTTCGTGCGCATCCCACAGGTCGATGGAAATGCATGCGGACCCGATGAGCAGCGCGAGGAAAAAGATCAGCGAAAGGGCATCGGATAGCTTGTCCGCCACGGCCTGCCCCGCAGGAGAGAGCCGGTCGACGAAAAGCCGCACCCGCGCGTGGGATTGCACGATCGTGGCAATCGTCAGCCCCAGCGCGCCTGATACCAGCACGGCGGCCTGCATCAGTTCGATGGAGCCGGTGACGGGAATCCCGAGGTGACGACCGATGACGGCCAGCGTGTCGATCGCGGTCGCCGCAAGCAAGGCAATGCCGCCGAGCCAGATGGCCGCCTTGAGGGGCCGGCTCATCGTGCCGCCTCCAGCCTGCCATCTTCGGCAATGCGGATCGGGGGAAGCCCCGCGCGGCTGGTGATCTCCTCTACATAGCGCCGGATATCTTCGGCCCTGTCGCCGTGCGCCAGCACGGGGCGACCCGGCGCTTCGACATGAACGGGCACGATGGCAGCTTCGGGCGACTTCCCACGCTGGAAGCGCAGCGTGCCAATGAACGCGTTCACCGCCTCGGGATGGAAGGGCGCCAGGTGGTAGGCTGGGTCGGGCTCGAACCCGAATAGCTCCTTGCGCTTGCGGGCCCATTCGCTGCGCGCGGGATGATCCTGGTCGGGCGACAGCGCGCGGGTGACGACGCAGCCGTTGCCGAGGCCGTGGAATATAGGCTTTCCCTGGTGGAATTCTACGCCACGAACGATGTGCGCGTGGTGCGAGATCACCGCTTCCGCGCCGGCCTCTATCGCCATTCTGCCAATATCGCGCTCGTAGGGTTCGATGTGGGCGGGGGTGTGCACGACGCCCTTGTGCAGCGCCACGATGACGTGATCGGCACCGTGGCCTCGCGCCTCTGCGATGCCAGCGGCAAGGATGTCGGAAGCCTCCGCCGAGACTCCTTCGATGCGGGCCATCGGGGTGACCTCGGTGCCGTCCTGCGTCGTGAGAGGCAGATAGGAACAGCCTGCGCGCTCCGCCGTGGCCCATGCCGCCTGCGGGCCGATGCAGTTGTAGCTGAGGAGCGCGATCTTCTGTCCGCATGCTTCCGCGAAGGCGGGGCGGCGCGCATCTTCCAGAGTCATCCCCGCGCCGCAGCAGGCGATGCCCAGCCTGTCTAGTTCGGCGACAGTCTCGGCAATGCCTTGCGCCCCGCAATCGGCGATGTGGTTTCCGGCCAGCGTGAGCATGTCGAAGCCCGCCTCGGCAATGGCCTCCAGGTTTTCGATGGGGGCGCCCGGCGCGGGCACGTCGCCTGCAAGTTCCACCGTGCTTGCGGTATGAGGGACTTCGAGGTGACCGATGGCGAGATCGGCACCGCGCAATGCAGAAGCGATACCCGAGAGCCAGTGCCCGGCGTTCGGCTCGTCGAGAACCAGGTCGCCGGTCACGGCCACGGATATCACTTCTGGCATTTTGCGTCCCTGTTTGCGTCGATCAGAAGCGGACACGCGCCCCGATTGCAAACTGCCGTCCGATCGGGTTGGCCGCCGTCGCATCGTAGCCGCCGCTGCCGTTGCCGCTCGGCGCCAGGTTGACGTAGGGCGGATCGGCATCGAACAGGTTGCGCACCTCGGCAACGAGTTCAAGGTCGGCCATCGGAATCGCGAAGCTGTCTGCCACGCGCCAGGTCAGCGTCAGGTCCACTGGCGTGAAGCTATCCACGTCCTGCGACGGTGTCACGAGGTTGTTGGTATAGCCCCCGACATGGGTCGCCATGACGCGCGCGGAGATTGGGCCGTGGTCCCAGTTGGCGAAGGCACGGGCCTTGAAGCGCAGCGGCTGGAAGATGATGTTGAGCTGGTCCGTCAGGTTGGCCTGCGGCGCGACGGCGACCTCATAATCGGTGAGGTAGGTGCCCGACGCACCCAGCCGCAGCAAGTCGTTGGCGCCGAGATCAAGCATATAGTTCACGCTGAAATCGATGCCCCGCGTGATCGACTTGCCCAGGTTGCGCGAGCGGCCATCCACGAACACGTCGATGTTGGAAAGGCTGCCGCCGGGGAAGGCCCCGAGGACGTTCACGCCGGAGTCGATCAGGGACTGGATCTGGTCCTGCGCCGCTTGGCCGCGCAGCACGACGCCCGTTCCGGCGAACTGCGTTTCCTGGCCGAGGATGGCGAGGTTCGAAAGGTTCGCGCTCACCTGGTTGTCGTAGGCGACATCGAAGTAGGTCAGCGAGAGGCGCAGGCGGTCCACCGGCTCCCAGTCGGCACCGAACGACCAGGTGGTGGCGGTTTCGGGGCCGAGGTCGAGGTTGGGGCCCGAGAGGGCCACACCCACGATCGGCGCGCCGCCGGCCGGATTTTGGTAATTCTGCACGAACAGGTTGTTGCTGTTGCCGTAGATCTCGGGGATCGTCGGCGCGCGGAACGACGTGCCGTAGCTGCCGCGCAGGGTCAGGCGGTCGGTCGGCATCCAGTTGACGCCGAACTGCGGGTTCGTGGTGTTGCCCGCATCGCTGTAGCTGTCGTGACGGATGGCGGCGACGAATTCCAGCTCCTCGAAACCGGGCCGCGCGTTGCCGCCGCCGAACAGCGGAAGCAGCATTTCGGCATAGACCGAATCCACCTTGCGGTCGAAAGTGCGGAAGGAGATCGGGTTGGTCGGCGCGCCGCGGGCAACGCCCAGGTCAACCGAGAATTCCTGCCGTTCGTAACCCACGGCCAGGCGCACCTCGCCGCCGGGCAGTTCGAACAGCGGCCCGCTGGCACCGGCTTCGTAGAAAGTCAGCTGGCCGTTGGTGGGCGCGAGGAAGATCTGGTTGAAGATGTTGTCCAGCACGGATTGGCTGGTGCGCCCGCCGCCGTAGGGATCGAAGGCGGCATTGGGGTCGGAACTGGCCAGAGCCGCGTTGAGGGCGGCGTTGTTCACGCCGTCGTAGGAGCCGGAGAAATCGCGCGTTTCGCCGTAGGCAACCAGCGCCTCGATGGTCCAGTCGAACGGCAGCTCGACGCGAAGGCCGGGCGAGATCTGCCAGCTTTCGGCAGAGCCTTCCGACTTGGTGAGATCGACATCGTCAGCGAAGCTGTAGTCGATCTGGTAGCTGGTGCCGGTAAAGCCCGGCGGGCGCACGAAGAACGCGTTCGTTTCGGGCACGGTCAGCCGGGTGGAGGGCCGCGCACTGAGGCGCGTGAATTCGCGCTTGGAATAGAACCCGTCATAGAAGATCTCGAGCCAGTCGGTCAGTTCGAACGTGCCGGTCGAGTTGAACGAATCGTATTTCTGCTCGGGGATCAGGTCCTGCCCGATCAGGCCGTCGCAGAGGTTGGCAGTGCCCGCCACGATGGAACCGGCGTTGGCCTGCGTGTACTGGTCGGGCAGGGCATAGGTGGTGCCGTTGGCAATCAGCGTGCCCGGCGCGCAGCGGGTGACGCGGTAGTCGTTGCCGCCGAACGGCGTCTGGTCGGAAACGAAGAAATCCCGGTCGTCGCCGCTCAGGTTCGAGCGTTCGACATGCTCGTAGGCGAACATCACCTGTCCGCGATCGAAGCGGAAGCCTGCTGCCGCGCCGACAGACCATTCGTCGAATGCGCCATCTTCCGACGTGCCATAGCGACCGAACGCCTCTACCCCGTCGAGCGAGCGGCGCGGAATGATGTTCACCACGCCCGCCACGGCATCGGAGCCGTAGATGGCCGAAGCGCCGTTGGCGACGACGTCGATCCGCTCGACGCCCAGCGTCGGCAATACCGAGGGGTCGGTCGAACGACTGTTGTTCACCACACGGTGGCCGTCGATCAGCACCAGTGTCGCGTAGGGGCCGATACCGCGCAGGTTCACGCTGTTGCCGTAGGTGATGTTGCCCGAACCGCCGGCCTGCCCGCGCGAGTTCTCCGAAACGCCGAGATCGAACACCTGCGGCAGTTCGCGGATCACGCGGTCGATGGTGACGGCGCCGGAATTCTCGATCTCGTCCCGGCCTAGCACGGTCGCGGTGGCACCGACGGGTGCTTCCCCGGTGCTGACGCGGCTGCCGGTGACGATGATGACGTCCTCGCCATCGATCTCGTCGTCCTGCTCCTGCCCCATCGCGGGGGTTGCCAGGCAGGCTGCGGCCACTGAGGCACCGCAGTAGAGCGCGTTACGGAACGCCGCGAAACTTTTCTTACCCCTGGTCATAGCTTCTCTCCCAAATCCGCCCGAAACTTGCCGTCCGGTTCGCGAATGACGACGGACCCTCGGCCCGCTGCGGCCAGTTGTTTCCCGCTGGGGCGGGTTATCCGCAAGTGAAAAGTGGATGACGAAATTGTTGACAATATGATCGGCAAGGTGTCAGCTTCGGTGGATGGACGAACTAGCCAAGGCCCTGCCCAAAAGCGGCCCGCCCGCGCCCGAGATCGCCGACTGGATCCGCTCGCAGATCCGCGCCAGCCGCTTTGTACCGGGGCAGCGCCTGGTGGAGGTCGATATCATCCGGCGCACCGGGGGAAGCCGCTCCAAGGTGCGCGAGGCGTTTCAGCGGCTGGCTGCAGAGGGCTTGCTGGAGATCGAGGAATTTCGCGGCGCTTCGGTGCGCGAAGCCTCGCTGGAGGAAGTGAGCCAGCTTTACCGTGCTCGCGCGGCACTGGAAGGCATCTGCGCTGCCGATTTCACTCGCCTTGCGACGGACGAGGACAAGGAGCAACTGCGCGAAATCGCCCAGAAGATGGAGACCTGCGTTGAGGCAGGCTCGGCGGAACAGTTCGGCAAGCTCAATTCCGATTGGCATTCGATGATCATGCGCGTCACCAGAAACCACGTGATCGCCGAACTGGTCTCGCGCCTGAACACGCCGGTCCATCACCTGCTGTTCCAGAGCTTCTATCGCGGCAACCGCATGACGCAGGCTATCGAGGATCACCGCGCGATCCTGGATGCGATCATGAACGACGATCCCGAGGGAGCGGAAAAGGCAATGCGACAGCACGTCGAGAACGGGCTGGAATTCCTCACCTCGCTCGACAAAGCACTATTTGGTCCCTGACTGCTTCAGCGCTTAACGTTTACATGGGTCCGATCAACATTTCGCTGGGAAATCTCTATCGGGTGTGTCGATGGCCGGCGAGAATGACTGCTCTCAGCAAGAGAAAACATATGAGCCTAGGTCGGATATTGGGGCGCAAGGCTGACCTTCAATCTTCCGACTATCCGCCGTTAAAGGTTACTGATCCTGTTGGACGAGGTCGGCTCGTATCCTCTGCTCCCCAGTTTGCTCTAGCAGTGCTCTCTCGGAAAATATCGCATCTGCCCCCGCTCACGTAGGCACGCGGCGAGGGCAGGTTTGAGCTTAGACCGTCATCGTCGAGTCAGCATTCCTTGTCGTTTTCCTCGCGGCGGAAGATATTGCCAATGCCGCAGCTTACCCGGCTTACGGCGCGGCCCGTGTTCTCCAGGTGGTGCACCGCCCGCTCGCCCGCCACGCCCAAGATGTCGCGCACCGGCGTGTCGCTTGCTACCGCTTCGCCATAGCGCTGGGCGGTATCCTCCATGCTGACCAGCTCCATCCCGGTGTAGTCGCCAACGTTCTCGCGCAGGCGACCACGCTCCGTAAAGGTCTCGCCGATGCGCCGGAAGTTTTCCTGGTGATGCTCACGCCGGCGCTGGCGCAATTCGGCCAGTGCATTCGGGTCGTCGCTGCGCAGTGCTTCCAGATAGGCAGCGCCCGTGGCCAGCGCGCTTTCAAATTCGGCTCCTGTCAGCGCGGTGACAGTTTCCTGCCCCACAAGAACCGCACCGCCGACAACCGTTGCCCCGCGAGCCATGCGGCCGACGCGGGCGAGCCTGCCTGCATTCGCCGCTGTGCTGCCTGCACGCGCGGCCTGCGCCGTCCGGCCCGCGCGGTTCATGTTGGCGACGCTGCCACCGCCCTGGTTGATCTGCCGAGCCAGTTGCCCCTGGGAGATGCGGCCACGCGCGGCCTGCGCCGCATCTGCATTGGCGACTATCCGTGCCGTCCCATGTACCCCCGCGTTGCGCAGGACCTGCGCCTGCAATCCCTGCTGCGTCAGCGCGGTACCGGCTCTTGCAGCGTTGGCGGCCTGCGCAGCCCGCCCTGCCGTGCCCACGGTGCGGGCGGTGTTGGCTGCGCCTCCGCTCACGTAATATGCGCCTGCACCAAGCGCACCGACAGTCGCAACCGTACCGAACGTGCCCATGCCCTGATTTGCGGCTGCAGCTTCACTAGAACTCACCTGCGCGGTGTATCCGCGCTCGGAGGGAACCGAGCCGGGATTGCCCGATCCGGCTTGCCGGTCGTCCTGCTGCCAGTCCCCGATGGCAGGCAGCGGCTCCACTGGCGGAAGGGGGCGGACAGGCTGAATGGGATTGGCCGGGTCGGATTGCTGCGCGTTGGCGACGGCCTCTCGCGCATGGTCGAACACGTTTCCTATCAGACCATTCGCCGGACCGGGCTGCCCAGGCAACGACTCTTCTGCGTAGAACTGGCCTACGGCGTCGATCTCGGCCACGAAATAATCGGGATAGAAGACGTCCAGCGGATCGAGGTGGTAGGTCACCGGGATCAGCGAGGGAACTTGCGCGACAATCGAACCGTCATCCTGCAAGGTCATCGTGGCGCGTCCCATCAGCGGCAGGTCGTCAGCGCTGAAGACACCGAGATCATTCTGCGTCAGGTTTTGCAGCACCACCATTTCCGGCTCCACGCGCAGAACTGCCGCATGCATCCATTGATCGACAGCAAAGGCACGGCCATCGGCAATAACAATGCGCTTGTCGAGTTCGCGGATCATCCAGACACCGTCGATCACACTCGGCTCCCCCGGGGCCACAGCGTCTATGCGGGGCAGGAAGGCCGGGATCCCCTGGGCCTGCGCCTCGGCACTCAGGATCGGGGCCGGCATGGCGGATACACCGACCGATGCCAGCAGCAGCGCAACGCCGCCCAGCATCTTGGTGCGGATGGAAGTCTTCGTCTTGCGGGTCATTGGTCGCCTCCACTTGCCCTGGCCCGACCTGGGCCTTGAGCGATGGGATATGACTAGGTGAGGCGGCGCCGCGCCGGAATGAGGTGATCACCCCAATCGCAGCGAGGCCGGACCATTTCCCGCAGGCTGCATGCACGATTGAGGTATCGACCTCATGCCCCCGAAGGACCCGTCGGCCTATCGGCAGGAAATGACCTGCAGAACCACTAACATTCCGTGCGATCGTTCCTCAGGCAGAGGCTCCCGGATCGAACAGGCCTTCGCGCAAGGCATAGGCAATAAGTTCCGCTGCGGAATGAGAGCCGGTCTTACCCATCACACTGGTTCGATGGCGGTCTACGGTCTTGATACTGATGCCAAGGGTGTCAGCGATTTCCCGATTGGTGCGCCCGGCAGTGACGAGGCTGAGCACCTGCCGCTCCCGGTCGGTCAGCGCAGCGGCATCCGGCGCATCTTCCAGCAATTGCATGTAGCGCGAACAGATGACCGGGGTGCCCGAAAGGATAAGGGGCAAGGCGCGCTGCAACTCGTCGAGATCGTCGGATTTGCAGAACAATCCGTCCGCCCTGACCTGAACCAGCTCAGCAATCTTGCCCACCGTTTCGATTGCGGTGAAGACGACCACCCGCGTCTGCGGCGACCAGCGCCGCGCCTCCACCAGCACTTCGGTACCCCCGGCATGGGGCATGTTGACATCTAGCATCAGGAGGTCCGGTCTATGCTGCCTGACTGCGGCGATGGCCTCGATACCGTTGGTGACTTCGGCGATGACATTGAAATAATGGTTGTAATTGTTGTCGGCTCGATTGAGCAACGACTTAAGCGCATCGCGAACAATCGCGTGATCGTCTGCCACGATGGCGGAATAACTGCGTTCGAACCCCAACAGTATCCCCCTGTATTTTTGCCCTGTACTAGACCTATAAGAGCAAACATGGGGGCAAATCGAGCCTTTCGCGCATTTTTGACGCTGATCTTGGCGATAATCGCACTTACCTTCATTTCCGGAGTATCTCATGCGCGCGTCGTGATGGTGGAGCCGGGCCGGTCCGCGGAGCAGGTGGAAAAGGCAGCCGGCAACCTGCTGCTGCCGCGGGGTGTGGAGAGCGATGCCAAACAGGCCCTGGCCGAATACAGACGCGGCAGCTTCGTGCCCGAAATTCTCGCCGACGACACCGAAGCACTGCATGACTGGCGCAAATGGATCGCCCTGTCATTCGCCGCAAACGAAAGCGCAGGAGGTGACGAACCCATGCGCCGCGTGATCGGTATCGGCGGCATTTTTGTCGAGCTGCCGCGCGTTTTCCTGACCTGCGACGGCGGACCGATGAAGGAAATACTTGCAAGTCAGACAGGGCCCGAAGGGACGCTGGAAGCGCGATATTTCACCTATGTGCGCACCCGCAGCTTTGCCATCACGCCTGGCCAGCAGTGCCTTGCCCTGATCAATGTTGCCAGCAATGACACGCCCAACCTCGGCATCTTTCGCGAAGGCGATCTTGGGAACAACCAGGTTGTAGCCGTCCTGCTGAAAGCCGGATTTACCGTCACCTTGCTCATTATCGGTCTGGCGCTGGCGATCGTGTCCTACCTCACCAACCGTCCCCTGACGATGTTGATGGGCTTTGCCTACTCGATAACCATGCTCCAGAACGATGCATCGCTTTTCACCACCACTTTCGCTGCCGATGCGATGCAGGGCCGAGCGATCTGGGAAGGCCTGATGCTCCTCACCATCTTTGCCTGCTACTGGGTCTTTCTATTCGCTTTCAGAGCCGAACTGCGCCTGACACGGCCTGTATGGTGGCGTGTACCGCTGACCCTGCTGCCCCTCCCCCTTGTGTATGTGGCGTATGTCTCCAATTCGACGCCCGACCTTCTCTGGGCCTTCTATCTCGCGCTCTTCCTTTACGCTTTGGCAGTGGCGCTGCGCTTCGATGTGTCGCGCCGTCTTCGTTACACGGCCGGGGCCATTCTGACAGGCGCTGTCGTCGCCGCCATTCTGGTAGAGCCGTATTATCTGGGGCGTTTCTTCACAGACCTGACAATCGAATATGTCCGTGATGTCATTCGCCTGGCGACGGGCCTGGGGATGCTGTTGCTCGTCGTGGTGGATACTCTGCGCACCCGCAGCGACCGCGACAAGCTGACCGCCGAACGCATTGCCGCATTGCAGGTGCAGGCAGAAGCAAGCCAGCGCCTGCTCGATGCGGAGCGCGAGTATGTCCGCGCGCGTGAAGCGGCATCGCGCAGGAAAGCGCAACTCGATGCAGCCCGGCACGATATAAGGCAGCCGATCGTCGGCCTGAAGAATGCCGTTGCGTCCGAGACGGAAAACCTCTCGCCCGATCTTCTCTCCCGGCTCAATCAGGCTGTCGCGACACTCGAACAGATGACCGGGGCCTATTCCGCCGATGGAGAGACGTCGAATGCGGTCGCTGCCAAGAACGAGGGCGAATATCCCGTAAACCTGATCCTGCAGGCTACCAGAGACATGTTTGGAAAGGAGGCGTCGAGATTGGGGATTGTCCTGCAGATCGACCACAGTGATCGCAAGACACGGATACCTGCGCTCGCTCTCATTCGGGCGGTCAGCAACCTCGTCGCCAATGCGCTCCATCATGCGAAAGCGAGCAAGGTGTCGGTGACCGTAAGCGAAGAGGGGCCATTTTCCATCATGGTCAGCGACGATGGCGCAGGTTTGACGAAAGACCAGCTGGAGCGATTGAGATTACGCGGTGCGAAGGGAGAGGATTCCAGCGGCGAAGGCCTGGGGCTTGCCATCGTGCAGGACCTGGCCCGCAGTCATGGCTTCGATCTTGCCCTGGAATCCCAACCGGAAAAGGGCACGACGGCCCACCTGCGTTTGGGCGAGCATATTTAGGATAGTCATCAGTCTATTCCGCACAATTTGGAGAAGCGGCAGAACTGTCTTGGTTTGCCGATCCCTCTGTTAGGCCTCCGCTACCTTCGGAACAAACACGGACGGAGGGGGCGGGGATCCCATGGCTTCTGGTCTCGAATAGCTTGGTCGATTCCTAGAAACTGTCAGACGGCTAGTGGGCCGGTTGCGCACTGGCAGCTATCGGCTTCTGCGACTGCCCGGGCGGACATTTTGCTCTCGGGTTATCCCAGCCAACTCGAAATATTCCGGCGCCGGCTAGGTGTTATTGCAAATCATTATCATTGACGCCCGCCTTCTGCTTCCGTAGCCGATCTGCGAACGATTCGCAGGAAGGAAATCATGAGGACTTCGTATTTGATCGGCGCGGCGGCATTGGCCGCTCTAAGCGCCCCGGCGGCGGCGCAGGATACCACTCTCGAGGATGCGCAGGACACTTCGACGCCCTCGGCCAGCACGCCCCAGCCTCGCGACGAGGGAGCGATCATCGTAACAGGACGCGCGCAGAAGCTGTATCGGGCGGACGAAGTTTCAGTTGGCAAACTGGACGCACCGCCGCTGGAATCCAGTCTCGTCATAACGACGATCACGGAGCAGCTGATCGAGGACCAGGGCGCCCGCGACGCGCAGGATCTCTATCGTAATATCTCCGGCGTAAGCTTCTTCAGCTATGCTGGTGTGACCGCGCGAGGATTTCGGCAGGAGGAGATCTTCTATGATGGACTGCGCGGAGATCCTTACGCGGGTTTCTCGGTCCCGCAGCTATTTAACGTGCAGCGGGTGGAATTTCTCAAGGGACCTTCCGGCATGCTCTACGGTCCCGGCGCTCCGGGCGGCCTGTTCAACTATGTCACCAAGAAAGCCGATCCGAGCGAACTTTCGGGCGAACTGACGGTCGTAGCCGGGACAGAGGATCGCTGGGGCGGTTCGGCTGAAGTCAACGTGCCGCTGGGCAGTGCGTTCGGTGCGCGGGGCGGTGTGTTCTACGAGGATCGCGGTACGTTCCGTAACAACGCAGCTTCGCGCACCCTGATCGCCGATGGAGGCGTCTCGTTCGATCCGGGGCCTGTTCGCGTCGACTTGCAGGCCACGCGCTATGACCAGGAGCTCGACGCCAACCGTCTGCGTGGTGTTCCCGTAGACGACAATGGTCAGTTCCTGACAAGCCGCCGCTGGAATCACAACGAACCGTCCGATTTCCTCAATCTTGAATCGGATGTGGTGCAGTTGCGCCTGGAGGCGGAACCTCTGTCGGGACTGACGTTCGATGCCACCGCACGTTACAACAACGCAACCGAGGTCCAGAACTATCACGAGCCGCGCGGGCTCTTCGATTCCGATGGCGACGGCACGATTGACGCCACGATCCGTGAGTTTCGTGATCAGATGCGCACGCAGGAGACCTGGTCGTTCGGTGCCAATGCCGTTTGGGACACCGACATCTCGGCGACGATCGGCAACCGGGTCCTGTTCGGTCTTGATCACTTCACGTCGGACCAGTTCTTTCAGGGACGATCGCTTCGCGGCGCGACTGTCGACACTCCGGGCCTGCCCAACCCGCTCAGTCTGTTCGATCCACAATATGGTCTCTCCGATCCGACTACCTATGACCAGGGCCCCTTCACCATCACGGAGACCGACACCGAGCAAACCGGCTTTTATCTCCTGAATGAACTCACGATCGGGCGGCTGATCCTGACCGGCGGCATCAGGCGTGACAAGGCCGAGGCCGACGGTGTGTCGGAGAGCGAGACCACTTACCGCGCAGGCTTGGTCTACCGAATAACGGACGATGTTTCCGCCTTCGGCCAATACGCAACCAGCTTCGAGCCGCAGAGTGCAGGTTCGCAGAACCCGCTGGCTGGTGGCCCCTTCGCGCCGACAACCGGTGACATTTTCGAAGGCGGGGTGAAAACCGCGCTGATGAACGGTCGGGTCCAGTCCTCGCTGTCAGCCTATCAGATCCGCCGGACCAATATCCTCCAGGCCGACCCGCGCGGCGATGTAGGCGGTGATGGCGTCGATGATCTGGTTTCGCTGGGTGAAATCACCAGCAAGGGAATCGAATTCGATATTGCCGCAGACGTCACGCCCAACTGGGTCGTAACCGTCGCCTACGGTTATAACGACACAAAGATCACCGAGGACAACGGGGGCGGCGGCTTCTCCAATGCCGTTGGCGATCGGTTTGCGAATGCGCCGGAACACCAACTCGGCTTCTGGACGCGCTACCAGTTCCCCGAACTCGGTCTGGCTGCGGCACTAGGCGGCGACTATGTTTCCGAGCGCGTCAGCATCAGCGGCCAGCCGGTAAACGCCTACATGGTCTTCGACGCTTCGCTGATCTACGATTTCGGGCCGTTCCGCGCGCTCCTGCGAGTTGATAACCTGTTCGACAAGACTTACGCAGCTTCGGGCTTCATCGATCGCACGGGGCATTTTCCGGGCGCACCGCGTTCGGCATTTGTCGAACTGGGCTATCGTTTCTGATGGAAATGGCGCGGGATTTCGCTGGCGCGTCGAGGCCGAGCGCAAAGCCCGCGCCGAAAGCCGCGCGCACGTGGTGGAAGGTGCATCAATGGGTCGGCTTGAAGCTCAGCCTGTTTATGACCTTCATCCTGTTCACCGGCACGCTGGCAGTGGTGAGCGCCGAAATCGACTGGCTTTTGCAACCGAGCCTGCGCGTCGCGCCTTCCAGCGTGGAGGGCCCGGTCGCGTGGGCCGAGATTGCCGAGAACGCAGCCGCGTATCCCGGCGTTGCCGAGGCCACGTACATCAACGCCCCTACCGCATCCGCGTTCGCCGCCAAGGTGACGGTCGAGGATATCGAGGGAAATACTTTCTTCCTTCACGCTCACCCGACAACCGGCGAAATTCAAGGCACAGGACCGTGGGTCGGTGCGCACCGCGTATTGAGGAACATGCACCGCCATCTCAACCTGCCGGTCTGGCTGGGCGTCCCGATCGTCAGCTCCCTGGCGATCCTGCTGCTGATCAGCCTGGTCACGTCCTTCGTGGTCTACAAGAAGTGGTGGCGTGGTTTCAGAAAGCCGCTGCGAAACCGTGACGCGCGCACCTGGTGGGGCGACTTTCACCGGCTTGCAGGTGTGTGGTCCTTGTGGTTCGTCGCGCTCATCACGCTCACGAGCTTATGGTATCTCGTCGAGAGCCTGGGCGGCGATGCCCCGGCGCATCCTCGCGTCGAAAGGGGAAATGTGGCGAGCGATGCTGAACCAGCCGACAGAAGCGATCTAGGTGCGGCAATAGATGCTGCTCTTGCTGCCTCTCCGGGGCTTGAGGTCGAGTCCGTGAGATTGCCCAGCAGCGACAATCTGCTCCAGATCGACGGAAACTTCGAAGCGGTGCTGGTTCGTCCGCGTTCGAACGCCGTACATGTCGACGCCCGTACAGCCGAAGTGCTGCTGAAAACCGACGGGCGCGATCTCAATCTGCATCAGCGCATCGGCGAGATGGCCGATCCGCTGCATTTCGGATACTTCGGCGGCTACTGGACCAAGGTTCCATGGTTCCTGTTCGGCCTTGCTCTGACCGGACTCTCGCTCTCCGGTGCGGCGATATATTCTCTGCGTATTGCGCGCGAGCGTGGCGATCAGGTAAAAATTAGCCGGAGCTTTTCGGGCATGTGGCAAGGTATGGGACGCTGGCGTTGGCTTTCCGTCACATCGCTCACAACTGCTTTAATCTTTCTGATATTGCTAGTTTTGGGGATGCAGTAAGTCCGTCAAGGCGCCGCGGCGTTGGAGACATTGCTCGCTGCTTTCGTCCGCCGAAGCGAGTGCGTGCCGTACTCAGCCTTCCGCAGTCCGATCGCCGTTACCCATTCGTCAACCAGGCGCGCATACTGTCGCGTGCTCATGTGGCGTGCAAAGTCGATACGGCTGGGGAACAGATAATGCCAATTGAGCCGCCTCGACGTTCAAGCCACGCTAGCAATGTGGCACGCACATCAGAGGTCAGTTCGAATTGCACCGGCCGGTTGGTCTTTTGCTGAATGACGGTTGACCGATTGCGAATCTCGGCACCCGCGGTCACGTCGCCGATCCTGATTTTCAACAAATCACATCCGCGCAGTTTGCTGTCGATCGCGAGACCGAATAGGGCCTTGTCTCTCAATCGTCCTTCGCGATCGAGATGAAAACGGATTGCCCAGATCTGCTTATGTGTCAGCGGTCGCTTCGTTCCGACATCCTTGCCAGCATTTTAAGCCGGACGGTGTCGCGTTGCTGCATCAAAACGTGAGTAACCCATTGCATTTCTCCTTGGCCCGAATGGCCAAAGGGGTAACGCTCAGGATGTCGGCGCCTGGGCCGCTGGCGGAATGGCGGCTTTCGCTTGTCAGAGCGCGAAATCCGGGCATTCAGTGAATGACATGATAAAGGGACATCGAGCGGAAGACTAGGGTGCCCTGCCAAACAGAAAGGGCCGGGATTGCTCCCGGCCCTTTTCGTTGTTCGGTCCTGTGTGGACTTACATGCCCGAGCCCGGACCGTAAGTGATTTCCACGCGGCGGTTCTGCAGTTCGCGCACGCCGTCTGCGGTGGGCACGCGGGGCATGCTTTCGCCGAAGGCTTCGCTGGAGATGCGACCGCCCGGAATGCCGCGACCGGTGAGGTATTCGCGGACCGAGGCGTTACGACGCTCTGCCAGACCCATGTTGTACTCGACCGAGCCGGAACGGTCGGTGTGACCGGCCAGCATGATGGCCGCGGTGCCGCAATCGCCATAGGCGGTGATGGCGGAGTTGAGCACGGTGGCTGCTTCCGCAGTGATGGTGGACTCGTCCCAATCGAAGAACACGATGTAGGGGCCCTGCTCGCAGACCGGAGCCGGCGGCGGCGGCGGCGGAGGCGGCGGAGGCGGCGGGGGCGGAGGAGGCGGCGGCGGCGGAGGCGGCGGAGGCGGCGGCGGGGCCGCTTCTTCGCCACCGAACCCTATCCGCACCCGCAGGAGTGCGCCGTGTGCGTCATATCCCTCGGCGAAGTTGCCGCGATATCCGAACGTCAGCTGCGATGCGCTGCCGAGATCGAATTCGAGACCTGCGTAGATATCGTAGCGGCTTTCCTCGGGCGTGTTCGAGACGACCGTGAACCCGCCGATCTCGCTGGAAGCGAGTGCGATGCTGCGCGGGTCTGCATCGAAATCGTGCACGTAGGTCGCGCCCACATAGGGCCTGACAATTCCTGCATCGACATGGGCGGTGAGGCCGAGACGGCCTTCGAAGAAGGTGACATCGTCGCGCGTCACCCCGAAGCCGAAGCCTCCGGTTTCAACATAGTCGTCGAAATTCATCTCGGCGTAGTTCAGTCCGGCCGTGGGCGTCAGGACGAAGCCACCGCCAAGTTCGAGGCCGTAGCCCAGCGTAGCCCGCCCGATCAGGCCCTTCACCTCGAAGTCGCTGCCGATTGCGCCCAGAGCACCGCTGCGGTTGGAAAGAACATCGGCGAAATGGTAGCCGACCTCCGCGTTCAGGAACCCTGCGCCGAAACCCAGGCCGGCGTAGGCCGAGACCTTGAAGGAATCTATCTCGTCCTGCGATTCGGCCAGGCCGACCGTGGTGGTCTCGATCTCGGCATAGCTGCCCATCACGCCGATGATGGCGTTCTCGCCAACGGCGAGATCGGCACCGGCGGTGAAGATCGTGCTGTCGGACTCGTATCCGGACACGCTGAGAGAAACCGGGTCTGCGTCTGCCGTGCGCACCCCGAACTGGCCCCAGACGGCACCATTGCCCCTGCCCATGGACATGCGGCGAGCCAGCAGGTCACTGGCGAAGTTGGAGTTCTCGAAGATTTCCCGGCTGATCGACCCATTGAGATCCGGCAGACTGTCGACTGCCACGCTTTCGAAGTCCGACAGGCTGCCTGCCGCGTTGAACGCATCCCGGTTGGCAGTCCTGATCGTGCCCGCGGCCACGCCGCTCTGGATAGCCGAACCTAGCAGAGCGATGTTGCCATCGGTGGTGCCGGTTGCGGGGTTGGCGGCGGTCACCACGACGCTGACCGACCCGATCAGCACCTCGTAATCCAGCAGCCAGTCGTCGTCGTCCACGGTGACGGTGGTGCCATTGTCAGCGAAGTCGCCTGTCTCGGTGAGCACCGGGATGGCCCCTTGGCCGACAAGATCGAAGGTATCGCTCGTCAGAACCGTGATGGTCGAACCGTCCGCCAGGGTCAGGTCTCCGTCAACCGCAAGCGAGTCGAGACCGAGGTCGAAAGTGGCATTGCCGACGACCGTTACGTCGCCCTCGACCGAGCGGTCTCCGACAAAGCGTGTATCGAACAGTTCGCCGACGGTTATGACTTCGAAGCTGTCGAGGATATCGGCATCGAAGATACCGCCCAGCACGGCCGTGTCGTTACCTTCACCGCCGCTGATCCCGTCGGTAAGGCTGGACGCGGTTCCCTCCAGCACGAAGGTGTCTTCGCCTGCCTCTAGGTCAACGTAGCCTTCGACAAGAGCACCGCTCCACTGCTGGAACACGTCGTCGCCGAAGCTCAGGAGCACGGCGTCCATGCGGCCGGTGACCGGGTTCACCGCGTTGCCGGTGATGGTGCCGTAGTTGACGATGGTCTGGCTGGCGAGGTTGGCGACTGAGCCGGGCTCCGAGCCGCCCATTCCGTCGGACACGAAGTTGCCCGAGCTGGCATTGATGCCGATGTCGCCGCGGATCACGCCGCCTGCAAGGTTGGTCACGAGGCCCGGCGCGCTGTCGCCGTTGCCGTCGCCGTCGAAATCGATGCCGGCATCGAGTTCGCGGTTGGTGAGCGCCGCGTCGGAGAAGTCGCCGTCGGGATCGCTCGAGAGGCTCTCGATGATGCCCGAGTTGGTGATGGTGCCGGAGTTCAACTCCATCCCGTCGTTCTCGCCGCCCCGGATCAGGCCGGTGTTGGTCACGGTGACATTGTCGCCGCCGTCGATCGCATCGTCCTCGGGCGAGATGATCTCACCGTCGTTGACGACCACCAGGCCCGGGCCGTCGGCTTCCACCGCCTCGTCGAAGGCGCTGTAGATGAGCGCGCCGGCATTGTTGGTGAGCGTGAAGTCTGCTTCGCCCTCAATACCCTTCCAGTCGGAAGTGATCGTGCCGTTGTTGGTAACGGTCAGCCCGTCGCCGGCATCGATGATCTTGGTATCGAGACCCTCGTTGCTGATCGTGCCGTTGTTCACGATGGTGAGGTTGGCACCTGCCTGGATCGTATCCTCGTCGCTGGTGGTGTTGATCAGACCGCCCAATTCGTTGGTGATTGTCGCGCCGTCACCAAGGTCGATCGCGCGCTCCCCCGCGGTCTGGATCGTGCCGCTGTTGGTGAGCGAGACATTGTTGGCTCCACTAATGCCGAAGGCATATGCTCCTAGGGTTTCGATGGAACCGCTGTTATCGATAATCGCGTCGTTGCCGACCTGAACGGCCGTCGCGTTGCTTCCCGAGGTCTGGATATTGCCGGTGTTGGCGAGTGTGGTGTTCGCTCCTGCGGCCGAAATGGCACTGCCGAAGTCCCCGAATGTCTGAATCAGACCATCGTTCGTGATGACGGTACCGTCGCCAAAAGCAATGATGCCGAAGCCGGATCCAGCGGAAAGGTTATCGACAATGATCTGTCCATTGACGGTGTTCGTTATCGTAACCGGGCCAAGGTTGTTGAAATTCCCCACGATCCCCGCATTGCCCGAGCCTTGCAGGGCGATGAGGCCGTCGTTCACGATCGTCGCGCTGCCTTCCGTGAATATGCCCGCGACAACCTGACCTGTATTCTGCGTAATGATGCCGCTGTTCGTGACTGTGGAATCGTTACCGACAGAAATGATGCCATCGAAGAAAGGACTGGCAGTCAGATATCCGTTGTTGACGACTGTAGCACCGGGACCAAGATCGAGCGCACTCGCGCCGTTGGTGACGACGAGATCGCCGTCCACAGCCGCCGTGGCGTTCTCGCCCAGGTTGATTTCGCCCTGGACCTGCGCACCATCTTGAACGTCAAGGACAAGGTCGCTATCGGCAGAGACGAAACCGTCGGGATCGGCTCCGGGGACGCAGGTGACGGTCGATCCATCCTGCGCGCACTCTTCCACATTGGCCGGTGCAGTCGGCACTGCTGGCGCAGGAACATCGTCCACGGGGGCAGGGGCGGATTGTGCGGCCGCGGCCGCGCTGAAGAAGAGTGCTGCAGCAAGGGCACTCATGCTTGTCGAGGCCTTTGCCTCGGGCAAAACCGGCGGAATCTTCAATTGAGTGCGCAACATCGCTCCCCCCTTTAGAGAATCAGACGAAAGAACTTGCGCGACCCATTCTTGTTACGAGATTTCCTAAGTTGCGTTTGTGACAGAAATAGGACGATGATCGGACAATACGCGCTAAGTAAGGAAGGCATATATCCAAATTGCATCTCAGCCCTTACTGTTCAGTAAGGGAAATCATCTGAGATTAGCCGAGAAAATGGCTTTGCAATTATTATCAGTTACTTATGAAAGGCAGGACAAGATCCCGTTATCAAACGGCTTCCCAGCCGACGCCGTCCGGTGCTGGCTGGACTGCATGGCTCGCGGCCACGCGCCGTTCGAACTCCGTTGAGAAGACCGTCGAGACCGTGATGTGATCGACACGGCATTGTCCCGGCGTCAATTCGACAAGGGCGTATCCCTTCTCGTCCTGATCGCAGTAGGCCACCTCTTCGCTTGCTCTGCTCAACAACCCTCCCAGGCCAGGCAGGATCGATCCGTACGAAGGGCTGGTGATGGCAGTGCAGCCGACTTCGAGCGCGGTCAGTTCGCCGTCGCGATTGTGCAGGTTGTTGCTCCAGGCCGCATGGCTGTCGCCTGAAAGAACAAGGGGCCGTGCCCCGCTGCGACGGAAGAGTTCGTAGAGCCGTTCGCGTGCGTGCGGGTATCCGTCCCAGGAATCCAGATTGAAGGGGACACCGGCCCTGTAACCCGCAAGCGCCCGATCGATCTGGTCGCGATACTGCGCGGGCATTCCATTACGCAGGGCAGCGAATTCCTCGGCGCCGAGCATCGCTTCCAGATCGGGTCCCGGAACCCTCGCCATGATGACCTGGTTTCCCAGCATTTGCCACGGCTTGCCGGCCGCGACGGACGCCGAGAGAACGCCTTCCAGCCAAGCGCTCTGTCCCTGTCCCAACAATTCACGTTGCGGCATTTCCCGCTCCGCCAGAAGGTCGGCAACTGCCTCGGCGGGCGGCACGTCGCCTTTCGGCGCGACCTGGCGATCGCGTGCCAGCAATCGCGTTTCGACCATCGCCAGCGTTGCCAGATCACCGAATTCGAAACTGCGAAAGATCGCTTCCCTGGCCCGCAACGGATCGGGGTCGCGGATCGGCATCCATTCGAAGTATGCCTGCATGGCGACGGCCTTTCGACCCGCCCAGTCTCCTTCGCTTTCTTGCTGATGGTTTTCTGCCCCACCCATCCAGCTGTCGTTGGTGGTTTCGTGATCGTCCCACACGCAGATGAACGCCGCGCGTGCGTGTGCCGCCTGCATTTGCGGGTCGGCCTTCACCTGCGCGTGGCGACGGCGATAATCGGCCAGCGTGACGATCTCATGCGGCGGATCGGGAAGGCGGCCAAGCTGCCGACCGATGTCGGCGCCGTAACCGCTCTCGCCGTACTCGTAGATGTAGTCGCCCAGGTGGATCACCGCGTCCAGCCGTTCAAGGGACGCCATGTCGGCATAGGCATTGAAGAGGCCGCCGGGGTAGAGCTGGCACGACGCAACGGCGAACACTAGATCGTCGACAGCGCCGACCGGCAAGGTACGGAAACGACCGACCGGGCTGCGCGCATCTCCCGGCCCATCGAACCAGTAGTGATACTCGGTGCCGGGCAGCAGGTCGCTCACGTCGACCTTGGCGGTGTAATCGGCGGCACCGCGCGCGAGGACTTCGCCCGAGGACAGAGGCACTCCCTGCGCCGTGTCGGAGACGTACCAGCGCAGGCCGATGTCTCCCGAAAAGCCTGTTTCCGCGGTGGCACGGGTCCAGATTATCGCACCATCAGGCTTCGGGTCACCGCTGGCGACGCCATGAACAAACCGGACCTCCTGGGGCGTCTCCTGTGCGTAGGCGACGGAGGGAAGCCCCAACGCCGTTCCAGAACCGAAAAGGGCCAAGGCACCGCGACGATCAATCCTCATTATTGTTTCCCAATCAGAACCTTCAGAACAGGCGGGCAGTCAGTTCCACACCGTAGAACCGCGGTTCTGCCGGAATGAATGTGGGATAGCCAAATGCTCCGCCCGTGTTCCCTGCATCTAGCAGGTATTCCTCATTCGTCGCGTTACGAACGAATGCGGCGATTTCGAACCGTTCGTCGGCAAAGCTGACACCGCCGCGCGCGTTCAAGAGGGTTACGGCATCCTGCGAGATCAGGGCGCTGTTCGGCAGTTCAAAGAAGATACGGCTGCGATGGGTCACGCTGGGCGTAAGGAAGAACCGCATCCCGTTGCCGATTTCACGATCCACGGTGAAGCCGGCGGCTGCCTGGAATTTCGGCTGGAGGCGGAAGCGTGCGCCCGAAAAGGCCGGAACCAGTGCGTTGTCCTCGTCGATCTTGGCATCGATGTAGGCGCCGTTGACGAACACACGGAGCCAGTCGTTCGCCTGGACAGCCAGCTCTCCCTCGATGCCGAGGTTCGTCGCGCTGCCGGCGCTCTCCGTCCGGGTGGAGCCGTCATCCTGCACCACGCTCACCTGGAAGCCCGAATAGTCCTGGTAGTAGACGCCCAGGGAAGCCGAAACGGCCCCGGTGGCAAGCTTTACGCCGCCTTCGTAGTTCCACACCGTTTCTTCGGGGATCAGTTGCAGGCTGGGCGAGGGATTGCCCGCAACATCGCGCGTGGCGCTGAGCTGCACGACAGGGGAGCGCCGTCCCTTCGAGACAGTGACAAATACGTTCACGTCGGGAGACACCCGGTAGAGCGCGTTGAAACGCGGCAGCCAGGCGTCGAACGATTCGCTCGCGCTAAAGGTCTGGCCGCCGGTATCGATCTGGCCGGGAATGAGTGATGCCGTAAGCCACGGGAAGAACTGCAGCAGGCCGCCCTGCAGTTCAGACGGCAACAGTCCGAGCAACCGGGGTGCGGGGACATCGGCGAAATAGCCCGACTGGCGGTCTTCCCAGATGTAGCGGAGGCCCGCGGTGAGTTCGAGCGCATCTGTGGCGAGCCAGGTGGCATCGGCGAAGACCGAATAGGCATCGTTCTCGCCCTGGTTCTCGAAGACGGACTGGTAAGGCAGGGCAGCGATCGCACCCTGGCTGAGCGTGGGCGTGATAAGGGCGGCGGGCACCGATCCGTCCGCGGCCACGCAGCCAAACTGGAACACCGCGCCACCGCCCAGACATTCAAGGAAAATCGCCTCCTCGGCGGAGAACGGCACGTTCTGGCGGCCTTCCTCGGTAAAATAGTTCCAACCGGCAGAGGCGCGAAGGTTCATGCCGTTGTAAGCCAGACGGCCTTCGTGGCTGAACTGCCAGCCATCGGCGATCTCGGCAAATTCGAGGAACCAGGCGGCCGAGCCGTCGGCGTCGAACGTCTCAAGGCTGTCGAACTCGCGATACCCGTTTACCGTGGTGAAGCTCCAGTCATCGGCGAATTCCCATTCCGCAGTGAAGTTCACGTCATAGACTTCACGGTCGAGACCCAGCTGGTCCTTGCCGAGAACCTGTGCCGACAGCGGAGAGCCACCCAGATTGGCTGGGCCAAACGGATCTGCGGGACCTGCCTCGGTAGGGAAATTGCCGGAGATGAAAGGCGTGCCGCCGTTGCGCTGGCGATCGAATGTGCCGATCAGGTCCACCGTCAGCCGGTCGGTAGGCGTGAAGCGCAGCGAACCGCGGACTCCCAGGTTGTCCTGTGCGTAAAGCTCGTCTTCCTGCGAGGTGGCGAGGTTCTCGACGTAGCCGTCGCGGGTCTTCCACTCGAAAGCGACACGCCCTGCTATCACGTCGTTCCCGGCGTTCACGAAGCCAGTCAGAAGCGTCGCGTCGTAATTGCCGTAGCCGCCGGTCAGCTCGGCGGAAAAGCCAGGCCGGGGCCGCGCGGAGACGAGGCTGATGGCGCCGATGGCCGATGCGGTGCCGAACAGGGTCGCCTGCGGCCCCTTGATGACCTCGACACGGTCAAGATCGTAGATCGACTGATATGAACCGCGCGAGCGCGAGATATCGACGCCGTTGTAGTACAGCGAGACACGCGGCCCCTGCTGCGCCGAACCTGAGTCCGACGTAATGCCGCGTATTACGATGCCCGGATTGTTGGCGCTCTGTTCCTGGATGTTGAGGCCCGGAACGTAGTTCGAAAGCTCGTCGAGATCCGTGACGCCCAGTTCCTCGATCCGCTCCCCGCCAAGGGCCGAGACGGTGATCGGCACATCCTGCGCCCGCTGCTCGAATTTCTGCGCGGTCACGATGATGTCATTGCCGGAAGTGCCGGTGCCTTCGCGGTCGACCGTGTCGGTCGACGCAGCTTGCTGCGCCAGCGCAGGATTTGCGACGAGCGCCGTTGATGCCAGTAGCGATACGATGGCGAATTTACGAATGATCATGTGTTTAGCCCCGATCCAATGGTTCGGAGCCGCCAGTATGCGCGGTAAATTACGCTTGGGAGGCGGTTTGATGACCGGAAAATGAAAAACGCCCTAAGGTCAGGATCCCTCTGCAAACGCCCAGGACTTGGCCGAGGTCGCCCGCATCGAAGAACTTGTGACCCCAAGTCCCAGATCGGTCATGTATCGATACCGAACCCGTCCCGAAAACTTCGCGCATCGTACTTAACAAATTCGATGCAACCGAATCGATGGGAGGTTCATCATGGGTGATATGTCGTTCAAGGCTGGTTATTCGGATGGTGATGTGGACACCAATTCCACGGGCAATCTGCATCTCAATGAAATCATTTCCGACCGTTTCTCTCGTCGACAGACGATGCTTGGCGGAATGAAGGCGAGCGCGGCAGCGTTCTTCGGCACTTCGCTGCTCGCTGCCTGCTCCGACGACGAGCTGGCCGGGCTCGCGCCTTCGCCCGTCGCCCAGGCTGGAGCCACCACGACCGCAACTGCAGGGCAGATGGTCACCCTGGCAGCGATCGATGGCCAGTGGACGCAGAGCCGCGGTCCGCAGGTGGAACTGATCGAGCGTGATGGCGCCATCGGCTTCATCGCCCCCGCGGTGTCGGAAGCGACGCCGATCGAGTTCACGATCAGCGGCGGCGGCGCCAACAGTGCAGGCGCAAACAGCATAACCAAGGTCAACGTCGGTCCTGCAAAGCTGACGTTTGCCGCAGTGGCGAAGAATCAGAACGACCTGGTTACCGTCCCTGCCGGCTACTCGGTAAAGGTCATGACGGCTCTCGGCGATCCGCTGGCGGCGGGCTTTCCGGCCTATGCCAACGATGGCAGCGACACCGATTTTGCCAACCGCATTGGCGATCATGGCGATGCGCTCTATTACTACGGGCTCGGCCCGAACAATCGCCGCAACGACAATTTCTCGAAGCGCGGCCTGCTGGTGCAGAACCACGAGAACCTCAACGTCCAATACCTGCACCCCAACGGTCCGACCAACGTGTCCACCGGCCCGCGGCCTGCGGCAGAAGCGATCAAGGAAATAGAGGCCCACGGCGTCAGTATCACCGAGTATCGCGATACCGGCGACCGGGACTGGGAATGGGTGCAGGGCAGTCCTTTCAACCGACGTATCACGCCCAACACCCCGGTGGTCTTCAATGGCCCGGTTGCAGGGTCGGACTATCTCAAGACGGTTTTCTCTCCCGACGGACGTCGTGGTCGTGGCACGATCAACAACTGCGCCAACGGGCACACCGGCTGGGGCACCAACCTCACCTGCGAGGAGAACTGGGCATTCTATTTCCGTCGTAGCGGAGACGATGCCGCGCGCACGACGCGTGAACTGACCGGCCTCAACCGCTACGGCGTGCGCGGCGGCATCGGCAACTATGCCTGGTCCACCGTTCCCGAAAGCGAAGATCCGAGCCAGATTTTCCGCCGTTGGGATGCGCGGGCCGATGCCAACCGAACGGCCTTGGAAGACTATCGCAACGAGCCGAACCAGTTCGGCTGGGTGGTCGAGATCGATCCGTACGATCCCTCCGCCACTCCGCGCAAGCGCACCGCGCTTGGCCGCATGGGCCACGAGGGCGCATGGCTCGGGCCGCTTCGCAACAACCAGAAGGTCGCCATTTACATGGGCGACGATGCGCGCCGCGAATACTTCTACAAGTTCGTTTCCGACGCCACCTGGGATCCCCGCGACGGCAACCGGTCGGACCACCTGGCGGTTGGCGACAAGTACCTCGATGCAGGCACGCTCTACGTTGCGCGCTTCAACAGTGATGGCACGGGCGACTGGTTACCACTGGTATTCGGCAGCGTGCCCGCGCGGCCTGCGGTGGGCAGCACGCCTGCATACGAGTTCGAGGATCAGGTCGACATTCTCGTCCACTCGCGCCTTGCCGCCGACGCGGTGGGGGCAACGCCGATGGACCGCCCCGAGTGGACTGGCACGAACCCGCAAACCGGGGAAATCTATCTCACCCTCACCAACAACAACGCCTCGAATCGTCCGCTGGACGGAACCGATGCGGCCAATCCGCGGCACTACAGCGATCCCCGCAACGGCAATCCCAACTTCGGCAACCCGAACGGTCACATCATCCGCATCCGCGAAGGTGGCGACAACACGGCTGCCACGCGGTTCCTGTGGGATATCTACCTGTTCGGTGCGGACTCGGCCGATGCGTCGAGCGATGTGAACCTTTCCGGCCTCGGACCGGAAAACGACTTCTCCTCGCCCGATGGCTTGTGGTTCTCCCGGCCGCAGAATCCGGCGGGCAATATCCGCCCGCTGCTGTGGATCCAGACCGACGACGGTGCCTTTACCGATCGCACCAACAACCAGATGCTGGCAGGCCTTCCCGGCTTTGTGGGCGATGGAGAATCGCGCACCATCACCAACGTCGGCGCAGGCGGGGCGACTGCGATCCAGTCCACCCATGTCGGCAACCAGGCGAGCACCGCCACGCTGAAGCGGTTCCTCACCGGGCCGGACCAGTGCGAGATCACCGGCGTGGACACGACGCCAGACGGTCGCACGCTGTTCGTCGGCATCCAGCACCCCGGCGAAGATGGCTCACCGTCAGATTTTGGCAGCAACTGGCCGGCCAGTCAAACCGGCGGCACCGGGCGCCCGCGCTCGGCCGTTGTGGCGATCACCAAGGATGACGGCGGGGTCGTAGGACTGTAGCCAAATCACGCTATCTGGCCGGGCTATCTGGAGATAGCCCGGCCCCGGCAATCATCGGTTCTCAGCCCGTTGATTGCTAGACCTTGGTCAACACGGTGTAAGCGCCAAATCAGTATCGCCCAGCCACTTCGGTCGGACCGTCGCTCCGAAACGATATGGCACGCGCTGCTGAGAACTGCTGGGTGAAATGTCTGCTTCCGGGGGACCAGAATTGGAAGGGCGAATGTCCAATTTGAGGGCGCAAAGCGGTCGTTGACGGCCGCAACATCTAAGGACACCTCGCCTGTCCAGCGCAGCAGCTATCTTGCTACTTTTGCACCAAACAAACGCTCGATGCTTTCCACGGTGACTAATGTTCGTCTTCCGACTTTCTTTCTAACGAGCGGGCCTTCTCGCATTAGCTTGTCGATTGTGGTCCGACCCAATCCGGTCGCTTGTTCTGTCTGTGCAACCGATGCGGTGGGGTCGCCGGGTCTGATTGGCTGCAAAACTTCCTTGTGAGGTTCGACGGCTTCAGTGGATGAATGAGCACATTCCATCATGGCCTGCGCATTGCAGCCGCCAGACTGCTTCGTAATGTTGGCACGTAAGTACACGCAATATCGATCAAGAACTTTGACGAGCGCCGCTTCGGAGAAGCTAATCCCGGTTATCATCACTGACGGTATCCCTTCTCGGAGGGACGATCCTTCGAGCCGGACGGTTCCGCCGGTCAATGCGATTTGGATATTTCCTGAAACCACGATCCTCTCCCAATCTTCGGACGGGATCTGGCCATCGCGAACAATTTTAGTTTGGCACCCTGCACGTTTTATCTCCTGCACGAGTGCATAAGTCTTTGTGAGACCTGCAGCCGCGAGGTCGGCGAGGAGAGCCTCAGCTCTATCGAGGTTCCTGGATCTAACGAGTTCGATGGCTTTGGAAGGAAGGATCGGCTAATGGACAGACATACTTTCTCTCGGTTTTGGGCAGCAATGTGCCAACCATTCGTGAAAAAGCGGTAACAGGCTGCGCTGACGATGGATCAAACTCTCAACGCAGCGAGATCAACGCCAACGTTCGCCGATGCCCACCCAAGTTTTTCATGTTTTTTTCCATGGAAACGCGATCCATCTCTTCTAATTGCTTGAAAAGATGGTGGGCGCGGCAAGGATTGAACTTGCGACCCCACCCGTGTGAAGGGTGTGCTCTACCACTGAGCTACGCGCCCGCCGATTCACGGCAGGGGCGGGCCTTTGCCATTTTCACAGCGCCAAGACAAGGACTGTTTGTGCGGCCTGGCGATCCGGTGTCAGTCGAGCCCCAACCGGGCCAGCAATGACAGCCATGATGGGGGCCTCGTCGGAGCATGCTGGCCGCGCATCGCGCCGGGCACTGCAACGCATTCGAGACAGCGGGCCTGTACGCCCTCGACGGCCATGAATCGGTCGAGACCGTCCACCACCTGTCCCAGACGCGCGGCTTCCCGACGCGCGAAAATCGAAGCGACGTCTCGCGCGCCTTCGTCGCGGGCTTCGTTGCCGCCCATCAGCATCTGCGCCAGCAGCGTGTCGTAGCTGGGCGTGTCCTTGCCGAGGTATCGCACTTCGTAGGAGCCTTCCTCGAGGTTTGCGCGCCCTGCCGCCCAGGCGATGGCAGTGTCGAGATCGCCGAACTGGTCCACCAGGCCAAGTTGCCGCGCCGCGCCGCCGTCCCACACGCGGCCCTGGCCCAGCTCGTCTGCCCGTTCGGGAGTGATGTTGCGGGCCTCGGATACCAGCGTGAGGAAGCGGGTGTAAAAGTTCTCGGTCGATGCTTGCAGCACCGCGTCTGCTTCCGGGGTGAAACCGCTCAGGATGTTGGGTTGGCCGGAGAGGCCCGTCGTGCGCACGCCATCGGTGGTCACGCCGTATTCGGCCAGCAAGTCCTCGAAACTGGGCACCACCAGGAACACGCCGATGGAGCCGGTGAGCGTCTCTGGCTCTGCAAAGATGCGTTCTGCAGGCGTTGCGATCCAGTAGCCACCGCTGGCAGCGTAATTGCCCATGGATACCGCCACGGGCGTGCCCGCTGCACGGTGGCGCATGATGGCGCGGCGGATGGTTTCGGAGCCGGTGACGGTACCGCCGGGCGAATTCACACGAACCACCAGCGCATCGAGATCGTCGTCCAGGGCATCGTCCAGCAGGCCAGCGATACGTTCTGCGCCGGCGGAACCGGGGCCGGCTTTGCCGTCGCTGATCTCGCCATCCACGGTGACGACGGCAATGCGGCCATCGCTGCCGAATTCCAGATTGCGCTGCACCTCGGCCAGCCAGGGGTCGTACTGCGTGTTGGCGAAAGTGCCGGGTTCGTCGGACCAGTCATCCTCGCCTACTTCATTGGAGATACGCTCTCCCCATTCGACGCGCGTGCCGAGCCGGTCGACCAGACCTGCGGCGAGGGATGCCTGCGCGATATCGTTGTTCGAGGCGGCGAGCCATGCGGCAACGTCCTGCGTCACAAGGTCGATATCGGCTTGCGGGCGTGCGGTGGAGACATTGGCGCGCCATTCCTGCCACAGCGTTGCGAGCAATTGCGACAGGTTCTCCCGCGCTTCGGGTGACATGCCGGACTGTGTGTAGGGCTCCACCGCGCTCTTGTAAGTACCGACGCGGTAGACGTTGGCCGTCACGTTGAAGCGTTCCAGCGCCTGCCCGAAATAAGGGCTTTCGCCGCCGGGGCCCATGATCGCCACGCCGCCCATCGGATCGAGCCAGATCTCGTCGGCATGGGCTGCCAGCAGCATGGAATCGTCGCCATAGGCATAGGCATAGGCATAGATCCGCTTGTCCGCGGCGCTGAAGCGGTCGAGGGCGCCGGCAATTTCGCTCATGTGGACGGCTCCGCCACCCAGGAAGCCGGTAAGGTCAAGCGCAAGGGCTTCGATCCGTTCGTCACCCGCCGCCTCGTCAATGGCATGGACAAGATCGCGCGCGGCGTACTCGCGGACGGGCACGGTTTGAGAAATAAGCGCCTGGATGGGATCGACGGGCGCGACTTCTTCCACCACCGATCCGTTGATATCCAGCAGCAGCGCGCCATCGCGCACCATGCCGGGGTTGGGGCGCATGCTGAGAATGGCGAACAGCGACGCGAAGAACAGCAACAGGAACAACAGCGCCAACGCGTCCTTGATGCCGACCAGCAGCCGCCAGACCTTGCGTGCAAATGCCATGTAATCGCGATCCCTTCAGCGAATGATTGCACACATCTAGGGACCATGCGGCACGAGTGCCAGCGATAAGAGCTTGAGCGGTCGATGCGGCTCGACTAAGGGCCATGCTTTAATGACATTGCCGCAAAACGCCTCCTCCGGCAGCCGCTTTCCCAAGGGCGGAAGAGCCTTCCCGCATCGCGACCTGATCGGGATTTCGTCGCTGGAGCGGCACGAAATCCTCTACCTGCTGGCAGAGGCGGAGCAGTACGTGGCGTTCAATCGGCAGGCCGCCAAGCATTCCGAGCAGCTTGCGGGCCTGACGATCATCAACGCCTTTTTCGAGAATTCCACCCGCACGCTGCTGTCTTTCGAGATCGCGGGCAAGCGGCTGGGGGCGGACGTGGTGAACATGTACGCCGCGCAGTCGAGCGTGAAGAAGGGCGAGACGCTGATCGATACGGCAGTCACGCTGAATGCCATGCGCGCCGATGCCATCGTGATCCGTCATGGCAGCAGCGGCGCGGTGGGCCTCATCGCCAGCAGGGTCGATTGCCCGGTGCTCAACGCGGGCGACGGGCAGCACGAGCATCCGACGCAGGCGCTGCTCGATGCGCTGGCGCTGCGACAGAAACTGCGCGAGCGCGGGCATGACGCAGAGGACTTTACCGGCATGACGGTGACGATCTGCGGCGATATCCTGCACAGCCGCGTCGCCCGGTCGAACATCCTGTGCCTGCAGGCGCTGGGTGCCACGGTGCGCTTGTGCGCGCCTCCTGCGCTGATGCCTGCAGGGATCGAGCGGATGGGCGCGGTTCCCTTCCACGATTTCGATGCCGCGCTGGATGGCAGCGACGTGGTGATGATGCTGCGCCTCCAGAACGAGCGGATGGACGGGCAGTTCATCCCGTCCCCGCGCGAATACCGCCACCTCTATGGCCTGACACCCGAACGCCTCGCGCTGGCGAAGGACGATGCCATCGTGATGCATCCCGGCCCGATGAACCGCGGCGTGGAGATCGACAGCACGGTTGCCGACCTGGAGGATCGCTCGATCATCACCAGCCAGGTGGAAATGGGCGTTGCCATTCGCATGGCCTGTCTCGACGTGCTGACGCGCAAGGCGCGCGGCGTACCGGGCTGGGGTGAGGGGGAATGGGTATGAAGCAGGTGCGGCCTCTTTCCATTACCGGCGGCACCGTCGTCAAGCCCGGCGGCCCACGGGATGCGACGCTGCGCTGTGCGGACGGCGTAATTGTCGAAGACGATGCGCAGGACGGTGACGATGTTATCGATGCCAAAGGCAAGCTCGTGGTGCCGGGGATCGTCGATCTCGGCGTGTTCGCGATCGACAAGCCGGCCTTTCACTTCGGCGGCATCACCCGAGCGGCGCTGATGCCCGACCAGTCGCCTCCGCTGGACCATCCCGCGCGCGTTCGTTTCATGGCGCAGAGCGGCAAGCCGGATCTGTGGGTCCATCCGCTGGCCGCGGCGACACAAGGGCTGGACGGCGCGCAACTTGCCGAAATCGCGCTGATGCGCGAGGCCGGGGCCAGGGCGATTGCGACGGGGCGCAAGTGGATCGCCGATAGCGGCGTGATGCTGCGGCTGATGCAATACGCGGCGATGCTGGACATGGTCGTCGTTACCCACTCCGAGGATGGCGGCATCGCGGGGAAGGCGGCAGCCACGGCTGGGGAGATGGCCACGCGGCTCGGTCTGCCCAGCGCGCCGAAGGAGGCGGAAACGCTTGCCCTGGCGCGTGACATCGCCCTTGCTGAAATGAGCGGCGCGCGCGTCCACGCGCGGCAGGTAACAACCCGCGCCGGTTGTGAACTGGTGCGACAGGCAAAGGCGCGCGGCGTGAGCATCACCGCCGGTGTTACGCCCGCGCATTTCATGCTCAGCGACATTGCGATGGGCGACTACCGCACCTTTACCCGGCTTTCCCCGCCCCTTCGCGAGGAGGATGACCGGCAGGCCGTGATCGAGGCCATCGGCGATGGCACGATCGACGTGATTGCCAGCGGCCATGATCCGCGCGGGCCGGAGGACAAGAACCTGCCCTTCGCCGATGCTGCGCCGGGTATGGCCGGGGCGGAAACCTTGCTGGCGATGACACTGACGCTGGTGCGCGAAGGCGTGATCGACATGGTCCGCGCCTTCGACCTGCTGGCGCGCAACCCGGCCCGGTTGCTGGGCGTTCCGGCCGGTTCGTTGGAGATAGGGCAAGAGGCGGACATCGCGCTGCTCGATCCCGAAGCGCCGTGGGTGGTGGATTCTCGGGAAATGGCGGCAGCGGCGGGCAACACGCCGTTCGACCGTCAGCCGGTGCAAGGCCGGGTGACGGCTCTCTGGAAAGGGGGGGTGGCAATCGATGTATGATTTCTCTGGCAAGCGCGTTCTGGTGACGGGCGCGGCTTCGGGCATCGGCGCGGCAGCAGCGAAGGCGCTGGCAGAAGCAGGCGCGGCACACCTCGTGCTGGTCGATCTGGACGAGAGCCGGCTGGCCGCGATGGACCTGCCCTGCGAAACGACATGTCATGCAGGCGACGTCGCCGACGAGGCGCTCTGGAACGCGATCGAGGAGGAGGGCGCAGCACTGGATGCGGCCTTTCTGAATGCGGGCATCGCCGGAAGTCCTGCACCTTTTGCCAAGATGTCTCTCGAAGATTGGCAGGCTGTCATATCGGTCAACCTCGACGGGCTGTTCCTGTCGCTGCGCACGGCGATGAGGTTGGCGAGCGACGGGGCCGCGATGGTGGTTACCGCCTCCGTCGCCGGGGTAAAGGCGGAGCCGGGCATCGGCCCATACGGCGCATCGAAGGCTGGCGCGATCCACATGGCGAAGATTGCCGCCAAGGAAGGTTTCGCACGCGGCATTCGCGTCAACGCCATCGCGCCGGGCGGTGTCGATACGGCGATCTGGGACGGTGTGCCCTTCTTCGACGACCTCGTTGCGAAGCACCAGGGCGACCGTGCGGGTGCCCTTGCGGAAATGGCACGCGCCATGACGCCGATGGGCCGTTTCGAAACCGCCGAGGAGATCGCCGGGCAGGTGCTGTTCCTGCTTTCCGAAGCTTCGGGCACCATCACCGGCACCACGCTCGTCACTGACGGCGGCTATTCGCTCTAGCCAATGAAAAGCCCCTCGTTCGCGCCATGCGAAGAGGGGCCAATCGGAATAGCTATGGTTTCCGCTATCAGCGGCGGGCGAGCATCACACCGCCGCGATCCACTGCGCCGGGCAGCGGGCTGTTCGCGGCCCAGGTGATGCAGCCTTCCCCGGACGAGGAACTGTTCACGCTGGAGCACATCGAGCGGCTGGACGCGACGTTGAAGCCACCTGCCGACACGCGCCAGTAGCGCTTGCCGCGCACTACTGCCTCGGTGATGACCATCTCGTGATCGGCCAGCTCCGGATGGCGGCTGACGTAAATGCCCCAGGCACGGCGGGCGCCCTGCTCGCTGGAGAAGCTGCCGAGTTGCACGAGGTGCGTCGGATCCGCGACCGGACCGGCCGTGGCCACGCTGGCGCGAGCCGTTGCTGGCACGGGTGCGGAAGCCGCTTCGGACGAGCGTGCCACGGCCTGACGGGGGGCCGGACGCGGTGCCGTGCTGGACGAATTTTCGCCAACTGGAGCAGTCGCGCGCCGACGGGCAGGCACTTCCTGCACCAGCGGGGCGCGGGCGAAAGACATGGAGTCCGTCGTCACCGGAGCCAGCGCAGCGACTTCGGGAGAAGGCGCGGCAAACGATTCGGCGAAGTTTACCGGCGGCGATGCTTCGGCCTGGTTGGTATCGAGACCGATTTCCGGCTCGCGACTTGCGGCCACGGGAGCGAACGGTGCGGCGGACACGGAAGCATCGAGCGCGGCCAACTCGCCGACCGGGGCGGGGGTCTGCACGCTGTCCTGCGCGGCAAGCTGTTCCATGTCGTCGCCAAGATTGAGGGCGAGGTGAACCGGCTGGCCCATGTCACGAACGCCTGCGGGTACGCCCAGCAATCCCGCTACGCGGTGCTGGTAAGCCTCGCTATGGGTCATCTGCGCCCATTCCTGCATCCGTGCGCCGACCTGGTCGGCAGGCACGTCCTGCTCCACCATCAGGCGGGCGTCCCGCCAGCGACCGGCCACGGCATAGGCGTAGGCGAGGTTCTGCCGCACCTTGACCGTGTTCTGGCCTTGGCGAATGGCGTTGGAAAGGATGTGGATGCCGCGTTCCGGCTCCCCGGCAAGCGCGAAGGCGAGGCCAAGGTCGGGCGCGGCGATTTCGCCTTCCCAGTCGCGCAGCAGCGCGCCGGCTTCGGCAAAGCGGCCTTCGCCGGTGAGGGCGAGGGCAAGGCTAAGCGCGGCACGCGGGCTGTTGTCGCCCAGCGCCATCGCATCCTGGAAACTCGTGGAGGCGGAGGCGAAGCGGCCTTCCTGCAGGTAGGCATTGCCCAGCGTCAGGCGATACTGCGCGTTGTGCGGCTCTGCCGTTACCGCCAGTTCGGCGTGCTGGATGGCTTCGCTGGTGCGGCCCTGCTGGATGGCGTGCTGTCCATCGGAAGCGGCGACTTCGGCGCGCGGCGTGCTGTTGGCTGTGCAGCCGGTCAGAAGGACAGCGGCCATGGCAGTCGTGACGCCAAGGCCAATCATCGGATTGCGGTTTGTGTTACCGTTCATCGGATAGGTCCCCCTCAGGACTTGCTTTTGTTGCCAGCGACATGCGCGGCGATGGAATCGAGTTCGGGAATGTCGGACAGGAAGCGATCCAGCGCCTCGGTCACAAGTTCCTGCGCGCTGCAATCCTGCATCGTGCTGGCGAGGCGCAGCTTGAGGTGGCGTTCGACATCGAGGCGCAGCGTGAAGGCCGCGCGGCGGCCCTGCTGGATTGCCTTCTGCCGAGCCTTGCCGCCCTTCGCGACAGGCGAACCGGCGCTGTCGTTGGCAATGCGCAGGGGAACGACCGAGTCGTCCATTCCCATGTCGTTCCAGCCAAGCGCCGACTGGCTTTCGGCCAGGTCGTCGAAATCATCGCCCAGCGTTGCCGTGCGATCGTTCTGCGTGAGTTGGGCCCGCATGGCGGGCTTTGCCGTGCCCTTGCGGGCTAGGAGCATGGGGCCGAGCGAGGCGAACGAGTTGCTCTCTGTCATGGCGCGCCCCATTACTGCGCTACGCGGCGACCGAAGCCCCCGCCCTGGGCGCGGGCAGCGCCGTTCGCCTGTGCGGCCTTGCTGCCGGGAGCGGCAAAGACGGTGCGGCGAAAGTTCTTTTCCAGCCGATCGGCAACGTAGTGCCACAGCGCCGTCACTTCCTGCGCGCTGCGACCCTCGGGATCGACTTCCATCACCGTGCGGCCGTCGATCATCGAGGCCGCGAAATCGGTGCGGTGGTGAATGGTGATCGGGGCCACCGTGCCGTGCTGCGACAGCGCGACGGCGGCTTCCGACGTGATCTTTGCCTTCGGTGTTGCGGCGTTGACCACGAAGATCAGCGGCTTGCCTGCGCGTTCGCACAGGTCGACCGTGGCACCCACGGCGCGCAGATCGTGCGGGCTGGGGCGGGTAGGTACGACCATAAGTTCCGCCACCGAGATCACCGATTGGATAGCCATGGTGATGGCGGGCGGTGTGTCGATCACGGCGAGCTTGAAACCCTGCTGGCGCAGGATGGCCAGGTCGTTCGCCAGCCGGGCAACGGTGGTCTGGGCGAAAGCGGGATATTCCGCCTCACGCTCGTTCCACCAGTCGGCAAGCGACCCCTGCGGGTCGATATCGATAAGCACTACCGGGCCAGCGCCAGCGCGCTGCGCCTGGACAGCGAGGTGTCCGGATAGGGTGGTCTTGCCAGATCCGCCCTTCTGCGATGCCAATGCCAAAACGCGCAACGCGATTCCCCCTTGGAACAAACGACCCGACCAAGTCTCAATGCGGGCCTTCGCCTAAGGGCTTCGCAGACTACCCTTTATTTTGAGTTAATGCGGGCTAACCAGGGACGCGCTTTTTTCCTTTCAGTAGGAGCCATGGCGGGCGGGGATTACGGCCGGGCGATGCATCTTCTCCGCTCCAATAGTCGCGCCCGATAAACGCTTTGCTAACGCCTTGTTTACTATGGCATCGTGCACACCGCCTGCCAGGGGGATGAGAATATCATGGCCGACCGCACGATTTCAGTTCTGACGAAAACCGCCGGCGCGCTCGCCCTGTTCGCGCTCGCTGCCCCATTGGAGGCCACGGTGCGCGACGGCGTGGATGCGTGGTCGCGCGGCGACTATGCGGGCGCCATTGCCGAGTGGCAGGGACCTGCCGAGGCAGGCGATCCCGATGCCATGTTCAACATGGGGCAGGCTTACCGTCTGGGCCGCGGTGTGCCGACCGACTTGGCGCGCGCGGAAGAACTCTATCGCGACGCGGCCCGCGCCGGGCACGTGCAGGCGGCCGATACATACGGCCTGATGCTGTTCCAGGACGGCCGCCGGGAAGAGGCGCTGCCCTATGTCCAGGCAGCGGCGCTGCGCGGGGATCCGCGGGCGCAGTATCTGATGGGCATTGCCCATTTCAACGGCGACTTCGTGGAGCGCGACTGGGAGCGCGCCTATGCCCTGCTAACGCTGGCCAACGGGGCAGGGCTGCCGCAGGCTGGCCCGGCGATCGAGGAGATGGATGGCTTCATCCCGCTGGAACAACGGCAGAGCGCGGCGGCGCTCGCCCGGCAGATCGAGCTTGAGGCGGAGCAGGCGCGGACGGCGCAGCTGACAGCGGCCGATTTTTCCGCGCCGGCGACGGTCGCAGAGACCGTTGCCCCTTCGGTTGCGCAATCCCCATCAGTTGCCGCGGCCCGCGATGCCGTGCAGCAGGCGCGCGAGGCGACCGGCACGGAAGACCCGGCAAGGGCAGGGGCCAGTTACGCCCGGTCCGAGACGCCGCGCGCTGCAACTCCGGCATCGGCTGCCCAGCCTCCCGCTCCGCGTCCGGCAGCGGTGGCAAGCGGACCGTGGCGCGTGCAGCTTGGCGCGTTCGGCGTCCCCGGCAATGCCGAGCGTTTGTGGAACAGGGTGGCGAGCCGTCCCGAGATTGCCGGGCGCGAGCGCTTTTTCCTGTCACGCGGGCGCGTGACGGTGGTGCAGGCTGGTGGCTACGCCTCGCAGGGCGATGCACAATCGGCTTGCGCCGCGTTGAAGCGCAGCGGGTTCGATTGCTTGGTGACGCGGGACTGAAGCCCACGCCGCAGCGCTTCCCAAATCCCATTGCTGCCTGCATAAGGCCGCCGGGACGGACAAAGGGGAAGCGGCATGGTTGAGAACACGGCGACGCCCGATGGCGACGCTCAGGCGGTTGCTCCTGCGACCGGGGGCGAACGCATTGCCAGCCTGGATTTCATTCGCGGTGTGGCCGTGCTGGGTATCCTCGCTGCCAATATCGTCGCTTTTGGCCAGCCGTGGAGCGCCTATGCCTGGCCCGACGGTTTCCTGAGCGGTCACGATGCCACGGACGAGTGGCTGTGGGTGGCCCAGTTTGTCCTCATCGATGGCAAGATGCGCGGCCTGTTCACGCTTCTGTTCGGCGCGGGGATGGCCCTGTTCATGGAAAAGGCGTGGGAGCGCGGCGCATCGCGCCGCCTGCTGGTGCGGCGACTGGTCTTCCTGCTGTTGTTCGGCCTCGCCCATTTCTTCCTGATCTGGCGCGGCGATATCCTCGTTCTCTATTCGGTAGCCGGTTTCGCTGCGATGCTGTTCCTACGGATGCCTGCGCCACGGCTCCTGACGCTCGGTCTGATCGGCTACGTGGTCGGGGCGCTTGTCTACGCCCTTGCCATCGGCTCGGCTTACGTCATTGCCGATACCTCCTTCGGGCAGGCCGAGGGGATGGAGGAAGCGCGCGGTTCCATCGCAGAGGGCAAGCAGGCCGCGATTGCCGACGATCAGGCCGAGATCCCAATCATGACGGAGGGCACCTATGCCGACTTCGTGGCGCATAACTTTGCCGAACACGCAGGCGATCCGCTGAACGCGATCCTCCTGATGGTGTTCGAGACAGTGCCGCTGATGCTGATCGGCATGGCGTTCTACCGCTTCGGCTGGTTCGGCACTTCGACGAGCCAACGTAGCCGCAGGGCATGGGGCTGGGGCCTGTTCCTTACCGGCGCGGGCCTCACCTTATGGATGGCTCTCTGGGTGAGATCGGAAGGCTTCACCTACTGGGGGACGCTCTCTGCGATGATGGCATTCTCCATGCTGCCGCGACTGCCGATGATACTGGGGCTGGCCCTGCTGCTGGCGCTCCACGGAAACTCCGCGAGCGGCTGGCTTGCCGAGCGGGTTTCGGCGGCGGGCCGGGCGGCTTTTACCAACTATATCGGCACGTCGATCCTGATGATGCTGATCTTCCACCCGTGGGCAGGAGGACTGTGGGGCGAATTGACGCGGCCTGAACTCTACCTGGTGGTGGCGCTGGGCTGGGCCGTGATGCTGACATGGTCCCGTGTATGGCTGGCGAAATACCGCTACGGGCCGCTCGAGTGGCTGTGGCGCTGCCTGACTTATGGCCGGGTCTTTCCCCTACGCCGCTGAAGACGCCGACAGTCTTGAGAATTATTCTCAAATAGCTTGCTAATGCAATTTATTCGCATTAACTTCGTGGCAGTTCACAAGGCCCCGTCGCAAGGGATTCGCGCACCATATGTATACCTGCATCTGCAACGCCATTCGGGAAGACGACCTGCGCAAGGCTGCGCGGCAGCACCGTGGCGGCGCGGAATCGGTCTACGCAAAGCTGGGCAAGCGCCCCAACTGCGGCCAGTGCCTTGAAGAAGCGGAATATGTGATCGCGGAGGAACGGGAAGCTCTTCCCTGTCCGCTCGCCGCTGCCTGAGAATTCCTGATTCGCATTCGCAATAGCGCGGTTTTCCGCCATTTTTCGGCAATTGTCCGGTCGGTTTCACTTGCAAACGACAGGCGATCCTGACCAACTGAGCGCACGAAAATCACACGCAGGAGACAGGCCATGAAGGGCGACGCCAAGGTCATCGAATATCTCAACAAGGCCCTCACCAACGAACTGACGGCGATCAACCAGTACTGGCTGCACTACCGCGTGCTGAACGACTGGGGTGTCTACAAGCTGGCCGAATACGAGCGGCACGAATCGATCGACGAGATGAAGCACGCCGACTGGCTGGCCGACCGCATCCTGTTTCTGGACGGGCTTCCCAATTTCCAGGCTCTGCACAAGCTGAAGGTGGGCGAGACGGTCGAGGAAATCCTCAAGGCCGACCTTGCGCTGGAGAATGAGGCGATCCCGCTGCTGAAGGAAGCGGCCGAGTATTGCCAGGAGGTCAAGGATTTCACCTCCGGTCAGCTGTTCGAGAACATCCTCGCGAGTGAGGAGGAGCACGTCGATTTCCTGGAAACCCAGTTCGACATGATCGAGCGAATGGGCATCCAGAATTACGTGCAGCTCAACTCCAAGGCTGCCGGTGAAGGCGAGAACGACGCGGGCGCCGGCTGATCGAGGTCAGCTCACGCGCCAGTAGGAGGAGCCGCCAACGTGGCGCTTCTCCAGCCGGGCGACCAGTTTTTCACCATCGCGAATGTTCGCCTTGCCGTCGGACAGGTTGATGTCCGCGACAACGAGCGCTGTCGCGATGTCTGGAACATCGAAGCTTTGCCGCGCGCCATCGGGGCCGGCCTGAAAATCAAGCTGCAAGCGCTGCATGGTTGTAATTCTCCTCGCGGGCACTCGGGAGGCCCTGTTATTACAACAACATAACAGCGTGACGGGGGTGTGGCAGTGGCCTCGTTCTGCCTTGTAAAGCACACGCCTTGCCGCAGGCCGTGCATGCGACAGGGTTAGTCCAGTTCCTTCTCGCGCTTGCGCGCCAGAATCTCGCGGCTGCGCTTGCGCCGCTCGCGCGCCGTCGCGCGGGCGAGGTTCGTCTCGCGGAAGAAAAGCAGCAGGGCGGCCGAAAGCTGCACCATGGTCGCTACCCACAGGATCGCCACCAGCGTGCCGATGCGAGGCTCGATAAAGGCGCTGATGAACAGCACGGCCACGACCACGCAGATGGTTAGCGCAGCCGACGTCGACAGGTTGACCGCCATCTGCGCGTAGCTCTGGCGTTGGATCAGTGCGGGTAGTTCTTCCGCCTCGCGCCCTGCCTCGCCGGTTTCGTCCTGCCGTTCGATGAATTCGATCCGGTCGAACAGCCAGGTGAGGCGCAAATTCATTACGTTCAGCATTGCGCCGATTGCGGCCAGCAGGAACACCGGCGCAAGGCTGAGTTGCACGATCTCCTGCACGCGCACCGTGCTGGAAGTGCGCTCGATAAGTTCGCCGGTAATGGAAAAGGTTTCGAACATGGGTCTTGCACTTCAAAGCCGCTAGTCGCGGCCCTGGCCACCGCTGAATTTGCCACCGCCGCCGCGGTTGGAATCGTAGGGGTTCTTCGGCGACTTCAACGTGAGGCGCACGGGCACCGCGCCGAAGCCCAGCTTGCGGCGAATATCGTTGAGCAGGTAGCGCTCGTAGCTGGCGGGGAGGTCATCAAGGCGGGAGCCGAAGATGACGAAGCGCGGCGGTCGGGTGCCGACCTGTGTGATATAGCGCAGCTTGATCCGGCGGCCGCCCGGTGCGGGCGGGGGATTGGCTGCCAGCGCGTCGTCGAACCAGCGGTTGAGCGCGGAGGTGGGCACGCGGCGGCTCCACGCATCGCGCAGCTCGAATGCCGCGCCCAGCATCGTGTCGAGGCCCTTGCCAGTCATCGCGGACACCGCGAACAACGGCACGCCCTTCAACTGCGACAGGCCCTCTTCCAGTGCGCTGCGAATGCCGTTGAACAGGGCGCTGGGATCTTCAGCGATATCCCACTTGTTGATCGCCACCATCAGCGCACGGCCTTCGTCGATCACCTGGCTGGCGATCTTCAGGTCCTGCACTTCCAGCCCGCGCGTCGCATCCAGCAATAGCACCACGACCTCGGCATAATCGACCGCGCGCAGGCCATCCTGCACCGATAGGCGCTCCAGCTTGTCGACCACCTTGGCGCGCTTGCGCATCCCGGCGGTGTCGATCAGCTTGATGATCCGGTCCTCGCCGGTCTTGGGATCTGTCCATTCCCAGTCAATGGCGATGGAATCGCGGGTGATCCCCGCTTCCGGCCCGGTGAGCAGCCGGTCCTCGTCCAGCAGGCGGTTCACCAAGGTGGACTTGCCCGCATTGGGGCGCCCCACGATGGCGAGGCTGAGGGGGGCGGAAGGATCGACTTCTTCCAACTCCTCGCCCGCTTCTGCAGCGGCCCTGGCCTTGTCGGCGGCGATGGCGGCTTCGGCCTCGTCCTCCAGCTGCATCTGTTCGGCCTTGTCGCCGATCAGCGGGATCAGCGCGCTGTAGAGATCGGCCACGCCTTCGCCGTGTTCGGCGCTGACGGGCACCGGTTCGCCAAGGCCCAGCGAGTAGGCTTCCAGAATACCGCTTTCGCCTGCATTGCCTTCGGACTTGTTTGCGATCAGCACCACGGGCACTTCCTGCTGCCGCAGCCAGCGTCCGATTTCCTCGTCCAGTGGCGTGAGGCCTGCGCGCGCGTCAATCACGAACAGCGCGGCATCCGCGCCTTTCAATGAGACCTGTGTCTGCGCGAGCATCCGGCCGGGCAGCGACTTGTCGTCCTCGTCTTCCCACCCGGCGGTATCGACAGCCTCGAACTCCAGACCTGAAAGGCCGGCGAGACCCATGCGGCGATCACGCGTGACGCCGGGCTGGTCGTCGACCAGCGCCAGACGCTTGCCGACCAGCCTGTTGAACAGGGTCGACTTGCCGACATTGGGGCGGCCGATGATGACCACCTGGGGGAGCCTGCGCTTTCTCATGCGCCGCAGGTGGCGCTTGTTTGCGCGAATCGCAAGCTAAGAACGCTGCTAGTGGCCCTTGTGCCCCTGCGGATCGCGGTTGCGAGCGGCCAATTCGTAAACGACGCTGTGCCAGTTCTCGGCAGGAACGGGAAACAGCACGAGGCTTTCCTGCAGCCAATCTGCCAGCGGCGCGAAGATGCTTGCGCGGTCCAGCGCGAACAGGCGCTTGTCGAGAGCATCGAGCACGTCGTCGCGCCAATCGGCCTTGTGAAACGTTTTCGGACTGGCGCGCTCGTATGCCAGCAGGTCGGCGAAGATCGCCTGCACTTGCGGAATATCGACGCGTTTCAGGCAGGCGGATACAAGGCCGACATCGTCTTCGCCCCATTCGGAATTGCCGATGAACTGGACGTGCCCGCCATTGTAGACCTCACCTACGTAGATCTTGAAGGCCGTGCCCATCAGCGCGGGCTGCGGGATGGCCGCCATCGGATAGCGGCCACTCTGCATCATCGCGAGGGTGAAGTCCGCGACATCCATACTCAATGATTCGGGATCGTCATCGCCCGTGCGCCCGGCACGAACGATGACCGTATCGATGACCACATTCGTGGCAGCCTTGGGATGATCCCAGAAGAGCATGGATCGGACGAGCGAGGACCCTTCGAGCCTACCAGCTGCCAGTGTTTTCCATGCTGGCCCATGGTTCCTGCGCTTCAAGGTGTCCCTCTTGGAGCAGTTCCACGCTGATACCGTCAGGCGAACGGACGAAGGCCATGTGCCCGTCGCGCGGCGGACGATTGATCGTCACGCCTGCGTCCATCAGCTTCTGGCACGTCTCGTAGATGTTATCCACGCGGTAGGCGACGTGGCCGAAGTTGCGGCCGCCGTCATACCGTTCCGGCTCGCTGCCGTCTTCGGGCGGCCAGTTGTAGGTCAACTCCAGTTCCGCCGTGCCTTCCTGCCCCGGTGCGGCCATGAAGATGAGCGTGAAGCGCCCCTGCGGCACGTCCTTGCGGCGCACTTCCTCCAGCCCGATCAGATTGAAGAACTTAATCGTCTCCTCGGCATCGGTGACGCGGATCATGGTGTGAAGATAGTGGGTCATCTGGGAGGAAACTCCGTTTGTCGCGGTTCATTCGTGGCTCTCCTTCCTGACCGAAAGAGCACTCGTGGCCGGATATAGCGACGACCCGGCCCCATCCAAGCCGCGATTGTACTGTTTCCGGTGAGGTGGTGTCCAGACGAAGAGAAGGCCCGCACCGTTGCCGGTACGAGCCTTCCCGTTCCTCGCTTTACGCGATTAGCTGTCAGATGCTGGCCGACACGGTGAAAACCAGCGCATCGTCGGTGAAGACGCCGCCCGGATCGACCAGCGCATCGCCTTCGACGCCGATGTAGGCAACGCCCAATTCCAGCGGCGTGCCGGGCACGGCCACGGACGCTCCCAGCGACCAGTCGATCGCTTCGCTGTCAGTCGTGAAGGTCAGGAAGCCGTCGGTGTAGCCGACGTGGCCCGACAGGCTGACAGGCGTGCCGGGAATGCCGACACCGGCATCGGCATAGATGTAGAAGTTGTCGGTGCCGCCCAGCGAATCCTGGTCAGGCGCATAGGCGACGCCAACGGTCACATCGGCGGGGCCGAGGGCCGCGCCGACCGAGCCGTAGAACTCGATGTAGTCGAAATCGCCGGCACCGGCATCGGGATAGATGTACATGATCACACCGACATCGGTGGTGATGTTGCCGAATTCGCCGGCCCAGCCGCCGTAAACGTCGAGTTCGGTGCTGCCGTAACCGACAGTCTGCTCGTCAAGCGACGAGGCCCAGGTGCCGACATAGAAGCCGGCGGGCAGGCCGACATCGACGCCGCCCTGGATGGCGAACTCGCCACCGGAGAGGTCGACACCGCGGAAGCGATACTCGCTAACCATCGCGACATTGGCCGAAACTTCGACGCCAATGCCGTCATCGTCCTGCGCCATGGCAGGAGCTGCGAAGGCAGTGGAAAGTGCAAAAACAGAAGCAGCCGTAAGACTGCGGACGGACGTAAGCATGGGCAATTTCCTCAATTGCTTGTGGTGAACTAATGCTTCGTCCCACCTGCGCCATTCGCGTGTTGGCATCTTTTAGTGCGCCAATTCGCCGCGAAAGCACTGCTATCTTGCATAGCTATTGTGCATTGCACAAGGAAAATTACGCGGCGTGGCATTCGCTGCCTTGGACTGTGTGATTTTGGCACCACATTCAGGGTCGCGACAGCTTTGACAATGAATGAGCGCGCTGCACACCTACCGATTGCGTGCTCACGCGTTATCACTATGTGGGCAAGACAAGTCTGAGCATGTTTCAATTCTTTCGATCCAGGAAAGCGGAGCCGGAGCTGCCGCAAATCGAGGCAAGCGTGCCCGAGGGGCAGCGCGTATACGCAGTTGGTGACGTTCACGGTCGCAGCGATCTGCTGATCGCTCTCATCGAAGCCATCGAGGTCGACAACCGCGAGAGCGGTGTGGCGGAAACGACGATCGTCCTGCTGGGCGATCTGGTGGACCGCGGGCCGGACAGCATGAACGTGCTGGCGCTGGCCAGGGAATGGCAGAAGTTTCGCACCGTCCGCATCCTTGCCGGCAATCACGAGGAAATGTTCCTGCGCAGCTTCGAAAGCGTCGACATGATGCGCCATTTCCTGCGCCATGGCGGCAGGGAAACCCTGCTCAGCTACGGTCTCGACAAGCGCGAATACACGCGTTCCGATCTCGAAGAACTGCAGGAAGCGATGATCAGGGTGGTGCCGCAGGCTGACATCGATTTCATCGCCGGCTTCGAGAACGTGGTGACGATCGGCGATTACGTGTTCGTACACGCCGGGATTGAGCCGGGGCGTCCGCTGGAGGAACAGGAAATCGCCAAGCTGCGCTGGATTCGCGAGCCCTTCCTCAGCCACCGCGATCCGCACGACGCGGTGGTGGTGCATGGCCACACGATCACGCAGGCGCCGGAGGACCGGGGCAACCGCATCGGCATTGATACCGGGGCCTATTGCCACGGTCGGCTGACGGCTCTCGTGCTGGAAGGCAGCGATCGCCGCTACATCAATGCTGTCGACGACGGGGAAGGCAACATCTCCATCACGAAGGAATCGCAGGCCGACCTGGTGCAGGCCCAGTAAAATTGCCGGGGAGCCTGTAAGCCGGGTTCTGTCCCGCGACCGGTATCGTTTCCGACCAGCGTGCGCGGGGGCAGCCATTCATCTTACGCGGCGGATTGCTCCGACCGCTCCAGCGACCAACCCGGATCTCTCGGAGCGAAACGCTCCTGCCTCCGAAGAGGCGCGAGACCCCTATGCGGTCTTGCTCCGGGTGGGGTTTGCCAGGACGGGAACCGTTACCGGCCCCCCGGTGCGCCCTTACCGCACCCTTTCACCCTTGCCTGTGCTGCCGGAGCAGCCATCGGCGGTTTGCTCTCTGTGGCACTTTCCCTGCGGTTGCCCGCGGCGGGCGTTACCCGCCACCCTTGTTTCGTGGAGCCCGGACTTTCCTCGCGGCCCGAAGGCCACGCGGCTGCCCGGCTCCCCGGCGATCAGCGATATAGGCGCGGGCGACGCGGTAGGGAAGTCTGCGATTCAGCGGGTGTGGCCGCGGTCGCGATCCAGCAGGAGCTGGAACAGGATCGCGCGCACTTCGCCATCGATCATGCCATCGATGCGTTCGGGCCGCCAGCGGCGCTGGAACGCTTCCACCGCCTTGCGTCCGTCGGTGATGTCATAACCGAACCGCTCCAGCGCCAGGTAAAAGGCCGCATCGTTATCGAACACTGGATCGGGGGAGAGCTTGTCCGGACGCGGCAGGCACAGGCCGTATTCGGCCAGCCTTTCCCAAGGGAAGAGCTCGCCGGGATCAAGCTTGCGCAGTGGGGAGACATCCGAATGGCCCACCACGTTGGCGCGGGGAATGTCGTATGCCTTCACGATGCGGTGGAGCAGTGGCACCAGCGCCTCGATCTGCGCATCGGCGAAGCCGCGATAGCCCAGCGCGTGGCCGGGGTGATCCAGTTCGATCCCGATGCTGGCGGAGTTCACGTCCTTGTGGCCGCGCCAATACGAAACCCCCGCGTGCCAGGCGCGCTTGTCTTCCGGAACGAGGCGGATGACATCGCCTTCCTCGGTGATGCAGTAGTGCGCCGAGACCTCGGCCTCCGGATCGCACATTTTCTCCAGCGCGGTCTCGACCGGCTTCATATCGGTGTAGTGCAGCACGACCATCGAGATCGGCAGCTGTCGCTCGTTGAAATTGGGCGAGGGCTGTTCCCGGTGGACGAGCGGGTCGGTCAACCGATCATACCCTCCGGATCGGGCAGCATGGCGCCCAGCACAAGTGCTTCCTTGCCGTGGTGATACTGCACCGCGCCGCCGTCACGCTCCACGATCAGGCGGATGAGGTGGGCAGGGGCGGTGCGGCCCGAAAGTTCGTCTGCCGCTAGCGAACCGTCCAGCGCCTTGCCGATGTTCTCGTCGAAAGCGACGCGCGGGCCGCTGGCGCGAATGGCGATTTCCGTCTGGCCGCCATTGCGCTCAGCACCCACGGCCAGCGTTCCACCGCGCACCAGCGAATCGAGACCCATGGCGGCAAGGTTCAGCAGCACCTTGATCGCGGGCTTCGACAGCGTCTGTTCGCTCACCGCCCAGTCGAGCGTAAGTCGTTCGTCAGCCGAGGTCAGCGAAGTGAGCAGTTCGTGCGGTTCCTCCACCGGCACCTGCTCTCCGAATCCCCCTGCCGCGCCGTAGGCGAGGCGGAAGAACTTGAGCTTGTTGGCGGAGATGCGCGCGCTCTGTTCCAGCAGGTCGAGGCAGCGCTGACGCATCGCTGGGTCCTTCTCGTCCGCCAGCAGTTCCAGCCCGTTATTAAGCGCGCCCACGGGGCTGAGCATGTCGTGGCAGAGGCGGGAGCAGAGCAGGGAAGCAAGATCGAGGGAGGAAGTCATTTGAACAGTTCGTGGCCTTGGTCTGGCGTTAATGTGGAACACCTGGAACACAGTCCTAGGGCAAAATTTCTACGCTGCCACCCGCACTTGTCGAAAAGTGCAACGATGCGTCGGGTAGGGCAGGGCATGGCCGGGTATCTAGGCGCGGACGAGCGGGTAGGGAAGCTCCGTAAAACCGTCTGGCGTATCGCGCCACCAGCCAATCGCATCTTCGCAGACGATAGCCCAAAGCTTGCCGTCATGCGCAGCCTCGGCGCGGTCGGTGGCTGACGGGTGCGGCGGTCCGGCCGGGTGCGAGTGGTAGTAACCCAGCACCTGCGGGCCGCCGGATCGCGCGGCACGGTGCGCGTCGATCAGGGCCTGCGGATCGATCTCGAAATGGGTTCGCGGCGCGGAATGCACGTTAGGAGCTGGCAGGGCATCGGTGATCGCTTCACCTGCTCCGAGCAGGATACCGCAGCATTCGTCAGGGTATGCACGCTGTGCTTCCTCGCGAAGCAATGCGATCACTCTTTCTCTAACAACTACCGACTGCCCTGAGCTTGTCGAAGGGCTGCCCTTGCTTTTCGTGTAGCGCGAGACTGAAGCCCAATCGCCACGGATCAGCGCCAGCTTTTTCTTCCGCGACCAACCTTTGATCTGCTTCTCCGCAGCTTTCGCCTCCTCGCGCGTCGTGAATTCCTGAGACCAGACAAGCTTCACCGGAAGGAAGTTTCGCGTGAACCCGGGGATTACCCCATTCTCGTGTTGCCAGATCCGCCTTTCGAGATCGTCTGTGTGGCCGGTGTAAAAGCGGCCAGCATTGCAATGGAGGATGTAGGTCCAGAAAGGCACTGCTCTGCGCTAAGTGAAAGACAGCCCTTCGACAAGCTCAGGGCAGTCGGTAAAGAGAGGCTGTGTCCGACAAAACAACCACTCAAACCCTCACCGGGATTATCCACACCGCCACCCGGTTGGACAAGGCGCTGGCGGAAGTGGCCGATCTGTCGCGGGAGCGGATCAAGTCCTTGATTACAGAGGGAAAGGTGGAGGTGGACGGCAAGGCCGTCACCAGTGCCAGCGCCAAAGTTCAAGCGGGCTCGAGCTTTTTCATCCACTTGCCGCCCCCAAGTAATCCACAGGCTGTTCCACAGGATATCCCGATCCCGGTGGTGTTCGAGGACGAGCACCTGATCGTGGTCGACAAGCCTGCCGGGATGGTGGTCCATCCGGCTGCGGGTAATCCCCACGGCACGCTGGTGAACGCTCTGCTCCACCACTGTCGGGGCCAGCTTTCCGGCATCGGCGGCGTCGCGCGGCCCGGCATCGTCCACCGGATCGACAAGGACACATCCGGACTGCTGGTGGTCGCCAAAAGCGACGCGGCGCACGAGGGGCTGGCGAAGCAGTTCGCCGATCACTCGCTCGAGCGGGCCTATCTCGCGGTATGCGGCGGACATCCCAATCCTTCTTCCGGAACCGTAGATGCGCGACTCGGGCGTAGCGACCGGGACCGCAAGAAAATGGCTGTGCTGCCCGACAATTCGAGGCGTGGGAAACACGCGGTCACGCACTACCGCACGCTGGAGCGCCTCGATCACTGTTCGCTGATCGAATGCCGCCTTGAAACCGGGCGAACCCACCAGGTCAGGGTTCACCTTGCGTCAATCGGTCATGCGCTAATAGGAGACCCTGTGTACGGACGCACTCCAGCCGCTTTACGGCCTGTTATCAAGGCCCTGGGTTTCGAGCGCCAGGCTCTCCACGCCGCGCGACTCGGTTTCATCCATCCCGTCACCGGTAACGCCCTGTCGTTTTCCAGCGAAATACCGACCGATATGCGGGAACTGATCGACCAAACAGGTCATTCCAATCGATGAAATGCACCCTATATCGGCCCGTGGTGCGCTATAAGAGAGTTGCACCCAATGTGACCGCCAAGACCGGGTGCCCAGAAGGGGCCCGATACGAGTGGTCGACAAAGAAGAAAGGTTTGGGACAAAGTGAGTAACAATCGACCCACGGTGCCGGCACTCGGCGGTGAGCAGGGACTCAACCGCTACCTGTCGGAAATCAAGAAATTCCCCGTGCTGACGCCAGAGCAGGAATACATGCTCGCCAAGCGTTACGAAGAGCACGAAGACCCCGATGCAGCAGCCCAGCTGGTGCAGAGCCACCTGCGGCTCGTGGCGAAGATCGCCATGGGCTATCGCGGCTATGGCCTGCCCGTCTCGGATCTCATTTCCGAAGGCAATGTCGGCCTGATGCAGGGCGTGAAGAAGTTCGAGCCCGATCGCGGGTTTCGCCTGGCAACCTATGCCATGTGGTGGATCAAGGCCAGCATCCAGGAATTCATCCTGCGTAGCTGGTCGCTCGTCAAAATGGGCACCACGGCCGCGCAGAAGAAGCTGTTCTTCAACCTTCGCCGGATGAAGAAGCAGCTGGAGGCTTATGAAGACTCCGACCTGTCGCCGGAAGACGTCACCAAGATCGCTACCGATCTGGGCGTGCCGGAGCAGGAAGTGGTCAACATGAACCGCAGGATGATGATGGGCGGCGACGGCTCGCTCAACACGCCGATGCGCAATGGCGAGGAAGGCAGCGGCGAATGGATGGACTGGCTGACGGACGACCGTCCGTTGCAGGACACCATCGTTGCCGATGCCGAGGAAGCCGACGTGCGCCGCGAAATGCTGGTGGAAGCGATGGGCGCGCTCAACGAGCGTGAGCAGCACATCCTGACCGAGCGCCGCCTGACAGAGAACCCGCAGACGCTGGAAGAGCTGTCGCAGGTCTACGACGTCAGCCGAGAACGCATCCGCCAGATTGAAGTGCGCGCGTTCGAGAAGCTACAAAAGGCCATGCAGCGGATCGCCAGCGAAAGGCTGATGCCGCAGGCTGCCTAAAGCCTTGCTGCAACGAACATGAAAGGGCCGGGCGGAAACGTCCGGCCCTTTTTCTTGCTTTTGCTGCGCGCTGCAAATCTAGTAGAGGCACGCGGATGGTCCTGCGCATCCTCAAATTCCTCGCAAAGTTCGTCCTGTGGTTCGTGATCATAAGCGTCGCGTTGGTGATCCTGCTGCGCTTCGTGCCCGTCACCTACACCGCGACCATGCTGATGGACGAGCGTAGCGTGACGCGGAACTGGGAACCGCTCTCTCGCATCGACCGCAACATGGTGAGCGCGGTGATCGCGGCGGAAGACGGCAAGTTCTGCACCCACAACGGCTTCGATACCGAGGCCATCGAGCAGGCCCTGGAAGAACGTGCGCGCGGCGAACGCCAGCGGGGCGCATCGACGATCAGCCAGCAGACCGCCAAGAACGTGTTTCTGTGGCAGGGCGGCGGCTGGTTCCGCAAGGGACTGGAAGCTTATTTCACCGTGCTGATCGAGAACCTGTGGGACAAGCGGCGGATCATGGAAGTCTACCTCAACGTCGCGGAAACCGGGCTCGGCACCTACGGCGTGGAAAGCGGGGCGCAGCGGTATTTCGGACACTCTGCCGCGCGCCTCTCGCCGGACGAGGCCAGTCGTATTGCTGCCGTCCTGCCCAGCCCGAAAACGCGCGAGGCGGTGAATCCGGGTGGCTTTACAGCACGCTACGGGAACACCATCGAGGCACGAATTGACGTGGTAAGACGTGACGGCCTCGATTCCTGCGTCTACGAGTAGGTCGATGGGGTCAGGACATTCTCACGCGCATTCGCATTCGCATTCGCACGGGCACGATCATGGGCACGGACATGGCCACGGCCATTCTCATGCGCCTGCCGATTTCGGGCGCGCCTTCGCCATCGGCATCGTGCTCAACGCGGCGTTCGTCATCGTCGAGGCGACTTTCGGCTTCCTATCCGGTTCGATGGCGCTGGTTGCCGATGCCGGACACAACCTGTCGGACGTGCTGGGCCTGCTGATTGCCTGGGGCGCCAGCGTGGCGGCGAAGAAGCCGCCTTCGGGCAGGTTCACCTACGGCCTGAAAAGCTCCACCATCCTCGCCGCTTTCGCCAACGCGATGCTGCTGCTCGTGGCCATCGGTGCGATCCTGATCGAGACCGTCGACCGGCTGATCGATCCCGTCGAACCGGAGGGCTGGACCATGATCTGGGTGGCGGGCGTGGGCATCGTCATCAACACGGCAACCGCGCTGATGTTCATGCGCGGGCGCAAGCACGACCTGAACATTCGTGGCGCTTTCCTGCACATGGCCGCCGATGCGCTGGTATCCGTCGGCGTGGTGATCGCGGGCGTGGCGATCCTTATGACGGGCTACGTGGTGATCGACCCGATTGTCAGCCTGGTGATCGTGGCGGTGATCGCCTGGGGCACATGGGGCCTGCTGAAAGACAGCGTGAAGATGGGCCTGCTCGCCGTGCCCGACGGGATCGACGACACCGAGGTGCGCGCATACCTGCGCGGCCTGCCGGGGGTGGAAGCGGTGCACGACGTGCATATCTGGCCGATGAGCACGACAGAGACAGCGTTGACCGCGCACCTCGTGATGCCGGGTGGCCACCCGGGCGATGCCTTCCTGCGCGAAGCCTCGCATGAACTGGAGCATCACCACGCGATCGGCCACGTGACGCTGCAGGTCGAAACCACGTTCGAGGACTGCAAGGAGGATTGCGGGTGAGCGGTGGGGCGGTGCGCGAAGGAGGCTGCGCCTGCGGCAGGACCCGCTATCGCATCACGGGCGAGCCGATCATGGTGCACCACTGCCTGTGCTGCCAGTGCCAGCAGCAGACCGGCTCCACCGGCGTCGTCAACGGCTTCTGGGAGAGCGACCGCGTCGAACTGCTATCGGGCGAACTGGCGGAATTCTGCGTGCCCGGCGGCAGCGGGGAGCCGCACACCATTGCCCGATGCAAGGACTGCGGCACTGCCGTGTTCAGCTATTACGGTCGGCTGGGGAGACTGATGACGGGCGTTCGTACCGGTTGTCTGGACGAGCCGGGCAGTATCACGCCCGATGTCACCATTTTTACGGCCGAAGCGATGCCGTGGGTCCGTTTCGATGGCGATATCCCGCAGTTCGAAGGATATTACGACCCGCGCGAAGTGTTGCCGGAGGAAAGCCTCGACCGGCTTCGCGCGCTGGGACAGCGGCGCAAGGCCGGAGAGGGCTGAAACAAAAAGGGCGGCCCTCAAGGCCGCCCTTCGTGGCAGGTCAACCGCCCTGCTGGTGCTCTTCGCCCTCGGTGGGCTCCTGCGTCGGCACTTCGCCGGTGGGATCGCTTTCGACCAGCTGGGCCACCTGTTCGTAAACGGCGGCGTTCTGGTTCATCTGATCGGCCACGGGCGGGTTCTGTTCGCCTACCTGGCGGAAGAACATCGAGGCATCACGCAGCATCTTGGCGGCGAGTTCGTTGTTGGTCGGCATAGTTTAACTCCTTGTGGGGGTTGCCCCTGCGCCGTGCAGGGGAGGTCAGGCGCGCCGGGTCGTCAGGCACGCGGAAGGGCGGCCCCGAGGGACCGCCCGTGATCTTCCGGAAAAGTGGGTGAACCGGGTGGGAGGCTGGATGCGGCAGGCGATTACGCTGCCGCTTCCTTCTTGCCCTTGCCGTTGTCGTTGGCGAGCACGCGGACGGGTTCCTTGCGGCCCTCCACCACGTCAGCATCCACAACGACTTCGGTCACGTTATCCATGCTCGGGAGGTCGAACATGGTATCTAGCAGCAGGCCCTCGACGATGGAACGCAGGCCACGCGCGCCGGTCTTGCGCTTGATTGCCTTCTTGGCGATGGCTTCCAGCGCCTCGTCCGTGAACGTGAGTTCCACGTCTTCCAGCTCGAACAGCTTGGCGTACTGCTTCACCAGCGCGTTCTTCGGTTCCTTCAGGATCGTCACCAGCGCATCGGTATCGAGATCGTGCAGCGTGGCGATCACCGGCAGACGACCGACGAATTCGGGGATCAGGCCGAACTTCAGCAGGTCTTCCGGTTCGCACTTCTCCAGCATTTCGCCGATCTTGGCCTTGCTGGGATCTTCCACGTTGGCACCGAAGCCGATGGAACGCTTTTGCAGGCGGTCACCGATGATCTTTTCCAGGCCGGCAAAAGCGCCGCCCACGATGAAGAGGATATTGGTGGTGTCCACCTGCAGGAATTCCTGCTGCGGATGCTTGCGGCCGCCCTGCGGCGGAACGGAAGCAGTGGTGCCTTCCATCAGCTTCAGCAGCGCCTGCTGCACGCCTTCGCCCGACACGTCGCGGGTGATGGAGGGGTTTTCCGCCTTGCGCGTGATCTTGTCGATCTCGTCGATGTAGACGATGCCCTGCTGCGCCTTCTCGACGTTGTAGTCGGAGCTTTGCAGCAGCTTGAGGATGATGTTCTCCACGTCCTCGCCCACGTAGCCCGCTTCGGTCAGCGTGGTGGCATCGGCCATGGTGAAAGGCACGTCGAAGGTGCGCGCCAGCGTCTGCGCCAGCAGGGTCTTGCCGCTGCCGGTGGGGCCGACGAGCAGGATGTTGGACTTCGCCAGTTCAACATCGTTGCCCTTGCCGGAATGCTTCAGGCGCTTGTAGTGGTTGTGCACGGCGACGGAGAGCACGCGCTTCGCGCGGTCCTGCCCGATCACGTAGTCGTTCAGCGTTTCGCAGATGTCGATGGGGGCAGGCACGCCGCCATCCTTGCGTCCGCCAAGGCCGCTCTTGGCCTCTTCACGGATGATGTCGTTGCACAGCTCCACGCATTCGTCGCAAATGAAGACCGTGGGGCCTGCGATAAGCTTGCGAACCTCGTGCTGGCTCTTGCCGCAGAAGCTGCAGTAGAGGGTGCTTTTGCTGTCGGTTCCGCTCAATTTCGTCATTACTTTCGTCCTGTGCGCCCGAACTATGGCCCTTTTGCGGGGCGTGAGCGCGGGATTCGGCCTGCCAATCTAGGGCAGGCACGATGAATATCAAACAAATGAAACCCTATCATCCCCGGCTTGCGCCAGCCTGAAGGTTCAGGGTTGCCAAAATGCTACAACTCTCATGCGGGCTATCAACGCGCATGAGAGCCGCCCACCTATTCGCTTTCCTGCGTGGGAGCGCCGCCGCTACCGTCGCGGTCGTGCTCGCCATCGTCCTTCGGGCGGTGGGCGAAAACGGCATCCACGATGCCGAATTTCTTGGCTTCCTCGGCTTCGAGGAAGGTATCGCGGTCCATCGCCTTCTCGATGTCGGAAAGGCTCTGGCCGGTGTACTGCACGTAGAGATCGTTCATCCGCTGGCGGATGCGCAGGATCTCGCGTGCCTGGATCTCGATGTCGCTGGCCATGCCGCGCGCGCCGCCGCTGGGCTGGTGCACCATGACGCGGGCGTTGGGCAGGGCCACGCGCATACCGGGTTCGCCTGCGGCCAGCAGGAACGAACCCATCGAAGCCGCCTGGCCTACCACCACGGTGCGCACCTTCGGCTTGATGTACTGCATGGTGTCATGGATCGCCATGCCAGCCGTCACCACGCCGCCGGGCGAGTTGATGTACATGGAGATATCCTGCGAATTCTCGGATTCGAGGAACAGCAACTGCGCCACGATCAGCGAGGCCATGTTGTCTTCCACCTGGCCGGTGACAAAGACGATGCGCTCGCGCAGCAGGCGGCTGAAAATGTCGAAGCTGCGTTCGCCGCGGCTGGTCGATTCGACGACGACTGGCACCAGGGCGCCGGTGACGGGATCGGTGGTGAAACGGTCTTTGTTGTCGCCGAACAGGTCGAACATGCGTGGTCCTCTTAACTCGTGTTTCAGGGCCTATGTCGCCTCTAGGCCGCTTCGGTTCAAGGGGGTTGGCGCAGCAACCTTCAGATTCCGTTTATCGGCCCGCAATCGCCCCTCGTCGATTGATCGGGTGATGATCGCCATTTGTCGATGAGTGCGGGCCGAGCGCGCAAGTTTCCCCTGTAACGACCTCAACGACTACAAGTGTCATTGAGGGATGGGACTGAACTTGCGCAATTTTCTCGGCAGCACCGCAGCCATCGCCCTGCTTTCCGCGGCATGGCCCGCACAGGCGCAGGAAGCGGCAATCGAGCCGCTGGCCGACACATCGCGCAGCGGCACGGCCGAGGAGCCTCTGGCGCCCGCGCCCGACGCGACCGAAGTCGCCAGTGGCAAGCGCATATTCACGCCGATTGACTTTTCCCGCTTCGCCCCGCGCAACGCGCTGGACATGCTGGAGGAAGTGCCCGGCTTCACCATTCGTGGCGAGGACGGCGCGCGCGGGCTGGGGCAGGCAACCGCCAACGTGCTGATCGACGGCGAACGTATCACCAACAAGTCCGAAGGGGTGTTCACCCAGCTCAGCCGCATCGGCACGGACCGGGTGGAGCGCATCGAGATCGTCGACGGCGCAACCTTGGGCATTGCGGGACTTTCCGGGCAGGTCGCCAATGTGATCACCCGGCCCGATCCGCTGAGCGGCCGCTTCACCTATCGCGCCAGCATTCGCCCGAAATATGCCAAGCCCAGCTTCATCGGCGGCGAGGTCTCGCTGAGCGGGGCGAGCGAAGTGCTGGAATGGACCGTGGCGCTGGCCAACGGCACGGGGCGCGGCGCGGCGGGCGGGGGCGAGCACCTGATCATAGGTCCGACGGGCGAGATTCTCGAAAGGCGCGACAGCCGCTCGCAATTTGTCGGGGACTTCCCGCGCATTTCAGGCCAAGTGCAATGGACCAGCCCCGGCGGCACGGTGATCAACGCCAATGCGAATTACCGGCGCTCCTACCAGAATTACCGCGAGGATCAGGACCGCGACCTCGTGGACGGCATCGACCGCTTCCGCGCGTTCGAGGATCGCTACCGCGACTGGGGCTACGAACTGGGCGCCGACGTGCAATTCGATCTCGGGCCCGGCCAGATCAAGCTGATAGGGCAGGAAAGCTACACCCGCGCCCGCTCCCGATCGGATTCCATTCTCGACTTCGCCGACGACAGCCCGGATGCAGGCAGCCGCTTTGCCGCTTACAGCGAACGCGGCGAACACATTGCCCGTGCGGAATACAGTTGGGCGATGATGGGCGGCGACTGGCAACTGGACGGGGAGGCCGCGTTCAACCGGCTGGAGCGCGTATCCTCGCTGTTCGATCTCGACCCGTCGGGCGAGTTCGTGGAGGTCGCTTTCCCCAATGGCACCGGCGGGGTGACGGAAGATCGGTACGAGATGATCCTCACCCACTCGCGCAGCCTTGCGAGCAATCTGACCATGCAGATCGGCGGCGGCGCGGAATACTCGACCATCGCACAGACCGGGGCAGGGGGGCTGACACGCAGCTTCTGGCGGCCCAAGGGCTCGGTCAACCTCGCCTGGCAGGTGGAGGACGGGCTCGACCTGTCCATCGAAGTGGCGCGCACGGTGGGCCAGCTTTCTTTCGGCGATTTCCTCGCCAGCGTTTCCCTCAATCAGGGGCAAGCCAATGCCGGGAACGTCGAACTGGTGCCGCCGCAGACGCTGGAGGTGAAGCTGGATGCGACGAAGGACCTCGGCAACTGGGGCAGCACCGAATTGCGCGTGTTCGCCCAGCGGATTGAGGATTACATCGAATTCATCCCCGTGCCGGGCGGACTGGAAACGCGCGGCAATATCGACAGTGCGACGCTCTATGGCATCCGCTGGAACAGCACTTTCCAGCTCGAACCCATCGGCTTTCGCGGGGCGCAACTGGAAGTGACGGTGGAGCTTGAAGAAAGCGAACTCACCGACCCGCTGACCGGCGAACGCCGCAGCATCGGCGGGCACCAGGACCGCGAAGTGGACGTACAACTGCGCCACGATGTACCCGGCAGCGACTGGGCCTGGGGCGTGGGCGCGGAATACAACCACACCCTGCCCTTCTATCGGCTGGGGGAGACCGGCGTGAACGACGAAGGGCCGACCTACACCTACGCTTTCATCGAGCACAAGGACGTGTTTGGCATGACCGCCGGCCTTACCGTCTTCAACCTCACCGACGGGCGCGCGCGGCTGGATCGCTACGTGTACGATGGCTATCGCGACCGCAGCCCGCTGCTGTTCCGCGAGGTGCAGGACCTGTCGGTGCAGCCGATCTTCAATTTTCGGTTGAGTGGAGACTTCTAGTATTTGCTCGCCTATCGCTTCGCTACTTGAGGCTGGGTATTGCGGAGCGCCGGAATGCAGCGCAAAAGGTTGCCCATGAAAACAACCTTCGGGCTGCTCGCCGCCACCGCACTCCTTTCCGCCACAGCTGCCGCGCAAGATGTTGTCCCCCGAGCCGATGCCACGCCAGGCACCCTGCGCGAGCCGGTGGTCGTCGACCCGTGGACCGGACGATCCGAAGGCGACATTCGCCACCTGGACCAGCGGCTCAATTCCATCATCGTTGCCGATTTCTCCGCGCTCGAAGCGCCGCAGGTGCCCGACACGCTGCTGGACGGGCGCACTGTTTTGCTCAAGGACAACATCGAAGCTCGCGAATGGCCGACGACGGCAGGCTCGCTGGCGCTTGCAAACAACGCCACGGGCCGCGATGCGCCGCTGGTGGCCAACCTGCGCCGCAACGGCGGGGTGGTGCTGGGCAAGACCAACCTGTCCGAGTGGGCCAATTTCCGCAGCACGAATTCCACTAGCGGGTGGAGCGGCGTTGGCGGGCAGACGCTCAATCCCCACGCCACCGATCGCAACGCCTGCGGCTCTTCCAGTGGCAGCGGCGCGGCCGTGGCGGCGGGTTTTGCCTGGGCGGCCATCGGCACGGAGACGGACGGCTCCATCACTTGTCCTGCCAGCGTGAACGGTGTGGTCGGCTTTAAACCCACGGTCGGCATGGTCAGCCGCGCCCGCGTGCTGCCGCTGAGCGAAAGCCAGGACACCGCCGGCCCGATGACGCGCAGCGTGCCCGATGCGGCGTTGTTGCTGACGGCTATCGCGGGCAGCGACCCGCTGGACCCGGCAACGGTGCAGGCAGACCAGTACTACGGCGATTTCACCGTCGGGCTGGCCGATGCCTCACTTGAAGGCGTGCGCGTGGGCGTGGTGCGCAATCGCTATGGCGGGTTCGAGCCGCTTCGCGTGGTCTGGGAACAGGCGCTGGAAGACCTGCGCGCTGCCGGGGCCGAACTGGTGGACGTGGAATTCACGCCCAACGGCGAGATGGGGGAGGCCGAGTACACGGTGCTGCTCCACGAATTCCAGCGCGATATCGACACTTACCTGAAAGATAGCCCGGCGGACATTCCGGTGCGTTCGCTGGAAGACCTGATCGCGTTCAACGAGGCCAATGCCGATCGCGAAATGCGCTGGTTCGGGCAGGAGATTCTTGAAGCCGCGCTCGAGACGACAGATACCGAGGCTTACGAAGAGGCCCTCGCCACGTCGCGGCGGCTGGCGCGCGAGGAAGGCATCGATGCGATGCTGGCCGCAAACGACGTCGCATTCCTGGTGGTGCCGACGCGCGGCCCCGCGTGGAACGTGGACCTCGTCCTTGGCGACCATTTCAACGGTGGCATCGGGATCGGCAGCCTTGCAGCGATTGCGGGCTACCCGCACCTCACCGTGCCGATGGGCCATATCGAGGGCCTGCCCGTCGGCCTTTCCTTCATCGGCCGCCAGTGGGACGATCACGCCATCCTGAAAGCGGGCGCAGCTTACGAGCGTGCTCGCAGCGCCGAGATACCCGAGCCGCGTTTCGCGCCGTGGCAGCCCTGGCCCGTAGCGGCTGAACAATAACCCCTCGCGATTGATCGTCCCGCTTTACCTCGATCGCTTTTCGGTATAGCGCGCCGGACAAAATCAATCTGGGAGGGTTTTTCGCGTGTCTATCCGCTGTCCACGGGCCGCCTTGCGGGCGCTGGCCGTGGCGCTTGTCTTTCCATCGGTGCCGGCCCTGGCCGACGATGCCGACACCGCCTCCGCGCCGCCGCAACTGGCGGAGCGCGAAGGGGAAGGCGCGACTGCACGCGAAATCTATTTCCCTGCCGATTTCGAACGCTTTGCCCCGCGCAATGCCGCCGACCTCGTCGAGGAAATTCCGGGTTTCGAGATCGACGACAGCGGTGACGGCAGTCGCGGGTTCGGGCAGGCGCAGGGCAACCTGCTGATCAACGGGGCGCGGATATCCAGCAAATCGACCAGCACGGCAGCGGCGCTGGCCCGCATTCCCGTCAGCAACGTGGTGCGGATCGAGGTTGTCGACGGGGCCACGCTGGATATTCCGGGCCTGTCGGGCCGGGTGGCCAACATCATCGTCCAGCAGGGCGGCCTGACTGGCCAGTTCGAATGGCGGCCCGAAGTCTACTCAGGCATCGCCAATCCCAACCTGTTCGATGGCGAACTGTCGATCTCTGGCAGCAGGGGGCCTCTCGATTTCACCGTGGCGCTGGAAAACAGTCCCTTCTATCGCGGCTCGCAAGGGCCGGCGATCTTCACTGACGCGCTGGGTGTGGTGGACAAACGCAACAATGCCTCCTGGGGAGATTCCAATCGCCCGACGCTTACCGGCCGGTTCGAATTGGCCGTCTCGCCGAATGTGACCGCAAACCTCAACCTGAGCGGCGGCATCGGCATCTTCCGCAGCGGAGAAACGGAACGGCGGGTGGAGGGAAATCCTCTCGATCCTTTCCTCGAACAGTTTCGCGCGACAAACGACGAGTTGTTCTACGAGATCGGGGCAGACATCGAGTTTCCATTCGGTCCCGGCAGGCTGAAGCTGATCGCGCTGGAGGCGTTCGAGGACGGCGACTTTCTGACCCGCTCCCTGCTGGACGTGGGCGTGCTTCCCACCAGCGGCACCCAGTACACCCGCGACCGGCAGACCGGAGAGCGGATCGGGCGCGCCGAATATACCTGGCGCATGTGGGGCGCGGACTGGCAGGCCTCTGGCGAGGCTGCCTTCAACCGGCTGGACCAGGTGGGGCGCCTCTTCGCCTTCGATCCGGTGGTCGGGGAATATGCCGAGCTTGACTTCCCGCAGGGCGTGGGCGGCGTGCGGGAGGACCGCTATGAAGGTCTGCTCAGCGTCGGCTTTCCGATCACCGAGAACCTTTCGGTGCAAATGGTCGGCGGCGGCGAGTATTCGCAGATTTCGCAGACTGGCAGCAACGCCCTCTCGCGCACGTTCCAGCGGCCAAAGGGCTCGCTGGCGCTGGCATGGGCACCGGCGCAAGGGCTGGATATCAACCTGGAGATCGCGCGCCGCGTAGGGCAGCTCGATTTCGGTGATTTCCTCGCCAGTGTGAACCTGACGGAAGACCAGCAGAACGCGGGCAACAATTCCCTGCGCCCGCAGCAGAACTGGGACGTCACGCTGGAGGTCGCGAAGAATTTCGGTATCTGGGGATCGGCAACGCTGACCCTCTTCGACGAACGGATCGAGGACCTGGTGCTGATCGTGCCGGTTGCAGGCGGCGGCGAAGCGCGTGGCAATATCGCCGATGCCCGCCGCACGGGTGCCAGCCTTACCGGCAGGCTTGAGCTGGAGCCGCTGGGGTGGCGCGGCGCCCAACTGGATATCCAGATGGACATTGAGGGTTCATGGCTGGACGATCCGGTAGAGGGCTTCAGTCGCCGCTTTGATGGCAACAATCCGTTCGAGCTGCGGCTCGATTTCCGCCACGACATTCCCGAAACCGACTATGCCTGGGGTTTCGATTTCCGCGATACTGAGCGCGCGCTGTTCTACCGCGTGGAAGAGGTGTTCTTCGATCACGCGCCCAGCACGTTCGGATCGGTGTTCGTGGAGCACAAGGACGTGCTTGGCGCCACGGTGCGTTTCCGCGTCGGCAACGTGTTCGATGCGAACACGACCCTGATCCGGACTGTTTATGCCGGGCCACGCGGCGATGCGCCGGTATTGTTCACGGAAGATCGCCGCCGGGATATCGGGCAGACGTTTCGCCTGAGCATAGCAGGCAACTTCTAGGAAAATTCCAGCAAAAAGGCCGATCCTCCCCATGCCGCGGGCACGGGGAGGAAATCAGGCAAGCGCTCAGCTGTCCTTCTTGGCAGCAGTTTTCTTGGCCGCAGCTTTCTTGGCCGGAGCTTTTTTGGCCGGTGCCTTCTTGGCCGCAGGCTTGGCATCGGCATCGTCAGCCTTCTTCGCTGCCGCCTTCTTGGCAGGTGCCTTCTTCGCAGGAGCCTTCTTGGCGGCGGGCTTCTCGTCGGCGTCCTTCTTGTCGTCGGACTTCTTGGCGGCAGCCTTCTTGGCCGGAGCCTTCTTCTTGGCGGCGGGCTTCTTCGCCTTGTCGGCTTCTGCCTCTTCCTCTGCCTCGATCGCGGCTTCCAGTTCCTCGCGCGTCACTTCGCGTTCGGTCACTTCGGCCTTGTCGAACAGGAAGTCGACGACCTTGTCTTCATAGAGCGGGGCGCGGAGCTGGGCCTGGGCCATCGGCTCGCTGCGAACATACTCCACAAACCGCTCGCGGTCTTCCGGGCGATACTGCTGCGCGGCCTGCTGGATCAGCATCTGCATTTCCTGCTGGGTGATCTCCACGCCGTTGGCCTGGCCGATTTCCGACAGCAGCAGGCCAAGGCGCACGCGGCGTTCTGCGATGCGCTTGTAATCGTCCTTCTCGGCTTCGATTTCCTTCAGCGCGGCTTCGGGGTCTTCTTCCTTGGCGGCTTCGGCCTGAAGCTGGTTCCAGATCTGCTCGAACTCGGCTTCCACCATGGTCGGCGGCACGTCGAAATCGTGGTCGGCAGCCAGCTTGTCGAGCAGCTGGCGCTTCATCTGCGTGCGGGTGAGACCGGCGCTTTCCTGCTCGATCTGGCCCCTGATCAGTTCCTTCAGCTTGTCGAGGCTTTCGAGGCCAAGGCCCTTGGCGAACTCGTCGTCGATCTTGCTCTCGGTCTCGACTTTCACCTGCTTCACGGTGACGGCAAACTGCGCGTCCTTGCCCGCCAGGTGCTCTGCCGGGTAATCTTCGGGGAAGGTAACGGTGATGGTCTTCTCATCGCCGGTCTTCACGCCGGTCAGCTGTTCCTCGAAACCGGGGATGAACTGGCCCGAACCGATCACCAGCGGCGCGTCTTCCGCCTTGCCGCCTTCGAATTCCTCACCGTCGATGCTGCCGACGAAGTCGATGATCAGTTGGTCGCCGTCAGCGGCCTTCTTGGTCTTGGCGGCGTCCTTGTAGCTCTTCTGGCCCGATGCGATGCGCTCCAGCGCTTCGTTCATCTGCTCGTCGGAGACGGGCACGGTCAGCTTTTCCAGCTTCAGACCTTCGACGGAGGGCGCTTCGATTTCGGGCAGCACTTCCACTTCGACGGTCAGCTCGGCATCCTTGCCCTGCTCGTAACCGTCGGCCATTTCCACTTTCGGCTGCAACGCGGGGCGCAGCTTCTTGTCCTTGATCAGGCCATCCACCGATTCGCGCACCGTGGTGTTCAGCACGTCGGCGTGCAGGGCGTCGCCGTGCATCTTGCGCACGAGGTTGGCCGGCACCTTGCCGGGGCGGAAACCGGGCATGCGCACCTGCGGGGCGACCTTCTTCACCTCGGCATCGATCTTCGCATCGATATCCTTGGCCGTGATGGTGAGGGTGTAGGCGCGCTTGAGGCCTTCGTTGGTGGTTTCGACAATCTGCATGGTCAGCCTTTGCTCAATACTCTTTCAAAGGTTCGCACAGGGCGGATAAACCAGCCTTGCGGAACTGGTGCGGGCGAAGGGACTCGAACCCCCACATCTTGCGATACTGGTACCTAAAACCAGCGCGTCTACCAATTCCGCCACGCCCGCGGCCCGACGAACCTTGCAGGTGGACACCTGCGAAACGAAGCGGTGCCCATAGGGGGATGAGGCGAAAAGGGCAAGCAGCACGATCAGCGGAATTTGCAGGCGGAACGCAGTAATCGCACCGTCCGTTCAACCGGTGCGTCCAGATGAAGGAAAAACGGACCATGCAAGCAAATGAATCGGACCTTTCCCAGGAAGCCACCGTGCCGCAGCAGCAGGCTGGCTCACCCCAGATGGCCGAAGGCGAATCACCCGTCGATGCGGACCGTACTGGCCCCAAGCCGGGCGACAGCGACTTTCCGGGCAATGCACCAGATGAAATCGACCCGACGCCCGACAGCGAAGACCAGCCCGGCGCCAATCCCGACGAGATCGAGCCATTGCCCAACGACACGCGGGAGCCGGGCGTGTCGCCCGACGAACTGCCCGCCGATATCACCAAGCTGCCGCCCGATTGATTTTTGCGCCGATGCGGCTAGTGGCATTGGCCCATGAGCGAAGAAAACACTCCCGCCGCCTCCGGCGATACCCCGCCCGATCACCTTTCGATCGACCCGCGCAGCGAACACTTCGATGCCGATAAGCTGCAGCGCGGCGTCGGCATCAAGTTCAAGGACCGGGTGCGCACCGATATCGAGGAATACTGCATTTCCGAAGGCTGGGTGCGCGTACAGGCGGGCAAGACGGTGGACCGCAAGGGCCGCCCGCTGACGATCAAGCTGAAAGGCCCGGTCGAAGCGTGGTACGAGGATCTCGGCGAAAACCCGCCCGTCGCGAAGGCCTGATTCCCCACACCCTTCCGAGCGTTGGCGGGGTTTGGTTGATGAAATACATTCTGGGGATCGGGCATTTGGTTTTCCAAAGGGCGCGGCATGTGCCGTCGGTTGAATCGCCGGGGCTAAGCCGGGTTCGACTCTGTAGGAAAATGCCTGCGTTTAAGAAGATATCGACCGCAGCTTGTCCGGGGCCATTCGATCGCTAAGCCAAGCTGCTAAGCTATCCCATTGACCACATTCGCCGGGGGCTTCCGCCTCTCCGTTTCCCCGGCCGATGATCTCCCCAGCTTTGGTAATGAAATACCCGACTTGACCTTCGAAGCTTACGTTCTCCGAAGCAAAGAGGATCGCATCGCTGTCGCAAGCCGCATAGCTTGATCGCCAAAGCGGCCCCATTTGCAATTCCAGCGGTTGTCGCCTTCTTCGAGTAAATTCAGATAATATCCCATAAACCGACAATTCGCCGAACCGCAGACCATTGGCGTGCGTATAAAAATGACGAAGTGAAGGCGGTAGCTCTTGCCCGAATTCCGTCTCGAAGGCCTGAATTTCGGCAAAGGTGAGCGGTTCGAACAGCACGACGCCAAAAGCTGCCGGTCCTACGTTTGGCCAATAGGACAATAGTACCGCGTCGCTTCCCGGCTCCGTCCAGGCACCATCCTGAGCGACCCTGGTCAGTTGCTCGTAAAATGTTTCGTATCCCGCCGTAAACCTTTTAAGCAGGCGCTGTGCCTCCGCGAACGATATTTCAGTTGCACCAAACACTTAGGTTGCCTTCCGACGACTAGCCCTCAGACCACCGGGCTGGTCGGATCGTCCGCTTCCTCTTCCGGGTGCGTCGTCGTCAGACGCAGGACGGTGTAGCCCAGCACGGCCGAGATCAACGAGCCCATGAGGATGCCGATCTTGGCCTCGTCACGCAGAAGGCGGGCGGCCTCGTTGGTGCCTTCGAAGGCTAGTTCGCCGATGAACAGGCTCATGGTGAAGCCGATGCCGCACAGGATCGATACGCCCCAGACTTCCGCCCAAGAGCACGCCGGCGGCATTTTCACGATACCCAGCTTCACCGAAGCCCAGACCGTGGTGAAAATGCCCACTTGCTTGCCGATCACCAGGCCGGCGCCCACGGCCAGCGGCAGCGGATCGAGCAGCGCTTCCAGCCCAAGCCCGGAGAGGCTGACACCTGCGTTGGCGAACCCGAAGATGGGCACGACCAGATAGGCGCTCCATGGCACCAGCGTATGCTCGACATTATCGAGCATCGAATAGCCGTCCTTGGTCTGCATCGGGATGGTGAAGGCCGCCAGCACGCCCGCGATGGTGGCGTGGACGCCGGAATTGAGCACGCAATACCACAGCGCGATGGTGGCGATCACGAACAGCGAGACGTGACGCACCTTGTAGCGGTTCATCGCCAGCATGACGATGAAGACGCCCAGCGAGATGAGCAGCCACATGATCTTGGGCTCGGAATAGAAGATGGCGATGATCGCCACCGCGCCGATATCGTCGACGATGGCGACTGTCAGCAGGAACAGGCGCAGCGACTTTGGCACGCGGGTGCCCAGCAGGCCGATGACGCCCATGGCGAAGGCGATGTCGGTCGCCGCCGGGATCGCCATGCCCGCGCGATATTCCGGCGCGCCGCCCGTTACTGCCAGGAACACGCCGATGGGAACGGCCATGCCCGCAGCCGCCGCCAGGATGGGCAGGGTGCGCTGCTTGGGGTCGGCGAGGTTGCCGCTGATCAGCTCGCGCTTCACTTCCAGTCCGACGACGAAGAAGAAGATCACCATCAACCCGTCGTTGATCCACAGGTGGAGGGTGTTCAGGTAGAACACGTCCTTGGACCACAGGTAGCCGTTGAACAGCTCGAAATAGGGTGCCGCGATCCCCGAATTTGCCACCACCATGGCGACGACGGCGACGGCGATCAGCAGGATCCCCTCGAATGCGTCGGCCTTGAACAGGGCCTTGAAGTTGCGGACTGCGGAGCGGACGATACTGGGTTCTGCCATGCTGAAGGCCCTTCACCAAAATCGGCGGCATATGCAAGCCCGCAAAACGGCCATGCGATTTTGAACGCGTGATTAACGCACCCGTGTTGCCTTTTGCGTCATGAAGTTTATCCCTACGCGCAAATACTTAGGGGGCAGGGTTATATCATGGGCGATACCGCGGCGACCGCGCTGTATTGGCTGGCGCTGGTCGAGCACGAATTGCTGCTGTTTGCGGGCGTTTTCTTCCTGGTCGGCGCGATCGACGAATTTGCCATGGACATTGCCTGGTTCTGGCTGCGCCTGACGGGCCGGGCCGAAACGCCCGTGCTCAGCCGCCGAGAAGTGCATTATCGGCAATTGTGTGGACGGGCCGCGGTCCTGGTACCGGCATGGCAGGAGGCCGCCGTGATCGGCGACACGCTGACCCACGCACTCGACGTATGGCCGCAGAGGGACCTACGTATCTACGTCGGTGTCTATCGCAACGATCCCGCCACGCTGGAAGCCGCCGCGCGCGGAGCGCAGGAAGACAGGCGCGTGCGGATCGTGGTGCACGACCGTGACGGCCCTTCCACCAAGGCCGATTGCCTGAACCGGCTCTACCATGCGCTGCGGCAGGACGAACTGCGCGAGGGGCGCGAGGCGCGTATGGTGATCCTGCACGACGCAGAAGACATGGTCGATGCCGCCGCGCTGGCTTTGCTCGACCGTGCCATCACCACCGCCCATTTCGTCCAGCTTCCAGTCCTCCCGATGCCGCAGAAGAATTCGCGCTGGGTGGGCAGTCATTACTGCGAGGAATTTGCCGAGGCGCACGGCAAGGCCATGGTGGTACGCAACGCGCTGGGCGCCAGCCTGCCCGCAGCGGGTGTCGGCTGCGCGTTCGAGCGAGGCATCCTGGCCCGGATCGCCTTCAAGGCGGGCCGCGATGCGCCGTTCGACGAGGATTCGCTTACCGAAGACTACGAGTTGGGCGTGAAAGTCGCCGCGCTCGGCGGGCGCTCCCGCTTCCTGCGGGTGCGCGGAGAGGACGGGCAGCTTATCGCCACGCGGGCCTACTTTCCCGGCCAGCTTGGCCCTGCCGTTCGCCAGAAAGCCCGCTGGATGCACGGTATCGCCCTGCAGGGGTGGGACAGGCTGGGCTGGACCGGCGGCCCTTGCGAATGGTGGATGCGCCTGCGCGACAGGCGCGGACCGCTCTCCGCACTGGTGCTGCTGACGGGCTATTCGCTGCTGGTGCTCGCGCTGGTGCTGACCGGCCTTCATGCAGCCGGGTATGTTTCCCCTTGGGAGCCGAGCGGCCTGATGCTGGTACTGCTGGGCCTCAACCTCGCGAGCTTTGCCTGGCGTGCCGTGATGCGCTTCAGCTTCACCCGCGCCGAATTCGGCTGGCGCGAAGGTCTGCGTGCCGTGCTGCGTATTCCGGTGGCGAATGTCATCTCGATCATGGCCGGTTACCGCGCGCTGTTCTCCTACTCGAGAACTCTGCGCGGCGCAGTACCCGAATGGGACAAGACCGCGCACGATACACACCCTGCGCGCAAGGTTGCGCTTGAGGGCGTGCAGTGAGAGCTGCTCCTCCGGCAAGGCGCGGATGGCCGCTGATGTCGCTCGGCCTGGTACTGGGCAGCTGGGTGCTCGTGCGCGTTGCCTTGTGGGAAGCGCCTTTTACCGCCGCCCTGCCGCGGAGCGAGCCTGCGCCGACAAGCGCCCATGTCGCGGCTCAACCGGCTGCGCCCGAAGCCCAGTCGATCCCGCAAAGCACGGTCGCGCCGAACTGGTTGGACCAGGGCGCCGCACCCTATGCACCGATCGAAAAGCCCTTGCCGGACATGCTCGAACGGCCCCATTTCGCCCCGCTTCCGATGGTGGGCGAAGCGCAAGGGCCGCAGCGCTCTGCCGTGAGCAGGGCCGGATTTCGCGGAGTCGATCGCATCATTGCGCATTCCATGCTGCTGGCTGCCGGATACTCCGTCGGTCGCCGAGACGCTCAGGCGCAGCCCTACCAGAGCGGTGTCGGACCCGTAGCGCCAGGCGTCATCCAAGCACCGGAAGCCGCGCGAGACTTCGCGCAGGGTTCGTCCCGCAGGCGCTGGTCGCTGGACCTGTGGGCGCTGTGGCGAGAGGACACCACCACGCCGATCACGTCCGGCAGGCCGAGCTATGGCCGTAGCCAGGCGGGCGCCGTGCTACGCTACCGGCTCGATCCCGGCAGCCGCCATGCGCCGCAACTGCACCTGCGCGCCACGCGCGCGCTGGATGGCGAGCGTGAAACCGACGTCGCGCTGGGCGCATCGGCCAGGCTGCTGACCTCCCTGCCGGTGCGCTTCGCCGCCGAAGCGAGAGTGAGCGAGACCGATGGCGGGACCGAACTGCGCGGCGCTGCCTACGCGGTTACCGAACTGCCGCCGGTCAGCCTGCCTGCCGGGCTGACGGGCGAGGCCTATGTCCAGGGTGGCTACGTCAGCGGCGAATTCGCCACGGCGTTTGTTGACGGGCAAGCGCGGATTACGCGAGAACTGGCCTCGGCGGGCGACTTCCGCCTGACTGCCGGTGGGGGCGTGTGGGGCGGGGCGCAAGAAGATGCGGAGCGACTGGACGTTGGCCCAAGCGCAGGCGTGAGTTTCCGCATCGGTGCTGCGCGCGGGCGCGTTTCTGCCGATTATCGCTTCCGCGTGGCGGGCGATGCGGAGCCAGCGAGTGGCCCTGCGCTCACACTCACGGCAGGTTTTTAGTCGCAGCCCACCATTCACCTTCTATCCACCGCGCCTTTGCATTAGGCGCAGGGTCATGGATGTCTATCTTCCCATTGCCAATCTTGCTGTAGACGGTCTCGTTATCGTCGCGCTTGGCGTGGCGACCGGCATCCTTTCGGGGGTGTTCGGCGTGGGCGGCGGCTTCCTCACCACGCCGCTGCTGATCTTCTACGGTATTCCGCCGACCGTTGCCGCCGCCTCTGCCGCCACGCAGGTGACGGGGGCGAGTGTATCCGGCGTCTTCGCGCACAGCCGCAAGGACGGGGTGGACTACCAGATGGGCGCCGTCACCGTTGCCGGCGGCATGGTGGGCGCGCTGTTGGGGGCGCTGATCTTCAATCTGCTGCGCTCCGCCGGTCAGATCGACGTGGTCATCAACGTGCTCTACGTCCTGATGCTGGGCACGATCGGCGGCCTGATGGCGCGCGAGAGCCTTGAAACGCTGCGCGGAAGCAAGGACGGCAGCACGGGCAAGCGCGCGGCCAAGCGCCGCCACCACCCGATGATCGCCAGCCTTCCTTACCGCTGGCGGTTCTACAAGTCGGGCCTCTACATCTCGCCGCTGGGACCGCTGATCCTGGGCGTGGTAGTGGGCATCCTGACCATGCTGATGGGTGTGGGTGGCGGCTTCTTCATGGTGCCGGCGATGCTCTACATCCTCGGCATGAGCGCGAAGGTCGTGGTCGGCACGAGCCTGTTCAACATCCTTTTCATCACCATGCTGGTGACTATGGTGCACGCCTTCACTACTCGCGCGGTGGATATCGTGCTGGCGGGCCTCCTGCTGATCGGTTCCGTCACGGGCGCGCAGCTGGGCACGAAGATCGCCAACTTCGCCAAGCCCGAGCACCTGCGCCTAGTCCTGGCGATGATCGTGCTGGCGATTGCCCTGCGCATGGCCTTCGGCCTCGGCGTGCGACCGGACGAGGTCTATACGGTGGTGCCGTTATGACGCGCCTTCTCGCTTTCCTGATGGCTCTCCTGCTAGCCATGCCCGCCTTCGCGCAGAGCGAGGACCCCATCCTGGTGCCCGACATCTCGCAGCACGAGATCGTTCTCCAGCAGGGCTTCACCGGCGCGACGCTGCTTCTCTATGGCGCCGTGCTGGACCCGGCGGACAGCGATGCGCAATACGACGTGGTCGTGGTGCTCAAAGGGCCGAGCGAGCCGATCCTCCTGCGCGAAAAGGAGCGGATTTTCGGTATCTGGGTGAACTCCGAGGAATCCGCCTACCGCTCCGTCCCCTCGTTCTACGCCATGGCCAGTTCCCGTCCGGTGCTGGACATCGTGGATGAACGCACGGCGGCGATCTACGAACTTGGCTTGGACTATCTCCAGCTCTCCCCGTCAGGCTCCATCGACCCGGCGGAGCAGCAACGGTTCTCCGAAGGGCTGGTAGACCTGCGCCAGCGGCAGGGCCTCTATGCGCAATACGACGAGGGTGTGGAGATTTCGCAAGGCGTGCTCTACCGCGCCGACATTCCCATCCCCTCCAACGTGGTGGCGGGCCGCTATGTCGCGGAAACCTTTGCCATTTACGATGGCCGGGTGATTTCGTCCGCCACATCGGAAGTGCAGGTATTCAAGGAAGGATTCGAACTGGGCGTGGAGGAAGCGGCGAACGACTATTCCTTCTTCTACGGCCTGTTTGCCGTCGGCCTTTCGGTCTTCATGGGCTGGGCCGCCGGGCGGTTGTTCGCGTTGGTATAGCCGCGCCTCGTTCTTTCCCAAGCATTTGTGATTTAGGCGATCTTAACCCCGATCGCGCTATCGCCTGCGGGTATTCACCAAGGGCGAGAGCTGTATCCATGACTGAAATGCCGGGTCACATGACGAGTTTCAATTCAGTGCCTGCCGCAAATGGCGGTGCGCGAACGGGCGCCGAGCAAGCTCCGGCTCCTGCGGCTCAGGCTTCTGCGAATTTTCAAGCGGAAGCTCCGGGCGCCCACGAAGCCTCGCTCGAAAGTGCGCGCCAGCCTATCGGCGTTGTGCTGGACGTTGCCGGTTCGGGTTCGCAGATCGCACTCGACCTGGAGCGACTGAACGAGTGCATGGACCATGACGACCCTTCCATCGCGCTGGCAGGGCAAGTCGGCAGCCAGATCAAGATTCGCACGCGCGACGGCTGGCTGCTAGCCTCCGTTCGCGATCAGAAGCAGGATCGCAGGGGTGCCGGCAATTCGGTGATCGCCAATATCGATTTCATGGGGGAGGGCCTTGAAGAGCGCCTGACCGGCAAGATCCACAGCTTCCGCCGCGGCGTGACTCGCTATCCTGTCCCCGGCGCGCTGGTGTTCCCCGCGACGACCGAGGACCTTCGCCAGATCTATTCCAGCGACGGACGCAGCGCGATCCAGATCGGCACCGTCTATCCCACCACGGATATTCGCGCCGGCATGTATATCGATGCCATGCTCGGCAAGCACTTCGCCCTGTTGGGCTCTACCGGTACGGGTAAATCCACCAGTGCTGCGCTGATCCTCCACCGCATCTGCGAGGCGGCACCGCAGGGCCATGTGCTGATGATCGACCCGCACGGCGAATATTCCGCGGCGTTCAAGAACTACGGGATGATCTTCGACGTCTCGAACCTGCAGATGCCCTACTGGCTGATGAATTTCGAGGAACACTGCGAAGTGCTGCTGAAATCGAGCGGCAACGACCTCCAGAACGACCGCGACATCCTCGCCAAGTGCCTGCTCGCGGCCCGCAGCAAGAACCGCCTTGCGCAGTCGATGGGCAAGATCACCGTGGATTCGCCGATCCCCTACCTGCTGTCCGATCTTACCAGCCTGATCCAGGACGAGATGGGCAAGCTGGACAAGGCGACCAACACCGCCCCCTACATGCGCATCAAGACCAAGATCGAGGAACTGAAGGCCGATCCGCGCTACCAGTTCATGTTCTCTGGCATGCTGGTGGGCGACACCATGGGCGAATTCATTTCCAAGATCTTCCGGATGCCCGGCGATGGCAAGCCGATTTCCATCGTCGACGTGTCGGGCGTGCCGTCCGACATCACCAGCACCGTGGTGGCCGTGCTCAGCCGTCTGGTGTTCGACTTCGCCATCTGGGGCCGCAACGAGCGAACTGCCCCGATCCTGCTGGTGTGCGAGGAAGCGCACCGCTACGTGCCGAGCGAGAAGAATGCCGACGGCAACTCGGTCGGCCGTGTCCTCTCCCGCATCGCCAAGGAAGGCCGTAAGTACGGCATCTCGCTGGGCCTCATCACGCAGCGCCCGTCCGACCTTGCCGAAGGCGTGCTGTCGCAGTGCGGCACGATCATTTCGATGCGTCTCAACAACGATCGCGACCAGGCGTTCGTAAAAGCGGCGATGCCCGAAGGCGCGCGCGGTTTCCTCGATTCCATCCCGGCTCTGCGCAACCGTGAATGCATCATCTGCGGCGAGGGCGTGTCGATCCCGATCCGCGTGGCGTTCGACAATCTCGAGGAAAGCAAGCGTCCGGCATCCGAAGACCCGAGCTTCGTCGACCTGTGGAACCACGGCGGTGGCGAGGAAGAGGCGGTCTACCGCACCGTCCAGCGCTGGCGCGCGCAGGGTGCCTGATTTGTTTTCGCTCCGGCCCCCGCCGGAGCGTCCTCGGTGCTATTCGCTCCGCTTCGCTGCGCGGCACCTGCGGTCGCGCAGTCGCGCTCTGTCGTTCGCTAGTCGCGACCGAATTGCGCGCCTCAAATAGATTTGTAATCAGGACGCCATGCGCTTGGCAGGGCGCAAGGCCGGAAGGCCGCCCGCAGCGGGCGCGTAGCGTAGTGAAGCGCGTCTAGCGAGGACGATCCGACGGAGATCGGATCGAAAAACAAACCTTACAAATCAGGCGTCATGCGTCCCGCGGGCAGTGCGTCCGCGTGGCTGCCTTCTTCCGCCTCCCTGGGGCCAATCGGCAATTCGCGGCGCCAGTCCCAGTAGTGATAGAACCACCATCCAAGCGCAAGGCCACTTGCGGCGGAGACGGGGTAGGACAGCCACAGCGAGTCCGCGCCCAGCCAGTTGTATGTGGCATAGTAAAAGCCAAGCCGCACCGGGAACAGCGCAATGCCGACCACCGCCAGCGGCACCCACACCGCGCCTGCCGCGCGCATGGTGGCGGTGTAGATCTGCGTGACGCCAAAGATCACGAAATTCCAGCTGGCAAGGAGCTGGATATGGCGGGCAATGTCCACCGCCGGGCTGTCCGGCCCGAGGAACAGGACCAGTACCGGCCTGTCGAACAGGATCAGCATCACGGTGACGGAGCCGGTGAAGACGAGGTTCATCACAAGGCCTGCGCGGGTGACGGCGTGCAGGTTATCCCACTTGCGCGCGCCGATGTACTGCGCAGCCATTGCGCTCACCGCGCCGCCGATCGCCATGGCGGGCATCTGGATATAGGTGAACAGTTGCATGGTCGCGCCGTAGGCCGCGGTCGTCATCAGTCCCTCGCGGTTGACGAGGCCCACCAGCACGATCCCTGCCGCCGCCATCACCGCCATCTGCGCACCCATCGGCAGGCCCTTGGTGACGATGTACCGCAACTCCTCGCGCGCCGGCTTCAGGTAGTGCAGTTCGGCGCCGCGCAGCCGCAGCGGCAGGTCCTTGCGATAGACATAGATCACCATACCGACGAAAGAGAGCATCGAGGCAGCGATGGTCGCCGTGGCGGACCCGGCGATGCCCATCGCGGGAAGCGGGCCGAGCCCTGCAATGAACACAGGGTTCAGCACCGCGTCGATCAGCACGGTCACGCCCATGAAGATGAGCGGAGTGCGGGCATCGCCTGTGCCGCGCAGGCCCATCGAAAGGATGATCGAAACCATGCCGAACGGCATCGAGAGGAAGATCAACCGCAGGTAGATGAGCGCCAGCGGATAGGCCCCTTCCGGCGTTGCCAGCAGGCGCAGCAGTCCCGGAGCAAACGCAAAGCCCACGCCCGCAATCACCACCATGAGGAAGGCGCAGAAGCCCACCGCGCTGCCGAAGGTGCGCCGTGCCCCGTCCACGTTGCGCGCGCCCCAGCGCTGCCCGATCATCACCGTGCCCGCCATGCCGAAACCGAAGGAAAGGCTGGCGACGAGGAACATCACGATATTGGCATTGGCCGTGGCGGCGAGCGCCTCTTCGCCGATCAGCCGCCCCACCCAGATCGAATTGATCGTGCCGGACAGTGATTGCAGCACGTTTGTCAGCAGCGCGGGCACCGCGAACACCAGCAGGGTGCGCGGGATCGGTCCCCGGGTCAGGTCTCCGCGCATGGCGGCGGGCGGTTTCGCCGGGTCGCCCTCGCTCATGTCCCGCGCGTGTCACCGAACAGGTGGATGTGCAGGCGGTCACTCATGCGAAAGCCATGCTCGAGGCAGAGCGGCACCAGCCATTCCTCGCGCTGGCGCACGGTTTGGCTGTCCGTGCCTTCGGGCATCAGGAACACCCGGTGCGCCGGGATCATGTGCGTTTTCACGAGGGCGAGAACCTCGTCCACATCGCCAGGCTGCGCGATCACGAACTTGCAGAAGGCTCGTTCGTCCGTGGCCCAGCGGTCTAGCATCTCGGGCTTCAGCGCCAGCTCCGCCGGGTTACCGCTGTGCGCCAGCTTGGGGCTGACATTGTACTGGTCGACGCGGAAATCGAGCCGAGCGGGCGGATCGACGGTGCCGTTGGTCTCGATCTCGACCTGCATGTCGGGCAGGTGCTCCAGCATCGCCGCCAGCTTGCCCGCCTGCATCGTCGGCTCACCGCCGGTGATGACGAGGCGCTTCTGCCCCAGCGCCGCAATGCGGGCGGCGACATCGGCCTCGTCCAGTTCCACCTGGTTGGCCTTGCGATCGAAATGCTCGCCCGAACGGTGCGGGCGTTCGTCGCCTTCGAAATGCCAGGTGTAGGCCGTGTCGCACCAGACGCAGGCGAGGTTGCAGCGCGAGAGGCGCAGGAAAGCGACAGGCGTGCCCGCGCTCGGTCCTTCGCCTTGCACGGAGGCAAAGATTTCCGGCTCTCCCGGAGCCTGCGTGGCGAGGACCAGCGTCAAGCTACCCCAGCCGTTCCAGTGCCGCTTCCAGCCTGGCAATTTCGTCAAGATGGAAGGTGTGGTCGGCCTTGGCTTTCTCCACCGCTTCGGGCTTGGCGCGTTCGACGAAGTTGGCGTTGCCGAGGCGGCCTTCGAGCGATTTCGCTTCCTTCTGCGAGGCGGCCAGCGCCTTTTCGAGGCGGGCGCGCTCCGCATCGACATCGATCACGCCTTCCAGCGGCACGATGAACACGTCGCTGCCCGAACTCACCTGCATCGCCGCGCCTGCGGGCGCTTCACCGACGGTGATGGGCGACAGGCGGGCAAGGCGTTCGATGGCGGCGCTGCTGCGATCGATCACGCCCTGCGCCAACGGCGAAGGATTTTCAATGAAGGCAGACAACTTCTCGCCGGGCGAAATGCCCAGTTCGTTACGCGCGCCGCGCGTGGCGGTGGTGAGGGCGATTACCCAGTCAATGGCGTCGGTCGCGTCCTTGCTCACTGCGGCGCGCGGCTCCGGCCACTTCGCATGGATAAGGTCGTACTTGCGCTCACCCTGCGCGTGCCAGAGTTCCTCCGTCACGAATGGCATGAAGGGGTGCAGCATGACGAGTATCTGGTCGAGCGCCCACCCGGCGACGGCCTTTGTTTCCTGCTGGATCGGGCCATCTTCGTCCGACTGGAGCACGGGCTTGATAAGCTCCAGATACCAGTCGCAGAACCTGTCCCAGGTGAAGTGATAGACGGTGTTGGCGGCGGCATCGAAGCGCAGTTCGGCCATGGCCTTGTCCAGCGCTTCCACGGTCTGCTGCACTTCGCCGATGATCCACTGGTTCGCGGCGAGGCGGGCGGGCGGCGCCTTGATCGTGCCTGACGCACCGATGCCGTAGCCCTGGCAGAAGCGCGTGGCGTTCCACAGCTTCGTGGCGAAGTTGCGATACCCCTCCACGCGCTTTTCATCCATCTTGATGTCGCGGCCCTGGCTTTCCATCGCCGCCATGAAGAAGCGCAAAGCGTCCGCGCCGTACTGGTCGATCAGGCCGAGAGGATCGACCACGTTGCCCTTGGACTTGCTCATCTTGGAGCCGTCGGCTGCACGCACGAGGCCGTGCAGGTACAGCTTCTCCCACGGGCGCTCGCCCATGTTGTAGTAGCCCATCATCATCATGCGGGCATCCCAAAAGAACAGGATGTCGAAGCCGCTGATGAGCAGGGAGTTGGGGTAGTGCTTCACCACCCGCGCCTCGGCATCGGGCCAGCCGAGCGTGGCGAAGGGCCAGAGCGCGGAGGAGAACCACGTGTCGAGGACGTCCTCGTCGCGGGTGAGGGCAACGCCTTCACCGGCCTTGGCCTGCGCCTCTTCCTCGGTCTCGGCGACGAACACGTTGCCGTCCGCGTCGTACCACGCCGGAATCCGGTGCCCCCACCATAACTGGCGAGAGACGCACCACGGCTGAATGTTCTCCATCCAGTTGAAGAAGGTCTTCTCCCATGTGGCGGGCACGATCTCGATCTCGCCCGACTTCACCGCCTCGATGGGCTTTGCCGCCAGCTTCTCGGCGTCGACATACCACTGGTCGGTCAGCCACGGTTCGATCACAACGCCGCCACGGTCGCCGAAAGGCGTCGCGATGGTGCGCGGTTCGGCGTCGATTTCGACCTCTTCGCCCTTCTTGGTCTTGCTCTTGTGCGTGACGAGATGGCCGCTGACCTTCAGCATCTCCACCACGCGCTTGCGTGCCTCGAAACGTTCGAGGCCGAGCAGTTCTTCCGGGATCAGCCCGTCGGCGGTCTGGCAGACGTTCGCGTCTGCATCGAGCATGTTGAGCATGTCAGCCGGAGCGATCCCGGCGCGCTTGCCCACTTCGAAGTCGTTGAAGTCGTGCCCCGGCGTGATCTTCACCGCGCCGCTGCCAAGTTCCGGGTCGGCGTGCTCGTCCGCCACGATGGGTATTTCGCGGCCCGTGATCGGCAGCTTCACCCTCGCGCCGCGCGCCACCAGATCACGATAGCGTTCGTCCTCCGGATGCACTGCCACGGCCATGTCGGCCAGCATCGTTTCGGGCCGTGTGGTGGAGACGCGGATATCGCCGCTGCCGTCGGCCAGCGGGTAGATGAAGGTCCAGAACGAACCCTGCACGTCGCGCGTTTCCACCTCCAGATCAGAGATCGCGGTGCGCAGCTTCGGGTCCCAGTTCACCAGCCGCTTGTCGCGGTAGATCAGGCCGTCGTTGTAGAGGTCCACGAACACCTTGAGCACCGCCTTGGTGAAGTGGTCGTCCATGGTGAACTGTTCGCGGCTCCAGTCCATCGAACAGCCCAAGCGGCGCAGCTGGCGGGTAATGGTGCCTCCGCTTTCTTCCTTCCACTCCCAGACCTTGTCGACGAATTCCTCGCGGCTGTAATTGGTGCGCTTGTCCTGTCGTTCTTCCAGCTGGCGCTCCACCACCATCTGCGTGGCGATGCCCGCGTGGTCCGTGCCCACCACCCACAGCGCGTCCTTGCCGCGCAGGCGCTCGTAACGGATCACGATATCCTGCAGCGTGTTGTCGAGCGCGTGGCCGATGTGCAAGGACCCCGTCACGTTGGGCGGCGGGTTGACGATGGTGAAGGGCTCCGCATCCGGGCGATCCGGGCGGAACGCGCCGGTCTCTTCCCAGTGGGAATACCATTTCGCCTCGATGGCGACGGGATCGAAGGTCTTGCTCAGTTCACTCGTCATGGCAAAGGCCACTGCCACCTGATTCCCCCAAGGGCAACACGCTAAAACCTTGCTGCCGGCCTGAATAATGCCCATAGCTGCCCGCAATGCGCGAATGGGCTGAATACACTATCGAGGAAGCTGGGGGGCGGGCGACCGTCACCATCACCGGGCCCATGGTGGTTTCGGGTGTGGGCGAGATCGATCCTGGGCTGCGCGACATCACCGATTCGATCCAGACCATCGACATTTCCGGCGTCTCACGTATCGACACGGTGGGCGCATGGATCATATTCCGGTTCGCCCAGCGCACCGGGGCCGACGTGGTCGGCGCCAGCGAACAGGCAGAAGTGCTGCTCGATGCGGTGGAGGAATGCGAGAGCGAGGCCGCCATCGCCCCGCCGCGCCGGCGCAATGCCAAACAGATTACCGAGCACGTCGGCATCGCCGTAATTGAGTTCTTCAAGGGCGTGCTATCCTCGATCGGCTTCCTCGGCTCGGTCATCGGCGCGTTCTTCAGCCTGATGCTCCATCCGCGCCGCTTCCGGATGAAGGCCCTGGTGCGGCAGATGGAACTGGTGGGCGTCCAGTCGCTACCGATCATCGGCCTTATGAGTTTCCTTATCGGCATCGTCATCGCGCAGCAGGGCGCGGTGCAATTGCAGCAGTTCGGCGCGGAAACGCTGACGGTGAACCTCGTCGGGCGCATTACCCTGCGCGAACTGGGCGTGCTGATGACGGCGATCATGGTGGCGGGCCGCAGCGGTTCTGCCTTTGCCGCCCAGATCGGCACGATGAAGCTGACCGAGGAAATCGACGCGATGCGCACCATCGGCGTCTCGCCGATGGAGGCGCTGGTCATTCCGCGCATCCTTGCCGCCGTTCTGATGATGCCGCTGCTCGGCTTCTTCGCATCCGTCGTCGCCATCATTGGCGGCGCGGTGATTGGCGATGTGATGCTGGGCATTCCTTTCCTCACCTTCCTTGCCCGCGTGCAGGAAGTGGTGCCCGTCACCGATTTCTGGGTGGGCATGGTAAAGGCGCCGGTGTTCGGCCTGATCGTGGCCATGGCTGGCTGCTATCAAGGCATGCAGGTCAAGGGTAACGCCGAGGAAGTGGGCCTGCGCACCACCGCTGCCGTGGTGCAGGCGATCTTCATGGTAATCGTGCTCGATGCCTTCTTCGCCGTCTTCTTCGAGAGGATCGGCTGGATATGAGCGAGCACATCGACAACGAGACCACGCACGAAGCCGCGCCGGGCGGGGAAGACTATCCCATCCGCATCCGCGGGCTGACCAATGCCTTTGGCGATTTCGTGGTGCACGAGGACCTCGATCTCGACGTGCGGCGCGGCGAAATCCTTGGCGTCGTGGGCGGTTCGGGCACCGGGAAGAGCGTGCTGATGCGCTCCATCATCGGCCTGCAATTCCCGCAAGCGGGCGAGATCGAGGTGTTCGGCCATAACATTACCGAGGCAGAGCCGGACGAGGACATCGGGGTACGCAATCGCTGGGGCGTCTTGTTCCAGGGCGGGGCGCTGTTCTCCACCCTGACTGTGGGAGAGAACGTGCAGGTCCCGCTGAAACAGTTCTATCCCGAGCTGTCGCAGAAGCTGCTGAACGAGATCGCGCGTTACAAGACAGTGCTGACCGGCCTGCCAGCCGATGCCGCCAGCAAGTTCCCGTCGGAGCTTTCGGGCGGCATGAAGAAGCGCGCCGGTCTCGCCCGCGCGCTCGCGCTCGATCCCGAACTGCTGTTCCTCGACGAGCCCACGGCCGGTCTCGATCCCATCGGCGGGGCCAAGTTCGACGAACTGCTGCGCGAACTCACCGACACGCTGGGGCTTACGGTATTCCTGATCACGCACGATCTCGATACGCTATACGCCATCTGCGACCGCGTGGCCGTGCTGGCCGACAAGAAGGTGATCGCGGTGGGGACCATCGACGAACTGCAGCAGAACGATCATCCGTGGATACAGGAATACTTCAACGGACCGCGCGCACGGGCGGCCACTGCAACCCACGAGCGGGGGAAAGCGTTGGACAAGCAAGGCAGCGAGAAGGCATAGGCGAGACGGATGGAAACACGGGCAAACCATATCTGGGTCGGCGCTATCACGCTGCTGCTGCTGGCAGCGGCGGCGGTGTTCTTCGTCTGGCTGGCGCGACTGGGCGAGCGGAACAACAAGGAATACGACATTTTCTACGAACAGTCCGTCGGCGGCGTCGCCGAGGGGTCTGTTGTCACCTATTCGGGCGTTCCTGTAGGTCAGGTCGCGGATATCTCGATCTGGGAGCGTGACCCCGAATTCGTGAAGGTGCGCATCAAGGTGAACGGGGAAACGCCGATTCTCGTGGGCACAACTGCCAGCATTTCGGCCAGCTTCACCGGCGTATCCAACATCAGCCTGTCCGGCGGCCGATCCAACCAGCCGCCGATCACCTGCGACACCACCGATTGCCCAGAAGGCGTGCCGGTCATTCCCCCGGCGCAGGGTGCCGTAGGCGAAATCCTCGCCAGCGCGCCGCTGTTGCTTGAGCGACTGGCGACCCTGACCGATCGCCTGACCCGCGTTCTGGATGACGAGAACCAGGATTCCATTTCGGGCATCCTCGCCAACACCAATGCCATCAGCCGCGAGCTGGCAAATTCCTCGCCGGAAGTGCAGCGCACCTTGCAGGAATTGCAGACGACGCTGGCGCAATCGACAGAGACGCTGGCCGCGTTCGAGGACACGCTGGAAACGACGGACCAGCTGCTTGAAGGCGAAGGTCCTGCGCTCGCATCGGACTTGCGCGCAACGCTGGCATCGGCGCGGCAGGCGGCCAATTCGCTTGAAGGCTCGCTCGCCAATGTCGAGCCGCTGACGCGCCAATTGAACGAAGATACGTTGCCCGCCGCCAACGCCACATTGCGCGACCTGCGGCGGACAAGCGAGAACCTGCGCAGCATGACGGAGCGGCTGGAGAACGAAGGCGCGGGATCGCTGCTGGGTTCGCAGCCGTTGCCCGATTACGAGCCTTGAGGGCGGAAACGATGATCATGATGAAGAGCAAATTCCTCGCCGCCGCAGCTTCGCTTGCCGCGCTTTCGGGCTGTATCAGCCTTGGTGGCGGCGATCCGCCCGACCAGTTGCTGACGTTGACCCCGTCTGCCTCCATCCCGGCCGGCGCTGCCGCCGAAGGAGAGGCTTCGGCCGCGCTGGCCGTGCAGGTGCCCACCGTCACACAGCGACTGAATGTCACCCGCGTGCCCGTCACCACCAGCGACAGCTCGCTCGCTTACCTGCAGGATGCCGTGTGGGTGGAAAAGCCCGCGCAACTGTTCCGCAACGTGCTGGCCGAGACGATCAGGGCCAAGGGCAATCGCCTTGTCGTAGGCGGCGGAGAGCTGGAATATGTCGCGCAAACCCAGCTTTCGGGCCAGCTTGTCGACATGGGCTTCGACGCGAACAGCGGCAGCGTGATCGTGCGCTACGATGCCATGCTGGAAATGCCGGACGGCACGATCCGCACGCGCCGTTTCGAGCACAGCGAACCCGCACTGCCCGAAGCAAACGATGTCGGCTCGGCGCTGAACCGCGCGGCCAACATCGTCGCGGACGAAGTTGCGGAGTGGGTGGGCTAACCTAGCCCCGCACCGCCTTCGCGAATTCCGCCGCGCGGCGGAACGCCTCCAGCTTCGCCTTGCGCGCAACCTCGGCCTCGTGATCGTGGCCCCATAGTTCGGCTTGCCAGTCTTCTTCGAGGTTGGTGGCGGCAAACAGGGCGCCAACATCGGCCCCGTCTTCCAGCACTGCGAGAGCGGCCGTCAGCGAAGCGCCCAGCGATGCCAGAGTCACCAGCGCCGCGAGAGTGAAATCGTCTTCGCCGTCCAGACGCGCCTTCAAGGCAGCCAGCGTACCTTCGGATTGCTTGCGATGGATGATGCCGCTCGCCCGTTCTAACCGGATGCCGTGCGCGGACTCGCAAGCGATAACGATCGGCTCCCATACCTCCTGCTGGCGGCGATAGAGCGGCTCGTCCGGGTCGGCGCGGTAGCACAGGGTGTCGGTCTCGACGTAGGAGATCAGCTTGGCGACGTGTGCAGCGCGGTCCTCGCGCACCATGTCGATGGCGAAATCGGCCATGTCTCGGAAAATGAACGACTTCGGGTCTACCTTCTCACCTTGTTCGGCGAATTCTGCGGCGAGCTTTTCGGCTACATTGCGCGTCGGCAGCACCTGAGGCTTGCCGCCCTGCGTCCTGATGGGCCGTCCATCCAGCGTCACCTGCCAGCCGCCGTCACGTTCCTCGACCGCTACTTCTTTCCAGAACCGTTTCATCGCTTGTCGTTCGTGCTCCACATCCGCGAAAGCAGGGTGGGGGTGACGAAAGTCTCGAACATGCCCAGCACCAGCAGCAGGTAGCCCGCCCAGTCGGGCAGCGGCAGCGCATCGTTGAACACCGCGATTGCGGCCAGGATCATCACCACGCCGGCGATCCGCATGGCGTTGATGAGCATGAAGCGGCCCTTCGCGCGGACCTCGGCGTCCTCGCGGCTATCCATCGATCAGTTTCTCCAGTTCGGCCATTGTCTCGGCTACGGCCACGGCCCCTGCGGCGAGCAGTTCGTCCGGTTCGTGATAGCCCCACGACACGCCGATGGGGCGCACGTTGGCGGCCACCGCCATCTCGATATCGAACACGGTATCGCCAATCATGCAGGTCGCTTCCGGCTCGGCCATCGCATCGTCCATCGCGGCATGCAGCATTGCGGGATGGGGCTTGGAGGGGTGCCGGTCCGCCGTGTGCGTTGTGGCGAAGAACTGCGTCAGCCCATGCATGGCGAGCGTGCTGGCAAGGCCGCGGCCGGACTTTCCGGTAGCGACCCCAAGCGTCCAGCCGCGCCCGTGCAGTCGCTGCAACATTTCGGCCATCCCTTCGAACAGTGGTTCGCGCAGGGTGCCGTTTTCCCGCGCGCTGCGGAAGGCCGTCTTGTAGGCCTGCACCACGGCAAACTGCTGCTCGTCCGGCAGTTCCGGCGACAGGCGGCGGATCGCCTGCGGCAGGCTGAGGCCCACGATGCGGCGCACTTGCGAGTGGTGCGGAGCGGGCGCGCCCACCTCGGCAAAGGCGGCGTTCATCGCATTCACCACGCCCGCCTGCCCGTCGCTCAGGGTGCCGTCGCAGTCGAAGACGGCGAGGCGCACACTCACTTCTTGCCCCGCTTCTTGCCGCCCGGCTCTGCGCGCCGCTTGCGCTCGCCGCGCCGGGCCTTGCGATATTGCTTTGCGTGCTGCTTGGCCGCCTGCTTCTCTTCCGCCTTGGTTCGCTTGGGTTTCGGCGTGGCGACCGGCTTCGCGTCGCTGAGGGCAGGGTTGAAACCGAGCTGTTCCATCGACTGCGCGAAATGCTCTGGCAGGTCCGCGCTCACGTCCAGCTTCTGCCCGCCGGGTGCCTCTATGATCAGGCGGCGCGCGTGGAGGTGCATCTTGCGGCTGATGCTGCCGGTCAGGAATGCATCCTGCCCGCCGTACTTACCGTCGCCCACGATGGGGTGACCCATCGCCGCCATGTGGACGCGCAACTGGTGCGTGCGGCCCGTCAGCGGTTGCAGCTCCACCCACGCGGCGGCGTTTCCGGCGCGTTCGACGACGCGGTAGAGCGTCTTGGCGGGCTGGCCGTTCTCCGTATCGACATGCATCTTCTCGCCGCCGGTGCCCGGCTGCTTGGCCAGCGGCGCCTCGATCTCGCCCTCGTAGATATCGGGCACGCCGACCACCAGCGCCCAGTAAATCTTCTTCGCGCTGCGGCCCGAAAAACGCTTGGAGAAGAACGCCGCGCTGCCCGGTGTGCGGGCGACCAGCAGAATGCCGCTGGTGTCCTTGTCCAGCCGGTGGACAAGGCGCGGGCGTGGCTCGCCATCGCCGGCATAGGCATCCAGCAGCGCGTCAACGTGGCGGGTCGTCTTGGTGCCGCCTTGCGTGGCGAGGCCCGGTGGTTTGTTCAGCACCAGCGCGGATTTCGTGCGGGTGATGAGGATATCGTCGGCCAGCGATTCTTCTTCCGGCGTCAGTTCGCGCCGCGTTCTTTGCGTGCGCGCCTTGTCCTCGCCGCCCGGCGGCACGCGCAATTGCTGACCGGCGGTGAGGCGGTCGTCCACCTTCACGCGCTTGCCGTCCACGCGCAGCTGGCCGGTGCGCGCCCAGCGGCTGACCGTGCCGAAGCCGACCTGCGGCAGGTGCCGCTTGAACCAGCGGTCCAGCCGCACGCCGTCGTCGTCCTCGCCAACGGTAAACTGGCGGACTTCATTCGCATCCTTGCTCATGAGAACAGCCGCGTCACGGTGATGCCGAAGAAGAACCCCGATACGCCAAGGCCGATCGAGAGCATGAGATAGATCGCCGCGAGGCCCAGTTGGCCGCGCTGCATCATGTAGGCCATTTCAAGGCTGAAAGCGCTGAAGGTGGTGAACCCGCCCAGCAGACCCACGCCCAGCAGCAGGCGAAGCTGGTCCGCGCCTTCGGGGTTGCCGCGCACCAGCCATCCGGCGAGCAGGCCCATCAGCAGGCTGCCGATGGTGTTGACGGCCAGAGTGGCAAAGGGGAAGGCGCTGACGGCGGGCGCGCCCAGCCAACCGGTCATGAACCGGCCCATCTGGTAGCGGGCAAGCGCGCCAATTCCCCCTCCCAGCGCGACGGAGAGGGAGGCATAGAGTTGCGGAGTTGCATTGGACATGGCCGTTCCCTTAGCGTTGCAGGCGGCCATGCGGAACCCAAAACGCTCTGCCGCCTTGCATTTCACCCGCGATTCGCTTATCTGCGCCCTCGTGAAGCCGACCCCGAGAGGGATTCGGCGCAATTTTCGTTTTGTTTATCCGGTGCATCCCGCGCCTGACTGCAGCGGGCTCTCGCCGTTTTAGTTCTAGAAGGTGGCTTAGATTTATGCAGATCATCGTTCGCGATAACAATGTCGAGCAGGCTCTCCGTGCGCTCAAGAAGAAGCTGCAGCGTGAGGGTGTGTATCGCGAAATGAAGCTGCGTCGCCACTACGAGAAGCCCAGCGAAAAGCGCGCTCGCGAAAAGGCTGCTGCCGTTCGCCGCGCCCGCAAGCTGGAGCGCAAGCGCGCAGAGCGCGACGGCGCCCGGTAATAGCGCCGCTTTTCAGGCTCTCGAAGCTTGAAAGCACATCGCAGCTAAGCCAAAGGGGCGTGGAAAGTTCTTCCGCGCCCTTTTCGTTTGGCGCGCCAATATTCACGGGATCACATTACCATGGCCGAAGTCACCCGCGTTCCGCTGCAGCCGATTGCCAAGGGCTCGCTCACCAAGCTGTGGATCGGCGTCATCATTGCCGTTCTGGTGGCCGTTGGCATCGCCTGGGCTGCGACCCCGCAGGGTCTTTCGGTAGATACCGTGCGCGCGGGCGAGGGCCCCAGCCCGACCGAAGAGGACGTGGTGTTTGTAAATTACACCGGCAAGCTGGCCGACGGCACCGTGTTCGACCAGTCGCAGTCCATGCCGCTGCCCATCCCCGGCATCTTCCCCGATGGCACGCCGCTGCCGCTGGGCGACATGATCCCCGGCTTCCGTGATGCCCTGTTGCAGACGCAGGTGGGCGGCCAGTACGAGATCTTCATTCCGTCCGATCAGGCCTACGGTGCCGACGTGCCAGAGGGCGGGCCGATCCCGCCGAACAGCGATCTCTACTTCGATATCGAAGTGATCGACTTCATGAGCCGCGAGGAATTCCAGGCGCGCGTGCAGTCCTTCCAGCAGCAGATGATGCAGCAGCAGATGGAAGCACAGGGCACTGGCGAAGGCGCGGTACCGGGTGCTCCGGCGGAGTAATCCGCCAGGCCAGAGGCCAGGCGCGACTTATTCCGCTCCACCAGCGGCGCGAGACTGCGTTTTCCCTGCTTGAAGCGCGCCGCCCACGCGGCTAACGCTCCCGCCATGTCAGTCACCCGAGAAGAAGTCGCCAAGATTGCCAGTCTGGCGCGCATCAGTATGGACGAGGCTGCCCTCGACCACATGGTGCCCGAACTCAACAATATCCTCGCCTTCGTGGAACAGCTGGGCGAGGTTGACACCAGCAATGTCGAGCCGATGGCCGCGGTCATCCCGCAAGACCAGCGCCTGCGCGACGACGTGATCGACGCCGACCCGCTGACCGGCGGTGGCAGGCGTCATGACGTGCTGGCCAATGCGCCCGTGGCCGAACACGGCTTCTACGGCGTTCCGAAGGTGATCGAATAGTGACCGATTTCACGCAAATGGGCCTCAAGGCCATCCGCGACGGCGTGGCCGCCGGCAATTTCACCGCGCGCGAAGTGGCCGAGGCGCATAATGACGCCGTGGCTGCCGCCGCCGAACTGAACGCCTTCATCGTCACCACGCCCGACCACGCGCTCGCCGCAGCCGACAAGGTGGATGCGGACCGTGCAGCAGGCAAGGATCTGGGGCCGATGGCCGGTGTGCCCATCGGCATGAAGGACCTCTTCGCCACCAAGGGCGTGCAGTCGGCCGCAGGCAGCCACATCCTCGAAGGGTTCAAGCCGCCTTACGAAAGCACAGTCTCGCAGAAGCTGTGGGATGCGGGCGCGGGGATGCTGGGCAAGCTGAACATGGATCAGTTCGCCATGGGCTCCTCCAACGAGACGAGCTATTTCGGCAATGTCGCCAGCCCGTGGAAGAAGCAGGGCAGCAATGCCACGCTGACGCCGGGCGGTTCTTCGGGAGGCTCCTCCGCCGCCGTTGCCGCGCGGCTGTGCCCGGCAGCGACCGGCACCGATACCGGCGGCTCGATCCGCCAGCCCGCTGCGATCACCGGCATTACCGGGATCAAGCCGACCTATGGCCGCTGCAGCCGCTGGGGCATCGTGGCCTTTGCCAGCTCGCTCGACCAGGCGGGCCCGATGGCCCGTTCGGTGGAAGACTGCGCGATCATGCTGGGCGCGATGGCCGGTTTCGATCCCAAGGATTCGACCAGCATCGACGCGCCCGTGCCCGACTGGGTCCGGCTGCTCGATGCCGATCTCGCGGGCAAGACCGTGGGCATCCCGCGCGAATACCGCGTGGACGGGATGGATGCCGAGATCGAGGCGAGCTGGGAAGAAGGCAAGCAGTGGCTGCGCGATGCGGGTGCTAAGGTGGTCGACGTATCGCTGCCGCACACCAAGTACGCGCTGCCCGCCTATTACATCATCGCCCCTGCCGAAGCCTCCTCCAACCTCGCCCGGTACGACGGCGTGCGTTACGGCCTGCGCGACCTGCCCGAGGGCGCTGGCCTGCAGGATATGTATGCCGCCACCCGCTCCGCCGGGTTCGGTCACGAGGTGAAGCGTCGCATCCTGATCGGCACCTATGTGCTCAGCGCAGGCTTCTACGATGCCTATTACACGCAGGCGCAGAAGGTCCGCACGCTGGTGCAGAAGGACTTCATGGACGCGTTCGAACAGTGCGACGTGATCCTCGCGCCCACCACGCCAACCGCGGCCTTCGCGCTGGGCGAGAAAACCGACGACCCGCTGTCGATGTACCTGAACGACGTGTTCTCGGTGCCCGCATCGCTGGCCGGCCTTCCTGCCATGAGCGTGCCTGCCACCCTCAATTCGGACGGCCTGCCGCTCGGCCTGCAACTGGTCGGCAAGCCGATGGACGAGCAGGGTGTGCTGAACGCGGGCCTCGCCATCGAACAGCGCGCCGGGTTCACCGCCCAGCCGGAGAAGTGGTGGTGAGCTTTTTCGAAGTCCTCGTCATCGTGCTGCTGGTGGGCGGACTGATCCTGCCGATCTGGTGGCTGGTGGGCACCGTGCACTTCGCCAATCGCAAGCAGCGCCAGCAGCTGCAATCGGCGCAGCGCTGCATGGCCTTCACCGCGGTGATGGACCGACTGATGAACGAAATGCGCGCAGACCGGAAGCGCGCGCCGATCGTGGTCGCCTGCATCCGCGAACTGCAGACCTTTCCTGAATACCGCGACATCTCGGTAACGATGATCAACGACATCAACGTGAGCGGCAGCACGCCTTACGACCAGATGTTGAAGAACGAACTGAAGAAGACCGAGGCATTTCTTCTCGAGGCGAACTCATGAGCAATTACCGTGTCCAGGGCGCAAACGCTGGTGGGCGGGTGATGGCGGTGACTTGGCAGGGGTTCAGAGGGTGATCACTTTCGAGTGGATTGCTCTGGGATTGATAATCTTCGGGATGGTGATTCCGTTCTGGATGCTGGTCATCATCACGATCATGGCCGTTGAGGGAAACAGGAAGAGGGACAAGTCTGGAAACACTTCCTATGTCCACGATTACGCCCGTCTCGTGAAATCGATGAATGAAGACCTGAAGTCTGGAGACGGAAAGTTTAATGGCCCGGCCATGATCGCGTATTTAAGAGACCTCCGCGATTACCCGCAATACAGAGAGCCGACACTGTTATTTCTCGAAGAAATCTCGATTACAGGCAGCGGGAAATTTGATGAGGTATGCAAGGCCGAACTGAAGAGCCTTGAGACATATTTGTTAGGGTTGACGAAATGAGCAATTACCGTGTCCAGGGCGCAACCGGTGAGTGGGAGGTCGTGATCGGCCTCGAAGTTCATGCGCAGGTTACCAGCAAGGCCAAGCTGTTCTCCGGAGCCAGCACGGCTTTCGGGGCGGAGCCGAACACACAGGTCAGCCTGATCGACGCCGCGATGCCGGGAATGCTGCCCGTGCCAAACCGCGAGTGCATCCGCCAGGCGGTGCGTACCGGCATGGCGATCGAGGCGCAGATCAACGCGTGGAGCCGGTTCGACCGCAAGAACTATTTCTATGCCGACCTGCCGCAGGGCTACCAGATCAGCCAGCTCTATCACCCGCTGGTGGGCGAGGGGCAGCTGGTGATCGAGGCGGACGAGAAGGCCGGTATTCCCGAGGACAAGGTCATCCGCATCGAGCGCATCCATGTGGAGCAGGACGCGGGCAAGCTGATGCACGACCAGCACCCGACCATGTCCTATGTCGACCTCAACCGCACCGGTGTGGCGCTGATGGAAATCGTCAGCCGCCCGGACATGACGTCGCCCGCCGAGGCCGGGGCCTATATCCGCAAGCTGCGCGCCATCCTGCGTTATGTCGGATCGTGCGACGGCAACATGGAGGAAGGCTCCATGCGCGCGGACGTGAACGTGTCGGTGCGCAAGGTTGGCGACACCGAGCTTGGCACACGGACCGAGACGAAGAACGTCAATTCCGTGCGCTTTGTCATGCAGGCGATCGAGCACGAGGTGCAGCGCCAGATCGACGTGCTGGAAGACGGTGGCCAGATCGTGCAGGAGACACGTCTGTTCGATCCGAACACCGGCACCACCCGCTCGATGCGCTCCAAAGAGGACGCGCACGACTATCGCTACTTCCCCGATCCCGACCTGCTGCCGCTGGTGCTGGAGCAGGACTTCCTCGACGAATGCCGCGCCTCGCTACCGGAACTGCCGGATGCCAAGCGCGCGCGCTACGAGAACGAACTGGGTCTGACGCCCTACAACGCTCGCGAACTGACGGCAGAGGTGGAAACCTTTGCCCGGTTCGAGACGTTGCTGGCCGTCGCCGCCAAGGCCATCGGCAAGCCGGAGAACAAGGTTGCGACGCAGGTGGCCAACTGGTCGCTTTCCGTCGCGCCGGGAGTGGTGAAGTCCTTGGGTGACGAAGCCGACATGGCCAACGCCACGGCAGAGCGGCAGGCCGCAATCCTCGCCATGCAGGACAAGGGCGAGATTTCCGGCGGGCAGGCCAAGGAAATCTACGAGATCGTCCTCAAGGAAGGCCGCGAGCCTGACGAGATCGCCGATACCGAGGGCCTGAAACAGGTCAGCGACACCGGCGCGATCGAGGCTGCGATCGACGAGATCATCGCGAACAACGACGACAAGGTGGAAGAGTATCGCGGCGGCAAGGACAAGCTGTTCGGCTTCTTCGTCGGCCAGACGATGAAGGCGATGCAGGGCAAGGCCAACCCGGCGGTGGTGAACCAGATCCTGAAGGACAAGCTGGGCTAGGGCAGGCTGCATGGCCGCCCGCCCCACCATCGTTCTCGTCCATCCGGAAATCCCGCATAACACCGGCGCGGTCGGGCGCACCTGCGTGGCACTGGACATGGAACTGGTGCTTATCAGGCCCTATGGCTTTACCCTCAGCGACCGGCACCTGAAGCGTTCCGGACTCGATTACTGGCAGCACGTGCGGCTCAGCGAATTTGCGGATTTGGACGCGTTTCTGGAGGAACGACGCCCGCGGGCAGGGCAGATGTTCCTGTTCGAGGACGATGCGCCGACGAGCTTCTACGAGCCCGACTACCCGGACGATGCAATCCTCGTTTTCGGCAGCGAAACGAAGGGGCTCCCATCCGCAATTCGCGAGCGGCACCGGACGTGCGAGGTCAGCCTGCCGATGCGGTCCGACCACATCCGCTCGCTCAACCTCGCCAATACGGTGACGGCAGCGGCCTATCAGGCGCTGCGCGGAAAGTTCTGACGCGCGTCAGCCTTGGCGCTGGGCGGTGAAGGGCATGGTGCCCATGATGCCGGCCTTGATGGAGCCGGTCACGGCGTCGCCATCCACGGTCGCCTCGCAATCCAGCGTCATCGGCATGGGCATACCCATCTTCATCTTCCAGGTGAGCGTATCGCCGCTGATCGTGCCGTCCTGCACGTCCATCGTGCCCATGCCGCCCGAAAGCTGGCCGGTGAAGGTCTCTCCATCGGGGCCGGGGACCACGGTGAAAGTGCCGGTCTGCTCTCCCATCGGGGACTGCGCGACGAAATCGTAGGTACCACCCACTTCGGACATTGGTAATTCTCCTCTGGGGCAGACCTACAGGCTGTCCGCCTCGACATAAGTCACATCGATATCGAGGTTTTCCAGCTGCGGTTCAACCGTTTCCCGGTCGCCCACCACCACGATGGTGATGTTTTCCGGTTGCAGGTAGTCGCGCGCGGCGGCGTTGATGTCTTCCGCGTCGATGGCGCTGTAGAGCTGCGGCAGTAGCGTCTGGTAGCGGTCGTCGCGTCCGGCGTTCTGGTTGGAAAGCAGCGCGCTCAAGACCTGGCCGTTGGTTTCGAAACGGTTCGGCAGGTTGCGCACGTTGCCATCGGTTACGCGTTGGAGTTCCACCGCATCGACGGGTCGGCTGGCAGGGAAGGCTTCGAGCTGGTCGAGGATGACCTCGATCGAATCCGCCGTCCGGTCCGCCTGCACCTGCGTGGCGATGCGGAAGATGCGCGGTCCCTGCACGTTCGGCAGGCTCGATCCGATGCCGTAGGTCCAGCCCTTCGTTTCGCGCAGGTCGTTGTTCAGGCGCGAGAGGAAGCCGCTGCCGATCACTTCGTTGGCAAGGTCCAGCGCCTCCATGCCGGGCTGCCAGCCCGCGATGCGCGCCGGACGACCGAGGACGAGGTAGCTGGAAGGCGAATTGGGGCGATTGACCACGACGACGCGCGGTGCGTTGGCAAGCGCGGGGGTCTGATCGACATCCTTGGCCGGAACGGGCGTTGCCGGATCCTGCCAGTCGCCCAGCGTCGCTTCCAGGGCGGCGACCAGTTCGGTCATGGTAACATCGCCGACGGCCGTGATCGTCGCCGTGGCGGGACGAATCCACTCGGCGTGCTCTGCCACCACGTCTGCACGGGTCAGCGCGCCGATCACCTCCGCATCGCCCGTGGTGGAGGCGTAGGCGTAGGGATGCGTCTGGCCATAGACGAGCGGCATGAAAGCGCGGTTCGCCAGGCCTGCGGGCGAGGAAAGCTCCTGCGCGACGGCAGCCATCCGCTGGCTCTTCACCCGCTCCATTGCATCGGGCGCGAAGGCCGGGTTGCGGACCACGTCCGCCAGCAGTTCAAGCGAGGGCTGGAGGTTCGGGCTGAGCGCCGAGAGGAAGGCCGCGGTCGTTTCCGACCCGGCATCGAAGCTGAGCGATGCGCCCAGCGTTTCCTGCTCCACCGCGATATCCAGCGCGCTGCGCGTCGTGGTGCCTTCGGAGAGCAGGTCGACCATGGTGGCGTGAGTGCCGTATTGCCCGGCGGGATCGACCACCGAGCCCGCATCGAAGGTGAGGGCCAGCGAGACCTTGGGCACCGATGCGCGGCGCGCCAGCACCACCTCGATACCGTTCGAAAGCGTTGCGCGCTCCACTTCGGGGAAAGTGAGTTCGCCCACGGGTTCGGGCGTGGGCAAGGGAATTTCAGGGCCGGTGCGCGTCACTTCGATATCTGCGCCCGTGTCCGGCTCGGGTGCGGGTGTCAGGTGCTCGTCGCCCCAACCGCCCATGTTGCCGCCATCCAGCGTGCGCTCTCCCGGCACCACGGCAAGGTTGTAGGCAGGGCGCGAAAGCCAGCGTTCCATTGCTGCACGCACGTCCTCGGGTGAGAGCGCGGCCATGCGCTCAAGCTCGGTGCGGTAGAAATCGGCATCGCCGGTGTAGAGCAGACCTTCTGCAAGGATCGAGCCCTTGCCGCCGAAGCCGCCGATCCGCTCCAGCGAACCCACGAGGCTGGAGGCGATCTGCGTCGTCGCGCGGTCCAGTTCGTCCTGCGTCGGTCCTTCGGCGATCAGGCGCGCGATTTCCGCTTCGAGCAGGGCCTGCGCCTCGTCCTGCGACTTGTCGGGGCGCACCTGGACGTATGTCTGCGCATAGCCGATCTGCGCGTAGGCCTGATAGGCGCCGGAAACGCTGGTCGCCAGTTCGGCGCCGCGCACCATCGCATTGTCGAGGCGCGAGGAGGCGAGACCGCCGAGGATGTACATGCCCACCTGCAGCGGCACGGCGTCGGGATGCTGCATGTCCGGCCCCGTCCACGCGCGCACCAGCAGCACCTGCGGCACCTGGTCGGTCATGGTGTCGGAGCGCGGCTGAGCCAGCGTAACCGGCCCTGCATCGAACTGCTCGACCTCCGGCCCGCGCGGGATTGCGCCGAACCAGCGTTCCACCATCGGACGTGCGGTTTCCGCATCGATATCGCCGGTGAGCGAGAGGACCACGTTGTTCGGTCCGTAGTTGTCGGTGAACCACTCGCGCACGTCCAGCAGGCTGGCGGCGGACAAGTCCGCCATCGAACCGATGACGGAGTGGCGATAGGGATGGCCGACCGGCAGCAGCCCTTCGGACAGCTGGTAGTCGATGAGGCCGTAGGGCTGGTTATCGCCCTGACGTTTCTCGTTCTGCACCACGGCGCGCTGGTTATCCAGCCGCTCCTGCGTGACGGCGCCCAGCAGGTAGCCCATGCGGTCCGCTTCCATCATCAGCGCGAGGTCCAGCGCGCCAGTGGGGACCGTCTCGACATAATTGGTGCGGTCGTAACTGGTCGAGCCGTTCGTCCCGGTGGAGCCTGCGGCTTCCAGCGGAATGTCGAAATTCTCCACGTTCTCGCTGCCGGTGAACATGATGTGTTCGAACAGGTGCGCAAACCCGGTGCGGCCGCGCGGCTCGTGCTTTGAGCCCACACGGTAGTAAACCGTCACGCCCACCAGCGGCGACTTTCGGTCGGTATGGACGATGGTGGTGAGACCGTTGTCGAGCGTGAACGTCTCGTAGGGAATGTCCACCGCGGCGATGATGTCGTCCAGCGAGGCGATCTGCGGATCGGCCTCGAAAGTCAGCGCCGCTGCCGTATCGGCAGGCGCGGTGGCGGTGGTGGAACAGCCTGCCAGCACGAGGGCGGCGGCAAGGGGAGCTAGCGTGCGAAGCGCGAGGGACCTTTTCATGTGAAACGGGATAGCACGCCGCGCCTCGAACGAAAGGCGTTTCATCGCAAGGCCATGCAGTTCGTCGAAGCCTGTCGGCGGTCTGCCAAGCCGGCCAAGGCGTGGGCGTCTTGTCCTCGATCAATGACGCGGGATGGGGGCGGGCTAGCCCTATTGAAACTTAGCAAGCATGATCGCATGTGAAAGCGGCAGGTGGGTTAAAGTGGGATAAGAAAATTGCGGCCACGCCACACTTGTGTTGCATCGATGCAACACTATCTTGTGCGGGAACCTGAATTGAGGGGCAAGGAATGAACCTGGAAAAATTTACCGACCGCGCCAAGGGTTTCCTGCAGAGCGCGCAAACCGTTGCCATCCGTAACAGCCATCAGCGCATCAGCCCGGAGCATATCCTGAAGGCCTTGCTGGAGGACGAGGAGGGCATGGCATCCGGCCTGATCCAGCGCGCCGGTGGTGATCCGTTGAAGGCCGTGCAGCAGGTCGATGCCCTGCTGGCCAAGATACCTGCCGTCAGCGGCGGCGGGGCACAGCAGACCCCCGGCCTCGATAACGACGCCGTGCGCGTTCTAGACCAGGCGGAACAGGTCGCCGAGAAGGCAGGCGACAGCTACGTGACCGTGGAACGCCTGCTGCTGGCGCTCACGCTGGCGCGGCAGACCAAGGCGAGCCAGGCGCTGGCCGATGCTGGGCTGACCGCAGAGGCACTCAACAGCGCGATCAACGAACTGCGCAAGGGCAAGACGGCGGACACCGCCAATGCGGAAGCCGCCTACGACGCGATGAAGAAGTACGCGCAGGACCTGACGCAAAGAGCGCGCGACGGCAAGCTGGACCCGGTGATCGGCCGCGACGAGGAGATTCGCCGTACCGTGCAGATCCTTGCCCGCCGCACCAAGAACAACCCCGTCCTGATAGGCGAGCCCGGCACCGGCAAGACCGCGATTGCGGAAGGTCTCGCGCTGCGCATCGCCAACGGCGACGTGCCCGACAGCCTGAAGGACAGGCGACTGATGGCGCTCGACATGGGCAGCCTGATCGCCGGCGCAAAATATCGCGGCGAGTTCGAGGAGCGGTTGAAGGCCGTTCTCGACGAGGTGAAGGGCGCAGAGGGCGAGATCATCCTGTTCATCGACGAGATGCACACCCTGATCGGCGCCGGTGCCAGCGAAGGCAGCATGGATGCCAGCAACCTGCTGAAGCCCGCGCTGGCCCGCGGCGAACTGCACTGCATCGGCGCGACCACGCTGGATGAATACCAGAAGTACGTGGAGAAGGACGCGGCCTTGCAGCGTCGTTTCCAGCCGGTATTCGTGGACGAACCGAGCGTGGAGGACACCATTTCCATCCTGCGCGGGATCAAGGAAAAGTACGAGCTGCACCACGGCGTGCGCATCACCGATGCCGCGATCGTCGCCGCTGCCCAGCTTTCCGAACGCTACATTTCCGATCGCTTCCTGCCGGACAAGGCCATCGACCTGATGGACGAGGCCGCCAGCCGCATTCGCATGGAAGTGGAATCGAAGCCCGAGGAAATCGAGGCGCTCGACCGGCGGATCATCCAGTTGAAGATCGAGGAATCCGCGCTTGCCAAGGAAAGCGATACGGCCTCCAAGGATCGCCTCGCCAACCTGCGCGAGGAACTGGCCAATCTCGAACAGCAATCGAGCGAACTGACCACCCGCTGGCAGAACGAGCGCGACAAGATCCATGCCGAGGCGCGGATCAAGGAAGAGCTGGACCAGGCGAAAATCGAGCTGGAACAGGCTCAGCGTGCAGGCGATCTCGCGAAAGCGGGCGAACTTTCCTACGGGCGCATCCCGCAGCTGGAAAAGCAGCTCGCCGAAGCCGAAGGTCAGACCGAGAATGCGCTTCTGAAGGAAGAAGTGACCGAGGACGACATTGCCTCCGTCGTCAGCCGCTGGACCGGCGTTGCCATCGAGAAGATGCTCGAAGGCGAGCGCGAGAAGCTGCTGAAGATGGAAGAGGTTCTCGGCAAGCGCGTTATCGGCCAGGCAAAGGCAGTGGAGGCCGTGTCCAAGGCCGTGCGCCGGGCGCGTGCGGGGCTACAGGATCCGGGCCGTCCGCTGGGCAGCTTCCTGTTCCTTGGCCCCACCGGCGTCGGCAAGACCGAACTGACCAAGGCGCTGGCGGCGTTCCTGTTCGATGACGACCAGGCGATGGTGCGCATCGACATGAGCGAGTTCATGGAAAAGCACGCCGTTGCCCGCCTGATCGGCGCGCCTCCGGGCTATGTCGGCTATGACGAGGGCGGTGTCCTGACCGAAGCCGTGCGGCGCAGGCCATATCAGGTCGTGCTGTTCGACGAGGTCGAGAAGGCCCATCAGGACGTGTTCAACGTGCTGCTCCAGGTGCTTGACGACGGCCGCTTGACGGACGGGCAGGGCCGGGTCGTGGACTTCTCGAACACGCTCATCATCCTCACCAGCAACCTTGGCAGTCAGTTCCTTTCCAACCTCGGCGACGACCAGAAGGTGGAAGACGTCGAGGATCAGGTGATGGATGTCGTGCGCGGCCATTTCCGGCCCGAGTTCCTCAACCGGCTGGACGAGATCGTGCTGTTCCACCGCCTCGGCATGGAGCACATGGCACCGATCGTGGAAATCCAGGTGGCGCGGGTTCAGAAGCTGCTGAAGGATCGCAAGATCGTTCTCGACCTGACCGACGGCGCGCGGGCCTGGCTGGGCCGGGTCGGCTACGACCCCGTCTACGGCGCAAGGCCGCTGAAGCGCGCCGTCCAGCGCTACGTGCAGGATCCGCTGGCAGAGATGCTGCTGGAGGGTAAGGTACCCGATGGCAGCACCGTCAACATCGACGAGGGCGACGGGCAGCTCGAAATGAAGGTCAGCTAGGCATCAGGCTCGGCTGCGCTCAGGCGTAGCCGAGCAGTTTCCTGAGGCCCGGGGCGGCGTAATCGACAAGTTCCTTGTGCTCGTCGCTGAGCACGTCGGGCACCTCGATGGCGATATCCTTCAGGTTTTCGCGTGCCGTGCCGCTCTGCTTGCGGTCGGAACCGATCTTCACCCGTTCGCGCCAATCGTCGGGCAGCGGACCGATGCCGGCAAGGTCCAGCAGCTTGGCGAAGAATGCTTCGGCACCGGGCGTATCGACGTTCTTCACAGCGTCCACCAGGTCTTCGTACCGCACCCAGGTCGATTGCGGCCCGCGCCAGGCGACAGCATTGAGCTGGAACAGCTCGCGCATGGGCAGGGCCTTCTGATGAATGCCGAAGATCATCAGGTTGATCAGGTGATCCGCCGTCATCCCCGACTGCTTGATGATCGTGGAATTGTCGCCGAACTGGTCGGAGACATAGAAACGGGCACGCGCCAGCACCCACGAATAGGGGTCGCGCACCAGAATCAGCTTGCGGCACGGTGCCGTTTCCACCGCCGATGCATCGGAATACATCAGGTGGCCCCAGCTCAACTTGGGTTGCGCCGGATCGAAGGCCTTACGGTGCTCCATCAGGTTGCCCCACTGGATGTAGTGCTTGCCGTAGATCTGATCGAGCGGGACGAACATCCGCATCACGTTCTTGAGCAGGTGAGAGCCGGACTTTGGGATTGAATTGAGGAAGATCGGCTGCGTGATCTTGCGGTGCTGAAACTTCGCGATGTCCTTATCGAGCGTATCTGCCTTGAGCCTGATCGGCGTACGCTGGGGAGGCTTTGACATGGATTTCCTTCGCAAATCAAAATGACGCGCGGGTCACGCGGGAAGCACATAAACCAAGGGCGGCGGGTTTGTCACCCGCCGCCCCGGCTTTGTCGTCAATGGCTGACGATATCAGTAACGAACGTTCAGGTTCACGAACGCACGACGACCAATGAGGTCGTACTGCGAGTAGAACAGACCCTGGCCGAAGCTCTGGGTACCGTCACCACCCACCTGCGACGTGCGCGGCGGACGGTTGTTGGTGATGTTCGACATGCCGGCCGTGATACGGAAGTTCTCACCGATTTCACGGGTGATCGACGCGGCGTGATAGAACTGGGCGTCGGTCGTCAGCTTGAGGCAGACATCGCCCAGCGTCACGTAACTCGGGCACAGCGTGCCGTTGTTTTGGAGGAAGTCCTCGCGGTCGTCGGTGCCGCCGATCACGTCGAGGCCGTAGAACAGGCTCCACGGACCGGTGTCGAGCTGCGCGAAGAAGTCGCCAACGAAGATCGGTTCACCCGCTTCGCCGTTGTTGTCTTCCTCGAACCCGTCGAACAGAGCGATGGAGTCCTTCGTCTGCCAGGTCATCTGGCCCTGAATGGTCAGGGTGGTGTCACCGGCAAAGTCGTGGATGATCCGTGTCGTCACGTCGACGCCGCGGTTCTGCTGGCTGTTGATGTTGAAGAACTGGTCCGCAACGTAAGCCACGTTCTCACGGTCACCGCCTGCCTGGTCGTACTGTGCTGCGATGTCAGCCGGTGCGGTTCCGTTGTCGAAATCGTTGAACCGGTAGAAGGAATCACACAGCGGATCGTCCGGGAAGAAGTCCGAGCTGTAGCAGGAGCTCAGCACGCCTGCCGCACCCAGCTGCGCGATTTCGCCGTTCACTTCGATATCGAAGTAGTCGACCGCAACGCTGAAACGCGTGTTCGGCAGGAAACTGAAGCTCGGCGTCAGCACCACGCTGGCCGTCCATGCACGCGAGGTTTCCGGATCCAGAACGCCCAGACCACCGCCCGAGAGGATCGGGGCCGAGACGCCTGCACCGGTGTGGTTGGGCGAAACGCCGTCAGCCGCGCAGTTGTCTGCGAAGTTCTGGCTGATGTTGCCCTGCGCAAGGTTCAGGCCCCACTGGATACACGGGTCGACAGCGCGCTGGCCGAGGAAGCCGGTCTGGTCGGCAAGGAACTGCTCGAACAGCGCCGGGGCACGGTAGGACGTGCCGTAGGTGCCGCGGAAACGGAGCCAGTCGTTGACCTGCCAGTCGAGACCCAGCTTGTAGGTCCAGTTGCCGTTGTTGGTGTCTTCGGCGCCATCGAAATCGCGCGTTGCGGTCACGTTGGTAACGCGGGCCGCACCGGTGAAGTTCACCGACTGGAAGAACGGAACGTCTTCGAGTAGCGGGATGTTGACCTCGCCGAAGGCTTCGAGCGTTTCGGTCTTGCCGGCCGTCACGCCCGCACCGCCGAAGTTGAAGCCGTTGTCGGCCTGGCGAATTTCGCCCGGAACGTCGTTGATCTCGTCACGACGCGCGGTACCGCCAAGTGCGACGCCGACCGGGCCGCTCCACGGCAGGTCGATGAGGTCGCCGGTGACGATCGCTTCGACGTAGGCCTGCGTGTATTCGGTGTTGCCTTCGTCCCAGGCGAACAGGAAGTCATACTCTTCCTGCGTGTAATCACCGTAGTTGAAGCGCGGGCTGAACCAGTCGACGATCACGTTCTCGCGACCGCTGACCGGGCTGACGCCGCCGGGGCAGCGGCGTTCGCTGTAACCCTTGGCACCGCTACGGAAGTTGGCGCACGCAATGGCGTCCTTCAGAGCGGTCTGGTTGCGATAGGTGCCGTCCGAACGCGACCACTGGCCGTAGATGTCGTAGGACCAGCTGGGGCTGATATCGCCGCGGAAACCGGCAACGGCGCGCATGTATTCCACGCTGACCGAGCTATCCACGAAGGGGTTGAACGGCGTCGGGCTGAAGACGGCCGGGCCGACCCAGCCGGCGGCGTAGGGATCGTAGTCGAAGCCGAATACCGGATCGTTCAGATCGAGGCCGACGTTGCCGATGACCGGAACGCCAATACCATCCGTGTTGAACACGACCTGGCCAGCTTCGTCGGTGGTGGCGAACAGCGGATTGCCATTCTCGTCCGTCTCCTGGAACTGGTCGTAATCGTAGTAGTAGTCGTACACCTCGCCGAGGCCGAACTGGTAGATCTGGCCCGAGGAGTTCACGAAGTTGTCGCGACGGTTATAGAGCAGCTCGGTGTAGAACTCGATGCCGTCGGTCAGTTCGTAGGCCGCGTCCAGGTAACCGCTGTAGAGGTCGGTTTCCGGGATGACGGTGTCGTTGTCCATCAGCGGGTGGTAGTTGTTCTGCACGGCGTCCGACGCCCGATCGTAGCCCACGGCAAACCAGCCGTCGGGAACACCGATCTGGCCCGGTATGGTGCGGGTCGTGCCCGGCAGGTACTGGCCGAGGTTATCGTTGTTGTAGCTGTACTGGTAAAGCGTGGCGGCACCGCTGCCGTCGCTGCCCGGTACGTTCGAGCCGCCCGGAGCGCCGAGGTTGGCATTGCCATCGAAGGAGAAATAGGCATCATCCGTGCCATCGAAGTCGAAATCCTGGAAGCCGGTGATGTCCGTGTACGTGTAATCGTAGGTCCAGACGTGGCCCCAGGTGTTGACGCTGTCGCCCGCACAGGCGAATTCGCCGGAGCGCGGATCGATGAGGTCGGCACGCTCGGAGAAGGTGTCGTCGGTGAAGACGTAGTTCTCCGGGCACCGCAGGTAGCTGCGGTCGCCGCGGGCCAGTTCGTTCTGGCGCTGGTAGTTCGCCGACACGAGGATGTGGCCGCGATCGAAGGTCTTGCCCCAGGTTGCCGAAGCCGACCAGCGTTCGCCACCCGAAGTGAAGGGAACGGAGCCGAACAGGTCGAGTTCGATACCGTCAGTGTCGGTCTTGGTGATCAGGTTAACCACGCCGGCCACGGCGTCCGAACCGTAGATCGACGATGCACCGTCCTTCAGGATGTCGACGCGTTCCACGATCGCCTGCGGAAGGACGTTGAGGTCGAACGCCGAAACGCTGCCGCGTGTACCGGCGGGACCGGCACGGCGGCCGTTGAGCAGGACGAGCGTGCGTTCCGCACCCAGGCCGCGCAGCGACACGGTCTGTGCGCCTACACCACCGTTGGTGAGGAAGTTGGTGGAGATGGCAGCGGTCACCTGCGAGGAGCCGGCTGCGATCGGCGAGCCCTGAACCATCGCGCCGGTATCCATCAGGCCCTGGCGAACGGCGATTTCCGGATCGACGAGGGTGATGGGCGAGGCGGAGGAGAATTCGTCGCGGCGGATACGCGAACCGGTAACGAAGATGGCGCCCTCGGTGCTGGCTTGGCCGGTGGCGCCAACGGGTTCCTCATCTTCGCCGGGCGTTTCGGCACGGATTTCCTCGGAGGTTTCGTCGCCCTCGTCCTGCGCCAGCGCCGGATTGGCGATCAGCGCAACGGAGAGTGCGATCGGGGCGGTAGCGCCCTTCAGAGCAGTTCGAAGCTTCACAGATATTTCCCCACTATGCGACCGGATCCCCCCGGCCTGATGTTACGGAAGAATTCCGTTCCGTTCGCTTGTGTACGACCCCGCGCGACCGGAACGACAGTTCTTGCCTGTTACTGACGTGCGTGAAGGTAGGAGAGGTTGCAATTGTAATTGCCGGTGTTCCACAGAATGTTTCACCCGTGTTGCAGTTGCACAACAATGATGTTTCACCACGCCAGTGACTGCCCTTGACCCTCGGTGGCGGGCGGGTAGGACGTTTGGGTAACATTCGGTCCTTCGACACGAATTTGAGAGAGGTTGAATTATGAAGATCGACAATTCTGTTGCGGCCGTGGTGACGGGCGGCGCTTCCGGGCTGGGAGAGGCCACCGCGCGGGCTCTGGCTGCGAAGGGTGCGAAAGTCGCGCTGTTCGATCTCAGCGACGAGCGCGGAGAAGCAGTGGCGAGCGAGATCGGCGGTATTTTCTGCCGGGTCGACGTGTCGGACGAGTCGTCCATCGATGCAGGGTTCGCCAAGGCGCGCGAGGCGCATGGTCAGGAACGGGTGCTGGTCAACTGCGCAGGCATCGGCACCATCGGCAAGCTGACGAGGCGCGACCGCGAGACGGGCGACATCAGCCACCTCGATTTCGGCCTGTTCGAGAAGACCATCAAGGTGAACCTGATGGGCACGTTCGCCTGCATGGCCAAGGCCGCGGCGGGCATGATGACGCTCGATCCCGTCAACGAACAAGGCGAGCGGGGAGTGATGATCTCCACCGCCTCCGTCGCTGCCGAAGACGGGCAGATCGGCCAGGTCGCCTACGCCGCATCCAAGGCGGGTGTGAAGGGCATGACCCTGCCGGTGGCGCGCGACCTGATGAACGAGGGCATCCGCGTGAACACCATCCTGCCCGGTATCTTCCTCACCCCGATGATGGCGGGCCTGCCGGAAAAGGCACAGGAATCGCTCGCCGCATCGGTGCCGTTCCCCAAGCGACTGGGTCTCCCGGAGGAATATGCCGACCTCGTGTGCTTCATGGTGCAGTCGGAATACATGAACGCGGAATGCGTGCGGCTTGACGGCGCCATTCGCATGCCGCCTAAGTAGAAAGCGCCCGCGCAATGAGCGAATGGCATATCGGGGTTATCGGCGGTTCGGGCCTGTATGAACCCGGCGCGCTGGAAGACGCGCAGGAAATTCCCATCGAGAGCCCGTTCGGCGAGCCGTCCGGCCCGGTCACGACAGGCACGATCAGCGGGGTGAAATTCACTTTCATCGCCCGTCACGGGGCAGGGCATGCGCTCTCGCCGAGCCATGTGAACTACCGTGCCAATATCGACGTGCTGAAGCGCGCGGGCGTGACGGACGTGGTGGCGATCTCCGCCATCGGCAGTCTCAGGGAAGAGCTCGAGCCGGGCCATTTCGTTACCGTAGACCAGCTTGTCGACAGGACTGCGGGGCGCGAGCGCAGTTTCTTCGGGGATGGGATTGTGGCGCACGTGCCGCTGGCCGATCCGGTCTGCCCGCGGCTGTCCGATCTTGCGGCAGCCGCTGCCGGGAAAGCGGGGGCAACCATTCACAAGGGCGGCACCTATGTCGCTATCGAGGGACCGCAGTTCTCGACCCGCGCTGAGAGCCATCTCTATCGCCAGTGGGGTGCCGACGTGATCGGGATGACCGCCATGCCCGAAGCGCGCCTCGCCCGGGAGGCGGAACTGCCCTACGCGTTGATCGGCATGGTCACCGATTACGATTGCTGGCGCGATCCTGCAGGCGACGTGGACGTGACGGATATCCTGAAGGTAATGGCCGGGAATGCCGATAACGCGCGGGCCATGCTGGCACAGCTGGCGGCCGCGCTACCGAAAAAGCGCAAGGCCAGCCCGATCGATACGATCCTGGACACGTCCATCATTACTCCGCGCGAGAAATGGAGCACTGCCGCCACTCTTCGGCTGGACGCAGTCGCACGCCGACTAGTAAATCTGTTTCCAAATACGAAAGAGTAACGCTCGAAACTTGCAAAGACGCGTAAAGTTTCGCAAGGTAGTTGCTTATGCAACCGACAACATCTTTATCGCAGTTTCTGCCCTACCAGCTTTCTCTCGCATCCAATGCGGTCAGCGGGCGCATTGCCGTGGAATATCGGCAGCGTTGGGGGCTTTCGATCCCGGAATGGCGCGTGATGGCTGTGCTGGGAGATGTTGGTGCGTTGACCCAACGTGATCTCACCCGCCGCACGCTGATGGACAAGGTTGCGGTGAACCGGGCCTGCAAGGGCCTGGAAGAGCGCGGCCTGGCGCAGCGCACACCAAACGAGTCCGACGGGCGATCCCACCTGCTTGACCTGACCGACGAGGGGCGGGCGATGCATTCGGAGATCATGCCGTTTGCCCGCGAGATGGAAAAGCGGCTCTTCACCGGGTTCTCGTCGGAAGAGCTGGACCTTTTCCGCACCTTGCTGGACCGCGCGCGCAAGCAGGCAGAAGACCTTGATGCAGAAGAGCTTGATGGCGGTTTCGGCGTAGGGTGAACTGACCACCTCCTTCGCTGCCGATGCGAGCAGCCATGAAAAAGGCCCCGCCGGATCGATCCGGCGGGGCCTTTTCTTCGGGCGATGCCTTGCTTCCCGCGATCAGTCGGAGAAGGCATCCGAGATCGAACAGGCCGCCGGGCCCAGGATCACGATGAACAGCACCGGCAGGATGAACAGGATCAGCGGCACGGTCATGATGGCGGGGAGACGCGCGGCCTTTTCCTCGGCACGCATCATGCGTTCGTTGCGGAACTCGGCAGAAAGCACGCGCAGGGCGGATGCCAGCGGTGTACCGTAACGCTCGGTCTGCACCATCGTGGTCACCACGCCCCTTACGGCTTCCAGGTTCACGCGGTAGGCGAGGTTTTCGAAAGCCTGGCGGCGCTCCGTCAGGAACGACAGCTCGATCGCGGTAAGCGCGAATTCCTCGCCCAGCTCGGGATAGGCACGGCCCAATTCCCTTGCCACACGGTTGAATGCAGCGTCCACCGTCAGGCCGGCCTCGGCGCAGATCACCAGCAGGTCAAGTGCGTCGGGCAGCCCCTTCTGGATTGCCGCCGTGCGCTTCGCAGACACGTTGGCAAGGTAGATTTCGGGACCCTTGTAACCGACGATCACAAGACCGGCGAAACCCATGAAGCGCTTCATGCTGCCCCAGTCGGGGAACATGTCGGTCCAATAGAAGATCACCACGCCGATCAGCCCGAGCACCACAGGCAGGACCATACGCGCAAAGATGATCAGGATAGCCAGTTCCTTATTGCGGTAACCCGCCTGGGCCAGCTTCTGCTGGATCATCTTGACCTGGCTTTCCTGCAGTACCTTCATGCCCTGCAGGGTGTCCTTCATCTTGTCGGTCGTGTCCGTCCGGCGCGTCAGGCTCTGGCGTTTCCTGGTGTTCTGCGTGAGCATGCCGCTTTTCAGTTCGGCGCGCCGATCGTTCAGCGTCTTAACGCGCTTGGCCATCGGATCCTTCACGGTAACCGCTGCATAGATGGCGAACATCATTGCAGCAGCGGCGATCCCGGCCAGGATCGTGCCGACGAGGATAACGTCGACGCCGAGGAGCGTGGGGCCGGATGCGGGAGCGAGTGTCAACATTGGTTCTTTTCCCTCCCGATCAGATTTCGAAGCTGACCATCTTGGCCATGATGAAGGCGCCGATGCTCATCCATACCAGGCCGCCGAGGCCGGTCACGATCAGGCGATCGTCGGTGAAGAAGCCGCCGATGTATCCGGGATTGATCCAGTAGATCATGCCGAACACGATGAAGGGCAGGGCGCCCACGATGTAAGCGGAGGCTTTCGATTCAGAGCTCATCGCCTTGATCTTCAGCTTCATCTGTGCGCGCTTGCGCAGCACGTCGCCCAGGTTCGACAGGGTTTCGGCCAGGTTGCCGCCGGTCTCGCGCTGGATGGCCAGCGTGATGACGAAGAACTGGAATTCGGCCGTGCCCAGCTTGTCGGCGGTTTCCTGGAGCGATTCCTCCATGGTCCGGCCGATCTTGATACGTTCCACCACCGCGCGAAACTCGCTGCCCACCGGGCCGGGAACTTCGCTGGCGACCACGCCCAGTGTTTCCGTCACCGGCAGGCCGGAGCGCAGGCCGCGGACCAGCAGGTCGATGCCGTCGGGGAACTTGGCGTTGAACTGGTTGGTCCGCCGCTTGATGAAATGATTCACCACCATGTGCGGCAGGCCTGCGCCGGCAAGAACACCGATGCCCAGCGAAAGCAGAGCCGCACCCGTTTTGAGGTACAGCAGTGCCGTTAACACAAGCGCGATGCCGAGCGATGCATAGAGATACTGCGCCAGCGACCATTCCATACCCGTGCGATCAAGCCGGAGTTGCAGCGCGGCCAACCGGGAATCGGCCCCTGCGCGGGTGAACTGCTTGGGCTTGCGCGCGGCGATGGCCTTCTTCAGCTGGCTTTCGACCTTGTCGGTCGTACTTTCGGAGTGCCGGTAACGCACCGCCTGAAGGCGACGCTGGCTTTCCTTGGCAGGCGACGCGCCCGACATCAGGACGTAGCCCAGGACCATCAGGGCCATGAGCCCACCGGCTATAAGCAGAAGCTGGACGATGCTCATGGAAACCCTCTTTCAAATACCAATCGTGTCTTGCTCAGGGCGGCGGACAGCCTTGCCGGCAGCCCGCCGATCCCGGTGGCTATTCGGCAGGCTCTGCCGAGGCCTTGTCCTTCTTGGGCGAAGAACCGAGCAGCGACTTCAGATCGAACTTGCCGAGCATCGAGCTCTTCTGGCCCGCTTCCTCGATACTTGCCCCGTCATCTTCGGCGACACCGACGATCATCTTGCCGATCTCGCGGATCGGAGCGACGGTCTTCGAGCTCTTGTTCGCTTCGATGAAAGTCTGGCCCAGCTTGGCGGCATTGGCCGCGGCCTTCTGGTCGAACGCCACCTGGAAATTGATCTTGCGCTCGATCGAGGCTTCGAAGTCCGCCTTGCTGATTTCCGCAGAACCGGGCTGCATCTTGTTGCAGACGATCAGCGGGTGACAGGCAGGCGCATTCTGCTTCAGCCACGACAGGATGCGGATCGTGTCGCGCGCAGATGCCAGCGTAAGTTCGGTGACAAGCGTCACCACGTTCACGTCCGTCAGCAGGTGCGGGAAGTTGATCAGCATGTTGCGCGGCAGATCCACCACGGTCATGTCGAAAGCCTGGCGGAACTCCTCCTGCAACTGCAGGAAGGCGGTACCGTCGGTCATCAGCGGCGAATTGATCGGCGCTTCTGCGGACATGATGGCAAGGTTGTCGTTGGCGCGGATCATGGCGCGTTCGATGAACAGGCCGTCGATGCGGCTGGGGTTCTCGATCGCGTCGGTCAAGCCGCGGCCCGGCTCCAGATCCAGCGACAGGGCGCCGGTGCCGAAGTGCACGTCAAGGTCGAGCAGCGCCGTGGAGCGATGATGTTCGCTGGCGAACAGCCAGGCGAGCGAGGTGGCAAGGGTGGAGGCACCCACACCGCCGCGCGTGCCGACGATGGCGGTTGCCACGTGTTCCTGATCGCTTTCGCCTTCCGCGTTGCGCGGCGAGGCGAACACGGCCTGGGCCTGGGTGAGGGCATCACGCAGCTGGCCAGCGGAAAGCGGCTTCAGCAGGTAGTCGTGAATACCGCTGGCAAGCAAGTCGCGGTAGAGGCGAACGTCGTTCACCTGGCCGACCGCGATCACCACCGTGCCGGGTTCGCAAACCTCGGCCAGGGCGTTGATGTCGTTCAGCGGGTCGCCGCTTTCGGACAGGTCGACCATCAGGATGGCCGGGCTGGCGGCGATGGAAAGCGACTGAATGGCATTACGCAGGCCACCCTTGTTGCACTTCTCGGGCTGCCAGCCCATTTCGATGACAACCGGACGCAGCACGTCGAGCGCACTCTCGTCACAGATGAAAGCGGAAAAGGGTTCGCGGTTGCCCATCGAACCGGTTTTGAATGGCGAGTTCATGGATCAGTTCCCCGATGACGAGACTTGCGGAAGACCACCGGCGCCGGTTGGCTGCTGGTCGCGGAAGGTTTCGATGGCGCGGTTCGAGCTCATGATAACCGTCTCGCCTGTTCCCTCGGCACCTTCGAGAAGGTGTTCGGGATTGGCGACCATGGCGGCAATGTTGCTGTTGACCGCGCAGCCGAAGCCGGCCGACGTGTGGTTGCCACGATCAAAGCCGTAGCTACCCGACCAGTCCGGGCAGCCCGGAACGGAAGCGGTAGAGCGGGTCACGACGACGCGGACACTGCCGGGATCGACATAGCCTTGCGTCACTGGTGCGCCGTCCGCCACGAGGATGCCGTAACGACCGGCGACGGCCGCGACGTCTTCCATGACAGCGGGGTTGGTGACGGCGGTGTCGATGGCAACACGGTCGCCATAACCGAGGTCGAGCATGTCGAACCAGTCGTTCAGGCGGCTTTCTTCCATCGCGTCCAGCCCGGCGGGGCTGGTGCGCAGGTCGAGCACGTAATTGCTGCGTTCGACGACCGGCTGGTGCACCGAGTTGAGCGAATAGTTGTTGCCCTGGATGCCACCTTCACAAGCGGCGAGGCCGAAGGCGAGCGAGATCGCCAGGATCGAACTGGCTGTACGTTTCATACTCTTGTTCATGGCGATCACTCTCCGTTGGCGATGCTGAAGCCGGGCGTGGCGCGCGCGGCGGTGCGGGTGGAGGCGCCAGCGGGGCTTTCGCCCGCGGCAAGCGCTGTGCCGTTCTGTTCGGTCACGCTCACTTCGGGGCCGGCAGGTGCCGGGTTGGCGGCGCGCGGCATCGGTCGCTGGCCGCCATTCTCACCGTCGGTTTCCTGCCCGAACAGGAACTGCGAGGCAGCGTTCGGCAAGTTGAAACCGTCGGTAGGCAGGCTGATGTCGCGGTCGTCGACCGGCTCCACCAGATAAGGCGTGATCACGATCACCAGTTCGGTTTCGCCGCGACGGAAATCCGTCGAACGGAACAGGTTGCCGAGGATCGGGATGTCACCCACGCCCGGTGCCTGGTCGATGGTGTGCTGTGCGTTATTGGACAGCAGGCCGGCGATCATGATGCTCTCGCCAGAGCCCAGCTCCACCGAGGTTTCCGCGCGGCGGATGGTGAGGGCGGGGATCTGGAAGCCGTTCAGAGTGACGGCACCCTGGCTGGAAAGTTCGGAGACTTCGGGGCGCACGCGCAGGGCGATGCGACCATTGGCAAGCACCGTGGGCGTGTAGGCCAGGCTGACGCCGAAGCGCTTGTATTCCACCGTGGTGGTGCCCAGGCCCTGCGACAGCGGGATGGGGAATTCGCCACCCGCCAGGAACTCTGCCGTTTCGCCGGAAAGCGCGGTCAGGTTGGGCTGCGAAAGCGTGGTGACAAGACCGCGCTGTTCGCCGAGGTCCAGAGCGCCGGCAATATCGAGGCCAAGGAACTCGCCGATACCGCCAAGCGTGGTGCCGGGCGAGTTGGGGATGATGTTCGAGCCTTCGATCACCGTGCCGTCCGGCAGGGTGACGGTCGTTTCCGTACCCATGCCGAGCGCGCCCGAACCGGGGACGAACGTTCCGACAGCGGGACGGCCACGGTTCAGGCCGAACAGGAAACCGCCCGTGCCGTCGATCGTGGTCAGGTTGGCGCCGATGTTGCGCGTCAGCGAGCGGCTGACTTCGGCAAAGCGCACGCGCAGATTGACCTGCAGGGGCGTGGCCATCTTCAGGCGCGAGATGACGTTGGCGCCGTCGCCGATGAAGGCACTCACCAGGCGCTCGGCCTCGGCAGCGTCTTCAGGGGCTGCCACGGTGCCGGTCAGCAGCACTGTGTTGGTGCCCATGGTGGCGATGCGGATGTCCGCTTCGGGCATGGCCAGGCCCAGCATCTGGTCGACGCTGTCCAGGTTGGAGCCGACGCGAATGTTGGCGGACCAGATGATATCGCCGGCAGAATTGCTGGCGTAGATCGTGGTCTCGCCGCCCGACAGGCCGAAGACATACAGCTGGCGCTGCGACTTCACCTGCACGTCGGCCACCGCGTCGTTCGACACGAAGATGTCGGCCATGTTGCCGGGAACCGTGATCAGCTGACCGCGGCCGATGGACAGGACGATGTCCTGTGCCGGGCTGACGGCGGTCTGCGCGGTTGCGGTGCCTGCCGGCACGGCGGCCAGCGGTGCAAGGGCGCATGCGGCGCTCAGCACGGTCTTGAAAAGGCGGCTCTTCATCGTCTTGCCTTTCGGTGCGTTTCCAGAGGAAGTCGTGGATTTGCTGTTGATCTTGATCATGGCCATCACCGCAGGGTCGACATGCCGACCGGGGCCACGCGGGCGCCTTCGCCCATCGCGCTGGCCTGACGGTCGAGCAGGGCACCCGCGCCGCGATCGACGGGAGTGACGGTGGTGGCCTTGCCGCGGGTCACGCGGACAGACGGGCCCGAAGGCGTGGCGTTGGCGGAGATTCCAGGCGTCACCTGGACGGGGGCCTGGGCGACGGCGGCAGGAGCGCCGCCGCGGTCTGCACCGCCCTGCGAAGGCACGGAGCTGCGCTGGAAGCGCGACACGTCGCCACCGGTCTGGAAGGTCGTGCCACCTTCGCCCGGACGGGACATGGCAGCGCGCAGGATACGCTCTTCCTCTTCCGGTGTTGCATCGTCGGGCACGGCAATGTCACCCGAGGCAAGAGCACGTTCCAGTTCGGCCTGATTGTCGGCGATGGAGCGCAGCGAGAGGCTGATGGTGCCGATCGTCTGGGCGACGGCAATCTTCTCGGCCAGGCGCGGGGTCACTTCGAGAGTGACGGTGCGGAAGCCGCGAACGACCGTGCGACCGTCTTCGGTGGTGGTCGTCTCGGTCGACTGGTCGGTCGCCAGCACGCGCAGGTTCGTAAGGATCGTTTCGGAAGCCTGCAGGGCCTCGCCGCCATCCCCCGTCACGCGCTGCGTCAGCACCATGTCCACGCGGTCACCCGGGAACACGAAGCCGCCGACACCGGTGCGGGCGGAAACCGGCACGGTCACGGCGCGCATGCCGGGGCCAAGCGCAGCGGCAAGGAAGCCACGGTCGCCCGGCGCGACGAGCGAGCCCTGGGTCACGGGTTCACCCGCGGTAATGGGATGGCGGACCACGGTGCCGAGCAGCGCATCCATGTCGGCTTCGCCGTCGATGAAGTAGGCGTCCTGCACCAGTTCCTGCGGCCACAACTGGTAGGCCACGGCATCGGCCGTAACGATCGTGCCGACTGGCAGGCCACGCTTGGCAACCAGCACTTTCGGGCCGGTCGGTTCAACCTCGGCAGCAGCCTCGGCATCGGGTGCCGCGGCACCGGCGAACATGCTGCGGGCGAGCAGCGCCGTACCGATCGCAACGATCAGCGCCCCTACCAGCAGAATAACTTTCTTCTTGTCCATGGTGCGTCAAGCCCCCTCAGATGGTCCTTGCATTAAGGTTTCCGCCGAATACGGCAGGATTGGTTAAAATCAGGTTCACTGGGCCACGGCGGTCATGGCCGCGGCATTCATTGTCAGGTTGCTGATGGTCCAAAGGCCAGCGGCGGAAATGGCCACGCCATAGGGTACGGCCCAGCGTGTCTTTTCCTTCTTGCGGCGGATCATCACGTTGCGGATGCCTACGACCAGGGTCAGCACGCCGCCCAGCAGCGCCATGATGATCACCAGCTTCAGCAGCACCAGAGGCGTCATCCACAGGGCCAGCGCGGTCAGCAGTTTCACGTCGCCGCCGCCCATCTGGCGCATGGCGAACAGGATGCTGCCGACGGCGAAAACGAGAACGCCCAGCCCGATCTGGATGGCGACGTCGGGCCACAGCGAGAGACCGCTGGCGTACCAGTAGACCGGCGCGCCGAGCGCGATTGCGCCGTTGAGCCAGTTGGCGATGCGGCGGCTCTTGATGTCGGTGAAAGCGGCCCACACCAGCGCGATTGCCAAGGCAGCGAGCAGTGCGTACGTGATCGGATCGTCTAGCATCGAGGCCCCCAATTGTCCTTCGAGCCTTGTGCTAGCGTGCATGGCTTACCAAAAAGTAACCAAAGGCAGGAGGACGGAATTAGCCAAGCAGACACCCTCGTTCCCGCGACTTTCGATCGCAGGGCCATTCCGGCTGACGCGAAGGAGACGATGTGGGTGGCCAAGGATGGCCACCAGATCCGGCTCATCGACTGGAGCGAACCGCCCGCCGGCGTCACCGTGCGCGGCTCCATCCTGTTCATGGCCGGACGCGGCGATGCTTACGAGAAGTACCTGGAAACATTCGAACACTGGCGACAGCAGGGCTGGCGCGTCAGCGCCGCAGACTGGCGCGGACAGGGCGGATCGGGCCGCCTGGGCAATGACGATGCGACCGGCCATATCGACGATTTTGCAGTCTGGATCGCCGATCTGGCCCAACTGTGGGAACACTGGTCCGAAGGGCGGGAAGGTACGCTGGTGCTGGCAGGCCATTCCATGGGCGGCCACCTGACGCTGCGCGCCGTGCAGGAAAATTTGCTGAACCCGCAGCCCGACGCGATGGTGCTTTCCGCCCCCATGCTCGACGTGTTTCCCGAATCCGTGCCCCTGCCGGTAAAACGCTGGCTCTCCAGCGCGATGTCCAGCATCGGCGATGCCAGGCGGCCTGCCTGGAAGATCAGCGAGAAACCCGGCAGCTCGATCGCCAACCGCCAGAAGCTGCTGACACATGACGAGGAACGCTACGACGACGAGCGCTGGTGGCGCGAGCAGCGACCCGAACTGCGCCTGGGCCCCGGCAGCTGGGCCTGGGTGCGCGCGTCCGCCTTCAGCTCGACGGCGATGTTTCGACCCGGTGCCCTTGAATCGGTGACAATCCCCGTATTCATCGTCGCCACCGAAGCAGACCGGCTGGTAAGCCCGGCGGCGATCCGCGCGGCCATGGCGCGCCTTCCCGATGCCGAGGCGCTGATCTTCGGCGAGGAGGCCCGCCACGAAATCCTGCGCGAGGAAGACGGGGTGCGCCTGAAGGCCCTTGCCGCGATCGATGATTTTCTCGGTCGCCGCGTAGCCGATTGAGCAGCCGTATGACCGATACCTTCGATATCGCCGTGATCGGCGCAGGAATGGCAGGCGCGAGCATTGCCGCTGAACTGGCACCCCACGCGCGCGTGGTACTGTGCGAGGCCGAAGACTACCCGGGCTACCACACCACTGGCCGCTCCGCCGCCTTTCGCGAGGAATGCTATGGGGGTCCGGACATCGTGCCCCTGACGCTCGCCTCCGGCGATTACCTGCGCGATGGCGGGTTTCTGACACTGCGTGGCGGGCTCTATCTGGCCCGCGACGGGCAGGACGATGAGCTGGAGGCCTTTCGCAAGCGTTTCGCCGATTCGGGCGTGACGCTGCAACCGCTCGACCGCGCCGCGCTCGAACAACGGCTGCCGGGCGTGCGCGAAGAATGGACGCAGGCGCTGAGCCAGCCCAATTGCGCCGATATCGACGTTGCCGGCCTGCACCAGCACTACCTGTCGCGTGCGAAGGCGACAGGCGCGCAGCTTCGTGCGCGCCACCGCTTGCAAGGCGCGCAGCGGGTGGGCGACCAATGGCGGCTCGATTTCGGCGCGGCGGGAGAGCTTCGCGCGGGCGTGGTGGTGAACGCGTCAGGTGCCTGGGCCGATCAGGTCGCCGCGCTGCTGGGCGCGCGTCAACTCGGCATCCAGCCCCTGCGCCGCACCGTGGCACAGCTGCGTGTCGACCCTGCGCCGCAGCCGGACCTTCCGCTCACGCTCGATATTTCAGGGGACTTCTATTTCCGCCCGGACAACGGCCGTCTGTGGCTCAGCCCGCACGACGAGACGCCGAGCGAACCGTGCGATGCCGCGCCGGAGGAATACGACGTGGCGCTCGCTATTGACCGGTTCCAGCAGGTCGTCGACTGGGAAATCGAGGCAGTGGAGCGCAAGTGGGCGGGGCTGCGCAGTTTCTCGCCAGACAGGCTCCCGGTCTTCGGCTACGATCCCGAAATCGACGGCATGTTCTGGTTCGCAGGGCAGGGAGGCTACGGCATCCAGACCGCGCCGGCTGCGGCCCGCCTCGGTGCGCAACTACTGCTGCGCCACCCGCGTGATGCCATGACGCAAGACCTCGACGAAGCGCTCTACGCCCCGGCACGGCTGCATAGGTAAAAAGGACCCAGTGATCGCCTAGCCATGTCGCTCATCTTTGTTATGGTGGCCCGCGATCAACCAACGGGAGACCAGAAGAATGGCACACCATTTCCAGATTTATAAGGACAAGGCCGGCGAGTTCCGCGTGCGGTTCAAGTACAACGACGAGATCATGTTCTCGACCGAAGGCTACGCATCAAAAGCGAGCGCCAAGAACGCCATCGAATCGATCCAGAAGAACGGCCCCGGCGCGGAAATCGTCGACGAGAGCTGAGTTTCAGCGGACGCTGTCGGCCGCGTCGCTGGCGATGCGGTCGACGCGCTCGTTCTCCGGGTGGCCGTTGTGGCCCTTCACCCATTCCCACGTGATCTTGTGCGGCGCGGCCGCCTCGATCAGGTCATGCCACAAGTCGGCATTGCGCACCGGCTTCTTGCTGGCATTTATCCAGCCGCGCTTCTTCCACCCTTCGATCCACTTGGTCATGCCGTCTATCAGGTAGCGGCTGTCGGTATGCAGCGTCACCTCGCAAGGCTCTATCAAAGCCTTGAGTGCGCGGATTGCCGCCGTCATTTCCATGCGGTTGTTGGTGGTTTCGGGATCGGAGCCTGACAGCTCCTTCTCGTGCCGCCCCATTCGCAGCAAGGCGCCCCAGCCGCCGGGGCCGGGATTGCCCTTGCAGGCCCCGTCGGTGAAGATCTCGACATGCTTCATGCGGCGAAGACCTCGGCTCCGTTGGCGCGATAGAACTCAAGGCGGCGGAAGAAGTCCATCGGGTCCTTCTTCGTCACCAGGGCATCGGCGGGCGTGTCGATCCAGTCCTGCGCGCGGCTGGAGATGAAGCGCAGTGCTGCGCCCTGCGCCAGCACGGGCAGCGCCTCGCGTTCGGCGGGGGACAGGGCGCGCACGCTTTCGTAGCCATCCACCAGCGCCTGCCCCACCTCGGCACGGTAATCGTGCCCGTCGCCGCTGAAACTCCATGCGGCGTGGGTGACGGCAAGGTCGTAGGCCATGGCATCGTTGCAGGCGAAGTAGAAGTCGATCAGCGCGCTGACGGTGTCGCCCAGCATCAGCACGTTGTCCGGAAACAGGTCCGAATGGATGACCGATTGGGGCAAGCCCTGCGGCCAGCCATCGGCAATCTCTTCCGCAACGGGGACGACGCCGGGCAGGGCGGCATCGATCTTCGCCAGCGCATCGCGTCCGCAGTCCGCCAGAACCCGCACCGAGGCGTGCGGATCGAGATTGTTGGCGCGCGTGCCCGGAAAATCCTGCGCCGCCTCGTGCATTTCCGCCAGCACCCGGCCCACGCTGCGGGCCTGCTGCGGAGTGGGATGATCGACGGAGACGCCGGGGAGAAACTCGATCAGCGCCACCGCCTTGCCGTGCAGCATACGGGACGATGCACCGGACCTGTCGTGGATGGTGCGCGGCACCGGGCAGCCGTTCGCCGCCAGGTGATCGAGCAGACCGAGGAAGAACGGCAATTCGGCGATATCGATGCGGCGTTCGTACATCGTGAGGATGAAGCGCTTGCCGTTTTTCTCGCTGCCGGTGGTCTCCACCAGCCAGTTGGAATTGGAAACGCCCTCGGCAATGCCCTTGGCAGACACGAGTTCGCCCACGTCATACTCGGCGACGAGATCGGCAAGCACTTCTGCGGAAAGCTGCGTGTAAACGGCCATGGAAGCCGCCCCTATTCGGTGAGTTGACGGGGCAGTTTGAAGACCATTTTCTCTTCCGCTGTGATGATCTTTTCCTCGTCCACGGCGCGCCATTCGCCCAGCTTTGAAACCACTTCGCGCACCAGCACTTCGGGCGCGCTGGCCCCGGCGGTGATGCCGATGGTGCCCACGCCTTCGAGCCAGGCGGGGTCGATTTCGGTCGCGCGCTGGATCAGGCGCGATGTCGTGCCGAGGCGCTCGGCCACTTCGACGAGGCGCAGCGAATTGGACGAGTTGGGTGCCCCGATCACCAGCACGAGATCGCAGGCTGGCGCCATGGCCTTGACCGATTCCTGCCGGTTGGATGTTGCGTAGCAGATATCCTCGGCCTTGGGCGCGACGATATGGGGATAGCGTTCCTGCAGCGCGGTTACGATCTCTGCCGTGTCATCCACCGAAAGCGTTGTTTGCGTGAGGAAAGAGAGCTTGTCCTGTGATGTGAAAGGCAGCTTCGCCACGTCTTCCACCGTTTCCACCAGTGTCATCTGCCCGGCTGGCACCTGCCCCATGGTGCCGATCACTTCCGGGTGGCCCTCGTGGCCGATGAAGATGATGTGCTTGCCCTTTTCGATCAGGCGTTCGGCCTGCCGGTGGACTTTCGACACCAGCGGGCACGTGGCGTCGACATAAATCATCTTGCGCCGCTGGGCTTCTGCCGGAACCGACTTGGGCACGCCATGGGCGCTGAACACCACCGGCATGTCGTCCGGAACCTCGTCCAGTTCCTCCACGAAAATAGCGCCCTTTTCCTTCAGGCCGTCCACCACGTAGCGGTTGTGCACGATTTCGTGCCGGACATAGACCGGGGCACCGAATTTATCGATTGCGCGCTCGACGATCTCGATAGCGCGGTCGACACCGGCGCAGAAGCCGCGCGGCGCTGCGATCAGCACCTTGAGCGGCGATTTGTCGCCCGAGGGGCGATTTTCCTGAAAGGGGGCGTTCATGACCATGTCTCTAGCTGTTGTCGCCTACCCGCGAAAGGGCTAGGGCCTCGCGAACTGAAATTACTGCCTGCATTGAACAAGGAATGGGAATGAACGCTCGGATCGCAATACTTGCCGCTGTTGCCGGCCTCACGGTGCTGGGCGGTTGCCGGAGTGAAGGCGATATCGTGGTGGAGCAGGGCGTGGGCATTACCGCGCTGCGTTCGGTCTGCCCGGCAGTGGGTGTTCCCGACTATACCGGCGACGTTACCCTGTTCTCGCCCGCCGAGGCACGTACCGCCGATGCCATCGATGTGAGTGCCGCCATCACCAATGTCCGATCCACCTGCGACGACACCGGCGAGCAGGTCTATTCCAGCGCCACGTTCGACGTGATCGCGACCCGCCGCGACACCACCGCACCGCGCACCGTTTCGCTTCCCTACTATTCCACCGTCATGCGCGGCGGGACTTCGGTTGTGGCCAAGCGGATCGGCACGGTAGAGCTGAACTTTGCCGCTGGCGAAGCACGTGCGCAGGGTAGCGGCACTGCGGGCGCGGTGGTGAACCGCGCCGAGGCGACTCTGCCTGCGGACATCCGCGAACGCATCACGCGCCGTCGCCGCGCCGGAGACCAGTCCGCCGCCATCGACCCGCTGACAGAGCCCGATGTGCGCGCCGCCGTCGCCCGCGCCACGTTCGAGCTGCTGGTGGGCTTCCAGCTGACCGAGGAACAGCTGGCCTACAACGCCACCCGGTAAAACCGGTGCTTTGCGCGGCCAGCCAAACAGGCTAACGGCTCGCCCATGTCCGAGAACAAGACCCTCTACGCCGCCTATGCGGAGAAGATCGACGCCGTACTTTCCGCGCTGGAAGCGGAAGGCTCGCTGCCGCCTGAAACCAATCGCGCCAACGTGAGCGTGGAGCCGCCGCGCGATCCCTCGCACGGCGACCTTGCCACCAATGCCGCAATGGTGCTGGCGAAGCAGGCAAAGACGAATCCGCGCGCGCTGGCAGAGAAGATTGTCGAGCACTTGGCGCGCGACCCCTCCATCACCAGCGCCGAGATCGCGGGCCCCGGCTTCATCAATCTGCGCCTGTCGCCCTCCGTATGGCTCGACGAAGTTGCCGCCGTCGCCGCTGCGGGCGACGATTACGGCAAGTCCTCCATGGGCGCTGGCACGCGGGTGAACATCGAGTATGTCTCCGCCAACCCGACCGGCCCCATGCACATGGGCCATTGCCGCGGCGCGGTGGTGGGCGATGCTCTGGCCAGCCTGCTGGAGGCGGCCGGGCACGAGGTGATCCGCGAATACTACGTCAACGATGCAGGCGGACAGGTCGATACGCTCGCCCGTAGCGCGCACCTGCGTTATCGGGAGGCTCTGGGCGAGGATATCGGCGACATTCCCGAGGGCATGTACCCCGGCGAATACCTCGTGCCGGTTGGCAAGGCCGCGGCAGACGAATTCGGCCAGCGGTTCGTGAACGAGCCCGAGCACGAATGGCTGCCGATCTTCCGCGCCTACGCGGTCGAGCGGATGATGGATGTCATCAAGTCCGACCTCGCGCTGCTGGGTATCGAGCACGACGTCTTCTCGTCCGAAGCCGCCTTGCAGGCCGCGCAGAAGCCCGAGGCTGCCGAAGCGTGGATGCGCGAGCACGATCTCGTCTACGACGGCGTGCTGGAAAAGCCCAAGGGCAAGACGGTGGACGACTGGGAGCCGGTTGAGCTGCCGCTGTTCCGCTCGACCAAGTTCGGCGACGACCAGGACCGCCCGATCCGCAAGAGCGACGGCAAGTGGACCTATTTCGGCGCGGACCTCGCCTACCACATGCAGAAGGCCGAAAAGGCCGACGCCCTGATCGATATCTGGGGTGCAGACCATGCTGGCACGGTGAAGCGTATCAAGGCTGCCGTCGCCGCGCTGTCCGAAGGGCAGGGCAAGCCTATCCCCTTCGATGTGAAGCTGGTGCAGATGGTGCAACTGCTACGCGGCGGAGAGCCGGTGAAGATGTCCAAGCGTTCGGGCAACTTCGTCACCATCGCCGACATGGTGGAGGAAGTGGGCAAGGACGTGGTGCGATTCACCATGCTGACCCGCAAGCCCGAAGCCCAGATGGACTTCGACTTTGCCAAGGTGGTGGAAGCCAGCAAGGACAACCCGGTTTTCTATGTGCAGTATGCCCATGCCCGCATCTGCTCGATCCTGCGCAAGGCGAAGGACGAGGGGATCGCGCCGTCGGGTGCCGATCTCTCGCTGCTGGACGAGGACGAGCTGGTCCTCATACGCCAGGCCGCGCAGTTCCCGCGCGAGGTGGAAGCCGCGGCCCGCGCGCGTGAGCCGCACCGGATTGCCTTCTATCTCTATGATCTTGCTGCAGCTTTCCATGCGTTCTGGAACCTCGGCAACGACGATGCGAGAAAGCGCATCATCGTGGCACAGGATCCGGACCTTTCGGCAGCGAGGCTTTTCCTCAGCCAGCAAATCGGGCAAGTCATCCGCAATGGTCTGGGCATTTTGGGTGTCGAGGCAGTTGAGGAGCTTTAGGCAATGAGTCTTCCGGCGGGGGGAAGGGGCGCAAATGGCATCGAGGATGCCGAGTTCGAAACGTACGAGGCCGAAGAGCAGCTTCCACTGCAGGACGACGACGATGCGCTGCCTTGGCTGGAAGACGACGGGGACTACGAGGACGAGGGCGGCTTCGACGCGCGCCTGATCTGGCTTGCGCTGGCGGGCCTGCTGGTTATCGCCGTGATTCTGCTCGGCGCATGGTGGCTACTTCGCGACCGACCCGACGCGGAACTGGTGGCCGATGGCACGACCATCGAGGCGCCCGACAGCCCTTACAAGGAACGCCCCGAGGATCCCGGTGGCCGCGAAGTGGCCGGCACCGGCGACACCGCCTACGCCGTGGCAGAGGGACAGTCCACGCGCGGCATGCTGGCCGAAGATGCACCGTCGCCCGAACCCAGCATCGATATCTCTCAGGACGATGAAGCTGCCGAAGAGGCTGCGCCCAGCGGTGCCGCCTACGTGCAGATCGGCGCGTTCACCAGCCGCGCCGACGCGGAGCAGGCTTGGGTCAGCGCTCGTGGCCGCTACTCCGTTCTCTCGGGCATGCGCAGCCGCATCGTCGAGGCGGAGGTGAACGGCGCGACCGTCTATCGCCTGCAAGCCATTGCGCCCAGTCGCGAGGCCGGCGATGCGACGTGCCGCGCCATCCGCAACGCGGGCGGGGACTGCTATATTCGCTGATTTGGCTTGTTCGGGCGTGTTTTCCCCGGCTGCTGCCCGGCAAATGCTTGCACCCTGGTAATGATTTGGGCCTAATTGCAGCCCTATGACGCCCGCGATTTTCAGCCTGTCCGGCCCCAAGATGACCGAGGACGAGCGCGCCTTCTTCGCAGAAGCGCAGCCCGCGGGTTACATCCTGTTCGGTCGCAACGTGGAGAACCGCGGACAGTTGCGGGCGCTTACCGATTCCCTGCGCGCGCTGCACGGGCGGGACGACCTGCTGATCTCGATCGACCAGGAAGGCGGGCGCGTGTCGCGCATGAAGCCGCCCGAGTGGGACGCCTATCCCGCGCCCGGCGTCTTCGCACAGCTTTACGAGATCGCTCCTGCCAGCGCGATCCAGGCGATCCGTGCAAATTCGCAATTGCTGGCGCTGGATCTTGCCGAGGTTGGCATCACGGTGGACTATCACCCGGTGCTCGATATTCCGGCCGAGGGCGCGCACGACGTGATCGGCGACCGGGCGCTCGGGCGCGATCCCATGCAGGTGGCGGCGCTGGGCCGCGCCACGCTGGATGGACTGAAGCGCGGCGGCGTGATCGGCTGTATCAAGCACATGCCCGGCCACGGCCGCGCCACGGTCGACAGCCACAAGGACCTGCCGGTTGTCGAGGCGAGCGAGGAGGAACTGGCGACGGATATCGCGCCGTTCGCCAAGCTTTCCGACGCGCCCATCGCCATGACTGCGCATATCCGGTTCAGCGCGTGGGATGCCGCCAATCCTGCAACGCAGAGCGAGTTCGTGATCTCGGAGATCATCCGCAAGCGCATCGGCTTCGACGGCCTCTTGCTCTCCGACGATATCGACATGCAGGCGCTGGAGGGCACCATTCCCGAACGCTCCGTACGCGCGGTGGCGGCAGGCTGCGACCTCGTTCTCAACTGCTGGGGCAAGATGGACGACATGGTCGGCTCTGCCGAAGTGTTGCCCGCGATGTCCGATGCCACGCAAGCGCGGCTGGACCGGGCGATGACCGGCGCGGGCAAGATAACGGACGAAACCCCGCGCGAGGAACTGTTGGCGGCGCGCGATGCCTTTCTCGCGCTGGCGGGAGAGCGGGCATGACCGCGATGGACGAAGGCAGCCTGATCGCGGCAGCCGACGCCGTGGATGGCGCCGCCGGTGAATGGCAGGGCATTGCCGCACCCGGCACGACCGATTCCAGCGCGCTCTATATCGAGCTCGATAACTGGGAGGGCCCGCTGGACCTGCTGCTGGACCTTGCCCGGCGGCAGAAGGTCGATCTGAAATCGATCTCCATCCTCGCGCTGGTGGACCAGTACATCGACTATATCGAGCGGGCCGAGGCGCTGAAGCTGGAGATTGCCGCCGATTACCTCGTGATGGCGGCCTGGCTGGCTTACCTCAAGTCCGCAATGCTGCTCCCAAAGGAGGAGCAGGAAGACCCCTCGCCCGAAGAACTGGCGCTGAAGCTGCAACTGCGCATTGCCCGGCTGGGCGCCATGCGGGAGGCAGGCGCGCGGCTGATGGCGCGCGACCGGCTTGGCCGCGACGTGTTCGCCCGCGGTGCGCCCGAGGGCCTGAAGACGCTGCGCAACAACGTGTGGCAGTGCAACTGGTACCAGCTCGTGCATGCCTACGGGCAGGTAAAGCTGCGGACGGAGCCGGTCGTGCACATGGTGGCTAACCGTCCGGTCATGACTCTCGATTCCGCGCTGGACCGGGTCTCGGCCATGCTCGGGGTCTCGCTCGACTGGATGGAACTGCGCACGTTCCTGCCCGCCAATGCCGAGCCGCGCCTGAAGAAGTCCGCGCTGGCCAGCAGCTTCCTCGCCGCGCTGGAACTGGCGAAGCAGGGCAAGGCGGAAATTCGGCAGGAAGAAATATTCGGGCCGTTGCACCTGCGCAGGGTGAAGGCCGATGCCTGACACGCTAGATAACCCGGACGAACTTGCGCGCGCGGTCGAGGCGTGCCTTTTCGCGGCTGAGGAACCCCTGACGCGGGAGCAGATTTCCGCACACCTTGGTGATGCCGAGGTGAAAGACGCACTCGCTGCCTTGCAGGAGCAATATGCGAAACGCGGGATCAATTTGGTGGAGCGGGGCAAGCGCTGGGCATTCCAGACCGCGCCCGACCTTGCCCACATCCTGCGGCGCGAGAAGGACCAGCTACGCCGCCTGAGCCGCGCGGCTACCGAAGTGCTGGCGATCATCGCCTATCACGAACCCGTCAGCCGCGCCGAGATTGAGGCCATTCGCGGCGTGCAGACCAGCGGCGGCACGCTCGACGTGCTGATGGAAGCGGGCTGGGTGCGCGTGGCCGGGCGGCGCGAAGTGCCGGGCCGACCGGTGATCTACGCCACGACTCCCGAATTCCTCGCGCATTTCGGCCTTGAGAGCCGCAAGGACCTTCCCGGTCTTGCCGAACTGAAGGCCTCGGGCCTGCTGGACCCGGTTGACGATGCTTACGAAGACCTGATGGACCAGAGGACCGCAGAAAATACCGAGGTGAATGCGAGTCCCGACAGAGATTCGGGCGAAGATCGCGAGTTGCATGACGGTTCCGTTGCAGATGCGCTGGAAAAGCCCGACGAAAGCGCCTAGACTCGGTCGTGAAGGATGTCGGAGAGTTGTCCGACCCTAACGCATTCGGAGAATACTCGTGGGTAGCATTGGACCATTCCAGATTTTGATCATTGCGCTGGTGATCCTGGTCCTGTTCGGCCGGGGCCGGATCAGCGAAATGATGGGCGATTTCGGCAAGGGCGTGAAGAGCTTTCGCAAGGGCCTGAACGACGACGATTCGAGCGCATCGGACGAGAGCAAGTCCTCCGCGCGGATCGAGGGTCCTTCGCACGAGGCGAAACCTGCGAGCGAAACGGTCGAGACCACTCCTTCTGCCACCAACGACAAGACCGCCTCCTAAACTCCTGCCAAGCGAGCGCCGCTGAGCCATGTTCGATATCGGCGCAACCGAACTGTTGCTGATCATTGTTGTGGCGATCCTCGTGATCGGCCCCAAGGACATGCCGCTCGCCATGCGCACGGCGGGCCGCTGGATCGGCAAGATTCGCAAGCTTTCCGGCCATTTCCGCACCGGACTCGACGCCATGGTGCGCGAGGCCGAGCTGGAGGACATGGAGAAGAAGTGGAAAGCGCAGAACGAAAAGATCATGCGTGAACACCCGGAAGGCGTGCCCGGCCAGATGGAGCCGACAGGCGCCTATCCGCCTGAGAAGGCAGCCGAGTTAAAGCGTCTGGCGCAGGAGAAGTCCGCGGCCAACGAAAAGGCCAACGAGAAAGCCTCTGGAGCAGAAGCGAAGGCGGCGCCGGCAAAGCCCGACGCGCCCGCCGCCAGCGATGAAGTGAAGTCCGCCGAAGCCGCTACGAAGCCATCGAAGGATGAGGGCTGATGGCGTTCAAGATTTCCGACCTCGACGATACCCAGGCGCCCCTGATGGAGCACCTGATCGAGCTGCGCGGTCGGCTGGTGCGAGCCGTCCTCGCACTGGGCATCGCCTTTGCCGTGTGCCTCTATTTCGCCGACGACATCTTCGGCATCCTCGTGCGACCGCTGACCGAGAGTTTCGGGCCGGGCAACGGGCGGCTGGTCTACACCCAGCTTTACGGAGCTTTCTTCGTCGAGATCAAGGTGGCGCTCTTCGCCGCGTTCTTCGTGAGTTTCCCGATCATTGCCAACCAGTTGTGGGCCTTCGTCGCGCCCGGTCTCTATGCGCGCGAGAAGCGGGCCTTCCTGCCGTTCCTGATCGCGACGCCGGTGCTATTCACCATGGGCGCTTGCCTTGCCTATTTCGTGGTGATGCCGCTCGCTTTCCCGTGGTTCCTGGGGTTTCAGGGCAATGTGGGCGGGATCGATGCCGAGGCGCTGCCGGAAATGGGCCAGTACCTCGATCTGGTGATGCGCTTCATCCTCGCCTTCGGGATCAGCTTCCTGCTTCCAGTCCTGCTGATGCTGCTCAACCGCGCGGGCCTAGTCTCGCGCGATCAGCTCGTGTCGGCGCGCAAGTACGTGATCGTGCTGGTGGTGGCGCTGGCCGCCGTGGTCACTCCGCCGGACGTGATCTCGCAGCTTGTGCTGGCCGTGCCGTTGCTGATGCTGTTCGAGGGATCGCTGGTGCTGATGAAGATCACCGAGCGCCGTGATGCGGAGCGCCGGAAGGAAGAGGCCGAAGCCGCGTCCGAGGCCGACGACGCGAAGACCGACTGACGCCCGAACGACTACGGATTGCAGCAAGCAACAAACAAAAACGGGGCCGAAAACGGCCCCGTTTCATATCAGGTTGTGTGCCTCGTCTCAGGCGCTGACGGGCAGTTCTTCCTCGTCATCGCTGAGAGCAACGACCACGCCAGCCACGATCAGGCCGGCGGCTGCCAGAGCCAGGATGATCCCGCCGTTGCCGTCTTCGCCCAGCTCTTCTGCGTTCTGAAGTTCGGCGGCAGCGCGCTGCGCCATGTCGCTCTGCGCGAGAACGGGCGTGGCAACCAGGGCCACACCGGCGGCGATGGAGGTGAAAAGCTTCTTGCTCATGGTCTCTGGTACCCCAAAAATTTTGAATCTCGACGTTCTAATGCCCACAAAGTGAAGCAATTGCAAAGGGCGAGGCAGAAACTGTGCGAATTGCCCGTGCACCTGTTGTTCTCGCGACACGCTATTCGAGTTCGTGATCGTAGACGCGCTGGCCCGCAATCCATGTTTCCAGCACGCGAATGTCGCGCATCTGGTCGGCATTGGCCATCAGCGGATCGGCGCTGAGCATCACGAAATCGGCGCGTTCACCTTCCGCCAGGCGACCAAACCGGCCCTCGGCAAAGCCTGCGTAGGCAGCGCCTGCAGTGTAGGCGGCAAGGGCCTGTTCGCGGCTGATCGTTTCTTCGGGGCGCCAGCCGCCAAACGGCTCTCCTTCTGCATTCGCGCGGCTGATCGCGACGGCAAGCCCCGCCAGCGGATCGACCGGCTCCACAGGGGCGTCGGTGCCGAATGCCAGGTGTCCGCCTGCCTCCAGGATCGAGCGCCAGGCATAGGCGCCCCCCAGCCGGTCTTCGCCCAGCCGCGCTTCCGCCATCATCATGTCGCTGGTCTGATGAACCGGCTGCATCGAGGCGATGATGCCGTGCTGGCCGAAGCGCGCAAGATCCGCCGGATCGACGATCTGCGCGTGTTCGATACGCCAGCGGCGGTCTCCGGAATAATCCTCCGAAAGCTCCTCTATGGCATAGAGCGCCTCGCGGTTGGCGGCATCGCCGATGGCGTGCACGGCGACCTGGAAACGGTCCAGCGCCGCGCGGCTCATCAGGTTGCGCAGTTGCGTTCCCGAAAGCAGGGGCAGGCCGCGGTTGCCGTGGTCGTCTTCGTAATCGGCGTTCAGCAATGCCCCGCGCGAGCCGAGCGCGCCGTCAAGGTACAGCTTCACGCCGTTGAGGCGCAGGCGATCATCGTAGAGCCATTGCGTGGGGGCAGGCCCGCCGATCAGCAGCATGGTATCCACGCTGTCGGCATAGGACATGACGCGCACCCGCAAACGCCCCGCGTCCCCGGCGCGGCGGATGGTCATCCAGTCCTCCACGCTGGTGCCCATATCGGCAACAGCGGTGATGCCATGGCGCAGCAGCAGGTTCTGTGCGTTGTGCAGGGCAAGGTCGCGATCTTCGGGCAGGGGCGGGGGCACTGCATCGTCGATCATCGGCATGGCTGCGTCCACCAGCACACCCGATGGGTTGCGGCTGCCTGCAAGACGTTCGATCCGTCCGCCTTCCGGGTCCGCGGTGGAGGCGGTCACACCGCCAGCTTCCAGCGCCCTCGTGTTGGCCCAGCCCGCGTGGCCGTCGACGCGTTGCAGCCACACGGGCCGGTCGGACACGACTTCGTCGAGTTCGGCGGCGGTGGGGAAGCGCCCGAGGCCCCAGCGTTCCTGGTTCCAGCCGCGACCGATGATCCACGGACGATCAGGGTAGGCGGCGGCATAGGCGGCGATGCGCGAAAGCGCCTCGTCCAGCGAATTGGTTTCCGACAGGTCCAGCACCAGCGTGCCGAGACCCAGTTCCATCAGGTGCAGGTGTCCGTCCACGAAGCCGGGGACGACAGTGCGTCCCTCTCCGTCGATCCGGTAGTCGATTTCGCGAGTCGGGCGGTCGCCGAAGTCGAGCAGTTCGGAAATGCGCCCGTCCTCGTCCACCACCATCCCTGCGAAACGGTCTATCGTGCCGTCGCGCATCACGGACACGCCTTCGATGTTGTCGATGTGGGTGTCGGCGAGGGCGGGGGTCGCCACCAGCAGTCCGGTCGCGAGCGCCGCGTGACGCAGGATCATCGGGAGACCTCCGGAAGGTGGCGGATCAGCGCGCTGGTATCCTGCCGCGCGCCGCCCTGCGCCTGAACCTGGGCGTAGAACTGGTCGACCAGCGCGGTGACGGGGAGCGATATGCCAACGTCCTTGCCTTCTGCCATCGCGATGGCAAGATCCTTGCGCATCCAGTCTATCGCGAAGCCGAAATCGAATTCGCCCTTCACCATCGTCGGCCAGCGGTTTTCCATCTGCCAGCTTTGCGCCGCGCCGCCGCTGATCGCTTCCAGCACCTTGTCCGTATCGACCCCGGTGGCCTGCGCCAGCCGCACGCCTTCGGAAAGACCCGCCAGCACGCCCGCGATGCAAACCTGGTTCACCGCCTTGCACGCCTGCCCTGCACCTGCATCGCCCACGTGGACGATGCGCGCCGCATAGGCTTCCATCACCGGCGTTGCCGCGGCCATCGCCTCGTCGGAGCCTCCGCACATGATCGCCAGCTTGCCGTTCTGTGCGCCCGCCTGTCCGCCGGATACCGGCGCATCGACGAACATCACCCCGTGCGCGCTTGCTGCCTCGGCCAGTTCGCGAGCCAGAGCGGGGGAAACGGTGGTATGATCGACCAGTGTGGCCCCGCGCTTCATCGCTTCCAGCGCGCCCGCATCGCCCAGCAACACGCTGCGCACGTCCTCGTCATTGCCAAGGCAGGCGAGCACCACGTCGCAGTCGGCCACCGCTTCCACCGGGGTGGCGGCGGTAGAGACATCGACCCCGCGCTGCGCCAGGTTCTCCCGCCATTTCGAGGACTTGGCGGCCGTGCGGTTGTATCCGATGACCTTGTGCCCTGCGCTGGCGAGATGACCGGCCATCGGCCCGCCCATGACACCAAGGCCGAGGAATGCGACTTTGCGTGGTTCTGTATCCATGGCGCGCAGCGATGCCCAATCTCTTTGTCCAAGGCAATCTTTGTCAGCGAAAAGCGTGCGCCCTATTTCCCTGTGCGGCCCCTTGGGCTAGGCGCCCTGCCATGACGGGAACAGAACAAAGCCTAGCCCCAAGCCTTACGCTGGATGACGTGCGCGCCGCTGCCGAGCGGATCAAGGGCGCCGTGGTGCGCACTTCCACCATGCATTCGCAAACGCTTTCCAAGATTCTCGGCGCGGAAATCTGGCTGAAGTTCGAAAACCATCAGTTCACCGCCGCCTACAAGGAACGCGGCGCGCTCAATGCCCTGCTATTGCTGAGCGACGAACAGCGCCAGCGCGGCGTGATCGCGGCGTCGGCCGGAAACCATTCACAGGGGCTGTCCTACCACGGCACGCGGCTGGGCGTGCCCGTCACCATCGTCATGCCGCGCACCACCCCTACGGTGAAAGTGATGCAGACAGAGAGCGTCGGCGGCAACGTGGTGCTGGAGGGCGAGACATTCGACGAGGCCTATGCCCACGCGCGCAAGCTGGAGCAGGAACTGGGCCTCACCTTCGTGCACCCGTTCGACGATCCCAATGTCGCAGCCGGGCAGGGCACCGTGGCGTTGGAAATGTTCGAGGATGCGCCCGAGATCGAGACCATCGTCGTCCCCATCGGCGGCGGCGGCCTCATCAGCGGGATGGGCACCGTGGCCAAGGCGCAGGATCACCCGGTCGAGGTGATCGGGGCCGAAGCGCGGCTTTATCCCAGCAGTTACAACGCCTGGGCAGGGGCGGACTTGCCTTCGGGCGGCGATACGCTGGCGGAAGGCATCGCCGTGAAGGAACCGGGCAAGTTTACGCAGAAAGTGATCGAGAAGGTCGTCGACGATATCCTGCTGGTGGAAGAGCGGCACCTCGAGGAAGCCGTCTCCCTGCTGCTGCAGATCGAGAAGACCGTGGTGGAAGGCGCCGGCGCTGCCGGGCTTGCCGCCGTGCTGGCGCACCGCGAGCGGTTTGCGGGCAAGAAGATCGGCCTGGTGCTGTGCGGCGGCAATATCGACACGCGTCTGCTGGCCAACGTTCTGCTGCGCGACCTTGCCCGCTCGGGACGCCTCGCGCGGTTGCAGATCACCCTGCAGGATCGCCCCGGCGCGCTGTTCAAGGTGATGCGCGAGTTTGACCGGCACAACGTCAATATCCTCGAAATCTACCACCAGCGGATTTTCACGAACCTGCCCGCGAAAGGCCTTGTGACGGACATCGAATGCGAGGCGCGCGACCGCGAGCAGCTCGATGCTCTGGTCGCCGCACTGGTGGAAAAGGGCTACTCGGTCAGCCAGGTCGAACTGAATTAACAATCGCGCGCGCCGAAAATGTGACCCGCTATGGGGCGTTCGCCGCGCACAAAAAGCTATTTGTGGAAATTAATCCTGCGAATGGCAATTTATATGGTTAACATGGTTCAACACGCGATTCCCGCCAGTCATAAAGGTGGAAACCGCGTGGGATGAACCGCGTTGCAATTGAACGCCAGAAAGAGGATCGCAAGCCCAAGTGACGGCACCCGTTCGCTTCCCCCGCTTTTTCGTGACCAGCCCCGCGCCGTGTCCGTACCTGCCGGGGCGGACGGAGCGGAAGGTGTTTACCGAGCTGAAGGGGCCGCACGCGGAGCAGCTGAACGACGCTCTTGGCCGTATCGGTTTCCGCCGCAGTCAGACCGTGGCCTATCGCCCGAGTTGCGAAGGGTGCAAGGCCTGCATTTCCGTTCGCGTCGCGGCGAAGGATTTCAAGCCCTCCAGTTCGCAGAAGCGCACGATGAAGGCCAACAGCGACCTCGTCGTCACCGAATGCCGTCCCTGGGCAACCGAAGAGCAGTTCGCTCTGCTGCAACGTTATCTGGAGCATCGTCACCCCGGCGGCGGCATGGCCGCGATGGACGAGGTGGACTATGCCGACATGGTGGAGCACACCAGCGTCTCCAGCTTTGTCATTGAATACAGGGAACCTTCTGCCGACGGCGCCGTTGGCCGATTGGTCGCGGCTTGCCTGACGGACAGGCAAGCGGACGGGTTGTCGATGATCTACAGCTTCTACGACCCTGAACTGGAGCATCGTAGCGGGCTTGGGAACTACGTCATTCTCGAACACATCAGGCGGGCGGTGGAAGCTAGCCTGCCTTACGTGTATCTCGGCTATTGGGTCGAAGGGTCCGAGCGGATGCAGTACAAGGTGCGCTTCCGCCCGCTCGAAGCCCTTGGCCCCGATGGCTGGCGCCGCATGTCCGAAGGCGAGCAGCGAGACCTTATCGAAAGCGTGGCAAAGGGCTCTTGCGGTCGCGCTCCTGCGACCGATGGCGGATCGAAAGACAACACGCCGGGCCTGCAGGAGGAATACAAGCTCACCTGAGCTGCTCCGGATGGTCCCCCGCAATTTCAGACAGACCGGCACTGCACTGGCGGCGGCACTTGCCCTGACTGCCACTCCTTTCGCGCAGCCGCTCGCCGCGCAAGAGCGGCAGGACACGCCCAGCCTAGAAGATCTCATTCCCGATTCCGCCGTCGATAATCCGGAGGAGTGGGCGGCACAGGGCGTGCCTGCGGCCGACGAGGCCGATGCCGATGCGCAGGTGCCGCTGGAGGCCGACGCGCCACTGGCCGAGATGCCGATGATCACGGTGCCCTGGCCCGAAGAGATCGATCTGCCGCAACTCGCCCCGCTGGAGAACGAGGACGACATCGATTTCGTCCAGTTCGAGGACGAGATTCCGCGCATGACCACTGGCAGCGAGGAGCGGCTTTCGGAAGAACTCGTCCTCGTCTTCCCGACAGATACGGCCCTTTTCCCCGAGCGGGACGAATTTCTCGATCGGTTCGAATCGCTCTCCACCATCGAGAGTTTCGAAGACGACGGAAACATTGCGCGCCTCGCCGTTCAGGCCCGCGAGGACGAGGCGCTGCTCGGACAATTGCTTCGCGTCTACGGCTATTTCGACAGCCAGCTGACACGCACGGTCGGTGGCATCGAATCCACCGTCGAGTCCGATCTCGAGCCGCCCGCTGTCCGTTTCGACATCATTCCCGGCCCGCAGTACACGGTGGGCGCCATCGACCTTGGCAACCTGCGCGCGTCTGGCGACCAGTACGAATCCCTGCGCCGCGCATACGACATCGAGGTTGGCGATCCGCTCCTGCTGGACGTAATCGAGGCCGAACAGTTCAACCTCGACAAGGCGCTGGGAGAAAGCGGTTTCCCCTTCGCCACCATCGAGGCGCCTTCCGTCCTGGTGGATCACGACCGTGACGAGGGCGATATCACCATGCTGGTGGAACCGGGCGGCCGGTATCGCTTGGGGCAGGTCATAAGCTCCGACCCTGAGTTCCTGTCCAGCCGCCACCTCACCCGCATCGCCCGCTGGGATGAGGGCGATATCTACCGGCGTAGCGACGAACTGGACCTGCGCCGCGCGATGCTGGCCACCGGCCTTCTCGGCTCTGTCGAACTGACACCAGTCGTAGTCCAGCAGCCGACCGAGACGGAGCCCGGGGTGGTCGACATCCAGGCTGATCTGACGCAGGCCCCGCTGCGCACGCTGGCGGGCAGCATCGGTTTCGGGACCGAGGAAGGCATCAGGCTGGAAGGCAGCTGGGAGCACCGCAATCTCTTCCCGCCCGAAGGAATGCTGCGGGTTCGCGGGATCGCCGGCACGCAGGAACAATTGCTAGGTGTGACCTTCCAGAAGAACAATTTCTACGGACGTGACCGAATTTTCGCGGTCGATGCCTTTGCGACCACAATCGATACCGACGCCTATGATGCCGAGACCGTGTCCCTCGTGGCGCGCTACGAACGGCTCAGCACGCTGCTTTTCCAGAAGCCGTTCTCCTGGGGTACGGGCTTCGAACTGGTATATACGAACGAGGCGGAAACGAAGGTAAAGGGGCAGAAATCAGCCGATATCGAGTACCTCATCGGCGCCTTGCCCTCTTTCGTCCAATTCGACACGTCCGACAGCCTGCTTGATCCCACGGAAGGCTTCCGCATTCGCGCCAGCGTTTCGCCCGAGATCTCGCGCGTGTTCGAGAGCAATTCCACCTATCTGAAAACGCAGTTCGATCTCGCTACCTACCAGGGGGTCTCCGATGGCGTGGTGCTGGCTGCCCGGGCGCGCGTCGGCTCGATCATCGGTGCTGATCTCGCCGCGATTGCGCCCTCCCGCAGGCTCTATGCAGGTGGTGGGGGATCGGTGCGTGGCTATGGCTACCAGTCGATCGGACCCACCAACGCGCTGGGCACTCCCAACGGCGGACGCTCTCTGGTGGAAGCTTCGGTAGAGGCGCGGATCGACACCGGCTTCATGGACGGGGCAGTATCCGTCGTTCCCTTCGTGGATGCCGGCACGGTATCGCGCAGCATAACGCCGACCTTCGACGATATCCGCTTCGGGGCAGGCGTAGGCGTGCGGTATGAAACCGGTTTCGGTCCCCTGCGGGTCGATGTCGCGGTACCCTTGAACAAGCGCGAAGAGGATAGCTGGGTGGCCGTTTACGTGGGACTGGGGCAGGCCTTCTGATGGCTGACGACGTGTCCATGGACGAGGGCCTCGAAGAGGAAGGCACGGCGGCGCGCAAGGGTGGCAAGCGCCGGATCCCGATCCGCATCCTGAAAGGCATCGGCTGGGTGCTTGCCGCGCTGGTTGGCTTGGTGCTGCTCGCTGTGGCTTTCCTGCATACGCCGCCCGGCCGCCAGTTCATCGTCGACCAGATCAGCAGCGTGGCCCCCGCCTCGGGCCTCAAAGTCGAAGTTGGCGAGATCGACGGTTCCATCCTGTGGAGCAGCACGTTCAAGGACGTGAAGCTTTACGACGCCAACGATACGCTGTTCCTGGAGGTGCCGTCCATCGACCTGAACTGGCGGCCCTATCGCTGGTTCACCAGCGGGCTGGATGTGCGTCACCTGGTTCTGACTGATGGAACACTCTACGCCGCGCCTCAACTAAATCCCGGCGATCCGGACGCGCCTATCCTCCCCGATTTCGACATTCGCATCGATCGCTTCGTTATCGACAATCTGACCGTCGCCGAAGGTCTGTTGGGCGAACAGCGCACGATCAACTTCGCGGCAGAGGCCGACATTCGCGACGGCCTCGTTTACCTCGATGCAGATGGCGACTTCGGCGGCGGTGACGAATTTGCCGCGCTGATCCATGCCGAGCCCGATGGCGACCGCTTCGACCTGGATCTCGAATGGCAGGCACCCGCAGGCGGCTTTCTTGCCGCGATGGTGGGGGCTGAAGAGGATCTCACGATCACGCTGGAGGGCGATGGCACGTGGTCGTCCTGGCGGGGCGACCTGCTGGCCACGCAGGGCGGCGGCGAACTCCTTGATTTCGACCTTTACAACGAAAGCGGCCAGTACCGCATCGTCGGCCAGGCAAGGCCGGGAGCTTACGTCGACGGACTGCCTGCCCGCGCGCTGGGGGACTTGGTTACGCTCTCTGCTTCGGGCACTCTTGTTGACTCGGTGCTGGAAGGCGATTTCGTCCTGCGTGCGCGGGGCGTGAACGCCGACGGCGACGGCACGATAGACCTTGCCGACAACGCCTTCCGCGATTTCGACATCGGTGTGCAGCTTCTGGACGCAACCCTGTTCTCGCCCGACGTGGCGCTGAACGGGCTGGACCTGCAGGGCACGCTCAACGGGCCTTTCCGCGAACTGACCTTGCCGCACACGCTGACGGTTGACGAGATCGACGCGGGCGGCATCGTCGTCTCGAACGTCTTCCAGCAAGGCACGCTGACATTCGACGGCTCGCGCGTCACGGTGCCTGTCGACGCTGCCATCGGTCGCATTGTCAGCGGCAACGAAATGTTCGATCCGCGCCTCGTCAACGGCAGCTTGGGTGGCACCATCGTCTATGCCGGGAACGAGATTCTGTCGGACGACCTTGCCGTGCAGTTCCGCGGCCTTCGCGCACAGCTTGGTCTCAAGAGCAATCTCGATACCGGCCTCACGCGCGTGAACGGCCCGGTCAATATCGCCGATCTCGCATTTGGCGGTGTGGGCACGGTGGATGCCGGCGCGCAAATCCGTTTCCGCATTGGCGGCGACGCGCCCTGGATGCTGCGTGCGGAACTGCAGGGGCGGGTCGATCAGGTGACGAACGAGACGATCACCACTGTCGCGGGTGAGAATATCCGGTTCAACGGCGGCATTGCTCTTGGCGGTGAAATGCCGCTGGCTTTCAATGCCATGTCCATCAACGCAACCAAGCTGACGGCCACGCTCGATGGCCGGGTGGATGATGCGGGCACCAGTGTGGTCGGCAGCGGGCGGCATATCGAGTATGGCCCCTTCACGGTGGAAGCGACCCTGGCGGAGGATGGCCCCTACGTCGAGCTTGTGCTGGCAGACCCGCTTCCCGCCGCCGGCCTCGCCGACGTGCGCGTCAGCATCACGCCCTCCGGTGATGGTTTCGCCATCGAGACCCAGGGCATGTCTACACTGGGCGAATTCAGCGGCGAACTCGGCTTCATTTCCCGCGAGGATGGAACCTCGGCCATCCGGATAGACCGGCTCGACGTTGCCGAAACGCGCGTCAGCGGCACGCTCGACCTTGTCGATGGCGGCGTGGCCGGTACGCTCGACGTCGGCCGCGGCGGGCTGGACGGCACGATCGACCTCGCCGTGCGTGATGGCGGGCAAGGCTTCGACATCGACCTTGTGGCAGACGGCGCACGTTTTGGCGGGGCGACACCGATCATGATCGCCAGCGGCACCGTGGATGCCAGCGGCCTGATCGCGGAAGGGAACACCACGGTCACCGGCAATGCGAACCTGCAGGGCCTGTCCTACGGCAGCATCTTCATCGGTCGCCTCGCCGCGCAGGCGGAAGTGGTGAACGGCGCGGGCACGTTCGATGCCGCGCTTACCGGATCGCGTGGTAGCCGTTTCGAGCTGCTCGTGAACGGCCAGGTCTCGCCCGAACGGATCGCGGTGGCCGTGGACGGCTCCTACGGCGGCCGTGACATTTCCATGCCACGCCGCGCCGTGTTGCTGGCGCAGGAAGGCGGCGGCTGGGAACTGCAACGCTCGCAGCTTTCCTATGGCGGCGGCTTCATCATCGCCAGCGGCACTTTCGGCGGTGAAGGCGCTCCGCAAGGCCGCATAGCCTTGAACGACATGCCGCTTGGCCTCGTCGGCGCGCTTTCGGGCGATCTGGGGTTGGGCGGCGAGATTTCCGGCGTGATCGAGATGTCGGCAGCGCCGAGTGGTCTGCCAGTAGGCGAGGCGCGCCTCATGGTGGACGACCTCACGCGCTCCAGCCTCCTGCTCACATCCGAACCCATGGACATCGCGCTGGTGGCTCGGCTTTCGGAAACCGACCTGCAGGCCCGCGCCGTGATGTCCGACAATGGCTCTGCCGATGGCCGCCTGCAGGCACGCATTTCCGACCTCGCGCAAAGCGGCGGCCTGGTGGAACGGCTCTACAATGGTGACCTCAACGGCCAGTTCCGTTTCAACGGTTCCGCAGCCACGCTCTGGCGCCTTGCAGCGATAGACCTGCTGGACATGACCGGCGACATTTCCGTGGCCGCGAACATGCGCGGCTCGCTGGGCAACCCGCAGGTGCGCGGTTCGATGTCGGGCGACAACCTGCGCATCCGCAGCGGGCTGACCGGCACCGATATCACCGGCGTGGAAGCGCGCGGCACCTTCACCGGCTCCCGCCTGGCGATCACTCGCTTTGCCGGCAACGCGCCGAACGGCGGGCGCGTGTCGGGCAGTGGGTTCGTCGACCTGTCCGACATCTCGGCGGAGCGCGGCCCGCAGATCGATCTGCGCATCGCCGCGCGCAACGCCGAGATCCTTGATCTTGAAAACATGGGCGCGACTATCACCGGCCCGCTGCGCATCGTCTCCAACGGCGTTGGCGGAACGATTGCCGGCCGTCTGGAAGCCCGGAGTGCACGATGGTCTCTCGGCAGCTCCGAAGTCCTTGCCGAACTGCCGAATGTCGCAATACGCGAGATCAACCGACCCGCCGATATCGCACCCACGGTCGCCTCGACGCAGCCATGGCGCTTCCTGATCGACGTGCGCGCGCCCGGTGGCATCCGCGTGGATGGCATGGGCCTGGACAGCGAATGGCGCACCGAAAACCTGCTGCTGCGCGGTACGACCGATGATCCGCGCGTGGGTGGCTCTGTCTCCATCGTTCCGCGGCAGGGCTTCTACTCCTTCGCCGGCACCCGTTTCGAGATCACGCGCGGCGAAATCGATTTCGACCAGAGTCTGCCCATAGACCCGCGGATCGACCTGACGGCCGCGACCGATGTGAACGGCATCAGCGTCGAGGTGGACGTGACGGGCAACGCCAGCCAGCCGCAGATTACCTTCTCCTCCACACCAGCATTGCCGGAGGAGGAACTGCTGGCACGTCTGCTGTTCGGTGGCTCGATTACCGATCTTTCCGCCACCGATGCACTGCAACTCGGCGCGGCGGTCGCATCCTTGCGCGGCGGCGGCGGTACGGGCCCGATCAACCAGTTGCGCAATGCCATTGGCCTTGACCGCCTGCGCATCATCAGCGCGGATCCGGCGCTGGATCGCGGCACGGCGGTGGCGCTCGGCAAGAACTTCGGTCGCCGCTTCTACGTCGAGATCATAACTGACGGCGCGGGCTACAGCGCCAGCGAGCTGGAATTCCGGGTTACGAGCTGGCTCAACCTGCTGGCCACGGTCAGCACCATCGGGCGGCACCAGGCAGCTGCGGAATACCGGCGGGATTACTGAGGCCGCAGCAAGGCGGAAGCGGCACACGAAAAAGGGGGCGGCCTGTAAAAGGGCCGCCCCCTTTTCTATTGTGGGGTCAAGAGTATCAGTCCGGTTCGTCGGTGGACTTCAGCACGCCGTCTATCGGGAAAACCGAGCCATTGGCGCCGCTCATCCCGGCGCCGGCAACGCGGGCCTCTGTCCCGTCGGAGGAGGCCACGAGAAGTGTGTCGCCGTCTTCGCTGAACGTGAGTGTATTGGAACCCATGGTCTGCATTTCCACCGAGCCCCCACCGCTTTCGATCGCGCCCACGATATCGTCGCGGGTCAGGAAGCCGGGGACGATGTGCTCGCGCAGGATGGCGACGCGGGCGGCCTGGGCTTCCTCGCCTTCGAGAGGGATTTCCAATGCCTCGAACGCGTCGTCGGTCGGCGCAAAGATCGTGTAGGGGGCGTTGCCGTCGAACACGTTCTGGAGGCCGGTGTCGCCCAGGATATCTGCGGTGGTCGACAACTCGCCCTGGTCCTCGATCAGCGCGGCAAGGGTTCCGCTGCTGATCTCGCCACCGCCTTCGGCATCTTCCGCACCGTCGGAACCGCAGGCCGTCAGGGCGAGCATGCTGCCCGCCGCGAGGGCGGTGAGGATTGTTCTCTTCGTCATTGCCGGGTTTCCTCTCAGATCAGCAGTTCGATGGCCGCGGCAACGAGCCGGGTTTCCGGATCGATCTCGTAAACGTAGCCATCGTTGTAGCGGTACATCGCGCCGGGCCGGTCGTAGTAACGATCGCGGTAGCTGTAGGGCACGTTGTAAACGTCATAGCCACGCGGCATGGGCTGGCCGACGGTGAACTGGTCGCCAGTCAGCAGCGCCGCGATGGAGGTGATTGCGGCGGTTTCCGGGTCCATCCGGTAGACGACGTTGTCGGCGTAACGATAGCGATCGTAGCTGCCGAGGCCGTAGTAGTTTTCGTAATAGGTCGGCATGCGCGAATAGCGGTAGTCGTCCGGCCACGGGTTGCCGATGGACAGCGCACCGCCCAGCAGGGGAATGTAGCCGGAGATGCCGCCGCCGCTGCCGAGCCGCAACAGGAAGCCATCGTCGTAGTAATAGCTGCCGCGCCTGTCGCCGAACAGGCCGCCGAGTCCCCACCAGTCAGGCGAATAGCGGCTGTATCGGTACCGGTCCTGCTGGCGGGCGAGGCCTGGCGGACGACAGCCGTTGTACTTCTTCGCGAGGCCGGGAGGGCATCCATCGGCGATGCGGGTGGATACTCGGCGGAAATCGAAATCTGGCCCATCATCGTAACGCAAGCCGATGTCCGCATTGCCGCGATTTCCACCGTTTCCATTCCCGCGTACGGCGGGAGGACCGCCGCCGTTGCCGTTACCGCGGGCGGCCGGCGGGCCACCGCCATTGCCGTTGCCGCGCGCTACAGGCGGGCCGCCACCGTTGCCGTTTCCACGCGCCACCGGCGGTCCGCCGCCATTGCCATTGCCATTGCCGTTACCGCGTGCCTGTGGTGGAGAGCCGCCACCACGTTCACCGCGAGCTTCCATCTGGCCGCCGCCACGGTTGCCGCGATTGGCGTTGCCGTTGCCGCCTCCGGGATTGGACGGACCCGCCTGCGCAGGCGGTCCGCCCCGGTTGCCGTTGTTTCCGTTGCCACCGCCGTTACCGTTGCCGTTCCCCTGGGCAAGGGCAGGGGCGGCAGCGAGGGCGATGGCCGAGATCGATGCGAACAGTAGTTTCATCTCTGGACTCCTCTTGGAACCGAGAAACGGCGGGACTTGGCAGGTGGTTCCGCCCGCTAGTGCGTTCCGCGGCGATAGAGCGCAGCTTCGGCCGCACGGCGGCGGGCCAGTCCGCGCATCACCCGGCCCCCGGCATAGCACCAGCGCGCGAACTCTTCTGCCGCGCCCTCGAAGTCGCCCGCACTGTGCTTGCGCGTGAGAGTGGCGTTGGAAATGGCACCGGTGTTGTAGTGGAAGCTGACCAGCGCATCGAACTGAAGCTGGCTGGTGGGGGCATCGCCCAGTGCGGCGGCGACCTGCGAGGCGTAGCGTTCGAGGTCGGCTTCCAGCCGCGCGTCGCAGGCGTCCTGTGTCCAGACGGTGTCCTTCTCGATTCCCGGCCCGGTCGCGCCCCAGCCGATAGTCCACGGCGCGCCGCCCGTGCCGGGGTCGGGGTAGGCTTCCACCCGGCCATCAATCCGCGTCTTCGCACAGCCCTCGAACTGTTTGATCAGGGCGACACCTTCCGGCCCGATGGCCGTGGGGGCGGGCGAACCTGGAACACCTGGAACACAGTCCCGGAGCAAAAGATCGGCGGCCTCGTCGATCTGCGCGACCTCCTTGTGCGAGAGCGGACGGCCGAGGATGCGGCGGACGGTATCGAAGAGCGGTTTGCGAGTCATGACCTTGTAAATCCTGCAGTTAATCGGGTGGTGGCGCTAGGCCCGGTGCGCGACTGTAGGAAAGGTCTGTAAAGAGCTCTTGACTGACAAGAGTTCTTTACAGTAAAGAGCTCTTTACAGGCAGACGGGATGATTCGGTGAAGAACCGCGTGAAGGAACATCGCGAAGGGCAGGGCTGGAGCCAGGGCGAACTCGCCCGGCGGCTGGGCGTTTCGCGACAGACGATCAACGCGGTGGAGACCGACAAGTACGATCCCAGCCTGCCGCTGGCGTTGCGCATGGCGAAGCTGTTCGCCGTGAGCGTGCCGGAGATATTCATCGACGACTGGGAACCGGAGGCGGAGTAAATGGACATGGCAATCGACAACAAACCCAAGAGCAAGACCAAGAAGATGATCCTCGCGCTCGGCCTTGGCGGCGTGGCCGGCTTCCTTGCCGCGATGGGATTCATGCAATTGGTGAAGACTGGCACGCTAGGCGAATTCGCCGTCTCGCAGGAGATCGCGGGGCTGGTCGGCATCGTCTACCTCCTCACCGCGCTGTCCGTGAGCGTCGGGCTCGTCAGCCCGTCCGTCGGTGCGCGGTTCCTGAACGTCGAGGATGCCGACGAATTGCGCGAACAGCACCGCATGTTGACCTGGAGCGCGGTCGGCATGGTCGCGCTCGGCGTGGCATTGGTGGTGGCGGCGATCGGGGTGCCCGGCGGTCCGCTGGCCCCCGGCGTGGTGCTGGTCGCCGTCGTGGGGCTGGTGGGCCTCGCGTGGTTCGCCGGATCGCGCCAGCGCCGCCACACAGACGAACTGATGGCCAGCGTCTCGACCGAGGCGACTTCCACAGCGTTCTATCTCGCCTTTCTGATCGGCGGCGGCTGGTCGCTGCTGGCGCACCTCGAATATGTCACCGGCCCGGCCCCGCTCGACTGGCTGACCCTGTTCGCAGGGCTGCTGATGGTGTCGTGCTTCATCGTCGCGGGCAAGCGCGGGATGCTGGTGCAGCGGTAAGCTCTCGCTCACACAGGAAAGAAAGAGGGCCGCCCGGTTTCCCGAGCGGCCCTTTTGTTTGGCTTTGAGCCGGTAGCTCTTACGAGCTGTAATACATGTCGAACTCAACCGGCGACGGGGTGGTTTCGAAGCGCAGCACGTCTTCCCACTTGAGGTCGCAGTAAGCGTCGATCTGGTCCTTCGTGAACACGTCGCCCTTCAGCAGGAACTCGTGATCGTCGCGCAGGGCCAGCAGGGCTTCGCGGAGGGAACCGCACACTGTGGGCACGTCGGCCAGTTCGGCCGGCGGCAGGTCGTAGAGGTTCTTGTCCATGGCGTCGCCCGGGTGGATCTTGTTCTCGATCCCGTCGAGGCCCGCCATCAGCAGGGCCGAGAAGGCGAGGTAGGGGTTCGCCAGCGGATCGGGGAAGCGGAATTCCACGCGCTTGGCTTTTTCGCCCGAGCCGTAGGGAATACGGCACGATGCGGAACGGTTGCGGGCGGAGTAGGCCAGCAACACGGGAGCCTCGAAGCCCGGTACCAGACGCTTGTAGCTGTTGGTGGTCGGGTTGGTGAAGGCGTTCAGCGCCTTGGCGTGCTTGATGACGCCGCCGATGTAGTAGAGGCAGTTTTCCGACAGGCCGGCATATTCGTTGCCTGCGAAAGTCGGCTTGCCGTCCTTCCAGATCGACATGTGGGTGTGCATGCCGGAGCCGTTATCGTCCTTGATCGGCTTGGGCATGAAGGTTGCCGTCTTGCCGTAGGCATGGGCGACCTGGTGCACCACGTACTTGTAGATCTGCACGCGGTCGGCGGTTTCCACCAGCGTGCCGAAAGTGATGCCGAGTTCGTGCTGGGCCGAGGCCACTTCGTGGTGATGCTTGTCCATGGGCAGACCCATTTCCATCATCGTGGAGACCATTTCGGCACGGATATCCATGGCGGAATCGACCGGCGCGACGGGGAAGTAGCCGCCCTTGGCGCGCGGGCGGTGGCCCATGTTGCCCATTTCCATCTCGACACCCGAGTTGGTCGGCAGTTCGACATCGTCGATCTGGAAGCCCGAGCCGGCATAGCCGTCCTCGAAGCGCACGTCGTCGAACATGAAGAACTCGGGTTCCGGACCGACGTAGACGGTATCGCCGATGCCGGTGCTCTTCAGGTAGGCTTCGGCGCGCTTGGCGGTGGAACGCGGGTCACGGCTGTAGAGTTCGCCGTTCGACGGTTCCACGATGTCGCAGTTGATGACCATCATCGGCGTCGCGCTGAACGGGTCGATATAGACCGAGTCCAGGTCCGGACGCAGGATCATGTCGCTTTCGTTGATGGTCTTCCAGCCCTCGATCGAGGAGCCGTCGAACATCATGCCTTCTTCGAGCATGTCCTCGTCGACAACGCTGGCGCACATCGAGAGGTGCTGCCACTTGCCCTTGGGATCGGTGAAGCGGACATCGACCCATTCGATCTCCTCATCCTTGATCCGCTTGGTGATATCCTTAGCACTGGCCATGATAATCCTTCCTTGGAATTGAACGTAGTGTTGTCTGTTCTGGCGGGTTTCGCCGTTCGGGACAGCGCCGCCTAAAGGGCCGCGTCGTCCTGTTCTCCGGTACGGATGCGGATTGCCGTCGCGATATCGGAGACGAAGATCTTGCCGTCGCCGATGCGGCCGGTCTTGGCGGCGTTGGCGATGGCTTCGGTCACCTGTTCCGCCAGCGAATCCGGCACGATGATCTCGAGCTTAACCTTGGGCAGGAAATCCACGACGTATTCGGCACCGCGATACAGCTCTGTGTGGCCTTTCTGGCGCCCGAAGCCCTTGGCCTCCGTCACGGTAATGCCGGATACGCCCACTTCGTGCAGCGCATCCTTCACTTCGTCGAGCTTGAAGGGTTTGATGATGGCTTCGATTTTCTTCACTGAATTCCCTGTCGTTACCCGGAGCTTGCCAGGCCTTTCTCCCTTGGGCGATACCCGGTCGAATGATGTTCAAGAATCATGCCAGACACCAATGGCCCGTTGCTAGACAATCGCGGCTGCGAGCGAAAGGGCGGATTCGCAACATTGAGGCGAATTTGCCGGTGTGTGCGGCAATCAAATTGCGTGGCTGACCCTGCCGGTTTTGACCTATTTGCAGGCAGTGCTGCCCAGATTTTGGGCAGACCTTAGCGCGGGAGGTTCGGGAAGGGTCGATCAGACCCGCAACCCGGCCAGCGGATCGCAGCCCGCCATCAGGTTGAGCGACTGCACTGCGGCCCCGCTGGCACCCTTGCCCAGGTTGTCGAGCACGGCGATCAGGCGGGCGGTATGCCCTTCCGGATCGGCGAAGACATGGAGATCGAGGCCGTCCCAGGGCTCGGCACTCTTGTGCAACAGAAGCTCGCTCACTTCCTCGTCCGGCTGGTGGACGGTGACGAGGGGAGCGTTCTCGTAATAGCGGGCCAGTTCCTCGCGCAGTTCATCGGGCCGGGCGGCGTTGCGCATGGCCTCGATCGGCAGTGGCACTTCCACCACCATGCCGCGGAAGCCGGAAATGACGGAGGGCGCGAAGACCGGGGCGTGCTTCAGGCCCGCCTTGCTCTTCATTTCCGAAAGGTGCTTGTGATCCATGGACAGGCCATAGGCGCGAAAAGCGATGTCGCTGCCGTCGCCCTCGAACCGCTGGATCAGGCCTTTGCCGCCGCCGGAATAGCCCGACACAGCGTTGACGCTGTAGGGCCAGTCGTTCGGCAGCAATTTGGCGCGCACCAGCGGCGCTACCAGAGACAGAAACCCGGTGGGATAGCAGCCGGGATTCGATACCCGGTCAGCGCCTGCAACCACGTTGGGGCCGACCAGTTCGGGGAACCCGTAGATCCAGCCCTTGGCCGTACGGTGGGCGGTGCTGGCGTCGATCACCCGGGTGCCCGAGTCCTCGTCGATCAGCGCCACCGCTTCGCGCGCTGCATCATCGGGCAGGCACAGGATGGCAAAATCTGCGAAGTTCAGGGCCGAACGGCGGCAGTCCTCGTCCTTGCGTTCCGCTTCGTTGAGGCGAACCAGCTCGAATTCCTCGCGGCCTTCCAGCCGGTCGGCGATCTCCAGGCCGGTGGTGCCCGCGCCGCCATCGATGAAGACGGTGTGCGCCATGTCTCAGCCTCCCGGTGTTTCCAGCCGGTCGAGCCGGATGTAGCCGACCGGGCCGTGCAGCGACAGGCAGCCCCAGGCCCATTCGCGGGTTACGTCGAGCACTTCGAAGCTGTCGCCTTCCAGCAGGACGCACAACTCGTGTGAGGTATCATCCGGATCGGCATAGAGCGGCGCGCCGCCCGGCAGCACGCTGCGCGGCTGGGGCACGGCGTAGTGTGGCACGAAGTGTTTTCCGGCGAGGCCAATGTGCGCCAGATCGCCGCGCAGGGGGACCTTTCTCGGCTCCGGCTTTTCAACAGGACCGGTGAGAGCAAACGGCCCCTGCGGCCCGTGGCCTGTCATCGTGTTGTCGTCCTGGCTCAAGCGCCGCTCACCCGTTTCCAATAACGCGGGGCATGGGTGCCCCGGTGCAGACTGCCGCGCTTAGCCGCGCGGAACCGCTGCTGCAACCTTGCGCCCTAACCATATCGACCGCGCAGCGCATGGAAGGCCGCTCGCAGGCCCAGCGCGGCGCCGCCCTTCGATCGTCCGGGCTTGGCAGACGGGCGCCAGGCGAAGGTGTCGAAATGCGCCCAGTCGATGCCTTCCCCCACGAACTTGTCGAGGAAAAGACCCGCAACGCTGGCCCCGGCAAAACCGTTGGTGTGGGTGTTGTTGGTGTCGGCAATGTCGCTTTTCAGCCACTCGGCATAGGCGGCGGGCAGGGGCAGGCGCCACGGCTCGTCATCGTGCGCCTTGCCGGCGGAGATGAGCTGCTCGGCCGTCTGGTCGCGCCGGGTCATCAGCGCAGGCAGGTCCGGCCCCAGCGCCACGCGCGCAGCGCCTGTCAGGGTGGCGAAATCGAGGATGAATTCCGGCTCCCGTTCACTGGCGAGGGTGAGGGCGTCGCCAAGGATCAGGCGCCCCTCGGCATCGGTATTGCCGATTTCCACGGTCAGGCCCTTGCGGCTTTGCAACACGTCGCCGGGGCGGAAGGAATTGCCCGCGATGGCATTTTCCACGGCGGGCACGACGGTGTGCAGGCGAACCTTGAGGCCGGCCTTCATGATGAGTTCCGACAGGGCGAGCGCGTGCGCCGCGCCGCCCATGTCCTTCTTCATCAGCAGCATCCCGCGCGAGGGCTTGATGTCGAGACCGCCAGAATCGAAGCAGACGCCCTTGCCGACAATGGCGATCTTCGGGTGGCTTTCGTCACCCCATTCAAGCTCGATCAGGCGCGGGGCGTGCTTGCGCTCCGCCGCCCGGCCCACGGCGTGGACCATCGGGAAACCCTTTTCCAGCGCATCACCGCGCGTCACGGTGATGCTGGCATCCTGCTCCTTGGCGATCCGCTCCGCCTCGGCCTCAAGCGCCGCAGGTCCCATGTCTTCGGCAGGGGTATTCACCAGGTCGCGCACGAGGCTGGCTGCCTGCGCTTCTGCCGTTACCAGTTCGACCTTCGCCACGTCTTTCGTCAGCAGTACCCGCGGCCCTTCGGCATCCTGGTCGTCAAGGTAGCGGGTGAAACGGTACTGCGCCGTCATCCAGCCGAACATGGCAGCGCCGGCGGAGAGATCGTCCATCAGCCGATAGGTGCCCTCGGGCAACTTCTCCGCCAGCTTCGCGAGGCACCAGCTGGAAAGGTCGGCCGGGTCGGACACGCCGCCGACTGCAAACCAGCCTTCGCCATCCGGCACGATTCCCACCTGATAGCCGCCGCCTGTAAACTTCTGCCCGGCAAGCGCGGCGCGCTGCGGCCCGCTCAAGCCCTTGGCGAAGCTTTCGAATGTGTCCTTGTTGACGAGATGGATCGTGGTGGCATCCTGCCCGCGATCCGGCTGGATCAGGTCTGTTGCAATAGTCATGGAATTCCGCTTGCCGTTTTCGTCGCCGTTTGGGAAGGCTTGGCGTAAATGGACTCTATGTTGATCCGACGATTCACCCTGCTTGCGGTTCCGGCCGCGCTGGTCGCCTGTAATCCCGGTGGGGAGGAGGCGGACCCGCAGCCTACTGCCGCGCCCGAAACACCGGAGCCGCCCGAGCCTCCCGAAAGCTCGCCTGCGCCGCTGGGCGGCGCGCGCACGGTATCGGAACGGACCGATACCTACCTGTTCGAATACAGCTATCCGCAAGCCGCAGGCGATACCGAGGGGCTTGCAGGCTGGCTCGATTCGCGGCTGGAGCAGGAGCGGCAGGAACTCGCCAGCCGCGCCTCGCAGGGGCGGGAGGAAGCGCGCGACAACGGTTTCCCCTTCAACACCTATTCCAGCGAGACCGCGTGGGAAGTGGTGGCTGACCTGCCCGGCTGGCTGAGCCTGTCTGCCGACCAGTCGTTCTATTACGGCGGGGCGCATCCCAATTATAGCTTCGATACGATCGTGTGGGATAAGGACGAAGGCAAGTCGGTGGAGCCGATCGCCTTCTTCACCTCCGCCACCGCGCTGGACGAGGTGCTGGGGCCAGAATTGTGCGAGGCGCTGAACGCCGAGCGCGAGAAGCGGCGGGGCGAGCCGGTGGAAGAGGGCTCTGACGACACCTTCGATGCCTGCGTGAAGCCTGACGAGGGCAACCTGCTTTTGGGCTCCACCAACGGGCAGGGTTTCAACCGCATCGGCATCCAGATCGCGCCTTACCTGGCAGGTCCCTATGCCGAAGGCAGCTACGAATTCACCTTCCCCGTGACGGAGGAACTGCTGGCAGTCGTGCGCGAGGAATATCGCAGCGCCTTCACCGCTCCCTAAAGCCGGTCTCGCAATTCGCGGGCAAAGAGCCTAGATGGTGCGCATGACCGAATACCAGCACGTTACCGCCGACACATCCGTCTACCGCGACGGCACCATCAAGCTGCACGGCCCGGAAGGGTTCGAAGGGATGCGCAAGGCAGGCCGCCTGGCCGCCGAAATCCTCGACGAACTGACCACCCGCGTGCAGCCGGGCGTGACCACGGGCGAGCTGGACAAGGTGGTGCGCGAGATGACGCTGGATGGCGGCGCCGTGCCTGCCACCATGGGCTACCGCGGCTTCACCCATTCGTGCTGCACGTCCATCAATCACGTCGTGTGTCACGGCATTCCGGGCGACAAGCGGCTGAAGGAAGGCGATATCGTCAACATCGACGTGACGCCGCTGCTGGACGGCTGGCACGGCGATACCAGCCGCATGTATTTCGCCGGAGAACCCTCCATCAAGGCGAAGAAGCTGGTGGAAGTGACGCACGAGTGCCTGATGATCGGCATTGCCGAAGTGCGCCCCGGCGCGCGGTTGGGCGATATCGGCGCGGCGATCCAGGAATATGCCGAACGCCACCGCTACGGCGTGGTGCGCGAATTCTGCGGCCATGGTCTGGGCCGCCTGTTCCACGACGCGCCCGAAGTTGTGCACGCAGGAAGGCGCGGCACGGGTCCGGAGCTGAAAGCGGGCATGTTCATGACCATCGAGCCGATGATCAACCTTGGCCGTCCGCACGTGAAGATGCTGAACGACGGGTGGACCGCGGTAACGCGCGACAAGAGCCTGTCGGCCCAGTTCGAACATTCCATCGGTATCACCGAGGACGGCTGCGAGATCTTCACCAAGAGCCCCAAGGGACTGGATAAGCCTCCCTATTGATCGGGCCTATTGATTTGGCGCAACGATCTTCTTCCCTGTAGGGCTATGTTAGCCCGATAGATGAAGGGAAGAGGCCGTATGAAATCGTCGATCGCATCCGTCATCCTGCTCGGCGCGCTGGCTGCCTGCCAGACCGTTGAGCCGGAACCTGTCCTTGCCGCCGATCCGGAAGACCATGCACTGGCGCAGGCCGCATGTGGCTCGTGCCACTCAGTCGAGCCCTACGGCCTATCCCCCAATCCCGACGCACCGGAATGGCCAGCCATTGCCAATCGCCGAGGCGTGACGCGCGAGACGCTGACGATGTGGCTGGTCGATGCGCACAACTACCCCGGCGAGATGGATTTCTACCTTGAGGAAGACGAGGTCGAGCAGCTGGTCGACTACATGCTGACCCTGCGGCGCGAGGACTATCACCCGCCTTACTAGTCCGCCTCGGCACAGGCCGCGGCGTCGAGCGTTCATGCCAGACGTAGCCGCCGGAAGCCTGCCAAGATGTTCGAATTCGATTCCTTTCACGTGCTCTTCGCCGCTGCCGGTGCGGCGATCATTGCCAGCTACTGGTTGCCCCGATTCTTTTCGGGCAGGGAGCCTGCCGCCGCGCCGGTGCTGATCGCGTTAGGGCTGCTGGCCTTTTCCTGGGTGCCGGGAATGCCCGAGGCTGTCGACCCGCTGGAAAACCCGCGCGTATGGGAGGTGACGGCGGAACTCGCCGTGATCATCGGACTGTTCGGCGTCGGTCTCAGGATCGATACGCTGTTCGGTCATGGCCTGTGGAAGCCGACGCTGCGACTGCTATTGATCGGCATGCCCGTCACCATCATCGCCCTGGCACTGTTCGGCTGGTGGGCGGCGGGAATGACGCTGGCGGGCAGCCTGCTGCTGGGCGCGGTTCTTTCGCCAACGGACCCCGTGCTGGCGGGTGATGTGCAGGTTGGTCCTCCTCTGGAGGGCGGGGAGCACCCGGTACGCTATGCGCTGACGACTGAGGCTGGCCTGAACGACGGGCTGGCCTTTCCCTTCGTTCATCTGGGTGTGCTGGTAGCTACGGCGGGCGCGCTGACGACGGGCCTTGCCACCGAATGGGTGCTGCGCGATCTGTTATACCGCGTGGTCGTCGGCGGTGTTGCAGGGGCAGGGGCGGGCTGGCTGCTGGGCCAGATCATGTTCGACTGGCCACGCGGCAACACGCTGTCGAAAACGCAGTCGGGCGTGGTCGCCTTTGCCGGGGTCATCTTCACCTACGGCATCACCGAATTGCTGGAAGGCTATGGCTTCATCGCCGCGTTCGTTGCCGGACTGGCGCTGCGCCGAGAGGAATCGCAGGACCGGTTTCACGAACGGTTGCACAGCTTCTCCGAAGCGCTGGAGCACACGCTCACCGCCGTGCTGCTGGTGGCGCTGGGCGCGGCAATACCCGGCTTGCTGCCCTACCTCGATTGGCCGCACGCCATGATCGGCCTTGCGCTGATTTTCCTGATCCGTCCGATTGCGGGCTGGTTCTCGTTAGTCGGTGCAGGTCTTAAGACGCGGGAGCGGGCGACCGTGGCGTTCTTCGGCATTCGCGGGATCGGCTCGATCTATTACCTCGCCTACGCCTCGCACCACGTCGAACTGGTGGACGAGGGCGCGTTGTGGGCAACGGTGGCATTTACCATCGTCGTCTCCGCCATCGTTCATGGCCTGAGCGCAGGCGTGGCCGTGAGCCGGGCGACGGGAGAGGAAGAGGCGCCGCGCTAGCCTTCGCGAGCCGCGCGTATCGCCGCGCCGCCTGCGAACGGCGCGATCGCGACGAGCAGCAGGCTGATCGCTGCGGTAAGCGCAATGCCGCCCTCGCCGCCGGTGGAGAGCGAGCCCGCGCCAAAGATCAGCAGCGGCACGGCCAGCGGGATGACCAGCAGGCCGGACAGGGCCGCGCCTCCGCTGCGAAGGCCCACCGTCACAGCGGCGATGATGATGCCGATGGCGGCAAGACCCGGCGTCCCTGCCAGCAGGCCCAGCTCGACCGTGCGCAGTGTTTCGCCGTCGATCCCCAGCAGCGCGCTGGCGGGGAGGGCTGCCAGCATCAGGAACGGGCCAAAGCTGATCCAGTGCGCCAGCAGGCGGACGGCGACCACCACTTCCTCGGCAATGCCGCGCAGGGCCCACTGGTCGAAGAACCCGCTTTCGAGATCTGGGGCCAGCAGCCGGTCCAGCGGCAGGATCGCGGCGAGCAGCGCGGCGACCCAGATTACGCCGCCGCCGGTTGCGGCCAGCACGTTCGGGTTCGGCCCCACGGCGAAGGGATAGAGCATGGCGACCGCGAGGAAGAACAGCAGCGGCAGCAATGTATTGCCCTTGCGCGCACCCGGCAGAAGCTGCGCCAGATCGCGCATCAGCAAGCTGCCGAAGCCTCTCACGCCGCCAGTCCCCGCGCATAATCGGGCAGGTCGAGAACGCCCATGCCCGGAACGGCAATCGGCTGGTGGCTGGCGACAAGGGCAAGGCCGCCGCCAGCGATGTGTTCCGCGATCAGCGCTTCCACCAGCGCAACGGCATCGCGGTCCAGCCCGTTCAGCGGTTCGTCGAGCAGCCAGACCTGTGCGTCCTGCCCCAACAGGCGGGCAAGGGCGGCGCGCTTTCTCTGGCCGGTGGAAAGGTAACGCACCGGCACGTCCAGCAGCTCGGCCAAGCCGAGGCGAGCAAGAACGGTGACTGGTGTTGCGCCGTCCAGCCCGGCCCAGAAGGCGAGGGCACGGCCCAGCGGCAGGTGCTCGTCCAGCGCCATCGTCTGGTCCAGCAGGCCCGTGCTGCCGCGCCGCTCGACTTCGCCTGAATAGGGTCGCAGCAATCCTGCAAGAATGCGGATGAGGCTGGACTTGCCCGTCCCGTTCGATCCGGTCACATGCAGGGCCTGCCCGCCGACAAGTTCCAGCGACAGGCCACGGAACAGCAGGCGTTCACCGCGCCGGCAGGCCAGGTCTCTCGCAGCTAGTCGGCACGGTTCCATCACCTCGTGCGTTAGTGCACAGGACCATCAATACGCAAGCAAGGGAGTGGCACATGGCCGTAGAGAAACTGGGCAGGAGCGAAGCGGAAAGCGCGCTGGCGGAGCTGGACGGCTGGGAATTCGACCGTGACGGCGATGCCATGCGCAAGGTTTTCAAGTTCTCCGATTTCAGCGAGGCATGGGGCTTCATGAACCGCGTGGCGCTGATTGCCGAGAAGAGCGACCATCATCCCGAATGGTTCAACGTCTACAACAAGGTGGACATCACCCTGACCACGCACGACGCAGGCGGACTGTCCGAACGCGACGTGAAGATGGCGAGGGCGATAGAGGCGCTCTAGCCGCCCACCTCAGTCGAGAGCCGCGCGCCCCTCGCTGCGCTCATGCGCTTCGGCGAGGGTGCGGGCGCGCTGGCGCAATTTGCCGGGGAACCACTTGGCAACGCGCGCCATCTTGCGCGCGGTCTTGCCCACGAGGCGGTGGACCTTGTTGCCGTGGACGGCTTTCCAGGCCTCTTCCGCCACCTCTTCGACGGGCGTGAATTCCAGCCCCGCTTTCACCACCGCGTCGCGAATGGGCGTGTTGCGGCTGCGGTTGGGCGGCATTTTCAGCAGCGGTGTATCGATGAAGCTGGGCATCAGGGAGCGGACCCTGATCCCGGCCGGTGCCCATTCGGCATCAAGGCTCTCTGTCAGGGACTTAACCCCCGCCTTGGTCGCGCCGTAGACGCTCTGGTTAGCCATGCCGTAGATCGCGGCGGCGCTGGCGGTGTTGAGCAGGCAGGCGTGGGGCGCGGCGGCTTTCAGGTATTCGTATCCGGCCTTCGCTCCGTAAAAAACGGCGCGCAGGTTCACATCGAGAAGCAGGTCCAGTTCCTCGTGCGTCACCTCGCTCAAGGGGCCGCCAGAAGGTAGCCCGGCATTGTTGGCGATGACATTGATCGCGCCGCCGCTGTGTTCGGCAAAGTCGGACAGGGCCACGTCCCACCCGGCGCGGTTCGTCACGTCGAAGGTGTAGGTGTAGCACTGCCCTTCCGGTAGCAGGGCCTTCGTTTCCTCCAGCCCCGCAGTGTTGCGGTCCGCGATGCCGACCAGCCAGCCCCTGTCCGCGAAATGCTGCGCGATCGCGCGGCCGATGCCCGATCCGCCGCCGGTGATGAAAATGCTTTTCTGCCCCATGTCTCTCAATGCCTCTCAGTCGCCCGAGAGACCCTTAACATGTTCGCGCCCGTTGCGAATGTCCGCAGTGGACGCACCCAGCGTTTCGCCCACAGGTTCGGCCCGCCCGCCAATGCATTCGGCAAGGAAATTCTCGGCAATCGCATTGAAGGCAATGTTGTTTTCCGGGCGGTGGAAGCCGTGTCCCTCGTCGGGGAAAAGCACGTAGGTAACGGGCACGCCGTCCCGCTCCATGGCTTCCACGATCTGGTCGCTTTCCGCCTGCTTCACGCGCGGATCGTTGGCGCCCTGGCCGATCAGCAGCGGCCTGGTGATATCCTTCGCCTTGTAGAGCGGGCTGATCGACTGGAGGAACTTCTTGCCCTCCTCTGTCGTGGGATCGCCCATGCGCTCGTGGAACTGCTTCACCAGCGGCTCCCAGTAGGGCGGAATGGTTTCCAGCAGGGTTTCCAGATTCGATGGGCCGACAATGTCTACGCCGCAGGCAAAGGTGTCCGGCGTGAAGGTGAGGCCGACCAGTGTGGCGTAGCCGCCGTAGGAACCGCCCATGATGGCGACCTTGTCCTTCTCGGCAATACCGTGCTCAACGGCCCAGCCGACGGCATCGAGCAGGTCGTCGTGCATCTTGCCCGACCATTCGCGGTTGCCCGCGTTGATGAAGTCCTTGCCAAAGCCGGTGGAGCCGCGGAAGTTCACGCTCAGCACCGCATAGCCCCGGTTCGCCAGCCACTGGTGCGTGCGGTTGTAGCCATATGCATCGCGCGCCCACGGCCCGCCGTGCACCACCAGCACCATCGGCACCGGCGCATCGGGTACACCGTCGCCATCGGGATCGCTCTGCGGGGGCAGGGTGAGGTAGCTCGGCAGCACCATCCCGTCGCGAGAGGTGATCTCGCGGGCGTGCATCGGCTGCAGCGGGGCGCCCTCCAGTTCGGGATAGGTGGTGTAGAATTTCGTCAGCGTCATCGCGTCGCGATCGAACAGGTAGCTGGCGACGGGCGCGTTCAGCGGATCGTTCGCCACCAGCCAGCGGCGGTCGTCATCGGTGCGCGACTGGACGCCGAAATCGCCGTCCAGCTGCTCGCGCAGCCATTCCAGTGCCTTGCCGATCTCGGGGTCGATGGCGTGGTGTTCGGTGCGCAGGTAGGTGACGTTGTAGGCCTGCACTTCGCCCGTCTGCTTGTGACGCATGGTGCCGCCGATATCGGCCTTGTCGTGCTCTGCCACCAGCACGCGCTCTCCGGTCTCGGTGTTCTCGGCAAACAGCGCGGCGGTGTTGCGGCCGCGGCTGTCGAGCCAGTAGAGCGTCTTGCCGTCGGTGGTGTAGCCCGCCATGCCGGTGGTAAGGGAATCGTCCAGCCCGGTGCGTTCGCGCGGGGCTTCCTCCACCTTGCCATCCACGATTTCGTGCATGTCGGTGCCGCCCTCGGCATTCTGCCGCACGGCCCAGCGCAGGGTCAGGCTGTCATCCGCCTCGAAACCCGCCCACTCGTTGTTCTCGAACACCAGTTCCAGGTCGCCTGTGTTGAGATCGAGCAGGTGGACGTCATGGAAGCGCGCATCGCGGTTGTTAAGGCCGACGAGGATCTTGTCCTTGATGGTGTCCGAACCGCCCACGATCTGCACCCGCGTTTCCTCGAACGGGGTGAGGCACTTCTCCTTCGCCTCGCCTTCCACCGCCACGCTGTAGAGCAGGTAGTTCTCGTCGCCGTCCTTGTCGCGGATGTAGAGCAGGCTGCGGCTGTCGGGTGCCCAGAAATACTGCGGGATCGGACGGTCCTTGGCGCTGGTCATGCGGCGGGCACTGTCCGGATCGTCCGCCGGAGCCATGAACACGTTCATCACGCCTTCCCACGGCGCCATCCAGCTTACCCACTTGCCGTCCGGACTGATCTTCCCTTGTGCGCGGGTGGGATTGCCGAACAGGTGATCGCGCGGGATCAGCGGGGTGTCGAATACGCGAGCGGCGGCGGTCTGGTCGGTCATGGGGTCTCCCTTGGTGTGGCTTGGGAGGTAGGAACCGTCAGGCGTGTTGCCAAGCTAAAGCGCCGGATTGTCGTAGCAGTGCCAGGTAAAGATCGCGGTGGCACCGCGATGAGGCCGCCATGGTTCGGCCAGGGCGCGGGTGGCCTTTTCGTCCGGGCGTTCGTCGAGGCCCAGGATCTTGCCGATACCGGCCATCACCGCCAGGTCTCCGGCGGGCCAGATATCGGGCCGTCCTTCGGCGAACAGCAGGTAGATTTCCGCCGACCAGCGGCCGATGCCCTTGACCTTCGTTAGTTCTGCAATCGCTTCCTCGTCGTCTTCCGGCAGGTTCTCCAGATCGACTTCGCCTGCCTCCACCAGCTCGCACAAGCTGCGGGCATATCCCTGCTTCTGCCGCGAGAGGCCGCAGGCGCGCAGTGTGTCGAAATCGCGTTCGAGCAGGCAGGTGGGGGTAAAGTCTTCCCCCAGCTCTGCCTCAAGCTTGTTCCACATGCTGCTGGCGGCGGCGACCGAGACCTGCTGGCCCACGATGGTGCGCAGCATGGTCTTGTAGCCGGTCTGGCGTATGCGCGGCTCGGGATAGCCCGCGATCTCCAGTGCGCGGGCGATGGCGGGTTCGCGTGTGGCCACTTCATCGAGGCTGGTGCGTATCTGTTCAGCGGTAAGGCCCATGCTTGTCCTTCTTGCAAAGAGAGGCGCGCTTGCCTAGCAGCCGCCGCAAAGCAAACGCGAGGATTACGAGTATGCCCACTCTCAATGTCACCAATCGTTCCGGCGAGGAAACCACCGTCGAGGTCAGCAGCGGCCTGACCGTGATGGAAGCGATCCGCGACAACGGCTTTGACGAATTGCTGGCGCTGTGCGGTGGCTGCTGCTCGTGCGCGACGTGCCATGTCCATGTCGATCCGGCCTTCAAGGACAAGCTGCCCGCCATGAGCGAGGATGAAGACGACCTGCTCGATTCCAGCGATCATCGCACCGAGAACTCGCGCCTGTCGTGCCAGATTCCCTTCACCGACGACCTCGACGGCCTGAAGGTCACCATCGCCGACGAAGATTGAATTGTGAGCGCCCAACCCCTTCTCGCGTTGCGCTGAGGGCAACTGCGTCCTAACTCCGTCGGTATGACGAACCTGCCTGTCCAGACGAAGACGCTCGACCTTATCGGCAACACCCCGCTTGTCCTGCTGGATGGCCCCAGCAAGGCCGCGGGCTGCGAGATCTGGGGCAAGTGCGAATTTGCCAATCCCGGTGCTTCGGTAAAGGACCGGGCGGCGCTGTGGATCATCCGCGATGCGGAGAAGCGCGGCGAACTGAAGCCCGGCGGCACAGTCGTGGAAGGCACGGCGGGCAACACCGGTATCGGGATTGCGCTGGTGGCCAATGCGCTGGGCTACAAGTCCGTGATCGTCATGCCGGACAACCAGTCCAAGGAAAAGATGGATACGCTGCGGGCGCTGGGTGCCCAGCTCGTCACGGTGCCGCCCACCAAGTTCGCCGATCCCAATCACTTCGTCCACACCAGCCGCCGCATCGCGGAGGAGACCGAGAACGCGGTCTGGGCCAACCAGTTCGACAACATCGCCAACCGCCGCGCCCATATCGAGGGCACCGCACCCGAAATATGGGACCAGATGGAAGGCCGCGTCGATGGCTTCACCTGCGCCGTCGGCACCGGCGGCACGCTGGCAGGCGTGGGCATGGGGCTCAAGGAAAAGGACGAGAAGGTCCGCATCGCGCTCACCGATCCGCATGGCGCGGCGCTCTACAACTATTACGAGAATGGCGAGCTTTCGTCCGAAGGCTCTTCCGTGGCCGAAGGCATCGGGCAGGGGCGCATCACCGCCAACCTCGAAGGCGCGCCGGTGGATACGCAGTTCCGCATTTCCGACGAGGAAGGCATGGAATGGGTCGCCCGCCTGCTGCGCGAGGAAGGGCTGTGTCTTGGCCTCTCCAGCGGCATCAATGTGGCAGGTGCGGTGGCGCTGGGCCGGCAGTTGCTGGCGGACGGGGTGGAGAACCCGCGCGTCGCCACGATCCTGTGCGACACCGGCTTCCGCTACCTCTCCACACTCTACAATGCCGAATGGCTGCGCGCGAAGGGCCTGCCCGTGTTCGACTGGTTAGGTTCAGCTTCGGCCGAGTAGGGAAAAGCCCATGGCACTCGACCCGAGAGACCTTCTGCGACCGCTCAAGCCGCAAAGCGAACCCGCTCCGCTGGGCGGCACGCGGGCGGAGCGTATCCAGCGCCTGCAGATCGGGCTGGTCGGAATAGGGGCCATGGTCCTGCTGCTCGGGCTGGCCGATATCGTGACAGAGCGCGCCCAGCAGACTCAGGCAGATGCCGTGCCCGAAGCCGCGCCGACGACAGAGCCGACCGAGACGCCCAAACCGCGCGACCCGCTGGCTGATGCAGGCGTCGTCCCCGAACTGGCGGCCGATCCGACACCCACGCCGACGTCCAGCACTTCGCAGGCAACGCAGGATGTCCCCTTGCCGAACACCGATGCCCCGCTGGAATAGCCTGCTGGCTGTGGCAGCGCTGGCCGCCGTTGTCGCATTCCCGGTGCGGGCGGAGGAGGAACAGCGCCCGCCGCTTGCCCTGATGGGCACGGTGCCGATCTACTGGGGCGAGGCAGCCGGGCTGGACGAGATGCTGAACGGGGATGCGCCGTCGCACTGGGCGCGCGGCGTGCTGGAGGAAAGCTTCACGCTGGCACCACTGGACTACCTTTCTGCCGAGGCGCTGGCTGAACACCGTTCCCTGCTGATGGCGCAGCCGCGCGGCCTTTCGGCGGAGGAGAACGTGGCGCTGGATGCCTGGGTACGCGAGGGCGGCACCCTGCTCTTGTTCGCCGATCCCATGATGACCGGCGAATCGCGGTTCCACCTGGGGGACAGGCGACGCCCGCAGGACGTGACGCTGCTCTCCCCGATCCTCGCGCACTGGGGACTCGCGCTGGAATACGATCCCGCGCAGGCCGACGGGCCGCAGGTCGTTGATCACTTCGGCGACTCGCTGCCGGTGAACCAGCGCGGTCGGTTGAGCCGCGTAGGCGAGGCGGACTATTGCAGCATCCCCGGCGATGCGCTGCTGGCGCACTGTGTGATCGGGCAGGGGCAGGCGATGATCGTCGCCGATGCCGCGATGCTCGATATTGCGGGCCCGCACACCGATGCCGAAGGGGCGCTGCGCTGGCTGCTGAGCCATGTTTTCGAAAATTTTGGGGATAATGCGGGAAGCCGTGCCCAAGGCGACCGGATGACCGGCGAAAATGGCGAAAATCCGCCAGAAACGGCGCAGCCGCATCGTCATCGACACCACGGCGGGAGCGGGAATACGGACTAGGAAAAACAGCTGTTTGCAGCGTTCTCCCACAATTTCCCGCAATTTCCCCTTCCATCCCGCGCCTCGGCGCGTTATTCCCCGAATCCATCGGACACATAGCCCGTGCTGCGCTCCAAAGAGGAGCGACCGGGCCGCGTTGATGCGCGGCCTGGAACGGAGGGGGTTTGTCTGATGAAGGGCACTTTATTGAGGGACAGGCCAAGTGGCGCAGCGGCCGGCAGGATACAGGGGGCAGGGCTTTTCGCTTCGCGGCGAGAAAGATCGCTTCGTGCTGCCTCCGCTTTTCCGCAAGGTCTTCGCCGAACTGGGTGACGAGGGGGTGCTGTGCGTCGCCAAGCACCACAAGTATCCCTGCCTCAATGCCTTCGGCCCCAGCCGCACCGACAATTTCGAGGACATTCTCGACCAGGAGCTGGAGAACGCCGTCCGCCGGGATCAGGACTTCGACCGCGATCTGCGCGCCACGCAGATGTGGACCTTTACCGAAGTCCCCTTCGACAAGAGCGGCCGCTTCATCCTGCCCCAGCGTTTCTGCAAGGTGGGCGGCATCGGCGACAACATTTGCTTCCTTGGCGGTGGCCAGTTCATCACGATGTGGGACCTCGACCGGCTGGGACAGGAGCCCGGCTGGGAAGACCAGTACGAGCTGTGCCTTGCCGAAGCCGAGGATGCCCGTGCCAAGGCGGAGGGCCGGAAGAAGTGACCGCGCCCGCTCCCCACGTTCCCGTCCTGCTCGATGAAGTGATCGAGGCGCTGGACCCGCAGCCCGGCGATGTCATCATCGACGCGACCTTCGGTGCGGGCGGCTACACCCGTGCCATCCTGAAGCGCGGGGCGACCGTTCACGCCTTCGACCGCGATCCCGATGCCATCGAGGCGGGCAGCAAGTGGGAAGAAACCCGCGAAGAGCCGCCGCGCCTCGTGCTGCACCAGCGGCGTTTCTCCGAGATGGTGGAGGCAATGGCCGAAGTCGGCATCGAACGGGTCGACGGCATCGCCATGGATATCGGCGTCTCTTCGATGCAGCTCGACCAGGCCGAGCGCGGGTTCGCCTTTTCCAGCAACGGCCCGCTCGACATGACGATGAGCCAGACCCGCCCGAACGCCGCCGATTTCGTGAACGAGGCGGACGAGAAGGACATTGCCGACGTGCTCTACCAGTACGGCGAGGAGCGCCAGTCGCGCCGCGTCGCCCGCGCCATCGTCGCCGCCCGTCCGCTGACGACGACCGGCGAACTGGCCGCCGTCGTGCGCAAGGCGCTGGGCCACCGTCCGGGCGACAAGAAGGACCCTGCCACCCGTACGTTCCAGGCCATCCGCATTCACGTGAACGGGGAACTGGACGAACTGGAGCAGGGTCTCGCCGCTGCCGAGCAACTGCTGGGCGAGGGCGGGCGGCTGGCCGTCGTCAGCTTCCACAGCCTCGAAGACCGGATCGTGAAGAAGTTCCTGCGTGACGCTGCGAATGCGAACCCCCGCGGCTCACGCTACCTGCCCGAAGCGCACACCCCCGAACCCGCGCGCTTCGGGCACTTGTCCAAGGCGATCCGCCCCTCGCAGGCGGAAATCGACCGCAACCCGCGCGCGCGGTCTTCCACCCTGCGCGCCGCAATCCGTACCCAGGCACCTGCCCGAAAGGACGTCGCATGACTCCCCAACGCCGCATCCGCCGCATCGGCTGGCTCGCCGCGCTCGGCACCTGCATCGCGCTCTATGCGCTGCTGCACGTGAAGGTGAATGCCGTTCACGCCGACGTGGTGCGCGCCGAACGCCAGATCGTCCGGCTCGAAGAACAGAACATGCTGCTGGAAACCGAATTCCTTACCCGCTCCAGCCAGGTGCAACTGGCAGCCTGGAACCGGGTGGACTTTGGCTTCGAGGCGCCCAAGGCCGAACAGTTCATCGAAAGCCCGATGCAGCTTGCCAGCTTCGGCAGCCCGCGCACCGCCGATTCTCCTGCGCCGATCAGGCTGGCGGGCATGACTTCGGGCGAAGACATCGCCGAATTTCCGAAGCTCGTCTCTCCCCTGACCGGCAAGCCGGTGGACGAGCGCGTGCTGGCCGGTGACGAGCCGGGCGAGGGCCATCTTGCCGTGGCTCTCGCACCAGGGCCGCTACGCGTGCCGCTGTCGGCACCGGCACAGGCCGCGGGCTTCACCCGCGTCGCCATCGCGGGGAATGCCGCCCGGTGACCGCTTTTGCCGCCCCGCACACGATCATCACTGGCCAGGCGGGGCGCGTCGATCATCGCCGCCGCGCCTTGCTGGTTGCGCGCCTGCGCCTGCTGCTGATCGCGCTGGTCTTCGTGCTGGTGGCTGCTGCGGCGCTGGTGCGGATAACGTGGATCGGCACGGTGGAGCCTGCGCCCACCCACCGCTCCATGGCCGATGCGCTGCTGCCCCCGCGCGGCGAGATTACCGATCGCAACGGCGTGCCGCTGGCCCGCGCTTTCCCGGCCTACGCGCTGTGGTTCAACCCCGCCGCGATGACAGAGGGCGGCGACGGCGGCCCGCCGCTGGTGAAGTCGCCCGAGGAAGTGGCGCGCGAACTCAAGGCGATCTTCCCCGATCTCGACCTGCACGAAGTGACCGAGCAACTGCGTTCGGGCCGCGCGGGATACCTGCGCCGCCGGGTGCTGCCGGAAGATGCCAACCGCGTGATCGCCATCGGCGAGCTGGCGCTGGAACTGCCGCGCGAGACCGATCGCCACTATCCGCAAGGCTCGCTCGCCGCGCACGTGCTGGGCTACGTCGCTGCGGACGGCCATGGCCGGGTCGGCATGGAATCGGTGCTGGACGAGCAGCTGATGGACCCTGTGCGCCGGGCCGACTCGGTCGCGCTTTCCATCGACACCCGCGTGCAGGGCGCGCTGGAGGATGAACTTCGCAGCGGCATGAAGGCGGTAGATGCCGTGGGCGCAGCGGGCATTGTACTCGATGTCGACACCGGCGAAGTGCTGGCGCTGGCGTCCTTGCCGGAATTCGATCCCAATGATGTGCAATCGTCGGACGTTAAGGTGACGCAGGAGCAGTACGACCGCGGCATCACTGCACCCGCCTTCAACCGAGTGACCAACCAGGTTTACGAACTGGGCAGCACGTTCAAGCCGCTAACAGTGGCAGCAGCCATTGACAGCGGCTCGATCACGGACCTGTCCCGCCGGTATGGCGCGACGCCTTACGAGGTGCAGCGCCGCATGATCCGCGATTCGCACCCGCTGGGGGCCACGCTCAACACTCCGGAAATGCTGATCCATTCATCCAACATCGTCACCGGCCATATCGTCGACGAGATGGGGGCGGCCACGCTGCGGCAGTACATGGCAGACCTCGGCTTCAACGAGCGGCCCTATATCGAATTGCCCGCGCGCGGCTTCCCCATCTGGCAATCTGGCGAGTGGTCGCGCATTCGCGGCGTCACGGTGGGTTACGGACACGGTATCGCGGTGACCCCGCTACACCTTGCCTCTGCCTACGCGGCCATGGTGAACGGCGGCATCTGGCGCCCGGCCACCCTGCACAAGATAGAGCCCGGCCACGCCCCGCGCGGACGCCGGGTGTTCAAGGCCAGCACCAGCGCGCGGATGAACCAGCTTCTCCGCATGATCGCCGTCTATGGCACGGGCCGCAACGCCGATGCGCCGGGCTTCCGCGTAGGCGGCAAGACCGGGAGCGCGGAAAAGCCGGGTGCGGGCGGTTATCGCACGACCTCGCTGGTTTCGACTTTCGCCGCCGCTTTCCCCATGGACAACCCGCGCTACGTGGTGATCGCCATGCTGGATGAGCCAAAGGGCACTGTTGCCAGTTCCTTCCAGCGTACGGCCGCGTGGAACGCGGCCCCCATCGTGGGTCGCCTGGTGCCGCGCATCGGGCCGCAACTGGGCGTGCTGCCCGATGCCGACCGCGATATCGACCTTACCGACCTTCGCCCGCTTGTAGGGGATGTTGACTGATGCGCCTTTCCGAGATTGCCAGCCAGCTTGGCACAGACGCGGGCGAAGCGGGTGAGACCAACATCACCGGCTTTGCCATAGACCACCGCAAGGTTGCCCCTGGCAACGTGTTCGGCGCTTTCCGTGGCACGGCCGTCAACGGCGAGGACTTCATTCCCGCTGCCGTCGCCAGCGGCGCCGTGGCCGTAGTCGCCCGGCCCGAAGCCAGGGTGGAAGGCGCGCTGCACATTGCCGCCGAAGAGCCGCGCCAGGCCTTTGCCTGCGCAGCCTCGGCCTTCTTCCGCCCGACGCCTTCCACGGTGGTTGCGGTGACGGGCACCAACGGCAAGACAAGCTGCGTCGAGATGACCCGCCAGATCTGGCGCATGTGCGGAGAGCGCGCCGCCAGCATCGGCACGCTGGGCGTGACCACGCCGGACGAGAGCGTCTCCACCGGGCTGACCACGCCCGATATCGTCACCTTCCTCTCGAACATGACCGGCCTTGCGCGCGAGGGCGTGACGCATGTCGCCTACGAGGCGTCGAGCCATGGCCTCTCGCAATACCGCAACGAGGGGCTGCCGGTGCATGCCGGTGCGTTCACCAATCTCAGCCGTGACCACCTCGATTACCACAAGGACATGGAGGACTATTTCGCGGCTAAGATGCGGCTGTTCACCGAAGTGGTGGACGATGGCGGGACCGCCGTTGTCTGGGCGGACGACGAATGGTCGAGCCGCGTTATCGACGTAGCGAAGCAGCGTGGCCTGCGGGTATTTACGGTTGGCGAAAATGGTAAAGATATCAATCTTATCGCCCGCACGCCAAGCCCGTTGGGGCAGGAGCTGAAATTCGTTCACGCGGGCCGCGCCCATGCCATCCGCCTGCCGCTGATCGGCGCATACCAGGTGGCGAACGCGCTGGTTTCCGCTGGCCTTGCGCTGGCGACGGGCACCGACGCCACGCAGGTGTTCGATGCCGTCTCCCGCCTGCAACCCGTTCGCGGGCGGCTGGAGCGCGCGGTAATTTCTTCGCGCGGCGCGCCTGTTTATGTGGATTACGCCCATACCCCGGATGCCCTTGCCGCCGCGATTGCTGCATTGCGCCCGCACGTGAACGGTCGTCTCATCACAGTATTCGGCGCGGGCGGGGACCGTGACACCGGCAAGCGCGCTCCGATGGGCGAAGCCGCTGCGGCTGGCAGTGAGCTGGTGATCGTCACCGACGATAATCCGCGCGGCGAGGATGCGGCCAGCATTCGCGAGCAGGTGATGCAGGGTGCAGGTTCGGCGGCGCGCAATATCGGCGGACGGCGTGATGCCATCGCCGCCGCCATCGCAGAGGCCGGCAAGGACGACATCGTGCTGGTCGCGGGCAAGGGACACGAACAGGGACAGATCGTGGGATCGGGAGAAAACATGCGGGTACTGCCTTTCGACGACGTGACGGTTGCACGCGAATGCGCCGCCGAACTGGCCAAGGGCAGCGGACGGTGAGCGCGGTTCTCGCTCCGCTGCGCTGGCCGCGCGCCAAGGCGGATAACGCTCGTCTCGCCTTGTGGACGGCAGACGAGATCGCTGCCGCGACTGGCGGGACCGCTTATGGTGAATTTCAGGTTAGCGGCGTGGAAATGGACAGCCGCGACGTGCGCGGCGGTGACCTGTTCGTCGCGCTGAAGGGCGAAGCGATGGACGGCCACCGCTTCCTCGACGCCGCTTTCGCGAATGGCGCTGCTGCTGCACTGGTGGATCGCGAAGTCGATTACCCCCATGTGCGTGTGGCAGACACCACGAAGGCGCTGGAAGCACTGGCCGAGGCCGCGCGCAATCGCGCAGCCGCGAAGATCGTCGGCGTGACCGGCTCCGTCGGCAAGACCGGGGTGAAGGAAGCCATCTTCACCGCGCTGGAGCGCACAAGCCGAGGTGCCGCGCACCGCAGCGTGCGCAGTTACAACAACCACGTCGGCGTGCCGCTCAGCCTGTCGCGGATGCCGCCGCGCAGCCGTTTCGGTGTGTTCGAAATGGGCATGAACCACGCGGGCGAGATTTCGGGGCTGACCGCTCAGGTGCGCCCGCACGTTGCCGTCATTACCACGATCGCGCCCGCGCATATCGAGAACCTGGGGTCGATGGAGGGGATCGCCGCTGCCAAGGCGGAAATATTCGAAGGGCTGCAAAAGGGTGGCACGGCGGTGATCCCCGCCGACGTTGAACAGTTCGAACAGCTTCGCGACGCGGCGAAGGCGAAGGGCGTGAAGATCATCGCTTTCGGGCGTGGTGAAAACGCCGATCTGCGCCTGCTCGATGCCGTGCCCGATGGATCGGGCGGTTCGCTGGTAACGGCGGCGATGGGCGACATGCGCCTGTGCTTCACCGTGGCGGAACCGGGTGAACACTGGATCGACAACGCGCTGTGCGTGATGGCGGCGGTTCATGCCGCAGGGGGCGATCTCGGCTCGGCGGGCCTCGCACTGGCAGAGATGGGCGGCCTGAAAGGGCGCGGCGCGCGCGTGCGGGCCAAGGTGCCGGGCGGCCACGCGCTGCTTATCGACGAGAGCTATAACGCCAATCCCGCCTCAATGCGTGCAACGCTGGCGCAACTGGGCCAGACGCCCGCGACGCGCCGCATTGCCGTGCTGGGCAGCATGAAGGAACTCGGTGATTTCGCACCCGCTTTCCACGCCCAGCTGCTCGAACCGATCCTTGCCGCCAATATCGATCACGCGGTGTTGGTGGGCGACGAGATGCGCGCGCTGGCGCGGGAAATGGGGAAAGACGCTGCTACTGCGCTTGGCAAGGGCGTTACCTTTGCCCATTGCGATAACGCGGGTGAGGCGATTGCTGCCTTGCAGGAATTCGGACTGGCCGGCGGAGACGCTGTGCTGGTGAAGGGTTCCAACTCGGTAGGGCTGGCCCGCGTCGTGGACCATTTCACAGCCAGGGAAGGCTGACGCGCGCACCCATGTTCTATCTACTTGCCGAGATGCTGGATTTCGAGGGGATCTTCAACCTCGTCCGATATCAGACTTTCCGCGCCGGCGCCGCCATGATGACGGCCCTGCTTATCGGCCTGATCATCGGCCCCAAGTTCATCAACATGCTGCGCGTGCGGCAGGGCAAGGGCCAGCCGATCCGCGCCGACGGGCCTGAATCGCATCAGAAGAAGGTCGGCACTCCCACCATGGGTGGGCTGATGATCCTCACTGCACTGTCGATTTCGATGATCCTGTGGATGGACCTGTCGAACCCGTTCCTGTGGGCGTGTCTGGCGGTGACGCTGGGCTTCGGCGTGATCGGATTTCTCGACGACTACGACAAGGTTTCAAAAAGCAGCCACAAGGGCGTTCCCGGCAAGGTTCGCCTGCTGGGCGAATTCGTGGTTGCGGGCATCGCGACGTACATCATCGTGCAGGAAGTCGGCTCCACTGCGCTCTATCTGCCGTTCCTGTCGGACACGGGCCTTGAACTGGGGTGGTTCTTCTATCCCTTCGCCGCCACCGTGATCGTCGGCGCGGGCAACGCCGTGAACCTGACGGACGGGCTGGACGGGCTTGCCACCATGCCGGTGGTTATAGCGGCGGGCGCTTTCGCGCTCATTTGCTACCTCGTGGGGCGAGCCGACTTCTCCACCTATCTCGGCATCCCTCACGTGCTTTCGGCAGGCGAGCTGGCGATCATGTGCACAGCCATCATGGGGGCGGGCCTTGCCTTCCTCTGGTACAACGCTCCGCCTGCCGCCGTGTTCATGGGCGACACCGGCTCGCTGGCGCTGGGCGGCGCGCTAGGCGCGATTGCCGTTGCAAGCCATCACGAGATCGTGCTCGCCATCATCGGCGGGCTGTTCGTGCTCGAGGCCGTCAGCGTTATCGTTCAGGTTTTCTGGTTCAAGCGTACCGGCCGGCGGGTTTTCCGCATGGCTCCCATCCACCACCATTTCGAACAGCTCGGCTGGAGCGAGAGCAAGGTGGTGATCCGCTTCTGGATCATCGCCATCGTGCTCGCTGTCATCGGGCTCGCCACGTTGAAGCTCAGGTGATCACGGCCAAGGTCTTTTCCGGCAAGAACTACTGCGTGCTCGGGCTCGCGAGGTCCGGGATGGCCACGGTGGAAACGCTGCTGGCCAGCGGCGCCCGCGTAACTGCATGGGACAGGCGTGAGGAGCCGCGCGAGGCTCTGGCTGGCCGCTGCGAGATCGGCGATCCCCTGGAGATCGACCTGACCGGCTTCGATGGCATCGTGGTCTCGCCTGGCGTGCCGCTGAATACGCATCCGATTGCAGATCGTGCCCGTGCGGCAGGCGTGCCGATCATTGGCGATATCGAACTGTTCGCACTCGCCCGCGCAGAACTGCCCGCGCACAGCGTCGTCGGCATCACCGGCACCAATGGCAAGTCCACCACCACGGCATTGGTCCACCACCTGCTGGCGGAAGCGAGCGTTCCCACGCTGATGGGCGGTAATATCGGCCTGCCCGTGCTGGGCCGCGATCCCTTGCCCGAGGGCGGAGTCTATGTGTTCGAATTGTCGAGCTACCAGATCGATCTGACGCGCTCTCTCGCGTGCGAGGCGGCGGCGCTGATCAACATCACGCCCGATCACCTCGATCGCTACGATGATTTCGCCGCCTATGCTTTTGCCAAGGGGCGGCTGTTCACCATGCAGGGGGCAGGGCAGTTCGCCGTGTTCGGCTGCGCCGATGCGCCCACCAGCGCCATCCAGCAGGCCGAGGCCGCGCGCCGTCCCGATGGCCGCGCGGTGTGCGTCGATGCCTGGGCATGGGAGCCGTCACAGAAGGACTGGCCGAGCCTGCAGGGGCCGCACAACCTGCAGAACGCCGCCATCGCCGCCGCGCTGACGCAGCAGCTCGGCCTGACGCGCGAGCAGGTGCTGGCGGGCCTTGTCAGCTTTGCCGGCCTGCCGCACCGGATGGAGCGGATGGGCAGCGCTAACGGTGTGCTGTTCGTCAACGACTCCAAAGCCACCAATCCCGCATCCACCGCTCCTGCGCTGGCGGCCTATCCACCGGTGGACGGCAAGGCCCGCCTGCACTGGATCTGCGGTGGCCTCGCCAAGGAAGACAACCTCAACGACTGCGCCCCGCACTTCGGCAATGTTGCCGCCGCTTACACTATCGGAGAAGCCGGTCCGATGTTTGCCGATCTGCTGGAGCCGCACATGCGGGTCGAGCGGTGCGAACTGCTGGCCGAGGCCGTTTCGCGTAGCATTGCCGCCGCCAGCGAAGGCGACGTGATCCTGTTCAGCCCGGCCTGCGCCAGTTTCGACCAATTCCGCGATTACGAGGCGCGCGGCGATACCTTCCGCGAACTTGCCGCCAACATCGGTTGCGACGCGACGCCTGCCGAATGCGGGTTCGATTCAAGGTCTGCAGCATGAGCACGAGGCCCATCTACATCCCGCGCAGCGGCGGACAGGGCGAGAGGCACACGCCGCGCCTGCCGAAGGACCGCAAGCGCGAACTGCGTATCTGGTGGCGAGAGATCGACCGCTGGCTGCTAGCCTTCGTGCTGATCCTGATGGCCGTGGGCACGCTGGCCGTGGCCGCCGCGTCTCCTGCCAGCGCGCACCGCCTTTCCACCTCGGAAGTCGACCTGCCGGACCTGTACTTCTTCTGGGCACACGTGCGGTGGCAGGCGCTGGGCCTCGCGGTTCTCGTCACGACGTCGCTCCTGCCGCGCGAACTGCTGCGCCGGGGCACGATCATCATGGCTGCGGCAATGCTGTTCCTGCTGCTGCTGGTGCCTTTCATAGGCTACGAAGTGAACGGCGCAAAACGCTGGATCCGCTTCGGCATCGGGGTGCAGCCCAGCGAATTTCTGAAGCCTGCCTTTGCCGTCACTTTCGCATGGATACTCTCGTGGCAACTGCGCGATGCGAAGCTGCCGGTGATCGGCATTACGGGCGCGCTCGTCGGCGTGGTCGTGATCCTGCTGATGGCGCAGCCGAACCTTGGTGCGGCGATCCTGTTTACAGGCGCGTGGCTCGTCATGGTCATGCTGGCAGGACTGCCGCTGCAACGTATCGGGATGCTGATGGGAGGGGGGATTGCCGCGCTGCTGCTGGCCTATCTCACCTATGACAACGCCCGCAATCGCATCGACTCCTTCTTTGGCGGACCGACCGCCTACGATCATGTCGACCTTGCCAACCGCACGCTGACAGGCGGTGGCTGGACCGGCAGCGGTTTCTGGCTGGGCGAGAACAAGATGCGCCTGCCCGAAGCGCACACTGACTACATCTTCTCAGTGATCGGGGAGGAGATGGGACTGATCGTCTGTGCCATCGTGGTCATCCTCTACCTCGCCATCATCCTGCGCGTGCTGATCCGCCTGGTGGACGAAGACCGGCTCTTCATCATCCTTGCCGCCAGCGGCCTGATCGCGCTGTTCGGCGGGCAAGCGTTCATCAACATTCTCGTCAACCTGCAGCTTTTCCCCAGCAAGGGCATGACGCTGCCCTTGGTGAGTTACGGCGGATCGTCGACAATAGCCCAGTGTTTCACCATAGGGCTGCTGCTGGCGATAACGCGGCGCAATCCCTTCCTCGTGCGGGAACCTTTCGACATGCGTGACGCATTGGAGAAGGAGGACGACAGATGACCACTTCTTCACGCCATTTCGTGCTGGCCGCAGGCGGCACCGGCGGCCACCTGACGCCCGCATTCGCGCTCGCCCATGAACTGGAGCGGCGCGGCCACCACGTCGCCCTGATCACCGACGAGCGGGGCAGGGCCATTCCCGGTAAGCCCGATTTCCTGACGGCGCACGTGCTGCCCGCCGGGCGCTTCGGCAAGAACCCGCTGCGCTGGCCCGCCGCGATCAAGGCAGTGCTGCAAGGCCGCGCCATGTCGCAGCGGCTTTACGAGACGTTCCAGCCCACTGCCGTGATCGGCTTCGGCGGTTATCCCGCGCTGCCCGCGCTGCTGGGCGCGCAAGGGTCGAACATCCCCACGGTGATCCACGAACAGAACGCCGTGCTGGGTCGGGTGAACCGTCTGCTGGCGGGCCGCGTCGATGCCATCGCGCTGGCCTATCCCGATGTGGACCGGCTGAAGCCGAAATACGAGGGCAAGACGCACCTCGTCGGCAACCCGGTCCGCCCGGAAGTGCTGACCTTGCGGGATGAGGAATACCCGGCCTTCACCGAGGACGGCCTTTTCCGCGTACTCGTGACCGGCGGGAGCCAGGGTGCACGCGTGCTTTCCGAAGTGGTGCCGGACGGGCTTTCGATGTTGCCGCCTGCCCTTCGCAATCGCCTGCAGGTTACGCAGCAGTGTCGCCCCGAGGATATCGACGCCGTTCGCGAACGCTACGCCAACCACGAGATACCTGCGGAACTGGGCACCTATTTCGAGGATATGTCCGCCCGGCTGGCCGACGCGCACCTTTTCATTGGCCGCGCGGGCGCATCCACGATTGCCGAGCTGACGGCGGTCGGCCGCCCGGCGATCCTTGTGCCGCTGCCCATCGCAACGGACGATCACCAGGCCGCTAACACGCGTGAAATTGTGAAGGCAGGCGGGGCGCGCTCGATCCGTCAGGCGGGCTTCACGGCCAAGGAACTGGCGAAACAGATCGCCGCGATGGCCCAGCGGCCGGAAACGCTCGCCAACGCCGCCCATGCCGCTTGGAACTGCGGCAGGCCCGATGCCGCCAGCGACCTTGCCGACCTTGTCGAAAGCTTCGGCGGGGCGGACATGATGGACGTGATCCGCGTGGGCGAAAACAACGCGCGCGGTGCTTCGCAGGAAGCTGCGGCCAACGGCGCAGCGCGGGACAAGGCTCGATGAAGGGCGTCGGCACCGATATCGGCACGATCCACTTCGTCGGCATCGGCGGGATCGGCATGTCCGGCATTGCCGAGGTCATGGCGAACCTCGGTTATACCGTGCAGGGATCCGACATTGCCGAGAGCGCGCGGGTGCAGGCCTTGCGCGAAGGCGGCATCCAGGTTGCCATCGGACACGATGCAGCGAACATCGGCGATGCTGCTGTGGTGGTGATCTCCACCGCTGTGAAGCGGACCAATCCCGAAGTCGTCGCCGCGCTGGAAAAGCGCATCCCCGTGGTGCGCCGCGCGGAAATGCTGGCCGAACTCATGCGGCTTAAGAAGACAGTCGCGGTCGCCGGCACGCACGGCAAGACGACCACCACCAGCATGGTTGCCACCTTGCTGGATGCAGGCGGCGTCGATCCCACGGTGATCAACGGCGGCATCATCGAAAGCTACGGTTCCAACGCGCGGCTGGGCGACAGCGAGTGGATGGTGGTGGAAGCCGACGAGAGCGACGGCAGTTTCCTGCGCCTCGACGGGACGATCGCGGTCGTCACCAATATCGATCCCGAGCATCTCGATCACTACGGCAGCTTCGACGCGGTGAAGGATGCCTTCGTCCAGTTCATCGAGAACGTGCCCTTCTACGGCGCGGCGGTGCTGTGCCTCGACCATGACGAGGTGCGCAACGTGATCGCCAAGGTGCGCGACAGGCGCGTGATCACCTACGGCTTTTCGCCCCATGCCGACGTGCGGGCCGAGAATGTCCAGCCGGTAGGCGGGTCCACCCGTTTCGATGCCGTGCAGACGGACCGCGACGGTAACGAGACGCGTATCGACGGGATCGAACTGCCCATGCCGGGCCGTCACAATGTGCAGAATGCCTGCGCGGCGATTGCCGTGGCGCTGGAAATGGGCTGTTCGGCCGATGCCATCCGCGAGGGGTTCTCCCGCTTCGGCGGCGTGCGGCGGCGGTTCAGCCATGTCGGCACGATCGCGCCCGATGTGCGGGTGATCGACGACTATGCCCACCATCCCGTTGAAATTCGCGCCGTGTTGTCCGCTGCGCGCGACGCGGCGAGCGGGCGGGTGGTCGCGGTGATGCAGCCGCATCGCTATACCCGGCTGCGAGACTTGCTGGAGGATTTCCAGGGAGCGTTCGGCGATGCCGACCTCGTTTACGCCGCGCCGGTCTACGCCGCCGGGGAAGACCCGATTGCCGGAGTGGACGAGCATACGCTGGTCGAAGGGCTGAAAGCGCGCGGCCACCGTCACGCAACGGCGGTGGAGGGCTACGACGACCTGACGCACCAACTGGCAGCCGATCTGCAGGAAGGCGATCTGCTGGTCTGCCTCGGCGCTGGCGACATCACCAAGTGGGCCGCCGCGCTGCAAGCGGATGTAACACGAATTCGCGCCGCGGAGGGCGCATGACGAACATGATCCAACCCGGCGAACAGATGCGCTGTGCCGAAGCCCCTGGTGCCGACGAGGCGCCCGGTCCGAACGGTGTGGTGCCCACCCGCGTAAAAGGCGATCTGAAGCGCAACGCCCCGCTGGCCAAGTTGGTGTGGTTCAAGAGCGGCGGAACGGCGGACTGGCTTTTCGAACCCGCCGACCTCGACGACCTGGTGAATTTCCTTGGCCAGCTGGAGCAGGAGACGCCGGTGATGGCATTGGGCCTCGGCTCCAACCTCATCATCCGCGATGGCGGCGTGCCGGGCGTGGTCGTGCGGCTGGGCAAGCCCTTTGCCAGCGTCGAGGTAAAGCGCGACTGCGTGGTGGAATGCGGCGGCGGTGCGCCGGGTATCCTCGTCGCGTCTTCTGCGCGCGATGCCGGCATTGCGGGCCTCGAATTCCTGCGCGGCATTCCCGGCACCGTGGGCGGCTTCGTGCGCATGAACGGCGGGGCCTACGGGCGCGAGGTGGCCGATATCCTGGTCGATTGCGACGTGGTGTTGCCGGGCGGCGAACTCGTGACGTTGCCGGCGGCGGACCTCGAATACTCCTACCGCCATTCCCGCCTTCCTGACGGGGCTATCGTGGTCGCCGCGCGGTTCAAGGGCGAGCCGGGTGATCCCGAGCAGATCGGCGCAGAGATGGACCGAATCGCCGAGGAGCGTGAGAATTCGCAGCCGTTACGCACCAAGACGGGCGGCTCCACCTTCAAGAACCCCGCAGGCACCAGCGCCTGGAAACTGGTGGACGAAGCGGGTTGCCGCGGCCTCACCATGGGCGGCGCGCAGGTGAGCGAGAAGCACACCAATTTCCTCATCAACACCGGCGAGGCCACCAGCACCGATATCGAGGGGCTGGGCGAGGAAGTTCGCCGCCGCGTGGCGGAAAAGACCGGCGTGACGCTGGAATGGGAAATCAAGCGGGTGGGGCGGCCCTGACACCATGAGCAGACTACCCTCCGACCTTCACATCCTCGTCCTGATGGGCGGCTGGGCCAACGAGCGCGAGGTTTCGCTTTCGTCCGGCAAGGGCGTGGCCGATGCGCTGGAAGGCAAGGGCTACCGCGTCACCCGGCTGGACATGGACCGCGACGTTGCAGCCAAGATTGCCGAGGCCGCGCCGGACGTGGTGTTCAACGCGCTCCACGGCGCGCCGGGAGAAGACGGCACGGTGCAGGGTATGCTCGACCTGATGGGCATTCCCTATACCCATGCCGGCCTCGCCACCTCCGTCATCGCCATCGACAAGGAACTGACCAAGCACGCACTGGTGCCGCACGGCATTCCCATGCCCGGTGGCCGCGTGGTGCGTTCAGAGGAACTCTACGAAGGCGACCCGATCGCGCGGCCCTATGTGCTGAAGCCCGTCAACGAAGGCTCCTCCGTCGGCGTCGCCATCGTCACCGACGACAGCAATTGCGGCAATCCCATCAACCGCGATGCCAAGGGGCCGTGGCAGGATTTCGCCACCCTTCTGGCAGAGCCGTTCATCCGTGGCCGCGAACTCACCACCGCCGTGATCGATACGCCCATCGGCACCCGCGCGCTGGGCGTTACCGAACTGATCGTGGCGAGCGGGTTCTACGATTACGAGAACAAGTACACCGAGGGGCGGACCGAACACATCTTCCCCGCTGAGCTGCCGCCCGAAATCGAGCGCCTTTGCCTCGAATACGCAATGCAGGCGCATCGCCGCCTCGGCTGCGAGGGCGTATCCCGCTCCGACTTCCGCTGGGACGACGAGCGCGGAGAGGAAGGCCTGTTCCTCCTGGAAACCAATACCCAGCCGGGCATGACCCCGCTCAGCCTGGTGCCCGAGCAGGCGAAATACTGCGGCATCGAATATCCCGAACTTTGCGAGATGATCGTGGAGGACGCACTGCGCCGATCAGGAAAACTGGGCCATGGCGCGGACTAACTCTCGCAACACCAAGGGCGTGCGCCGCCAGGCCCGCGCGCAGGGCACCAGCCGCAAGGTGAACTCTGCCCGGCGCAAGGGCCAGTCGATCCTCGGGCGGATGCTTGGCATGCTGCCTTTCACCGAAGAGCAGTTGCAGAAGGCATTTACTGTGGTCATTCTCGGCGTGGCGCTGCTGGGGCTTGGCTGGCTGGCGCAGGTGTCCGGCGCGACGGCGGTGGCTGCGGATCGCTTCGCCCACGTCGCCAGCAACGCCGGTTTCAAGCTACGCGCGGTCAACGTGCAGGGTACGCAGCGCATGAACGAGATGCTGGTGCACGAGCGCGCCTTTGGCCAGCGCGATCTCGCCATGACGCGGGTCGATACCGAGGGACTGCGCGAGGAACTGCTGCAATTGCCGTGGGTGGAAGACGCCCGTGTGTCGCGCCAGCTCCCCGATGTTCTCAAGGTGGATATCGTGGAGCGCCAGCCGCACGCCGTTCTGCGCAAGGCGGATCGTCTGATGCTGATTGATCCGACCGGCGTCGAGCTGGAGCCGATTTCACGCAGCGACGCGGCGGAATACCTGCTGATCGAAGGACCGGCAGCGCAGGGCCAGGTCGAGGCGCTGGATGCGTTGCTGGATGCAGCGCCCGCGCTCAAGGGCAAGGTGACGGGTGCCGAATGGGTCGGCAACCGGCGCTGGAACCTCACTTTCGACACCGGCCAGCGGCTGGCCTTGCCGCAGGGCGAGGATCGCTCCGCCGCAGCCCTCATCAGCTTTGCCCAGGCCGACGGCGTGCACCGCCTGATCGGCGGCGAAGTCGCGAGTTTCGACATGCGCAATCCGCCGCGCATGTACATGCACGTGCCGGGCCGTTCGGAGGCGCAGGAATTGTCCATGCAGGCGCAGCAGCAATCCGGGGAACGGGGGGAGGAAACCTGATGTCGTCCAGCCAGCGAATTGCCCGCGTCTTCGGCGCGGTGAATGTGGGGTCGTTCAGCGTAGCAGCCATGATCGCTGCGATGACGGAAGACGGCGAGATGCAGGTGCTGGGCAGCGGCCACCGCGCCAGCCAGGGAATCAAGCGCGGCTACGTGGTGGACATGGCCGCCGCGACCTACGCCGTACGCGATGCGCTGGAGAGGGCCGAGAAGCTGGCCGGAACCAGCGTGGACTCGGTATGGATCGGATGCTCCGGCGCGGGCCTTGCGAGTGAGATCCGCCCGATAGAAATCGGCATCGGCGGCAGGCGCGTGGAGGAAGAGGACATCGAGGCGCTGCTGGTCGCCGCGCGTGAAGCCTTGCAACCCGATGGCCGGACCGTGCTTCACGCGCAACCCGCGTGCTATTTCCTCGACGGGGCGCACGGAGTTTCAAATCCGAAGGGCCTTCATGCAGAACGGCTCGGCGTGGACGTGCACGTGATGCTGGCCGATGGCGCGCCGGTGCGCAATGTGACCGAAGCGGTGCAGAACGCGCATCTCGATGTGGAAGGCGTTGTCGCATCGCCGCTGGCGACGGGATATGCCTGCCTCACCGCCGAAGAGCGCGACCTTGGCGTTGCCATGGTGGAGCTGGGCGGCGAGGTTACCAACGTCTCGGTCTATGCCGGAGGGATGCTGGTGGGCCTCACGGCCATCCCGCGCGGCTCCAACGATATTACCGATGCCATCGCTTCTGCTTTCTCGATCCGCCGCTTCCAGGCGGAGCGGCTGAAATGCGTTAGCGGATCGGCCATTGCCAGCCCGACGGACCACCGCGAGATGATCGCCGTTGCCACGCCGACCGAGGATGGTTCGCGCCCTGTTGCACGCGGCGGTGATTCCGCCGGGCAGGTGCCGAGGTCGGAACTGATCGGCGTGATTACGGGCGAACTTGACATGCTGATGAGCGATGTCGGCAAGGCGCTCGATTCGATGGGCTTCACCGGCAGCGCGCCGGGTTCCAGCGCGCGGCAGGTGGTAATCACAGGCGGCGGTGCCGAACTGGCGGGCCTTGCCGATTATGCGCAAGGGGTGCTGGGCGTGCCGGTGCGGATCGGCAGGCCGGTGGCCTTGAAAGGGCTGCCCGAAGCGCATAGCGCGCCCGGCTTCGCGACGCTTGCGGGGCTGGTGCTCTACGCTGCCGAGGACCCTGTGGATATTCGCGCCATCGGCTCGCGGTTTACCACGACCGGCAGCTACGGCCCGCTCACCACGCTGATGCGCGCCTGGAGCGCGATGCGAGAGTATTTCTGAACGACGTTGCAAACTGTGGATAGTGCTGGCGACAGCATCCTTTAGAATTAACCTTTATGGCAAGGATACGGTTGGCAGAAATCCGAGACCTGCCCAGGAGACGAGATAATGAGCATCAATATTGGCCCGCCTTCAGTTGACGAACTGCGCCCCCGTATCACGGTGATTGGCGTTGGCGGTGCAGGTGGCAATGCCATCGCCAACATGATCGAGGCCGAAATCGAAGGTGTGGACTTCATCGTCTCCAACACCGACGCGCAGGCGCTCAACAGCTCCTCGGCAGAACACCGCATCCAGCTCGGGCCGGAAATCACGCAGGGTCTGGGTGCCGGTTCGCGTCCCGAAGTGGGGCGCGCGGCGGCGGAGGAAACGGTCGAGGAAATCGAGCGCGCGCTGGAAGGCGTGAACATGGTCTTCATTGCCGCCGGCATGGGCGGCGGCACTGGCACCGGTGCGGCCCCCGTGATCGCGCAGATCGCGCGCGACAAGGGGATCCTGACGGTAGGTGTGGTGACCAAGCCGTTCCTGTTCGAAGGCACGCGCCGGATGCGGGCGGCCGAAAGCGGGATCGAGGAACTGCAGAAGCACGTCGACACGCTCATCGTCATCCCCAACCAGAACCTGTTCCTGGTGGCCAAGGCCGAAACCACCTTCAAGGAAGCGTTCCAGCTTGCCGACGAGGTGCTGCAGCAGGGCGTCCGCTCGATCACCGACCTGATGGTGATGCCGGGTCTCATCAACCTCGACTTTGCCGACGTTCGCTCCGTCATGGGCGAGATGGGCAAGGCGATGATGGGTACAGGCGAGGGCGAGGGCGACAACCGCGCGCTGGAAGCCGCCGAGCACGCCATTGCCAACCCGCTGCTGGACGGCGTTTCCATGCAGGGCGCCAAGGGCGTGATCATCTCCATCATCGGCGGCGAGGACATGAAGCTTCTGGAAGTCGACGAGGCTGCGAACCACATTCGCGAACTGGTCGACCCGGAAGCGAACATCATCTGGGGTTCGGCGTTCAATCCCGACCTTGATGGCAAAATCCGCGTTTCCGTGGTGGCCACGGGTATCGAACAGACAGGCGAAGTGCGCCGCGATACGGCGCGCCCGCTCGATCTTTCCGCAGCTCGCGGTCCGCGCAAGCCCGGCCTGACGATCCCGGCGGAGAATTCCGTGGAAGACGCGAACAACGGTTTCCCGACCGATAGCGAGGACGACGATACGCTCGATCTGTCGATGGTCGAGGAGACCGAAGATAGCGGCGACGACGAATCTCATGCAGAAGCCTACGGTGCTGACCAGGGCGAGGGCGAGGTCGAAGGCTTGCCAAAGCCTGCCGAGGACACCGGCTATGGCATCGCCGAAGAAGAGGGTTTCGGCGCATCGTACGAGGAGCCCGCAGCTTCGGATGAGGACGAGGATGCACTCGACCTGACCGACGAGACTGACGACGGCGATACCGGGCAGGACGAACTCCTGCTCGACGCCAGCCGCCTCGCCGAAGCGGACGATCCTGTCGCCTCGCAAGGCGGCAGGCGCGCTCGTATGCTGGGCGGCTCTGCCGATCTGGACGAGGGTGAAGCCGATGCGCCTGCGCCGCCTCCGGCGTCGTCGGGCAGGGATGCCGCCCCGGCACCCGGCGGCAGCACGCTGTTCGAACGCATGGCCAATCTCTCGCGTCAGGCACCCGATTCCGAGGACGATGAGGACGACGATGACGACGATCGCGGCGGTGCGATGCGCATTCCGCGCTTCCTCGGACGGCAGAACAACCAGTAAGCCGCGCTCGAAATCGGTCGAACTGTTCTCGCACCATTAAGTGAGGACTGTATAATGGGCGGCGAATGATACGCGTGCCTTTTAGAATTCCCGTCCTTTGTGCAGCCGGCCTTGTCGCCTCTGCTACCGGTGCAGCATCGCCTGCGCCGGTGCAGGCGCAAGCTATCGTCCAGGCCCTTCCCGATCCCGCGGCGGAGGACCTGAACGACGCGCTCCGGCGGCTCTCGCGCAATCCGGAAAGCGTGCCGGCGCTGGTGGCGGCGGGACGCGCATCGCTGCAACTGGACGACGTCGACGCAGCGCTGGGCTTCTTCTCGCGGGCGCAGGCTGTCGCGCCCGAGGATGGCCGCGTGCTGGTCGGGCTGGCGCTTGTGGCCGTGCGCCGTGGCGAAGCGGTGACTGCGCTGCAACTGTTCCGCAATGCCGAGGCTGCCGGAGAGCCGATGTCTCCCCATGCGGCCGAGCGCGGACTTGCCTACGATCTCGTCGGCCGGAACGACCGCGCGCAGCGCCTCTATCGCCTCGCGCTGTCGCAGGAGGAGAACGGCGAGGTTCTGCGACGGCTGGCTCTCAGCTATGCCATCGGCGGTAACGCGGAAGCGTCGGAAGCTACGCTGTTGCCGTTGCTGCAACGGCAGGATCGCGCGGCCTACCGCGCCCGCGCCTTCGCCCTGGCGATCAGGGGCCGCGACGAGGAAGCTATCGCGATTGCCGAAACCATGCTGCCGCCGCGTATTTCGCAGCGACTCGCGCCTTATTTGCGGTACATGCCGCGGCTTACCCGGGCGCAGCAGGCGGCAGCCGCGAATCTCGGGCGCTTTCCAGCTGAAAACGAAGTGGGCCGCGATAGCGTCGAGATTGCCGCTTACGCCCAGCAGGGCGACGATGCGCCCCCTGTTGCGCAAGCTCGCAGGCGCCCCAGCGATCGCCTGGCCCCCAGCGGAGAACCGCTCGGACCGACGACCCAAACTCCCGCAGCGCAAACTGCGGCACCGGCAGCATCTCCTCCTTCCGGAGAGCTTCCTGCGCTGCCCGACAATGCGCCGCCTGCCGCTTCCAGTTCCAATGCAACCGCTGCCGAACCGCAAGTGGTCGCTACACTGGAGCAGGAACCGGAGTCCGCTACCGCAAGCGAGGCGCAGCCCTCTTTCTCGCTGACAGAAACTGCCGCTCCCCGTTCCGCACTCGCCGAACAAGTGGCCCGGCAGTCGCAGCCCGAACCTGCGAGCGAGGTCGTCGACCTGGCGGAAGCCTTTGCCGACTTCACTCTGGAAGACGCACCGCTCCCGTCGCGGGCGGGCGCGGTGGATATCACCACGATCGAGCCTCGGCGTGAACGTCCGGCGCCTGCCGAACCGGCACCGCCCGCACATCCGGCGCGGCACTGGGTGCAGGTTGCTACCGGGCAGGATACCTCCGCCTTCCGCTTCGACTGGCGGCGCATCGTGCGCAATTCCGGCGGCCTGCTGGACGATGCCGAACCCTTCACCGCGTCGTGGGGGCAGACGAACCGCCTGCTCACCGGGCCATACCTCAGTGCGCGCGCGGCGCAGGAGATGGTGAGCGCGCTCGCCGCCGAAGGGGTCGACAGCTTCCGTTTCAGCAGCGAAGAAGGCGAGGAAATTCAGTCGATTGACTGATTGATCGCCGGACTTGTGCCCAAGTTGTCCAGAGCCTTGTTCACATCTTGCCAACAGGCGAGATGGGTTTTGCCCGATGATTTTCGGACCCCGGATTGCGCCGAGGTTGGTTGCCGCTGCATTAAGCAACTCATGACGTTTCGGCAGGCCCCATCGCAATGACGACCACCCGCGAGATGATAGAGGAGACTCACGACGCCGCCCCGGTAGAGATGCTCGCCGCGCTGTTCGAAGCGCACGGCTGGACCACCGAGCAGGTTAGCGATGAAGAGGTAGCGGGCGAGGTTCCCGGTGCCTGGACCACCTACCAGGTGCGCGGCATCTGGCGGGTGGAGGACAAGGTCTTGCAGATCATCTGCCTGCCCGAAATCCGGGTGCCCGACGGCAAGAAGCGCGAGGCTTACGAGTTGCTCTCGCGCATCAACGAACAGCTCTGGCTGGGACACTTCGACATGTGGTCGCAGGGCGGGATGATCATCTACCGCCACGGAATGATGCTGGGCGTGGATGGGATGCTGAGCATCGACATGGCGCAGATGGCGGTGGAAGCCGCGATCTCGGAATGCGACCGCTTCTATCCCGCCTTCCAGTTCGTGCTCTGGGGAGACAAGAGTCCTCGCGACGCGCTGGACGCAGCATTGGTGGATGCCGCCGGCGAAGCTTGATTTCGCAGGCAGGCATGCCAAGTGATTGCACCATGACTTACGAATCGATTTTGATGGTAGGCTGCGGCAACATGGCCGGGGCAATGCTCGAAGGCTGGTTGAAGGGCGGGGTTCCCGCAAAGACCTTCACCGTGATGGATCCCATGCGAGAGGAATTGCCCGGCGGCATTCCGGTGCAGCGAGAACTGCCGGAGGAAGGCACGTACGATGCCATCCTGCTTGGCGTGAAACCGCAGATGCTGGCCGATGTCGCGCCGCAATTGCAGAAGCTGGTCGGGCCGCACACGACGATCCTTTCCATTCTGGCCGGTGTCCAGCTCGATACGCTGGCAAAGAACTTCCCCGATGCAGGCTCCGTCGTTCGGGTCATGCCCAATCTCGCGGTATCGCTTGGCAAGGCACCCGTCGCGCTCGCCGAACATGGTCTCGACGATGCGGGCCGCGACACGCTGCACCAGTTCATGGCGCACCTCGGCACGCCCAGCTGGGTAGGAGAGGACAAGTTCGACCTCGTCACCGCGCTTGCCGGTAGCGGTCCGGGTTTCGTCTATCGCTTCATCGATGCGCTGAAGGTCGCCGCCGTGCGTCTGGGGCTGGACGAAAAGCAGGCGACGGACCTTTCCATCGCCATGACCGAAGGCGCCTCCGCCCTCGCATCGCAGTCCGAGCACGATCCGGGCAAGCTGGCCGACATGGTCGCCAGCCCTGGCGGCGTGACGCGCAAGGGGCTGGACGTGCTGGACGAGGACCAGGCGATGATCCAGCTCATGACCAAGTGCCTGCGCGCCGCCCGCGATCGCAGCATCGAAATGTCGCGCGAAGCCCGCGATTGAGCCACTTTCACGGTTAACGGAAAGTGACCGGATGGGCGTCCGGTTTTCCTTGAAAATCGCTCGCATTATGCCGATATTAGGCGCAATCCGGTCCGCTTTGTGAGGCCGGGCCAAAGGAGTTTTGGAAAAGATGGCAAATTGGAACGACAACCGTACGACCCGCCAGGGTTTCGGTGCGTCGCCGAGCCAGACGGGTGATGTCGCTGGCCGTACGACCTTCGACGCAGGCCTGCGCAAGCACATGCTCTCGATCTACAACTACATGGCATCGGGCGTGCTGCTGACCGGCATCGTCGCCCTGCTGACCGCGCAGAGCGGCCTCGCCGTACAGTTCGCGCAAGGGCCGTTGATGTGGCTGGTCGCGCTGTCGCCGCTGGCGATCGTTTTCGCCATGAGCTTCGGCCGTGACAAGTTCTCCACCGGCACGCTCCAGGCGATGTTCTGGGGCTTTGCGGTGCTGATGGGCCTCTCGCTGTCGACGATCTTCCTCGTCTACACCGGTGCCTCGATCGCGCTGACGTTCTTTGCAACGGCCGGTGCTTTCGCTGGTCTCAGCCTGTTCGGCTACACCACGCAGAAGGATATCTCGGGGTGGGGATCGTTCCTCATCATGGGTGTGATCGGCCTGATCATCGCTTCGCTGCTGAACGCCTTCCTGATCGGCTCGCCCGGTCTTGAACTCGCGATCTCGGCACTTGGCGTGCTGATTTTCGCTGGCCTTACCGCCTACGATACGCAGCGCCTGAAGCAGGAATACATCGCGATCTCGCAGATCAAGATGACCAACCCCTCTGCCGCCGCGGCCTATCCGCTGGGCAAGATGGTTATCATGGGCGCGCTGAGCCTGTATCTCGACTTCATCAACATGTTCCTCTTCCTGCTACGCTTCATGGGCGCCGCACGCGAATAGGACGACGATTTTCAAGCCTGTTGCGGCAGGCTGAATCGGAAACGGGATGCCCGGAGTGCAATAGTGCATTCCGGGCATTTTCTTTGCCATTCAGCCCCGCTAGAACAATCTCCAATTAACCATGCCTGCGGTGGAACAACCGTGGCACGAGAGGGATTTAGCCTAGCAACATGACAAAACCTCCCCTGACGATCCGCGCGATTGCAGCTGCCACCGGCATTGCAATGCTGGCCGCCTGCGCCACACCGCCGCCCCCTCCGCCGCCTCCGCCACCGCCGCCACCGCCTCCGCCGATGGTGGAAGCCATCCCGTACCGGCCGGTGCCACCGCCGCAGGCGGCCTACCGGATGGACATTCCGCAGAAGGATGCATTCGGCACGCGCCAGACGATCAACACTGGTCTCGATACGAACGAGGCCATCTGGCACTTCCGGTCGGGCTGGAACGTGGCTGCGCTCAATTGCATGAGGGACGTGCACGCGCCGATCCTCGAAGCCTACGGACAGATGCTCAGGGCAGAGGATTCCACGCTGGACGCGGCGAATGCCGCGCTGGAGACGCGCTTCCAGGGCATGGCCCGTGATGAACTCGCCAATGCGGGGCAATCCACCGCGCGCAGCAACGTCCGCAGGGCTGCCATCCGCTCCCGCGAGACGCATTCCACCAGCCTCTACAACTATTTCGCCTCGCCGCCCGCGCGCTCGCATTTCTGCTCGGCGGCACTGGCCGTCGCCAACGATTACCTTGCCACGCCGCCCACCGATTTCGCGACCTTCGCGATCAGCGGGTTGCAACGCTATGAAATGGCGTTCGAGCAGTTCTATTCGGCTTACGAAGCCTACCAGACGGCCTCGACCGACTGGGACCAGCGCTATGGCCAGCGTTACGGCGCTTCGCAGCCCGGTTGGGTGGCACTGTACGGAACACCTTCGCAGCAGCGCGCTGCGGGCGTGGCAGTGCAGGGCTATGTTCCCGAAGACACCGTGGCCGTGCCGGACAGCGAGACGGGCGCCCTCATCCCGGTGATCAACGTGGACGATACGGCGGCCAGTACGCCCGTCGTGCAGCCGATCCCGAACGAGACCACCGACTAACCCGGCGAATTGCCAGAGGGAGGGGGAAGAGATTCCCCCTTCCATGGTCGCCTGCCACTCGCTAAATGCGCTTGCGCTCCAGCGCGGGAAGAAATCGGGCTGGCAGGCGATACTGGAACGGGGCCGTAGCTCAGTTGGGAGAGCGCGTCGTTCGCAATGACGAGGTCAGCGGTTCGATCCCGCTCGGCTCCACCAGTAGCCCCCCAATGAGCGATCACCGTTAAGCGGGTGGTGAAATCGCGTAAAAGCGCATAAGGGCGCGCTATGCATTTTCTCGACCAGGCCAAGATCTATCTCAAATCCGGCGCAGGCGGCCCCGGCGCCGTGAGCTTCCGGCGCGAGAAGTATATCGAGTTCGGCGGCCCCGACGGCGGCAACGGCGGGAAGGGCGGGGACGTCGTGCTCGAAGCCGTGCCCGGCCTGAACACCCTGATCGACTTCCGCTACAACCAGCATTTCAAGGCGAAGCGCGGCGGCCACGGCATGGGCAAGGACCGGACGGGCGCAGGCGCGGAAGACCTCGTGATCGAGGTCCCGGTCGGCACCCAGGTGCTGAGCGAGGACAAGGAAGAAGTACTCGCCGACTTCACCGAGGAAGGCCAGCGCGTCGTGCTGCTCGAAGGCGGCATGGGCGGGCGCGGCAATGCCAGTTACAAGACCAGCACCAACCGCGCCCCGCGCCAGCACCAGCCCGGCATTCCTGGACAGGAAATGTGGGTATGGCTGCGGCTGAAACTGCTGGCGGACGTGGGCCTCGTTGGCTTGCCCAATGCGGGCAAGAGCACGTTCATCAACGCAGTGTCCAATGCGCGGGCCAAGGTGGGCGACTATGCTTTCACTACGCTCATCCCCAAGCTGGGCGTGGTGCGCCACAAGGGCCGCGAATTTGTGCTGGCAGACATTCCCGGCCTGATCGAGGGCGCGGCAGACGGCGCTGGCATCGGTGACAGGTTCCTTGGTCATATCGAGCGCTGCCGGGTGCTGATCCACCTGATCGACATCAGCCATGAAGACCCGGCCACGGCCATGCGCATCGTCGAGAAGGAACTGGAAGCCTATGGCGCGGGCCTTGAAGACAAGCCGCGCATCGTGGCGCTGAACAAGATCGATCTGGCCGATGCCGAACTGGCCAAGGGCTTTGCCGCAGAACTGATCGAGGCGGGCGCGGAGAAGGTTTTCCCGGTCTCCGGGGCGACAGGCGATGGCATCAACGAACTGCTCGATGCGGTGCTGGGCTACCTTCCCTCTCGCACCTCCACCGAACAGCCCGGAACCGTGGAGGCAGAGGGCGAAGAGGCGCCGGAAGAGCAGCCCTGGTCCCCAATCTAGGGACCAATTTCGAAACTTTGCTGGAAATAAGGCAGGCCAGCCCCTATTTCCCCGCGCATGCCTATCGAAACACTCGACGACTTTCGCGATCCTGAAAAATGCCGCCGACTTGTCATCAAGATCGGCAGCGCCCTGCTGGTGGACGGCGCCGGGCAAGTGCGCGTGGAATGGTTGCGCACCGTCGTCAATGAAATCGTGACCGCGCAGGAGCGTGGTCAGGAAGTGGTGGTGGTGAGCTCCGGCGCGATTGCCATCGGCGCGAAGCAGCTAGGCTTCACCCACGGGGGCAGGCGCACGCTGGCAGAAGCGCAGGCTTCCGCATCCGTGGGCCAGATTTCGCTCGCGTCCACGTGGTCCAGCCTGCTGACCGAGCGGCGCATGGTCGCCGCGCAGCTGCTGCTGACGCTGGACGATTTCGAGCATCGCCGCCGCTATCTCAACATCTCCGCCACGCTGCGCCGCCTGCTGAAATCGGGCGTGGTGCCGGTCGTGAACGAGAACGACACGATCTCCACCGGCGAAATCCGCTTTGGCGACAACGATCGCCTCGCAGCCCGCGTGGCGCAGGCCTGCGATGCCGACGGCGTGATCCTGCTGACAGACGTCGACGGCCTGTACGATCGCCATCCGGACGATCCCGAAGCCAACCGGCTGGAAGAAGTGCGCGGCGTAACCGATGAAATCCACGCCATGGCTGATGGCGGCTCCGGCTCAGGTCTGGGATCGGGCGGAATGACGGCAAAGCTGCTGGCCGCCGAAATCGCCGAACGGGCCGGAATCGCGCTTGCCATCATGGATGGCCAGCACGAGATGCCGATGGGCCGCGCGCTGGCCGGGCAGACCGGCACCCTGTTCCTGCCCAAGCGCGAGGATTCGGGTCGACGTGCGTGGATCGGCGGACGGATGCGTTTCAACGGCGCGCTCACCGTGGACGATGGTTGCGTCGAAGCACTCAGCAATGGCAAGAGCGTTCTTGCCGCAGGTATCCTGAAAGTCGAAGGCGAGTTCGAACGCGGCGATATCCTGCCCGTCTATGACGAGAACCGCCGCATGATTGCGAAGGGCGTGGTGGAATACGACTGGTCCGATGTCGTGGCGATCCGCGGCCATTCCAGCGAGGAGCATGAGGATATTCTCGGCCATACGCCGCGCTCGGCCGTGATCCACCGGGATCACCTCGTCCTGCTGTGACCATCGCCATCACCGGCGGTACGGGCTTTGTCGGCCAGGCCGTTATGGATGAGGCAGAGGGGCAAGACCTTTCCATCAGGTCGCTCACGCGCCGCGATCAGGCAGATCGGACAGGTGTTTTCTGGGTGAAAGGCGATCTGTCGAGCGCCGATGCGCTGGCGAGCCTCGTCCGCGATGCAGATGCCGTTATCCATATCGCGGGCGTCGTCAATGCGCCCGACGCCGCCATTTTTGCCGAAGGCAACGTGACGGGCACCGGCAATGTCGTTGCCGCGATGCGGGCGCAAGGCGTGCGCCGACTGGTCCACGTCTCTTCCCTTGCCGCACGGGAGCCTGGCCTCTCGCTCTACGGCAAGTCCAAGCACGAAGCAGAGCGAGTGGTGGAGGCGAGCGGCCTCGACTGGACGATAGTGCGACCTCCCGCCGTCTATGGCCCGAGGGACACCGAAATCCTCGAGGTGTTCAAGGCCGCGAAGTGGGGAGTGGTGCCAATGCCGCCGCAGGGGCGTGCCTCCATGATACATGTCAGCGACCTTGCCCGCCTGCTGCTGATCCTCGCTGCGACGACGGCAGATGGTCAGCCGCGCGTGATGGAACCCGACGACGGGCGACAGGGTGGCTGGAGCCATACCGAAATGGCGAAGGCAATCGGTGTGGCGATGGGCAGGCGCGTATGGGCACCGAATGTCCCACGCTCCGTGCTGATGGGTGCCGGCCGGCTGGACCGGTTCTTGCGGGGAAGCGCCGCCAAGCTGACGCCGGACCGGGCCAGCTACATGGCCCATCCCGACTGGACCAGCAGCGTGGACAAAGCCGTGCCCGCCGAACTCTGGACGCCGCAAATCGAAACCCGGAGGGGACTTGCCGAAACGGCGCGCTGGTATCGCCAGAACGGCTGGATATGAAATTGTCTGTAAGGTCCGACCGGGCACTTGCGAATATTTACATGCCGGTTACTCTCACGCGGTAGTACAAGTCGGGATTGTGCCCGTTTCGGGGAAATGTGGGGGAAATCATATGGCAAGAAGGGTGAAACCCGTGTCACGCCGTTCTTTCGTGGCATTGGTGAGCGGCGGCGTCGCCGCAACCATGATCAGCTCGCCTGCGGCAGCGCAGCGCACGGGCCGGACGGACAGTGATCCCAGCGACGATGTGAATCATGGTAGCACCGGCTACACGGACAGCGATCCGAACGACCAGGCCGGTCATGGCCGGACCGGCCTTACGGACGGCGACTCTGGCTCGAATGCCGATCCGGCCCAGTACGGGCGCGGCGGCAACAAGAGCGGCGTGACGGACTCCGATCCCACCGATTCCGTCGGCAATGGTCGTGGTGGCAACAGCGGTATTACCGATTCCGACACCGGCTCCAATCGCGATGCCGTGGGCAACGGTCGGGGCAGGCCGAACACCGGCATTACGGATTCCGACACCGGTTCCAACGCGGATGCCATCGGCAGTGGCCGCGGGCGCGAGAGCGGGTTCACCGATTCCGACCCCAGCGATCCCGTAGGCAACGGGCGCGGATACTAGCCAGATCCGGATCTGACGGGAGTTCATGACCACGGTTCCGGTTATTCCTGGCCCCGTTGTCGTATCGACAGGCGATGAAAAACGAATTGACCAGCCGCTCTTCCAGCGAAGCCCTGCGGATGCTGACGGCACCGCTCTCGCCGGAGCAGTTCTTCCGCGATCACTACGAAAAGCGCTATTTCCATAGCCAGCAGGTCAAGCCGGAGATCTGCGACTTGCTGAGCATCGACCGCATCGACGAGATCATCGCCGACAGCGAATTGCCCGCAAAGGCAATCAACATGGCGAAATCGGGCAGGGGCATACCCCACTCCGAATTCACCTTTGCCAATGGCGCGGTCGATCGCGGCGCGGTGCTGGACGGCTTTCGCGACGGGGCGACGATCATTCTGCCGCAACTCCATTTCGCCGACGGCAAGCTCTACGATTTCTGCCTGTCGCTCCAGCGCGTGTTCGGTGCGCGCACGCAGACCAACATCTACATGACGCCGCCGGGAGAGCACGGCTTCGGCGTGCACTACGACGATCACGACGTCTTCGTCCTGCAAGTCGCGGGAGCGAAGGACTGGGAGATTTACGGCGACCGGGAAACGTTGCCCTACCGCGGCGAAGGCTTCCGCAGCGGGCGTGACGATCCCGGGGAACTGAAGGACCGGTTCGTGCTGGAAACGGGGCAATGCCTCTACGTGCCGCGCGGCACCGCGCACCGGGCGCTGACCCATGGCGACAGGCCCAGCCTGCATATCACCGTCGGGATCCTGGTGCAGACCTGGGCCGATTTCATGCTGGAAGCGGTGGCCGAGGCGAGCCTGCGCATACCCGAGATGCGGCATTCCCTGCCACGCGATCTCTATTTCGACGAAGGCCGCAGAGTGGACCACGCGGCAACGTTTCAGAGGCTGGCCCAGGCGATTGCCGATACAGCCAGCTTCGATGCGACGCTTTCGGCTTTCTCCGGCAACTTCGTCCGCTCCCAAGGTGGACGTGTGCGGGGCGGACTGAACGCGCTGTGCGAACCCATCGGCGAGGACGACAGGTTCACCGTGCGCGAACACATCCTTTATTCGTTCGAGGGATCAGGAGACGATGGCGAGGGCGGCAAGCAGATCGTGCTGCCGGGGGCCAGCCTTCCGCTATCGGACGCACTGGCGACGCAATTGCAGGAGCGAATTGCGGCCGGGTCGGTCGCGAAGTCGGACTTTGCCGTCGAAGACAGTGAGGAACTGGACGACGTGATCGGCTCGCTCGTCGCCTACGGCCTCTTGCGCCGCGCCTAGAGAAAGGGCTCGTAACCCGGCGGGAGATCGCCGTCGTCGCCTTTGGGTACCTTCGTCGAGTGGATGCCGCACTCGGTTTTGTCCCAACCGCGCCAGCGCCCGGCGCGCGGATCCTCACCCGGAGCAACGGTGCTGGTGCAGGGCGAACAGCCGACCGAGAGGTAGCCGAGAGCCTCCAGCGGGTGGCGCGGCAGGTCGTGTTCCTCGAAATAGGCGTCGAGGTCTTCCTTCGTCCATTCGCCCAGCGGGTTCACTTTCATGCGCCCGTCTTCCACTTCGAACAGCGGAAGGTTCTGGCGGGTCTGCGACTGGAACGCCTTGCGCCCTGAAATCCATGCATCGAGGCTGGCCTTGGCACGCGCCATCGGCTCCACCTTGCGGATCTCGCAGCAGCCGTCGGGATCGTAGGACCAGCGCATGCCAGTCTCGTCCTTCTCCAGCAGCTTGGCCGGATCGGGCTTCACGACGCTGGCATTCGTGAAGCCAAGCAGGTCGATCACCTGTTCGCGGTAAGCCAAAGTCTCGTCGAACATCTTGAGCGTGTCGACGAAGATGATCGGCACGTCCTTGTTCGCCTGCGCGACCAGGTGCAGCAGGACTATGGCCTCGGTCCCGAAGCTGGAGACCACGCCGACGCGGCCAAGCGTATCCTCGGCCAGCAGCGTGCGCAGCATCTCCGGCGTGGGCACACCGGCGAAGCGGGCATTCAGCGCATCGGCATCGGCCTGCGTGAAGGCAGGCGCGGTGTCGATCCGGTCAATCCGGCGGGCGGGTTCACCCATGCCGCAGGTTCCAGATCGGCACGGCAGCGTCTGCCGCGGCCTGATAGACGTGATCGTAGCGGGCGAGTGCGGCCTTGGCGTCTTCCTCGTCAAGCCACTGATCCGGCGCGAAAGCATCGAAACCGCAGCGGCGCAGGTAGCGCAGCTGGTCCACCAGCACGTCACCCACGGCGCGCAGTTCGCCGGTATAGCCGTGTTCGCGAAGCAGGCGCGCGGCGGAACAGCCGCGGCCATCCGTGTGGCTGGGGAAGTTCACTTCCACCAGGCGCAGGCGGGAGAGGTGCGGCAGGAGGTCGCGCGCGTCGTCGCCCGGCTCGATGCGTACGGCATCGGCATCGGACTGGTCGAGGAACGAATCCACCGTCACGGCAGCGATATCGGCCTGCTCGTCCTCGCGGAAACGCAGTTGCACGTCGTCGCGGCCCGTTCCGAGGTCTACATCAGCCATAAAGCGCCTCCTTGAATGCATCCATGCCAAGACGGCGATAGGTATCGAGGAAGCGTTCCCCGTCCTGCCGCTTCTCGAGGTAGAGATCGGCCACGGTTTCCACGGCGTCGACAATGCCCGCCTCGTTGAAGCCGGGGCCGGTGATCTTGGCGAGAGAGACGTCCTCCGCCTCGCTACCGCCAAGCAGCAACTGGTAATTCTCGGTGCCCTTCCGGTCGACGCCGAGGATGCCGATGTGGCCTGCGTGGTGGTGTCCGCAGGCGTTGATGCAGCCCGAGATCTTCAGCTTCAGCTCGCCCAGCAGTTCGCCCTTGCCGTTCTGCGCGAAGCGTTCGGAAATCTTCTGCGAGACGGGGATGGAGCGAGCGTTGGCGAGGCTGCAATAGTCGAGGCCGGGGCAGGCGATGATGTCGCCCACCTGGTCGAGATTGGCGGTGCCGAGGCCCGCTTCGTCAAGCTTGTGCCAGAGTTCGTGCAAGCGCCCGATTTCGACATGCGGCAGGATGATGTTCTGCGCGTGGGTCACGCGGCACTCGTCGAAGCTGTACTCCTTTGCCAGCTCGGCCATCAGGTGCATCTGCTCTGCCGTGGCATCGCCGGGGATGCCGCCAACGGGCTTCAGGCTGATTGCGGCGGAGACATATCCCGGCACCTTGTGGGGCGAGCAGTTGCGATCGATCCAGAGGGCGAAATCGGGGTCCGAACGGTCCGCCTTTTCCGGCAGGCCGACAGCAAATTCGGGCGGCTGAAAGAAGCTACGGATGCGCTCGATCTCGGCGAAAGGCGGTTCGATGCCCTGCTCCAGCAGGTGGGCGAATTCTTCCTCCACCTGGCGGGCATATTCCTCTGCGCCCATTTCGTGGACGAGGATCTTGATGCGCGCCTTGTACTTGTTGTCGCGGCGGCCGTGGCGGTTGTAGACGCGCAGGCACGCCTCCGAATAGGTCACCATCTGGTCCAGCGGCACGAATTCGCGGATGCAAGGCGCGATCATCGGCGTGCGGCCCATGCCGCCACCGACGTAGAACGCAGCGCCCAGCGTGCCTTCGTCGTTCTTGACGATGTTGATGCCAATATCGTGCAGACGCATGGCCGCACGGTCCTTTTCGGACGCGATCACGCAGATCTTGAACTTGCGGGGCAGGGCGGCGAATTCGGGGTGGAAACTGGACCACTGGCGCAGCAATTCGGCGTAGGGGCGCGGGTCCACCACTTCGTCTGCCGCGGCACCGGCGTATTGATCCGAAGAGATGTTGCGGATGCAGTTGCCGCTCGTCTGGATGGCGTGCATTTCCACCTTGGCGAGATCGGCCAGGATGTCCGCCGCGTCTTCCAGCTTGATCCAGTTGTACTGGATGTTCTGGCGCGTGGTGAAGTGGCCATAGCCGCGGTCGTACTTGTCCGCGATGTCGGCCAGCGCGTGCATCTGCCGGCTGTTCAGCGTGCCGTAGGGCACGGCGACGCGCAGCATGTAGGCGTGCAATTGCAGGTAGAGGCCGTTCTGTAGCCGCAGCGGCTTGAACTGGTCCTCGGTCAGTTTGCCTTCGAGACGGCGGCGGGCCTGGTCGCGGAATTCCTCCACACGGGCATCGACCATCGCCTGGTCGTATTTGTCGTACTGGTACATGTCAGATCACCCAGTCCCAGCCCACGCGCTCTACCGCTGGCACGGCAAGATCGGGGCGAACGGTCGGGCCGAGTGCGCGCACCCGGTCCTTGATATGCGCCGGACGCGGACCGTCTTCGGTCTGCTCGGCGTCGATGGCGTATGCGGCGTTCACGCGGCGCGCGGCGCTTTCGGTGGCAAGTATGCTTTCGGCATTCTCGCCTGCGTCGATGGCCTCGGTAATGTGGATCGACCATCCCTGGCCATCCCACCACACGACAGCGCCGGTTTTCAGGTCGTTTCCTGTCAGGATTTTCACGATGCAGCTTCCCCAGTAGTTTCGTGGGCGAAATGAACGAGCGCGGCATCGGCGCGTGCGGTGACGTGGCCGATCACGATGAGAGCAGGGCTCTGCACCGCTTCCCGCGTGATGAGGTCGGGCAAGCCAGCCAGCGGTCCGCGCAGGACGCGCATGTCGGCACGGCAGGCCTTTTCGATCACGGCCACGGGCATGTCGGGGGCGAGGCCGTCTTCCATCAGCTTCTCGGCAATCTGAGGTGCGGTCTTCACGCCCATGTAGATCACCAGCGTGCGGCCCTTTCCGGCAAGTCCGGCCCAGTTCTGTTCGGAAAGGCCCTTGCACTGGCCAGCCACGAAGCTGACGATACTGGCGTCCTCGCGGTGGGTGAGGGCAATGCCGCTGGCGGCCGCCGCTCCGTTGGCGGCGGAAATGCCGGGCACGACCTCGACGGGAACGCCGGCGGCCTGCGCGGCTTCCATTTCCTCGCCGCCGCGCCCGAATACGAAGGGATCTCCGCCCTTCAGGCGTACCACGTTGCGTCCCGCGAGTGCTTCGCGCACCAGCAGAGCGTTGATGTCATCCTGAGGCAAGGTGTGCTTCGAACGCTGCTTTGCCACGGAGATCAGCCGGGCATCGGGCTGTGCCAATGCAAGGATGGCGCGATCCACCAGCCCGTCGTGAACGATCAGCGAGGCACTCTCGATCAGGCGCGCGGCGCGCAGCGTCAGCAAGTCCGGATCGCCCGGACCCGCGCCGACGAGAAAGATTTTCCCTTTTTCCATGCGGGCCTAACTGCGCCTGCCACCGTTAGATCGCCAGTGAGAAAGGTTTGGCAGGGCTGTAGGTCAGCTTTAGGGAAGGGAGAACAACAGCAGGTTCAGGCCTGAAAGAACGGGCCAGAACCACACGATGTTGCGGGTGGCGAGAATGGCAGACAGCAGACCCGTCACCAGCGCCACGTGAGCTATCAGCACACCCAGCCAGGCGGCGGAGAAGCCTTCTGCCAGAAGCGAGGGAACCTGCGTGAGCGCGATGGCCACGCCCCCGATCAACAGCACGACGCGGCTCGACCAAGCGGCGGAAAACACCGCGATGAACATGCCGACCACGAGACAACGCAGAATGGACCGCAGGGCAATCGCGGCCGCATCCCCGCTCAGCAGCGCTTCGCCCAGCAGGGGCACGTGTCTCCATCCGTCGGTGGAGGAGTAGTATGCGGCAAGCGCGAGAACGGTGATGCCGATCCCGATGGCCACCGATCGAAGCGTATTGCCTTGCGGAACGAGCAGCGCGGCGCGGGTGCGCAAAAATCCAGCCAGCGCAATAAAAGGCGCATAGATGACAATCTGTGCGAGTGTCAGCGAGATCGGATCGTCACCGGCAAGGGGTCCGCCCGCCCTGATCGTCATGGCGAGGGCGTAGGCCAGGGCTGATGCGACGATGAAGAGGATGGCGGGGCGCAGGCGATTTTCCGCGGAGAGGGCGCCGGCAGAGGGGATCAGGCGAGGGTATAGCAGTACGGCCAGCCATCCCAGCACTGCAACGGCCCCGAAGGCGGTGATGATACCCAGTGTCTGTGTCATGGCCCTTCGTTCTGGCATGGGCATTACCACGGTGTGTCAGGGGCTAGAAACAGCCTCGTCGGCTCCAGTCAGCCTTTGGTGGAATTGTTTTCCAGTCGCTGGCCAATTGCTGCGACGAGCTGGTTGAATTCCTCGTTGCCGCGTAAGTTAAGGTCGCGCTGGGGAAACGGAATTTCCACATCGTGTTCGTGGAAAAGCTGCCAGATGCGTTGGTAGACATCCGACCGGATGTTCGCGAGGCCACCCTCGGGATCGGTGATCCAGAAGCGCACTTCGAAATTCACCGAACTGTCGCCGAAAGCCATGATGTTCACCCGCGGCTTCGGGGTCTTAAGGATGCGTGGCGTCTCCTCGACAGCCTTGTAAAGCAGCTCCATCACCAGATCGATGTCGCTGCTGTAGGACACGCCCACTGCTGCCTTCACCCGCACCTCACGGGAGCTGTAGGACCAGTTGACCACCTGGTTGATCATCAGGTTCTCGTTCGGGATCAGGTATTCCGTCTGGTCCCGCGTCACGACAGAGATCGCGCGAATGCCGATCTTGCGGATCTGCCCGAAACCCTCGTTCCCGGCAGTGTCCGCGACTGAAATCACGTCTCCCGGCTTGATGGACTTGTCCATCAGCAGGATGATTCCGGCGATCAGATTACCGAAGGTTTTCTGCAGACCGAAACCGATTGCCAGGCCGAACGCGCCTGAGAAGACCGCAAGCGCGGTCAGGTCGATGCCAAGCATGTCGATGCCGATCAGGAACGCCACCGCCCAGACGAGGATGGTGGAAATCTTCTCTGCCAGCAGGCGCTGCGAACCGTCCAGCCGGGTAATGCGCTTGAGCGCAAAGCGAATCAGCCGCGTAACGCCCCAGGCCAGCAGGATCACCAGCAGGATCACCAGTACTGCCAAGAGCGCGTCCAGCATGGAGAAGCGGATCGATCCGACTTGCAGGGCAGCGGAGTCCAGCCCGTCGAGAATGCCGCCGACGGTTTCGCTGCGTTCGCTCACCGCATCACGCACTTCCTCCGTCGTCCCAATCGCGGTGACGGCTTCCGGCGTGGGTTCGGGCGTCGGCACCGCTTCAGGAATAGCCAAGAGAGGCTCGCCGGTGTCCGGATCGAGAAGCGGCTCGCCGGTTTCGGGATCGAGGACCGGCACGGCTTCGCCCGGGTTGGGGATGCCCATCAGCGGCTCCCCGGTTTCGGGATCGAGCAGAGGTTCGCCGGTTTCCGGATCGCGCAGGGGTACCGCTTCGCTCGAACGTGACGATGTCGCTTCTTCAATGGCCGTTGCTGTATCGGGCAAGGTCGCAGGTCCGGTCATTTTGCTCCCATCGCATCGAGGCCGCAGGCAAGATCGGCAATCAGGTCTTCTGCATCTTCTAGCCCGATGGAAAGGCGCACGCCAAGCCCGCACCCTGCATCGATCCCCGGAGGCCACGGGCGCAGTGTGTGAACCGGTGCGGGATCGAAGGGTATCGCAAGACTCTCGAAACCGCCCCAGCTGAAGCCGATGCCGAACAAGTTTAGCGCATCAATCAGCCGCGCGCGGCCCCCCACATCGAAGCCGTTGGCAAGCACGAAGCTGAACAGCCCGCATCCGCCGGAAAAATCCCGCCGCCACAGGTCATGCCCCGGTGCGCCCGGAAGCATCGGGCACAGGACGGCGGACACTTCGGGCCGCGCGTCCAGCCACCGTGCCACTTCCAGCGCGGTCTGCGTCGATCGCTCGAGCCTCACTTGCATGGAACGCAGGCCGCGCAGCGCGAGGGAGGCATCGTCGGGAGAGACGACCTGCCCCATGAACTGCGCCTGGCGGCGGATGCGATTGATCACCGGCTTTGCCGCGCTGGCGCTGCCCATCATCACGTCCGAATGGCCGCCGACGTGCTTGGTAAGGCTCATCACCGATACATCGCAGCCGTGCTGCAGGGCCGGAAAGCCAAGCGGCGTGGCCCAGGTGTTGTCGATGATGGAGAGGATGCCGCGCTCGCGGGCGAGGGCTGCAAGAGCGGGAATGTCGCACACTTCCATGGTCAGGCTGCCGGGACTTTCCAGCATCACAGCCTTGGTCGCATCGGTGATGGCATCGGTGAAGCCATCGGGAGCCAGTGGATCGAATGGTCTTGCCGTAATGCCGAATTGCTTGAGCATGGAAAGCGCGATGTTCCGCGTCGGCTCGTAGGCATTGTCGGTCACCAGCAGTTCGTCACCGGGACGCAGAACGGCCAGCAAGGTGCAGGCAATGGCCGCGACCCCGCTTGGGAACAGCTCAGTGCCGTCCGCGCCGGGTTCAAGCGAGGTGAGCGCATCTGCCAGCGCCCATTGGGTCGGTCCGCCGCGCCGGCCATAATAGAAATGACCGTCCTCGTTCGGCCGGCCACCGGCAAGATCGGCGCTGTCGTCATAGAGATGCGTGCTGGCGCGCCAGACCGGCGGATTGACCACGGCGCCCTTGCTGCCGGGGATGCTGGTCCATTCGCGCTTACGTCCCGCTTCGACGACGCGGGTGGCAGCTTTGTGAGGCTTGTCTGTCATGCCGCGGGGCCGGTTTCCTTTGGCGTGGCGGGGTCTGCGCCCCACTCGCTCCAGCTTCCGTCGTACAATGCGCCGTGTTCGTAACCGATCAGGTAATGTGCGAGCAGCACGACCGAGGCGGTCACGCCGCCGCCGCAACTCGCCACCAGCGGCTTCGCGGGATCGAGCCCGGCCTCGCGGAATGCACTGGCGAGCTGTTCGGACGGAAGGAAAGTCCCGTCTTCAGCCAGCAGGTCTGCGAAGAAGAGGTTGCGCGCACCTGGGATGTGGCCGCCGGGCAGGTTGTGCACGGTATCGGGCACTTCACCGGTAAATCGCCCTGCGTCGCGGGCATCGACCACCTGCTCGCGGCCCGCATCACAGTTGCCGAGCATCTCCGCCTTGGTGCGAATTTCCCCGGCACCGCCTGACGAGGTAAAGTCGCTTGGCTCGATCGGCTTAGTCCCTGTCTCGGTCGGTCGCTCTTCCGCAATCCACTTTGGCAGGCCGCCATCCAGAATCGCCGTCTTCACACCATAGAGGCGGAACAGGAACCACGCCCGCGCCGACGTGCGCATCGCGCTGTTGTCGTAAAGGACGATCGTATCCGACCCTCGCACGCCCAGTTCCCGCAATCGGTCATCGAATTGCGAGCGGGTGGGGTAGGCCGAGGGCACCTCACTCTCAGGATTAACCAGCGTCTTCAGGTTCAGAAAGCGCGCGCCGGGAATATGCGCGTCGTCATATTCCGTCTGCGCATCGCGCCCGGCATCCGGCAGATGAGACGAAGCGTCGAGCACCACGAGATCGGCATTCCCAAGCCGATCCGCCAGCCATTGGGTGGTTACAAGTGTGTCCATAGGACGGGCGTAACCGTTGCTATCGGCTTCGTAAATGCCGCAGGCGCTTGCACCGCGCGCCAAGCCGCGCCATCAGGTGCCCCCATGAGCGATACCGACAAGCCAGCCGCACCCAGATACCTGGGACAGACAAGCGCCTTGCCCGCCTCCCCGGAAGATGCGGTGCTCGATTACGTGCCCAATCCGCGCAAGGGCCAGCTTTATCTGGTGAGGTTCGCCGCCCCGGAATTCACTTCGCTATGCCCCGTCACCAGCGCGCCCGATTTCGCGCATCTGGTGATCGACTATGCTCCCGGCGACACGATCGTGGAGAGCAAGAGCCTCAAGCTGTTCCTCGGTTCATTCCGCAACCACAACGGCTTCCACGAAGACGTGACCGTAGGGATCGGGCAGCGCCTGTTCGAGGAAATGCAGCCGCGCTGGCTCCGCATCGGTGGCTACTGGTATCCGCGCGGGGGCATCCCCATCGACGTGTTCTGGCAAAGCGGTTCTCCACCGGAAGGACTGTGGCTGCCCGACCAGGGTGTCGCTTCCTATCGTGGACGCGGCTAGGGCCCCGTTCGCCACGGCTGATTAAAGGAGCGCGACGAGCTCCAGGGGGCCGCGCCAGTTTCTTAAAGGACAATTCCTATGCGTATCGTGATGATCGGAACCGGCTATGTTGGCCTTGTTTCCGGCGCCTGTTTTGCGGATTTCGGTCACGAGGTCGTGTGCGTCGACAAGGATCAGTCGAAGATCGACGCGCTGCTGGCTGGCGAAATCCCTATTTTCGAGCCTGGGCTGGACGAGCTGGTGGCGAAGAACGTGGAAGCCGGGCGGCTGGCGTTCACGCTGGACCTTGCCGAGGCGCTGCCGGGAACGGACGCGGTGTTCATTGCAGTGGGAACGCCCAGCCGCCGCGGGGATGGCCATGCGGACCTGTCCTATGTCTATGCCGCGGCCGAAGAGATGGCGCCGCTGCTGCCGAAAGGCGTGGTGGTGGTCGACAAGTCGACGGTGCCGGTCGGCACGGGTGACGAGGTGGAGCGCATCATCCGCGAGACCGCGCCCGATCTCGAGTTCTCCGTCGCCTCCAACCCCGAGTTCCTGCGCGAGGGCGCGGCAATCGACGACTTCAAGCGGCCCGACCGCGTAGTGATCGGTGTGAACGACGAGCACGCCGAGACGGTGCTGGCGGAAATCTATCGCCCGCTCACCCGCAACGAGAGCCCGCTGGTGGTGATGAGCCGGCGCGGGGCGGAACTGACCAAGTATGCCGCCAACGCCTTCCTCGCCACCAAGATCGGCTTCATCAACGAGATCGCCGACCTGTGCGAGAAGGTGGGTGCGGACGTGCGCGATGTCGCGAAGGGCATCGGCCTCGACAGCCGCATCGGCAACCGTTTCCTGATGCCGGGGCCGGGCTATGGCGGCTCGTGCTTTCCCAAGGACACGCTGGCCCTGCTGAAGACCGGGCAGGATTACGAAAGCCCGCTGCGGATCGTGGAAAGCGTTGTCGCCAGCAACGACCAGCGCAAGCGCTCGATGGGGCGCAAGGTCATCAATGCCCTTGGCGGCGGCGACCAGCACGGCAGGACCGTGGCGGTGCTGGGGCTGACGTTCAAGGCGAACACCGACGACATGCGCGACAGCCCCGCGATCAGCGTGGTGCAGGCGTTGCAGGATGCAGGGATCAGGGTGAAGGCCTACGATCCCGAAGGCATGGAGCAGGCGAAGAAGGTGATCGACAAGGTGACCTATTGCGAGGGGCCCTACGAAGCGATGGACGGCGCCGACGCCGCCGTGATCGTGACCGAGTGGGACACCTTCCGCGCATTGGACCTGGAGCGCATGAAAGGCCTGCTGAAAACGCCCCTGCTGGTAGACCTCAGGAACCTCTACAGCCGCACCGACGTCGAACGCCACGGGTTCGAATACGTCGCCGTGGGGCGGTGA
>NZ_QYOS01000023.1 GCF_003605195.1 Aurantiacibacter odishensis | reverse complement strand
GGCCTTGTTTCCGGCGCCTGTTTTGCGGATTTCGGTCACGAGGTCGTGTGCGTCGACAAGGATCAGTCGAAGATCGACGCGCTGCTGGCTGGCGAAATCCCTATTTTCGAGCCTGGGCTGGACGAGCTGGTGGCGAAGAACGTGGAAGCCGGGCGGCTGGCGTTCACGCTGGACCTTGCCGAGGCGCTGCCGGGAACGGACGCGGTGTTCATTGCAGTGGGAACGCCCAGCCGCCGCGGGGATGGCCATGCGGACCTGTCCTATGTCTATGCCGCGGCCGAAGAGATGGCGCCGCTGCTGCCGAAAGGCGTGGTGGTGGTCGACAAGTCGACGGTGCCGGTCGGCACGGGTGACGAGGTGGAGCGCATCATCCGCGAGACCGCGCCCGATCTCGAGTTCTCCGTCGCCTCCAACCCCGAGTTCCTGCGCGAGGGCGCGGCAATCGACGACTTCAAGCGGCCCGACCGCGTAGTGATCGGTGTGAACGACGAGCACGCCGAGACGGTGCTGGCGGAAATCTATCGCCCGCTCACCCGCAACGAGAGCCCGCTGGTGGTGATGAGCCGGCGCGGGGCGGAACTGACCAAGTATGCCGCCAACGCCTTCCTCGCCACCAAGATCGGCTTCATCAACGAGATCGCCGACCTGTGCGAGAAGGTGGGTGCGGACGTGCGCGATGTCGCGAAGGGCATCGGCCTCGACAGCCGCATCGGCAACCGTTTCCTGATGCCGGGGCCGGGCTATGGCGGCTCGTGCTTTCCCAAGGACACGCTGGCCCTGCTGAAGACCGGGCAGGATTACGAAAGCCCGCTGCGGATCGTGGAAAGCGTTGTCGCCAGCAACGACCAGCGCAAGCGCTCGATGGGGCGCAAGGTCATCAATGCCCTTGGCGGCGGCGACCAGCACGGCAGGACCGTGGCGGTGCTGGGGCTGACGTTCAAGGCGAACACCGACGACATGCGCGACAGCCCCGCGATCAGCGTGGTGCAGGCGTTGCAGGATGCAGGGATCAGGGTGAAGGCCTACGATCCCGAAGGCATGGAGCAGGCGAAGAAGGTGATCGACAAGGTGACCTATTGCGAGGGGCCCTACGAAGCGATGGACGGCGCCGACGCCGCCGTGATCGTGACCGAGTGGGACACCTTCCGCGCATTGGACCTGGAGCGCATGAAAGGCCTGCTGAAAACGCCCCTGCTGGTAGACCTCAGGAACCTCTACAGCCGCACCGACGTCGAACGCCACGGGTTCGAATACGTCGCCGTGGGGCGGTGAAGGCAGTCTACGGTCGCCGCCGGAGATCCGCTTTTTCTCGCAAGTGCAAAAAACAGATGAAATCGTAGTACAAACGGTATAGGTGTAATCACCTAGCCGCCGCGCCGAAGTCGTTTGCACAGGGGCCTTTCATGGAGTTGTTGGATTCGGAACGCCACGCAGTGGCGGAAGTCTCGCCCTCCCGGACGCCCGAACAGGCAGAGGCACGCCGGCGACTGCCTGCGCCTCCGCATAACGGTCTGGCAAGTTCGCTCGAGCACAAGCGTCTTCAGTACTACATCGTCATGATGCTGGCCGATATCGGCTTGATGATCGTATCCTTCGCGGTCGCAACGCTGCTCTATTATGATGTGTCTCCGACCTACAGGGAGATGCAGTCGGGCCTCGTTCCGCTCTATTTGCTTCTTCCGCTCTTTCTGACGATCGCGTTGTACAACGGCTGCTATTCGCTCAATTCGCTCACCGGGGCGAATTCGGCTGTCCTCAAGGCAGTCACGGCAGTCCTCGTGTCTGCCGCGCTACTCAACTTCTTCGCCTTCTTCGCCAAGATGAATGCGGAATTCTCGCGTATCATTTTCACGTCGGGGATCGTTGGTGCGTTGGCCATGATGGCGATTTTCCGTTTCGGATTTTCCCGCTGGCTGACGGCTCAATGGGGACCGAACCCGAAAAACCAGCTTGTGATCAACGATGGCGGTCCGCGCTTCGTGCTGCCGTTCGCATTCCATATCGATGCCGAGGAACACGGGATTGAGCCGCGGTTCGACGATCCGGCTTCGCTCGACCGGCTTGCCAAATATCTGTGCAACATGGACGAAGTCGTCGTGAGTTGCCGCACGGAAGACAGGCTGGCTTGGGCCGAAGTGTTGAAGGGTTCGGGCAGACATGGTGAAATCGTGTCCGAATTCACGCGCGAAATCGGTGCACTCGGCGTGATCCACCACGATGCGGCGAATGTCAGTTCGCTACAGGTTTCAACCGGGCACCTGGGCATGAGGGCGCGCGTCCTCAAGCGCGTGTTCGATATCGTGACCTCGCTTGCGGCACTCATCGTGCTTTTGCCATTGATGCTTGCGGTGGCGGTCGCGATTAAGCTGCACGATGGCGGTTCCGTCATGTTTCTGCAGCGTCGCATCGGCCGGGGGAACCAGTTCTTCGATATCTACAAGTTCCGCTCGATGCGCGAAGCCGATGCCAACGGCAGTCGTTCGGCGTCGAAGGACGATGACCGGATCACTCCGATCGGCCGTTTTATCCGCCGGACCAGCATCGACGAACTTCCTCAACTCATCAACGTCCTGAAGGGCGACATGAGTCTGGTCGGCCCCCGCCCACATGCGCTCGGATCGAAAGCCGGCAGCAAGCTGTTCTGGCAAGTGGACCGCAAGTACTGGCAGCGCCACGGTCTGCGTCCGGGGATTACGGGGCTTGCGCAAGTGCGCGGATATCGCGGCGCAACGGATACCGAGGCCGACCTCACCGACCGGCTGAATGCGGATCTCGAATATATACAGGGCTGGAGCCTGTGGCGCGATATCAAGATCCTGTTCGCGACCGTGACCGTCCTGGTCCACGATCGCGCGTTTTAGTTCGTGCCATCGCCTCTCAGGAAGGCGCGATAGGCATCCGCAATGCCATCGCGCAGGCCGATCTTAGGCTTCCAGCCCATCGCGGCAATCTTGTCACCGCTCATCAGCTTGCGCGGGGTCCCATCGGGCTTCGAGGTGTCTTTGGTGATCTTGCCGTCGAAGCCGACGACTTCGCATACCATCTCCGCAAGCTTGATGATCGGGATATCGCTTCCCGATCCCAAATTGACGTGCTCTTCGTCCGAATAGTTTTTCAGCAGGAAGACGCAGCCGTCTGCCAGATCGTCGACATGCAGAAACTCGCGCCGCGGCGAACCGGTGCCCCAAATCTCGATGGATGAAGCGCCGCTTTCCTTTGCCTCGTGGGCCTTGCGGATCAGCGCAGGCAGCACGTGGCTGCTGGACAGGTCGAAGTTATCGCCCGGACCGTAAAGGTTGGTGGGCATGGCGCTGATGTAGTCGCAAACGTGCTGTCGGCGATAAGCCTGGCACAGCTTGATGCCGGCGATCTTCGCAACGGCATACCATTCGTTGGTCGGCTCAAGCGGGCCGGTCAGCAGGGCCTCTTCGGGAATGGGCTGCGGAGCCATCTTTGGATAGATGCACGAGGAGCCCAGAAACAGCAGCTTTTCGACGTCGTTCCTGTAGGCGGCCTCGATAAGGTTCGCCTCGATCATCAGGTTGTCGTAGAGAAAATCGGCAGGGTAGGTGTCGTTGGCAAGTATGCCGCCAACTTTGGCCGCTGTAACTATCACGGCGTCAGGCTTGGTCGCGACGTACCATTCACGCACCAGAGCCTGTTCGCGCAGGTCCACACTTCGATCAGCCGTCAGGACTTCGCAGCCCTCGCTTGCCAGCCTGCGAACGATTGCGGAGCCCACCATGCCCTTGTGACCGGCCACGTAGACACGTTTGCCCTTGAGTTCATATGCCATCAGTCGAACCCGGCAATCGGTTCGTCACGCATGATCTTGAGATCGGCTTCAACCATCTCGCGCGCCAGTTCACGCGGAGAGGTTTCGTGCCGCCAGCCCAGTTTCTGGTGCGCCCTGGAGGGATCGCCGAGAAGCAGTTCGACCTCGGTCGGGCGGAAATAGCGCGGGTCTACTTCGACAAGGCAGCGCCCGTCGCTTCTCGCGTAGCCCTTTTCGTCCACGCCCTCGCCGCGAAACTCGATGGGCACTCCGGCATCCTCGAAAGCCCATAACACGAAGTCACGCACATGGGTCGTTTCGCCAGTAGCGAGCACATAGTCGTCAGGTTCTTCCTGCTGCATCATCATCCACATCCCGCGCACGTATTCGCGCGCGTGGCCCCAGTCGCGCTGGGCATCGAGATTACCGAGATAGAGTTTTTCTTGGCGGTCCAGAGCAATCGCTGCAGCGGCACGGGTGATTTTTCGGGTGACGAAAGTCTCGCCGCGCAGCGGGCTTTCGTGATTGAAAAGGATGCCGTTGCTGGCGTGAATCCCGTAAGCCTCGCGGTAGTTCACCGTGATCCAGTAGGCATAGAGCTTGGCCGCGGCATAAGGGCTGCGCGGATAGAACGGCGTAGTCTCGCGTTGCGGGACTTCTTGCACCAAACCATACAGTTCGGAGGTAGATGCCTGGTAGAAACGGGTCTTCTTCTCCAGCCCGAGGATGCGGATCGCTTCCAGCAGGCGCAGGGTGCCCACGGCATCGGCATTGGCAGTATATTCAGGCGTTTCGAAGCTGACTGCAACATGGCTTTGCGCGGCGAGATTGTATATTTCGTCGGGCTGTACCTCCTGCACGATGCGGATCAGGTTAGTGCTGTCCGTCAGATCACCATAATGCAGGTGGAAGCGCTGGTTGTCGACGTGCGGATCTTGGTAGATATCCTCGATTCGACCGGTGTTGAAGCTCGACGATCGACGCTTCACCCCGTGAACCTCGTAACCCTTTTCCAGCAGGAGATGGGCAAGATAGGCACCATCTTGGCCGGTCACGCCGGTAATAAGGGCAACACGGTGGCTCATTAAATTCTGCCTCTGCAAACATCGATTTGCGCGCTCGGTTGGCCGAATTGGCCTGCGAAGGCAAGCGTAGCATTCCGGACTATCCGAGAATGTACCTAGTGGCCGGAACCAGCTTTCGCGCGAGCAGGACGCCGATTGCAGAGGCGACAAATGCCACTACCGCTGCAAACAGCGAAGTCCTTTCGAGGAAAGCGCCGACAACTGCAAGGGCAAGAGCGTGGACGAGATATACGCCCATCATGCAACTGGACAATGCCTCGACAGAAAAAGGCACCTTCGGAGAATAGAGCGCCAGGAGAACAAGCGGCAGTGCAAGGCCATAGGCCACGGAAATCCCGCGCGCATCCTGCCAGATGGCGATCGCGGCAGCGACAAGGATGGCCACTACGGCAAACAGGCGAAGTTTCCGGGCTGAAGTTGCCGCGCCCAGCGCCAGACCGGCGAGGACTGCCGGAGCCGCCTGAAGCCACTGCGCAACAGGGGGGGCGGCGACATCGCCCGTGGCCCGCCAATGCGGAACCAGCGCCATCATCGCGACGAGTCCCGCAGCGGCGATAACGATTTGCGGAACAGGGCCGGTCAATCGTTTCCAGATTGCGACTGCACACATTACCGCGAAGATGAATGGCAGGAACCACAGGTGCGGCGAGGTTCCGTAAAGAATCGCCGCCCCCGGTGTGAGGTCGGGGTTCACGATCCAGCCCTTGGTGACGAAATTCAGCGCTCCATGCACTGCCAGGAACACTGCCCATGGCAGGAGCAGCCGCACAGCAAGCGTCGGCAGATTGCGCTGTTTCTCCCAGGCACTGGCGTCATAGAAGGGCGACAGGAAGAGGAAGATCACAAGGCCGGCGTAACCGACTGGTGCATATTCGCCCTGTGCATGAAAGACCACGATCCCGAACGCTGCGATAATCCGCAGTAGTTCGACGTTCTGGTTGCGAGGGGCGGACTTCGTGGCAACCACGAGAGATGCCCCCGGCGGTACTGGCATCATGCACGTCCCTTCACTATTTCATCCAGTCGCTGGATCATCGCGGTATAGTCCGTCGCGACTGCTCGCGGTGTGAAAGTGCGGGCCTGCAACAGCGCTTGCTCGAACTCTTCGGGCGTCTCCGCTGTCAGAACAAGGCCCCGGCCGACGAAATTCTGGGTGATCTCCGCCTGGTGGTTGTCGTAGTGCTCACCATGTTCGAACCGGCGGGGCAGAACGATCGTCGCGCATCCGTGTTGCAGGGCTGTGATGATCGAGCCGGTACCGCCATGGCAGACAACTATGCGGGCGCGTGCGAGGATGCTCTTGATGGTATCGAACGGCAGCGTTTCGACAATCTCCAGTCCTTCACACTCCGCATTGGTGCCGGAATCTTTACCGACCTGAAGGATGACTTTCTCAGGAATGGCCTCAGCCTGTTTCGCGGCAAGGACGGTTCGTGTCAGGCGAGGGAACGGAAGGGTCGCGCCAACCGTGGCGAACACGAGATCTTCCTTTTCGCCTGCCAGGCTCTGCGTTTCCCGCAGCGGATCGAATATTTCAGCGCCCTTCCACATTTGCCCTGATACTTCGGATTGGGCCAGCCGATGGTGTGCGAGCGGCCCTGCGAGCCGAGCAAAACCGCTTGGGCTGTCGAACCTCGCGAAACTGTCAATCAGGATGATGCGGGCACCCAGCAGGCGCGCCCAGAAAACGATGAAGAGCTGGGAGCCTGCACCGGTGGTGATGACCACATCCGGGCGCTTTTTGCGAATGATCCCGAAGCTGCGCAGCAGGCTGCGGAACGCGGCTCCCAGCATGGCAAGCGGTTTGCCGAGCTTGGCTTGCCCGATGGCGAAGTGCGGCACGAAATGGGTTTCGTGCTTTTTGGCAATGCTTTGTCCAAGAGCAGTGTCTTCGGTGACGAAGAAGTATTCATGTCTGGACCACAGCGGCTGCAGATCCAGCAGCTGCCGGACATGACCTCCACCCGAAGCGGCTAGGCAAAGGCGAGGCTTCGTGGTCGTCGTCATGGCTGGTCCCTGAATCTTGGTCGGTGCGGCTTGTGGGTGCGGCTACCGCGAGTGCCCGGTTTTCTGCGTGGATCGGGCGTGCGGAGGGCCAGCAGGGCGCAGCCAGCGACGAGAAGCGTCAATCCGGCATCGATCAGCCAGTTGCCCTTCACCGGACCATAATAGAGTAACTGGTCGACCGAATGCAGCGACAGCAATCGCAAGGCGAAAAGTGGCGCGAATGCCAGTGCCGCCATTTCGGCCACCGCAAGGTAGCGTTGTGGACCATGCGTCCTTGAGATGTGGTGCCATGCTGCCATGCCCATGATGAACAGCGCGATTGCGGCGGCGACAAGCAACGGGCCCTGAACCTCAGCGCGATCGGCGTAGAGCTGGCTCTGACGAAGTGCCTGTCGCAACGACCTGCGGACTATTTCCTCGACTGCGAAAAATCTTATCGCTGCAAGTGCGATGAAAGCAGCTGACACGATGCCCCAGCGAAGGCTTCTATGCTGCGGGGAAAGCGTCTTGCGGGCGCAATATGCTGCGATGCAGCATAATGCTGCAGTCAGGAGATACAGACCTATCGCGGCATAGGTGATCATATCGTTTTCAGTCGTTCTCAGCCGATGGAATTTATACTAGGTAATTAAAGGGGAAGCTCGAGTTGGCACTGACCGTAGTTGCCCTTAAAAACGCCTTGCTCTACGCGATGCAGCGTCTATACCGCAACTGCGAAATAAACGGATGGAGCCGGATGCAGGGTCTACGATTTTTGAGAGTAAGCGGGTCACGAAGTTTCGCAGCATTGCCTGTGATCGTGGCAGTGGCATTGCTGGGTGCATGTACGACTGGCCGGCCCATTGAGCCCGGCCTTGCAGTAACGGCGCCGGACCCTTCATATGGCCAGGAACCTTTCGCTTACCAGATTCGCGAAAATTATCCGCTCAACCCCACTGACATCGTGCAGATCTCGGTCTTCCGCGAGCCCGACCTTTCGTTTGATTCGGTCATGCTGAATTCCGATGGGCAAGTGGTCATGCCGCTACTTGGCCCGGTGCAACTTGCCGGTCTGACGCCGACCATGGCTAGCGAGCGACTGGAGGAGCTTTACGGAACCCGTTACCTGCGCAATCCGCAAGTTTCGGTGAACATCCGCGAGTTCGCTTCTCACCGCGTTACCGTTGAAGGCAAGGTCGAAAATCCGGGCGTATTCGAGTTCCAGCCGGGCACCCGACTTTCGGGCGGTATCGCTCTTGCGAACGGCACGACACGCGTTGCCGACCTTCAGGATGTAGCCGTATTCCGGCAGGTCGAAGGCGGCATGGCCGTTGCCAAGTTCGACTACGCTGCGGTGCGTTCGGGCCAAATGCTCGACCCCGTACTCATGCCCGGCGACCGGGTGGTCGTGGGGACGAGCGAGCTGTCGCAGGCCTGGCAGGATTTCCTGCAGGCCGTTCCCGTTTTCGCACTGTTCACTCGTTTCTAAGAAGAGAGCTGCCGGTATGGTCGGAAATCAAGAGCACTCGGGCGGTACATCTCTCGTCGATCGATACTTGCCTAATCGCGCCACCGCATACGACGGCCCTCACGAATCCAGCGATGGCGGTATGATGTTTGACATGACCGCGATTCGCGCGGTTCTCTGGCGCCAGCGGTTCGTGATCGTCGCGGTCGTGCTGGCGGCGCTGCTGGCAGGTTTCGTCATGACGATGCTCGCGACGCCGGTCTACCAATCATCGACCACTGTCCGCGTGGAAGTCTACGGCGACCGGGTGATCGCGGGGCAGGAGCTCGTCGACCCCTACATTCCCGTCAACGAAATTGATTTCCATATCGCTACGCTTGCTCGCGTCGTTCGCAGTCAGGCGATGGCCGAAGCCGTCGTCGAGCAGCTTGATTTGCATCGCTCCGCCCGCGTCATGGGGGACGACGCTCCCCTTGCGCCGCCTGAAGGGGTGAACGCGGCCGCCTGGGAGGCCCAGCAGATCAAGGTCGCAGCAAATCGGATCAAGGGAAGCGTATCGGCGGCGCCGAGCAACAACGTCCGCTTGATCACCATTACCTATGAATCGCCCGATCCCGAATTCGCGCAGCAGATGGCGAATGCCTATGGCGAAGCGTTCCTGACCTATGATCTGCGCGCCGCGACAGAGCAGACGGAATACGCCCGCGACTTCCTGCGTGACGAAATCGCCAAGACGCGCGAAGAGCTTGAAGAAGCAGAAACGCGTGCCATCAGCTATGCACGCGCCAACCGCCTGATCGGCCAGCCCGGATCAGGCGATGGCGACTACGTTGCAGGCTCGGGAACGGCACCGACTCTTAGCAGCGCCAATCTCCAGCAGCTGAACAGCGAGCTGACGGCTGCACGCACGGCCCGCATCGCAGCCGAGCAGCGCTGGCGCAGTGTCGCCAATCTTCCGGCGCGACTGATTCCGGAAGTGCAGCAGAACGGTTCGGTCCAGGCGCTCGAACAGCAGAGCGTGGAACTCGAGAACCGGATCGCATCTCTGCGCGAGCGCTACCAGGATGACTATCCTGACCTGCGCGACGCACTCCAGCAGCTCGAACGCGTCAACGAAGCGCTCGAGCAGACGAGGCAGGATATCAAGTCCACCATCCAGAACGCTTACGAAGTCGCCAGAAGGCAGGAAGCTGCGCTGGCCGGAGAAGTAAGCGACACGGCAAATGAAACGCTCGACGAGCAGGATCGCCGGGTTCAGTACAATCTCATCACGCGCGAAGTTGTCGCTCTCAGGCTGCAGCTTCAGAACCTGATCGAGCGTTCCACGCAGATCTCGGCCGCCGCAAATCTGCGCAGCAGCGATCTCTCGATCCTAGATCGCGCTGACAGGCCGGGTGCACCAGTGTCTCCGGACCTGATGGAAAACCTTCTCATCGCACTTGCTCTCGGCCTCGGCCTGGCAGCGGCAATTGCGGTTCTTCGTGAGACGCTGGATGACAAGATCCGCAGCTTCGAGGATATTCAGCGCAAGCTCGGCATCGACGGCCTTGGCCACACACCTTACGTGTCGGACCCGGTCAGCGAAGAGATCCACGATACGTTCTCTCCCCTCAGCGAGAGTTACGCATCTATCCGTGCATCGCTGGATGCGGCCTTGCCGACAGAAGGCACGCCCGTCATTCAGTTGACCAGTTCGCAAGGTGGCGAGGGCAAGTCTACCACGGCGGCGGCCTTGGCAGAGAAATATGCAAGGCTCGGGCGCAAGGTGCTCCTGGTTGATCTCGACCTGCGCCGCCCGACCGTTCACGTGCAACAGGGACTTCCGCGCCCCGACAACGGTGTCGTCGACGTACTTTACGAGCGTGTCCCGCTGGAAAGGGCTGTCGCAAGGAACGAGGCCACCGGCGTTCACATTCTCGGTGTCTCGAAAATTCCTGAAAACCCGGTCGAGATCCTCTCGTCGGGCCTCGTGCGGGAATCCATCGCGCGCTGGCGTCAGGAATTTGACGTGATCTTGATCGACTGTTCGCCTGTGTTGGGTATTGCGGATGCTCCGCTTGTCAGCCGTTACTGCGATGCTACCGTCTTCGTTGTCGAAGCGAACCGCACGAGCGGTCGTCAGGCACGGCAGGCGATCCGCAGGATGCGCGAAATGGGCGGCAACGTCGTGGCCTCGATCCTTACCAAGTATCAGGCCATGAGCGCAGGCGAGAGCTACAATTATCAGTACCAGTACTACAGTTACGGCGACAAGTGATTCGTGTTCGCGCTCGCTAGCGCACGGCGCATTCAGCGGACTTCCGGGCAGGAGAAAGCGTCTTGCGAGTTCTGCACCTATCCGCTGACTTCCCCGACCCGGTAGAGGCTGCAAAAACCAAGGCTGTGAAAGCCTTGGTCGATCGGACAGCAGAGCAGTTCGACCATCGCGTCATCTCGCTGAACAGGCGTTTTCCCGGCGTTGCCTCGTTTGCATCAAAGATTCTGCGCAATCCAGGCCAGCCCCTGCCCGAAACTCAGTTCGGTGAGTTTCCGTATGGTACGACGGCAATCTATCCAGCGCCGCCGCGCGGCATATTGCACCGCACGATGCTGGAGCGACTGGCCGACGAAATCGCCCACACCGTTCTGCGGGAGGAGAAGCCTGATCTGATCGTCGGCCATAAACTGACGGTAGAGGGGTTCTGCGCCTATCGCATCGCACGCAGGCTGGGAGTTCCCTACGCGCTCGTGCTGCAGGGCGACACAGACCAGAAAATCCTTTCAGCCCGGCCCGACTTGCGCGCTCATCTTGGCAAGGTGTTCCACGAGGCGGCTTGGGTCTTCCCGTTTTCGCCCTGGTCGCTCATCAGCGTGGAATCGTATTTGGGTAAGCGTAGCGGTCCGACCACGATGCTGCCCTGCATCCCTGCGATCGAAGACATCACACCTCCGCAGGTGAACGATTCATACCTGCTAAGCGTCTTTCACCTCAAGAGTGCCAGCAGGAAGAACCTGAAAGCGATCATGGAGGCGCAGCGCATCAATCGGACAGAAGGCAGACACTATGACCTGCGCATCATCGGTGGAGGCTCAGAAGAAGACTGGGCCAATGCTCGCGCGCTGACCGCCTCGGACACGCACACCACCCTCGCGGGAGAGCGCGATGCAGCCGATGTGCGCAGCGAAATGGCTGGTGCCACGGGGTTCGTTCTTCCTTCGAAGCGCGAGACGTTTGGCATGGTGTTCATCGAGGCGCTGTTTTGCGGCCTACCGATAATCTATCCGTCGGGGACAGCTGTTGATGGTTTGTTCGATTACGCGCCCTTCGCGATAGGTGTCGATCCGGAGGATTACTCAGCGCTTGCAAAGGCCATGACCAAGCTTGTCGAAAACGAGGCTGAATTGAAAGCTACGCTCGCGGACTGGCAGCTCAGCGAGGATGCCTTGCGGTTCAACGGAACAGCCATCGGCGATGCTTTTGCTGAAGGCCTGAGGGGCGCAGTCGGACAGGGTGCGTCAGGCGCACTCAGCTAGGTCAGTTTCGGGAAGGTGGGTCCATGCTGCGCTGGCTGACGATCTTCGCCGGTGAACCTGCTACAATCGCTCCGGGCGGTACGTCGCCCTTCACCACTGCGCCTGCTGCCACGATCGCCCCATCGCCGATCGTAGAGCCAGGCAGGACAATGGCGCGCGTCGCGAGCCAGACGTCGTTACCGATAATCACGTCCGCTTCGTCCATGGTCTGATCGGTTACAGGCGATCCGTCGTTGTAGCGATAGCTGGCAGCGGTCAGCATTACTTCCGGCCCGAACAGCACATCGTTGCCGATGACAATGCGGCCGTTACTCGACCCCGGCCAGATATGGCAACGCGAGCCGATGCGGACACGGTCGCCAATTTCGATGCGTTCGGGATGATCGAAACAAACATCAGGACTGATGCTCGGCTGCGATCCGATCGCTATGGCTCGCAAGGGCCGGACGTGCGTGTAATTGTAGTAGTTCACCAACTTCAGCAGGTGGGCCCATGCGCGGGGGTCGAGAACTGAGCGCAGCAGGCGATTGCGCCGTGCCTTGCGGTCAAGCGAGCGCTTGCGAACGGGCATCGCTTCGTCTGCCATCAGTAGCTCTTCAGCCACTCGCGCCGGCGCTGCCACATGTTGCGCCACATATCGCGGGTCTCGCGGCTGGTACGACCCAGCTTCCACAGAGCGAGCGATCCGAGCCGCCTGTTGGCGACCCAAAGCCACATGAGGGCGATACCGAATGGCTGGGAAAACTTGCCCCAGTGATCACGGATCAGAGTTGCTCGCGAGCGCATCAATCGAACCAGCTTATCCTCGCGCACCTTCGACGCTGCGCCAACGAGGTGCATGATCTGCGCATCGGGTGTGATCATGGGAGAGTAACCGAGTCGCGCTGCGCGCAGACACATATCCGCCTCTTCCCCATACATGAAATACCGCGAATTGAAGCCGCCGAGCTCGTGCCAAAGGGCGGTTCTGATCATCAGGAAGCAGCCGACAACGATATCCACCTCGCGTACACTGTCGCGCTTCCATCCACCGATCCCTTCCGGATTGAAAAACTCGGAGTCCGGGAACGCGCGCGAAAGTCCTGTCGTGCTGCAAAACAGGCTCCAGATGCTCATCCGGTTCCAACAGGAAGCGCGGTTTAGCGATCCATCGGGAAAGACGGTACGCCCACCGACGATGCCGGCCTGCGGATTGGCCTGCGCGAATCTCAGAAGGTTCTCGATCGCATTCGGGTGAGTCTCCGTGTCGGGATTGAGGAGCAGCAGCCACTCGGTAGTCGCCGTCTTGGCCACTTCGTTGTTGGCCCTGGCGAAGCCGACGTTTTCCTCACACTCGATGAGTTCGACATCGGGAAACGCCTCGGCGATTGCCTGGGCAGAACCGTCGGCGGAATCGTTGTCCCATACGACAAGCCGGAAGCTTACATCTCCGGCGTTCTCGAAAAGGGTTTCGATCGCGCGAAGCGTCAATTCACGTGTGTTGTAACTCACCATGATGACGGTGACCTGCGGGCCACCGGCAACCGGCTGGAAAACTGCCTCATCTGCGTTCAACGGATCGGAGGAAATCTCGTTCAACGGCTCTGCCCCTTCCAGCCGTTGACCCATTTTTCGAACGGAACGGCAGAAGCGGAAACGCAGATGCCGAACAGCATGTGGAACCAGGTCTGCACGCCGCCGAAAAAGGCCACGGTCGCGCCGCACAGCAAGAATGTGAAGAAGCAGATATTGAGGCCGATTTGCAGCTGCCGGTCAGCCTTTGTCAGCAATGCGGCACGCCGTCCGCACCGGACCATGGTGAGAATTGCGGCAAACAGGATCGTGACGGGAACGAGGACGCCGGAGCGGATGCCCCAAAGGATCCAGTGGTTGTCGACGCTCGCGACCATCCAGCTGGGCCTCTCGAAATTCTCGAAGCCGATACCGAACACAGGATAATTCGCTATCGACGCCAAGCCGTATTCGATGATCCTGATGCGGTTGTATGCAGACCCGGAACTGATGCTAAAACGCGCTGACAATTCCAGCAGGTTCGCCTCGGTGATGACTTCCAGTACGACCAATCCAAGAATCGCGCCCCAGATGAACAGCGGCCAGCTCAGCGTTGCGAAGTAGCGGCGGAAATGCTCATAGCCGAGCAGCCCGATCACGATCATCAGCGCAAGAAATGAAGCCGAACTGAGCGAGAAGAACGCGCACAGACCCGCGACGATCGCGAGAAGACGGGGCCAGGACTTGATCTGAGATGGCCAGTACAGGGCGATCATGCCGCTGAGAAAGAGGCCCGCGAGGATCGGGTGAGGGAACGGCCCGTAGGCGCGCATGAGGCCAAGCCTGAACTCCTGCCTGATGGTATTGCGCACGCCGGTACTGGCACCTTCGTTATAGACACCCAGCGGTGAGAATATCTGCCCGGCGAAGGGTTTGACGAGGAAGCGCTGGCTCAGCGATTCCAGCGCCATTATGAAGCCTGAGAAAATTACGCCCGGTGCAATGAGAACGAGGAAGCGCCGCAAATCCTGCAGCGACTTGATCGACGCTCTGGCAATCAGGTACGGCAGCGCAAGGTCGAGCGATAGCGCCACACCGCGGCCGAAGCCTTCGGCGAAGCCATAGTATGCCGCGAATGAAACCGTGATCCACGCCGCGGCGAGCAGAATGAGCCAGTCGATCGCAGTCAGTACCAGCCTGCCCGTTACCAGGCGGCTTGTCAGCCAGGGAAGCAAGAGCAGCCCGATGATCCTGTAGGAGAACAGGTTCTGGCCCGCGATGTCGAGCCGGACTTCCTGCGGCGCCATTGCGGCATAGGCTAGCAGAACGGCTGGCAATATCGCCTTCACTTCGGGTGTGAGGAGCTTGCCTCGACTTTGGCCGACCATCTGTCTTCGAGGGAATGTCGTTGCCATCAGATAATCTGCCAAATGCTCTCAGGGCGCTGTCCCGCCGAAATCGCGCAGCCGGTAGACAGCACCGTCTCGCCATGAGGCGCGCGCACCTGGGACTTTAGCGGCAAAGTCATTTGATAACACCCCCGGTCCTGTCCACTCCCCTGTTCGACCTGTTGTAGCCGAGTGCGCTGCGGGCAATTTTCGCCGCGCCGACCATCTTGTTGGGGTGGATCGCCAGTGCCTTGAGCAGGATCATGGTCTTGCTTCCGGAAATTCGCCCGGCCTTGGCCAGTTGTGCGCGGTCCAGCTGGTTGTCGAGCAAGGCCTTGCGCGCAAGATCGTGCGAACCTGCAATATCCGGTCGCGCAAGGATGCCGCGAAACTGTCGCTCTTTCAGGGTGCAGGCTTGTGCCGGGTCCTTGCCGCGCAGCAGCGACAAGGCTTCTTCGTCACCCTCGGTACGGATTACCTCTGCCGCGATAGAGCCTCGTACGACAAAGGGACCGAGAGCGGCAATGCGATGCGCCAGTTCGGTGTCTTCGTCGATCTGGAAGCTTGTATCGAACCCACCGACCATGCGAAATGCATCGGCTCTGATGGCGGCCGTCTGCAAATAGAACGAATGCAGGAACCGTGTGAGCGGCTGCTCCACGGCCCGCACGGTGCCGGCGGCCAGTTCCAGCCCGATCGCGTCAAAGAAGGTGCGGGACGGATCCCTCAGGCCGCGGAAGCGCAGGTCGCTTACGTGAGCGACAACCTGCGCATCGGCCGCGGCGATGTCGCGGCGCAAGGTGGTCATGCGTTCAGGCAGCCAGATGTCGTCGCTGTCGAGAAACGTGATCCAGTCGCTGTTGGCTGAAAAACATCCTTCATTGCGCGCCGAAGCCACGCCGCCGTTGTCCTTGCGGATGACTGTAATGGCATCTGAGAATCCGGCAAGAACCGCTGGAGTGTCGTCTGTACTGCCATCGTCGACGACGATGATTTCCTCGGGCTTTTCGTCTTGCGCCAGCACGCTCTCGATCGCCGTGCCGACGGTTTCGGCACGGTTGAAAGTGGGGATGACGACGGCAAATGATGTCACTGGGCAGCGCTTTCGGCTTGCAAGGCGGGCGCGCTGACGGACTGCCACAACGCCATGTCCTTCGCGTAATGCCGGGCAAGGAACTGTTCGACCTGCATCTTGTCGAAAGTGGACGCCAGGGCGTCGCCCCGGTCTCGATAAAGCGCCCGCTTGAGACCCGGCTTCAAGCCCTCGGGAAGGCTGCGCTTGATGCCTTTCGCGAGGCCGCCATGCTTCGTGACCATATCCTGCAGCCAGCCGAACCTGTGAACCTTCGATGCATTGGCCCGCTTGCCGGAAAAGGATTCGAACGCGATCTCTTCGGGACCGAAGTGTTCTACCAGATCGGCCTCGAGAGCGGCCAGATCGTGCGTTGGATAGAGGTTCTGAACGATACGCTCGTCGCCCAGATCGATAAAGTCGACCTGCGGCTGGAAATGGATGTAATCGGGCGGGAGGTTCGGCGATCTCGCGAACAGAGCGTCGAGCTCGTCGAAAGCTTTCGACAGCGCATCGGCGAGCGCTTGCGGCGGCAGGTCCTGAACGGGAATGGCGTGAAATTGCTTCAGCCGCTGGGTCACGGCGGAAACGAGGCGCCCGGCGGGATCGCGGACCAGCGCAAATGCTGAATAGGCGCGGATTTTCGCCATCACTTCGGGGAAAAACTGCTGCAACTGGCCGAGAGTGATGTGGTGGATATCGATGTACGTCTCGCCGCCATCGGGCGAATAGGTCAGCTCCAGCACCGGATGCGGCGTCATACCGGCAACCAGATCCGCTTCGTGATCGTCGTGCTGCTCCAGCGCCAACCGAACCGTGGTGCCCGCGCATTTGGGAATGTGGATGAAAGCTGTTCGCGTGGCGTCGTTTATGATCATGACGCCGATCCCCGGGACCTGAACCGGCGGTCGATAAATGACTTCGCCTTCTCGCGCAGATACATCGCGCGTATCTTGCTTTCTTCGTCCCTGCGGAAACGGTTCACGCCGGCCATCCCCGACTTGCTCGCATAACGGTCGTCGCCGATCTGGGACGGCAGGGTCTGCTCGATCAGCGGTGCGGGGAAAATCGTCATGTTCGGCAGGCCATGGACCCACGACCGGTCCATCTGGTCGTCGATGGGCATCTGCAACCGTGCGCAGGCTTCGTGCAGTATCTCGGCACCGCGCCGGGTGACGATGTAGCCTTGTGTTCCCTTGGACCAGCCGAATAGCTCCACAAGCTGGTGGCGGTCGGAAACGAAGTCGCGCTGCCTCACCATGTGACGCACGGGATACTTGTAGAACAAACGCAAGTAGTGAAGCCCGCGTGTTCCCAGGTCCGTCGCGCAAAGGGCGTCAACCATCGCCCAGTCGACAAGCACGTCATCTTCGAGGATCAGGTACTGATCCGCATCGCTTCGCAGCAATTCCTCCCACAGGGCGTAATGGCTGGAATAGCAGCCGATCTCGCCCTTCGAGAGTTCGCGCCCGTAAGTGCTCCGCACCTCGGCTGCGTCATAGCGCAGTGTCGAATGCAGCGACGTGCATGCATCGAAGAAGGACCAGCTGGCGGAAATACCTTCGGTTCGCTGTGCGAATGCCTCCCGACGTTCCGCGGCATCGGACATGCTGATCACGCGGATTCCCGTAGTCGGCCGAGATGCTGCTGCGGGAGTTTCTGAACTCATGGGTGCAAAATGCCTCGAGGTGTTCAGTGCTGGTTGCCCGTCCGCAAAAACCGGCGGCGTCGGTGCCAATCGTATTGACCGGGCTGGTATATATTGCAATGCACAATTTTCAACGAAAATGGATCGATCCAGTGTGAGAACGCGTAGCTCACGCGCTATCGGGGGACGAAAACCAGATGACAAATTCTCTCCTGCCCCGATTGCTCCGTCGCTTCTCTCCCAATCCTGCCGCCGGCCAGGATCTGGTAGCCGAAAAAGACTTGCCGTTGATCCGGGTTTCGCCGCAACGGCCTCAGTTCAAACACTATGTCTTCATTTGTGGTTTGCATCGCAGCGGTACGACGCTGTTGGAGCGGCATATCCGGGCGCAATTTGCTGTCAGCGCGCTAGAGGCGCCGGTCTATGAAAGCGAAGGCCAGCATCTGCAGGATGTCTATCCGGCGGGGCTGAAGCATGGCGGTGCAGGCCGCTTCGCGTTCGCGCCGGAAATGTACCCGGACATTCCCGATGAACAGACCGCCACTGCCAGCAGGGAGCGACTTCTCGACTGCTGGGGGAGCTGGCTGACCGAACCGTCCGATACGCTGCTGGAGAAGAGCCCGCCGAACCTGACCAAGGTCCCATGGTTGCGCCGCGTGTTTCCGGGCGCGCGCTTCATTGTCATGACCCGGGACCCAAGGGCGGTGGCGGCAGCGACGGAAAAGTGGTCTGGCACTTCGTTCGAGGAACTCGTCTTCCATTGGCACGTCGCACATTCCGCCGCGCTCGCCGACGAAGCTGAGGATTGCGTCCGCATTCGCTATGAAGACTTTTGTGACGATCCGGTCGGCGAAATCAAGCGCGTAGCGAGCTCCGCAGGACTGAAACGCAAGCCGGCCGAGACTGTGGAGGATGAACGCTTCACGAAGCTGGCGAACAGCAATGCCAAGTATCTCGACACTCTCGCCGCGCGACGTTTTGGCAAAGGGGCTTGGACCGAATATGGATACGATCTCGAAGGTGCTTGAGAAAGCTCTCGCAGTCAGGCCTTGCCCGGTCTGAGCATCATGACTGACTGCATTTCTGCAATCTCGTCCAAGTCCGCTTCATAGGCCTCGTGCATGGCGCGGCGCTGGGCATCAGACCATGGCGAAAATTTGTCCGCCTTGCTCTGCGGCGGGTAACGCTGTTCGAGGGCGGCTGCCAGCAGCACGCGTTCGACACGCGAGAACGATGCGCCCTGCTTGCAGATTTCCCTTACGGCCCGGTCGGAAGCGCTGGGACGCGTCGGACCTCCCTGCGGGTCGGCTAAAGCGATGTCTTCGATTCCTGCGAGACCTTTGAGGATATCCCTGCCCAGGCCTGCGAAATCCTCGTATCTCCAGATCACCAATCGACATCGGGGCAGGGAGTGCCGGATGGATGCGACAAGCTCTATCCAGCCGCCTTGCGGTTCCGCATTGGCTTCGAGAAATTCGCCGATTTCCATATGCGAGCCGTGGCGCAGCGATTCTGCGAATACGGATGACAGAAAATCAGGGTAGTTGCGCAGGCATAGCCACACTTCGACGGGCCTTTGTCCGAAAGCGGGTGCTAGCGCATCGAGCCGTCGTGATGCGTGAGGGTAGATTTCTCCGCCGATGCAATCGGCTGGATTGCCGATGATGTTCTCCTCGGAAAGGACCACCGGCATCTGCGGTTCCAACAGCGAAGCGACCTTTCCCGCACCACCGTAGAAAGGGCCGCGCCTGAACTTGCGCAATCGTTCGAGCAAGCTGGCCTGCCGGCTCTGTTCAGCGATTGCCTGGGCGATCTGCGGGCGGCACTGTTCCAGTGTCCAGTACGCCCGCCCGCCGCTGTAGATTGCGCCCTGATTGTGCGCCAGCGTGTGCTGGATGAACGTGGTCGCGCTCTTGTGGACGCCCAGATGCAGTATCAGCGGCTCGTGGTTGTTCATTTTTCCGCGTTCACCTGTGGCTGGGGCCTGATTCCGATCATGGCGCCTATCCGCCTGAGCGCTCCTGAAGCGAGGGCGAGTATCTCGACCTCTGCCCCGTTCGGACGCTTGCCAATGTGCCAGAGCCCGAAGAGCGTGGCCGGGTAGATTGCGCCACCGACTGCGCAAAGGAAGAGCAGTTCGACGATCCTGAGCAAGAGAGTGTCCATTTCCGGCAGCAGCAGCCCCGTTCCGATGACAGCTGCGCTCATTACAAGACAGGCGAGGATGCTTCGCCAGTTCGCCTTGAAATGGTCCACGAGTCCGAACCCGATCAGGCGGGAGACTACATTCGTATCGAGAGCGATGCCAAGCACGGAGACTATCGAGAGAGACCACAACAGTCCTTCAAGACCGCCCAGGGCCAGACCAGCGATCACCAGTGGCAGGCGGTAGACCAAAGCCTGCAGGCTGCGGTTGAAAAGCAGCCGCGTGTCACCGGTGGCAAGAGCAAGGGCCTGTGAAGGCGCGGCGATCGAGCGAGCGGCGGCGATGACGGCCAGCACCTGAACGAGCGGGGTTGCTGCGTACCATGCTTCTCCCAGTGCAACCTCGATCAGGGGGCGGGCGACCAGAGACAGCAGTACGCCAGCGGGCAGCGCCAGCGTGAAGAGCAGGGTCTGCGCGCGGTAATAGGCTTGGGTCAGCCGTTTCTTGTCGTGCGTCAGCTTGCTGAATGCCGGGAAAAGCGATGTCGTCAGCGGAACGGTAAGTTCGCGAGTCGGGATTTTGGACAGGTTCAGGGAAACCGTGAACAAGCCGAGCTGAGAGGATCCCACGAACCGCCCGACGATCAGCGGGTCCATCCTGAAATTGATGGTCCGGACGATCTGGTCCAGCGAGAGCCAGCCCGAGAAGCTGAGGAATTCGCGAAACTCCTTCAGGCGCAGCCTCGGCCGGTACGGCGCGCAGGCGTAGGAGGCTATGAGCCCTACGACTTCCGCGGCTACCATCCCGCCCAGCAATGCCCAGTAGGAATCGTAGATGATGGCAAGGACGATTGATGATACGACCATCGTCAGCTTGGCGCCAACGAGCAGCACGAATTCCTGCCAGAACTGCAAATCCCGCTTCAACAGGTTCAGCTTCGGGTTCTGGAGGCCCGCAAGAAATACGCAGATGCCGACGATCCACACGACTTCCGTCAGCCGATCATCGCCGTAGAATGCCGAGACAAGGGGCGCTCCGAAAAAGAAGATCAGTCCAACGACGAAGCTTCTTATGAGGTTCAGCGTAAAAACGGTGTCGACGTGTCTCCGCTCCGGGTCGGCATGCTGGATCAGGGCCTGGCCGAGCGAAAGCTCGGTCAGCGACTTCGAAAGGATAGCCAGCGTGGTGCCGATTGCCACGAGACCGAAATCTTCGGGCATCAACAGGCGAGCGAGGACGAACAGCGACACCACGCCCAGCGCGTTCACCAGCAGGCGCGATCCCCCGATCCACATCGAGGCCGTTCCGACGCTTGAGCGCAGCCCGGGCATGTCAGCGCCGGCCACGTTTCGGAGGAGGAAACGGTGCGCTCAATCCGTTTGCCTCAGGGCATCGTTCATGAGAGTTTCGACCTGCTCGAATGGCGCTGCCATCTTCCAGCTCAATTTCTGGAGCGGATAGGCGCCGCTGCAGATAGCCTTCTTTGCAGCCTCCAGATCGCCTCCGCGTTCGAGGGCATACCACAACATGTGCGGGCCTGCCGCGCCAAGCTTCGGCATACGCTCCCAGGTCAATGCGGCATCCCGGTCTTTCCGTATGGCATATTCTACCGCATCGGCGTGCCAGTGATAGACGTCGGTTGCGACCCTGCCTTGCCAGTAGTCCAGCGTTATCCTGTCCCAGGCATCGATCATGGCGTTGCCCGGTGCGGCTGCGATGAACCAGTTTGCCAGGGAACGTTGCGGCGCGAGGGCAATCATTCCCCTGTCGCTTCGCGTCCAGCAAAACACGAAGAACCCCGCCTGACCCACTACCGGCAACCATTCGCTCAGCGGCCTGAGGCACCAGGCCGTTGCGTCGGCCCAGACTCCGCCGTGTTCGTTCAGCAACCGCGTTCGCAGCACGTCGGCCCGGTGTGCTTTCGAAATGGTATCGGGCAGGGGCGGGAGCGAAACGTGGGCGCCTACATTGCCCGCGTCGAGCAATTCGACCGTCCACTCGGGATTACAGTCCTGCCAGCTTCTCACGCAGCGCTTCACGAGCGCCGGTGCGGCATCGAAGCCCTGATCCCAGTAAATCCAGATCCGTTTCGGGATAGCCTCGGGCATAGGCGGCTCGAACTTTGACGGCCTTTTGAATGGGCGCGCTGCCTTGCGGACGATCCGGTCCTTCAGAAATCGCAACCGGTTTATCTGGACGAAGGACGAGAACATAGAACTGCCGGTCAAATCAGAAGAACGGGGCGGCCATCGGGAGGCGCGGTTCGATGTCGCATCTGCCTGGCGTCATTGCGTCCGATGTAAGGACGAGATAGGTACTGTTTGCAAGAACGTTTTGCATTGCACAATGAAATTGCCACGCAAGCCAAGTTCTACCGATCCACGATCGAAAGATGTTCGGAGAGGAGCAGAGCCAGCTGGCGTTGCCCTGAATTCGTCAGGTGAATCCCGTCATACGTCAGCGGCACATTCGTCTCGCCCTCGAAGGCCGTAACGGGATCGAGGAAGCGCGCCCCGCTCCGCTGTGCAGCCTCGCGGGCCTTCTCCCGATAGGGCGCGATCCTCTCGTCCATTGCACGGGAGCCAGCGGGTAGCGGCGCCAGGATCAGCACTTCGGCCCCGCGCGCCAGATAGTGCTCTGCCAGCGACGCGAGATCGTCAGCGTACCGTTGCGGATCCACTGCCGTCTTGTCGGAAAGCCAGGCACGCGGCGCGGCATCGTTCGTGCCGAACATGACGATAACAAGATCGCCGCTACGGGCCTCGATCCACGGGCGGGACAGAGTGCCGCTCACTGTTTCTCCGCCTGTGCTTGCATTCCTGACTGGCGACATTCCGACGAGTTTGCCTAGGATAGCTGGATAGGCAGCCTGCGGTCCTCCTGACAGGGATCCGCGGGTATTGCTATCGCCAACGGCGATAATCTGCTGCGCGGCGTCCAGTACCACCGGGAACTCCCCGAGCGGGCGCAGCGGCTCGTGCATCACGGTGTCTGAGCCGCCCGGGCGCCATTTCGGCACTTCACCACTCACCCATGCCAGAAGGGCCAGCCCGACAAGGACCGCCGCTGAAGCTTGCAGCGCTCGTTGCCGCCCGGGACGCCGATTAGATTTCATTCTTGCGCTGGTTTTCATCCGCGTAGGATAGTCGACCGTAGGGACCGACTTCGATATCGCGCTTCAGGATACGCGCGGGATTGCCGCCCACGGCGCAGCGGGCAGGCACATCCTGCGTCACGACGCTGCCTGCACCGACGATGACCTCGTCTGCGATGGTCACACCGGGAAGGATGATCGCACCGCCGCCGATGAAGCAGCGCTTGCCGATCCTGATCGGACGCAGGCCTTCGATCGGATCTATCGCAAGCAGCAGGCTCTTGAAAGCCACGAGGGTGTATTCGCCGATCTCGATAGCGCCGGGAGCTCCTCCGACGATGGTGGCCGAAAGAGACACCGTACTGGTGGGATGGATGTGTGCCCCGGTGCGGTGTTCCAGCCACCGACGGCGAGCGCCGAGCACGACCTGCCTGATCTTGCGAAATTTGTTGAGGTCCCTGCTCATGCCTGCAAATTGGATTGTCGCATAACCACTGGCGGTTATACAGTTCGCCCATGTCCATGCCTACCGAATTATCCGTGCCCAAGCGCGGCTTGCGCCAACGCCTGCGGTACGCTTTCCAGAAGCGATTCTGGGGCCTCGACATCGACCCCAGCGCCTACATTGCGCTGGATGCCTATATCGACAGGACGAACCCGCGGGGCATTCACATCGCGAGCGACTGTTACATCGCTATGGGCGCGATCGTACTTTCACACGACATGACGCGCGGCATTCGCCCGCATACGCGAATTGGCAAGGGCGCTGTCATTGGTGCGCGGGCCGTTATCATGCCGGGCGTGACCGTCGGCGAATATGCTCACGTGATGCCTGGCGCGGTGGTACTGCGGGATGTGCCTGAGGGGGGGCGCGTGGCCGGCAATCCCGCGAAAATCCTTGCCGAAGACAGCTAGGCGCCGAGCTCTGACCTCAGAGGCGAAAAAACTTTCCTACAGAAAATCAGTTACCTAGCGCGGCGTTCCTTCTACAACCAAGAGGAGAGTGCCGATGACTTTTGACCGTTTCGAGAATTCAGGTTCGAGCCTGATTGCGCCGTCCGATCGTTGCCACGCGATTACTCCCGACGACTCCGGTGAATTGGCGCAGGTTACCAAGGCCATCTACGTCGGTTTCGGTGGCGATCTTGTAGTGCGACCGATCAGATCGGAGCAGGACGTTACTTTTCAGAACCTGCCATCGGGTTGCATCCTCGACATTCGCGTGGAAGCAGTGCGGGCAACAGGTACGACGGCATCCGGCCTGGTGGCGCTGGCCTGATGCCCGGTTACGGATTTGGACCATCGCGCGTGGCAGGGGGGCGCCGCCTCAATGCGATCGCCATAAGGGGTGCAGGAACCGGAAGATTGGAAATTCGCCCATCAGATGCCTGGACAGGTGTCACCGGCAGCGGCTTTTCGCAACTGCCCGTCGACCCTGTTCGCCAGACTGCCAAGCCGGCAATGCGATTGCTTGTGCCCGACAGGCAGGCATTTACCGATGAGCTCACTATCGGCGTGGATGCCTGGGCCAACGACAATGGCAGCCTGCTCAACACCTGCGGGCTGCAGAAGGTTGTGTGCCATTACGAGGGTGCGAGTGAAGAAATTACCGCGCCGAACTTTCACAGCTTCAACGATGCGAATGGCAACCCTGTAACCTACTTCGGATGGTGGATCACACTGAAGCGCACCGGCGTTGGTGCCGGGCACGTCTATTTCGAGGCGGTGCCGCGTGATCCGACAATGCAAAGCCGGGTGATTGGGCCCTGTCACGTTTTCCCGTCGGACAGCTTGCATGACATCGAATTGACCATCGATCCCGATGCACCGGCACAGCATCTTGCAAACTATCAGACGCTGCAAGCTGCACTGACAGCCATCAGGGACCGTGCCGCCGTCACGGCCCGCATTCGGATCATGAAAGCAGGGACCTATTCCTGCGAAACGCTCTCCGGTCCGACGCGTGCAGGTGACGGTCTTGGTTACATCACGGTGGAGGCAGCGGTGCCCGGTGTGGTGATCGGCCGGCCCACGCTCGATTTCTCGCAGCAGCAGATGCGCCCGAAAGTGAACGGACTGCACTTCAAGGGCGAGAACATCACGCTCGATTTCGCCAACTTCACCGAACTCTACAAGGAAAGCGGCGCGCCCAATCACTGGCTCGACGGATGCCAGATAGCGAACAGCCGGGGTGGCCGCGACGCCAAGTGGCGTTTGTCAGCCTATCCCGGCGGCTGGCGCGTGAGGGGCAAGCCGTGGTTCACAGAATGTGCGATAACGGGCGTTGCCAATGCATGCAGCAACGCCTCCCTTGTGCGCGGAGTGAATGCGAGCGGCGGCGTCGGAGACACTGTGAAAAATGCCGATGCCGTGATCGACAGCCAGTTTAGCGACTGGGACAGCCGCGCTTTCAGGCAGCAGGTGGACGCGCTGACTGTCGAATACACGGGTGCGGGAAATTCCGCCTCCATCTCGGTCTCCGGCAACGAGACGGAGAATCGCACGATAACAGCCAAGGTGGATGGCATTCCGGTGAGCCGGTACACCATAACCTCCTACTGGTCGGATGCGCTGGCAGACCGGAAGTTCTACATCCGCAATGTGGCTGACTGGCTCAATGGCGTAACGCCGGATGATAGCGGCTCGATCCTGTCCGATTTCAGTGCGGTGGTCCTTGACGACGAGACTTGGCGGGCGACCCAGCTCTACAAGCGCGGCGATGTAGGCGGCGATGTGGTCGATGTGGATGTTACTGTGCCATACACCTTCATCACGGCATCGGATCAGCACGCGGATTTCGTGCAATACATTGGCGCGCAGGAGAACATGATCGTGCGCGGGAACACGGTGTTCGGCTTCTACGGCCAGTTGTTCTTCATAACCTCTTCGGGAACGGGCGGCGTTCTGGCAGACATCATGGTGCTGAACAACGCCGCGACAGACATAGCTTCAGAGAACAACCAGTCGCAGATGGCGCAGCCCCATCGCCACGTCGTCGTGGCGCATAACTCGCTGGCGCGGCAGCGCTTCAGCTTCCGTACCGACAATTCATACAGCGGCGATGACTATTGCCTGTTTGCGAACAACGTGGCGCCCGGCATCGTGTTCAATGCAGGCATTTCGCCCGGCATCCCGGTTGTCAGCAACCACGTGCAGACGGGTGCCGCGATGATAGAAGCTCTGGGCGCGGTCGATACGACCCAAGGCGGAACTGACGAGAGCCTGTTTGCCGACAGCGTGAATGGCGATTTCCGGCCGCAGGGCGCATTGCTTGCAAACCCGGCAGCTGCAGTCGTGTCCTTTGGTCAGGCTAATGCGGCACGTGGCCAGGTTGCTGCGAAAGGCGCGATAGCCGGCTGACGCCGCGTCAGGCGGGTCGTGCCGCTGGCGAGGCCTGTGTCAGGATTTCGCCAGCGGCAGCCACCACTCTTCGTTTCCGAGATACCAGCGCAGGGTGTTCGCCAGCCCGGTCTCGAAACTGTGGGCGGGCGCGTAACCCAGTTCGCTGCGCGCCTTGGTTTCGTCGATGGCATACCGCCGGTCGTGGCCCTTGCGGTCGGTCACGAAAGTCTTGAGCTCGCTGGTAGGCTTGCCCTTGGCCGCCGGTGCGTCGGGATAGCGTTCGGCGAGGCCGTCTATCTCTGCAAAGGCGTTGTCCACTTCGGCGCAGATGCGGTCGATCACGGCCATGTTGGGCAGTTCCGCCCCGCCGCCGATATTGTAGGTTTCGCCCGGGGTGCCCTTGGCAAGGCAGGCTTCGACGCCGCGGCAATGGTCTTCCACGTGCAGCCAGTCGCGCACGTTCATGCCGTCGCCGTAGATCGGCAGGTCCCGTCCATATAGCGAGTTCAGGAGGAACAGTGGAATCAGCTTTTCGGGATACTGGTACGGCCCGTAGTTGTTCGAACAGTTGCTGGTCGTCACTTCCAGCCCGAAGGTGTGGTGATAAGCACGCACGAGATGATCGGACGATGCCTTGGATGCCGAGTAGGGCGAGTTCGGCTGGTACTGCGTCGTCTCGCTGAAAGCAGGATCTTCCGGACCGAGCGAGCCATAGACCTCGTCGGTCGAAATGTGATGGAACCTGTGCGGCTTGCCGGCGCCCTCATCAAGCCAGACGGTGCGGGCAGCTTTCAGCAGCGAATTGGTGCCAAGAATGTTGGTCTCTATGAATGCATCGGGACCGCTGATGGAACGATCGACGTGACTTTCGGCTGCAAAGTGCACGATCGTGGAAATATCGCATTCGCGCAGCAGCTTCTCGACCAGACCACTGTCCAGAATATTGCCAACCACCAGTTCGGCCTGCTCGACGCCGGCAATGGTCGACTCGTTGCCGGCATAGGTGAGGCAGTCGAGCACGATCATCGTGTCGTCCGGATGCTTGTCCGCCCAGTAATGGACGAAATTGCCGCCGATGAAGCCGGCACCGCCGGTGATGAGAAGGTTAGCCAAGAGCAGCTTCCTCTTTCAGCATTGTGCGCAGGTTCACGCGCCAGTGGGTGTGACCGTCGCCAAGCAATTCGCGCGTCTTGCTGCAATCGAGCAGGGAGAATGCCGGACGCACTGCCGGGGTGGGGTAGGCGCTGGCTGGAATGGGAGTGACCGGAATTGCCTTGTCGAGCAGGCCGAGAGCCAACGCCTCTTCCTGAATGGCGACAGCGAAATCGTACCAGCTGGCAACGCCTGCATCGCTGTGATGGAAAGTGCCGCTGGCGTCCTTGGCGACGAGGCCCCAGATGGTCGCCGCGAGACCGGGCGCCCATGTGGGTGCGCCAATCTGGTCTACCACGACATTCAGTGCGGGCTTTTCTGCCATCAGACGCAGCATCGTGCGCACGAAATTGACGCCGCCGGCGGTGTAGACCCACGCGGTGCGAACCAGAAGATCGGCTTCGCGCAGCGCATCTTCGCCTGCTGCCTTGGTGCGGCCATAAGCAGATAGCGGATTGCGGGGATCATCGGGACGGTAAGCCCGGCTGGAAGTCCCATCGAAGACGAAATCCGTTGAGACGTGCACAACCTTGCCGGGATGGGCTCTGACTAGCGCTTCCACTGCGCCAGAGTTGATGACGCGCGCCGTTACCTCATCGCTTTCAGCCTTGTCGACTGCGGTATAGGCCGCGGCATTTAGGACAAGATCGGGCGACACATCGCGCACCAGCGCAGCAATGGCATCAGCATCTGACAGGTCACAATCATCGATGTCGACCGGGTGCAGTTCGGTCCCTTCCGGAGCGGTCGAAATCAATCCGCGTCCCAGCTGACCCTTGGCACCGGTTATAAGGACTTTCATGCGAAGGCTTCCACCTCGCCCAGCAGCTTGCCTTCACGATCCTTGGCGGAAAGCTGCACTTCCAGTCCCTCTGTCGGCCATTCGATCCCGACATCGGGATCGTACCAAGCAAGCGAATGTTCGTTCGAAGGCGCATAGGGCGCATCGCACTTGTAGAGGAAGTCGGTGCCGTCCTCGAGAGTGAGGAAGCCGTGTGCGAACCCCTGCGGAACCCAGAACATACGCTTGTTCTCGGCCGAAAGCTCGACGCCGACCCACTTGCCGAAAGTGGGCGAGGAACGCCGCAGATCGACGGCCACGTCGAACACCGCACCGCTGACCACGCGCACCAGCTTGCCTTGCGGACCCGGGTTCTGGAAATGCATCCCGCGAAGTACGCCTTTCTGGGAGCGGGAATGGTTATCCTGCGCGAAAGCGATATCTAGGCCCGCCTCTGCGAACTTCTGTGCGTTCCAGCTTTCCATGAAGAAGCCGCGCTCGTCTCCGAAAACCTGCGGCTCCAGAATCACGGGGCCATCAATCGCGCATTCGATGATCTTCATCAGTCGGCGCCTTCGGCCAGCAGCGCCATCAGGTAATCGCCATAGCCGGATTTCTTCAGCGGCGAGGCGATTGCTTCAAGTTTTGCATCGTCGATGAAGCCCTGTCGCCAGGCGATCTCTTCGGGACAGCAGATCTTCAGGCCTTGACGCTCTTCGGTGATGCGCACGTAGCTGGCGGCATCGAGCAGTGAACCATGCGTACCGGTGTCGAGCCAGGCATAGCCGCGTCCCATGATCTCGACCGAGAGCTCGCCATCATCGAGATACAGCTGGTTCAGATCGGTAATCTCAAGCTCGCCGCGCGGCGAAGGTTTCACGTCCCGTGCGCGATCCACCACCGTCTTGTCGTAGAAATAGAGGCCGGTAACGGCATAGTTCGATTTAGGCTTCGCAGGTTTCTCTTCCAGCGAGGAGGCCACGCCCCTCGCATCGAAATCCACGACGCCGTAGGCTTTCGGATTGTTCACACGGTAGGCGAAAACACTTGCTCCGTTTTCGCGGCTCGCCGCGCTGCCAAGCAGTTCGGGGAGGCCGTGACCGTAGAAGATGTTGTCCCCCAGCACGAGAGCGCTGGAATCGCCGCCGATGAAATCCGCCCCGATATGGAATGCCTGGGCGAGCCCATCGGGGCTGGGCTGGACGGCATAGCTGAGTGCAATGCCAAGGTCCGAACCGTCCCCCAGAACGCGCTGGAACTGAGCTTGGTCTTCGGGAGTGGTGATGATAAGGATATCGCGAATGCCAGCCATCATCAGCGTCGAAAGCGGATAATAGATCATCGGCTTGTCGAAGACGGGCATCAGCTGTTTCGAAACGCCGCTGGTGAGCGGATACAGCCTGGTTCCGGACCCTCCGGCAAGGATGATTCCCTTGCGTGCCATGAGATCGTGTTATCTCTCGCTACCGACTGAATAAACGGAAATGCTGCTTTGCAGCATGAGCTTTCGGCGTCAAACAGAATCGGACAATCTCAGCATCTGCGACTGTCGTTTGACTTTTGCGTGCGGCAGCGCAACATCGTTTGATGCCGGCTCGCCCTTCTCACCAGTCAGCCGTTTCCCAAAACGGGTCCGACGTCGAGCTCAGGCTGCTCCCCTTCCTTCTAAGGACGCTCAAAGGCGGGCAGGAAACCTGGCCGTTCAGCCTGGAAGAGGAAATCTCGTTCGATGCCTTGTGGCCGGTCATATCCTATCACGGCATCTGCCTCTCTCTGGCGGACGCGGACAGCTTTGAAAGCTGGCCTGCCGAACTTGCCGAGCGTGTGCGCGAGGAAGCGAGATTGCAGGTGCTCTGGGAGGCGTCGCATCGCGACCTACTGGCAAGAACGCTCGAACTGTTCGCCACGGCCGGCGTCGACGTGCTTGTCACGAAGGGGACCGCGCTTGCCTATACCGTCTATCCGGATCCGGCAGATCGCAGGCGTGGTGATACCGATCTCCTGATCCGTCCCGAACAACGGCAGGCCGCGCGCCACCTCCTTGCAGCTGCCGGCTTCACGCGCGCGCAATCCAGCGCGATGCAGGAGGACTGGATTTTCGACACGAAGAGCGGTTTCGTTCACTCGATCGACCTTCACTGGCAGCCAACTTCGTCCAACGCCTTGCGCCAGATATTCAGCGTCGAGGAGGCTTTCGTGCGCAGCGTGCCTCTGGATCGCCTCGCAAAAGGGGCGAAGGCGCTCGATCCAGTGCTGTTATTCTTCAACGACATCCTGAATCACCAGTTGCACCGCATCTCGGGTTACATCGTCGATGACGATTACATGATCGCCGACGACAGGCTCGTGTGGGTCTATGGCACCAACCTCCAGGCGCGGGGCTTCTCGGCACAGGAGTGGGAAGACCTTACGACACTGGCCAGCACCAGAGGCATGTCGGAACTTTCTCTGCGGGCGCTGGAGCGGGCGCAGGCGCTTTTTGACACACCGGTCCCTTCGGAGGTCATGGCGACCCTCGCGAAACAAGGTGGGCAGGGTGCAATCGACCGTTTCTTGTTCCACGATGACACGTTCGAGCGTTTCAAGAGCAGCTGGGAACGCGCTTATAACTGGCGGGCCCGGGCCACGATGCTGCGGGAGAATCTTTTCCCGTCAGCAGAGTTCATGCATCGAAGATACCCTGAGGCACAAGGCAAACCACTGTCGCTGTTTTACGCCCGTCGGCTGGCGAATGGCGTGATCAAGCTGTGTCAGCGAAGGCTGCGGGGCGATTAGCGCCGCGTTTCAGCCGTCTTTCTGAACTGCCAAACCATTTGCGATCAGGTCTTTCATGAGTGCGGCAACATCGCTTTCGACTGCTTCTGCAGGGGCATCATACTCGGCCAGAACATGGGAGCAGATGTCGGAGAACTTGCGCGGCTCGTCGCCCAGATACTGCCAGATCAGGCCGCCCGTTTCGTTCAGCCCGAAGTAGGTGCCTGCCTGCAAGTCGAGAAGCACGGTCTCACCGCCAACTTCGCGGGCGACGACTTCGTCGGACCTGATGAAACTGTCATTTGCTTCCATTTGTACGGTTTCCTCGTTCCGCGACATCGTCGACAATCGCCTGGACGACACCTGACAACTCGGAAAAGAGACGCGGATAGTCAAGCATTACGAAAGGGATATTGAGCGCAAGGTCGGAAAGCCGCTCGAAATGCGCTTGCAGCCGCGGCTTGTCTTCGACGTCGAGCACGAATGCGTGCTGCATGACTTCGGGAAGCGCATGCTGCGGGTCGATCGGCACGAAAGAAGGTGCAGGCGCATTGCCGGGGCCCAGAACATAGATCACCCTCAGCGGCGAGACCGTGTCGGCAAACGGCAGATGCTCGGAAGCCGCGAGTGAAGTCTTGATTGTCTCCGCCCCGGGTTCGACTGATTCATTTCTCAAATATGCCGCGCTATCGCCGAAAAGGCGCAAGCAGGGCCGTACCGGAACGACGTCGTAAGCGAGCGCATTCGGCCCGAGACGGATGACGTCTTCTGTAAGAAAAGGATAGCCCGCGCGGGCGCATGCACCTGCCAGCGTGGTCTTGCCGCGCCGCGACTGCCCGATGAAGGCTGCGGCGCCGCCTGGCAGAGCGCAGGCGCTGCCATGGAGGTTCAATTGCCCGCTGTGATTGCCGATCACGGGCAAGACCGAGTTGACGAACAGCGTCTCGATCACGTCCCTTTCCGCACCCGGAACGGGTTGGCACCTGACAGCAAGGCTCTCGCCATCAATGCGGAAATCCGCATCGCCGGGAAAGCGTATGCGGTAGCCTTCGGGCTCGCGGTGGAATTCCGCCGCGACCTCGCCAGCCGGGGTGATCCACTTGTCGTAGGGCTTGCCCGGCAGTTCGGCCTGCTCCTGGGCTTTCCAGATTTCGAGTTGATCGATCATGAGGCGTTGCGCGCCAGTTCCTCGCGCACGAAGCGGCGCAGGGCGGCACGGGACGGAAACAGAGGCGGGCTGATGGCGGCGAGCGCTTCTTCGATCTGGGAAACGGTGCGCTTGCCATCGATCAGCGGCAGAAGTGCGAGGCGCGCATTCCCCGTGGCGTTGCGAGCCGGTGGTAGCCCGGTTTCCTGCGCAAGATCGGCCTGGGACATGATCGTGCTGTGCCAGGTCGACATGCTCAGCTTCTCTTCTCCACCGGGCGGAGTGACAGTCCAGGAGATGAGCACGGGGTCGTGACGGATGGTGAGGCTGACGCGCACGCGATCACCGGCTTGCACTGGGAATGGCTGCCTGCAGGGAAGAAATGCGCGGGCGCGCTGCACGCAGTCAGGCGATAGCGGGGAATTGGTCAATTCGACCCCTTCTGCCAGCCGGGCCGAGAAGCAGCCCATGAGACCGTCAAAGATACCCTTGCGAGAGATTTCCAGTTCTGCCTCGAACTTCAGGACTTCGGGCGCGTCCTCCGCTAAATCGATGTGGGCGACGGTGTACAAATCGGTGAGCAAGTCTTCGGCGTCGAAATAATGCTCGATCTTGGTGTTCCTGCCATAGCTGTCGAGCCAGCGGAATTCCTCGGGAATGGCTTCTTGCGTCCAGCAAGCCGCTTTCGCCCGCGCATCTTCGGATTCCACACCGGCCAGCAGGAACGATATGGCGGAGGGGACCAGTCTCCCGTCCGGCTTCAGCATCCTATCGCGCGCGTCCTGCATCATGGCGATGATGCCGTAGTCGAAACCGAAGTAGCCGATGTGGTCGCAAACCAGCAGGTCAGCCTTCTCGGGAAGGGCGGTGCGGAATGTGGAGCTGCGAATCGGGCTATATCGATCTGCCAGACCCGCGCGCCTGGTTGCCTCGCGCGCGATCTCGATCGCATCCGAGTGGTCTATTCCATAGCACCGGGCTGCGCCTGCCTGCAGGGCCATGATCCCCAACACGCCAAATCCACAGCCAAGGTCCGCAACGACATCCCCTTCACGCACTGTCGCCTCGAGCGCCTTGCGAAAGGCGCGATTGCGATTGTCGCGCGACAGGTAGCAATAATGTTCGTCGAGTATTACGTTCATCTACCAATCGCCGGGAAGCCGGTGCCTTGCTGCAGAGCTACATGCGCCGAACCCTCTAACGCCACCTGCAGACAAGAGAAAAGCGTCCGGTCAGGGACGCTTCTCTGGCTACTCACGTAGCGTTCTAGATCACTGAAGCTGAGCGATACCGCTCAGAACTTCATGATGCCAGCGTCACCGTTGGCCGGACCAGCACTGCCGCCCGTAAGGTTGCGCACGCTGCCAAAGACTTTCAGCTTCGGGCTTTCGTATTTCTTCGTCTTCTGATCCTGCATCGTCATTAACCCTTGTGTTTCCCGGTCTGCGCCAAGCACGCCCGCAATGCTGCACTTGCGAGCAAACCTTTAATCTCCGATTGTGCGCCGTGTCAAACGATTCCGTTGCTTGGACAACCCCAGCAGCGGAACGAGATTTTGTCCGGTTACTTCAAATCGTAAAGCATCAGCTGTTCGACACTGTTGAAAGTATTGCAAAGTCTCGCTGCATGTAGGCGTACGAAGAGTGGCATGGACCAGTTCTGTTCGCGATCGGCAGTGCTCCAGCCACGCATCATTGCCAAAAGGAAAAGCGCCGGTCCGACAGCGCTTTTTTAACTACTTAAGTCGAAAACCGTTTGAGGCTATCATGAGGGCAAGTTTAGAACTTCATGATGCCGGCGTCACCATTGTGAGGGCCGGCGCTGCCGCCCGTCAAATTGTGAACGCTGCCGAACGCACGCAGTTTCGGGCTTTCATACTTCTTCGCCTTCTTGGTCTCCTGACCCTTCATTGTTGCCTCTCCCTCGGTTTGATCGGTCCAATCCAGGCGCATCAAAAAATGCTGCGCCAGCGAATAGACCCCATAATTCCCATATTGGCACAACTTCGCTCCCGCCCCTTTGATCGGAAACAAATATCAAGGGCAGGTGGCTGTCCACAACGTAGTCCGCGAAAGGAGAATTCGCAATTTCCTGGCGGCAATACTCATTTATTTCATCGTAAAGGCAGTAGAATGGGCTGTTGAAGGTCGCATCGTCAGGCCGTGTTCTTACTTTTTCCGGCAGGATATCTTTCATTGCGAGGCGATGTACATGGCGCCGAGTCGTGCCGCGCCTGCGAATATGTTCCGGAGTTCCCGTGCTGAATTCAACGAAGCGGCGGGAGAGCATGGGGTGGCGGTATTCCAATTGCCGGTGTGCCGCCTGCAAGTTCATCATTTCATTTACGAGACCTGTGAACGGTGCGTCCCACTTTCCCAGCTTGTAACGGCTTTCCGGAGGAACAGCGGTCAGTCGGGATTCGTAGGCGCGCCGCTTTTCCTTCAGGACCTCGCGCAATTCCGGAGCGATCCACTCGTTCTTCTCATACCAATGCGCCTTTCTCGGACGAATGGTACGGAATGACCTCTTGATGGATGGAGGAATGAAGGACTTCAAACCGTAGCGCCAGAAATGGCGAGCGGCCGAGATGGCGCCCGCATCCCGCCGATGTGCGGCCAGCGAGTTCGCCAGTGCCGGCCAGTCACGCGCAGCCAGCGACTCGCGATAATGCTGGTAAACTCCATCGAGCCACTGGTCGCCGCCCTGTCCGGTAAGGCTGATGCGGCATCCGGCAGCGGAAACCTTTTCCTGCAGCGTCGCCAGCATCACCGTATTGGGAGGGAAAGGCAGAGTGGCATCTCGAATGCCCTGCTCAATATACCAGTCGATGTCGGGTTCAAACAGAGGCACTTCGGCGATGTCGCGACCCGTGTGCTTCGCCACGGCGCGGATATAGGCGATCTCGTCGGACTCGTCTCCGGGGTGGCCGCGCAGGCCGAATCCCTTGATGTCCGGCGCGTCCAGTCTGCCTGCCTTCAGCGCCCTGTCTGCCAAGCAGAAGACCGAGGAGGAATCGAGCCCTCCGCTTACTTCGAAGCCGACCGGACTATGGCTGCGGGCAGCGCGCGTGACCGCCCAGTCGAACATTTCGAGGTAATGCTCCGCATACTCTTCATCACTGTTGTAGCGGATCGTGACCTCCTGCGGCACGGTCCAGTATTGAGAAATGCGCGGTTCTGCCTGTCCGCGCTCCAGTTCGAGGATATGCGCGCCGGGTAGCTTCATCACCCCGTGCCACGGCGTCTCGTCATGGGTGTACCATTCATTGGCCAGGTGTTCGGCAATGTATTCCGCATTAGGCGCGGGGCGTTCGCCAAGTCCCGCGATCACACCGGCAATGTCTGAAGCGACGAGCAGCCTTTTGCCATCCCAGTGCCACGTCAGCGGACGCATGCCGAAATGATCGCGTATGCAGGTGATCCGGTGCTCGCGCGCATCCCAAACGGCAAAGGCGAATTCACCTTCCAACTGCCGGGCACAATCCTTTCCCTGCAGGGCAAACAGTTCCAGAACCAACTCTGCATTGGTGCCCTGTCGCAGTTGCAATCCGCGCTGGCCAAGGTCTGTTCTGAGCTCTTTGTCGTTCAGAAGATAGCCATCGAATGAAATCGTGAAGCGACCGTCATGGCTGATGAGAGGCTGAGAGCCGCCTTGATCATCTGCGTTCGAATGCAAGGCCAAGTGCGCCAGCCCGATTTCACCGGCAACCCACGTGTCGATCCCGTCGGCTCCGCGATAGGCCATCGCCTGCGCCATCGAATCAAGAACTGCGGATTTCGCCGGAGCACCGTCCGCCTGGAATGTCGCCGCGATGCCACTCATGATGGGTGCCTCAACTGGCGGAACGGATAGCCGACTCGCGTCGATCGGGATGTGCGGGCCGGTAGGCAATCTGGTCAATGCGGCGATAGAGCATTGTCATCGGCAGTATTCGATCCGGATGCGGAGGGCTTGGAATAGCGTTACCGTAATGCTTGGTATCCAGACCGTAAAGGAGGAGCAACCCGCAATTTGTCGCCGCTAATCAGTGAACCTGAGCGGGCCTTAGGCCTGGTGTTTTTCCACTTGCTCTTGCGCGATGTCGCCAAATGATGGGCTTGGCTACCGCTGCCTGGCGTGCGAGCACACCTGATATGACGATTCGAGGTCGCTCCCTGCTTCCCGGCACCGAAAAGCGGTCTTTACCGGTGAGGGTCTTGTTGACGACTGCCGCTTGCCTGCACGCCGTAAAGGCGCTTGCGACCGGGCGGATCGACTTTGCTCGCCAGGCTCCTGCTGATATTCTGGCCAACAACCGCCGTATTGCCGGCCATGCGCGCTCTGCGAGCCATGCCAGACAGGAAGATCCGGTGCGAGTGGCGCAGGTCAAATATGCCGTAATGCGCATGGCTCGCTTCGTGCCGTGGAGATCGGATTGTCTCGTCCAGGCGCTCGCGGCCCAGAAATGGCTCGAATCATATGGCATTGCAGCAAATCTGGTAATCGGCGTCGATCCGTTGCGTCCGCAGGGGTTTCACGCCCATGCATGGCTGACTTATGGCGAAGAACTTGTTACAGGCAGCAATAACGAAGGCTACGAGCCGCTAAGCTCGTGAATACTGGGGAAATGCGAGCTTTTCACATCGACGGCTCTATTTGCTGGGGCGGGAACTCAATCGGCGATTAAGAATTTCCACGTATCAAGCGTTGCATGGATTTGTGCAGTGCGGTATAGCCCAGTCGAAACCACGGTAATCAGGCCACCATTTAGGAGCCCACACCATGATGAAGAATATCCTCGCCGCAACCGCAGCCGCCTCGCTCACGCTGGCGCCCGTTGCTGCCCAGGCAAACACTCGTGCGGCTGACGCTGGCGTATCGATCGACATTTCGGATCGCCTTGGCGCTCCGGTCGGTGAAGCTGAAGAAGCTGGCTTGAAGGTTCCGCTGGCTCTGATCATCCTGCTCTTCGGTGCCGGTGCAGCCGCGATCATCGCGTTGATCGAATCGAACGGTGGTGAAGTGGTTGGCCCGCCGGCGTCGCCCGGCGTCTGATCATCAGCCGATACCTCGAAATTTGAAGTGATCCGCCCGCATCTTGCGGGCGGTTTGCTTTCTGGAAGGTTTTAGGTGGACCCCGCGAGCGAAAATCGATCGGCACAGGCACAGGCACAGGCTAAAGGCCCGAAGGCCGATCGCAAGTTCGTCGCTATTCTTGCATCCCCCGTTCTCCACCTCCAGTTGCTGATCGTTCTCGCCATCTGGCTCGGCGGCGGGGGCGTAGCCTATGGTTTTCGCAATCTCGCCATACAGCTGACCGCACTGGCAGTCCTGGCCCTGAATGCGCCGCTAGTGATGCGCTTCCTGCGGGAAGGCCCGCGTCCGCTGCAGCTTCTGGCAGGGCTGACGCTCCTCCTTCCGCTGATGCAGCTCGTCCCTCTGCCTCCGCAAGTGTGGCAGGGCCTCCCCGGACGCGAACTGCTGGGAGAAAGCTATGCCATCGCCGGTATCGCCGGCGAGCGGTGGGTGCCCGTCAGCGTAAATCCGATGCGCACGCTCGTAGCATTTTGCGCGAGCCTTGTGCCCGCTACCGTCATCGCTGTCGGTTCTCTTCTGCGAATCGAACAGAAGCTTCTCCTCGTATGGGCTCTAATTGCCGCCACCTTCGCCGCCCTTTGTCTCGGCGTCGCGCAAGTTGGCTCTGCCAACAGCTTTGGCCTCCTGTTCGAAGAGCGGACCGTTTCGGATGTCCTTTACGCCACTTTCGCGAATCGCAATTCGACGGCACTTCTTTTCGTTATCACGCTCTGCCTCATGGCCGGTTTCTCGATGCCCCGTCAGCAAGCCGTGATGTTCGCGCTCGTTCCAGTGTCCATTCTCCTGTTCATCGGAACGATCCTCACACAGTCGCGCACCGGCATGGTGCTGCTCGTCCTGCCAGTTGGAATCCTGGCCCTTCGCGGCGTCGGTGCACTGCTCGGTCGCAGGCCCGGGCCCCGTGGAAGGGTCGGGCAGCCGGCGATCTGGCTGAGCGCTGCGGCGGTTACTCTCGTCGTTGTCGCGGTGGGCGCCTCTGCCACGATGGGTGGACGAGCGGCTGACAGCTTCGCCCGCTTCAACGATACGCAGACCGACCGTCCCGAAATGTGGGAAGACGGGCTTTATGCCGCCGGTCAATACTGGCCGCTCGGGTCTGGCACCGGTTCCTTTGACGATGTCTTCCAGCTTCACGAATCGCTGGAGTATGTCTCTCCTCGCCGGGCCGGCCGTGCCCACAATGATTACGTGGAACTCTCTATCGAGAGCGGACTGATTGGTATTGCTCTGGCAGCAGCCTGGCTGGCGTGGTGCGGATTTGCAGCCTTGCGCCCCGCCCCCGATTCTACACGCTGGTTGCGGCTTGGCGCTGGTGCCGGAGTGGCAGCCATCGCCCTCCAATCGTTGCTCGACTACCCGTTGCGCAGTCAGACGCTGCTTTGCGTCGCCGGAGTGCTCGTCATTCTACTGGTCCGGACGCGGGAGTACGCCAGATGATGAGCCGGTTGGTGATTGGAATCGTGGCGCTGGCTCTCGGGGGGGTGGCAACCATGGCTCAGCTTGACCAGCAATCCCGCCTCTCCCCGGGTTACGCTCTGCTCGTTCCCGACGCATTCAGCGGGAATGCCGCGCGCGAACGAAGCAAGCTGGCACTGCAACTGGGCCAGCCGGAGGTGGCGTTGGCCGAGGCGCGCGAACAGATCGCTTTGCGTCCCATGCCTGCGGAGAGCCTTTCCCTGTTGGCCTTGGCTGCTATCGAAACCGGCAACTCCGATATTGCCCAAGAAGCGCTCGGTGCCGCCAGCCGACGGGGATGGCGCGAGCCCCTTGCGCAGTACGCCAGTGGAGAAGCTGCTTTGAACCAGGGCCTCGAAGCTGTGGCGGCTCAACGTATCGCCGCGCTATTTGCGACCGGCAACCTGAGGAAACCGGCCTATACCTTGCTGGCAAGGCTTGTCGAAACGAGTGAAGGGCGCGAAGCCTTCGCGGAACGGCTCGCGGCATTTGGCAGATGGCAGTCACAAATTGTATTAGGCGCAGCGGACTATGCGACTGCCGAGAACTGGTCTTCCACTATCGCTATGGCCCTTGATCAAGGTGCGAAATTGAACTGCGACCAAGTTCACCGCCTGGCTGAACGGTATCGCCGAGCGAACAGGCTTGATGCCGTTGCACGCCTGCAAACGGGCGCATGCAGATCCTGAAGGCGAGCAAGTCAGAAAACTTTGCGAATCAATGTGAAAGCTAATGTGCACTAGGCTTGAGTCTAGTCAGTCTCGGGCACCGCGAAAGTCCCCGATACGCGCCCCGATTCCCCGCTTGACTGCGCGCCCGCGCCGTCGACGCTCGAAAGACCCGAATTCAGGTCGATCACCAGACGCCCGCCGTTCAACGTATCGCTCCCCCGGCGCAGGGCCACATTGCCCGACATGACGATGACCCGGCGATTGAAATCATAGACAGCAGCACTACCGCTGGCGCGTTCATTGCCGCGGGTGACGGTCACCCCGCCCGTGGCATCGATGCGCTGGATTCGCAGGCTGCCGGAATCGGTATAGGCTACCGTCGTCCGCGCCGCGGTCAGTTGCAGGTCGCCCTGCCGGATCTGGACATCGCCAGACAGGACAACCCGGTTCTGCCGATCCTGCAACTCGATACGATCGGCAGCATAGTTGACCGGCTGGTTCGAGTTGAACCCGGCAATCGTCTGCGCTCCGGCAACCGAACCGAACGACAGCGCCGCGATCCCGCCAGCGAAGAGACCGCCAGCCAGACCCCGCAGAACAAGGTAACGAAGCGAAGGACGCGAGGATGGGGTTTTGGTATTCACGCTGTCAGGCTCCATCATCACATTTCCTCGGGCAGTCGCAATCGGCCGGGCACCATGCGCAGCCTGGCATTACCGTTGAGAGAGAAAGTACGCTCTTCCATGTCCGCGCGCATGGCATCGGCCGAGAAGGTACCAGCCGGGATCGCCCCGCTTACCTGCCCATCGCCGATAAGGGTGCGGGAGGGAAGGTCGATCGTCACGTTGCGAGCGATGAAATTGTAACCGTCGGCAGCGTCGAAGCGAACCGTGCCGGGAATGCGCACCTGCTCATCGTCGATGTCATAGACGCCGCGCGGGGCGGTAAGGATAGCCGGACCTTCGGCGAGCGCGAGCCGCGCTGTCATATCCTGCATCTCTACTAGCGGTACGGAATTGCTTCGCTGGACCGCTTCGCCCGCGACGAGGCTGAACGGACGCGCCCTGTTATCCTGACCGCGGTACATCGCGTTGTCGACGCGTAGCCGGTCGTCTGCAATGGCGACCTTGTTGCGGTCAAGCAGGAAGCTGATCTCCCCGCGCGGCGACAGCGGCGTAATCAGCATCATCGCCGCGACCACGCCCACCAGGGCGGGAAGCGCCACGGCCAGCACGCGCACGATCCGATCGAGCGAACCGCCCGGTGTCGCGAACTGCTGGCGCCTGTTGCGCATCCTGTCTGCGGCTCTGGTCATGCCATGCTCTAACGCCCGAGATCATTACTCGTGGCTGAAAATATCCTTGTCCGCCCAGCCTGCGATATCGAGCCGAGCGCGTGCAGGAAGGAAATCGTAGCAGGCTTGCGCGAGTTCAAGGCGGTCTTCCCGCGCGAGACGCTCGATCAGGATGTCGCGAAGACGGTGGAGATAGCGCACGTCCGAAGCGGCATATTCGCGCTGTGCATCATTCAGTTCAGGCGCGCCCCAATCGCTCGACTGCTGCTGCTTGGAGATATTCTCGCCCAGCAGCTCCTCGATCAGGTTTTTCAGCCCGTGGCGATCGGTATAGGTGCGCGTCATCTTGCTGGCGATCTTCGTGCAGAACACCGGAGCGGCCACTACACCTAGGTAATACTCGATGGCAGCGAGATCGAACCGGGCGAAGTGGTAAATTTTCACGCGGCTGGGATCAGCAAGGACCGCCTTCAGATTGGGCGCGTCGTAGTTACTGCCCTTGGCAAACCGAACAAGGTGCTCGTCACCATTGCCATCGCTGATCTGGACAACGCAAAGGCGGTCGCGCGGGGTGATGAGGCCCATGGTTTCGGTATCGACGGCAACCGGGCCATCGGCGAGAACGTCGGCGGGCAGATCTTCTTCATGGAAATGTATTGTCATGGCGGCTGTCCTTAGAGCGATAAGCACCGCTGGGGAAGGGCGGATACCCGATTTCGAATGTCGGCTGCGGGTACTTGCGCGGCGCCGTTTTCGCAGCCACACCGCCCCCAGCCCATGACCCTTCGTAACCTCATCAAGCGGGCGGCGCGCTACCGTGGCCAGCTTTTCGCGATCAGCGTGCTCGCGCTGCTGAGTTCGGTCAGCATGCTCGCCATTCCCGCCCTTGCCGGGATGCTGCTGGGCGATGCCATCACCGGCTCTGCCATGCAGGGCGGAGTGATCGCTGTCTTGCTGGTGGGTGCATTGCTACTGACGACCATATTTACGCTGGCGTCGAACGTGGTGACGGCAACGGCCTCCGCCCGGATCCTCGCCGATTTCCGCTGCGAGGTGTTCGATCATCTTTCGCACCTGCCGCTGGAATTCCATGATAACAGCCGACAGGGTGACCTGATTGCGCTGGCGACCTACGAGGCAAGCCGCCTGAGCGGCTTCCTTACAACTACGCTCGCCAATGTGCCGGCCATGCTGGCCACATCGCTCGGCGCAACCATCGCGCTGTTCCTTATCGATCCGATGCTGGCTTTCGTCGTGCCGGTGCTGGTGCCCGTCTTCTATCTGGCCCTGAAACTGCTTTCCCGCCGTCTTCGCAAGCTTGCCATGCGCGCACGTGCGGCAGAGGCGGAGGTCTATGCGGTGGCCGAAAGCCACCTGCAGATGCTGATGGCGACCAAGACCTTCGCCACCGAGCAAGAACAGGGCGCGCGATACTCCGAGGTGGTGGAGGAATCGCGCAGACGCGCGCTGGCCGCGCAGCATGCCAGTGCGGCTATCGGTCCCATTTCGGGGTTTATTGCAGGCTGCGCCGCAATCTTCATTATTGCCGCCGCCGGCACCCAGCTTTCGGGCGCGCAGGGAAATCCCGCAGAACTGTTCGCCTTCCTCTTCTACGCCGCATTGCTGACCCGTCCCATCGGTTCGTTATCCAGTGTCTATGGCCAGTGGCAGGTCGCGAAGGGCACCTTAACCCGGCTGGAGCAGGTCCTGCAGTTGCCGGAGGAGCCGGGCTATGGCGAAAGCGGCATGATTACCGAGCCGCGCGGGGCAATAGCGTTCGAGAACGTGCGCTTTTCGTATCCGGGCCGCAACGGCCCTATCCGCGATGCCAGCCTTACCATCGCGCCGGGCGAGGTGGTGGCCCTGATCGGGGAAAACGGCTGCGGCAAAACCACCCTGCTCAAGCTGATGCTGCGCCTGTACGATATCGAAAGCGGTCGCATCACTTTCGACGGGCGCGATATCACCACGCTCGACGTACGTAGCCTGCGTAGACAGGTGGGATATGTTCCGCAACTTGCGCTCCTGTTCAACGGCACGGTGCGCGAGAACCTGGCCTTTGGCTATCACGGCAGCGAAGCGCCCGATTTCGAACGGGCCCTGTTGCTGGCGCAGGCGAGCGCCTTCGTTTCCGCCCTTCCGGACGGGCTCGAGACCGTGATCGGAGACAACGGCGTGCGCCTTTCCGGCGGACAACGCCAGCGCATCGCACTGGCGCGGGCGATCATCGCCGATCCGCCAGTGCTGGTGTTCGACGAGGCAACATCAATGTGGGATCTGGAAGGCGAAGCGGCCTTCGTGGAATCGTGCCGCGAGGCTCTCGTGGGGCGGACGGTCCTGCTCATCACCCACCGGCCCGCCAGTCTTGCTCTGGCGGACCGTATCGTGACGATCGAGGGCGGGGAGTGCCGTGAGATCGAACCGGGACCGGAACTGGACGAACTTCTGGCCAAGCGTTCCGGGCCGCCGGGCGGGATCGCTTTACGATGACCGGGCCTGCGGACCTGCCGCCCAGTTGGGCACCTGTCCTCGCTCCCGTGCTCGCAAGCGACCAAGCGCGCAGCCTTGGGGGCTGGTTGCAGGCTGAAGAGGAGGCCGGAAAGGTCGTATATCCGCCACGTGGCTGTCGTCTGCGAGCGCTGGAGCTCACCCCGCTCGATACAGTGCGCGTGGTGATCCTGGGGCAGGACCCCTATCACGGGCCGGGCCAGGCGCATGGTCTGTGCTTTTCCGTGCCGCAGGGCGTGCCGCCGCCGCCGTCGCTGAAGAATATCTTCAAGGAAATGGAAAGCGATCTCGGTCTTCCCCGCCCCGATCATGGATCGCTGGAGAAATGGGCGCAGCAGGGCGTGCTGCTGCTCAACAACACGTTGACCGTGCAGCAGGGTATGGCAGGCAGCCACGCCGGGAAGGGCTGGGAGGCGATCACCGACGCCTGCGTCGCCGCTGTTGCCGAACGCGCCGAACCCACGGTCTTCATTCTCTGGGGTAGCCACGCGCAGGGTAAGGCGTCTCGCATCGCGGCGCTGCGCGATAGCGACCGGCATCTTTCCCTCAAGAGCCCGCATCCAAGCCCGCTTTCGGCGCATCGGGGGTTCTTCGGCTCGAGGCCGTTCTCGCAAACCAATGCGTTTCTTGAGAAAAACGGACGCGGTAGCATCGAATGGCGTCTTTGAACGTCGTTTTGCGACCAGTCTCTCCAAAGGAACGCTTCCTAAACGATTGCCCGCTTATGGTTGCCGCGAAATTAGGCAACCTGCGCCGTGCCTCAACGCCGGCGCGCATTGGGGTAATCGATGTACATCAACCAGTCGCAACTGACCGACGAGAAACAGCTTTGCGAGGCCAGCAAAGAGCAGGTCGAGCGTTTCGATGTCGCCATGATCGGGCTCGGCTATATCGGGTTGCCGACTGCAGCGGTCATCGCACGTGCCGGTCTCTCGGTGCGCGGCGTAGATATCTCCCAGCGGATCGTCGACCTCGTCAATCAGGGCAAGGTGCATATCCAGGAAACGGACCTCGACGCGCTGGTGAAGAATGTTGTTACCGACGGGATGCTGACGGCCTCGACAGAACCGCCCGTGGCCGACATCTACCTTATCGCCGTTCCGACGCCTTTTGGCGATGACAAGCAGCCGGACATTTCCATGGTGCTGGACGCCGCTCGCCTGATCGCACCTGTCCTGCCGGTGGGCGGTTGCGTGATCCTCGAAAGCACCTCGCCTGTCGGCACGACGCAGCAGGTGGCAAGCGTTCTGGCCGAGATGCGCCCCGATCTTGCCATTCCCGGCCACTGCGGCGGCCGGTCGCCCGACGTGCACATTGCTTACTGCCCCGAACGCGTGCTGCCCGGCAAGATCATCGAGGAACTGGTCGCGAACGATCGTGTCGTGGGTGGCATGACCAAGGCGTGCGCCTACCATGCGAAGGACTTCTACAACCGATTTGTTCGTGGCGACTGTATCGAGACGAGCGCCGGTGTGGCAGAGATGGTGAAGCTGACGGAGAACAGCTTTCGCGACGTCAACATCGCTTTCGCCAACGAACTTTCGCTGGTGGCAGAACACATGGACATCGACGTATGGGAAGTGATCCGCCTTGCCAACCGCCATCCACGCGTGAATGTCCTGCAACCCGGCCCAGGCGTTGGCGGACATTGCATAGCCGTGGATCCATGGTTCCTCGTATCCAGCGCGCCTGAACAGGCCCGCCTGATCCGCACCGCGCGCGAGGTGAACGATGCCAAGCCCGAACACGTGATTGGCAGGCTGAATGCCATGCTGGCTGCAAGCCCCGACTCAAGAATTGCGCTGCTTGGCCTCGCCTTCAAACCGAACATCGACGACTTTCGCGAAAGCCCCGCACTCGAAATCGCCCAGCGAATTGCCAGCGAGCATGGCGACCGCGTGCTGGTGGTGGAGCCCTTCACCGACGAACTGCCCGCCGCCATGGCAGGCGCTGGCGCTGTGCTGACCACTTACGACCGGGCGATGGCCGAAGCCGACCTCGTCGCCGTGCTCGTGGACCACGATGCCTTCCGCTCTGCCCCGCGATACCTTAGTGCTGGCAAGATCGTGTACGACACCAGGGGCATGTGGGCGCAATGAGCGGAGCAGCGGGAAAGGAACCCCGCATCCTAGTTTGCTTTGGCACCCGGCCAGAGGCAATCAAGATGTTCCCGGTGGTCCACGCCCTGCGAAATCGCGGCGGAATGGACGTGCGCGTCGCCGTAACCGCACAGCACCGCGACCTCCTCGACCAAGTGCTGGAGATCGGCGAGATTGTCCCGGACGTCGACCTCGACCTGATGCGGGCCGGGCAGACGCTGGACGAACTGTCTGCGCGCATCCTCACCAGCTTCGGTAAGGTGCTGGACGATCTGCAGCCCGACCGCGTGCTGGTCCACGGCGACACGCTGACCACGATGATGGTCACGCTCTCCAGCTATTTCCGCAAGATACCTGTCGGGCACGTGGAGGCTGGCCTGCGCAGCGGCAACATCTATTCACCATGGCCGGAGGAAGTGAACCGTAAGGTAGCAGGGTCGGTCTCCGACCTACATTTCGCGCCGACACAAGGCGCGGCAGATGCTCTGCTGGCGGAGAATGTGCCGTCCTCTGCGATATACGTTACCGGCAACACGGTGATCGACGCGCTGTTCGCCACTCGCGCCAAGGTTGAGGCGAACCCGGAACTTGCCTCCGGGCTGGACGAGGTTGCGGTCCGTTTCGCGGACAAGGGCCTCATCGCTGTCACCGCGCATCGCCGAGAGAACTTCGGCGAAGGGATGCAGGCCATCGCCGATGCCATCGCCACCTTGGCAAACCGGCAGGACGTGGCAGTGATCTTCCCCGTCCATCCCAATCCCAACGTGCGCCCGGTAATGGAGGCGACCATGGGCGGTCTCGGCAACGTGGCTTTACTGGAACCGCTTGATTACCCCCATTTCGTTCGCTTGATGGCAATGGCCGACCTGCTGCTGACCGACAGCGGAGGTGTGCAGGAGGAAGGGCCGAGTTTCGGCAAGCCGGTCCTCGTGATGCGCGACACGACGGAACGGCCCGAGGGGATCGAGGCAGGCACGGCCAAGCTCGTCGGCACCGACCGCGATCTGATCGTGCGCGAGGCAACGCGCCTTCTCGATGATGCACAGGCATACGAAGCCATGGCACGCGCGCACAATCCCTATGGCGATGGCAAAGCATCCGCCCGCATTGCCGATGCCGTAGCCGAGGCACACGGCGTCGCCTGACCTTTCTCAAGCCTTTGACGAGTCCCCCGCATATGGGCCAGCGTGCCTGTGATGACCGACAATGAAGCCCGTACTGCCCTGACCGAGCGCCTTGCCGAACTGGATCGGCTCGACGCACTGAGCGAGGAAGGCCGCGCGCCAGTGACCTTGCAGCAGGACAGCGTAGGTCGCCTCTCACGCATGGACGCGATGCAGCAGCAGGCGATGGCGCTGGCCGAGTAGCGCCGCCGCCAGGGCGAGCGTGTGCGGCTCAAGTCGGCACTGGAACGCCTGGATGATGACGAGTGGGGCTGGTGCGTGCAGTGCGGTGGAAAGATCGCCGGGGGAAGGCTGCGCAACGATCCCAGCGTCGCGCTGTGCGTCGGGTGCGCCGCCAAGTGACAGCCGCGGCGGGCGCAGGCATCCGGCGCAATTCAACCAAAACATCCAGATGCTGCGCGTGATGCGCTTGCGGCGCAATGCCCGCAGTGTCACCAGCGAAATAGAACGCATCATCAGGGCCGTGCGAGCGGCGGGCGCGACGCGCGTCTACATCGCCTATCGCTGGTACGAGGAAGATACAGACGGCGTCGCGGCACTGGTAAACCATTTGCAGCAGGCCGACTTCGCCGAGGCCGTGTTGGTAAGAGACATACCTGCCTACAACCTCGGCCTTGTCGGCTGCTGGGTGCAGCAGAACGCGATGCTGGTAAGCGGACTGTGCAACCACGACCTGCGCGAACCGTTGCCGGGCTCGCTGATCCAGAATGCCGACAAAGGTGAATGGCTCCAGGTTTCAGTCTCGAACCTGCCCGTAATCGATACACATGCCGCGCTGTGCGAGAACGGCATCTGTCCCGTGCTGCACGGCGACGTGCTGATCTACCAAGACGGCACTCACCTGCACGGCAATCTGCCGTGCGAAGCGCAGCTGTGGCTTTATGAAAGGCTGTTTGCGTCGGACAGGGATAAAGCCGAGGTGTCAGGCCCTTAGCGTGTCGGCTTCGATATGCAGGAAATCGGCCAGCGGATAGCGGGCCACCACGGTGTCGTCATTATCGAGGACCATTACGTCCTGTGCCAGGTGCAGGCTGCCCCGGCCGAGTTCTTCCGCCGCGAGACCGCGCGCAACGTGCTTTGCTACCTTGTCCACCGCCCAGACATCCGGAAGGTCGAACGCGATTTCCCGGCTGCGCGAGTTTTCACGTTCGAGACAGAATCGGTAGTCCGGCATAATCCCCTTCGCACCAAACTCACAGCATGGAGATTACACCTTGATGACAGTTGCCTGAGGCTAACCCGTACGCGCCACTGGCGTACCGGAAGTTACCTGCTAGGGAGCGCGCATGGCCGCCTTGGGGTGCATTCTGTTGCTGGTCTTGCCGATCGCAGGATTGACGATTGGTGGCTGGCTCGCTGGCTCTGCAGGAATGATCTGGGGAGCCGGTATTGGCTTTACAATCGCGCTCGCGATATGCGGCGTTGCCGGCGGCGCGCTTGTGAAAGCGGGCAAACGGAACTGATCCCGTCAACTCTGGTCTTCGGAACCGCTATCTTCGGAACCGCTATCTTCGGAACCGCTATCTTCGGAACCCTTGTCGATAAGGAATATCGCAATGGTCAGTCTGAAGGCCTGAGCCGCCTGTGACTGCGGACGCAGCGCATGGGGTACTCCGCGTTCGAAATAGGCGACCCGTCCTGGTGTGTAGGGCAAGGCCAGCTCGATTTCACTGGCTTGATCGTCATAGAACATAGTCTCGCCAAACCAGTGCAGCTCCCACTTCAGGTTTACGTAGTAGAGCAGCACATCAGCAGTGTTGTGCGAATGCGGGAAATGCACGTCGGTCGGATGCGAGAGGTTGATGACTGCCTTCTTTATGTCTTTCCCCTCGAACACCTCGTGCAGCGGCGAGGCCATGAGGTTGAACAGTAGCGGCGACCGGTTGAGGTCATCATCCGGCATGGCATGGTAGAGATAACGATAATTGCTGAGTTCAAGGATCGGGGTGTCGCTCCAGCCGATCTTGTAAGGGGCTGCGACAGCTTTCTCGTAAATCTCCGCGCGGTCTGCGTAGCTGAAAAGGTCGTCGACGACCCTGATCATCTTCCCGTTCTTCAACGTATATTCGGTTTGCTTCATTCCGCCCTCGTGCCCGCTGGGTTGACCGATATTGTAGCAGCATGCCGATGAAAGGCAGTGAAAAACTGCAAACCTTGTTATCCGCGCCTCATACACCGGTTTCCTGCAGCAGCCTGTCTCTGCGCCATTTGCCGGTCAGTCGTTGGTTGAGCCAGCGCGTCATCGGACGTTCGACGCGGTGGAATGCGAGCAGACTGGCGGCATAGACCAGGATCAGTACCCCGATCAGGAATGGCCAGGCACCGAAACGCAGCGGCAGCAGCGAGATCGCAGCCATCCCCACCGGCACGTGCAGCAGGTATAACGCGTAGCTTGAATCGCCCAGCAGGTTGGCGAGGTTCGCGAAGGGAATCTTCAGCGGACCGCCAAGCACAGCGACAGCCAGCAGCACGGCCGGCATTCCCGCCCAGACTGTATAGGTAATATCCAGCGGAGCCGTCGCCCCCGCGAGAGAGACAGTAAAGAAGCTGAGGATAGAGAGCGCAAGTGCCGCCCATCGGATTACCGGAGACAGTACATTGCCTTGTTGGCGAAAGGCCGCCAGCGCCATTCCGAACAGGAAAACCAGCAGTATCGGACGGGTAAGGCTGCTGAAGAAAGCCTTTTCCGGCGACAGAAAAATGCCTGCCAGCACCAGTGCAACGATACCAACGCTGGCGACGGCAATCGCCGGAGCGCGCCCCCAGCGAAGTCCGAGGCCGAAAAGCAGGTAGAACACCATCTCGTAAAATAATGTCCACCCTGGCCAGAGCAGGAATTCTGGCCTGCCGTAGAAGGCGACCGTATCGGTGGGCAAGAGGATCATCGAACTGGCAAGCCAACTGCCGTTCACTTCGCGCCCGAGGTACAGCGAGACAGTCACCAGTAAAATTGTCGCAAGCCAATAGGGAGGCAGGATGCGGATGCAGCGGCGTGTCCAGAAGACGCGCGTCGCCCCGGCAGAAGCGAACAGCTTCTGTGAGGAGACGACCATGATGTAGCCGGAGATCACGAAGAACAGGGCGACCGCTGACTGCGCAAGGTGTCCGTCCCCGCGTGGCAATCCCAGGCCCGGTCCGATATGATCAGCATAGGCAAAGGCAAGGTGGAGGATTGCCACTACACCTGCCGCCAGCGCGCGCAGAAGCTGCACGGCAGCGACCTTGCCGTCCTGTCGTTCCCCCGTGGATCGATCCATGAAGTGACTATCCGTTCGCGGCGATCCCGCGGCAAGGATTTTCGCCAATTCCTTGAGACGGCGTCAGCGCGGCAGTTCGGTAACGCCCATCAGCGCCTCGTCCACGCTGGCTGCGCACTGGCGACCTTCGCGGATGGCCCAGACGACCAGCGACTGGCCGCGGCGCATGTCGCCGCAGGCGTAGATCGCGGGGTCCGAGGTGCGATAGTCCTTCACGTTCGCCTCCACGTTGCCACGGTCGGTAAGGGTGACGGCGCTCTGCTCGATCATGCCCTGCTGGCGCGGGCCGAGGAAGCCCATGGCAAGGAGGATGAGATCGGCGGGCAGGGTGAACTCGCTGTCGGGCACTTCCTTCAACTGCCCCTCGGACCAGTCGGCGCGCACGCATTTCAGGCCGGTAACCTTGCCGTCCTCGCCCACCACTTCCTTGGTCAGCACGGACCAGTCGCGCTCCACGCCCTCTTCGTGGCTGCTGGAGGTGCGCAGCTTCATCGGCCAGTCTGGCCAGGTCAGCAGCTTGTTTTCCTTCTCGGGCGGCTGCGGCATGATCTCGATCTGGGTAACGCTCTTGGCGCCCTGGCGGTTGCTGGTGCCCACGCAGTCCGAACCGGTGTCGCCGCCGCCGATCACGATCACGTGCTTGCCCGTGGCCGTCAGCGTGCCGCGCGGTGCGGCGCGTGTCTCGTCGTCGCCCGCGTTGCGCTTGTTCTGCTGGGTGAGAAATTCCATCGCGAGGCGAACGCCCGACATTTCCGCACCGGGGATTTCCAGCATGCGCGGATGCTCCGCCCCGCCTGCCAGCACGACCGCGTCGAAATTCTCCTTGAGGTTCTTCATGGAAATATCGACGCCGACTTCGGTGGAGGTTTTGAAGACAACGCCTTCTGCCTCCATCTGCACCGCGCGGCGATTGATCTGGGTCTTTTCCATCTTGAAGTCGGGAATGCCGTAGCGCAGCAGGCCGCCCACGCGGTCAGACTTCTCGAACACGGTGACGGAATGCCCGGCGCGCGCCAGCTGCTGGGCGCAGGCCATGCCGGCGGGACCGGAGCCGACCACGGCTACGCTCTTGCCGGTCTTTGTCTCCGGCACCTGCGGCTTCACCCAGCCTTCCTTCCAGCCGCGATCGATGATCGCGCACTCGATGGACTTGATGGTGACCGGCTCGTCCGTGATGTTCAGCGTACAGCTGGCCTCGCACGGGGCGGGGCACACGCGGCCGGTGAATTCGGGGAAGTTGTTGGTGGAGTGCAAGATCTCCAGCGCGTTCTTCCAGTCGCCCTCATAGACGAGGTGATTCCAGTCCGGGATGATGTTGTTCACCGGACAGCCGTTGTGACAATAGGGAATGCCGCAATTCATGCAGCGGGCGGCCTGGTTCTTCAGGCCTTCCTCGCTGTGCGGAATCATGAATTCCTTGTAGTGCTTCAGCCGCTCTTCAGGCGCATCGTAGGTGCGATCCTTGCGCTCGATTTCGAGGAAGCCGGTTTCCTTGCCCATGATCTTTTATCCTTACTCGGCCGCGACGCTGGCGGCTTCTTCGCGCTCTGCCTCAAGCTGCTTGAGGGCGCGTGCATAATCCTTCGGCATGACCTTCACGAAGGCCTTCACCGCGTTGTCCCAGTCGGCCAGCAGGTCGCTGGCGCGCTTCGAGCCAGTGTGCAGCTTGTGCCGTTCCAGCAGGATCTTAAGGCGCGCGGCATCGTGGTACATCGGGTCGCCCATGCCAAGGTCGTCGACCGTGGAGGGGCGCTGCTGCGGCAGGCCCGTACCTTCGGGATCCCTCGCAGCCGTGTCGATGCCCAGCAGGTCCACCTGCGCCATGTTGCAGCGGCTGGAGAAGGTGCCATCCGGATCATAGACGTAGGCGATGCCGCCGCTCATGCCGGCTGCGAAGTTGCGGCCGGTGGGTCCGAGCACGGCAACGGTGCCGCCGGTCATGTATTCGCAGCCATGGTCGCCCGTGCCCTCGACCACCGCGATGGCGCCCGAGTTTCGCACGGCGAAACGCTCCCCCGCAACGCCGCAGAAATAGGCTTCGCCAGAAATCGCGCCGTAGAGGCAGGTGTTGCCGACAATGATGTTGTTCACCGGATCGCGCGAGACGCCGTCCGGTGCGCGCACGATAACGCGGCCACCCGACAAGCCCTTGCCGACGTAGTCGTTGGCATCGCCCACAAGGTCCAGCGTGACGCCGTGCGCCAACCACGCGGCAAAGCTCTGCCCCGCTGTACCGGTGAAGTTGATGCGAACCGTGTCGACCGGCAGGCCCTTGTGGCCATGCGCCTCCGCAATGCGGCCCGAAAGCATCGTGCCGACAGTGCGGTTGAGGTTGCGGATCAGGTATTCCAGCTGCACCGGAGCGCCGCTTTCGATGGCCTCCTGGCAATCGGCGATCAGCTGGTTGTCGAGCGCGTTCTGCAGGCCGTGGTCCTGTTCCTCGGTGTGGAACAGCTTCTTGCCTTGGGGCAGCTCGACAGTGTGCAGCAGCTTCGACAGGTCCACCCCGTCCGCCTTCCAGTGCCGGATGGCGCGGTTCATGTCGATGCGGTCCACCCGGCCGATCATTTCCTCCACGGTGCGGAAGCCCATTTCGGCCATGATGGCGCGCAGTTCCTCGGCCACGAAGAAGAAGTAGTTGATGACGTGTTCCGGCTGCCCGACGAAGCGCTTGCGCAGTTCGGGGTTCTGAGTCGCCACGCCCACCGGACAGGTGTTGAGGTGGCATTTGCGCATCATGATGCAGCCAGCGGCGATCAGCGGGGCGGTGGCAAAGCCGAACTCGTCCGCGCCCAGCAATGCGCCGATGGCAACGTCGCGCCCGGTGCGAAGGCCGCCGTCCACCTGCACCGCGATGCGGCTGCGCAGATCGTTCAGCAACAGCGTCTGCTGCGTTTCGGCAAGGCCGATTTCCCATGGGGAACCGGCGTGGGTCAGGCTGGTGAGGGGCGATGCACCCGTGCCGCCTTCGTAACCGGAGATGGTCACGTGATCGGCGCGCGCCTTGGATACGCCTGCGGCCACGGTGCCCACGCCCACTTCGGAGACGAGCTTCACCGAAATGCGCGATTTGGGCTGCACGTTCTTCAGATCGTGGATCAGCTGGGCCAGATCCTCGATCGAGTAGATATCGTGGTGCGGCGGCGGCGAAATCAGTCCCACGCCGGGAGTGGAGTGGCGCACCTTGCCGATGCGCTTGTCCACCTTGTGGCCGGGCAGCTGGCCGCCTTCGCCGGGCTTTGCGCCCTGCGCCATCTTGATCTGGATATCGTCCGAATTGGCGAGATACTCGGTCGTCACGCCGAACCGGCCAGAGGCGACCTGCTTGATCCGGCTGCGCATCGAATCGCCGTTTTCCAGCGGCACGAAGCGTTCCGGCTCCTCCCCGCCTTCGCCGGTGTTGGAACGCCCGCCGATGCGGTTCATGGCAATCGCCAGCGTCGAGTGCGCCTCGTGACTGATCGAGCCGAAGCTCATCGCGCCGGTGCTGAAGCGCTTGACGATTTCTTCCGCCGGTTCGACTTCGGAAATGTCGATGGCCTTGTCTGCCTTCTTCAGTTCCATCAGGCCGCGGATCGTCAGCAGGCGTTCGGCCTGCTCGTTCACCGATGCAGCAAAGGCATTGTACTGCTCCTGCGCATTGGCATCGCGATTTTCCGCGCGCACGGCGTGTTGCAGGTTGGCGATGTTGGTGGGCGTCCAGGCATGTTCCTCGCCGCGCAGGCGATACTGGTAGATGCCGCCCACATCCAGCATGGAGCGATAGATGGGGTTGTCGCCGTAGGCCGCCGCGTGACGGCGCACGGTTTCCTGCGCCACTTCCTTCAGGCCAATGCCCTCGATCGTGGTGGCGGTGCGGGTGAAGAACTTCTCCACGAACTCGGTGGAAAGGCCCACCGCGTCGAAGATCTGCGCGCCACAGTAGGATTGATAGGTGCTGATGCCCATCTTGGACATCACCTTGCGGATGCCCTTGCCCACCGCCTTGATGTAGTTCTGCTCCACCTTGGCCGCATCAAGCTCGGGGAATTTGCGCGCGCGGATATCTTCCAGCGTCTCGAACGCGAGGTAGGGATTGATTGCTTCCGCGCCGTAGCCTGCCAGCACGCAGAAGTGATGCACCTCGCGCGCTTCGCCGGTTTCCACGACGATGCCGGTCTGCATTCGCAGGCCCTGGCGCACCAGCTGGTGATGCACGGCAGCCGTTGCCAGCAGGGCGGGCATCGGAATGCGATCCGGCCCCTGCTTGCGGTCGGACAGGATAAGGATGTTCTTGTCCTGCAGCACGGCCTCTGTCGCGGCCCAGCACATTTCCTTGATCGCCATTTCCAGGCCATCGGCCCCGGCCTCGGCGTCCCAGGTGATGTCGATGGTGGCCGTGCGGAATGCGCCGTCCAGGCTCGCTTCGACAGAGCGGATCTTTTCCATGCCGCGGTTGGTGAGGATCGGCTGGCTGATTTCCAGGCGCTTGTGCGTGCCGGCCTCGCGGCCCAGCAGGTTCGGGCGCGGGCCGACCATGGTGAGCAGGCTCATCACCAGCTCCTCGCGGATCGGGTCGATCGGCGGGTTGGTGACCTGGGCGAAGTTCTGCTTGAAATAGTCGTAAAGCAGGCGGCTGCGGTTCGACAGCACGGCAATCGGCGTATCGGTGCCCATGGAGCCGATGGGATCGTCGCCGTTCGCGGCCATCGGCTCGAGGAACTTGGCGATGTCTTCCTGCGTGTAGCCGAAGGCCTGCTGGCGATCGAGCAGGCTCACCTCGTGCTCCTGCACGGCGTCCTGGTCGGTCTCGATCGCTTCGAGATCCTTCAGCTTGTACTGCGCCTTTTCCAGCCACTCCTCGTAAGGATGGGCATTGGCGAGTTCGGCCTTCAGTTCCTCGTCCTCGACGATGCGGCCCTGTTCGAGATCGATCAGCAGCATGCGGCCCGGCTGCAGGCGCCACTTGCGGGTGATCTCTTCCTCGGTGAAGGGCAGCACGCCGCTTTCGGAGGCGAGGCAGACGAGATCGTCCTTGGTCACGCAATAGCGTGCAGGGCGCAGGCCGTTGCGGTCCAGCGTGGCGGCGATCTGGCGGCCATCGGTAAAGGCGACGGCGGCGGGACCGTCCCACGGCTCCATCAGCGCGGCGTGGTATTCGTAAAAGGCACGGCGCTTGGGATCCATCAGGTCGTTGCCGTTCCACGCTTCGGGGATCAGCATCATCATGGCATGGGCCAGCGAGTATCCGCCCAGCAGTAGCAGCTCGAGCGCGTTGTCGAGGCAGGCCGTGTCGGACTGGCCGTGCGGCACGATCGGCCACAGCTTGTCGAGGTCCGCGCCCAGCAGGTCGCTTTCCATCGTGCGGCGGCGCGCGTTCATCCAGTTCACGTTGCCGCGCACCGTGTTGATCTCGCCGTTGTGACAGGCGAGGCGGAACGGCTGGGCAAGGCGCCAGGAGGGGAAGGTGTTGGTAGAGAAGCGCTGGTGCACGAGGCCCAGCGCGCTCTCGCAATCGGGATCGCGCAGGTCGTCGTAGAAGCTGCCCACCTGGTTTGCCAGCAGCAGCCCCTTGTAGACGACGGTGCGGCTGGAGAAGCTGGGCATGTACAGCTTCTCGAGGCCCGGCATCGCGTGCTTCTTCGCCAGTTCCTTGAGCGGGTTCTGGGTCTGCTTGCGGATCACGATCAGCTTGCGCTCGAACGCGTCCTGATCGGCGCAGTTGTCGCCCTTGGCGATGAAGCACTGGCGGATCACCGGCATCGAATCGAGCACGGCCTTGCCCAGGCCATCGGTGGTGGTCGGCACGTCGCGCCAGCCGATCAGGTGCTGGCCTTCCTTGGCGATGAACTTCTCGAACTGGGCGGTAATGAATTCGCGCGCCTCGTCCTGCTGCGGCATGAAACACATGGCAACGGCGTATTCGCCCGCCGGGGGCAGGGTCAGGCCCTCGCCGGTGGCCCAGCGGCGATAGAGCTTGTCCGGAATCTGGATGAGGATACCCGCACCGTCGCCCAGCAGCGGATCCGCGCCCACCGCGCCGCGGTGATCGAGGTTCGCCAGAATTTCCAGGCCCTGGGTAATGATATCGTGCGAGGCGGTGCCTTTGATATGGGCAACAAAGCCCATGCCGCAGTTGTCGTGCTCGTTTACGGAATCATACAGACCCTGGGGGGCGGGATACTCGGTCAATCTTCAACTTCCTGTTTCGCGTGCATATTCCGGGCGGAGGATTAGCACGCTTCGAAACCAGTTACACTGGTAACGAAACGCGAATCAACAGCCCGGCAAGGCACGAAAATTTCGCGAAGCGCCCTCATGGCGACAGGAAGCAATTTTTGCAAGGTTTGGTGCACCGCAAAATAGCTTTGCAGTGGCAAATTCCAGCTTGGCAGGCGGTTCGTTGCCTCGGCTGTCGGTCGACTCTGGTCCGCTACTTAATTGTTCATGCGTTGCAGGTTCATCAGCGCCTCGCGCAAGGCCCGTTCGTTATCGTCATTCGAGGGGCGCGGATGGTGCGAACGCGGCGAGATGTTGGCATCCTGGCCTGCGGGAGGATCGAAGGCGCGCGACAGGGCCGGAGAGTCGACCGCGGCGGGTTTGCGTGCCTGCTGGTTGGGGAACAGCACGGCAGGCTGAGCCTCGCCATCCTCGGGCTCGGGTTCTTCCACCCGCACGAATTCGTCCGCATTGCGCTTGAAGGGATTGGGCGAGATGGCCACCGATCCTTCGAAAGGTTCGTCCTCCTCCTCGGTATCGGCAGTCGCTGTCGCCTCGTGTGCGTGGACAGATGGCGGCGCCTGATCGAAAGCCGGACGCGGCATTGACGCGGATCGTTCCTCTTTCAGTATCGGCAGGGTGAAGGACGCGGCGAGTTCGGAAAGGTCCTCGTCTGCGTCGTCCTCGTCCACATCGAAAGCGGCCATCGTGCCGCGGAAGGCTTCGTATCGCGAGCGCGCCAGTTCGCTCTCGCCCCGCTCGCTCCCCCTGGCAGGCTCCTGCTCTTCAGAGACCTGCGCTTCGGCGCGTGCCGAAGCAGCGGCAGCGCCGAAATAGGCAGCCATGGCCTGCGACACGTCCTCTGCCTTTGCGGGATCGAATTCGTCGGGGATCGGAGCCTCGATGACCGGTGCGTCGGCGAACGGGGCCTCTGCCGCGCCGTTGATCGGTTCACCGGCGTTCGCTTCTGCTGCACGAGCCTCAGCGGCCACGCGCGCGGCATTCGCCGCCGCCCATTCACGATGCTTTTCGAGCGTGGAGCCGAGCCGCTGTACCAACTGCACCAGGCCTTCGCACTCCTCTTCGTTCTCGGAGACGGCCTCTCCTTCCATCACCACGTCCGGCTCTGGATCGGCAAAGGCCGCAGCATCATCCGTGTCGAAACAGGGTGTATGGGCTGTCTGGAAAATCTGTTCTTCTGACACGGTGTCCTCGCTCTCAGGCGCAATATCGGCTTCGGCTTCGGCTTCGGCTTCGGCTTCGGCTTCCGGGCCGGATGCCGGCGCGGCGGCTTTTTCGCGCTCGCCCTGTCCTGTGTTCTGGTCGTCGTGCACATGCGCAATGGAGGGCGGCGAGAACGGCAGGGCCTCTGCGGGTTCGGAGTATCCGACTGCAATCACGGGGTCGCTGGCCTGCGTTTCCGGGACGAAGTCCTGGCGCTCGTCTTCGGAAACGTCATCCGGCAGGGCGGCTAGCTCTTCCAGTTCGAAAGGCTCCTCTTCCCCTGCAATGTCGGCAGGTGCGGTCTCCCGTTCACTATGACGCACGGCCAGAATGGGGCCTCGCACCTGATAATCGACGCCCGGAAGGGGAGCTATGTCCAGGAAATCGCTTGAGCCGTCTTCTTCCTCGATCGCCAGCGCACGGCGGCGGCTGGCGCTCTTGGGATCGGGCAGGTCGTCGTGCTCGTCGTCCTCGCCGTCGTTAGAACTCCTTGCACCGATCAACGGCTTGCGGATCTTCTCGGCCCCGGTCCGCTTACCCTTAGGTGCCGCGATACGGCGCGCGAGGAACAGGCCCAGCGAACCGCCCGCCAGCATGCCAGCGAGCGCCAACAGTGCCTTGGCTGTGAAACCCAGCGGCGGTGCCGCCGTCGGCAACACGGCGGAAACGCCCGTGGCAATCACGATGCTTTCCAAAACGGACGAGGGAAGTATCAGACAGCCGATTCCGAGCAGGGCGGCGAACCACAACGCCACGATCCACGGGAACGCGGGGCTGGCGGTAATCGGTGGCTTGCCTGCCTTGCGGGCAGCATTCACCGTTTTATCCATGTGCATGGGGCTGCTCGCCACGTGCCAATCCTGTTTCTTCGCCGGTTTACAACCCGCTGCCGCACAGATCAGGCAACGTGGGGGATACGGCCGTCGTGGATCGCGCCTAACAGGCCAAGGTAAACGACCCGATAACGCTGTGCATTGGTAGCCCAGTCATGCCGATTACGGACATGTTCACGAGCGGCCTGGCGGATGTCGGGCCACTCGCCGCGCCTGTCCACCAGGTCGGCCAGCGCAGCGGCGCAGGCGGCGGGATCGTCGGGTGCGAACAGCACGCCTGTCTCACCGTCGCGGATCAGTTCGCGGTGGCCGCCCACGTCGCTGGCGGCGACCAGTTGCATCTGCGCGTTCGCTTCCAGCGGCTTCAATGGCGTGACGAGATCGGTGAGGCGGCTCTTCTTGCGCGGGTAGGCCATGATGTCGGTAAGGGCGTAATACCGTTCCACCTCGGCGTGCGGCACGCGGCCTGTGAAGTGGATGCGATCGGCAACCGGTGAGGCCGCTGCCTGCGCGCGCAGGGCTTCGTCCATCGGTCCCCCACCCACCAGCAGCAGGTGCGCGCCCGGATGCCGTTCGATCAGCATGGGCATGGCGGCGATGAGATCGTCCAGCCCCTCGTAATTGTAGAAGCTGCCGATGAAGCCGATGACGGGGCCTTCCCCGATACCGAGCCGAGCCGCGAGCGCATTGTCGCGCTCGGCAGGTTCGCCGAAGGTCGTCAGATCCACGCCGTTGGGCATTATGCCGATCTTCTCGGCCGGGAATCCGCGCGCGACGAGGTCCGCCTTCAGTCCCTTGCAAATGGTCATCACGGCGTCTGCCCCGCGCACGGCGGAGTTTTCCAGTTCGCGCGTAAGGCGGTATTTCAGCGAACCTTCGCGCCCTGTCAGGTTGCCGACGGCGGCATCTTCCCAGAAAGCGCGGATTTCGTAGACCACCGGGATGCCCAGCTTGCGCCCGGCCCTGATCGCGGCAAGGCCGTTCAGCGCAGGCGAGTGGGCGTGCAGAATGTCGGGCCGCCATTCGTCGGCCAACGCCACGATGGACCTGGCCAACGCATCGATCTCGCGCCATTCCCTGATGCCGACGGGGCCGGCAGGCTTGCCGGACGTGCGGTGGAACGTGAGACCATCGACCTGCTCCACCGGCGGACCGGCGTGGACATGCCGCTGCCCGGTGATTCCGCGCACCTCCAGCCCCAAGCCTTGCTGCGCGCGCAGGATGGCGCGCGTGCGGAAGGTATAGCCGCTGTGCATCGGCAGCGAATGGTCGAGAACGTGCAGGATCCGTGTCATCGCCGCTCTCCCTGCCAGAACACACTTAACGGCGCGTCAATAGCTTGGCCCTAAACGCGGAGGCTGAACCGCAGGGACCCTTCGACCGGTGATCGACTATTTTTCCATCGCGCTTACGCACGGGCTGATCCTGTTCGCGTGCTGGCGCCTGCTGTTTCGGGATGATCTCGACAGCGAGAGCGGTTTGTCGGGCAAGGAGTCGAGGCCGTGGCTGAGGCAGCAGGACGACAGCGCCGATGCGTGATCTCGTCCTCCTTGCCTTCATCGCCGCGATCGTGGCGATGGGGGTGCGGCGCCCGTTCCTGTGGGTGCTTTTGTATATTTACGTCGATATCGTTGCCCCGCAGAAGGTGGGCTACGGCATCATCACCAGCATCTCGCTGTCGCTCCTGTGTTTTGTAGCGGCGTTTGCCGGGTATATCCTGCTCGACAACAAGCAGGGCAGCCGGTTCACCCTTCGACAGGGACTGATCCTTGCGCTGCTGGCCTGGTGCGGGGTGACGACGCTGATGGCGGACTTCCCCGCATCGGCGCTGGTGAAGTGGGACTGGGTCTGGAAGAGCCTCGTCTTCGCCGCATTCCTGCCGCTCACCTTGCGCACCAAGCTGAGGCTGGAGGCCGCTGCGCTGATCATGGTGCTCTCGGCCGCCAGCATCATCATATCGGCGGGCATCAAGACGGTGCTCTCGGGCGGCGGCTACGGCACGCTCGTCTCGCTGGTGCAGGACAATGCCGGACTCTACGAGGGCTCCACTCTCTCGACCGTCGCTATCGCCATGATTCCGTTGATAATCTGGGTGGCGCGCCACGGCACGATCATTCCCGAGCGAAAGCCCGCCATGCTGTTCGCCGCCGCGCTGGTGTTTGCCGCGCTGCTGGTGCCTATCGGCACGCAGACGCGTACGGGCCTCATCTGCATCGCCGTGCTGGGCGTACTGGTGCTGCGCACGGTGAAGTACCGCTTCGTCTACGCCGGGCTGGCGGGCCTCGCCATGCTCGTCGCGCTGCCGTTCCTGCCCGCCAGCTATACAGAGCGCATGTCCACCATCACCGAATACAGGGCGGACGAGAGCGCCTCTACCCGCGTAGCGGTGTGGGGTTGGACGCTGGATTACGTGAAGGAGAACCCGCTGGGCGGCGGTTTCGATTCCTTCCTGGGCAACAGCTTCAGCTACAGGACCCGCCAGACCGTGGAGCTGGGGAATACCGAGACCGTGGTTTACGCCGAAGTGACGGACGAGGGGCGCGCGTTCCATTCCGCATACTTCGAGGTGCTGGGCGAACAGGGCTATCCCGGATTCGCCATCTGGCTGGCGCTCCACGCCCTTGGCCTGTGGCATATGCAGCGCATCCGCCGCCGATACCGCGATGCCGCGGACGATGACGGCAGGCGCTGGTATTCACTGGCGACGGCGCTGCAGAACGGACAAGTGGTCTACCTTGTCGGCGCGGCTTTCGTCGGCATCGGCTACCAGCCCTTCATGTTCATGCTGCTGGGGCTGCAGATTGCCTTCTACAGCCTGATGAAGCGCGAGTGGGAAGGCGATGCCAAGCCGGTGCGCCCGTGGCTGCGGGAGGAAACCCCGGACGGAGCGCCCGCGTGATCGCTCCGCCGATCCCGCCGCAGAGGTCGGGCATACCGCACCTCGCCGCGCTGACGGGGCTGCGCGGGATCGCGGCATGGTGGGTGGTTTTCTACCACGCACGCCTGTCTCTGACGGACTGGATGCCCGAGGCGGGAATCGCGGTCGCCGCCAAGGGCTACCTGGCTGTCGATCTGTTCTTCATGCTCTCGGGCATCGTCATGTGGCTCAATTATGGTGGGCGGCTGCGGCGCGAGGGCGCCGCGGGCGCGCCTGCCTTCTGGTGGCGGCGATTTGCCCGTATCTGGCCGCTCCACGCCGCCGTGCTGGGCGCAATGGTCGCCTTCGCGCTGGTGCTGCTGGCGACCGGGCGCGATATGGCGAACTACCCGCTGGCAGAGCTGCCTCTGCACGTGTTGCTGGTGCAGAACTGGGGGCTGACGCCGGACCTGACGTGGAACCACCCGGCCTGGTCGATCAGTACGGAGGTGGGCGCCTACCTGATATTCCCGCTGGCCGTGGCGGCCTTGCGCTGGGAAGCGATGCGGCCCTGGGCGCTGGTGGCGGGTGTGATCGTGGCCGCGCTTGCGCTGCACGGCGTGTTCACGCTGGCAGGCGCACAGACGCTGGGCGAGCAGATCACCAGGCTGGGGCTGGTGCGTTGCATCATCGAGTTCGGCATCGGCATGATGCTCGCGAACCTGTGGGCGGCATGGCGGGGGCGTGGCGCGACGGGACTGGTGTGCGCCGCGGTGTGCGCGCTGTGCCTCGCCGCGCTATGGTTGCTCGATGGGATGGAGACGCTGCTGGTGCCGCTGGCGTTCGCTGCGCTGCTGTTGGCGCTGGCGCTGGACGAAGGCCCCGTGTCGCGCCTGTTCTCGGCGCGCCCGCTGGTATGGCTGGGGGACACAAGTTACGCGACCTACCTCGTCCATTTCCCGCTGCTGATCGCGCTGAAGCTGGTGGCGGTGGACGAGAGCCGTCAGATCGGCCAGGCGGCGTTTGCCGCTTACCTGATTGTCCTGCCGGCGCTCTCGGGCGGGCTATACCGCTGGCTGGAGAAACCCGCGCAAAAGTGGCTGAGCGCACGCCAGCCAGGCACGAGGAAAACCGCCTCGGCCTGAAAATTTCTTATGCCGGAAACTCGCTATGGTTAGGCGCGGCCTGTGCTCAGCAGGTCGCAAGGGCGAACGCCCGCCCGCAGCGGGCGCGTAGCGAAGCGGAGCGCGTCTAGCGAGGACGAACCTGCGGAGGCAGGTTCATGAGACCGACGGATTCTTCCGCATCCATTCTTCCACCACCGGGGCGATGCGGCCCCGCCACTTGCTGCCGTTGAAGATGCCGTAGTGCCCCACGTCGGGCGCCATGTGGTATTTCTTCTTAGCGGCGGGCAGGTGCTGGGCAAGGTCCAGCGCGGCGCGGGTCTGGCCGATGCCGGAAATGTCGTCGTGCTCGCCCTCGATCGCCAACAGAGCGGTATCGCGGATCGCATCGGGGTTGATCGCCTTGCCGCGGTGGACGAATTCGCCCTTGGGCAGCGAGTGTTCCTGGAAAACGTGCTCGATCGTCTGCAGGTAGAATTCCGCCGTCATGTCGCAGACCGAGAGGTATTCGTCATAGAAGCCCTTCGTCCGGTCGGCGCTGTCCTGGTCGCCCACGGTCATGTGTTTGAACATTTCGTAGTGGCTCATCATGTGATCGGAGAGGTTCATCGACAGGAAGCCCGCCAGCTGCAGGAAGCCGGGATAGACGCGGCGACCGGCGCCCGCGTAATTGAGCGGCACCGTGGCGATAACGTTGTTCTCGAACCAGCTCAGCGGCTTGTCCATCGCAAGGTCGTTCACGCTGGTGGGGCTGGCGCGGGTGTCGATCGGGCCGCCCATCATGGTGAGCGAGGCCGGGCGGCATTCGTCCTCGGCCTCCGCCATGATCGCCGTGGCGGCAAAGGCGGGCACCGAGGGCTGGCACACGGCGAGGACGTGGGTGTCCGGGCCGAGGAACTGCAGGAATTCGATAAGGTAATCGATGTAGTCGTCGAGATCGAACTGACCTTCGGACACCGGCACCAGCCGCGCGTCGGCCCAGTCGGTGATCCACACCTGCTGGTTTTCCACCATTCGCTGCACCGTGCCGCGCAGAAGGGTGGCGTAGTGCCCGCTCATCGGGGCGACGATCAGCAGCTTGGGCGCATCTTCCGGCAGGCCGTCTCGGGTGAAGCGCCGCAGGTTGCCGAACGGCTTTTCCATCACCACGCTCTCGCTGACGTAATGGGTCTCGCCATCCTTCTCCACCGGCTGGATGTCGAAATCGGGCTTGCCACGCTCCTCATACAGGTGCGCGAAGACTTTCAGCGCGGAGGCCATCGCCGGGCCCATGCCCATGTAGCCCATCGGCAAGGCCGGGTTGTCCAGCAGCCGCGCGCCCACACTGGCCCAGTTGCTGGCCGTGCCGAGCAGCGCGCGCTGCATTTCGTAAGCGGAATAAAGCAAGTCTAGCGTCCCCTGCAGACGAATGGGTGGCAGGCTGCGTTTGCCGCATGTCCCGCGCGGATACCTTTTGAACATGGTCCCTTTGCCGCCATTGTGCAATGCGGCATGGAAGAAAAGTGGTTTTTTGCAACCCAAGGGCGGCGCGGTGACCGGACAGGGCACAAAGGGTGCTTCAAAGCCGCAGGACTTTGGGCTAGTGCCCCAGCCGACATGGCAATCCCCGACGTTCCGAACCCGCCGGAAAAGGCGAAAAGCCTCGGCCCGCTCGCGATGATCTTCCGCGAGGCGAAGAAGTACCCGATGCAGGTGCTGTTCGCGGCGCTCGCCCTGCTGGTGACGGCCACGATCACCTCGCTTGCGCTGCCCAGTGCGCTGCGCCTGATCATCGACCGGGGTTTTACCGGCGATGGCGAGATCGGCCGCTGGTTCCGCTACCTGCTGATCCTCGTCAGTGTTCTGGGGCTGGCAACGGCGCTGCGGTTCTACTTCGTCAGCTGGCTGGGCGAACGGGTGGTCGCCGATATCCGGCGCAAGGTCTACGACAACCTGCTGCGTCTCTCGCCCTCGTTCTTCGAGGAAAACAGCCCCAAGGAAATCAGCAGCCGCATGGTGTCGGACACCGCGATCATCGAGCAGGTGGTGGGCACCACCGTTTCGGTCGCGCTGCGAAACATCATCATGGCCATCCTCGCCACCGGCTACCTGTTCTGGCTGGCCCCGCAACTGGCCGTGTGGCTGCTGGTGGGTCTCCCCACCGTCATTATCCCGATCACCGTGTTCGGCAGGCGCCTGCGCAATGTCAGCCGCGAGAGCCAGGACCGGGTGGCGGACGTGGGCGGCATGGTGACGGAAACGCTGTCTGCGATGAAGATCGTACAGGGGTTCAACCAGGAAAAGCGCGAGGGTGAGCGCTTCGGCGTTTCGGTGGAGCGCACCTTCGCCGTTGCGAAAACGCGCATCCTGATCCGCTCCGTCATGACGGCGATGGTCATCACGCTGGTGTTCGGCGGGATTACCGGCCTGCTGTGGCGCGGGGCGGTGCTTGTTACCACCGGAGAGATCACCGGGGGCACTATCGGCGCCTTCGTGTTCGCCAGCGCGATTGCCGCCTCCTCCTTCGGCGCGCTGACCGAAGTTCTGGGAGACCTGCTGCGCGGGGCAGGCGCGGCCAGCCGCCTGAGCGAACTGATGGAAGAACAGCCCGTGATTGAGGCGCCCGCGCGCCCGCAGGCCCTGCCGCAGCCGCCGCGCGGCAGCCTCGCTTTTCAGAACGTCAGCTTCAGCTATCCCACGCGGCCCGGCGAACAGGCGATCGTCGATTTCTCGCTGACGGTCGAGCCGGGCGAGACCGTGGCCATCGTCGGCCCCTCCGGCGCGGGCAAGAGCACGATCTTCCAGCTTGCCGAGCGGTTCTACGATCCGCAGGTCGGCACCGTGCGGATGGACGGCGTGCCGCTGACCCAGGCCGACCCAGCCGAGGTACGCCGCCGCATGGCGCTGGTGCCGCAGGAGGGCGTACTGTTCGCCGCCAATGCCCGTGACAACCTGCGCTACGGCGCGTGGGAAGCGGACGAGGAAGCCATCTGGGAAGCCGCCCGCGCCGCCAATGCCGAACAGTTCCTGCGCGATCTGCCCGAGGGGCTCGACACCTTCCTTGGCGAAGGCGGCGCGCGCCTTTCGGGCGGCCAGCGCCAGCGCCTTGCCATTGCCCGCGCCCTGCTGCGGGATGCGCCAATCCTGCTGCTGGACGAGGCGACGAGCGCCCTCGATGCCGAAAGCGAGCGGCTGGTGCAGGACGCGCTCGATCACCTGATGGCAAACCGAACCACGCTGGTGATCGCCCATCGGCTCGCCACAGTGCGCGCGGCGGACCGGATTATCGTGATGGAAGACGGGCGCATCGTCGAGCAGGGCGATCATGCCAGCCTGACCGCGCAAGGCGGCCTCTATGCCCGCCTCGCGGCGCTGCAATTCGACGATCCAGCTCACAGTCGGTCGCTTGCCCAACCTCTGGCCTAGACTTTAGGCTAGTGCCCTGTTCCGCAAGGCGTTCATGTCTTGCGTCGAGTGGAATCACCCCTACATCGAATTCGTAACGACAGAAACCGGATGTCCATTTTGGAGGAAGCCGGTCTTGAATCCAAGAATTCCGCCCAGAAGAGGACTGCTTACCCAATGATCCGCAAGTTGCTTGTCACTTCGGCATCCGTCATCGGACTTGCCGTGGCCGCCCCTGCCTTCGCGCAGGATGATACTCCCGCCGCCTCCACCGCGCCCACCATGGATTTCGGTACCTGGGGTGTCGATCTGAACCAGCTCGACGACAGCGTCGATCCGGGTGACGATTTCAACGCCTACACCAACGCCAAGTGGATCAATGCCAACGAGATCCCGGCGGACCGCCAGCGTTACGGCGCGTTCGACATGCTGCGCGAGGAATCGATCCACGACGTGGAAGTCCTGGTGCGCGACCTTGTTGCATCCAACCCCGCGCCCGGCACCACCGCGCGCCGCATCGTCGATGCCTACAACGCCTACGTCGACATGGACGCGATCGACGCCAGCGGCCTTGCCCCGGCGCAGCCCTACCTGCAGGAAATCTACAACGCGCCCGATCTCGAAGCGCTGACCCGCCTGTTCATGGAAGCGGGCTATCCCGCCCTCGTCACTGCGGGCGTCGGTATCGATGCGCGCAACCCCACCGACTACGTCGTCAGCCTCGGCTTCGATGGCATGGGCCTGCCGGACCGCGACTATTACCTCGTCGATTCCGAGAGCAACCTGGAAATCCGCGAAGCCTACAAGGATTATCTCACCTTCGTGCTCGGCAAGGCCGGATACCAGGATGCCCGCGGCGCTGCCGAAGCGGTCTACGCGTTCGAGACCAAGGTCGCCCGGCTGGAATGGGCGCGGCAGATGTTCCGCCTGCCGCAGCTGACCTACAACGAGCTGACCCCTGCCGAACTGACCGAAATGGCCGGCGATTTCCCCATCGCAACGTTGCTGGAAGCGGGCCAGTTCTCCGACCAGACCCGCTTCCTCGCGCCGCAGATCCCGCCGACCGCCGAAGAGGTGGAAGCGCTGGGCCTGACGGCAGAGCAGCAGGCGATGATCGGCGAAGGCCTGCCCGGCATGATGAAGCTGGTCACCGAAACGCCGCTTGCGACGATGAAGGCCTTCATGGCCGCGCAGTTCCTGTCGAACAACGCCGCCGTGCTTTCCAGCGAGCTGGATGATGCGCGCTTCGAGTTCTACGGGCGCACCATCAGCGGCCAGGAAGCGCAGCAGGAGCGCTGGAAGCGCGCCATCGGCGCTGTCGAAGGCACGCTGGGCGAGCAGCTGGGCGCGCTCTATGTCGAGCGGTACTTCCCGCCCGAAAGCAAGGCCCGCATGGACGAGCTGGTGGCGAACCTGCAGCGTGCGATGTCCGCCGCGCTCGACGAGAACGAGTGGATGACCGCCGACACGCTGACCGAAGCGCGCACCAAGCTGGAAGGCTTCGTGCCGATGATCGGCTATCCGGACGAGTTCGAAACCTACGACGGTCTCGAAATCACCCCGGACGATCCGCTGGCCAACCGCATGAGCGCGATCCGCTGGAACCAGCAGGACAACCTCTCGCGCCTCGGCACCAAGGTCGATCCCAGCGAGTGGGGCATGCTGCCGCAGACGGTGAATGCCTACTATTCGCCGCTCACCAACCGCATCGTCTTCCCCGCGGCGATCCTGCAGCCGCCGTTCTTCAACGCGGAAGCCGACCCGGCCGTGAACTACGGCGCCATCGGCGCGGTGATCGGTCATGAGATCGGTCACGGCTACGACGATCAGGGCTCGCAGTTCGATGCCTCCGGCACCCTGCGCAACTGGTGGCAGGATTCGGACCGCGAGGGCTTCGAGCAGTTCACCCAGCGCATGGGCGAATTCATTGAGGCCTATTGCCCGGTCGACAGCCCCGAAGGCCCGGTCTGCCTGCGCGCCGGCCAGTCCATGGGTGAAACCCTTGGCGACGTCGTCGGCCTGCAGATGGCGCACCGCGCCTATCGCCTGTCGCTGAACGGCCAGGAAGCACCGGTGATCGACGGCCTGACCGGCGACCAGCGCTTCTTCCTCGGCTTTGCCCAGGTTTGGCGCGGCATGGAACGCGAGGAATCGCTGCGCAACCGCGTGATGACGGCCAACCACCCGCCGGGTGAATTCCGCCTCAACAACGCGGTGCGCCATCTCGACGCGTGGTACGATGCCTTCAACGTGGGCCCGGACGATGAGCTCTACCTGGCACCGGAAGATCGCATTTCGATCTGGTAAGGCGCAAAAAACCAACCGTTGATACCCAAATGTGCGGGGGCGAGGCTTGACTTCGCCCCCGTTTTGGTTGGAGGCCCGTTGCGCTTTCAAACCACGCTCAGTTTCCAGTCCAGGACCATTATTCGCGCATGACTTTCCTTCAGATGTTGATCCTCGCCATCGTGCAGGGGATCACCGAATTCCTGCCGATCTCGTCCTCCGGGCACCTGATCCTCGTGCCGGTGTTTCTCGACTTTCCCGATCAGGGGCCGATGCTCGACATCGCCGTGCACATCGGTTCGCTGCTGGCGATCATCGTCTACTTCTTCAAGGACGCCTGGGGTCTGGCGCGGGGCGGCTTCGCCACGGTCGGAATCGGCAATGCGCCTAAGGAGAAGCGACTGTTCTGGTGGATCGTGCTGGGCACTATCCCTGCCGTGATCGCGGGTCTTGCCATAAAGACGGGCGCGCTGAATGGCGTGGCAGTGGCGCTGTTCGGCCTCAAGATCGAGGACGGCGACCTGCTCGCGTCGTTGCGCTTCACCGATCTCATCGCGTTCAACCTCATTTTCTATGGGATCCTGCTCGGCCTTGCCGACTATTTCGGGCGCGAGGACCGTTCCTACGAAGACATGACCTGGCGCGATGGACTGCTGGTGGGCCTAGCGCAGGCACTGGCGCTGATCCCCGGCACCAGCCGTTCCGGCGTTACCATGACGGCGGCACGTGTTCTCGGCTTTGGCCGGGTGGAAGCGGCGCGCTTTTCCTTCCTCCTGTCCATCCCCGCGGTGGCGGGCGCAGGTGTGCTGATCGTTCCGGACCTGATGGAAGCGGGCAGCGAGATGGTGATCGAAGCGCTGATCACCGGCGCGCTGACATTCGTCGCCGCTTTCGCCACCATGGCCTTCCTGATGAACTTCTTGAAGAAGGCATCCATGCTGGTCTTCGTGATCTATCGTATCGCCATGGGCGTATTGCTGCTGTGGATGTTCTAATCCGGCGTTAACGAATTAAACGAAGCTTTATCAGTGACTTCCCTGCGGACTTGCTGCATCTGGCGCCGACCTGCGGCTGCCTTTGAGGAACCCGCCTGCGCTATGGCCCGTTCTACAGGTGACGAAACGCAAGGAAGAGGCAGATGGGCTATCTCTACATGATACTGGTGGGCGTGGTCCTGGGTTGGCAGGCGGCATTCGTGCTGCGCGCCGAATCCACCCGCGCGCTCGCCCGTTTCATCGGAGTCGGTGTGGCCGGCTCGCTTGTGTCCGGCATCCTCCTTACCCCTGCCCTGAGCGAGGGGAATCTTATTTCAGGAACCTATACGGTAGATGCGTTGTTGATCACCATGGCCGGGGCTATAGCCGCGCTCGCAGCTTGTCATTTGCTGCACATGCGCGGGTTTTTCGAGCCGGGTCTGGAAAGACGTTAGTATCGTTTCTCAAGGCCTTTTCCGTGTGTGGGATGGCCGTTTCTGGAAGGGAAGTACCAAATGAAGAAGATTCTTGCTTTCGCCTCTGCTGCTGCGCTGGGCCTCGGTCTCGCTGCCTGTGATAGCCCGAGCGAAGAAGCTGCAGAAGAAGAAGCCGAAGCCATGGAAGAGCAGGCCGACGACATGGAAGACGCCGGCATGATCACCGACGAAGAAGCGGACGCGATGGAAGCCGAAGCTGACGACATCGAAGACGCCGCCGAAGGCGACACCGACACCTACACCGAAGGCATGGAAGAAGCCGTCAACTAAGAGACGCCTTTCCCAGAACATGAAAAGGGCCGATCCTCGCTGGAGGGTCGGCCCTTTTTCTATGCGATTGTGACTGGCAGGATCAGACCGGCCTGGCGCTGCTTCCGCGCCCGCCGCGCAGGAAATATTCCTGTGTGCCCCGGTGCAGCACGTTGTCGACGTCGATCACCGCCGAATTGGCATAGGTGAACCCGGCACCGAGGTTGCGATAAAGCCGATCGAAATCGCGTTCCACCGTCTGGCGGTAAAGATCCTCGAAGCTCTCGATCACGAAATAGGTCGGTTGCAGGTCATCGATCACGTAGTCGGTGCGCATGACCCGGTCGACATTCAGCATGATGCGGTTGGGGCTTTCACCCTCCAATGCGAAGATCGCCTCGGTCGGGCCGGACAGGATGCCCGCACCGTAGATGCGCGGTTCGCCCGCTTCCAGCATCAGGCCGAATTCCACCGTGTACCAGTAAAGCGAACCCAGCGCCTTCAGCTTGTTGTAGCGCATGGCCTTCCACCCCGCGCGGCCGTATTCCTGCATGTAGTCGGCAAACGTCGGGTCGGTCAGCAGCGGCACGTGGCCGAACACATCGTGGAAGACGTCCGGCTCCTGGATGTAGTCGAAAGTCTCGCGCGTGCGGATGAAGTTGCCAGCCGGGAAGCGGCGATTGGCGAGGTGCCAGAAGAACACGTGATCGGGAATCAGCATGGGCACGGGCACCACGCTCCAGCCGGTCAGCTTGCCCAGTTCCTCAGATAGCTCTCCGAAATCGGGCACGCCGCCCTTGCCGAGGTCGAGCTTTTCAAGCCCTTCCAGCATGGCCGAACACGCGCGGCCGGGCAGCACGCCCATCTGGCGCGCGAACAGGTCGTCCCAGACCTTGTCGTCCTCACTGTCGTACTGCGTTTGCTGCGGCTCCAGCCAGTCCTCGCCCACGTGGGCGGGGCGTTTGAGCGGCGCGGTGAAGACATCGTTCGAGACCACAGGCAGGGCGCTGAAATCGTGCGGGCGTTCTTCGGCTTCAGGCGGCTTTTCGGCAATATCGGTCATGTTTCACTTGATACCACATCTGTCGGGCCGGAGCGAATCATGGGGCCTGGGGCACGGTCGTTTCGTCCGGCGTTGTTTCATCTACGTTTCCAGCAGGTTCGCGTTCCTCCAGCATGGCGGCGGCATCTCGCAGGGCGGCTTCCTCGCCCTCTGTCGCGGGTGCGGGGCCGCGACCTGTCTCGCCGTCGCTGCAGGCGGCACATGCAAGAAGGGCCAGGCCCGCGAAGGCCCGGCCCCACCTGCGCTGGTTGCGCGCGCGGATCACTCGGTCGCGGCGTCCATTTCGGCCTGTGCAGCCTCGGCAGCGGCGAGGGCATCGTCGACGGCTTCCTGGGCCTCGTCACCGGCGGCTTCGGCGGTGGCTTCGGCTTCGTCCATCGCGGCTTCGACGTCTTCTTCCGTCATGGCATCGGCATCCTCGACCGGATCGGGCGCACCGGCCATCGCATCGTCCGCGGGCACTTCCACGGTGTCGGCAACGGCTTCTTCGGAAGCGTCGGTGGAATCACCGCAGGCGGCGAGCGCGAGAGCGGCGGTGATGGTAACGAATGCAAGCTTTTTCATGGTGGGCTATGTCCCCTTCCTCGTGGTTGAACTGAGGCGGCGGTATAGCCGCGCAACGTCCACGTGGAAATGCCTGTTGCGACGGTAGGCGCGGGGGCGGCGACCTGTCACATGGAGCATCGTGATCGACACGCTGGATCTTGCCCGGGCGCGCGAGGAATTGCGCCGCCTCTTTGGCTTTGCTGACTTCCGCGGTCGGCAGGCTGACGTGGTGGAGCGCGTGCTGGCGCGGCAGAGCACGCTGGCGGTAATGCCGACGGGGGCGGGCAAGTCGCTCACTTACCAGCTTCCCGCGACCATGCTGGAGGGAACGTGCGTGGTGATCTCGCCGCTCATCGCCCTGATGCACGACCAGTTGCGCAGCGCGCGGGCCAACGGCATACGCGCTGCCACGCTCACCAGCGCCGATGCCGACTGGCGCGAGACGCTGGATGCATTCCGGGCTGGCGAACTGGACCTGCTATACGTCGCTCCGGAACGTGCCAGCCAGCCTGGCTTTCGCGACCTGCTGACCTCTGCGCGGGTTGCCCTGTTCGCGGTGGACGAGGCGCACTGTGTTTCCGAATGGGGCCACGATTTCCGCCCGGACTATCGCCAGCTTCGGCCGTTGATGGATGCCTTCCCCGATGTGCCGCGCCTTGCGCTGACGGCCACGGCGGACGCACATACGCGGGCCGATATCCTTGCTCAGCTTGGAATTCCGGAGGAAGGCCTGGTCGTCGCCGGGTTCGACCGGCCCAATATCCGCTACGCCATTCGCCCGCGCGATTCGCTGCCCCGGCAACTGGCTCGGCTGTGCGCGGATAATCCGGGTCCGGGCATCGTCTACGCACCCACCCGCCGCAAGGTGGAGCAGCTGGCTGAACAACTGGCGAAGGACACGGGCCGCTCGGTGCTGCCCTATCACGCAGGCCTGTCGCCAGAGGTTCGCGCCGAGAACCAGGCGAAGTTCGTCGCCAGCGAGGACATGGTGATGGTGGCGACTATCGCCTTCGGCATGGGGATCGACAAGCCGGACGTGCGCTTCGTCGCACACGCGGCAACGCCCAAGTCGATCGAGGCCTATTACCAGGAAACGGGCCGCGCGGGCCGCGACGGCGATCCGTCTGTGGCCCTGATGCTGTGGGGCGCGGGCGACTTCGCGCAGGCGCGGATGCGCGTGGCCGAGGTGGACGAGGCACGCCAGCACGGCGAGCGGCAGCGGCTCGATGCACTGGCAGGTCTTGTCGAGACCGCCGGTTGCCGCCGCGCCGTGTTGCTGCGTCATTTCGGCGAGGATCCGCCGCAGACCTGCGGCAATTGCGACAACTGCCTCGATCCGCCCAAGGTGATCGAAGTGACACAGCTTGCGCGCAAGCTCCTGTCCGCCGTCTATCGCACCGGGCAGACCTTCGGCTTCGGCCACTTGCAAAAGGTTCTGACCGGCGTTGCCGACGAACGCGTGGTGCAAAAGGGGCATGAGAGCCTGTCGGTGTTCGGGATCGTGGAGGGCGAGGATGCGGCGCTCCTCCAGCCCGTATCCCGCGCGCTTCAGGTGCGCGGCAGCCTGGTGCAGACCGAGCACGGCGGCCTCGCGCTGGCAGGGGACGCGCGCGATATCCTGACAGGCGAGGCCGAAGTGGTGATGGCCAAGCCACCGGAGCGTCAGCGTGGACGGAACGGGCGGGGGCGTGGTGGCTCCACCCCCAATCCCGTGGGCGATCCGCTGTTCGATGCCTTGCGCAACCTGCGGCGCGATCTGGCGGCGGAAGCGGGCGTTCCGCCCTATGTGGTGTTCCACGATGCGGTCTTGCGCGCGATGGCGGCGGACAGGCCGGTGAACCTCGCCGAGATGTCGCAAATCCCCGGTGTCGGCGCGAAGAAGCTGGAAGCTTACGGCGAGGCATTCCTCAAGGCGATTGCAGAGAGCTGAGGCACATTCCCGATTCTGCTTCCCCAAACCGGCAATTTGATATAAAAGTAATATCATAATTATATCAAACAGGAGGGTTTTCGATGAGTACAGAACACATTCCCATGGCGCGCAGCCGGGAAGTCCCGGCGAGCGGCTACAACGGTTATGTCATGCTGCTGGTATCGCTGGCGCTGACGCTGGGCGGCGTCTGGCTATTTCTCGCGGGCGTGTCAGTTGCCAAGGCGGACGGGTCCCCGCTGATGCTGATTATCGGCATTCTCATCGCGCTGGTCGGCCTGCTGTCGTGGATCGGCTTCTACATGATCCAGCCGAACCAGGGCGCGGTGATCACGCTGTTCGGCGAGTATCGCGGCACCGACCGGACGGAGGGCCTTCGCTGGGTCTGGCCGTGGATGATGAAGCAGAAGATCAGCGTGCGCGCACACAACATCCATTCCGAGCGTATCAAGATCAACGACCTGCGCGGCAACCCCATCGACATTGCCTGTAACGTGGTGTGGCGCGTGCGCGATACGGCGCAGGCCGTGTTCGACGTCGACGATTACGATGAGTTCGTGAACATCCAGATCGAGGCGGGCCTGCGCACCGTGGGCGCGCGCCATCCCTACGACGATTTCGAGGAAAACGAGACGACGCTGCGCGGCAGCCCGGACGTGGTGAACTCCGAATTGCAGGCCGAGCTCAACGAGCGCCTTGCTGTGGCCGGGATCGTGGTGGACGAGGCGGGCCTCACCCACCTTGCCTACGCCAGCGAAATCGCCGGGGCCATGCTCCGCCGCCAGCAGGCCGAGGCCGTGATCGCCGCCCGCGCCAAGCTGGTGATGGGCGCGGTTTCCATGGTGGAGATGGCGCTGGAAAAGCTGTCCGCCGACGATATCGTACACCTTGATGACGAGCGCCGCGCGGCCATGGTGTCCAACCTGATGGTGGTGCTGTGCGGCGAGCGGGACGTGAACCCGGTCGTCAACGCGGGCTCGCTCTACCAGTAAAAACCCATGCCCAAGGCCCAGAAGAAAGCATTTGCCCTGCGGCTAGACCCGGCGCTCCACGACGTTGTGGAGCGCCTTGCCGCAGGCGAACTGCGTTCGGTCAATGCCGAGATAGAGGTGCTGCTGCGCGAGGCCCTGAAACGGCGCGGGATCGAGGTGCCGAAAACGGTCGCTCCGCGCCGGGGGAGGCCACCGAAGGACGCCTGACAAGGGGCAGGGCGTTAACCATTGTACGCTAGTCTGCGCCCATGATCTCGCAGGTTTCCCGCCTTGCCCCGCGCCGCTTGCCGACAGGCGTGATCGGGGCCTTTGCCGCCCTCGCCGTGGCCGCCATTCCGCTTGCGACCCTGTTCGCGCAGGAGCGGCAGCCTCCGTTCACCGTGGTGGAGACCGGGCGCGGCTACGATCGGCTGCAGGACGCGGTCGATGCCATCGGCGACGCGCGCGGCTCCATCTCCATCGCGCCCGGCCGCTACGAACAGTGCGCGGTGCAGACCGCAGGCTCCGTGTCCTACCTTTCCGCGCAGGCGGGGGCCGCCGTGTTCGACGGCGTGACATGCGAGGGCAAGGCCGCGCTGGTGCTGCGCGGACGCAGCGCAGAAGTTTCCGGCATCGTCTTCCAGAACGTGCGTGTGCCCGATTTCAACGGTTCGGGCATCCGGCTGGAGCAGGGCAACCTGACCGTGGCACAAAGCTGGTTCCGCGATAGCCAGCAGGGCATCCTGACGCACAACGATCCCGCCGGGCGGCTGGTGATCGACCGCAGCACCTTCACCCGCCTCGGCACTTGCGAGGGTTCGGGCGGCTGCGCCCATTCGATCTACACCGGCGAATACGGCCACGTGCGCATCACCCGCAGTCGGTTCGAGCAGGGACGCGGCGGCCACTATGTGAAGGCCCGCGCGATCCGCGTCGACATTGCATCCTCCAGCTTCGACGATTCCGCCGGGCGCGGCACCAATTACATGATCGACCTGCCAGGTGGGGCCAGCGGGCAGATCGCCAACAACTGGTTCGTGCAGGGGCAGGACAAGGAAAACCACGCCGCCTTCATCGCCGTCGCCGCCGAGGGGCGCGCGCGCGACAGTTCCGGCCTGTCCGTTGTCGGCAACGATGCGCGCTTCGCCAGCGGGGTCGATCGCGAGTCGGTTTTCGTCGCCGACTGGTCGGGCGACATGGGCGGCGTGGGCGAGAACGCGCTCGACCGCCGCTTGACACGTTACGAGATCATCCGCTGACGCCTCTCGCCAGCGGGTCTTTTGCGGGAACGTGTGACCCTGCTAGGCCATTGGCTGAGAAACCAGGAGATTTCCCATGGCAGGCGGATGGTCGCGCGATGGCGCGGTGCAGGACCAGATCGACGATACGGTAAGCGACGCTGTCGCCGCCGCACGCGCGCGCATTCCCAAGGGGGAAAGCGCCGAGTATTGCGACATCTGCGGCGAGGACATCCCCGAAAAGCGCCGCGAGGCCGTGCCCGGTGTTCGCACCTGTGTGGAATGCCAATCCGGAAAGGATAGCGCGGTGCGTCACTCGACGCTGAACCGGCGCGGTTCCAAGGACAGTCAGCTGCGCTGATGGCAAATCCGTTCATCTGGCTACAGCACGCGCTGCCACACCACGGAATCTCCCGCCTTGCTGGCAGGTTCGCGGGAAGCGAGACACCTTGGCTGAAGGACAGGCTGATCCGCCGCTTCATCGATGCCTACGATGTCGACATGACCGAGGCCGCACGCCCCGTCGAAGCCTATGCCAGCTTCAACGACTTTTTCACTCGCGAGCTGAAACCCGGCGCCCGACCGCTGGCCGATGCCGAGGAATTCGTCGTGTCCCCCGCCGATGGCGCGATCAGCCAGATCGGCCATATCGAGGAAGGGCGTATCTTTCAGGCCAAGGGGCGCGAGTTCACTGCGACACAGCTGCTGGGCGGCGACCCGGAGCTGGCCCGGCGGTTCGAAGGCGGCACATTTGCCACCATCTACCTTAGCCCGAAGGACTATCACCGCGTCCACATGCCTGCTGCGGGGGAACTGCTGGGCACCATCTACGTCCCGGGCGACCTGTTCAGCGTGAACCAGGTAACTGCAGAGAACGTCGACGACCTGTTCGCCCGCAACGAGCGGCTCGCCGCCCTGTTCGACGGGCCTCGCGGCTGTTTTGCCAGCGTCATGGTCGGCGCAATGATCGTGGCCGGGATCGAGACCGTATGGGGCGGTCGAGAGGCTGCACACGCTCCGCACCTTCGCCATCGCACCTTCTCCGATGGAGAGCATAACTTTGCCGCCGGAGACGAAATGGGCCGCTTCTTCCTCGGCTCCACCGTGGTTCTGCTGTTCGAGCCGGGTGTCGAATGGCTGGAGCAGTTCAGCGCAGGCGACAGCGTGCGCATGGGCCAGGCGCTGGGGCGCTGGGTTCAGCCGAAGGCGGGCGCATAGGTCAGCGTGGCGGAGGGGATTGGCGCGCCGAAACTCTTCACCTGCAAGTATTCGCCCAGTTCGCCTTCGAGTGTCAGCGGCGTGTGCTGGACATAGCCGAAGCGGGCATAAAGCGCCGGATCGCCCAGCACGGTAATCCCTTTGGCCCCGCGCGCCTTCATCGCCTGTTCGCCTGCGTCCATCAGTGCGCGGCCAATGCCTTCACCTTGCCGCGCGGGTTCCACGGCGATGGGGCCGAAGACCATCCACCCATCTTCCCCGTTGGATAACCTTGCGCTCGAATAGGTCACCTGGCCCACAATCTCGCCGTCCTCGACAGCCACCAGTGACAGCAGCAGGTCTCCGTCGGCCCGGAGCCGGTCGATCACGTCTGCCTCATCCCCGTCAGAATAGGGATGCCCCTCGAACGCGCGCAGCGTCATTGCGCGGATCGCCGGCTCATCGCCCGCGCGCTCCTCGCGGATGGTCCAGGTCACGCCAGCAGGTGCCCCGCGCGGTCGCGCTTGGTGGCGAGATAGCGGGTGTTGTGTGGGTTCGCAGGAAGTTCATGCGGCACCCGCTCGGTCACCTTTACCCCGGCATCCTCCAACGCGACGACCTTTTCGAGGTTGTTCGTCATCAACCGCACCCGGCCTATGCCGAGCAGGTCCAGCATCCGCGCCGCCAGCGGGAAATCGCGCGCTTCCTCCGGCAGGCCGAGGCGGCGATTGGCTTCCAGCGTGTCGAACCCCTCGTCTTGCAGGCGATAGGCGCGCAGCTTGTTGACGAGGCCGATGCCGCGCCCTTCCTGCCGCATGTAGAGAAGCACCCCCCAGCCGCCTTCGCTCGCCGCGGCGGACATGGCGGCGAGCGCATGGTCTAGCTGTGGACCGCAATCGCACTTGAGGCTGCCGAAGATGTCGCCCGTCAGGCATTCGGAATGCAGGCGGACGAGCGGCACCGTCTCCGTCGAACGCTGGCCCAGCACCAGCGCCACGTGCTCACGCATGTCTCCGGGAGAGCGGAAGACGACGATCTCGGCCTGCTCCTCGTGCGCGATGGGCAGATGCGCTCGGGTGGCGATGGCGAGGTTGGCAGGGACCTTCCACGCGGCGAGATCGACTGAGTGCAGGGTTGCGGGCTCGCCAGCCGGATCGGGATCGACCAGGAAAGCAGGCAGCATCCCTGCAATCCGCGCCAGCTCCATCGCCACTTTCGCCGCTGTCATCCATTCCAGCGGTTCGGCCAGGAACGGGCCTTTCAGCGGATTGACCGGATCGAGCGCCGGGTCCGCCACCGGCAAGGCGGCGTGAAGGTCCAGCGGGTCGGCGGCGCGCATCAGCACGGGCGAGTGACCATCGGCGGCAGGCCGCTGGTTGGTGAGCTTCAGCGTCTCTGCGCGGGCGGCGGATATCAGCAGGTGATCGGAGCGGGCGCTACGATCGAGCGCGGTCTCGACGGGCAGAAGGACGGGTGCGTCCCCAACCCTGATCGGCCAGCCGTGGCGCAGGGCGTCCACCGCTTGCGCTACGCGCCGTTCGGGCGATGGAGGCGATGCCTCGCTCAGAGGTCGAACTCCGTCATCAGCGGCACGTGGTCGCTCGGCTTTTCCCAGTCTCGCGTGTCCTCGGCGATGGAATGGGCGACGCTTTGCGCGGCCAGATCGGGCGATGCCCACATGTGATCGAGGCGCCGCCCGCGATCCTTGCCCTGCCAGTAGGTGCGGTAGGACCACCACGAATAGTTACGCTCCGGCGCGGGGATATGCTTGCGGCCAAGGTCGACCCAGTCGTGTGCGCCTTGCAGCAGGTCCAGCGTTTCGACCTCGAGCGGCGTGTGGCTGACGACTTTCAGCAGCGCCTTGTGGTCGTAGACGTCGCATTCCAGCGGCGCGATGTTGAAATCGCCCACCAGCAGCGTGGGCCTGTCGATCTTTTCGGCCCAGCGCGTCATGCGTTCGAGGAAGTCGAGCTTCTGCCCGAATTTCAGGTTCTTCTCCCGGTCGGGAATGTCGCCCCCTGCCGGGATGTACACGTTTTCCAGCACCAGCCCGTCGAGCGAAGGGAATTCGACGCCCACGTGCCGTGCCTCGCCGTTATCCTGCCAATCGTGACGGGAGAATTCCTGCATGGGGACGCGGCTGACCGTGGCGACGCCGTGGTAGCCTTTCTGCCCGTGCACCGCGATGTGCTCGTAGCCCAATTCCCTGAACGCCTCGTAGGGGAACTGCTGCTCCTGGCACTTGATCTCCTGCAGGCACAGCACGTCTGGCGCGTGTTCCTTCAGGTAGCGCTCAACGATGGGCATGCGCAGGCGGATCGAATTGATGTTCCAGGTGGTGATCTTGACCATGACTGCTGCCTAGTCGCGGGCAGCAGATAAAAAAACCCCCGTCGCGGGGGCATAATGCGACGGGGGTTCGTTTTTCGAGCGTTCGTCACGCTTCGCAAGAGAAACGGCTTTAATCGAGGTCAGGGCAACAGGGGGGAAACCCGCCTCACCGCGTCTCTATGCACTCAGAAGTAGGGGGAAGAGGCTGTCGCGGCAATGAATGACGTGTGTAATCTGTCGCAAATTTACAACCATTCACCTATGGACTGTTTATCCCGGACGGCGGGACGAACGGCGCGGGTCACGGAAACGGAACTCGCTGTCGGATACACTCATGCCATAGCGGTGATTGCGCAGGCGCACGGTCGTGCGCTGATTTTGCGAATCGAGCGCCACCCAGCTGTTCAGTTCCAGCCCGCCGGGGGCCGATGCCTTCTCTACGAAGATCAACGTCATCGTGGGGAATTCGGGACGGTCGGGATCGCTCACCGCAATAGATACGACGCCGTTGCGGTTGCCACCCTGCACACGGCCGTAGCGGGTGATGTCACGCTGCGGGTTCAGCAACGCGCCCAGCGGCGAATCGCCGATGGGATAACGCTCAACCTGGCTCACTTCGTAATCGATGATCGAAAGCGCACTGCCGTTTGAAACGACCAGCATGTTCACATCGTCGGAATACTCGAAGCGGATTTTGCCGGGGTTCTTCAGGGTCAGTTCGCCCGAAAGCACGTTGCCGACGCGGTCGGTCTGCGTGAAATCGGCGCGCATTGTGGAAATGCCGCGCAGCGCGCGGGCGGCGCGCTGCAACTGGTCTGCCTGGGCCTGGGCGGCAACCGGGGTAGCGGCGACCGAAAGGGTAGTCGGAACGGCAAACGCCATCGCGCCCAGGGCGGCGGCGATGGCGGGTGTGCGGATAATGTTTTTCAAGGCGTTCATAGTCTCACCAATTATGGACCCTCTGGGTACAGGTGAGGCATTGAACCGTCCGTGAACCCAGGAGGTTCCCCCCATTCAGGAAAACCGGGTTCGACAAAGCGCGGACCAAGCGTGCCCGAAGGCGTCTTACTTGATCTTGCCTTCCTTGTACTCGACGTGCTTCTTCGCAATCGGATCGTACTTGCGGAAGGTGAACTTTTCCGTGTGGTTGCGCGGGTTCTTCTTGGTCACGTAGAAGTGGCCGGTGCCTGCGCTGGAGTTCAGGCGGATCTTGATGGTTGCGGGCTTCGCCATGGTCTTGCCTTCAAAAAGTCTGGTAGGGGCGCATCTGGCCCGAAAATAATTGGGGCGACGCATCAGGCGCCGCCCATCGCGCGTGCCATTGGTAGAGAATCGGGGAAAAGTCAAGCTTGGTGAGCGCCCGAGCCGAAGGACAGGGCGAAGGCGGCCGGGCCTACAGGTCGATCTTTCCGCGCATCGCCTTCTTCTCGCCGTGGGCCTTCTTGCTGGCGAGGCGTTTTTTCTTGTTCAGCCGGTTCACGCGGGTCTTGGCGCGCTTCTTCGGCTCCTTGATCGCTTCCTCGATCATCGCCGCCATCCGCTCTCGCGCATCGCGCCGATTCGCGTCCTGCGTGCGGTGGCTGCGCGCGTCGATCACGATGTCGCCCGACTGACTGAGCCGGTTGCCGGCAATGTCCTTCAACCGGTGGAACACACGCGGTGGCAGGCCGAGGGCATAGATGTTGAAGCGCAGCTGCACGGCAGTCGCCACCTTGTTGACGTTCTGCCCGCCGGGGCCGGAGGCAGCGATAAAGCTCTCCTCCGCGATCTCGTGCGCCCGGTCGAGTATCCTGCCCATTCCCGGTCCTATCCGGCGCCCAGCTTCACGAAGTCGGCAGGCAGCGGCGCTTCGGCCACGATATCGGGCTTGCCCTCGCGCGGCATTACAAGTGCACTGGCGTGGAGCATGGTGCGCGAGACACGGGCATCCTTGTTGCCGTAGACAGGGTCCCCCAGCAGCGAACGCTTGAAGGCGTGCTCGGCATGGACGCGGATCTGGTGGGTGCGGCCCGTTTCCGGGCGGAATTCCACCAGCGTCAACCCGCCGTCCAGTTCCTTGCGCTTGGTCCAGTGCGTTATGGAGGGCTTGCCCTTCTTCGCCACGATCATCCGCCAGCCGCGCGCCTCGCTGCTGATCTTGGTTAGCGCGAGGTCGATGGTGCCTTCCTCCTCCTCCACCGGTCCGGCAACGATACCGAGGTAGGTCTTGGAGACGAGCTTTTCCTCGAAGGCCTTGTTGAAGCGTTTCAGCGCCTTGGGGTTGCGCGCCAGCAGCAGGCAGCCGGAAGTATCGGTATCGAGCCGGTGCACCGCCTGAGGCGCGCGCTGGAAGCCGAGCTTAAGCTGCTCGAGATGGTCCTCGAGGCTCGCTCCGCCCTTGCGCGGTGTCTCGATGGGGAGGCCAGCGGGCTTGTCGATGACGAGCGCCTCGCCGTCTTCGAAGAGAATGTCGATCTTGGTCATGAAAGCGCCTTTTCGATGCGATCCAGCGCTGTGTCCAGCACGGCCTCGTCCGCGGCAAAGCTGATGCGGAAGCCGTCCCTGCCACCGAACGCCGAGGCTGCGACGGTGGCAACGCCGTTGTCGAGCAGGTGCAGCGCCAGCTTGCCGTCGTCGCCGCCGAACGGCTCCATCAGCGGGGCAGCATCGACAAGGCAGTAGAACGCGCCGTCGGGGACGGGTGTGGAGAGGCCGGGGGTGGCGTTGATACGCGCCGCCACCATGTCGCGGCGGCGGCGGAAGGCATCGCGCCAGTCGGCAAGGAAATCCTGCGGCCCCTCGAACGCGGCGACGGCTGCGGCCTGCGATATGCTGGCGGGGTTGCCGCTGGAATTGCTCTGCAACTTGCCCATTGCGGAAATCAGCCAGTCGGGCCCGGTGGCCACTCCGATGCGAAAGCCCGTCATCGCATGGCTCTTGGAAACGCCGGAGACCGTAATGATGCGCTCCGCAAGGTCCGGGCAGAGCGCTGCCAGCGCGGCATGCGGCTCGTCCGAGTAGCGCAGCGGTGCGTAGATATCGTCTGACAGCACTAACACCTGCGGGTGGCGGCGCAGCACCTCGCCGATGCCGCGCAGCATGTCTGCCGAAAACACCGCGCCGGTGGGATTGCCGGGCGAGTTGAGCAGCAGCCAGTTGGTGCGCGGGGTAATCAGCGCCTCGAGTTCGCTGGGGCGGAAGCGGAAGCCGTCGCTGGCCGATGTGCGCAGCGGCACCACGGTGCCCCCTGCAAAGCGCACCATCTGCGGATAGCTGACCCACCACGGAGAAGGCACGATCACCTCGTCGCCGGGGCTGACGGTGGCGACAAGCGCCTCGAAGATCGCCTGCTTGCCGCCTGCCGTCACGATCACGTCCCGCGCCTCGGCAGCAATGCCGAGATCGCGGCGGAAATGCAGCGCGGCGGCTTCCTTCAGGCGCGTGGTGCCGGTGACGGGAGTGTAGCGCGTATCGCCAGCATCGAGCGCGGCCTTGGCGGCTGCGATGACGTGGAGCGGGGTGTCGAAATCCGGCTCTCCGACGCTCAGTGAGATGATGTCGCGGCCCTCGGCGCGAAGTTCGCTGGCCCGGTCGGTCATCGCCGTCGTGGGTGATGCCTCGATCCGCTGGAGTGCCTGGCTGAGGTGCTGCGCGCTCATGGCAGTTCCAGCGTCGCCGGAATCAGGCCACGCAGGGCATTGCCGATGAAAAAGCCGTTCTCTAGGTCTTCGAGCGCCACTTCGCCTTCGCGCGTCTTGCCGTCCTCGATCAGCGAGCGGCGCAGCACGCCGGGCAGAAGTCCGGCGGAGAGCGGCGGAGTGACGAGCGTTCCGTCGCGCTTCACGAACACGTTGGTCCAGCTGCCTTCCGTCACCATGCCGTCGCGCACCAACAAGGCTTCGACCGCGCCGACGCTCTTGGCGGTCGCCAGCGCCGCCTCGTAGAAGCTGCGGTCGCTGCTCTTGTGATAGAGCCGCCAGTCGTGCGCGACCGTGGGATGCGGTAGCAGCACGCAAGGCGCGGGATCGGGCAAGGGAGCTGGAAGGGGATGCGCCTCCAAGCTGACCGCGCCAGAACGCGAGAGCACGAGCCGCAGCTTCGCCGCCTCCTCCAGTTCGAAGCACAGCGCCTGGATGCGGTTGCGCGTTTCGTGCCGGTCGAAAGCGAAGCCCAGTTCCGCCGCGCTCGCCTTCATGCGTTCGAGGTGCATTTCGAGCAGCGGCGTGCCTGCCATCGGGTCGAAGCGCATCGTCTCGATCAGGTCGTGCCCGCCTGCCGCCCCGCGCACGAAAGCGCCTTTCACGAGGCATTCGCGCCATTCTTCCATGCCGTCGCTGTCGGCGACGATCGCCCCGCCCACGCCCAGCACGGCCTTGTGTCGCTGGTTCTCGCCCGGCGTCAGGCGGATGGTGCGGATCGCAACGTTGAAAGCGGCATCGCCACCGGCGTCGATACGTCCGATGCCGCCGCAATAGGGACCGCGGGCATCGCGCTCCACCTCGTCGATCAGTTCCATCGCGCGGATCTTGGGGGCGCCTGTGATGGAGCCGCAGGGGAAGATTGCGTGCAGCACGTCCACTGCGGTGCGGCCTTCCTTCAGGTCTGCCAGCACTGTCGTCGTCATGGTGTGGAGCGTGGGATAGGTCTCCACCTTGAAGGGATGTTCCACCCGTACGCTGCCGGCCTGTGCCACGCGGGAGAGATCGTTGCGCATCAGGTCGACGATCATCAGGTTCTCGGCCTTGTCCTTCACCGACCGGCTGAGCTGATCGCGCAGCGCCGCGTCCTCTGCCTCGGTGCCGCCGCGCGGGCGGGTGCCTTTCATCGGCTTCACCTTGGCGTGGCCATCGCGCAGGGCGAAGAACAGCTCGGGGCTGAAAGAGAGCAGCCAGTCCGATCCGTCGAACACGAGGCCCCCGTATCCGGCAGCCGCCGTGGGGCGGATCTTCGCATAGAGCGTCAGCGGGTCGCCCTTCGCCGGGCCTGCCAGCGGGAAGGTGAGATTGGCTTGGTAGATGTCGCCTGCGCGGATGGCTTCCTGCAACGTATCGAAAGCATCGAGGTAGGCACCGGTCGAGACTTGTGGATCGAGCGGGCCGATGCTCGCCTCGCCCCTGCACTTCGCCGCAAGCCAGCCCTCGACTTCGACAGCAGAAATGATCTCGGGATCGTCGAACAGGCCTAGCCACACCAGCGGCCCGACGGCCCCTGCACGCGCCGCGGCAAGTGGCACCAGCCTGCCTTCCAGCGCCAGACCCGCTTCGTAGGCGATATAGCCCGCCAAGTGCTTGCCGCTTGTCCGCCGCGCCGCGTCGGCTTCTGCCAGCACGCGCACGACCTCGTCCGCCCGCCGCGCCACGAAAACCTGTGAGGGTTTCGTGAAGCAGTGCGCATCGCTCGCACCATGGGCGCGTGCATCGTCCAGCAGCACAAAGGGGGACTTGCCATCCATCAGGCCCGCTCTAGGGTTCGCATCGGAATCCGGCAACAAGGTATTAGGGGCTAGAATGGCCGACATTTTTCTCGGTAACGATCTGAATGGAAACCGGCAGGCGCTGGACCTGTCGCGCGCGAACCGCCACGGCCTGATCGCAGGCGCGACGGGCACCGGCAAGACGGTAACCTTGCAGGGCATGGCCGAGAGTTTCTCCGCTGCCGGGGTGCCGGTGTTCGTGGCCGACGTGAAAGGCGACCTGTCAGGCATTGCCATGCCGGGTTCGCCCAAGTTCAAGCACGCCGACAAGCTGGAAGGCCGGGCGAAGGAACTCGGCATGGACGACTATGCCTATTCCGATAACCCGGTGGTGTTCTGGGACCTATACGGCAAGAACGGCCACCCCATCCGCACCACGGTATCGGAAATGGGGCCGCTGCTGCTGGCCCGCCTGCTGGACCTGAACGAGACGCAGGAAGGCGTGCTGCAGATCGTCTTCCGCTACGCCGACGAGAACAAGCTGCTGCTCCTCGATTTCGAGGACCTGCGCGCCATGCTCGCCTGGGCCTATGACAATTCCAAGGAACTGTCGGGCGAATACGGCAACGTATCGAAGCAGTCGGTCGGCGCGATCCAGCGCCAGTTGCTCAGTTTCGAATCGCAAGGGGCGGACCATTTCTTCGGCGAGCCTGCGCTGGAGATCGACGATTTCCTGACCGTGGACGAACAGGGTCGCGGCGTGGTGAACGTGCTGGCGGCAGAGGAACTGATGCGCAGTCCCAAGCTCTACGCCACGTTCCTGCTGTGGCTGCTGGCCGAACTGTTCGAGAGTCTGCCCGAAGTGGGAGATCCGGAAAAGCCAAAGCTGGTGTTCTTCTTCGACGAGGCGCACCTGCTTTTCGACGATGCGCCCGATGCCCTGCAGGACACCATCGAGCGGGTGGTGCGGCTGATCCGTTCGAAGGGCGTGGGCGTCTATTTCGTGACGCAGAACCCCATCGACATTCCGGAGGAAGTGGCGGGCCAGCTGGGCAACCGGGTGCAGCACGCCCTGCGCGCTTTCACCCCGAAGGATCAGCGCGCCATCAAGGCGGCTGCGGAGACGTTTCGCATCAATCCCGATCTGGACGTGGCAGAGGCCATCACGCAGTTGCGCGTTGGCGAGGCGCTGGTCTCGACGCTGGACGAGGAAGGCGCGCCCACTGTGGTGCAGCGCACACTGATCAAACCGCCGCGTTCGCGCCTTGGCCCTGTGAACGCGAAGGAGCGCGCGATCATCCAGTCGGTCAGCCCGTTCGACGGGAAGTACGACGAGCGCGTCGACCGCGAGAGCGCAGAGGAAGTGCTGGCGCAGAAGACACTGGATGCCGCGAAGACGGCGGAAGAAGTGGAAGAGAAGGGCGTGGAGGAAGTGCGCAAGCAGCCGCGCAAGACCGCCTCCATGTGGGAGAAGGCCGGCAAGAGCGCCGTGAAGGCGGCGACTGGCTCGCTGGCCTCGATTGCCGTGGCGACGGCGCTCGGCAAGAAATCCAGTGCGGATCCGGTGCGCACGGGCCTCAATGCCTTCGTGCGCAATATCCTCGGCGGTTTGATGCGTTAGAGCGGTAGCCTGATTTCGGCCAACAGCCCGACGATGGCGCCATCCTCTCCGTTCACATTTGACAAGACCAGCGTGCCGCCGTGCTGTTCGGCAATGGCGCGGGCCAGGGTCAGGCCGAGGCCCGCGCCGCCGGTTTCCCGGCTGCGCGAGGTTTCGCCGCGCGTGAACGGCTCCGTCATGTGGGCGATCTGGTCTTCGGGAATGCCCGGCCCCGCATCGGCGATGCGGATAACGGCCTGGTCGTTTTCCCTGGTCAGGCTGATGCGAGCCTCACTGCCGTAGCGCAGGGCATTGCCGACAAGGTTGCGAATGGCGCGGCGCAGCCAGGTGGCGCGCACGGGCAAGGCCACGCGCTCGGTCTCGCCCAGGGCGACATCTTCCCCCATGTCCTCGTATTCGTCCACCACCGAGGCGATGAGGGCGGAGAGTTCGGTCCGCTCCAGCGGGTCGCTCGGCCTGCCCACGCGGGCGAGGGACAGGATGTCGTCGAGCGAATGGGTGATGTCCTCGATCGTGGCGGCCATCTTCGCGCGCTCGGCTTCGTCGTCCACGCTTTCGATCCGCACCCGCAGTGCGGCGAGCGGCGTCTTCAGGTCGTGCCCGATTGCACCAAGCATCACGTCCTTCTCGTCGAGCAGCCCGGCGATGCGCGCTTCCATGGCGTTATGGGCAGTGATCAGGCGGCGGGTGTCTTCCGGGCCGGACGGTTCCATCGGCGGCGCACCGTCCGCCACTCCGCCGAAGCGTTCTACTCGCCGGGTCAGCGCGGCCAGCGGGCGGGTAATACGGCGCAGCAACAGGTAAAGACCGCCAACCATCACGAGGTAAAGGATCAGCGTCTGCATGATGATCCCTACCATCGTACTGCGGGGGCGTTCGGGGCGCGGGGCCCGGGCGATCAACCACTGGTCCTCGCCTGCGCGCTTCATCCCCGCCACGACGAGTTCACCACCGGGGTCCCACCGGTTGCGCAAGAAGCGCCCACCCCGGCGCAGGCCGTCCATAATGTATCTGTCACGCGAAACCTCGCGCGAGATGACGACGAGTTCACTCACGGCAACACCTTGCGATTCGAGCACTTGGTGCAGCGCCCGTTCCCTCTCGCGGTTGCGGCTCTCGCCCTGTAGCTGTGGAGACTCCAACGCCCGCTCTATGCGAAGGCGGCGGCGTTCCTGGCGGTCCGCCCTCTGATCGTCGCGGGTCGCGAATTCGATGCGCGGATCGGCAACCAGCTGGAAAGCCAGTTCGTTGACGAGACCGTTCTCAATCCTTCGTTCTTCCGCCTGGTAGCGCAACACCAGCGAAATCGACTGCGCCACGAGCAGCGCCAGCGCCACCGAAAGCAGCATCTGGCCCAGCAGGCTTCTCGGGAGGAAGCGACGGATCATGCCTGACCTGCTCTGCCAGTCAGTCCGTTACGGGCACGAAGCGTTTCACTTCCGCCGCCAGCATGTAGCCACCGCCCCAAACCGTCTGGATCAGCTTCGGATCGCGGCTGTCGACTTCGACCTTGCGGCGTAGGCGACTGATCTGGTTGTCCACCGCGCGGTCGAACAGGTGCGCCTCGCGCCCCTGCACCATGTCGAGCAGGCGATCGCGGTCCATCACCTGCTGCGGATGATCGAGCAGGGCGACCAGCAAGCGGAATTCGGCAGACGAGATCGGCACGACCGTGCCTTCCGGATCGGTAAGGCGGCGCTTCAGGGGATCGAGATGCCATCCCTCGAATTCGTAATGCGCTTCGGTATCGGTCTGCGCAGCGCCGTTCTTGCCAGCCCGGCGCAGGACGGAGCGGATGCGGGCGACCAGTTCGCGCGGCTCGAAGGGTTTCACCACGTAATCGTCTGCGCCGATTTCCAGCCCCACGATACGGTCCATCGCCTCTCCCTTCGCTGTCAGGAAGATTACCGGCAGCTTGCGGCTTTCGACGAGGTGGCGACACAGCGAAATGCCATCCTCTCCCGGCATCATGATATCTAGCAGGATGAGATCGGGCACTTCCTCCAGCAAGGCGGAGCGCGCCTTCGCCGCGTCGCTGGCCTGACGCACGGCAAACCCCTGGCGCGACAGGTAGTCGGCCAGGGGTTCACGCAGGCTGGCTTCGTCATCCACCAGCAGCACTCTTACGGAACTATCGCTCATCCGCGGTTCTGGCGGCGCTCGGCGCGACGCTCGCTGCGCTGTTCGCGGCGTTCCTCGGCAGTCACGGTGCCGTCGTTGTCGGCATCGGCGCTGTCGAACCGGGTGAGGGCGGCGCTTGTGAACTCGGCTTCGCTGATCGTGCCGTCGTTGTCGGTATCGGCGCGGGCCATCATCATGCCGCGCATACCGCCACCACGGCGGCCCATGCGGTGACCGCGACGGCCTTCGCGTTCACCGGCTTCGGTGCCGCGTTCTGCGCGGCGCTCTGCGCGGCGTTCCTGCATGGTGTCGCGGGCGGCCTGCGATTCCTCGAAGGTGAGCATGCCGTCGCCATTTGCATCCATCCGGTCGAAGCGGGCACGGGCGCGAGCCTCGCGGTCAGCCTCATCTATAACGCCATCGTCGTTGGCATCCATGCGAGCGAACTGCGCGGCAGCACGGGCTTCGGCATCGGCGCGGGTCATGTCGGCACCGCGTTCTGGACGGTCCTGCGCGATGGCGGCACCGCCGACGGTGAGGCCGGTTGCTGCCAGGGCGAGAATCAGGGTCTTCTTCATGGTCACTCTCCAAGTCTAATCGGTAGAGCAACGGGCCGCCGGCTTGAAGGGGGAGGAGGATATCCGGCGTCCCGCCACTCTCAGTGACCGGTTATAGGAGAGCAATGTCGCAGGACTTTGCCGTGCGAGAACAGATTTGTCGCAGTTTGTCGCGCTGGGGCAGGCCCGTTAATCTGGCCGCCAGATTGCCGCTGCAAGGCCGCCCTAGAGCGGCTTGCAGGCCTCTTCCAGCCACGCCAGCGCATCGCCTTCCACCTGCGGGGCAAGCACCTCGCGCACCTTGGCGTGATAGCTGTTCCACCACTCGATCTCGGCCGGGCTGAGCAGGCTGCGATCCACCAATGTGCGGTCGATCGGCGCGAAAGTCAGCGTTTCGAAGCCGAGCCACTCGCCTTCGCCGCCCGGAATCTCGCGCTTCTCCACCAGCACCAGGTTCTCGATGCGGATGCCATATTCGTTGGCCTTGTAGTAGCCCGGCTCGTTGGAGAGGATCATGCCTGCCATCAGCGGCTGGTCGGTACCGGCCTGCGATCCGCGCGGCTTGGCGATGCGCTGCGGCCCTTCGTGCACGCCCAGGAACGCGCCGACGCCGTGGCCGGTGCCGTGGGCATAGTCCACGCCAGCCATCCACAGGTGCTGGCGCGCCAGCGCATCCAGCGCAGAGCCGGGCGTGCCGGGCGGGAAGGTCTGCATGTCGAGCGCGATGTGGCCCTTCAGCACGCGGGTGAAGCGGTCGCAAACCTCTGCGGGCGGCGCGTCGGGGCCGACCCAGATGGTGCGCGTGATATCGGTGGTGCCGTCGGGATACTGCCCGCCTGAATCGACAAGGTACACACTGTTCGGCTCCAGCCGGATGTTACTTTGCTCGTCCACGCGGTAGTGCGGGCTTGCGCCATTGGGGCCTGCGCCGCTGATGGTATCGAACGAGAGGTCGCGCAGCAGGTCCGAATTCGTCTTGCGCAGTTCGTGCAGCTTGGCGGCGGCAGAAAGCTCGTCCACCTTGCCCTGCGGCGCTTCGACCGAAAGCCAGTGGAGGAACTGCGTGATCGCCACGCCGTCGCGCGCCTGGGCGTTGCGGTGGCCCTGCTGTTCGGCGGGCGTCTTGATCGCCTTCGGCAGCACAGTGGGATCGTCCTTCGTCACGATCTCGGCACCGACATCGTCGAGCCGCTGGAAGATCGCCGCGACCGAACGCTGCGGATCGGCGGCCACGCGCTTGCCTGCCATTTCGGCGAAGGCATCGGAAAACTCGTCACGCGGGCGGATGCGCACGGCATTGCCCAGCGCCTGCGCCACTTCGGCGGGCACTTTGTCCGGGGCGATGAACCAGTCCGCAGTCCCGTCCGACTGCACGAACAGGTAGGACAATGCCACCGGCGTATGGTCCACGTCGGCGCCGCGAATGTTGAGCGTCCAGGCGACCGAATCGAGCGCGCTGATCACCACCGCGTCGAGCTTTTCCTTCTTCAGCCACTCGGCGATTTCACCGCGCTTCTCTGCGCTGGAGCGGCCTGCGAGCTTGTCGTCCTGCACGTAGGCCGGGGCGGGCGATGGCTCGGGCTGATCGTCCCACACGGCATCCAGCGGGTTGCTATCGACCGGTACTAGTTCGGCACCGACTTCTTCCAGCTTTTTCGCCATGGCATTGGCCCACCCGCGCGTGTGCAGCCAAGGGTCGTAGGCGATGCGGGTGCCTTCTCCGGCGTTCTCGGCCAGCCAGTCCGCCATCGAATCGTCGGGAACGCTCTTGTACTCGTAAAGCTGCCCGCTCACCTGCTGGCGTACCTGCAGGGTATAGCGGCCATCGACGAACATCGCGGCCTTGTCCTTAAGAACTGCCGCACTGCCCGCAGAACCGCCGAAGCCCGTCAGCCACGCCAAACGCTGGGCATAGGCACCCACGTATTCGCTCAGGTGCTCGTCACTGATCGGGATTACGAACCCATCAAGATCGCGGCGGGCGAGTTCCTTGCGCAGGGCATCGAGGCGGGCTTCGTGGGTTTGCATCAGCATTTCGTCGTCTTTCCGGTTTCGGAGGAAACAATTAGGCGTTACCGACGCGACATAGGCCTTCACCGTGCGGGTTTCCACCCGCAGCACGGCAAGCCGGAGCAGGAGCACGTCAATCCATGTCGATCTTTCGCAACATCACCCTTGTCGCCGCAGCCGCCGTTGCTACGTCGATGCCGGCAAAAGCACAGGACAGCGATTTGAACTACGACACCAGCATCCAGCCGCCCCGCGCCGAACAGCGCGAATATAGCTACACGCGCCACGGCATCACCGTGTCGGACCCGTGGGCGTGGCTGCGCGATGATAGCTACCCCACGATCGATGACGAGGACGTGCTCGACTACGTCCGTGCCGAGAACGCCTATTTCGAGGCGCAGATGGCAGGCCAGCGCGGGCTGGTGGACGAACTCTTCACCGAAATGCGCGCCCGCATCAAGGAAGCCGACGCCAGCGTGCCGCAACGCGACGGCGACTACGAGTACTGGACCGAGTTCGAGGAGGGCGCACAGTATCTCAAGTACTATCGCCGCCCGGTTGCAGGCGGCGATGCACAACTGATTCTCGATGGCCCGGCCCTGGCCGAGGGGCAGGAGTACTTCAGCCTCGGTGCTTTCTCCGTCAGCGAGAACGGGCGCTATCTCGCCTATTCGACGGATACGACCGGCGGCGAATTCTACACCGGCTTCATCAAGGACCTGGAAACCGGGGAATTGCTGGAAGACCGGATCGCGGACGTGAACACCGGCCTGATCTGGGCCGCGAACGACACCGTGCTGGTCTATGGCCGCGCCAATGAGAACTGGCGCGTGGATCGTGTCCTGGCACACACGATCGGCCAACCTGCGGAAAGCGACATTGAACTCTATCACGAGGAAACACTGGGCTACACCGCTTCGCCCGGCATCTCCTCGAACCGCGAATGGCTGGTGATCGCGACGGGCGACAACGAAACGAGCGAGGTGATGTTCACCTCCATCGACGATCCCACGGGCGATCTGACCGTCATCAAGCCGCGCCAGGTCGGCGTCGAATACTCCGCCGATTTCCACGACGATACGATCTACATCTGGACCAACGACGAACACGTCAATTTCCGCCTCGCCACCGCGCCGCTGAGCAATCCGGGCGAGTGGACGACGCTGATCGAGGGCTCGGACGAATTCTACCTGACCGGTTTAGACCTGTTCAAGGATTTCTACGTCACCGAAGGTCGCCTGAACGGCCTCGACCAGGTGCAGGTGCGCTATTACGATGATCCGTCGCGGGTGGAATCGATCGATTTCCCCGAAGCGGCCTACGATGCAGGCGTGGCGAACAATCCAGAATGGGACGTGGACCGCATCCGCCTCGCCTACGAAAGCCTGATCACGCCCGACACCGTCTACGACTACCACGTTGCCAGCCGTGAGCTGGAAACGCTGAAGGTGCAGGAAATCCCCAGCGGCTTCGATCCCTCGCTTTACACCGTGGAGCGGCTGGAAGTGCGTGCGCGCGACGGAGCGATGGTTCCGGTGTCCATCGTCTACCGCAAGGATCGTGAAATGGGCGGGCCGCTGCACCTCTATGCCTACGGCGCCTATGGCTACGCCGTGCCACCGGGGTTCTCCACGTCGCGGTTCAGCATGATCGACCGCGGTATGGCGTACGCCATTGCGCACATCCGCGGCGGCGATGATCTGGGCCGCAACTGGTATCTCCAGGGCAAGATGGAAGAGCGGACCAACACCTTCAACGACTTCGTCGACGTTGGGCGCGGTCTGGTGGAGATGGGCTACACCGCCGAAGGCATGGTCAGCGCGAGCGGCGGCTCTGCCGGTGGCGAACTGATGGGCGCGGTGGTGAACCAGGACCCGGCGCTGTTTGGCGCGGTGGTGTCACACGTGCCCTTCGTCGACGTGCTCAACACCATGCTGGACGACAGCCTGCCGCTCACGCCCGGCGAATGGCCCGAATGGGGCAACCCGATCGAGAGCAAGGCGGCTTTCACCCACCTGCTCAGCTATTCGCCCTACGATCAGGTAACGCGGCAGGACTATCCGCCGATGCTGGTGACTGCGGGCCTCAACGATCCGCGTGTTACCTACTGGGAGCCTGCCAAGTGGGTCGCCAAGCTGCGCGAGTACAAGACCGACGAGAATATCCTGCTGCTGAAGACCAACATGGGTGCAGGACACGGTGGCCGCTCCGGCCGCTGGGAAGGTCTGCGCGAGACGGCGGAGGAAGTTGCCTTCATCCTCTGGCAACTAGGCGTCGAGGAATAGCGGCGTAGCGCCAGGACAGGCCGGGCTCTCCGCCATTGATCTTGCGGTGCAGTTCGGCGACGATCCGGGCCAGCCGGGGATCGATGCGGGCGAGCTTGCTGTACAGGCCGGGATTGGCCTGTATCAGGCCGAAGCCTGCCACCTTGCCGTAGAAAATAGGCGTATTCTTCGGCAGGCTGTCGATGTCGAATCCCTCGCTCAGCGTCCAGCGCAGAGCCAGTTTCTGGCTGTTGAACATGGCATAGAGAGCATCGGCGTGTGGACGCAGATCCTCATCGCTGAAAACAGCCAGCAGGCGTGCGGGCAGGACGATGTTCCAGCCATCAGACCTGTCCTGCAAGGCAGCCATCCAGGCGAGCACTTCGGGCACCAGGGCGCTCTGGAGGTGGGCGGGTTCTCTCTCGAGAAATTCGATCAATTCGCGTTCGCGCCAGCCCGGTTCGAGGTTTCCGCGCAGCCTGCTCAGAAACACAGGCAGATCCTCGCGCAAGGCCGTTTCGTAGTCACGCCGCACGGCAGCGATCCTGCGGGCCTCGGCCAGTAATTCCTCGAAGCCCTCGCGGGAAAAGATGCCTCCGCCCTCCGGACGAGGAGCAAGCAGGAGGGCAACACCCTCGCGCCCCGGAACTTCGGGCAATTCGATGCTTGGCTGCCTGGTCCGGGCGAAGCCCGCCTGCCAGCGGTTGTAGGCCGAGCCGGTGATCGACGTGAAGCGGAAGAACGTGGCCAGAGGCAGCGGCACGATACATTCGGGCGCTCCGTATACAAGCCGCGTCTTGCCCTCGCGCGCCCTTGCCGTGAGGTGCCTGAGGCCCGTCACCAGCCCGAACGGTGCGCGATAGGTGCCGCGCGACAACGTCAGCCCGGCATGGGGCCTCGGGGCATTCTTCCAGATCAGCAAGCTGCCGTGATCGAGGTCTTCCAGCGTCCATTGCGACGGCATCTCGTCCGCGAGTTCTCCTCGCAATGTCGCGGCATCGTCAGGCGCAAGCCAGAAATAGCGACGGGACTTCGCGCCGCGCGAATGCCCCGGGTCGTAGACACTGCCGATGTCGCAGGAGAGCAATATCTGGCGGCCGTCCCCGATGCCGCGTTCCAGCAACACCGGGCTGTCGCCGGGCGAAATCGGCGCGAACCTGGCCTGTCGTCGTCGGAGGTGCGCCAGCCAAGGGCGGCCGCCGCATAGCTGGATCGCAAACAGCGCGGCATAACTGCCGGGCAGCACGCCCCATAGCGGATGCAGACGCCCCTGCCAGACTTCGGCGGCAAGCAGCACCATCGCGGCGAAGATTGCCGCCGCCTGGATCAGCGGTACGCGCAGAGCCAGCAGGAACCAGCACACAACAGGCAGCGAGAGCAGTAAGCCGAGAATCGCGGCAAGCGCCAGCAGTCCGATCCACCAGTCGCTCGACTCGGTTGAGGCTGCGCTGCCGACGATGCCGAAGCTGGCCATTGCCACGATCCCCAGCAGCATCAATGGCAGGAACAGCGGGTGGTAGGGCAACGGCACGGTGAAGTAGAAAACCCAGCGGAAGCCCAGCCGTTTGCCGAGCGCACCGAAGGGCGCGAGCGCAGATTGCGACCGGGTGTTCGACTTTTTCACGCCAGCCATTATGCCATGAAGACATGCACCAATTCTTGATGAAATTCACCGCGCTGCCTGAGCATATCGACGCCAATGGGCACGTCAACAACACCGTGTGGGTGCGCTGGATGGAGGATCTGTCCGTCGCGCACTGGAACGCGCAGGCCGAGCCTGATCACCGCGATGCCTACGTCTGGGTCGTAACACGGCACGAGATCGACTACCGCGGCAATGTGACCGAGGGTGCGGAAGTGACAGGCGAGACCATCATCAAGGATGGCCCGCGCGGTGCGCGGTTCGACCGGCACTACGAATTCCGCGATGCCGAGGGCAAGGCGCTGGTGCGCGCCAAGTCGACTTGGGCGATGGTGGACAAGGCCAGCGGGCGGCTGATGCGCGTTCCGGCAGAAGTCGCCGCGCCGTTCCTGCCGCCCGAAGGCGCCGAAAGCTAGGCGATCGCTTCCTCAATCGGCAGCAGGTCGTAGCCCAGTTCGCTGGCGACCGCCGGGTAGGTGACGCGGCCCGCGTGCACGTTCAGGCCCTGCGCCAGGTGAGCATCGCGGCGCATGGCTTCCTTCCACCCGAGGTTGGCGATGCGGATGGCGTGCGGCAGGGTGACGTTGTTCAGCGCATAGGTGCTGGTGCGGCTGACAGCACCGGGCATATTCGCCACGCAGTAATGCACCACGTCGTCCACCACGTAGGTCGGGTTATCGTGGGTCGTGGGCTTGCTGGTTTCGAAGCAGCCGCCCTGGTCGATCGCGACATCCACCAGCACCGCGCCCGGCTTCATGGTCTTGAGCATTTCACGGCTGATCAGCTTGGGTGCGGCGGCACCGGGCACCAGCACGGCACCCACCACCAGGTCTGCCTGCGCCACGGCCTGTTCAAGGTTGGCCTTGCTGGCAAAACGCGTGCTCGCCCGCGCCTCGAAATGGGTGCCGACTTTCTCGAGCACTTCGGGGTCGAGATCCATGATGACGGTGCGCGCGCCAAGGCCGGCCGCCATCTGCGCGGCGTTGAAGCCGACGACGCCGCCGCCGATCACCAGCACGCGGCCCGGCAGCACGCCCGGCACGCCGCCCAGCAGCACCCCGCGACCACCATGTACCTTTTCCAGCGCGTTGGCGCCCGCCTGGATGCTCATGCGTCCAGCCACCTGGCTCATGGGCTTGAGCAGCGGCAGGCCGCCGCGAGGGCCGGTGACGGTTTCGTAGGCAATCGCGGTGCAGCCTGACTTGACGAGGCCTTCGGTCTGCTCCGCATCGGGGGCGAGGTGCAGGTAGGTGTAGAGGATCTGCCCCTCGCGCAATCGGGCGATTTCCTCAGGCTGCGGCTCCTTCACTTTCACGATCATGTCGCACTCGGCAAAGATGTCCTCGACCTTGCCGATCACCCTTGCGCCGCTGGCGACGTATTGCGCATCGTCAGCGCCGATGCCCGTCCCGGCACCGGTTTCCATCCACACCTCGTGGCCGTTGGCGACCAGTTCTTTCGCGCTCTCCGGCGTCAGGCCGACGCGGTATTCGCGGTTCTTGATCTCGCGGGGGCAGCCGATGCGCATGGGAAACTCCGGGTAAGAATGGGGGCTGGGCTGCCAAGGCCGTTACAGGTGAAACCTGTTTGACGCAATCCTTTCACGGAGGCGCAGCCGAGCCGTTTCTGCCTCAATCCCCGGCTGTCAGGAAAGCTCCCGCTGCGGCCGTCCAGACATCACGATTGCAGGCAAAATCGCCGTGGCCGCAGCCCTCGTCCGTCACGAGGGTCGCGAACCCGGCCAGCCGAGCGAAATCCAGCGCCGGCTCGGGCGAAACGATGCGATCTTCGCGGCTGACGATGACCATCATGTCCACCTGCCGTCCCAGTTCGCGCGCGGCCAGCGCCATGTCACCGCCGAAATGGCGGGCAATGTCGAGATCGATCATCGCTTCGCCCTGGCGCTGAAGGTCCCAGCTCGTGCCTTCGTCGAAAGTGTCTTCTGCCGCGCGCGTTTCTATGAAGTCGAACGAATCCTCGCGCGTCACCGTATCGTTGGCGACGCCGATCGGCCGGGTGACGAGGCCGAAGCCTGCATTGATGGCGCGCGCTTCCGGGCAGCGGCAGGCGCGTTCCCAGGCGCGGATGGCATTGGCAGTGTCCCAGCGAACGATGTCGTAGGCGGGCAGGCGCGGGCTGCCGATGATCGGCACGAACTTGCGGGCGAAACCGGGATAGCGCGCCGCCCATTCGAAAGTCTGCATCCCGCCCATGGAAATGCCGGTGACGGCGTGCAGCCGATCAAGCCCGAGGTGTTCGGTCACGAGCCGGTACTCGCTTTCCACCATGTCGCCGATCGTGAGGGCGGGGAATTCGCCCATCGGCTGGCTGGCGGAATTGCTGGGGGAGATCGACACGCCATTGCCGATGGGATCGACAAGGATGATGAAGTAGGTTTCCGGGTCGAGGAAAGGCGCGGCAGCGAGAAAGTCCATCTGCTCCGTCTTGCCGCCGTACCAGGCGGGGATCAGCACGGCATTGTCCCGCTCCTCGTTCAGCGATCCGTAGGTGCGATAGCCGATGCGGCATTCGGCAATTTCGCCGCAGGTGCCAAGATCGGCGAACTGCTGTTCCTGGGCCATGGCGGGCGCGGTTCCTGCCAGCGCGGCGACTGCGGCCAGCAAAAGCGCGGCGGAGGAAACAGCGAGTTTGTTGATGAAATACATGCTGGGGCCCCTTTTCCCGTATCTCCGGCTCGTGGCTGGCCGGATTGTCGAGTCGGCAGCCTAACCGGGGATCGGAGCGAGGCAAGCAGCTTGTAGGAAAGGCGTTTTATGCTGCCCTTGCCGCCCCGCCTCCCCACCCGGCCGCCAAGGATGCCACTATCTTGTGGTGGCCGGGGGGGGGAGGCGGGGCGGCATGGACGCGCCTGATTATACCAGCACGTCCTCGATACCCGGCACGGTGATCGTGCGATCGCCGCCGAAATCCTCGTGCACGGAAATCAGCCCGGTCTTTTCGAGGTGTTCGAGCAGGCGGCGGATGCGACCCGGCGAGGCGGTGCCGTAGACGCGGGCGAGGTGATCCTCGTCGGGCGTGCCGCTCCCACGCGCAGCGGAGACGACGATGGCGAGGTAGGGCGCCAGCACGTCGTCCGCGACGCCTTCGGCCATTGCTTCCACCCGCGCGCGCTGGTTCTCGTCAAGCAGGCCGACCCCGGCGCTGGCAAATGCGAACAGGCGGCGGAAGGTGGGCATGTCGATATGCGCGCTGGCCACGCCCTGCTGGCGGCAGCGGGTGGCGAAATCGCGGAACAGGGTGCTGGCGGGGCGGAAGGTCGCGCCGTCCTCCGCCGCCATTTCGGCGAGGACGGTATCGACATCGCCCGTCGCCACGTCGTGCGACAGCGACTCCTGCGGTTCGGCGCGAGAGGCCATGCTCTGCGCCAGTTCCTCCACCGGTGGCGGCGCGGGCGGTGGAGGGGGAGGCGGCTGGTGCACCTTTTCCGCCGCTTCCTCCGCCAGGTCTGCATGGAGCAGTTCGCCCATCGAGGCAGCGTCCGCCTGCGGCAGCGGGGTGAGCGCGCTGGCGGCGTTCTTACCACCTGTTTTCACTTCGCCGATGTGCACGGCCACCGGGCGACGGCTTACAGCCGGGCCGAGGCCGAGGAAATGCCCGCGCTGGAGATCGCGGATACGCTCCGCCTGCTTGCGGTCCATGCCCAAAAGGTCCGCTGCGCGCTGCATGTCGATATCGAGGAAGGTGCGGCCCATGAGGAAGTTCGACGCCTCTGCCGCCACGTTCTTCGCCAGCTTCGCCAGCCGCTGCGTGGCGACGATGCCCGCAAGGCCGCGCTTGCGCCCCCGGCACATCAGGTTGGTCATGGCGGAAAGCGTCAAGCGGCGGGTATCTTCCGCCATCTCTCCTGCGGCGGCGGGGGCGAACATCTGCGCCTCGTCCACCACCACCAGCGCGGGGAACCAGTGTTCGCGCGGGGCATCGAACAGCGCGGTGAGGAACTGCGCGGCGCAGCGGATCTGCTGTTCCACTTCCAGGTCTTCCAGCGCCAGCACGACAGAGGCGCGGTGCTGCCGGATGCGGCCCGCCAGCGCCTCTATCTCGCGCGGGGAATAGCTCGCGCCTTCCACAACCACGTGATCGAAATGGTCAGCCAGCGAAACGAAATCGCCCTCAGGATCAATGATGACCTGCTGCACGAGGCCCGCGCTCTGTTCCAGCAGGCGGCGCAGCAGGTGCGATTTGCCGCTGCCCGAATTGCCCTGCACCAACAGGCGCGTGGCGAGCAGTTCCTCCACGTCCACCAGCACCGGGGTGCCGTGCGCGTCCTTTCCGATCTCGATGTCCGTATTCACGAGAGCGAGGGTAGGGAGCCGATACGATTCGGACTAGGCGGCGAAAGGCATTTATCCAGCGATTGTTAGCCGCTAGCCTGTCGGGCCAGAGGAAGAGGGGACCAAATTCATGCGCGTGACTGTTCTTGCAGGTGTCGGCCTTGCCGCCGTTGTTGCTGCCTTTGTCGCCACCGGGCCTGCCGCGTCGCAGGTTGGCGCGGGCAGCGCGGAGCGGTGCGAGCGGTTCGCTGCCGAGGTGGCGCGCCTCGATAACGTGAGCGAAGCCAGCGCCACGTTCGAGGAAGCGGGCATGATGCCCGGCCAGTTCGGTCAGCCCGGCATGATGCTGCCCGCCCACTGCAAGGTGAGCGGCGTGATCGACCGGCGGCGGGGCGTCGGCGGCGTGGAATACGGCATCGGCTTCGAACTGCGCCTGCCGGCGGAGTGGAACGGGCGCTTCCTGTTGCAGGGCGGCGGAGGATTGAACGGCAGCGTGAACCCCGCCGTCGGCCCCGTCGCCGCCGCGCGCACGCCCGCCCTCGCGCGCGGGTTTGCCGTCGCCAGCCACGACAGCGGCCACAAGGGGCCGGTGTTCGACGACAGCTTCTATGCCGATCAGCGTGCGGCGCTCGATTTCGCCGAAGCTGCCGTGCCGCAGGTAACGCATGTGACCCGCGAGCTGACGGCCATGTTCTTTGGGCGCGAGCCGCACCATTCCTACATGACCGGCTGTTCCACCGGCGGGCGCGAGGGGATGCTGGCGAGCCAGCGTTATCCCGAACTGTTCGACGGCATCGTGATCGGCGCGCCAGCCATGCGGCCCGGCCATTCGAACCTGGCGATGGAACAAGCGCAGGTGCTGCTGAACGCCACGCTTCCTGCCGGGGCCGAGGGGCCGGCGGGCTTCACCCCTGCCGAACTGTTGCTGGTGGAGAGCGAACTGGTGCGCCAGTGCGATGCCCGCGACGGGGCGGCGGACGGCATCATTGCCAATGTCGAGGCGTGCCGCGCCTTCGATCCCACCGTGCTGCAATGCGAGGCAGGTGAGAGCGAGAGCTGCATCGCGCCCGATCGGGTGGAGGCGATGCAGCGCGGGATGGCCTCTCCAGAGCTGGCGGATGACACGGACACCTATGTTTCCTATCCGTGGGACACCGGCATCACCTACGCTGGCCCCGGCCTACCGGGCTTCCTGCCACGCGGGCAGGGCGGCCCCCTCGGCCCGCCCACCACAGCGCGTGACATCGATATCGATGCACGGATGCACGAGGTGCGCTGGGACGCGGTCGGACGGCTGACCGACACCGCGTTCTGGACCAACCTCTCCACCTATCTCGGGCGCGGTTCCAAGCTGATGTTCTTCCACGGCGTGTCCGATCCGTGGTTCTCCGCCTTCGACACCTGGGACTATTACCAGCGCGCCCGCGCGGCGAACGGGGCCGAGGCATGGGACGATGCCGCGCGCTTCTACATGGTGCCGGGGATGATGCACTGCTCTGGCGGCAATGCCTTCAGCAATTTCGACCTGCTCGGCCCGATGGTGGACTGGGTGGAAGGCGGCGCAGCGCCCGGTGCTGTCACCGCGAGCCGCGCTAACAGCGATGCGCAGATGCCGCTGTGCCCGCACCCGTCCTACGCGCACTACACCGGCGGGGGAGAGGGGTTGGCAGGCAGCTACGAATGCCGGATGCCGCAGGAAAGTTGAGGGCCAGAGTCGTTTCCGGGGTTGCAATAGCGTTTCCCGTGCCCAGCTTTGTTGCGAGTTAATCGCAATAAGGAAACAGCATGGCCTCCAGACCCGCCCCCCGTACCATGACCGTCACCGCCACTCGCAAGGTAACGCCCTCGATGCTGCGCGTGACACTGGGCGGGGAGGGGATGGTGGACTATCCCGAAGGGCAGCAGGGCGGATACGTGAAGCTGCGTCTCGATCCGCTGCCGGGCAAGGACAAGCTGACCGTGCGGACCTACACTATCCGCGCCCAGCGCAAGGGCGAGATCGACGTCGATTTCGTGCTGCACGAAACCCCGGACGGAACCCACGGCCCCGCCACCGACTGGGCGCTGGCGGCCCGGCCCGGAACGGTGATCGACCTTGGCGGGCCCGGCCCGGCCAAGCCCCTTCCGGAAGACCGCGATTTCTACCTGATTGCAGGCGACATGACGGCGCTACCCGCGATATCGGTCAACCTCGAAGCCCTGCCGCGCGATGCGAAAGGCGTGGCGGTGCTGGAAGTGCAGGACGAGGCGGACAGGCAGGAAATCGACGCGCCAGAGGGCGTGGACATTCGCTGGCGGGTCAACCCGCAACCCGGCGCGCAGCCCGATCTGCTGGCGACTGCGCTGCGCGAGGTGCCGTGGCCGCAAGGCGAGGTCTATGCCTGGGCGGCCTGCGAATTCTCGTCGATGAAGCAGCTACGCGCCTACTTGCGCGAGGAGCGCGGGCTTGGCCCGGACAGCCTCTATATTTCCAGCTACTGGAAAAGCGGGCTGAGCGAGGAAGACCACAAGATCGCCAAGCGCGAGGACGCCGAAGCGGCCTGAGCCGCTTTACGCCGCCACCGTCTCGCGCTGGTAGACCCAGTAGTTCTCGCCCCAGCGCTCCTCCAGTTCGGCGAGGCATTCGCGGTGGATTTCGCGCACGCGCTCGGGCGTCATGTATTCCGCCTTGTCGATCTCCTCGATCTTCAGGGTCGACTTGTCTTCATACAGGTGCTCGCCTTTCAGCAGCGCGTTATCGTCGTAGGGCCAGATGAAGGCCTGGCGGCTGGAGACGAGATAGAGCCCGTCTGCCTTTTCCGCCTTCACGCCGATCTTCGCCAGTTCCTCTCCCGTGCTCATCTGGTGGAACCACATCTCGTCCGCGATGCCCCAGTCGGCCACGGCCACCTTGTCACCGCTGTTCCACAGCACGATGTCGCCGATGGCGGAGTAGAAATCATAGACGCCCTGCTTGCCGTGCACCTGCGTGGGATTATCCCCCCAGCACACGTGATAGACGGGGTCGTCCGCCATCATGTCGGGCGCGGTGATCTCCTCGAACATGGCCGCGCCTTCCAGGTGAACGTGGCGGCAATAATTCTTCAGGATCGCCTTGTGCAGCGGGCTCTCCAGGCTGTCGTGCAGGGCAATCGAGGGGTCCATGCAGGCATAGACTTCGCGTTCGTACTTGCTGGGCATGTGGTGTCTCTCTCTCTCTCTCCCGTTATGGGGGGAAGGATGCCACCTGTGCGGACAAAATCAACGTCTGAAACGGCCGCGCCGGTTCAGCCCATCTGTTGCGCCTCGATATCGCGGATCGCGTTCACACCCTCTTCGGCATGGATCTTCAGCTTGCTGATCGAGTTGTTGCACGCCAGGGCGATCATGGAGATTTCCTGATCGTAGTGCTTCAGCTTCATGGGATGGAACCACGCAAGGGTCTTGGCCGTCACCTTGCAGCGGTCGGGTCCGAGCGGCTCGATCTCGCAGCCTTCCACGGTCTTCTCCAGGCGCGCGCCCAGTTCCGCCGGAAGCACCGATTCATAGATGTAGGACTTGCCCGGAACGGCTTCCAGTTCGGTAACCGGGAAAGTCAGGTCGGGCAGCATGTCGAGCACCATGACATAAGTCTTGTCGCCGGTGCGGGTGATGGTGCCGACCTCCGCCTTGTGGTGACGCGGATCGCCAAAGTCGATCATGGCGTAGACATCCTCGGCCGATCGCTCGATCTCCGTGTCCATCTCGATCTCGACCGGCCCTTCCGGTGCCATCTTCGGCTTGAACAACCCGAACATCGGCGCTTCCCCCTGCTGCCTTCTATCCCGTCGATCCACCGTACCCGTTCCCGCGCGACTGCGGAACTGGGTTAATGGCGCGACAGGAGTTTCAGTAATCCCCGCTCAGCAATCTTCGCCCGCCGCGATCAGCCTGCCGCGCAGGCCCTGCAGCGTGGTGTTCTGGATTTCGATGCCGGGGTGGGCATTCACCTCGATCACCATCGGCCCCTCGTTCACGTCGTGCACGATATCCACGCCGCAATAGCCCAGCCCCACGGCGGGTCCGGAGTGAGCGGCGATATCGAGCACTTCCTCCCAGTGCGGGATCTTGAAGCCGATCAGCTGCTGGCCGGTGTCGGGATGGTGGGTGATCACCTTCTTGCCCTGCTTGGCGCGGAAGATAACGCCTGTTTCCAGATTCACGCCCGCCCCGATGCCGCCCTGGTGCAGGTTCGCCTTGCCGTCGGACTCGTTGGTGGGAAAGCGCGCCATCGCCATCAGCGGGAACGTGCCGCGGCAGATCACGCGCACGTCGGGCAGGCCGTCGTCCACCAGGAAGGCGAAGGCCGGATCTGCGCGGATCAGGGGCTCGATCAGCGCGGCATCGTCCGACGCGGCATCGCCGGAAAACTGTCCGTCGACGATGCGGCGCACGTGGTTCTGCACGTCATCCGGCGTGATCGGCTTGCCCGAACCTTTCAGCCAGTTGCGGCCTTCCTTGCGCACCGCCAGCAGAATGCCGTCGCCCTGCGAGCCGCGCGCCGGCTTGATCGCCCAGGCATCGGGCAGGATCTTCTCCGGGTCGAAGCTGCTAAGCTGACCATAGCCGGAGACCACGGCTATGGTGCCGGAGGTTTTGACGCCGTGCTCCACCAAAGCCACCTTGGCCGCCACCTTGTCGCGCGCCCGCTCGATCGCGTGGCGCGGATTGTACTTGGCGATGATCGCGTTGCGCAGATTGATGCCCAGTATCTCGTCCACCACCGGAGTCGAGGAAGCCGAGGAGGGCAGGCTCGAACAGCCTTCCGATCTCGCTTCGGCGGGCGAAGAGTGCGGCGATGCCGCCGCCTTCATCGCGTCTGCCGGTGGAACGGTCATAGGGCGGGAGCGGCGCGTCAGCAGGTTCATCGGGTTGAACATCGGGCAATCCAAGCTGTGTTGCGGAAATTTCGGCACGGACACGGTCCCACTCGAACGCGGTCAGGCGACCGGGGGACGGTTCTGCGGGTCCATCCGGGTTTGCCTGCATCTGCGGAGGCGCGGCACGCCTGTCGATCGCGGGCGGGTTCGCACGCCTGTCGGTCAGCGACCGGACAACGAGAGGACGTCCCGGTGGGGGTGGCCGGGACGGGAAGACCGAGAGCTGGACCTCCGTCTCCTTCTCATCCTCGTCGTGCGGCTTGTCGATCTCGGCGCGGGCGGCGAGGATCTGTTCCACTTCCTCGACCGGGGCGGGCGCCACCTCCTTGCCCATGCGCTTCATCCAGCCCTCGTACCAGATGGGGAAGAAGCGCCCGATCTCCGTCATGCGCAGGCCGCGATAACGGCCAAGGATGGTGATGGCGATGGCGGCAAAGCCCGGCAGCAGCAGCGGCGAGACCTCGATCAGGCGCAGCGCAATCTCGCTCACCATCACGAACTGGATCACCAGCGCCAGCATCATGGTGTTGAAGGCGATGTGCGCGGCTTCGAAGTAACCGTCCTTCTCCCACTGACGCCACCAGCGTTCCACCACCAGCGCGGTGACGACCACGGGCATGGCGTCCACCTGCAGGTTGGTGTCGAGAATGCCCTGCAAGGCGGCCAGCACGAACACCACCAGCGAAATCAGCACGCCGAGGAAACCCACGCGGGTCATCCGCAGCTTCAGCAGAGAGGGGGCGACGGCCATGCCGATGGCGACGGCAGTGCACAGCACGATGGGGCCGAAGACCGGGCCGATCTGCAGGAAGGCAAGCGCGATCAGCATGGGCGTGAACAGCCCGAAAGCCTTCATCCCGATGAAACTGCGCGCCAGCACCACCAGGAAGCTGCCGATGGGCAGCACCATCAGCAGGTTCGATGGCTTCAGGCCCCAGATCGCCTGCGACACGGCGATGCCGCCCAGCGCCGACGGCATGGACAGCGGATTGCGCGTGTTGCTGATGCCCCAGAGCGCAAGCGCGCCCAGCACCGCGAACACCGCCATGCCGATGTAGGCGGGGCGGCGCACCTGCGGCGTGGCGCGTTCCCACGCGCCTTTCAGGAATGCGATCTTGTTAGAAAACATGGGCCAAGGACAGGCTCAGCCGGTAACCCTCGCGCATCCGCACGGGATCGTTGGAGGTGCTGACGATGTATTTCGCCTCTGCCTCGATCCGCCAGTCACCCGGCCACCACAGGAATTCCACCTCGGGCACGAACTGGGTGTCGTCGCGCGGGATGCCGCCGGGGGTCATGCGACCTTCGAACCGGGTGTGTCGCACCTCGATGGCGGGGCGCACGCGCAGGTCGTCGGTGATGGGGCGGGTGTAGGAGAGCGACGCGGATTCGCGGGTGTAGGCACGGTCCGGATTGTCGGAATCGATTTCTTCGGCGCGCAGGTCGACGTTCACGTAGTGATAGCGTCCGATGCGGTGGCGATAGTCGAGATCGACACGCAGGCCCTCGCCTTCGGACGCGGTGCCGTTCGGGCCGTCGGTGTTGGCATATTCGCGGTCTCGCCACGTGACGGTGGCGCGCACGCGGTGTTCGAGGACCGGCTGGTATTCGATGCGGACGGAGGCCTGCACCTCGTCGGTGTCGGCGCTCTCCACGCTGACGAGATCGTCGTAGATGCGGCCCTGGAGGCGCACGGCCCAGTCGTCGCCGAACTCCTGTTCGACAGAGGCGGTGAAGCGGTCGCGGTCGTAGCGTTCGCGGCCCGTGGCATTGCCGAAGCGTTCCACCTGGATGCGGTCTGCCTCGAGGCGGAAAGTGGTGGTCTCGTCCTTCAGTTCCACGCCCACCTGTCCGCGCAGGTAACCGCCGTCGCCCACAATGATCAGCTCGTCCTCGCGGTCGCTGCTTTCGGAAGTGACGACGCCTGCCTCGACGCGGGCGAAGGGGTCGAGCTCCCAGCCATTGCCGTCCTGCGCTGTGGCGGGCGTGGAAAGACCAGCGCCCAGCATGGCGAGTGCGACAGTGGCGAGACGCAACACGGCGCGAAAAGGTGATTTCCCCTGCATGGGAGGGGAATTACGCATTCAATGGTTTAGACTTTGCTAACCCTAACGCGAAAGGTTTTGCTCGGCACGTTCGGGCGCTTTACCGCCTAGAACCATATCGGTTATTCGTCCTGAGAGTGACAATCAGATCGGGTTGCCGTCCCGGTCGCGGAAGATCTCGCGGCGGCCGACGTGGTTGGCGGGGCCAACCAGCCCTTCGCCTTCCATGCGCTCGATCCACTTGGCGGCGGTGTTGTAGCCCACGCCCATCTGGCGTTGCAGCCACGAGCCGGACGCCTTCTGGTTCTCGATCACGATCTGGCAGGCTTGGCGATACTTGCGCTCTTCGGGGTTGTCGCTGGCCGTGAACTCGTCCTCGAAGTTGAAGCCGCCGTCTTCCGGCTCCTCGGTGACGGAATCGATGTAGGCCGGCTCGCCCTGCGCGCGCCAGTGATCGGCCACTTTCTCCACTTCCTCGTCGGACACGAAGGGGCCATGCACGCGCTGGATCGCGCCGGTGTTGGGCTTGAACAGCATGTCGCCCTTGCCCAGCAACTGCTCCGCGCCCTGTTCGCCCAGGATCGTGCGGCTGTCGATGCGACTGGTGACATTGAAGCTGATGCGGGTGGGAAGGTTGGCCTTGATGACGCCAGTGATCACATCAACCGAGGGGCGCTGCGTCGCCATGATGAGGTGGATGCCCGCTGCACGCGATTTCTGCGAAAGGCGCTGGATCAGCACCTCGATCTCCTTGCCGACCACCACCATCAGGTCGGCCAGTTCATCGACGATCAGCACGATCTGCGGCAGCACTTCGTAATCGAGTTCGGCCTCTTCCACGATGGCCTCGCCCGTTTCGGGGTCGTAGCCGGTCTGCACGGTGCGCTTGAGCGGCTTGCCCTTGGCGGCAGCGGCGGCGACGCGTTCGTTGAAGCCGTGCAGGTTGCGCGCGCCGATTTCGCTCATCATGCGGTAGCGCTTTTCCATCTCCTCCACCGCCCACTTCAGGCTGCGGACCGACTTGTGCGGCTCCGTCACCACGGGGGCGAGCAGGTGGGGAATGTCGTCGTAGCTCTTGAGCTCCAGCACCTTGGGATCGATCAGGATCAGGCGGCACTCGGCGGGAGTGAACTTGTAGAGCAGGCTCAGCAGGATGGCGTTGAGGCCCACCGACTTGCCCGAGCCGGTGGTGCCCGCCACCAGCAGGTGCGGCATGGCAGCAAGGTCCGCGACGATGGGATCGCCGGAGATTCCCTTGCCGAGAATGATCGGCAGGTTGCCGCGCGCGTCGACGAAGGCCTCGCTTTCGCACAGTTCCTTGAAGCTGACGGTCTGGCGGTTGGCATTGGGCAGTTCGATGCCCATCACCGTCTTGCCGGGAATCGGCGCCACGCGCGCGCTGATCGCGCTCATGTTGCGGGCGATGTCCTCGGCGAGGCCGACGACGCGGCTGGCCTTGATGCCGGGCGCGGGCTCCAGTTCGTACATGGTGACGACGGGGCCGGTTTTCACCGCGGTGATCTCGCCCTTGACGTTGAAATCGTCGAGCACGGTTTCCAGCAGGCGGGCGTTGCGCTCCAGCGCCAGCTTGTCGAGCGGCGGGGCGTTGTCGACGGCAGCGTCTTCCAGCAGGTCGATGCTGGGCAGGGCATAGTCGGCGAACATGTCGGGCTGCTGCGTCTTGGTCGATGGCTTTGCCCGGCGCGGCGGCGCAGCGGGATCGGCAATCTCGACCGGACGGCGCTCGACGGCAGGAGCGGTGTCGTCCTCGTCGTCTTCGGTATCGGGCCTTGCTTTCGCACGGCGCGCCTTTTGCCGTTTCGGTTCGTCAGGTTTGAAGGAATTATCCGAAGTGGAGAGGCGCGGCATGATGCCAGCCCAGTTCGGCATGGTCAGCAGCCCGGCCCAGTCCACTGCGAACACGCGGCCCGCCAGCAGCGCACCGCCGCCAAGGCAGGCAAGCCCGCCTGCGAGGATTCCCCAGAACCGTCCGCCTTCGGGCAGCAGCCCGGCCAGGGCATCAAGCGCGCCTTCGCCCAGCAATCCGGCCAGCCCGCCAAACCCGGCAGGCCAGCTGTGCTGGCGCGCATCCGTCACCAGAGAGAATGCCGTCGCCAGCAGCACCATGGCCACCAGCAGCACACCCACCGTGCGCCACCACGCGCCGCCCCAGTGCTCGTCCTCGTCCGCATCGCGCCACAGTTTGCGCGCAAAGACGTAGGTCAGCGGCAAAAGCAGCACGGAGACCCAGCCGAAGGCCGTCAGCGCCAGGTCGGCGGCAAAGGCACCAGGTGCGCCCATCCAGTTGTCGATGGTGTCGCCTGCGGCAGTGGAAAGCGAGGGATCGGTCTGGCTGTAGCTGACCAGCGAAATGGCGAGGAACGCCGTGAAGGCGAACAGCACCACCGCGCCCGTCAGCTGCGCGCTGCGCGCCAGCGACCGGCGAAATGCGGCGCGCCAGTCTGCATTCGGTTTGGCGGCCCTCGTGGCCATGGTCGATCCCCTAATGATGCGTCCCGGTCGGCAGAATCCCATAGCGGGACTCCGGGGTCAAATTGTTTTGGTTTTGTTTTACGCACCTGCCTCCGCAGGCGCGTCCTCGCTAGATGCGCAGGCAAGTTGCGCCCGCTGCGGGCGGGCGTTCGCCCTTGCGGCCCTATGGGCCGTTCAGGAGAGGCCGTCTATGGCGGCCCATCTTGGCCAATCGAGTTGGCGCGCTGTTTCTCGCGTCATTCCGCCCAGCGCGATCACCGGCATCTGCGCGTGGCTCGCCAGCGTGCGGAACCTTGCTGGGCCCAGCACAGCGCCGCCGGGGTGGGAGCGAGTGAGGAAAACCGGCGAGAGCATGATCGCGTCCGCCCCAATACGGTTGGCCTGTGCCATTTCGCGCATGTCGTGGACGGTGGCGATGGTGATCATGTCGCCCCTTGTCGGATAGATCGACAGCGGCGCGCCGTAGACGCCGTGTGCGCCCCATTCGCGCGCGGTCAGGGTGCTGTCGGACAGGATGACGAGATGCCCCATGCGCCGCGCAATGCGTGCCAGCGTCTCGAACCGAGCCCGCCGCTCCGCCGGAGGGAGGTGGTAGTGGCGATAGACGAAACCCACCGGTTCCCTAAATTCGCCCAGCCGCTCCTCCAGCACCGCGTCGTTGCGCGCGTCCGAAAGCAGCCACAGGTTCGGCAGGGACTGGAAACCGTTCATCCCCGCGCTATAGCGCGCCTATGAGCAAAAGCGCCACAGAACGCCTGGCAGAAGTGCAGGCCAAGATCGACAAGACCTGCGCCATCGCCCGCCGCAAGCCGGAAGAGGTGACGCTGGTCGCCGTCAGCAAGACGCACGTCGCCGAAGCGATCCGCCCTCTGCTGGAGGCAGGCCAGCGCGTTTTCGGAGAGAACCGGGTGCAGGAAGCACAGGAGAAGTGGCCCGCCCTGCGCGAGCAATATCCGGACGTTCAGCTCCACCTCGTCGGCCAGCTGCAATCGAACAAGGCCGAGGACGCCGTCGCCCTGTTCGACTGCATCCACTCGCTCGACCGGCCCAGCCTGGTGAAAGCGCTGGCCAAGGCGTTCGAGAAGACCGGCAGGCGCGTGCCGTGCTTCGTGCAGGTGGATATCGGCGAGGAAGAGCAGAAGGGCGGCTGCGCCATTGCTGACCTGCCCGGCCTGCTGGAACAGGCGCGCGAGGCCGATATTCCGGTTGCCGGGCTGATGTGCGTGCCGCCGCTCGGTATCGAGCCCGCGCCCTATTTCGCCCTGATGGCCAAGATCGCCGACGATCACGGTCTCGAAGGCCGATCCATGGGCATGAGCGGCGACTTTCCCACCGCCATCATGCTGGGCGCGACCCATGTGCGCGTGGGCACCGCGTTGTTCGGTGAACGCGGGATTTGAGGCGAGGCCGCAGTCTGTTCAGGCGGCTTCCGCAGTCTCCGGCTCACCCGCGGCGATCGCGTCCAGCAGGGCGCGCTTGACCTTTTCCAGCCGTTCCTCGTTGACGATCTTCCCGCCCAGCAGGTCAGTGACGTAGAAAGTGTCCACCGCGCGCTCCCCGTACTGGGTGATGTGCGCGGAATTGATGATCAGGCTCGCTTCGAACATGGCGCGGGTCAGGCGGTTGAGCAGCGCGGGCCGGTCCGTCGCGTTCACCTCGATCACGGTGAAGCGGTTCGAGGCATCGTTGTCGAACAAGACCTGCGGCGCGACGTGGAAGTTTTCCGCGCGGCTCTGCTTCAGCGGACGCTTGGCAAGGCGCGGCACCATGTCGATCTTGTTCGCCAGCGCATCCTCGATGGCTTTCTTGAGGCGGGCAAGCTGCTGGTCCTCGCTGAACGGCTTGCCCAGCGGATCGAGCACGAGGAAATTGTCGACTGCCTTGCCGACACGGTTCGTGTGGATGCGCGCATCGATGATGTTGCCGCCCGCCAGGTGAATCGCGCCCGCGATGCGGAAGAACAGGCCGGGGTGATCTTCCCCGATGACGGTCACCAGCGTGGCGCCAAGCGCCTCGTAGAACTGCGCGTGGATGGACAGGGCGTGGTTGGCATCGCGCGCTGCCTCGTAATGCGGCAGGTTGATGGCGATCACGTCCTCCGGCTCGGCGATCCAGTAGGCATCGTCGAAACGGTTATCGAGCGCTTCGACGAGATAACCCTTGTCGCCGAGCATTTCGGCGACGGCTTCCTTCTTGGCGTTCACGCGTTCCTCGCGCCCGTGCGCCTTGTGGCCAAGCCGCAGCCGCTCGACCGAGCTTTCGTAAAGGTCGCCGATCAGCTGGCGTTTCCAGCTGTTCCAGATGCCTGGCCCCACCGCGCGGATATCGACGATGGTCAACACGGTCAGCAGCCTCAGCCGCTCAAGGTTCTGCACTTCGGCCACGAAATCGCCGATGGTCTTTGGGTCGGAAAGGTCGCGCTTGAAGGCGGTCGCGCTCATCAGCAGGTGATAGCGCACCAGCCAGGCGACAAGCTCGGTCTCTTCCTCGTCCAGCCCGAAGCGCGGGCAGACCTTGCGCGCCACGTCCGCACCCAGCACCGAATGGTCCCCGCCGCGGCCCTTGGCGATATCGTGCAGCAGGACGGAGACGTAGAGCGCGCGCCGGTTCTTGATCAGCGGCAGCATCTCGCTGGCGAGGGGATGATCGTCCTTCAGCTTGCCGCGTTCGATCTCGCTCAACAGGCCGATGGCGCGGATGGTGTGTTCGTCCACCGTGTAGTGGTGGTACATGTCGAACTGCATCTGCGCGTTGACCTTGCCGAAATCGGGCACGAAGCGGCCGAACACGCCTGCCTCGTTCAGCCAACGCAGCACGGTTTCGGGATCGCGCTGCCCGCCCAGCACTTCGAGAAACAGTTCGTTGGCGCGCGGGTCCTTGCGCACCTTGGCGTCGATCAGACCGGAATCGCGCCGGGCGATACGGATAGTGGCGGGGTGGACTTCCAGCCCCTCGCGCTCGGCAATGGCGAACACTTCCAGCAGGCGCACGGGGTCCTGCTGGAACCAGTCGTCCGAAGGCGCGGCGATCTTGCCGGCCTGCACCGGGTAGCCGTCTATCGTCTTGGCCGGTTTGAGCGAGGAGAAGAACTCGCTGATGATGCTGCGCTCCTGCGTCTCCTCCTCGATGTGAGAGAGGAACACGCCGGTCAGGTGGCCCACGTGCTTCACCTGCAGGAAGTAGAACTGCATGAAGCGTTCGACCGCGCTCTTGCCGGGGCGATCGGCGTAATTCATCCGCGCCGCGACCTCGCGCTGCAGGTCGAAGGTCAGGCGGTCCTCACCGCGCCTGGCGATGGTATGCAGGTGGGCGCGCACGGCCAGCAGGAAGCCCTCCGCGCGGCGGAAGCTGCGGTATTCCTTCTGCGTGAACAGCCCCTTGTCGACCAGCTCGCGCGCGCTTTTCACGCGGTGGGTGTACTTGCCGATCCAGTAGAGCGTCTGCAGGTCGCGCAGGCCGCCCTTGCCGTCCTTCACATTGGGTTCGACGACGTAGCGGCTGTCACCCATGCGCTTGTGCCGGGCATCGCGCTCGGCCAGCTTCTCGGACACGAACTGGCTCTCGGTGCCGGGCACCACTTCGGCCCAGAAGCGGTTGCTGGCGGCTTCGTAAACGTCCTGGTCGCCCCACAGGAAACGCCCTTCCAGCAAGGCTGTGCGGATGGTCAGGTCTTCCTTCGCCATGCGCACGACCTCGTTCAGCGAACGGCTGGAATGGCCCACCGTCAGGCTGAGATCCCACAGGTAGTAGAGGATCGCCTCGATCACCTGCTCGCACCAGGATGTCGGCTTGTCCGGCGTGACGAAGGCGATGTCGACATCGGAATGCGGACACATTTCGCCGCGTCCGTATCCGCCCACGGCAATCAGCGCGAGCCGCTCCCCGCTGGAACGGTTGGCGACCGGATAGACGTGGTCGATCACGTGGTCGTGAACGATGCGGATCAGCTGGTCCGTCAGGAAGGCGTGGCCATAGGCGCTCTCGTGCCCCGAACCCGGCTTTTCCTCCAGCCTGCGCGCCAGTTCGGCGCGGCCGGCATCCAGTGCGGCGCGCAACTGTTCGACGATGGACTGGCGTCCATCGGTCGCGCCCTTGTCGGCCACGATCTCTTCGATCGCGGCGACGAGTTTGCGCCGGTCGAGAATGGCGCGCTGTCTGGGAATACTGGGAAGGCTCACATGGCCCGAGATAGGCGCAGGCGCGGTTCAATGCAAAGGGGCTTTGGTGCGGGAAGGGGTTTCAAGCCACAGCGCCCTGTGCCAAAGCGCGGGCATTGCCACGAGAGGCGCATCGCCTCCTCAGTCTCAAGGGAAACAGCGTGATCGTAGATGTTCTGGCAGCGGCGGGCGGCGAGGTCACCCGGTGGAGCGACCTGGGGCTGCGCACCGGTATCGACCTCGGCTTCTTCGAGCTGAAATACTATTCGCTCGCCTACCTTGCGGGCATCATCCTTGGCTACTGGCACCTGTCGAAAATGGTGAAGGCACCGGGCGCGCCGATGGCGCAGGTGCACGTGGACGACCTGTTCTTCTACTGCACGCTAGGCATCATCATCGGCGGGCGGCTGGGCTATGTCACCTTCTACGAACCCGGCCACTGGACGGACTTTTCGGGCGACGGCTTCGTCAGCTGGAAAGTGCTGCGGCTATGGGATGGCGGCATGAGCTTCCACGGCGGTCTCGTCGGCGTGGTGGCGGCGATTGCCTATGTCAGCTGGCGCGGCGGGCTGCCGTTCATCCGCGTGGCGGACTACATTTCCGTCAACGTCGGCTTCGGCATGATGTTCGGGCGTATCGCCAACTTCATCAATGGAGAGCTGTGGGGGCGCCCGGCGGGCGAGGGCGTGCCCTGGGCGATGACCTTCTGCGACCGCGGCGTCGGGCCTGCGGGTGAATGCCTGTCCAGCTTCATCCCCCGCCACCCCAGCCAGCTTTATCAGGCGCTGGGCGAGGGGCTGATCGTGGCGGTCATCATGCTCTCGCTGTTCTGGCTCACCCGCGCGCGCTATCGCCCGGCAATGCTGGTGGGCGTGTTCACCACAGTGATCTCGATCGCCCGCTTCGTGGTGGAATTCTATCGCGAGCCCGATGCGCAGTTGCAGGAATTCGCGGCAGAGACCGGGCTGTCGATGGGCCAGTGGCTCACCATCCCGCTGATTCTCGTCGGGATCGGGCTGGTGGTCTGGTCACTCACCCGCGCCCCGCTGGCGAGCGGGGGCAAGCGACAGGCGGAGGCCTCTTGAACGACCTGCGTGACGAGGACGCGAAGCGCGACCTTGGCGACACCTTCCGCCGCCTGATCGCCGCGACCGGACCGATCAGCCTGATGCATTTCATGGCCGAATCGAACATGCGCTATTACGCCGACAAGCGCGTGATCGGTGAAGGTGGTAGCGCGGGCGGCGATTTCATCACCGCACCCGAAATCAGCCAGATGTTCGGCGAACTCATCGGCCTATGGCTGGCCGACATGTGGATCCGCGCCGGGCGTACGGAGCCTGTCCATTACGTCGAACTCGGGCCGGGCAGGGGCACGTTGGCGCGCGATGCGAGCCGCGCGATGAAGCGCTATGGTCTCGCGCCGAAAATGCATCTCGTCGAAACCTCGCCCCGGATGCGCGATGCGCAACTGGCAGCCGTGCCCGACGCTATCCAGCACCGCGACCTGTCCACCGTGCCGATGGAAGGGCCGATCCTGCTGGTTGCCAACGAATTCCTCGATGCGCTGCCGGTGCGCCAGTTGATAAAGACGGTGGACGGCTGGCGCGAGATCATGGTGGGCGTGGACGGGCTGAACAAGTTCGTCGAGACGCCGGGACGTCAGCCGATGGATTCCGCCGTGCCCGAAGCGCGCCGCGACGATCCGCCCGGCACGGTGATCGAAACCTCTCCCGCCAGTGCCACGGTGATGTTCGAGGTGGCTGGCCGCCTCGCCAGCCAGGGCGGCGCGGCGCTGTTCATCGACTATGGCTATACCCATGGGCGCAGCGGCTCCACTTTGCAGGCGCTGAAGGATCACCGGAAGATCGGCGTCTTCGATGCGCCGGGCGATGCGGATATCACCGCGCACGTCGATTTCGCGCAGATGGCGCAGATCGCCCGCTCGCGCGAGGCCCGCGTGCTGGGCACGGTGACGCAGGGGCAGTGGCTGACGCGGCTGGGCATCAACGACCGGGCCGAGGCACTGTCCGGCTTCGCCCCGCAGCATCGCGACGCCCTGATGCGTGCGCGCGACCGGCTGGTGGAGCCGGACCAGATGGGCGACCTGTTCAAGGTAATGGGCCTAGCCGGCCCCGACTGGCCCGATGGCGCGGGGTTTGCCGAGGATTAGGGAGCGACCTGCTCCAGCAACCACTGCGCCGCGCGTTCGGGCGGCCACTTGTCGTCCTCCCGGTCCACCGCGTAATTCGCCTGCCGCATGGTTGCCACGTCCACCGCGCCCAGCAGCGGCTGGAGCGCCTGTGCCAGTGCTTCATCCTCGGCCATGCGTGGCGAGACGAGAACAATGGCATCGTAGGAAGGCAGCGCCTCGCGCGGGTCTTCCAGCACGACGAGATATTCCGCCGCGATGCGCCCGTCCGAGGTGTAGGCGCTGATCACGTCGGCCTCCCCCGAGACAAGGGCATTGTACATGAACGTGGGTGAATAGGTGCGCTGTTCGCCGAACCGCAAACCATAGGCATCGCGCACGGTCGTCCATTCGGGCCGCTCGAACCACTCCGGATCGCCGCCGACGGTCAGCTGCGGCGCGACGGCGGCAAGGTCGGCGATGGTTTCGAGACCGTACTGCTCCGCCGTCTGCTGCGTGACCGCGAAGCCGTATGCGTTCTCGAACCCCAGCCGCCCGAGCACGGCGACGCCTGTATTCTCCTGCTCCCAGCTTACGATCTGGTCATACATCGCCGCGCGGCCCGGATTGTCGGACCGGCCAAGTTCGTTCGCCCACAAGGTCCCGGTATAGTCGACCGCAATATCGATCGCTCCACTGGCAACGGCGTTGTGGATCACGGCGGAACCCAGCCCCTCGCGGTATTCGACGGCGAAGCCTGCATCCTCAAGCAAGGTGCCGATGGCGCGGCCAAGGATGTATTGCTCGGAAAAAGTCTTGCTGCCGATCACCACGGTCTCGCGCGTTTCGCCGCGCCAGTCGACGAGCGACATCGCCGCGCCTGCGATGCCCGCCAGCGCCAGCAATGCGCCGGTGATGACGAGCGCCGGGCGACGTTTCGCAAAACCGCGCTCTACAAGGCCGAACAGCGCGTCCGCCACCAGTGCCAGCCCCGCGCTGGCAAAGCACCCGGCCAGCACCAGCACCCAGTTCTGCGTCTGCAATCCGGCGAAGATCGGATCGCCGAGGCTGCGCTGGCCGATGGTGGTGGCGAGCGTCGCCGCGCCAATGGTCCACACGCTGGCGGTGCGGATGCCCGCCATCACGTAGGGTGCGGCGAGCGGTGCCTCGACCAGCCGCAGTTTCTGCCAGCCGGTCATGCCGAGGCCGTCCGCCGCCTCGATCAGTTCGTCATCGAGATTGGCGAGTGCGGTAACAGCGTTCCTGAGAATCGGCAGCAGGGCATAAAGCGCCAGCGCCAGCCATGCGGGCAGGAAGCCCAGCGTCGGCAGGTCCTCCCCGAATATGCTGCGTGCGGCGAGCAGGATGGGGAAGAACAGCGCCAGCAGCGCGAGCGCGGGAATGGTCTGCACGAGGCTGGCGAATCCCAGCGCCACGCGCGCCACCGGCGGCGAGCGGCTGGCCCAGACCGCCAGCGGCAGCGCCACGGTAATCCCCAGCGCCACGGCAGCGGCGCACAGCAGGACGTGCTCGGCAAGTTGCGGGCCAAGGTCCAGGATCGCATCGAGCAGCGCGCTCATTCCCCGATGCCTTCAGAGGTTCGGGCGAGTTGCCGCGCCTGCGCCCGCGGCACGTCCACCAGCGCCTGCGCGATATCGCCGCCCGCGCCGGCCAGCAAGGCGGCGGGCGTTTCGTCGGCGACGATTTGCCCTGCGTCCATCACCAGCACGCGGGTGGCGAGCAGCAGGGCCTCGGCCATGTCGTGCGTCACCATGACGGTGGTGAGGCCGAGGTCATCGTGCAGGCGGCGCACGCGTTCGCCAAGCTGGCCGCGCGTGATCGGGTCCAGCGCGCCGAAGGGTTCGTCCATCAGCAGCAGGTGACTGTCGCCCGCCAGCGCCCGCGCCACGCCAACGCGCTGCCGCTGCCCGCCCGAGAGTTCGGCGGGCAGGCGCGTGGCCATTGCCGGGTCGAGTTCGACGAGCTCCAGCAGTTCGGCAATGCGCGCCTCGGGCAGGCGTTCACCCTCCAGACGCGGGGTGAGGGCAATGTTCTCGGCTACGCTCATGTGCGGGAACAGGCCGATGCCCTGGAACACATATCCGATGCGGCGGCGCAGCGGCGCGGGCGGACCTGCCAGCACGTCCTCCCCGTCCAGCAGCACGCGGCCGCTGGTCGGTTCCACCAGCCGATTGATGCATTTGAGAAGCGTGGACTTGCCCGATCCCGACGCGCCAACCAGCGCGACGAATTCCCCACTGCAGATATCGAGCGAGACGTCGCGCACCGCGTGAACATCGTCGTATCGCTTTCCCACAGCCTCGAAACGCAGGAAGGCGGGCGGCGAGGGATCCATTCAGGCTGAAAGCGCGGCTTTGGCCATGGTGATGTTCGCCACCAGGCCTTCGTCTCCGAAGCGGCGTTCCCACTTGCCCTGCAACTGGCCGGTGATGCTCATTTCCACGAGGCGCGAGCCGAAGCCGACTTCGCCGCTTTCCTTCGCGGGCGGGCCGCCGTGCTCGGTCCAGCACAACTGGATGGCATCGCCTGCATCTTCCACTACCAGGTCGACATGGCCGCTATCGGTGGAGAGCGCGCCGTACTTGGCTGAATTGGTGGCGAGTTCGTGGAACACCAGCGCCAATGGCGTTGCCGCGCGCTGGCCGATCGTGGCATCGATACCCGCCACATGCACGCGCGGCTGGTCATCGTTGTCGGTATAGGGCGCGAACAGCGCCTCCAGCATACCCTGCAAGCTGTCCTGCCGCACGCCGTCGCCGGGGCGCACGAATTCGTGCGCGCGGCCCAGCGCCCGCAGGACCTTGGTCAGTTCCTGCGCGAACGGCTCGTGCTCCGGCGACTTGCGCGCTTTCAGCGTGGCGAGGCCGGTGACGACCGCAAAGATGTTCTTGATCCGGTGCGAAAGTTCGTTCGCCAGCAGGTCACGCTCTTCCAGCGCGGCGCGCACTTCGTCGATGTCGGTAAGCGTGCCGAACCACCGCCGCAGCGTGCTGTTGTCTTCTGCCACCGGCACGGCGAGGGCGAGCACCCATTTCCACGAGCCGTCAGCCCGCTTCAGGCGGAATTCGGCATCGAAAGCCTTGTTCTCTTCAAAGCTGCTGGCCCATTCGACAAAGGCGTGGTCGGCATCGTCGGGATGGATGAACGGGCGCCAGTCCTCTGCCGTCTTGGGCGGCGGGGCGCCTGTCACCTGCGTCCAGCGCTTGTTGAAATAGTCGAAGTTGCCGACGCTGTCGGCGGACCAAGCGATCTGCGGCACGCCTTCGATCATGCGCAGGAGGCGTCGCTCACGCTCGGCGATGATCTGCTCTGCCTGCGCCGCGGACCGGCGCGCTTCCAGCCGCCGGACGGCGGCCTGGGCCAGCACGGCCAGCCCTTCGCGCTGGAAATCGCTGAGCGGTTCGGGGTGCGGCCGCGTGTCGATCACGCACAGCGTGCCCAGCGATGCGCCTTCCTTCGACACCAGTGGGTGCCCGGCGTAATAACGGATTTCCGGCGCGCCGGTGACGAGCGGGTTCTCCGCGAAGCGCGGATCGACTTCGGCGTTGGTTACTTCGAGCAGTTCCGCGCTGCCGAGGGTGTAGTTGCAGAAGGCGGCCTCGCGCGGAGTGCCACTGTCTGTCAGGCCCCGTTTTGCAAGGAAGCGCTGGCGCTCCGCTTCCAGCAGGGTGACGACCGAGACCGGCGCGTTGCACAGCTTGGCCGCGAAATCGACGATCGCCTTCAGTTCGGGATCGCCTTCCAGCATATCCGCGTTGAAGCTTTCGACAACGCCCAGCCGCGCTGCCTCGTCGATGAATTCGCTGGCCGGTTCGGGCATTGCCGACGGCTGCAAGAGGGGATCGTCCAATGCCATATATGGTCCATGTAGCTGGACGGCGGGAAGAATCCTAGACGAGTCAGCAAGTTTCGCTTGCAACCTGTTTGCCAGACAGCCCCCGCTTGCTATTGGCGACAACGAACACAGGAGCAGATCACCCATGCGCGCCACCCCCGATTTCGATTTCGGCCTTACCGAAGAAGCCCAGATGATCCGCGAAACCGTGGCTCGCTATGCCGATGAGCGTATCGCGCCGATGGCGGCTCAGATCGACGCGAAGGACGAGTTCCCGATAGAGCTGTGGCCGGAAATGGGCGAACTGGGCCTGCACGGGATGACGGTGAGCGAGGAAGACGGCGGCACGGGCCTCGGCTACCTCGAACACACCATCGCGGTGGAGGAAGTGAGCCGCGCCAGTGCCTCGGTCGGCCTCAGCTACGGCGCGCATTCCAACCTGTGCGTCAACCAGATCGCGCGCTGGGGCAATGCAGAGCAGAAGGAGAAGTATTTGCCCGGCCTGATTTCGGGAGAGCATGTCGGCAGCCTCGCCATGAGCGAGACGGCCGCCGGTTCCGATGTCGTCTCCATGAAGCTGAAGGCGGACGCGGTTCAAGGCGGCTACCTGCTCAACGGCACGAAGTTCTGGATCACCAACGGCCACTATGCCGAAACGCTGGTGGTCTATGCCAAGACCGACCCCGCAGGCGGCAGCAAGGGCATCACCGCATTCCTGATCGAAAAGGACATGCCCGGCTTCTCCGTCGGCCAGAAGATCGAGAAGATGGGCATGAAAGGCAGCCCCACCAGTGAGCTGGTGTTCGAGGACTGCCACGTGCCGGAAGAAAACGTGCTGGGCGAAGTGGGCAAGGGCGCAGCCGTGCTGATGAGCGGGCTGGATTACGAGCGCGTGGTGCTTTCGGGCGTGCAGCTGGGCATCATGCAGGCCTGCCTCGACACCGTCATCCCCTATGTTCGCGAGCGCAACCAGTTCGGCAAGCGCATCGGCGATTTCCAGCTGATCCAGGCCAAGGTGGCCGACATGTACGTGGCGCTGCAATCCGCGCGCGCCTACACCTATGCCGTGGCCAAGGCCTGCGACAACGACAAGACCACCCGTTTCGATGCTGCGGGCACGATCCTGCTGGCATCCGAAAACGCCTTCCGCGTGGCGGGCGAGGCGGTGCAAGCGCTGGGGGGCGCAGGCTACACCACGGACTGGCCGGTGGAACGCTATTTGCGCGACGCGAAGCTGCTGGACATCGGCGCGGGCACGAACGAGATCAGGCGGATGCTGATCGGGCGAGAGTTGATTGGATCATGAGCGCACCCGTACTCACCTCTACCCTCGACAGCGACAGCCCGGAGGCCAAGGCCCGCGCCGCGCATAATCGCGCGCTGGCGCAGGAACTTCGCGACAAGGTGGCCGAGGCCGCGCTGGGCGGCTCCGAGAAGCATCGCGAGCGCCACGTTGCGCGTGGCAAGCTGCTGCCGCGTGAGCGGGTGGAGCGCCTTCTCGATCCCGGCTCGCCCTTCCTAGAGATTGGCCAACTGGCGGCGAACGGCATGTACGGCGGCGACGTGAACGGCGCGAGCATGATCGCAGGCATCGGGCGGGTGTCGGGCCGGCAGGTGATGATCGCCTGCAACGATCCCACGGTGAAAGGCGGCAGCTATTACCCGATGACGGTGAAGAAGCACCTGCGCGCGCAGGAGATTGCCGAGGCGAACCGCCTGCCGTGCATCTACCTCGTCGACAGCGGCGGGGCGAACCTGCCGTTTCAGGCGGAAGTCTTCCCCGATCGCGATCACTTCGGGCGTATCTTCTACAACCAGGCGAACATGAGCGCGAAGGGCATTCCGCAGATCGCCTGCGTCATGGGAAGCTGCACGGCAGGCGGGGCCTATGTGCCCGCCATGAGCGACGAGAGCGTGATCGTGCGTGAGCAGGGGACGATCTTCCTGGCAGGCCCCCCGCTGGTGAAAGCCGCGACGGGCGAGGAAATCAGCGCCGAGGACCTTGGCGGCGGGGCGCTCCATGCCAAGAAATCGGGCGTGGTCGATCACCTGGCCGAGAACGACGAGCACGCGCTCACCATCGTGCGCGATATCGTCAGCCATCTTGGCCGAAACGAACAGGCAAAGCTGGACGCGCAGGAGCCGCGCCCGCCAAAGTTCGATGCGGAGGACCTCTATTCGATCATCCCCGAAGACGTGCGCGCACCCTACGACGTGCACGAAGTGATCGCGCGCATCGTGGACGGCAGCGAGTTCCACGAGTTCAAACGCGACTATGGCTCCACGTTGGTATGCGGCTTTGCCCACGTGTGGGGGATGCCGGTGGCGATCCTTGCCAACAATGGCGTGCTGTTTTCCGAAAGCGCGCAGAAGGGCGCGCATTTCATCGAACTGGCCTGCCAGCGCGGCATCCCGCTATTGTTCCTGCAGAACATCTCGGGCTTCATGGTCGGCGGCAAGTACGAGGCGGAAGGCATTGCCAAGCACGGCGCGAAGCTGGTGACGGCGGTCGCCACGGCGCAGGTGCCCAAGATCACCGTGGTGATCGGCGGCAGCTTCGGCGCGGGCAACTATGGCATGTGCGGGCGCGCCTATTCCCCGCGCTTCCTGTTCACCTGGCCCAACGCGCGCATCTCGGTGATGGGCGGCGAACAGGCGGCCAGCGTGCTCGCCACCGTCCACCGCGATGCGGACACGTGGAGCGATGAGGAAGCGGAGGAGTTCAAGGCCCCGATCCGCCAGAAGTACGAGGACGAGGGCAACCCCTACTACGCCACCGCCCGCCTGTGGGACGACGGCGTGATCGATCCGGTGCAGACTCGCGACGTGCTGGGCCTCAGTTTAGCGGCCTGCCTCGAAGCGCCGATCCCCGAACGCCCGCAGTTCGGCGTGTTCAGGATGTAGTTGTCGCCTCCCTGCTGGCGTGCAATGCATGGCGGGAGGGAGAGAGGAAAAGCGTGTCAGCAAAGCCGAGCACCAAGCCAACGCTTCTGTCGCGCATCGTGTGGCGGCTGCTGCTCTGGCTGTATCGCGGGAAGGGCTACAGGCTAGAGAACCATCCGCCGAAGCTCGACAAATTCATCCTCGTCGGCGCGCCGCACACCTCGAACTGGGATTTCATCTACTTCGCGGGCGCGGTGCAGGACGTGGGCATTTCCCCGCGCTTCATCGGCAAGCACACGCTGTTCAAATGGCCGATGACGCGGTTCATGTACGACATGGGCGGGATGCCGATAAACCGTTCCTCCCCGCGCGGATACGTGAACGCCGTGGTGGACCAGGTGAAGGCAGCTGACCGGATCGCGCTGGTGATCGCGCCCGAGGGATCGCGGACCAGTGACGGGCGCTGGCGCAGCGGGTTCTACCATATTGCCAGCGGCGCGGGCGTGCCCATCGTGCCGGCCTGGGTCGACGAGGACACCGGGCGTGCAGGCTTCGGCGAGGCGATCATGCCATCGGGCGATTTCCATGCGGACCTCGCGAGGATCGCTGCGTTCTATCGGTCTGTCCTGCCCGATTGCCCGCGTTTCGAGGTGCTGGCCGAACAGGCGAAGGGCGAGGTGGCAACGCCTGCACGGCCGGTAGAGCCGGACATGCTTGCGCCGGGGCAGGATTCACCGCCCGATGCCGGTTGAACTGCTTGTCCTGAACTTCGCGCTGTTGCTGGCGGCGCTCTTCGTATTGTGGGTGCTCGCGGTTACGATCGGGAAGGCCAGTTTCATCGATGCCGTGTGGGGTCTGGCAATGGCCGGGCTCGCCACCACCAGCCTGCTGTTGCTGCCGTTCCATACGCCGGGCGCCGTCGTTCTCTGGGCGATGACCGCGGCGTGGGGCGTGCGCCTTGGCATTCACCTTCTGCGACGGTTCCTGCATAATGGCGAGGACTCCCGTTATCGCAAGATGCTGCCCGATCCTGCCAACCGCGCTGCCTTCGCGCTAACGGCCTTGTGGAAGGTCTTCCTGCTGCAAGGCGTGCTGATCATGGTTGTCAGCAGCCCGGCGCAGGTCGGCATCCTCGCGGCTGGCGACAGGATCGGCCTGCCCGATCTGGCCTGGGCAGGCATTGCCCTTTACGCGGTGGGCCTATTCTTCGAATGGGTAGGGGACTGGCAACTCGCCCGCTTCAAGGCCGACCCGGCGAACAAGGGCAAGGTGATGGACAAGGGGCTGTGGCGCTACACCCGCCATCCCAACTATTTCGGCGATGCCTGCGTGTGGTGGGGCATCTTCATTGTCGCTCTATCCATCGCGCCCGGCGCGGTGATCTGGACGCTGCCGGGGCCGCTGTTCCTCACTTTCACACTGGTGAAATGGTCGGGTGCAGGCATGACCGAGGCCGCGATGCGCGACAAGTATGGCGAGGACTTCGCCGCTTACGTAGAGAGGACATCGGGGTTCATTCCAAGGCCCCCCAAGCAAGAGGACCGGGCCGATGGATAGCAGCAAGCAGGGCAGCGGCGTGAAAGCCTGGCTGGCCCGTCTCGCCCGTTTCCTCATCATCGTGCTGGCACTGTTCACCGCGATCAGCCTGGTTGCGGCGGACGCCTGGTGGATCAGGGTGTTCGACTTTCCGCGGCTGCAGTTCGCCATGGTTCTGGTGATTGCGTTGGCGTTGCTGCTTCTCACGCATTCGCGCCGCCTCTGGTTGTGGCTGCCGCTGGGCGCGGCCGCGCTGGCGGTGCAACTGTGGCAGGTGGTGCCCTACTTCGGTTTCATGCCGCAGCAGGCCGTGAGCGCGGACAGCTGCGAACCCCCCGACCGCCTGCATATCGCCAGCCTCAACGTGCTCCAGTCGAACCGCGATTTCGACCGCGCCATCGCCTACGTGCGAGAGGAAAACCCGGACGTGTTCCTCGCCATGGAGAACGATGCGGCGTGGACCGATGCCCTCTCCGCTGCACTGGATGCGGATTACCCCTATTCGATGAAGATCCCGCAGCCCAACACCTATGGCATGGCGTTGTGGTCCCGCCTGCCGTTTGCCGAGGTGGAGCGCAACGAACTCGCGGGTGGCGGCACACCGTCGATCAAGGCGCGCATCACCCGTGCCGATGGCGGAGTGATGACGCTGTTCGCCGTCCACCCGCGCCCGCCGCGCCCCGGCCAGGACAGTGGGCAGCGCGACGCCGAGCTGGTGCTGCTGGCAGACCTCGTGCGCGAATCGGGCAGGCCCACGCTGGTGGTGGGCGATTTCAATGATGTCGGCTGGTCCAGCGTGACGGGCACGTTCCAGCGCATTGGCCAGTTGGTCGACCCGCGACGCGGGCGCGGCTTTACCGCCACGTTCGATGCCACCAACCCGTTGATGCGCTGGCCGCTCGATCACGTCTTCCACACCGACGATTTCGGCGTGCTGCGGTTCGAGAAAGGGCCCGACGTGGGCTCAGACCATTTCCCGCTGGAAGTGGAGCTGTGCCTCTCCCCCGCCGAATTCGCACCGCAGCAAGAGGCGCCCGAACTCACCGAGGAAGCCGTGGAGGATGCGCGCGAGGAGCTGGAGGAGGCATCGCAAGGCGGCGACGGGTTCGAGGCCGACAACCTCACCGTCACCGCGCCGGAGGACTGACCGCATTAGCGGTGTCCTTCGTGGTTGAGAGCGTATTTCAGGCTCCACCCGATCATCAGCCCGGATAGCACGATGATAAGGATTGCCCAGATCCAGTGCGGCAGCAACAGCTCTGCCTCGATCGCCCCAGTGTCCGACAGCATCACCTGCCCGCCGATCACCGCGCTTTCGGAGAACAGGTAGTCCATGTCATTGAACATGGAGAGCGCGGCCAGCACGCCGAGGAATTGCAGCGCGAACAGTTGCAGCCCGCGCGGGCCTTTCCACGCCAGCCAGCCGAGCGCGGCAGCGATCAGGGGCAGAACGACCACGCCCACAACGCTGCGCACCCAGATAACCGTGGAGAGCACCAGCGCCCCCGCCAGCAGCACAAGCGCGGGCTTCCAGTGCCTGCGCGCGGCGCTGGCGAGGATCAGCAAGGCGCCCATCGCGCTTGGCCCCAGCGGGCCGCCCATGGCGATCAGTGCGCGCGACAAGCCGCCACCATCCATCGCCGTGCGGGATGACGCATAGCCCGAGCCATTGGCGTAGATCACCAGCTCGTCGAAAGCGTTGCCCGTCAGGATTGCGGTGAGGCCGTGGCCCATCTCGTGGAACCAGGTGGTGAGGATGACGAAGGGCCAGATCAGGTAATTGCCGAAAGGCAGCGCGGGGAGGAACATCACCAGCACGCCTGCAAGGATCAGGCGACCCACCTGCTCTTCCTGGCTACCGGGCCGCACGCCTCCCCATGCCATCGGCTTACTCTGCCTCCGCCGCGAGCGGCTGGGTCACGCCGCGCTGCTGGGCCAGCACGCCCCAGGCGGCAAGGAACAGCCCGGCCACCAGCGGGCCGACGACGATGCCGGAAAGCCCCATTGCGGCAATCCCGCCAAGGGTGGTGACGAGGATGATCCAGTCCGGGATGCCGGTATCGCGGCCCACCAGGATGGGGCGCAGCACGTTATCCGCCATGCCGATCACCGCGAAACCCGACACCAGCACGACGACCCCCTGCCAGATGTCGCCCACGGCCAGGAGATACAGCGCGACGGGTGCCCACACGACGGCAGGACCGATGGCCGGGACGAGCGAGAACAGCGCGGTGAGCAGGCCCAGCAGGACGATGTTGGGCACGCCTGCGATCCAGTAGGTGATCGATCCCAGCGCACCCTGCACCAGCCCGACCACGACCGAGCCCTTGATCGTCGCGCGAACGATGGCGAGGAAACGCTCGGCAAGTTCGTAGGCCACGTCGCTCGCCAGCGGCAGGTGGGCGATCACCTGTCGGCCCACATCCCTGCCGTCGCGCAGCAGGAAGTAGGCAACATATAGCCCGATGCCGAAAGCGAGGACGAAGCCCAGCGCGCTGCCGGTGATGGCCACCGCCTGCTGCGCGATCAGGCCGGAGCTTTCCAACGCCAGGTCCTGCGCGCGTTGCTGCACCATTTCCGGCGTGCCGAAGCCCGACGCGTCGAGGTTCTGGCGGATGGCCTCGGGCAGGGCGTCATGCACCGTCTCGAACAGGGCGGCTATATCAACGCGTCCCTCGCGAAAAGCCAGGACCACGGCGGTCGTCTGTTCCACCACCACACCGCCGATGAAGAAAGCAGGGATGATGATGGCAACGGTAATCACCAGCAGGGTGGCAATGGCCGCGCGGTTGCTGCCGCCAAGGCGCGCGCGGAACCACTGGTACATCGGCTGGAACATGATCGCCGCCAGCGTCGCCCACAAAAGCGGGGCGACGAAGGGCCAGACGATATAGAGCAGGACCAGCGAGACCAGCGCGAGGAAGACGAGGAAACCGCCGTTCTCCACCGCTCCTGACTTGTGCTGCCCGCTCATCGAAGCGCCCTAGATATCGAGGTTGGCGACGTTCAGGGCGTTGTCTTGGATGAACTCGCGGCGCGGTTCCACCACGTCGCCCATCAGGCGGGTGAAGATTTCGTCCGTCACGTCGGCGTCCTCCACCTTCACCTGCAACAGCTCGCGGTTTTCCGGGTCCAGCGTGGTCTCCCACAACTGCTCGGCGTTCATTTCGCCAAGACCCTTGTAGCGGCTGACCGAAAGGCCCTTGCGCCCCGCGGTCAGCACCGCATCGAGCAGCTGCGAGGGACGGGTGATGGCCGTGTCGGGATCGAATGCCGGGGTATCCGCATCGGTTTCCTCGGCATTGTCGTCCACCGGCTGCGGCTCCGCGCTGCCTGCCTTCACAAGGCGGGCAGGCTTGGCATAGGTGTCCGCCTGCGCCACGCCGCGCGTGTGCAGCTTGCGCGCTTCCGCGCTGTCGAGGAACTTCTCCTCGATCAGGTGAACGTCGGTCACGCCGCGCCACACCCGGTCGAAACGCACGTCGCCAGTCTCGGTGGTGCGGGCGGACCATTCTGCCTCGGGATCGCTCAGCTGGATCTGGCCCGCAGCCTGGACGAGGCGCTCGTCGCGCTGCGCGGGGGTCAGGCCCGGCTCCAGCGCGCCGGCCATCGCCATCGCCTCGATCACAAAGCTTTCGTACTTGCGCGGCGCGAAGGCGAGCAGGTTCTTCAGTTGCAGCGCCTTGTCGACCAGATCGGCAAGGTCGGCGCCCGAACGCGCGCCTTCGTGGGTTTCCAGCACCCGGTCCTGCAGGCCTGCATCAACCAGGTAGCGATCCAGCGCGCCCTGATCTTTCAGGTAGACCTCGCTCTTGCCGCGCGCGACCTTGAACAGCGGAGGCTGGGCGATGAACAGGTGTCCGGCCTTGATGATCTCGGGCATCTGGCGATGGAAGAAGGTGAGCAGCAGCGTGCGGATGTGCGCGCCGTCGACGTCGGCGTCGGTCATGATCACGATCTTGTGATAGCGCAGCTTTTCCAGATTGAACTCGTCGCGCAGCCCCGTGCCCATCGCCTGGATCAGTGTGCCGACTTCCTTGGACGAGATGATCCTGTCGAACCGCGCACGCTCCACGTTCAGGATCTTTCCCTTCAGCGGCAGGATCGCCTGATACTTGGAATCCCGCCCGCTCTTGGCGGAGCCGCCTGCCGAATCACCCTCTACCAGGAAGATTTCGGACTTGGCGGGATCGCGCTCGCGGCAGTCGGACAGCTTTCCCGGCAGGCTGGCGACGCTCATCGCGCCCTTGCGGCTCATTTCACGCGCCTTGCGCGCGGCTTCGCGGGCGGCGGCGGCGTCGATGATCTTCTGGACGATGGCCTTGGCGTCGGCGGGGTTCTCCTCCAGCCATTCGGTCATCTTTTCGCCCATCAGGCTTTCCAGCGGCTGGCGCACCTCGGAGCTGACCAGCTTGTCCTTCGTCTGGCTGCCGAACTTGGGATCGGGCAGCTTGACGGAGACGATGGCGGTCAGCCCTTCGCGCATGTCCTCCCCCGAAAGCGAGACCTTGGCGTTCTTCAGCAGGCCCGCGGCATTGGCGTAGTTGTTCAGCGTGCGGGTCAGCGCGGCGCGGAAGGCGGCAAGGTGCGTGCCGCCGTCGCGCTGCGGGATGTTGTTGGTGAAGCACAGCACGTTCTCGTAGTAGGAATCGTTCCATTCCAGTGCCACGTCGATGCCGATGCCGTCCTTCTCCGCGGAAACCGAAATGGGTTCGGGCACCAGCGGGGCCTTGTTCCGGTCCAGCCACTTCACGAAAGCCGCGATGCCGCCTTCGTAGAACAGGTCGTGCTCTTCCACTTCCTCGTGACGACGATCGCGCAGCAGGATGCGCACGCCGGAATTGAGGAAGGCGAGTTCGCGGTAGCGGTGCTCCAGCTTGTCGAAATCGAACTCGGTGACGTTCTTGAACGTGTCCTCGCTGGCCTTGAAGGTGACGCGGGTGCCCTTCTTCAGGCCATCGTCGTCGCCGTTGCTTTCCACCGGCGGCGCATCGCCCACTTCGCGCAGGGATTCCACGGCGTCGCCGTGCTCGAAGCGCATCCAGTGTTCCTTGCCGTTGCGCCATACGCGCAGTTCCAGCCACTCGGAAAGCGCGTTCACCACCGAAACGCCCACGCCGTGCAGGCCGCCCGAGACCTTGTAGGCGTTGTCGTCGCTGGTGTTCTCGAACTTCCCGCCCGCGTGCAGCTGGGTCATGATGACCTCTGCTGCCGAAACGCCTTCTTCCTTGTGGATGTCCACCGGGATGCCGCGGCCGTTGTCTTCGACCGACACGCTGCCGTCTGGATTGAGCTCGATCAGCACAAGGTCGCAGTGCCCGGCCAGCGCCTCGTCGATGGCGTTGTCGGACACTTCGAAAACCATGTGGTGCAGGCCCGAACCGTCGTCGGTATCGCCGATGTACATGCCGGGCCGCTTGCGCACCGCGTCCAGTCCCTTCAGCACCTTGATGCTGTCGGAACTGTACTCGCCGTTCTGGCGCTTCTTTTCGGGAGTGGCTTCGGGTGTGTTTTCGGGCGTATTTTCCATGCCGATCATATAGGCACTGCGTACCCTGTTCGGAAGGCTGGCGGGTCCGTACAGGACGCTTTTCCACGCCTTATCGGGTCAGGGAGCGAAAACCGCCCGCGCGCAAGTCCTTCCCCGGTCGCCGGATACAAAAATGGCCACCCCCGCGAAGGGGTGGCCATATGTCGACCCGGAGACAAGGGGGGGAGGGGGGAGAGGAAGCCTCCGGGCCTAAGGGGTCTCTTGCGTATCGCTCTTAGAGGATGCCCATCAGCAGGGTCGTGCTGACGGTGATCGCTGCGAGCGATGCAAGGATATTCGGTGCGAACTGGCGCATTGTTACATCGTCCTGTTTTTAAGAGTGCTTTGCGGCGCGACTCGTTACGAGCGCTCCGTTGACGCAGACGCAAATGGCGACTGGTCGAAAATATTACAAATGCGAAATATTCGACAAGTGTTGCGAGTTTTGCAACTGCGCTGTCTCTGCGGCTTGGCAGGACCGCTCCCGCCCCTACTGGACTTGCGCGCTGCCATTGGGCAAGGCGCTGCCATGCAGGCAGATCTCATCCCCGATTCCATACTCATCGTCGATTTCGGCAGCCAGGTTACGCAGCTTATCGCGCGCCGCGTGCGCGAGGCGGGCGTCTATTCCGAAATCGCTCCGTTCAGCCAGGCGGAGGAAGCCTTCAACCGGATGAACCCCAAGGGCATCATCCTTTCGGGCAGCCCCGCCAGCGTGTGCGAGGAGGGCAGTCCGCGCGCCCCGCAGGTGCTGTTCGACAGCGGCCTGCCGATCCTCGGCATCTGCTATGGCCAGCAGGTGATGACCACGCAATTGGGCGGCGAAGTGCGCCCCGGCCACGAAACGGGTGATGGCGGCGAATTCGGGCGGGCCTTCCTCACCGTGACCGAGGAATGCGCGCTGTTCGACGGCCTGTGGAAAGTGGGCGAACGTCACCAGGTGTGGATGAGCCACGGCGACAAGGTGACGCGCTTTGCCGACGGGTTCGAAATCGTCGCCACCTCCGACGGCGCGCCATTCGCGGTGATCGCGGACGAGAAGCGCAAGTATTACGGCACGCAGTTTCACCCCGAAGTGTACCACACCCCCGATGGTGCGCGGCTGCTGGCGAACTTCGTGCGCCATGTGTGCGGGCTGGCGGGCGACTGGACCATGGCTGCCTACCGCGAGACGAAGATCGCCGAAATCCGCGAGCAGGTGGGTGACGGCAAGGTGATCTGCGGCCTGTCCGGCGGCGTCGATTCCTCGGTTGCCGCGATCCTGATTCACGAGGCCATCGGAGACCAGCTGACCTGCGTCTTCGTCGATCACGGTCTGCTGCGCCTGAACGAGCGGCAGCAGGTGGAGACGATGTTCCGCGACCACTACAACATCCCGCTGGTGGTGGTGGATGCGGAGGAACGCTTCATGGCGGGCCTCGAAGGCGTCACCGACCCGGAAAAGAAGCGCAAGTTCATCGGCGCCGAGTTCATTAACGTGTTCGAGGCCGAGGCGCAGAAGATCGGCGGGGCCGATTTCCTGGCGCAGGGCACGCTCTATCCCGACGTGATCGAGAGCGTCAGTTTCACCGGCGGGCCGAGCGTGACGATCAAGAGCCACCATAACGTGGGTGGTCTGCCCGAACGCATGAACATGAAACTGGTCGAGCCCTTGCGCGAACTGTTCAAGGACGAGGTGCGCGATCTGGGCCGAGAGCTGGGCCTGCCCGACATGTTTGTGGGCCGCCATCCCTTTCCCGGACCCGGCCTCGCCATCCGCATCCCCGGCGAAGTGACCAAGGAGCGCTGCGACATCCTGCGCAAGGCCGACGCGATCTACCTAGAGGAAATCCGCAACGCGGGCCTCTACGACGCAATCTGGCAGGCCTTTGCCGTGCTGCTGCCGGTGAAGACCGTGGGCGTGATGGGCGACGGGCGCACCTACGACAGTGTGTGCGGCCTGCGCGCCGTGACCAGCACGGATGGCATGACGGCGGACGTCTATCCCTTCGATGCAGGCTTCCTGACAGGCGTCGCCACGCGTATCGTGAACGAGGTGCAGGGCATCAACCGGGTGGTTTACGACTATACCTCGAAACCGCCGGGGACCATTGAATGGGAGTGACCTGACACTCCCACCAGTCAGGGGAGGGACTGATGGGGCAGTACTGGAAGCGGATCGTCATTGCCGGGATCGGCGTGGAATTGCTCTACGCGCTCTACGTCTATTTCCTCAGCACAACCGACCTTGTCGGCTACAAGCCGGAGGGACTGGCCGTCGCCTTCATCCTGTTCGCTCTCGGCGGGTTCTGGGCCGCGCGACCGGCGCAGGGGCAGCGCCTCGCCATAGGCCTCGGCGTGGGGATCGTCGGCACGCTGTTCTACTACGCGATCTCGATGCCCGTGCTGCTTGCAGGGGAGATGGAGTTCCCGCTGATGGCCTGGGTGAACCACGCCCTGAAGCTGGCGGGCGGCGCGGTCGGCGCGCTGATGGCAGGGCGGCTCGCCCCGGCCCGCGCCTGACCGCGATACGGAATCTGGACCGGGCTAAAGAAACGCTACCTCGCAAGGCGGGAAACCGCTTCCGACCTTGGCGGTTCAATCGTCAAACACCCTTGCGAAGGAAGCCCCCAAATGTCTTTGCACGACCCCAAACCTGATAATTTCGCACTGCTCGACAGCATCGAAGTGGGCGACATCGTCGCCGCCAACCGCGTGTTCATGGCCCCGCTCACCCGTGCCCGCTCCGAAAAGGACGGACATCTGCAAACGCCTCTCCACGCGCTCTACTATGCCCAGCGCGCCAGTGCTGGCCTGATCGTTTCCGAAGCGACGCAGATCAGCCAGCAGGGGCAGGGCTATGCCTGGACGCCCGGAATTTACACGGAGGAGCAGGCCGATAGCTGGAAGCTGGTGACCGATGCCGTGCACAATGCCGGCGGTCGCATCTTCGCGCAGCTGTGGCACGTCGGCGCGGTCAGCCACCCGGTTTTCCAACCCGACGGCGGCGCGCCCGTTTCCTCCAGCGAATGGACCCCTGAAGGCGAAGCCTTCGTGGGCGACTATCACCCCGATGGCCCCGCGGTGCCGCACCAACAGGCCCGCGCCCTGCGCGAGGACGAAATCCCCGCGCTTCTCGACGATTATCGCAACGCCGCGCGCATGGCCGTGCGTGCCGGGTTCGACGGCGTGGAGCTGCACGCCGCCAATGGCTACCTGATCGACCAGTTCCTGCGCAGCGGCGTGAACCAGCGCAAGGACAGGTACGGAGGCAGCCTGGAGAACCGCACGCGCCTGCTGGGCGAAGTGGTGGATGCGCTGACGGAAGTCCTGCCCGCAAACCGCGTGGGCGTGCGCCTGACGCCGATCGGCGGCGCGGGCGGCAGTGCCGATGCCCATCCCGAGGAAACCTACCCTGCCGCCGCCGCTGTGCTGTCCGGGCGCGGCCTCGCATACCTGCACGTGGTGCGCGCGACGGACCACGGCGGCGCGGACGGGGACCGATCAGAAGGCGACAAGATCGTGCAGGCCATGCGCGATGCTTTCGACAGCACCTTCGTGGTGAACGGCAACCTCTCGCCCGAGGATGCCGCGAAATGGATCGACGAAGGCTGGGCTGATGCGGTGGCCTTCGGCCGCCTGTTCATCGCCAACCCGGACCTTCCCGCTCGGATTGCCGAAGCCGGCCCCTATAACGACGCCGATGGCGACACCTTCTACGGCGGCGGCGCGGAAGGTTACGTGGATTATCCGAGCCTGATCGAAGTCGACGATCCGCTGAAACCGAAGTGATGGCGAAGGGGCCGCGCGGCGGCGTGGCCCCTTTTCCTTACGCGCTTCGCCCAGGGCAGGAAGCTGCCCTGCGCGGCTTACCGGCGTTCGAACACCGGGCCGCCGTCGCTCACCGTCATGCCGCCGCCGGTGTCGGCGACGAAAGTGAGTTCCTGCCCATCCGCGGGATCGATCCACGTGGCATTGCCGATACGCACGAGGTTCCAGCTTTGCCCGCTTGGCGCAATTACTTTCAGTTCGCTGCCGTCGGGCTCCAGCGTTACCACCAGATCCTCGTTCCCCTGCATGGCATAGCTGCCCGACAGCGCGACAAGCTCACCCTTGCTCGCCGGCAAGCGGTCGCGCACCAGTGGCGGGTTGCGGGGCCAGTCGTAGACGATGTTCGTGGTGCGCCCGATGTCGCCCACCAGCGGCCAGCCATTGTCCGCCCCGGTCATCACCACGATCAGGTCGTCACTCGCCGGATAGGCCATGAAGTTGCTCTTGTAGCCCTTGTTGGACCCGGAATGATTGAGCCGCACCGCGCCATCGACCTCGCCTGTCCCGATGCCGAGCCCGTAGTCGTTCGCCACCGTGCTCGTCATTTCCCGCGCCACGGCCCCCGGCAGTCCGGCGTCGCGTTCGCCGGCCAGCGCGCGCATCAATGCGGTGGCGAACAGCGCATACTCACTGGGCGTCGTCCAAAGCGAAGCAGCGGCATATTCGGGATAGACGTGCCAGCCGCCCTCCACCGGCGAGCCGTCGCCGTTGTAGGCCAGCGCCACGTTGTCACGCGGAAGATCTCCTTGTCGCTCTGCGGAAAACAAGCTGCGGTCCATGCCCACGGGATCGAGGACATAGCGGCGCATGATCGCGGGGAACGGCTCGCCCGTCACCTGTTCCGCCCAGTACTGCGCGATGGTGTAGCCGCCGCCGGAATAACTGTAGCTGCCCACGCCTTCGGCGGAGATCACCACCATGTCGGTGTTGGTCGGCGCCGCACCCATGATAACCTGCGCCGTGGTCGGCACTTCGGCGCCGGCTGCATAGCCGGGGAAGCCAGATACGGCGGCGCCATTCGTATGGCTCAGCAGTCCGCGCAGGGTAATCGGGACGCCGTCCGGGTTGATCTGCGCAAGGTCGAGCCCACGCAGGTCGGCGGAGATATCGGCATCCAGCGAGACGCCGCGATCCAGCGCCAGTGCTGCGATACCCGCCGCTGCCACGGCCTTGGAAAGCGATGCCGCCTGGTACAGCGTGTCGGCATCGATTCCCTCGCCATAGCCACGCGCCCATTCGAGCTTCCCGTCGCGAACCACCGCGACGCTGGCATTGGCAATGCCGAGGTCCGCCATGCGCTGGGCAATGCTGCGTACCTCCGGTGTCTCTCCACGGAATGTCACGAGCGGGGCGAGGGCTGTTTCGATCTCGGCCTGTTCTGGTGTGCTGTCCTGCGCTGCGGCAGGAACGGTGCACAAGGCGAAAGCGCACAAGGCAGGGGCGATGGGGGCGCAAAGGCTGGAGCGGTGGATCATCCCGGCATGATGACGCTACTGTATTGCATTGGCAAGACACTTGCTGCAGGGGCAGGTGCGAGGCACTAGGGCAGCGATGGAACTCCCTCTCGGCCCCGACCCCCGCAGTGAGCGATTGGCGCGCATCCATACGGCGCTGATCGGCGCGTTCGGACGCATTGATCGGGTGGACCAGCGGCGCCGCGATCCGGTGTGGACGCTGGTGCAGGGGGTGATCGGGGCGCAGACCAAGACGCCTGTCTCCGACGCCTCCACCGATGCCCTGCTGGCGCGGTTCGGATCGTGGGAAGCGGTTGCGCGCGCCGATGCGGCCGAGTTGCAGCCGCTGCTGCGAAACCAGACCTTCCCGTCGGTCGCTGCAGAGCGGCTGACGGCGTGCCTGTTCGCGATCATGGAGGAACGCGGCGCGGTCGACATGCGCCACCTCTCGAACCTGCCCGATGAGGAAGCGATGGCGTGGCTGGAAGCCCTGCCCGGCGTCGGGCGCAAGATCGCGGCGGGCGTGATGAACACCAGCATGTTTGCACGCCGCCAACTGGTGATCGACGGCCACCATCGCCGGGTGATGCAGCGCGTGGGGCTGGTGCCGCCAAGGGCCGATACCGCGCGCACCTATTCCGTGTTGATGCCGCTACTGCCCAAGGAATGGAGCGCCGCCGACATCGACGAGCATCACCTGCTGGTGAAGCGACTGGGACAGGTTCACTGTCGTCCCGCGCGCCCGCAATGCGAAGCGTGTCCGATCCGCCCGCTTTGCGATACCGGAACCGGCAGGGTGCCGGGGCGCTGATCGCTCATGCTGAACGAACGCCAAGTCGAGGAAGTCTACCGCCGCCTTGCCAAGGCCATGCCGGGTCGCACGAAAGGTGCCAAGGGCCCCAAGGGCCAGCCCGACGCCTTTCGCTCGTGCATCTCGTGCATGCTCTCCGCCCAGTCGCTGGACCGCAACACCGCCGCCGCGACGAAAGCGCTGTTCGCCCTCGCCACCACGCCGGAAGCCCTGCTGTCGCTGAGCGACGAGCAGGTGGCCCGCGCGATCAAGCCGTGCGGTCTCTACAACATGAAGGCGCGCAATATCCGCAAGTTCTGCGAAGCCCTGCTGGAAGAGCACGGCGGCGTGGTGCCCGATACCCGCGAGGGGCTGCTGTCGCTGCCCGGCATCGGGCGCAAGTGCGCGGATATTGTGATGAGCTTTACCTTCGGGAAGGACGTGATCGCCGTCGACACCCACGTTCACCGCGTGTGCAATCGCATCGGGCTGACAGAGGCGAAGACGGCGGACAGGACCGCGCAGCAACTGGAAGAACGGTCGCCCGAATGGGCCAAGCGCGACGGGCATTTCTGGCTGATCCAGTTCGGCAAGCGCGTGTGCAAGGCGCGTGCACCCGAGTGCGAGGCGTGTCCGGTGAACGACCTGTGCGAATTCTACGCGGCGGCGCGCACCTGACGCTGGCCTACCATGCGAACCCCGCCTCTATAGCGCGCTTCTCCGCCGGCGTGCTGGTTCGCCCCAGCACTGCGTTGCGGTGCGGATAGCGTCCGAAACGGGCGATCATGCGGTAGTGCGAACGTGCAAAGGGCAGGTTCGCGCCGCCGTTGATCTGCGCGAACAGGCGCAGGCTGAGCAGGTGGTCGGCAATATTCTCGCTGTGCATCAGCGGCATGGCGAGGAACTGGCGTTGCTGCCGGGCAAGCAGCGACAGGTATCCGCGCCGCAACGCGCCGTAGGTGATCGCGCGAGCCAGCGGATCGGTGGCGAATGCCTGCGGCGTATCGCGATAGACGTTGCGCGGCACCTGGTCGAACAATAGCACGGCGGCAAGCGCGGTTTGCGGATCGTGCAGGAAGCTGGACGGCGGACAAACGAAAAGCGCCTCCAGCCAGTGCCGGAAGCGCTTTTCTATTGTCGCATCTGTCTGTTCGGAGCCGCCCCACCAGTCGGCCGGGGTGAGCTCGTGAAACCAGAAGTGCAGCAAGTCGGCGGCCCATTGCCGTGGGGCAAGGGCCACGCCCGGTTCAGCCTTCGGCTTCGTCTTCGTTGCGCGTGTAGGGCACGAAATCGTCGATGAACAACACGCCGCTGAACATGCCGGAGGAGCGATCGATCGTGCGCATCACGTCGGTGCGGCACAGGCGTGAGCCATAGCGTTCGATCACGGGCACGTCCCACCGGTCGAGGTTCTGCGGGTTCTGCGCGCGGGCGACCCACAGCGTGTCACCGCGTTCGTAGACGAGGCCGACATTCTCCTCGACGCGCAGACGGTTGCTGCTGAACAGGTTGATGCAGCTCTGCGGCTCACCGGCGGTGCGGCCTTCGACGAGTTCTGCGAATGCCTGCTCTGCGCGTTCTTCGCGGTCCTGCGCGGCAGCGGGGATAGCCAGCGCCATCGCGGCGACGGCAGCGGAAACGGTAATGGCTTTCAGCATGGTAGCTCTCCTGATGACGAACGTCATAAGCCTCGAATCATGAACCCGTGCTGACCGCCTTTTGTTCCGTTTTCGGCTATCAGGCAGCCGCCCCGGAAACGGAAGCATCGGGCACGTTGCCATCGTCCATCGGGCCGTCCTTCAGAATGAAGCGCCGGTCGCAATAGCCGCAGTCGACATAGCCCTTCTCGTCGATCTGCATGTAGACGCGCGGATGGCCGAGGCTGGCGGGCAGGTAGTTCTCGCCGCCGCGGATGTCTCCGGCGCCGTCGCACCAGACGCGGGGCGTATCGACAATGGTGGTTTCAGGTACGTGATCCATGGCCCATGCTCCTATCGCTTTACGCGCCCCTCGAAAAGCCCCTAAGAGCGCGCGTCATGAGCGAAGCAGCAATCGAAATCCGTGACCTGGTGAAGGAATATGCCGGCAGCAAGGGCACCGGGCCCAAGCTGGCGTTGAAGGGCGTCAGCTTCGACGTGCCGCAGGGCAGCGTGTTCGGCCTGCTGGGGCCGAACGGGGCGGGCAAGTCCACGCTGATCAACATCATGGCGGGGCTGGTGAACAAGACCAGCGGCAGCATGAAGATCTGGGGCCACGATATCGACCGCGACCACCGCAACGCGAAGCTGAACATCGGCATCGTGCCGCAGGAAATCGTGTTCGATCCGTTTTTCACACCGTTCGAGGTGCTGGAGAACCAGGGCGGCTTCTACGGCATATCGAAGGCGCTGCGCCGTTCGGAGGAACTGCTGAAGGCCGTGCGGCTGGAGGACAAGCGCGACGCCTATGCCCGCACCCTGTCGGGCGGGATGAAGCGGCGGCTGCTGATCGCCAAGGCCATGGTCCATTCCCCGCCGATCCTGGTGCTGGACGAACCGACAGCGGGCGTGGACGTGGAACTGCGCAAGCAACTATGGGAACTGGTGGGCGAGCTCAATGCCGAGGGCGTGACCGTGGTGCTGACCACGCACTACCTGGAAGAGGCGGAGGAGCTGTGCGAGCAGATCGCCATCATCAACCACGGCGAACTCATCGCGAACAAGCCGACCCGCGAACTCGTGGGCATGATGGGCGAGAAGATCGTCGCCGTTACGGTCGACAAGGATATCGCCCGGCTTCCCGCCGATACGCGCTTCCACAAGTGCGAGGTGGTAGGCGAACGGATGATGGAGATCACCTTCGACAAGAGCGAGATGACCGCTGGCCAGGTGTTGGCCAAGGTGCAGGAGCAGGGCTTCGCGATCGAGGATGTCTCCACCCGCGAGGCCGATCTCGAAGACGTGTTCGTGCAACTGACTGGCGAAGCGGACCGGGAGAAGGCGGCCGAGGCCGAGGGCTGATCCACCGGGGACTCAGCTAATTCGCTTCCACATCCTCCCGCCAGGTTCCCTTCGCGATGCGGCGAATGGGCTTCCGGCAATGTGCACAGCGGCTGACGAAGGTAAGCCCGTTCCAGTCGGCGCGACGACCGGATGGCTGGTGGCGATCGAACAGGCACGCAATTCGACGCAAGGGAACCCCCTTTCCGAAGTCGTGAAACAGAAGCGCCCGGCTATTGTGCAGCGCAGCATCTCATAGGTATTTTTCCTTAGCAAGTGCAAAATAATCTGCCCTCGTCGCGGGTACGGCGCCTGCGGCCTTGCAGGGGGAGAAGCGAGCGGGCAAAGCTTGCCACGATGACAACACCTTCAACCGATTACGACGTTCTCGTCATAGGTTCGGGCGCTGCCGGGCTGACTGCCGCGCTGACCCTGGCAACCCGGCTGCGCGTTCTGGTGCTGGCCAAGGGCAAGCTGACCAGCGGCTCCACCGCGTGGGCGCAAGGGGGGATCGCTGCCGTGCTGGATGCGGGCGACACCTTCGAGGATCATATCCGGGATACGATGGTGGCGGGCGCCGGCCTGAACGACCGTGAGACCGTGGAATTCGTGATCGAGGGCGCGCCCGCCGCGATCGACCGGCTGTGCGAACTGGGCGTGCCGTTCAACCGCGAGAGCGGGGACCTGCACCTCACGCGCGAGGGCGGCCACTCGCATCGCCGGATCGTGCACGTGAACGACGCCACCGGCTGGGCGGTGCAGGCCGCGCTGCTGAAAGCGGCGGAGGAAAACCCCAACATCACCCTGCTGCCCGATCATTCCTGTGTGGATCTGATCACCGGGCGTCACGAGGCGAAATATTCGGGCAGCGGCCGGGTGTGGGGCGCCTATGCGCTGGATACCACCACCGGCAAGGTGGAAGCGTTCACCGCCACCGCCACGGTGCTGGCCGCTGGCGGGGCGGGCCGCGTCTACCAGTTCTCCACCGCGCCGCGCGGCGCGACGGGGGATGGCATCGCCATGGCCTGGCGTGCGGGCGCGCGCGTTTCCAACATGGAGATGATGCAGTTCCACCCCACCTGCCTCTACAACCTCGAGGTCAAGAACTTCCTCGTTACAGAGGCCGTGCGCGGCGAGGGCGGGCACCTGCTGCATCCCGAGACCGGCCACCGCTTCATGGTCGATTACGATGCGGAGCGCATGGAACTGGCCCCGCGCGACGTGGTGGCCCGCGCCATCGACGACCAGATCAAGCGCTACGGCCTCGACTACGTGCATCTCGATATCAGCCACCAGCCCGCCGATTTCGTGCGCGAGCATTTCCCCACCATCCACGAGAAACTGCTGGGGCTGGGCATAGACATGACGACAGAGCCGATCCCCGTCGTGCCCGCGCAGCACTACACCTGCGGCGGCGTGGTGATCGACCTTGCCGGGCGCACCGATCTGCCGGGCCTGTGGGCGGCGGGCGAAGTGACGGAGAGCGGCCTGCACGGGGCCAACCGCCTTGCCTCGAACTCGCTGCTGGAATGCTTCGTGTTCGGCGATGCTGCTGCGCGCGATATCCTGGCCTGCTGGGACAAGCTGGATACCGCGCCGGAAATCCGCCCCTGGGACGATACCCGCGTGACCGACTCGGACGAGGAAGTGGTCATCAAGCAGAACTGGACCGAGATCCGGCGCATGATGTGGAACTATGTCGGCATCGTGCGCACCACCAAGCGGCTGGAGCGCGCCAAGCATCGCATCGACCTGCTGGCGAGCGAGATCGACGACTATTACGGTCATTTCCGCGTGACGACGGACCTGATCGAGCTCAGGAACCTGCACCAGTGCGCCGACCTGATCGTGCAGAGCGCGCTCAGGCGGCACGAAAGCCGCGGCCTGCATTACACGCTCGACTATCCCGAACTGGACGAGACCGCGCGCGATACCGTGCTGGTACCGTAAGGACGAGGAAAGCCATGCCCGAGATTACCGCCAACGGTATCACCATCCATTACGACGAGCACGGCCCCGCCGATGGGGAGCCGATGCTGCTGATCATGGGGCTGGGCGCGCAGATGATCCTGTGGCCGATGGAGCTGGTGGAGGCGCTGGCGGGTCACGGCTTCCGGGTGATCCGGCACGACAACCGCGATATCGGCCTCAGCCACAAGTTCGACGGGGCGAAGGCGCCCGGCGTGGTGCGCCACGCCCTCATGCGCCGCATCGGACTCAAGCCGCGCGTGCCCTACACGCTGGCCGACATGGCCGAGGACAGCGCCGGGGTGCTGGACGGACTGGGCATCGGAAGCGCGCACGTGGTGGGCGGCAGCATGGGCGGCATGATCGCCCAGCACCTCGCCGCGCGCCATCCGCAAAAGGTCCGCACGCTCACCTCGATCTTCTCGACCACGGGCAATCCCAAACTGCCGAAGTCCCGGCGCGAGGCGATCAAGGCGCTGACGCAGCGACCCGCCTCGCTCGACGAGGAGGTGCTGGTGAGCCACGGGAAGAACGTGGCCCGCACCATCGGCTCGCCGGGTTTCCCCGCCCCCGAAGAGCGGCTGGAAGCGCGCACCCGCGCCCTGGTTCAGCGCAGCTTCTATCTGCAGGGGCCGGTGCGGCAGATGGCGGCGATCATCGCCGACGGCGACCGTTCGAAGATGCTCCGCCGGATCGAGGCACCCACGCTGGTGCTGCATGGCGAAGACGATCCGCTGATCCCTGTCGCCCACGGCCACGACACCGCCGCCGCGATCCCGAACGCGAGGATCAGGACAATCCCCGGCTGGGGTCATGACGTGCCGCTGGAACTGGTGGACGAGATCGCCGACGAGATCGCCCGGCACGCGAGGGCGGCAGGCAACTAGTCGCCATAGCCTTGCGCGCGGCCTGATGCTGGTGCCATAACTCCCGCCAAGGGGGACGCATGATGAAGACGCTTCTTGTCCCGCTTGGCACTGCCGCGCTCTGCCTGCCTGCTATCGCGATGGCACAGGATGGTGATCCGCAGCGCCCGTACACCGGCCCGGTTATCGACGTTCATCTTCATGCTTCCGGCGCTGAGGACAACGGCCCGGCACCGAACGGCGTCTGCCCCGGTATGGCGGCAGACCTGCGCTACACCGGCGACCGGTCCTGGCCCGCCGTGGTGGTGGACATGATGCTGAACCCGGCCTGCGAGAATCCCATCCTCGGCCCTGCTACCGATGAAGAAGTCATGGAGCAGACCATCGCCGAAATGGAGCGCCGCAATGTCATCGGCATCCTGAGTTCCAGCGCTGAGGACTTCGCCACCTGGTCCGCAGCCGCGCCCGGCAGTTTTATGCGCGGCCACGCGCTCAACATCGATTGGGAGGATGCACCGCCGCCTGCCGAGATCGCGGAGGATTACGACGCCGGGGAATTTGCCGTACTGGCCGAAGTGACCAACCAGTATGGCGGAATCCTTGCCGATGATCCTTCTTTCGCGCCCTACTGGGCCATGGCGGAAGAGCGGGGTATCCCGGTGGGCATTCACATCGGCAATGGCCCGCCCGGCGCGCATTCGTTCTATCCGCAGTTCCGCATCCAGTCACCGCTGCAACTGGAGGAAGTGCTGCGCGCGCATCCCCGTCTGCGCGTCTATGTCATGCACGCAGGCTATCCGTTCGCGGATGAGATGAAGGCACTGTTCTACTATTTTCCGCAACTGATGGTGGACGTGGGCGTGCTGCAACTCGCCCTGACGCGAGAAGAATACCACGCCTTCCTGCAGGACCTGACAGAAGCCGGATTTACCGACCGGATCATGTTCGGATCAGACCAGATGAACTGGCCCGGCATGATCGGGGAAGGGATCGACGCCATCAACGATGCGCCTTTCCTGACGCACGAGCAGAAGAAGGCGATCCTGCACGACAACGCCACCCGCTTCTTTGCCCCCGAACTGGCAGCGATGCGCGGCGGGGATTAGGCGCGCGTCAGGTCCTTCCGGCCCGACGTCCTCCGAATTGCGCGCGGATATGCCGACGTCTTGACGACGAAGGCGGCGTTATATCATTCTGGCGCGGGGAGTAGCGAGGAGACCGATCATGAATGGCACCATCGTTGCGGCAACAGATTTTTCGGCGCGGGCGGACCGGGCCGTCGACAGGGCATTGCTGCTTGGCGAGCAGCTTGGGCTGGATGTCGAGCTGGTCCACGCCATCGAATATGCGCCCGGCAGCACTCTCGACAAGGCAGCGCTTGACGACCGCATGCGCGATATCCTGCCCGAAACCGATGCGCGGGTGACATTCAGTTACCCCGAAGGTTCGGTGCCCGCCGCGATTGCCGGCCATGCGGAAGATACCGATGCCGCCATGATCGTGCTGGGGGTCGCGCGCTACAACACCGTGGGCGATTTCTTCCTCGGAACGGCGGTCGACCGCGTCATACGTGGCACCGGTAAGCCCGTGCTGGTGGTGAAGAAGCGCCCGCATCACGCGTACGGCAAGATCCTTGTCGCCACCGACTTTTCCGACCCTTCGCGCAAGACGCTCGACTGGGCCGCCTCGACCTTTGCCGAGGCGGAGATTCACCTCCTCCATGCCTTTTCCGTGCCGTTCGAAGCGTGGAACAAGGCAAAATACGTGGCGGACGAGATCGAGGCAGAGGCGCGCAGGAAGCTCTCCGACCTGCGCGAGGGATTGCCCGAGGACGTCCGGTCGCGCACCTCCATCCACCTGGTGCGCGGGAGCCTGTGTTCCGCCGTGAACGAAGTGTCCCGGCGGGAGGGGATCGATCTTGTCGCGGTCGGCTCCCAGGGGGAAACCGGCTTCCGGCACGCTACCATCGGCAGCCAGGCGAGCAGCGTGCTGGAGAATACCGAGGTGGATACCCTGCTGATCGGACCGCGCGTCGCCTGACGGGCGACGCTATTCCGGCCCTTCCACGCCTTCGACGATCACCAGCGAGCCAGCGGTGGAGTTGTCGGTGCGGAAATGACGCACGGCCTGGTATTCGGCCGAGTTGTAGAAACCCTTCGCCGCCTCAACGGAGGGAAACTTCACGACCACGCTTTGGTGCGGGGCGTCGCCCTCCATGACCTGGCTGTCGCCATCCACCACCAGCGCCTCGCCGCCGTGCGCCGTCAGGATCGGCATGACCGCTTCCACGTAATTCCCGATCCCTTCGGCATCGGTAATCTTGTAATGTGCGATGATGTAGCCGGGCATTTGCTGTCCTCCCCTGGAAGGCCACATGCCCCGGAAACGCGCGGCCTGTCCATCGTTCCGGCCCGTTTTGTTCATCTGGGAGACTGCCTTTTTTCCGCCTTTTTTGAAACCAACCCGCCCTGCGCCCGTTGGTGGTGCAATCGATGGAGAAACGGCGGCACGTGGTCGCCGGGAAGGAAACGTAATGAAAAAGCTTATTCTTATCGCCACCGCACCCGCTCTCGCGCTTGCCGCCTGCGGCGAGGACAGCGCCGTGGAAGAGCGCGGCGACATGCTCGAAGAGCAGGCCGACGCCATTGAAAACGTCGGTGACGACCGTGCCGGCCAGCTGGAAGAAATGGCCGACGAAGCGCCGACCGACGCTCAGGAAGACATGCTGAACGAGCGCGCCGAGGAAATCGACGACATCGGTGACGATGCTGCCGACGCGATCAACGAACGCGCCGACGAAATGGAATAGTCCCCGCTTCACGCGGATCCGGCCAGATGGTCGGATGCAGGAAGGCCCTCGCAGCGATGCGGGGGCCTTTCGCGCTTCAGGGCTATTCCAGCATGAGGATCATGAAGAAAGACAGGAACGTTCCGGCGAGGAACAGCGCCCAGCTCCAGTAAAGCCGGAAATCGAGACCGAAGTCCTCGTACTGCACGTCGAACGGGAAAACATGTAGAACCCCGCCGCTCGTTCCGCCCGAACCCATGAACAGCGCGACGATCAGGGTTAGGAAAATACCGAATGGAATCGCTTTGAAAAAGGCGATCATCTTCTGCGCTCCGCTTGCCTTGCTTGTGCCCGTTGTCCGTGTGGACGGTGCCAATCGCGACCGACCTTATCAGCACGTGGTTATCATCGGGTTATCGCGCGCGGCCTCGGGCAGCAAAGATTCCCGCCGGGGATGGCCGGGGCCTGCTGCGGGGACGCATTATTGCGCGGCCTGATTCGATTGATTCACGCAGTCGCACCGCGGCACCTTTTTTTCCGCAGTTTGGTTTTTCCTCTTGCGCAGCGCGGGAGTCGAGGAACATCCACGCGTCGCGCCGTATTGCCCGCGCCAGACACCGGCCCGCAATGTCCTCTCGCACGGTAAATCGCACTTAACCCTCTTGCGCCCGAGTCCCACCTGATTCACAACTGGTGGTGGTCGACTTGCCGGGGCGACCTACTAGACCTAGATATAGGGGGCAGCGCGAGGAGCATCGCGCATGAGGTTCCGATTCGCTCTAGAAGGCTCACGCGGCAGGCTCGAAACAGGCGGTGGGGGATAAATAAACTCCCCCCGATGCATGGGCGGAGAGTCACTGGCAGCCTGCCGGTTTCGATTCGCAGATCATGCGGATTTCAGGCGGAGGAACCGGGGGATCCGGTCACCCTCCACGACAGACGGGGACTTGGCCAAATGGAATTTCGGAACACGGACGAGACGGCAATGGGGCTCGACGAACAGACTGCGGGCGACACCGAAACCAAGCCGGCCACGAAACCCAAGTCTGGCAATACGAATACAACGGGAGCAAAAGGCTCCGACGAGAAAGCGGTAAGCATGGAAAAGACGGACCTGGGCAGCGAAGAGCTGGTGAGTGAAGCGGCAGCGGAAGCGCTGGCCGAAGCTGCCAAGGCTGCGCTCAAGCCCAAGAGCGATTCGAAAACGGTCAATCCGCGCCGCTTCAAGATCAAGACCGATCCGGAGCGCGACGCGAACCTCACCGATTTCGGCAAGGAAACGCTGAACGATCGCTACCTGTTGCCGAACGAGACCTATCAGGACCTGTTCGCCCGCGTGGCCGATGCCTATGCGGACGATCAGGAACACGCGCAGCGTCTCTACGATTACATCTCCAACCTCTGGTTCATGCCCGCAACGCCCGTTCTCTCGAACGGCGGCACCGGGCGCGGCCTGCCGATCTCGTGCTACCTGAACTCGGTGTCCGACAGCCTCGACGGCATCGTCGGCACCTGGAACGAGAACGTGTGGCTTGCCTCCAAGGGCGGTGGCATCGGCACCTACTGGGGCAACGTGCGTGGCATTGGCGAGCCTGTAGGCCTCAACGGCAAGACCAGCGGCATCATCCCCTTCGTGCGCGTGATGGACAGTCTCACGCTGGCGATCTCGCAGGGCTCGCTGCGCCGCGGTTCGGCCGCCTGCTACATCGACGTGCACCACCCGGAAATCGAGGAGTTCCTCGAAATCCGCAAGCCTTCGGGCGACTTCAACCGCAAGGCGCTGAACCTGCACCACGGCGTGCTGTTGACCGACGAGTTCATGGAAGCCGTGCGCGCCGGCGAAAAGTTCGATCTCAAGTCGCCCAAGGACGGTTCCGTGCGCGGGCAGGTGGATGCGCGCTCGTTGTTCCAGAAGCTGGTCGAAACCCGCCTTGCAACAGGCGAGCCCTACATCGTGTTCTCCGACACGGTGAACCGCATGATGCCAAAGCACCACCGCGACCTGGGCCTGAAGGTCTCCACCTCCAACCTGTGCAGCGAAATCACCCTGCCGACCGGGATCGATCACCTCGGCAACGACCGCACGGCAGTGTGCTGCCTCTCCTCGCTCAACCTGGAAAAGTGGGACGAGTGGAACGGCGACAAGGCCTTCATCGAGGACGTGATGCGCTTCCTCGACAACGTGCTGCAGGATTATATCGACCGCGCCCCCGAAGAAATGGCCCGCGCCAAGTATTCGGCCATGCGCGAACGCAGCGTCGGCATGGGCGTGATGGGCTTCCACTCCTTCCTGCAGAGCAAGAACATCGGCTTCGAAAGCCCGATGGCGAAGGTGTGGAACCTCAAGATGTTCAAGCACATCAACGCCAAGGCGAACGAGGCGAGCATGATGCTGGCCAAGGAACGCGGGCCGTGCCCCGATGCCGAGGAAATGGGCGCGATGGAGCGTTTCAGCTGCAAGATGGCGATCGCGCCGACCGCGTCGATCTCCATCATCTGCGGCGGCACCAGCGCCTGTATCGAGCCGATCCCGGCGAACATCTACACCCACAAGACGCTTTCGGGCAGCTTCGTGGTGAAGAACCCGTACCTGGAAAAGCTGCTCGACAAGAAGAGCAAGAACTCCACCGCCATCTGGAACTCGATCCTCGAGAAGGGCGGCTCCGTCCAGCACCTCGACTTCCTCAATGCCGAGGAGAAGGCCGCGTTCAAGACCAGCTTCGAGATCGACCAGCGCTGGCTGCTCGAATTCGCTGCCGACCGCGCGCCTTTCATCGATCAGGCGCAGTCGCTGAACCTGTTTATCCCGGCGGACGTCGACAAGTGGGACCTTGCCATGCTGCACTTCCAGGCGTGGGAGAAGGGCATCAAGTCGCTCTACTACCTGCGCTCGAAGAGCGTGCAGCGCGCCGGTTTCGCCGGCGGCGTGGAAGCGGACAACACCGCCGAACCCTCGAAGTACGAACTGCCGACGACCGACTACGACGAGTGTCTGGCTTGTCAGTGAGGAGAAGGATTTGAAGAGTTTCCGGCTCGAAAGGCTGGAAAAAATGAGGCCCGGACCAGTTGGAGCTGGAGCCGGGCCTCGTGACATCAACCTCGGAGGCCGACTGTCTTTGCAATCTTCTGATGCGGATGCATCAAGGATCAGTCAAGCCCTCCGAATATTACCGGAGAAGTATAATGACTGTATCTACCCATAATTTTCAGGGTCTTAGCGGTAATTGGTATCCGTTTGAAATGCGTCACTTGCCCACAGCGGCGAACGACGATTGCGGTGTCTACCTTTTTGGCCGACTTCGCTCCGATGCCCTTTACGACGTGCTCTACATCGGGCGTGCGAATCAGCTAAGTTCTCGTGTCACTCCTCACCATGAGAAGGTGCGGCCAGCCATCGACCTTGGAATGACGACGCTCGGTCAGCTTGTCTGCGCAAACGACTCTCATGCGGATTTTATCGAACGCGATCTCATTGCGAACTTCAATCCGCCACTCAATGACCGACTCCGGACCGCATAAAAGGTAGGCGAAAATGAGAAGCAGACTGATTGGCGTTTTGTTACTTGGTCTGCTTCTCTCCGCCTGCGCCAGCCAGGTCGATGCGGGCGTGGTGCGCGACGGTGGGGCGCCCGGTTTCTGGTGGGGGCTGTGGCACGGCTTCGTCTTCCCCTTCGCCTGGGTCGGCTCGCTGTTCTCGGACGAGATCGCCGTCTACGCCGTGCCCAATTCGGGCGGGTGGTACGATTTCGGCTTCTTCCTCGGCATCACCGTTCTGGGCGGGGGCAGTCATTTCGGCTCGAAACGCCGGTAATTCCTCTTCCTTTTTGCGGACGGGGGGATAGTCTGCATTGCCGAACAGGGGTTCTTCGGGGGTTGCATGACAAACCATTTCGCGGTCGCGCGCGCCGGGCTGATGCTGGCGGCGGCGATGCTGACCACGCCTGCCATGGTCGGGCCGGTTCAGGCGCAGGACGACGCGGATACCGCAGCGGTGGCGGCCCCGCCCGCGGACGCTTCTCTGTCGGAGCGGGTTCAGCATTGGGCCGATTCCGACCGCGAGGGCGACCCGGCGGCGACGCTGGCCGCGCTGATGGTCTTGCAGGCCGAGGTGGAAGCCGATCCCTCCAACGTCTCCGCCCGCCAGCGGGGCGAACTGCTCGCCATGATCGGCACCACGCACTACGCGATGCAGCAGCTGGACGAGGCCGCGATCTGGTTCGACCGTGCCGCAGAGGTCTATGCCGAGGACGGCAACGCGCCCGACAAGGTGGCCGAAATGGCGATCAACCGCGCCGTGCTGATGCGCCGCGCGAACCGTCTGGCCGAAGCCGAGGAAGCCGCCCGCCTCGCGCTGTCCATCCGGCAGGAACTCTATGACGAGCCGCACGAGGAAGTCGCCTCCGCATTGGGGATGCTGGGCAACGTGCTCTATTCCTCGGGCCGCTACGAGGAATCGCTGGACCTGATGCGCCGCGCGCTGGACGAACAGCGGGCCGCCGGGCCGGACGACGCGTTGGAAATCATCAAGCGGCTCGACAGTCTCGCCTCGCTGCTGGACGAGACGGGCCGCGATACAGAGGCCGTGCGCGTAGCGCGCGAGGCGGAGGCGCTGGCCCGCGCGAACCTTGGCCGCGACCATGCTTGGTACGGCTATGTCCTCAACACGCTGGGGCAGGCGCTGCTGGAATCGGCGCTTTATGCCGAGGCGATTCCGGTGATCCGCGAGACGCTGGACGTGCGCCGGGCGCAGCTTGGGGACGAGCACCCCTATACCGCGGCCTCGCAGATGGTCCTCGCAACGGCGCTGGAGGAAACGGGCCGCCTGCAGGAAGCGAGCGTGCTGTCGGGCGCGGCGACGGCGATACTGGAGCAGCACCGAAACCTGATGGACCCCAACACGCTGGCAGGCTTCCTGCGCACCCGCGCGCGGCTGGCGGCATCGCTTGGCGAGTGGGACCTCTACGCGCAGCGCATCGCCGATGCACAGCCGGTGCTGGCGGACATGCTCGACCCGCAAAACCCCTCGCTGGCGGTGTTCCATATCGAGCACGCCTACCAGCTTTACCGGCGCGGCGACGCGGACGAGGCCCGCACTCTGGCGGAACGCTGGGTGCCGATCGTGGTGGAACGGCTGATCCCGTCCAACAACGACCGTATCTTCGGCGAAATGCTGCTCGCCCGCCTGCGCCAGCTTGACGGCGATGCGGCGGCAAGCGGCGACGCGCTGTGGCAGGCGATCGATCCGGTCGCCGCAGAGCTGGTCGGCAAGCTTTCCGACGTGCGCGCGGCCGACCGCGACATTGCGCGGCAGGCGAGCGCCAATTCCCCCGCGATGCTGCTGTATCTCGCAACCGCGCTTGCCGCCGGAGACGAGGACCGCGCCTTCGGGGCCTTGCAGATCCTCACGCTGTCGGAACTTGCGCTGACGCAGCGCCGCGCCAGCGACGAACGCAGCGGCGAGGCAAGCGAGGCCTTCGCGCTGCATCGCCGGCTTGTCGATACCAACCGCCGCCTGCGACTGGTGGAGCGGCGCATAGCCCTCGGGCTGGCGGAAGACGGCGAAGATGGGGCGGCAGAGGCGCTGGACAGCCAGCGCGCCCGGCTGGACGCAGAGGCGGCGGACCTGCTGGCACAGCTTGTTGGGCGGCACCCCGATTTCATCGCCCGCATCCGTCCGCAACCCGTATCGCTCGAACGGCTGCGCCAGTCACTGGGCGAGGGCGAACTGGTCGTCATCCCGGTCGAAACGAAACACGGCAGCTGGGTGGCGCAGGTCGACGAGGGCGGCATGACGTGGAACGCGATGGATGGCGAAAGCCTGCGTTCCAATGTGGCCGCCATGCGCGAGGCCGTCACTTCGGGCAGCGACCTCAAGGCATTCCCGACCAAGGCTGCCTATGCGCTTTTCGGGCAACTCTTTCCGCAAGGCATCGCGGGTTACGATCAGGTCTACCTTTACGGTGGACAGTCGCTCGCCAGTCTGCCCCTGGCCATGCTCCTGACGGGGCAGGCCGGGGAAGACCTCGCCTCCGCGCCGTGGCTGGTGCGCGATGCCGCCTCGCAGGTGATCGGCAATCTCGCCGTTTTCGCCCAGGGTCGCGCCGCTGCGCCGCTGCGGGGGGCGGACGTGTCGACCTTTGCCGGGATCGGTGGTGCGCAACTGCCGGGCGAGGGGGATAGCGAGGTGCGGCTTGCGGGCCTGTTCCGTTCGGGCCGTCCGGCGGCAGACAGCATCGCCGATCTGCCGCCCCTGCTGACCGCAGACGCGGAACTCCTCGCACTGGCCGAAGCCCTGCCCGGCGACGATGTGCTGCTAGTGGGCAGCGACGCGGCGGAGGAGAACTTCAAGCGTGCGGACCTGTCGAAGGCCCGCGTGATCGCATTCGCCACGCATGGCCTCGTCGCCGGGGAATTGCGCAACCTGTGGGAACCTGCATTGCTGCTCGGCACGCTTGGCGAGGACAGCGGTGAGGACGGCTTGCTGGGCGCGAGCGAGATCGCGCAGTTGAAGCTGGATGCGGACTGGGTGATCCTGTCCGCCTGCAACACCGCATCGGGTGCCGACGGCGGCGCGCCGGTCTATTCCGGCCTCGCCACCGCCTTTGCTCAGGCAGGCGCGCGCAGCCTGATGCTCAGCCACTGGCGCGTGCGCGACGATGTCGCCGCCGTGCTCAGCGTCGATACAGTGCGCGGTGCGGCGCGGGGCCTGTCGCGGGCAGAGGCGCTGCGTCAGGCGCAGCTTGCCCTGATGGCGCGCGACGAGATCCCGGATGCCGCCCACCCGGCGATCTGGGCACCGTTCGTCATTCTGGAGAACTAGAACAGCGGCAGGCGGGCCACGTCTTCTTCTGAGAGGTGGAGGCCGAAGCGGTCTGCCAGGCAACGGCGATAGTCCCGCGGTGTCTCCAGCGTGACCCGCTGCGTTTCCTCGTCCTTGCGCCACACTGTCAGTTGCCGGTCCACAAGGCTGGCGAAGCCATCGGGCAGGCACAGGCTGGCGACGCAGGCATTGGTGAAACGCGAGGTGGGATGGGTAGCCGACCAGTGATTGCCCAGCGCCATGTCCGCATCGGCCACTTGCGCGGTGTCGAAAGCGAACTGCGGTTCCCAGGCGTGGTCGCTCCCGGCACGGCCATCGGTGGCAAGCCTTGGCCCCATGCGCTCCAGCAGCCAGCTTCCGGGCAAGTCCCCATCAGTGCCGATGCGCGTCAGCCGGTGTTGCGCACCGTCGCCGGACGTGGCGAGCGCGCCGTCCGCCAGCGGCATCGGCGGAGAGTATGAACCGCCGAACCCCGCGTCGGCGATCCACCGTTCGGCGCCGAGTTCCACCAGCACCAGGCAATGGGTGCGCGGCGTGGGCTCGGGCGGATTGCCCAGCAGCACGCGTGCCAGCAGCAGGCGAACGTCGAAGCCCATGCTCGCCAGCACGTCTGCCAGCAGGCGATTGTGCTCGAAGCAGTATCCCCCGCGCCGCCGCGTCACCAGCTTGGCGAAAGCGGAGTCGCTGTCGCAGGCGATGCCGTGGCCCAGCGGGATGTCGAGGTTCTCGAACGGGATCGACCGGCGGTGCGCGGCCTGCAAGGTCGCCAGCCCCGCGGCATCGCGTGACGGGGGCCGGTCGAGGCCGATGCGCGCCATGTAGGCGTCGATCATGTCTGGCTGAATCATGCCATGCCCATAAGCCAGGTTACCGAAAGCGACAATTTGCGACTTGAGGCAATTGGCCTCTTGCGCGCAGAACAAAGGGAGCTAGGGGTTATTGCAAATGATTTGCAACAGCATTTGAGGGGCTATCCATGCGCAAGTGGCACCGCTGGCTTTCCGTATTTTTCGCCATCGTCATGATCTTCGTCGCGGTCACTGGTCTCCTGCATTACGTGGTGGTGTGGTGGCCTGCGAGCGAGCCGACCGCACAGCAGATCGCCGCCGCCGCGCCCCCGCCGGGCTTCGTATGCCCCGAAGGATGGCGCTGTATCGCGCCTGCGCCCGAAGCTGCTAACAATCCGCTGCGCCCCTATCTCGGCCTCATCCACCACCTGCATGCAGGCAGCGAAGGCGGCATCTGGGGAGAGATCATCGTGATGCTTTCAGGCCTCGCGCTGGTGTTTTTCACCGTCTCGGGCATGTGGGTCTATTATCAGATGTGGCAGAACCGCAGGGCCAGGGGCCTGAAAAAGGGGCTTTTCTGGAAATAGGTTCCGCGCGGTTCATCGCGGCGCGGTAAGGCGATGCTAACCAATTGCTGCCTATACCCGCGTCCATGAAAGGGCATGGCCAGAACAACCGCTTCCCGACCCATCACGGGTACGGCGAGATCCGCGTCTCGCGGTACTTCGTGCTGTACCTGTCGCAGATCGCGTGGGTGGCGCTGGGCTTCTATCTCTTTTCCGGCGCCTACTGGCCCAGCACCTGCCAGCCGACGGACCTTTTCCAGGTCTATGCCTGCTCGATGCGCCTGCCCGAAGACGGCGGCGGCTGGCGCGAAGCGGCGCTGCTCACATGGCTGTGGGCGACGCCGATCCTGATAATGCTGGAAGTGTCGCGCCGCGTGGGCAAGTCCAAGGACTGAACGAAGTTGACCTGACTGTGCTGCTGCTTCAGTCTGCAAGACGATGCGCCGCATACAAACCAAGCCACTGAAAAGCAGAAGAACCTTAGGCGAGGCATCCGGCGCGCTTGTCCTACCCGTCGCAATAATCGTGTCTTTTGTCGTCGCCCTCGCCCTCGATCAGGATTGGTGGGCGATCTTCGGCATCACCCTCGGTGTCGCGTGGATAGCACAAGGAATTGTAACGTGGTTTGCCGCTCCGGATGGCACTGAGCGTGGCAAGAGCCGATCCCACGCGGATGTCGTGGTGCCGCGCGAAGCAAAGCTCGGTGCATTGGCAGCGCTCGCCGTTGTCGGAGGCGTTGTGCTTTTGATTTCGCTCCTCTGAATCCTCAGTCCTTTTTGTCGAGCTTTTCCTCGCGTTCTTCCGATGCGCCGCCATAGCCGCGTTCGGTAACGTCGGGCGCGTCGGCCATTTCCTCGCCGTCCTGCGCGCCATAACCGAGGCCCTTGTCGGACTGCTGCTCCGCCTGCTGGCGGCGCTGTTCGCGGTCGCCGCGGTGCGTCTGGTTCTCCATCTGCGCACCCGCCTGCTTTTGCTGCTGCATCGCATCGCCTTCGGGTGCCATCTGCGGTTCCTGATTTTCACGCGGGGGCGTGGTGCCTGCGTAGCGATCGTTTCCGGTCTGCTGATTCATCGTAAGTCCTTCGTGGTGTCTGCTGGGGGAGAGGGTGCGGCCTAGCCGCTCGTGCGTTCGGCGGGATCGTATTGCGAGCGGCGCGCAGGATCGTCGCGGTCGTTTTCGCGCGCCTTCTCCTTCTCGGCCTTTTCGCGGGCCAGCGCCTCGCGGCGAACCTCGTCCTCCTTCGGGCCGGTGCGTTCGATATCGCCAGGCTCATTGCCTTCCTTCAGCGTGACATTGCGGGAATCGCGGGGTTCGTATTCGCCCATGGGGGCCTCCTGGTGCTATATGCTTTCACGATAACAACCCGCGAGTGTCTCCCGATGTTCCGCGGCTCATCGCCGCGCGGCACCCTCGGGGCGCATGGGAAGATGAACAGCAATGCCGGATTTATCCACGACACAAAGTCCACTCTTGCTATCGAATCAGGTTAATGATTCCCTATGTAGGTTGTTCGCACGCTAGCCCGGAGATACCAGATGTCGTTGCTCGAAGCCCGCAAGACCTACAAGCCCTTTGAATACCCCTGGGCCTACGAGTTCTGGAAGCGCCAGCAGCAGGTCCACTGGATGCCCGAGGAAGTTCCGCTTGGCGAGGACTGCCGCGACTGGGCGCAGAACCTGACGGAGCACGAGCGCAACCTGCTCACGCAGATCTTCCGCTTCTTCACCCAGGCCGACGTGGAAGTGCAGGATTGCTACCACGAGAAATACGGCCGCGTGTTCAAGCCGACCGAGGTGAAGATGATGCTGGCCGCGTTCTCCAACATGGAGACGGTGCACATCGCCGCCTATTCCCACCTGCTCGACACCATCGGCATGCCCGAAAGCGAATACGGCATGTTCCTTGAATACGAGGAGATGAAGGCCAAGCACGACTATCTGCAGGAATTCGGCGTCGACAACGACGAGGACATTGCCCGCACGCTAGCCATGTTCGGCGGCTTTACCGAGGGGCTGCAGCTGTTCGCCAGCTTCGCCATGCTGATGAACTTCCCGCGCTTCAACAAGATGAAGGGCATGGGGCAGATCGTCAGCTGGTCCGTGCGCGACGAATCGCTGCACTGCGAAGGCATCACCCGCCTGTTCCACGCCTTCTGCGCGGAGCGGGATTGCCTGACCAAGTCCGTGAAGGAAGACATCATGGACATGTGCCAGAAGACGGTGCGCCTTGAGGATGCCTTCATCGACCTTGCTTTCGAGCAGGGTCCGGTAACGGGCATGACGGCGAAGGAAATCAAGAAGTACATCCGCTACATCGCCGACTGGCGCCTGTCGCAGCTGGGCCTGCCCGCCATCTACATGGTGGACGACCACCCGCTGCCCTGGCTGGCCCCGCTGCTGAACGGCGTGGAGCACGCCAACTTCTTCGAGACCCGCGCGACCGAATATTCCAAGGGCGCGACCAAGGGCAACTGGCAGGACGTGTGGTCCAGCTTCGACAAGCGCCAGAAAGCCAAGGCCGCGAACGAGGAAGAGGCCGAGGACCTGGGGCCGGACATGTTCGGCGAAACGAGCGGCGGTGCCGGGAGCGTTGCGGCGGAATAAGCGGCGAGATCATCCGGTCATCGAACCACACTCTTCAATTTTGTGATTTGCTGTTGAAAAGCAATCAGTTCGAAAGATTTCTGCCATTAGAAGCGACCTAATCTCGTCGAGGGGTAAGGTGCGTTTCTTATGGCAGGAAGCTGGTTCGAATGGCTCGTCTACTATCTCATCGCGATAAACTTCGTAGCCTTCGCCGCGTTTGGCCTGGATAAAGCTTTCGCGGAAACTGGCGGCCGCAGAATAAGCGAAAGGCGATTGATCGAGTGGGCAATGCTTGGTGGCACGCCGGGCGCTTATGCGGGAAGATACCTCTTCCGACACAAAACGCGGAAAATCTCGTTCTCCGACAGACTACATGGCGTTGCCATGTTGCAAGGTGCTCTGCTCATCGGCGGGTATCTCTACTATCTGTACGGTTGATGCGTCTTCCCGCTGAATCTCGATTGCAAGCGATCGCCAGCAAAACTTGACCCACCTCAAAGTCCGCTGCCCGCACTCGCGCTAGAATCCTTTCCGCACCACAGGAAGGACCCACGCGAATGTCGCAGCATACCCCGAACGAACTCACCGCCATTTTCCGGCGCGATCATGACTTGCTCACGCGTCTGAAGACGCAGGATGCGCACTACGCGCGGCTGGCCGAGGAGTATCACGAGGTGAATCGCGCCGTGCATCGGCACGAGAGCGAAGCGGAGGTTGTCAGTGACGATCATGCCGAGGAGCTGAAGAAGCGGCGGCTTGCCTTGCTCGATGAAATCACGACAATCGTGGAGCGCGCCCGCAGCGCCGATGCGCCGGGCGCGGCGGCTTGATCGAGGAGACACACGTCATGCGTATTACCCTTGCCAGAACCATCCTTGCCCCCACTTTCGTCGCGGGCGCCGCCCTTGCGCTCTCCGCCTGCGGCGGGGCCGAGGAGGCGGAGGAACCCGCACCCGCGATGACAGAGACCCCGCTGGAAGTGGACGACCTTTCCGGCGGCGAGATCATCGGCGTCAATCCCGATGCCGAAGGCGTGGACGTGGAACTGCCGCAAACCGAAATGCGCAACGCCACGCCCGAGGAAATCGAGGCCGCGCGGGCGGAAGCCGCAGCGGAAACGGAAGCCGAATAGAAGGCCCGATAACAGGGGGCGGCGGGCCGGAAGCCGCACGTTCCGGCCCGCCTGCAAAACCCCTCGGCCAGAAAAATTCGATTCTGCTTGAAACCTTTCGCGGTGATACACATTATCATCATTGCGGACCGGGCCCCTCTGGCGCGCGCTTTCATTTGGCGCACGTGATGTCGGACCGCATCGGACAGCCGGTGCGTGTTTGACGGGGCCTCTTCCCCCTCCCCACAAACCACCCGGCAAAGACGATACCGGCCGTCCGATCCTAGCAACTCTCTTTTCGAAGGAGACGAAGGATGACGGCCCGTTTCTACAAACTCACAGAGCTTCACGCGAAGCTGGACGAAGCCGTGCGGCGCGAGATCAACCGCCGCGCGCCGGACCAGTTCAAGGTGATGGCATTGAAGCGCCGCAAGCTGCGCGTGCGCGATCTGCTTGCCCGACTCAATCCTACAGGCCGCCAGGGCATCCCGAACACCTGACGGCCTTAGCGAGAGGCGGGCGGCAGATACCTTCCTCATCTCCGACCCGCGACCCGAAGCGGGGAGCCGCCCGTCTCTCGCACCCTTTTCCCCGACATCCCCAGGAGAACGACCCCGACATGATTGCCAGAGCCATAGCCAAGCCGGTCAAGGAAGTGATCGCCCCTGCCATGCGCGATTTCCTGCAAAAGGAAAGCGCGGGCGGCATCACCCTGATCGTCGCTGCGGCGCTGGCGCTGGTGATCGCCAACTCGCCCTTTGCCGCAAGCTATTTCGGCCTGCTGGACGTGCCCGTAGTGGCGGGCATCGGCAGCGGCGTGATCGACAAGCCGCTGCTGCTGTGGATCAACGACGGCCTGATGGCGGTGTTCTTCTTCCTCGTCGGCCTGGAAGTAAAGCGGGAGGCGCTGGTGGGCCAGCTCAACTCCTGGAACAAGGCCTCGCTCCCGCTGATGGCGGCCATCGGCGGCATGGCGCTGCCCGCCGCGATCTACATCGGCATCAACATGGGCACGCCGGAGAACCTCGGCGGCTGGGCTATTCCGGCGGCCACCGACATTGCCTTTGCGCTGGGTATCCTCACCCTGCTCGGCCCGCGCGTGCCGGTGGCGCTGAAAGCGCTGCTGCTGGCGATCGCTGTGATCGACGATATCGGCGCGATCACCATCATCGCGCTGTTCTATACCGCAGAGACGAACGTCAACATGCTGATCGGTGCCGCCGTCACGTTGGCGGTGCTGGCGATGTTCGGGCGCGGGCGCGTGGCCTCCTCCATCCCCTACGTGCTGCTGGGCCTCGTGCTGTGGGTCTTCGTGCTGAAATCGGGCGTCCACGCCACGCTGGCAGGCGTCGCCGCCGCCATGTGCGTGCCGATTGCCGGGCGCGGTGGGGAGGCTCCGCTGGAAAAGATGGAGCACGCGCTGCACCCCTACGTCGCCTTCCTGGTGATTCCCATTTTCGGCTTCGCCAACGCCGGTGTCTCGCTCTCGGGCGTGGGTCTGGATACGCTGTTCTCGCCGCTGCCGCTGGGCATTGCGGCGGGCCTCGTGATCGGCAAGCAGATCGGCATCGTCGGCTTTGCCTGGGCGGCGGTGAAAGCCGGGTTCGCGACCCTGCCCGAAGGGGTAAGCTGGCGGCAGATCCACGCGCTTTCGCTGCTCGCCGCCATCGGCTTCACCATGAGCCTGTTCATCGGCAACCTTGCCTTCGCCGACCCGGCGCAGGTGGACGCGGTGAAGATCGGCGTGCTGTCGGGTTCGCTGGTGGCAGCCGTGGCAGGTTACCTGATGCTGCGCGCGACCCTGCCGGAGCCGGTGGAGGCCGAGCCGCAGGCGGCCTAGCGGCTAGCTGCGCGCCCTAGGTTCTGGGATGGGCGCGGCGGTCCTTTCCGCTGCGCCGCTCGCCCTTGCGGCGATCGGGGAAGTCGATGGGCACCTGCTGCTTGCGGCGATCCTCGCCCGAGCGGCGACCCCAGACTTCCGGCGTTTCTTCCTCGGCGGACATGCCCGCCTCCCGGTTTACGACCGGGTGCGTCCCCGGACAATTGCGTAGGACAGTGGCAGCAAAGCCTTCGCAATTCGTTAACCGTCCTGCGTGGCCTCGCGCGCGATTTCGGAACATTGCCCCCGCCGTCTCGGTTGAAGTCGCATAACACGCGGAGAAGCAACGACATGGAAGAACCCAAGAGCAACAAGAACCTTTGGTATCTCGTCATCGCCCTGCTGGCGGTGGTGATCATCATCTTCGTCCTCAACCCGACGCGCGGTGAAGACGAAGCGCAGATGGAAGCCGCGGTGGAGCAAGCCGAGATCGACCGTGACGATACCCTGCAGGACTATCCCGTCCAGGCCGATCCGGTCGGCGAGGAAGGCGAAGTCGAGCTGGAGATCCCCGAAGGCGAGGAAACCGGCGACCTCAATCCGCAGAGCGACGCCGTCAGCGTCGAGTAAGGGCGCGTCAATCGCACCAGTCGCGGGCGAATCCGCTGTGCCGCGCCAAGCCTCGCTCGGTCATGGTGTCGGCCAGCGCTTCGCCGCCGCGCCTCAATGCCCGCAGTTCGCGGCCATACTGGTCGCGCGGTGCCTCGGCCCCGCCTTCGATCTCGAAAGCACCAAGGTTGAGCCACGCAGTCAGTTCGTCCCGTGCCACGCGGGCCAGTTTGCGCTCGGCATCGCACATGCCGTCAAGTTCCGGGGCATCGAACCCGGTCAGGCGAATGCGCCGGTCGCCGAGACGCAGGGTGTCGCCGTCCACCACGCAGGCGAATGACGAGCCTTGTCCGCAGACGGTGAACTGCCGCTCCATCGGCTGCCATTCCCCTTCGCCAATACCGAACAGCCGCGTCGCCGCCCACAGGCCCAGTAGCACGGCGGTGTAGACGACCCAGCGCCAGCGTCGCCACGCCGCACGCCATCGGCGGCGACGCTGCCAGGCAGCATCGAAGCGCGGAGCCTTCGTCAGCGAATCAGTCCTCCACAGAGTGGGGCAGCGGGTAGGGAGCAATCGGCTGGAGCAGTTGGAAATCCTCCTCCAGCGGTTCGTGGCCCAGTTCGGGCCAGTTCAGCCCCTCTTCCGGCACGCGGGTATCGGGCAGGCGATCCAGCAGATTGCGTATCAGGGTGAGGCGGCCATGCTTCTGGTCGTTATAATCGACGACGGTCCACGGCGCGTGTTCCGTATGCGTGGCGGCGAACATCGCTTCTCGCGCGGCGGAGTATTCTGCGAACTTCGTGCGGCTGGCCACGTCGATGGGCGAGAGCTTCCAGCGTTTCAGCGGGTCTTCCAGCCGCTCCGCAAAACGTTCCTCCTGCGCCTGCTGACTGGCGGAGAGCCAGTACTTGAACAGGCGGATACCGTCGTCCACCAGCAGCTTCTCGAACGTGGGCACTTCGCGCAGGAACTTGTCCACCTGTGCATCGCTCGCGAAGCCCATAACCTTCTCAACGCCAGCGCGGTTATACCAGCTGCGGTCGAACAGCACGATCTCGCCCGCGGCAGGCAGGTGCGGCACGTAGCGCTGGAAATACCACTGCGTGCGCTCGACATCGCTCGGCTTGGGAAGGGCGACCACGCGGCACTGGCGCGGGTTGATACGCTCGCTGATCGCCTTGATCGTGCCGCCCTTGCCGGCGGTGTCGCGCCCTTCGAACAACACGCAGATGCGCTCCCCCGTCGCCTTGGCCCAGCGTGCCATGGCGACGAGTTCGTGTTCCAGCGGCTCGATGAGGTCTTCGTACTGGCTGCGTTTCATGGATCAGGGTTGTTCCACCAAGCCGCCTTGCCCGCAAGTCGGTATTGGTCAGGCGGCTATTGGCGGGAAGGGCGCACGCGTCTAAGCGATTCGCCGACATGACCGACACGACGAACGACAGGATGCTGGCGAAAGCCGAGACGCTGATCGAGGCGCTGCCCTATTTCCAGCGGTACGCGGGGCGCAGCTTCGTGGTGAAGTACGGCGGCCACGCCATGGGCGATCCCGAGGCGGCGCAGGACTTTGCCGAGGATATCGTGCTGCTGAAGGCGGTGGGCATCAACCCCGTGGTGGTGCACGGCGGCGGCCCGCAGATAGGCGCCATGCTGAAGAAGCTGGGCGTCGAAAGCCAGTTCGTCGACGGCCTCCGCGTCACCGACAGGGAAACCGCGAAGGTCGCCGAAATGGTGCTGTCGGGCGCGATCAACAAGGAACTGGTCGGCTGGATTACGCAGGCCGGCGGCAAGGCCATCGGCATTTCCGGCAAGGACGGCAAGATGGTGGTGGCCGAGAAGGTGAAGCGCACCGTGAAGGACCCGGACAGCCAGATCGAACAGGCGGTGGACCTTGGCTTCGTGGGCGAGCCGAAAGAGGTCGACACCACGATCCTCGAAACCGCCAGCAAGGCGGGCATGATCCCGATCATCGCCCCCATCGCCACCGACGATGCGGGCCACACCTACAACATCAACGCCGATACCATGGCAGGCGCCATCGCCTCTGCCCTGGGCGCGGCGCGGCTGTTCCTGCTGACGGACGTGGCAGGCGTGCTGGACAAGGACGGCAAGCTCGTCACCGACCTGAAGCCCGCCGACATCGCCCGGATGCGGGGGGATGGGACGATCAGCGGGGGCATGATCCCCAAGCTGGAAACCTGTGTCCACGCCGTGGAAGGTGGGTGCGAGGCGGCCGTGGTGCTCGACGGACGCGTGCCCCATGCGATGCTGCTGGAGTTCTTCACCAGCCGCGGCGCGGGCACGCTGATCAGCGCCTGAGAGCGTCGTATCCTTGATCGGCGCTTGACGCGTATTACCTCGACGATACACTTCCCTGAAACCACCATGCTGCGGAGAATTTCGTGCTCGCCCTGATCCAGATTTTGTCGATGATTGCCCAGGCCATCGTGTTCCTGGTGATCATCCAGTTCATCATCGGGCTGCTGTTCTCCTTCAACGTGATCAGCCCCCGCAACGATTTCCTCGTGCAGGTCTACAATTCGATCAATTCGCTGCTCGATCCGCTGCTGAAGCCGATCCGGCGCTTCCTGCCCGATACCGGAGCGATCGATTTCTCCCCGCTGGTGCTGATCCTCGCGTTGAACGCGATCATCTATATCCTCGCCGACATTGCCATTTAGGCCGGAAGGCCAGACCCTTTGACAAACAGGCGGGGCAAGAGCAGGGCGCGAATATGATTGCACGCGCTACCATTGCAGTTGCCCTCGTTGCTATGCTGGCGGCATGTGCCAGCCCGCGCCAGCAGCAGATCACGCGAGAGCGCCGCGCCGCAACCGAGTTCCTGGAGCGGCAGGGTAGCGTTGGCGATCCGGGGCGCGTGGCCGCGGCCGGCTTTGCCTTTGCCAAGATGGCGCGCGAGGATGGGCAGTGGACGGCGTTCCGCGCCTATGCCGCGGACGATGCTGTAATTCATGGCGAGAACGGCCTGATCCCTGCACAGCCGTGGCTGGCCAGCATGGACGATCCCGAAGAACCGGTCGCCTGGGGGCCGAACGCGGTCTGGTCCAGCTGCGACGGCACGCTGGCGGCGACCTTCGGGCGCTTCATCGAGCCGGAAGGTATGGTGGGCAGCTATGTCTCCATCTGGGAACTGCAACGCGACAACAGCTACAAGTATACCTACGACCTCGGCGTGCCCGACGATCCGCAACCTGCGCCACGGCCCGAGCTGGACATTCCCGAAGGCGCGATCGTGGTGCCCGGCCTCACCTCCGTGGAGGGGCGCATTGCCGATTGCGCCGAGGCCGTGCCGCTCTCGCCCGACGTTCCGGTGCCCGCAGGCGCCTCCGCCGATACGAAGCGCGCGGACGATGCCACGCTGGAATGGACATGGCTGCACGGCGCGGACGGCACCCGCACCGTGGTGGTAAACTGGCTGCGCGATGGCGAATGGCAGGAGGCCGTGCGCCTGGTCGCCCCGGCTGGCTCAGAGGCAGGCGAGTAGGCGATGGAACAGCTTTTCCTCTCCGCCTTCATCACCCTGTTCGTGGTGATCGACCCGCCGGGCTGCGCGCCCATCTATGCCGGGTTGACCAAGGGCGCGACGCCTGCAGAGCGCCGGATCATGGCGATCCGCGCCTCCGTCATCGCCTTCGTCATCCTGCTGGTATTCGCACTGTTCGGGCAGGACCTGCTCTCCGCCCTGCATATCGAACTCGATTCCTTCCGCATCGCGGGCGGGCTGATGCTGTTCTGGATCGCCTGGGAAATGGTGTTCGAGAAACGCACCCAGCGCCGCGAGGAACGCGCCGAACGGGCCGCGCGAGAGCACGTGGAGGACGTGTCGGTCTTCCCCATGGCAATGCCCATGCTGGCAGGCCCCGGCGCCATCGCCGCGATCATGCTGCTGATGAACGAGGCCGTCGGGCTGGAACAGTCGCTGGTGGTGATGGGCGCGCTGGTTTCGGTGCTGCTGATCACCATGATCGCGCTGATCGCGGCTGGCCCGCTGATAAAGCTGCTGGGCGAGCGCGTCGAAGCCGTCATCACCCGCCTTTTGGGCGTGCTACTGGCGGCACTGGCGGCGCAATACGTGATCGACGGACTGCGCGGTAGTTTCGGGGTGTGATGGTTTGTTTTTCGCACCTGCCTCTGCAGGTGCGTCCTCGATGCTGTTCGCTCCGATCCGACTTCGTCGGTTCTGCGCGGCGCCAGCGGGCGGCTATTCGGCCTAGCGGTCCGCTAGCCGCGGACCGAACCAGTCTCGATTATCAGGGTTAGTGCGAGACACGGTCGCGCCAGCGACCGCAAGGGCGAACGCCCGCCCGCAGCGGGCGCAGCTTGCTGCGCATCTAGCGAGGACGAAGCCGCGGAGGCGGCTTCGCAAAACAATCTATTGTAAGGTCACGTGCTCGTCGTCGGGGTCGCCCCGGCCGAAGAATTCCATCAGTTGCACCAGCAGGTCGCAGCGCTCGCGCAGGTTACGCGCTTCCAGCAGTCCCTGCTTCGCCGCCGCGTCGAACGGGGCGATCTGGGAGACGCCGTTGATCAGCGCCACATCGTCCAGCCGCGCGACGGAATCCCAATCGATGGCATAGCCCTGGCTGTCGGCGAACTTGCGCGCCTCGTGCTCGAAACTCGCGCGCTCGCCCAGTGTCAGGTATTCCTCCTTGGGCTCCTCGATCAGTTCGGCCTCGACCTGCCGGAAGGGCGTCGTCACTTCCAGTTCGCGCAGCACGCGGAAGCGGGCGATGCCAGTGAGGACGATGTTGTAGCGCCCGTCCTCGCTGGTCTCCACGTCCTCTATCTTGCCCACGCAGCCGACCTCGTACAGCGGCGCGCTCTCCATCGAATCCTGCGGCTGGATCATGCCGATCCGCCGGTCGCGCGCGAGCGCGTCGCCCACCATGGCGCGGTAGCGCGGCTCGAAAATGTGCAGCGGCAGTTGCAGCTGCGGAAACAGGATCGCGCCGGTCAGGGGAAAGATGGAGAGCTTTGTTGTCATCCGAACAGGATCAACGACAGCTTGCGGCGCTGGGCGGACACCCACGGGTCTTCCATGCCGACGGCCTCGAACATCTTGAGCAGCTTTTCTTTTGCCCCGGCGTTGCCTTCCGCGCCGCCGCCTTGGATGGCGCGCAGCAGCACTTCGGCGGCCTCGTCGCGCTCTCCGGCGGCGAAGGCGGCTTCGGCAAAGGCGATCTGCGCTTCGGTATCGGCTGGGCGTTCAGCTGCCGCCTTGCGTAGCGCGTCAAGCTCGCCGGTATCGACCTGCGTGCCCGACAGTTCCAGCGCGGAATGGGCCTGCTGCACCAGCGCATCGTCCTTCATCTCCTGCGGCAACGCGTCGTAGGCCTGCTGAGCCGCTTCGGTCTGCCCGGCGGCAACGAGTGCGCGAATCAGGCCCGACTGCACTTCGGGCTTGTCAGGGGCCATCTGCGCCAGCTGCACGAAAACGGATGCCGCGCGCTCGGCATCGCCATCGGCCAGCACCTGCTCGCCCATGCCTACAAGCTGGTCGATATCGGGCGCTTGCTGGCCCTGCTGTTGATCATCGGCTGCGCCTGCCTGCACCGGCACCTGTTGCAGGATCTGGTCGAGTGCCTGCTTCAGCTGCGATTCGGTGCGCGCCGAGGTCAGGTCAGCCACCGGCTGACCCTGGAACATGGCGTAGACCGTGGGGATCGACTGCACCTGGAACTGGCTGGCAATGAATTTCTGCTCGTCGACATTGATCTTGGCGAGGATCACGCCCTTGTCGGCATATTCGGCGGCGACCTTTTCCAGCACCGGAGTGAGCGCCTTGCACGGCCCGCACCACTCGGCCCAGAAATCGAGGATGACCAGCTTGGTCTGGCTGGGATCGACCACTTCCTTGCGGAATTGTTCGACTGCCTTCTGCTCTTCGATGCTGAGGCCCATGCTTGCCAAATGTCTGCTCCTGCTTTTGGTATGTGTGTGATTGCACAATGTGGCGTTTATGTGCCCAATGTGAAGGGTAAAGAGAGAGCCGCGCAAGGTTTCTGATTGCGCTGCAATTTTGCTCTTGCGGGGTGTGAGACTCGCTGCTAACTGCGCCGCTCCCCACCCGGACATGAGCCGGGTATGGCGCCAGTGAGCGGGCGTAGCTCAGGGGTAGAGCACAACCTTGCCAAGGTTGGGGTCGGGCGTTCGAATCGCCTCGCCCGCTCCAGTTTTCCTCCCGGAAACTTTTCAGACGAGAAACGACGCGCGGATCAGTCGCGCGCCGATCTCCCGTGTCTAGCTCTCGTAATTCTCCAGTTCGTCACCCTGCACGTTCACCACGTGCACGAGGTTCGTCGCGCCGGCCTGGCCGAAGGGGACGCCGGCCAGCATGGCGAGGCGCGTGCCTTCCTGGGCGAAGCCGTGGCGCAGGGCCATGCGCTTGCCCTTGGCGATCATCTCCTCGAAGCTGCCGATGTCCTTGGTCGCCACCGGGTGGCCGCCCCACAGCAGGGCGACGCGGCGGGCGACCGCCATCGACGGGGTCAGCACCATCAGCGGCACGGCAGGGCGTTCGCGCGCCACGCGCCGGGCGCTGCTGCCGGAAAAGGTGAACACGGCGATCGCGCTGATGTTCACGGTGTCGGCGATGGTCATGCAGGCGTGGCTGAGGGCATCGGCCAGCGTGGGATCGGGCGGGGTGTCGAGCATGCGCACGCGCTGCTTGTAGCCCTCGTCCTGCTCCACCTGCCTGCCGATCGAATCCATCATCAGCACGGCTTCCTCGGGCCAGTCGCCCGCGGCGGTCTCGGCGCTCAGCATCACCGCGTCGGCCCCGTCGTAGACCGCGTTTGCCACGTCCGACACTTCGGCGCGAGTGGGGGCGGGGCTCTCGATCATGGACTCGAGCATCTGCGTCGCCACGATCACCGGCTTGCCTTTCAGGCGCGTGGCGTTGACGATCTTCTTCTGCAGCGGCGGGACTTCCTGCGGCTCCAGTTCCACGCCAAGGTCGCCGCGCGCCACCATGATGCCGTCGGCAAGGTCGATGATCTCGTCGAGGCGGCGGATCGCTTGCGGCTTCTCGATCTTGGCGCACAGCGCGCCGCGCCGCTCGCCATTGGGGCCTGTCATCAGCTTGCGTGCTTCGGCAAGGTCATCCGGCCGCTGCACGAAGGAAAGGCCGATCCAGTCGACGCCGTGCTCCATGGCGAATGCGAGGTCGCGCTTGTCCTTGTCCGTCAGCGCGGGGATGGGGATTTCGGCATCGGGCACGTTCACGCCCTTGCGGTCCGAGATCACGCCGCCGACTTCGGCCTTGCAAACGATCTCGCCATTGCTGACGCTTTTGACCCGCAGGCGGATCTTGCCATCGTTCACTAGCAGGCGCTGGCCTTCCTCCACCACGTGGAAGATTTCCGGGTGCGGCAGTTCCACGCGGTTCTCGTCGCCCGGCTCGCCCACGCGGTCGAACGTGAAGGTGCCGCCGTGAGGGATCGTGGCGCGGCCATCCCTGAAGGTGCCGACGCGCAGCTTCGGACCCTGCAAATCGGCCAGGATGGCGATGGGCCGGTAGAATTCCTTCTCCAGCTTGCGGATGTTGGCGATGGTGCGGGCATGCACCTCGTGCTCGCCGTGGCTCATGTTCACGCGGAAGGCATCGGCGCCTGCCTGGAACAGCCTGCGCAGCATGTCGATGTCGTTGCAGGCGGGGCCGGTGGTGGCGAGAATCTTGACCTTGCGGCTGCGGGGGCCAAGTTTGCGGGTATCGACGTTTTCCATGGCCCCCGCCTATGACAGGGCCACATGACAAGACAAGGATATATAATGAGCGAGCCCACCGATCCCCTCGACATGCTGCCCGACGACGTGGCCGCCGCCGCTTTCCGCCGCCTGGTGCGCCACCTGCGCCACCGCCACGATGCGCAGAACATCGACCTGATGGGGCTTTCCGGCTTCTGCCGCAACTGCCTGGCGGACTGGATCCGCGATGCCGGTTACGACGGCAGCAAGGAACAGGCGCGCGAACTGATCCACGGGATGCCGATGGAAGAGTGGAAGGCCACCCGCCAGACCGAGGCCACCCCCGAGCAACTCGAGCGGATGAAGGCCAGCGTCGCGAAGAACGAGGGCGGCGCGCACTAATTTTCCACTTTCGCACAAATCGGTCCACAGGCCCGCTTGCGCCGCCGCGCGGCTGCGCTAACCAGCGGCCCGACCGATTCTCGAAGACTACTACCGGAGCAATACCCCCATGGCCGAAGCCACCGACGACCGCCTGCGCCTGCTGATCGAGCGTATCGAACGCCTCGAGGAAGAGAAGAAGGGCATCGCCGATGACATTCGTGACGTGTACGCCGAAGCCAAGGCCGTGGGTTACGACGTGAAGATCATGCGCCAGATCGTGCGCCTGCGGAAGATGGACGCGAACGACCGCAGCGAGCAGGAGATGATTCTCGATACCTACAAGGCCGCACTCGGCATGGCATAAGCCGGGCTGGCCGGAGCCAGTAAGGCGACGGCACGCGGAACGTCGTGACACGGGCAGTCGTTGGTCCTGTAAATCAAGCATTTGCAGGACGACGACCATGACCGACACTCTTACTTCTTCCAAGAGCGCCACTTTCATCGAACCGATTGCCGAGGAACCGGCCATGCCGGGCCACGAAAGCGCGCTGGATCGCAAACCCGAATGGCAGCCGCGCTATCCCGGCTCGGGCCGGATGAAAGGCAAGGTCGCGATCATCACCGGCGGCGACAGTGGCATCGGCCGCGCTACCGCCGTGCTGTTCGCACGCGAGGGCGCGAATATCGCGATCTCCTATCTCGAAGAGCACGATGACGCGAAAAAGACCCGCGAACTGTGCGAGGCGGAAGGTGCCGAGGTACTCCTGTCCGCAGGCGACGTAGGAGACCTGAAATACGCGCGAGGGTTCGTCGAGGCCGTAATGGAGCGGTTCGGGCAGATCGACAGCCTGATCCAGATCGCTGGCGAACAGCACCCCGATTACGACATCGCCGACATCACGCCCGAACAGCTCCAGCGCACGTTCCAGTCCAACATCTATTCGATGTTCTACATGGCGCAGGCCGTGCGCCCGCACCTGAAGCGCGGGGCGACCATCGTGAACTGCACCAGCATCACCATGTACCAGGGCGCGCCGATCCTGCTCGATTATTCCGCCACCAAGGGCGCGATCACGGCTTTCACCCGCTCGCTGAGCGGCCAGTTGATGGACGACGGTATCCGCGTGAACGGCGTGGCGCCCGGCCCGATCTGGACCCCGCTCAATCCCTGTGGTGGTATGCCGGAAGAGGAAATGGACGATTGGGGCACCGATACCCCGATGGGCCGCGCGGGCGAGCCGAACGAAGTGGCGCCGGCTTTCCTGTTCCTGGCCTGCGAGGATTCCTCCTACATGTCCGGGCAGGTGCTGCATCCCAACGGCGGCACCGTGGTTGGCGGCTGAGACGACAGACATTGTTGAAGGATGGGCGGGGCTGGGCTAGGCCCCGCTTTCATTTTCAGCCCCTTTAGAAGAACCATCATGGCAGGCCATTCCAAATTCAAGAACATCATGCACCGCAAGGGTGCGCAGGACAAGAAGCGTTCCAACCTGTTTTCAAAGCTTTCCCGCGAAATCACCGTGGCGGCGAAGATGGGGATGCCCGATCCTGACATGAACCCGCGCCTGCGCCTCGCGGTGAACGCGGCCAAGGCACAATCGATGCCCAAGGACAACATCCAGCGCGCGATCGACAAGGCTTCTGCCAGCGATGGCGAGAATTACGAGGAAGTGCGTTACGAGGGCTATGGCCCCGGCGGCAGCGCGATCATCGTGGAAGCGCTGACCGACAACCGCAATCGCACGGCCACCTCGATCCGCACGGCGTTCTCCAAGCACGGCGGCAACCTCGGCACCGAAGGCAGCGTCGTGCACGGGTTCGAGCGGCTTGGCCTGATCGTCTATCCCGCCGATGCGGGCGACGAGGAAAAGGTGCTGGAAGCCGCGCTGGAAGCGGGCGCGGAAGACATCGCCTCGACCGAGGACGGTCACGAAATCTGGACCGCGGCGGACGACCTGCACCAGGTCGCCAGCGACCTCGAAAAGTCGCTGGGCGAAGCGGAAACCGTGAAGCTGGCGTGGAAGCCTAACCTCACCGTCGACATGGACGAGAAGAACGCCTCCACCCTCTTGAAGCTGATCGACGTGCTGGACGACGATGACGACGTGCAGACCGTGTGGGGCAACTACGACATTTCCGACGAGGTGATGGAGAAGGTGGGAGGCTGAGCCTCTCATGCTGATTCCCTCATGCTGATTTTGGGCCTCGATCCCTCGCTTAGCTGCACCGGCTGGGGCGTGATCCGGGCCGAGGGAAGCCGCATCGCGCACGTGGCCCACGGTCAGATCGCGACCTCATCGCGGGCGACCATGCCGGACCGGCTGGCCATGCTGCACGCCGGGATCGCGGAGGTCATCGCCCGCCACCGGCCCCACCGGGCTGCGTGCGAAGAGGTGTTCTCCAACAAGAACCCGCAATCGACGCTGAAGCTGGCGCAGGCACGCGGCGCGGTGCTGGCGGCCTGCGGCGCGTCGGGCCTGGAGGTGCGCGAACACGCGGCGCGGCTGGTGAAGAAGGCGGTGGTCGGCACCGGCGGCGCGGAAAAGGCGCAGGTGCAGGCCATGCTCAAGGTGCTGCTGCCCGGCGCGGCGGTGGAAGGGGCGGACGCGGCCGATGCGCTGGCCGTTGCCATTGCCGACGCCAACCTGCGTTAGAAGTATCGGCCACAAGTTGTTTCGGAACAAGCGCTTGGCGGCTTCGTAGATAGGCTTGACCGGCACGTGGGAGGCGTGGCGCCAACGCGAACACGGAGCATTCCCATGCGCAAGAAATTCCTGCCCGCCCTGATCGTGGGCACTCTTTCCCTCAGCGCCTGCCAGACGGGCGTGGGCGGCAATCCGCTCGGCGGCCTTCTGGGCGGCATCCTCGGCGGCAACGGCTATAACGAGCGGAACCTCAGCGATTTCGAGCGCGCGGCCGTGAATGCCTGCGGGCAGGAAGCCGACCGTTACACCCGCGACCGCGTGCGGGTGGACCGGGTGGACCAGGTGACGCGCGACAGCGTGCGCGTGGACGGGCGTATCGAAACGAACGACCGCAGCCGCGACGAGTTCACCTGTACCTTCGCCAGCAACGGGCGCATCGCCGACTTCCGCGTGCTCTGAGGACGTGTAGGGAGATTTGACAGCGCCTGCGACCGGAGTAATCCGCTCGCATGTATCTCGTCGTCTTCCGCAATCGCAAGCGCGCCGATATCGACCGTGCGGCCTACGATGCCCAGGCGGCGGAAATGGAAGCGCTCGCCGCTCAGCAGCCGGGCTACCTTTCGTTCAAGAGCTATGCCGCCGACGATGGCGAGGTCGTCGCCCTGTCCGAATGGCAGGACGAGGCAACCGCTCGCGCATGGGGCCGCGTGGCCGAGCACCGGACTGCCATGAGCGATGGCCGCACGCGCTGGTATGCCGAATACACGATGTTCGGTTGCGATACCCCGCGCACCCACCGCTTTCCCTGACCTGTCCTACACTGCCCTGTTTGGGGCAGGCCGACTGGCATGGCCGTGAATGTCGCAAATCTGCCCAACGTCCGCGCTATCGGGGGAAGCCTGAAAGCCCGTGCTGACAGGGTGGACATTTTCCCTCTAGGACAGTGTTCCATGTGTTCCAGGTTAGCAGGAAAAGGCTCCTTTGCATGACGGTTGAGTTCTACGGCATCCCCAACTGCGACACGGTGAAGAAGGCGCGAAAGTGGCTGGATGCGAAGGGGATCGAATACATCTTCCACGACTACAAGAACGAAGGCGCCGACGCGGCCAAGGTCTCCAGGTGGATCGACGCGGAGGGTGTCGACACCGTGCTCAACCGGCGCGGGACCACGTGGCGCAAGCTGCCTGACGAGGAGAAGGCAGGGGCCGGCGATGCCGCTGGCGCTGTCGGCTTGCTGGTAGAGAACCCCAGCATGATCAAGCGCCCGGTGGTGGAGCACGACGGCGGCCTGCTCGTCGGCTTCGACGAAAGCGAATGGAAAGCCGCCTTGTGCTGACACAAACCGTGCTGACTCGCTGATGCTTGAGCGGCTGCAAGAGAACTGGCGCCGGGCCTTTCGCGAATCGCTGGAATCGGCGCTGGCGGCGGGCATCGCCTGGTGGATTGGCACGCTGGTATTCGGACCGGAGCATACCCCGCTGTTCGCCGCCGTCGCCGCCGTGGTCAGCCTCGCTCCCGGCCTGCCCAGCCATTCGCGCCAGGCTCTCGGCCTCCTGCTGGGCGTGGTGGTGGGCATCGTGGTCGGCGAAGCGGCCCTTGCGCTGGCCGGCGAGGTGCAGCCGCCGGTGATGGCGCTGGCGGTGTTCGCGGCGATCATGCTCGCCATCGCTTTCGAAGTGCAGCCGATCATCGGCATCCAGGCGGGCGTCTCTGCCGTGATCGTTCTGGTGGAGGGGCAGGGCGAGAGCAGCTACGCCCGGGTGATCGATGCGCTGATCGGCGGAGGCGTGGCGCTTGCCTTTAGCCAGGTACTGCTGACACCCGATCCCTTCGGCATCCTGCGCAAGGAAGGGGCGAAGCTGATGCGCGCGGCGGACACCCTGCACGAGGCGCTGTGCCGATGCCGGGATGGCAAGAGCGGGCGCGACGAAGTGGAGAGCGCGCTGCGCGATATGGACCGGGCCGCAATGTCGCTGGATGAGCAGCTTGAATACGTCGGCCGGATCGCGCAGCGCACCTTTCGCGGGCGGCTGTACAAGGCGCGGATCGAGGCACGCACAGAGCAGTGGCGGGTATGCTCGAAGCGGCTGCGCCTCTCCTTGAGCGATGTGGCCCACACGATGCTGGCGCGCGAAGGCAGTGAGGATGACGGTTCCAAACTGGACGAGGCCGCGCGCTGGGTGGAAGCGGGGCAATCGCTTTCGCAAGGGAAGGATGACAGGTTTCATTCGGTCACGCAGGCCGAGGACGAGGGGGTTTGGAAATGACGGGCAGGAGCATCGTCGCAGCAATCGTGCTCTCGTGCGCGGCCCTGATAAGCTGCCTCGCCCCGACAGCGAGCACGGCACAGGAGGACGCAATGCTGATCATCGCCCATCGCGGTGCGAGCGGGGAGCGGCCCGAGCATACGCTGGCAGCCTACGAACGCGCCATCGACCAGGGGGCCGACTACATCGAGCCGGATCTCGTTGCGACGAAGGACGGCGTCCTGGTGGCGCGCCACGAGAACGAGATCTCGGGCACGACCGACGTTGGCGAGCGCCCCGAATTCGCCGCCCGCCTCACCACCCGAATGATCGACGGCGAGGAGGTTACCGGCTGGTTCACCGAGGACTTCACGATCGCCGAACTGCGCACCCTTCGCGCCCGGGAACGGCTGCCGGACCTGAGGCCGCAAAACACGCGCTACGACGGTCTCTACCAAGTGCCGACGCTGGAGGAGATCATTCGGCTGGTTCGCGCCAAGGAGGCGGAAACAGGTCGCCCGATCGGGCTCTATCCCGAGATCAAGCATCCCGGCTATTTCAGCAGTATCGGTCACGACCTTGTCGCGATGCTGGTGAAGCAGTTGCATGCCGCTGGATACGAAGGCGCAGACGCGCCGGTGTTCATCCAGAGCTTCGAAGTCGCGCCTCTACGGCGGCTGAATGGCCTGACCGACCTGCGGCTGGTGCAGCTTGTCAGCGCCGAGGGCGGTCCTGCTGACATCCCCGACCGGACTTACCGATCCATGCTCGACGAGCAGGGCCTGACTGCCATCGCGGCCTACGCCGACGCAATCGGCGCGGAACTGCGGCTGCTGCTGGCCGAGGACGGCTCTCCCACGCCGCTTGTCCAGTCCGCCCATCGGGCAAACCTTCAGGTGCACGGCTGGACGCTGCGGCCCGAGAATGCATTCCTGCCACCCGCCTTGCAGTCAGGCGACGATCCGCTCGAACACGGCTGCGCGGGCAACCTGCTTGATGCGTTGGAAGCCGCTGGGGTGGACGGAGTCTTCGCAGATCGGATCGAAGGCCTGACCTATTGCACCGAGGCTACTTCTTCCGCGCCATGACGATGTAGTTGAGCGACAGGTCGTCCGACAGGTGCAGGCCCTTGCCTACACTGAACGCGATGCCTTTGGGCTCTCCCATGGCCATCCCAGCCGATACCAGCAGCGCCTCCAGTTCTTCGGGTGTGACAAAGTCCTCCCAGTGGTGCGTCCCCTTGGGCACCGCGCCCAGCGCCTCCGCCGCGCCCACGAGGAGCGTGCGGCTCTTCAGCGTGCGGTTGGGGGTGGAGAGCACCATCAGCCCTTCTGGCGCCAGGTGCGCGGCAAGCTGGGCGATGAAAGCCTGCTTGTCCTCGACGTGCTCGATCACTTCCATGCTGGTGACGAGATCGAAATGGCCGAGGCCCAGCGTGCCGAGTTCGCCGTGGCGATAGTCGATAGGCAGCCCCGCGCCCGCCGCGTGGTTGCTGGCAGCGGCAATGTTCTCTTCCGCCGCGTCCACTCCGGTCACTTGCGCGCCCAGCCTCGCCAGCGGCTCGCACAGCAGACCCGCGCCGCAGCCCACGTCCAGCGCGCGCCTGCCCGCCAGCGGCTTCGCGGTTTCCACGTCGCCGCCCCAGTGCATGTCGATTGCCTCGCGGATGAAGCCCAGCCGCACCGGGTTCAGCTTGTGCAGCATTGCCGAGGAACCGGCGGGATTCCACCAGTCGGCGGCCAGCTTGCCGAAGTGTTCGGCCTCTTGAGGACGAATGGTTGCATTCGATACAGTTGCGTCAGCCATGCTTGCTCCCTAACAGCGCGCACGAACACAAACCAGTATAACGCATGAAGGACGTATCTTGGCCCGCATCGTGATGAAATTCGGAGGCACGTCTGTTGCCGGGACCGAGCGCATTCGCCGCGTCGCCAATATCGTGCGCGCGCAGGCTGCGGGCGGTAACGAGGTGGCCGTGGTCGTCTCCGCCATGGCGGGCGAGACGGACCGCCTCGTCAATTTCTGCCGCGAAGCCAATCCCCTGTACGATCCTGCGGAATACGACGTTGTCGTCGCCAGCGGGGAGCAGGTGACCAGTGGCCTGCTCGCACTCACGCTGCAGGCGATGGGCTGCAAGGCGCGCAGCTGGCTTGGCTGGCAGCTGCCGGTGAAGACCTTCTCCGCCCACGCCAACGCCCGCGTCGACGAGATCGACGCGCCGCGCCTGCGCGAATCGATGGCGGCGGGCGAGATCGCCGTGATCCCCGGTTTCCAGGGCGTGTCGGAGGAAGGCCGCATCACGACGATGGGGCGCGGTGGCTCCGACACATCGGCCGTGGCCATCGCCGCTGCCGTCGATGCCGACCGCTGCGATATCTACACCGACGTCGACGGGGTCTACACCACCGACCCGCGCATCGTCGCGCGGGCGCGCAAGATCCCTTACGTCTCCTACGAGGAAATGCTGGAGCTTGCGTCTGTCGGCGCAAAGGTGCTGCAGACCCGCTCCGTCAGCCTCGCCATGAAACACAACGTGCGCGTGCAGGTGCTCTCGTCCTTCGTGGACGATGGCGCGCCGCCTGCCGATACCCTGCCCGGCACGATGATCGTCTCCGAAGACGAGATGCAGAAGATCCTGGAGGAATCGAATATGGAACGCCAGTCCGTTACCGGCATCGCCCATGACAAGAACGAGGCCCGCGTGGTTCTCACCCGCGTGCCGGACAAGCCGGGCGCGGTGGCCGATATCTTCACCCCGCTGGGCGAGGCCGGCATCAACGTCGACATGATCATCCAGAACGTGGGCCGCGACAAGGGCGAGACCGACGTGACCTTCACCGTGCCGCAGGCCGAACTCGCCCGCGCGCAGGCGCTGCTGGAAGACAAGAAGGAAGCGCTTGGCTTCAACCGCATCATCACCGACAGCAAGGTCGCCAAGATCAGCGTCGTGGGCATGGGGATGAAAAGCCACACCGGCGTTGCCGCCACGATGTTCAAGGCGCTGGCCGATCGCGGCATCAACGTGCAGGCGATTTCCACCTCGGAGATCAAGGTGTCCGTGCTGATTGACGAGGACGAGACCGAACTGGCCGTGCGCGTACTGCACACCGCCTATGGCCTCGATGCGAAGGACGACGCCGCGTAAGCTGTCTGCGACTTAGAGGATGGTCAGCGCCACGCAGGTGGCGAGGCCGACGGCCACGTTCATTGGCAGGCCGACCCGCAGGAAATCGACGAAGCGATAGTTCGCCGCGCCGTAGACCAGCGTGTTGGTCTGGTAGCCGATGGGCGTCGCAAAACTGGCGCTCGCCCCGAACATCACGGCGATCACCAGCGGGCGTGGATCGACGCCCAGCGACTGCGCGAGGCCGATGGCGAGCGGCGTGAGAATGACGGCGACTGCGTTGTTGGTGACCACCTCCGTCAGCAGCGAGGTGACGGCGTAGAGGGCAAGTAGCAGGACAAAGGGCGAGGCGGCAGCGAACAGCGGGCCGAGCGCGTTCACCATCATCTCGACCGTGCCTGCATTCTCCAGACCCTTGCCGAATGCGAGCATCCCGAAAATCAGCACGAGCGTGTTTCCGTCGATCGAACTCCACGCTTCTTCCGGCTCGATGCAGCGGGTCAGCAGTACGAGCGCGACCCCGGCGATAGCGAGCCCCTGGATCGGCCAGCCCAGCACGGCGGCGAGCAGGACGACACCGGCGAGAACGGCGAGCGCAATGGGCGCCTTGCTGCGCCGGAACGCGCGCGCTGGTGCCTCGCTGACGTCGGCAAGATGCACGTTGTCCTGCAACGCCCGCGCCCCGTCACTGCCGATCGCCAGCAGCAGCCGGTCGCCCACGCGGCAGCGCACTTCGGCCAGTTCCGGCCCCGCGATATGGCGAGGGCGCGACAGGCCGAGCACGCGCAGGTGCAGTTGCGAGAGCATCGGGATTTCGGCGAGGCGCCTGCCGATGACGGGATGGCCGGGACTGATAACGGTCTGGATCAGGCGCAGGTCCGCAGGTCGTTCCGGCCCGGCGGTGATAAGTTCTCCCCCAAGCCCGGTCAGGCCGGTGCGGAAATCGAAATGCTCGGCCAGCGAGGCAAGCTCTGCCGGACTCGCGGCGACGACCAGCTGATCGCCTGCGCCCAGCACGTGGGCCTCTACGTTCTTGCGCTCGATCCGAGTCCCCATCTTGATGCCGATCACCCGCACGCCGGGGCGGCGGGCGATGCCGGTGTCACCGATCCGCCGACCGATCAGCGAACTGCGCGCTTCCATCACGAGGTGGGAGAGGAACATGTCGCTCTCCGCTTCCTGGTCTGTGCTGCGCGGTGCGCGGTCGGGCAGTAGCCATGGCCCAAGCAGGACGAGCACGGCAACGCCCGTAGCGGCCGCGACAAGGCCGACGCCGGTGATCTCAAAGATATGGAACGGCTCCAGCCCGGCATCGCGGGCAACCCCGTCGACCAGCAGGTTGGTGGAGGTGCCGATAAGGGTCAGCGTGCCACCGAGGATGGAGAGGTAGGACAGCGGGATCAGCAACCGCGTTGCCGCCGTCCCCAGCACGGTCGCGATGCGCTTCACGATGGGGATCATCACGATCACGACGGGCGTGTTGTTCATGAAGGCCGAGGCGAAGATCGTGCCCGCCCCGATCTCGGCAACGGCAAGCCGGGGCTGACGGCGGGTGCGGCGGATGACCCAGCCCGATACCGCTTCCAGCACGCCGGTTCGCAGCAGCGCGCCCGAGAGCACGAACATAGCAGCAATGGTGATCGGCGCGGCGTTGGAGAACACGCCAAGCAGTTCCTCGGTCGACAGGAAGCCCAGCACCAGCATGGCCACCCCAGCCGCGGTCGCAAGGATGACCGGCGGCATCCGCTCGAGCAGGAATGCCACGAACAGGCCGACAAGCAGTACCAGCCCGATCACCGGCCCGTAGGCATCGCGCCAGTCGAGAAGAGCATCGAGCATTGGCCTGCGTCTACCGCGTTGCAGAACAAGCGGGAAGCGCCATTTGCAACCCGCGCTTGAAGCAGGCGCACACCGGGCCTAACAGCCGGGCATGAACACCTATCCCAAGACATCCGCGCTGATGGCGCGTGGCAGCGAATTCCTCGGCTCCGACTACGCGATCATGTGTGGCGCGATGAGCTGGGTTTCGGAGCGGGGCCTCGTCTCCGCCATCAGCAATGCCGGTGGCTTCGGCGTGATCGCCTGCGGCGCGATGACCCCCGAACTGCTCGACAACGAGATTGCCGAGACCAAGAAGCTGACGGACAAGCCCTTCGGCGTGAACCTCATAACCATGCACCCGGACCTGTTCGACCTGATCGATGTGTGCGCGAAGCACGAAGTCGGCCACGTCGTGCTGGCAGGCGGCCTGCCGCCCAAGGGCAGCGTGGATGCCATCAAGCAGAAGGGCGCGAAGCTGATCGCCTTCGCCCCGATGCTGGCGCTTGGCAAGAAGCTGCTGCGTTCCGGCGCGGATGCGCTGGTGATCGAGGGGATGGAGGCGGGCGGCCACATCGGCCCTGTCTCCACCAGCGTTCTGGCGCAGGAAATCCTGCCTGAACTGGCGGCCGAGAACCTCGTCTTCGTGGCTGGCGGCATCGGCCGGGGAGACATGATCGCAGGCTACCTGGAAATGGGCGCGGCGGGCGTGCAGCTTGGCACCCGCTTCGCATGCGCGACCGAGAGCATCGCCCACCCTGATTTCAAGAAGGCATTCTTCCGTGCCAGCGCCCGCGATGCCGTGGCCTCGGTTCAGGTCGATCCGCGCCTGCCGGTGATCCCGGTGCGCGCGCTGAAGAACAAGGGCACGGAGGAGTTTACCGCCAAGCAGCGCGAAGTCGCCGCCGTGCTCGACCGCGAGGAAATCGCTATGGCCGAGGCGCAGTTGCAGATCGAGCACTACTGGGCGGGCGCACTGCGCCGCGCGGTGATCGATGGCGACGTGGAGAACGGCAGCCTGATGGCAGGCCAGTCGGTCGGCATGGTGAAGGCGGAAGAGCCGGTCGCCGACATCATCACGCAGCTGATGCAGGAAAGCGAAGCCGCGCTGACGCTGCGTAACAGGGTCTAGCGCGCCAGCGCCAGCAGCACCGCGACGGTGGTGTCCGGATCGTTCTGCATCACGAAATGGTCGGTATCCGTCTCGTGATAATCCCAACCGCCAGCGCGGGCCTTGTCTGCAAACGCCGCGAAGGGCGTGGGATCGTAGCCGGTGGCGAAGATGTAGCTTTTCCTCGCGATGAGCTTTTCCTCACCGCTGAAGGGAATTGCCTCCAGCAGCGTCAGCAGCGGGTGAAAGCCCACCACGCCCGGCACCTGCTCGAAGTCGATTGACCCGATGGGCGTGACGTAGCCCGGCTGGTGGCGCTGCGTGTCGATGTACCAGTTGTGCTCGAACTCGCCGGTAATGTCCCATAGCGACTGGTCGCTTTCGGGCATGAAGGCATCGACGTAGCAGATCGCGTCGATCCGCCTGCCGAGGCGAGAAGCGACGGCGCTGATCACCATGCCGCCGTAGGAATGGCCTGCGAGGATGAAACGTTCGAAGCCCGCTTCCTCGATCTGATCGCATACATCGTCGACATGGTCGGAGAGCGTGAGGCCGGGGTGCAGTTCGTCCTGCCGCGAGCCAAGGCCGCGCAGGGTGCAGTTCAGGACGCCGTCCCCTTCGGCCTCCAGCCTTGCGGGCACTTCACCCCAGGTGTGGTTTCCACCCCAGGCGCCGTGAACGAGAACGAAATTGGCCATCGGCAATCCTCCTTTTCCTGCAAGCTAGGTCCGGCCACGAAAAAGGGGAGGCAGTTTCACGCTGCCTCCCCCGATTCCTGTCAGCCGTTTGGCTGCGAAGACTTACGAGAACGTCTTCGAGGTGCGCCAGCCGGTGGCGTAAGTGTCGGCAGCCATCTTGCCGTAAGGTACCGGCGAGACGATGACCTTGACGTCCAGCTGCTTGTGCGGCTCGACGGTGGTCTTCTCGGTGCCGCCGTTTTCCTCGCCCCAGGTGAGGGCCAGCTCGGTGCCCAGCGGCACATCGGAATCGACGAAGCCGAGCGACAGGGCCTTTTTCTCGTTCCACGAGTAGCCGGTGAACATCGACTTGCCGATAACGGTGCCGTCGGCATCCTTCACGGCGTCGAAGCTGGAGTTGCCGTAGTTGGCCAGCGGCAAGTCGAAGAACTTGTACTGCTCGCCTTCCGGATCGAACATGGAGCCCACGATCTTCTTCATGTCGTCGGCGTTCCACTCGAAGGTCACCTTCTTGTAGCGATCCTTGGTGCCGTCCTCTTCCATCTTCTTCAGCGCGTCAGCGCCGATGAAGTCATGGTCGAACTTCACGAAAGGACCGTAACCCAGCTGGTAGGGGTTGGTGTAGTAGTCCTCGATCGTGTCGCCGATGAACGAGCCCGCGATCGAACCGGTGGCTTCGTAACCGTCGGCAGGCAGCCACTTGCGATAGTCTTCCAGCAGTTCGCCGGTGTAGATCGGAGGCAGCGGGCTGGGGATCCAGCCGGATTCCAGCGTGTTCGACGGGTAGGCGCGGCTGCCGACCGGGATGAGGCCGAATTCTTCGCCGGCTTCGAGGATTTTCTCGCGGACATACTCCTGGTCTTCGTACGGACCCCAGATTTCCAGGCCCGGCGAACCGGCCATGCCGTGGCGCAGGGTACGGATCGTCTTGTCGCCGATCTTCATGGTCGACATGTTGAAGAACTTCAGCTTGTCCAGCGGTTCGCCGTTCAGCTTCTCGATCACGTCCCAGGCGCGCGGGCCCTGGATCTGGAAGCGCCAGGAAATGCGCTTCACCGGCTTGCCCATCGGACGCGAGGGCGAGCGCGGATCGTTGATGATGTCGACGTTGTAGCCGCCCTTTTCGGCCTGGAACATCAGCCAGTTGGCAGCAGGCGCGCGGCCCACGTAGACGTATTCTTCTTCGGCGAGGCGGAAGATGATGCCGTCGCCGATCACGTGGCCGTAAGGCGTGGTGGGGACGTACTGCTTCGCCTTGTTGACTTCCCAGCCCTTGGACGAGTTGACCATCGTGTCGGACAGGAGCTTACCGGCGTCCGGACCGTTGATGTACAGGTCGAACATGTGGTGCGACTGGTCGAACAGCACGGCGCCGTGCTGCCAGGCCCACTGCTCGTCACGCCAGTTCGAGAATTCGGGTGCGACGACCGGGTACACGTAGGCACCGATCTTGTTGTTGCGAAGCTGCTTGACGATGCCGCCATCCGCTTTCGCCAGCACTTGTTCCAGATTGTCGGCCATTATGGCTCCTCTCCATGGTTGTGAATGAATCACGTATGCGAAATTAGTATGTGGTGCATACAATATTCGGCTACAGGTGCAAGGCGAATCCGCAGCAAAATGGCAGGAGGGGCATCATGCAGGTCGAAGCGTTGGACCACGTGAACATCATTACCGATGATCTGGACGGCACGGCGAATTTCTATGCCGAGCTGCTGGGCCTCGAACGCCGCGACGCGCCGCCGCCGCTGACGCCGCAGACCGCGCAGTGGATGTTCGATGCGGCAGGGCGGGCGATTTTCCACATCAACTCGCTCGATTGCCAGCGCACCTACGACCGCGAGGTGACGCCGGGCGATGTCACCGGCGCGCTGCACCACGTGGCGCTGCGGCTGACGGGCTACGAGGAAATGAAGGCGCGGCTGGATGCGCGCGGCGCGGACTACCAGGAGAACCTTGTGGAAGCGATTGGCCTGAAACAGATTTTCACCGCCGATCCCAACAACGTGCTGCTGGAGCTGAACTTCTTCGGCGAGTGACTTGCAGGCCATGCAAGTTGATGAATTACATACTGGGCGCGGGGAAACTGCATTTCCATAAGGCGCGCCGGAAACGCGAAAGCCCCGCGTGGCGGCGGGGCTTTTTCATGGGGACGACTGACGGTTTCAAGGAGCTGGGGCGGGGTGTCCGTTATTGGCCGTCCTGTAGGAAAGTTTTTTACTGACCGCCATCGGGTCCTTAGCTGCCGACCTCACTGTCGGACTTATTTTCATCCGAGCGCACTTGAGCGCGCCCGCGATTGCTTCGCCGGGTGACGCGTTCCGAACGAGAAGTAGAGAACGCTCCCACACCGTTGATCCGTCGAAAATGAATCCAGATGATAAAGACTGCATAGGAAACAAAGCCAATCACAAGTGTCGATATGCCCAGAGCATAGGACCATTGTTCCAATATCATCGCTGGTAGGAGCAAAACGAATAGGGGCGCAAAGGCGATTAGGTGATGGCGCAGCGTGGGCATTCCTGCCCAGTCTACCCTGATCCATTCCTTGTCTATTGCGGTGCGAAGACTTTGGATTGGACCTTTCATCTTGCCAATTTGCAGGATGTTCCCAATGACCGCAACCGGGTTGTTAGCGAACATTCCCTACCTTCGGCAGCCTAAGCTTGGAATCGCAAGGCGCAGATAGCCGCCCTTATCAGGCCTGCCTCACATTCGAACGAGCAGGGCAATCACTCCCCCGACGCCTCGCTCCGGTTACGATACATTTCGGCAAAATAGGCACCGCCGGAAACCGCGATGGCGACGATGGCCGCCCTTGCAATCTCGATCTCGGCTTCGAGCAGCCAGATCATGCCCAGTCCGCCGATGAACACCGATGCTGCCAGCAACAGGAGTTTCGATATCTTCACGTAGCACCTCCCCCAAAAGTCGTACGAACGACTTGGCACCGGGAGGTTTACGCCGCTCTAACGGGCAGGCACGTGCTGAAGCCTGCGGTGCCAGCCTGCTCAGGCGAGCACACAGCCGACCCTAAACCGGCACCCCGCCCGCAATAGTCGTGCGGTACATTTCGCGTCTGAAACCGTCGTAGTCGTTGGGGCCTAGATGCATGGTCGCCGCGTTGTCCCACATGCAGACCATGCCGGGTTCCCACCTGAGGCGGCAGGTGAAGGCGTGCTGGATGGTGTGCTGCACCAGGAAGTCGATCAGCGGTTTTGCCTCGTGCGTGGTCATGCCGTCAATCCCGGCGGCGTAGGTGTCGCAGATGTAAAGCGAGGGCTCGCCCGTGTGCGGGTGGGTGCGGATCAGCGGGTGGACGGTGCCCCTGATGCCCTGCTCGTGCTTTTCGGGATCGCCGAACTGGATCGCGCCGCCTTCGCGCAGCAGGTTCTGCGTGGCGAAATTGTTGCGCGCGCTCATCCAGACTTTCAGCGGGCGCAGCATGTCCTGATAGGTCTTGCTGAGGTGCCGGAAGGCGAGCGCGGTGTTCGTCCAGGTGGTGTCGCCGCCGTAGGGCGGGCCTTCCACCTGCCGCAGCGTGGTGATGCTGGGCGGCTCTTCGAGGAACGGGCTGTCTGTATGCCAGCCGCCGCCGAACAGGCTGGGCGTGACCACGTCCGCTTCCTTGATGATCGGGTGCACGTCGCGGTGGCCTTCCACGCCTTGGGTATAGGCATCGACGGCGAAGGGGCCGAGGCGGCGAGAGAACTCCTCGTGTTCGGCGTGGGTCAGGTGCTGACCCTTCAGGAACACCATCTTGTGCTTCCACAACGCCTGCTTGAGCGATTGGATGCCCTCGTCCGATAGGTCGGGCAGGCGTACGCCGGTGACTTCCGCCCCCATCGCCGCGCCCAGCGGTTCGCAGGTGAAATGCTCCGACTGGAACGGGTGGTTATCGAAATCGCCGCACGGCGCTACGCGAACCTGCCACATGGCCTCTGGCCTCCTAACCCAGTGAAATCACCGTCTTGCCGAAGCTTTCCGGCCCCCAGCCAAAGGCGTATGCCTTGTCCGCTTCCTCGAAGGCGAAGGTCTTGCCGACGGGGAAAGTGAGGTGGTGCTTGTCGACGAAGGTGTTGAGATCGCTCGCCATGCGGGCGGAGCCGACGAAGATGCCGCGGATCGAGGAGCCGGTGAACATCAGGCCGCGCGGTTCGGGCGGGGTGCCGTCGGCCAGCACGCCGATCAGCGCGATCTCTGCCAGCGGGGCGCAGGCCGTCATGGACTGTTCCAGCGTGCCGGTGCCGCCCACTTCGACGATCTTGTTCGCGCCGCCGAAGTTGTCGCGCACATGGGCGCCCCATTCGGGCGTGGTCTTGTAGTTGATGACGTGATCGGCGCCCAGCTCCTTCACCTGCTCCAGCTTCTCGTCAGACGAGCTGGTGGCGATCACTTCCGCTCCGAACGCCTTGGCCAGTTTCAGCGCGATCAGGGAGACGCCGCCGGTGCCCAGCACCAGCACCCTGTCGCCCGCCTTCAGCGGATTGCCGCCTTCGAACAGCGCGTTCCACGCGGTGACGCCGGCGCAGGGCAGGCAGGCGGCCTGTTCCATCGTCAGGCTGCGCGCGATGGGGACCACGCCGTGCTCGTCCAGCACCACTTTCTCGGCCAGCATGCCGGGTGCCTTGCCGTCGCCAAGGGCAGGCACGAACTTGGGCGGGCCGTTGTGCCAGCCCTGGAAGAAGGTGCTCTGCACCTCGTCGCCCACGCGCACCGATTTCACGCCTTCGCCCACGCCCACGACCTTGCCCGCGCCGTCCGACAGGGGGATGGAAGGCTCTGTAATCGGACCGCCGAAATACTTGCCAGCAGCAACCGCGAAATCGCGGTAGTTGAGCGACCATGCGGTGGGCGCGATAAGGATCTGGCCCGGACCCGGCTCGGGATCGGGCAGCTCGTCCATATAGAGCTTGTCAAAACCGTCGGCACCTTCCGGCAGCAACCATGCGCGCATTGTCTCTCTCCCCTGCGACCTTTTCGGTATCAGACTTCCAGCGTTTCCAGCGTGCCGCCGTCAACCGCCCAGTCCTGACCTGTGACATGGCTTGCGGAATCGGACAACAGGAACACGGCGACCTCCGCCATTTCCGCGACGCTGCCCATGCGCCGCTGCGGCACGCGTTTTGCGATCATGCTGCGCTGCTCTTCCGGAATGCGAGCGAGGGCTTCTGTCTCGATGAAGCCGGGGATCACGCAGTTGCAGCGCACGCCGTGCGGGGCCATTTCCATCGCCACCGCGCGGCTGAAGCCCAAAAGGCCGTGTTTCGAGGCGACATAGGCGGGGTTCATCGCCATGCCGCGCTTCGATGCCATGGAACCTGTGACGAGGATGGAACCGCCCTTTGCCTCGACCATTGCGGGCAGCACTTTCTGCACGGCCCAGAACACGCTGGTAAGGTTGACGCGCAAGGTGTCGTCCCACAGCTCGCCGGGGTATTCCAGCAGCGGGGTGAAGCCGCCCGTCAGGCCCGCGTTGGCGAAGAGACCGGTGATGGGTCCGTTCTGCTCCACCGCGCTGTCGAGCGCGGCTTCGAGTTGCTCTCGCTCGCCCACGTCGGCAGTCGCCCATGCGGCCTTGTCGCCCAGTTCCTTCGCCGCCTGTTCCAGCTGCTCCGCCCGCCGCGCGATCAGGGTTACGGCCGCGCCGCGATCTGCCAGCATGCGCGCCGTTTCCAGCCCGATGCCCGACGATGCGCCGGTTATGGCGATGTGCTTGCCTGCGAAATCCATTACCTCTCCCCCCGACTGACTAGGCCAGACCCAGCACGCGGGCGGCGTTGTCCTTCATGATGCCGGGCATCACCTCGTCGCGGAAACCCACTTCCTTGGCCGCCGCGATCCACTTGTCCGGGTGGATCAGCGGGAAGTCGCTGCCGAACAGCATCTTCTTCTTCAACTGGGTGTTCGCGTAGGTGATCACCTGCTTGGGGAAGTACTTGGGGCTCCATCCCGACAGGTCGATGAAGACGTTGTCCTTGTGCAGCGCCATCGACAGGCTCTGGTCCACCCACGGCCAGGAGGGGTGGGCAAGGATGATCTTCATGTCGGGAAAGTCCACCGCGACATCGTCGATCAGCATGGGCTCGCCGTATTTCAGGCGCATCCCGCCGCCGCCGCGCATCCCGGTGCCCATGCCGGAGTGGCCGGTGTGGAAGATCACGGGCAGCTTGTACTCGTTGATGACCTCGTAGATCGGATAGCCCATCCGGTCTGCCGGATGCGCGTTCTGCGCGATGCCGTGGAACTTGAAGCCCTTGACCCCGTGGTTCTCGATCAGGTCCAGCGCCTCGCGCGCGCCGTACTTGCCCTTGTGCGGGTCGATAGAGGCGAAGGGGATGCAGATATCGTCGTTCTTGTTGGCGATCTCCGCCACTTCGTAATTGGAGACGCGCTTTGCCCCCATGCCGCTCTCGCAATCGACGGTAAACATGCAGAAGGCGATGTTCGTCTCGCGGTAGAGCTCGATGATCTCGGGCATCTTGGGCCGTTCGCGCGGCGCCTTGAAATAGGCGCTGGCGGCATCGAAGAACTTGCCCATCACCGGGTCTTCGGGATCGTGGCAGGATACCTCGGCATGCACGTGCACGTCGATGGCGCGGACCTTGTTGATATCTACGGGCAAGGCGGTTCTCCGGTTCGAATGCAAAAGAAAAGGCCCGCCCCGGAATGGTCCGGCGGCGGGCCTGTTCATGTCAGCCGATCACAGCTTCATGATGACCGATTTGGTTTCGAGGTAGGCCTCGATCCCTTCGCGGCCCTGTTCGCGGCCGACGCCGCTTTCCTTGTAGCCGCCGAAGGGGATCGCGGTGTCGATCATGGCGTGGCAGTTCACCCACACCGTGCCCGCCTGCAGCTTGCTGGCGATGCGGTGCGCGGCGGACGCATCCTTGGTCCACACGCCTGCGGCGAGGCCGTACTGCGTGTCGTTGGCGTCCTTCACCACTTCGTCGAGGTCCTCGAACCGCTGGGCGACGACGACGGGGCCGAAGATCTCCTCGCGCACGACGCTCATCTGCGGGTTCACGTCGGTGAGGATGGTGGGGTTGACGTAGTATCCGTCACCGCCCGGACCGTCACCGCCCATAAGGACGCTCGCGCCGTCGCGCTTGCCGGCGTCGATGTAGCCCATCACGCGCTCGTGCTGCTCCTTCGACACCAGCGGCCCCATGTGGGCATCGGGATCGAGGCTGGCACGGGGCGCCCAGAAGTCGGCGGTATTGGCCATGCCTTCCACCACCTCGTCGAACACGCTCTTGTGCGCGTAGAGGCGCGAACCGGCAACGCAGACCTGGCCGGAGTTGAAGAAGATCGCCTGCGAAACGCCGGGCGCGGTTTCAGCCACGTTCACGTCGGGCATCACCACCACCGGGCTCTTGCCGCCCAGTTCCAGCGTGATGTGCTTCAGCGTGTCGGTGACGTTGCGGTTGATCAGCTTGCCGATCTCGGTCGAGCCGGTGAAGGCCACCTTGTCGACATCGGGGTGCTTCACCATGCGATCGCCCGCGGTGTGGCCGTAGCCGGTGATGATGTTGACGACGCCTGCGGGAATGCCCGCCTCGGCGATCAGGTCCGCCAGGCGCAGCGCGGTGAGGCTGGTCTGCTCGGCAGGCTTCAGGATGGTGGTGCAACCGGCGGCGAGGGCCGGCGCGATCTTCAAACAGGCCATCAGCAGCGGGAAGTTCCACGGCACGATCTGCGCGCAGACGCCCACCGGCTCCTTCAGCGTGTAGGCGAACATCATGTCGCCCGGCATGGTGTAGGGCGAAATCGTCTCGCCGTTGATCTTGCCGGCCCAGCCCGCGCAGAAGCGGATGTGGGCGGCGGCGCCCGGCACGTCGATCGCGCCGGCCATGCCCTTGGGCTTGCCCACGTCGATGGCTTCCAGTTCGGCCAGTTCGTCCGCGTGTTCCTCGATCAGGTCGGCGAGGCGGTTCATGATCTTCTGGCGGGCGACCGGCGGCATGTTGCGCCAGCGGCCATCGTCGAACGCGGTGCGGGCGGCGGCGACGGCGCGGTCGACGTCCTTGTCGCTCGCCTCGACGATCTTGGAGACGACCTTGCCCGAGGACGGATCTTCTACGTCGATGGTCTCGCCACCGGAGGAATCCACCCATTCGCCGTTGATGTAGAGCTGCGGACTGCGGCCCAGCGCCTTCTTCGCGGCTGCCGAATATTCGCGCTGGGTACGGTCGATCGTGGTCTGTTCGTTCATTGTGGGGCTCCTATCCCGGGAGAATCGAATAATTGTTGTCTGTTATAGCAATCTTGGCAGGCTTTGGCCATGACTAACCGCCGCGCTGTTCCAGCTCCTTGTCCTGGTTAGCGCGGAAGATGACGAACTGGCGGATCGCCTCGATCCGTTCCGCCGACAGGCTCTTGGAAAAACCGACCATGCCGCGCGGCTCCAGCGCGCCGTCGTGGACGATGGTCTGCCACACCTGCTCGCTCTGCAGCACGGCGCTGCGGCGCAGGTCCGGCAGCACAGTGGAGCCGACGGCGTTGTCGCCGTGGCAGGCCCCGCAATAACGGCCATAGTCGTAAGTGCCTGAAGCCACCTGCTCCTCGCTGCCGCGGAAGGCGGGCGGGTCGAGTGGCAGGCGAACCAGCTCCGGCTCCGGCGGCAGTTCGCCCCTAGCGCCCAGCTTGAATACCAGCAGGCGAGAGATGTTCTGCACGGGGCCGCTCGTCTCGTTCAGGAAGCCGCCGGGCGCCAGCGGCCAGATACCGCCCCAGCCCGCCAGCACGGCCATGTATTGCTCGCCGTCGATCATGTAGGTGATGGGCGGCGCGACCACCCCGGTCTGCGCGCGGAAGCGCCACAGTTCGGTGCCGTCGGTGACGGAATAGGCGGCCATGTTGCCCGCTGCCGTTCCCTGGAACACCAGCCCCCCGCCGGTCGCCAGCGCGCCGCCGTTCCACGGACCGGGATACTGCACGCGCCAGCGTTCTTCCTGCGCCACCGGATCCCACGCGATCAGCGCGCCCTTGGTGGCGGCGGCGGAAGCGGCGCGGATTTCGGGGTCTGCGGGCAGGAAGCCTGCCGACTGGTCGATACCGACGTTGAAGCCGTAATTGGGATCGGGCTCCCATCCCTCTTCGGGAACGTAGGGGAAGGCTGCCTCGATCGCCGGGATGAACACCAACCCTTCTGCCGGGTGGAAGGCCATGGGGTGCCAATTGTGCCCGCCGCCCGCGCCGGGGGTGGAAACGAAGGGGACGCCGGTGTCGCCATAGCGCGCTTCGGGCACTTCGATGGGGCGGCCCGTCGCCATGTCGATCCCGGTCGTCCAGTTCTGCGCCACGTAGTTGTTCGCGCTGATCAGTTCGCCGGTCGCGCGGTCGAGCACGTAGAAGAACCCGTTCTTTGGTGCCTGCATCAGCACCTCGCGCACTTCGCCGTCGATCTCCAGGTCGGCCAGCATGATGTGCTGCGTGGCGGTGAAGTCCCAGGTGTCGCCGGGCGTGGTCTGGTAGTGCCAGACGTATTCGCCGGTGGAGGGACGCAGCGCCACGATGCTGGAGAGGTAGAGGTTGTCGCCGCCGCCGGGGCTGCGATAGGCCTGGTTCCACGGGGACCCGTTGCCGACGCCGATATAGAGCAAATCCAGCTCCGCGTCGTAGGCCATGGCATCCCACACGGTGCCGCCGCCGCCCAGTTCCCACCACTCGCCGTTCCACGTCTCGCGCGCGGCGGCAAGGTGGGCAGGCTCGCCTGGCGCTTCTTCAGGGGCGCCCGGCACGGTGTAGAAGCGCCACAGCATCTCGCCCGTTTCGGCATCGTAGGCGGATACGTAGCCGCGCGTCGTGTATTCCGCGCCGCCGTTGCCGATGATCACCTTGCCGTCGATCACGCGCGGCGCGCCGGTGATGGTGTAGGCCATCGACTGATCGACGGTGACTTCGGACCAGACCTCCTCGCCGGTCGCCCGGTCGAGCGCGATCAGCCGCCCGTCCAGCGTGCCGAGGAACAGCTTGTCGCCCCAGGCGGCAACGCCGCGGTTCACCACGTCGCAGCAGGCCTTTACCGCCGTCGCGCCGGGCACCTGCGGATCGTATTCCCACAGCGGCGCGCCGGTGGTGGCATCGTAGGCCTTCACCTTGCTCCAGGCGGTGGTGACGAACAGCTGCCCGTCGATCACCAGCGGGGTCGCCTCCTGCCCGCGCGCGGTATCCATGTCGGCATACCAGGCAAGGCCCAATTGGCCGACGTTGCCCGCGTTGATCTGCGCCAGCGGGCTGTAGCGCTGCTCCGCATAATCGCGCCCGTAGGTGAGCCAGTTGGCATTGTTGGCAGCGGCAGAAATCAGGTCAGCCCCGTCCACCGAGCCAACCTGTGCGGGAACGGTCTGTGCCACGTCCTCGCCAGTGGTCTGGCAGCTTGCCAGCGCGATGCCCATGGCGGCAATGGCCGCCCACTTGCCCAAGTTCATCGTTGCCTCTCCCAAAGCATGTCCCCGCGTGCCCCGATGAGGCCGCGCAATCGTAACTATCGTTAGTGTTGCGGCGGGCAAGGTGCAAGCGGGACGAAGGGCTGTCCGCGAAGAGAATCCATGTTGCACATGCGCAGGGGCTGCGCCTATGAAAGTCGCTGTCAGTCGAGCGCGAGCCCGCGTCATGACCCTGGCTTTTGCATCTCGTTGCTACTGGCCAAGACAGGATTACCCGATGACTTTCAAACTACCCTCCCGCGCCGACCACGTCGGTTCGTTCCTGCGTCCGCGCTCGGTGATCGAGGCGCGCGAGCGCCACGCGAAAGGCGACATTACCGCCGCCGACCTGCGCGACGTGGAGGATGCCGCCATTGCCGACCTCGTCACCTGGCAGCAGGACCTCGGCCTCAAGGCCATTACCGACGGCGAATACCGCCGCTTCTTCTTCCACACCGACTTCCTTCTCCAGCTGGCTGGCGTCGAGGAAACCGGCGGCATCAAGAAGGCGTTCAAGAACGACAAGGGCGTGGACGTGGAATTCGCCCCGCCCAAGATGGTCATCACTGGCAAGGTGAAACACGAAAAGCCGATCCAGCGGACGGACTATGAATACCTCGCCGGCCACGTGAACGCGCCGGGCGCGGTCGCCAAGGTCGCCATTCCCAGCCCCACCATGCTGCACTTCCGTGCAGGCCGCGCAGGCATTCCCGAGGAAGCCTATCCGGACATGCAGGGCTTCTACGACGACGTGGCCAAGGCCTATTCGGAAGAAGTGGCGGACCTGGTGGATGCAGGCTGCCGCTATATCCAGTTCGACGACACCAACCTCGCCTACCTGTGCGACACCGGTCACCGCGACGATGCCAAGGCGCGCGGGATGGACCCCGATTCGATCACGCATGATTATGCCAGGCTGATCAACGCCAGCTTCGCGGGCGCGCCGGACGACCTCGTTCGCGCGATGCACCTGTGTCGCGGCAACTTCCGCTCCAGCTGGGCGGCGGAGGGCGGCTACGATCCCGTCGCCGAGGTGATGTTCAACGAATGCGAGATCGACGCCTTCTTCCTCGAATACGACGATGCCCGCTCGGGCGATTTCTCGCCGCTGCGTTTCCTTCCCAAGGGCAAGAGCGTGGTGCTGGGCCTCGTATCCACCAAGCTGGGCGAGCAGGAAAGCAAGGACGACATCAAGCGACGGATCGACGAGGCAGCGAAGTATGCCGATCTCGACCAGTTGGCGCTCAGCCCGCAGTGCGGCTTTGCCAGTACCGTGCACGGCAACGACATCACCACGCAGCAGCAGGCCGACAAGATCCGCCTGTGCGTGGAAGTGGCCGAGGAAGTCTGGGGCTGATCGACATCGCACTTGTCCTGCGGCGATCCGGACGGATTGCCGCAGGATGCACTCACCCCTCCCATCGCCAGGTCGATGGACAGACCCGGCTTTTAGCGGCAGACCCAGCATTTCCGAAAAACGAAGGGTCGCCGCCATGAAGATCGTAACCACCGCCATCGCATCGCTGCTGGCCGCTGTTGGCCTCGCGCCCGTCGCCGCGCAGGATGTGCAGGTGATCCACGCGGGCAATGTCATTCGCGATGCGGCCAGCGGGCTGGAAGGCCCTTCCACCATCACGATCGAGGACGGGCGCATCGTCTCCATCGCGCCCGGCCTGCAACCGGCGACGGATGGCGCGGTGCTGGTGGACCTTTCGGCCAAGACGGTGATGCCGGGCCTGATCGACCTTCACGTTCATCTGGACGGTAATCCGGGCGGCGATTTCCGCGATGCAGCGGTGGATACCGATGAATATGCGACATTGCTGGGCGCGGCGAATGCGCGCACCACGCTGGCAGCAGGCTTCACCACCGTGCGCGACTTGGGCAGCGCGCCGCAAAGCATGTTCGCACTTCGCCGCGCGACAACCGAAGGCGTTCTGCCGGGGCCGCGCATCGTCGCGTCCGGCCCGCCGCTTGCCATCGTGGGCGGGCACGGCGATGTCTCGGGCTTTGCCCCGCATGTGACCGAGGTGCTCGATACAGGCTTCACCTGCACCGGCCCCGTCGAATGCATGGAAAAGGTGCGGCTGGCGGCGCAGAACGGGTCCGACTGGATCAAGATCACCGCGACGGGCGGCGTTTTGAGCCAGCAGGGCCGCGGGCTGGAAGCGCATTTCACCAACCCGGAAATGGCAGCCATCGTGGAGGCGGCAGGCGCCGTGGGCCTGAACGTTGCCGCCCACGCCCACGGCGCGCGCGGGATCGAGGCAGCGGCGCGGGCAGGCATCGTCACCATCGAACACGGCACCTATCTGGACCGCGAGGCGGCAGAGGCCATGCGCGCGAACGGCACCGTGCTCGTGCCCACGCTGATGGCGTTTCAGGGCGTGACGGAGCGGCTGGGCACCGGGGTGTTCACGCCGACCGTGGAAGCGAAAGTGCGCGAGGTTTCCGACATCGCGCAGGTGTTCATGCGCCGCGCGGTGGAATGGGGCGTGCCCATCGCTTTCGGCACCGATGCTGGCGTGTTCGAGCATGGCCGCAACGCGGGCGAATTCGCGCTGATGATGCGGCAGGGCATGAGCAGCCCCGATGCCGTCGCCAGCGCCACCACTGCCGCGGCGCGGGTGCTTGGCATGGAGAACGAGATCGGCCGCCTGGCGCCCGGCTACTCGGCAGACATTATCGCGCTGGACGGCAATCCGCTGGACGATGCCAGTCTGCTGGAACAGGTCGACTGGGTGATGGTGCGCGGGCGCGCGCTGGACCAGGCGGGCGACTGAACGCCGCCGCCTTCAGAACATCGTATTGTCGTTCAAAGCCTCTTCGGGCACCGGCTGAATGACGTCCCAGTGTTCCACCAGGTAGCCATCGTTAACGCGGTAGATGTCCACCACCGCGCTGCCGGAATCGTCCGGCGCGCGCTTGAAGTGATAGTGCACGGCCACCAGCGTACCGTCCGGCCCCTCGTCCCCGTAGATCACGCGCTTCACATCGTGCGTCATATCGGGGTTGGCTTGCATGTGCGCGGCCAGCACTTCGATTGTCGGGTCGCGCCCGGTGGGGGAATTGGGATCGTGCTGGATGTAATCGGGATGCACCCACGCCTCGAACCCGTCGGTCAGGCGGTTCTGGTTGTAGAACACCTCGATAAAGCGTTCGGAGACTTCGCGGTCCGACAGGCTGGCGCGGTCCGAGGTGTCCATCGGATCGCCCATGGCTCTCGCCTCTTCGGCAGTCTCCATGTCGGGCGGACCTGTCCCGGCCTGCTCGCACGCGGCGAGCGCCAGGCCCGCCGCCAGCACTGCTGCCGTGCGCCAGATCAATTGCCGTACTCGTCCTTCACCATCATGTCGGTGAAGTGGCCGACCTTGAACGCTTCGCCCAGCACGGGGTGGGCAAAACTCATTTCCACCGGGTGGCGGTTGGGCCAGGTGGTGCGCCATTCGTCCTCGGGCAGGATGCGGTCGGGGCCCAGCGGATTTTCCGGGTAGGGCACCGTGGCGGGCTGGAGGTGTGCGGTCGTCTTTGCCCAGCCGGTCTCGTAGTCGCCCTGCCACTGCATCAGGTAGTTCAGGCGTTTGATCTTCCACACGCCGTCCTCGCGCACGTAGTCGTTCTCGTAGATGCCCGCTTCCCAGAACTGCTGCGGCGGTCCTTCGGGCTTCCAGTCCATCGCCTCGTCATGCCAGCCGCCTGCCAGCATCCCGCGGAAGCGGCCCTTGGCAGTCTTGCGATCCTCGGCGACGGTGATGACGGGCTGGAGCTGGAAGTGATCCAGCAGCAGGCCGTGCACCGGCCCGCGGCGGCCGCGGGTGAACAGGTTCTGGAACCAGGTGCCGTAAAGCCGCATCACGCCTTCCGGCCCTACGTATTCGCCCGACAGGAACACCACCACGCCATCGTCGGCGAACAGCCCTGCGACCTCTTCCGGGCGGTTGTAATCGATGTAGTAGCCATAGGCCATCTGCAGGCGCTGGATCGCGGCCTCGTCTTCCAGGCGGTGGACGCTTTTCTCCAGCGCAGCCAGGCGGCTTTCGGTGTCACTCATTTGAACTCTCCCCATCTCATTCTTTGTATGCAACACTAACGAATGATACGATCATGAAAAGCCCGTTTCGGGTGAGGGAGAGAAAAATGCGCGTCGATCCGGCGGACTACAAAGAGCAGTGGCAGGGCCGCGTGGCTTTCATCACCGGCGCGGTGACGGGGATCGGCCTCGGCACAGCGAAGGCCTTTGCCGATGCGGGAATGCGGCTCGCGCTTTCCTACCGTAACGAGGACGACCGGGCACAGACCGAAAAGTGGCTTGCCGACAAGGGTTACGAGACGCCGCTGTTCTGCAAGCTGGACGTGACCGACCGTGACGGATTCGCGAAGGTAGCGCAGCAGGTGGTCGACCATTTCGGCGAGGTCCACGTGCTGGTGAACAACGCGGGCGTTTCCGTGTTCGGCCCGACGGACGAGGCCAGCTACGACGATTACGACTGGATCATGGGCGTCAATTTCGGCGGCGTGGTGAATGGGCTGCAAAGCTTCATGCCGCACCTGAAGGCAGCCAGCGGTCGCCGCCACGTGGTCAACGTCGCCAGCATGGCCGCCTTCCTGCCGGGGCCGCAGGCGGGCATCTACACCGCCAGCAAGTTCGCCGTGCGCGGACTGACGGACAGCCTGCGCTACAACCTTGCCCCGCACGGTATCGGCTGTTCGCTGTGCTGCCCCGCGCTCACCCGCACCAACGCCTGGGCGAGCGCGCACAAGCGGCCCGAGCAGTTTGCCGAAGCGGGCTTCGCACCGCCGAAGGAAGGCGAGCTGGAGCAGTTCGGCAGCGCTTTCGAGCAGTTCGGCATGGACCCTTACGAAGTGGGCGCGAAGATCCTGCGCGGGATGAGCCAGCAGGACGGCCTGATCCTCACCCACCCCGAACACGGCGTGGACCTGACCGAGGAATTCGCCAAACAGATCGCCGCCCTGCCGGTGGAGGAATGCCCGCCGGGCCGCGCCCATATCGAGGCGCTGCGCCGCAAGGCGGGCAAGGATGCCGAAGCCGGGCTGAAAGTGGCGATGGACGATCTCACCTGACTTGTTTTCCGATTGCGCCTCCGCGCAATCGTCCTCGCTAGACGCGCTCCGCTTCGCTGCGCGCCCGCTGCGGGCGGGCGTTCGCCCTTGCGGCGCGCTAGGCGGGCGCCGTTTCCTGTGCTTTCTCCTAAGGTTTTGAATGTTGCCACGGAGGTGGCAGCGAAAAACAAAACACGCTAACCTCCTCTCCCTAGACGGGGACAATCGAGAGGAATTTCCAGCAATGTGCACGCAGGAACAAGCCAGCAATATGCCGACCATCAACCGCCGCCAGTTCGGCGCGCTGGCAGGGGCGGGGGCGGTCGCGGCCTGTGCCCCGATGGATACGAGTGCAGAGGCGAACGGCGGGCTGGTGGAGAACACCGTCACTTTCGCAGCACCCGGCGGCACGTTCGACGGCGTGTTCATCCATCCCGCCAGCGGTTCGCACCCTGCCGTGATCCTGTGGCCCGACATTGCCGGGCTGCGTCCTGCGAAGGTGCAGATGGGGCGGCGGCTGGCTGAGGCGGGCTATGCCGTGCTCGTCGCCAATCCCTATTACCGCAGCGTTGCGGGCCAGCAGTTCGAGGACTTCGACGACTGGCGGAGCAACGACGGCTGGAACAAGGTGACCCCGTGGCGCGAGAAAAACACGCCCGACGCGGTGCAGGAAACCGCGCGCGCCGTGGTCGCGTGGCTGGACGCGCAGGACGCAGTCGACAGCTCTCGCGGCATCGGCAACCAGGGTTATTGCATGACCGGCAGCTGGACGATTTTCACGGCCGCTGCCGTTCCCTCACGGGTGAAGGCGGCTGCCAGCTTCCACGGCGGCGGACTGGTGGGCGACGGGCCGATGGCGCCTGTGAACCTGCTCGACGACATGGCCGACGATGCCGAGGCGATCATCGCCATTTCGCGTGACGACGATGCCCAGGCGCCCGACGCCAAGGTCGCCCTGCGCGCCGCTGCCGAAGAAGCCGAGGCCGATATCGACGTGGAAGTCTACGACGGCGACCACGGCTGGACCGTGCTCGACAGCCCCGTCTACGCCCAGGCCGAGGCCGAACGGGCGTGGAGCGAACTGCTGGAAATGTATTCCGAGACGCTGTGATCGCCGGTTTTCGGGTATTGCGCGAGATCAATGTGAGCCTCGCGCTGCCTGCCTAGCCCCTATTCCCGATGGCCCCGCGGACGGGGTGACGAGGGGATTGAGAGACCATGGCAAGACGAATTCTGGCAATGGCGATGGGCGCACTTGCGCTGGCGGGCTGCGGCGGCGGGGCGGACCCCGCGGCGGTGGTGGACACCGTGCGGCAGACCGAGCAATCGCAGTTGCAGTCCATCGCCAGCGACGACGTGGTGGGCATCGCGCGCCTCTATGCCGACGATGCGGTGCTGGTGCGACCGGACGGCACGGTGTTGCACGGCGGGGCCGAGATCGGCGCGGAATACGCAGCGCTGATCGAGGATCCGAACTTCGACCTCACCATAGAGCCGACCGGCGGCTGGGCCAGCGCCAACGACGATCTCGCCGTGCTCACCAGCCAGGTGCAGTTCACAACCAGCGACCCGGAAACGGGCGAGCCGGTGACGCTGCCGATGAACAGCCAGACCGTATGGACCAAGGACCCCGGCGGCAGCTGGATGATCCGATCCGCCTACAACGTGGCGCATGAAGTGCAGGCACCTGCCGCCGAGTGATTCGGCGCGGGCCAGTGCGGCAAACAGGCGCGTCGCGGCGACAGGCTGCGGCGCGCCTTTCCATGTCTGGCACCCGGTGACAGCGGTTCGTCGCGCGTGGCGAACACAAGACGCTCCTGGTCCTTCGCTCGCGGCGTTCCGGCGCGGGCGCGCTTGCCTTGGCGACGGCCCAGACGCAGCATTGCGGCGGGGGCGTGACCACGCTTGGAAGGACCACGCACATGATTACCGTTACCACTCTCGCCTCGGGCGCATTGCTGTTCGCGCTCGCGGGCCAGTCTGCGCAGGACGCGCCGGACCCGCTCGACCCCGCCGGCATGGAGCAGACCGCACCGGACACAGCAGCAGACACGGCTTCGGAGGATTTCTCCGACGACGAGATCGACGCTTTCGTCGCTTCCGGCCTCGCGATCCGCGCCTTGCGAGAGGATGCCGCACAGGACCCTGACGCGATGCAGGCAGAGGCCGAGGCGATCATCGCCGCCAATGGACTGGACCGCGCGACATACAATGCCATCGGCAACGCCGCGCAGGAAGACCCGGCGCTCGCCGCGCGGGTGCAGCGGGCCATCGGGGAAGCGCGACAGAGCGCCGAAAGCTAGGCGCGCCTAGCCAAACCAGTACGCCGTGCCGCGCATTTCCAGCGAGATGCGCGGGGCGGCGTCTTCGGGCGCGAGCGGATTGTCGAACGCGCCATGCGGCATCAGCTGCGCGCGTTCCGGGTCGCTCTCGCTGGTCTTGAACACCAGCGCCTCGCCAAGATGCATGTTCGAATAATAGAACCAGCGGTGCGCCGGATTGTGCGCCAGCAAGTAGTTCGGGAAACCCCATTCAGGCGATCCGTCAAGCGGATCGAAGATCGCGTCGCAATCGATCAGGTCATCGGCACTCAGCGAGGTATAGTCGCACAGGCCCAGTGGCACGTCCTGCGGCGGCGGGCTGAGCACGCGCCACACGTTGTACTGCGCGCTGCGCACGATCGTGCGGCCTTCGGGTGCAGTCTGCGCGCGCGCGCCCGCAGCGGCTTCCTTCGCCATATCTACGTGAACGAAGCGGGCAGGGTGGGAATTGTCGTGCGCGGCGTTCGCCCCCGCTTTTTCGGAGAAGCGCAGGATGCCCATCGGCGCCATCGCTACGTGATCGCAACCGACAAGGCCGGTGAGCATTTCGGCGATTTCGCCGGAATGGACGCGCCTCACCTCGGCAAGGTCTGTGAGGTCGGCGAGCGCGCTTTGGTGTTCGACGAGCGTGAAGCCTTCCACATCGAGAGAGCAATCGCGTCCGCGCGCATCGGCGATGTCCACCTCGACGGGCGCGAGCGGGACGAAGTCCTTCTCGTGCGCGTTGGCATAGAAATAAGGGCGCTTATCGGTGCGTTCGCAGTATCCGATCCGCGCTCTTATTCCCTTCATGTCAGGCGTCCTCAAATTCCTCGGTGTCGATCGTCGGGCGGATCGCGTCGTGATAACGGTGGCCGTGGACCGACTGGTGGTTCACGATCTCGCCCGCCTTCGCGATGGCATCTGCCGGAATGTCGACGGTCGCCGCGTGGAAGTTCTCTTCCATGTGCGCGATGGAGGTGGTGCCGGGGATCACGTGGCAGTTGTCGCCCTGTTCCAGAACCCAGCGGTTGGCGAGCTGTGCGGGCGTGACGCCCACTTCTTTCGCCAATGCTTCGAGCTGCTCGATCACCTTGAGGTTCTTCGGCCAGTTCTCGGCATTGAAGCGCGGCATCTTGGTGCGCAGGTCCTTCTCCTCGAGGGTGGAGGGATCCCGCAGCACGCCGCCGAACGCGCCGCGACCGGTGCTGCTGAAGGCGACGAGGGCAATGCCCAGTTCCTTGCAGGTGTCGAGCACGCCCAGTTCCACGTTGCGGGTCCATAGCGAGTATTCGGGCTGCACGGCGGCCACGGGATGCACTTCGTGCGCCTCGCGGATGTGCGCGGCATTCCATTCGGAAACGCCGTAGGCCCCGATCTTGCCCGCTTCCATCGCCCGCACCATCGCGCCCACGCTGTCCGCGATCGGCACCTTGGGATCGAAGCGGTGCATGTAGAACAGGTCGATGTGGTCGGTCTTCAGCCGCTTGAGGCTCGCGTCGAGGTTCTCCTCGATGCTGTCCGGCGCGCAGGAGACGCCGCGCTTCGCGCCGTCCACCACGATGCCGCACTTGCTGGCCAGCAGGAATTCGCCGCGGCGGTGCATCACCGCCTCGGCCAGCAGTTCCTCGTTCTTGCCGCCGCCGTAGATGTTGGCGGTGTCGAGGTGATCGTAGCCAAGGTCCAGCGCCTGGTTCAGCAGCTTCACCTTCACGTCGTGTTCGGGCGGAGTGCCGTAGGCCCACGAAAGGTTCATGCAGCCGAGACCGACTGGATGAACCTTTCGCCCGGCGAGTTCGCGCTTTGCGAGGGCCATCAGGACCAGCCGTCCTGTTCTTCGAGGCTGGCGGCGAGTTCGCCGATCACGCGGTAGCAATCGAGCACGCCAGCGACCGAGCTGTTCGGCTCGCGCCCTTCGCGGATCGCGGCAATGAATTCGCGGTCCTGCAATTCGATGCCGTTGTTGCTGGGCACGTCCACGCCGGACAGGTCGATGGGCTCGTCCTTGCCATTGAACAGGTCGTCATAGCGGGCAAGGTAGGTGCCGGTGTCGCCGATGTAGCGGAAGAAGGTGCCGAACGGCCCCTCGTTGTTGAACGACAGCGACAGGGTGAGAATCTGGCCCTTGTCGGTCTTCATCTGGATCGACTGGTCCATGGCGATGCCCAGCTTGGGGTGCTTTGGCCCCTGCAGGATGTTGGCCTTCACCACCTTGGCGCCGGTCATGTACTGGAAGATGTCGATGGTGTGGGCGGAGTGGTGCCACAGCAGGTGGTCGGTCCACGAACGCGGTTCGCCCTTGGCGTTCTTGTTCTCGCGGCGGAAGAAGTAGGTTTCCACGTCCATCGAGAGGATTTCGAGGTCGCCCGCATCGATCTGCTGTTTCACCCACTGGTGGCTGGGATTGAAGCGGCGGGTGTGGCCCACCATGCAGACGAGGCCGGTTTCTTCCTGCTTCTTCGCCACCGCCTGGGCATCGGCCCAGCTGTCGGCCAGCGGAATTTCGATTTCGACGTGCTTGCCCGCGTCCATCGCCTTGATTGCCTGGTCAGCGTGCATCTGCGTGGGCGTGCAGAGAATGACCGCGTCGATTGCGTCGTTCTCGAGCATTTCCTCGTAATCGGTCGTGGCGTGGCCGATGCCGTACTTGTCGGCCATGGCCTGCGTCTTGTCCTGCGTGCGGCCGACGAGGCTGACGACTTCGACGCCGTCGATGTTCTTCAGGCCGTCGAGGTGCTTTTCACCGAATGCGCCGCCACCGGCGAGTGCGATTTTCATGGGGGGTCTCCCTATCGAGAGTTGTTGTCGAGTGGTTCACATAATCAAAGGGCGCCCGCGGTGAATGTTCCGATGGGCGCCCTTCGTTCGTCAGGCCTTGGCGAAGGTTCCGCCGCTCAGCACGCGGCGCGGTTCCAGCGGTTCGCCCGCGGTCTCCTCCGGCTGGAGGATCAACGCGCCCAGCGCCGTGTTCGAGGCCGGGATGTGGTAGAAGTTGTAGAGGTCGCGCACCTTTTCCGGCAGCGCGCCGCGCATGATCAGCCACATTACCAGTTCGATGCCCTCGCTGCCTGCTTCGCGCAGATAGTCGATGTGCGGCTTCTTGGAGAGCGCCTCGGGATCGTTGATCAGCTGGTCGATGAAATCGAGATCGAACTCCTTGTTGATGAGGCCGGCGCGCGGCCCCTGCAACTGGTGGCTCATGCCGCCCGTGCCCCAGACATGCACGTTGAGGTCCTCCGGGAAGCTTTCCACGGCGGCGCGGATGGAATCGCCCAGCGCATAGCAGCGCGCGCCCGAGGGCGGCGGGTAGGTGACGACGTTCACGGGCAGCGGAATGACCTTGCACGGCCACTGATCCGGCTCGCCGAACATCATGGTGAGCGGGATGGTGCAGCCGTGGTCCACGTCCATCTCGTTCATGATGCACATGTCGAAATCGTCGAGGATCAGGCTCTGCGCGATATGCCAGGCAAGATCGGGATGGCCGACCACGTCGGGCACCGGGCGCGGGCCCCAGCCTTCGTCGGCGGGCTTGAACTTTTCCGCGCAGCCGATGGCGAAAGTGGGGATGATGTTCTGGTCGAACGCGGAGGCGTGGTCGTTGTAAACGAGCACGACCACGTCGGGCATGTTTTCCGGCTTCTTGATCCAGTCACGGATGGCCTGATAGCCCTTGAATACCGGGCCCCAGTAATCATCCTGCGACTTGCCGGTCTCGATCGCCGCACCCAGCGCGGGGATGTGGCTGGAGGTGATTCCTGTGGTTACGCGGGCCATTAGTATTTCCCCTTGATCGAACGTTGGCCTTCGGGCGAGCGGCCGCCTTCCAGCATCATCCTGGCATAGTCTTCCTGGCTCATCCCGGTCATCGACCCGGCGGCGAACTGGAAGCTCTTCTTGTCGGTGCTGAACAGCTTGGCGAGGTAGTAGATGTTGCCGCCGTGATCGATCATCGCGTTGTAATCACGGTCCATCACGGCCTTCTTGGCCTCTTCCGAGATGTTCCACTCATCGAGATAGGCCTTCTCGTCGGCGAGGAAGCGTTCGCGGTTCTCGGCCTTCATCAGGCTCATGGCGAACTGGTTGAGGTGGTATCCCTTGCGCGCACGCTGCGCGGTGAACACGCGAGTGCCGGGAATGTCCTCCATCTCGGCAAGGTATTCGTGGATGTTGATCCGCTCTTTCTTCTTCTCGGTCATGTCAGGCTTCCTCAGCGTCTTCCCATTCGTATTCCAGCGGCGCCTCGCGGAAGGCGAAGCGGTCGATGTGTTCCTCGATCACGCCGCGCATTCGCACGTTTTCCTCGCGGTCGGCCGTGGTCAGCGTGATGCCGATGCCGTCCTTGTGCGCGGTCATCACGGCGTTGGTGTGTTCGGAAAACGGGAACACGCCCATGCCGTCGCCCTCGTCGTAGGTGGTAGCCATCTTGTGGCCCCAGTGCTTGACGAGTTGCTGGATATACCGCTCCGGCTTCTCGCACTTCACCATGCCTGTTGCGGTCGCGCTCAATGTCCGCGCTCCGCCAGCACCTTGTTGAGGCGACCGTAGACGCGGCGGGCATTGCCCTCAAAGATCATGTGTTTCTCTTCCGCGGAGATATCCAGCGCATCGACATACCGCTTGGTATCGTCGAAATAATGGCCGGTCTGCGGATCGATGCCGCGCACTGCGCCCACCATTTCGCTGCCGAACAGGATGTTCTTGTTCTCGATCACGTCGGCCAGCAGGTTTATACCCGGCTGGTGGTAGACGCAGGTGTCGAAGAACACGTTGTTCATCAGGTGGCTCTCGATATCCGGCTGCTTCAGCATGTCGGCGAGGCCACGATAGCGGCCCCAGTGATAGGGCACCGCGCCGCCGCCGTGCGGGATGATCAGCTTCAGGTCCGGGAAGCGGCTGAAGAGGTCGCCCTGGAGCAGCTGCATGAAGGCGACGGTATCGGCGGCAAGGTAATAGCCGCCCGTCGCGTGCATCGAGGGGTTGCAACTGCCCGACACGTGGATCATCGCGGGCACGTCCAGCTCGCACATAGCCTCGTAGATCGGGAACCAGTACTCGTCCGTCAGCGGCGGGTGCTGGAAATAGCCGCCGCCGGGATCGGGGTTGAGATTGCAGACGACGAAGTTCAGTTCCTCAACGCAGCGGCGCAGTTCGCGCACGCTCTCGCTCATGTCGGACTTTGGGCTCTGCGGCAGCATGCAGCCGCCGATGAAGGTATCGGGGAAGAGCTGCGTCACGCGGTAGATCAGGTCGTTGCAGCGCTTCGCCCATTCGCTCGCCACCGCCTGATCGCCCACGTGCGGGGCCATGGCCGATGCACGGGGCGAGAAGATGGTGAAATCCGCCCCCCGTTCCTTGATCAGCTTGAGCTGGTTGTCCTCGATCGTCTGGCGGATTTCGTCGTCCGAAATATCCGGATAGGGCGGCGGCTGCGTACCGTTCTTGTACGCCGCCTTCTGCTCTTCCCGCCACGCGTCGTGCCCTTTGGGCAGGACGGTGTAGTGGCCGTGACAATCGATGATCAGGCTCATTTTCAGCTCTCTCCCTTGAAGTCCGGCGTTTTCCGGATCGCATCCAGCTTGGCAGACAGGGTTTCGGGCGGCTCTGTCATGTCCAGCCCGCCCAGCTGCGTGTGCCAGGCCACGGTCTGGTCGCTCATCGCGGCAGAGGTGCCCATCGCGCGCAGCATTTCTGCCGCCTCGTACATTTCGGCAGCGCGCCGGCCGCCGTGCTTCAGCATCCGGTCGAGGTTGTAGTCGGCACGCTCGGCCCAGGTCTGTTCCTTCGCGCTGGCATCCAGGGAGGCGAGCACTTCGTCCAGCACGCCTGCCTGCGAGGACGCGAGCACCATTTCGGCGGTCAGCGCCTCCACGCCTTTCACCATGATCGAGCGGCACAGCTTGATCGCGCTGGCCCGGCCCACGGTGCTGCCCACGGCGCGCACGTCGGTGAATCCCAATGCGGTCAGCGTCTCAACCGCGTCATCCGCCTTGTTGCCTGCCACCAGCAGCGGCACGGAAAGGCCCACGTCGACAGGCGCCATGATGGCAACGTCGACATAGCGCACATTGACCGCCTCGATCGCCTCGGCCGCCATCGCCTTTGTCTGCGGGGCGACCGAATTCATGTCCAGCCACATGGCTTCCTGCGGCAGGTAGGGCGCGTATTCGCGCGCCGCATCCAGCGCCTGGTCCGCCGTCACGAGCGAGAGGATCACGTCGGCGGTGGCCAGCACCTCCCCGCAATCCTCGCCCAGCGTCAGGCCCGACTTGCTCATGGCAACGCGCCGTTCGGGCAGGATGTCCCACCCCTTCGCGCCTTCCCACTTCGCAGAGCGGGCAAATGTTTCTCCGGCCTCGCCGAAGCCGATCAGTGCCACTTTAGGCATTTTGGTTTCCGAATCTTGCGCAGACATCGCTCTCGACGCGGCCTCCTATCAATTGTAAGTGTTGCATACAAGTTTGCAGCGACCCCGAAGGTGCCGCTTGACGAGTGGCGGGGTAGGGGTTCACGCGATTAACACAACAGTTCGAGAGGAGATTTGTTCACATGGGTGTGGTTGTCCAGAATATCGAACGGGCCGATCCCGAAGTCGTGGAGGCGCTGGGCGCCTGCGGCGTGGCCACCGTTCACGAAGCGCAGGGGCGCACTGGTTTGCTGGCAAGCTACATGCGCCCGATCTATCCCGGCGCGCGCATCGGCGCCTCCGCCGTGACGATCTCCGTGCCTCCCGGCGACAACTACATGGTCCACGCCGCGATTGAGCAGTGCCGCGAAGGCGATGTGCTGGTGATCGCGCCGACCTCCCCGTGCGAGGACGGCTATTTCGGTGACCTGCTGGCCACCAGCGCGCAGGCGCGCGGGGTGAAGGGCCTGATCATCGACGCGGGCATCCGCGATGTGCGCGACCTGAAGGAAATGGATTTCCCCGTGTGGTCCAAGCGCGTGTTCGCGCAAGGCACGATCAAGGCGAGCCTTGGCAGCGTGAACGTGGACGTGGTCTGCGCGGGCGCTTTCATCCGGCCCGGCGACATTGTCGTTGCCGACGATGACGGCGTGTGCGTCACCCGCCGCGAAGATGCAGAGGAAGTGCTGAAGAAGGCGCAGGCGCGCGAGGCGAACGAGGAAGAGAAGCGAAAGCGGCTGGAAAGCGGCGAACTGGGCCTCGACATGTACGGCTTCCGCGACAAGCTGAAGGACATGGGCCTGAAGTGGGTCTGAGCCTCACGAGCAGCAGGTGAACAGGCCCGAACTGCACTGGCCGACCGTTCTGCGGACCGGATGTGCAACCTGGGCCATCGGCCTGCTGCTCGCCCTCCTGCTGCTGCCGCCCCTGCTGGAGGGGCTGGCATGGCTATTCGAGATCATAGACAGGGATTGACCTGCGAAGGGTGTAGGACATGAAAGAAGCACCGGTCATGTGGATGCGCGGGGGCACGTCGAAAGGCGGATATTTCCTCGCCTCAGACCTTCCGAGCAGTACACAGGAGCGCGACGCGTTCCTGCTGGGCGTGATGGGCAGCCCCGATCCGCGCCAGATCGATGGCATGGGCGGGGCGGACCCGCTGACCAGCAAGGTGGCCGTGGTGAAGCGGTCAGAGCGCGAGGGCGTGGACGTCGACTACCTGTTCCTGCAGGTGTTCGTGGACCAGGCCATCGTCACCGATGCGCAGAACTGCGGCAATATCCTTGCAGGTGTCGGCCCCTTTGCCATCGAGCGCGGCCTGGTGGCAGCGCGCGGCGAGGTGACGGATGTTACCATCTACATGGAGAACACCGGGCAGATCGCGGTTGCCAGCGTGCAGACACCGGGAGCGATGCCGACTTACGAGGGCGAAGCGAAGATCGACGGTGTGCCGGGCAGCCATGCGCCCATTCCCATCGAGTTCCGCGATACGGCAGGTTCCAGCTGCGGTGCGCTGCTGCCCACCGGCAACCCGGTGGACGAGATCGAGGGCGTGCCCTGCACTCTCATCGACAACGGGATGCCCTGCATCGTCTTCAAGGCCGAGGACGTGGGCGCAACCGGCTACGAAACGCGCGAGGAGCTCGAGAGCGATGCCTTCCAGCCGATCCGCGACAGGATCGAGAAAATCCGGCTCGCCGCTGGCCCGCTGATGAACCTTGGCGACGTGGCCGAGAAATCGGTGCCCAAGATGACGCTGGTCGCCCCTCCGAAGAACGGCGGCGCCGTCACCACCCGCGTCTTCATCCCGCACCGCGCCCACGCCTCCATCGGTGTGCTGGGTGCCGTCACCGCCGCCACCGCCTGCCTCGTGGAAGGCTCCCCCGCAGCTGAAGTGGCCGACATTCCCGAAGGCGCGGAAAAGACCATGAGCATCGAACACCCCAGCGGCGAGACGACCTGCGTGATGAAAGTCGACGATGCAGGCGAAGTCACCAGCGCCGCCCTGCTGCGCACCGCGCGCAAACTGATGGATGGAACCGTCTATGTCTGATCGTATCACTTCCTGGCATCCCAGCCCTTCGAAACCCGCCTACACCCCGCCGCCCGGCGCGGTGGACGCGCATTGCCACGTGTTCGGGCCGATGGCGCAGTTCCCCTTCAGCCCCAAGGCGAAGTACCTGCCAGAGGATGCCGGGCCTGACATGTTGTTTGCCCTGCGCGATCACCTGGGGTTCGAGAAGAACGTGATCGTGCAGGCCAGTTGCCACGGCACGGACAACGCCGCCACGCTGGATGCGATTGCCAAGTCGAATGGCAAGGCGCGCGGCGTGGCCGTGGTCGATCCTGCCATCAGCGACGACGATCTGGCAAAGCTGCACGACGGCGGCATTCGCGGCATCCGCTTCAATTTCCTGAAGCGGCTCGTCGACAATGCGCCCAAGGACAAGTTCCTCGAAGTCGCCAACCGTCTGCCTAAGGGCTGGCACGTCGTGATCTATTTCGAGGCGGACATCCTTGAGGAAATGAAGCCCTTCATGGCCGCGATCCCCGTGCCCATCGTGATCGACCACATGGGCCGCCCCGACGTGACGCAGGGGCCGGACGGGCCGGACATGCGCGCCTTTCGCGCCCTGCTCGATTCGCGGAAGGACATCTGGTTCAAGCCCACTTGCCCGGACCGGCTCGATGCCATCAAGGAGGGCGGCAAGGGCGACCCGTGGGACAATTTCGCCGCCGCCGTCGCTCCGCTGGTGGCGGACTACCCCGATCGCTGCATCTGGGGCACCGACTGGCCGCATCCCAATATGCAGGACGAGGTGCCGGACGACGGCCATATCGTCGACATGATCCCGCGCATCGCGCCAAGCGAAGAATTGCAGCGCAAGCTCTTGGTCGAAAACCCGAACCGGTTATACTGGTCCGACTAGAAAAGGCCGGCGCACCACCAGACCGGCCATGATGGAGAGATCAATGGCTGGAGAAGAGCGCCGCCTCGACAGGGCGCTGTGCGACTGGTTCGCCGACGTAGAAATCCTCGACACCACGATCGGCGGCCTGCTGCGCGATCAGGCAGCCGCCAATCCTGACCGGGACGCGCTGCTGGAAGGCCTGCCCGACGGAACCGTGGGCCGCCGCTGGACCTACGGCGAATTGCTCAGCGATGCGGAGCGGCTGGCCAAGGGCCTCGCCGCGCGCTTCCAGCCCGGAGAGCGGGTGGCGATCTGGGCGCCCAACGTGCCCGAATGGGTGCTGGTCGAATATGCCGCCGCGCTGGCGGGCCTGACGGTGGTGACGGTGAACCCGTCCTACCAGAAGCGCGAGTTGTCCTACGTCTTGCAACAGAGCACATCGGTCGCGCTGTTCCTGATCGGCGAGTTTCGCGGCAACCCGATGGCGAAAATCGCCGCCGAAGTGGCTGACGACCTGCCCGCGCTGCGCGAGATCATCGACATGCACGACGAGGCCGCGCTGTTCACCGATCCTTCCGGTACGCTGCCCGAGGTCGACACCAACGATCCCGCGCAGATCCAGTACACCAGCGGCACCACCGGCTTTCCCAAGGGCGTGGTCCTCTCGCACCGCAACCTCACCAACAACGCCCGCCTGTTCGTGGAAGTGGGCGACCTGCCCCGCGGCCTCGGCGCGCTGGGCCTGACACCGCTGTTCCACACCATGGGCTGTTCGATGGGCGTGCTGGGCGCGCTGCAATCGGGCGGGGCCTACTGCCCGCTGCTGGCTTTCGATCCGGGTGCCGCGCTGGACCTGGTGGAAGCGGAGAAGCTGAGCTGGACCATCTGCGTGCCGACCATGGCCGTCGCCATGGTGGCGGCGCAGAAGGCAAAGGCGCGCGACCTTTCCTCGCTCCAGCGCATCGGCATGGGCGGGGCGATGGTCGCCCCCGAACTGGCGCGCAACGTGCGCGACGTGCTGGGGGCCGATACGCTGGTGGCCTATGGCCAGACCGAGAGCAGCCCGCTGATCACCACGGGCAGGCCGGGCGACGATTTCGACAAGATCATCACCACCATCGGCCAGCCCGCTCTTGGCTGCGAAGTGGGCATCTTCAATCCCGACACCAACGAGGTCGTGGCCTGCGACGAGGTGGGCGAAATCCGCTGCCGCTCGGCCTCCACCATGCTGGGCTACAACGACGATCCGGAGGCGACGGCGGAAACCATCGACGCGCAAGGCTGGCTGCACACCGGCGACCTCGGCACGATGGACGACCAGGGCTATGTGAAGATCACCGGCCGGGTGAAGGAAATGATCATTCGCGGCGGCGAGAACCTGTTCCCTGCGGAGATCGAGAACGTGCTGCTGGAGCATCCCGACGTTGCCGAGTGCGCCGTGGTCGGCGTGCCGGACGACGTGCTGGGCGAGGCGGTCGCCGCCTTCGTGCGAATGGACGACGGCAAGGCGCTGGATGCAGAGGCCCTGCGCGCCCATTGCCGCAGCCAGATCAGCCCGCAAAAATGCCCCGCGCACTGGCAGCAGGTCAGCGAGTGGCCGCTGACGGGTTCGGGCAAGATCCGCAAGTTCAAGCTGCGCGACGAATGGGTGGCGGCAAACGCCAAGTAGCCGCCGCGTGACTATCCTCGCCATAGGCCGCGCCACCTTCGACCTTGGCTATGCCTGTCCGTCCTTCCCGGTGGAGGACGGCAAGCTTTCCGCCACGCATTTCTGGGCAAGCGCGGGCGGCTCTGCCCTCAACGGCGCGATCACCGCGCGTGCGCTGGGAAGCGAGGTGCGCCTGTCGACCCTGCTGGGCGCAGGCAGCTTTGCCGACGCTGTACGCGGCGAACTGGCGCAGTACGGCGTGCCGTTCGAGGATTTTGCCGACCCCGCGGTCGAAGTGCTGCCCGTCTCCAGCATCATCGTGGTGCCCGACGGCGGCACGCGCACGATCATCGACCAACAGCCTCCGCAGGCGGTGGCGCGCGCCGTGCCCGATGCAGGCTGCCTCGACGGTGTGGACGTGCTCTACTGCGACGGCTTCCTGCCCGAGATCGCCGTGCCGCTGGCCAGGGCAGCGCGGGAACGCGGCATTCCCGTGGTGCTGGACGGGGGATCGTGGAAGCCGTGGACGGGCGACCTCATCGCGCACGTCGATCATGCGGTGGTGTCCGAGCGGTTTCACCCGCCGGGGCAGGGCGGAGCTGATATCCTCGATGCCGTCCGCGCGCTTGGCCCCAGCGTCGCCGCGATCACGCGGGGGCCGGGGCCGATTTCATGGAAGGCAGACACGGGGCGGGGCGAAATCGCCCCGCCGCAGGTCGATGCCGTCGATACGTTGGGCGCGGGCGACGTGTTTCACGGTGCCTACTGCCACTTCCTTGCAGCGGGTGAGAACGTCGCGGACGCTCTCACCCATGCTGCCGAGGTGGCGGCAGAAAGCTGCCGGTATTACGGCACACGCGCCTGGATAGAGGCTCGTCCGGCTGCTTAGCCTTCCATCACCATGCGCACGAAGTCGACCGTCTGCCGGGTGGCGGCAGCGAACTCGGTCGCGGTGGCCTGGAAACTGCCGAACTGCGCGAATTCGTGCGGCTTCATGCCTTCGAACTCGTAGGCCTGGCGGAACGCGGGCAGCTTCATCAGCTTCTCGATGCTGGCCTTGTTCGGCTCGCGCTCGATCGCCTTGGCGTCGAACGGGGCCAGCTCGTCCTCCACTTCCATCAGCTGTTTGATGTAGCTGGGCGGGCAGGTGTAGACCATGTCGCTGCCGGCGAAGTCGGAAATGTGGCGCGAGACGGTGTTGCCGTCCTTGTCCGTCTCCACCCGCATCGAGCATTGCAGCATCTTGGACGGGTGGTCGATCTCCTTGCCGTGCCAGTAGGCGCGCTTCAGCACGGCTTCCTCGCCGTCGCGGATCTCGTCCAGCGACAGTTCGATGCCGCGCTGCTCGGCCTGCTTTTTCCAGTCGCTCTTTTCGCCAAGGCGGCTGGACATGTGGGTGATGACGCTGCGCCACTTGGACAGGTCCACGCCCGCGGCCTTCGCGCGCAGCAGACCGGCGGAGACGGCGGCGCGGCAGCGCGCATACTGCGCCACGGCGAAGCTGGTGGTGTTGTTGGTGGAAATGCCGCGTGCGGTCAGCTCCTCCAGCACCTCGTACCCTTCCTTGGAGCCGGGCAGCTTCACCATAACGTTGTCGCCCTGTGCAGCGATGGAAAGACCCTGCGCCAGCATGGCCTCCCCATCGGTGACGAAGCGCGGATCGACCTGGCCCGACAGCATTCCGTACTTGTAGCCCGATGCCTCGAACGCGGGGCGGATGGCATCGGCGCCCAGCTTCACGAGGTGCAGGTACATCTTCCAGTATACGCCCTCGACATCGAGGCCGGGGTTCTGGGCGGCGATATCCTTCACCAGCTTTGTCCAGCCTTCCGGATCGAGCTGCACGGCCTGCAGCGACAGGGGCGGGTTGGTGGTAACGCCGCGAAAGCCCATCTCGGCAGGGGCATCGGGGTTGTAGAAGCGGGTGAGCTGCGCTTCCCAGTCGTCGCGCTTGCCATCGGGCGCGGCGGCGACGGTCTCTTCCTTCCAGCTGGGGAAGACCAGTGGCGAACTGTCCCACCAGATTTCCGCATCTGCATTGGTATCGGCGAGCTTTTCAAGAACGTGCTTGGTCATCGGGAATCTCTCCAGCGTTTGCTTGGCACGGCCCTTCGCACTGCAAGACGGGCATAGTCAATTACCCGATGCCGATATGGCCACGAATTACGACATTTCGCCGTATCGCCAGACGCGCGCGGACCGTGCGAATATGCTATACACGCCTCGAAGGGATTCCGCATATGGCCCATATCCTGCGCAAGATCGCATTCGCCACGGCCCTCGCCGCGACGGGACTGGCAGCGCCCGCCGCTGCCGACGGTATCATGGACGAGCCCCTGCCGCGCTTCGAGGACCGACTGTGTCCCGGTATTATCGGTTTGGACCGCGAATATGCCGGGCTGATGGTGAGCCGCCTGCGCGAGAACGCCGACGCCCTCGGCTTGCGGCTGGCGGGCGGGGATGCTTGCGAGGCCAACGTGGTTATCGCCTTTGTCGAGGACAGCCGCGCCTACCTGGCCGAAATGATGGACGAGCGCGGATACCTGTTCAACGACATGACGCCCATGCAGCGGCGGCAATTGCTGGAAAGCACGGGCGCTTCCGGCGTGTGGCACCAGGTCGCGGCGCGCACGCGGGATGGCATCAGGGTCGGCAGGCGAGAGAACCTGGCGCAGGTGCCCACGGCCGGCATGTGGCAGGCGCATTCGCGCATCTACCGCCCCGTACGCCACGATATCACCTACGCCCTCGTCCTGCTGGACCGTGACGAGGCGCGCGGCCTTACACTGCGGCAGCTTGCCGACTACGCCACGCTTCGCGCACTCGCGACCGAATTCCCCGCCGGCGCGGGTGAGGGAGAGGCGAGCATGCTGACCCTGTTCGAGGATGCCGACAAGCCGATGGAACTCACCGCGTTCGATCGGGCGTGGCTGGAGCGGCTCTATGCAGGATTGCCGAACATTCCGGCGTCGACCCGCTTGCAGGGCGTCGAAGTGGCTGAGAGCGAATAGGCTCTCGCGCCGCTTTTTCAGGCGCGCTTCTCGGTGAAGCGGCCGTGCTTGCGATAGCGCACCATCCAGCGGTCTAGGAACAGCGACAGGGGCTTTGGCGAAATGCCCATCTTGGCCAGCCCCGGCGTACCCTTGCTGGCCACGCTGCCTTCTTCCAGCATCGCCAGCTGGTCCGAATTGATCGGCGTCAGCGGCACCGAGGCGAAGACTTTCGCCAGCGGTGTGGGCATGGGGAAGAAGGTGCGATCGCGTCCCTGCCCGTCGGCGATCATCTGGTGGATCTGCATCATGGTGAGCTTTTCCGGGCCAGCGGCCTCGTAGGTCTTCCCCCCGTGAGCGCCGGGGTCTTCCAGCGCGGTGGCGACGGCCGCCGCCACGTCATCCACCCACACCACCTGAAATTCGCTCTCCGCGCCGAACACCGGCATCACCGGCATCATCTGCACGAGATCGGCAAACATCGGGACAAGGCCCGCTTCCTCTCCGAACACGACGGAGGGACGGATCAGGGTCGCCTTGGGGAAGGCCTCCAGCACCTGCCGCTCGCCATCGCCCTTGGTGCGATAGTAGCCGGTTTCTGCTTCCGGATCGGCACCAATGGCGGAGATGTAGACGAAGCTCGTGGCGCCCGTTTCGCTCGCCGCGCGCGCGGCATGGCCGGCACCATCGGCTTGCAGCGCCTGCTGGTTCCCGTCGAACGCGCCGATCAGGTAGACCACCGCGTCGGAGCCTTTCACGCAGGCCTCGATGCTGCGCTTGTCCAGTGCGTTGCAGCGCGCGAACTGAAGCTGGCCGAGGTTCGCCAGCGGCTTCAGCTTGAAAGCCTTTTCCGGCTCCCGCGCGGCGATGCGCACGCGCGCCCCGCGCTCCAGCAGGTCCTGCGCCACGTGGCTGCCGATAAATCCGTTGCCGCCGATCAGGGTAACCAGCTTGCCGTCGAGCGGGGAAGTGCGTGCCATGGTGCGATGAAAGTCCTTGCGCGTGGGGTTAAGTCGAAACCTTCCGCGCCCTTAGCCCGAAAGCGCCGCGCCCTTCAATGCCCCCGATGGTCCCCGTCATACTGGGCAGGCGCTATTTCTCCTCGACCCAGTCGTTCGCGATGCTACGGGTGGCAAGCAGCATCAGGATACCCGCCACGATGTAGAGCGGCAGGGCGGTGAGGATGGATATGCGCAGCGATTCATCGCCGTAGACCGGCGCATAGGCGTCCGAGATGAGGCCCAACGCGTAGATACCGCCGCCAAGGCCGATCAGGTTGTTGATGAGCAGGAATATCGCCGAGGCGGTTGCCCGCGCGCGCGGTTCCACCAGGTGCTGCACCGCTGTCAAAACTGGGCCGAACCAGACGTAGTTCAGGCCCTGCGGGATGAGGAAGAGCAGAAAGGCCGCGACAAGGCTGTCGGTCAGCACGCCGGCGGCATAAATCGGCGCGCCCACGATGAAGGCGATGGCGGGCAGGCGCGGGTACCACTTGCGGTTGCTGCCCAGCCGGTCTGCCAGCGCGCCGCCCGCTAGCATCCCCGTCACGCCGCCAATCAGCAGCACGCCGCCGGTGAACAGCGCCGCGCCCCACAGGTCGAGCTCGAAACTGCGGATCAGGAAGCTGGGCTTCCAGAAGCCGATGCCGTAGCCGAGCATCGAACTGAACGCCGCGCCGAAGGCCATGAACCAGAACGACGGCTTCTTCGCGAGGATCTGGAATACCGACCAGATCGACTGCCCGCCGTGCGACCCCGCTCCGGCACTTTCCGGCCTCGGCACGTCCTTCACCAGCAGCTTGAACACAGGCGCGATCAGGATGCCGAGGCCACCCATCACGAAAAAGGCCACGCGCCAGTCGATCGTCGAGGCGATCCAGCCGCCGCCCATCACCCCAATGGCGCTGCCGATGGGAATGCCGAGCGAATAGATCGCCAGCGCCGTCGCCCGGCGGCGCGGTGGGAAATAATCGCCGATGATGGCGTAGCTGGGGGCAACCCCGCCTGCCTCGCCCACACCCACGCCGACGCGGGCGAGGAAGATGTGCAGGAAGTTCTGCGCCATGCCGCACAGCGCAGTGAACGCGCTCCAGAACACCAGCGCGATGGTGATGACCCAGCTGCGACTGGTGCGGTCCGCCACAGCGGAAAGCGGGACGGCCAGCGTGGAATAGAGCACGGCGAAGGCCAGGCCGCCGAGCAGGCCCATCTCGCTGTCCGACAGGCCGAGGTCGGCCTGGATCGGTGCCGCGAGGATCGACAGCATCATGCGGTCGAGGAAATTGAAAATGTAGACCAGCAGCAGCATGGCAAGGACGATGCTGGCCTTTGCCGGAAGTACCCGTGCCGGAGTTTCTGCGACTGGCGTCATGCTGCGTTATCCTGAAGAGGGAAATGGTCGGAGGCCGGATCGGCGGACCCGGCCTCCTTTCGCCCGAAACAGCGCGCCCCGAGAGATGGAAAGGGGGCAGGCGTTCTGGTGCGACCTGATGTCATGCGAAGGGCGGTTCGTCGGCCCAGCCCATGTCGGGCATCGCGGTGGATACGGTGTCGGGATATTGCGCCTCGCGCTTCTCCCTGAAGGCGGCGATGCCTTCGCGCACGTCGGCGGAGCGTCCGCGCGAGGCGAAGACGCGGCTGTCCACGCGGTGCATGTCCATCGGGTGTGCCATCGTCTGCCCCTGCCACATGAGTTGCCGGGCCAGCGCGACCGAAACGGGCGCGGAGGCGGAGGTCATTTCCAGCGCCTTTTCCTTCGCGGCATCCAGCAGGGCGTCGGACGCGTGGAGCGACTGGATCAGACCCGCATCCAGCGCTTCCTGAGCGCCGAAGACGCGGCCCGAGAATGTCCAGTCGAGCGCCTTGGCCATTCCCACGATCCGCGGCAGGAACCAGCCGGAGCAGGCTTCCGGTGTCACGCCGCGGCGGGAGAACACGAAGCCGTAGCGCGAATCCTCGGCGGCCATGCGCCAATCCATGGGAAGCTGCATGGTCGCCCCGATGCCGACTGCCGCTCCGTTGGACGCGGCGATCACCGGCTTCAGGCTGCGGAAGATGCGCAGCGTCACCATGCCGCCGCCGTCGCGGTCCGGCCCGCCCACGTCCTCGCGGCCCGTCCGCTTGTCGTAATCGAAGGTGTCGCCGCCGCTGCCGAGATCGGCCCCGGCGCAGAACGCACGGCCCGAGCCGGTCAGGATCACTGCGCGCACGGCGTCATCCGCATCGGTCAGGTCGAACAGGGCGAGCAGGTCCCTGATCATTGCCGGATTAAACGTGTTCATCTGGTCCGGCCGGTTGAACGTCGCCACCGCCAGGCCATTGTCGATTGCGAGGTCGAGGGTCTGAAAGTCAGCCATCCAGTTTCTCTCCATAGAGCGCGCGGGCGTCCTCTTCGTAATCGGGGTAGCTCGCTTTCAGGGAAGCAAGGTTGAGCAGCATGGTCGCGACCGGACGCTGCCCGGCGGGGCGGAATATGCGGTATTCGACCCACAGCGATTCCGTCTTGCGGCTGCCGGTGCGGGCGATGACTTCGCGGATGATCTCGTAGGTTTCGGCCACCAGCAGCGGCCCGTCGCGCAGGCTGATTTCCTGGTCCGCGAACAGGCCCACGCTGGGGCGGCGCACGGCGAAGGGCTCTCGGTCGGCGGTGGAGTTCGCCAGCACGGAGATCATCTCGATCGGCAGCTCGCGCTCGAACCGGGCGTTTGGTTCGGTGATGACCTGGAGCTTGTCGACAAGACTGAACGGGTAGAGGTCGCCCATTCGTGTGTTGCGGTCCATCGTCACCGCTATGCGCGAAGTGCGCGTGCCGACGGGCACGTCCGCCACCAGCACGGGATCGGCCAGCGGCTCAAGCTTGGCGAGGCGTGCGCGTAGGAAGCTGAGCGGAGCATCCGGGCCGACCGACATGGAGCCGGTGAGAACCTCCGTGCCGTCCTCCTTCTCCATGCGGATCGCGGCGTAGTCTGGTCGCTCATCGTCCGCCGTCGCCAAGGCTCGGACGGCCTCGCCTTCGAACACTGGCGCGCGGTAATGAGCGGAGATGCAGCCGGTGCGCCGCCAATCGTCGCCCCAAAGGGCTTCGGCCAGCGGCTCGAACTGCGAGAAATGCGTCGGCCCCTCGATCGTGCCGCCGGAAAAGCCCAGCTTTTGCGCAGTGCCATCGTCGTGGATCGACGCGCTGCCCGACACCGATTGCGCGCCCAGCATCTGGCGCGGGTGGCGATAAGGACCCGTCAGCGTGTCGCCCTCGCGCACGATTTGGGTCGCGAACCCTGTCATGCCAGCAAGGCCGGCAGCCGCTGGCCGGCGATGCCGCGCGCCTCCTCCATGATACGTCCGATCAGCTCTGCCACGGTCGGCACGTCGTGGATCAGCCCCTGCGCCATGCCTGCCCAATAAAGTCCGTTGTCGAGGTCGCCTTTCTCCATCACGTTCTTCCCGCGCGCCCCGGCCACCAGATGAGCGACGTCCTGGAACTCGGCATCGGGCCGCGAAAGAAGGTCCACGACCTCGTCGGAGACGCTATTCTTGCCCACGCGGGCGGTGTTGTGGAGGTTGCGGAAGATGAGGTTCGTGTCCCGCTCCGTGCTGGCGACGATCTTCTTCTTCACGTTCGCGTGGATCTGGCATTCCTGCGTGGCGAGGAAGCGGGTGCCCATGTTCACGCCCTCTGCCCCCAACGCCAGCGCGGCCACCAGCCCGCGCCCGTCGGCGATGCCGCCGCTGGCGATGATCGGGATGTCCAGCGCGTCCGCTGCGGCGGGGATCAGGATCAGGCCGCCGATGTCGTCCTCCCCGGGATGCCCTGCGCATTCGAACCCGTCGATGGAGATGACATCCACCCCCATGCGCTGGGCGGAAAGGGCATGGCGCACGGCGGTGCACTTGTGGATCACTTTCACGCCGTTGGCCTTGAAATCCTCCACGTGTTCCTGCGGGCGATGCCCGGCGGTTTCCACGATGGTGATGCCCGCCTCGATAATCGCCTGGCGATACTCGGCATAGGGCGGCGGCTTCATGGTGGGCAGGATGGTGAGGTTGACGCCGAACGGCTTGTCCGTCCGCTCCCGCGTTGCGGCGATTTCCTTCGTCAGGTCTTCCGGCGTCGGCTGCGTCAGCGCGGTCAGCACGCCCAGCGCGCCGGCCTCCGCCACGGCAGCGACGAGCGGCGCACGGCCAACCCATTGCATGCCGCCCATCATGATGGGGTGCTCCACCCCGAACATTGCCGTGAACCGGTTGCGCATGCTCTCTCCCTCACGCGATTCGTGGAGGGCATCATTCCTTACGAAGCGCCCGCTGGCAACGGCCAATTCGCGTTTTTCGAATATCCGGAATGTTAAGACGCCTAAGGCAGGGCGTATCAGCCGAATGCCAAGTATGGTCAGCCGAAAGTCACGACGACCTTGCCGACAGCCTTGCGATCCGCCAGTCGCCGGATGGCCGCGCCGCCTTCTTCCATCGGGTAGGTGCGGTCGATCCGGGGGCTGATCGTGCCGTCCTGCCACCAGCGCATCAGCTGCTCGACATGCTCGGCATTGCGCTGTGGATCGCGCATCACGAACCCGCCCCAGAAGACGCCGCGCACGTCGCAGCTTTTCAGCAGCGTCAGGTTCAGCGGCAGCTTGGGGATGCCCGCCGGGAAGCCCACGACAAGATAACGTCCTTCCCACGCGATGCTGCGCAGCGCGGGCTCGCAATAGTCGCCGCCGACCGGATCGTAGATTACGTCGGCGCCGCCTGGTCCCACGGCATCCTTGAATGCGGCGGAAAGCGCCTTGCTCTCCTCCTTGTCGAACGGCGCGCGGCCATAAATCAGCGTTTCGTCCGCGCCCGCCGCGCGTGCCGCCTCGGCCTTCGCCTCGCTCGACACCGCGGCGACGACGCGCGCGCCCATCGCCTTGCCGATCTCGACTGCAGCCAGCCCCACGCCGCCCGCCGCGCCGAGCACCAGCAGCGTCTGGCCTTCGCCCAGTTCGCCGCGATCCTTCAGCGCGTGGATGGTGGTGGCGTAGGTCATCAGCAGGGCGGAGCCTTCAATCGGGTCCGCGCCTTCGGGCAGGCGGGAAGCCCGCTGAGCGTCCACCACGATCTGCTCCGCCATTCCGCCGAACCCTGTAACGGCGATCAGCCGGTCGCCCTCGCTCCAGCCGTCCACGCCTTCGCCCACCGCAATCACTTCACCTGCGATCTCCGCGCCGGGCGCGAAGGGGCGGGGCGGGCGCATCTGGTACTTGTCCTCGATGATCAGCACGTCGGGATAGTTGATGGCGCAGGCGAGCACGCGCACCGCCAGTTCGCCCTTGCCGGGGGTGGGCGCATCGACTTCGGTGAGTTCCAGCGTATCGGGGCCGCCGGGTTGGTGCGAAAGCAATGCCTTGATGATCTTTACTCCGTTACGAGGGGATAGGTTCGAGGAGCCGCGACCGGAGCGCGGCCTGCACGGCATCGTCGATGCTAATGGCGTCGAGATAAGCGGGTAGCGAACCGTACTCGCTGTCGATCCCCGCGAATGCACTTTCCAGGAAGGCGGGCCGTGCCGATCGCATCACAGCGATCGCTTCGGGCGGGAACGCATCGCGCATGGCCCCCTGCGCCCGCGCGCCGCCATCGCGGCCCGTGAACAGGGAGCGGGCCATGTCGTCCTCGCTGGCAACGATCCTGTCGGTCATCGCGTAGTCGTCCAGCACGAGATCGCGTGGCACGCCGAGCGCGCTCAGCACCAGCGCCGCCGCCATGCCGGTGCGGTCCTTGCCTGCCGAACAATGGATGACGCATGGTGCGGTGCCATTGGCGATGTGCCGGATGATGCCGGAAAAGGCGTGGCTCATCGTGCGCGGAAGCTCGGCGTAGAAATCCAGCATCAATGCTTCTGCGCCGCCCGCGTCCTGCGGATAGTCCCGCGCCATGTCGACAAGCCGTCGCTTGTGCCCTGGCGGCCACGTATGGAATGCGAGGTGCGAGGCTTGCCACGCGGTTGGGTCGGCCTTCCGCTCGCGGGGTGCGCGCAGGTCGAACACGGTGGCGATTCCCGCCGCTTCGAGCGCGGCGATGTCACCTTTTGTCAGTTGCGACAGCCGGTTGGAGCGGAACAATACGCCTCGCCGCACTTTCCGGCCGTCTCTTGCGGGATAGCCACCGAAATCGCGGAAGTTCGCTGCGCCTTCGAGTTCGACGATGCGCGCCCTGTCTTCCGGCCCGAGAGTCATTCCCCGGCCAGGATGGTGTCCGGATCGGCAAACATGCCGCGCGTCAGGCACGAGGCGTAGAGCCGGATCGCGGTCTCGCGGTCCATCGTCTCCGCCCATTTGCGCAGGTCATAGGCGGAGTTGAGCATGGCGGTGATCGTCTGGCTGGCGATCATCGGGTTCACTACGCGGATCGATCCCTCCTGCGCGCCGTCCACCAGCGTATTGCCGAAACGCAGCGCGGTCTGGTCGGACTTGGCCAGCACTTCGGTGCGCACGTCGGCGGGCAGCGCCTGCAATGCGGAGGTGCGGGTGAGCGGGAACTCGCCCTCGAACTGCAGATCCATGAAATGCGCCATCATCGCCTCAAGGTGCTGCCACTGCGTCTCGCCCGCGCTGACGGCCGCCTGCTGCACTGCGGCCATGCGGCTGAAGGAGCGGCGGAAGCACTCCGCTATCAGGTCGTCCTTTGCATCGAGGTGATGGTAGAAGCTGCCCTTCGTCACCTGCAATTCCTCGACGATGCGAGTCACGCTGGCCCCGCGATAACCGCTTTCGTTGATAAGCCGGGTGGCGACGCCGAGGAAATTGGGCGCGCCGCGCTCCTCGTCGCCCACGGGCTCGCCATCGGCACCGGGCGGCAGCGCAATTGGCGACCATGCGGTTTCGGGTAAGGCGAGGCCGTGATCGAAAAGGTCGAACAACTGGCGGTGCACGCGCGGAAACTCGTCTGCCGGGAAGCGAGCCAGCCAGACGGGCATCCAGAAGATGGTTTCCTGCAACAGGTGTGTGCGCGCCGTCATCAACGGCTTCGCCTTCTGCGGAAAATCGCCCCACAGCGCGCGTGTGGCGCGGAACAGGTCGACGTACTGCTTCAGCAACGGTTCGCGGATCGCATCGTCCAGCGTGCGGACTTCGGACAGGGTTGCGATGGGCACATCGGTGCCGTCAAGCACGGCGGCGCGCAGATCGATATGAAGCTGCAACAGACAACGCACACGTTCGCGGGGCGTGGCCTCCTTCGCCGCCTCGTCCACATATTCGCGCAGGCGACCAATGGCGCGTTCGAAAACGGCGGCGGCCAGTACATCCTTGCGGGGGAAGTAGTAGGTGACGCTGGTGGTGCTCAGTTCCACCGCCTGCGAAACGGCCTGCAGCGTCGTCGCCTTCGCGCCGTGTTCGTTGATCAGGTTGGTCGCCGCATCCAGCAGGGCATCGCGCTTGCGCCGGAAACGCTGGCCGCGCTGGGGTTCCCCAACCTCCCCTGAAGTTTCGATTGCTTTCGCGTCCATGCCCCTTTCATGCCGCAAACAGGTCCGTTCGCCAAGCAAAAGGATAAACGGAAAGAGGTTGTCCTCGGCCAAGTTTCGAACGTATGGTATCTTCAAATGGTGAAAACGAGGTGCCTTGATGACGGATAGCGAGCAGGACCGGTTCGCCGATCTCGACGGTGACAGCCTGTCGCGTTGGATTGCGGGCAATTCTGCGCTGGAGGGTCGGGTTGATTCGATCGTCAAGTTTTCCGGCGGGCAGTCCAATCCTACCTATCGGATGGAATGCGGCGGGCGCAGTTACGTCCTGCGACGCAAGCCGTTCGGCACAATCCTACCGTCCGCCCACGCGGTGGAGCGCGAGTACCGGCTGATCAGCGCGCTGCATCCGCTCGGCCTGCCGGTGGCGAAGCCCCATGCGCTGTGCGAGGACGAGGGGGTGATCGGCTCCCCGTTCTACATCATGGACATGGTGGAGGGCCGGGTGTTCTGGGACGGCGCGCTGCCCGATTGCGCGAAGGAGGAGCGCGCGCCCATCTACCACGCGATGGTCGACACGCTGGCGCGGCTCCACGCCGTCGATCCGCAGGAGGCAGGGCTTGGCGATTACGGCGCGCCGGGCAACTATTTCGAGCGGCAGGTTGGCCGCTGGACCAAGCAGTACCGCGCCTCTCAAACCGACGATCTTGCCGCCGTCGAGCGCCTCATCGAATTCCTGCCTGACACGGTGCCGGAACAGGAGCGCACGAGCATCATCCACGGCGACTACCGGATCGACAACCTTATCTACGCCCCCGATGGGCCGGAAGTGCGCGCGGTGCTGGACTGGGAGCTTTCGACGCTGGGCGATCCCCTGGCCGATTTCACCTACTTAGCGATGAACTGGGCGCTGCCCCGGCAGGGGCGCAACGCGCAGCTTGGCGGGCTGGACCTGGAGGAGCTGGGTATCCCCTCGCTGGAGGAGATCACCCGCCAGTATTGCGAGGCCACGGGCCGCAGCAGCGTGCCCGACATGAACTGGTATTTCGCCTACAACCTGTTCCGCCTCGTCGGCATTCTCCAAGGCATCAAGAAGCGCATCATCGACGGTAACGCCTCCAGCAAGGACGCGCAGAAGAAAGCCGCGATGGTGGAGCCGCTGGCCGATGCAGCCCTTGGTTTCGCCAAGAAGGCCGGAGCCTGAATTTCCCAAATATCTCAAGGAGTACGACCCATGTCGCTGTTCGATTGCACCGGTAAGGTTGCCGTCATCACCGGATCTTCGCGCGGGATCGGCCGCGCCATTGCGGAGGAACTCGCCGCCCACGGCGCGCGCGTCGTCATTTCCAGCCGCAAGCAGGACGCCTGCGAAGACGTGGCCGCCGCGATCAACGCAAAGCACGGGGAGGGCACCGCCGTCGCTATCGCCGCCAGCATCTCCGAGAAGGAAGCGCTCGAGAAGCTCGTCGAGCAGACGCACAAGAAACTCGGCCCGATCGACGTTCTCGTCTGCAACGCGGCGAGCAATCCCTACTACGGTTCAATGGACGGGATCACGGACGAGCAGTTCCGCAAGATCCTCGACAACAACGTGCTTTCCAACCATTGGCTGGTGCAGCTTGCCCTGCCTGACATGCGGGCGAGCGGCGGGGGCGCGATCGTGGTGGTTTCCAGCATCGGCGGCCTTCGCGGGTCGGCCATGATCGGCGCCTACAACATCTCCAAAGCGGCAGATTTCCAGCTGGTGCGCAACTACGCGGTGGAAGTCGGCAAGGACAATATCCGCATCAACGCCATCGCGCCCGGCGTGGTGAAGACGGACTTCGCCCGCGCCCTGTGGGAAGACCAGAAGGCGCATGATCGCACCGCCGCCGTCACCCCCATGCGCAGGCTGGGCGAGCCCCGCGATATCGCCGGGGCGGCGGTCTATCTCGCCAGCGATGCGGGTGCGTGGATGACAGGGCAGATGATGGTGATCGACGGCGGCGTCACCATCGGGTCAGGGATGTAGTGGGCCAGCTTTCCGGCAAGGTCGCCTGCATCACGGGGGCTGCTTCCGGCATCGGCCGGGCGAGCGCGCTGCTGTTCGCAGCCGAGGGGGCAAAGGTCGTCGCGTTCGACCGATCCTCCAATGTCGCCGATACGGTGGAAGCGGTGAAGGATGCAGGCGGGCAGGCCATCGGCATGACGGGCGACGCTGCGGAAGAGGCCGATATCGTCGCGCTGGTGAGCCAGGCGCGCGAGGCTTTCGGCGGCCTGCATGTGTTCTTCGCCAATGCCGGGATCACCGGCACGGCGCGGGAGGGGTTCTTCGACAGCGATGCCGCCAACTGGGCCGAAGTGCTGCGCGTCAACCTGATCGGCCCGTTCTGCGCGGTGAAACATGCAACGCCTGCAATCAGCGAAAGCGGCGGTGGGGCTATCGTCTGCACCGCCTCGGTCGCGGGCCTGCGTTCCGGCGCCGGGCCTGCGCCCTATTCGGCGTCCAAGGCAGGTGTCATCAACCTGGTGCAGACGGCGGCGCAGCAGCTTGCGGGCACCGGCGTGCGCATCAACGGCATCTGCCCCGGCCTGATCGAGACGGGAATGACCGCGCCGCTCTACGAGAATGCGCGGGCGAAGGGACTGGAAGACAGGATCGGACTGCTCAACCCGCTGGGGCGCGGCGGCGAGCCCGAGGAGATCGCGAGAGTCGCGCTGTTCCTCGCCTCCGACGCGGCCAGCTACGTCCACGGCCAGATCACGGTGGTCGACGGCGGGCTTTCCACTTCGCACCCTGTCACGCGGCCTCCGGGGCTGGCGCGAGGCTGACGGGCGGCGCAGGGGCAAGGGCCAGGGAACGGACAGCAAGGGGTCGCGGCGCGATACCGCCGAACCCAGCAATGCCGTGGCGAGGTGTGGCCCGACGCACTCGCAAGGCCCTTACGGCGACTCGGCAAAGCCGCTTGTCTGAAAACACGGTATGTCCTACGGCTGTGCACGAAGCAGAGTCGCGGCGGCCTTTTGTCGGTCCGCGGGCGCAGCCAGTCTGAACGGGAGCCAGCATGTCCAAAGTCACCACCACGCGCGAAGGCGAAGTCCTTGTCGTCACGCTCGACAATCCGCCGGTGAACGCCTTCTCCACCGAAGTCCGCAACGCAATGGCGGCGGCCGTGGATGAAGCCGCGAATGATGAGGGCGTGAAGGCCGTGGTGATCCGCGCAGAGGGTCGTATGTTCTCCGGCGGGGCAGACATCACCGAGTTCGGCAAGCCCCCGGTCCATCCCACGCTGCCCGAACTGATCGACTCCATCGAGAACCTCGACAAGCCCGTGGTCGTGGCGCTGAACGGCACGGCGCTGGGAGGCGGCTGCGAGATCGCGCTGGGATGCAACTACCGCATCGGCATTCCCGCGACCAAGATCGGCCTTCCCGAAGTGAAGATCGGCATCCTGCCCGGCGCGGGCGGCACCCAGCGCCTGCCGCGCGTGGTGGGCGTGGAGGAAGCGCTGCCCATCATCGTGACGGGCAACCCCGTTTCGTCAAAGAAGGCCGAGGCAATCGGACTGCTCGACCGGATTGTGGCGCCGGAAAACCTGCGCCAGGAAGCCATCGCTTTCGCCCGCGAAGTGGCGGGGCGCAGCGAGCATCCCGTCTCCAGCAAGCGCACCGACAGGATCGACCAGCACGATCCCGGCGTGTTCAAGGCATTTCGCGAGAAGAACGCGCGCCGCCTGAAGGGTCTCGACGCGCCGGCACGCTGCATCGAGGCGGTCGAGCTTGCGACGCAGCTTCCCTACGACGAGGGCATCGCCAAGGAACGTGAGTTCTTCATGGAACTGGTGATGGGCGACCAGTCGAAGGCCCTGCGCCACGTGTTCTTTGCAGAACGGCAGGCAGGCAAGATCGACGGCTTGCCGAGGGACGCGGTGCCGCTCCCGATCAGCAAGGTCGGCATCATCGGCGCTGGCACGATGGGCGGCGGGATCGCGATGAACTTTCTCTCCGCCGGATACGATGTCACCATTGTGGAGCGCGAGCAGGAGGCGCTCGATCGCGGCGTCGGGATCATCCGCAAGAATTACGATGCCACGGCGCGCAAAGGGCGCATGAGTGCCGAGCAGGTGGACAAGGCGATGGGCCACCTAACCACCTCGCTCGATTATCAGGACCTCGCCGATTGCGACCTGGTGATCGAGGCAGTTTTCGAACTGATGGCGATCAAGAAGGACGTGTTCGGCAAGCTGGATACGATCTGCAAGCCGGAGGCCATCATGGCCTCGAACACCAGCTATCTGGATGTGAACGAAATCGCTGCCTGCACCTCGCGGCCAGAGCAGGTGGTGGGCCTGCACTTCTTTTCGCCCGCCAACATCATGCGCCTGCTGGAGGTCGTGCGCGGCGACAGGACCAGCCCGCAGGTGATGGCAACCGCGATGGATCTGGCCAAGAAAATCGGCAAGGTCGCGGTGGTTTCCGGCGTGTGCCACGGCTTCATCGGCAACCGTATGCTGGCCAAGCGGCAGGAGCAGGCAAGTGAGCTGTTGATGGAAGGCGCGCGGCCGGCGCAGGTGGACAGGGTGCTGACCGATTTCGGCTTCCCGATGGGGCCGTTCCAGATGGCCGATCTTGCCGGTCTCGATATCGGCTGGGACCCGGACAAGACGAGCAGCTCCAGCGTGCGCGAAGTGTTGTGCGAGCGCGGGCGGCGCGGGCAGAAGACCGGCAAGGGCTTCTACGATTACGACGAGAACCGCCAGCGTACGCCATCTGACGAAGTGGACGCGGTGATCGCCGACTTCGCCGTGAAATCGGGCAAGGCGCAGCGCGATATCTCCGACGAGGAAATCCGCGAGCGGCAGCTCTATCCGATGGTGAACGAGGGCGCGTTGATCCTGGAGGAAGGCGTGGCCCAGCGCGCGAGCGACATCGATACCGTGTGGGTCAACGGCTACGGCTGGCCGCCGCACACCGGCGGGCCGATGTTCTGGGCCGATACCATCGGGCTCGATACGGTTCTGGCGGGGCTGGAGAAGCACGGCATGGAAGTGAGCCCATTGCTGCGCGACAAGGCGGCGAAGGGCGAGACGTTCAATGGCTGACGCGCTAGAAGGCTTCCGCCGGGAGGCGCGCGACTGGCTGGAGGCGAATTGCCCGGCCGAAATGCGCACACCCATGCGCAGCGAGAAGGACATCTGCTGGGGCGGGCGCAAGTTCACTTTCGCCAGCGACGCGCAGAAGCAATGGCTGGACGTGATGGCGCAGCGCGGCTGGACCGTGCCCGACTGGCCGAGAGATTACGGCGGCGGCGGTCTGTCGCCAGCCGAGGCCAAGGTACTGAAGCAGGAAATGGCGGCGCTCGGCTGCCGGGTGCCGCTGCAAAGCTTCGGCATATCCATGCTCGGCCCCGCACTACTGGAATACGGCACCGAGGCGCAGAAGCTGGAACACCTGCCCAAGATCGCGCGCGGCGAAATCCGCTGGTGCCAGGGTTACAGCGAGCCGAACGCCGGCTCAGACCTCGCCAGCCTTGCCACCAGCGCGGAGGACATGGGCGACCATTTCCTCGTCAACGGGCAGAAGGTGTGGACAAGCTATGCCGATCAGGCGGACTGGATATTCTGCCTTGTGCGCACCGACACCAGCCAGAAGCAGGGCGGCATTTCCTTCCTGCTGTTCGACATGGAGTCGGAAGGGGTTTCGACGAAACCGATCAGGCTGATCAGCGGCGCTTCGCCCTTTTGCGAGACATTCTTCGACGATGTGAAAGTGCCCAAGGACCAGTTGCTGGGGGCGGTCAACCAGGGCTGGACCGTGGCGAAATACCTGCTCGGCCACGAGCGGGAAATGATCTCCGGCATGGGCGGACGGGCGCAGGGGCCGTTGCTATCGGAATACGCGCTCGCGAAGATTGGGCGCGACGAACAGAGGCGGCTGGACGACCCGGTACTGCGTGCGCGTATCGCCCTGTACGAGGTGCGTGCCCACGCCTTCGCCGCAATGAGCGAGCGGTTCATCGACCGTCTGAAGGCAGGCAAGATTCACCCCGCGCAGCCCAGCATGATGAAATACTACGGCACCGAGCTGAACAAGGACCGTCACGAACTGCTGATGGCGGCGGGCGGCAGCGATGCGCTGGAATGGGATAGCGAGAATTCGGGTGGGGGAAAGGCCGCGCGCGCCTGGCTGCGCACGAAGGCCAACTCCATCGAGGGCGGGACGAGCGAAATCCAGCTCAATATCATCGCCAAGCGCATCCTCGAACTGCCGGAGGGCTGACATGCCGCTGTTCCTAGACGACGATCAGGAAACCCTCGCCGACACCGTGCGCCCCTTCATGGCGAGCGAGGCGCCTGTCTCCCACCTGCGCACGCTTCGCGATGCAGACGATCCGGCGGGGTTCAGCCGCGACCTTTGGCGGCAGTTCGGCGAGATGGGCTTCACCGGCGTGCTGGTGGACGAGGCTGACGGTGGCCTCGGCATGGGTCATGTCGAGGCGGGCATCGTGCTGGAAGAAATCGGGCGTAATCTCACCCCCTCGCCTTTCATCGGCACGGCGGTGGGCGCGGTTGAGGCCCTGCGCGGCGCAGACGCGCCGCTGAAGCAGGCTTGGCTGCCGGGCATCATCGCGGGCGAGACGGTGGCGGCGCTGGCGCTGGACGAGGCGGCGAAGCACCGCCCGCGCCATGTCGGGCTGAAAGCGGAGCGGCAGGGCAACGGATTCCGCCTATCGGGTGAAAAACAGTTCGTCGCCTTCGGGCACGAGGCGGACCTGCTGATCGTTTCCGCGCGCACTTCCGGTGATGGCTCGGACGAGGACGGCGTGACTCTGTTCGCCGTGCCGCGCAGCCAGCCGGGCATCACCGTCAAGGCCGAGCGGCTGGCCGACTCCAGCTTCGCCGCGCGCGTGGACTTGGACGGGGTGGAACTGGACGGCAGCGCGGTGATCGGCGAAGTCGACGGCGGCAGGGCATTGCTCAACCGGGTGCTGAGCGTGGTTCGCGCCGGGGCATCTTCCGAAATGGTGGGCGTTGCCGAAGGGGCGAGCGCCATGACGCTCGACTACCTCAAGCAGCGCAAGCAGTTCGGCCGCGTGATCGGCAGCTACCAGGCGCTGCAACACCGCGCCGCGCACCTCTACAGCGAGATGGAAGTTGCCCGCGCCGCCACGCTGAAGGCGCAGCAGTCGCTCGATGCAGGCAGCGCCGATGCGGACCGCGATGCGTCGGTCGCCAAGGCGATGGCGGGTATGGCCAGCGGCCTTGCCGTGCGAGAGGCGGTGCAGATGCACGGCGGCATCGGCATGACCGACGAGTACGACGTCGGTTTCTTCATGAAGCGCCAGCGCGTGCTGGCCGAAATGTTCGGCGATGCCGATTTCCATGCGGACCGGCTAGCCCGCATGGACGGCTATTAGGCCGCGCGCAACAATTCGATGTAGCGGGAGAGGTGCTCGTCCTCGTCACCCAGCAGGTGGCCGAGGATCACCATGCGTTTCGCATAGTGCGACAGCGGCAGTTCCCAGGTCATGCCGATGCCGCCGTGAATCTGGATGGCTTCCTCTGCCGCCAGGTTGCCGACCTTGCCCAACGTGTACTTCGCCGCCGCAACGAACCGGTCGCGCTCCGGCTTGTCGAAGAAGGCCGCCGCGTTGATCGAGGACGAACGCGCCTGTTCGATCTCCAGCGCCAGCGTCGCCATGCGGTGCTGCAAGGCCTGGAACTTGCCGATGGGCACGCCGAACTGCTTGCGGGTGCGCATGTATTCCAGCGTCTGGTCGCGCAGCTGGTCCATCACGGCAACGCCTTCCCAAGAAAGCGCCACCACGCCCGCCGCCTCGGCCGCGGCAATGGTGCCGGCATCGACGCCGGAAAGCAGCTTCGCCGAAGCGCCCGAGAGGTGAAGCTCGCCGCCCGAGCCGCCATCCACCATCCTGTAATCGGACACGGAAACGCCTGTCCCCCCTGCTTCCACGAGGAAAGCCTTGTCGCCTGAGGTAACGACGATCAGGTCCGCCGCGCCGAGATAGCCGACAACGCCTTTTGCGCCGTCGAGCGTCCAGTCGTCGCCGGAGCCGCTGGCGGTAACATCGCGGTCCTCCCCGCTCTCGGCGTCGTGCGCGGGCGCGTGCGCCAGCGTCACGATCCTTTCGCCGCCGATCACGCTTTCCAGCACCTCGCTCTCGCCAGCGGCGGCCAGCAGGTGTCCGGCCATCAGCGTCTCGAGGAACGGGCCTGTCGCGATGGCGCGGCCCACTTCGGCGAACACCACGCCAATATCGAAGGCGCTGCCGCCGAAGCCGCCGACATCCTCGGAAAACAGCGCGCCCAGCACGCCCAGTTCGGCGAGCTCGCTCCACATCGCGCGATCGAAGCCGTGCTCGGTCTCGATTACCTTCAGGCGTTTTTCCCAGTCGAAATTCTTGGCGAGGAAGCGGGACATCGTATCCGCCAACATCTGCCGGTCTTCACCGATTGCAAAATCCATGACGATCAGAGCTCCAGTATGGCCTTGGTGATGATCTCGCGCTGCACCTCGTTGGAGCCGCCGAAGATCGAAAGTTTGCGGTTGTTGAAATATTGCGACGAGACGGGGCCGGTCCACTCGGGCCCGATGGGCGTGCCGTTATAGCCTTCCTCCAGGCTCTCCGCGACGAAGGGCTGGGCATAGCGACCCGCCGCGCGGCGCATCAGCGCGCCGATTTCCTGCCGGATCTCGGTGCCGCGGATTTTCAGCATGGAGCTTTCCGCCACCGGCGCGCCGCCCTTGCCTGCCGCATCCAGCACGCGCAAGTTCGTGGTCTTCATGTTCTCGAGGTCGATCTCCAGCCGCGCCAGCCGCTGCGCGAACAGCGGATCGTCGATCAGCAGGGTGCCGTTCTTCTTGGTGGTGCGGGCCACGTGCTTCAGCTGTTCCAGCGCGGCCATGCTCGCGCCGATCCCGGCGATGTTCGTGCGCTCGTAAGTCAGCAGGTACTTGGCGTAGGTCCAGCCCTTGTTCTCCTCGCCCACGAGGTTTTCTACAGGCACCTTCACGTCGGTGAAGAACACCTCGTTCACCTCTGCATCACCATCCAGCAGCTTGATCGGGCGCACCTCGATGCCGGGCGATTTCATGTCGATCAGCAGGAAGGAGATACCCTCCTGCTTCTTCCCGCTGCTGTCGGTGCGGACAAGGCAGAAGATCCAGTCGGCGTGCTGGCCCAGCGTCGTCCAGGTCTTTTGACCGTTGACGATGTAATGGTCGCCTTCGCGCACCGCGCTGGTCTTCAGGCTGGCAAGGTCAGACCCGGCTCCCGGCTCCGAGTAGCCCTGGCACCACCAGTCCGTGCCATCGAGGATGCGCGGCAGGTAGTGCCGGCACTGTTCTTCGGTGCCGTACTTGATCAGCACTGGCGCGAGCATGGAGAGGCCAAAGGGCACGATGCGCGGCGCGTGGGCCATCGCGGTCTCGGTCTCGAAAATGAACTTCTGCATCACCGACCAGTCGGTGCCGCCGTATTTCTCCGGCCAGTGCGGGGCGAGCCAGCCCTTCTCGTTGAGGATGGCGTGCCATTCCTCCATGTCGGCCTTGGTCAGGTGCTTGCCCTCGCGCACCTTGCTGGAAAGGCGCGCGGGCAGCTTTTCCTTCAGGAAGGTGCGGACTTCCTCGCGGAAGGCTTCCTCTTCGGGAGTATATTCAAGGTTCATGGCTTCTCTCGCTTACGCAGGAATTTCGAACAGGCCGGCAGCGCCCATGCCGCCCGCGACGCACATGGAGACGACGGCGTAACGCTCTCCGCGCCGCCGCGCTTCGAGCAGCGCTGCGCCGACCAGCCGCGATCCGGTCATGCCGAAGGGGTGGCCGAGCGCAATCGCGCCGCCGTTGACGTTGAGCCTGTCGGGATCGATGCCGAGGTGGTCGCGGCAGTAGAGCGCCTGGCTGGCAAAGGCCTCGTTGATCTCCCACAGGCCGATATCGCCCACCGAAAGCCCGGCGCGGTCGAGCAGCTTGGGAATGGCGAAGACGGGGCCGATGCCCATTTCGTCGGGCGCGCATCCGGCGGAGGCGAAGCTTCGGAAAATGCCCAGCACCTCGCGCCCCTCGGCCTCTGCCGTGGCGCGGTCCATCAGCACTTGCGCCGCCGCGCCGTCCGAGAGCTGGCTGGCGTTGCCTGCAGTGATATGCTGGCCCTGCTTCACTTTCGCGCCGTCCCTGAACACGGGGTTGAGGCCCGCAAGCACCTCGTAGGTCGTGCCGGGGCGGATGCCTTCGTCGGCTTCCAGCGTCACCGTTTCGCGGCCCATCTCGCTGCCGTCCTTGGCGCGGATCACCTTCTCTGTGGTGAGCGGGACGATTTCCTCGGCGAGCCGCCCGGCCTCGGTAGCGGCGGCGGCGCGCTGCTGGCTTTCCGCGCCGAAGCGATCCTGCGCCTCGCGCGGCACGTTGTATCGCTCGGCCACGATCTCGGCGGTTTCGATCATCGCCATGTAGGCGTCCGGCTCGTGCTCCAGCACGTTCGGCGAACGCCACGAGGGATCGACGATGCCCGGCACCATGGTGAGCGAGATCGATTCGCAGCCGCCCGCCATCAGCACGTCGGCATCGCCTGCCATGATGCTGCGCGCGGCCAGCGCCACGGTGGTGAGGCCGGAGGCGCATTTGCGGTCCAGCGTCATCGCGGGAACGCTTTGGGGCAATTTGCTCCCGAACACGCTCATGCGGCCAAGGTTGTAGAACTGCGGGCCGTACTGGTTGCCGCAGCCCCAGTAGAGGTCCTCCACCCGCTCAGGCTCTATCCCGGCGCGATCGAGCGCGGCGTCGATCACATGAGCGGCCAGCCTGTCGGGCATGGTGGCGTTGAACGCGCCGCGATGGGCCTTGCCGATGGGCGAGCGGGCGGTGGAAACGATGGCGGCTTCGCGGGTCATGGCCTCGCTCCCGGCTTTGCCTTCAGGTCGGTGTACTTGGCGAATTCGTTACGGGCGATGGCGCGGTTGTGAACTTCGTCCGGCCCGTCGGCAAAACGCAGCGTGCGGATGCTGGCCCATGTCGCGGCAAGTTCGTGATCGCTGCTGACGCCGCCGCCACCGTGCGCCTGTATCGCGTCATCGAGGATGGCGAGCGCCATCGTGGGGGCCTGCACCTTGATCATGGCGATCTCGTTCTTGGCGGCCTTGTTGCCCTCGCGGTCCATCATGTCGGCGGCCTTGAGGCACAGGAGGCGGCTCATCTCGATATCGATGCGGGCGCGGGCCACGCGTTCTTCCCACACGCTCTGCTGGTAGATGAACTTGCCGAAAGCCACGCGGCTGGTGAGGCGGCGACACATGGCCTCCAGCGCTTCCTCCGCAACTCCGATGGTGCGCATGCAGTGATGGATGCGCCCCGGACCCAGGCGGCCCTGCGCGATCTCGAACCCGCGCCCTTCGCCCAGCAGGATGGCGTCGGCGGGCAGGCGCACGTTGTCGAGCGTGATTTCCGCATGGCCGTGGGGCGCATGGTCGTAGCCGTAGACGGTCAGCATCCGTTCGATCGTCACGCCCTCTGCATCCATCGGCACGAGGATCATCGACTGGCTGCCGTGGCGCGATCCTTCGGGATCGGACTTGCCCATCACGATGGCGACCTTGCAGCGCGGATCGCCCGCGCCGCTCGACCACCACTTGCGGCCGTTGATCACCCATTCGTTGCCGTCGCGGATGATGCTGGCCTCGATATTGGTGGCGTCGGAGGAGGCGACGTCCGGCTCCGTCATCAGGAAGGCGGAGCGGATTTCGCCGTTCATCAGCGGGGTAAGCCAGCGGTCCTTCTGTTCGCGCGTGCCGTAGCGGTGCAGCACTTCCATGTTGCCGGTGTCGGGCGCGGAGCAGTTGAACACCTCGCTGGCCCAGTGGACGCGGCCCATTTCCTCCGCGCACAAGGCATACTCCAGATTCGAAAGCTGCTCCCCCTCGAAGGTGAAACTGTCGTCCACATGGGCTTGCCCGGAGTGGGGTGGCATGAACAGGTTCCACAGGCCAGTCTCGCGCGCGAGGGGCTTCAGTTCCTCGATCACGGGGTTCGGCGCCCAGCGGTCTCCCGCAGCGGCCGCCGCCTTGTAATCGGCCTGTCGTGGCCTGATTTTCTCGTCGATGAACTGCTTGACCCGGTCGCGCATGGCGCGCTGTCGGTCGCTCAGGTTGAAATCCACGTCTTCCTGTCCTCTCCACGGCACCGAACTTTCGAAGCAACGTCCGAATGCACCTTTTTGGGCCGCTTGTCTACATACGCATTCTTCAGGTTTCGAAAATTCGCCTTGGCAAAGCGGGCCAATTGCGCGAACCTCTCGAATCGAAAATTCATGCCGGATGGAGAGCATAGTGAAAGCAGCCGTATTGCGCGCGGTGGGTGAGCCGCTGCAGGTCGAGGATGTCACCATTTCCAAGCCCGGACCGCGCGAGGTGCTGATCCGCGCGGCGGCCACCGGCGTATGCCATTCGGACCTGCACTTCGTGGAAGGCCACTACCCCACCGCTCTACCCACGGTGCTGGGCCACGAATGCGCAGGGATTGTGGAGCAGGTGGGCAGCGAGGTGCGTACTGTCGCACCGGGCGATCACGTCGTCACCTGCCTTTCCGCTTTCTGCGGGCACTGCGAGTTCTGCGTTGGCGGGCACCTGTCGCTGTGCAACGAGCCTGACACCCAGCGCCCCAAGGATGCCGAGCCGCGCCTTGGCACGGCAGATGCGTCTATGGCGCAGTTCCTCAACCTCTCGGCTTTCGCCGAGCAATTGCTGATCCACGAGAACGCCTGCGTGAAAATCCGCAAGGACATGCCATTGGATCGGGCCGCCCTGCTGGGCTGCGCCACGATCACCGCCTATGGCTCCGTGGTCCGCACGGCGGAGGTCAGGCCGGGGCAGAGCGTGGCCGTGATCGGCTGCGGCGGCGTGGGCCTTTCCACTATCAATGCAGCGCAGATCGCCGGGGCCGGACGCATCATCGCCATCGACATGGTGGCGGAGAAGGAACAGCTCGCCCGCGATTTCGGCGCGACCGACTTCATCGACGCGTCCGAAGGCGACGTCTGGAAGAAAGTGCTGGGCCTGACGAACGGCGGAGTGGACCACGCCTTCGAGGCGATCGGCCGGGCCGACACCGCATCCGACGCCTTCCGCATGCTACGCCGCCGAGGCATCGCCACGGTGATCGGCATGATCCCTGTGGGCCAGAAGGTGACTCTGAACGGCTACGAACTGCTTCAGGAAAAGCAGCTGCGCGGATCGATGATGGGATCGAACCAGTTCCCCGTCGACATCCCGCGCCTCGTCGATTTCTACATGGCCGGAAAGCTGAAGCTGGACGAAATGATCTCGCGCCGCATTCGGCTGTCGCAGGTGAACGAGGCGTTCGAGGAAATGAAGGGCGGCAAGATCGCGCGGTCGGTGATTACGTTTGATTGACGTGGGACGCCGCAGTCGATCATATCAGGCCGGCGGTGACAGCCACGTAACCAGCATAGCCTGCCACCAGCAAGGAGCCCTCGACTCGTGAAAGCCTGCCGCCGGTAAAGGCGAACAGCATCACGATGGCGGAAACGGCCAGCAGCACCAGCAGGTCAGTTTGGAGAATACCCGCCGGAATCTCGGTAGGGGCCACAATTCCGGTTACCCCCCCAATGAAGAGTACGTTGTAGATGTTTGAGCCAAGGACGTTGCCGAGGGCAATCTCTCCCTGGCGCTTGATCGCGGCGATCGCGGATGTCACCAGTTCCGGCAGCGAAGTCCCGACGGCCACGACCGTCAATCCGATTACTTCGTCCGAAACGCCGAGACTCGCTGCAATCGTGATCGCAGCATCGACGAGCAGGCTGCCTCCCCAAACGATGAGAGCTATCCCCGCAAGCAAGGACGCGGCCGCCAGCACAATCGATCCTTTAGGCTTGGCAGAAGGAACGAGTGCGGGATCGATCTCCTCAAGTGCCAACGCCTTGTCGTAGGCCGCGCCATGACCCGCCCCTGCCTTTTCCTGCCGAAATGCAAGATACACGTAGGCAAACATCCCCACCACCAGGAGGATACCGACGCCCCGGGTAAGGCCGAGTGTATAACCTGCCGCGATCAGTATCGCTGCGCAGACCAGTCCTGTTCCGCCATCGCGCCAGAGAACCCCGCGAGGAACCGCGAAGGGAGAGAGCGCAACCGCCAGACCGAGGATCAGCAAGAGGTTCGCTATGTTCGAGCCCACGATATTGCCAAGAGCGATACCCGGCGAACCGGCAAGGGCGGCCTGAACGCTCGCCGCGAGTTCGGGCATCGAAGTCCCCATCCCCACGATCGTGAGGCCAATGAGCATCGGCGAAAGACCGAGATGTTCGGCAATGCGAACAGCGCCTCGCACGAGGAGTTCGCCACCGGCGATCAGAAGGACGAGACCAAGAGCAAGCAGCAGGTATGTCATCATAACAGGTCCAATGCGACGCGAAGGCCGCCCAGCAGGGCTGCAACCGCTGTTGCCACCGCGGCGCGAGCATTCAGGATGCGGGCGCGATTGAGCGCGGTTACCAGGCGGTTCAGATCCGCGTGGTTGAAGTCCTCGAACTTGCTGACCCGGCGCTGGGGTTTTCCCGCCGCTTGCAGCCAGAACCAGGCCGACATCACCGCCGCTACGATGATGGTCACGTCCAGCACGTAAAGCGCTAGTTCCATTGGATTGCTCCGCAGCGGAGAATATGCGCGCCGATGAATGTGTTTGAAAATTTCATCTCAAGCCTCGTCCGATCAAATGATCCTGAAAAACCACTTGTTCCGACATCGCGATGCAAAGGGAGCTATCGCCAGAGGGGCCCGGTAACTCGCGACAGATATGAGAGCCGCCAAGGTTTACAAGTGGCGGGCGGTCAAGCAGTTCACATTTTTTGAAGAGCCGCACGGAGGCGTGCGGCAGAGAATTTTCGATGGAGAGCAGATGAATTTCGAGATTCCTTCAGCACTCTACACTTCCGACGTTTTTGCATCGGTGTCCCTCATTCTGGTCCTGCTCGGCGCAAGGCTGATCGCAGGCCGCGCCCTGCGGCGCAGAGAGGATCTTACGCAGCAAGTTGCGCGCCGCTGGACCGCGAACTTCCGCAACGTGCTGATCCTCATAGCGGCAATCGGCCTCATCATGATCTGGGCGCCGCAACTGCGGACCTTCGCCCTGTCGCTCACGGCGGTCGCAGTTGCCATTGTCGTCGCGACCAAGGAGCTGATCCTCTGCCTATCCGGCGCGGCGCTGCGCACCTTCACGCGCGCGTTCTCTGTGGGAGACGTGATTGAGGTGGGCACGACGAAGGGTGAGGTTCTCGATCTCAACCTGCTGGCGACGCGGCTGAAGGAATTCGAGAGTACGGACGGGTCGATCGTGCCGACAGGCCGCACGATTACCCTTCCGTACAGCTTGCTGTTCACCCTGCCTGCAAAAGTCCTGCCTCACGCAAAAGGGACTATCGAGCACGCCTTCGAAATGACCTTCGAGCCTGATGCAGACATCTTCGCCATGAACGAGGAACTGCTTGAGACCGCTGAAATGGCGCTGGCCGACAGGGTCGGTGACACCGAAAGCACGACATCCTCGGGTAACGAGAGAGCGCGTTGCCGGATCAACTTCGGGACAAGTGAAATCGGCAAGTATCGTCTCGAAATCATTCTGATCGGTCATCTGCCCGACCCGCAAGGCGCGGAGAACGCGGTTGCTCGCGCAATCGGCTCATTGGTGCATTCGCGGCAACGAATCACTGTCGGGGCGTAGTTATTTCTCTGTCCGAAATCGGGTCGAACGAGGGGGCTGCCCGAATTGAACAGACACGCCCGTCGTATCAGCCCGGCCCATTGAACAACCCGCGTAAATTCTTCTTCAGAATCTTGCCGTTCGCGTTGCGTGGCAGGGTGTCTTCGGTGAAAGCGACCCGCACCGGCACTTTGAAATGGGCCAGCCGCGCGGCGACCCATTCCTGCAATTCCTCCACGCTCGCGCTTTCGCCGCTGGCGAGGTGGACGACGGCGGCGGGTTCTTCCCCAAGCTGGCGGTGCGGCAGGCCGATCACGGCGGCGTCGCTGACGGCCGGGTGTTCGTAAAGGACGTTCTCGACCTCGCTCGAATAGATGTTCTCGCCGCCGCGGATCACCATGTCCTTTGCCCGGTCGACGATGTAGCAGAAACCTTCCTCGTCCAGCCGCGCTAGGTCGCCCGTGCGCATCCAGCCGTCGACGAAGCTTTCCGCCGTCGCGTCGGGCCTGTTCCAGTATCCCTTCGCCACCATCGGGCCGAAGGCGTAGAGCTCGCCAACTTCGCCCACCGGCAATTCCCGGGTGCCGTCCAGCGACATGATTTTCAGGTCCGCCACGGCCACCGGCGGGCCGCAGCTGTCGGGGCGGTTCAGGTAGTCCTCCGCCACATGGCCCGTCACTGTCGCCATCGTTTCCGTCATGCCCCAGCCGCTGCCGGGCGCGGCACCGAATTCATCGTGGATGCGCCGCACCAGTTCGGGCGCGGCGGGAGCGCCGCCGTAGGTGATGAGTTCGAGGCTGGAGAGGTCGTAGTTCCCGCGCGCCGGGTGATCGAGCAATTGCCAGGCGACTGTCGGTACGCCGCCCGTCAGGTTCACCCTCTCGCGCTCTATGATGCGCATGGCTTCCTCTGCATCCCAGTGGTGCATGAACACCATCGTGTGCCCGCTGACGAAATAGCCGACCATCGCGGCGGAGCAGGCGGTGACGTGGAACAGCGGGATCACCAGCAGCACGGTTTTCGGCTCCGGTTCCGGCGGCATCTCGCCCCGGCGCAGCGGCGCGAAGGCGAGGTTGTACTTGCTGGAAAGCACATTGGTGCAGATGCTGCGATGCGAACCGAGCGCGCCCTTGGGATTGCCGGTGGTGCCGCTGGTGTAGAAGATGGTGGCATCGTCGTCCGGTGCGATGTCGGCTTCGGGCAAGTCCTGATCGGGCAGGGCGGCCCAGGTGTTGCTGGTGCCGAGAATATCTTCCAGCCTCTGCGCGCCATCCAGCGAGCTTTCGGCGCGCGAGACGATGCAGGTTTCCAGATCCGGCAGGTCGGCGCGGATCGCTCTGACGCGCTCCCACCGCTCGGCATCGCAGATGATCGCCTTGCTGCCTGAATCGGCGAGGCCGAACGCCAGCTCTTCGGCGGTCCACCAGGCATTGATGGGCACGCAGATCGCGCCCAGCGCGGTGATGGCGAAGAAGGCGACCGGCCATTCGGGCAGGTTGCGCATGGCCAGCGCGACGCGGTCTCCCTTCTGGATGCCGCATTCGCGCAGGTGACGGGCGAGGGCGGCAGTGGCGCGGAAACCGGCCTCGTAGCTCACGCGCTCGTCGCGGTAGATAGTGCACAGCGCATCGCCGTGAGCGCGCGACGCCTCCACGATGGCGCGCAGCGAGGGCGGGGCATTCTTCCACACGCGGGTGGGGCGACCATCGATGGCAACCGTTTCCATCTCGAACGGCTGGCCGGGCGCGGTCAGCATCGCGCGGACTTTCGCATGGCTCACCGCGGGCCAGTTTGCAGGCGGCGACCACCGCTCTCTCGAGGCGCTTTCCGGGCCTTTCTCGGTCATGGGCATCTCTCTCCTTGGCGCCGAGGATAGGCATGGGCGGGCGGGATTCGCAAGGGGCGAAATTGCCAATCCTGAAAACAGGGTATGACGCGGGAGCCTTTCGTATGCGTATCTTACGCGGCTTGCGTGGAATGTCGGGTATGTGTGCAGGCGGGCATTGGCAGGAAGCGAGGTTCTTGGTTCGGCCCTACCGTCCCCCTGTCGACGCACGGTGCAGGCGGGTGGCCTGCAAGCGTGGCGCACGAACCCGCGGCGAGCGTCAAGCGCCCTGCGATGCCTCCAGCCATTCGCCGGCCCACGCGCGGATAGCTCGCCCTGCCTCGCTCGCGATACCTGCGGCAGGGGGCAATTGTGCCCCGGTGGTAACACATCGAACTCGTCAGGATACCCGATATTCAAATTACTTGATTAGGCGCGAACAAAGGCGCACACATGGGGTCATACAGATGAAGGACGCCGTACCGACTGTAGGAGGGCGTGGGAAAGAGCCGAACAATCGGCCGTCCATGCCCCGGGTGCACGGCGTACCTCGCAAAGAAAAAGGTTCAGTTGGGAGAGAGCTATGAAACCGGTTTTTCGTCAGTCCATTGCCTATGGTGCGCTTGCCTGCGCCTTGCTTGGCACGCCTTCCCTCGCATTTGCGCAGGAAGAGGAGGCCACGCAGGAGGAGGTCGATGACGGCAACGTGATCGTGGTGACGGCACAGGGCCGTGCCCAGTCGCTGGCCGACGTGCCCATCGCCGTCTCTGCCATTTCGGCGGAAATGCTGGAGCAGTCCGGCACCACCGATATCCGCGAACTGAACCAGATCGCGCCGTCGTTGCTGGTGTCCTCCACCGGCAACGAGGCGAACGGCTCGGCGCGAATTCGTGGTATCGGTACGGTGGGCGACAACGCTGGCCTGGAAAGCTCGGTCGCGGTCTTCATCGACGGCGTCTATCGCTCGCGTTCGGGTAACGCATTGTCCGAACTCGGCCCGATCGAGCGGGTGGAAATCCTGCGCGGTCCGCAGGGCACGCTCGGCGGGCGCAACTCCACCGCGGGCCTCATCAACATCTACACCGCGCCGCCCGAATTCGACCTTAGCGGCTACGGCGCTTTCACCTACGGCAACTACGATGCCATGCGCTTCGAAGCCGGATTCAACGCACCCCTTAGCGAGACGGTCGCCGCGCGCGTGGACGGCGTCTATTTCAAGCGCGACGGTTTCTACAACGATGTGACAAACGGCGTCGACGTGAACGACCGCGACCGTTACCTGGTTCGCGCGCAGGCCCTGTTCGAGCCGAACAGCGACGTCAGCTTCCGCCTCATCGCCGACTATTCCAAGAAGGACGAGGCCTGCTGCGCCGCTACCTTCGTGCAGCCCGAATTTGCACCGCTCGCCGTCATCAGCCCCGGCCTCGATGCGTTCACGCGGCCCACGCCGGGCAATCCGGCGCTCACCAGCACGAGCAACCCTATCGTGAACGTCCTGCTGGGCCTCGGGCAGGATCCGCGCGCGCTGAGCCAGGACACGTTCAACCGCGATATCTATCCCACCGCCGGTCGCAGCTACGACGGGGAAACGGAGGACTGGGGCCTTTCGGGCGAACTGAACTGGAGCTTCGGCGATGTCACGCTGACATCGATCACCGGCTATCGTGAATACTCCAACTTCCAGGGTTCGGACACCGACTACACCACGGTGGACCTGCTCTACCGCGCGCCCGACGAATTCGGCGGCGCGCGCGCTTTCGAGACGTTCACGCAGGAAATCCGACTCAACGGCTCACTCTTCAACGATCGGCTCGACTGGCTGGTGGGCGGCTACTACGCCAACGAGAGCCTGCGCTCGCAGGACAACCTGCGCTTCGGCGCGGACTACGGCACTTTCGTGAACTGCCGCGTAGCCCTCGCAATCAACCCCGCGCTGGTGAACCCTGCTGCCGACAACTGCATAGGGGCGGGTGTTGCCTTCCTGGACGGAACGGTGGGCGACCCGGCCTTCGGACCCGCCACGCCGCTGGTTCTCGCCGGTATCAACAACCTGGCGATGGTGAGCGATCTGGGCGGCACGGGGGACGTGTACGACCAGGATAGCGAGAACTTCGCGATCTTCACGCACAACATCGTGCACCTGACCGACACGATCGACCTGACCCTGGGCCTTCGCTACACCAGCGAGAAGAAGGATTTCAGCGCCACCTTCGGCAACGACAACACGATCTGCCCGACCAACAGGGGTCTGCTGTCTCCGCTGTTGCAGGTGCCGGATCTGGCCGGTCTTGCGGGCGCTATCATCGCCCTGTCCTGCCAGGGCAACTCCACCGCCGAACTGGACGGCGTTTCGCTCTCCGATTCGCGGGACGAGGACGAGCTGACCGGCACTGCAGTGCTCTCGTGGCAGCCCAACCCGGACCTGCTGATCTACGGCAGCTATTCGCGCGGCTACAAGGCGGGTGGTTTCAACCTCGATCGCTCGGCGCTGGCAAACCCCGTGTTCTTCAACGTCAACGCCATCGATGTGTCGAACCTGCAGTTCGAGGAAGAGACCGTCGATGCCTTCGAGATCGGCGTGAAATATACGAGCCGCCCGTTCTCGATCAGCGTCGCGGCGTTCCGGCAGGAGTTTTCCAACTTCCAGTTGAACACCTTCAACGGCTCGGTTTTCCTCGTGCAGAACATCAACTCGTGCGGCACTTCGCTGGGCGGTGCCGACCAGGATGGCAGTGCGACGACAGGTGCGTGCAGTCCTGACGACGTCCAGCCGGGCGTTGTGGCACAGGGCTTCGAACTGGAAACCACGTTCAACCCGCTGACGGACCTGACGCTGGCCTTCGGTCTGACCTATGCCGATACCAGCTACGAGAACGACCTGATCGGTGACGACACCGGCGCGCCGCTCGATCCCGCGCTGCGCCTGCTGCCGGGCGACAACCTGTCGAACGCGCCCGAAATCGCGGCAACCGGCTCCATCAGCTGGACGCCGGAGCTGGGCACGTCGGGCCTGCGCGGACTCGTCTACCTGAACGCGCGCTCGGTGGGGGCCTACAACACCGGGTCGGACCTTGCGTTCGGCAAGGAGCAGGAGGCCTTCACCATAGTCAACGGACGCATCGGCGTATCCGGCGACGACCGGGCGTGGTCGGTGGAGCTGTGGGCCAACAACATCTTCGACAAGGACTATACGCAGGTGGCCTTCAACACTCCTTTCGTCGCGCCGCAGCAGGTCTATTCGGCCTATCTTGCGGAGCCTCGTACCTACGGGATTACGGTTCGCGCCGGTTTCTAGGGCCGCCCGTTCCCGCTATCGCATGACGGGCCGGGGCAGGTTCCCCGGCCCTTTCGCTTTCTGCTCATGGGGAGATCGCCTTGACGACCTTTGCCGACATGCTGACCCTTGATGCAGCAGGCGAAGGACGCTGGACCGGCCAGCCCGGACCGGGCGTTGGCAAACGCATGTTCGGCGGGCATGCGCTGGCGCAGGCGCTGATGGCGGCCTGCGAGGCTGAGACGGACACGGAACGCCTGCCGCACTCGCTGCACGCCCATTTCCTCCAGCCCGGCAACGCGCGCGAGGCCACGCGTTACGAGGTGACGACGCTGGGCGCTGGGCGCAGCTTTGCCCGCCGCCGCGTCGATGCCATGCAGGGTGACAGTCACGTACTGACGATGACGGTGTCGGCGCAGCGCGAGGAGGGCGGTTTGGCCCACGCCGATCCGCCGCCCGACATCGGAGATTTCGACAGCGCGCGCCGGGCGCTGGAGGAATGGCAGGAGGCGCAGGGCAACCTGCGCCGGATGCCGGTGATCGGCGACCTTGGTTTGAGGCCCATCGAGGTTGTGCCTGCCGACGCGCCTTCCCTCTTCGGCGATACGCCGCGTCCGCCCCGCTCCGCCGTGTGGATGCGGGCGCGGGACGGCGAGGCGGTCAGCCCCGCCATGGCCCGCGCGCAACTGGCCTACGCATCGGACATCCTGTTCCTGCGCAATGCGCTGCTGCCGCACGGCGTGAGGCCGGGAGAAGACGGCATCCAGATAGCCAGTCTCGACCACGCCCTGTGGTTTCACGCGACGCCCGATTTCAGCCAGTGGCATTTGCTGGCGGGTGAGAGCCCCTGGGCCGGCAATGGGCGTGGCCTCAGTCGCGGACACTTCTTCGCGCAGGACGGCACCCTGGTGGCCACCGTCACACAGGAAAACCTGATGCGCGTGACGGGCGGCAGGCCTGCCGAAAGGCTGGGGGACCGGGACTGACCGCGCGCGCCGCTACTCGCACCGTTACTGGCGGCGGACCGGCACCGTGCCATCGCCCACGACGGCAAAGGCCGACCAGTAGAACGGGTGCGACGTAGCGGCATCGTCCATCAGGGCGAGCTGGGCATCGCGCAGGGCGCGCGTTGTGGCGACGCCTTCGCCCGTCTGGAAAAGGCCGGAAATCAGCTCGCTCGTCGCATCGAAATCGTCCGGCACCGGCCAGTGACTGGCGACGACGGTGCGGCTGCCCGCACCAACAAAAGCGCGCACCAGCCCGTCGAGCGCGAAATCGCCCGTGCCGCTGATCCCCGCCTCGCGGCTGGCGACGAGGCCGCCCGCGCTGGCCGTGTTGCAGGCGGAAAGGATCACGAGGTCAGCATCCATCTGCAGGTCGAAAATCTCCGCGAAGCTGAGCAGCCCGTCGCTCTGCCCGTCACCGAACGAGGTCATCAGCGCCGGGCGCGGCGGACACTCGGGCTGGGGCGCGGTGACGAGACCGTGGGTGGCGAAATGCACGATGCGGTATTCGTCGAGCCGGTCCATGGCGAGCAGGCCCGTATCGGTGAACTCGGCATCGGTAAGCACCGCGGCCTGGCCGCCGTCAGCGCTGACGATGCGGTTTGCCGTGCGCAGCTCGCTGGCGGCGATGGGGTTGTTCCAGGCCGAGGGTCCCCACTGGCACCTGTCGCTGACCGCCCCCGTCGCCGCGCGCGTGCCGGAGGGGAAGCCTGCCTGCCCCAGCGGCAGGTTCTGGCCGAGGCCCAGGTATTCGCCCTGCGCGTCCGATGCGCGCGAACGGCGCACGTCGCGGAAGGCGGTTGGCGAGACCGAGGTGGAAATCTCCACCGTGCGGCCCAGCCATGCCGTGCCGCGGTAATCGAATGCGTCGCCGTCGGGGTCGGCGGTGCGCGCCTCGTAGCGCGCCACGCTTTCGTCGTCCGTCACCAGCAGGTTCGCAGGCAGGCGCAGCAGCGCGCCGTCGGGTTCGAAGACGAGGTGCCGCGCCTGCCGAAGCTGGCCGTCAATCGGGGCGAACAGCGCCTGGTACAGTTCGCGCGCGGTGCCGATTTCGAAGGGATAGGTGATCGTCTGCCCTGCCAGTTCGACGGCGATGGAATCGCGCAGGGTGTCCACCATGGCATCGATCCCGGCGACATCGGCATCGATCCGGTAGCCGGTCGCGGTGCCGCGCTCGATGAAGATCGCGTAAGCCGCATCTTCCAGCATCACCAGCTTGTAGTAGGCCTCGCCCTCGCCAAGCGTTGCCTGAAGGTCGGCGAGGCTCATCTGCTCGTCGCTGACCACGCGGTAGCGCGGGTAGGAGGACAACGCCTGCTGCAATTCCAGCTGGGTCTGCTGCAAACCGGCCAGTTGCGCGCGCCTCGACGCCAGTTCGGCGGCCTGTGCGGCATCCTGGCCTGAGGCGTCCATGGCGAGCTGCGCGATATCGGCGCGCAATTGCTCGATCGCCCGGCCGATGTTGAGCGAGCGGCGGAAAAGCTGCGCTGCCTCGTCGCTGCCGGCCGAGAGTTCGCGGGCGAGCACGGCCTGCGTCTGGGCAAGACCGGGCCGCAGCAGCAACTGGCTGGCGGCGAACATGCGCGCGGCGGTGTCGACTTCGCCGGATCGGCGCGCGAGCAGGTCGAAGTAGGGCGAAAGCAGGCGGCGCAGCGATGCGCTCGGCTTGCTGTCGCCGTCTTCCACCAGCATCGCGAAAAGGGCCAGCGCTTCCTCCTCGCGGCCATTGCGCGCGAAGAATCCGGCCAGTTGCGAGCGCGCGCTGACCAGGGCGGGGGAGCCGGGGTAATTGGTTTCGAGCAGGTCGAGGGCCTGCCGGTAAAGGGCTTCGGCACCGGCGAGATCGCCCTGCGCCTCGTCGATCTCCGCCAGTACGGCCAGGACCTGCGCGCGCAGCCACAGGATCGAGACGATGCGGCCGTCGCGAACGGAAACGAGGCTGTCGAGCGCATCGGCAAGCGTGCTGCGGGCCTCGGCCTCCCGGCCCTGTGAACGCAGCGCCGTTGCCCTGACATATTGCCCTTGCGCATCCAGCAGTTCCGCCCGCTCCAGCACGGTCAAGGCGCGCGTTGCGTTGGTGATGGCGTTGCCCTGTTCCGCCGAAAGGCGGTCCGCCAGCGGCTCGCTCACCTGCATGGCGCGCAGGGCATCGAGGCTGTTCGCGTTGCCGGGCAGCGGCATATCCAGCATGGCGATGGCTTCGGCCGGAGCATCCCTGTTCAGCGCATCGAGCGCCTCGTAATTGCGGGCAAGCCGGGTGAGGATGGGATGCTCGCCCACCTGCTGACGGGCGGCCACGAACATCAGCGCCGCTTCGAGGTAGTTGCCAAGGTTTGATTGCTGGAGGGCGGCGTTGAGCTGCGCTTCCACGGCCTGCTGGCCATCGAGGTTCTGGGCGGATTCGGAGAAGAACTCCGCCGCATCGGCATAGGCCCCGGCATTGGAGCGGCGATAGGCCTCGACCAGCGCGTTCTCCGCAGAGATCGCTTCCGCCTGGGCGCGGGCGAAGGCGCTGGCGTCGCTCGCTTCGGTGAGCGGGATGGAGACGGTGCCTTCCACCAGGCGGTCGCTCGCCAGCGTTGCCAGCCCCAGGCGCAGCGCATCGCCGTATGCCGCCACGCCGCGCGCTACGTAGGTCATGCCATCGGCGCTGCCTATGACGGTCTGCGTGCGCAGTCCGCTATCGGGGGCAGTACAGGTATAGGTGGCAGCGCCGGGCAAGCCTGCGGGCGGCGTGGCCTCGGTGCTGGCGGTGCACGTGGCGCCGTCCCGCCGTGCCTCTGCCAGGAGGTCGGCCTCGCTGGCATTGGCCAGCACGGCGAGACTGCCGACGGGGGCGGAGGCGTCGCGGCAGACGAGGGTGTACCGCCTGTCGAACAGGCCGTCGCCCGGTTGCGGCGAACGGATCTGCGCCTCGCACAACCCGTTGCTGCCGATGGGCACGGAATCGCGCAGCGAAACCGGCACCTGCTGCGCGCTGGCGGGCGCGGGCAGGGCAAGCGTGGCAACGGTCATCACGCCCAGCAGGGCGGCGAGAGGACGCGTGGAAAGGGCGGGGCGGCGCATCACTCTTCTCCTCCCTCGTCGTCTTGGTCGTTCTCGTCCTCCTGCGCGCCCAGCGTGTAGAGCGCGCTGTCGCCGCCGCTGGCGACGGGATCGTCGATCCGCTCGTCCTCACTGATAAGCGGTGCGTCGAACAGGCCGGGGAATTCCACGCCGAATCCGCTGGTGTATCCGCGTGACGGGTTGCCCGTCTGCTCTCCGGAAACGGGGTTCCTCACCAGCACCTCGTTTTGGATCGGTCCTTGCGGAGTGTCCTCCGGCCTTGGGGTGATGCTCGGGCAGATTGCCGTGTTGATCACGCACTCGTTCAGGGTCGCGCTGTCGTCGAACGGCCCCGAAAGCATTCCCGAGGCGACGGTGTTGAAGAAGAATTCCTCGTCGAATTCGAACCTGTCGTTCGTGCTGTTGGACGCAAGACCGTAGAGAATCGCGCGAAGCGGTGGGACGCCGGATGCCGGGTCGATCTGGCTGACGGAGAATCCCGCGCCGCCAAGTGCAACCTCGATACCGCCGAAGCGGTCGGCATCCCCGGTGTTCTGGCCGTAAATGTATTCCAGAGCGGCCAGCGACACGGTGCCCGCGCTGATGTAGCTGGAGGGTCCGCTCGTGCCGGTGAGCGTGAAATCGCCCAGCAAGCCGGGAATGGCCGGATCGTCGGGATCGCTCAGGATCACCGCCAGATTGTCGCTGGTCGTGAAGAGGAGGCTGTCGGCCACGAAAGACAGGCCGCCCGACAATTCTCCGCCAGTGCTGAGCCCGCTTACACTGGCATCAGGCAGGATCATCTGCAGGCTGGGTCCGGCAACGAAAGTCAGGGAGTCCCCGAAAGCCGCAGAATCGTAGCGGATTGCGCCGACGATCTGCATCACGCCGCCGCTGGCGATGGTGATCTCCTGCGCGCCGCCCGCCTGGCTACCGACGAGGTTCAGGTCGCGCAGTTCTGCATCCACGCTGGCATCTGCCGTATCTGGCAGCGTGATTGTCAGCGAATCCGCCGTGATCGCGGCCACTTCCGCGCCCGTCAGCGTGAAGCCCGCCTCCTGCGTCGCTCCGCCGATCACGTTGCGCGCTGCGGTGTCGAGAGAGACGATCTCCACGTTCGTCCCGCCGAGACTGGCCTGCGGGTCGATCTGCAGTTCGCGCGTAGCAAGCCTCAGCGAACTGGCGGCAAAGGCCCGCTCTGCCGCGTTGTCGCCGGTGATCGTGATCGTTCCGCCCGCGGTAATGTCGAACGTCGCCGTCAGGTCGGCCGGCGCGCTGCCCCCCAGGATAGTGCCGCCGTTGGCGTACTCGATTTCCAGGTCGCCGGTCATTGCGGCGACTAGATCGCTGGTGACGGTGATGGCGCCGTTATCCGCAAGCAGGCGGCTGACGGTGGGCGAGGGCTGGCTCCCCAGCGACTGCGCGTCAAGTGATGTCAGGGCAATCGATCCGTCGATGGCGAGGACGTCGATGATACCGGCGGTGGCGGTCGCTCCGCCGGTGGCATTCGCGGAAAGGAGGGTTTGCCCCGCACTGATGGTAGAGGGCACCGCACCGGCCAGAGTCTGCATTGTCACCGAACCGGCGGTTGCGTCACCTGCGGGGACTACCTGCGCGTCGGCGATCATGGTCAGGCCAGTCGTGCTGGTGAAGTCTCCCCCATCTGATACCGCGAGACTTGTCGTGCCGCCTGTCGCATCGCTGCCGTTGTAACCTTGCGCGAAAGCGCCGAGCGTCGTCGTGCCTGCGGCGTTCAATGTCGATCCGGACCCGCTGACACTGATCGCAGTCGTGCCGCCGATGGCTTCGCTGCCGGTACCGAGTCCAACCGGATCGCCAGCCTCGGCTTCGGCATAGAGTCCGATGTCGCCCCCGGCATCGAGCGAGGAACCGGCAACTACGTCGATGGAGGCGCTGCCCGCATTGGCGGTCCCACCGGTTTCGAGCGCGGAGGCCCCAGCGGCGAGGTTCACGTTGCCGCCGAAGCTGGCGGCTGCGTTGGTGATTTGGATTACGGCGTTCCCGCCCACGGCGTCACTGGCAATCGCGCCAAGATCGACCGCTGTGGAACCCGCAACGGAGAGGCTCGCCGTGTCCGAAACGATGATAGCGGCATCGCCGCCCAGCGCGCTGCCACCGTCGCTACCGATGGCCATTCCGCCAATGGAAATGCCGCCCAACTGAATGTCTGTTTGGAGGCCGTCGACCGCCACAGAAGCCGATCCCGCGGTGGCAAGCCCCCCCGCGCCGGTGCCGGATGTGCCGCCTGTTGCGGCAACCTCTAGACCCAGCGCGCCTGCGATATCCGCGACCGCTCCGCTCGCCGCAACGAACGCGGCACCGCCGCCTGTCGCCGCGCCGCCTGCTCCGTCAAGACTGTCGCCGCCGTTGGCCGAGGCTTCGAGATCGACGGTAGAACTGGAGGTCAACGCGGCTCCTGAATCGAGTGCGAGCGTCGCGCTGCCGCCGGTCGCATTGCCGCCCGCAGGCGTGGCCGCGCCCGAACCGCCGGGCTCGTCGCCTCCGAAACCCTGGGCCGACAGGGCGACCGGGCCGGTAAAGCCGAGCGTGGCCGTCGTTGCGACCAACAGGCTGTCACCACCGGTGCCGTTGCCGCCGGTGCCGCCTTCTGCCCCGATCCCGTCGCTGCTCAGGGCTGCGCCGCCTGCCTGCAGGCTGGCGTTCGCCAAGGCTCCGGCGGCGGCCTGTCCGCCGATGCCGTCACCCCCGGCAAGACCCACGCCGCCTTCGCCTTCGGCGCTGATGGCAAGGATACCGCCTGCCTGCAGGTCGGCCGTGTCGCTGGCGAGAGCGAAGGCGACGCCGCCCGAGCCGGTGCCCCCGGTGCCGCCGCCGTCCACCACGTCGCCTCCGCTGCCGCTGGCATCAAGGTCGATATCGCCCACCACGACGAGCGAGGCGGAGTCGAGCAGCATCACGGCCGTCGCCTGACCGCCCAGACCATCGCCGCCAAGCGTGTCGAGCGAGTCGCCGCCGCTGCCCGCCGCCTCGAAATTGAGGCGAAGAAGCGTGCTGCTTCCTCCGCTTGCCGTCACCAGCGACGCGTCGCCGCCGGTGCCGTTCCCACCCGAACCGCCGCTGGCAGTTGCCGAGCCGCCGATGCCGCCTGCATCGATGTTGAGGCCCGCTGCTGGTGCGTCGATAATGCCGCCCACATTGGCGACCTGCGCGATGCCCCCCGTGCCACTGCCGCCGATCCCGGTTGCGGTGTTTCCGCCTTCACCGGCGGCGCGATAATTCTGGTCGAGCGAGGCCGTTACCGTGCCGCCGTCGATATTCGCCGCAATGGTGCCGCCGATACCGTCGCCGCCGTTGCCGGTCGTGCCATCACCGCCGATGCCCTCTGCATTGATGCTGGCACTGGCGAGATCGAGCGTACTGTTTGCATCGATCACGAAACCGGCCGCGCCGCCCGTGCCCACGCCGCCCGATACGCCGTTGCCGCCGATGCCGATGGCGCTCTGGCTGAAAACGTTGCCGATGGATACGCCGCTGCCATTGGCAATCTGGAGCAGCAAGGACGCGCTGCTGGATGTGCCCGCACCGCCTGCCCCGCCGATGGAATCGCCGCCCTGGCCGATGCCGGAGAAGAAAAGGGTGCCCGCGAAATCTGCCGTGGCCTCGTCAACCGAAACGAGTGCGCTGCCACTGGTCGCGTCGCCGCCAGCGCCGCCGCCCGCATTGCCGCCGAAGGCATCGACCTTGAGCTGCATCTCCGCGCCGTTCATCGCCAGTTGGGCGCCTTGGGCAAGGAAAAGCTGCGCGGTTCCACCGGTGCCGAGGCCGCCGTTGCCCGCGCCTGTCGAAGCCCCGCCTTCGCCGATCGCGAAGGACTGGCTCACGCCGTTGATGGTGAGGACACCGTCCGGGCCGGAAACGTTGATCGTGTTCGTGCCGCCGGTGCCGTTGCCGCCGTTCTCTCCGGTTCCGCCCTGTGCATAGCTGTCGAGGACCAGCGCGCCGTCGAACAGCGTTGCGGGAAGGAAGAACAGATCGATCGTGCCGCCGATGCCTTCGCCGCCGTCCCCGCCACCGGTGACGTTCCCGCCGAAGCCGTTGGCAAGCAGCAAGGTATCGCCCTCGACCGAGAAGGTGCTGGTATCGTCGGCGGAGACGAAGATCGAGCCGCCCTGCGCTGTCGGACCGGCACCTGCTGCGGCCACCCCGTCACCCACGCCCGCGCTGGCATCTGCCACGAGGAAGCCATTGGTGATCGAGAAGAAGCCGCCGCCGTCGCTTCCGCCGATGGAGATGTTGCCGCCCTGGCTGTTGCCGGTCAGCCCTGCGTTCACCCCGGTCAGGTTCGGCGAGAAGGCGGTGGCAAAGATATTCAATCCGCCGTCGAGGGCGATGGTGCCGCCGGAGAACATGGAGAAATCGGCAAAGCCGCCGGTGAAGATCCCGGCAAATTCGTATGCCGCTGTCTGCACCTCGGCGAGCGCACTGGCCGAAACCACCGTATCGCCGCCCAGTTGCACGGTGCCGCCGTCTGCCGAGATCGACGCAAAGCCACCGGCAGCGTCGCCAACGAACGCGCCGCTGAAGTCCACGGCGGCGTAGGCGTTGGCGGTCACGGTCGAGCGTCCGCCGACCGTGACGAGCCCATCGGTGGAAGCGGAAACACTGGCGGAGCCGCCGTTGACGGGCAGGGTCTGCGAACCGTCCGCGAAGCCGAAGTTGTTGGCCGAGACGTAGAGCTCCTCGCCTACGCTGATCGTAGACCCGGCGCCGGCCCGAACGCTGGCCTGGTTGCGCCCGACGATCACGAGATCGCCCGCAAAGCTGGAACTGCCCAGGTTCGTCGTCACGCTGGTCTCGCTCTGGCTGATCGCGGTGACGTCGCTGGTGGCGGTGACGCCATCGAGCACGATCTGCGTCGGCCCGAAGCCCGGATCGGTGCGCCCGTTGAAGAACGAATCCGCGCCCTCTCCGGTCAGGCCGCCATCGATCTCGCGCCCGGTCACGTTGTAATTGGCGGACAGGATGATCTCTCCGCCCGCAACGGTGGCGCCGGTCGCCACGTCGAAGCCCAGGTTTCCGCTGAACAGCATGGATACGCCCACGGAGGTATCGGAAACGGAGCTGGTGACGCCATAGATGATATGGTTGTCGCCCGCGCCGCTGCTCTCGGGCCCGCCCGTGCTGCCGGTGTGGCTGATCGCCTGGCCTTCGCTGCCGCTGGCGAAGGGAATGATGATGTCGAACAGACCGGAATTGTGCGTCAGCTGCGCTTCCAGCGCGCCGACATAGGCGGTGGAGCCGTTGAAATACGCATCGCCCGCCATGTCTATATTGGTGGAGGAAACGATGAAGAAGCTGCCCTCCGGCGTTCCGGTGAAGCTGGCACCGGGCGCGATGGTGATGGACGAATTGTTGCCCGAAAGGAGCAGCGGCCCAGCGCCGGTCGCGAAGTCGGTGAAGCTGGCGATATCCACCGCATTGGTGGTGAGCATAAGCTGCGGCACTTCAAATACCGCGGTGCTGCCTACGAGGATGCCAGTGGGCGAATAGAAGGCCACGAAGCCGCCGGGCGCAATGGGGGTGCCTTGTCCATTGGTGAGGAAAGCCTGCACCGTTCCCGCGAATTCGGCAGGCGCCGCGATCTGCGTGGGCTGGATGCGATTGAGAATGGCGAAGCCGCCGGCGTTAGGAGCGCCTGTGTAGATCGCGGTGTTGCCGTTCGGCAGGAAAATTTCCGGCGCGCCGTTGATCTCGTTCGGGAACCAGTCGATCACCGCGTCGAAGCCGTCGACCTCGATCCGGTCGAACGTCGCTTGGCTGCGATCGACGGTCACACTGCCCTGCACCACTTCGAAAGTTGCGTTGTAGGCCTGCGCCCCGGCAGTCTGCGGAGCCGCCAGCAGGGCCAGCGTCAGCGCGGCAGGAGCGCAGCCCCGCAGGAGGGCGGAACGGGCATGGATGGCGGACTTGGTCATGACGACCTCCAGGGGTGCAGGCGGGCAGTGATGGAAAAGAGGAGGCGCACGTCGTTGCGCTCTGTCTGGAAATCCAGCGTGCGCAGCGGCACGGCGACGACGAAATTGCCCTGCATGTTCGCGCCGCGCACGAAATGCACGCCTGCCCCGGCTGACAGCAGTTCCTCGCTGTTGTCGGCGGCGAGGCTGGGGTCCTCGTTCCAAGCGCGGGCATAGTCGAGGAAGACGAACGGCTGGATGGCGAGGTCTTCGAGCGATTGAGGCGCCAGCGAGCCGTAGCCAAGCTCGAACCGGGCACCGATGCCCGAATCCCCGATAACCGCGCCAGCATCGTAACCGCGCCCGATGGAATATTGCCCGCCTGCGAATTCCTCGAAGGCGGGCAGTGGCTTCGCGCTGTACTGCGCATCGAGATCGAAGCTGAGCGCCAGCAGCGGCACCGGTCGATATTCGGCGGACAGTTCGCCGCGGACGAAAGTGGGCGTGGGGTCCTGCTCGATTCGCGCCGGCGGCACGGCACCGTTCAGGGTGCAGGCGACGAGGTTGGGGCGGCAGTCCTCGGCAGCGTCCAGCACGTCCAGGCCCTGCCGCAGTTCCACGAGGCCCGCCAGGCGGGTGCGCGGTTCGTATGGCGTGTAGCCGCCGCGGCGCTGGATGGAGTCCTCGTCCACGAAAAGGAAATTGCTGCGCAGGTAGGCCGTGCGAACGCGGTCGCGCGCCAGCCCGGTTCCTGCAAAATCCACGTCCTGGTCGATATAGTCGAACCCGGCGGCGCCCCACACCGATGCCTCCTGCGTGCGCAGGACAGGATAGCTTGCCTCCACGTTCACCAGCACGGTGTCGGATTCGATCTCGAAACCGGGCAGGGCGTCCGGCTCGGTCCAGCCCAGCGTCAGCGAGCCGCCCAGTGTCAGCCCTTCGCCGCCCAGCCGCATGTCGTGCGCGATCTGGAGCGTCTGCTGCTCCACGAAGTCGAGCGTTGAAAAGAACGAGATCGCCGTGCGATCCCCCAGGCCCGTCAGCCCGTAGGCTTCGGCGCGCACCAGTCCGGCAAATCGGCCCAGCGCCTTGCTGCCCCAGTTCTGCACGTTGGCATCGATGGCGAAGTTGTCGCGCAGCACAGCCACTTCGCCAACCAGGTCGCCCGGCTGCCCGCCTTCCGCCGCGCGCAGGGACAGGCGCACTTCCATGCCGGGCACGTCGTTCGCCAGCAGCAGGTAGCGTTCCGCTTCCTTCACGTTGAAAACCGGCTGGCCTACCAGCCGTTGCAGGTAGGAGGACAGAACGGCTTCCGCGCCCTTCGTATCGCCGCGCGCCCGCACCGCCACGAGGCGGCCCAGCACCACGCGCATTTCCGCATTGCCCTCGCCGAGGCTCTGCGCCGGTATCTCGACGGCGGCGAGATAGCCTGCGTCCGCCAGCAGCGCAGCGGCACGATCGCGAATGTCGCACAGCGCGCGAACCGGCAGTTCGCGGCCAAGGTAGCCCTCGTGCGCCCGTGACAGGGCGACATCGGCGGCGCGATCGGCCCCGACATAGGTGACGCTGTTCAGCGTGAGGGTAAGGCCGGCATAGTCGGGCTGGTCCAGCGCGCAGGGGCGGCGCTCCATCTGCCCGTCGATGGTGAGCGTGGTGTCCTGCCGCTGCTCGGGGCGCTGCTGCGGACCGGTAAGTTCCTCCCGAGTCGGCGGGCGCACGTCCTGCGCCCATGCGGAAGGCGCCATTACGGCAAGTGAACTTGCCGCAAGGAGAAACGAGGCAAGTCTGCGCCCCGAATAGATGCGCGGCCCTCGCAGCGCAGGCGAATGGATATTCATCCGGTCTGTTCCCTTCCCCCGAATGGGTCACGACCAACTATGCGTGCGACTATGCCGATATTGCGAGATCGAGTCCACGCAATCACGGCAACTTTATCGAGAAATCATTCAATTCCCAGTTGGTTGGCAATTTCGGCGATTTGATTTGTCGCATCAGGGTGGGCGGCGACCGCAGCATCGCGTGTACGGCGAGCATCGCCCAGGCGGCCCATCTGCTGGTAGCTGCGCATCAGCATCACCCATTCCTGCACGCTGCCGCCCTGTGCCTCGATCCGGTCTGCCAGTTGCTGCACCATGCCCTGCGCCATCGCCTGCTGCTGTCCGGGAGACAGGCTGGCAGCAGCGGCCATCTGGTCCTGCGTCGGTCCGCGGGTCGGCATGGCCAGCGCGTTGGCGGGAAGCAGGTCGCGCGTCGAGGCGGCGGTGGCGATGCGTTCGTCCACGTCGATGTCGTTGATCGCGGCTACCTGCTGGATCGTGCGGACGAGATCGTTCTCCCAGGGCGCGCCCGGCGGCGTGTCGGCCAGCAGCGCCAGCCAGTCTGCAATCGCGCCTACGTGATCGCCGGAAAGGTCCTTCTCCACCGCCAGGAAATATCGCGCGCGCGGGTCTGCGGCATCGAGGGAAAGGGCCATCCGGAAGGCCTCTGCCGCAGGGGCGGGCATGGGGTCGTTCTCGCTCGCCATGACCCTCGCCTCGCCCAGCGAAGACCACAGTTCGGCGGCGTCCCCATCTGCCTGCACGGCCATCTCGTATGCTTCCGCAGCTTCGGCGAAACGGTTTGCGCCGAACAGCGCGATGCCCAGTTCGTGCCAGGCTTGCGCGTTGGCGGGATCGGCCTCGGCCCGCGCACGCAGATCGTCGAGGGTGGGGGCGGTCGACATGCCCGCCTCGGTCTCGGCAACGGGCTCCTCCGGCGAGGCGAGGAATCGCCAGCCGATCACTCCTGCCAGAACGAGAAGCGCCGCCACCGCGGCGATAGTGCCTGTCTTCAAATCGCCCATAGCCTGCGCAAATCCCCCTTCCGCGCGGACGATAGCGCAAGAAAATATCCCCGCAACAGGCATCGGCTGTTTTCAAGAGAGGGCCTTTTGGGCATAGTCGGGGCTATCCGGGGGGATAGACATGGCAGATCAGCCAGGACGCATTAAGGTGGCGATTGTGGGCTCGGGGCCGGCTGGTCTCAGTGCCGCAGCCCATGCCGCTGCCAAGGGCATGAGCCATGTGCTGATCGAAAAGACCGATCACCTCTCCGACACCATCTTCAAATACCAGAAGGGCAAGCACGTGATGGCGACGCCCAGCAACCTGGTGCTTCGCAGCGACCTGGATTTCGAAGCGGGCAAGCGCGAGGCCATTCTCGAGACCTGGGATCGCCAGATTGAGGAAGGCAAGGTCGAGGTCCTCTTCAACGCCGAAGTCACCGCGATCACCGGCGAGAGCGGCGATTTCACCATCGAGATCAAGGGCAAGGACCCGGTCCGGGCCGAATATGTGGTGCTGGCCATCGGCACGCAGGGCAATCCGAACCTGCTGCGCATTCCCGGCGCGGACCTGCCCATCGTGCAATACCAGCTGGACGATCCCGGCGAATATTACGACGAGCACATCACCGTGATCGGCTCGGGCGATGCAGGCATCGAGAACGCGCTGGGCCTTGCCGCCGATGCCGCGCAGGCCAACGTCGTCACCATACTCAACCGCAGCGACAGCTTTGCCCGCGCCAAGGGCGCAAATGTGAAGTTGCTGGAAGAAGCCGAGGGCGACGGACGCATCAACGTGATGCGCGAGACGACTCCCAACGAACTGCGCATGGGCGAGCAGGGCGGCGAACTGGTGCTCGACACGCGCGACGGGCAGCAGACGATCCGCTGCGACCGCGTGATCGCGCGCACCGGCTCCAAGCCGCCGCGCGATTTCGTGGAAGCCATCGGGGTGAACTTCACCAGCGAGGAACGCGACGCCTTCCCCGCGCTGACCCCTTCGTTCGAGACGACCAAGAACGGCGTCCACGTGATCGGCGCGCTGGCGGGCTATCCGCTGATCAAGCACTGCATGAACCAGGGCTACGATGTGATCGAGTTCCTGTCGGGCAACACCGATCTGAAACCTGCCGACCAGCCGATCCTGGAAGAGAAGTTCGCCGGGCTCCCCGGCAATCACCCGGTGGAATACTGGCTCGACCTGTTCGGCGAGAACATCGTCATCTTCGAGGAACTCTCGCCGCTGCAATTGCGCGAACTGATGCTCGATTCCACGGTGCACAGCCATGCGCCGGGCGAAGTGGTGTTCACCCGCAACGAGCCGGGTTCGTCGATGTTCTGCATCGCGCAGGGCAGCGTGCTGGTGGAAGTCAATCCCGACGATCCGTCCGTCACCGTGCCAATCGAGGAAGGCTCCATCTTCGGCGAAGTCGGCCTGATTTCAGGCCGTCGCCGCGGCTCCACCATCCGCGCGGCGGAGCAGCTTGTGACGGTGGAACTTTCCCGTAACGCTGCACTCAAGCTGATCGCCACGGTGCCGAGCGCGGGCCGCGCGGTGAACCGCATCTCCATCGAGCGCCAGTTCCTGCAGATGTTCGGCTCCGGCCTGACGCGGGAGGACGTGGCCGAAATCGTCGAGCAGGGCGAAGTGGTGGACGTGCGCGCGGGGCAGAAGATCGTGGAAGAAGGCGCGGAGGACAAGGATATCTACGTGATCCGCCGCGGTTCCATGATCGTGGAAAAGGAGATCGGCGGACACCCGGTCTTCCTCTCCTACCTTCCCGCAGGCTCCTATTTCGGCGAGATGGCAGTGATCGACGGATCGAAGCGAACCGCCACGGTGAAAGCCGCGATCAAGAGCGAGGTGATCCGCTTCCCCGGCGAGGCATTTACGGCGGTTCTCGACAAGAACGCCAAGCTGCGCGGGCGCCTGCTGGAGGACATGAAGAACCGCCGCGAGGTCAATGCCTTCGTCGAGGCGCGCAAGGACAGCTTCGGTTCTGCTGCCGACATGTATTCCGAAACCGCGCAGTTCCTGGTCGACAACGGCATCGGCGAGGCGACCGACGTGCTGCTGATCGACGAAACGCTTTGCGTCGCCTGCGACAATTGCGAGAAGGCCTGCGCCGACAGCCACGACGGGCTTTCCCGGCTGGACCGGGAGGCAGGCCGTTCCTACGCCCACCTGCACGTGCCGACATCGTGCCGCCACTGCGAGCATCCGCACTGCATGGCCGACTGTCCGCCCAACGCCATCCAGCGTGGGCCGGACGGGGAGGTGTTCATCGACGATACCTGCATCGGCTGCGGCAACTGCCAGCGCAACTGCCCCTATGGCGTGATCCGCATGGACGCGAAGCCGCCGAAGAAGCCGGGCCTGCTCAGCTGGCTGTTCTTCGGCAGCGGGCCGGGGCCGGGGGAGGCGAGCTATGCCTGGCGCAAGAAGCACACCGATCCGGCGAAACCCAAACAGGCGATCAAGTGCGACATGTGCGCCGGCATCGAAGGCGGCCCCGCCTGCGTGCGCGCGTGCCCCACGGGCGCGGCCATCCGCGTTTCGCCCGACAAGTTCCTGACGGTCACGAAGCTGACGGAAGAGGTGGAATAGCATGGCCACCACCAACGAGGGCTTCACCGCCGGGGAAAAGCGCCGCGATGCGGACCACGTCAGCTTCCTCAAGCACCGGCGCTTTCGCTGGCTGAAAGTCGCGCTCGTCCTCAGCCTGGTCGCGCTCGTCAGCTACCTGCTGGTGGACGTGGAGCCGCGCCACAATGGCGGCAGCTGGTACGGTTACACGCTGGGCACGATCGGGGCGGGGCTGATCGTCTGGCTCTCGCTGCTGGGCGTGCGCAAGCGCAACATGACCGAAGGGCGCTGGAGCCTGAAGGCCTGGACCTCGGCGCACGTCTACCTCGGCCTCGCGCTGATCGTGATCGGGACGCTGCACACGGGTTTCCAGCTCGGCTGGAACGTGCACACGCTGGCCTGGGCGCTGATGATGATCGTGATCATATCCGGCATCTACGGCATCACCGTCTACGCCACGCTGCCCGCGCGGGTGAGCGAGAACCGGCGCGAGATGACCAAGCGCGAAATGCTCGATGCACTGGATGCGATAGACCGCCAGTTGCAGAGTGCCGCGCAGCCACTGGGGCGCGAGCAGAGCGACCTCGTCATCGCCGCGCTGGAACAGGACCCCTTCGATTTCGGCATCGTCGCCCGTCTCACCGGCAATTACCGTGGATGCAGGACGAACCGCGCGCTCAACGCCTTCGGCATCAGCGCCTCGGTGGACGATGCCGAGGACAAGGTCGGCAAGCTGCTGCGCCGCCGCAAGGCCCAGCTTGACCAGATCCGCCGCCAGATGAAGCTGCGCGCGCTGCTGGATATCTGGCTCTACGTGCACGTGCCCGTCACCATCGCGCTGATCGCCGCGCTGACGGCGCACGTCGTTTCCGTGTTCTACTACTGGTGAGGGGGAGGGACGCGCGATGCATATCCTGATCCGCAGCATCCAGCTCACCGCTACGGGCCGCGAGATCGTGCGCGAGCGCGAGGCGAGCGGCGATGCCATCACCGTGGGCCGCGCGGCGGAAAACGCGATTGCCTTGCCCGATCTTGCCGTCGAGCAGAATCACCTTGCCCTAACGCGGGAGCCGAATGGCAGCCTGCGCGCCAAGGCCGTGGGCACGCTGGGCTTCACGCACGACGGCGTGCACACGATGGAAGCCGTAATAGACCCTTCGCGCGGCGGCGAGCTGGGCCTTGGCACCTATCGGCTGGAGATCGGCCGCGAGGAAGACAGCGTCACCGTCGTCACCATCCGGCAGGCGGACAAGAACGCAGGCGAGGAGAAGGATCGGCTCGGCGGCTTCGCGCTGGGTGGCGCGCTGCCCAGCAAGCGGGCGATGGCCTGGGCGGCGCTGGCGGCGATCCTCGTCGCCTTCCTCGCGGTGCCGATCTATACCCATGTCACCCGCACGGTGGTGAGCGATCCCGACATCGACGAGCCGGGCGCGGTGGTGATGGATGCGAGCTGGTCCACCGGTGCGCTGTCCTCGGTGCATCATGGGTTGGAAGACAACTGCGAGGCCTGCCACGTCGATGCCTTCGTCGCCGTGCGCGACGAGACGTGCCTCACCTGCCATTCCGGCCTCGGCAACCATGCCGAAGTCGACCGGCAGAACATCGCCATGCCTGAATTCACCGGCGGGGAGGCGTTCCTGTGGAGCGTCGCCCACGCCTTCGGCAAGCCGGGCCCGAACGCCTGCACCGACTGCCATACCGAGCACGAGGGCGCAGGCCGGATGGAGCCGACCAGTCAGCAGTTCTGTTCCGACTGCCATGAGACGATGGACGTGCGGCTGACCGATACGGCGCTCGGCAATGCCAGCGATTTCGGTACGCTGCACCCGCAGTTTCAGGCGCTCGTGAGGCCAGAGCGCGGGGCCGAGGAAATGCGCCTGTCGCTCGACAATATCAGCGGCGATTTCAACGGTCTGAAATTCCCGCACGACATGCACCTGTCTTCCACCAATGGCGTTGCGCGCATGGCGCAGCGGCTTCGCATAAACGCAGGCGGCGCGCCGCTGGAGTGCAACGACTGCCACGAGACCGGGGCCGATGGCGTCAGCTTCATGCCGGTACAGATGGAGGAAAGCTGCGAGAGCTGTCACTCGCTGGTCTACGACCGGGTGGGCAGCACCTTCCGTTCTCTCAGCCATGGCGATATCGAGCAGACGCAGGCCGACCTGCTGGCGCAGGACCGCAGTCCGCGCCGACCCGTGTCCACCGGCAGGCGGCGGCCCGGCCCCTACGCGCCGGGCGGCATCTACTACGGCAATTTCAGCCGCGTCCTGCCCATGTCGATTACCCGCGCCAGCTTCGCGGACGAGGGGCTGTGCGGCGAATGCCACTACCCGGCGCTGGACGGATCGCTGGCGGTCGAGCCGGTCGTGCAGCGCGAACGGCAATTCCAGCACGGCTGGTTCGATCACGATGCCCACGGCCCGAACGCGATGGGCACGGATACCGAGCAGGAGGCCTGCGCCACCTGTCACGCAGCCGAAACCTCTGATGCGGCAACGGATTTCCTGATGCCGAAACTGGAATCGTGCCGCGATTGCCATCTGGGAGAGGACGCGGAGGAAGCCGAAGTGCCCAGCAGCTGCGCCATGTGCCATTCCTATCACCCGCCCGAGGGGGTTGATTCCGCCCCCCGTCGTGTCGCAAGCTTGCGCGAATGACAGGAGCGGGATCGGTCAGGAACGCTGCCGCCGACAAGGGGGATGTCACGTTGGGGGATGCGGCATGATTATCGCGCAGATGACCGATATCCATATCGGCTTCGAGCCCGAAGCGCGTCCTGAGGAACTGAACCGCCAGCGTTTTCGCGCTGTGCTGGACCGGTTGCAGAAGCAGCCCAACCCTGTCGACCTGCTGCTGCTGACCGGCGACATCACCGATCGCGGCGACCGCGAATCTTTCGAGAAAACCGCCGAACTGCTGTCCGAACTCGACATGCCGGTAAAGGCGCTGGTGGGTAATCACGACACGCGCGAGGAACTGCTGAACGCTTTTCCCGATACCCAGACGACCGACGAGGGCTTCATCCAGAGCGCATTCATGCAGGACGGCCTGCTGGTCATCCTTCTCGACACGCTGGAGCCGGGGCGCCACGGCGGTGCCTTCTGCGAGAAGCGCGCCTCGTGGCTGGCGGGCATTCTGGCGGACAACCCTGATGTGCCCGTCGTCATCTTCATGCATCACCCACCGGTGATCTCTGGCATCGCATGGATGGACCCCGACCCGGCGGACAAGTGGCTGGCGCGGTTGTGCGAGGCGCTGTCGGGTCACGAGGCGCGCGTGCTGGCGATCCACTGCGGGCACCTGCACCGCCAGCTGAGCGCGCGGTTCTGCGGCATTCCTGTCAGCGTAACGCCCTCGGTCGCGCCGCTGGTGTCGATGGACATGCGCCCGATCAGCAGCACGAAGCCCGACAGCCGCGCTCTCATCACAACGGAGCCGCCGACCTACGCGCTGCACCGCTGGGAGAACGGGCACCTCGCCAGCCATTACGAGCGCGTGGGCGACTGGGAGGTGCTCGCCTACTACGGCCCGCATCTCGTCCCGATGATCAAGCACATGGAAGACGAGAAGGGGCTGGGTTAGCCCTCGGCAACCAGCGGGCGGTCATTGCCCCGGTCTGCGCCGCGCCATCACCGGTCCGGCACCGGGCACCCACGCGGCCATATCGGCATCGTCCGATACGCGCCACGGGATACCGGCATCGTTCAGGAACAGGTTCTCCATTTCCGCGCGATTGAACGGGCGGGAGCCGAGCCGCCCGAACACCGCCATCTGGCCGCCGGTCTCGTCCACCGCCCGGTCCCGGTCAAGGCCCTTCGACAGCGCAATCGCGGGCGACTGCGTGCGCGCCCAGGCGATCAGTTCGGGCATCGGCGCGGGGCTGAAGCCGTAGTAGTTGGGCTGGCTGTCGGGGCTGGTCATCTGGAACACCTTCATGCCGTTGCGCCCGTCGGCGACGTAGGCGAACAGGCTGGCGTTGGTGGAGGCGACGATCACGTCCTGCGCGTCCGGCGTCTGCCCCGCGGGCCAGGGATTGGCGTAGGGCGCTGGCGGCACGTGGCGCTGCGGAGCGAGCGGGCGCGTCACGTCCAGCATCACCAGTCCGTCCGCCCCGGCCGCAACGTAGAGATAGGTTCGTGCGATGTAGATGCGGCGCGCGTCGGGCAGCAGGAACGTGCCCTGCGTGCGCTGAACCGGCTGGCGCAGGTCCGTCACGTCGAACAGCTTTATCCCGTCCGCGTCCGTCACCCACAGGTAGCGGAACTGGATGGCGGAGGCCCGTGCATCGTCCATCGGAATGACGGCGGTGAGTTCGGGCCGCGTGGGATCGGCGATGTCCACCACCACCAGGCCGACATCGGCGGTGATGTAGGCCACTTCGCCTGCCAGGTGGATATGCCGCGCCCCGTCCAGCACGCCGTCCGGGTTCCAGGCATCCGAGCCATCGGCGTAGGTCGCGCGGGCGAGGTGGTTGTTGCGGAATTCGCCGTCGGCCAGCGTGTTGACGTTGACGAGGATCAGCCCCTCCACCGCGTCAGAGATCGCCGCGTAGGAATAGATCGGCAGGAACGACTGCTCCTCGTTCATTTGCCGGATCTGCTCGGTGTTGCGGGTGGGCGCGATGGGTTGGTTGGTGGGCAGCGCCATGCACGTCGCGTTTCGAGTATCCACGTGCGTGTCATGCCCCAAGGGGCTGAACGGCGCCGTTATGATGCGTTCGGAGAAGCCCTTGTTGGCGATGGAGGCGATGTCATAGACGCGGAAACCGCCGCGCCCTTCGGCCACGAACATATACTCGCCCCGCATCTGCAGGCAGCCGACCCGGTCGCTGGTCCCCTCGTGGACATTGGCGAACTGTTCCACCGCGTACGTTTCGCCCGACAGGTCTTCATCGAAGAACTTGCCGCGCGTCCAGTCGCGCAGCTCGCGGTTCCCCTCGTTCACGAACTGGGCGTAGTAATCGGGGTAGGCGTAGCGGTGGAGGTAGGAACCGAGCACGGCCTGCGGCTCTTCCCACTCGGTGACGCGCACCGCCTCGAACCCGCCTTCGAGGCCGGTCCAGGCATTCATGCCGACGAAGTTCACGTAGTTCGTCCCCAGCAGCAACAGCTGCGCCATGATGGCGTTGTTGTCCTCGGCATCGGACAGGTGGCAATCGCTGCACTGCTTGGTTTCCTCGCGCCGGACGGTGTGCGGGAAGTGGGGGGCGAAGGCCTGCGAGGAGAAGCCCGCCGCGCTGATCGGCGGCTGCTGGATATAGATACGCTCGCGATTGATGTTGGTGCTGCTGAGCACCAGCGCGCTGGTTGAGCGCACGGGCGCGACCTGGTTGCCCTTGGTGGTCTGGTGGATGCCCAGCTGGAACATCTCGTCGCGCGCCACCTGCGGGTTGTAAGTGGCGAAGTTGCGGGTAGTGCCGCCGTCGTAGCGGTGCACTTCGCTCTGCCAGTTCGCCTCGATCGGCAGGTGGCAGCCGCCGCAACTGGTGGTCCACGAAAGGTGGCAGGTGAAGCAGGCCATGTCCTTGCTGTCATGAGCGCGGTCTTCGGGCGCGATGCCGGGGCCGAAGTTGAACACGCCGGTTTCGGCAGCGTCGGCGGAAACGAGCTTGGAGCGGGCGGACTTCACGTTGAAACCGGGTGAGGTGGGATCGACGCTGTCGCGCACCAGGCTGACTTCCCACGACAGGTCCGGATCGACGATGGAGCGCTGGATCAGCGTGCGTCGCCCGCTGTCCGGGTCCTCGCGCCATTCGAAGCGGCGACGGCCGTCGGGATTGCGCAGCAGGGTCAGGTCATGCCCCTCGGGCGGGGCCGCCGGGCCGCTGGTACGCAGGGTTGGATAGTCGTCCGCCGTGCCGTGGCAGTCTACGCAGCCGATCTCTATGGCATTGGCGACTTCGCCGTAGATCAAGCCGTTGCCGTGGCTATCCTGCGCGTAGTGGCAGTCGGCGCACTGCATCCCGTTCTCGGCATGGATGGACATCATGTGCACCGCCACGCCGGGATTGTTGGTGCCATTCTCGGCCGGGTCGTCCTCGACCTCCACGAATTGCCCTTCGCCATCGCGGCGGAAGCGCTGGCGCCAGCGGTTCTCGTGATACGCGAACTGTTCTGGCGTATCGGTTTCGCGGTTGCCGGGGCGCAGGATCTCGCCGTCGGCATCCAGCAGGTTGCCCTCCCGGTCGCGCTTGAAGATGGCGCGGAAGTTCCAGCCGTGACCGTGGTAGTCGGCGAACTGGGTGTGTTCCAGGTCGTCGTTCAGGTCATATACGTTGCGCAGGAAATCGAGATCCGCCCACAGGCCGCGCGGGGCCGCGCCCTCTGGATTGCGGTCGAGCACGTGGCGCACTTCCTCCGCCGTCAGATAGCGCTGGGTGCGGTAGAACTCCTCGTATTCCTCGTCGCTCATGCCTTCGGGGCGCGGCGTTCGGTTTTCCGGGCCGGGCCACATGAAAGGCGCGTCGGTCTCGTAATCCCACATGGTGTAGCCGAGGTAGGAGTTCAGGAAGATGTTGGGCTGGTGCATGTGGCAATTCATGCACTGCGCGGTGGGAATGGCGCGGGTGAAGACGTGCTGCAGCGGGTGGCCTCTCTCGCGCTCGTCCAAGGGCACTTCGCCGTGGTCGTTGCCGCTGTGAGCGTCACTGTGGCCGGGATGCACGAGGCCGCCATGGCCGCTGTCGGCATAGGAACCGTGGCTTTCGGCGCGCTGGCGATTGATCGTCGGGTCGGCGGTGATCGTCTGCCCGTCGCGGCCATATTGGGCGTAGGTCAGGGAGTGGCGATACTCGCGGTCGTTCGCATAGACCACGTGGCAACTCGAACAGCCGGAATGGCGATAGTCGCCCGGCTGGTCGTTCGTGCCCATGAACCAGGTGAACGGATCGTTGAGGCGGGTCTTGTGAATGTTGAGCACCGGGATCGCGGCGCGAAGGCCCGTGCCGGGGCCACGGTTCGACTGCTTGAGGTCCGGCCTGCCCGGTTCCTCCAGCCGCTGGATCTGGCCGGTGGGATTGGGAATGCCGATTTCCGGGAACTGCGAGTTGATCGTGCGGCCGCCGCGCTCGAATACGCGGAACACGTCAGCCGGCGGGACAACCTGCCACGTGGGCAGCGGATAGAGCGCCGCCAGCGCGCCACGCTCCGCCTGCTCGGTGGAGACCGTGCCGAACGGCTCCCCTTCCGCTGGCATGGCGCTCTGGATCAGCGCCGCCTCGCCCTCACGGGTGTAGGCTTCGCCGATGACGTAGTTCTTGAAGGGCAGAATCCCGTTGTTGTAGGCAGCCCCGCCCCACAGCATTGCGCCCGTTGCCATCAGCGAGCGTTCGGCTGCCTCGATCACCTGTATGTGGCAGGCCCCGCAGGCTTCGCGCGCAATGCGGTAGTCGCTGGGATTCACGAACTTGACGAATTCGGGCGTCTCGCGGTTCAGCAGTGAGTATGACCGCTCCGGGTTCGCCGACGAGGGATAGTGCCAGCTTTCGGGATAGCTCGGCAGCACGTGGGCGGCTTCGCGTGCGGCGACGTAGTCCGGATGGTCGAAGCCCAGGTCCGGGTTGCCCTTCACTTCCTCGTTGCCGCCGTGGCAATCGGTGCAGCCCAGCACCACGGCATCGGACACGTGCATGGTGGACAGGCGCGGCACGTCTTCCAGCCCCGTCATCACCGGGGCGTCGGAGGCGGAGTGGCAGGTGAGGCAGCCTTCCGACTTGTCGACCGCTTCGCGCCAGGTCTGGTTCTGTGGGGCGGGTTCCGCCAGCACGCCCGCAGCTTCGTAATCGCGGTAGACCGCCTCTTCGTATCCGCCCGCCGCCATCAGCGATCCCGCGCCCAGCAGGGCAGCCCCGGCGGCGAACACGGCAGGCACGACATGGCGAGGGGAAAGGCGTTTCAGCATCAGTAGGTCAGCACCGCATTGGCAAGGACGGAGTAATAGACCCGGTCCTGCCCCAGGTTATCGAACAGGTCGCGAAAGCCATCCCCCGCCACCAGCGCGGCGGCGGAGAGGCGGAAGACGAGGTTCTGGTTGGCATTGGGCCGCCAGATCGCGGCAGCGGATACGTCGAAGCCGATGTCCTTCGGGATGGAACCCTCGACGCGCAGCGCCTCCAGCACGGCGGTATTCTCGAACCACAGGTGGTTGGCATTGGTGGAGAGGCGGAATTCCGGCGTAAGGTCGAAATCCGCGCCCACGCCCGCCAGGATCAGGCCGGGATTGTTGAAGTTCGACTGCCCCTGTTCCTTCGACGGGCGCAGGTTGTTGAGAATGCCGTTGCGCCCGTTCACCGCGATGGCGCGGCCGCCGCCTGCAAAGGGGATCGTCTGGCGAATCCAGTAGCTTGTATCGGCGCCGGCAAAGATCGGGTTCTCGAAAATCGCGTCGTAACCGCCTTCCACATCGTCGAACGGATCGGAATCCCCGCTGGCGTAGAGGGCGGACAGACGGAAGCGCATCCAGTCGCGGTCGTACGAAAGTTCGGTCGCGCCGAAGAAGGCGCGGATATCGGCGGGCTGATCGGTGAAGAAACTGTTCCGGTCTTCTCCGAATGCGCCGTATAGGCTGGCGGTGATGTTGATGCGGCCGATGCGCCCGTCGGCGTTGTAACCGACGTAGAGCACATCGTACTCGCGCCCGCGCAGGGTGCCGAGCAGGGCGGGGCGCACGGGAAAGCCGTTGCGGTCGATCTCCACGTCGCCCGCCTCGCGGTTCATGTTGTAGGCGAAGGTAATCTGGCTGGTCAGCGCCGGGATCAGGAAATCCTGGCGATAGGCATTGGCGATGAACACGAAATCGCTGCGCGGCGTCTGCGTGATCGCGTTGAGGCCGGAGTTCGTATCCTTCTCCAGCCGCCAGAACGCGCCTACGTTGTACTGGAAGCGATTGTTGTCGCGGGTGCCGAAGAAGCGGATGCCCAGCTGGCTGTCGTTGAACAGGAAGCCGCGGAAGTCTGCCTGGAACGGCTGGATGCCGATGCGGAAGCTGTCGAAATCGTACCGCTCGCTGGTGTTGCGGATGTGATAGTCAAAGAAGGCTTCCTGCACGCCGAGATAGTGATCGAGGCGGTGCGAGGGGCGGCTTGGCTCCACCAGCAGGACGCGGCGTTCCGGCACGTCGACGTAATTGACGTTGTAGGCCAGCGTGACGCGGTATTCGACATCGGGCGGCTTGTAGGCGGTGGAGCCCTTGATCAGCGCCGCGCCGAAGATGAAGGTCTGCGAGAAGACCGGCGAGAAATCGCTGCCGAACACGTCCAGCCGGTTCGGGTCCTCGGTCGTCTGCACGCCGACGGGGATGGGGAAAGTGCGCGGCTCTATCACCGTGTCGGAAATGGCGTTGACGACGAAGAACCAGTCGTTGCCTTCAAGGCCGAGGAAGCGCGGCGTCCAGCACTCGGCGCTGCCGACCGGATAGTTTACGGCGTCTGGGTCGTAGGTGCGACCTTCGGCAGCGGCGGCTTCTCGTTCTGCCATCTCCGCTGCGGCGCGCATGGCGGCGCGGCGTTGGCGTTCCTCGTCACTACCGACGCAGATCGGACGGTCGCCCTTGTAGGTGTTTTGGTGATAGGGATCAAAGATACTGGAATTGATCGCCGCGTCCATCTGCGGACCGATCACCGGGGCGAGCGTCTGCATCAGTCGCCAGCGGTCCGGGATCGGGATCTGGTCGGTCGGGAAAGCCTGCGGCGGCGGCGCGCGCACCGCGCCTTCGTTATCCTGTGTGACGGGATCGGGCAGTTCGCCCACGTAGCCGGGGCGGCGGCGACCCTCGATGATCTCAGGGTCGACAGCCTCGGCAGGATCGACCTGCGTTCCCAGCCCCCCGTCAGGCCGCTGGCGCTCTTGCTCCTGCTGCGCGGGTGGTTCCTGCGCCTGCTGCGGCATCGGCCCCACCGGGTGCGCCGCGCTGGCGAGGAGGAGGAGTGACAGCGAAGTGCTCACCTACAGACCCTCGCACACGTTCTGCGCCGGATCGTCGAGGAATGGAGCGAAAGGGCAGTTCACATAGCGCAGCCGCGTGGTCGTGCCGCCGGTGCGCACCTCGATGGTGTCGGCGCGGATGTCCTTGGGCGCGTTGCCGATACCGGTGTTGAGGCGCAGCCCTGCATTATGCAGGCCGAGGAAGCTGACCATGTCATCCTGATCGATCCCGTCGCCCGAAACGCCGATGCCGCCCACCAGCACGCCGCTCCGGTAAATCGGCACGGAGCCGGGGAAGATCTGGATACCGTTGGCGACGCGCGGCAGGCCCGATGGCGAAACCGGCACGGCGGTGCAGCCGCGCGGGGTGTCGGCATTCAGGCCGGCTGTGAAGAACACGTGCTCGAATATCTCATCGCCGACGAGGTCTGTCTGCAATCCGACCATGAAGGGGCTGAAGGTCGCGCTGTCGGCGACCGAGAGCGGGCCGGGCGGCATGCCCACCTCGCCATCGGGGAAGTAGGGCCGCGAGAGGTTGCCACCCGAACGGTCGGCAAAGGCGTGGCTGCCGGTGAGCGCATTCGGATCGCCGAGGAAATCGCGCACGCGCTGCACGTATGTCGCCACAGGGCCGCCCGCGTCCAGCAACTGCTGCGCAGCCACCGGATTGGAGAAGAAGGTCGCCGTGCGGGCCTTCTGCAGGCTCACGTCGATGCCGAAGATCGGTCCGTCCGACGAACGCACGATGCCGAGGATCTCGCCATGCGTGTCGACCACGCTGATGCTCGCCTGCATCGTGGAATCGAGCGGGCGGCGAATCTGGGCGCGGGCGCGGGAAAGGACGGCAAAGGCCTCTTCCATGATCGCGCGGACCTCGGCCTGCGTCAGCGGCTGCGCGACGCTGGCCGCATCGGTGCCGCCGCGGATGGGATAGCGAGGATTGCCGCTGCCATCGTCGAGAATGAAGGCGCCGGGGAGGGCAAAATCCGTCGCCGTCGCCGCGCGCAGGCCGGAGGCACTGGTGCCATAGGTCGTGCCCGCGACCAGCCCTGCGCCGGTGTAGTAACCGGGCACGGCGAACAGGTTGCCCGCCGTGCCGTCGATCGCGGCAAAGCTGCTGCCGGTGCCGCCAAGGTTGGTGGGTACATCGGTGAAGCGCAGCGAAGTGCCGTCGACGAAAATGCGGTTTGCGCGGATGTCGTCCGGCGCCATGAAGCCCTGCGCCCCGGCGATGGCGATGGCTTCCTCGGCATCGTTCTCGACGTCGAGGATGTTGGCATCGAAGCCATAGTCCCCGTCGCCCATCACGCCGATGCCGCCCACGACCACACCGTTCTTGTAAAGCGGGACTCCGCCCGGATCGGCCGCGAGGCCCAGCGGCGAACGCTTGGGGCCGATCATGCCGTCACCGAACCGCGCGGAGAGGTCCGAACAGGGAAGCTGGCTGAACTGCACGCCAAACAGCGGCCCGCTTTCGAGTCCGACCGTGGTGGGCGCTGGCGGGAAGTGTTCCTGCACGATCTGGCTGGCGGTTCGGCTGGTGAAGGCGTTGCCGCTGCTGGAGAGGTATGCCCCCGTCACCGCCTTGGCGATGGCGGGAAGCTGCGCGGGCACTTCTGCGCCTTGCAGGCCGAATATCTGGCCTGCGGGCAAATCCGCGCCGATGCGCTTTCGGCTGACAACGGCGGTGTCGCGCGCGCCGTTCATGCGGAAAACGCCCAGCACGTTGCCCACCCGGTCCGTCACCGCGATGAAGGAGGGCAGGCCGCGCGCCTGCGCTTCTGCCACCGCCTGTGCGATGATCTGGCCGACCTCGGCGGTGGTGAGAGCCTCCTGCGCCGGGGCCACGAACGGAGAGCCGGGCGTGGGTGTTGGCGTAGCGGTTGCCGTGGCGTTGGGTGTCGGCGTCTGCCCGCCGCTGCCCGATCCTCCGCCACCGCACGAGGCGAGCACCAGCGCACTGGCGGCAAGCAGCGAAGTGGCCCCCCGCGCCCTCATTATTGCAACCGCCCAATAGCGGACGTCGCTTCGCCCAACGCGGTGCGGAAGGCTGAGGGACGATAGCTTTCGGGTGAGGTCACGGCGTCGTAGGCGCGGTTGATGCTGGCGCGGATCCCGGCGGCTGCGCCCACAGTCACGCGCCCGTCGCTGACCATGGCGTTGAGCAGGGTGTCGACCGCCATCACCGCCTGCACGCTGCCCGCGTAATCGGTGAAGCGGGGCGCCGTGGCGTTGCTGCCGATGCGTTCCACCACGGTGAACGCTGCGCCGCCATCATAGCTGCGCGAGGACAGGGTTTGCGACAGCGCCAGCGCTTCCTGCCGCAGGGCTATCGCGGCCTGCTGCGCTTCGGCGCGGCCCTGGTTCATCGACGCATGAAAAGCGCGCGCTGAATTGCGGAAACTGTCTGCCCGGCCCGGCGCGAGAGCGTCGGCAACCGCATTCAGCATGATGATGTTCTCGTCGTTGAACGGCGGTTGGCCGAAGGTGATCGGCCGGCCCGGATTGGTCTCGAACGTCAGGCGGCGATCCTTGCCATCGGTGATCGGGCGGTGGCACGAATGGCAATCGTAGAAATAGAGCTGCGGGAAGACACCTTGGGTGCCGTAGGCGGGACGGGCGAAGAGGTCCGTCGCGCGGGCGACGGCTTCTGCCTGGCCCACGGCCCACAGGCGCACACTGTCGGGCCGGCCCTTTCGCTGGACGTAGTCCTCATCGACATCGTGGTGCTGCTGGAAGGCGCTGAACAGGTCGAGCTCGAAAGTGATGCGCGGGTGGCCCGCCGCCATCATCGCGTGGGTGACGAACTGGCCCCGCTCGGTGCTGCCGTAGTGGCAATCGAGGCAGACGCGGGCGCGGGCCTGCGGCTGGTCGAGCGGGGTGAGGCCATTGGCCACGTTGTTGGCGTGGGTGCCCTGAATTTCGTAGTGTGATTCGAGCCAGCCGATCGATGGGCCGTGGCAGCTCTCGCAGCCCACGCCGTCATCCAGCTGGAATTTCGGCCCCCGCTGGCTGACCGGGGCGAAAGTGGCGTGGCAGCCGTAGCAGTTCTCCGCCTCCTGCTGGCCGTTGTAACCTAGCGAGGCGACGATCTGGCGTCCCCGACGCCCCTGTAGCACGTTGAACGCGCGCGAATGCGCGCCGCTGACGGCGCTGGGCGATTGCCATGTTGCAATCTCGTCCTGCCGCACGATAGCCCCGTTGCCCTCGCTGCGGCCGTGACAGGTGGAGCCTGCGCAACTGGCAACGCCGGTGAAGGTATAACCGGACTGGGCCTGCAAGGGGTCGCTGCCGGAAAGGCCGATGGAAATCGCAGCAGCGGTGCCCGCACCGATGCCCAATGCCGGAAGCACGCGCAAAGCGCGGCGCGACACAGCGCGAACCACTGCGCCAAAGGCGGTCATGGCGCGTCGCGTTCCGGCGCTTGAACCCATTGCGTATCCCCCCGATACTTTTTCAACCGGCAGCCCCCCGCTGCCTTTTCCTCCATGTCGGCCGGCGCGGCGATCAGGCGTCGCGCCGGTCGGTAATCAGCTTTCCTCGCCTTCACCTGCGCCGTGGGCTGCGGCAACGATCTGGGCAAGCTGCACCTCGCAGCCATTGGAAATCAGCGCCTGCGCCAGCGCCTCGCCGTCGTCGGGCACGTCGGACAGGAACCTGAAAGTCACCTGCACCGCCTCGTCATCAGGTGCGCGGCCAATGGTGTAGGTCATCCCGTCGCGCAGTTGCAGCGCCGATTCCCAGCGGGCAAGGCCATCGCCGTCGGCAAAGATCACCTGCACGGCATCGTCGGGCGAACCGGCAGGGGCGATCGAATAGATCGCCTCTCCGGTCTTGTCCGCGCGCCACAGGTTCACCCGGTCTACATCCGAAAGGCAGATCGTGCCGGGCGTGGCAACATCGACGTACCAGATGTTCGGGTTCGTCTCCCCATCCGCGCCAGGAACGCCGCGCGAGGATGCGATGCGCGCCTGCGGGCGGCGTGAGGTGAGGGCGGCAAGCGCGGTGTTGCGCGATCCGGCATTGGTGCGCGAAGCGAGGACAAAGGTGCCCGGGCCGCGCAGGACGCGGGTGCGTCCGCCGTCGAGCACGGTGATCACGTCGCCTTCACGCAAGGTGATGCGCTGGGTGTCGCTGATCTGCGTGCCTACGGAATAGGTACCTGCGGATGGCCCGCTGGCGGCCACAACCGTGCCGGCGTATGCCGCCTGCGGCGCCATGACCAGCCCCGCAGTCGAGGCGGCCAGCGCAAGTACAAGCCTGCTTCCACCGGGCATCGCTTCACTCCTCCACACGTCTGGCAGACGTTGTAACAAAAAGCTGGCCAAGTTGTCAGCCATGTTAAGAATCTTTTCTTTCCGGTGCGCCGGTCCTGCGGGAGATTACTTGGCGCGCCGCAGATCGGCCCGTTCTATTTCGAGCCCATGACATAGGCACCTTCCGTGTTCAGGTTGCGGCTCCGCTCCAGCAAGGCCTGCAGTGCGGTATCGTTCGGATAGCGGGCAGCGAGGGTGGCAATCGCTTCCACCCCGCGCTCGCGGTCCGTGCCCAGAATCCCGACAGCCTCGGCGAGGGCCTGCCGGTCCTCCGCGGGAAAATCGGGTGCGGGCTCGGCAAGTTCCAGCGCGCTTGCCCGGCCAGACAGCACCACGCTGCCCATCGGTCGCCACCAGTCGAGGCCCGAGCGGCGGGCGAATTCGCCGCTGGCCATGATCGTGCTTCGGAACGTCTTGTTACCCGATTCGAGCCGCGCCGCCGTGTTCATCGAATCGCCGAGTGCGGTGTACTGGATGCGGTTCTCGCCGCCGAAATTGCCTACTACGGCCTCGCCCACGTGCAGGCCCACGCGGGTTACACCGATGGGGGGCAGGTCCGGGTCCATCGCGGCCACTTCCTCGCGGAAACGCTCGCCCGCCAGGTAGACGGCATATCCCGCGCGGGCCGCTCGCTCGCCATCGTCCGGGCGGCTGATCGGAGCGCCCCAGAAAGCGACCACGGCATCGCCGATGAACTTGTCGAGAATGCCGCCGTGATCGAGAATGACCTCGGACAGCATTTCCAGGTACCTGTTGAGCAGCTTGGCTACCATCTCGGGCGGGATGGCGTGGCTCATCTTGGTGAAGCCTTCGAGGTCGGAGAACAGCACGAAGATCTCACGCTTCTCGCCGTGCAGGCGCAGCAGTTCGGGATGCTCGATGATCTCGTCGGCGATGCTTTGGGGCAGGTATTTGCCCAGCGCGCCCTCTGCGAACTGACGCTGCACCGCCGTGGCCGCGCGGGCCGTACTGGTGACGGCGGTGAAGGCGACGATCCAGCCTAGCGCCGGGCCGACGGCGGGAAAGCCGTAGGTGTCGACGCCGCGCGCGTGGAGGACGAGCGGCAGGCCGATGAACACCGCCAGTTGCACCAGAAAGACGGGGACGAAGCGCCAGCCCCGCAGTTCCAGCAGCGCGGTGACGGTGGCCGCCAGAACGGTGAAGAGCGCCAGCGACCACAGTGCGAGGCCCGATGGCTGCGACAGGCGCGCCCCGTCGAGCATCTGGGCGATGGTATCGGCGTGCAGTTCCATCCCCGGCGGACGGGGCGAGCGGCTGCCTTCAGCCGTCCAGTCATCCTCACGCGAGGAGAAGGGCGTCAGTGCCCGGTCGTAATCGACGATATCGCCGCCGATGATGACGTAGCGGCCCGTCACGATCGGCGCGAGACCGGCGGCAATATCGGGATTGGCGAACAGGTCTATCGTCAGTTCGGTATAGATAGGGATATCGTGAGCGTCGGGTTCGTCCGGCACCTCGCTTTCGTAGACGCCGGGCAGGCGGAACCGAATTGCGCCCTCGTAGCCATCGAACTGCTCCACCGCCGGATCGCCCGCAGCGCGCAACATCGCGCGGCCCAGCAGGGGCGGCAGGTCGGGGTCGATATCGGGCCAGACCCGCGTAACGCCCTGATCCGAGGGCATACGCACGCTCGCCGGGGCGACGTTCGAACCTTCGAGCTGTTCGATGAACCGGTCGAGGAACTGCTGCTGCTCGTAATTCATGTCGAGCGAGTTCGCCTCGAACGTGGTGTAGGCGAGCAGCGTGGGCGTCTCCATTCCGCGCAGGGTCTCGATCAATTCGGCATCCTCGCTCTGCGGCTGGTCGAACAGGATATCGACGCCGATGGCCTTCGCGCCCATCGCGTCCAGGTTCTCCAGCGCGTCTGCCAGCATCCCGCGGTCGAGCGGCGAACGCTTTTCCAGCGCGATCAGGGTCTGGTCGGTGTAGGTGACCATCAGGATGCGCTCGTCCTGCTCCACCTGCTGCGCCAGGGTATAGGCTCGGTAATCGTAGAGCGCGCGCTCGGCATCGTCCGTGCCGGGCAGGCTCCAGCTGAAGCGGGCCAGCAACACGGCTGCCAGCAAAAGCACCGCCGTCGTCACCAGCCGCCGCGTGCCCGCCTCGCGCACATTGCGCCAGCCAGCCGAATACCAGTGCGGTGAAGCCCGCTCCGCCACGATGAAATCCCCCTTGCGACACCCTTGTCTTTCACTCGCGCGGCAAATTCAAGTCGATCGGGATTCGTCAACGCGGCGCAAAGGAGTCATAAGAGGCGCACAAGAGTCGCGCATTGTTCAATCAAGGGGGGATAGAAGAATGGCTTCCGTTTACGATCGTCACGTGGACCTCAACCAGTTCATGGAAGGGGTGAAGAAGCGCAATCCGGGGCAGACCGAATTCGTCCAGGCCGTGCAGGAAGTGGCACAGGACATCTTCGAATTCATCGAAGACAAGGAAGAATACCACCAGGCGCAGATCCTGCGGCGAATCGCCGAGCCCGACCGGGTGGTGAGCTTTCGCGTGTGCTGGGAGGACGACAACCACAACATCCGCGTGCAGCGCGGCTGGCGCGTCCAGTGCAACAACGCCATCGGCCCATACAAGGGGGGCATCCGCTTCCATCCGAGCGTGACGGAAAGCGTGCTGAAGTTCCTCGCCTTCGAGCAGACCTTCAAGAACTCGCTGACCGGCCTGCCGATGGGCGGCGGCAAGGGCGGGGCGAACTTCAATCCCAAGGGCAAGTCCGATGCCGAGGTGATGCGCTTCTGCCAGAGCTTCATGACCGAACTCTACCGCCACATCGGCCCCGATACCGACGTGCCCGCGGGCGACATCGGCGTGGGCGGGCGCGAGATCGGCTACATGTTCGGCCAATACAAGCGCATCGTGAACCGCTGGGAAGGCGTGCTGACCGGAAAGGGGCTGGAATACGGCGGCTCCGCCATGCGGCCGGAGGCGACCGGCTACGGCGCGGTCTATTTCCTGCGCAACATGCTGAAGCACAAGGGCATGGACGTGGAGGGCCACACCGCCGTCATCTCCGGCTCCGGCAATGTGGCGACCCACGCGGCGGAGAAAATTACGCAGCTTGGTGGAAAGGTGCTGACCCTGTCCGATAGCGGCGGGTTCATCCACGATCCCGACGGCATCGACCAGGAAAAGATCGATTGGGTAAAGCACCTCAAGAACGTGAAGCGTGGGCGCATAAGCGAGTATTGCGACCACTTCACCAATGCCACCTACCACGGTGACGGTGCGCGCCCGTGGAAGGTTTCCGCCGATCTGGCGCTGCCCTGTGCGACTCAGAACGAGCTTGACGAGGAGGATGCCAAGGCGCTTGTCGAGAACGGTGTGAAGGCCGTGTCCGAAGGCGCGAACATGCCCACCACGCTGGAAGGCGTGCACGTGTTCCAGGATGCCAAGGTCATGTACGCGCCGGGCAAGGCCGCCAACGCTGGTGGAGTCGCTGTCTCCGGCCTCGAGATGAGCCAGAACTCGGAGCGTATCAGCTGGAATCACGGTCGTCTGGGCGACATGCTGACCGAGCTGATGGAAGGCATCCACGGCAAGTGCGTGGAATTCGGCGATCAGGGGAATGGCCACATCGACTATGTGAAAGGCGCGAACATCGCGGGCTTCAAGAAAGTGGCCGATGCGATGCTGGCTTTCGGCGTGATGTAAGCCTTAAGGTCTCTCAGCAGGGCGCTGTCACCAGCGCCTTGCCCTGCGGGGCAAAAGTGACGCTGGCGAGATCGGGTGCCAGCGCGCATTCGCCCGGCTTCACCACCTCGCTGCCCGATACCAGCACTTCTCCGGCCAGCGGCAGCACAAGCAGCGGCTCGGCATAGGTGTAGAGCAGGCCATCGTCCGGCACGCCGTCCACCCAGTCGAGGCGGAAGAAAGGTCCGTCCACCAGCGTGGCGCTGCCGCTGTCCGGCAGGCGCTGGTGCAGCGAAGTATCGTAAGGCGAGCCGTCCGCCACCGCCATTCCGGCCTCCAGGTGCAACTCGCGCGGGCGGCCATAATCGTAAAGGCGGTAGGTAATGTCGGTGTTCTGCTGCACTTCGATGATCGAACAGCCAGAGCCGATGGCGTGGACGGTGTTGGCGGGAATGTAGAACACGTCGCCCGCCTGCACCTCGTACCACTGCATCAGGTGCTCGATAGACCCGTCGCGAGCGGCCTCGCGCATGGCCTTGGGGTCCAGATGGCGGTCGAAGCCGATGCCGAGGCTGGCACCGGGTTCGGCGGCGATGACCACCCAGCATTCGTCCTTGCCCGTCTCGCCCAGGCCTGCTTCGCGCGCCTGCGCGGCATCGGGATGGCACTGCACTGACAGCTTGTCGCTCGTGAAAAGGTACTTCACCAGCAGTTGCGACATGGCGGGCGGCGGTTCGAACCAGATTTCGCCCACGCGCGCACCTTCGGGCGCGCGAAACGGTGCAGGCAGGGACTCGCGGCCCCACACTTTCTCGACGATACGCGTTGGCAGCATCATCGGCAGGTCAATTCTCGACTCGAACATGGCACCAGGCATAAACTGAAAATTCTTGATAAATATTAACCACGTCGGACTGCGAACCTCTCTTTGCGCCCTGTTAGACACTTACGGCACAAAGACCAGCCCTGCAAAAAGCCTCTCGCCCAATGTTGCGTTGCAACGTAGGGTTTGACGCCGTGAACGTTGACTCTGCCCTGTTCCTCCCCTTTCTCGCCCTGCTGGCGGCAGGGGCGGCTGCGGGATTTGCGGGCGGTCTGTTCGGCATCGGCGGTGGCTTCGTTGTCGTGCCAGCGCTCATCCTCATCTTGCCCCTGCTGGGCACCGCCCCGGACCAGTTGACGCACGTGGCCGTTGGCACAAGCCTTGCTACCATCATCTTCACCTCGCTGCGCTCCGTGCGCAGCCATGCTCTGCGCGGGGCCGTGGATACCGGAGTGCTCAAAAGCTGGGCGCCGTGGGTGGTGGGCGGCACCGTGCTGGGCGCGTGGATCGCCGACCTTGTCAGTTCCTCCACGCTCGCGCTGATTTTCGGCATCGGTGTGCTCGGCTTCGCCGTCCATTTCCTCAGCCCTCGCGTGCACGACCGGCAGCTGGCCAGCGCCATGCCGGGCGGCGTGACGCGGGCAGGGCTCGCCGGCGGCCTTGGCCTGCTGTCCAGCTTGCTCGGCATCGGTGGCGGCACCATCACCACCATGACGATGACGATTTGCGGCATCAGCATCCACCGCGCCATCGGCACGGCCAGCGGCATGGGCGCGATCATCGCAGTACCGGCCTCGATCGGCTTCATGGTGATCGGCGCGGACGAGATCGGTCTGCCGTGGGGCTCGCTGGGCTATGTCAACCTGCCCGCCGCGCTGGCCGTGATCGTCACCAGCGTGGCTGTAGCGCCTCTGGGCGTGGCGGTGGCGCACAAGCTGTCTCCCGCGCTGCTGCGCCGGGTGTTCGGAATTTATCTCATCTTTGTCGGAGCGACGATGATCTTCAATTCGTGAGCGGAAAAAAGGGGTAACAGCGATGGACATTGCACGCAGGACTTTCCTTGGCGGAGGCGCCGCAGCAGCAGGCATGGCCGCCGCCTTCCCGGCACTGGGGCAGGCAGACCCCATTGTTTCTGTCGCGAGCAATTTCGGCCCCGGCGATGGCATCGCCATGCTGGCCCGCAACGAGAACCCCTATGGCCCCGCGCCCAGCGCGGTGAGAGCGGCATCCGAAGCGGCGACCAAGGGTTGCTACTACGCCGACCGCGGCCTGCGCGTACTGCACGAAATGATTGCGGAGCGCCATTCGCTCAGCCCGTCGCAAGTGGTGATCGGCGCGGGCTCCACCGAGATCCTTTCCGCCATCGCCATCGCCTGGGGCCGCGACGGCGCGATCCTGTGCCCCGGCCTGTTCTGGGATACCACCGTGCAATACGGCGAACATCAGGGTGCGCGGGCGATCCGGGTGCCGCTGGCGGGTGACATGAACGTGGACGTTGCCGCAATGGGTGCAGCCTTCGACGACAGTGTCTCGCTGGTGCAGGTATGCAATCCCAACAACCCCACCGGGATGCTGGTGGAAGCGGGCGCGCTGCGGCAACTCGCCGCCCGCGTCACGCCCGCGGCCACACTGCTGGTGGACGAGGCGTACAACGAACTGGCGGACGATCCGGCAGGCAACAGCGTGGTGGACATGGTGCGCGAGGGGCATGACGTGATCGTGTGCCGCACATTCTCCAAGATCTACGGCATGGCGGGAATGCGCGTGGGCTATGCACTCACCAGTGAGGAAAACGCCGCGCGCATCCGCAGCCACATGATGAGCTTCGGCGGAAATACCTGCGGCCTTGCCGCTGCCATCGCGAGTTACGACGACAAAGGCTTCCTCGATGCCAGCCGCGCGGCCATCCTGGAAGGGCGCGAAATGATCGTGGATGCGGCCATGCGCAGCGGATTGACTGTGCTGCCGAGCCAGACCAACTTCGTCTATATCGAGGTGCCCGATGCAGACGCGGTGGCCAGCGCCATGCGCTCACGCGGCATCATCATCCGCCCGGCTTACGGTGAGTGGCGGCAATATTCGCGAGTGAGCACGGGGAGGCTGGAGGACGTGGCGCGCTACGCCGCAGCCCTGCCCGAAGTGATCGACGGCCTTGGGCCCGCTTAAAAGGAGATGGACTGGATGCGTAAACTGGTAAGCACTGCGGCGCTTGGTACCGCCCTTGTAATGAGCGGCCCGGCCCTAGCGGATACGCTGCTGGAAGTGGAGGCAGAGCACGTCAACGGAAACGTGCCGATGCCTATGTTCGCGGTGGACGCGAGCTGGCCTGAATTGCCCGACAACCTGATCCTGGGCCAGGCACCCGGCCTAGCGGTGGACAAGAACGACAACATCTGGGTGCTTAACCGCCCCAATTCACTCGATTTCAGCGAGACAGGCGCGGACAACGGGCAGAGCATCGCCTGCTGCAATGCCCCGCCGCACGTCCTCCAGTTCGATCAGGAGGGCAACCTGCTGCGCAGCTGGGGCGGCACGGACCTTGCTCCGGGCGAAAGCACGATGGAAGGCGAGGGGCGCGACGCTGTCGAGGTGGGTGACGAGCAGTGGCCGGCCAACGTCCACGGACTCTACGTCGACGATGACCTCAACGTCTGGATCGGCGGCAACGGCGGCGGCGATCACGTGGTGCTGAACTTCACCACCGACGGCGAATTCATTCGCCAGATCGGCACCCGCCAGCAGACCGACGGCAACCTCTCGCAGGAGTATCTCGGCAACCCGGCGGACATTCACTACGACGGGGAAAGCGTGCTGGTGGCCGATGGCTACATCAACAAGCGGATCATCGAATTCGGCGCGGACGACCTCGCGTTCGAACACCTGTGGGGCGCCTACGGCACGCAGCCGGGCGGCGGCACGCGCGACGGCGAATTCGACCAGTCGCAGGCCAGCAGCACCGGCGATGGCGGCGCGAACCCTGAAAGCGACAGCTTTGGCGATATCGTCCACTGCGTGACCCGCGGGCCGGACAGCACGATCTACGTCTGCGACCGTCGCAACAACCGCGTGCAGGTCTTCCGCGAGACCGCTGACGGGGTCGAATTCGTAGAGGATATCGTGATCGCAGAGGAAACCGGCGGCACCCGCACCGCGTCCGACGTGGCGTTCAGCCCGGACGGCAAGTACGTCTACATCGCCGACATGATGAACGGCCGCGTGTGGATCCTGCTGCGCGAAGGGCACGAGATCGTCGGCTGGTTCGGCCGCAACGGGCGCTATCCCGGCCAGTTCATCTGGCTGCACAGCGTGGACGTGGATTCGATGGGCAACGTCTACACCACCGAGGTCAGCACGGGGCGCCGCGTTCAGCGTTTCGTGATGACCGGCATGAGCGAGTGATGAGCGCGGGCGGGCGGCCGTGCAAGGTTGCCCGCCCGGTGTTCAATTTCGAAGGAATATCTCCTCGATCGTCAGGCCGAAGACGTCGGCGATGCGGAAGGCCAGCGGCAGGCTGGGATCGTACTTACCGGTCTCGATGGCGTTCACGCTCTGGCGGCTGACATCCAGCCGCTCGGCAAGGTCGTTCTGGCTCCACTCGCGCTCGGCGCGCAGCACGCGCAGGCGGTTCTTCACCGGCATTCTCCGGCCGTGCCCATCGTGATCTTGTTGTAGATCGCGCCCACGCCGATCCCGAAGAACCACAGGGTCGGCCACCAGAACGCGGCGATGTGCGGCACCGGCAGGTAGGTTTCGAAAAAGCCCCAGACCGCCGCCGCCGTCAGGGTAAGGCCGGTCGCCACCATGACCTGGCGCACGTAGAGCAGGCGCAGGAATTCGTCGCGCTCCTCTATGATCAGTCGGGCAAATATCCAGAAGACCGAGGCGAAGGCCACGCCGGGCAGGGCCGTGAGCAGATAGGCGGGCCAGCCGCTGAGGCCGCCATCCTCGATCAGCACTTCCGCCCCGTAGAGCGAGCCGAGATAGATCACCATCGCGACGACAATACGTAGCAGGTAGCGCCTGACCTCAGGCTTTTTCTTGAGGTCGCCGATCACCGCATTTCCCCGCGTCGAACAAGCGAGCAGCCGCGGTTGGAGAGTGTGGTGACCGCGAGAATCGGGAACACGATCAGAAGCGTTGTCGACACGTCCTCGGCGATCCAGCCGAAGGCCGACATGGCAGCGATCACAAGCATCGCGCTTGCCCAGCAAATTGCCTTGGTAGTGTTTTTCATGTCAAGCTCCTTTGAATTTATGTAAAGGACACTAGACATTGCATCGCTTGAAGTCAAGGTTGCTTTACAAAAGGCATAGGTCGCTTGACCTACGTCGAGCAAAGCCCTCGAAAAGTTGAAAGAAAAAGCCCCGCCTGCACCATGCATGCAGGCGGGGCTCTTGATCGGTGGCAGGCGCCCGCAATGCGCCTGCCACCGGGGGGATTCGGTCAGAACCGCCTGGTCACGCCGACGCGCAACTGGCGCGGTTCGACGATGCGGCTGACAATGCTCTCGATGCCTTCCGCCGGTTCGCCGGGCAGGCGAGTGGCGTAGAAATAGGTGATGTCGTTGTCCTTCGAATCGAAGACGTTGAGCAGTTCGGCGTGCACTTCCCAGCCGCGCAGCACTTCGATTTTCTGCGGGGTCCAGGCGGCGCGCAGGTTCACCAGCGTGGTGGAATCGCTGCGGACCGAATTGTCCTCGATCTGCGCGGCAGGGCCGAGATAACGCACACGGGCGGCGGCATTCCATTCGGGGAAGGCGACAGAAACGCCCAGCTCGCCCGAATTCTCCAGCGCGCCGGGGATGTAGTCCTGCCCCGCAGGCACATCGACATAGCGCGAGGTCGTGCCGGTCCACACCGCGTCGATCGCCAGCCAGTTGTTGGGCTTGTAGAAGGCGGTGAGTTCGTAGCCGTTGCGCTCGCTGCCATCGTTGGGTTCCACGGTTCCGGCATCGCCGACGTAGATCAGTTCGCTGTCGATGCTGCTCCACCAGTAGACGCCGGTGAAGATCAGACCGTCGCGCTCGAAGCGCAGGCCCAGTTCCTCGAAATGACCGTCCACCAGGCCGGGCACCGGATCGACCGGGTTGGTCACGCCGCGCGCGTCATTGGAATGGAAACCCTCGCCGTAGTTGGCATAGAGCGCCAGGCCGTCCGCCACTTCGTAGTTCACACCGATCTTGGGCGCGAAGGTCTCGTCGCCGGCGTCGTTGGTCCAGCTGAGCGCGCCGCGCAGCGCCTCGGCCTCGAAATCGTACCAGTCGCCGCGCAGGCCCGCGATCACCATCAGCCGGTCGACGGGCCGCCAGATCGCCTCGGCATAGAGGCCGAGCGATGCCTCCTGCACGGCAAAGGCGCCGACAGTGAATTCGGTTGCGCCGTCGATCGTCTCGTCCAGCCCGACCTCGCCGATATCGTCGTAGCGACCTTCCGCGCCGAGGCGCAGGCTGAAGCGATCGGAAAGCTGCGCGGTGCGTTCGATGCGACCGCCGAAGGTCCAGCGATCATCGTACTGGCGCAACTGGTCGCCGTTTACCGGATCTTCGAGGAAGTAGGTGAAGTTGGAAAGCAGTTCCCAGTCGTAATGCTGGGCGTAGGCGGTGACGCGCCAGTCGTCGGACAGGTAGTTGGCGGTGAATACGTGCCGCTCGGTCTCGCCGCGCAAGGTCTCGTCGATGGCGCAGAATCGGTCTTCGCAGAATGCCGTATCGGGGGCGCGCTCGGGGATCTGCTCGGTCGGTGCCCAGCTTGCGTCGAACATGCGGTAGGACAGCGAGAGGTCGCCCGCGCCCACCGGCTGGCTGAACTTGACGAAGGCCGAATAGCCTTCGAAATCCTCGGCCAGTTCCCACGGGCCGTTGTTGAACTTGGCCTGCCCCGCCACCAGCAGGTCGCCTTCGCCAACGCGCGCCGACCCACCGGCGACGAAGCGGTAGTAATCGTAACTGCCCACTTCCGCGCTGGCGAAGGGTTGCAGGCGATCGTGCGTCGTGATCTGCGAACTGCCGACGAATGAGAAATCGCCGGCGTCGGCGCGGTAGGGGCCCTTGCGGTAATCTACCCGTGCGACTGTTTCGGGGATCAGGCCGTTCACGTCGAGATAGCCCTGGCCGTGCCCATGGGTGCGGAAATTCACCGGCATGTCGTCGACGTAGACCGAATAGTCCGTGCCGTGATCGAGATTGAACCCGCGCAGGAAGAACTGGTTGGCCTTGCCGCCGCCCGAGTGCTGGGTAGCGATCAGGCCCGGCGTTGCTTCCAGCAGTTCGCCGGGACGCAGCAGCGGGCGGATTTCGATATCTGCGCCTGCCACGCCGCCTTCGCTGGCGGCCCCAGCAACGCCGATGCGCCGTTCCCCGCGACCGTAGACGTAGATGATGTCGCCCGTCCGGGAGTTGCGCACGACATTGGTGTCGTCCGGATTGGCCTGCGCGGCGGCGATGTCGGCGGCGGTGGCCTCGCGCTCTGCGGGCTGCTCGCCTTTCTCATTCGCCAGGGCGGGGGAGGCTGACAGCATGGCGCTGGCGGAAGCGAGCAGGCTTGTACGATAAAGGGTTTTCATCCGGTCCGTTTTCTGGTTGGTCAAAGTCAATCAGACGGCTGGCGCATCCCTTCTCGCCTCACCACGTAAATTACGGTAATCGGCACGTTACATGGACGTTACACCGCTATTCGAAGGCGAAATAGCCCGCCTGCGCGCTGCCGGGGTTTCCGGCGAGAGCGGGCGCGTGCGCGAGCTGTTCGACTACCTCGCCGCGCGTGGTCCCGATGCCGAAAGCGCAACGCAGGACGAACTGGCGCGCAAGGTCTTCGGCCAGGAAAGCAGCGATGCCGACGATGCGACGGTGCGCGTCTATATTCACCGCCTGCGCAAGAAGCTTGAGGATTTCTACGCCGCGAACGGGGCGGGCGAGAACGGCGCGCATATCGTGCTCCCGAGCGGCACCTATGCCTTGCGACTGGAAGGCCTGGAAGCGGGGACGCAACCGCCACCGAAACGCCGTCACGGAGCGCTGCGGCCTCGCGCATTCGCCTACTCCACTGCCGCCCTACTTCTCGCGATCACTGCCGCCGCCGCATTGTATTTCTGGGCGCAGCGGCCCGGGCCGCCCAACGCGATGTGGGATCCGCTGGCCGCATCGGACCGGCCCGTGCTGCTGGTGCTAGGCGATTACTACATGTACGGCGAAATCGATCCGGTGGAGCCCGACCGGGGCCGCCTGATCCGCGATTTTCGTATCGACAGCGAGCAGGATCTGGCCGCATTGCAGGATGCCGAGCCCGATCGCTATGGCTTTGCCGAGGATGTGGGGCTCACCTACCTGCCTTTCTCCACCGCCTACGCGCTGCAGGAGATCATGCCCGCAATCGGCGCGGACGATCGGGAGGTGCGCATCGTCGCCGCATCCGATCTGCGCGCCGACATGCTGCGCGAAAACGACATCGTCTACCTTGGCCTGCTGAGCGGGATGGGCCTGTTGGAAAGGCCCGTATTCGGCGGCTCCATGCTCCGCATCGGCGGCTCATACGACGAGCTGAGCGATACCGCGACCAACCGCACGTTCGTGAGCGAGGAATTCCGGCGGCTGTCCGCGCCCGTCACATACCGCGATTACGGCTTCCTCGCGCGGATCACCGACGAGAACGGCGGGGTGCTGATCGTGATCGCTGGCGCGCGCGAGACGGCGCTGCGCAGCGTGGCGCGGATCGCCGGTGGGCAGAACCTTCCCGCTGATCTGGCTGAGCGCGCGCGGGGCGACCGCGATATGGAAGCGTTGTTCCAGGTGACGGGCCAGCAGGGGGCAGACCTTTCCGAGCAGCTGATCTTCGCGCGCGGGCGCACCCGCTGATACGGCGCATCACTGGCGAATACCGCCCAAAGCCGTTATCTTGTCATTCACCCCGCAAAGCCTACATTGAAGGCCTGAAAGGACGCGATCTTACATGAGCGACAATCAAGAGCCTGAAAACGGCGGCGGGAACAACAATCCCTGGATGAAGAGCCTGATGATCTGGGGGGGGATCTTCCTCGCCCTGCTGCTGGCCGTATCCATGTTCGGCGGCCCGCGCGAAGCGCCGGGCACGGCCATCCTCTATTCCGATTTCAAGGAAAAGGTTGCCGAAGGCTCCGTTGCCGAAGTGACGATCGCGCCAGACCGGATTTCCGGCACGTTGAAGAACGACGAGCGTTTCGTCACCACGCCTGTGCCGGGCGATGTCAACCTGACGCAGCAGCTCGAGGACGCGAACGTCCAGTACACCGGCACTCAGCCAGAGCAGATGAACGTGCTGCTGGTGGTGCTGATCCAGGCACTGCCGTTTCTCCTGATCCTTGGCATCGCCTTCTTCGCCCTGCGACAGGTGCAGAAGGGCGGCGGTTCGGGCGCGATGGGCTTCGGCAAGTCCAAGGCCAAGATGCTCACCGAGAAGCAGGGCCGCGTGACTTTCGAGGACGTAGCCGGCATCGACGAAGCGCGCGAGGAACTGCAGGAGATCGTCGAGTTCCTGAAGGATCCGCAGCGCTTCTCCAAGCTGGGTGGCCAGATTCCCAAGGGCGCGCTGCTGGTCGGCTCGCCCGGTACGGGTAAGACGCTGCTCGCCCGCGCCATCGCGGGTGAGGCGCGCGTGCCGTTCTTCACCATTTCCGGCTCCGACTTCGTCGAGATGTTCGTGGGTGTCGGCGCCAGCCGCGTGCGCGACATGTTCGAACAGGCGAAGAAGAACGCGCCGTGCATCGTCTTCATCGACGAAATCGACGCCGTGGGTCGCCATCGCGGCAACGGCATCGGCAATTCGAACGACGAGCGCGAGCAGACGCTGAACCAGCTGCTGGTGGAGATGGACGGCTTCGAGGCCAACGAAGGCATTATCATCATCGCCGCCACCAACCGTCCCGACGTGCTCGACCCCGCGCTGCTGCGTCCGGGCCGGTTTGACCGTCAGGTGGTGGTCCCCGTGCCCGACATCGACGGGCGCGAGAAGATCCTTGCCGTGCACATGAAGAAGGTGCCGCTGGCGCCCGATGTGAACCCGCGCACCATCGCGCGCGGCACGCCCGGCTTCTCCGGTGCGGACCTCGCCAACCTCGTTAACGAAGCCGCCCTGCTGGCCGCGCGCCGCAACAAGCGCCTCGTCGCCATGCAGGAGTTCGAGGACGCCAAGGACAAGGTCATGATGGGCTCCGAGCGCAAGTCCATGGTGATGACCGACGACGAGAAGAAGATGACCGCCTATCACGAGGCTGGCCACGCCATCGTCGCCGTGCACGAAGAAGCGTCGGACCCGATCCACAAGGCCACGATCATCCCGCGCGGCCGCGCGCTGGGCATGGTGATGCGCCTTCCGGAGCGGGACAACTATTCCTACCACCGCGACAAGATGCACGCGAACCTGTCGGTTTCGATGGGCGGGCGCGTGGCCGAGGAAATCATCTTCGGACACGACAAGGTTTCCAGCGGCGCATCCTCGGATATCCAGTACGCCACCGACCTTGCACGCAACATGGTGACGAAGTGGGGCATGAGCGAGAAGCTGGGCCCGCTGCAGTACGAGCAGAGCCAGGAAGGCTATCTCGGCATGGGCCAGACCACTCGCACCTTTGCAGGGGCAGAGACGAACAAGCTGATCGACCAGGAGATCAAGGACCTGGTGGAAGGCGCGCACAAGCGCGCGACCGAACTGCTGACCAAGCACGAGGATCAGCTTCACCTGCTGGCCCAGGCCATGCTGGAATACGAAACGCTGACCGGTGAGGAGATCAAGGTCCTGCTGGAGAACGGCAAGATCGACCGTCCCGACGCGCCCACCGGCCCGATCCCGGTCGCGCCGTCGCAGGGTTCGTCCATTCCCAAGGCGGGCAAGCGGTTCGGCGGCGGAGAGGCTCCGCAAGGGGCTTAAGGCCAGTCGCGGGAGCCGGTTGCGGCTTTCGTGCGTTGGTAGGGCTCAACGAGGGAGTCCTGCCATGCACCGCCTGCTTGTCGTTTCAGTCTTTGCTGCCCCCGCCCTGCTACTTGCCGGAGCCTGCTCCGAAAGCACCGAGAGCAATGCAGAAGCCATGGCCGAGCGGGCCGCAGCCGATGCCGAGGCCAATGCCGAGGTGATCGGCAATGAACTGCGCGAAGGTGCGATCGTTGCGGCCGACGAACTGAGCGAAGGCGCTGCGGAACTGAGCGATGATCTGGCCGAGGCCGACGCCCGCGATGCGGACCCAGGCGACGGTGAGCTCGACGGCACCGACTAGCGGCGGCTGCTGTTCCTGACTTTGAAGAGACAAGCACGAGGGCGGGGCAGCGATGCGCCGCTCTCTTTCATTGTCGGCGTCAGAAAGCGCCAAGGACCAGCAACAGCTGGATGAAAAGACCGACGACGATCCAGATGAACGCGCTCAGCACCAGCAACCGCCAGAACGCCGAGAATCGCGAGAGGTCATAGGTGTAGCGAATCTGCTTGTAGAGGTGGATCGGCGGGATGAGCAGCGCCATCGCTGTCGGTATCCAGCTGGCTACGCCGATCGCACCGAGGATCGAGACGGTGATGAACAGCAGCGTCACGAAGCTGAGCGAATAGGTGATGAAGATCGCGTGGTCGTAGGCCTTGAAGCGCCGCTTCCAGGCGAACAGCAGCCACACGAAGGGGATCGAGATCGGGATCAGCATCCAGCTGAACTTGTAGGCGTTGGCCTGCAACTTGTAGAGCATCAGGCCGGGATTGTCGGACCATTTCGCAACCGCCGAATCGATGAAGGCGATACCCGTCTCGCCCGTCTCCAGGTCCGACAGGTCGGCCCGTACCACGGGCTCGGCGACGTTTTCGGCCGGCGTGGTATCGGCAGGGGCTGGGTTGCCCGGTGCGCCCGGCTCCTGCGTTTCTGTGCCGCTCGCCCCCTCGATGAAACCCTCGGCGAAGGATCGCATGGCGGATTGATCGGCCGAAGGGTCGTCCGCCAGATATTCGCGCAGGAAAGCCAGCCGCTCCTGGGCCTCGGTTCGCTCCTGCTCCGACAGGTCGGCGCTTGCGAGTTGCTCCTCGATTGTCGCGATTTCCGCATTCGCGGCCCCGCGGGCCTCGCCCAGCGTTTCTTCCAGAACCGCGTCGTTGGAAAGGTCGGTCGGCGCGGTCAGTCCCACCATCTGGAAGACGGCGAACATCAGGAAGACGCCGAACAGGAACAGCGCCATCGGCGAGACGAAGCGGGCGCGCTGCCCCTCGATATAGCGACGCGTCAGCCGGCCGGGCCGGAATACCAGCAGGGGAAGAGTGTGCCACAGCTTACCTTCGAAATGCAGCGCGCCGTGAAGCAGGTCGTGCATGAACGCGCCGATGGTGCGATGAAGATGCCCCTGCTGCCCGCAGGCGTGACAGTAGGCACCCGTAAGCACGGTATCGCAATTGAGGCACCGTTCCGGCTGATGCGGATGCGGCGACTTTGCACCGGAATCGGGTTCCAGGGCACGCGAAAGCAGTCCGCCTTCGGTCGCCGTGCCGACGCTATCGAAAATGTCGCTCACCGGCGTCCCCCCTATGCTCCGCGCCGCAACCTAACCGCTGCCATCTGTCCAGTCGAGACGGAACAAATAGAGATCAAAGGGCGTTGAACAGACAAAGGAGAACTCAAGTATGACTGCCCCGACACCCACCCGGCACCCGAAGGCCGATCCCGTCTCGAACGCCGAAAAGAAGCCCGAGAATTGGACCACGGGCGATGAAGCTATGACCGGCGCACAAGCCAGTTACCTCAAGACCTTGTGCGAGGAAGCGGGCACGCCCGAGGCCTATGACCCTGAACTCAGCAAGGCCGACGCCTCGCAGAAGATCGACGAATTGCAGGCTGCGACCGGGCGCGGGCAGTAGCACTCTGGCCGAGACCAAAAGCAAGAAGGCCGCACCCTGGGGGTGCGGCCTTTTTGTTACTTGCGAACTGCGAGGCGATCAGCCGTCGTAGTCGGATCCGATGGAGGTGGACCGCGTCGGTGCCGCAGCCGAGAGGCGCATGGCTTCGGCAGACTGGCTCAGCGAACCGATTTCATCGGCTTCGTCTTCTTCGTCCGGAAGGACGCGCTGCAGCGACTGGACCAGCGATTCCTGCAAGTGCTTGGGCTTCACGGTCTGCTCCGCGATCTCGCGCAGGGCGACGACAGGGTTCTTGTCACGGTCGCGATCGACCGTCATTTCCGCGCCGCCGGAAATCTCGCGCGCACGCTGGGCAGCCAGCAGGACGAGATCGAAACGGTTGGGAATCTTGTCGACGCAATCTTCGACTGTAACGCGCGCCATGGGCACTCCGATTGAATTGGTGTTGTCGGAAAGTGAGCCAGTTAGGCGGGCAGAACGCTTTCGTCAAGGTTTCCCTCGGCGCGGGCCGTGCTAACAGGCGAAGATGGACAGCGTGCAAGGCTATCGTGACCCCGAGCCGTTTTCGGCAGAGGCCCAGAGCCTGTCATTCACTTTCTTCCCGGCGGGCAAGGATCGCCGCGCCGCCATGCTGGAGATCATCCGGGAGGCGCGCGAGAGCCTGAAGGTCGCCTTCTACATCTTCGCCAGGGACGAAATCGGCAGCGAGGTGCGCGATGCGCTGGTGGAAGCCGCCGTGCGCGGGGTCGACGTCACGCTGATCGTCGATGGGTTCGGCGCCCAGGTGGACGAGACGTTCTTTGCCGAGATGACCGAGGCAGGCGGTAAGTTCTACACCTTCATGGCCCGCTGGAGCCAGCGCGCCCTCATTCGCAACCACCAGAAGATCCTGGTGGCGGATGACAAGGTGGCGATGCTGGGCGGCTTCAACGTTGAGGACGATTACTTCGCCCCGCCCGAAGAAAACGGCTGGAACGACCTGGGCTTCCGCATGGAAGGCGACGCCGTGCTGCAGGTCTCGCAGTGGTACGTCGAACTGGTCGAATGGGCGAGCAACGAAAAGGCGCAGTTCCGCGACATCCGCCACCGCGTGCGCAACTGGGATGCGGGAGAGGGGCCGGTGCAACTGCTGATCGGTGGGCCGTCGCGCCGCCTTTCAAGCTGGGCGCGGCGCGTATCGCAGGACCTGGAGGAGGGCGACAGGCTGGACATGATGATGGCCTATTTCTCGCCCAGCCGCCGCCTTCGCAAGCGAATCCGGCAGATCGCGCGCAAGGGTAAGACCAACCTGCTGCTGGCAGGCAAGAGCGACAACGGTGCCACCATCGGCGCCAGCCGCGCGCTGCACAACAAGCTGCTGGAAGCGGGCGCGAACATCTACGAATTCCAGCCCTGCAAGCTGCACACGAAGCTGATCGTGCTGGACGATGCCGTCTACATGGGCAGCGCCAACTTCGACATGCGCAGCCTCTACGTGAATCTGGAGATCGTGCTGCGGATCGAGGACGCAGCGCTGGCCGATACCATGCGCAGCTTCATTCAGGATCACTTTGCGGCCAGCGAACAGGTGACGCGCGAGGTTCACGATGCGCGCGCCACGCCGTGGACGCGGGCGAAGTGGTGGGCGAGTTGGTTCCTCGTATCGGTGGTGGACTACACCGTCAGCCGGAAGCTGAACCTCGGTCTCTAGCCACTCAGTGCGCGGTCTGGCCGCCGTCGATGGTCCAGGTCGCGCCGTTCACGAAGCTTGCCGCATCGCTGCACAGGTGCAGCACGGTTCCGGCAATTTCCTCCGGCTGGGCGTAGCGGCCCGATACGTTGTGCTGGAAGAACATGTCGGTGAAATCCTTGCTGTCCGCCCAGTGCTGCGTCATCGGCGTGCGCACGAAGCCGGGGGCAACGCAGTTCACGCGGATGCCTTGCCGTGCGTATTCGACAGCGGCCGCCTTCGTCAGGCCGGATACCGCGTGCTTCATCGCGCAGTATACGCTCATATTCGGGTCCGCGATCAACGCACCTACTGATGCGGTGTTGACGATGGCCCCGCCGCCGACCCACAGGAAATGGCGGATTTGCGCCTGCATGGCATAGAACACGCCCTTGAAATCGACATCGATGGCAAGGTCCAGTTCCTCTTCCGTCACCTCGTGGATGGGCCTTTGCGCGGGAAGGATGCCGGCATTGTTGAAAGCCATGTCCATCCCGCCGAAGCGCTTGATGGTACCCGCCACCAGCGCATCGATGGCGGCTTTGTCGCGCACGTCGGTCCTGATGAAGTCGGCCTCGCCGCCCGACTGGTGGATGATGGCGACGGTTTCCTCGGCGCGCTCGTCGATGTCGCCGATCATCACCTTTGCGCCGCGGTCGGCAAATGCGACGCAACTCGCGCGTCCAATGCCGGTGGCCCCGCCGGTCACAAGCGCCACCTTGCCGCTGAAATTATGGCTCGCGTCGTTCATGGTCCTGCCTCTTCGAGATCAAGGGAGAGGCCGGTCCCGCTGCGTGAGGGAGCGCGGGGCCGGCCATGCACCGGTCAGGCGATACCCTGCTTGCCCGGTGCGATGATGTGATTGGGGTCGAGCGCCTGCTTGATGCGGGCGTTCACCTCGCGGTTGGCGGCGCCGTACTGGTCGGCCACCAGGTCCATGGTGGACACGCTGGAGCGATAGGCCGCCCAGCCGCGTTCGCCGAAGCGGGTGATCATCTCCTCCATGCACTGCTCCGCCTTGCGGGAATGCTCGTCGTCGCCCTTGTCGAACATCAGGAAGATGATGTGGTGCAATTCGCGTCCGCCCACGGCGTAGGCCGGAGCATAGTCGAATCCCCACTTGTTCATGATCTCGGTCGCCAGCTGGGTCTGCCCGATGGTCTCGCCGCCCTTTGCCGGGGCCACGGGCGCGAAGGCGACTGCGCCGCCGCTGCGGCCCCACCAGCGCACGAGGCCCTTTTCCTCCAGCGTCATGCCGCCGCGCATCAGCGTCTTGTTGTGCTCGAAATAGGGATTGCCGCCCATCTCGGCCTCGGTCAGCACGTCGGCGCCCGTCGCCTCGAACGCCGTTGTCAGGATCGGTTCGATGGCGGCGATGATCTCGTCCGTGCCGTAAAGCGCGTAGAAGGTGTTCCACATGCCGATATCGTTGGCGCGGGCGTGGCGCTGGATCACGTCCAGCGGGATGACGCCTTCGCCGTCCCACAGGTCTGCCCGGCGGTTGAACATGCTCATCTGGTAGAGCGCGCCCATGATCAGCACGCCGTTGGGGATGAGGTTGTTCATGCGGAACGGGCGGATGGTGTCGGTAATCGCCGCCACGTCCTCCACGTTGGGCGATCGCACCATGAAGGGCTTGTAGGCCGGCGGCCTGGGCATCAGCCACATGCCCAGCTTGGTCACGATGCCGAAGTTCGACTGGGTGAAAATGCCGTCGAGGTAGGGGCCGTAGCCCCACTTGAACGCCTGCCAGGTGTTCCCGTTCTCGATGGAGCCCATGCCGGTTTTCAGGATCGTGCCATCGGCCAGCACCACTTCCATGCCGCACTGCATGAAGAAATGATCGCCGTAGGGCGTGTAGCCGACGCCGCGTTCCAGCGTGTTGCCCATCATCGAGACGATCGGGCCAACCGTGGGCACGTCCACCCAATAGGGCAGGTCGTTGTCCTCGATGTAGTCGTGGATCTGCTGGTAGGTGACGCCCGGCTCGACGAGGATTGTGCCAAGTTCGGCATCGAAATCGAGGATGCGGTTCATCCGCTTCAGGTCGAGGATCATCTGGCCGGAAGATGCAGGCGTGGCCATGCCGTAGCCCATGTTCTTGCCGGTGGAGATCGGCCACAGCGGCAGGCGATAGCGGTTGGCGAGAGCGAGGATGGCCTGCACCTGCTCCACGTTGGCGGGGGCCACCGCGCCCGATGGCACGTGCTCTCCGCGAAGATCGGGAATGCCGCTCTTGCGATAGGAGATCGTGCTCGCCTCGTCGGCGAAGACCCATTCGTCGCCGACGATGGCGCGCAGTTCGCGCACGACGCCTGCAAACACGTCGCGGTCCATGTCCTGCGGCATCATGCGGGCGCGGGCGAGCGGCGTCATCGCCGCCGTGCTGGCGACAGCGCCGCCGATCGCCATGACCTCGCGGCGGGAGAATCCGTTGCTCATCCGCCGTGCTCCTCGGGATCGGCCTCAGACTGCGCGAGCCATTCGGCCAGAGCCTGCAATTCGGCATCGGTGATTTCGGTGGGCTTGAAGGCAGGCATCGCGCCCATGCCGGAACGCACGATGGCGGCGGTGACGGCAGGCGGCAGCGCCCGCCCGCGGATGATCGGGGCGATGTTGTGGCCGTGGCAGTAGCCGCAGGTGCGGGCGTAGAGATACTCCGGCGCGCGCGGCTCGATCTCGTAGGTCGCCTGCGCCGAGGCGCTCATCGAAAAACCTGTCGCCATGCCGACCCCTGACAGCAGGGTGGCTCCGGTCAGGCCCGCCAGCAGGCGGCCTCGTCTGGGATGCATCGTCCCTCTCCCTTTTGCGGCGTTTGTCGCCGTCGTCGGGATCGAGTGTTAAATGCAATGGACAAAATGTCAATTGCAATACGCTAGGCGGGAGGTGCGTCGTCCAGTTCGGGCAGCGGACGATGCGCGATGGCGCGGGCGGTGTCGCGATCGACGCCGAGGCCGCACAGGATGTAACCGGCCACGCTTTCGGGATAATTGTCCGGCATCTGGCGCTTCACGATGGAGCCCATGGCTGCCAGAGTGGCGCCCAGCAGGATATCGCGGCCCAGCTCTGCCGAGGGGATGGGCAGGTCGCCGTTCTCCACCCCGTCGCAGATCGTGCGCATGGCCTGGCGGAAAGTCTCGCCTCCGAAGATCTCGCCCGATGCGCTCATGTTCAGCATGGACCATGCCCAGCGCCGGTCCTTCTGCGCCCGGCGAAGGTAATAGCGCACGGCAACCGTGCACTGCTCTCGCGAATCGGGCAGCTTGGCGACGGTCTGTGCGACAGCGACGAGGAAGTCATGTGTCACCTCGCTGGTCAGCGCCTCGCGCAGCTCCACCATGCTGGCGAAGTGGTTGTAAAACGTGGCGCGGGTAACCCCCGCCTTATCGGCCACGTCCTCGATGCGGGCGAAAAGGCCGTTTTCCTCCCCGAAGATATCGAAAGCGGCGGCGATGATCTTCGCGCGCGTCTCTGCCCGGCGCTTCTGGCCAACCTTGGTGCGGCCATCAGTTGCTGTCGGCTGCTCTTTTGCGCTGGATCCGGCCATGCCTTCCTATTCGAACCCGTAGTCCGAATAGTCCTTCATGTTGGGCGAGGTGAACTTGGTGAATTCGCTCTGGAACAGCAGTGGCACGTTGCCGGTGGAGCCGTGACGCTGCTTGGCAACGATCAGCGTCGCCTTGTTGCGCAGCTCAAGATAGCGGTCTTCCCAGACGCGGTACTTTTCCTTGTCGCCTTCGGAGCTGGTCTCCGTCGGCATGTCGGGGCGCAGCGCCTCGTGGTAGTAGTCGGCACGGTAGATGAACCAGACCATGTCGGCGTCCTGCTCGATGGAGCCCGATTCGCGCAGGTCGGAGAGCATCGGGCGCTTGTCCTCGCGCTGCTCCACCGCACGGCTGAGCTGCGAGAGCGCGATCACCGGCACCTGTAATTCCTTCGCCAACGTCTTCAGGCCGCGGCTGATCTCGGAAATCTCGTTCACGCGGTTGTCGCTGGCGCGGCCCGAGCCTTGCAGCAGTTGCAGATAGTCGACCACGATCAGACCGATGTCGTGCCGCCGCTTCAGCCGCCGCGCGCGGGTGCGCAGGGCGGAGATGGAAAGCGCGGGCGTATCGTCGATGTAGAGCGGCAGTTCGGCCAGCTTCTGCGCGGCGTAGGACAGCTTCTGGAACTCGTCGCGCTTCAGGCTGCCGGAACGCAGCGCCTCGGAGGAAATCTCCGCCTGCTCTGCCAGGATACGCGTTGCCAGCTGGTCACTGCTCATTTCCAGGCTGAAGAAGGCAGCGGGCGCGCCGTAGTTGTGCGGGCCGCCGTCGCGCATGTAGCGCAGGTGTTCCTCCGCGCAGTTAAAGGCAATGTTCATCGCCAGCGAGGACTTGCCCATGCCGGGACGCCCGGCGAGGATGACGAGGTCGGAATTGTGCAGGCCGGCGGTCTTGTTGTCGATCGAATCGAGGCCGGTTGTCTTGCCCGACAGCTTGCCGCCAGATTGCATGGCGACTTCGACAAGGCGGATCGCCTCCATCGAGGCGCTGCGGAAGGCGACGCCCGCCTTCTCGCTGGTGGCCCCTTCGGACACTTCGAACAGACGCTTCTCGGCGTTCTCGATCTGGCGCTGCGGCTCGACTTCCTCGGAGGTGTCGAGCGCGCCCTCCACCAGTTCGCGCCCTACGCCGACAAGCTCGCGTAACAGGGCAAGGTCGTAGATCTGCTGCGCCAGTTCGCGCGGGGCGAGCAGGCCCTGTCCGTCGGCGGTGAGTTGCGCGAGATACCCGGTGCCGCCCAGTTCGGACAGCGCCTCGTCACCGTCGAAATAGGGCTTCAACGTTACCGGCGTCACCACCATCTGCCGGTCCACCAGCGTCACGATGCGTTCGTAGATGCGGCCGTGGATGGGCGCGAAAAAGTGCGCCGGGCGCAGTTCGACGGGCAGTTCCTCCAGCACGCGGTTATCGATCAGCACGGCGCCGAGGAACGCGGCCTCCGCCTCCAGGTTGGCAGGCAGGCTGCGGCCCTGCTGGCTGCTGGTTTCGGTCTTGGTGGCGGAGCGGATCAGGAGGTCTTCGTCGGACATGGCGTTCTGATGCGCGTGTGCGAGGATGATCGCAAGATGGTCGACGGTAAACTTTATCGTTCCGGCTTGTGGATTGCGGGGAGAAATATTCTCGGCCCCAGATTGGCAATTGAACGCGAAGCGCGGCTGGGGCAGGAGGGCACCGCACATGGACCAGGAAACTGCCAACCGTATCGAGGAAATCACGCTGGACGAGGCGACCGTGCTCGCGCGCAGCGAAGATATCGAGAAAGAGCGCGAAGTGGCGCTGCGCGACCTGGTGGAAGACAATTTCTTCAAGCCCGTGCGCGCAACCGGCAACGGCCACGAGGGGCCGTGGCGCGTGCACCTCGAAGTGGTCGAGGGGATGCTGGCCTGGCACCTGAAGGATGCCGCCGGGACCGAGGCGGGCACCATCGGGCTTGGCATGGCCCGGATGCGCCGCGCGATCCGCGATTACTTCGCCATCTGCGACAGCTACTACAAGGCGCTGCGCCGCGCCTCTGCGCAGGAGATCGAGACCATCGACATGGCCCGGCGGGGCATCCACGATCGCGGCACGCGGCACCTGCTGGATGCGCTGGAAGGCAAGGTGGAAACCGATTTCGAAACCGCGCGGCGGCTTTTCACCCTGATCTGCGTCCTGCATATCAAGGCCTGAAACACCTACTCCCTTTCACACTGACAATCGGCTCGCACCATCGGCAAAAAGAAGAAATCCGTCCTCCGCTTCTGGGTGGAAGTGCTGCTGTTGCTGGCCCTCGTCGGGCTGGCGGCGGTGCTGTGGTTCCGCGCGTCGGGCTGGCAGCCCAGCCGCGCGGAATTTCCGATGCAGGGCGCGCTGATCGGCGCTGAAGACGGCGCGGTGGATTTCAACGCCCTGCGCGCGACGGGTGCCGACTTTGTCTATATCGAGGCCAGTCAGGGCAGCGAGGGACGCGATGCCATGTTCCCGCGCAATCTCGCCGCCGTGACCGATGCGGGCCTGCCGCACGGCGTTGTCCATACCTACGATCCGTGCGTCCCGGCTGGGCGGCAGGCGGCCAACTTTGTTACCATCGTGCCGCGAGATCCCGAGATGCTGCCTCCTGCCATCGCGCTTTCCAAGCTGGCGAGCGAGTGCGGAGACCCGATCGTAGAGGCGGGTCTGGAGAGCGAGCTGACCACGTTCATCAACCAGGTCGAAGGCCACGCCGGACAACCCGTGGTGCTGAAGATCAGCGCCGAGTTCGAGGCCGAACACGGCATCGCCACGCGCATCGAGCGCAACCTGTGGCTGGAACGCGATTTCGTGCAGCCCGATTACGGCGGTCGTCCCTGGACGCTGTGGAGTGCGACCAGCTACCTGCGCGGCGAATCCGGCAGCGCGGCGCTGCGCTGGGTGGTGGTGCAGCCGTAGGGGTTCAGTCCTCGTCCAGCCATTCCACCAGTGCGGCAAGGCATTCGCGTGCCAGCAGCTTGCAGCGTTCCGGGCTCCAGCCCTGATCTGGATCGGGCCAGTCGTCGTTATCCTTGAACGGCATTTCCAGCGTCATCGCGCAAGCACCGTAACGCTCGGCGACCTGGTTGGTGCTGATCGTCAGGTTGGCCTTGCCGGGTGCGGACTTGGGGTAGCCCTTCTTCGTCTGGAAATCGGGCGTGCGCCGGTCGAGGATGCGCTGGTAGCGATACATGCGCTCGCCATGATCGTCGGTCCACGAGGGGATGCCCTCGAACCCTGCGAGGAACACGGCGGCAATCGCCTCGTCCCCGTGCACATCCATCGCGAAGTCGACGCCGCTTTCGTCCATCGCATTGCGAATAGCGAGGACTTCCGGAGATCGCTCGGCGCTGGGATCGGCCCATTCGCGGTTGAGATTCACGCCATTGGCGTTGGTCCGCAGGTGGCCACGGAAGGAGCCATCCGGGTTGCAGTTGGGCACCACATGCAGGCGGCACTTCTGGCGCAGCGCACGGCCCACGACGTCGGCGGGGTCGGTGAGCACTTCGAGTGCGCCTTCCATCCACCACTCGGCCATCGATTCGCCGGGGTGCTGCCGGGCGTAGAACCACACCTGCTTGTCGCCTTCGCCCATTTCCAGGCAATCGATGGTGCGCCCGTCCAGCGTCTCGCCAAGGCGGCGATAGTCGACGCCGGGCATGGACGCGGCCTCGGAGACGAGGTCGTTGTGCCGTTCCATCGAATACGGCGCGAAATAGGCAAACCATGCGACATCGTTCGCAGGCACGTATCGGATGGTGAGCGTGCCGTTGCCCGCGTTCTTGTCGTAAGAGTTTTCGGTGCGGCCCCAGTAGGCGCGGTCTTCCGAGACGCAAGCGTTGTAGCCGGGCCAGCCTTCGGGATAGGCGCTGTCGGCCAGCTGATCGATTTTCAGCACCAGTTCCCGTCCGGCTGCGCCGGATACGCGGAAGTGGAACCACTGCGCGAATTCGCTGTTGCGGTCCTTGGGGATGCGCAGGTGCGCGGTGGCGCCGTCGATGGAGACGACTTCAATGTTGCCGCTGTCGAAAGCGGCGTCGATCACGATATCGTTGTGGGTCATTCTACCTCGATTGTTTCGCCCGAATTTCCGGGAAAGCCCGCGAACAGCGCATCGGCCATACGTGGCGCGGCGGCCGCATCGGCGGCATAATCGCTGTTGGTGGTGGCGATCATGCTGGCGCGTCCTTCCCATAGGTTCTGTGCGCCGCCCCTCTCGCGGATCGTCACAGCCAGTTCGCGCACCACGCGCTCTGCCGGCTGTCCGCCAAGGTTGATGCCGACGCCAAGGCCCACGCCGGAGCCGTAGGTGCCGGTCGATCCGCCAACGCCGACGTCCACAGGGCCGCGGCGGTGCCCTTCGTCGACCACGTACTGGTCCAGCGAAACCTGCGCGACCTGCGCGCCGTTCACCATCACCACGCGATATCCAAGATCTTCCAACTGCAAGCGCACGGCATCTTCGTAGAGGCCGTATTCTATGCTGCCGGGATCGATGCCGGATGCTGGCGTGATCTGCACCGTGCCTTGGGCAAGGAACGCAGGCTCGTCACCCACGAACCGGGTGACTTCCACAGGCGAGACATAGGCCGGTGTCGTGCATCCGCCCATCAGGGCGGCGGCTGCGGCCAGTGCCAGGGTGGACAGGAGGGGGGCGGGCTTTCTCATGGTGCATCAACGCTTAGGCCCGGCAAAAGGTGCCTACAAGCTGGCGCAAGGTTTATTGTCGTTTCACGCAAACGTGCTAACCGCGCGGCGATGGCCAACAAAGTCCCCGTTCTCGTCACCGGCGGTGCCGGTTATATCGGCAGCCACGCAGTCCTCGCCCTGCGCGATGCAGGCTGGCCGGTGGCGGTGATCGACAATCTCGTGACCGGCTTCCGCTTTGCCGTGCCGGACGACGTGCCCTTCTACGAAGGCGACATCGCGAACGCGGAACTGCTGGCGCGCATCTTTGCCGAGCAGGGAACCCGCGCTGTCATGCATTTCGCCGGCAGCGTGGTGGTGCCCGAGAGTGTGGAGAGCCCGCTCAAGTATTACGGGAACAACACGGTAAAGAGCCGCGCCCTGATCGAGGCCATCGTGACAGCAGGCGTGCCGCACATGATCTTCTCTTCCACGGCGGCGACCTACGGCATTCCCGAAGTTTCGCCCGTCACCGAGGATACGCCGAAGCAGCCGATCAATCCCTACGGCTGGTCGAAACTGATGACGGAGCAGATGCTGGCGGACACGGCGGCAGCGCACGGCCTCAACTATTGCGCCCTGCGATATTTCAACGTCGCGGGCGCCGATCCGCAGGCCCGCACCGGACAGTCCACGGCGGGCGCAACGCACCTCATCAAGGTCGCGGTGGAAGCCGCGCTGGGCAAGCGGGAGAGCGTCGGCGTGTTCGGCACCGACTACGATACGCCCGATGGCACGGGTGTGCGCGACTACATTCACGTCAGCGACCTTGCAGCCGCGCACGTGCTGGCGCTGGAGGCGTTGATCGAGCAGCCCGAGCGGAGCCTGACGATGAACTGCGGTTACGGTCGCGGCTTTTCGGTGCTGGAAGTGCTGGACGCGGTGGACCGGGTGACGAACCGCAAGATCAACCGCGTGCTCGGCCCGCGCCGCGCGGGCGATCCCGATTCGCTCGTCTCCGATCCCTCGCGCATCATGGCGACGCTGCCGTGGCAGCCGCAATATGCCGACCTCGATCAGATCGTTACCCACGCGCTGGCATGGGAGCGCAAGCTGGACGAGATACGGGAATAGGTTGACTCGAGGCAAGGCCCGGATTATCCGCGCGCCAACTTGTCAGCATTGAATTTCCGGCATCGGGGGCTATCTCCGGTGCCGATTATTTTTCGGGAACAGACCAATGAAGATCCGCAACAGCCTCAAGTCGCTGAAGAACCGCCATCGCGATTGCCGCGTGATTCGTCGTCGCGGTCGCACCTACGTGATCAACAAGACCAACCGTCGCTTCAAGGCCCGCCAGGGCTGATGAACGCCGTGCCGCTGCAACGCGGCACCGGTCTTTTGCAAAGCCCCCGCCACCACGGGGGCTTTTTGCATGTCTGACACAAACAAACCTACTGCCGTCGTTTTCGACATTGGGCGCGTCATCATTCGCTGGGACCTGCGCTATCTTTTCGCCAAGCTGATCGACGATCCGGCGGAACTGGACTGGTTCCTCGCCAATGTCGTGACAGAGCAGTGGCACCACCAGCAGGACGAGGGCCGTCCGCTGTCCGAAATGGTGCCCGAGCGGATCGCCCGCTTTCCCGAGCACGCCGCGCTGATCGAGGCCTATGCCACGCGCTTTGCCGAAACCTATCCCGAGCACATTCCCGGCACGCTGGATATCATCGTGCGGCTGAAAGCGGCGGGCGTGCCGCTGTTCGGCCTCAGCAATTTCGGCGCCGATTTCTGGCCCGAATTCATCGCGAACCAGCCCGTGTTCGGGGGGTTTCGCAATATCGTCGTTTCCGGCCACGAGAATGTCGCCAAGCCCGATCCCGCGATCTACGCGATTGCCGAGGATCGCTTCGGGCTGCCGCCATCGAACCTGTTCTTCATCGACGACAAGCCCGAGAACATCGCCGCCGCAAAGGCGCGCGGCTGGCACGGCCATGTGTTCACAGGGGCGGACGGTCTGGAAGCCGAACTATCGGCGCTGAACCTCTTGCCACCGCGATAGAAAAAGGCCCCGGCAGTCGCCTGCCGAGGCCTTGCTGAGTATCCGCCCTGATGGAGAGAGCGGGCGGAGAAGGTGTCAGCCGTTGCACCGCGCGAGGTGCTGATCGGAAAGCATCGTGCCACCCGCATTGAAGCTGGCGATGGTGCCCACTTCGCGACGCAGTTCGCTGCAAACGCGCAGGTCCCGGTCGCGGCTGCGCGGGGCCGTGCAGGTGGTGCCTTCGCAGCGGAACAGCACTCCGCCTGCAATAACCTCGTCATCGCTGGCAGGCTGGGCCAGTCCCACAGTGTAGAACGAGGCGCCCGTGCGCGCTTGGATCGAGGCAGGGGTCAGCGTGGCGGATACGGCGAGGGCGGCGAGCATCGCCGAGGAAACGAGACGGGTCATTGCATGGCTCCTATCGAGAGAATATGCGTTTCGATCAGCAACTAGTTGCAAATCGCCACCTAGATGCCTAGGTTTCATAACGCAACCCTTCTCGCAAATATTTTGGCATTCCCGCGTTTCGCTGTACGACACGCAAGGGACTACAGGATTCTTAATGGGCATCAGAGAACCGCTGAGAGAAATGGGTTGCGGCCTGCCGCATGCTCTTGAAGTGATGGGAGAACGCTGGTCGTTCCTTATCCTTCGCGCGGCTTTCAACGGCCTCTGCCATTTCGAGGAGTTCTCGCAGGAACTGGGCATTGCCCGCAATATCCTGTCGAACAGGCTGGCCAAGCTGGTGGAGAACGGCGTTCTCGTGCGAACCCCGTGCGAGGCGGATCGGCGCAAGATCGAATACCGCCTGACGGAGAAGGGCCTCGGCCTGCTGCCCGCCATGCTGGCGCTGCGCCAGTGGGGGGAGCGATACGTCGAGGATATCACGCCCAACCTCGTGCTGGTGGACTGCCGCGACGGCCAGCCCGTGCAGCCGATCACGATCCGCGCAAAGGACGGCCGCGAACTGAGCTGGCACGAACTCGGCTGGCAGACGCCCGACAAGATCGGCCAGCCGGTGGACCGCCACGACGGTGCCTACGTCAAGAGCGGCTTTCCTGACGAACCCGAAGGTTCCTGCTGAGCGCACCGCCTCTCAAGACGCCGGATGGCCGCTACATCGTGGTGCGCGGGCGATTGTGGCGCGCCAGCAATCCCGCATTGCCCGAACAGAAGCGGCAGGCGCTTGTCGACGAATTGATGGACGCACGCCGCGCCGTCCGCGATGCAAAGGGTGACAACACTGCTTTGCGCAAGGCCCGCGACAGGGTGCAGGCGGCCAAGGAAGAATTGGGCGAACGCGGCCCCGTGTGGTGGAACGACGGCGCGCCCGACTTCAACCGGCACCTCGCCAGGAACACGCCCTATGCGGACTGGTTCGTGGCGCAATCCGATTGACGGTCAGGTGGCCGCCACGGCGCTGGCGTGTACGCTGGTGGCCAGTTTGCGCGCAAGGTCCTCTCCCAGCAGCGCAGATAGGGCGATACCGATAGCGGGCTTCCTGTGCGAGAGGCGCGTGAGGTCGGCCACGTTCCAGGAGACATAGCGCGTCCCTTCCGGCGCGCGCACGGTGCCTGTCGCCGCTTCGCCCAGTACATAGCCGATCTCTCCGATGAAACGTCCCTCGCTCATCGGGAAGGTCGTGCCGTCCTTCTCGATCAGCACGTCGCCATCGAGGACGTAGTGAAGCTTCTCCGGTTTCTTGCCCGCTTCGGTGAGCACCTGGCTTCCGTCGGAATCGTGCCATTCCGCCAGTTTCAGCAGCCTGCGGAATTCGCCCGGCGTCAGCGTGTCGAAGCCGGCGAACAGGCGCTTCTCGTCGTCGCTCATCTGGAAGGTCGTCCGCTCCAGCAGGATCATGAAGATCACCACCACGTTGGCGGCGAGGAAGATCGTGCTGGTGATGATCGGGTCCCACAGCGGCTCGGGCGGGTACCAGAAATAGTATCCCATGTAGAGCAGCGTCCCGAGCACGGAGAAGCCCCGGATCAGCGCCTCGTCGCGGAAAAGGAATGCGATCACGTAGACCACCGCCCCGGCGTGGAGCAGGATTGCAGCGTCGAACAGGTCCATCGGCCCCTCCCTGTGCGAGCGGCACCCCCTGTCGCGCCGCCTTACGGCATCACAAGGTGCGCCGCGACGCGAGGCTCGTCAATCGCTTTCCCCGGCACCTTCATCCAGCGAAGTCGAGTCCCACTTGGCCGTGAACGGGCCGCTGGCGATCAGCAGCAACAGCACCAGCGCCGCCATGATCGCGCCCAGCCAGACCTCGCCCATGCCACAGGCAAGGCCGATCGCGCCAGCCGTCCAGATCGAGGCTGCGGAGCCTGCGCCCTGCACGAAGTTCCCCTGCCGGAACATGGCCCCTGCACCCAGGAAGCCGATGCCGGTAATCACGCCTTCCACCACGCGCGTCGGGTCGATGCGCGACTGCGGATCGGCGGTGGAGTGCAGCAGTTCGATAGAGGCCATCACCAGCCCCGCTGCGCCGACGGCGATGATGACGAAGGGCCGAAAGTCGATCGGCTTCTTGCGCAGGAATCGCTCCAGCCCGATCAGGAACGGCAGCAGAGCAGCCGCTGCCAGGCGAACGAAGACCTGTGTCCAGGTGAGGGTGTCGGGGCCGCCAAATTCACTCATGCGGCATCAATGACCGGCGCGTGCGAAGGTTTCTCTCAAAGCCATCCGGTGTGATCGGCGAGGATTTTCACGCCGAGGCCGATGAGCACCGCGCCGCCGACAATCTCCGCCTTCTTGCCCAGCGCCGGCCCGATGCGGGCGGCAAACCAGTAGGCAGGGGCGCACAGGGCCAGCGTGACAAGGCCGATCACGAGGCACGACAGCAGGACCGGCGGGCCGAACAGGTCGAGCGTGAGACCGGCAGCAGCGGCATCGATGGACGTGGCAACGGCGGCAACGAGCAAGGCTGCGAAATGCGACCTGCCCGAGATCTCCGCTGCATCTTCCGCGTCATCCGGATCAAGCCCTTCGCGGATCATGCGGTAGCCGAGGAACGAGAGCAGGACGAATGCCACCCAGTGATCGACGGCCTCAAGCCAACCGGCGAACAGCGCACCAAGCCCCCAGCCGACCAGTGGCATCACCCCTTGCGCGACGCCGAAGGCAAGGCCCGTCTCCAGCGCCCGCCAGCCCGAGTGCGGACCAGCCGCACCGCGCACCAGCGCGACGGCGAAGGCATCCATGGCGAGGGCCAGGGCAAGTATGAGGACAGCGATCATGCGCCGCGCCTTTGCCGTTCACAGCGGCAGGTGCAAGCCTTGCCTTATGCGCGTGGTGCCTGCCTGCGGTAGCTGAGCGCTTCCGCCACGTGGATGCGCCCCACCTCACGTGCCCCTGCAAGGTCCGCAATGGTGCGCGCCACGCGCAGCATCCGGGTATAGGCGCGGGCGGACAGGCGCATCCTCTCCGCCGCCTGCATCAGCAGCGTTCTGCCCGCCTCGTCGGGGCGGGCGTAGTTCTCCAGCGCCTCGCCTTCCAGTTCGGCGTTGGACCGCACGCCGCGCGCCACCTGCACCGCGCGCGCTGCGGCGACGCGGGAGGCGACTTCTGCGCTGCCCTCGGCAGGCGGGGGCAGGGCAAGATCGGCGGCGCTTACGGGATCGACCTCCACGTGCAGGTCGATCCGGTCGAGCATTGGGCCGGAAACCTTGGACTGGTAATCCACCGCGCATTTCGGTGCACGGCTGCACGCCAGCGCGGGATCGCCCAGATGTCCGCAGCGGCACGGGTTCATCGCCGCCACCAGTTGCACCCGCGCCGGGTACGCGACGTGGGCATTCGCGCGCGCCACGTCCACCTTTCCGGTCTCCAGCGGCTGGCGCAGCGAATCGAGCACGGCGCGCTGGAATTCGGGCAGTTCGTCGAGGAACAGTACGCCGAGGTGCGCGAGGCTCACTTCGCCGGGGCGCACGCGCAAGCCGCCGCCCGTCAGCGCTGCCATGCTGGCCGACTGGTGTGGCGCGCGGAAGGGACGGGTGCGGCTGATGCGCCCGCCCTCCAGCAGGCCCGCCACCGATTGCACCATGCTGACTTCCAGCGCTTCGGGCGGAGAGAGCGGCGGCAGAATGCCCGGCAGGCAGCTTGCGAGCAGGCTCTTGCCCGCACCGGGTGGGCCATTCATCAAGAGATTGTGACCGCCTGCCGCGGCGATCTCCAGCGCGCGCTTCGCGGTTTCCTGGCCTTTCACCTGTTTCAGGTCCGGCCCGTGGTGATCGTCATCCACTTCGCCAGGCTGCGGCTGTGGCAACTGCGTCTTGCCCGAAAGATGCGCCAGCAGGTCCACCAGGTTGGGCGCGGCGCACACGCGCACGCCGCTGGCCCAGCGCGCCTCCGGACCTTGCGTCGCCGGGCAGATCAGGCCGAGATCGCTCTCGCTGGCGTGGAGCGCGGCCAGCAGCACGCCGGGCGAGGCGACAACGCGGCCATCGAGAGCCAGCTCGCCCACGGCCAGCCACTCGCTGAGTTCCTCTGCATCCACCACGCCCATTGCACCCAGCAGCGCGAGCGCGATGGGCAAGTCGTAATGGCTGCCCTCTTTCGGCAGGTCCGCAGGCGAGAGGTTGATGGTGATCCGCTTGGGCGGCAGCGACAGGCCCATGGCGGCAAGCGCGGACTGCACCCGCTCCCTGCTTTCGGCCACGGCCTTGTCCGGCAGACCGACCACGGTGAAGCGCGGCATCCCGGCCGCAAGCTGACACTGCACTTCCACCTTGCGCGCGTCGAGGCCAAGGTAGGCAACCGTCTGTACTAAAGCGACCACGTGAAAACCCCCAATTTCAGAACGTGATAGCGCGCTTGGCCGCCATGTCGAGAGGCGCAGGGTGCGAACCCGTTGGCAATATCTTCCTCTGGTGAAATTTCAGCGGAGCAGGCTATGAGGCTGCCAATGGGCGGTAACGGGCAAGGCTCATGTCCCGCTTGCGAACCTTGACTCGGTGCCGGTCCTTCAGTAAGCGCGCGCTCCATGTGAGGCCGCCTCTCGATTGGCGGCCCTTTTTGTTCTGACTTTTGAAGGTTTGTACCATGAAGCGCACTTTCCAGCCGAGCAACCTCGTGCGTGCCCGTCGCCACGGTTTCTTCGCCCGCAAGGCTACCCCGGGTGGCCGCAAGGTGCTGCGCAACCGCCGTCGTCGCGGTCGCAAGAAGCTGTCTGCTTGATTCGCTCTCCGCTCGCCCCTCCGGGCGAGCGTCCTCGCTAGGCGCGCAGGCAAGCTGCGCCCGCTGCGGGCGGCCATTTGGCCTTGCGGGCTCCTTTCGGAGCCCGTTTTCGTGCCTGCCATCTTCCCGGGGGCGGGTGTTATCCCTATCTAATACACCATGACGATTTCCGTCCTCACCAGACGCGCGGATTTTCTCGCGGCGAATCGGGGGCTGCGCAATGCGCGGCCCGGTTTCGTGCTGTTGACGCGCCCGAATGAAGGGCAGGGTGTTCGCTACGGCATCACCGTCACCAAGAAGATCGGCAATGCCGTTGTGCGCAACCGGATGAAGCGCCGTTTCCGCGAATTGCTGCGCGCTGCCTTGCCCGAACACGGCCTGCCCGATCACGATCACGTGCTGATCGGACGCGAGGGCGGGGTCGAGCGCGATTTCGCGCAGATGGGCGTGGAACTCGGCTATGCCCTTGAAGCCGCACGCGAAGGGAAGGGCGATCCGGCCCGCCGCCCACGCCGCGGCAATAAGCAGAAGCCGCGATGAAGCGCATTCTCATCCTGATTGCGCGCGGTTGGCAGCTTGGCCCAAGCCGCATTCTGCCACCCACCTGTCGCTTCCAGCCATCGTGCAGCCAGTACGCGATAGAGGCGCTGGAGAAACATGGTGCAATCAGGGGTGGATGGTTCGCCATCAAGCGTATATTGCGCTGCCAACCCTGGGGGGGACATGGCCACGATCCTGTTCCTGAACGCGGCGCGCCGCACAACGATTAGACGCGACGGAAAATCACTTGGACAACCAGCGTAACCTTATCATCGCCGTCGTGCTGAGCGCGATCCTGCTGTTCGGCTTCGATTTCGTGATGCGGACCTATTATCCGGAACCGGAAGAAGCGCCCGCAAACATGGCGAGCCGCGAGGATGCGCCGGTAGCCCGCGTGGACGGCGAGATCACGCCCGATGCGCCGATCGTTCGCGACCTCGACACCGAACTGGCGACGACGGGCCGCGTGGCCATCGATGCGCCGGAAATCGCTGGCTCGATCAACCCCGTCGGTGCGCGGGTGGACGACATCACGCTCAAGACCCACCGCCAGACAGTGGAGGAAGACAGCGGCCCGATTCGCCTGTTCGCGCCGGGCGGCACCGATATCCAGCAGTTCGCCCAGTTTGGCTGGGTGGGTGAGGGTGTTTCGGTGCCCGATGCGCAGACCCCCTGGCAGGTTGTCGAAGGTGGCCAGCTTACGCAGGAAACGCCCGTCACGCTCGCCTGGGACAACGGCCAGGGCCAGGAGTTCCGTCTGACCTTCCGCGTGGACGAGCACTACATGTTCGATGTCACGCAAAGCGTCGCCAACACCGGCGACGGCTCGATCGCGCTGCGTCCCTATGCCTTCGTCAGCCGCACCAGCGCTAATGCCAGCCCCAGCACCTTCACCGTGCACTCCGGCCCGATTGCCGAGGGCAACGGGAGTGTGAACTTCGACTGGGATTATGACGAAGTGGCCGAGGAAGGGCCCGTCAATCTCAGCGGCAGCACGCAGTGGCTGGGCTTTACCGATATCTACTGGATGAGTGCACTGGTGGCCGACGATGCCAGCGCGGCTGAAGGCACGTTCCGCTCCACCGGTGCCGACACCTTCCGCGCCGACCTGATCTACGACGCCGTCACCGTGCCCGCGGGCGAGACCGTGTCGCGCACCACGCGCCTGTTTGCAGGGGCCAAGGAAAGCGCCGTGCTGGACCAGTACGAGGACCAGGGGATCGAGCGCTTCGGCCTCGCCATCGACTGGGGCTGGTTCCGCTTCATCGCCTGGCCGATGTGGCAGGTGCTGATCTTCCTGTTCGGGCTGGTCGGCAATTTCGGCGTGGCGATCATCTGCCTCACGCTGATCATCCGACTGCTGCTGTTTCCCATCGCGCAAAAGCAGTTTCACTCGATGGCGCAGATGCGCGCCGTGCAGCCGAAGATGAAAGCGCTGCAGGAACGCTACAAGGACGACAAGCAGCAACTGCAGCAGGAGATGGCGAAGCTCTACAAGGAAGAGAAGGTCAATCCGCTGGCAGGCTGCCTGCCGATCTTCGTGCAGATCCCCATCTTCTTCGCGCTCTACAAGGTGCTGTTGCTGGCGATCGAGATGCGGCATGAGCCGTTCTTCGGCTGGCTGCGCGACCTTTCCGCGCCCGATCCCGCGACGATCCTCAACCTGTTCGGACTACTGCCATTCGATCCTCCGGGCTTCCTCGCCATCGGCGTACTGGCGGTACTGCTCGGCTTCACCATGTGGCTGCAGTTCAAGCTGAACCCTGCCGCGATGGACCCGATGCAGCAGCAGATCTTCATGCTGATGCCGTGGATCCTGATGTTCGTGATGGCCCCGTTCGCCGCCGGCCTGCTGCTCTACTGGATCAGCAACAACATCCTCACGCTGGCGCAGCAGTGGTATCTCTACTCGCGTAATCCGGAGCTGAAGGCGCAGATGGCGAAGGAGCGCGAGGCGAAGGAGCGCGAGCACGAACGCAAGAAGGCAGAAGAAGGGTGACGCCCGAACAGGAAGAGCTGGCGAAAGAGGCGAGCAGGCTGTTTTCCGGCCGCGTGGAGTTCTTGCTCTCCGCGCCGCAATTGAAGCACCTGCCCGACCCGGACTACCCTGAGGTCGCCTTTGCCGGGCGTTCGAATGTTGGCAAGAGCTCGCTGATCAACGCGCTTACGGGCCGTAAGGCGATTGCGCGCACCTCTGTCACGCCGGGGCGCACGCAGGAACTGAACTTCTTCGAAGTGGGTGATCCCACGCAGTTCCGCTTCGTCGACATGCCCGGCTACGGCTTTGCCAAGGCGCCGCTGAAGGTGGTGGAGAATTGGCGCAAGCTGGTCCGCACTTTTCTGCGCGGACGCGTGCCGCTGAAGCGTACGCTGGTGCTGGTGGACTCGCGTCACGGCCTGAAAGATACCGACCGCGACATGATGACCATGCTCGACGAGGCGGCCGTCGGCTATCGCATCGTCCTGACCAAGGCGGACAAGGTGAAGGCGAGCGAACTGGAAACGGTGCGGGCCAAGGTGGAAGCAGAGGCGCGCAAGCATCCTGCGGCCTATCCGCAGATTCACGCGACGAGTTCCGAGAAAGGCATGGGCCTGGAAGAACTGCGCGCCGCCATCCTGAGCGATATCCGCGCCTGACGAGCGACTACGCCTCGCATTGCAGACACAAAAAAAGGCGCCGCGAGGGCGCCTTTTTTACTCTGTATGCTGGTTTCAGCTTAGCCGCTGCGGCCGCCGAAGAGCCAGTCCCAAATACTACGACCCATGACAAATCTCCTGTTGCGTCAGGTGATTCGTGCATTAACCAACAATGTTTGTAAAGTTTAAACCATATTTTTTAACCTGCCTATTTCCTTAGCCTTATGATATTGCAGGATTTTCTCGAAACGGACGGGTCGGGAAATCGCAAATCCCTGGGCTACGATGCAACCGGAATCACGCAAAAGGGTTAACGTTCCGGCGTCTTCAACCCCCTCTGCAACAACGATGATTCGCAGATCGCGGCCCATCTGGAGGATGTTCTTAACGATCCCCAATGCCTTCGCATCAGTGATCATCGGCGCAATGAACATTCGGTCGATCTTGAGTTCGGAGAAGGGCAATTTCAGCAATGCTTCGAGGCTGGCAGCGCCGACGCCGAAATCGTCCATCGAGATTTTCGCGCCCAGTGCTTTCAATTCGCCGAGAATCTCGGCCGCGAGGTCGAGGTTGGAGATGCGGAAGGTTTCGGTGATTTCCAGCGTCAGGCGACGCGGGTCGTAGGCGTGCCGGTCCAGCACGTCGGATACCATTGAGACAATCGAACGCTCGTGCAGCAGGGTGGCCGAAATGTTGACGGCGATCGGCAATACCAGCCCCTCTTTCTCGAAGGCGTTGCCAGCCTTGCAGGCTTCTTCCAGCACGAACCGGGTGAGCTGGCTCATCCGGCCTGCCGTCTCGCACTGGCGGATGAAGAAGTCGGGCGGGATGTGACCCTTCACCGGATCTTTCCAGCGCACCAGCGCTTCGGCTCCCACGATCTCACCCGTCTGCACCATGATCTTGGGCTGGAAAGCCAGGTAGATCTCGCCGTTGCTGAGCGCGGCATCGATCCGCGCCTGTAGCGAGATGTTCCAGATGAGGTCTTCCTGTGATGCGGAGTCTGCAATGCAGATCGGCTCGAAAGTCTCGTTGGTCTTCTCTGCGACAGCGACCGCGGAAGCGAGGCGACGCGCGACATTGGGGCTGGGGGCGATATCGATGCCAAAGGTAATGCCTACGTCGACCTGCTCATCACTCACCTTCAGCGGAGAGGCGAACAATGCGCGCAGGCCCTCCAGGTGTTCGCGCAAAAGGGCCGGATCTTTTTCGTGCATCGTCCAGGCGATCATGTGACCCTGGCCGATATAGATCTTGGCCTCCTGCGTTGCCGCACTCAGCCTGCCGGTGATCGCCAGCGTGTATTCGGCATGCAGTTCGACAGGCAGGGTGCGGCGCACCTCTTCGAATCGATGGATTCTCGCAACGATGATCGCCGGCACGTTCTCGCTGATGTCCTTTTCGGCTTCCAGCGCGGCGAAAGTCGGCAGGTTCGTATCCGGATCGACAAGCCGCAGCTTGCGCCGCATGGAAGTGCGCGCACGGTAAGCGCCAAAGACGATCAGGAGCACCAGTGCATCGGCTACGCTCATCCTGACTGCCACCACGGCGCTTGCCATGAGAGCAGCCGGGATCGCGGTGACAATGATTGCGTATGCCGCGTAGCGCAGCCCTTGCCTCGTAAAGGTGCTGGTCAGCAGCAGGGCAGCGAACGTCGCTATCAGAACCAGCAGTCCGTTTATGAATTGCGTGTACCCTGCCTTCAGCGTCTCCGCCCCGTAGATCGAGACAATTGATGCAGGAACCGAGATATGCCCCGGAATGTTGCGCCCCGCTGCCTGTCCGAGACCAGCTTCGCCTATGACGACGGATTTGCCGGCGAACTCTGAAAGGTCCGCACTGGCCGTTTGCAGATCAGCAAAGCGGTATGTCGGAATAGAGCTGCGTGAAAATACGTAGCTGACCGGATGCCTTGTCCCGACAGGCTTTGTGTCGCCGGCGAGATGGGCGGCGAGATTGGGAAGGGTGCGGCCTCCGGATGTAACCTCGTAAGGCATGTCCCAGGTAAAACCGGCAATGTTCATCCACGTATCTGCCGCGACTTCGCCCACTCCCTCTGCCACTTCAGGCGCATTGCCGACCAAGCGAAGTTCTCCGTCGAGCCCGGAACGAAGCGGCAGGCTCATGAAGCTGTCGCCCGAGAAGTTGCGAAGGCTTTCGTTCAGGCGGCGGTCGGTTGCCGGATCGGAGGCCTGTTCGAACGTGATGTCGATGTAGATCGCTTTCGCCCCGGCAGCATCGAGCCGGTCGACAAAATCGGCGAGCTGCCGACGCCCGAAGGGTTCTTCGGGGTCGGAGAGATCCGTCATGGTGCCGACGAACACGATATCGCCCGAAGCGGGCTCCGAAACGGCACGCGACTGGATGGTCCAACCGAGTTGGTCGAGTGGAACGAAAAGGGTAAGCACGTGCAGCACCAGCGCGATCAGGCCCGCCCACGCTACGTGGCGGACCCGTTCGAGCCACTTGGCCTTATGCCCGGTTTTCGAGGTCTTCTCGACCACTCCTGCCCTTTCGTCGCGCCGATCCAGTTTGCGGCATTCAACCTCCTGCCAGAGGATGGTTAACAAACCGGCAAGACAAAGCCTTTGATTTGGAATTTTGCGCCAGCCGCGATCTCGCCGGGGCAAGCGCGGCGTTCAGGCTCGACAGCTTCAGGCTGAACCGGTAGGCCCCGCATCAGACAGGGAAACCAAACGCCTATGAAGCTGATCATCGGTAACAAGAACTATTCCAGCTGGTCGCTGCGCGGCTGGTTGGCGGCGAAGCAGAGCGGCCTCTCGTTCGAGGAGCTGACTGTCCATATCGACGGTGACGACTGGCAGGCGATGAAGACCCAGGGCGGTGAATTCCAGCCCTCGGCTGGCAAGGTGCCGGTGCTGTGGGATGGTGACGTGGTGGTGTGGGACAGTCTCGCCATTCTCGAATACCTGGCAGACAAGGTGGGCCGCGACAGGTTCTGGCCGAAGGACGACGCCGCGCGCGGCATGGCGCGGGCGATGGTGGCGGAGATGCACTCCTCCTACCTGCCGCTGAGGCGCAATTGCCCGATGAACATCCGCGCCCGCGTGGCGGTGGACCTGACTGACGATTGCAAGGCGAACATCGTGCGTATCCTGGGCCTGTGGGCAGAGGCGCGCGCCCGCTTCGGCAAGGGCGGTCCGTTCCTGTTCGGGACGTTCAGCGCGGCGGACATCTTCTACGCGCCCATCGCCAGCCGCTTCATCACCTACGGCATCGGCGTGCCCGGCTTCGCCCAGGCCTACATGCAGGCGCTGTGGGAGCATGACTGGATGCAGCAATGGGTGGAGGCCGCAATGGCAGAGGAATGGACGATTTCCCAGTTCGAGGTGGGCAGCCAATCGTGAGTGCTGATCCGCTCGCCAACGCCCGCCACCTGATCGCCTGCGAAAGCGTGACGCCGGCGCGCGGGCCAGTATTCGACATGCTCGAGGAAATGCTCGTTGGCCTCGGCTTCGAGGTGGACCGCTTTACCCGCGGCGAAGGGCCGGAGGGCAGCGACGAGGAGCCGGTCGAGAACCTGTTTGCCATCCGTCGCGGCCCGGCAGGATCGCCGCACTTCGCCTTTGCGGGCCACGTCGACGTGGTGCCGCCGGGCGAGGGGTGGTCGAGCGCGCCGTTCGGCCCCGAAATCCGCAGCGAACCGGGCGGCGACCTGCTCTACGGACGCGGCGCGGTGGACATGAAGGGCGCGATCGCCTGCATGGTCGCCGCCGTCGCCGAAATTCCGACAGATGCGGGCACGCTCAGCTTCGTCATCACCGGCGACGAGGAAGGCCCGGCGCTGCACGGCACCCGCGCCCTGATCGACCGGATGCGGACACGCGGCGACATCCCGGACCTGTGCCTTGTCGGTGAGCCGACGAGCGTGAACCGGCTGGGCGACATGATGAAGATCGGGCGGCGGGGTTCGGTGAACATCTGGCTGGAGGTGGAGGGCACGCAGGGCCACGTCGCCTACCCGCATTTAGCCGACAACCCGATGCCCAAGATGGTCGCCATCCTGGCAGAGCTGGATGCGCTGGAGCTGGACGCCGGCACCGACTGGTTCCAGCCCAGCAATCTCGAGATTACCGAATTCGACGTGCCCAACCGCGCGCACAACGTGATCCCCGGCAAGGCGACGGCGCGCATCTCCATCCGTTTCAACGATCAGCATTCCGGCGCCTCGCTGTCCGAGAAAGTGATTGCCGTTGCCGAAAAGCACGGCGGCACCGCGCGACCCGTGATCAGCGGCGAACCGTTCCTGACGCCGCCCGGCGCGTTCTCGCAGATGATTGCCGATGCGGTAAAGGCGGAGACGGGCATCGATCCCGAGCCGTCCACCACCGGCGGCACGTCGGACGCGCGGTTCCTGAAGGACCTGTGTCCGGTGATCGAGTTCGGGCTCGTCAACGCAACCATGCACAAGACCGACGAGGCCGTGGCGGTTGACGATCTCGCCACGCTCACGGCAATCTACCGCCGTGTCGCAACGGCCGCGCTTGCGGCCCCCGTCCCGGCGACCAAGGAGAATTCGCCTACATGAAACGCTGGCTTGCCATTCCGCTGTGGCAGCGGGTTATCGCTGCCCTGATCCTTGGCATCATCGCCGGGCGCATGTGGGGGCCGGGTGCGGAAAGCATCAAGATCATCGGCGATATCTTCGTCGCCTTCATCAAGATGCTGGTAGTGCCGCTGATCTTCTTCAGCCTGGTGGCGGGCGTCGCCTCCATCGGGGACATCCGCAAGCTGGGCCGCATCGGCTGGCGCGCGCTGCTGCTGTTCGTGGTGACGGGGCAGATGGCCGTGTGGCTGGGCCTGTTCCTGGGCACCGTGATCGCGCCGGGAGCGGGGGTGGACACCTCCTCCATCGAGATGGGCGCGGTGCCCGAACCCAACGAGACGACCTGGCGCGAGATGCTGCTGGGCATGGTGCCGCAAAGCCCGGTGCAGGTGATGGCGGACGTCAACGTGCTGCCGCTGATCATCTTCTCGCTGCTGCTGGGTATCGGCATCCTGATGGCGAAGGAGCAGGGCGAACCCGTTCTCAAGGTCTTCGATAGCGGCTCCATCGTCATGCAGAAGGTGACGATGGTGGTAATGGAACTCACCCCGTTCGGCGTTTTCGCGCTGATGGCCTGGGTGGCAGGCACGCTGGGGCTGGAGGCGTTGGCCGCGCTCGGCAAGCTGGTGTTCCTGAACTACCTCGGTTGCCTGCTCATCATCCTTCTCATCTATTCGGGCATGATCAAGTTCATCGCCCGCCTGCCGGTGCGCGATTTCTTCCGCGGCATCGTGGATGCCATCGCGGTGAGCTATTCCACTGCCAGTTCCAACGCCACGCTGCCCGTCACCCTGCGCTGTGCGGAGAGGAACCTGGGCATCAGCAACTCGGTCGCCAGCTTCGTGATTTCGCTGGGCGCGACAATCAACATGAACGGCACGGCCATGTATCTAGGCCTCGCCACCCTGTTCGGCGCGCAGATCTTTGGGGTGGACCTGTCGTGGGGCGACTACTTCATGATTTCCATCCTTGGCACGCTGGGCGCCGTGGGCGCGGCGGGCATTCCGGGTGCGGGTCTTATCATGATGGCGCTGGTGTTCGGCGCGGTCGGCGTGCCGCTGGAAACGATCGCTTTTGTGGCAGGCGTGGACCGGATCATGGACATGATGCGCACCACCACCAACGTTTCGGGTGACGCGGCGGTGGCAACCACGGTCGCCAGCCTCACCGATGATATCGACCGCGAGGAAATGATCAGTGCAGACGATGTGTAGGAACGACCGTTGACCCTGGATTGCCTTTGCGGCGATATTCGCATCACCGTGTCGGACAGGCCCGACTTCGTTCACGCTTGCAACTGCACGCTGTGCGCCAAGACCGGTGCGCGGTGGAGTTATTTCCACCCCGATCAGGTGCAGGTCACGGGTTCCACGAAGGGCTATCGCCGAACGGACAAGAACAGGCCAGCCGCGGAAGTGCATTCCTGCACCAACTGCGGGGCCACCACCCATTTCGTGCTGACTGAAAGCGCCATCGCCGCGCACGGCAACACCATGATGGGCGTGAACATGCTGCTGGCCGAGCCTGCCGACCTCGCCGGAGTGGAGCTACGCTATCCAGATGGGCGCAACTGGCAAGGCGCGGGAGAATTCGGTTACGTGCGCGAGGCGGAGACGCTCTAGCGCGCACCGCGTCGGTCAAATCTTCGGTCGCCCTTCTTCCTTGCGCTCTTCCTCTGCTTCCTGACGGCGCATTTCCTCCGCCTCCTTGCCCTCTGGCGTGTCCATGGGATGGCGATTGGATCGCTTGCGCAAGAAATAGAGGAAGAGACCCGCAGCAATCACAAGGATTGCGACAAGGGTTACGATATTGAGTGACGATACGAGGCCGGTCTCGGTCATGATGCTACCTTCCGACGGCGGAGCCGTCATTTCGGTTTGCGGCTAACGGTCTGATAACGTTCGGGTTCCGGCATTGTTCCCAGAGCGCCCGTGGGCGCAATGGTCAGGGCGACGCCGTGATCGTCCTTCGGTAAAGGTGCCATGTCGCATGGCCGAGCACCGGCAGAACGATCAGCAGGCCGATGAACAGCGGTATCATCGCGGCGAACAGGCTGGCTGCGATGATCATTGCCCAGGCGAGCATCACGCCGGTGTTGGCGCGTACCACGCGGATGCTGGCGATGATGGCGGTGATGAAATCGACGTCGCGGTCCACCAGCATCGGCAGGCTGATCACGGTGATGCAGTAGAAGCCCCAGGCCAGCAGTGCGCCGACCGCCGTCCCCACCGCCAGCATCCACAGGCCCGCCTGCGTCTGGAAGACGGCTAGCGATTCCCCTCCCATGCTCTCGGCCATGAAGATGGAAAAGATGGCGTGGGCGATGATCACCCAGAAGCTGAAGGCGACGAAAACGAAACCGCCCATCATCAGCAGTTGCTCGTCCCCGCGGCCGCGCAGCGCGCCAAACACCGAACCCCAGCCAATAGGCTCGCCCAGTTCGCGGCGGCGGCTGACTTCATAAAGGCCGACGGCCGCAAAGGGCGCGATCAGCGGAAAGCCTGCCGTCACGGGCACCAGCCAGCCCGCTTCACCACGCCAGAACAGGGCGTAGGCAACGGCCAGGCCCGTCACGACGTAGATCGCGCCGAAGAAAAGGCCATAGAGCGGGCAGGCCAGGAAATCTCGAAGGCCAGCGGACAATGCCGCGCGCAGGTCTGCGGCGGTCAGTTTGTCAGCGACGATCGGCGCCGCATTTGCCGGATGTGTTGCCATGGTAATCCTCCCCGGACCTTTCATGGCGCGGGGGAGGGGCGGAGACCATGCGCCAGATCAAATTTGCGCGCCTATCGCCCCTTGGGCTTCTCCAGTACCTTCTTCCGGTAGCTGCACAGGTCCACGACCTTGCAGCGCCAGCATTCCGGCGTGCGCGCCTTGCACACGTAACGCCCGTGCAGGATCAGCCAGTGATGGGCGTGCAGGCGGAAGGGTTGCGGCACGCGCTTTTCCAGCTTGGCCTCGACCTGTTCCGGCGTCTTGCCCTTGGCGAGGCCTGTGCGATTGCCGACGCGCAGGATATGGGTGTCGACTGCGAAGGTTTCCTGCCTGAACCAGCAGTTGAGCACCACGTTGGCCGTCTTTCGCCCCACGCCGGGCAGGCGGACGAGGTCTTCGCGGGTATCGGGCACGTTGCTGTCGTATTCGTCCACCAGCAGTTGCGAGAGCGCTATGACGTTCTTCGCCTTGGAATTGAACAGGCCGATGGTCTTGATGTGCTCGATCAGTCCATCGAGGCCCAGTTCCAGCATCTGTTCGGGCGTTTCCACCTTGGCGAACAGCGCGCGGGTGGCCTTGTTCACGCCCACGTCGGTCGCCTGCGCGGATAACGCCACGGCGACGACGAGCTGGTAGGCGTTGCCGTATTCCAGCTCTGTTTCCGGCTCGGGATTGTCCTCCGCCAGACGGCGGAAGAATTCGAAGATTTGGTCCTTGGTCATGCGGCTGCGGTCATGGCCCCGGATTGCGCGTGCGTTCAAGCGCGGCAAGCTTCGCTTCCACCGCTTCGTCCACTTCGTCCAGCCGTTCGAGGTGCTGGCGCATCTCCTCGATCCGCTGGTCGCGGCGGCGCTGCATGGCCTCGGAAAAGGCGGCGGCGATGATGCCCGTCGGCATGGCCACCAGCGCGATGCCCGACAGCGCGACCATGGAGGCGAAAACCTTGCCGAGCGCCGTGATGGGCGCGGCATCGCCATAGCCCACCGTGGTGAGCGTGATGACCGACCACCACAGCGCGCGCGGGATGGAGCCGAACTCCTCGGGCTGGAGCTCGCCTTCCGTCAGGTAGAGCGCGGTCGCGCCGAACAGCAGCAGTACGCCCGCCAGCGCCATGGTCACGATGAGATCGTCCGCCCTGTCCGAAACTGCCCCCCAAACCTCTTTCAACGCCTTGCTGAACCGCCCGAACTTCATCACCGCGAAGACGCGCAGCAGGCGCACCGTGCGCAGCATGGCCGCATTGGCCGTGACCAGCGGCATCAGGGTGGAGACGACCACGACAAGGTCGATCAGGCCGAGCGGAGACCGGATGAAACGCCACCGCTTCTTCCATGCGCCGTCTTCGCCGGGCTGATCCGCCGCAGCATAGATGCGCGCGAGGTATTCGAGCAGGAAGACGACGCCGAACACCAGCTCGGCCATGACCAGCGCATCGTGCCAGCGCGGCGAGAGGGTTGGCTCGGTTGCCAGCGCGGCTGCCCCCACGGCCAGCAGGATTACCAGCACCAGTAGCTTGTTCGTGATCGTCAGCCGCCCGTCAGGGTGGGCGCCGACGAACAGTTCATTGTGCAGCTTCTTGCGCAAGTCCCCCATGGTCCCCCTTCCACTCGTCCATGCAAGGTGAGGGCTATCCTGCCACGGTTTGTGCCGCCTGTCGCCCCCACCACGCGGAGGCTGGGCAATCGATCACCTGTTGGCGGCCTTCCATTCCATCGCCGCGCGGATGCGGTTCTCCACCGTGGGATGGGTGTAGAGCAGCGCCTCCTCCACCGGCCCCGCCAACGGATAGCGGTATTCGGCGGTCTTGATGAGCGCGCCGGATAGGGCATCGGGCAGGCCGACATGGGTGAGCGAATAGGTATCGGCCTCGCGCTCTCCCACCCGCGTCATGGTGTTGGTGATCGGCTGGGCAAGGATGAGCAGCAGGCTCAGCACGAACGTGAACACCGGCAGGCCGCGCGGGTCCGACAGGTCCGCATCGGTGCCGAACTTTCGCGCAAACCACGGATAGAGCCGAGCGGTCAGCCAAAAGACCGCGACCGCCAGCAGGCTGAGGACGATGATCGTGCGCCAGACGTGACCCAGCACGTAGTGGCCGATCTCGTGTCCGGTCACGGCTTTCACCTCGTCCAGCGATGCCTCGTCCATTGCCACGTCAGATATGGCGATGCGGGCATTGCTGCCGACGCCCGAGACGTTGGCGGTGAAATTGTTCGACTGGCGCGACCCGTCGAACATGAATACGCGGTCTTCCGGCACGCCGGCTTCTGTCGCCAGCTCCAGCACGGCATCGCGCACCTCGCCTTCGGGAATGGGTTCGTAGCGGTTGAACAGCGGCTCGATCAGCACGGGGCTCAAGAGCAGCATGAAAGCGACACCCGATGCGACCAGCGCGCCGCCCCAGGCCCACCACCAGCGCCCGGTCCTGCGGATCAGCCAGTAGACGCCGAGCAGGAACAGCCCGCCCAGCAGTGCGGTCAGCACCAGCGAAATGCCGCTTTGCGCAAGGTAATCGCCCAGCGGCTGGCTGGTGCGGCCGTACTGCGTCTCGCGCCACCAGCCACTGTAGATGGAATAGGGCAGCACGATCAGCGTATCGATGACGATGAACACCGCCGCGATCAGAAAGGTGCGCAGGGCAAAGCCCCGCTTGCCCAGCCGGGCGGCGAGCTTGTCCAGCACGCCGCTTCGCACGATGAACCACGTTGCGATTGCGGAAACCAGCAGGCCGACCAGGATCAGCCAGTGGTTGCCGGTGGTGTAATCGCGCGCCAGCGCCAGATCCTCGGCGCTCAAGGTGTCGATCCAGGCCCTTGTCTCGCTCGCTACCGTGCCTGCCGTCATGTTTTCCCCTCCCGACCGGGGCTGCTAGTCCAGCCCCAGAACGTCCTTCATCGAATAGCGCCCCGGCGGCTTGCCGATCAGCCAGGCCGCGCCCTTCACCGCGCCGCGCGCGAAGATCATGCGGTTTTCCGCCGAATGGCTGAGCGTGATGCGTTCCTGCTCTCCCGCAAAGATCACCGAGTGCTCGCCCGCCACGGTGCCGCCGCGCAGCGCCGCAAAGCCGATCGCGCCCTCGGCCCGCTCGCCGGTATGCCCGTCGCGCCCGCTTTCGGAGTTTTCGGCAAGCTCGATGCCGCGCGCCTCCGCCGCCGCTTCTCCGAGCAAGAGGGCGGTACCCGAGGGGGCGTCCACCTTCATGCGGTGGTGCATCTCCAGCACCTCGATATCCCAGTCCGGCCCCAGCCGCGCCGCGGCCTCGTGTACGAGGTGGGCGAGCAGCGTGACGCCGAGCGAAGTGTTGCCGGTTTGCAGGACAGGAACGTGCTGCGCGGCAGCGTCGATCGCGCCATGCTCCCGCTCACCCAGGCCGGTGGTGCCGATCAGCATGGGGATGCCCGCGCCCTGCGCGGCGGCAAGATTCTCCGCCAGTGCGACGGGAGCGGAGAAATCGACCAGCACGTCGCTCGCCTTCGCCAGTTCGACCGGGCTCTGTCCCTTGTCGACCCCGCCCGACCCCTCGTGCTCTCCGCTCGCCAGTACCTGCGCGATGGCCTGTCCCATGCGCCCCTCGCTGCCGATGATCCCGATACGTGCCATTGATACTCCTGTTGGTTGTGTGCTTCATGCGCGTCATGACAGCCATCCGCAACATCGTGATCCTGACAGGCGCCGGAATATCGGCCGAAAGCGGCCTCAGGACCTTCCGCGCCGAGGACGGCCTGTGGGAAGATCACCCGGTGGAGGAAGTAGCAACGCCCGAGGGTTTTGCCCGCGACCCGGCGCTGGTGCAGCGATTCTACGACGAGCGGCGCGCGCAGATCCGCGCGGCCTTTCCCAACCCCGCGCACGAGGCACTGGGCCGGTTGGACCGCGAGTTTGCGGGCGAGCTGCTGATCGTCACCCAGAACATCGACGACCTGCACGAGCGCGGCGGAGCGCGGCGCGTGCTGCACATGCACGGCGAGGGTCTCTCCGCATGGTGCCAAGCCTGCGACGCGCGCCATCGCTGGGAAGGGGCGCTGGGGGATGGCCCTGCCTGTCCAGCCTGCGGCGAAGTGGCCATGCGGCCCGATATCGTGTGGTTCGGAGAGATGCCCTACCGGATGGACGAGATTTTCGATGCGCTGGCATCGGCGGACCTGTTCGTCTCCATCGGCACGAGTGGCGCGGTCTATCCTGCCGCCGGGTTCGTGCAGCAGGCCAGCGCGAACGGCGCGCGCACGCTGGAGCTGAACCTGGAAGAAAGCCTCGGCAGCCGAAATTTCGATGAAACCCGGCTGGGCACGGCGAGCGAGCTGGTGCCCGCGTGGGTGGACGAGATTTTGCGAAGCTGATGCCGCCGAGCCGCCAGACGGCCCGGCGGCGCTGGGATCAGTCCATGTTAATCATGATTTCGCGCGTCAGGTAGACGCCTTGGAGCTCGCGGATCTCGTTGTAGACGTTGAGCACCGTCTGGTTGGAATTCTCCATGTTCGCTTCGCCCCAGGCTTCCATGAACGCGTCATAGCGTTCGCGCGAGGGTTGCAGGTTTTCGCCGGGAAACTCGATCACCAGCAGCAAATGGAAGTCGCCGCTGCCCGGTGCCATGTTGGCATAGATGCCGTAATCGATGACGTGGCCCATTTGCTTCGCCACCTCGTTGCTGGCCACCCAGGTCTGCCGCAAACCTTCGAGATAGGTGTCCATCTGGCCCGGATCGACTCGCACCGTGGTCAATTCCACCACCGAGTCGGAATATTCGTAGTCCTCGTATTCGCGAAGTTGCGCAGAAGCGGGCGCCGAAACGGTCGTAAGCGCAAGTGCAGCGACAATTCCGCCAAGCATCAGTTTTTTCATGGTATTCCCCTGTATGTCCGCACGCGCGCCACCATGACGCGCGTGACCATCAGGGCGAGCGACCCATACGACCCACTTGTATTGATCGCCCCTCGGTATGGTTATGTTCGCCTATCGCGGCGCGGAGTCAAATAAGGTCTGGCGGATCAGACCGCCGAGCACGCGTTGCACGCCGGATCCTTGGCGATGGCGAGCGTTCGCATTCCGGGTTTGAGGCCGTCCATCAGGTGCAGCTTGCCATATTGCGGATCGCCCATTCCACCGCTGCCGCTCACCAGCAGGCGGATCGCCTGCATCGCGGCGAAAGTGCCGACCCAGCCGACCATCGCGCCCAGCACGCCGTCCTCGGCGCAGGTGTCGCAATCCTCGGCATCGAAGGCATCGCCCACGAAGCAGCGGTAGCACGGCTGATCCGCCCGGTGCCCGGCAAAGGCGCCGACCTGGCCCTGGAACCGGCCCACGGCGGCGGAGAGCAGGGGCACGCCTGCTGCAACGCAGGCGTCGGATACGGCGAGGCGGGTGGCGAAGTTGTCGGTGCCGTCCAGCACGAGGTCCGCGCCTTCGACCAGCGCGCCGACATTGTCCGGGGTGATGCGCCGGTCGTGGATGCTGACGGTCAGCTTCTCGTCGAAATTGGCGAGCCATCGCCGCGCGGAAACAGCCTTGCCGTGGCCGATATCGCGGGTGGTGTAGATCGTCTGACGCTGGAGGTTGCTGGCCGAGACCTTGTCGTCGTCGATCAGGGTCAGTTGCCCGATCCCGGCGCCCGCAAGGTATTGCAGTGCCGGTGCACCGATCCCGCCCAGGCCCACCAGCACGACATGGGCGCGAGAGAGCGCCGCCTGACCCGCGCCGCCGATCTCGGGCAGCACGATGTGGCGCGCGAAGCGGTCGAGCCGTTCTTCGGAGAGGGGGTGGGGGGTGTCGCTCATTGGACAGCCCTGTTGGACTCTTTTTGCTTCGGCCTCAAGCGCCGGCGTTCGCGTCCGCTCACTTGGCTTTCGCCCTACCGGGCGGCGCGCAATTCGCGCGCTGTCGGTCGCTGATGGCGACCGAGACTTCGGCCAAATTTCACAATTGCGCGTGAACCGGTCGGCGATCAGCCGACCGCAAGGGCGAACGCCCGCCCGCAGCGGGCGCAGCTATGCTGCGCGTCGAGCGAGGACGAACCCGCGGATGCGGGTTCATGAGACAAACTAACTCTCCAGTTGCCGCAACAGGCTGCGTACGTCGCCGTCCATGTCGGCATCACGCTGGCGCAGGTCCTCGATCAGGCGCACCGCGTGGATCACCGTGGAATGATCGCGCCCCCCGAACTTGCGGCCGATTTCGGGATAGCTGCGCGGGGTCAGCACCTTGGCGAGATACATGGCCACCTGGCGCGGACGCACGACGGCGCGGGCGCGGCGCTTGGAGGACATTTCGGCGCGGTCGATACGGTAAAACTGGCAGACCGTGCGCTGGATCTCGTCGATGGTGATACGGCGGCGGTTGGCCGAGAGGATATCGGTAAGCTGTTCCTCAGCCAGTTGCAGCGAAACTTCCTGCCCGGTCAGCTGGGCATAGGCGATCAGCTTGTTGAGGCCGCCCACCAGTTCACGCACGTTGCGCGACACGGTGCGGGCGAGGAAATCGATCACGTCGCCGGGCACTTCGAGCGGGGCGAACTTGGTCAGCTTCGACTCGAGAATCGCGCGGCGCAGTTCGATGTCGGCAGGCTGGATATCGGCAACAAGGCCCATCGACAGGCGCGAGAGGAGGCGCGGTTCCACGCCGTCGAGCGCCTGCGGCGCGCGGTCGGCGGCGAAGACCAGCCGCTTGCCCTCGGCCAGCAGTGCGTCGATCGTGTAGAGCAGCTCTTCCTGCGCAGATGCCTTGCCGATGATGAACTGGATATCGTCCACCAGCAGCAGGTCGAACCCGCGCAGGCGAGACTTGAACTCCATCATCTCGTTGGCTTTCAGCGCCTGGACGAATTCCACCATGAACCGCTCGGCGCTGCAGTAGAAGATGCGCGCCCGAGGGTGCGTCTGCAGGTAGGCGTGACCGATGGCGTGTAGCAGGTGCGTCTTGCCCTGGCCGGTGGCGGCTTTCAGGTAGAGCGGGCTGAACTGCGGCTTTTCCGCCTTGGCCATGCGCTCCGCTGCGTTCTTCGCCAGCACGTTGGTGCTGCCGGTGACGAAGGAAACGAAGGTCTGCGACGGATCAAGGCCCACGCTGGCCGTGAAGCCATCGTCGCCGATCGATTCCATCGCCAGGCTGGCATCGTTGGCGGCGCGATGGCCGAAACCATCATGGCCGCGCAGGTCAAGGTCGGCGATCTTGCGGCGACCGGGATGCACCTTGATGGCAATGTGGCGCACGTCGCTGCTGGCGATCTTCCATGCGAGCGAGAGACGATCGTGATAGCGGTCCTCGACCCAGTCGGCGGAGAACTGCGTGGGCAGGAACAGGTCCAGCGTGCCGGTTTCGTGGTTCAGCTTGCCCAGCTGGATCGGCTTGATCCACTGGGTGAAGAGCTGGTGCCCGAGATCCTTTCGCAGCCCCTGGCTGATGTCAGCCCAGTCCGCCGCGAGATCGATCGCTTCCTGCTCTTCCATATTCTTTTCTGCATCCTCATTTTTCGCTGCGTTGCCGCGCCCGCTGTGCGGTCCCATCCGGATCATCTTTTACCAACCCCAAAAAAGAACGAATGCCGGCCTGCCCGACGTCGCGTGAATGCTACCAACAGAAGGCAAAACGACCCCCGTCCCGTGAACGCATGCTGCGCCCACCGGTGCCCCCGTTGATAACTCGTTTGTTGATGGCTGCGACGGCATGCGTCGCGGCCGGAAGACTGTTATGAAGGACTGCTTGGGAACCTCAAGACTGCCCGCCCAAATAATTTCAAAAAATGGTCATTGACAGCGCGCAAGGCCGCAGACTTCCGTTCATATATTTGAAAAATAACGATAGTTTTGTGACAGTCTCGCGAATCGCGAGATTCCCTACACTTAGCCGCAAGACCTCGCGGCTTCTTTTGCACATGCGAAAAGGGCCGGCGGATTTACCGCCAGCCCCTATCGAAATCTGTTCCGATTTCGTTCTGCTGAAAGCCTTTCGATCGGGGCGAATCGAGTCGCCCCGAAAGCGAATCAGAGAGCCGAAACGCGCTTGCTCAGACGGCTCATCTTGCGAGCCGCAGTGTTCTTGTGCAGCACGCCCTTGGAAACGCCCTTGGCGATTTCCGGCTGCGCAACCTTCAGCGCATCCTCGGCGGCCTTCTTGTCGCCTTCGGTGACGGCCGTCTCGACCTTCTTGATGAAGCCACGGATGCGGCTCTTGCGGGCACCGTTGATTTCGGCGCGCTTGTTGTTGCGACGGATGCGCTTCTTGGCTTGCAGCGTGTTGGCCATGTCTGTCCTTGTTTCGAGCAGCGGCGCCGCCCGTCTGATCCTGTTCTACGTAAAGCTGAGTCGGTGGTAGACCCACCGGAAAGCGGCGCAACTAGTGTGTCCGAGCCGAAAGGTCAAGGATTCTCCTACTTCTGGCAAGCAGGACAGAACCAGGTGCTTCGACCGCCTTGTGTTATGCGCCTGATATGGGCCTCGCCGCAGGAAAGGCAAGGCTCGCTCTCGCGCCCGTAAACGAGGAAGCGCGTGGCGAAGTAACCGAGTTCGCCCGATGGCGCAGCGTAATCTCGCAGGGTCGAGCCGCCGTCGCGAATCGATTGTGCCAGCACCTGCTTGATCGCGGGCACCAGTTTTTCGAGCGCGGGGCGATAGACGCGGCCGCCTGCCTTGCGCGGATGAATGCCTGCGCGGTGCAACGCCTCGCATACGTATATGTTGCCAAGGCCCGCCACCACGTGCTGATCGAGCAGCAGCAGCTTGATCGCCTGCTTGCGCCCCCTGATAGCGGCGCGCAGGTGATCGACCGTCAGATCGTCGCCCAGTGGCTCCGGGCCCATCGCGGCGAATGCGGGCCAGCGATCCAGCGCCGCCGTCTCCACCAGGTCGACATAGCCGAAGCGGCGCGGGTCGTTGAGCGCGAAACGGTGGTCGGCAGTCTCCAGCACGAGGTGATCGTGCCGGTCCGGCTCCTCGGGATCAATTCGCCAGCGGCCGCTCATGCCCAGATGGAAGATCATCGTCTGTTCGCGGTCGGTATCTATTAGGCCGTATTTGGCCCGCCTGCCGAGCGAGAGGACACGCGCACCCGTCAGCGATTGGCCGAGCCCGGCGGGGAAGGGGAAGCGCATGTCTGGCCGCCCCAGCGTCACGCGCTCTATCCGCGCGCCATCGAGAAAGCGCGCCAGGCCGCGTACGGTTGTCTCTACCTCGGGAAGTTCCGGCATGGCCCAGCCCTTTAACACCCTTTGCGCCGCGGGCAATTGCCCCTAAGTGCACCGGCATGAGCGAGCCAAAACCCGACACCGTCTCCTTCGGTTACGAAGATGTCGCCCCGGAAGAGAAGACCCAGCGCGTGGGCGCGGTCTTCTCAAATGTCGCGCGCAAGTACGACATCATGAACGATGCCATGTCGGGCGGGATGCACCGGCTGTGGAAGGACCAGTTCGTGCGCCGCGTGAAGCCGCAGCCGGGCGAGGCGATCCTCGACATGGCAGGCGGCACGGGCGACATCGCCTTCCGCATGGCGAACAGGGGCGCCGAAGTGGTGGTGGCCGACATTAACCAGGACATGTTGGACGTCGGCATAGAGCGCGCGATGGAGCGCGGCATCGATGGCCTCTCGTGGTCGTGCCAGAACGCCGAGACACTCACCTACCCGGACAAGCAGTTCGATGCCTACACCATCGTCTTCGGCATCCGGAACGTGACCCACATCGACAAGGCGCTGGCAGAGGCGCACCGCGTGCTGAAATACGGCGGGCGGTTCTACTGCATGGAATTCAGCACCACCGAATGGCCGGGCTTCAAGGAAGTCTACGATCTATATTCACACAAGCTGATGCCCAAGATCGGCAAGGCCATCGCCAACGACGAAGAGAGTTATCGCTACCTTGCCGAATCCATCCGCCGCTTTCCGAAGCCGCCCGAGTTCGAGGCGATGATCCGCAAGGCAGGCTTCGTGCGCACGCGGGTAGAGAAGATTCTCGGTGGCGCGGTGAACATCCATTCGGGCTGGAAAGCCTGACGAAGTGACGCGCCCCTCGACGCATATCTGGCGGCTCCTCAAATGGGGCCGCATCCTTGCACGGCACGGCGCGCTGCGCGGTATCGAGCGCGATCCCAACACGCCTGCGCCCGTCGTGCGGCTGTGCCGGATTGCCCGGTTCGGGACGATCCAGCCCGCCGAACCCGACTATGCCGGCGCCTTTCGCGAGATCGGCCCTGCGGCGATCAAGCTGGGTCAGACGCTGGCCACCCGGCCCGACCTTGTGGGCGACGAGGCGGCGAAGAACCTCCTCAGCCTGCAGGACAGCCTGCCGCCCGTGCCCTTCGCCGCGATCCGCAAGCAGATCGAGGACAGTTTCGAGCGGCCGCTTGAAGACATCTTTGTCGAAGTCGATCCGGAGCCCGTAGGCGCTGCCTCCATCGCGCAGGTGCACAAGGGCGTCACCACCGACGGGCGCACCGTCGCCATCAAGGTGCTGCGCCCCGGCATCCGCGAGAAGTTCGAACAGGACATTGCCACCTACGAATGGGCGGCGGCGCACCTTGAGGCCATGGGCGGAGAGGCCAAGCGCCTGCGCCCGCGCCTCACCATCGCCAACTTCAAGCGCTGGAGCAATTCGGAGCTGGATTTCCGGCGCGAGGCCGCCTCCGCCTCCGAACTCGCCGACGAAATGCGCGGCGTGCACGGCTACGAAATCCCCGCCATCGACTGGGATCGCACCAATGGCCGGGTGCTGACGATCGAATGGGTCGACGGCGTCAAGATCAGCAACATGGCCGCACTGGCCGAAGCCGGGCATGACCTGCCCGACCTCGCCCGGCGGCTGGTGCTCGCGTTCCTGACGCAGGCGATCAGCGGCGGGTTCTTCCACGCCGACATGCACCAGGGCAACCTGTTCGTGAAAGCCGACGGCACCATCGTCGCCATCGATTTCGGCATCATGGGCCGTATCGACCGGCGCGCCCGGCAGTGGCTGGCGGAAATCCTCTACGGCCTCATCACCGGCAACTACAAGCGTGTGGCCGAGATACATTTCGAGGCGCAATATGTGCCCAGCTATCACTCGGTGGACGAATTCGCGACCGCCCTGCGCGCCGTTGGCGAACCCATGCGCGGCAAGCCGGTGAGCGAACTGTCGGTGGGTCAGATGCTCGACGGGCTGTTCGCCATCACCCGCGATTTCGACATGCAGACGCAGCCGCACCTGCTGCTGCTGCAAAAGACCATGGTGATGGTGGAAGGCATTGCCACCCAGCTTCACCCGCAGATCAACATGTGGGACGTTTCCGCCCCCTATGTGCGCAGCTGGATACGCGACGAGCTTGGCCCCGAAGCCGCCATCGCCGATCGTATTCGTAACGATTTCGAGACGCTGCTGCGCCTGCCCGATCTCGTGCGCCGGATAGAGGATCGCTACCCGGCCAAGGGCGGCGCGCCCGAACCGCCGCCGCTGCCCGAGGTCGAACTGTTGTGGGAACGCCGCCGCCGCCGGGCCGAGGCCGGGCAGCGCGGCTGGCTGGGCTATCTCGCGGCTGCCGCTATCGGCGGCGCGGCGACCTGGGGCATGATCGCGGCGGGCCTGATCGGCTAAGCCTTGGGGAAATCCCGGCGGTGCAGTTGAGCGCCGGCGATTCCCGGTCCAGACACTTGGCATGACCAATCCGCTCACTTGGTGGGGAAGCCTCGGCCGCCCGCTGGCGCGCCTGCCGCGCTGGGGTGCGATCGCCCTGCTCTCCCTACTGACCGCGCTGATGGCGTGGAGCGCGATAGCGGTAGCGCCGGTGGACGAGGTCGAGAGCGCGAGAGTCGAGGCAAGCGTCAGCGAGGAGACTGACCCCTCTAAGGGCGACCTCGCACTTTACGCCCGCATTTCGCAGCGCGTGACGGCGGGCGAACCCTATTATGCCGTCGCGATGGAAGAACAGCGGGCCGGAAACTATCCCACGCGCCCCTTCGTCACCGTGCGCCTGCCGACGCTGGCGTGGCTGCACCGCTCCATCGGCGTGGACGGCGTAAGGATGCTGGGCGCGGTGCTGCTGCTCGGCTCCGTGCTGATGCTGCACCAGAAGCTGCCGGGCACCATGCCGATGGCGGAGCGCATCGGCGCGCTGGTGCTGCTCGCCGTCGGCGGCGCGGCGCTGGCCGTGCCGCAGGCGGGGCTGATCCACGAATTGCTGGCAGGGCTGCTGCTGACGCTGGCTTTCGCCATGTATTCGCCGCAGCGGTGGTGGCCCAGTCTGCTGGCAGCGGCCCTGGCCGTTGCCGTGCGCGAGCTGGCGGTGGCCTTCGTGCTGCTGTGGCTGGCCTTTGCCGTGTTCGAGCGGCGCTGGCGCGAAGTGGCCGCGCTGGTCGGCCTGCTGCTGCTGTTCGCCGTCATGATGGGCCTGCACTATCACTACGTCGAAATGCGCCGCGCTTTGGGCGATCCGGCATCGCAGGGGTGGGACGTGATGGCGGGGCTGGCCCTGCCGCTGATGGCGCTCTCCCGCCTCACGCCGCTGCTGGTGCTGCCCACCGCGCTGGCCGCGCCGCTCGCAATCCTGCCATTTGTCGGCTGGCTTGGACTGGGCGGGCGCATGGGCCTCTTCGCCGTGCTGTGGTTTGCCGGTTTCTTCGGCGCGATGGCGCTGTTCGCGCGCCCGGAGAATTTTTACTGGGTGCAACTCACCCTGCCCGCCTATGTCGCGGGCCTCGCCTTCGCGCCGCGCGCGCTTGGCGAACTTTTGGGAAAAGCTTGTCGCGCAAAGGAAAGGCAACCTTAACCAAGATTTGCGAAAGGGCGTGCTTGGACTATTAGCGGGCCTTGAGAACCGATGCTTGAGCAGCGGATTGATGTTTTGGAACAGGAGGGACAGTCGACCAGTCCTAGAATCCTGCTTGTGGTGGGCGGCGGTATCGCTGCCTACAAGTCGTGCGAACTCGTCCGCCTGATTGCGAAGGGCGGGGGCGAGACGAACTGCGTCCTGACGAACGGGGGGGCGCAATTCGTCACGCCCATGGCGCTGGCCGCGCTGTCGGGCAACCAGGTCCACACCTCCTTGTGGGATCTGAAGAACGAGGCCGAGATCGGCCACATCCAGCTTTCGCGCGAGGCGGACCTCGTGGTGGTCTGCCCCGCCACGGCGGACCTGATGGCCAAGATGAACGCCGGTATCGCCGACGATCTGGCGACCACGCTGATCCTCGCCACCGACAAGCCGGTGCTCACCGTGCCCGCGATGAACGTGAAGATGTGGGAGCATCCCGCCACCCAGCGCAACATCGAGATGCTGCGGCAGAGCGGTGTCCAAGTGATGACGCCGGACGAGGGCGCGATGGCCTGCGGGGAATTCGGCCCCGGCCGACTGCCCGAGCCGGAAATGGTCTGGCTGGAAATCGCCGACATGCTGGGCCTCGATCCCGGTATCGTAGGGCAGGATATCGAGGATTACCTGCGCGCCGTGGAAGCGGGTGCGGAAGAGGAAGACTACGAGGACGACAGCGACTTCGGCAGCGACAAGCCCGGCGGCCTTGCCGGAATGCTCGCCAGCATCATCCCGCGCTCCACCCCGCGCCGGATCGAGGACGACGAAGTCACCTACGATGGCGAGGAAGAGGGTTACGAGGAACTGGAAGGCGAAGTCGCCTGGGCAGGATCCGACTTGCCGGACGAGCCCGACTATACCGGCGTCGAACACCTGATGGCGACCAAGGGCAAGGCCAAGGCCGCTCCGCCGACCGACCGCGAGGCGATCAACCACGAGGTGAACGCGCGGCAGGAAGCGCCGCAGCCGTTCGAGGGCGAGGAAGCCGCAGCGCCGGTCAATCCGCTGGAGCCGGGGCACGTGCAGTCGCCCGAACTCGACCCCATCGACACTTTCGATCCGCTGGCAGGACAGCCGGGGTTCGAGGAAGATATCGAGCACCGCCCGCTCTACGGCAAGCACGTGCTCGTCACCGCCGGGCCGACGCACGAGCCAATCGACCCGGTGCGCTATCTCGCCAACCGTTCCAGCGGCAAGCAGGGCTTTGCCATTGCCGCTGCGGCGGCTGCTGCCGGTGCGCGGGTGACGCTGGTGACAGGCCCCGTCCACCTGCGCACGCCGCTGGGCGTGGAGCGGATCGATGTGGAAAGCGCCGAGGAAATGGCGCGCGCCGTGCGCGAGGCGTTGCCGGTGGATGCCGCCATCATGGCCGCTGCCGTCGCCGACTGGCGCACGAAGGAATACAACGACATCAAGATCAAGAAGCGCGGCGCCGCGCCGCCCGCGCTGGTGCTGGCCGAGAATCCCGATATCCTCGCTAGCGTTGCCGCCAATCCCAAGCGGCCCGAGCTGCTGATCGGCTTCGCGGCGGAAACCAACGACGTGGTCGACAACGCCCGCAAGAAGCGCAAGAGCAAGGGTGTCGACTGGATCGTGGCGAACGACGTTTCCGGCGATGTCATGGGTGGGGACAACAACACCGTGCATCTCGTCAAGGAAGGCAAGGTCGAGCATTGGGACCCGATGACCAAGCAGGATGTGGCAACGAGGCTCATCCAGGAAGTGGCCGAGAAACTGAACGTCGATGCCTGAGCACATCCCTGTGAAACTGAAGCGCCTGCCTCACGGGCAGGGGCTGGACCTGCCTGCATATGCCACCGCCGGTGCCGCGGGCATGGACGTGGTTTCGGCAGAGGACGTGGTCCTGCGCCCCGGTGCGCGGCAGGCCGTGGCGACTGGCTTTTCGGTCGCCATTCCCGAAGGCTACGAAATCCAAGTTCGGCCCCGCTCCGGCCTTGCACTGAAGCACGGCATCACCGTGCCCAATTCGCCCGGCACCATAGACAGCGACTATCGCGGCGAGCTGAAGATCATCCTCGCCAATCTGTCAGGCGACAATTTTTCTATCCGTCGCGGCGACCGGATCGCGCAGCTGGTGCTGGCCCCGGTCACGCTGGCGGCATGGGAAGAGGTGGATGACCTCGATGCCACCGCGCGCGGCGAAGGCGGCTTCGGCTCCACGGGCGGACACGGCGCGCTCTAGGCGCGGGTCAGTCGTAAATGATCATCATGTAGGACACGCGCAGCAGGCTGGGCACGGCCTCGCCCGTGCGGCCGCGCGCGGGCGTGAATTCGCCCTCCCGGGCAAGGGTACGGCACATGTCCTCGGCAACGTCTTCGCCGAAATTCGGAGCTTGCAGCGCGCAATCCGTCAGCTCTCCATCATCGTCGATAACGAGGCGCAAATTGATAATCTGGCTGCGGCGATTGATGACGATTGAGGGCGGCAGGCGAAGCTGGCGAATGAGGGGCAGCGGATTGGTTACGGAAGCGGGCGTCGCAACTTCAGCCTCATCGACAATGTCGAGGCCCCAGCCATCGAGCAACTGGCTCTCGCATGTCGCCAGATCGGCGAGGGCCGATTGCATCGGACCTATTTCCAGAGTGAGCGGCTCCATCCGGGGAACCGCGATCGTGAAGCTTGTGGCGAGCGGATCGAGCGGGATGGTAACTTCCGTTTCACGGTCGGAGGCGGACCATGTGAGGGCTAGGCTCAGCCCGCTGCGCCTGTTCGCCTGCAGTGCAATCTCGCCATCGTCGCCCCGTTTGCCGACAATGACGTGCAGGTCCTCTAGGTCCCCGGCATTGCCGAAGACAGCGCGGCCCTGCTGCACGGCATCGTTGTTGCGCGGTAGACCGGCACCGCTCAGCACGATCCGGTAATTGCCCTGCGGCCCGTAGGAATAGATCACCATCCGCACCGCGCTTCCGGCGTCGCCAAAGTTGCGCACTAGGCCGCAATACTCGCCAGTCTTGCCCCAGTTCCAGTCGTCGATCGGTGCGAGAACGCGCGATTGCGCTTGTGCGGGAGGTGAGATGGTGGCCAGCGCAGCGCAGACCCCGGCAAGAATCCAGAACTTCCCCATCCCGACCCCCATAATTTGCCCGGTGATGTTACGCACGCAAGGTGCGGAAAGAAAGCGGGAAATTCACAAGGAACGCTGGCGCGAGCCGTGGCGCAAAGCCAGCGAGACGCCGAGCCACAACAGGGCGAGCAAAACCAGCACGCCCCATTCGACGGCGTGACCCGGCATGGCCTGCGTGGCGGCGAGTCCGAGCCCCAACTGGCTTACGGCCATGACACCGGCAATGGCGGACATGGCGCCCCGCCGGAAACCGAATGCGGCGGCGGCCACCAGACCGCACGCCAGCACGGCTAAGAAGCCGAGATTGATCGGCTCGTGCTCGGCGCCGATGATGCCGACGGCGAGGTTGCTCCACACCGTGAGGAACGCGGTCGCAATCGCCAGGCCGAGGCCGATCAGGTCCAGCCAGCTGCGCGCCATTCTCAGCGCGAACTCCGCCGCAAGCCCGGCGGCGAGCAGCAGCAGGCCCGCGAAGACGAAGTCACCGGCGGTCCAGTCCACTTCATCGGTGAACTGCATGGCAATGGCGGGCAGCGCCAGCAGCGCGGCGGCGGCGCTCCACCCGGCGATGCGCCACCCGGCAAGGCGGCGGTGAAAGGCGATGGTATCGGTCATGCTCGATTCTCCTGCGTTTGAATGAGCCACAACCATGCGTCTTCCCCAGGGTGAGCGGCATGAGCAATTCGTGAGCAATGGCTGAAAAGCTTCCGCTGGCACGGCCACTGGCTTAGGAATGCGGCCACGATGCCGAGCGATCCCGCTATCCTGCACTTCGACCGCTTCGCGCTCGACCGTACGAATCGCCGCCTGTTGCGCGGCGAGCAAGAGGTGGAGATCGGCAGCCGCTATTTCGACGCGCTGGCCATGCTGGTGGAAGCGCGTGGTGACCTGGTGACGAAGCAGCGCTTCATGGACGAGGTCTGGCGCGGCATTCCGGTGACGGACGAGGCGCTGACCCAGTGCATCCGCACCCTGCGCCGCGCACTGGACGACGATGCCGCCTCGCCGCGCTACATCGCCACCGTCCCAAAGCACGGCTACCGCTTCGTGGGGACATTGGGCGACCAATCGGAAAAGGCGCCTGCCGGTGTCGTTAGTCTCGGACACGGCGGGCGGATTGCCGCTGCTGCCACCATCGGCGGCGCGCTGGCCGGGCTGGGCGGCGGGCTGCTCTATGCCATGCTGCTATCTGCCGGATCGACCGACGCAAGCGGTTTGGTGCTGACCGTGCTGGCGCTGTGCGTCGCCGTGGGCGTGCTGGGCGGAGCAGGCGTGGGCATCGGGATGGGCCTCGCCACGGCGCTGGGCGGGATGCGGCCTGTGATGCTGGTAGCGGGCGGCGCATTCGGCGGGCTGGTGATCGGCGCGGTCGGGCGGTTGGTGGGGCTGGACCTGTTCAACGTGCTCGCGGGCGTGGGGATCGGCCCCGTTACGGGACTTCTGGAAGGCGCGGCAGTCGGAGCATTGGCTGGTGGTGGCTGCGCTGTCGCTGTCCGTCTGCGGGGCTGGTGCGGAAGCGCGCTCGCGGCGATGCTCGGCGCTGGCGGAGGCGCGTTTGTCGCGCTTGCCGGGGGACGCCTGATGGCAGGCAGCCTCGCCTTGCTTGATGCGACGGTGGCCGACAGCCGCTTGCAGGTGGGTACGATGGGGCGCTGGCTGGGAGAGGACCGCTTCGGTCCCGCGACCCTGCTCGCCAGTTCGGCGCTGGAAGCGGCGATTTTCGTTGCTCTCGTCGCGCTGGCGGTTCGGCGGGCCTAGCAACCGGCAAAGAAAAAGGCGGGAACCTTGCGGCCCCGCCTTCCCCCGTTTGATGCTGTCGCTGCGCTTAGCGTTCGGCGCGCACCGGCTGGTCTTCCGGAGCGATGGAGATGCGCACGGTTTCGCCCGAGTTGCCGGGGAAGTCCGTGAACATCGCCTCGATCAGGTTCGGCACCAGATACTGCAGCCGGTCGGAGCGCGAGGCTGCTTCGGCCTTGCCTTCGAACAGGCGCTCGCCTGTCGAAGCGTCGTCGATCTTCAGGTCGATGCCGCTGGTATAAACGGTGTAGCTGTCGATATCCGGCCCGCCAAAGAACGGATCGTGCCAGCCGAAGCCCCATGCGCGGTCACGCACGTAGGCGACACGGACATTGCCGTCGCGGTCGCGGAACGCCACGGGGCGGACATAGCTGCGCCACGGGCTGTAGAACGGATCGCGGTAGCCGTAGCCGAAGCCGCTGGAACGAATGCGCTCGCGACCCTGGTCGACACCGTAATCGAAGCGCACCAGCAAGGTGGCCTCTTCGGGCGATGCGGCCTGGACGTAGCCAAGCTCTGCCATCTCGGCTTCGACGTGATCGGCGTAGAGCGCGAATTCGAGGCCGCCTGCCAGGGCAGGATCGTCGGCCAGCACGTAGAAGCTCTGGCCCTGCGGCGCAGGCAACTGGCTTTCGAAGCGCGACACGTCGGCGCGGAACGGCGTGGCGCAGGCGGCGAGGCCCAGCGCGAGGGCGGGCACTGCCGCCCACCTGGCCGTCTTTCGGGCGCCTTTGAGGTTGAACAGGGATTTCATCATGGCGACTCTCTCAATCATCTTGGCTGCGCGCGAGGCTCCTCAGCTCCAGCGGGCAGGAATTTCTGCGATGATTGGTGCAATAGCAAGGACAGAGTGAACCGCGGTTTAACCGCCGTCAGCGGAAAACCCTGCAAATTCAGTGAGATTGCCCAAAAATGGCGGGTTTTAGCCGCGCACCAGCCCCAGTGCCTCGTAGGCTGCATCCAGGGTCGGCGCGCTGAATTCGCGGGCCTTGGCTGCACCGCGGGCAAGGATGGCATCCAGTTCCTCACGGTCTTCCTTCAGCTCCACGAAGCGATCGCGAATCGGGCCGAGGACCTCGACCATCTTTTCCGCCAGCGCGGGCTTGAACTGGCCGAAGCCCTGTCCGCCGTGATCGGCCAGAACGGCTTCCGGCGTGGTTTCCGCCAGCGCCGCGTAGATGGTGACGAGGTTCAGCGCTTCGGGCCGCTCGGCCAGTCCCTCGATCTCGCTCGGCAGCGGTTCGGGATCGGTCTTCGCCTTCTTTACCTTCTGCGCCATGGTGTCGGCATCGTCCGCCAGCTCGATCCGGCTCATTTCCGAAACGTCCGACTTGGACATCTTCTTGGAGCCATCGCGCAGGCTCATGATGCGCGCGGCCTTTGGCGGAATGAACGGCTCGGGCAGAGTGAAGACCGGGTTCTCTTCAGAAGCGAAATCGTTGTTGAACTTCTGCGCGATGTCGCGGGCCAGTTCGAGGTGCTGCTTCTGGTCCTCGCCCACGGGCACGTGAGTGGCCTGATACAGCAGAACGTCGGCAGCTTGCAGGACGGGGTAGCCGAACAGCGCGACGGACTGGCCCTCGCGGTTCTTGCCGGCCTTGTCCTTCCACTGCGTCATCCGGTTCAGCCAGCCCATGCGGGCCGTGCCCATCAGCAGCCATTGCAGCTCGGCATGGGCGGGCACCTGGGCCTGGTTGAACAGCACGCTGCGCGCCGGATCGATCCCGCAGGCCACCAGCGCCGCGGCCATTTCCAGCGTGTTCGATTTCAGCTCCGCCGGGTCGTGCGGCATGCTGATCGCGTGCAGATCAGCGAGGAAGAACATGCACCTTGAGTCGCCGTCCATCTCGTCCTGCATCTTCACCCAGTTGCGGATTGCGCCGAGGTAGTTGCCAAGGTGCAGGTTCCCGGTGGGCTGGATTCCCGAAACGACGATCATGATACTCAGGGCTCTCTTTTCTTCGTAAGTGCAGCGATACGCTGGCGATCGATGGCGCCGACCGCGAAGGCGACGCCGAAATAGACGATGGCCGAGCACAGCACGAGCGCAAGCAGTGCGCCCAGTCGTGCCAGCAGGCCGGCGTCAAACCAGCCGGTTAGCAGGTCACGGGCGAACCACAAGGCAGCGCCCATGGCGGCGGCGGCGACAAGCTGGCGCGCGATGCGGCCCACCAGCGCCAGCGGAATGACGTAATAGTCGCGCTTCACAAGTACCGCGTAGAGGAAGCCGACGTTGATCCACGCGCCGATCACGCTGGCAAAGGCCACGCCGACGACGCCGTATTCGGTCAGGAAGGCAACGTTGAGCGCCACGAACACGAACAGCGAGATGAATGCGGCGTAGACCGGCGTTCGCGTGTCAGAGCGGGCGTAGAAATTGGGCACCAGCACTTTCACCAGCACATAGGCGGGCAGGCCCAGCACCAGCGCGGCGAGCACGTTGCCGGTCATGGCAGCGTCGGCTGCGTCGAAGCGTCCGCCCTGGAAGATCATGGTCACGAACGGCACGGCGCAGATCGCCAGCGCCACGGCGGCGGGGATCGTCAGCAGCATGGCGAGTTCGATCGCGTCGGACTGGATGCGGTCCGTTCCCTCACGGTTCTTCGCGCCGACGAACTTGGAGAGCGTCGGCAGAATGGCGGTGGACAGGGCAATGCCGATGATGCCCAGCGGCAGCTGGTTCAGCCTGTCGGCATAGTTCATGTAGCTGACCGAGCCGCTTTCCAGCTGGTTCAGGAAGTAAAGCTGCACCAGCGTGTTGATCTGGTAGGCCCCGCCGCCGATCGCTGCGGGCAGGGCGATGATGGACAGGCGCTTCACCTCCGGCGTGATGCGCGGCCACAGCAGCTTCGGTCGAAAGCCCTCGACGCGGGTCCAGTAGAACAGCCAGGCGAGCTGGATCACGCCGCCCGCCGTTACGGCCCAGGCCTGCGCATAGGCGACCTCCACCAGCGTCGCGCCCATCGTGTTCATCGCGTATTCGCCGCCCAGCAGGCTGGCGATCAGGACGAGGTTGAGGATGATCGGGAAGCTGGCGCCCGGCGCGAAGCGGCTTACCGAATTGAGCATGCCGGTGAACAGCGTCACCAGGCTGACCAGCACGATGTAGGGGAACATGATCCGCCCGAAGTCGACTTCCATCGCGAAAGTCGCCGCGTCGCTTTCCCCGCCGCCCAGCACCCTGATGACCAGTGGCATTGCCAGCATCATCACCGCGCACAGGCCGATCAGCACCGGCAGGAACACGCTGAGCACGTCGTTCGAGAAGCTGCGCGCCTCGTCGATGCCGCCCTCGCCGTGCAGGCGCTTTGAGAACATCGGCACGAAAGCGGCCGAGAACGCGCCTTCCGCGAACAGGCGGCGGAAGACGTTGGGGATGATGAACGCCTGGAACCAGGCGTCGGTCACGCCATTCGCACCGAGCACGCGCGAGAAGATCATCTCGCGCGCCATGCCCGCCACCCGGCTCACCATGGTGAGCGAGCCGATCGTCCCTACGTTCTTGAGCAGGCTCATGTTCTAACCGCCCGCCTTCTGAAAGTGGCTCAGCCTTCGCCGCCCGCAGGGGCGCTCGCTGCCGGAGCCGCGCCGCCCTGACCTTCCTCGGCGCGCTTCTGCTGCATGCGCTGGATGTAGAGGCCGTTGAAGTCGATGGGATCGAGCATCAGCGGGGCAAAGCCTGCATCGCGGATGGCATCCGACACCACGCGGCGGGCGAAGGGGAACAGGATGCGCGGGGCTTCTGCATAGATGAAGGCGTGGCTCTGCGCCTCGTTCATGTTGCGCAGGCCCACGAGGCCGCAATAGGCGAGGTCCACGATGTAGGCGGTGCCTGCCTCCGCCTTGGCGGTGACGGTGATCTTCAGTTCCACCTCAGTCACGTCCTCGCTCGCGGCCTGGGCACCGATGTTGAACTGCACGTCCATCTTCGGCGCATCCTGCCAGCGATAGGCGGCGGGCGCGTTGGGGTTCTCGACCGAGAGATCCTTCACGTACTGCGAGATGATGCCGGCCACGGGTGCATTGTCGTCACCGTTCGGGGCAGCTGCGGGATCGAGGTTCTTGAGGACGTCGCCTTCGTCGGCCATGATCTTTCGTCTTTCACTGATAGTGCGCGCAGTGGAATCCGCGCGGGGAGAAAACTGCGCGCGCGCCTATCACCCCTTGCCGCCGCCCGCAATGGGATGGACGAGGTGTGCCGTGCCCTCGTCAGGGTACCTTAAGGCGCGGTTGTTCATTTGATATTGGTGCCTATCTCGGCCACAATGCGTTATACAGCTTGCGATGCTTGCAGACTCCGCAGGCAGAATGGGAAAATTGCGTGATTGTAGAAATCGTCATCCTCGCCATGATTGCCGCCTTTCTCGGCATGCGCCTCTATTCGGTGCTTGGCCGGCGGGCAGAGCATGAAGAAGAGATTATCCCCACCAACCGGTTTGACCGGGGGGACGAACAGTCGCAGCCGCGGCCCGTGGCCCAGCAGGGCAATGTAGAGAACCCGCAGACGGAGCGCGCCCTGGCCGGTTTCCCGCCCGCGATCGAACGCGGCCTGCGCGAGATCTCCACTGCAGACCGCAGCTTCGCGCTGCTCAGCTTCCTCGAAGGCGCCCGCTCGGCGTATGAAATCGTGCTGGAGGCCTTCTGGCGCGGCGACAAGGAAGAGCTGCGTGAACTGTGCGACGACGATGTGTACGAAAGCTTCGCCGCGGTGATCGACGAGCGTGACGAGGCCGGGATCAAGATGGACAACCGCCTGATCCGGGTGGAAGACGTGACCGTCTATTCCGCCCAGCTGGACGGCAAGATCGCCCGCATCGCCGTGCGCTTCGTGTCCGACATTGCCAGCGTCAGCTACGACAAGGACGGCAACCTGGTGGCCGGATCGCTGGACGATGCCGTTGAAAGCCGCGACATCTGGACCTTCAGCCGCGACATTCGCAGCGACGATCCGCAGTGGCTCCTCGACGAGACCGACCAGGGCTGATAGCGGCCCGGCGCGTGAAACAGGCGCGCCTTCTTTCCTGCATCGCGGTGCTTGCCCTGCTGGCAGGTTGTTCGCGCATCATTCCCGAAGACGCGGGGGAGCAGCCGGTGCCGGTGGCCCCCAACGCGGCGATCCTCGGCGTGTCTGCCGGGCCATCGCTGGCCAGCCTGCCCATTCGCGACGTCGATGCCAGCCACGCGCTCGATGCCTTCGTCGCCAGTTGCCACGTGCCGCAGCAGCGCGAGGACCTCTCCGGCCTGACGCAGGTGCAGGACTGGTCCGCCCCGTGCGACGCCGCCGCGACATGGCCCCGCAACGATGCGCGCCGTTTCTTTGTCGAGAACTTCACCCCCGTCGTCGTCGGTAACGGGCGGGGCTTCGCCACCGGCTATTTCGAACCGCAGATTGCGGGCGTTCGCACGCGCCGCGCGGGTTTCGACGTGCCGGTCTATGGCGTGCCAGACGACCTGGAGCGGTGCTGGCGCGAGGATATGCCCGAAAGCGAACGCGAGGGGCGCGCGCCGCTCTCCCGCCGCCTGCCGGACGGACGCTGCGTGGAATATTACACCCGCGCAGAGATAGAGGACGGCGCGCTTGCGGGGCGCGGGCTCGAAATCGGCTGGGCGGCGGATCCGGTGGAATTCTTCTTCCTCCAAATTCAGGGCAGCGGCCAGCTTATCAGCCCCGAGGGCGACGTGCTGCGTATCGGCTATGCCGGGCAGAACGGGCAGGCGTACACAGGCATCGGGGGCCTGATGCGCGAGCGCGGCCTGCTGGGTGACGGGCCGGGGCAATACGCAGGCTCCATGCAGGGCATCATGCAATATATCCGCGAGAACCCGGAGGCGGGCGCGGCGCTGATGCACGAGAACGAGAGCTGGGTTTTCTTCCGCGTGCTGGACGGTGCCGGGCCATTGGGCTCCATCGGCGTGCCGGTGACGGCGGAGAATTCCGTGGCGGTGGACCCGAACTTCGTGCCCTACGGCGCGCCCGTGTTCCTCGATTTCGACCGTAACGAAGCCGACGGCCTGTGGGTGGCACAGGATACCGGCGGCGCGATCAAGGGGGCCAATCGCTTCGACACCTTCTGGGGCGCGGGTGAACGTGCCCGCGAGGTGGCAGGCGGCATGAGCGGGCGCGGGCAGGCCGTTGTGCTGCTGCCCACGGCTTCTGCGCGCAGGCTGGGCCTATGAGCAGGGCGCCGCGCGGCCTGTCGCCGGAAGAATCCGAGTTGTGGAACAAGGTGGCGGCAACGGTGAAACCGCTGCACCGAAACCTTCCGCGCAAGGAGCCTGCCAGCGCCCAGCCCGAACCGCCGCCGCCGGTCGCGAAGCCCAAGAAGCTGGTGCAACGAAAGCCTTCCGTGCCGCTCGCGGCGCCGAAACCGACGCCTGCGCCTATCTCCTCACCCGGTTTGGATTCGCACTGGGAGCGCCGCCTCGGCCGCGCGGACATGCATCCCGATTTCACGCTCGACCTGCACGGCCACAATCTCGACCAGGCCTACCATCGCCTCGACAGCGGGCTGACGCAGGCCAAGGCCATGGGCGCGCGGCTGGTGCTGGTGGTGACGGGCAAGCCGCGGCAGGTCGCCGCCGCCGACCGGGGCGAGAAGCGCGGGGCGATCCGCGCGAAGATCCTCGACTGGCTGGCCGCCGGAGCCCACGCCTCGGACATCGCGGCCATAAGGAACGCGCACCGCCGCCACGGGGGCGAGGGTGCGCTCTACCTCGTGCTGCGGCGGCGGCGTTAGGCTCACCCGAACAGCATCGTGTGCATCAGCCGCCCTTCCACCGCGAAGGCCCAGACGGCGGGGATCATCAGCGCGCCCAGGAACAGGCTGACGATTTCGGAGCGGTGGCCCCTGATATCGCCCCGGCGCGCCTTGGCCACGATCAGCCATGCCGCGCGGTAGGTGACGGGCACGAAGATGTGGATCCAGCTGAACGTGCCGAGACCGTGGATGAACAGCGTGCTGGTGGCGGTAATCACCATCAGCGCCACCCATAGCTTGCCCAGCTGCTTGTGCATTGCCGTGCCCTTGGGCGCCAGCAGCAGGTAAAGGCCCAGCGGCACGCAGGGGATGACCGTGGAGACGTGGAATGCAACCGCAAGGTTCTGCAGGTGCGGCAGGTCCGGCGCGAAGCCGAGCACGGCGCGGGCCACGGCCAGCAGGCACAGCGCCGTCATCGCGGTGCCAGCTACCATCACGAGGCCGCGCGTCAGCGGGCCGAGGTCGAGAGCGCCTGCGGGGCGGTGAAACGGGTTGGCAAAGGCAAGTGCGGACATGGGAAAACTCCGATTTCGGGTTCGTGTTGCCTCCTTCCTGCCGCAGGCCCGTTTGCCCGCAATCTCCTGTTCGCCAGCGGCCATACGCGTTCGCGAAACGCGCGCTTTCCCGGCGCTTTGCCACTTTACGAAGCGCGAACGGGCGCTAGTCTCCCCCTCCGATGACCGCCACCGTACAGCATAAGGCCCGCCGCTTGCGCAGCCTGATCGTAGACCTGTCGATCATGCTGGTGATCGGCGTGGTGCTGGCGCTGCTCGGGCCGTTCGGCAGTTACGCAGACCCCATCGAGATGCGGCTGGTCTACTGGGTCGGCCTCGCGCTGGCGGGCTATGCCTTCTACTCGCCCATCAGCGCGCTGGTGGTACCGTGGGGCAAGGGCCTGGACCTGCCCGAATGGGCGCTGTGGGTGGCCGCGGTGCTGACTGCCACGGTGCCGATGAGCTTGGCGATCTGGGCGCTGGGCTTCCTCGGCGGCGATTTCCGCTGGCCCCGGCTGGACGAGTTCTTCGCCCATTACGTCAACGTGCTGGTGATCGGCGCAGGCATCACCGCACTGTTCCACGTGCTGGACCGAAAGCCCGCAACGCACCCGCCAGAGCAGGTGGAGCCGCAGACAGCAGCGCCGCCGGAGCAGGCTCCCGCGCCCCGCTTTCTCGATCGCCTGCCCGCCGCAATCGGCACGGACCTGATCGCGCTGGAGATGGAGGACCATTACGTCCGCGCCCACACCGCGCTGGGCAGTGAACTGGTGCTGATGCGGATGCGCGATGCCGTGGCGGAACTTGACGGAATCGTCGGCGAGCAGGTCCACCGCAGCTGGTGGGTGGCGCGCGGCGCGGTGGCCGACGTGAAGCGCGACGGGCGCAACGTCCGGCTGGTGCTCGACAACGGACTGGAGGCGCCGGTGAGCCGGGCGAACGTATCGCTGCTGAAAGAGCGCGGCTGGATCTAGTTCCCGCCGCGCTCTCTGAAGCTTACTCCGCTGCTTCGCGCAGGCGGGACGGGCCGCCGATGCTTTCGGCGCTGGCCATGCCGGGGGCCTTGCTCTCTCCGCCGATCATGTCGCGCACCTTCTTCTCGATTCGGTCCGCAATACCATCGTCCACCGCGCGCCAGTAGGCGATGGCGCGTTGCAGGATGGGTTCGGAAACCCCGTCCGCCAGGTGGCCGGAGACGTTGGAGACGAACCGGTCGCGCGCGGCATCGTCGAACACCTCCAAAATCAGGGCACGGGCCTGGCTCACGTCATCGTCGTCCTCGCGCAGTTCGTAGGCGCGGCGCACCATGTCGCCATCGGCGTGCCACAGCCCCGCCTCGCCGCCGGTGTCGGGATAGGCCGTCGCCCCGCCGTAGGAGTTGGGCGCATAGACGGGGTCCACCGAATTCTCGACCCGCATGTGCCCTGCGCGCGAATAGCTGTGCACCGGACACTGCGGCTTGTTCACCGGGATTTGCTTGTAATTGACGCCGAGGCGCGCGCGGTGCGCATCGGCATAGGCAAAGCCGCGGGCCAGCAGCATCTTGTCGGGCGACAGGCCGATGCCGGGCACCATGTTGTTGGGCTCGAACGCCAGCTGCTCGATCTGCGTGTCCCAGTCGACCGGGTTCCTGTCCAGCACCAGCTTGCCTACCTCGATCAGCGGATAGTCCTCGTGCGGCCACGTCTTCGTCAGGTCGAACGGGTTGATGCGATAGGTCTTTGCATCTTCGAACGGCATGATCTGCCACTTCAGCGTCCAGCTGGGATAGTTGCCCTCGTGGATGGCGTTGAACAGGTCGCGGCGGTGGTAGTCGCTGTCCTCGCCTGCCTTCTTCACCGCCTCGTCCTGCGTGAAATGGGCGTTGCCGCCCTCCTCACCCACGTCGGTGTGGAAGTGGAACTTCACCCAGAACTTCTCGCCGTCCTCGTTCACCAGCATGTAGGTGTGGCTGGAATAGCCGTTCATCTCGCGCCAGTTCTTCGGCACGCCGCGATCGCCCATCAGGTAGGCGACCTGGTGCGTGCTCTCGGGCGAGAGCGTCCAGAAATCCCACATCATGTCGTGATCGCGCAGGCCGTTGTCCGCCCGGCGTTTCTGGCTGCGGATGAAGTGCTGGAACTTCAGCGGGTCGCGGATGAAGAAGATCGGCGTGTTGTTGCCGACCATGTCGAAATTGCCGTCCTCGGTGTAGAACTTGACCGAGAAGCCGCGCGGGTCGCGCCAGGTATCGGGGCTGCCGCGCTCGCCCGCCACGGTGGAGAAGCGCATCGCCACGTCCACTTTCGCGCCCGGCTGGAACAGCTTGGCCTTGGTATACTTGCTGACGTCCTTCGTCGTCTCGAAATAGCCGAAGGCGCCGCTGCCCTTGGCGTGCGGCTGGCGCTCGGCAATGCGTTCGCGATTGAAGTTGGCCATCTGCTCGATCAGGTAGTGATCGTGCAGCACGATGGGGCCATCGGAGCCGACTGTCAGCGAGTGCTCCTCGCTCTGGACGCGGATACCGGCATCGGTGGTGGTGGGGGGTGCGCTCTTGCGGTCGGCCATGGGGAATCTCCTGTGGGGGTCTGGAGACTACGGCCCGGATGATCGGCAGGTTCCGATCAAACATCCGCAGATGCGCGATTTTTCCGATCAAGCGTTGAGAGAAAACGAAAAGGCCCCCGACATCGCTGCCGGGAGCCTTCTCTGCGAGCCTCGTGGGGGGATGGCTCTGGGGGTTCCTACTTGTGATACTTGGCGCAGGTCAGATCGAAGCGATCTGCGTCCATCACCTTGATCCAGGCGGACACGAAGGTTTCGAGGAACTTCGCCTCGCCACCGTTCTCGGCAAACACTTCCGAGATCGCGCGCAGCTGCGAGTTGGAGCCGAACACCAGGTCGGTGCGTGTGGCGCGCCACTTTTCCTCGCCGGTCTTGCGGTCGGTGCCGACGAATTCCTCGTCGCCGCTGTCGTCTACCGTCTTCCACTTCGTGCCCATGTCGAGCAGGTTCACGAAGAAGTCGTTCGACAAGGTGCCGGGACGATCGGTGAGAACGCCGATCCGGTCGCCATGATCGGCATGGTGGCTGACAGCACCCAAAGCACGCATCCCCCCGACCAGCGCGGTCATTTCCGGGATCGACAGGCCCAGCAGGTGCGCTCTGTCGACCAGCAGTTCCTCGGTCTTCACGGTGGCCTTGGTCTTCAGGTAGTTGCGGAAACCATCGGCGAGCGGTTCCATCGGCTCGAAGCTCTCGGCATCGGTCTGCTCGTCCGTGGCATCGCCGCGACCGGTGGTGACGTTGACGTTTACCGAATGGCCGCCATCCTTCGCCGCCTTCTCGATTGCCGCTGCACCTGCCAACACGATGGCATCGGCCATCGACAGGTTGCCGCGGATCTCGTCCAGCTTGGACAGCACCTTGGCCAGTTCCTCCGGATCGTTGACCGCCCAGTCCTTCTGCGGAGCAAGGCGGACGCGGGCCCCGTTGGCACCGCCACGATGGTCCGAATTGCGATAGGTCGAGGCCGAAGCCCAGGCTGCCTTTACCAGTTCGGCAACGGACAGGCCGCTGTCGAGGACCTTGGACTTGAACGATGAAACGTCGCTGTCGGAAGGCTTGGTGCCAGCGGGCACCGGGTCCTGCCAGATCAGGTCTTCTGCCGGCACTTCGGGGCCGATGTAGCGAGCCTTGGGACCCATGTCGCGGTGGGTCAGCTTGAACCAGGCGCGAGCGAATGCATCTTCGAAGGCCTTGGGGTCCTTGCGGAAGCGCTCGGAAATCTTGCGATATTCCGGGTCGCGCTTCAACTGCATGTCCGCCGTGGTCATCATCGTCGGCACCTTCTTGGAAGGATCGCGGGCGTCGGGCGCCATGTCCTCTTCCTTCTGGTTGATCGGCTGCCACTGGTTGGCACCGGCCGGCGACTGGACCAGCTCGTAGTCATAATCGAGCAGCAGGCGGAAATAGTTTTCCGACCAGTGGTCCGGCGTGTTGGTCCACGCGCCTTCGAGGCCCGAAGTGGTGATGTGACCCTTCTCGATCTGTTCGGGATCGGTGGCCCAGCCGAAGCCCATCAGTTCCAGCGCCTCGCTCTCCGGAGCCTGGCTGAGCTGGTCGGCCGGAACGGCACCGTGGCACTTGCCGAAGGTGTGACCACCTGCGGTCAGGGCGACGGTTTCCTCGTCGTTCATGGCCATGCGGGCAAAGGTTTCGCGCATGTCGCGGGCCATGCCCTCATCGTCGTGCGGGTTGCCCTGCGGACCTTCCGGGTTGACGTAGATCAGGCCCATCTGGATCGCGGCAAGGGGGGTTTCCAGCGCCTTGCCCTCATCGGGAATGATGCGGGTTTCGACACCCTCGTTGACCCATTCTTCCTCGGTGCCCCAATAGACCATTTCCGGCTCGTACACGTCCTTGCGACCGCCGCCGAAACCGAAGGTCGGGCCGCCCATGCTTTCGATGGCGACATTGCCGGCCAGCACGAACAGGTCGGCCCAGCTGACGTTCTTGCCGTACTTCTGCTTGATCGGCCAAAGCAGGCGACGCGCCTTGTCGAGGTTGCCGTTATCGGGCCAGGAATTGAGCGGGGCGAACCGCTGCTGACCGCTGGAGGCGCCGCCGCGGCCGTCGCTGGTGCGATAGGTGCCGGCGGCGTGCCAGGCCATGCGGATCATGAACGGGCCATAGTGGCCATAGTCTGCCGGCCACCACTCCTGGCTATCCGTCATCAGGGCCGTCAGGTCGGCCTTCAGCGCCTTGTAATCGACCGTGTTGAACGCTTCGGCATAGTCGAAGTCCTCATCGTGCGGATCGGCCCGGCGACCGTTTTCCTTGAGGATGCCTAGCTCGAGCTGATCGGGCCACCAGTCGCGGTTGGTGCGGCCCAGCAGGCTGCGGGTTCCTCCGTCGCCGTGGAAGGGGCAACCGCCTGAAATTGAACCGGTCTTCGCGTCCATCTTGTCTCTCCTCTCGCAGATGTTCGATTCTTCAATGCGAGGAAGATGCGCCTGATCCCCTAATAGGTCTAATTGATAAGTTGGCAGTTATTGATCGGTTTTGGCGTTCACGCGACGGGCCGTTGCAGGAGGACACCGATACGAATGGCCCCGCCGCTGCGGGTGGCAGCGACGGGTCCGGGTCGTGTCAGGTTTGTGGCGCTGCGATCAGGCCGCGACGAGTTCCTCGACGGTCTCGTTGCGGATCAGGTAATCGAAGGCGGAGAGCGCCGCCTTGGAACCTGCGCCCATCGCAACCACGATCTGCTTGTAGGGCACGGTGGTGCAATCGCCCGCGGCAAAAACGCCGGGCAGGTTGGTCGCACCCTTGGAATCGATCACGACTTCGCCGTGCTGAGAGAGTTCGATACCGCTGTCCGCCAGCCACTCGGTATTGGGGACAAGGCCGATCTGCACGAACACCCCTTCGAGATCGACGGTCTGCTCGTCACCGCTCGCACGGTCCTTGTAGACAAGTGCGTTCACCTTGCCGTCGGCGCCGGTGATCTCGGTCGTCTGTGCGTTCACGAGAATGTCGACGTTCTTCATCGAGCGAAGCTTGTCCTGCAATACCTGGTCGGCGCGCAGCTTCGTGTCGAATTCCACCAGCGTCACGTGGCCCACGATGCCCGCAAGGTCGATCGCGGCTTCCACGCCGGAATTGCCGCCGCCTATTACGGCCACGCGCTTGCGCTTGAACAGCGGGCCGTCACAGTGCGGGCAATAGGCCACGCCCTTGTTGCGGTATTCCTGTTCTCCCGGCACGCCGAGTGCACGCCAGCGGGCACCGGTGGAGAGGATCAGGCTGCGCGCCTTCAGCACGCCGCCGTTTTCCAGGTGCAGTTCGTGCATGCCGCCGGGGCGGTCCGCCGGGACCAGGCGCTTTGCCGTGGCGAGGTTCATCAGGTCGATGGATTCCTGCGCCTTCACCTGGCGTTCCAGGTCCGCCGTCAGCTTCGGACCTTCGGTGTACTCGGTACCCGGCAGATTCTCGATGCCCAGCGTATCGTTCAGCTGGCCGCCGAAGCGTTCAGCCGCGATGCCGGTGCTAAAGCCCTTGCGCGCGGTGTAAATGGAAGCAGCCACGCCGCCGGGCCCGCCGCCCACAACCAGCACCTCGAACGGGTCCTTGGCGGAAAGCTTGGCCGCGGCCTTGTCGCTGGCGCCGGTGTCGACCTTGGCCAGCACTTCCTCCAGGCTCATCTTGCCGTTGTAGAACGGCTGACCGTTAAGGAAGGTCGCGGGCACGGCCATCACGTCGCGCGCGTCGACCTCATCCTTGAAGGTGCCGCCCTCGATCAGCGTTGCGGTGATGCGCGGGTTCACCAGCGCCATCAGGGTGAGGGCCTGCACCACGTCCGGGCAGTTGTGGCAGGAGAGGGAGAAGTACATCTCGAACTCGAGATCTTCCTCCAGCGCGGCGATCTGGTCGATCACCTCCTGCTCCACCTTGGGCGGGTGGCCGCCGGCCCACAGCAGGGCCAGCACCAGCGAGGTGAATTCGTGCCCCATCGGCAGGCCGGCGAAGCGCACCCACTTGGTGGCGTCGCTGGCACGGCGGATGATGAAGCTGGGGCGGCGGTCGTCGGTGCCGTCGAAGCTGGCAGAGACCTTGTCACTAAGCGCGGAAATCTCTTCCAGCAGCTCGCGGGTCTGGTGGCTTTTGTCGTCATCGCCCAGCGAGGCGACGAGTTCGATCGGCTCGCGCAAGTTCTCAAGATAGGCCTTGAGCTGCTGCGTCATCGTAGCGTCGAGCATTGGTGTCTCCTTCGAAGGGGATGGTTGAAACGTTGGAGGCCCGGAGCAGGGGGGAGGGGGGGGGAATGCTCCGGGCCTCTTCGCGACCCGAGCCAGGTTAGTGGTTCGGGAAGGATGCGGGCAGGCGGGGGAACCGACCTGCCCGCAATCGGGTCGTGCTTAGATCTTGCCGACGAGGTCGAGCGAGGGAGCCAGTGTGTCGCTACCTTCTTCCCACGCGGCCGGGCAGACCTGGCCGGGGTTCTCGCGAACGTACTGTGCGGCCTTGATCTTGCGGGTCAGTTCGTTGGCATTGCGGCCAACGCCTTCGCAGGTGATTTCCATGATCTGGATCACGCCGTCCGGATCGACCACGAAGGTGGCGCGGTCGGCCAGACCCATTTCCTCGCGCAGCACGTCGAAGTTCTTCGACAGGGTGTGCAACTGGTCGCCGAGGAACGGGAACTTCAGCTTGCCGATCTTGTCGGACGTGTCGTGCCATGCCTTGTGGCTGAAGTGCGTGTCGGTGCTGACGGCATAGACTTCGACGCCCATGTCCTGCAGCATGGCGTACTTTTCGCCCATGTCTTCCAGCTCGGTCGGGCACACGAACGTGAAGTCCGCCGGGTAGAAGAAGAACACGCTCCACTTGCCCTTCAGGTCTTCGTCGGTAACGTCGAAGAAGTCCTTGCCGGCCTGGAATGCGGTGGCCTTGAACGGTTTGATCTGGCTGCCAATGATACCCATTGCTGTAATCCCTTTCGGTTGTGTGCGTTTGTGAATTCAACGCTCCAGTTAGGGATTGTTGCGATGCGAAAAAGCGATTTTGTGCGATTGCTAACATCGAAATAATCGATCATTCGGCGGCAAGTTTCGAAAAGTGCAACAGGTGTTGCAATTTTTGCATGATCGCTTTGCTAAGCCGCCTCCGCGGCTTCATCCTCGCTAGACGCGCTCCGCTTCGCTACGCGCCCGCTGCGGGCGGGCCTTCGCCCTTGCGGCTCGCCGCTGGCGCGCCGTTGGGGTCGTCCTTCGGCTTCTCCCCGATATGCAGCCACTTGGCGATCCGGTTGATGCTCGGCCCCTGGATCACGCTGGATACCAGCACCACGAAGAACACCACGTTGAAGATGGCGAAGGCGCCTTCCACCCCTGCCACGATGGGGAAGATGGCGAGCACGATCGGCACCGCGCCGCGCAGGCCCGCCCACGATACGAACAGCATCGTGCGGGCGCTGAAACGGCGGAAGGGCAGCAGGCAGGCGAACACCGCCAGCGGGCGGGCGACAAGGATCAGCACAACCGTCACCGCCAGTCCCGCGCCCATGATCGGCAGGAGGTTGGAGGGGGTGAGGAGCAGCCCCAGCGTCAGGAACATCACGACCTGCGCCAGCCAGGCGAGACCATCCTGAAACGTTCGCACGATAGGCTTTGCGGCAAAGGTACGCGTGCCCGCGAGAACGCCCGCGACGTAGACGGCAAGGAAGCCGTTGCCGCCCAGCAGGCTCGCCGCGCCGAAAGCGAGCAGCGCAGCAGCGATGGACACCACGAAGGCAAGGCCGCCCTGGCGCAGGCTCATGCGTTTGAGCATCTCGGGGAACAGGAAACCTATGGCGAGGCCCACCAGCGCGCCGACCACCATCTGCTGGCCGAATTCCGGCAGCAGGGACAGCGGCGCGGGCTGCGTCGCGGCGGTGAAGGTGAGGAGCGCGGTGACGAGGAAGATCGCCATCGGGTCGTTGGACCCGGATTCAAGCTCCAGCAGCGCGGGCACGTCGTCCTGAATGTCGAGATCGCTCGACCGCAGGACGGAGAACACCGCCGCCGCATCGGTGGAGGCCACCACCGCGCCGAGCAGGAAGGCCTGCAACGGCGCGAAATTGAGCAGCCAGATCGCTGCCAGTGCCACCACGCCTGCGGTAATCCCCACGCCGAACGTCGCCAGCACCAGCGCCGGGCCCAGCATCGGGCGCACGGCGCGCCAGTTGGTGTCCAGCCCGCCCGAAAACAGAATGAAGGCAAGGCACACCATGCCAACGCCCTGCGTCAGCAGATAGTCGTCGAAAACGATCCCGCCCGGCCCCTCGACGCCCGCAAGGATGCCGAGGCCGAGGAAACCGACGATGGCGGGAAAGCCGATGCGCGAAGTTACCAGGCCCGCAAATACCGTCAGCACCAGCAGCAGGCCGGTCAGCAGCATGGCAAACTCGGGTTGGAAAAGGGCCTGCAACATCGATCAGCAACTAGGTGGTGAGACCACCCTTGCCAAGCTGCCAATCTACCGGGGCGCAGGCTCCGTGCGCGATACCGGCGCCGCCCGGCCCCATTCGCTCACCATCTGGTCGGCCTCCCGCAGCAGGCCGAGAAACGCGGCATAGTCTTCGTCCATGCAACCGGAATTCCAGGCGATCTCGGTCGTCGTGGCGGCGCGCGTCAGGCGGACGGTGCCATAGGCCATGTCGGTCATCATCTGTTCGCACTCGGCGCTGTCGGGCGCGGGATCGGGCAATTGCCGCATGATGTTCTCCAGCGCGATGTACCGTTCGGCGGCCGCCTCAAGCGGGTGGAATTCGAGAGTGTAGTCGCCCAGCGCGGCGCCGTCCTCGCTCACCGCCTCGATCCATACCCCGCCATACTGGGGCGTGTATTGCCAGCGCCACCGCGGCGCGCCCCAGCTTTTAACCTCGAAAGCGATCGTGTCCCAGTCCGGCGCGGGCGGCGGCGCCGCCTCGACGCCCTCCTGCGCAGCCGCGCCCATGCTGGACAACAGGGCGCAAAGGGACAAGACTACTGCACCGGATCGGATAGGCAATCGGGGGGTGTCGCTTGCCATGAAATGGGTCCTGATCATTTTCGTCGCTCTCTACGCGATTGCGCTGCTGTTGCTGGCGATCGGAACGTTCGGCTGGTTTGGCCAGGAGCGGGACCCGCTTTCCGCCGTGTTCCTGCTGCCGCTGGGGCTGCCCTGGAATATCCTGGCCGACCGCGCAGGCTTCGCCAATGCCGCCGTCGCCATTCTGGCGCCGCTGGTGAACGCCGCCATCCTCTACGCGATCTGGAAGCGCTTTTCGTGACGCAATTCGCTGCAGCGTGAGAGGGCGGACGCCCCGCGCGGCACCCGCCCCGACATTCTTCAGCCGCCCGTGACCATCGCATCGACGATGACGTAGGTTTCAGGGCCGTAGCTGATCGTTACCCTGTCACCGTCACGCGAAGTCTCGAAATCCCAGCCGGCGGAACCATCGGCCTGCGCACTGTCGGCGCCATATGGCTCGGTTCCATTGAGGAATATGGCGCGCTTGCGCCCGTCCGGCTTCTCGACCTCGATCAGGTGCGTGCCGTCCTCTCCCCAGTTGCGGACTATCCCCGCGTTGCAGCTCTGGGTCGGCGGGCCGCCGTCGAAGCCGCAGGAAAGGATCGTGGTGGCGTTGTAATTCGTACCCGCGACGAGGGCATCCTCGCTTTCCACGGGTGATTGCATGCCAGCATTCTCGTCTCCCATGGGGATCGAGACCAGCGTCACGCCATCGACCTCGTCGACGATCTCTCCGCCAAGTTGGCCTGCCTGCTCGGCTGTGGGGCAGCCCACCAGCATGGCGCTGGCATCGAGCCAGTTCGAAGTCGCCGCGCTTTCGCCCAGGCGTCGGCAGGGATCGCCGGCTTCGGGATAGCCTTCCCCGAAGGCCGCCACGCTTTCGGGCCAGAGGAATTCGTCCGCCTCGCCCTCGGCCATCGTGTCGCCTTCGGCAGCTTCGCCGCCGCAGGCCGCGAGGGGGAGTGCGCACAGTGCTCCCGCCAGTATCAGTCTACGCATGACAAGCTCCCTATCGGCACTGCGGATGGGTCTGGATGTCGCGGATGTCGTAGATGTGTCCGTCCGCAATGGTCATCTGCAGGCACTGGCGCGTGTCGTCGTTCCACTGGATCGAGTAGCGCGTGTTGCCAGAGGTGAAGTTGTCCACCTGCTCGAACCCGCGCCGTTCGATCTCGCTCATCGCACCGGCGGCACGGGCGCCCTGAAGATCGCCGAAGCTGACAGCCGGATGATAGCCGCCACGATTCGCATGGTGACGGCGGTTCCCCTGCCGTTCGTCCACGCCCGCCGAATACCCGCGCGCGTAGGAATCGTTGCGGCTGTTGTTATGGTAGGGATAGTTGTAGAGGCCGTCGCGGTAGCCGGCATCGAACTGCTCGCGGTTCTCGCCCCTGTCGTCCTCGTCGTTATCGCGGTGGTGCGACTTGCTGGAGAGGAGTGCCCCCAGGATCGCGGCACCCGCCCCGATGGCCAGCGCGGTGCCGACGCCGCTGCCGCCATGACCGCAGTCGCCATCCTCGGCATCGTTGATGGTCATCACCCGGCCGGCGTATTCCTCCACCACGACGCAGTTGTCGTCCTCGCGGTCCCACCAGTAGCTGTAGGTGTAGCCGTTGGCATGGCTGTCATGACTGGATTCGTGTGAGAAGCCGCGACCGCGCAACGCGCTTTCCGCCTCGGAGGCATACATGCCGTTGATGTCGACAAGCTGCCGCGCCTCTTCCGCTGCCGCTACGATCGGCAGTGCGGCGGTCGAAACACTCGCCAGGCTCAATGCTGCAATTCGTGAAAAAGTCATAAAAACCTCCCGTCCCGCGAAGCAGGGTGACGAGAAGTGGGTCACCCCTTCACCGAGTCGCGATGGTCAACAACAATATCGAGGGGGTCAATACCCCTAGCCTAAAGACTAGGTGCAAGGAAGCAGCGGTTCAGTACTTGTTGCATGGCGCGCATGCTGGAGTATCGTTCCTTCTCGTTCGCAAACGGCGGAAGACAAGGAGTTGGAAAATCATGCAATTGCGGAAACTGTTCTGTCTGACCATCGGTGCCGGCTCTCTTGCCGCCTGTGCCACGACCCCCGATCTCTCGCCCGACGAGGGTGCGCTCGTGTCCAGCGAATGGGCGCTGGTGTCGATCATGGACGATAACGAGGACGTGCGCCTGCGCCCGCAGTTCAGCGAGCGCCATACTCTCAACTTCGAGGCCGACGGCTCGCTCTATATCCAGCTCGACTGCAATCGCGGCACTGCCGACTGGCGCGCCTATCCCGGTTCGGCGGGCAGTGGCGATCTGAATATCGGCCCTGTGGCATCAACCCGCGCGCTGTGTCCCGAACCGTCCTACGGAGAGCGGCTCGCTTCCGCCCTTCCGGGTGCGACAGGCTACCGCGTCACGCCGGGTGTCGGCACGCTGACGATCATCACGCAGGACGCGGTATTCGGTTTCGAGGCGCGGCCCTGAGCCAAGCCCGCCGCGCTAGGCGCACTGGGCGCGGTGCAGTAGCTTTTGGTCCGCCAGCACCAGCGCCATCATCGCCTCGACCACGGGAACGCCGCGAATGCCCACGCAGGGGTCGTGGCGGCCCTTGGTCTGGATCTGCGTCGCCTCGCCTTCGCTGGTGATCGTGTCGACGGGCGTCAGGATCGAACTGGTCGGCTTGAACGCCACGCGGCAGGTGACGGGCTGGCCGGTGGAGATGCCGCCCGCGATGCCGCCTGCGTGGTTCGCCTGGAATTCCACCGTGCCGTCAGCGCCGGGGCGCATCGGGTCCGCATTGCTCTCGCCGGTGTTGGTGACGGCGGCGAAACCGTCGCCGATCTCCACGCCCTTGGTGGCGTTGATCGTCATCATTGCGGCGGCGAGTTCACTGTCGAGCTTGGCGTAGATAGGCGCGCCCCATCCGGCGGGCACGCCCTCTGCGCTTGCTGTCACCAGCGCGCCGAGTGAAGAGCCCGACTTGCGCGCGCTGTCGACCAGGTCTTCCCACCGCGTCACCGTGTCGGGGTCAGGGCAGAAGAACGGGTTGGAGCGGATCGTGCCCTTGTCGAAGCGTGCATAGTCCAGCGCCACGTCGCCGATCTGCTCCACCCATGCGGTGATCTCGACTTCGGGGATCACCTTGCGGGCGATAGCTCCTGCCGCCACCCGCGCCGCCGTTTCGCGCGCGCTGGAGCGCCCGCCGCCGCGATAGTCGCGGAAGCCGTATTTCGCATCGTAGGTGTAGTCCGCGTGGCCGGGGCGGTAGGCCTTGGCGACTTCGGAATAGTCCTTGCTGCGCTGATCGGTGTTCTCGATCATCAGGCTGATCGGCGTGCCGGTCGTCTTCCCCTCGAACACGCCGGAGAGGATGCGAACCTCGTCCGCCTCGCGCCGTTGCGTCGTATATTTCGACTGGCCGGGCTTGCGCGCGTCCATGAACGGCTGGATGTCTGCCTCCGACAGGGCGATGCCCGGTGGGCACCCGTCCACCACCACGCCCAGCGCGGGGCCGTGGCTTTCCCCCCAGGTGGTAAAGCGAAAGACGCGTCCGAAAGTGTTCCAGCTCATGGGGCCTGCCTTGGTCGATTTGTGCGCGCGTGTCGAGTGGAGCGAAACTTTCCTACTGCCGGGGCGGCCTGCAATATGCGGGCATGATGACACTCGGCCTCGCACTTGCTGACACTTTCCGGCCAATGGTTCCGCTTTCCGGGGCGAGGGTTACACTTTCGCCGACCAGAGTGACGCAAGGGCCGGCTTTTGCTCCTGGACAGTGTTCCATGTGTTCCAGGTCAGCGGCCCGGCTGCGGACAAAGCGCGCTTTGCACTGGCTTTCGGCGGCTTCCGCGGGCAGGAACAAACCATGATTGCAAAGCTATCGGGCAGGCTGGACGAAACCGGCGAGGATTGGGCTATCGTCGATGTGCAGGGCGTGGGCTACCTCGTCCACTGCTCGGCCCGCACCTTGAGCGCGCTGGGCGCGGTGGGCGATGCCTGCACCGTCCATACGGATTTGCAGGTGAGCGAGAACGACATGCGCCTGCTGGGCTTTGCCGAGAGCAGCGAACGCGACTGGTTCCGCCTGCTGACAGGTGTGCAGGGTGTGGGTTCCAAGGTGGGCCTCGCCATCCTCTCGGCGTTGTCGACTGCCGAACTGCGCGATGCTTGTGCGGCCGGTGACGCCGCCAGCGTGGCGCGCGCGAACGGCGTGGGTCCGAAGCTGGCAGGCCGCATCGTCAACGAACTGAAGGACAAGGCTGGCGCCATGCCGGGCGCGGCTGGCGGCGGAGCGACCCGCGGCACGGTAATGCCCGCAGGCGGGGCAAGTGCCGATGCGGTGAGCGCCTTGCAGAACCTCGGCTTCAAGCCTGCCGTCGCGGCGCAGGCGGTCGCGCGGGCGCAGGAGGAACTGGGCGAAGGTGCGGCAGAGGGTGACCTGATCCGCGTGGCGCTGAAGAAGGCGGCTGGGTGATGGAAGAACAACCCATCCACTCCCCCGACCGCCAGCCAAACGATCCGGATGCCGCGCTGCGGCCGAAGTCGCTCACCGAATTCGTCGGACAGGAAGCCGCGCGCGATAACCTGCGGGTCTTTATCGAGGCCGCGAAGGGCCGGTCAGAGGCGATGGACCACGTGCTGTTCTTCGGCCCGCCGGGGCTGGGCAAGACCACGCTGGCGCAGATCGTGGCGAAGGAACTGGGCGTTGGCTTTCGCGCCACCAGCGGCCCGGTGATCGCCAAGGCGGGCGATCTTGCCGCGCTGCTGACCAACCTCGAACCCAATGAAGTGCTCTTCATCGACGAAATCCACCGTCTCAATCCGGTGGTGGAGGAAGTGCTCTACCCGGCGATGGAGGACCGCGCGCTCGATATCATCATCGGGGAGGGGCCGTCGGCGCGCAGCGTGCGGATCGACCTGCCGCCCTTTACGCTGGTGGGTGCGACCACGCGGCAGGGCCTGCTCACCACGCCCTTGCGCGACCGCTTCGGCATTCCCGTGCGGCTGGTGTTCTACACCGAGGAGGAACTGATGCGGGTGGTCACGCGCGGGGCGGGCCTGCTCGGCATGGCGATAGACCCGACGGGCGCGCGGGAGATCGCGCGGCGCTCGCGCGGGACGCCGCGCGTCGCCGGTCGCCTGATGCGCCGCGTGCGCGACTTTGCACAGGTCAAGGGCGCCAGCACGGTTACCGCGCCCATCGCGGACGAGGCGCTGACGCGGCTGGAGATAGACAACCTGGGCCTCGATGCGATGGACCGGCGCTACCTCACCATGATCGCCACCACCTACAAGGGTGGGCCGGTAGGCGTGGAAACGCTGGCGGCGGGCCTTTCCGAACCGCGCGACACGGTGGAGGAAGTGATCGAGCCCTATCTCATCCAGCTCGGCCTGATCGCCCGCACCGCGCGCGGGCGCTGCCTGAACGACGGGGGCTGGGCGCACCTGGGGATGTCCGCTCCCGAATCGGGGCGGGGCGCGCAGGGCGGCCTGTTCGAGGACGATGGCTGAGGGGCGGTCGTAAGTCCGCGCTAACCATGCGGCCCTGCCATTCGGTTCCATAACGGGACAAAGCGCCGCGAAGCCCGGAAATCCCGCGATTTTTCTGGCTTCCTGCTGCTGAAATGATGGTTAACCCCATTGCCGGTAGAGGTTTTGCGCGTCTCATTGGCAGGAACTGGAGAAGACCGGGAGTGTCGCGCGGGCACTCTCGGCCTTCGCCCCGCCAAGCTGAGAGAGATTACGCATGTCGGTACGTATGGCCATTGCGAAGCTGACCGCCGCCGCTGCGGGCGGGGCTGTCGTTGGCGGAGGCGCGGTACACGTTGCCGAGCCGCAGTCGGCACAGGTCGCCTACAAGTCCGACAAGGATGCCGAAGACGAACTCGCCTATGTGAAGGGTGAGCCGACCGCGCGCCGGACCATTCCACCGCGCCCGCGCGAACAGATGCGACTGCGTCGCGTGATCGAAACCGAATGTTGCGAGGAAGAAGTGGTCGCCATGGGCGCCCCGCTTCCCCTGCCGCCCCTGCCCAGCGCGCCGATCGGCGGCGGTGGCGGCGGCCAGCCGATCATCATCGGCGGCGGCGGCGGATTTGGCGGCGGCTTCGGCGGTGGTTTCTTCGGCGGCTTCTTCGGTGGTTCGGGCGGAGGCGGCAGCGCCACCGTCGACATGAGCACCACGACGACGACCACAGGCGGCACATCGGGTGATTTCCCTCCGCCGTCGCCGCCGTCCAGTAGCGGCGATTTCCCGCCGCCTTCCCCGCCGTCGAGCAGCGGTGAGTTCCCGCCGCCTTCCCCCCCGTCCTCCTCGACGGGGTCCACCGGCAGTACGACAACCACGACGACGACCACGACCTCGGGTAATGTGAGCAGCACGACATCGGGCAATGTTTCCAGCTCGACTTCGGGCAATGTCAGCACGTCCACATCGGGCAACGTGTCGAGCACGACTTCGACGTCCGGCAACGTAAGCACATCGACTTCAGGCAATGTCTCGAGCACCACATCGACTTCAGGCAATGTCTCGAGCACCACTTCGACATCTGGCAACGTCAGCACCACGACAAGCTCGTCCTCAAGCTCGAGCAGCTCCAGTTCTAGCAGTTCCAGTTCTAGCAGTTCCAGTTCCTCCTCTTCAGGTGGCTCTGGCAGCAGTTCGTCGAGTTCAAGTTCGAGTACTGGAAGCACGACCGGCGGTCCGCCACCGCGACCGCCTTCGTCCAGCACGAGCACAAGCACGAGCAGCAGCACCAGCACGAGTTCGAGTTCCAGCAACGGAGGGCCGCCACCACCACCCCCTCCGCCGCCTCCTCCTTCGAGTTCAGGCACACAGGTTCCGGCACCCGGAATGTTGCTGCTGTTTGGCGGTGCTGCTGGCGCAATCGCGGTGCGGCGCAAGCGCAAGAAGCCGATTTCGGACAAGGAAGAACAAGCCGACTGAGGCTTGCTGACTTCAATGGGGGGAATGGGCGGTCTTCGGGCCGCCCATTTTGTGTCAATCGTTCAGCAACCGCCAGGGGCCTTCGCGGAACCATAATGTGACCACGTGCTTGATGCCGCGCAGCACCGGCATCCCGGCGTGAAGGGTCTTCATATTCGGCCGACCGTGACGATCCATATTGTTCCACATCAACAGTCTTCCGGCACGTGGCGTGAAACGGAACCCCAGGTGGGGGAAGTCGGTCTCCCCGCCTTCCCTTGGTTCATTCAGGGCCAGCATCGCTGTCCATGTGCGCTGGCCACCGCGCCGGGCTTCATCGTCCCAGTATCGCTGGCCGGTGTGAAAGAAATCGTGGTGATGCTTGTATTGCTGGCCCTTCTGATAGCGCTGGCCCTGCATTCGTTCTGCATGAAGAATATCCAGACCGCTGACCTGGCAGATGTAATGTTCCAGATCACGCGTAAGTGGATCGTCCTTGCCGAAATGGTGTGTGTGGCTGGTGCGGTATCCCGGCTCTCCGCCTTCGTAGAGCGTGGATGGCACCGCCAATTGGTTGATCGCCTGCACGATGCGCTTGCAGTCCGGACCGGTAAGAAACTTCTCGGCGACATACAAATCGGCGAGGTCTGATTCCACACGCTCAATTCCGCGGATGCGGTCCAGTCTTTGGTGAACATCATGGCCGATTTTCGCAAGCGCAACCGCATCGCTTGCGGGGCGCAACATTTCTGCAGATTGGTGCGACATGATCGCCGACATAACGCGGACTGAGCAAAATAGTCTTAACGCTGGTGCTGCCTATCTCTCGGCAGTCAGCGCAGTTCGAGCGACCAGGCTTCCTGCCGATACCACTGGGTGACGATGTATTTGTCCCCCTCGACCACCGGCGTGCCGGCATGCAGCGTCGCCGGGTTCGGGCGACCGTCACGGTCCATGTTGTTCCAGGTCAGCATGGCCCCGCGCTGCGGCTTGATGGACAGGCCGAGTTCGGGGAAATCGGTCTCGCCACCTGCGGAAGGCTCGTTGAGGAACACCATCGCCGTCCAGGTCCGCTGCCCGCCGCGCTGGCGTTCCTGCTGCCAGTAGGGCTGGTCGGTGGTGAAATAGTCGAAGTGGTGGCGGAATTGCTGCCCGGTCCGGTAACGCTGGCCCTGCGGCACCTCGGCGTGGCGGTGATCGATGCCGAGCGTATCGTCCATCCGCTGTTCCAGTTCCCGCGTCGCCTCGTCCTCGCGGTCGAAGTAGTGGGTGGAACTGGTGCGAAAGCCGTCGACCTGCGTCCCCTTGAAGAGGTCGGAAGGACCGAGGCGGGAATCCACCGTGCGCAGCAGGCGTTTGCATTCCTTGCGGGACAGGAAACCGGGAAGCAGGAAGATATCTGCCTTCTCTCCGCCGAGCGCTTCGGCTTGCGGATTGGCATCCAGCCGTGTCCGGACCTGCTCGCCGAAAGCGGCAAGCTTGGCCGGATCGGCCATCGGATCGTCAGAGTGTGGCGGGGAAGGGGCCAGCGGATTGCGCATGGGCCCAGCATATCGAACGGCGCGCCGCGATGCACCCTGTCCAGCGGAGACCGCCGCGCGGCTGCCTCTGCTCGTCGCCGTTATTCAGCAGGTTCGTCGGCAATCGTTTCCAGCCCGGCCTCGTTCCACGCAGCGATGCCGCCTTCGAGATGGCGAACAGTGGTGCCGAGGTATTCGGAGAGGGTCGTTGCCGCGATGCCGGAGCGGCGGCTGGATCCGCAGTAGAGGATCGTCTCGCGATCATCCTCGATCGGGATAGTGGCCGGCTCGAAAGTGCCGAGCGGCGCGTTGAGCGCACCGGGCAGGCGGCTTTCGGCAAACTCCGCCGGAGTGCGGACGTCGATCAGCACGACATCACCGGATGCCACCAGCGCCGCGAGTTCGGCGGCGGGCAGGGTCTCTACCGCTGCTACCGGGGTGGCCGCCGCGCTCGTAGTGGCCGGAACCGGGGCGCAGGCCGCAAGGCCCGACCCCAGAATTGGCAATGTTGCCAGAGCCAGCGAGAGCGCGGCGCGCCGCATCAGGCGGCGGCCAGCTTGCGCAGCACGTAATGCAGGATGCCGCCGTTGCGATAGTACTCCATCTCGTTGGCGGTATCGATGCGGCATAGCGCGGTGAAGGTGAAGGTGGTGCCATCCTCGCGGGTGACCTCCACGTCCACGTCCTGGCGCGCGCTGAGGTTGTCGAGACCCTTGATCGTGAAGCTGCATTCACCCGTCAGCCCCAGCGTTTCGCGCGTGTCGCCTTCCTTGAACTGCAAGGGCAGCACGCCCATGCCGATGAGGTTGGAGCGGTGGATACGCTCGTAACTTTCCACGATCACGGCGCGCACGCCCAGCAGGATGGTGCCCTTGGCCGCCCAGTCGCGGCTGGAGCCGGTGCCGTATTCCTTGCCTGCCACGACAACCAGCGGAGTGCCGTCTTCCTTGTGCTTCATGGCGGCGTCGTAGATCGCCATCTGCTCGCCCTTGTAGGTGGTGTAGCCACCTTCGACGCCGGGGACCATTTCGTTGCGGATGCGGATGTTGGCAAAGGTGCCGCGCATCATCACGTCGTGGTTGCCGCGGCGCGAGCCGTAGGAGTTGAAGTCCTTCTTCGCGACCTGATGACTGATCAGGTATTCGCCGGCGGGGCTGTCTTCCTTGATCGAGCCTGCGGGGCTGATGTGGTCGGTGGTGACGCTGTCGCCCAGCACGGCCAGCGGCTTGGCGCCCACGATGTCTTCCACCGGTGCGGGTTCCATGCCCATGCCTTCGAAGTAGGGCGGGTTGGCGACGTAGGTCGAGGACGGGTTCCAGTTATAGGTGTCCGAAGCCTCGACGTTGATCGCTTGCCAGTCCTCGTCGCCCTTGTAGACGTCGGCATAGCGGGTTTCGAACATCTGCCGGTCGATGTTGGCGGCGCGGTGCTGGCGCACTTCCTCGTTGCTCGGCCAGATGTCGGCCAGCATCACGTCGTTGCCGTCCTGGTCCTGCCCGATCGGGGTCTCGGTAATGTCCTGCGTCACGGTGCCCTTCAGCGCGTAGGCCACCACCAGCGGCGGGCTGGCGAGGAAGTTGGCGCGCACGTCAGGCGAGATACGGCCCTCGAAGTTACGGTTGCCCGAAAGGACGGAGGCCGCGACGAGATCGTTCTCGTTCACGGCCTTGCTGATCGGTGCGGCCAGCGGGCCGGAGTTGCCGATGCAGGTGGTGCAGCCGTAGCCGACGAGATCGAAGCCGATGGCATCGAGATCGTCCTGCAGGCCGCTCTTTTCCAAGTAGTCGGTGACGACCTGCGAGCCCGGCGCGAGGCTGGTCTTCACCCACGGCTTGGGCATCAGGCCCTTCTCGCGCGCCTTCTTGGCGACGAGGCCGGCGGCGATCATCACGTCCGGGTTGGAGGTGTTGGTGCAGCTGGTGATGGCGGCGATCACGACGTCACCATCGCCCACGTCGTGGCCCGCGCCTTCCACGTCGACGCGCTGCGGCGCATCCTTCTTGTAGACGCTCTTGAGGTCGCCGTTGAAGTTCTCGTCCACCAGCGGCAGGGCGATCTTGTCCTGCGGGCGCTTGGGACCGGCAAGGCTGGGCACCACGGTGCTCATGTCGAGCTGCAGGGTGGAGGAGAAGACCGGCTCCGCAGCCGGATCGAACCACATGCCCTGTTCCTTGGCGTAGGCTTCGACCAGCGCGATGTCTTCCTCGCTGCGGCCCGTCAGTTCCAGGTATTCCATCGTCTTTTCGTCGATGCCGAAGATGCCGCAGGTTGCGCCGTATTCCGGGGCCATGTTGGCGATGGTGGCGCGGTCGGCCAGCGTCAGGTTAGAGACGCCAGGGCCGTAGAACTCGACGAAGCGGCCGACAACGCCGTGCTCGCGCAGCATCTGCACGCAGGTGAGCACGAGATCGGTCGCGGTGACGCCCTCGGCCATCTCGCCGTCCAGACGGAAGCCGACAACTTCAGGGATGAGCATGGAAATCGGCTGGCCGAGCATCGCTGCCTCGGCCTCGATGCCGCCCACGCCCCAGCCCAGCACGCCCAGGCCGTTGATCATGGTGGTGTGGCTGTCGGTGCCGACGCAGGTGTCAGGATAGGCGACGAGTTCGCCGTTCTGGTCTTCGCTGGACCACACGCCCTTGGCGATGTGCTCGAGGTTCACCTGGTGGCAGATGCCGGTGCCGGGAGGCACGGCGTAGAAGTTCTTGAGGCTCTTGGCGCCCCATTTGAGGAAGTCGTAACGCTCCGCGTTGCGCTGGTATTCGAGCGCCTTGTTCGCCTCGAACGCCTTGGGCGTGCCGAATTCGTCGACCATCACGGAGTGATCGATCACCAGGTTGACAGGCACCTGCGGATTGATCTTGGCGGTGTCGCCGCCCAGCTTGCCGATGGCATCGCGCATGGCGGCCAGGTCCACCACGCAGGGAACGCCGGTGAAGTCCTGCAACAGCACGCGGGCGGGGCGATACTGGATCTCGTCGCCGGTAGTGGGGTTCTTCTGCCAGTCGGCAATCGCGCGCACGTGCTCTTCGCCGACGGTGAAACCCTCGTCCTCGAACCGCAGCATGTTCTCCAGCAGCACCTTCAGGCTGAACGGCAGGCGGCTCACGTCACCGACCTTCTCGCTCGCCGCAGCCAGCGAATAGTAGGCATATGTCTTGCCGTTTACATCGAGTGTCTTGCGAGTGCCGAGCGAGTTGGAGCCGACCTGGGTCATGGGCGATTGGTCCTCTAGAGTGTTGCGGATCGGCCCCGTTCTTGCGAGGGAGGGGCCTGTTCGGGGGCGACCTGCGCGTTTGCGCGCGTTTGGTCAAGTGGGCGATAGTGCAACGCGGCATCGCGACGGGTTGTTCCGCCGCGCCGCAAAGGGAATTTGAAGGCTTATGGCCATTGGAAGTCCACGAAAACGCTCGGCTTCGCTGAACGTCCTGGCAATGCTGATCGCGCTGGCGGTGTCGGCGTTCATCGGGGCAACGGCGGGCCTGATCTGGCAAAGCGCCGGCTGGTTCGAAGACGAGCCGGAACACGAGGTCGTCACGGCAGAAGCGCCCGGTGACTGATTCCGGACGACGGATCGAGGCGTCAGACGCTGGCGATTTCCGTGTTTGCGGCGCGTTTTGCGCGCGGGGCGGCGATCCAGCAGGCCAGCAGGATAAGCACCACACCGACGATGGTGGGCAGGGTCACCGCCTCGCGGAAGAAAAGCCAGCCGAACAGGGCGGCCCAGCCAAAGCCGGTATATTCCACCGGCACCAGCACCTGCGCCTCTGCCCGCGCATAGGCCCAGGCAATCGCCATTGATCCGCCCACGGTGAGCGCGGCGGCCCCGGCGATGGTCAGCATCGCCTCAGAACCTGGCATCACGAAGAAGAATGGCGCGGCGAGAAGCTGGACGATGCCGCTGATCCCGGCATGGAACGTCGCCACCTCCACCGGTCCTGCAACTTGCGACTGCTTGCGGATTACCACGAAATTGTAGGCATAGAGCAGTGCCGAGACGAACAGCGACGCGAGGCCCAGCAGCACGTCGTCCTCCATCTCGGTACGGCCCAGCCTGCCGCTTACGATTACAAGAGTTCCCATAAGCCCCAGCACCGATGCTCCGATAGCTCCCTTGCTGATCTGCTCCCCCAAAAATACCCGCGCGAAATACAGCGCCAGCAGGGGCGCCACGAAGCTGATCGCGATGGCCTCCGCAATCGGCAGCTTGGTGAGGGCGTAGAAGAACGTCAGCGCCATGAAAGCCGAGATCATCCCGCGCTCCACGTGCAGGCGCATCACCTTGGGGGCTGGCCATGCGCTCTTTTGCACCAGCCATAAAGGCGCGATGAAAGCCGCGGCCAGCAGGGAACGCAGCAGCGAGGCTGTGAACACCCCCGTTGCCAGCGAAGCGCTTTTCATCTGCGCGTCCATCAGCGACATCAGGCCAACGCCGATGAAGGCCGCGAGGAACGGCAGCAGGTGGCGTTGCGACATGCTCATGCAAGGTTCCTAATGGTGGTGCCGTACCGCGTCACCATTTGTGTGCGCCGCCTGTCCCCGTTCAGCCGCCGCTAAGCGGTCCTGCTTGATCGGAAGGACGTCAAGGGGCAGAATTACAGGGCTATCATGGTTAACAAAGGTTTGATTCGTATGCGCCGTGCGCACTTTGGCGGGATTGCCCTTGCGGCATTGCTGGTTTCCGCGCCGGTCGCGGGACAGACGCTGTTCGCGCAGGACCCGTTGCAGAACGAAGATGGCGCGCAAGTCACCTCCACACCCGAGTTCGAAAGCCGCGAGGTGATGCAGGAAGATCCGCGCGATGCGCTGGTGCAGAACTGGAGCGTCGAGAACGCAATGGCGCTGGCCGCCGTGATCGACGGTATCGCAGCCGAGGGACTGAACCCGGCGGACTACCGCGTGGATCTGCTGCGCGAGGAGATTGAACGCGGCGAGAGCCGGGCGCTGGACGTGCGTGCCAGTGGCGTGTTCACCTGGCTGGTGGAAGACCTGCGCGATGGCCGCACGCCGATGGACTCGCGTCGGCAGTGGTTCGTGGTCGATCCCGATGCGGACCTGCTGCCCACCGCGCGGCTGATGGAAGACGTGCTGGAAAGCGGCGACATTGCCGGGATCGTCGAGGCACTGGCACCCACGCATGAGGACTATGCCGCCCTGCGTGCCGCGCTGGCGGAGACACCGGGGGAGGATAGCGATACCCGCAAGCTGATCCTTGCCAACATGGACCGCTGGCGCTGGCTGCCGCGCGATCTTGGCGGTCAGTATCTCATCACCAATGTGCCGGAGTACCAGCTACGCCTGATGGTAAACGGGCAGATCATCCGCACCTATCGCACAATCGTGGGCGCGCCGGGCCGCACGGCCACGCCGCAGCTTGCAGAGACGGTGGAAGGCGTCGTGTTCAACCCCACCTGGACGGTGCCGCAGAGCATCGTGGTGGGCGAGGGACTGGGCAACCGGGTGCTCAATAACCCGGCTTGGGCGCGATCGCAGGGTTATCGCGCCACGCGCGGGGCCAACGGCTACATCAGCGTGGTGCAGCAGCCGGGGCCGACCAATTCGCTGGGCAAGATGAAGCTCGACATGCCCAATCCGCACGCGATCTTCCTGCACGATACGCCCAACCGCAACCTTTTCGACAGCGACAACCGCGCGCGCAGCCACGGCTGCATCCGGGTGGAGCGGGCGCTGGAACTGGCGATGACCGTGGCGATCCTTGGCGGCGGTGCTTCGCGAGACGAGGCCGTGGGCATCTCGCAGAGCGGCGATTACACGCGGGTGCCGGTGGAACGGACCATGCCTGTCTACATCACCTATTTCACCTATGGCCTCGATGCGGACGGAACCTTGCGCAAGTTCGAAGACCTTTATGACCGCGACGCGCCGGTGCTGGCATCGCTGGACGCGCCGCGCGTCGGCAATCGGGCAACTTTCTCGTCGGAAGAGATCATTCCGATCGAACGACCGGGCGCCTGATAGCGCGTCCGCTCAGCTGGCGCTGTTTTCGGCCGCTATTGCTTTGAAATCGGGCGTAGCCTGCTGCGGCTGGGCCACGCTTTCACCGTCCGGTCCGATGCCGAGCGAGTCGGCAAACAGCAACCGTCCGCCCATCATCCGGGTCAGGGCCTGCGGGAACACGTCCGGCCCGAAGGCAAAGCAACCGTTGGACCGGCCAAGGCGGCCCCAGCGCGCCACGTGTTCGGGTGTGGCGTAATCGGCGGCATGCATCACGATGGCGCGGGGGAAGGCGTTGGAATTGCTCTCGTCAAGGCCGCCGAGCCGAACGGAAGTGCCGAAACGCCCCTCGTACCATTCCCAGGTGATGTAGGCGCCGCGGCTGGTGGCCCAGCTGTCCTGCATGTTGGAATAGGCGTTGAGCCAGCCGTCATGCTCCGGGTCTGAGCCGCTGCCGTGAGTCACCAGCACGCTGTCCGCCGTGCCGTTTTCGAGGTTCACGAAGTGGAAGCGCGGCAGGCTGGAATGAAGGCCGAAATCGGCGATCCCCACGACATCGCGCCGCCACAATTGCGAGCCCGCGCGCGCAACCTCGCTCTGGGCGACTTCCAGCAGCCGGCGCGTGCGCGGATCGGGCGCGGCCTGCGCGAACACGCGGGCAGGCGCGGCGGCCAGCGCGGCCCCTGTGGCAAGAGCTCCGGCAAGAAGATCGCGGCGGTTCATAGCTGCATAATAGCGCACGAATGCTGAACCTTCCATATCAGCCTTTCAGCTGGTCGATAGCCTCGCAACTGGCGGCGATATAGGCGCCGTTGTCGTGCCGGTGTGTGCCGACGAAGTGGATGAAGCCGGTGTCCTTGCCCCACGGTTCGTTCCAGTAATTCATGTACCGGCCGTAGGGCAGCACCACCGGTTCGGGTTCGTTGGAGAGGTGGAAGTTGCTCGTCACCTGCTCGGTGCCCCAGATCGTCACGTCTTCCTCGCCGATCATGCGCTTCATCTCGTGGAGGAAGGCGGCGGCGAGCGGGCGGGAATTGCCCATCGCGGCAAACCCGGCAAAGCCCGAGCAGCCGCGCGTGTACTTCCACCCTCGTGCGGCATCGATGGTGTCGAGTCGGCTTTCGATCCGTCCCTGAACGTGGCCGTCCATGGGGCCGTCGGGATAGAAGCGTTCGCGAAAGTCCTGCAGCGGCAGCGGGCCAACCTCGGCATCCTTCCCGCCCAGGAACAGGAAGCTGCGATTGCGCGCGATGGCCTCGGCAATTTCCGGCACCGGGCCAATGGTGACGGTGTCGCTGTCCAGCTGGATCCAGTATTCGCCCGCGCGGTTGTCGAGGATGGTGAGCAATCGCTCCCACGTGCCGCCTGCAGGAAATTCGCCCAGCTTCACATCGGCGATGCGCATGATCTGCGGATCGCCGCAGTGATGCGCCAGGATCGCGCGGTCCTGCGCCGTCAGCGTGCCATCGTCGAGGATCGCCACGCGCCCGCGGCCAAGGTGATGCCAAAGCGATTTCACCGCCACGAGGTAGGGCAGCAGCACCGCCGTGCCGATCATCGAAAACAGCACGACGCCGTCCTGCTTCGGCGCGATCGGCGGGGTTTCCAGCACGCCGCTGATCGCCTCGGCATGGCGGTTCGCTTCCCGCTTGGTGCGCCAGCGGTGCGGCAGGAGGTTGCCCATGTTCATCGGGCTAGTTCTCCAGCACCATGCGATCGTCGGCGATGCGCACGTTACCGATGGTCTCGAGGAACGACTGGCCGAGCAGCGATATGCCAAGCCCTTCGGGAATGATGACGGCGCGCACGTCCTGCGCCTCGAAATCGCCGAGGCGCATCCGGGGAAGGGTGATGTTCACGCCGTAAACCGCGCCACTGGCTCCCTGAGCTACCGGTGCGACTTCGTTCTCGTCCCAGTATAGCCCCATGGCGAGCGCATCTTCGCCTGTCAGCGCCACCACACTGGCGCCGGTATCCACCAGCATCCGCGAAGGTACGCCGTCCACAGTCACATCGGCGTAGAAATGCCCGTCACGCTCGCGCTCCAGCGCGACTTCGTGTCCCCAGCCCGTGTTCGTCACCTGCTGCGCCGCGCCGAGCGTCAGTTCGCTCTCCTCGACCGCCGCTGCTTCGCTTGCCAGTTCCTGTTCCACCTGCATGGCGGGCACGGAGAAACCGATGGCGAGGCCAACGATCATTACACAGGCGAATGGCAGGCGCATGTCCATATGCGCGACAGGTTAGCGGCGAGGTATTGCCACGGGGTAAAGGCGGTTCTCGTCCGCCATGGCCAGCATGGAGGCGGCATGGCGCCGGGCAACGGCACGCTGGTCTGCCCCGTAGCCCCCGCCAAGGGCGCTGGCGACGGGCAGGCAGCGCCTGCGGGCCTCAGCCACAACAAAGCGATCGCGCCGCTCCAGCCCCGCGTCCGTCAGGGCCAGCCGGCCCAGCTTGTCCTCCCCGTGCGGATCGACGCCCGCCTGGTAGAGCACGATATCGGGCGCGAAGTTCTCGATCAGCGGCGGCAGTTCGCGTTCGAGGACGTCCATGTAGCCGTCGTCGTCCAGCCCGTCCGGCAGGCCCACGTCGCGGTTGGAACGGGCCTTGCGCGCCGGGAAGTTCTTCTCGGCATGGATGGAGAGGGTGAACACGTCGTCGCGCAAGGCGGTGAGGCTGGCCGTGCCGTCGCCCTGATGCACGTCGAGGTCGACGATCAGCACCCGGCTCGCATCGCCCTCTGCAATCAACCGGTTGCTTGCCACGGCCAGGTCGTTGAATACGCAGTAGCCCGCGCCGGTATCGTGCAGCGCGTGATGGCTGCCCGCCGCGGAGTTGGCCGCGTAGCCGTGCTCCATCGCCAGTTGCGCGGCGAGCCAGGTGCCACCGTTGGTGTGGCGCACGCGGCTGGCAATGTGCGGCGTGACGGGAAAGCCGATGCGCCGCTCCTTCTCGCGCGGCACGGTGCTGGTGAATACCTGCTCAACGTAGTCGGGACAGTGCACCGCCTCCAGCCACTCTCGCGGCATGGGATCGGGCGCGTGCTCGGTGACGGGCGCCTTGCTGGCCCGCAATTCCTCCATGACGAGGTAGTACTTGTCGAACCGGAAAGTGCCGCGCTCTGGCTGCGGGGCCATGTAATCGGCGTGGTGGACGACGTGGAGCAATGCCTCAGCCAGCGTCGGCCCAGCCTTGCAGCGTGGCCAGCACCTCTGCCGAAGTGCGGCTGGCCGAATTGCGCCAGCTGACTGCGTCTTCTTGCGAATTGAGAAGTCGCCCTTCTCCGTCCAGCACCAGCACGTTTGGCGTTCCTTCGGACGAGACACCGAACCGCTCTGCCACGTCGAGATTGAAGCCGTCGCCGGTCTGCGGCAGGCCGACGTCGATGGTGACGAGTTCGTACTCCGCCTCCAGCAGGGCGGCGAGTTCGGGTTCCATCAGGTAGCTCGCCAGCGCGCGGCTGTCGTGGCACCAGTTTGCGCCCATCACTACGAGGACGAGGGTGTCTTCAGATTGCGCCGTCGCCAGCGCCGCATCCACCGCTGCGTGGGCATCGACGGAGGGATCGAAAATCGCGCCTTCGGGATGGCTCATCGCCGCCGGACCGGCAGTGTCGTGCGTCGCGGTGGAGGCGCAGGCGCTCAGCGATGCGAGGGCGAGCAGCGCGGCAAGCGCGCTCTTGCCGATCATTCGGCGGCCTCTGCATGGGGATCGAAGGCCGTGGCGGTTCCTGCCTCGATCTGCGCGGCCTTTTCCTCCACCAGCTTCACGATGTGGTCGAGCATGTCCTCGCTCTGCACGTGGTGGTCGGTCACGCCGGAGAGATAGACCATGTGCTTGCCAGCGCCGCCGCCGGTGATGCCGATGTCGGTCTCGCGCGCCTCGCCGGGGCCGTTCACCACGCAGCCGAGGACCGAGAGGCTCATCGGTGTCTTGATATGCTCCAGCCGCGCTTCCAGTGCCTCCACCGTGCGGATCACGTCGAAACCCTGGCGCGAGCAGGAGGGACAGGAGACCACGCGAACGCCGCGCGTGCGCAGGCCCAGCGCCTTCAGCATCTCGAAGCCGACGCGCACTTCCTGCTCCGGCTCTGCCGAAAGCGAGACGCGAATGGTGTCGCCGATGCCCGCCCAAAGCAGGCTGCCGATGCCTATGCTGGATTTCACCGTCCCGCCGATCAGGCCGCCCGCCTCGGTAATGCCGAGGTGCAGCGGGCAATCCACCGCTTCGGCAAGACCGTGGTAGGCCGCGACGGCCAGGAACACGTCGCTGGCTTTCACCGCCACCTTGTATTCGTGGAAATCGTGGTCCTGCAGCAGCTTGATATGGTCGAGCGCGCTCTCGATCAGTGCCTCGGGGCAAGGCTCACCGTATTTCTCCAGCAGGTCTTTCTCAAGACTGCCAGCGTTCACGCCGATGCGGATCGCGCAGCCGTTGGCTTTCGCCGCGCGCACCACTTCGGCCACCCGCTTAGACGAGCCGATGTTGCCGGGATTGATGCGCAGGCAGGCCGCGCCCCTGTCGGCGGCTTCCAGCGCGCGCTTGTAGTGAAAATGGATGTCGGCGACGATCGGGATGTTCGCCGCTTTCGTGATCTGGTCGAAGTTCTCGGTCGATTCCGCCGTGGGGCAGGATACGCGAATGATATCCGCGCCCGCGTCCTCGCAGCGGCGGATCTGGTCGATCGTCGCGCCCACGTCCTCGGTCGGCGTGTTCGTCATCGTCTGGACGGTGATCGGCGCATCTCCGCCGACCGGCACGTTGCCGACCATGATCTGGCGGGACTGGCGGCGCTCTATCATGCGCCAGGGGCGAACCTTGGAAATGGCGTCTGCGGACATGGGCAGGGATATAGGCGCGCTTCGATGAAGGAGCAATGACAGGCTCTGGCCCATGTTCGCTCCCGCAATTTGACTTATCCGGCCTTTCGGGAGACATTCGCCGCACATTGCGGGTCGCAAGCACACTTTCGAAGGGGCGAAGGATGTTTGCGAACCCATGCATGACGGACAATCGCCCGATGCGCTTGTCGACAATTCTCGTCCTTTACCTGGCGCAGGGCATTCCCATCGGCCTCTTGGAATTCGCGATCCCCGCCTGGATGGCCGCGAGCGGCGCGACGGCGGGAGAGGTCGGCTACGTCATCGGCATGGCGGCGATACCTTGGAGCCTGAAATTCATCAACGGCGCGCTGATGGACCGCTATGCGTACCTGCCAATGGGACGGCGCAGGGCGTGGCTGATCGCTTCGCAGGTGGTGATGATCGCCAGCCTGCTGGTCTGCGCGCTGCTTGAGCCGGGCCCGCGCGACGAGGTGCTGCTGGGCGCAATCGCCTTCGTCGTCAGCCTGGCCGTGGTGTTCCAGGACGTGGCTGCCGATGCGCTGGCCGTCGACATCTGCGATGGCAGCGAACGGGGCTATGCAGGTGGGATCATGGCAGGCGGGCAGGCGCTGGGCATTGCCATCACGGCTTCCATCGCGGGGCTGATCATCTACCGGTTCGGCGTGGGCGCAGGCTATGTCAGCGCCGCCGTCGCCATCGTGTTCATCACCGCCTACCTCGTCTGGGTGCGGGAACGGACCGGCGAACGCCGCCTGCCGTGGAGCGAGGGCGTGGCATCGCCTGCATCCCTTGCCGTGCAGCCCGATAGCTGGGTGGAGTTGGTGAAGTCGGCGTTCCGCTACATGTTCCGCCGCGACAGCCTGATCTGGTCGGCATCGATCTTCCTGCGCGGAATGGGATACGGCACCATGGCCGTGGCAGTGCCACTGATCGCGGCCAACTACGCGGGCTGGAACGAGGCGCAGTTGGGCGTCGTCAACGGGACTGCGCAACTGGCCTCTGCGATCGTCGCCATTACGCTGGGCGGCTGGCTCTGTTCGCGGATGGGCGCAAAGCCGTTCCAGATCGTTACCTACGGCTTGTTCGCCCTTGTCATCGCTGCCATCGCTTTCGGCGAGCCGCTTTGGGACCAGGGCTGGATGATCTGGTTCATCGCGGTCGGCTGGACGGCGATGTACAATCTTGTCGGCACCGGCAACGGCGCGATCAACATGGCGTTCTGCGAGCCGAAGACCGGGGCGACGCAGTTCTCCATCTACATGGCCTTCGTGAATCAGGGCACCAGCTTTGCCGGGTTCTCCTTCGCGTTGCTGGCCGGCTTTGGCGGCTTGCAGGCCCCGCTGTTCTTCCTCGCCATCGGTATCCTCGTCGCGACGGGGCTGACCGTCCTCATCACCATTCCGGCGGACCACGATGAACCGCTGATTGCGGCCGAACGAGGCGCGCCCGCCTGACCGCCTTCGTGCAGCGATGACAGCAGCGTACAATTGCGGCATGGAAGGCAGCGATGGACGATCCCGAAACCGTTTCCGCACCCGATTGCCCCGACGATCACCCCCTGCTTTTCGCCCGCGTGCTGGACGGCGTTGGCGCAGGTCGCCCGCTGGAATGGGCGGAGGCGCGTAAATGGCAGCCCTCGCAACCGGGCGAAGTGCTGTGGGTGCACCTGTGCCGCAACCGCCCCGGCGTGATGGAGTGGCTGGAACAACTGGACATCCCCGAGCCGACGCGTGAACTGCTGGTGAGCGACCGCACCCGCCCGCGCGCCTTTCGCGAAGGCAATACGCTGGTAGCCACGCTGCGCGGCATCAATTTCAACCCCGGCGCGGAGCCGGAAGACATGCTCTCGATGCAGCTTTGGTGCGACGGCACGCGCCTGCTCACATTGCGCCGCCTGCCGCTGCAGACCCCGCGCCGCGTGCTGGCCATGATCGACCGCCGCGAGGCCGGGCCGACCGATGCGGGCGCGCTGATCACCGAGCTGACCGAGGCGATGATCAACCGCATGAATCGCTCCATCGTCGACATGAACGAGCATATCGACGAGCTGGAGGAGGCAGAGGCAGACGACGACGCGGAAGAGATGCTGGAGAAGATCGCCATCATCCGCCGCAATTGCCTGGGCCTGAAACGCCACATGGGCCCGATGCATGAAGCGCTGGAGGCGATTTCCAAGTACGCCCCGCCCTGGTTCGAGGAGCACGACCGGCGCGAGATCGCCGAGTCGATCGACCGGCTGCGGCGCTACCTCGAAGACCTCGATATCAGCAAGGAAAGCGCCGTCGTGCTGATGGACGACATTCGCGGGCGTTCCATCGCCCGTAACGAACAGGCCACCTACCTGCTCACCATCGTTGCAGGCATCTTCCTGCCGCTGGGATTCATCACCGGGCTGCTTGGCATCAACGTCGGCGGGATGCCGGGGGTGGACGATGGCGATGCCTTCTGGATCGTGGTTGCCCTTTGCGCAGGCATCCTTGCAGTGCAACTGGCGCTGTTCTGGAAATGGAAATGGCTTTGAGAATGGTCGCAGGGCAGGGGGCTGACTGATGGAAGAACACCACGCCGGACTGATGCTGCGCGATGCCATGCTGATGCTGGGCTTCGCGATGGTGGCCGTGCTCGCCTTTCGCCGCGCAGGGCTGGGGGCGACGCTGGGCTACCTTGTCGCGGGCGCGCTGCTGGGACCGCATGTTCTCGGGCTTGTCGGCAATGCCGAGGAAATGGCCGAGGTTGCCGAGCTCGGCATCGTCATGCTGCTGTTCGTTGTGGGGCTGGAACTGTCCCCGGCGCGGCTGTGGCGGCTGAAAGGCGCGATCTTCGGGCTTGGGCTGGCGCAGGTGACCGCCTGCGGACTGGCGGTGACGGCCACCGTGCTGGCGCTGGCAGGCTATCCCTTGGCCGCCGCGCTGGCGATCGGCCTCCCGCTCGGCCTCTCGTCCACCGCGCAGGTGCTGCCGATGCTGCAATCGGGCGGCAAGCTGCGCACGCCCTTCGGGGAGCGGGCCTTTGCCATCCTGCTGTTCCAGGACCTGTCGATCATTCCTCTCATCACGATTGTCGCGGCGCTCGGCAGCGGGGCCGAGGACGGGCCTTCGGGCTGGATGCTGGGCGCCCTCACGCTGGTCGCCGTCGTCGGGCTGGTGGCGGCGGGACGCCTGCTGATCCGTCCGCTGTTCAGCCTGATCGGCACACTGGGAGAGCGCGAGCTGTTTATCGTCGCCGCCCTGTTCACCGTGCTGGCGAGCGCGGTGGTGATGGAAGCGCTGGGCCTCTCCGCCGCGCTGGGGGCCTTTATCGCCGGGGTCATGCTGGCCGACACGCGCTACCGGCACGAACTGGAAGCCGATATCGAGCCGTTTCGCGCCATCCTGCTGGGGCTGTTCTTCGTTGCCGTTGGGATGATGCTGGATATCGGCGTGATTGCCGAAAACCCGCTGTTCGTCATCGGCTTTGCGGTGCTGCTGATCGTGGTGAAAGCGGCCATCATCATGGGGCTGGGGCTGCTCGTGAAGATGCGCTGGCGCGCCGCGCTGGCGCTGGGCCTGCTGCTTAGCCAGGGCGGCGAGTTCGCCTTCGTGCTCTACACCCAGGCGGTGCAGGGCGGGCTCATTTCCAACGAGCAGTCGAGCCTGTTCGGCGCCATTGTCACCCTGTCGATGGCGGCAACGCCGTTCCTGATGATCGCCACGCGCAAGATACGGCAGGAACCGCAACGGGAAGGCGGCGAGCGCGAGGGACCGCATGACGAGGGCGCCGGCGCGCTGGTAGTCGGCTTCGGTCGCTTCGGGCAGACGGTGGCGCAGACGCTGCTTGCGGGCGGGCTTTCCGTCACACTGATCGACAGGGACGACGCGCAGATCGACACCGCCGAGGATTTCGGCAGCAAGGTCTACTACGGCGACGGCACGCGGCTGGACCTGCTGCGGCAGGCGGGCGCGGCCGACGCGCAGCTCATCATGTTCTGCATGGACGAGGTGCCGGGCCGCGAATTCATCGATTCGGTTGCCGAGACATTCCCGAAAGCGACGATCTACGTGCGCGGGTTCGACCGCAAGAGCGTGATCGCGCTGGCAGGCAGCAAGGCCGAATACGTCATGCGCGAGGTCTACGAGAGCGCCCTGGCACTGGCGCGCATGGCGCTGGAAAATGTCGGCCTCAGCGAGCGCGAGATCGACGAGGCGGAGACGACCTACCGCGAGAACGACCGCAAGCGCATGGACGTGCAGATCGAGGGCGGCGATATCTACGCGGCGAAGGAAATGACTCGCCAGCAGCAGCGCGCCCTGCGCGGCGAGAGCTAGGGAAGCCTAGCCTCCCATCGCCACGCCCAGCAGGTGCTGCTGGGCGGCCACCACGGGTAGGGGGCGCGCGAACAGGTAACCCTGGCCGTAGTCCACGCCAAGATCCTGCATCACCGCGCGCTCGGCTTCGGTCTCGATGCCTTCCGCCACCAGCTTCGCGCCGATATCGCGGGAGAACTGCACCATGGCAGCAGCGATGGCGCGGCGCGCAGGATCGCTGTCGCAATCGCGGGTGAGGACCATGTCCATCTTCAGGATGTCCGGGCCCAGTTCGATCAGGTGGCGCAGGCCCGCGTAGCCGGTGCCGACATCGTCGATGGCGATTTTCGCAAACGGCTTCAGCGCCTCGATCTCGCGGGCGAGGGCGGCGTAATCGTCAACAAGCTGGTGTTCGGTCACCTCGATCACGAGGTTGGTTGCGTCCGATTGTTCCAGCACCTGGCGCAGGGTGCCCGACATGATCGTTTCCGGAGAGGCGTTGATGGCGGCGTAGATGCCTTCGGGCACCTGTCCCACCGTTTCCAGCGCGCAGCGCACGGCAGTCATTTCCAGCTCGTTGCCGAGGCCAGTCCGCTCCGCATCGTCGAACCACGCCTGCGGCCCGCGCTTCGTGAGGTCGGGGAAGCGGGCGAGGCATTCCACGCCCACCGGCTTCCCGCTTTTCAGGTCGTGGATCGGCTGCTGGAACATGGTGACGGCGTGGCCATCCAGCATCGCCTCCACCCGCCTGCGCGCCTGGCGCAGCATGACGTCTTCTTCCAGCGCGGCCTCGATCCGTTCGGCAGCGAGGCCGGCGAAGCTTTTCAGGATGGCAAGGTCACGCGGGGACAGCGTGCGGTCGGGCTTGCGGCCAAGAGCGCAGAAACTGCCCCACACGGTGCCATCGGCAAGGCGCAGCGGCGTGTTGACGTGGCAGCCCACGGGCAGAAAATCGGTAATCGCCAATTCCCGTGTCATAGGATGATCGGACGGGTCCTGGATTAGCTCCGGCAGGCGGCCATTGAGGATGTGCCAGCAGTAGCTTTCCTCCCGGTTCTCGCGGAAACCGGGGCCCATCGGCAGGTCCAGATCGGTGCTTACATGGGTGAGTTCGCGCTGCTCGTCCTCCACGTAGCGGGAGACGAAAGCGATCTCCACGCCGAGGTGTCCGCGAACGGAAGAAAGGATGCGATCTATTCCCGGATTGTTGACCAGTTCATCGGCCAGCGGGCGGGCAGGAGCCTCGAAGGCCGGTAATTTCAGTGCGACGTTTACCATTGATCCGGGCTATGACGGGAAAGCCCTAAGGCCCTCTTAACCCAAATCGCCTTTGCGCCAATTAAAGGCGCAATTCGTAGAGAAATTCGGCATCGCGCTGTTCGCCGACCCAGAAGCCGATGTCTGCAATTTTCGTAAAACCGTAGCGCTGGTAGAACCTCTGCGCGCCGGGATTTTCGCTGTAGACCGAAAGCTGGATCGCATCGCAGCCGCGATCTCTGGCAAGGGCGAGGCACCATTCCATCAGCGCGGCGCCCAGCCCTTCGCCGGTGCGCGCGGGGTGGGTGTAGAGCTGGCCCAGGCACAGCGGGCGGCGGGCATCCGAATGTTCTTTATAAGGGCTTTCGTACTTCACCTTGATGAAGGCGCTCAGCGGTTCGCCCGGCGCATCCTGGGTTAACTGGTGGCGAATACCGGGATCGGCGATTTCCTGCGCCACGGCTTCGGGCGAATAGACTTCGCGCAGGAACGGGCGCAAGTCTTCCGGCCGGTAGAGGTGCTCGAACGCGTGGCAGAAGCTGTCCCGCCCCAGTCGGGCGAGAGCCTCGGCATCTTCCGGCCTGGCATCGCGCAGGATCGTCATGAGAACTTGTCCTTCTTGCGCTTGCCGAAGCGCATGTTGCCTTCCAGGTGGCCGCGCAGCGCGGCGTAGAACGCCTCCAGGAATTCGCGCTCGTCACCGGTGCCCAGCTGCCAGCCGATCTTGCCGGTAATCGCCTCGGCCACCTCGCGCAGGGCCCCTGGCCGGTCGTCGCGCAATACTTTTTCCAGTACCTGCAGCTCGTGCTCGCCGTAGACGGAGAGTTCGGCCTCCCCGAAGCGATATGTGTCCTGTCTGTCTGGTGCGAGCGACATGGCTTCCTTCAACTTCGCGCGGCTGGCTTCCACCACCCAGGTGCCGGCCACGATGTCGCCCGCGCGCAAGGCATCCTTGTTGAAGAAGGGAAATAGCACGAAGACCGCGAGCCAAACGAACGCCGCCCAGCCCGCAACGCCTGCCTCCTGCCCGCCACCCAGCAGGAAGAACAGCGGCAGGAACACCTCCACGTCGCGCATCAGGTTGCGGGCGATCACCATTTCGGCAGACAGCCGCCCGCCGTCTCTCGCGGCGACGCGCAGGCCCACCAGCCGCTTGCCCGGCGTGGCGGCGCGAGGGCCCAGTTCGAACCACAGGAAATAGCCGTAGCGGGCGAGGAACATGAACAGGATAACCATGACCAGCACGCCCTGCAGCACCGGGTTCGTGTCCGGGCTTGAGCCCATGTCGAACAGGCCGAAGCCGATGGCGGAGAGGATGACAAGCACGACGATTGTGCCCGTCATGAGGATGACGAGATCGAGGATCAGCGCGCTTGCCCGTGCCCCCTTGCCGCCCACGGTCAGCGGCAGGGAAAGCCCCTCCGGCGTCACCAGCGTGCGGGCACGTTTGGAAAGGTTTGCCTGCATCGCGGCTCGGGGCGAAGCGGTCATGTCTCGCGCTCCTTCGGGGCGGGCATGGCGGCGAAATAGACGATCCACAGGGCCAGCATGGTACCGCCGATGGCAAGGCGCGAGGGCGTGTCTCCCACAAGTTGCCGCACATAACCTTCCAGCAGGCCCGCCACGATCAGCATGATCGTGCAGCCCACCATCACCTGCGCCGCGCGCACGCCTGCCGTCTGCATCGCGGCGAGGATGGAGCGGTCGCCGGGAAAGGCCATCGTGCGCCCCACGTGCAGGCCCGCTGCGCCCGACAGCAGGATTGCGCCCAGCTCGGTCGTGCCGTGCACGCTCAGCCAAGCGGCGAAATCGAGGCCGAGGCTGGCTTCCTGGAACACCCAGAACATCGCGCCCAGCAAGGCAAGGTTGTAGACCAGCAACAGCAGCGTGGGCACGCCGAAGGCAAAGCCCAGCGCAAAGGCCATGATGCAAACGCCGGTGTTGTTGGAGAACAGGTAGGCGGCGAACACGCCAAGCCCGTCCGAATTCTCTGCGGTGCCGAGGGTTTCTTGCAGGGCAGCTGGGTCAGCACCGGGCGCGCGGCCACCGGCCATGCCGCCGGGCACCAGCGAATAGTACCAACGCTCGTCCTGATCGACTAGCAGCCAGCCGACGATCGTGCCTGCCACCATGACGGCGAAGGCAATGCAGATATCCAGCCAGATAGCGCGCACCGCCGCGCTCCACCCGCCGCCGAGGAACCGGCGCAGCCAGCCGAACAAACCGATGCGCGGGCCGTAGACCTGAAACCACGCCCGGCGCACCAGCGATTCGAGGTAGGCGAGCGTGGCCGCATCGAGCGAGGTTTCGCGCGCCACGGCGAGGCTGGACGCGGTCTTGCGGTAGAGCACCGGCAGTTCGAGCAGGTCCTCGTCACTGATGCGGCGCGGGGCGTTCTTTTCCAGCGCGGTGACGATCCGGTCCAGCCGCTGCCATTCCACTTCCCGCTCCAGCCGGAACCGGTCGGAGCGCAAGGATGCCGCCTCGATATCGGCGGGCGGCTCGATCTCCGCTTTCCTGAACAGCGCCAGCACCATCAGCCGATCGCCTCCGCACGCTTGGTTTCGAGATAGAGGTCGATCAGGCGGTAGCCGATCGTCTCGTGCGGGGCCTCGATCACGTCGACGCCCAGCCGCTTCAGCCGTTGCAGCACCAGTTGCCGCTGGCGGGCAAGGGCATCGGCGTTCACCGCGACGGCGAGGTCGCCCAGCGTGTCGGGTTCGCCCGTGGTCAATTCTTCCAGTTCGGTGTCCACCATGGTGACGAAAATCACGAGGTGGTGGCGCACCAGCCGCTCCACGCTTTCCACCATCAGTTCGGCCGATGTCGGGTCGGAGAAATCGGAGAACAGCACGATCAGGCTGCGGCGTTTCAGGCGCGCGGTCAGGGTGGCGAGCGCCAGCGTGAAATTGGGCTCGCGCGCGGTGTAGTCGAGATCACCCGCCGCGCTTTGCAGGCGGTGGAAGGCACGGGTGTCGGTGACGAAGGGCGTCATCATCTGCGGCTGGTCGGCAAAGCCGAACAGGCTCACCTTGTCGCCGCCCTTCAGCGCCACGTAGGCGGCCATCAGCGCGGCGGAAACGGCGCGGTCCAGCCGGGGAAGGCCGTCCACCGGCTCGATCATCGACTGCCCGCAATCGAAGGCGAAGACGATCTGGTTGTCGCGCTCCGCCTCGTTCTCGCGGGCATAGAGCGCGGTATGGCGGGCGCTGGCTTTCCAGTCGATGCGGCGGCGGTCCATGCCGGGCTCGTACTCGCTCAGCGCCTCGAACTGGGTGCCTTCGCCGCGAATGCGCCGGGCGACGAGGCCGAACTGGCTGTCGCGCAGGAAACTCTGCAGCACGGGAGACCGCACCGGCGAAAGGTCCGGCCACACCCGGATGCGATCATCGAGGCGGGTGTGGACCTGCCGCACGGCAAGGCCCAGCGGCCCCGGCCAGCGCAGCCACAGGTCGTGCAACTCGCCAGGCCCGCGGCGGACAGGCGCAATGTGGCCCTCGCCTGCGAACATGCCAGCGTGGCCGGTCGGCTCGAGGCTGAAAGCGACCGCACCGCCTTCGCCAAGGCGCGGGTCGAAGCCGAGCGCGGCTTCGGGTGCGGGCGCATCGCTGTCGCGCTCGATTTCCGCCTCAATGCGGATCTGGGCCTGTTGCCCCACCTCGGCATCGGCGGGCGCGTGACAGGTGAAGCGCACCATGCGCCCCGCCAGCCATCCGTCGACCACCGCCAGCAGCATCAGCGCCAGCGCCGCCGCCGGAGCCACCACCCATGCGCCCGGCGCCGTCGCCGCGACCACCGCCGCCACCGGGGCGAGCAGCGCCAGCAGCACCAGCGTACGCGGCGTGGGCACGATGGGCACGGCAGGCAACCGGGCCAGCAGGGCGCGCAGGCGGTTCATGGGGCTCAGCGCGGCGCCTCGGTCTGCTCCACAAGGTCGGCGACGAGGTCTTCCACCTGCTTGCCCTCGATCTCCGCCGCCGGAGACAGCAGCAGGCGGTGGCGCAGGCAAGCGGTGGCGAGAGCCTTCACATCGTCAGGGATCACATAGGCGCGCCCTTCCAGCGCGGCGCGGGCGCGCCCTGCATTGGCCAGCAACACTGCGGCGCGTGGGGAAGCGCCGCTGGCGATATCGGCATTCTCGCGCGTGCTGCGCACCAGTGCGACGCAGTAGTTCACCACCTGGTCCGACAAGGTGACGCCCTTCACCGCGGCCTGCGCGGCGGAAATCCTGCCCGCATTGGCGACTCGTTCGATACCGAAATCGAGCGGACCCTGCGGCCCGGCGCGCTCGCCGAAGCGCTTGACGATGCGCACCTCCTCCTCCGCGCTGGGATAGGGCACCAGCAGCTTGAAGGCGAAACGGTCGAGCTGCGCCTCGGGCAGCGGGTAGACGCCCTGGTTCTCGATGGGGTTCTGCGTTGCCACCACCATGAAATTGTCGGACAGCGCGTGCGTTTCCCCGTCCAGCGTCACGCGGCGTTCCTGCATAGCTTCCAGCAGGGCGGCCTGCGTCTTTGGCGGGGTGCGGTTGATCTCGTCCGCCAGCAGCAGCTCGCGGAAGATCGGCCCGCGCGTCAGGGTGAACTGGCTGGTCTGGAAGTTGAACAGGTTGGAGCCCAGGATGTCGCCCGGCAGCAGGTCCGGCGTAAACTGGATGCGGCCGAATTCCATGCCCGTTGCATGAGCAAAGCACTGTGCAAGGAAGGTCTTGGCCGTTCCCGGCGGGCCTTCCAGCAAAACGTGCCCCTGCGCGATCAGGGCGATCAGCAGGTGGTCCACCACCTCGTTCATGCCGACGATGGCCTTGCCCACCTCGGCGCGAATGGCATTGGCCATTTCCGCGGTCTGTTCCAGCGTCATGGTCGCAGGGGTGTCACTCATTGCGTCAGCGTCCTTTCAAGTGTCCGTAGGCGCCGTGCCGCGCGCAGGATGTCGCGCGGTTTTTCGGCATCGCGCAGGTCGGCGGCAAGGCGAGAGAATTGCGGGCCATCGTGGCCGCGCCGGTGCAGTGCTTCATCGATGGCCTGTTCGCGGGCGCCTGTCTCGGCATTGCGCAAGCCCAGCGCCTTCGCCACGCGCCGCCCGACTATGTCTTCGTAGGGCCGTTTCAGGAGGTGCCAGCGCTTCACCCGCTGCAACAGCGCCGCACCGTTACGCGCCAGCTGCCGCTTGCCCTGCGACATTGCGGGCGCTTCCGCCACGGCCGGGCCGAAGCGGCGGAACGCGCGCCAGCCGATCACCAGCGCGGCGAGCAGCAGGCACAGCGTTGCGGCGAGGAACGGCGGCCGGAAAGCCAGCGTAAGCAGATTCTCGGCAGCGCCGAGGCCGTTGAGGGACAGGTCGAAGCGGATCGGCATGTCCTCGCCCAGCGTGGCCCGTTCCACCAGTTGCAGCGCCACTTCGGCGCGCGCCCGGTCTGCCATGCCGTAATTGTTCATCAGGTCCGGCTCGAACACCACGATGACCGGCCAGGGATCGTAGTTTTCGCGTTGCACCAGTTCGGCGGCGAGCACGTCGCCCTCGCTATCCGTCAACAGCGCGCGGAACGCGTTTTCCTCGTCAGAGGTGAGAGCCTGGACCTGCGTCTCGTCAGGCAGGTTCCCCGAACCGCCCAGTCCCTCCCAGCTTCCGGTTTGCCCGACCGTGAGGCCAGCGCCTTCGGCAATCTCCAGCTGATCGAACCACAGCGGCGACGTCGCGCCCAGCAGCATGACCCAACCATCCCCGCTCTCGACGTCCTGCGCATCCGGCACGGGCATGGCGATCCACTTCGGCAGGATGACGAGAGTCGGCCCCATCCCGCCGTCCATGCGCTGATCGAGGAGTTCGCCCAACTCCTCGGCGCTGGCCATCATTGGCGGGGTGAGGACCTGAAGGCCGTATTCGCGCATGTCCGCCGGATTGCGAGAGAGCGACACGTTGCTGCCCGTCCGCTCCAGCAGGGTGACAAGGCCGGAAAATCCATTCAGTCCGTTGGCCGCGGCATGGTTGCCGCCATCGCTCTCCTCGCTCCCGGTCCAGCCCTGACCCAGCGAATAGAGGAACAGCAGGAAGGCCAAGGCCCCCACCGCCAGCAGGGCCAGCACCGTGCCGGGACGGAAGGGGCTGGTCCGCCGGCTCATGCGACAATCGCCTTCCGCGCCAGCGCGAAATCGGCATAGGCGGCGCGGGCGGCCTGCCAGTCGGCCTCCTCCAGCTTGCGCAGGGCGAACAGGCTGCGCTCCACCGGAGCGGCGATCAGGGCGAAGGCCGTGCGCGCCGCATCGGGCAGTCGCGCTTCGGCGGCCAGTTCGCGCGCGGTGCTGCTCGGCTCCACCAGGTCGGGCCGCGCTTCGGCGATCTGGCTGACGGAGCGCTTTAGCAAAAGGTGCGTCGCTTCATCGAACTCGCCCGCCGCCGCCAGACGGTCCGCCTCCTCCAGCAGGGCCAGAGCCTCGCCCTCGCGCGGCGTCCATTCGGGCTCTTGCGAGGCTTCTCGCCTGCGCCGCCTGACGCCGGGCCCGAAGGTATCGTAGAGGAAATAGAGCACGGCCAGCACAGCGGCGCCGATCAGCACCCACATCAGGACCGGCCAGATATCGACCAGCGCATTGCCGACCGGGCTGAGCATTTCGCCCAGCCAGCGGATGAATTCGGTCAGCCAGTCGGGCGGGGGCTCCTGCTCCGGCATCTCGACAGGGGCGAACTGGACATCGCCATCGGCCTGCAGCTCTCGCCACGCCGATGCGAAATCGTCCGTCCCTGCGGGCGGGGCCGTGGTGCCTTGACCTGTCGTCACAACAGCTTGGATACACGGGCGGGCAGGTGACGCAACGCCTCCATTGCAAGGCTGCCCACAAAACCGCAAAAGGATGCGCATGACGCAGATTGCCAAGAACGAATACGCGCTCCAGTCCCCGCGAGAGGAGCGGGTGCGCAGGGTGCTGGTGGTGGGGGGCGGCTCCTCCGGCTGGATGGCGGCGGCAGTGCTGGCTACGGCGCTGGCGCGCGATGTCGAGGTGCAGCTGGTGGAGAGCGAGGCGATCGGCATCGTCGGCGTGGGCGAGGCCACGATCCCGCCGATGCAAAAGTTCAACCGCTTCCTGCAGCTGGACGAGGCGCAATTTGTCGCCGCAACCAACGGCACCTTCAAGCTGGGTATCGAGTTCCATAACTGGGGGCGCGTAGGCGACAGCTACCTGCACCAGTTCGGTGCCGTGGGAAGGGAGATCGACGCGCTGGTGAAGCTGCACCACTGGTGGCTGCTGGGCCGCCAGGCGGATGACGGCGCGGACTATCCAGAGTGGCAGGAATGCCATGTCGCCTACCACGCGGCAGTGCAGAACCGCTTCGCCCCGTCCGGCCCCCGGAAGGGCGATCTGCACAACCGCTACACCCACGCCTATCATTTCGATGCGCACCTTTATGCAGCGCACCTGCGGCAGGTGGCGGAAAGCCGCGGCGTCAAGCGGATCGAGGGCATGATTACCGGGGCGGAGCGCGATGGCGAGAGCGGCTTCGTCACCGGCGTCAAGCTGGAGGATGGCAGGGTACTGGAGGCGGACCTGTTCATCGATTGCTCCGGCTTCCGCTCGCTGCTGCTGGGCAGCGCGCTGGAAGAACCCTGGACCGACTGGTCGAAATGGATTCCCTCAGACCGTGCGCTGGCCGTGCCCTCCGTGCGGGCGGAAGGCGCGCTCACGCCCTACACGAAAGGCATCGCCCATCCGGTCGGCTGGCAGTGGCGCATCCCCCTGCAGCACCGCACGGGCAACGGCCACGTCTTCGCCAGCGCTTTCTCCAGCGAGAGCGAAGCGGAGGAAAGGCTTCTGGCAACGCTCGACACCAAGGCACTGGGCGATCCGCGCCTCGTCAAGTTCAGTACCGGGCGGCGCGAACGATCCTGGGTGGGGAACGTGGTCGCCGTCGGCCTGTCATCAGGCTTCCTCGAGCCGCTCGAATCCACTTCGATCCATTTCGTCCAGAGCTCGCTGGAGAGGCTGGTGGAGCTGTTCCCGACCCGCGCGATGGACCCGGAATTGCGCGACCAGTTCAACGCCCGCACCCGCCTAGAATGGGAGCAGGTGCGCGATTTCATCATCGCCCACTACAAGTTGACCGAGCGCGAGGATTCAGAATTCTGGCGCTACACCCGCAACATGGACGTGCCCGACACGCTGGCCCAAACGCTGGACGTGTGGCGCGCGCGCGGGCACCTCGCCGTAGATGGCGGGCACCTGTTCCAGATCGGCAGCTGGGCATCCATGCTGATCGGCCAGCGCTTCCTGCCCCGCGGCGTACATGCGCTGGCGAACAGGGCGGATCCGGCGGAAATCGCGCGGATGGTGCGCCGGATTGCAGCAGACTGCGCCGCCGCCGCCAGCCGGTTGCCGCTGCACGAGGAGTTCATCGCGCGCAATTGCGCGGCAAAGGCCGCTGCCTGACGGGCGATCAGCCCCTTTGGCGGGCGAGGGGATAGGTGCCGAACATGCGCACGCCCTTGCAGTGGAACGCCAGTTCCTCCAGCGCGCGGTCCACGGCCGGATCGCCCCCGTATGCTGTGGGAGCGCCGATGATATCGGCGTAGAACATGGTGGCAGCGAAGCTGGCGCCCTTCTGGTAGCTTTCCAGCTTCGTCATGTTGACCCCGTTGGTGGCGAAGCCGCCCATCGCCTTGTAAAGCGCAGCGGGGATGTTCTTCACCTCGAACACGAAGGTGGTCATGGTTTCCTGCCCCGCCAGCGTTGCCGGGTCGAGCGCCTCGCGCGCCAGCACCACGAAGCGCGTGGTGTTGTCGGCAGCGTCCTCCACGTTCTCCTCCACGATCTTGAGGCCGTAGAGATCGGCCGCAAGGTTGGGCGCGATGGCGGCAAATTCCGGATCGCCAAGTTCGGCCACATGCGCGGCGGCCCCGGCAGTGTCGGCATGGCTTAGCGGAACGATGCCCCGCTCTTTCAGGTACTGGCGCGACTGGCTGAGCGCGTGGGGATGGCTGTACGCGCCCTTGAACGGTCCCTTGTCATTCAACGCCATCAGCGAATGCTCGATCGACAGGAAGTGCTCGCCCACGATGCACAGCTCGCTCTCGGGCAGCAGGAAGTGGATGTCCGCCACGCGCCCTGCCTGCGAATTCTCGATCGGGATCATCGCACAGGACGCGCGCCCTTCCTCCACCGCCTCTATCGCGGCGGCGAAGCTGAAGCAGGGGAGCGGGAGGGCATCCGGGTCCCATTCGTTGATGGCGCGGTGCGAGTTGGCTCCGGGCGCCCCCTGGAAGGCGATGGCGCGCGCCGGGTCCTGCGCGGCGGCGGCGTGCATTGACTCGACCATGGCGAGAGCGGGTGCGGGATACGAATCCATAGGGCGAAAGTCGGTAGCGAGGCCGTGCGCCGCCGACAAGCGCGCATACGCCCTTGCGAAGCGCGGCCATGGGCACTAGAGCGCGACCGCATAGATTCTAACCGGCAGAAATAATCGACATGAGCAACACCAACACCATCTTCGGCTGGGTCCTTGCCAGCGGTATCGTGGCCTTGGGCCTCAACTCGGTCAGCGACAAGCTGTTCGCCAGCGAAGTCGAGGAATTCGGCTACGTGATCGAAGCTCCCGAGGAAGGTGCTGCCGCCGATAGCGGCCCCGATTTCGCCACCCTGCTGGCCAATGGCTCTGCCGCTGCCGGTGAAGCCGTGTTCGCGAAGTGCACCGCCTGCCACACGATCGAGCAGGGCGGCGCGAACGGCATCGGCCCGAACCTCTACGGCGTGCTGGGCACCGGCATCGGTGAACACGCGCCGGGATTCGCCTACTCCTCCGCCCTCGCCGACAAGGGCGGCACCTGGGACTACGCCGCGATGGATGCCTGGCTCGCCAGCCCCCGCGCTTTCGCCAACGGCACGAAGATGAGCTTTGCCGGTCTTTCCAGCGCGGAAGACCGCGCCAACGTCGTTCTCTACATGCGTGAATACGGCGGTGGCCCGGCGCTGCCCGAACCCGTCGCTGCGGTCGATGTCGAAGGCGAGCTGGATGGCGCAGGCGAAGGCCCCGGCCAGACCGAAGGCGCGCCTGCCGATTCCAACGAGGCGGCTGGTGCAATGGGTGCAGAGCAGCCCGTGCCCGAAGATGCGGCAGCCACCAACACTGGCAGTCCCAACTAGAACTGAGGTTTATGGATTGGCCGCCGCGGAGTCGGCGGCTAGTCTCGCCCCTTGAAATCCTGCGCCACGACGTACCACTCGCTTGAGCCCTTGCGGCTGGCGGGTGGCTTGGCGTGCTTCACGCTCCTGAAGTGCTTCTTCAGCAGGTCGAGCAATTCGCGGTCCGTCCCCCCGGCAAAGCCCTTCGCAATGAAGGCACCGCCCTTTTCCAGCACTTCCACCGCGAACCATGCAGCGGCTTCCACCAGCGCCATGGTGCGCAGGTGGTCGGTCTGCTTGTGGCCCACGGTGTTGGCCGCCATGTCCGACATGACGAGGTCGGGCGCGCCATCCAGCGCCTCGGTAAGGGCGGCGGGCGCAGCATCGTCCATGAAGTCCATCTGGAAGATGGTCACGCCTTCGATCGGATCGGTTTCCAGCAGATCGATGCCGACAATCGCGGCCCTGGGCGCGCGGCGGCGCACGACCTGCGCCCAGCCGCCCGGCGCAATGCCGAGGTCGACCACGCGTTTCGCGCCTTTCACCAGGCCGAACCTGTCGTCCAGCTCGATCAGCTTGAAAGCCGCGCGGCTGCGATAATCCTCGTCCTTCGCGCGCTTGACGTAAGGGTCGTTCAACTGCCGCTCCAGCCACCTCTGCGAGCTGGCCTTACGCTTCTTTCCGCTTTTCAGGCGGCGCTGCGAATCCTGTCCTGCCCGCGCCATCAGTTCGTCGCTCCCGCCTTTCCCTGGCCCTGTTTCAGGCGGCGAAGGGCGGCCTGTGTTTCCATGCCCTCTGCATCGGCGGCCATAAGGCTGCGAAGGATGCCTTCGCGAATGCCGCGATCGGCAACGCCCAGCCGGTCTGCGGGCCATATCTCCAGGATCGCTTCCAGGATTGCGCACCCGGCAACCACAAGGTCGGCCCTGTCGGAACCGATGCAATCGAGCTGGCTGCGTTCCTCGGGCGACATGCCCGAAAGCCGCTGCGAGATATCGCGCATGGAATCGGACGGCACGATCAGTCCGTCCACCGCCTTGCGATCGTATTGCGGCAGGCCAAGGTGCACGCTCGCCAGCGTCGTTACCGTGCCGCTGGTGCCCAGCAGGCGCTGGTCCGGCGCCTTGTGCGCCTCGATACGTTCGGCGAACTCGGCGAAGCTATCCAGAACGAGCTGTTTCATCTTCGCATACCGGGCAAGGCGGCCTTCGTCGTCGGCGGGTTCTTCTCCCACCGTTTCCGACAGCGAGACCACGCCCCACGGCACGCTCTGCCAGTCGAGAATGCGCGGCACGGGTGCGCCGGGTTCTATCAGCACCAGTTCGGTGGAGCCGCCGCCGATATCGAAAATGATCGCAGGGCCGATGCCGTCCTCCAGCAGGATGTGACACCCCAGCACGGCCAGCCGCGCTTCTTCCTGCGCGCTGATGATATCGAGCACGATACCGGTTTCCTCGCGCACGCGCTCTATGAATGCCTCTCCGTTCGATGCGCGGCGGCAGGCCTCTGTGGCGACGGAGCGGGCGAGGTGGACGTTGCGCTTGCGCAGCTTGTCGGAACATACCTTGAGCGCGCCCAGAGCGCGGTCCATCGCGTGGTCTGACAGCTTGCCGGTCTGCGCCAGCCCTTCGCCCAGCCGCACCACGCGGCTGAACGCATCGATCACCACGAAGTTCTCGTCATTGGGGCGCGCGATCAGCAGGCGGCAGTTGTTGGTGCCAAGGTCAATCGCGGCGTAGGCCTGCTTGTAGCTCTTGTGTGGGGGGCGGCGCCAGTTGCGGGTGTCCCGCTGCGTCCTGCCGTTCTGATCGCCGGAACTGCTGTGCTGGCCGTTTCGATTGTTCTGGCGCCCTGCTTGCCCCTGCGGCGCCGTTTTCCTGGCCTTTTCGCGTCGGTCCGGCGGATTGATATCCGCCATAACTTGCTTGCTTTCATCTATTCTATCACCCACCCAAACGGGCGGAACCTGGTTACAGGCTATACCAACCGGGGAAGGGGCACAAGTCGGGAGGGTTTCAGTGCGCTCCCGGCGTGTGGCGGTAGTGGGTAAGCGCGAAGGGCGCTTCCAGTGCGGGCAGCAGGGCGATGTCGCGCTCCGCCGCCGGGTCGTCCACGCCGATGGTGATGGCGTGCTGCGGCACGTCGGCGCGGAAAGTGCCGTGCAGCCTGTCCCAGAAACTGAAGCCGGAGGTCCAGTTGGAATCCATCTCGTCCAGCCTCTGGCTGTGGTGGATGCCGTGCATCCGGGGTGTCGTGACGACGGTGCTGAGTGCCTCGTCCACGCCTTTGGGCAGGCGCAGGTTGGAATGGTGGAACAGCACCGAGCCCAAGAAGAACCCGCGCCAGATATTGTGCGTGACGGGGTCCGCGCCCGACAGGCGGACCTGCAGCATCCGCATCGGGGTGGACAGCAGCATGTCGGCAGCGTGGAAGCGCACCGCTGTGCTCATGTCGAGATCGGGATCGACGTGGTGCACGCGGTGGAAGCGCCACAGCAACGGCACCTTGTGGGTGGCGACGTGCCACAGGTAATAGGTGTAATCCATCAGCAGAACGGCGGCGAAGCGCCCCGGCCACCCGCCGATCAGGTGCTGGAGGCCGCGTCGCTGCCGCCTGTTCTCCTGCGCGATGGCCTCCGTGATCGGCGCTTCGCTGGCCATGATCACGGCCTGGCAAGCAGCGCCCATCGCGGCGTTGCGGGCAAGGCGCGGCAATTCCTTGCGCGTGCGCTGGCGCAGCGGACGGGCGCGCTCTGCCAGCATCAGGGTGCCGACCGCGGCACCTGCCACGGCGATGCCTGCAATTTTCGCAAGACGGGAAGCCATGCGTCACATTGGGCCATCGCTTCGGGCGCGTCCAGCGGTTACAGCGACGGGCATGAATGTAACACCGACGATTGCCCTGTTCGCCAGATATCCGACTGCCGGAGAGGCGAAGACGCGGCTGGCCCCGCTGCTCGGCGATGCGGGCGCGGCGCGGGTCCACCGGCGGCTGGTGGAGCGCACGCTGGCGACGATGCGCGAAAGCGGCCTGCCGTTCGCTGTCCATCACACCGGGGCGAGTGCCGCGCACTTCGCCGAATGGCTGGGCGAAGATGTGCTGCTAGTCGAGCAGGGCGAGGGCGACCTCGGGACGCGGCTGGCGCGAGTTGCACCCCCGGCAATCCTGCTGGGCGCGGACATTCCGGCACTCACGGCAGATCACCTCCGCGCTGCCGCGCGGGCGCTGGAAGAGGTGCCGGTGGTGATCGGACCGGCCACCGACGGTGGCTATTACTTGCTCGGCTTCACGCAGGCCGTCCCGCAACTTTGGCAGGACATGCCGTGGGGCACCGACTCGGTGCTGGCAGAAACGAAGCGCAGGCTGGACGACCTTGGCCTCGCCTACAGCTTGCTCGACGAACTCGACGACTGTGACCGTCCGGAAGACCTTGCCCGTTGGCCGGAACTGACCGCGTGAGCGACACCTGCCTGCTGATCCCGACGCTCGACGAGGAAAAGGCGCTGCCCGCGCTGATTGCCAACGTCGCCCGGCTCGACCAGCAACCTGCCGAAGTGCTGCTGGTGGATGGCGGCAGCGAAGACGCCACCGTTTCGCTGGCGCGCGAGGCTGGATGGCGCGTGATCGAGAGCGAGCGGGGCCGCGGCGTGCAGATCAACACCGGCGTGGCGGCGGCCAGCGCGGCGAACGTGTGCGTGCTGCACGCCGACACTGTGCCGCCGATCGACATGGTGACCGTGATCGAGCAGGTGCTGGCGGACCCGAAGACCTCGCTCGCCGGGTTCACCCCGATCATACGGGGCCGGAAGACCCGCTGGGGCACCACGGCGCACAACTGGGCCAAGACCTGGTACGCGCCGCTCCTTTTCCGCCCCTCGCTGTTCTTCAAGGGAGGGCGGCTGCTGTTCGGCGACCACGCCATGTTCTTCCGCCGCGCCGATTTCATCGCCAGCGGCGGCTGTGACCCGGCGGCCAAGGTGATGGAGGAAGCGGACCTGTGCATCCGCATGACCGAACTTGGCCGGGTGCGGCTGGTGCCGCGCACTATCGAGACATCCGACAGGCGTATTGCCGAGTGGGGCGGCTTGAAGGCCAACTGGATCTACCTGAAGGTCGGTTTCCTCTGGGCCATGGGCGCTAGGCAGCGGCTTGAGCGCCACTACCCCCACGTTCGCTAGGGAGGTATCCCCTCGCAATCCCGTAGGCAATCAGCCGGTCGAGCCAGGCGCTGTCCGTCACCGGGCATTCCAATCCCGTCACGGCGCGGAACTGGCTGTCGTCGAACCGGGGATCGCGGGTGAAATAGGCGCCGAAAGTCGCCATCATCCGCTCCAGCAGCATCCTCTCCGCCGGGCGCAATGCCTGCGGATCGAATGCGGCAGGGTCGACCACTTGCGGGTCGGGGAAATGGTCCACGCGGGATACGCCGTGCGCGAGTTCGGTGGCGGGCGTCGGGCTGTTCGTTACAAGATGGAAATAGCCCTCCTGCGCCGCATCGAACCGCTCTGCCAGCAGCGCGATACCCTCCGCCACGTGGCACAGGGGCACGAGGTTCAGCGTTGAGGACTCGCGCGCAGGAAAGGTGCCGACCTTGCCCCGCGCCATCAGGCGAAAGACATTGCAGAGCGAGGGGAAATCGCGGATCGCACCGCTTTCGAAGTCGCCCAGCACGATGGAGGGACGCGCCACGGCGAAGGGCACGCCGCTGGCTGCCACCACAGCCTCGGCCAGCGCCTTGCTTTCCTCGTAATTGTTGGTGAACTGCGTTCCTTCCGGAACTGGCCCCTCAACAATTGCGCCATCGCGGGTGCCGCTGACGTAGGCGGTGCTGACGTGGAGGAAACCCGCACCAGCGGACCTGGCGAAGTCCAGCGCGTTGCGCGTCCCCTCGATATTTACCGTCGCCAGCACTTCGCGTGGGGCATCGAATTCAAGGCTGGCTGCACAGTGGATGACGAGATCGATATCGTGCGCTTGCGGGTCGAGGCCCATCATAGGCTCTGTCACATCGCCGATGACTATTTCGATGCCGTCGACAGTTTCGCCGTCGTTGCCGCGCACTTCCCGCGTCTTGCGCACCATGGCCGTCACCCGCGCACCGCGCGCCGAAAGACGTGCGCAGACTTCGCCGCCGATCAGGCCGGCGGCTCCGGTGACGAGGACTTTCAGCAACAGGGCGCTTCCGACTTGGCCGGGTTCGCGTCGGACTGGCCGAAAGGCACGGCCGAACCGCAGCCCGGAAAGACGCCGAAGTGCTTCGAGAAGTTGCCGATGAAGTCGAAATGCGGCGCGAAGCGGGTATCGCACAGCATCATCCAGGTGTTGCCGCACACCGGGAAGGCACGGCCCGCCTCGATCGCGTGATGAGCGTCGAGTTCGAAGACCTTCTCGTGCTCGGGCACGGTGCCCTGGTAGATCACCGCCTGCCCGTAATCCTCGCACTGCGGCTCCAGCCCATCCAGCTTGAACAGGCGGTAGGTGGCGGAAACGAAATTGATGCCCGCCAGCTTTTCCGCCGCTTCGGCATCGTTGATGGCCAGCGGGCGATCGGTAACGAGGCGCGGATCGGCAAAGCCTGCGGCCCTGGCGATTCGGTCGAAATCGCCCCAGTAGAGCGCGCCCGATAGGCATTCGCCGTGAAGGACGGGATCGTCCAGCAGGTGCGCAGGCACGCGGCGGTCGGCATAGACGTCGGAGAAATAGATTTCGCCGCCCGGCTTCAGGAGCCGGTGCGCGGCGCGGAAGACGGCCTCCTTGTCGGCGACGAGGTTGATGACACAGTTGGAGACGATCACGTCGAAGCTTGCCGGCTCCAGCCCCAGCTGATCGAGCTTCTCGATATCGCCTTCCACGAATTCGACGTTGGCATAGCCGAAGCGCTCCGCATGCCAGTCCTTATGGGCATTGGCGACGGCCAGTTGTTCGGGCGTTGCATCCACCCCGATGACGGAGCCTTTCGGGCCGACCAGCTGCGCCAGCAAATAGGCGTCCTGCCCGCTGCCCGAGCCGAGATCGAGCACCCGGCATCCTTCCAGCGCCTGCGGCACCACCAGTCCGCAGCCGTAATAGCGCGCCTTTACTTCCTCGTGCACGTTGCGCAGCGCTTCCCGCACGCTGGGCGAGGGCATCTCGAAAGTGCAGCACGCATCGGTGCGCAGGTCGGACGAACCTTCCAAAACCTTGCCGTAGTAGTTCTGCGAATTTTCAAGGTTCATGAAACTGAATCTCCTTGGGGACCGAAAGGATGCATGGACGAGTTCACTTTCGTCGGCCATCCTGAATTCGATAGGTGAAGGGAATTTTCTTGGATTACACGCATGACGTGATCGTGATCGGCGGCGGGGCGGCAGGGCTTACCGCGGCGGGCGGCTGCGCGCTATTCGGCCTAAAGACTGCCCTCATCGAAGGGCACAAGATGGGCGGGGAGTGCCTGAACAACGGCTGCGTCCCCTCCAAGGCGCTGATCGCCGCCGCCCGGCGCGCCGCTGAAGCGCGCGAGGAGAAGCGTGCAGGCGTGCAGCTTGCCCCGCCGATCGTGGAGTGGGGCAGCGTTCACAGGCACATCCACGATGCGATTGCCCATATCGAGCCGCACGACTCGCCCGAACGGTTCGAGGAGATGGGCTGCGAAGTCATTCTGGGCTGGGCGAAGCTGACCGGGCCGAAGAGCGTCGAGGTCGACGGCCGCACGCTCACCGCGCCGCGCATCGTGATTGCCACGGGCTCCGGCCCGCTGGTGCCGGACGTGGAAGGGCTAGGGGAGGTGCCCTACCTCACCAACGAGAACCTGTTCGACCTGACCGAGCAGCCGGAGCACCTCGTCATCATCGGTGGCGGCGTGATCGGCATGGAAATGGCGCAGGCGTTCTGTCGGCTCGGCAGCGAAGTGACCGTGATCGAGCCGGGCGAACTGATGAAGCGCGACGACCGCGACAGCGTGGCCGTGGTAAAAGCCGTGATGGAAGCCGAGGGCGTGCGCTTCGTCGACGGCAAGGCTGAGAAGGTCTCCGGCGGAGAGAGGGCAATCACCGTCACCACCGATAGCGGCGAGGGTATCACGGGTTCGCACCTGCTGGTCGCCGTGGGGCGCAAGGCGCGCACCACGGGGTGCGGGCTGGAGGAACTGGGCATCGAACTGGGCCGCAACGGCATCAAGGTGGACGAACGCCGGCGCACGAACCTCAAGCACATCTATGCCATCGGCGATTGCCGCGAGGGGCCGCGCCTGACGCACGTATCGGGCTACGAAGGATCGAACGTGGTGCTGGAAATCGCGCTTGGCCTGCCCGCCAAGGTGGACTGGCGCGCGCTGCCCTGGTGCACCTACACCGAACCTGAAATCGCCCAGATCGGCATGACCGAGAGCGAAGCGCGCGAGGCATTTGGCGACAAGCTGACCGTCGTCACCGAAGGTTTCGACCACAACGAGCGCGCCATTGCGGAAGGACTGGACAAGGGCCACCTCAAGGTGATGCTGAAGGGCAAGAAAGTGGTGGGCGCCTCCATCTGCGGTGTGAACGCGGGCGAATTGCTGCTGCCGTTCACCCAGATGATTACCGGCAAGAGCGGCACTTTCGACGTGGGCGGCGCGGTGATTTCCTATCCGACCCGCGCGGAAATCGTGAAGGCGGCCGCGTTCAAGGCGTGGGAGCCGACTGTGTTCGGCAAGTGGCCGAAGAAATGGGTCGCTCTGCTGGCGAAGATGCGGCGAGCGTTCTGATGGCATCGCGTGCGAAGACGAGAAATACGCCAGCGGGCGCCTCGCCCTTCACCGTGGATGGCGAACGCCTGCCGCCCGCCAAGTTCACCGATCCGCAGGTGACGGCGAAGGGGGAGCCGCGCGCCAGTGTGGGCCTGACGCGGCTCGACACGCTGTGGTTCGCCACCGGCACGCTGTGCAACCTCGCCTGTGCCAACTGCTACATCGAGAGCAGCCCCACGAACGATGCGCTCGTCTACATGGCAGCCAGCGACGTGGCGCGCTTCCTCGACGAGATTGCGGACAGGGGCGTGCGCGAAATCGGCTTCACCGGCGGGGAGCCGTTCATGAACCCCGAGATCATCGCCATGATCGAGCAGGCCCTGTCGCGCGGCCACGAAGTGTTGGTGCTGTCCAACGCGATGAAACCGATGCGGCGGCACGAGGCGGAACTGCTGCGCCTACGCGAAACCTATGGCGACAAGCTGACCATCCGCGTTTCCATCGACCATCACACCAAGGCCGTGCACGAGGCAGAGCGGGGGCCAAGCAGCTGGGCACCCATGCTGGAGGGGATGCGCTGGCTTTCGGCCAATGGCTTCTCGCTCGCTGCTGCCGGGAGAAGCCTTGCGGGAGAAACGCAGGAGCAGGCGCGAAACGCCTATCGCCTGCTGTTCGAGGCCGAGGGCATCGCCATCGACACTTTCGATCCCGCACGGCTGGTGCTGTTTCCGGAAATGGACGACGAGGCTGACATTGCCGAGATCACCACCGCTTGCTGGGATATCCTCGGCAAGTCGCCGGACGACGTGATGTGCGCCACGCAGCGCATGGTCGTCCACCGCAAGGGCGAACCGGCCCCGCGCGTGGTCGCCTGCACGCTGCTGCCCTACGATCCCGGCTTCGATCTTGGGAATACCGTAGCCGAGGCGGACCGCGAAGTGCCATTGAACCATCCGCATTGCGCGCGGTTCTGCGTGCTGGGCGGGGCAAGCTGCTCTGCCTGAGCGCCAACGGACTCAGGCGCCATTCACCGCGCTCGTGCGTATAGAGGAGCATGATGCTGAAAAACCTCGCGCCCTTCGCCGCAATCGCGCTGCTTACCGCTCCCGCCGCCGCGCAGAGCAACATTGACGGCACCTACGTTGATTCGGGCGGCTATACCGAGATCACCGTCGCCCCCTGCGGCAATGCCCGCTGCGGAGAGATCACGCGGATCATCAGGAACAAGCCCGGCGAGACCAACCGCGACCGGCACAACGACAACCCCGCCCTGCGCGACCGCCCGATCCTCGGCATCACCATCCTCCAGAACCTGCGCTGGGATGATGGCGCATGGCGCGGGGAGGTCTACAATCCCGAGGATGGCAACACCTACCGCACCGAAGTGCGCCGCCGCGCCAACGGCTCGCTGGAGGTGAAGGGCTGCGTCACCCTGTTCTGCCGCACCCGCGTCTGGCCTGCCGTAAACTAGACAGGCGAGCTCAGACTTCAGCCGAGACTGGGGTTGACCGAATCCGGAGGCGGCGTTAATGGCGCCCACCTCTGGTGCCCCGTCCTCTAACGGTAAGAGAGCGGACTCTGACTCCGTCAATCAAGGTTCGAATCCTTGCGGGGCATCCAGCTTTCACCAAATAAAACAATAGCTTGTGCGATGGTGACGCACGTTCCCGCGTGTTCTTCGGCGTTCTTCGCTATTCCGCTGATTCCCGCCGATTCTCGTGGCAGCACGGCGACTCCGTGCAACATGGATGCAGCATGCGGGAAGCCAGTGGATGGCAGGAAACCTTCTCATATCGGCTGATTGGCACCATCAGGGTCAACAGAGCTGGAAATTTGTAGGACTTCTGCTTTTGACCTTCGTCACCAGCGTGGACGCTACGTTACCCCTGCTCGATGTCCTTCCGCAGCTCCTCATAGAGCTGCCCTGGCCCTAACAGCACATCGCGCAGTCCCTCGCGCACCTTCGCCGAATTCAGTGCTTGCGAACTCATGATTTCGTGCGCGGCCATGGCATCGATGATCGCGTCGAGGATGGCACTCGAAAGGGTCGGCGAACTGGCAAATTGTGTCTTGCTGTTGTTCCGCGCTTGAGAGCGCAGCTCTTCTGACTCAAGCAGCTTTCCCTTGATCACGTTGTTCACATAGATGAGCTGATCGTCATCGGTTAGGTCACCGTCGAACAGGTCGTTCACCTTGGCGATGATCTCTGCGAGCAGCGTCTTTTCCTTCTCCTGCACCGCTCCAGAGCCAACCCCCGTTATTGGTGGAAGCGCGGGACGATCATCACCGACCTGTAGCGTGCGAGCGCCCTCGTTCTTGAGGTTGTGGTGCGTAAGCCGAACTCCTGACAAGTCCACGCCATCTCGCTCACGTCCGAACTGCAACAACGGGGTAAGGCGCTTGTAAAACATGTAGCGCTTCTCGATCTCCGTGCTGCCGTAGTCGAAAATCTGGGACAGGAAGGCATAGATGCGTGTGAAGGTGGCCATGTCGCCGCGCACCTGAAGCAGCACGTCCATCTCTTCCTTGGCCTCGTTCGCGGCAGTCTTGTCCTTTGCGTCTATAGCCGCCTTGTATTGATCCTTGGCCTCACTAAACTGCGTCAGCATGCGCTGCGCGATGGGTTCGATCGCGCCGATTAGCTGCCCCTGTGTCGCATTGGGATCAAGTTCGACTGCTACCAGCCGGTCGATCTCGAACTGGTCGTAGTGACCCGAAGCATCGAGCTTCTGGCGCAGATCGAAGATAAGGTTCGGGTCGGTCTCGGCCTCGATCTCTGCGGTCTCGTAATACTGCCTGAAGGCCGCCAGCACTTCCTCGGAGCTGTTCACGAAGTCGAGGATGTATGTGGTGTCCTTACCGGGGTGCGAGCGGTTCAGTCGCGACAACGTCTGCACCGCCTGAATACCCGCCAGCCGACGATCGATATACATGCCGCACAGAAGCGGTTGGTCGAACCCAGTCTGGAACTTGTTTGCGACGAGTAGCAGCTTGCATTCCTCGTCGTTGAATGCATCGCGAATGTCGCGGCCAAGCAGACTGGGGTTCAGCTTCGCGCTCGTCTCCGTGAAGCTCTCGCCCTTGTTGTCTGGATCGTTCACCTCGCCCGAAAACGCCACGAGGGTGCGCATGCGATAGCCTTGCGACTTGATGTAGGCTTCGATCGCCAATTGCCACCTGACAGCCTCCAAACGACTTCCAAGCACAACCATCGCCTTCGCCTTGCCATCCAACAGTGGCGCGACATTCTCGCGGAAGTGCTCGACCACAATCTGGACCTTCTGCGAGATGTTGTAAGGGTGCAGCCGAACCCAGCGCATTATGCCTTTCATTGCCGCGCTCTTCTCGACTTCCATCTCATCCCATTCCTGCCCGCCACTGGCGAGTTTGAAGGCGAGCTTGTAGGGCGTGTAATTCTTCAGCACATCGAGGATGAAGCCTTCCTCGATCGCCTGCCGCATTGAGTAGACGTGGAAAGGCCGTGGCTTGTTGTCGTCGCTTGCCGGTGCGTCAGGGTTCAGCCTGCGCCCAAAAAGCTCCATTGTCTTCGTCTTGGGCGTTGCTGTGAAAGCAACGTAGGTCACCCCATCCTCGGCTGCACGCGCGGCCATTTGCGCGGCGAGAACGTCTTCCGCGCTTACCTCACCGCCATCACCTAGCTCTTCGAGTTCTTCGGGCGACAGCACAGCCTTGAGCTTCGCGGCGGTCTCGCCGGCTTGGCTGCTGTGCGCCTCGTCGGCGATCACGGCGAACTTCTTGCCATCGGTCGCTGCGCGTTCACGCACAGCCTCCAAGGCAAACGGGAATGTCTGCATGGTGCAGACGATGATCTTCTTGCCCGCGTCGAGAGCATCGGCCAGCGCAGCGCTCTTGCTACCGCTGTCGCTCGTGATGGTCGCGACGACACCTTTGGTGCGCTCGAACTCGAACAACGCTTCTTGCAGCTGTGCATCGATCACGTTGCGGTCAGAGACCACGATCACGCTCGAAAACACCTTCTGATCGTTTTCGTCGTGCAGGTCAGCAAGGAAGTGCGCTGACCAGGCGATCGAGTTGGTCTTGCCCGATCCGGCGCTGTGCTGGATCAGGAAGCGCCCGCCGGCCCCTTCGGCGCGCACCTGCTCACGCAGCTTCCTCGTCGCGTCGAGCTGATGATAGCGCGGGAAGATCACCGTGGTGATTTGCTTCTTCTTGTCGCGCTTCGCGATCATGCAGCGGCCGATCAGTTCGAGCCAGCTGTCGCGCTGCCAGACCTCTTCCCAAAGATAGGCTGTCGGGTGGCCGGGACCATCGGCGACGTTCCCCGCGCCGCCCTTGTTGCCCCGGTTGAACGGCAGGAAGCGCGTCTTCCCGCCTTCCAGCTTCGTGGTCATCATCACTTCGCGGTTAGACACGGCGAAGTGAACGAGAGCGCCGCGAGCGAAGGTCAGCAGTGGCTCGTTCTTCGGATTGCGATCGAACTTATACTGGTCGATTGCGTCGCCGATGCTCTGCGTGAAGTCGGTCTTCAACTCCGTCGTCGCGACGGGAATGCCGTTGAGGAACAGGCCGATGTCGATGCTTTTTTCGTTCGAGCGCGAGTAACGGAGCTGGCGCACGACCCGCAGCTTGTTCGCCTCGTAGCGAGACACGATGTCGGGGTTCATGCCTGACGCGGGAGCGAACTGCGCGAGGCTTACCAGACCGCGCACACCGATCATTTCGAGACCATGGCGCAGAACATCCAGTGTGCCGCGATCGTCGAGCTGTTTGCGCAGGCGATCGCCGAGGACGTCTAGCGCCGCTGCGCCGTGCGCTTTCTCAAGCGCCTCCCACACCTTCGGCTGCGTCTCCTGCAACCAGTCGCGAAGGTCTTCGGGGAAAAGCGCACGCTCGCGGTCATAGCGCGCCGCAGCGCCTTCCTCGTAGATCCAACCAGCCGCATCCAGATGGTTGCAGATTTCGTCCTCGAAGCTGATTTCCTTGTGCAGGCTCACGGCGCCCCCTTACAACTCTAATGCCAAGACAGGATCTCGCACCGCTTCGTTCAGTCGGATCATTGCATCCACCAGCTCCTGATGAACCTCCGGCCACTTGTCGCTGGGTGTGCGCCAGCCGCCATCGACGATGTAGCGAATGCGGCAGCCGTCGCTGTCTGGAAGATCCATCCATTCCAGCTCATCGCCGAATTTTGTCTCGATAGCCTCGCGCTGCGCCTTGAGCGCTTTAAAGGCCGCCATGTTCTTGTCAGCAGTGCCTTTGCCCAAAGAGATCCATAGCTCCACCTGACTGTCCGTCTGGCGCACCGAGTAAGTCAGCGAAAATCCCGATCTGCCCAAGCCACCTGAAATCCACCCGTCCTGCGAAGGCTTGCGGTTTGCGTGGATCGGCGTCTTGGTCTTCGCGTAGTTGAGCAGCTCCTCCCAGAACTTGTAGCGTATCGTGTGCCGCTCGGTCTTGTTTTGGCGCTTTGCCTGGCTCTTCACGCCGATCTGCGTCTGAAAATCAGCGGCCTCCGGCGGTGGAATGATCTGCTGGATGTCGAGCAGGAGCGGGCCGTCCTGCATGCGATGGGGCTTCAAACGCACGCAGCGGATGTCGATGCCGCGTTCATTGAGCCACAAGACCGCCGTGGTTAGTTCCTTGCCGAAATTCGCAGAGGCGAGAATGATGCGCACATCTTGTGCGAGCTGGTCCTCGTCAGGTGCAGCCCAACCAAGAAATTCGAGGATGGCGGAGCGAGCGGCATCTTCGTCAGGCTGCAACGGGTTCTTGAAGCGCGCATGGGTATCGACGAGCTGATCGAACGTCATCCTCGCGACCATGGCCGCATAGCGCAGCGCCTGTAGCTCCATGTGACCGCCGTCGTCGGTGCGTTTGAGTTCGACCACGACCAGGTTGGCGTCGGTGTCGAGGCATAACAGGTCAATCCTGCGTGAGCTGTCGAGCCAGTCGCCGAACTCCTCGGCAATCACCATCAAGCCCTCATCGAGAACCTCGATGTTCATCTTGAGGAGGTTTTGGATGTCCTTCCTCTCGTAAATGCCCTCGGCACTGAAATTTGTCTCGGCGATAGCGACGAGACCTTGGCCGTTGACTTCGTAAATCGCCATCAGCTTTTGCCCTTCAGACCCAGCTGTGCGAAGGCTGCCGCGACATCAGGCTTCATGGTGAAGCGGCTCGTATCGTTGTCGAAATCCGCGAGGATGCCGGTGTAGAACTTGCCGTTGGGTGTCGTCGCCTTGGGGGGCTGGCCGAGATAGACGCCGCGGTTCGCGCACATGGTGCCGAAATGCAGATGCCAGCTCATGCCCTTCCAGCCGATCTTTTCGGTCAGTTCGCCAGACATCGAGTTGGGGTTATCGAGCAGCACCTGGATTAGCTTCTGCTCTGTATCCGTCATAGGCTCGGCCTTGAATGCCTTGATGACCCTCTCCGCTGGTTTCAAACCTTCGACTTCGGCGATCAGCTCCGCGTGCTCGTCTGCTTCGACTTCATCGAGTGCTGCGAGGAACTGCTGGGCTTCGGTTGCCTTCTTGGCGTCTTGGCCCTCGGATTGCTCGATGGCGTTGAGCCGCATCTGTTTGCGCTCTCCAGCAGACCTGCCGGGAAGCGATGCGATGATTTTCTCCAGGCTCATGCGGCCTCCACTTCGTGTTGCTCGGCAAGTCCGCGCACGTCGATCTTGCCGGTGACAGCGGCAGAGATCAGCGCGGAGCGACGCTCCTTCAAAAGATCGATAGCTTGCTCGGCTGCCCTTATTACTTCGATGTAACCACCTGTGACCTCTCGAACGTGAGATAGAATCGCTTTCTGCTCGGCCAAAGGTGGGACTTGCACTCTAATGCCGGACACTACGTTGTTCATCAGTTTTGGGTTGATGTCCTGCCGAACAAAATACCTCGTGGCTTGCGAGAGGGCGGCTTGGCAAAAGTCGAGATCAATGTCCTTTTGAGGCTCCAATGTTCCGCAGACGTTTGTGCAGTTGAAACGGCCTGACCTGCGGAAAACCGTCCCGGCTCTTGCGCCGTCAGTCGTCCATGTCAGAAAGTCGCCGTCGAAGTCGAAGGAGCCAATGTGGCCCATCACGCCGTCGTTTTCCGTCTGCGAGGAGTAGACTGGGTATGGGCCGGGATTCCCCGCAATATCATCATGACTCAAGACGCGGCCACGCCCCATCCTGAACAGCATCCAGACCGCTGGTAGCGTCCAGTGAGCGGGGATTTCGCCGAGCCATTCGATGCCGCTGTCTTTCATAGGTGCGTCGGGGTCGAGACCCTTGGTGACGGCGTGCGAGATGACCGCCTGCCGTTTCTCCTTCAGCAGTGCGATAAGCTGCTCCTGCTCCGCCACCAGCGCATCGATCTTCACCGTCTCGCGGTCGAGGAAGCCGGCGATGGCTTCTTGTTCGGCGCTCGAAGGGAATAGCACTGGTAGCGAGGTGAGATGGTCGGGATCGACGTCCCACTGGTTGATCCTGATACCTTTCGAGATCGTCATGTAACCAGCCGCATAAGGCGGTGACCGCAGCAGGTAATGCATGAAAGGCGGATGAAACTGCTTGCGTGGACTGAACACGAAATATGCGGGACTCACGATGCCACGAAGGTCCGACACGCCGAGCGATCCTTGCCATGCCTTCATTTTGTTCATCGCTAGGTCGCCGGGCTCAACCAGCTGGTATGATGACAGGTCGTCCGAGGCATTGTTGAAGTTATCGTCCCTGTCCGACTTGCGAATAACACCATAGTCTCGATAGACTGACAGGAGTTCCTCTTCGCCATGGCCCGTCCGCTTGATGCGACGGAACATCATCCCGAAAGGGATCGAGGACCAGCTTTTGGGCACCTTGCCGAGCCACTGGAAGCCGCTGTCCGCGTATTCAGGGTAGGCCGGGAAGGTCACGCAGCCATGTCCTTCAAAAGCGCGCGAATTCGGTCGGACACCTCGCCAAGCTCCGCGTCGATCTCTTCCAGCGCACGCGGCGGCTCAAACACGTAGAAGTGGCGGTTAAACGGGATTTCGTAGCCGATCTTGGTTTTCGACTTGTCGATCCATGCGTCGGGTGCGTGTGGCTTCACCTCCCGCTCGAAATAGGCGTCAACGTCTTCGATCAGCGGCACATTCTCGCTGTCGCGTAGACTGGTGTCGGCGACCGGCTTGCCCTTGGCCTTTCCGCGCTGCCCCAGCACCGGCTTTCCATCCTCATCCAGCTCCGGTCGCTCGACCGTGATGGTGTGGTAGCCGAAGTTTGTGTTGTCGAAGATGCGAGAGAGCGGCGCGAGCTTCACCTTGCCACCTTCCGGTGCGGACGGTCCCGTCTCGCCCTCGCGCACGATCTGCCGAATGACCTCCTTGCCCTCCGCGTCCAGCACTGTCGCCAACTCTGCCTCGACAAACGCGCCGAACAACTGCGTCACCTCGCCGATCTGCTCGTCACCCATCTGCTTGCGCTTGCTGCCGAGCGATTTGCGCATGCGCTGCCAGAAGCTGCTGGCGTCGATCAGCTGCACCTTGCCCTGACGCTCCGTCGGCTTCTTGTTCGACAGTATCCAGACATAGGTAGCGATGCCGGTGTTGTAGAACATGTCGGTCGGCAGTGCGATGATCGCCTCGACTAGGTCATTCTCCAGCACATAGCGCCTGATCTCGCTCTCCCCGCTACCAGCCGCCCCGGTGAACAGCGGTGAGCCGTTGAGCACGATGCCGAAGCGGCAGCCGCCTTCGGCCTTGGGTCGCATCTTGGAAAGCAGGTGCATCAGGAACAGCAGCGAGCCATCGGAAACACGGGGCAGGCCAGGACCGAACCGACCTGCATGACCCAGCCGTTGGTGCTCCTCCTTCACCTCCTTCTGCACCTTCTTCCATTCCACGCCGAAGGGCGGGTTGGAGAGCATGTAATCGAAGGTCTGGCCGGGATGACCGTCATCGGAGAGCGTGTTGCCCTGCACGATCTTGGTGATGTCCTGCCCCTTGATGAGCATGTCGGCCTTGCAGATCGCGTAGGACTCCGGGTTCAGCTCCTGCCCTGACATGGTGAGGTGCGCCAGCGGGTTATGCTCGTGCAGGTATTCCCCCGCGATGGAGAGCATGCCGCCGGTGCCCGCCGTGGGATCGTAGATGGTGCGCACGACGCTCGGCTTGGAGAGCACATCGTCATCCTCGACGAAGATAAGGTTGACCATCAGCCGGATGACTTCGCGCGGCGTGAAATGCTCACCAGCCGTCTCGTTCGAGATTTCCGCGAAACGCCGGATCAGCTCCTCGAAGACGAGCCCCATCTGGTTGTTATCGACGGTGCTGGGGTGGAGGTCGATGCCAGCGAAGCGCTCGGTCACCTGATAGAGCAGGCCGTTCTTGGCGAGCCTGTCGATCTGCGCGGCGAATTCGAACTGCTCAAAGATGTCGCGCACCTCCGGCGAGAAGCCTTGGATGTAGGAGAGTAGGTTGGTGGCGATGTTGTCTTGATCGCCGACCAGCTTCACGAGGTCGAGCGGACTACGGTTGAAGAAGGTGGTCTGCGATGCGCGCAGCAGCATCGGGTCGGGGTGCCCCTTTCCAGCCGCTTCGAGCACCGCGTCCTTGGTGGGAGCGAGCACGCAGTCGAGGCGCCGAAGCACCGTGAACGGGAGGATGACGCGCCCATATTCAGATTGCTTGTAGTCGCCGCGCAATAGGTCCGCGACCGACCAGATAAACGCCGAAAGCGATTGATGATTCACTGGTTTCCCCTTTGCAGGGGTTAGTGCCGCACTGCGAAGTTATCGGCAAGGCAGTATTCGGAGCGCGCAACCGCGATACTGGGAGATGCGACGAAGAAAAGCTTGTCGTGAAATGGAACACCAAAACACGACAAGCTCGATTCAGTAATATTCAGCTAGTCCTTGAACGACCAGCCGCTCTCGGTAAACATCGCGAGGCCAACGGGGCCGAACTCCAGAAGCGCTGGCAAACCTCGAAGCGCCTCGTTCTTCAGGCCGATCGCGCCGTCATGGATGCGGAACATTCGCGCTTCGCCTTCCTTCAGCTCGACACACTCACAGTAGACGGCCGCAGCGACATCTCCGGTGGGTGCGACAACGAAATGCTCGTCGCCGGACACTTCCTCGATCCGATAAAGATGCAGCTTCGGTGCGGGGAGCGCATGCGCGATCCAGCCGACCTGTGGATTGAAGCTGGCGAAGCCCGCCGGAGCGCATTCGAGCAGGGCGTCGAGTCCCAGCCGTTGGCCCTCCGGCAGTGTGTCGTCCACCCGCTCGACGGTGAAGCCGTCATTCTCCTGATTAAGTTCGACTTCGTTGGCGACGACGATTTCCTCGGCCCGCTGTGGGTCGGAGGCCAGCACGAAGCCGGTGACACGCCGGTGAGCACGAGAGATCGTGACGCGATACAATTCAAAACGCATTTGAGCATTACCTTTTGCTGTTGGTGATGCTCGATGCGTAGCTGCGCGCTGTGGTGGATGCGGGTGGGCAATGCTGTGGCGGCGATGGGAAGTGCGCGCCGCGAAGAAGTTGAGCGAGTCAACCGGCGGTGAATTTGTGCGGTCGCTGAAAACGGCGGATATTCGGGATTGTGGGCAAGCGCCGATGAAGGGCGGAAAGCGTCTACGCAGACATATTCGTCGTGTCGCCGGCGAACGCTCGCCACGAAAACACCGGAATCCGCTCAACAAAACACCAACAAAAATCAACTTATCAGCTAGGCCGCCAAGCAGTCGTCGCGCCGCACAGCCCATGCCAGCCGAGCAACCTGTGTATAGCTCCTGCTGATGTAGACCCGACGTTTCCCGAACCGCCTGTCGTAGAGGTGCGCGTTCTTCGTAATGTATGAGACCCAGCGGAACCGCCCCATGGGATCATTGGGCTTCGCGTATCCGCGTTTGACCTGAACCGCGGTCCGACGCTTCCTCTTGTCGAGGCCGGTCGCCAGAGCGAGTTCGAGCGCGAGCTTCAGCTTTGTCGCGAGCAACGGATCTTCGCAAATGGCAATGCCATGGATGTGCGGCTTGTTGCGGCTCTTGCCGCTCTTGGTGCGCGCTTCCAGCACCCAGCAAATCGGCATGTCCGATATGCCCTTCGCGCCCATGTGGCGCTTTACCCGCTGCTGCACATTCGCAACGAGGTCGCTTCCCTCGGTTTTCCATTTGTCCACCAGGTCAGGAGAAATGTTGGCGGTGAATGTGAAGCACCAGCCGAACTCCATAGCCACATCGAAGCCGACGAACATCTTCATCCGCTCACTCATGCTTTCCCATTCAGGTAGTTCGCATGGTTGCAGCAGTGTCTCGTTCCAGCTTTGGTCAGAATCCACCCATACTGACATAGGGTCGCGAGGGCGCCCCATGACAGTGTCCCAGAAGGCTCGGACTGCATCGTCGAAGAACAGCGCCTTCAGCAGTTGTTCTTCGTCAGCGAGCAGGGTCGAACGCTCACGCTTCTGCGGATTCAGCTTCGGTTTTGCGCGCCGTGGCCCGTTGTAATCGGCTAGACGACTTGCCGAGATTTTACGCACCGACATCTCACGGTCGCCATGGAAGCGATGACATGTTTTTGTGCGGCATTCGTTATGCGGCTTCTCGTGTGCTGAACGCACGGTCGAGTTCCGACTTGCGGAAATAGAGGCGGCGTCCCTTACGGACAGCCGGGATGTGACCCTCTTCGACCAGCCTGTAGACGGTGCGCCGAGAAAGTCCTGTGTAGAGGGCAGCGCCATCAGCGCCGACGATCAAATCCGAGTGCAAATGAAGATCCTTTTCTAGATGACGGTAACAATAACGTGATTTCCCATGGAGGACGCTTTTTCGCTTGTCAAGATATGACGGCAAGGCTAACGTCATTGTCATGATCCAGCTTTCCACACGAGAAGTCGAAAAGATCGCTGCGCATGTCTTCAGCGTGCCTGACGCTGATAAGCTCGCGCTGCGTGCGCGATTGGAGAATCTGCGAAAGAAGGGGTGCCCGCAGGGGTTGGCGACCGGGCGTGGCAAAGTCGCCAAGTTCGACTTCGAGCAGCTTGCCGACGTGTCGATCGCGCTTGCGCTAATCGATGCTGGCCTGTCGCCTGATTACGCAGTCTCGGCTGTCGAGGACACCGATGGTGTTGTGAGGGAATGCTTCGGGTTTCTGGCCCATCATGATGTATCACCGGACGAATTGAGGCTGGCGGTGGATGGAGGAGAATGGCCTGGCGGGAAGACGGTCACGGCGTGGTGCTGCATGCACCGGCTCCTTTCGACTCCTCGCGATCTCGGCGTTCGAGTGGCTACTTGGATCGCTTCCGAATGCACCGGCGACCAGCAACCCGCGGAAGTGCCCTTTTCCGCTGTTCGCATCGACGTTGGAGCCCTGTTCGTAAGGCTCGTGAAGGCAATCGCCCACGTCGCGGACGTTGATGCGGTTGAGCTTGCAAAGGGTCTGTTGGCCCATGCGGAGGATTATGTCGTCCGTCCGTAAGCGGTCTTGGAAGACGCCTTCGGGAGAAAAGCGATCCGCTTGGATCGTTGACTATCGCGATGCTGCTGGAAAGCGCAGGGCGAAGCAGTTCGCTCGGAAGAAGGACGCTGACTCTTGGGCGGTCAACGCTCTCGCCGAGGTGCAGCAAGGTGTCCATACACCTGACAGCATCTCCACCACGGTCGCCAAAGCAGCGGAGCTTTGGTTGGACAGCGTGCGCGCGAGCGATCGCGAACCCACCACCATCGCTGCCTACGAGCAGCACATTCGGCTGCATATCGTGCCACGGTGTGGAGCACAGAAGCTCTCGCAGCTCACCGCGCCGAAGGTGCGCGCGCTTCTGGATAGCTGGCTGGCCGATCTTTCGCGGCCGATGGCAACGCGCGTCTTTCGAAGCTTCAAGGCGATCCTGACCGATGCTCAAGCAAGGGCGTTGGTCGGGCAGAACGTAGCGCTGGCCGTGAAGGTCCCAAAAGCTCCTCGCAAAAGGCGTCAGGTTTCTCCACCCAGCAAGGCCGAGATTCGTGCGATCCTCGAAGCTGCCGCCGCGTCCAAAGACTTAATGGGACGCGCGATTGTCGAATTGGTGATCTTCACTGGGATGCGAGCTTCTGAAGTTCGCGGCCTTGCTTGGTCCGCAATCAATCTGAAAAATGGCAGTGTGCGGGTCGAACAGCGTGCAGATGCGAAAGGTCAACTCGGCCCTCCGAAGTCGGCTTCTGGATTTCGAGAGATACCGATTCCCAGTCGAGTTGTATCGACTCTCCGCGAATGGAAAATGGCCTGCCCCTTCCACCCCCTTGAGCTGGTGTTTCCGAGCCAAAAGGGCAGGGTTCTTTCTCATACCGTGATGGCGAAAAACCATCTCAAACCGATCCTAGTCGCTGCAGGAGTAACCAAGCGGGGCGAACGTGAAGACGCAGACGTCGCGAAATACACTGCACACATATTTCGTCATGCTGCTGCTTCGCTCTGGATTGACCAGCGACTGAACCCGAAACGGGTGCAGACGCTCGTAGGGCATGGGTCGATCCAGGTGACCTTCGACATCTACGGTCACCTTTTCGAGCAAGCGGACCGGGGTGCTGCGGACGCGCTCGCGATCGAACGGGCTCTGTTCGCCAATACTGACTAAATTGCTGTGACCGAGGGGGTGGGTGCTCCAGTCCACGTCAGACGCCATGTCGCCCCTTGACGCACATTCTGCACCAAATTTGTGCGGAATGCAGCTAGGCACAGACCACCAGCACGCCGCACTGACGGATATAGCACGCCATTTGCGCCAATTCCTCGTAGCTCGCGCGCAAGCAATTGACCCGCTTCGTGTCCTACCGTTGCATCAGGTGATAGGTAAGGCTCTTCTTCCTTCCCGCGCAAATCGATGAACGGCCCAATAAACGCCGCGACAAGTTCGCGATAGTCCGTGGTGTTCTCGAACACTCCAACGTTTTCGAGTTCACGAGCGAGATGGAATGATACCTCCGAAACTGCTGTCTCGGATGCGTCAGCGCCCCAAGCAGCATACCAAGCTCCTCGATTTGCATCGTTGAAACGATTGCCGCTCGGTCGCGTGTAGCAGAAGGCTGCGTTTACGTAGGTCCAGCCGTAACCCGATGCTTCTGTCAGCAGTTCACGACGGTCCACGTCTGGCGGCAACGGCAAATCTTCATTCTGCCGCATGGATGTTTTGCGCTCGATCTCCGCGAGAAAATCGAGATCAGCCTCGTCATCTGCTAGTGGGGCCATGGCCGGCTCATCGATATAGGCCGTGCTGATGAGCCTTATCGTATCGTTTTCCGCTATGTCCGTGGTTTCCAGCGCATGCGGAAGCGCAAGGGGGGCATCGTCGCTCACGGTATTGCGTCAAACGCCTCCCCGAAGCGCATCAATGTGCTGTCGCACAGCTCCCATTGCTGGAATACCTCCTGCTATCATCAAGTCGATCGGCCTCTGGCCATTGTAGGGCGCTCCCCGATTGGGAAGTGTCGGCCAGTTGTATGTAAGAGGCCCATTGAACAGCAGTCGAAGTCCCTTGAAAATGCCAATGATGAGGCTTGCTCTCGTGACTTTGTCGCGGTCTAATTGGCCCTTGTATGTGCCGGCCTTCATCCGACCCCACGTCGCCATGGACACGTCGAACAGCGCAGCGGCTTCCGCGCTGGTCAAGTCCCAAGCGGCCGAAGCGCGCACCACGGCCTTAACGATCTTCGAGACCTGACCGTGGTCGGTAATCGGTTGTATCTGGGGTTCGACTAGCTTGAGGTCCGCAACCATGTTGTCCTCCATATGAGAGTAAATTATCTATCATATGAGTAAATGGGTGTCAATGTTCAAGGTGGTGCGATTATCTCGCTCTCCATTGCATGCGACATGGATGCGACACGCCAACCGACACAGCAGCATTTCTGCGGGGTCATGACGGACTCTGACTCCGTCAATCAAGGTTCGAATCCTTGCGGGGCATCCATTCCTTCCCGATAGAAGCCATTCTTTCCGGCGTTCCCGGTGACTGTATGGTTGCGGTTTCCATTGCCGTTGTTTCCGCTGATTTTGGGCGATTTCCCCGGCTGTTCCGGCGTTTGCATGCAACAACGCCACGACTTTGCCTGGGCTAACCGAGATGAGTAATATCAGGAGCAACGCCCGTGTTCTTCGAGTTGCCCCATCGTGACCCGAAAATGTTCCAAGTCCGGGATTTGGCATGGATCAGAAGGAAGCGCCCACGTGATCAGACAAGTGGCCTTGGCGGGTTTCGTGTATTTCGTCACACTCTTCGCGGCGGGCTTCATCCTGGGAACGCTGCGGGTCCTCCTGGTCGTTCCCCAAGTGGGAGAGGTTGCCGCCATCGCGATGGAACTGCCCGTCATGCTGCTCATCGCATGGTTCGCATGTGGCTGGATCCTGAGCAATTTCCAATTGGTGCGGAAGCCACGGGACAGCCTGCTCATGGGGGCAATTGCGCTCATCCTCCTGCTGCTGGCAGAAGCGGTGCTTGCGGTGACCCTGTTCGGCTCGTCCCTGCTAGAGTATTTTCAAAGCTATAGCGAGACAGGCCCCATGCTTGGGCTAGCCGCCCAGATATTATCTGCCGGGTTCCCGCTTATTCGGACACGCAGGTATTGACGGCTGAGGCCATGACGTCGGCCATCCGGTCTATATCGTCTTGCGAGATGCAGTAGGGTGGCATGGTGTAGACGGTGCTGCCGAGCGGCCGGATCAACACGTCGTTCGCAAAGAAATGCGCTCGCATCTGCGGGCCGATCTCGGCGAGGTACCCCGCGTCGCCCCCCACATCGACGTCGAAGGCGATCATGGTGCCGCACTGGCGTGGATTCACCACGTCCGGCCGCTGTGCCAGCTTCACCAGCACCGCGCCGAGCCTGTCGGCAAGGGTGGCGACGCGTTCCAGCACCGGCTCCTCCTGCCAGATCCGCACATTGGCAACCGCAGCCGCGCAAGCGATGGGGTTCGCCGTGAAGCTGGAGGAGTGAAAGAACAGCTTTGAGCGGTCTGTAGAGTAGTGAGCGTCGAAAATCGGCGCGGTTGCCATGGTGACGGCCAGCGGCATGGAGCCGCCCGTCAATCCCTTGGCAAGGCACAGGATGTCTGGCGTGATGCCCGCCTGCTCGCACGCCAATAGCGTGCCGGTGCGGCCCCAGCCGGTCATCACCTCGTCGGCGATGAAAAGCACGCCGTGGCGGGCACAGACGTTACGCATTTCGGCCAGCACCTGCGGCGAATAGGTCAGCATCCCGCCCGCGCCCAGCAGCAATGGCTCGACGATGAAGGCGGCGACATCGCCTGCCGCGCAGGCTGCTTCCAGCGCATCGAGGCTGGGTTGCGGATTGGCGGCGGGGAAAGGCACGGTGCCCACGTCGAACAGCAACGGGGCATAGGGGCGGTTGAACACACCGCGCGCGCCCACGCTCATCGCGCCGATGGTGTCACCGTGGTAGCTGTGCTCCAGCACCAGGATACGGTGCCGCGCCTCGCCCCGGTTGTGCCAGTATCCCAGCGCCATCTTCAGCGCGACTTCCACCGCGGTAGATCCGCTGTCGGAATAGAACACATGGTCGAGGCCATCGGGCATAAGGTCCACCAGCGCACTTGCCAGTGTCTCGGCGGGTTCGTGGGTCCAGCCAGCGAAGATGAGCTGGTCCAGCTTCTCGGTCTGTTCGCGAACGGCTTGCATGATCGCGGGGTGGTTGTGGCCGTGCGTGGTGACCCACCAGCTTGAAATCGCGTCGATTACCCGCCTGCCGTCGGCGGTGTGCAGCACGGCTCCTTCGGCGTGGGTGACGAGGGGAATGTCCTCTTCCAAGCCGTGCTGGTGGAACGGATGCCAGACGGGCGAGCGCGTCATGCCAGCAGGTCCATGCGGATATGGGTGGCGAAGGCGGCAGCCAGCGCGTCGGCATCGAGCGGAGCCAGGCGTGGGAGACGGCCGAGGTGCGGCACTTGGGCAATGCGCGTGATCGCGCCTTCGGCCACCGTCTCCTCTTCACCGATGAAGGCGACACCCGCCACGGCGATGCCGCGCACCCGCAGCGCTTCTATCGAAAGCAGCGTGTGGCTGATCGTGCCGAGCGTGGTTCGCGCGACGACAATAGCGGGCAGGCCCCAGCGTGCGAACAGGTCCGCCGCCAGCAGGTCTTCACGATAGGGGACAAGCACGCCGCCCGCGCCCTCGACCACCAACGGCCCTTCGACCGGTGGCAGAGCCAGCGCCGCGTCGTCGATCTGCACCCCGTCCACCCGTGCGGCTTCATGGGGTGAGCAGGGCGTTTCGAGGCGATAGGCTTCGGGCAATACGCTCGCATCGGGCGCAAGGCGCGCGACGGCCTGGCTATCGGTTTCGCCCTCCAGCCCCGCCTGTGCGGGCTTCCAGTAGCTTGCCTTCAGCGCCTGCGATAGCCCGGCGGCAAAGACGGTCTTGCCGACGTCGGTATCGGTGCCGGTGACGATATGGCGGGTCATGATTTCTTCCATGCGGCGACGGCGGCCAGCACCGTGTCGATATTGTCCTCCCCCAGCGTTGAGCGTAGGGCGAAACGGATACGGCTGGTGCCCTTGGGCACGGTAGGCGGGCGGATGGGCAGGGCAGCTATGCCGCTCTCCAGAAGGTGCTCGCCCAAGGCCAGCGCGTCGGCTTCGGGCCCGACCACCAGCGGGACGATTTGCGTGGTGGAGCCGAGCGTGTCGTAGCCCAAATCCTGCAATACTGCGCGCAGCCGGTCGCCCAGCGCGCCAAGGTGCGCGCGCTCTTCGTCCATACCGGGCACCAGTTCCAGCGCGGCGTCCATTGCGCCCAGCATCGCGGGCGGAGGCGCGGTGGTGAAGATCAGCCCGGCGCACATGTTGACGAGGTATTCGCGAACCACGGCCGGGCAGGCGATGTAGGCACCGAACCCGCCCAGCGCCTTGCTGAACGTGCCCATCACGATCTGCGCGCCCGGATGGTCCGCCGTCAGCCCCGCGCCGCCCTTGCCCAGAACGCCGGTGGCATGGGCCTCGTCCACATACAGAAGCGCATCGTGCTGCGCGGCCAGGGCATTGAGCCGCGGCAGGTCCGCCCGGTCGCCGTCCATGCTGAACACGCTCTCGGTGACGATCAGCCGCGCGGGCGCACTGGCGTGTTCCTGCAACAGCGCGTTGAGATGGTCGTAATCGTCGTGATCGTAGAACTGCACCTCTGCGGTCGAGCCGCGAAGCCCGGCATGGATCGAGTTGTGCACTAGCTTGTCGGCGAAGATCACCGTGCCCTTCGCCGCCTTTGCGAGCGCCGGGATGGCGGCAGCATTGGCCTGCCAGCCGGTGGCGAACAGCAGCGCGGCCTCGGTGCCCTTGAACGCCGCGACTTTCTCTTCGATGTCCAAGTGCAGAGCACTGGTGCCGGTGATCAGCCGCGAAGCCCCAGCACCCGCGCCGTGCTGGCGCACGTAATTGGCAGAACGCTCCACCAGCAGCGGATGCTGCGCAAGGCCGAGGTAGTCGTTGCTGGAGAAGTCCAGCAATTCGCGCCCGCCGCGCACCAGCCTGCCGCCGGGGCGCATTTCCACCGCGCGCAGCGCCCGCGTGCGGTGCTTCGCTGCGATGATCTCCAGCGACTGGCGGATATGTTCGAGCATTGTTGCGCGCTCAGGTGAGTTCGGCTTCAGCCTCTGCCTGCGTGGCACACCCGCCAGAGCATCCCCCTACCGCGCGCATGGGTTCTTCACCTTCCATGGCCTTCAGGCCGAGGCGCGCAAACAAGGCCGCATCGCTGTCGTCGCCCGCGTTGGGGGCGGTCAGCAGTTTTTCGCCGGTGAAGATCGAGTTCGCGCCAGCCATGAAGGCCAGCGCCTGCGTGGCATCGCTCATGGATTCGCGGCCTGCGGACAGGCGCACCATGCTCATCGGCATGCAGATGCGCGCCACCGCGACGGTGCGGACGAATTCGATATCGTCGATCTTCGCCATCGGCGTATCGGCCAGCATGTCGCCCAGCGGAGTTCCCTTTACCGGCACCAGCGCGTTCACCGGCACGCTTTCTGGGTGCCGCTCCAGCGTGGCGAGTGTGTGGACGAAGCCCACGCGGTCCTCGCGCGTTTCGCCCATGCCCACGATGCCGCCGCTGCACACGTTGATGCCTGCCGCCCGCACGTTTTCCAGCGTGGTCAGCCGGTCCTCGTAATTGCGGGTGGTGATCACGCGCTCGTAATACTCGGGGCCGGTGTCGATGTTGTGGTTGTAGTAGTCGAGACCCGCTTCCTTGAGCTGCTCCGCCTGCGATGGGGTAAGCATCCCCAGCGTCATGCAGGTTTCCATGCCCATTTCGCGCACGCCTTTCACGATCTCCACGATCTTGGGCATGTCGCGCTCTTTCGGGTTGCGCCATGCCGCGCCCATGCAGAACCGCTGGCTGCCCGCATCCTTCGCCTGTGCGGCCGATTGCAGCACCTGGCGCACGTCCATCAGCTTGGTCGCTTCCACGCCGCTGTCGGCGTGGGCGCTTTGCGAGCAGTAGCCGCAATCTTCCGGGCAGCCGCCGGTCTTGATGGAAAGCAGTGTGCACAGCTGCACCTCGTCCGCGCTGTGGTGTTCGCGGTGCACGCTGGCGGCGCGGAACAGCAGTTCGGTGAAAGGCAGGTCGAAGAGTTCGGCGATCTCTTCGCGGGTCCAGTCGGTGCGGATCATGCGGATTTTCGTCCTGTTATGCGAATGGGGCGACGCTTTGCATCGCCCTTTGGCAAAAAACGACGCCCGCGTGAAGCGCCGGGGCGATGAGTTGTGCAGGCTAGATATGGAGTCTGGCGAAATTGGCGACACCCGAGGCGGCCTTGCGGCCACTTTCGGACGCCGCAGGCGCGCCCCGATCCGGCGACAGCGGGCTGAGCGCGTGGCAAACCTTTGCCATGGTCGCATCGTCGAGCGAGTAGTAGACCAGCTTGGCCTGACGCCTCGTGTCCACCAGTTCCGCCTTGCGCAGGATAGCCAGCTGCTGGGAAAGCGTGGGCTGGGCGATCCCGGTCGCCTCCTCGATCTCGCCCACGTTCGTCTCCCCTTTCGCCAGCGTCTGCAGGATCTTCAGCCGGGAGGGATGGGCGATGGCCTTCAGGGCTTCCAGCAGTTGTTCCTCGGTCACTTGCCCTGCTCCTGCCAGAACCAGTCGCCGGGCTTCTCCGCGGCGTAAACGGCATCCAGCGCCTCTCCCGGCGGGCTGAGCAATGCATCGCCCCTCTTCCAGTCGGCAGGAGTGAGGGCCGTGTTCCTGTCCGCCGCCTGCAAGGCATCGAGGATGCGCAGCATTTCGGGGATCGAGCGGCCCACGTTCGGCGGATAGCAGGTGATCGCGCGGATCGTGCCTTCGGGATCGATGAAATAGGTGCTGCGCACGCCCCAGTTGTCGGCATCGCCCGGCAGGGTCATGCCGTATGCGCTGGCGATCACCATGGTCGGGTCCTCGATCACCGGGAAGCGCACTTCCACGCCGAAACGGTCGCGGATGAGACGCAGCCAGGCGAAATGCGAGAACAGCGTGTCGATCGAGAGCGCCATCAGCGCGCAGTCGCGCCTGGCGAATTCATCAGCCTTGCGGGCGAGCGCCACGAATTCCGACGTGCAGACGGGCGTGAAATCCGCAGGGTGCGAGAACAGGACCAGCCACTGCCCGCGAAAATCCGCGAGGTCCACGTGGCCGGTGGTGGTGCGCGCAGAGAAGGCCGGTGCCTTGTCGCCGATGCGGGGCGGGACAAGAATGGGGATGTCATTTTCAGGTTGCATGCAAGTGACCTACCACTTGACGCGAATCGAGGCAATACATATTATCAGTTTACGAAATTGATTAGAGGATTGCGAAGATGAGCACAGACCAGGCCCTCGCCAGTGCCAGCGCGCAGATCAGGCGCGCTCGCGAGGATGAGACGAAGCGCCCGACAATCGCGGGCTTCTTTGACGAAGCGACCTATACCATCAGCTATGTCGTGCACGATCCCGCCACGAAAGAGGCGGCGATCATCGACTCGGTGCTGGACTATGCCCCCAATTCGGGCCGCACCTCGTTCGGTTCGGCGGACCTCATTATCGAATATGTCGAAACCAATGACCTGAAAATGACGTGGCTGATCGAGACGCATGCCCATGCCGATCACATTTCCGCCGCGCCCTATTTGCAGGAGAAATTGGGCGGCAAGCTGTCGATTGGCAAGGATATCGTCCGCGTGCAGGACGTGTTCGGCAAGCTGTTCAACGCCGGCACCGATTTCGAGCGCGACGGATCGCAGTTCGATCACCTGTTCACCGATGGCGAGACTTTCAAGGTGGGCGAGCTGGAAGGCATTGCCCTGCACGTGCCCGGCCACACGCCTGCCGACATGGCTTTCATCATCGGCGATGCGGCTTTCGTGGGCGACACGATCTTCATGCCCGATTTCGGCACCGCCCGCGCGGATTTCCCCGGCGGCGATGCGCGGCAGCTTTTCCGCTCGATCCGCCGCCTGCTCTCTCTGCCGGACGATACGCGCCTGTTCCTGTGCCACGACTACAAGGCGCCGGGCCGAGACGTCTATGCCTGGGAAACCACCGTCAAGCAGCAGCGCGAGGAGAACGTGCACGTGAAGGACGGCGTGACCGAGGAGGAATTCGTGGAGATGCGCACCAGCCGCGACAAGACGCTGGACATGCCCACCCTCATCATGCCCAGCGTGCAGGTGAACATCCGCGGCGGCCGCCTGCCGGAGCCGGAGGATAACGGCGTCTCCTACATCAAGATTCCGGTGAACGCGGTATGACGATCCCCAGCTTTCCCGACGCAGCGCCCTTGGATGGGCTGATTGGCGGCGCGCTGATCGGCCTCGCCGCAGCGATCATGCTGCTGGCCCTTGGCCGCATCGCCGGTGTTTCCGGCATCGCTGCGAAAGCGGCTGGCCTCGGCGGCAGCGGCATGGACAGGATCGGCGCATGGGCATTCGTGATCGGCCTGCCGCTGGGCGCGCTGGCCGTGATGCTGGCAAGGGGCGGGCTGGAGCCTGCCTTTGCCGGGCCTGTTCCGCTGATCGTTGCCGGGCTGCTGGTCGGCTTCGGCACGCGGCTGGGAAGCGGCTGCACCAGCGGCCACGGCGTGTGCGGCATCAGCCGCCTCTCGGGCCGCTCTATCGCCGCGACGATCACCTTCATGGCCGCAGGCATCGCCACGGTGGCCTTGATGAACATGCTTGGCTGGGAGGTACTGCAATGACGAAGAACATGGGTTCACTAGATCGCACGCTGCGCATCGTCGCGGCGCTCGTCCTGATCGCATTGGCTGCGACCGGCACGATCACCGGCACATGGGCCATTGTCGCCTATGTCGTGGCGGCGGTTTTCATCGTGACCAGCCTCGTGCGCTTCTGCCCGGCCTACCTGCCGTTCGGCATCAACACCTGCGGCAAGGGCTGAGCCATGAAGACACTCTTCTCCCTCATATCCGGCTTGCTGTTCGGTGCGGGCTTGACCATCGGCGGCATGACAGAGCCTGCGCGCGTTCGCGGGTTCCTGGACCTGTTCGGTGACTGGGACCCGACGCTCGCCTTCGTCATGGGCGGCGCGCTTGTCGTCATGGCGATTGCCTGGCGCATCGTCCCCGGCATGGCGCGCCCAATTTTCGAGGATGATTTCCACGTTCCCACCAAGAGTGAACTGACCCCGAAGCTGATCGGCGGGGCGGTGCTGTTCGGCGTGGGTTGGGGCATCGCGGGCCTGTGCCCCGGTCCCGGCTTCGCGGCCCTGGCGATCGAGCCTGCGGGCGCGGCGATCTTCGTCGTCTCGATGCTGGTGGGGATGGCCCTGCTACGACTGACCGAAGGAAAAGCCTGATGGAACCTGTAAAACTGACAGATACCCTCTCCGTTGCTGGACAGGTGCAGCCCGAAGAGGTGGAGCAACTGGCAAAGGCCGGGTTCAAGGCAATCATCTGCAACCGCCCCGATGACGAGGAGCCGGGCCAGCCGGACTTCGCCGAGATCGCCGCCGCTGCCGAGGCGCAGGGGCTGGAAGTGCGCCACATCCCCGTCGATGCATCGCGTCCCGTCGAAATGCAGAAGGATGCATTCGCCCGCGCGCTGGCCGAACTGCCCGCGCCCGTGCTCGCCTATTGCCGCACCGGCAACCGCTGCACGCTGTTACACCAGGCCGTAACCGGCTGAACCGGAGATCACCATGACTGCCCACCAGAGCCACCACACCGTCGTGATCGCTGGCGGCGGATCGGCGGGGATCGCCACTGCCGCCTCGATGCTCAATCGCCATCCGGGCCTGGACATCGCGATCATCGAGCCTGCCGACGAGCACTATTACCAGCCCGGCTGGACCATGGTGGGCGGCGGCGTGTTCGAAAAGGACGAGACGGTGCGGCCCGAGGCATCGGTGATGCCGAAAGGCGTGACCTGGCTGAAGGCCGCCGTCACCGGCTTCGATCCGGACAACAAGACGGTCGAATATGAAGGCAACGGACGCGTCACCTACGATGTGCTGGTGGTGGCGATGGGCAATCGACTCGCGTGGGATGAGATCGTGGGACTGGAGGAGACGCTCGGGCATAACGGCGTCACATCCAACTACCGCTACGATCTTGCGCCCTACACCTGGCAACTGGTGCAGCAGACCCGCAAGGGCCGCGCGCTGTTCACCCAGCCGCCCATGCCGATCAAGTGCGCAGGCGCGCCGCAGAAGGCGATGTATCTCTCCTGTTCCGAATGGGAGAAGCGCGGCGTCCTCGGCGATATCGAGGTGGAGTTTCATAACAACGGGGCCGTGCTGTTCGGCGTGGCCGACTACGTCCCCGCGCTGATGGAATACGTGGAGCGATACGGGATTGGCCTCAATTTCGGCTCCACGCTCACCCGCGTCGATGGCCCGGCGAAGAAGGCCTGGTTCGCCACCGAGAACGGCGAGGTGGAACGCAGTTTCGACATGCTGCACGTCTGCCCGCCGCAGAAGGGCAACCCGGTCGTCGCCGCCAGTGTGCTGGCGAACGAGGCGGGCTATGCCGAGGTGGACGAGCACACCCTGCAACACGTGCGCTATCCCGATGTCTTCGCGCTGGGCGATTGCGGCAGCACGCCCAACGCCAAGACGATGGCGGCTGCCCGCAAGCAGGCCCCGGTCGCCGCTGTCAATGCGCTGGCGCAGCTTGAAGGCAAGCCGCTGAAGGGCAATTACGACGGCTACGGCAGTTGCCCGCTGACGGTGGAGCGCGGCAAGATCGTGCTCGCGGAATTCGGCTATGGCGGCAAGCTGCTGCCGACGTTCCCGACATGGGCGATCGACGGCACCAAGGCCTCGCGCGCGGCCTGGACATTGAAGGTGGACGTGCTGCCCGGCATCTACTGGCACGCGATGCTCAAGGGCCGCGAGTGGATGGCCCGGCCCATCGGCGGGGCCTGACGCGGCGGCAATGCTGAAACGCTATTTCCCGATCCTCGACTGGGGCCGCACCTATAATGGCGAGGCGCTGGGCAGCGACATGGTGGCAGCCGTGATCGTCACCATCATGCTGATCCCGCAAAGCCTCGCCTACGCGCTGCTGGCGGGCCTGCCGCCGGTGGTGGGCCTCTACGCCTCGATCCTGCCGCTGGTCGCCTATGCCATTTTCGGCACCAGCCGCACGCTGGCCGTGGGGCCGGTGGCCGTCGTCAGCCTGATGACGGCGAGCGCGGTTGGCGCCGTGGCGGCGCAGGGAACGGCGGAATATCTGGAGGCGGCGATCACGCTGGCCGCGCTGTCGGGCGTGATGCTGTTCGTGCTGGGCGTGCTGCGCATGGGGTTCCTTGCAAACCTGCTGTCCCACCCCGTTATCAGCGGCTTCATCACCGCCAGCGGCATCCTGATCGCCACCAGCCAGCTACGCCATGTGCTGGGCATTCAGGGCGGCGGCGACACCTGGCCCGACATGCTCGGCTCGCTGGCCGCCAACATCGGCAACGTGAACCCGTGGACGCTGGCCGTCGGCGCGCCCGCGGTCGTATTCCTGTTCTGGGTGCGCAAGGGACTGAAACCTCTTCTGGTAAGAATGGGCCTCGCGCCCAAGGCTGCGGACATTGCTGCCAAGGCCGGACCGGTGCTGGCGGTTGCCGTCAGCATCGTGGCCGTGATCGCTTTCGATCTTGCGGGCAAGGACGTGAACATCACCGGCGAAATCCCCTCTGGCCTGCCGCCGTTCGCTATGCCCAGCACCGATGTTTCGCTAATCCAGCAACTGTTCGTGCCCGCGCTGCTGATTTCCATTATCGGCTTCGTCGAAAGCGTATCCGTGGCGCAGACCCTGGCCGCCAAGCGCCGCCAGCGAATCTCGCCCGACCAGGAGCTGATCGGCCTCGGCGCATCGAACGTGGCCAGCGCCTTTTCCGGCGGCTACCCGGTGACGGGCGGCTTCGCGCGTTCGGTGGTGAACTTCGATGCCGGCGCGCAGACGCCTGCTGCAGGGGCCTTCACCGCCGTGGGCATCGCGCTTGCCAGCCTGTTCCTCACCCCGCTCCTGTTCAGCCTGCCGATTGCCGTGCTGGCCGCCACGATCATCGTCGCCGTGCTGGCACTGGTGGACCTGAAGACGCCGAAGCAGCTGTGGACCTATTCCCGCGCCGATTTCGCCGCGCACGTCGCCACCATCGGCATCACCCTGGTCGCGGGCGTGGAAATGGGCGTGATCGCGGGCGTATCGGTGGGGCTGCTGCTCTACCTGTGGCGCGCCAGCCGTCCGCACGCCGCCATCGTGGGCCGCGTTCCGGAAACCGAGCATTTCCGCAACATAGAGCGGCACAAGGTCTTCACTGCCGATCACGTGCTTTCAATCCGCATCGACGAGGCGCTGACGTTCCTCAACGCCCGCTGGCTGGAGGAATATGTGCTGGAACAGGTGGCCGACCGGCCCAAGGTGCGCCACGTGATCCTGATGTGCAGCGCGGTGAACGAGATCGACGCATCGGGCCTCGAAAGCCTCGAAGCGATCAACCACCGTATGCAGGATGCCGGGATCAAGCTGCACCTTTCCGAAGTGAAAGGCCCGGTAATGGATCGGCTGCAGCGCACCCACTTTCCCGATGAATTGAGCGGCAAGGTCTACCTTTCCCAGTCGCGGGCCTTCGAGGAAGCGCTGCGCGACAACGGCGACACTTTTCACGAGCCGAAGGACTGGCCGCGCGGAATGATTTGAGTTGAATTTACTGCACCTCGTGGTGCGCAATCGCGATTTGTTGCAGCGGCTGCAACAATGTAGGGACGCCGCAACGCGCTAAGGAAGAACCATGTTCGACGGCCTAGATGCCCTGATGCTCGCCCGGATACAGTTTGCCTTCACGGTAAGCTTCCACTTCTTCTTCCCCGCTTTCACCATCGGCCTCGCCAGCTACCTCGCGGTGCTGGAGGGGCTGTGGCTGAAGACGGGCAAGCAGCTCTATCTCGACCTGTTCAAGTACTGGGTGAAGATCTTCGCCATCACCTTTGCCATGGGCGTCGTCTCCGGCATCGTGATGAGCTACCAGTTCGGCACCAACTGGTCCGTGTTCTCGGACCTTGCCGGGCCGGTGATCGGACCGTTGATGGCCTACGAAGTGCTTACTGCCTTCTTCCTGGAGGCAGGCTTCCTCGGCGTGATGTTGTTCGGCATGAACAAGGTGGGCAAGAAGCTGCACTTCGCCGCCACGCTGATGGTGGCGGTGGGCACTTTCATCTCGGCCTTCTGGATCCTTTCGGTGAACAGCTGGATGCAGACGCCGGTGGGATACGAGATGGGCGCGAACGGTCAGTTCCTGCCGGGCGATAGCTGGGCGGCGATCGTCTTCAACCCCAGCTTTCCCTACCGTCTCGTCCACACCGTGCTGGCGGCCTACCTTACAACAGCGTTCGTGGTGGGCGGCGTGGGTGCGTGGCACCTGCTGAAGGACCGGGCAAAGGGCGGGGCGAACCTGCACGCGCGCAAGATGTTCTCCATGGCCATGTGGATGGCGGCCATCGTCGCCCCGATCCAGATCGTGGCGGGCGACATGCACGGCCTGAACACGATGGAGCACCAGCCGCAGAAGGTGATGGCGATGGAGGGGCACTATAACAGCTACCCCGACGGCGCGCCGCTCTACGTCTTCGGGATTCCCAACGACGAGGAGCAGCGGCTCGACTACGCCGTGGGCATCCCGAAGCTTTCCAGCCTCATCCTCAAGCACCACTGGAATGCGCCGATCGAGGGACTGGATACCGTGCCCGATGACGAACAGCCGCCAGTCTTCCTGGTGTTCTGGGCCTTCCGCATAATGATCGCCATCGGCATGGCGATGATGGCGGTGGGCGTGTGGAGCCTGTTCGCAAGGTGGCGCGGCAAGCTGTACGACTGGCCCTGGCTGCACCGCGCTGCGCTGGTGATGGGGCCGTCGGGTTTCCTTGCCGTGCTGTGCGGCTGGATCACCACCGAAGTCGGGCGGCAGCCTTACGTGATCTATGGCCTGCTGCGAACGGAGGACGCCGCCAGCCCGCTCGCCGCGCCTGCCGTGGGCGCATCGCTGCTGGCCTTCATCGTCGTCTACTTCACCGTGTTCGGCGCGGGTGTGTGGTACATCCTGCACCTGATGCACAAACCCCCGCACACCGGCGAACTGGGCGCGAAGCGCGGCGACAAGGGGCCGATCCGCACCGCCGGGATCACGCCCGGACCGACGCAGGACCCGACCGACGCCACCACGCGCGACCTGTCGGGCACCAAGCACGAACCGGAGGAAGCGCCATGATCAACGTGGACCTGACGACGATCTGGGCCTTCATCATCGCCTTTGCCGTGTTCGCCTATGTGGTGATGGACGGGTTCGACCTTGGCATCGGCATCCTCTTCCCCAGCTTCGATCCCGGGCGGGAGCGGGACCGGGCGATGAACTCCATCGCGCCGGTGTGGGACGGCAACGAGACCTGGCTGGTGCTGGGCGGCGGCGGCCTGTTCGCGGCCTTTCCGCTGGCCTACGCGGTGATCCTGCCCGCCACCTATCCGCTGATCATCGCCATGCTGCTGGGTCTCGTGTTCCGCGGCGTTGCCTTCGAATACCGCTGGCGCGACCCATCGCACCGCCGCCTGTGGGACTTTGCCTTCACCGGCGGTTCCGTGGTTGCGGCGATGGCGCAGGGGATGACGCTGGGCGCCCTGTTGCAGGGTATCGAAGTGGATGGCCGCGCCTATGCCGGTAGCTGGTTCGATTGGCTGACGCCCTATACCCTGCTGACGGGCCTCGGCACCGTGGCAGGCTATGCCCTGCTTGGCGCGACATGGCTGATCTGGAAACTGGACGGCGAGGGGCAAGCGCATGCCCGCAAGCTGGCCCTGCGCGCCGGGGCGATCACGCTGGTGCTGATGGGCGCGGTGAGCGTCTACAACGTGCTGCTGAACGCCGAATATGCCGAACGCTGGCTGACCGCCCCGGAAATCTACTTCGCCGCGCCGGTGCCGATCCTTACCGCCATCGTCGCTGTCTCACTGCTGCGCGCGGTGACGAAGGAGCGCAATTCCAAGCCGTTCTGGCTGGCGCTGCTCTTGTTCTTCCTCGGCATGGCGGGGCTGGGCGTCACGATCTGGCCGAACGTCGTCCCACCCGATGTCACCATCTGGGATGCCGCCGCGCCGGAGCGCAGCCAGGTCTTCATGCTGGTGGGCGTGGCGATCACCATGCCGCTGATCATCGGCTACACCGCCTGGGCCTACTGGGTGTTCCGCGGGAAAGTGGACGATGAAGGATACCACTAGGTCAGAGGCGGACGACAAGCCGCTGTGGAAGCGGCTGGCGTGGATGGCCGGGCTTTGGCTTGCCAGCATCAGCGTGCTGGGCGCGATCGCCATGGTGATCCGCTGGTGGCTCGCCCCCTGAACCTTGGGCGGATTTCCTGACTTTAAATCGCCGCGCCAAGGCCCTACCTCTCGATGCTGTTTATTATCGAGAGGAATACGCGTGGCAGACAGCCCCGAAAACGAAGACCACGACCTGAAGGATCACAAGTTCTACCACGCGGACATGGAGGCAGGCTTTGCCGACTCCATCGACGACGCGACCCCGCAAACTCGCCACCCGGCCTATCGCCTCGCTTTCCGCGACCAGGATTTCCTGCTGCGCGAGGAACTGCGCCCGGTGCGCTTCCAGCTCGAACTCCTGAAGCCCACGATGGTGCTGGATGAGGCACGCGTCGGCTCCACGCTGGTGATGTACGGCTCTGCCCGCATCCCGCCACCCGAGGCGACCGAGGAAGCGCTCAAGCAGGCCGAGAACCTGCCCGAGGAAGAGGCGCTGGTCGTACGCAACCTCGCCAAGAAGGCGAAATACTATGCCGAGGCCTATCGCCTCGCGCGCATGGTTACGGAAAAGTCGATCGTGGAGGATGGGCAGCGGCAGTTCGTCGTCACCTCGGGCGGTGGCCCGTCGATCATGGAAGCGGCCAATCGCGGCGCCAGCGATGCCGGCGGCGAGTCCATCGGCCTCAACATCATCCTGCCGCACGAGCAGGCGCCCAATCCCTACGTGACGCCCTATCTGTCGCTGAATTTCCACTATTTCGCCCTGCGCAAGATGCACTTCCTGATCCGCGCCCGCGCGGTGGCCGTCTTCCCCGGCGGCTTCGGCACGTTCGACGAGATGTTCGAACTGCTCACGCTGATCCAGACGGGCAAGATGAAGCCCATTCCCGTGCTGTTGTTCGGCAAGGACTTCTGGAACCGCGTGATCGATTTCAACGCGATTGCCGAGGAAGGCACGATCTCGAAGAAGGACCTCGACCTCATCACCTGGTGCGAAACCGCCGAGGAAGGATGGGAAGCGATCCGGGAATTCTACTGCCTGCAGGAAGACGCGCACGGAGGGCTGGACTGCGAGGACTGATACGGTTGCGCGGACCAGCGCGCGGACGCGTCCGGTCACCGGGTTAGCACGAAATTTACCCTGACGTGGCAAGCCCCTCGGTCACTGGTGGACCGATGGATGCGCACGAGAATAGAACTCCTTGAAAATTTTCCCGCAAGGTGGGTGTTCTGGTGGGTGCTGATGCCTAACCTGGCGCTGATTGCCATGTGGTTCGTGGGCGGCCCCAACATGACCTCGCGGATCATCATGGCAGGCGTTGCCGCGCTGGTATTCGGGTCGATCCCCAATCGCCTGGTGCGAACGGTCGGAATCGTCGCGATCTTCGCGTTCCTGCTGATCTCCTATTTCTCGCGCGTCTTCTACCTGACGATCGACAAGGCTTTCACCTCGCTCGTCTACCTCGGCGAAATGAACCTGTCGGCATCTCCCAGCTATGTCGTCAGCGGTGCGGTGCTGGCGCTGGCATTCGGCCTGTGCCTGTGGTTCGCACCGCGAACCGAGAGGCCACGCGGATTCCGCCAGTTTCTGCTCGCCTTCGTCTGCGTCGCCTTGCTGGCGCAAGCCGACGAACGCCTGAACAGTGCCGACCGCGGGGGTTACATGGTGAAAGCCCCCGCTGGCACGCCGATTGAATCGGCTATGCTGACGACGGCGCTTTCCCCCGAAGCGCTGGAAACGCGCAATCTTGTCATCATCATTCTGGAGTCGGTCGGTGTACCCGACAACGATCATGACCGGGCCATCTTCGACGCCATCTGGAGCGCGGACAAGTGGGCGCCGCAATATACGGCCAGCTACGGCGAAGTGCCGTTCTACGGTTCGACCACCAATGCCGAGATACGCGAGCTGTGCGAGGCGTGGGACGATCCCACACACTTCGACTTCGCCAGCGCCAAGTGCGTGCCGCACCGCTTTGCCGAGGCCGGTTTCGAGACGACCGCGCTGCACGGCTTCACGGCCGAATTCTTCGACCGCCGGGACTGGTATCCCAAGGTAGGCTTCGAGAACGTGCAGTTCGGCCCCGACCTTGCGAGGGAGGGGGCGCAACTGTGCGACGGCGTGTTCACCGGCGTTTGCGACCGCGAATTCCCCCGCGAAATCGCCGCGATCCTGGGAAGGGAGCCGGAAAAGCGCAAATTGGTCTACTGGTTAACGCTCAGCGGCCACCTTCCGGTGGACGACAACCCAAGCATGCAGCTTGGCACCTGCAACCTAGGTTCGCCCGAATGGCGCGAAAACTTTCCCATGCTGTGTCGCAGCTACATGCTGCAACGCCAGATTGCCGATGCGCTGCGGCAGGAGATCGACAGCCCCGGTTTTGCCGATACCGATGTCCTGATCGTCGGCGATCACATTCCCCCGTTCTTCCAGCGTTCGATCAGGAGTCGGTTCAAGACGGGTCTGGTGCCGTTCATCTATTTGCGCCGCCAGCAAGGCGCGGCAGAGCCTGCCGCCTGACACGACCATCGCGGTCCGGCTTTCCTGCACCGGCCCCGCAGCGGCACGCGTCGTTCGATGCCCCGCCGTGCTGACCCCCTACAATCGAAGAAACGGCACCATTGTCACGCTCCGCGATGCAAACCGGGGTGGTGTGCGTTCTAGGTTCACCGCACGGCCTGGTGCCCCAGCGGTCCGTTGCCAAAGCCGAAGCCGGGCGCACTCTTCAGCGCCTCGCGCACGAACAGGCGGGCATCGCCGATGGCCTGCTCCAGCGGCAGGCCGTGGCCAAGGTACGTGGCGATCGCGCTCGACAGTGTGCAGCCGGTGCCGTGGGTGTGCTTGGTTACGATGCGCGCGTCGCTCCACACGACGTCCTGTGCGCCGGGGCGCACGAGGCGGTCCTCCACCATCGGGCCATCCGCGTCTCCTCCCTTGGCAAGGTAGGCGACGCCGCGAGAAGCCATGCCTTCAGCGCCGCCCAGCGCCTCCAGCTCCGGCACGTTCGGCGTGGTGAGCGTGGCGAGGTCCATCAGCCATTCGAACACTTTGATGGTGGCCTCGTCCGTCAGCACGCTGCCGCTGGTGGCGACCATCACGGGATCGAAAACGATGGGCTTGCCAAGGTCCTCCAGCCGGTCCGCCACCACTTCGGCGATGTCGGCGCTGCCCAGCATCCCGATCTTCACCGCGTCGACGCCGATATCCCCGAGGCAGGCATCGACCTGCGCAGCCACGAAATCGGGCGAGAGCGCTTCCACCCCGGTGACGCCGCGCGTGTTCTGCGCGGTGACGGCGGTGATCGCGGTCATGGCATAGCCGCCCAGCATTGTAATCGTCTTGATGTCCGCCTGAATGCCGGCCCCGCCCGATGAATCGGACCCGGCGATGACAAGGATGCGGGGCGGACGGCCACTCATCGGCTCAAACTGCGGCCTTCACCGCGTCGCAGATGGAATCGACCACTCGCTCAACCTGGGCCTCGTCGTCGCCTTCGGCCATCACGCGGATCAGTGGCTCTGTTCCGGATTTGCGGATCACGAGCCGCCCGCTGCCGCCAAGTTCGCCCTTGGCAGAAGCAATGGCGTCCTTCACGCTTTGGTCCTCCAGCGGATCGCCGCTTTCGTAGCGCACGTTCTTCAGCAGTTGCGGCACGGGATCGAACAGGTGCAGCAGTTCGCTGGCGGGCTTGCCGGTGCGCACCAGCGCGGCCAGCACCTGCAGCGCGGCCACCGTGCCATCGCCGGTCGTGGCATGGTCCAGCAGGATCATGTGCCCCGACTGCTCCCCGCCCACGTTGTAGCCGCCGGATTTCATCGCGCCGAGCACGTAGCGGTCGCCCACCTTGGTGCGTACCAGTTCCAGGCCCTTGCCTTGCAGGAACCGCTCCAGCCCGAGGTTGGACATGACCGTGGCGACAACACCGCCGCCTCTCAGCCTGCCGTCGTTCGCCCAGCGGCTGCCGATCAGCGCCATGATCTGGTCGCCGTCGACAGGGCGGCCCTTCTCGTCGATCACGATAAGGCGGTCGGCATCGCCATCCAATGCAATGCCAAGGTCCGCGCCTTCTTCCACCACGCGCTGCCTGATCGCGTCGAGGTGGGTGGAGCCCACGCCATCGTTGATGTTGAGCCCGTTGGGAGCAACGCCCATGGCGATCACTTCCGCGCCCAGTTCCCATATGGCGGTGGGGGCTACCTGGTAGGCGGCACCGTGCGCGCAATCGACCACGATCTTCAGCCCGTCGAGACGCACGTCCTCTGGCAGCGACTGCTTGACGGCGTGGATGTAGCGCCCGCGCGCATCCTCGATCCGGCGGGCGCGACCGATGTGATCGCCTTCCGCCAGTGTCTGTTCCTCGCGCATGGCGGCCTCGATCGCTTCCTCGTCCTCGTCGGACAGCTTGAAGCCATCGGGGCCGAACAGCTTGATGCCATTATCGTCGTAGGGGTTGTGGCTGGCAGAGATCATCACCCCGATATCGGCGCGCATTTCCCGGGTCAGCAGGGCGACGGCGGGGGTGGGCAGGGGGCCGGTCATGATCACGTCCATCCCTACGCTGGTGAAGCCTGCCACCAGCGCGTTCTCCATCATGTAGCCCGACAGGCGCGTGTCCTTGCCAATGACCACGCGGTGCTTGTGATCACCGCGCAGGAAGTGGCGGCCGGCGGCCTGGCCCACCTTCATCGCCGTTGCTGCGTTCAGCTTCCTGCCATTGGCGCGGCCCCGGATGCCATCGGTGCCGAAATACTCGCGTCCCATAAATGTCCTTCGTTGCCCGTGAGGCTTTGTGCCGCAGCAATGCCGACATTCGGCCCTCTTGTCACGGCCCGCTGTTCCGACCCCCTGTTCCTCCCCCTTGCCTTGCGATGAACGCATCGCCAGATATGCCGGGATTTCTCGTGCGGGACATGCAACGACCAGCCTTCTCGCGCATTGGTTACACGACAACCGGATCAACAGGAGACAGATCACATGGCTTTTTCACTGATGTCGCTTCCCTATGACAAGGAAGCCCTAGCCCCAGCGATCACCGCCGAGACGTTCAGCTACCACCATGGCAAGCACCACCAAGCCTATGTAGACAAGACCAATGCCGCGATTGAAGGCACCGCCCACGCGGACAAGTCGCTTGAAGAAGTGATCGCCGCATCGCGTGGCAGCGACGGCGGCCTTTTCAACAATTCCGCGCAAGTGTGGAACCACGGCTTCTACTGGCATTCGCTGACCCCCTCCACCAGCGGCCCGTCTGGCGACCTTGCTTCCAAGATCGACGAGGCATTCGGCTCGCTCGACAAGCTGAAGGATGAACTCAAGTCCAAGGGCGCGGGCCACTTCGCCAGCGGCTGGGTGTGGCTGGCGGAAAAGGGCGGCAAGCTCGAAGTCGTCGACACGCACGATGCCGACACCCTCGCCGACCAGGACTACAATCCGCTGCTGGTGATCGACCTGTGGGAACACGCCTACTACCTCGACCACCAGAACGCCCGCCCGAGCTACCTCTCGGCTGTGGTCGACGGGCACCTGAACTGGGATTTCGCCGCCGACAATCTCTCGCGCGGCAGTACCTGGACTTACGAAGCCTGATCGGGTGAACCGAACGGGAGTCCGCTTGGCGGACTGAGCAAGGGGCTCGTTTCCACTCCGGAAGCGGGCCCCTTTCCTACATGGGCTGAAGTTGCCTAGTCCTCTTCGCCGAGTTCGAGAATGTTCGTCTTGAACAAGGGCTCACCGAAAATGAAGCCGACGAAATTGGGCCTGCCGAGGTGATCGACGAGCGCGGTCAGCGTCAGCAGGATCGGCACCGAGAGCAGGGCACCGGCAACGCCCCAGATCCACCCGAAGTATGACAGGGCGAGCAGGATCAGCACCGGATTCATCGTGAAGCGCGCGCCCAGCACGGCAGGTGTGATCACGTTCGCCTCCACCGTGTGCAGGCCGAGGTAGGCAGCCGCGGGAATGAGGCCGACGAAGACCGAATCCGCAGAGCCGATGCCGAACAGGCCCAGCAGGATCACCATCATCAGCGGGCCGACGTACGGAATGAAATTGAGCAGGGCGGCAAGACCGCCCCACATGACCGGGGCATCCAGCCCCATCACCCATGCACCCAGCGCCACGACGATGCCGACGCAGGTGTTGATGAGGCCGACAGTGAGGATATAGGCCGCCACCCTGTCCTGCACCTCGCGAATGGCGCGCGCAGCCTTCAGGCTGGCACCGACCTGCTGGCGCTCCAGGAGTAGCCGGCGGCGCAGGCGGATACGGGCCTCGATCATGAAGAAGGCCAGCATGAATGTAAGCAACGTCTCGAGCAGTACTGTCGGGGTTGCGAACGCCAGCTGCTCCAGCATGCTCGGCCCTGCAAGAACGACCTGCTGACCCTCTTCCACGCCGGTGAGAGAGGTCAACTGGTCGTTCAGTTCCCCGACCCAGGCAAAGGCCGCCTGCAGTTCGCTGAAATGCTCGCCCACCTGACGAGTCATGCGGGGAACCTGGTCGTACAGCGAGATCGCCGGCGCGAAGACGGCGGTGAAGGCGAGGGCGAGGATGCCGAAGAAAACCAGCAAAGCGAGGATAGAGGCGAGGAAGTTGGGCAGCCACGTCGCCAGCTTGTCCGCCAGCGGAGACAGGATGATCGTCAGGATAAGCGCGGCAACCAGCGGCAGGAACACCACCGATCCGATGGAAAGAACGAAGGGCAGAGCGAGGAACAGGCCGATCGCAAGCAGCACAACAAGCGACGATATCAGGCGCAATTCCTGCGCGGCAAATGTCATCGCCCGGCGACGCCCGGTAGCGGAATTGCTCGGCTTGCTGGGACTTTCCCCCTCGGCGTTCATCGGCGCGTGCCTGTCTTTCCCTGCCCGTTCGCGCGCAGCATGTCGCCTTGCGCGGGCGTGATCAAGCGGCGACTACTTGGAAGCAGCCGCTTCTCCGCGGCCGGCAGCCACTTCGTCCAGTTCTTCGAGAATGGCTCGGTGTGCCGCAGGGTCGCTCAGGTCGCGATCGGGGATGTCGCCATCTTCCATCATGCTGGAGAGCGCGGCGCGGGCGCGGCCCACGCGGCTCTTGATCGTGCCCACCGCGCAGCCGCAGATATTTGCCGCTTCCTCGTAGGAAAAGCCACCGGCGCCAACCAGCAGCAGCGCTTCGCGCCGCTCTGGCGGGAGCGTCAGAAGCGCACGGTGAAGGTCCGACAGGTGCAGCGGTTCTTCCTGCCCGGCGGGCGCCGTCAGGATCCGTTCCGCCACGGTCTCGTCATACTCGCCGCGGAAGCGGTTTCGACGCATGTCGGTAAGGTAGGCGTTGCGCAAAATCACGAAGGTCCAGGCGCGCATGGACGTGCCCGGCTCGAACCGTTCCTGTGCCGCCCATGCCTTCAGCAGCGCTTCCTGTACCAGATCATCGGCCATGTCGGGGCGGCCGCACAGGCCGCGAGCGAAAGCGCGCAGGTGCGGGACCACTTCGGTCAGTTCCCGCTTGAATGCGCGTTTGTCTTCGGCGCTACGCTCGGGCAGCTCGCGTTTGGTTTTCGTCTTGCTCATTTGCCCTCGTCGTCCAGCTTCGAGAGCAGGCTCTTGAAGGAGTCTGGCAGCGGTTCGTCCACCACCGAATTGTAGAGTTTCTTGAGGCTGGACGTCCATTCGGGATCGCCCGCCTTGCCGGCTGCGTCGCCCTTCAGGCCCTTGGCAGCCTTACCTCCGTCGTTTGACGATGACATAAGTGAATAATTTCCCGTCGCCATGCATATTCCCGCTACAGTGGTGATCGCCCTTTCATGCAGCGGCAACCAGTGCGTTATTGCCATGTGTATGATTGCGGAACGAAACGCGGGCCATCCGGTTCCCCATGTAGGAATTTCGTGTCGTGGGCCGATTGCAATCTTGCTGCGGGCCGGGCACCGTCAATATCGCTGGGGTAACTGATCCCTGTCGGGCCGAGGAATCGAATTGCAGCAGCAGGGTAGCAAGCGTAGCAGGACGAAGCGGTGGCTGATGCGCTATCCAAGAGGAATGCCGCTTGGCATTTTCCTCCTGATATCGGCCATCACCATCCTTTCGATCTTTGCGATCGAGCGCGGCGAGTACGAGCGTCAGGCTGCGCAGCTCAATGCCCGCGCCACGGCTATTGCGTCCGCGCTGGAGCGCCGCTCCAACGCCAGCAGCGCTTACCTGCGCGCTGGCGCGGCATTGCTGTCGACGATGGACGACGTACCTGCGGACGATTTTCGCCGCTTCGTTTCCGAACTGCGGCTGGATGCAGACTATCGCGGGGCGGAAGGCATTGGCTGGGCCATGGTAGTTCGCCCCTCCGAGATCGCCGAGTTCGAAGCGCTGCTTGCCGAAGAAGCGGCAGTCGAGACCCAATTCTATCCCGCGTTCAGTGGCGATCAGCCTTTTGCCGCGCCGGTCACCTATCTGCAGCCCGATACCGAGCGCAACCGGCGTGCCCTGGGCTACGACATGTATTCCGAACCCACCCGTCGTGCCGCGATGATGGAAGCCGAGCGTACGTCACGCCCGACGGCGACTGATGCCATCGTGCTGCAACAGGAAGGCGATGAAGAGGCTCCGGGGTTCCTCATCTACATGCCGGTTTTCGAACCCGGTGCCGGTGGCCGCACGCTCAAGGGTTTCATCTACTCTCCGTTCAATGCCGGAGATTTCCTGCAAAGCGCGCTGGAGCTGGAAGATGCGGGCTCTTACGGCGTGCGCCTCTACGATGACGAGGACGAGGAGGGCGAGGACACGCTTCTTGCCGCGACATTCGACGATGACCTTGTCGATCGCGATGTCGTGACCCGCACCGTCACCATTGCCAACAACCCGTGGCGGCTTGCCGTCAGCACAAGGGAGGACAAGGGATTGTCCGGCCTTTCCATGGCCACGCTGATTTTCGGACTTCTGGTGGCCAGCCTGCTGATGCTGCTGGTGCGTATGCTGACCCAGCAGGCACAGGAAGACGAGAGCGCGCTGGCCTGGTTCGAGGAACAGGCTTCCATCCGTAACTCCCTCACCCGGGAATTGAACCACCGTGTGAAGAACACGCTCGCGAACGTCCTTTCAATCATCGCGCTAACCCGCCGCCGGGCCACAGACGTCGACGAATTTGCCACCGGCCTCGATGGTCGCATCCGCGCCCTTTCCGCAACGCACGACCTGCTCACCCAGTCCGACTGGGGTTCGACCCCGGTCAGATCCGTGATCGATGCTGAATTGCTGCCCTATGCCCACAATGACGATCACTCTGTCGAGATGATCGGTCCGGAAGTGGAGCTTGCGCCCAACGATGCCCTGTCGTTGGGCCTTGCCGTTCACGAACTGGCGACCAACGCCGCCAAGTACGGCGCACTGAGCAAGCCGGGAGGCAAGGTGAGTGTTCACTGGCGGCTCGTTTCCCAGGATTTGGTACGCGTGGAATGGCTGGAGCGCGGCGGACCGCCGGTGAAGCAAGAGCGTTCGCGCGGGTTCGGCATGGACCTGATCGAACGGATCGTCGCGCACGAATTGCGCCATCCGGTGGAGCTGGATTTCGACCCCGAAGGCGTGCGCTGCGTTCTGCTGATCCCTGTCCGCCGCCCCAGCGAGTTCATGATCCGCGCCGCAAAGGCGGAGCAGAAGACCGACGATAGCTGATATGGACGGCAGATTCCTGTCGCTCTAAGGCTGGTGGCCATGCGGGGCACTCCTCTCCTTTCGAGCATTGCGGCAAGTTTCTCGGCTTTCCTGCTGGCCTGCTGCGCACCTGCCGAGCAATCGGGACCGGTGGTGCTGGCTGCGTCCAGTATGCAGGAGGGGCTTGGCGCAGCTGCGGAGCGATGGGCCGGGAAGGGGTACGAGAGGCCCGTACTTTCCTTTGCCTCGAGCTCCGCCGTGGCGAGGCAGGTGAGTGAAGGTGCACCTGGTGACCTTGTTATCACATCCGATGATCGCTGGATCGACTGGTTGGCAGAGCGCGGTGCCTTGTCGGGTGCTCCGCTTCCGCTAGTGGCGAATTCGCTGGTCGTTGTCGCGCCGGCAGGGGCCGCAGGTCCCAGAAGCCTCGAAGCTTTCGCGGCAGATCCCGACGCAGGACGCCTTGCCATCGGCGAGCCGGACAGCGTGCCGGCAGGTGAATTCGCGCGGGTGGCACTGCAGTCGATGGGGCTGTGGGAGGCGCTCTCCTCGCGGCTTGCTCCGGGTGAGAACGTGCGCGCCTCGCTTGCGCTGGTGGAGCGGGGAGAGGCTGCGCTAGGGATCGTCTATTCAAGCGATGCTGCGGCGAGCGATTCCGTCGAAGTCGTGGAGACAATCGATTCGCGGACCCATCCGGCCATCATCTATTATGTGGCCGTGGCAGCAGGTTCGCGCCATCCCGATACCCGCGAGTTTCTTGAGTACCTGATTTCGCCGGAAGGCCGCGCCGCAATCGCCGAAGAAGGGTTCTCCCTGCCGTGAGCGAGGCGGAATGGACCATCGTCGCGCTTTCGCTGAAAGTCAGCCTGGTGGCCGTGCTGGTTACCCTGCCGACCGCCTACGGGCTTGCCTGGGTCATCGCCCGCCGCCGCTTTCCGGGGCGGATGCTGCTGGACGCGCTGGTCCACTTGCCGCTGGTCCTGCCGCCGGTGGTGACGGGCTGGTTGCTGCTGATCATTCTTGGCCGAAACGGAGCCGTCGGTGGCTGGCTGTTCGAGACGTTCGGATTGATGCTGGTGTTCAACTGGACAGGCGCTGCGGTCGCGGCGGGCGTGATGGCCCTGCCGCTGATGGTGCGCGCCATGCGGCTTTCGATCGAGGCGGTTGACCGGCGACTGGTCGGCGCGGCCCGTACGCTGGGCGCATCGCCGTTCCGCGCCTTCCTCACCATTACCCTGCCGCTCAGCCTGCCGGGAATTGCGGCGGGCGCCATGCTGGGCTTTGCCCGCAGCCTGGGCGAATTCGGTGCGACCATCACCTTTGCCGCCAACATCGCGGGTGAGACGCGCACCTTGCCGCTGGCGATCTATACGGGGCTGCAGGTGCCAGGTTCGGAAAGCGATGTCGCGCGGCTAGCGATCATTGCCATCGTGCTCTCGCTGGGCGCGCTGCTGGTGTCCGAGTGGCTGGTCAGGCGATCGCAGGGGACCCGTGCCCATGTCCTTTGACGTCAGCCTAGATATGGCGGTGGATGACCACGCCTTCGCCTTGGAATTTGCCTCCGATGCGAAACTGACCGCGCTGGTCGGCCCGTCCGGCGTGGGCAAGACGAGCACGCTCAATGCCATCGCCGGACTACTGCGACCGCGCGCAGGCCGGATCGCGGTTGCCGGAGAGGTGGTGTTCGATAGCGCCGCGGGTGTGAACCTGCCGCCCGAAAAGCGGCGGGCGGGTTACGTGTTCCAGGATGCCCGCCTGTTCCCGCACAAGCGCGTTTCGGCCAACCTTGCCTATGGCGCGCGGTTCGCTCCCGCAGGCGGGGAAATCATATCGCAGGACGAAGTCGTCGACCTGCTGGAGATCGGCCACCTGCTCGATCGCCTGCCATCGACGTTATCGGGCGGGGAGGCTCGCCGTGTTGCCATCGGGCGTGCGTTGCTTTCGGCGCCGCGTTTCCTGCTGCTGGACGAGCCGCTGGCCTCGCTAGACGAGAGCCGCGCGGAAACCTTGCTGAGCCTGATAGAAAGGCTGCGCGACGAACTGGACCTGCCGATGCTGCTGGTCAGCCATTCCAGCGCCGAAGTGGAGCGGCTGGCGGGCCGGGTGGTCGAGATGACCGCCCCCGGCCCGGCCTAGCCCTTACGCAAACAGCGACGTGTCGATCGGCAGGGAGCGCACGCGCTTGCCGGTGAGGGCAAACAGCGCGTTCGTCAGGGCCGGAATCACCGGGGGCAGGGCGGGTTCGCCAAGACCCGTGGGATCATTGTCGGACAGCACCCATTCGACGTGGATCTGCGGCGTCATCGGCATGCGCGGCAGCGGATAGTTGTGGAAGTTGGACTGTTTCACAGCGCCACCCTCGATCTCCACCGCAAGCTGCATCGCCTGCCCGATCCCGTCGATGATGGAACCTTCCACCTGGTTCAGGGCACCGAACGGGTTGATGATCTGCCTGCCCACATCGCCTGCCGCCCAGACGTTGTGAACGACAGGATTGTTGCGATCGTCGAGGCTGGCCTCCACCACTTCGGCGAAATAGCCCATGTGGCTGTAATAGAAGCCGAAGCCCCTGGCGCGGCCATCGGGAGACGGCGTGGCCCAGTCGGCCATCTGCATCACCTTGCGGGTGACGGCCTGCAGGCGCGGTGCTGAGAAGCCGGGCTGCGGGCCCATGAACCCTTCTGCCGGCGGTTCTGCCTCGACGCCGTCCGTCAGCTCCAGCATCAAGGTGGGCAGGTCCTTGCCGGTGGCATGGGCCACTTCGTCGAGGAAGCTCTGCATCACGTAGGCAATGGCGTTGGATCGCGGCGCACGAAGCGCACCCATCGGCACAGCAGTCTGCATTTTCGTCTGCTCGAAATGCAGGTTGTCGACGTATTTCGCGGGGAATTCGTCGGCATCCATTACGGCCGGGTTGAATTGCCCGTCGCCCAGGTCGAACGTCACGAAGTGATCGGCCCAGCCGGTGATCTTGCCTTCCGCGTTCAGCGCGGCGCGCAGCTTGTGCCAGCCTGCCGGGCGATAGAAGTCGCTGCGAACATCGTCCTCGCGGCTCCAGATCAGGTTGACCGGCGTGCCCGGCATCTGCTTCGCAATGGCGGCAGCCTGCACCATGTAATCGTTGTTGAGGCGGCGACCGAAGCCGCCACCCATGCGGGTGATGTGGACTGTCACCTGCGAAGGCTCCAGCCCCAGATATCCCGCCACGGCAGCCTGTCCGCCCTGCGGCGTCTGCGAGGGGGCCCACATTTCCATGGTGCCGTCCTCGTGCATCAGCGCGGTGCAGTTCATCGGCTCCATCGCCGCGTGGGCAAGGAAGGGATAGCTGTATTCGGCTTCCAGCACCTTGTCCGCTTCGGCAAAGGCTGCGTCGGCATCGCCTTTTTCGGCGAAGACTTCGTCACTGCTGCCCGCGGCCCAGGCTTCCTGCGCCGCCTGCGCATAGCCCGCGCTGGAATGCTCGGCCCATTCGCCGTTGTCCCATTGCGGCGACAGGGCAGCGCGGGCCTTGTTGGCCAGCCACCAGTTGTCGGCGATGACGGCGACGCCTTGCGTCAGTTCGACCTGCGGCGCTGCATCGATCGTAAAGGCATCGATCACGCCGGGCTGGGCCTTGGCGGCATCGAGATCGGCGGAGACGAGGCTGGCGCCGAACACCGGCGAACGCTCGAACGCGGCATAGACCATGCCGGGAAGCTGGGTATCGACACCGAAGATCGGCTCCCCGCGCACAACCTTGGGGCTGTCCACCCCGCCGATGGCACGGCCGATGATGCGGAAGTCCGCCTGGTCCTTCAGCTTCAGCGTGGCAGGATCGGGTACGTCCATCAGCGCGGCATCGGCAGCCAGTTCGCCGAAACTGGCGCTGCGGCTACCTGATTTCTCGACCACGCGGCCCGGCTCCGTCGCAAGGCTCGAGACGCTGACGCCCCAGCGCTGCGCCGCGGCGGACAGCAGCATCGCACGGGCGGCGGCGCCCGCCTGGCGCATCGGGATCCAGTTCATAGGCGTGGCAAAGGAGCCGCCAGCCAGCTGCGGGCCGTATTTCGCCGCGTTGGTGTCGGCCTGTTCGACGCTCACGCTGTCCCAGTCGGCATCAAGCTCTTCGGCGATCAGCATGGGCAGCATGGTCTTGATGCCCTGGCCGATCTCCGGGTTCTTGCCGACGATGGTGATGGTGTCGTCCGCATTGATGGTGATGAAAGCGGAAAGCTGGCTCGGTCCGGCCGCGGCATTGGCGCGCGCTGCCATCGGGAAGGTGGCCGCAAGGGCGAAGCCGCCACCGGCAACAGCCGATGATTTCAGGAACAGGCGGCGCGAAAGCTGGATCGCCTCAGACATTGGCTGACTCCTCGTTCCGCGCGACCCTGGCGATGGCGGAATGGATCCGCTTGTAGCAGGCACAGCGGCAGATATTGCCCTGCATCGCCGCCTCGATCTCGCCGTCACTCGGGTTGGGATTGTTGTTGAGCAGAGCCGTGGCATTCATCAACTGACCCGCCTGGCAATAGCCGCACTGCATCACGTCCTCGTCCAGCCAGGCCTGCTGCAGCGCCTGGCCGACGGGAGTTTCGCCCAGCGATTCGATGGTCGAGACCTGCTTGTCGCCCACGGCAGACAGGGGTAGCGAGCAGGACCGCGTTGCCTGGCCGTCCACGTGCACGGTGCAGGCACCGCACATGCCGATGCCGCAGCCGAACTTGGTGCCGACCATGCCCAGTTCGTTGCGCAGGGCCCACAGCAGGGGCATGTCGCCCGGCGCGTCGATCTCGCGCGTTTCTCCGTTGATGGTGACACTGTAGGCCATGGGCAGGGCTCCGATGCTGTTTCGTCCAAGGGGCGCGCAGGGGGCTGCGCAGATTGACAATGTCTACATGAGGGCGCGCGCCCTGCCAACAGCGACGATGGTCGATACTTCTGTCACCGCCCAAGGACGATCGGGAATCAGGCTCAATAAGGCCCCGGATAACATGCGCTGGTGTTCATCGGCGCGGAAAGAATGCCCGTTCCGGCAAACCAGTTCAGCGTGCCCGAGGCAGTGACCCTGTATCCATCGCAGTCGGCATCGCCATCGTTGGCGACGAAAGTCAGGTTATCGAGAAAGGGGCCCTCGTACTGGTTTTCCGCAAAAGTGGCGATGTTGGCGACGGAACAGTCCGTGCGCTGGGCCGAGAGACACCTTGCGGAAACCTCTGTCGCGCGTTGCAGCGCCATCGCGCTGTTCATCATTATGCCAGCAGCAAAAACGCTGAAAATGAGCAGGATGAAAAGCGGCAGGACGAGCGCGAACTCGGCTGCACTTGCACCGTCCTCGTTGCGGAAAAAGCTCCTGCAAAAGCTCAAAGTCCTGCCCCCCGGTTCATCAATCGAGCCTCATCCAGCCCTCGGCCGTGAGCGGGTTGCCGAGGACCGATGCCACGGACAGGCCCGGGAACAGCGGATTGAACGTATAGGAGGCGGTGGCGTAGACATAAATACCCGGTTCTTCGGCCGTTCCATAGGTTGCGCAGGCATCGGCAGCCGGCGGGCTTGCCAGCGTTCCAACCTCGACCAGCGTTTCGTTGCTGTCCTGGCAGAAGTAACCCTCGCTCGGTTCGGAGACGACGATCCTGGGAATTGACGCGTCACCGATAGAGACGCGGTTGGCTGCCTGTTCCATCTTTTCCTGAAGGTCGATGCTCTGCGTCGTCTCGCAATTTATCGTGGCTGGAAGGTCCGTTTCCTGCTGGCACAATGATGCGGCTTCCGCAGCAGCGGCCTGGGCGGCCGTGCGCACCTGCACCGAGCAATAGGCCATCCACCCGAAATCGAGGATCTGGGCGATTAGGATCGCGAGGAAACCGGCGACGAAAGCCATTTCCGCACCGACCGAACCCGATCGATCCCGGCGGAAGACCCGCGCTCGCCTGGCAACCCGGTTCAGAAGACCAGCCATGGACGACCACCTTCACCACCAATGCTGGGGACATCAAGGCCCTGCTGATCACACTGGCTTGCCGGATTGGCAAAGATCTGCGCCGTGCCGTTCAGCTCGATCGTATTGCTCACCCAGACGAAGCAGTTGTAGCCGGTGCCTGCCTTGTTGATGATGCCGCTGATCAGGGAATCCGAATTCGGCGTGTAGAGAAGCCCTGAAAGGTTGAACGCCGGCGACTCACCGGACTGCTCCATATCCACATTCACGGTCAGCGACGGATCGGTGTAGACCGCGACGCCGGACCAGTTGCCGGAAGTCGGCGAAGAAATCGTGAATGCGCTATCGGGCACGTTGGAATTGCCGACCTTGTCGGTCAGATAATGATGATAGCTGGCGTTGTTATCGCCAGCAAAGACAACGGTCGAATTGTTCGCCGTGAAGTTGTTGCCATTGGAAATCAGTCGACCATTGTAAATCACCAGCGTGGTGTTCGCCAACGTCGTCTCGCCGGTCAGCAGGACGTCGCCGCACATCTGCACCACACCGCCACCGACAATCGCACCCGGAAGCTTGTTCGACGCCGGCAGGTTGTCCATCTTGTTGTTCGAAACAGGATAGCTGCTGCACGGATTCGCCGGAATGTTGCTGGCGTAATGGGTGTACGGATCCTCGAAAGGCTCGGCTCCCGACACCCATTCCTCGCCGCAGCTCGAATTCGATCCGACCGCGACGCCAGTGCCTGCCCCCATGTTATGGCCGTTACAGTTCATGTCGTTATTCGAAAAAATATCGCAGCCGTTGAGATCGGCTTTCGGCACGCCGTCGCCACTGATCCCGTTCACGCCGGATGTCGTGTCTAGGGACAATAGGCAGAATTCGAGCCCGCCATCGGCGACGCCGTCACCGGCAATCGCCACGGCGGCGATGCCTTGTGAGTTCCCATCGGCGCCATCGCCGAAGAAGCCGACGATCGGAGAGAAGAACAGGGGTGAGTCGTAACCGATGCTGACGCGGGTGCAGGTCCGGGTCGGGTCCGCCGGACATGGCACGCGCGTTGCGTCGACCGATACCGAACCCTCGTCATGCTGGTAGCCGTAACGCAGGGCCGTGCCGCGAGCGGCCTTGATGAAGTCGTCGTTCGTCCCGTCGAAACCGACATCTTCATCGGGAGTCTGTGCGGCCGCGATAGCCGCCGAGTCCGCGGCATTCTGCATGTCGCGCTGCTTGTAGTACCAGTAACCCACGTCGACCACGAGGCCGACTGTGCCAAGGAGAGGGATCAGCAGCAGCGCGGTGAGCGGACTTACCGCGGCATGTGAGTCCCTGGCGAAATTCCTGACAAGCTTGTGCACAATAACATCCCCGTCTTGCCCCTGGACGCGCATATGCCCATCATAATTCCCTGTAACGCAAGTAAGAGCATGATGAATGCTGCGCGCAAAACAACGTTAACTATATCGCAACTCGATGTGAACGGCAAATCATTGCGTCCGGCGAAGTTGCTTCCAAGACGAAATGGTAGAGCGACTCGCTCCGAGAGCTGCAAGTTAATTGCCGGATGTGTCCCAATGCTGCATGGGTTGCATCACTTGATTGGCGCGGTTCAATCAGGTCTCGCCGGAGCGTTGCGGAATTTTAGCTGAAATGATTCAATGCATTAGTATTCCGCGTAAGGTAACTCGACGTCACCCGGTGATACCTGCGTCAGAAGAACAACGGCGATCACCAGCCAGAGGCAGATCAGTAGGATTTCACGCGAAATCTTCATGCGAGAAAGCTGTAGTTAGCGAGATATGACAGGCCAATGACGGCGACCCAGGTCAGGACTCGCTCCATCAGCCTCGCGAACGGACTCTTCACGGTCTTTGGCCAAAAGGCGAGAAGGCAACCATGAGCCACGCCCCAGATGAGATAACCCGCCGACAGGTTGTGCCAAAGCCCCATGAATACAAACGCTGCGATAGTGGCGATCTGTGCGTTCGCACCGCGCATCTGCAATGGCAGAAAGATGTATTGCATGACGAAATTCGCCATCGAGCGATGCCACCGCTGCCAGAATTCTCGTATGTTGCCAGCTCTCCACGGTCGGTCGAAATTGTAGGGTAAAGTCAGTCCGAACAGGCGTGAGGTGTATTCGGCAACCAGGCTTTGTCCGTAGAAGCCCGCAAAAAGCATGGCGAAGAGCAGAGGAGAGCCTTCCCAGCCCAGGTTCATTTCGTTGCGCGGTGATGTCGCCACCCTGGCCAAGAGGGCGAGATATGGGTTCACAAGAAGTACGCAAACCAGACCCGCTATGAGAAAGCGCACTGTCTGCGCGGAAACGTCCGGCTTCGCACCCGCTTTGACCTGTTTGCGAAGGTCCATTCCCGAGAAAACCGGTCCGACGATTAAAGCGGGAAGAAAGAAAGCGGCGGCAAATATCCATTTGAGTTCGGAGACGTTGTAGCCAGAGCGCATTGCCAGCAGTTGCTTCGCTGTCATGAAAATACGGATGGTCGAGAAGGATATCGCCAGGGTTTCTACCGAAACGAGAAGTACCTGGGGGTGCAGGTCGACGAAAAGCAGGTTCGCTAAAAGGATATAAGGCAGATATTGCCGCGTGTTACTACCCCGGTCCTTGTTTTCTAGCCAGTGTACCAGGAGGCAGGCCTCGATCGAGGTCAATGCGATCCACGCCAGTGCAACCGGCGCGTAAGCGGCAGTGAAGGCGAGTCCGAAAAGCGACAGGATTAGCGTGGCAAACCGCTGTCCTGCTATCGCAAAGACAAGCCACGCAATGACAATGAAGATCAGGTGGGTAACTGGATTGATCACCGCACGTGTCGCTTCAATTCCGTCGCTACTCGCCGGGTGATGATCTCCGCGCCCGCGAAATCAAAGTGGAGCGGGTCGCGATAGTGCATCGCGAGCGCAGCGATCTCATCCGGAGACATTGTGCTTCGTACGTTTAGGATCGGCCTTCGGAAAGCATCCGCAGTATCGGCTATATCTTCCGCTTCAGCATCGTCATAACCGAAGCTTGGAAAGTCGATCAGCATCACCTTGCCGCCCGCCGCCTCTATCTCAGCGAAAGTCTGCAACAATTGTTCGCGTTCGAAACTGCGCTCGTGGCTTGACCAGGCGAGCGGTTGGCGCGTGCTCAAGGTCTCGTCCCAGCCTTCGCGGTGTTCGGGAGCGACGTGTAAGGCGTCTTCATCACCGGCGGCAAGTGGCAGGTCGCCCCAGGGCCACCCGCCTGAAAGGCGTTCTTTCTGCTCGCTACGACAGATTTGTCTCATACCTGCCATGCGCAGGAAACTGAGGCCTGCACTCGCGCGGCTCGCCTGTTGATCCACGACGAGAGCTAGCGAGGTTCGATAACCCTTCTGCGTCCAGGGAGGCATGGAATCATCGTTTTCATCGGCGTTAACATTGGCTCGGATCGAAAACAGGTCTTCCAGATCGTTGAATGCCAGATTCGCGTTTGAATGCACGGGGCGCCCGGCGGGGGATTGGCTCGCAAATCGAACAGCGATCGGCTGGAACATCACGAGGTCCGGAGCGCCGCGGTTCTCTATGTAGGTGCGCATAAGCATCCTAAGATCGACGACGTTGCCTCTGAGTGTGGCTAGTTTTTCTACGGTTACCGGATGATCGTCGCCAAGGAGTTCCTCCATGTAGAGGGTGTCGATGGCTGAACCTGTGAAGCTGTTACCGATGAAGAGTATATTGGCAGCAGGCTTGTCCTGGCGGGCGACTTCATAGCCACAATGATAGACTGAACTCAGGGGATAGGTTTCTGCCTTGAGTCCAAGAAGAACAAGTCCTGCCAGCAGACTTGCTGCAAACAATGGTGGGACCATGAACCTCACTGCAGGAGTTGCCCTACTGCACGCCTGTCGATCTTGCCGTTCGAATTTGTCGGCAACACTGGAAAGCGGCGTGCTTCCTTTGGCAGCATGTAAGACGGAAGCTGCGTGCGCAATTCGTCAAAATCCGCTTTGGGATCACCTTGATACGCGATGAGGATGCGTTGATTTGCGCCATCGCCCACCAGCACCGCAACTGCTGCCTCGACACCGGCAACTCGCAAGCAGGCCGTCTCTATTTCCGAAAGTTCTACCCGGTGGCCCCTTATCTTGACCTGGTTGTCGAGCCGACCGAGAAAACGCAGCTCTCCATCTATGCAGCGAACGAGATCGCCGGTGCGGTATAGGCGTTCACCCGCTGCATCCGTCACGAAGGGATCCTTCTCGATCGCTGGAAGGTAGCCATCGAAAACCTGCGGTCCACCCAACAGCAGTTCGCCTTCCGCGCCATCCTCCGCAGCAACAGTCGTGTCTCCAGCCAGAATCGCGATGCGATTACTGCCGAATGGTCGGCCCAGTGGCACGACGTTGCTGTCGAAATCCTTTTCTTCAAGCCGATGCGCGGTGAAAGCGATAGTCGCCTCTGTCGGTCCGTAGAGGTTCCACAATTCACCGTTCGGGACCAACAACTCCCGCATCGCCTTTGCATATGCGCCCGGCAGAGCTTCGCCGCAGAAAAGAGCCTGCTTCAAACGTCTTTCTGCGGGCATTGCGGCCTGTCCCCGCGAGGCAGTCACCGCCAGAAGCGGCACAGAGAACCATAAATCGATGTCATTCGCCGCCACGAACCGGTGCGGCATCATTTGCGCCATGTCACTTGCCGGAACCAGGGTTCCCCCGGTGGCCAGTGTCACGAAAATATCGTGGATCGCCAGATCGAAGCTCAGATCGAAGAATTGCGTGGCTCGCTGATGTTTTGCGATGCCGACAGTTTCGATGATATTCTCGACATAGTGAGAGAGCGATCCATGCGACACCGGAACGCCTTTCGGTGCACCGGTACTGCCCGAGGTGAACAGATGATAGGCAAGATCTTCTTCGTCTACCGGAGGCGGTATCGCGTTTTTACTATCGATCGACAGGTCGATCAGACGTGCGGGGCATCCAAGGCTGGCCACCAATTTTTCGTGCTTGGCTTCAAAAAGGCATTCACGCGCACCAGACTGTTCGAGAATGACCTTAAGACGCTCTGGCGGGAACGACGGATTGAGGGGAACAAATGTCCGTCCGAAGCGGAAACAGGCAAGCACCGCCACGTAGGCTTCGAGCGAACGGTTTGCGAAGATGGCTACCGGTCCGTCACCCGCGACCGACGCCGCAATCGCAGCAGTAATTTCGCGCAGGCGAGCGTATCCTATGGCGTCCGCTTTCTCCGGTGCGAATGCAGGCCGGTCGCCCTCATCGGCCAACCGCATTTCGATCGTGTGCCAGAGTTTCGAGCCGGTCACAGTATGTCGTTAAGGAAGGCGTGCATGGCCGTGATGGACGTAAAGTGAAAAGCATCGTCATCGGCCAATTCAACGTTGTAGGCGGCGGCTACGGCAACAAATATTGCAACAAAAGAAAGTGAATCCCACTCTTCGGGCTGGCCGAGCTTAGAATCGGCGCCTACCGAAGTGGAAAGAGATTCAACGTTATGGACCTGGAGCAGGGTTTCCTCCACGAGGGAAGCCAGTTGATCTAATTCAACTTTTTCCATCACAGATTTCCAATTTTCTCTTGCGCTTCTTTGGCAAACACTTGCTCGGACTTGGACCACTCGCTCATCGGCCCGATTTGATAACCCGTCGCTTTCCGATTTCGGTGTTCTTGCGCTGAAGCAATCGCTGCTGGAATCCCTGTTTCAGGAATTTTCAGATGATCGACGATATCGACCATGAAGCCTTCGGCATCGCGAACGAGCTTTTCGAAAGGAAGTAACAGCACACGCCCCCCGTGTTTATCCCGTGCGGCAAGCAGTAACGCGTTAGTTTCCTGCCACAACCAAATATTTCTCATGATGGCCGACCAACTTTCCCAGCGAACCGCGGAGCTGCTTCCGATCCTGGGCTTCATTCTACCCATTTCGATAAAGCGTTCGCGAGGGGTCAAAGGCTTTGCAGGATCGGGCCAACCTACCGGTAACATATCCTCTCCCTCTATCGCCGTGGCGCTGCGGACGAACGGTTCAAGTTCGCGAATAATCGCGACGATCCGGGTCTGCGGGTGCGCATCGAGAAGTGCGTCGGCCAGTACGGAGTTGTAATATGCAACATCTATCAGCGCGGTTGCGCCGGTTTTGCGAGCGATCGGAGACATCACCGTGTCACCGCGCTTGTCGGCCACGATATCCCTTGCCCTGGCCTGGCTGTAATACGCCAGTCGGTTTTCGAGGTTGATCAGCGGAAGCAAGGGCGCGGCCTCTTTATCCGCGGCAACGTAGCCTTCGTGACAAGCGACAACCCCGGTCAGTTCGTGAAGCGCGCGGGCAAGAAAAGTCGTCGCCGTGCGCCCCGTGCTTGCAATCGCGTGAAAATGCACTCTGCCCTCCAGATATTTACTCGCAGATCAGATACGCGGCCGCAGTAACAACAGCTTGTTATGAGAGGGGACGTGAAAATATTGTAACCGCGTCATATTTGGCTCGAAGTCTGGATAATTCAGTCTCTCTGAAAACAGAATGCGCGCGCTGATGACGGCCTCAGTGAATCCTCGCAAGGGATCGATTCATTCTGTCAGCTTGCCCGGCTCCTCGTATTCGTCGCTATCATTGCCAAAACCACCACGTGCATGGCGGCGAGGAAATTTCATAGGCTGCCTGTCTGCCGTCAGCAGCGCACTCGCTTTCCACACAATCAGCGTCAGCACGACCGACACGTAGCCATCGACGGCATAATGATAGGCCAGGTGCACAGAGCCGATCAGGACGATCAGCATGAAGCCGAGCATCACACGGCCGAACGTCTGGTTGATCTGCCGCGCAGCGATCCAGAACAGGAAGGCAAGCGCCACATGCATCGAAGGCATGGCCGTGATGCCGCGACCAAGGCCGTGCAGGCCCGCCTCGTATCCCGCCAGCAATTGTTCCTGCACCGGCAATACCATGATCGGCACGACTTCGTTGGCGCGGACGAGGTATCCGGTTTGTTCCAGGAAGCGGGGGTCGCCCAGGATCGGTTCTAGGAACACTGGGCCAACCGATGCTAGCCAGGTCGCAAGGGCTATGCCGAGCAGGAACCAGATCAGGAAGAACGCCGTGAAATAGCGTAGGACGAGGCGGTCGTCCCGGACGTAAACCGCGAAGTACACGCTTCCCGGATAAATCAGCAGCACCCACACGTGGTAGGCCAAGGCGAGCAGGGCGGTTGCGACCGGAAAGCCCAGAACAGGTTGCAGCAAGCGCCAGGGGTCCGTGCCGTGGATGGCGGCATCCCATGCGATGAATTCACTGTCCCAGGCGAACTCGTTGAACAGGGGTATCGCAGACTTCATGGCGGAAAAGGTCGGCATGAAGAGAGCGACGGCCAGCAGCAGCGGCAAGGCGCGCAAGGCGGTAGCCTTGTTCTCCTTGATGACCTGCGCGCAGTATCGGATCGGGCTTGGGGGGCGCTCTCGCCAGAGGACCAAAAGGCAATGCGGGCCTAGTATCATGGCTACGGAAAGCGCGACGATCTGGAGGTTGAGGACGTAACTGCCCGGTGCCAGATCAACGCCAACACTCTTCAGCGCGACGAACGAGGCGAAGATCATCGCCATGGCCAAGGCCAGGACATGCCAACCGCTTCTTATCATCAGCTACCCCCCGTGCTGCGACATTGCAGTTCTATGCCTGTTTCCGAGATTTAATCAAACGTGGGATCTGCCGGTTTGCAGGGAAAAATATCGCAGTCAGCGAACGTGCACGGTTCGCATGGAGACGTGCCGGCCTATCAATCCTGTTCCCTGACGCTGTTCGTGGAGCGAGGGGCGGAGAGGGGCTGCTTGCCGGTATACTTCAGATTGCGAGAAGCTTGAGCTTGACCAGTTCGGCGCGAATGCGCTGGTAGCGACGGAGTGTTGCGATCGGATGCGTAAGAGTGAAAGCCATCTCAGGTCTCCTTGGGCTCACGGCGAATAGCCGCTCGGCTGTTGGAAACAGGGGTAGATGAATATGGTAAAAAAGTTCTTAAGAACGGCTTTAGAATAGACTGCCCAGCTCACCAGACTGCGAGTTTTCGAAGCTATGCTTCCGCTCTACTTCTCAAGCGGGCTGAAATGATGTAACAAAGCCAAAGCTTGAGGGGGCGACGACAATGTCATCACGGGTTGAAGATCACTCAAGGGCGAAGTGCTGGCTTGCAGCGCTTTTCTTGCCGTTCTTTTCCGCCGTCCCCGCACTCGCCCAATCGGAAATGGTTGACGATGAGGCCGCGGTATCGGTCAGGATAAGCGGCGCCCCGCTGATCGGTGGCGAACGGGCGCTGAGGCCATCCGAACTGAGTTCGGACGCCGTTGTTCTGCACGAGGGCGCGACCGTGTCTTTCACGGTCAGCCGGGGAGGGGACCTCATTGGCGCTCCTACGAAAGCAGTTAGGGAACAGTTCGGCGACGAAGTCTCCGCCGCCTCGTTTTCGGATAAACCCATCGTAATCATCGGCGCCGCTCCGGTCATCGCCGGGGCACCGCTGGCCAACCTTCGCGTAACGAGCCGGTACGGCGCACGGCGGCACCCGATCGATGGTGTCACGCGCCAGCATGCCGGCATCGACTACGGGGCGGCTTATGGAACTCCGATCATGGCTACCGGCGATGGCACGGTAACTCTTGCCGGGAGGGCAGGCGGGTACGGCCTCCTGGTGAAGCTTGATCACGGCTCCGGCCTCGAAACGCGCTACGCACACATGTCGCGCATAGCTGTCTCGGTGGGGGATCGCGTCACCAATGGCCAGGTTATCGGCTATGTCGGAGCGACCGGACGAACGACCGGTTCACATCTTCATTACGAAACTCGGGTAAATGGCAGAGCCGTCGATCCTCTCAGCAGGTAGTCGGAATTAGAACATGACCGAGCTTCAGGCCAAAAAGCCGATCCGGCTTTCATTAGCTGATATTGTCTCCGATAATTGGCGTATCATGGCAGGGTACGGCGTGGTTGTCGCATTGGCGATCTTGCCGGCCGCACTGCTGCGTTTCCTTTCAGGCCGCTACGTCCTGCCGGAATGGGGTGAGGCGAGCTTCCCCTTCGTGGTCTTCTCGGTAACGATTGCATTCATGATCGCCATGGTGCGGCCGCTCTACCTGGTGGCGAAGCGTCATCCGCAGCCCACTCGCCAGCTAATAGAAGACGTCAGGCTTCATTGGCCCACACTGCTCGGCATGGTGGTGATGCTCCTCGCCGTTCCGGAAACGCTGGAAGCAGCTTCCCGCTTCAAGAAGCTGATCCCGCAGATTCAGCCCTTTTATCTCGATCCCTTACTGGTCGACCTGGAGAGACAGATACTCGGCATGGACGCGTGGCGATACACTCATGCAGTACTGGGTGCCGGCGCGACGCGGGTCATCGATGTGATCTACGGGCTCTGGCACTTGGTCAACATCGGATTGCTCTGCTGGATTTGCCTGAGCCCGAACCGCCGGATGCAGCTGCAGGCCGGTATCTGCTACCAGCTGGCCTGGCTCGGCCTGGGCGCTGTGCTGGCGACGGGAATGGCTTCGGTCGGGCCCTGCTTCTACGAACATTTCTTCGGACGCGATGACTTTGCGCCTCTGATGGCGCGCTTGCACGAGATTGGCGGCAGCGAAGGTCTCCACTCGCTCACTGCAATGCAATACCTGCTTGCATCCGCCGGAACCGATGCGCTTGGAGGCGGCATATCGGCCATGCCCTCGCTCCATGTTGCCATTGCCGTTCTGGCCCTTCTCGTCGTCAGGGATCAGTTCCCGGAGAGGACGGCGCTGAAATTGCTGATGTGGGCCTATGTCGCGGTCATCTTTGTCGGGTCTGTCCACCTGGGCTGGCATTATGCTCTGGACGGCGTGGTGAGCGCGGTTGGCATGCTGCTCATCTGGGCTGCAGTGAAGGCTTTTCTGGCACGCCTGCTCGGCACATCCGTGCCGGTCGCGAAGCGCGTTTGACGGCCCTATACTTTTGCAGCGGTGGATTTACTTGCCACAAATAGCGCAAGTACATGTTTTCTCATCGTAAATGCATGAGTTCATGTCAATAGCAGCGGTTTTTAGCTTGCCGAAGGCGCTGAGACTTTTGGCAAGCCCCTACGCGCAGGCCACGAGTCGCGAATCTTTCAAGCACGCCATTTGGGGTCGAGGGCGGCTCGGCCCGGACGTTTACCATTCTTGGTAACTTTTGCCCTTATGAAGTAATTGAATTCCCGACAAAGTATGGAGGTACTAACAAATACCTTCCGAAAATTAAGCGTCTATGAAAAACATAATGGCAGAAGCGGGACGGCAGTTACCAAGCCAACCGGGTTCTGGGGGCAGAATATCCAACCCGATCTCCGCTTTGTCGAACCGGAAATAGATGCCGGGATTGTCTTGATCCGATCAATGATCGGAATTGAATGCACTTAGAGGGGAAATTTCATGCGTAACTTTATCAACCTGTTCGTCCGCGACGAGTCCGCTGCTTCGGCTGCCGAATATGCTCTGATCCTCGTGATCGTGGGTATCGCCATCGTGGTCGGCGCCCTGGCGCTGGGTGAATCGATCGGCGGCGCCATGAGCGGTGCTGCGGCATGTATTGACGCCGGTACTTCGGGTGCTTGCGCCAGCTTCTAATCAGTAGCTGTTGCTATTAAGAGTCGGCCCGTTCCTATTTGGGACGGGCCGATTTTTATGTTGAGTTAACAAAAATTTTAAGTCATGCTTCGCGTTCATCAGGGGGGTTTTGATGAACCAGCGAAACATAATCATTCTGGTCGTCGCCGGTGTGCTTGGCATACTAGCGGTTTACCTTGCGAACACGTGGTTCAGCGGCGTCGAGGAGCGGCAGGCGGCGATCGCCGAGCAGCAGGAACTCGTCAATGTTGCGGTCGCCTCGCAGGAGCTAGAGTTCGGCACTGCGCTGAACAACGACAACATCCGCCTTGTCAGTTGGCCTGCGAACTCGGTTCCCGAAGGGGCCTTCAACGATCTTTCCGCAATTGAGCCGGGGCAGGTCGCCATCCGGCCAATCGCGATTGGCGAGCCGATCCTCCAGTCGAGGATTTCCGGGCGCGCCTCACTCTCCGCCAACCTTCCCGTAGATATGCGGGCTGTCTCCATCCCTGTGAACCAGGTTTCCGGTGTCGCAGGTTTCGTGCTTCCGGGTGACGTGGTGGACGTGATGCTGACGCGGGACAACATCACCACGGTCCTTCTCGAAAACGTGCCCGTACTCGCGATCGACAGGCGGGCCGATGATCAGAGCAATGAGCCGGCTGTGGTCGATACTGCCACGCTTCAGCTGGATCCCGTCTCTGCGCAGCGGATTACGTTGGCGCGCCAGGTGGGGAGCCTGTCGCTGGCCCTGCGCAACGTGGAGAACCAGGAAATGGGCCCACGTCCGCGAGTTACCGTTGCCGACCTTGGCTATTTCGCCGCGCCGCAGGCTCGTGTCCGGGCGGCCAGCAATCCTTCTCCCGCGCGTTCTTCGCCATCGCGACAATCGTCCGGAGCAACGGTGGCCCGTGCCGCCCCTCCAGCGCCGCGCATGACAATCAACCGAGGAACCGAAACCGCAGAATATGAGGTGCCGCGTTATGGCTCGCGCTAATTTTCTCATCGCCGCGTCTCTCGCTATTGCGGGTCTCGGTCTCGCCGTTTCTTCTGGTCCGGCTGCCGCTCAGGCGGAAATCCAGGACGTTCATGGCGGGACCATCGACTTGCCGCTCAACAAGAGCCGGGTCATCAGTGTCGACAGGCCGATCGCGCGTGCGATGATCGGCAATTCCGAGATAGCGGATATCCTGCCTCTCACCAGCCAGTCGGTTTATGTTCTGGGCAAATCGATGGGCACGACAAGTCTCACGCTTTATGGTGAAGGCGGGCGGGTGCTTTCGGTCCTCGACGTGGCCGTTGGGCCGGATGTCGATGCCTATCAGCAGCAACTGGCTCGCCTGATCCCCGATTCGAACATCCAGGCTTCGATCTCAGGGTCCTCGATGGTGTTGACCGGCGTCGTTTCCGATGCCGGCGCAATCGACAGGGCGCTGCGGCTGGCATCGACTTATGCTGGTGACAACGTGGTGAACATGATCTCGCTCGGCAGCAGCCAGCAGGTCATGCTCGAAGTCCGTTTTGCGGAAATCAGCCGACAGGTGCGGGACGAGATCGGCATTCGCGGTATCGGCACTTCGCAAGGCGGAAGCTTCAATGGCGTGTTTGGAGACGGCGCCGTCTTCTCGCCCGGCAACGGGGCTATTGGTGGGGACGCAGGAGCAGGCCTGATAACCGATTCCTTCGGTGTCTTCTCGCAGCTTTTCTCGATCGGCAATATCGACATCGAGGGCATTCTGACCGCACTGGAGCGGCGGGGGTTCGCCAGGACGCTGGCAGAGCCGACGCTTGTCGCGCTGTCGGGCGAAGAGGCGTCCTTCCTTGCCGGCGGTGAATATCCCATCCCCGTCACACAGGGCAGCAGCAACGATTCCAGCACGATCACGATCCAATTCAAGCAGTTCGGCGTGAGCCTAGGCTTCGTGCCGACGGTGCTCGCCGACGATACGATCAACCTGCGCGTGCGGCCCGAGGTATCTTCCATCGATCCGGCATCGTCGGTCACTCTCAACGGGATTACCGTTCCAGGGCTTCAGACCCGCCGTGCCAGCACCGTGATTGAACTGCGAGATGGCGAGAGTTTTGCCATCGCCGGCCTATTGCAGGAAGATTACGAAACGGTCGTCCGCCAGCTTCCAATCCTTGGTTCGATACCGATCCTGGGTTCGCTGTTCCGTTCAACGGAATTCCAGAAGGGTGAGACCGAACTGCTTATCGTGGTGACGCCGCGGCTGGTTCAGCCGATCCGGCCCGACCAGGTCTACTTGCCGACGGACCGTGTCGAGACGCCCGAACCGCTTGATATCTTCCTGCTGGGGGAGGGGGAAGATCCACTCCCCTCGCGGCGCGCGGCACCTCTGCCGGAAGAGAGTTTCGAAGGGGGCGACTATGAATACTAAGGCGAAATTACTGGCCGCAAGCGGTACGGCGTTTCTGCTGAGCGGGTGTGCCACGCACTCCGTGCTGCAGAACCCAGGGGACAGCGTCTACGGGGAAGCAAATCGCCAGACGATGATGGCGCAGGTCATAAACCCCGAGCCTGTGTATCTCGAGCCGATGACGACGAGCGGAGAGCACGCGGCGGCGGCAATCGAGCGCTATCGCAACAACGAGGTGCCTGACCCATCGGCGACAAGCACGACGGCGGGTGTAACAGGTGGACGTGGCGGAGGAGGCGGCGGCGGCAACTGATGTTGTCGCAAGGATCCGGAAAGACCTGATGACCGTAGCCACATCATCTCACGTTGCAGAGGTAGGTTCAGGCTTTCCACCGGTCGCACTGCCTCTCGATAGCGAACGGCTTTCGAGGACCTCGCAGGGAAAATCCGAAAGTACCGGAAAAGAATTGCCGCGGCCGGTGAACGCGAAGTCTGAAGCCAGTTCATCAATGGGAATGTTTTTGTCCGAGTTCAGGACATCGAACTCTCGACAGTTAATCTTTCAAGACTTGGAATTAAGGTCGCACAGGAAGAGATTTGCGCTTTCTTCGAAGGTGTTGGAAGCATTCGGATTTGTCGGAAAGTGAAATGACAAGGGAAGGTCTCAACTTGACTCGCGATGGAGATCGGAAAGTGCGCATCCCGGCAAAAGTGTCGGTTGTTGCCTCGGACTCTGCGCTGGAGGTCTTGCGGCCTGATTTTCACAGTCGCACGTCAGATCAGTTGCAGATCTTCGAGATGGAGCCCGGTGCCAAGATACCGGAAGAAATCATTCAGGACGCACAGGTGATGGTTGTCGAAGTCGACCCTGCCGTTGCCAGCTCCATGGATCGCATCAAGCAGATTCGTGGATTGCGTCCGAACCTTCCCCTGGTTGTCGGTTTGCGCGATGCCGGTGTTTCGACCGTTCGTGTGCTGCTGCGCCAGGGCGTCGAGGATATCGCCTCGGTGCCGTTTCAACTGGAGGAAATGCTGGATTCGATCGCGAATGCTGTCGAGGACAGCTATTCCGAGGTCGAGGCCGAAACTGAACTCGCCCCATTGATCGCCGTGGTCAAATCGAGGGGAGGTGAAGGCGCGACGACTGTCACCACCCACCTCGGGAAGCATTTGCTCGAGTGGGGCCAGTCCGGTCGCGGGGTATGTATCCTCGACCTGGATATCCAGGCTGGGTCTGTAGCGCCCTACCTCGGCGTTACGCCCCGACGCAGCCTTGATGATCTGCTGGAGGCGGGGCACCGCCTCGATAGCTCTGTATTGCGATCCGTGGCGATGCGGCGTGACGACGGAATTCACGTGATCGCGGCGCCATTCGACATCCAGCCCCTTGAGACGGTGGATTCCGACCAGCTCTTGCGTGTGATCAAGCTTGCGCGCCAGGAATTCGATTTCGTGCTTATCGATCTGCCTGCGAACTGGACGAACTGGAACCTCTCCACTCTCCTCGAAGCTTCGCAGATCCTGATGGTGGTCGAGCTGGAGATTTCCAGCCTGCGACAGGCCAAGAGATGGCTGGAACTCTTCAATTCGGTCGGTGTGAATGCCTCGAAAGTCGCGGTCGCAGTCAACCGGGTCGAGAAGAAGCTTTTTGGCAGCATCAGCCTGCGCGACGTGCGTGAGGCGCTCAAGCGAGACGTGCTGGTCGGGCTTCCCAACGAGGGATCGAAAATTCTGACGGCCCAGGATCAGGGAATGCTGTGTTCGGAAATCCAGGGCAAGAACAAGTTCGATGCCGAAGTTTCGAAGCTTACGGAAATGCTTGTGGATCGAATTTCCAGGGAGCACGGCGCATGAGATGGCAAGTCAAACGTCAGGGCGAGGGCGCTGACCCCAGCGCCGGGGACAGTGACGGCGGTTTCTCCGAGGGCATCCCAGAACTCACGTCGCTCGAGAAAAAGAACTCCGAGGACGTCGATCGCTGGCTGAAGCTCAAGTCCAGCATCCATCGCAAGCTGCTCGACCGCATCAACCTTGCCATGCTCGACAAGATGTCGCGCGAACAGATCGGTGAGGAAGCCGGCAGCCTGATCCTCGATCTTCTGACCGAAGAGAATGCCGCGCTGAATACGCGGGAACGCTCCCTGATTGTCGACGAGGTCCTGGACGAGCTTCTTGGTCTGGGACCGCTTGAACCGCTGCTGGCGGATGACACGATTACCGATATTCTCGTCAACGGATACAAGACGACCTTCGTCGAGCGTTCCGGCATGCTCGAGAAGGTGCCGGTTCGTTTCCAGGACGAGAAGCACCTCATGCGGATAATCCAGCGCATCGTGAGTGCGGTCGGACGCCGTATCGACGAGTCCTCGCCGTTCGTCGATGCAAGGCTGGCCGACGGTTCGCGCGTCAACGCGATTGTCGCACCGCTGGCAATCGATGGCTCGCTGTTGTCGATCCGCAAGTTTTCCAAACGGCCTTACAGCCTGGATCGCCTCGTCGATATCGGGAGTATCCCCGAGCAGGTCGCCGAAGTGATGAAGGGGGTGGTTCAGGCACGCCGCAATGTGCTCATCTCCGGGGGTACGGGTTCGGGCAAGACGACGCTCCTGAACGCGCTCTCGGCCTACATTTCCAACCGCGAACGCATTGTCACGATCGAGGATTCGGCGGAACTGCAACTGCAGCAGGAACACGTCGCCCGCCTCGAGACGCGACCGCCGAATATCGAAGGGCGCGGCGAGATAACGCAGCGCGACCTGGTAAAGAACGCGCTCCGCATGAGGCCCGACCGCATCATCGTGGGCGAGGTTCGAGCCGGCGAGGCATTCGACATGCTGCAGGCCATGAACACAGGTCACGACGGATCGATGACCACCGTGCACGCCAACACTGCCCGCGACGCGCTTTCGCGTGTCGAACAAATGATCGGCATGAGCGGTATCGATATCCCGGCCGCCGCAGCGCGTTCACAGATTGCCTCGGCAATCAACGTGATCATCCAGATCGCTCGCTATTCGGATGGCAGGCGTCGCCTCGTCAGCCTTTCGGAAATCAGCGGGATGGAGGGCCAGACCATCACGATGCAGGAGATCTTCCGCTTCAAGCAATCGGGCCGTGCGGATGACGGCACTGTTCTGGGTCAGTTCGAAGCGACAGGAATTCGTCCGAAGTTCCTCAACCTTGCACTCGAGCACGGGATCGAGATGTCGCCGGAACTCTTCAGGCCGGGGCTGAAAATCGGATGATAGACTTTCTGGACAGCTCGCTTGGCCGCTTCTTCATCCTGCTGGCCATTTTTGCCACGGTCTTCCTTGTTGTCCAGGTGGCCCTGCGAATGGGGGTCGAAAACCGGGCTTATGCTTCTGCGGTAAACAAGCGCCTCAAGATGATTGCGCAAGGGACCGACCGGGAGCGCATCATGACGTTCCTACTCAGGAACGATCCGAACCGCGGCCCGGACCTGCCCGGTATCTGGGGCAATGCTGTCCGAAGCCTCAGGCGAAACCTGATGATGGCGTCTCTGCCCTACAGCCCCATGCAAGTGTTGCTGGTGATGGGCGTGGCGTTTGCGATCGTGCTCCTCGCCGTGCTGGTCCTGGCATGGTCTGCCAGCTACGCCCTTACACTGGGTGTGATCCAACTCATCACGGCTTTCGCCGCCGCAGTGGCTATCGGTATCCCTCTCCTCATCATCAGCTTCCTCGCGCAGAGGCGGAGGAAGAAGATGCAGGATCAGTTCCCTGTCGGACTCGATATCTTTGTCCGGGCGCTGCGGTCGGGGCATCCGGTCGCCTCTGCGATCGACCTTCTCACGAACGAAATGGAAGATCCCATCGGCAGTGAATTCGGTCTCGTTTCGGACGAGGTATCCTACGGTGCCGAACTGACCGAAGCGCTGAGCGCGATGGCCGAGCGCTGGGACCTGGATGATATCAGGATGTTCGTCGTATCGCTCTCGTTGCAGAACGAAACTGGCGGCAATCTCGCGGAAATCCTCGAAAACCTGGCGCATGTCATCCGTGAACGGGCGGTCCTCTATCTGAAGATCCGCGCCCTGAGTTCGGAAGGCCGAATGACCGGATGGATCCTGACGGCACTGCCCGTCATCACATTCGTGATGCTCTTCTCTCTCAACCCGGATTTCTATCTTGAGGTCGCCACCGACCCGATCTTCTACATCTCGTTCCCGCTCATGATCGTGTGGTACTTTGTCGGCGTGTTCGCCATTCGCAAGATGATCAATCTGGAGGTCTAGGATGATTGATTTCATTGCCACGAATGATGTCGCCCGCCTCGCGGTTCTGATCCTTGTCTTTATCGTTGTCCTCGGGCTGGTCGCCTTTCTGGTGCGGTATTTCTCCGACCGGTCCACGGTGCAGAAGCAGATCGCGCAGATCGGCGCCCCGAGCCGCCAGTCGATTTCGTCCGGCAAGCTGGTGGAGACGAAAAGCAGCGCCTGGCTCGGCCTTCTCGACCGTGTGGAGAAGAGCGGCCTGAGCCTTGCGGATACGCGCGGGGACAAATTGCGCAAGCAGCTGGTGGCAGCCGGTTACACCGCCAGCCATGCTCCGCGCGTCTTCACACTGACGCGGATTTTCCTCGTCTTCCTGCTCCCGGTCCTGTTCTTCGTCGTGGTCTCGCTGACGGACCAGGACATGGGCATCTTCCAGCTCTATCTGCTGGGCGTCGTGTTTGCAGCCGCGGGGCTGTTTCTTCCGAACCTCTATGTCTCCGCTAAGGCAGCCCGGCGCGAGGAAACCATTCGCAAGGGCTTTCCGGATTGCCTCGATCTCATGCTCGTGTGCGTCGAAGCCGGCCTCGGTCTGGAGTCCGCGATGGATCGCGTGGGACGCGAAATGATCGGATCGCATCCCCTGATATCGGAACTCCTGTCACTGGCGACTCTCGAAATGCGGGCAGGGGCCTCGCGCGATGATGCGCTGCGCAAGATGGGCGACATGAGCGGCGTTGACGAAATCCGCAGTTTCTCCACCTTGCTGATCCAGTCCGACCGGATGGGCACCAGCGTTGCGGAAACGCTGCGGGTCTACGCTGACGAAATGCGGGAAAAGCGCAGGCTGAGGGCGGAAGAGAAAGCCCACCGCCTTCCCGTTCTCATTTCAATTCCTCTCGTCGTCTGCATGCTGCCGACGATGATCGGAGTCCTTATGATACCTGGGGTCGTAAGGGCAGTCAGAACTCTTTTCCCAGCACTATCGGGGGGATAGGCCATGAACTCTCTACACAAGATCGGTGTCGTTGCTGTGACGGGAATTCTGTTGTCCGGATGCAGCCTGTTTCGCGGCCACGAATCCGCCGCGCTCAACGCCAACATCCATGCGCAGCAGGCAACCGCCGAAGCGATCGCGGAAATAGAGCTGGAAGTCGGCCGGAAGAACCTGGCCGAAGGGAACCTGGCAACCGCCGCGCGCTACCTTGCCAGCGCGCGGACCAACCCGCTCACGCGTGCCGATGCCACAAACGCGCTTGGCGTCGTCTACGTCCGGCTCGGTCGTCTCGATGTCGCGCAGCGGTATTTCCGCGAAGCGCTCGAAGTTGAACCGGACAATGCTCGGTTTGCGACGAACCTGGCCCGCGTGGAAGGAGATGTGAGTTTTGCACGGGCACGTGCGCTCGACGCGGATATCCAGTCTGCGACCGCCGAAGTGGCGCAACTGGAACTGCCTGCTCTTCCCACACCGCAGCAGGTCGATGCGCCGGCTCCGGCTCCCGTTACCGCAACATCGGCCAGGCGGCAGGGCCATGTCATCCATATCCGAACGACGGACGGGCCGGCCCATGCGCCCCCGCGGATGGAGGTCTACGCCCGGCGACCGGTCGTCCAGATGGTCGAGCGTGACGAAACGCAAGGCGAAGTTCCGCAACAGCAGGAGCGCGAGGTCTCGCGTATCAAGGTCGTAGACTATCCGGTCAGGATCGAGATTTGATCTCAGCAGCAGGGTTGGCGCTTTACCTCTGTATCGCGCTTTGCGTTGCTGCGGCAGTTTGCGATATTCGCTTCAGGCGCATTCCCAACGCGCTCTGCGCGGCAATAGCCTTGTCAGCGATCGCCTCCAGCTATCTTGCGGGCGGCTTGACCTTGCTTGGCCTCTGCGCTCTTCACGCACTTGCCGTGCTACTTGTGGGCATGGGTCTTTTTGCTGGCGGCCTCATCGGGGCGGGCGATGCGAAAATGTACAGCTCGCTTGCCTTTGCTGTCCTGCCTTCGCAGGCGCTCCAGTTGCTTGGCTGGATTTCCGCCGCCGGACTGGTCGTTCTCGCGGCCATGGCCATCGCGAAGCGCTTGAAGGGAGTGCCGCTGCGTGAGATGGGAAAAAGCTTCACTGTCCCCTTTGCCGTGCCCATTGCTGCCGGCTTCGCGATCACCGTCCTGTCGTAGATGAAGTCAGGGGATCGAAGGCAGACCTATTGGAGTTACGCCGGGCTTTACTGGCTTTCCGCCAAACGTTTTCGTTCGGCCAGTCGTTTGACTTTCTTGGCTGCGAACAGGGGAACGACAACGGAAAGCGCAATACCGCCGAGAGAGCAGATCGCCATCCAGATAGCCATGAGCGAACCACCAGCCTGGTAAAGACCATAGAAGACAGGTGCCGTAAGTATGATCCCGCGTATCTCGTTCGCCACCAAGAGGACAGCAAACGCCTTCGCCAGCATGTCGATCACAGGGGAGGTCAAGAAGCTCATAAGTCCGTCGTAGAAAAACATGATTGATAAATCGTTTCTCCGGAAGGCAGCGCTAACACTTGCGAAGAGCCATACGGCTACTCGCAGGAATGTTTTCAGAACTTCATGAAACGACTTTCAATGAAGTTCAGCTTCCGGCTAAACGGTGTCGATAGGTCAATGCTCTTGGCAGAATGACGTTCCGACCTACCGCCCAAAGACGGTATCAGGCGTTCGCCATTCGGGGCAGACTGAAGGGGGATAGAGCAATAGCGTATCGTCAGGATGTCGCGGGCGGCGTTGCCGCTTCGGACCGTTCATCGGGAGTGCCCTTTACCCTCTCCTGGGGGAAATTTGGGCTTCAGTTCCTCACCGTACTGGCGGCCTTTGCCCTCGCGTCGGCCGTGCCGATCCTGCTTCTCGGGCAATCCGGCCTGGGTCTGGCGCTTTCGGCATTCGGCAGCATGGGCGGTGCCTTGCTGGCGGCGTGGCTGTGGCTGCGAAGGGAAGGAGCCGTGGCCGCTGCCTTCGACCTATCGGAACCGGCAAGCTGGTCGAGAACGCTTGCGGCCGGGCTGGTCGCAACGTTCGCGATCCTCGCTATCCTGATTGGTGGCGGCAGATTGATGGATGCGCTCGGCCTCGGCGCTCCGAACACGCTGGATGTGATGACCATCATCCGCGAAAGCCCGTGGATGCTTCTCCTCTGGATCTCGCTGGTGGCCTGGGGAGCTGCTGCCTTTGGCGAAGAACTGTTGTGGCGCGGTTTCCTGATCGACCGCCTGTCTCGCTTGAAAGGGCTTGCTGGCAGACCTCCTGCAATCATTGCGGTGCAGGCGGCGATCTTCGCGCTTCCCCACGCTTATCAAGGGCTCGGCGGCGTGGTCGTAACCGGTGCAGTCGGCCTGTATCTGGGGTGGCTGCGTATGCGCATGAATGGCAATCTGTGGGCGCTCATTTTCGCTCATGGACTGGTGGACACCACCATGCTTACGGCCGGATACTTCGATGCGTTCGCTTTGGTGGCCGAAGCGTTCGAAAGGTAGGAAGAACAGCACCTGGGTGAAGCTCGCTTGCATGGCGCCGCCTGCAGCCAGGGACCTTGCCCCCGTCAGAGCTTGGGAATGCGACCACCGAGCTGCGTCAGCTTCCTGGCGATGTTATCGCGCTCCACCGGGCAAACGCGCGTGTCGATCGTCAGGAAGACGCTGCCCTTCTTGAGTTGCTGTTCGAGATAGTTCGAAGCCAGCCCGTCGACGTCGAAGTCCGACAGGACCTTCGTCAATGCTGCGCCAGTTGCGCCGATCACACCGCTTAGCGCTGCCACGGACGAGAACGCGGAGGCTGCCACTGCACCGGCAGCTGCGACCGGGCCGACGCCCGGAATGGCAAAGACCGCGAGACCGAAAAGCGCACCCACGATACCGCCGCTCGCGGTCACACCGGTAATCTCCAGCGTTCCGCTGCCACGCGGCCAGACAATGTCCTCGTCCGAATAAAGCGAAGCCTTCGAAAGAATGCAAAGAGACTCCTTCGAAAATCCGCTTTCCACCAGTTCCAGAACAACCTCGTCCGCCGCTTCGCGAGACGGGAAGATTGCCGTCACCATGAATTGTCGGCGGACCTCCTCTTCCTTCACGGCTCCGCTGAATTGCTGCGCAAATTCATTGCGTTCCGAATCGGACGCGAAGATGGCGCGAAGCCCGGAAGTATCTCTCAGCCGGGCAGCGCTTTGCGACACGTTGTCGCAATAGAGCGTGCGCAGCAACTGGTTGACGCTGGACGGACGCAAGTGCTGGTCGGTCGCGCGGTTAATCCATTCTAATTGCTCGGGTTTCGGGCAACCAGCGTCGAGGTAGTTCAGGGCGTTCAGATCCCCGGACTTCACCACGTAACACTGGCTAGGATTAATCGTCATACTCATCATGCGTGCCATTTATCAGCATGTAAATTTCGCAGTCGAGAGCTGTGCTCCCCCTGTTTCAAAAGAGCACGCATCATAGTGAAGTTATTGTTAAGAATAAACCTGTTTGGGCGAAGCGCATTACTGGGTGCTTTGAGCGTAGCATGTAGATCAGGCCGCTTTGCCCTTGGCCCCATGGCGAGTTTCACTTGCAGCATCAAAGGGGGTTCGGGGTCTGCTCTGACCAACGCCGCGACGAGAGTCTGATGGACAAGGTTGCAGGTGTCCTTCGAGTCGCAGCGATCGATCTGCCTCGCAGAAAGGCTTCCCAAGCGTTAGGAATATGTGCCTGAACGAGACGACTATAAACTGCGATCGGCATTGGTGCTGACTGACGGAATTCCAGAAGTCGGATAATTCTCCCAATAAAATAGTGATTTGCCGAACGTATCGGCAAGCAAGGCGTCTCGAACTGAACAGACGCGATTTGGCTCCGCAGGGTTAACAGCCTTGTAACCATTCGAGATTCCTGTTCTCCTATTTTCGCGAGATGGCTCCAACAGGGGGATGCCTCTTCATTTGAAAACTGCGGCCGGGGGCCTTTATCGCTTCTGCCCGCAAGTGGGGTGGACGATGAGTGAAGAACTGAACGGCTTCGAGGGCGACTTCAACGACGGCGACGACACTTCTGGTACGACCGGACGCGTTGCCTCCTTGCAGGGCGCCAGCCAGAACGCATCGCAGATCGTGACTGCCGGCGCTGACAACACCGTGGTGTTGCCCGCCGGCCAGGCCATCGAGAGCCTGGAGTTCGACGGGCGCGACCTTGTCATCATCCTTTCCGACGGTAGCCGGATCGTGGTGCCGGATGGCGCGATCGTCATTCCGCAGCTCGTCATCGACGGGACGCCCATTCCGCCTGCGAACGTCGCGGCACTGCTGGTCGGCAACGAGCCCGAGCCGGCGGCGGGCCTCGTGCCAAGCTCGGGCGGCAACTTCGCCACCGATCCCGGCGAGATCCAGTCGGCTTTCGACCTGGGCGACCTGCTTCCCTACACCGAGCTGCCGCAGGATGAGCAGCCGGAAGAAGAGATCATTCCGGACCGGAATGACGAGGAACCCGACATCGTCATCGAAACGCCCGACAACCCCGTCGGCGTTTCGGATGCCATCGCCACGGTATTCGAAGAAGGCCTGCCGGCGCGCACAAATCCTGCCGAACCCGAAGGCAGCAATGCCGAGGGTAACGGCGAGACCACCAGCGGCACCATCATCTTCAACGCCCAGGATGGTCTTTCGGCGATCCTGATCAATGGCGTTGAAATCACTACGGTCGGACAGACCTTCACTTCGCCCATCGGCACGCTGACGATCACCAGCATCGATATTGCGACGGGTGAAATCGGCTTCAGCTACACGCTGCAGGATAACACCCTCGCGGAAGAATTCGACGGGTTCTTCGAAGCGACCGTGATCGATACCGACGGCGATCAGGCAAGCGCCACGCTGCAAATCCGCGTCGTCGATGATGCGCCCGAAGGCGTGGATGACGCGGGAACCGTTCCCGGCGGCACGTTCGGCCCGATCACCGGCAACGTGCTGAACAACGATATCAGCGGCGCCGATGGTTTTGACGGCGTTACGGGCTTTGCGAACGAAGGCGGAAGTGCCGAGCCGGGCGAAACGCTTGTGGGCACCTATGGCGTGCTCACTCTCAACGCCGACGGCAGCTACGAATACGTGCGCAATCCGAACACGCCCGGGGGCGTGGAAGAGGCGTTCGACTACGATCTGGTCGACCAGGACGGCAGCACCTCTTCGGCGGTCCTGACGATCACGATCGAGGATGCGCCCACAGAGATCACCTTCATCCCCGAAGTGGGCGAGGGAACGATTGTCGATGAAGGCGGCCTGCCGCCCCGCGGCGATGACCCGGTGGGGACTGGCGAGATCGCCGACAACGATCCCGACAACAACAGCGACACCAGTGAGACGACCGGCGCGACGGTAACGTTCAACTCGCCTGACGGGCTTGGCAGCATTGCCGTGAACGGTGTGACGATCGACCAGAACAACCTGCCGCAGACTGTCGTCTCGGACGGCACCGGCACGCTCGTAATCACCGATGTCACCTACGATCCGGCAACGGGCGATGGCACGATTACCTACGAGTACACGCTGGGTGACAACACTTCGGGCGACGACACTTCCGTCGATTTCGAAATCACCGTGACCGATCTCGATGGCGACAGCGCCAGCGACACGCTGACGATCCATATCGTCGACGACGAACCGATTGCGGTCGATGATACCGGCATGGCGGGTGACGACGAGAATGCGCCCATCACCGTCGACGTGTTCGCGAACGACACTCCCGGCGCAGACGGCGTGGCATTGGACGACATCGCCTTCGTCGAAGGCTCGCTGCAAGGCGGCGGCAGCGTCAGCTACAATGGCGACGGCACCTTCACCTACACGCCCGCACCGGGCGAGGAAGGCGAAGTTTCCTTCGACTACTCGATCACCGATGGCGACGGCGATGTTGCGACTGCAACCGTGACGATCACGCTTGCCGACGACTCCGAACCGCAGATCGCAGTCGAAGGCGATGATGACGTTGACGAGGCCGGCCTGCCCGCACGCGACGGTGAGCCGGAAGGCTCGGATTCCGCCAGCGACAGCGAGATCGCGCAGGGCGATATCGCCATTTCCACGGGCAACGATACGCTCGCCTCGCTGGTCATCAACGGCCAGGACGTAACCGGCGGCGGTACTGTGACCACGGCCAAGGGGACCCTGTCCGTCTCGGTCACCGGCGGCCAATACAGCTATACCTACACGCTGACCGACAACACGCTCAGCGATCCGGACAGCGACACCTTCACTCTCGTTGCAACCGACAGCGACGGCGATACGGCCAGCACCTCGCTGGTCATCGCGATTGCCGACGATACGCCGTCGGCCGCCGATGATGCAGCGGCCATCGCAGCGGGTGAATATGGGCCGGTTGGCGGCTCCGTTCTCGCCAACGATACGCAAGGCGCCGACGGCGCGCTCGTCACTGCCTATTCGGGCGCTGGCGGCAGCGGCGCGGCGGGCGATGTGGTGCAGGGTGAATACGGTACGCTGACAATCGCTGCGGACGGCACGTTCAGCTACACCCGCGATGCAGGCACACCGGGCGGGGTGAGCGATACCTTCAGCTACACGATCACGGACGGCGATGGCGATGTCGCCACTGCCGATCTCGTAATCTCCATCGCGGATTCGCCGACGGATCTCGATCTGCCGGTTGCCGGTGAGGATGGCACGGTTGTCGACGAGGCAGGCCTCGACGGGCCGCCCGCCGGTTCGGCCGCAGGCACGGATGGCGAGTTCACTTCCGGCACCTTCACCTTCAGCGCGCCGGACGGCCCGGCTGTTGTCACGATCGATGGCGTGGCTGTTACCGGAGCCGGACAGACCTTCGCAGGCGCATTCGGCACGCTGACGATCAATTCCGTTTCCGGCGGCGTGATCGCCTACACCTATGAACTGACGACCAGCACCGACGGCGACAACACGTCGGACAGCTTCGCGGTCGTCGTGACCGACCAGGACGGCGATTTCTCCGACGGCACGCTTTCCATCGCCATCCTCGACGATGTCCCGACGGCCAATCCTGACGTGGATTCCGTCACCGAGGATGGCCCGTTGTCGGCCACCGGCAACGTCATTACCGCCACCGATCCGGCGCCCGGCGACGCCAATGCGACGGACGGGGTGGAAGACGTGACAGGCGCCGATGGCGCTATGGTGAGCGGCGTGGCCGCCGGCCAGGCCGCAGGCGATGTTTCCGGTAATGTCGGAACCTCGGTCACCGGCACCTACGGCTCCATTACCATTCTCGCGAACGGCGACTACGAGTACGTTCTCGATAACCAGAATGCCGCGGTGCAGGGCCTCGACGGTACAGAGTCGCTGTCCGAAGTCTTCACCTACACGCTGACCGACGGTGACGGCGATACCAGCACGACCACGGTCACGGTAACGATCAATGGTGCGGATGATCCGGTGGTGCTCACCGGCTTCAATCTCGAAGGTGCCGAAGAAGTCGTGGACGAAGACGACCTTGCTGACGGCAGCTCTCCCGACAGCGGCGCGCTTACGCAGGCGGGGTCCTTCGATGTTACCAGCGTCGACGGTCTCGACACGCTGACGATTGACGGCACGGCGATCTTCGGTGGCGGCGTCACCTATCCCGTCACGATAACCGGCAGCTACGGCACGCTGGTCGTCACCGGAGTTGCCACCACGCTTGACAGCACCGGCGATGTCGTCGCGGCCACGGTCTCTTACGAATATACCCTGGCCGACAACACGGTCGACCACTCGGTGAGTGGCGAAGACCGCGTGACTGACAGCTTCTCGGTCCAGGCGACCGACACCGACGGCAGCGTTGCCAATGACGTGCTCGACGTGGACATCATCGACGACGTTCCCACTGCGAACGACGACAGCGGCGGCCAGGTGAGCGAGAACCAGGCGTTCACGATCGATGCGCTGGCGAACGACGTGTTCGGCGCGGACGGCGTGGATACGAGCGATGTGGCCGATGTCTATGTCTCGACCCAGGCGACCTACGGCACGGTGACCTACAACCCGGTGACGGGCCTGTTCACCTACACGCCTGCGCCGGGCGCGGGCTCGAACGGCAACCTGACCGACAGCTTCGAGTACACCATCGTCGATGGCGACGGCGACATGTCGACCGCGACGGTCAACGTGACGCTGCAGCCCGACAGCGAGCCGCAGGGCGGCCAGGCCAGTGCGGCAGTGGACGATGACGGCCTGACGGGCGGCAACCCTGCTTCGACCGATGGCGACCTTGATGCCAATGCGGGCGACGATCCGCTCGACACGAGCGAGGCGAGCTTCACCGGCAACCTGGTGGTGAGCGTCGGCAACGACACGCCGGCAAGCGTCAGCTTTGCAGCGGGCGTCGACGGCTCGACCGCGAGCGTGGGCACCGAGACCGTGACCTACTCGGTGGT
>NZ_QYOS01000024.1:217500-518194 GCF_003605195.1 Aurantiacibacter odishensis | reverse complement strand
CAGGGCCCCTACATCGTGTTCTTCGATTGGGACGAGTCCACCATCACTCCGGAAGCAGCAACCGTGCTCAACTCCGCCATCACCGCCTACGGCGATTGCGGTACCGCAGCCATCATGCTGGCCGGCCACACCGACCGCTCCGGCTCGGTCGAGTACAACATGGGTCTGGCAGAGCGTCGTAACGCCTCGGTCCGCGAATACCTCACCGGTCGCGGCATTCCGGGCGGTCGCATCTCCAGCGAAGCCTTCGGCGAAAGCATGCCCCGCGTGCCCACCGCAGACGGCGTGCGCGAACTGCAGAACCGCCGCGTGGAAATCACTTACGGCCCGGGCTCGGGCATGTAAGTCCACTCGGACACAACAACGAAAAGGGCCGGGAGCAATCCCGGCCCTTTTTGTTTGCGCAAGAGGGACGCGCTGGAAGTGCCCATGCGACGAACAGTTGAAAACCTCCGTCGCCCCTGACAGTGCATGTTCAGTCATGCGCGGCTAGTGCGCGCGTTTTCACATTCTCGGGATACCCCTTCCATTTACGCCTACGAGCCAGAAGTCTTCGAGGGTCCATGGTGGCGCAGCGCCTACGCCCGGTTGCGAGCCGATGCCTCGCGCCGTGGTGCAGGTTTTGCCCTGGCTCTCGCAATAGAGCTGCTGATCGTGCTGTTGCTGCTCTCGCTGGGACTGGGCAGCCGGGAGGACCAGCGCGAATTCGTGCCTGTCACCAGTTTCGACGTGAGCGAGGCCGACTCCCCGCAAGAGGAGCCAGCGCCCAGCGAACCGGAGAGCGCCGCCGCCCCTGTCGAAACCACGCCGCAGCCGCGCGACGAGCCGCAGCCGGTTGCGCCGTCCGTACTGCCGCTGCCCTCTGCCCTGCCCGTTCCTACCGTAAACGTCCCGCCACAGCCTGCACCCGAACCGGCGCCTACACCAACCGCCGCGCCGCGCGGGCGCATTGGCGCCGTCGTCCGGTCGGATCGGAACTTCGGGCCGGCAGACACTGGCAATCGCGGCGGGCCGGACAGCGAGAGGGTCGGAACGGCGCCCGACGGCTCTCCGCTCTACGCTGCTGCCTGGTACAGGGAGCCGGAGCCGGACCAGCTTTCCGGCTACCTCTCTGCCGCCAGCGGCCCCGGCTGGGGAATGATCGCCTGCCGCACCGCGCAGGACTGGCGCGTCGAGGATTGCGAGGTCGTCAGCGAATATCCGCAGAATTCGGGCATCGCGCGCGCCGTGCAGGCCGCTGCTTGGCAATTCAAGGTCCGCCCGCCGCGTCTCGGCGGGCAGTATCAGGTCGGCAGTTGGGTAAGGATCAGGATCAATTACACCAGCGCGCTGAGGCGTGGCGGCTGACAGCCGGTCAGTCGACCAGCATCAGGGCATCCAGCGCGATCACGCCCCGCCCTTCCGGATAGACGATCACGGGATTGAGATCGACTTCGCGGATGGAGGGATTGCCTTCCATGATGCGACCCATGGTCACGATCATTTCGGCAAGAGCATCCACGTCCAGCGCAGGCGATCCGCGCCAGCCCGTCAGCAGCGGAGCCTGCTTCAGCTTGAGCAGGCCTTCCTTCACCTGTTCGACGCCCAGATCGGGGGTGAACAGCTTCACGTCCTTCAGGATTTCCGCCGTCACGCCGCCAAAGCCCGCGAGCACGACCGGCCCCCACTGCGGATCGTGCTTCGCACCCACGATCATTTCGGTGCCCATGGTGCCCATCTTTTCCACCAGCACGCCGTCCAGAGTAATGGAGGAATCGTAGTTCGCTACGTTGCCGTACATCCGGTCGAACGCCTCGCGCACCTCTTCGGCCGACTTGAGATTCAGGATCACGCCGCCGGCATCGCTCTTGTGACCGAGCGCCGCGGCCTGTGCCTTCATCACCACGGGATAGCCGAGCGCATCGGCGGCCTTCGCGGCATCGTCGGCGGAAGCGGCAAAGGTGCTTTCGGGGAACGGCACGTTCAGCGGACGCAGCAGTTCCTTCGCCCGGTATTCGGGTATCACGCCGCTCTCGTCTGCAATGCCCGGCACCGCCAGCGGTTCGCCTGAACGGTTTTCGAGGTCGCGTTTGGCAAGGTCTGCCAAGCGAGCGATCGCGCGGTAGGCGCGTTCCGTGGAGGGGAAGTAGGGTATGCCCACTTTCGCCAACCCGTCCTTGTATTTCTGCGGCACGTTCGCGCCCTCGTCGACACCTGCGAAGACCAGCGGCTTGTCCATTTCGCGCCCATCGAGCACTTTCTGGATGGCCGGGAACTTGATCTCGCTGGTGATCGGGTCGGACTGGATGATGCTGGCCACCACGGAACCCACGCGGTCGTCCTCCAGCAGCGCGGTCAGCAGGTTGGTGTAGATCTCCGGTTCGCTGAGGCCCACGGCGGTAATGTCTGTCGGGTTCGATACCGGCACGAAATCGGGCAGCACTTCGCGCAGCCGGGGGCTGTTCCCGTCGTCGAGGTGCAGCAGGTCCAGCCCGATATCCTCGGCAAGGTCGAAGGCGAGGCCGCGCAGCGCGCCGCTTTCGCCCAGCACCACCATGTTCGCACCCGGCAGGCTCTCGCAAGTGACGGCGATGGTGGCGATATCGGCCAGTTCCTCCAGCGTGTCGGCAAAAATGATGCCTTCGCGCGTCAGCTTGGCCTTCATCAACGCGTAGTTGCCCGCCATTGCGCCAGTGTGGGTGGCAGCCGATTCCTGCGCCTTGTCGCTCTTGCCCGGATGCAGCAGCACGATGGGCTTGCCGGCGGAACGTGCACGGCGGGCGGCGGCGATGAATGCCTGCGGGCGACGGAACGTCTCCACATACATGGCGATCACGTGGGTGGCGGGATCGTCCACCAGCCATTCGACGTAGTCCTCCACGCCGGAGGCCGCCTCGTTCCCGGTTGAGACCGACGTGGAGACATAGCAGCCGCGCGGGTGCAGCGTGGTGGCCAGCACGGCGGCAAGCGCGCCCGACTGGCTGGCAACGCCCACGGCGCGCGCGCCCTTTGGCGGGGTCTGCATGTTGGTTTCCACGAAAGTTAGCGGAATACGCTCGACGTAGTTCGTGCAGCCGAGGCAATTCGGGCCTTCGATGATGATGCCGTGCTTCTCGGCAATGGCGGCCAGCTCGGCCTGGTCCTTCGCGCCCTCTTCACCCGCTTCGGAGAAACCGGCGGCATAGATCACCACCGCGCCGCAGCCGTTCTCGGCCAGCTCGCGCACCGTCTGCAGCACGAAGGGGCGCGGGATCGCCAGCACCGCGCAATCGACGCCGTGGGGCAGTTCCTTCACGTCCTTGTAGACCTTCAGGCCCTGAAGCTCGTCGCGCTTGGGGTTCACCGGGTAGACGTCGCCATCGAACTCGTACTGCACGAGGTTGTTCAGCAGCGTGCAGCCGAGCGCGCCGTGACGGTCGGACGCGCCGACGACGGCGACCGATTTGGGGCGCAACAGGCGATCGATCTGTTCGTTGGTGAAGCGACGGGTGCTCATCGGGCGATCCTCTTCCCTGACAATTCTCGCTGCGTTACGTAACCCGCAGCACCATAAGCGTCACCCCGACCGATGGCCGGGGTGATCGATTCAGCGGTATCAAGATCAGTCCTTGCTGACCTTGGTCTTGTCGAAAGCGCCGAGGCCAGGCTTGAAGGTCTTCTCGTCGAGAAACTGCTTCGTCGCTTCCTTGCGGGTTTCCCAGCCGCCAAAATCGTTCAACGCCTCCTGAGCGCGGATCAGGTAGTCCTCGGCATTGTCGTAGGTCATCTCGCGCACGCGGCGCACGGCCCACTTGGTAGCCCGCAGGGCCTGGCTGTCCTTCTTCTTCAGCACGTCGACCACTTCCTGCACGCGCGCCTTCAGCTTGTCGGCGGGGAGCGATTCGTTGACCATGCCCTTGGCTGCGGCCTCGGGTCCGGTCAGGTTCTCGCCCATCATGGCGTGGTACATGGCGTCGCGGAAGTTGAGCAGCTCTGCCGCGACCTTGGACGCACCGCCGCCGGGCAGGATGGCCCAGTTGATTTCGGACAGGCCGAACTGCGCATCGTCGGAGCAATAGGCGAGGTCGCAGGCGAACAGCGGGCCGTAGGCACCGCCGAAGCACCAGCCGTTGATCATGGCGACAGTCGGCTTTTCGTACCAGCGCAGGCGTTCCCACCAGCCGTAGGCCTGGCGCTGGTGCTCACGCACCTTGTGCAGGCCCTGCTGTTCGGCTTCGCGGAAGTATTCCAGCAGGTCCATGCCCGCGGACCATGAAGTGCCCTCCCCGGTCAGCACCAGCACCTGCACATCGTCACGGAATTCCAGTTCTTCCAGCACGATCAGCATCTGCTTGTTGAGCTTGGGGCTCATGCAGTTGCGCTTGTCGGGGCGGTTGAACGATACCCATGCGACGCCGTCGACGATGTCGTACTTGACGGTTTCTTCCTGCGGACGCGGATCGGGTTGCGACGGGCCTTTTGCCATGCTGACTCTCCTCTGCTGGCGCGACTCGCGCCGTTCGATTAATTGTTATCCCCAATAGCTATACAGATTGCTATAAGCAACAACAATCGCTAAGGTGCCCCGCATGGACGATCCGCTGATCCGCTTCCCCGGCTATTCGCTGCGACGGGCTGCCAATGCCACCGGCGCAGAACTTGCCGGGCGTCTGGCGGAACTGGGGCTGCGACAGGCCGATGCCTCTGCCCTGCTGCTGATTGGCACCTATCCCGATATCACCGCCAGCGCACTTGGCCGGCAGCTGGATATCCAGCGCGCCAACATGGTGCCGCTGCTGAAACGGCTGGAGAGCGACGGGCTGATCGAGCGCCACGCCATCGACGGAAAATCGCAGGGCCTCGTGCTGTCGGCGAAAGGCCGCAAGGTGCGCGACAAGGCCCTGGAAGTGATCGAGGCGTTCGAGGCCGAACTGCTTTCCCGCGTGCCAGCACAGCACCGCGCCCACCTGCTCCCGGCGCTCAACGCGCTATGGATCGTGGATAGCGGCGAGCAATAAAGCTAACGATACGGTGCGCCAGGCGCACCATGCAACAGGACAAGACAATGCCCCGCACACGCCTCTATTCGCTCGACGAACTTGATGACATTCCCGGAACCAAGGTGTTCCGCGCGCGCGAAAGCCGTCAGGCCTATCACCTGCACAAGTTCTGCATGAGCCTGATGAAGGCCGAGAACCGCGAGGCGTTCAAGGCGGACGAGCGTGCATATCTCGATCAATACGCCATGTCGGAAGAGCAGAAGCAGGCCGTGCTGGCGCGGAACCTGACGAAGCTGATCGAGCTTGGCGGAAACATGTATTTCCTCGTGAAGATTGCCAGCACCGACGGATGGAGCGCGCAGAAGGCGGTCAGTTCCATGAGCGGGATGAGCGCGGAGGAATATGCGCAGATGATGCTGGCGGGCGGTCGTTCGCCCGAAGGCCTGCGCTCGATAAGGAATAAAAACTGATGGCCCGTATTTCCGGCGGTATCGCCACCAGCCACGTGCCCGCAATCGGCGCGGCATTCGATCTCGGCAAGACCGAGGAAGATTACTGGAAGCCGATCTTCGAAGGCTACAAGTACGTGAAGGAATGGATCAAGGACAACACGCCCGACGTGGTGATCCTGATCTACAACGATCACGCAAGCTCGCTGATGCTGGATATCGTGCCGACCTTCGCGATGGGCTTTGCCGAGGAGTTCGAAAGCGCCGACGAAGGCTGGGGCCGCCGCCCGGTGCCGGTGGTGAAGAACCACCTCGATCTGGCCGCCCACGTGGCAGAGCAGCTGGTGATCGACGAGTTCGACCTGACGCTGATCAACGAGATGGACGTGGACCACGGCTGCACCGTGCCGCTCAGCCTCGTGTTCGGGAAAGTGGAGGAATGGCCGTGCAAGGTGATCCCCATCGCCGTCAACGTCACCCAGTTCCCAACCCCCAGCGGCGAACGCTGCTGGAAGCTGGGCGAAGCGATCCGCAACGCGGTGAAGACTTTCCCCGAAGACCTGAACGTGCAGGTCTGGGGCACGGGAGGCATGAGCCACCAGTTGCAGGGTACGCGCGCAGGGCTCATCAACGAGGAATTCGATCGCCGCTTCCTGGAGCTGCTGGCGCACGAGCCGGAAGAGCTGAAGTACATCACCCGCCTCGAATACCTGCGCGAGGCCGGCACAGAGGGGATCGAGCTGATCATGTGGCTGATAATGCGCGCGGCGATGGGTTACGGCGTAGAGGAGAAGCACCGCTTCTACCGCGTGCCTGCCAGCAACACTGCGGTCGGGCATGTGGTTTACGAGACCAAGAGCTAGCAAGTCACCAATCTCTGCTGATTGACAATGTCCGGGCGAGTGACGATCTAGCGCGTGACAACACGTCCACACACGCCAGCCGGGGAGCCTGACATGACCGACCAACCCACCGCCGCCGACCTGTCCGCCGATATCAAGCGCATCTTCCAGGCGCAGCAGGCGAACCAGTGGAACGTGAAGGCCAGCGATGCTGCCACGCGCAAGGCGAAGCTGCAGAAGCTGAAGGACGCGGTGGAAAGCCACGCGGACGATATCGTCGCCGCCGTGCTGAAGGACACGCGCAAGCCCGAAGGCGAGATCCGCGTGACCGAGGTGATGAACATCGTCGGCAATATCCAGCTCAACATCGACGAGCTGGAAGAGTGGATGAAGCCGACCCCGGTCACGCCCAGCAAGTCCGAAACCGACAAGGCCATGATCGTGCCCGAAGCGCGCGGCGTGTGTCTGGTGCTGGGCCCGTGGAACTTCCCGCTCGGCCTGACGCTCGGCCCGGTGGCCGCTGCGGTTGCCGCTGGCAACACATGCATGGTGAAGCTGACGGACCTGTGCCCCAACGTGGCGAAGATCGCCAAGGTGATCGTCGAGGAAGCCTTCGACGAGAACGAGGTCGCCGTGTTCGAAGGCGATGTCTCGGTGGCAGAAGCTCTGCTGGAACTGCCGTTCAACCACATCTTCTTCACCGGCTCTACCCGCGTGGGCAAGATCGTGATGGCAGCGGCAGCAAAGCACCTCTCCACCGTCACGCTGGAACTGGGCGGCAAGAGCCCCGTCATCATCGATCACGGCGCGGACGTAGCGCCTATCGCCGCCGCACTGGCCGGGGCCAAGCAGTTCAACGGCGGGCAGGCCTGCATCTGCCCGGACTACGTGTTCGTTCCGGAGGACAAGCAGGACGAACTGGTCGAAGGCTTCCGCACCAATGTGCAGAACAACCTTTACGGTAGCGGCGAGATCGACAAGTCCGCCATTGCGCAGATCGTGAACGAGGCGAATTTCAACCGCGTGAAATCCATGGTGGACGATGCCGTCGAAAAAGGCGCGACCATTGCCGTGGGCGGCGAAATGGATGCGGACGACCTCACCATCCACCCCACCCTGCTCACCGATGTCACCCCGCAGATGACAATCCTGCAGGAGGAAATCTTTGCCCCCGTGCTGCCGGTGATGACCTACGACAGCCTCGACCAGGTGATCGACTACATCGAGGCGCGCGACAAGCCGCTGGCGCTCTACATGTTCTCACCCAGCGAGGAGAACATGGACAAGGTGCTCAAACGCACCAGTTCGGGCGGCACGACCCTGAACGGCGTATTCTCGCACTACCTCGAAAATCGCCTGCCCTTCGGCGGCGTGAACGGCAGCGGCATGGGCAGCTATCACGGCTACTGGGGCTTCAGGGAATTCAGCCACCACCGCGCCGTCTACCAGCACATGGCGGCCTGAGGGGGCGGCCTGATCGCCGCTTCAGTCCTCCTGCCTGGGCAATGCCGGTGACGGCTTGCCCAGCGCAAGGTCTGCATCGGAAAACCGGATGGGCGTGCGCAGGCCCTTCAGGCCCGCCTCGTCCAGGTCCACCACCATGCCGCGAGCGACCATCTGCGGATCGGTGAGCGCCTGCTTCACATTGTTGATGGGGCCAGCGGGAATGCCGCGGTTCTCCAGCTTCAGCAGCAGGTCGTCGCGCTTCATTTCCTTCACCCGCATGGCGATGGCGGCGGACAGCGATGTGCGGTTCTTCACGCGGCGGGCGTTGGTCGTCCACTCCTCGCGCGCGGGCAGGTCTATCGCATCGGCAAAACGCCTGAATTGTTTGTCGTTGCCCACGGCCACGATCAGCCAGCCGTCCTTCGCCTCGAACGCCTCATAAGGCGCGATGTTGGGGTGGGCATTGCCCATCCGCTTCGGACTCCGACCGGAAACAAGGTAGTTCATCGCCTGGTTGCCGAGCGTTCCCACCATCACATCGAACAGCGCCATGTCGACAAGCTGCCCGCGCCCGGTCGTCTCGCGCTGGCGCAGCGCTGCCTGGATGCCGATCACGGCGTAGAGGCCGGTCATGATGTCGGCATAGGCAACGCCGATCTTGGTTGGCGCACCGTCGGGAAACCCGGTCAGGTCCATGATCCCGCTCATGCCTTGGATGATGAAGTCGTATCCCGCCCGGCCCGCGTAGGGGCCGTCGTGTCCGAACCCGGTGATCGAGCAGTAGACGAGGCCCGGATGGTTCGCGACAAGGCTTTTGTAGTCCAGCCCAAACTTGGCGAGGCTGCCCACGCGGAAATTCTCGATCACCACGTCGGCCTCGGCGATCAGGGCCTTCACCTTGTTCACGTCGCCCGCGCGATTGAAATCAGCGGTGATCGTGTCCTTGCCGCGGTTGGCGGCATGGAAATAGGCGGCATCCTTGGTGCCGTCGGGCCGATCTATGAACGGCGGGCCCCACTGACGGGTATCGTCGCCCTCGGGGCTTTCTACCTTGATGACTTCCGCGCCAAGATCCGCCAGCACCTGCCCGGCCCAGGGCCCTGCCAGAATACGCGCGAGTTCGACGACCTTGATACCGGCCAGCGGGGCATTGGATGGTGTTTCGCTCATGCGCCCCGCCTAGGCGCACTCCATGACAAGGTAAACGCCCGTCTCAGCCCCGCGTCTCAACCCTGCGGCGGAATATGGAACACGCGCTCCGCATTGCCGTGACAAAGCGCGTGCATTTCCGCCTCGGTGCATTCAAAGCTCTCGATGAAGTCCACCGCCGGTTTCATCGGCTGGTACGGATAATCGATCGCCCAGATGACGTTGTCGATCCCCATACGCGTGATGGCATAACGCAGGGCGAGATGGTCCTCCACGCCGCTGGTGGTGAAAACGAAGTTGTCGCGGAAGTATTCTTCCATGCTCCTTTCGGTCTTCGGTGCGCGGCCCACCTTCTGCGCGCGACTGTTCATGAAATTGATCCGCCAGATGAAGAACGGCACCATCTCACCCATGTGGCCGACGCAGATCTTCAGGTTCGGGAACCTGTCGAACACGCCGCCCGCCATCATGCGCAGCATCATCGTGCCCACTTCCACGCCATAGCCCCACATGGCCGAATCCATTGCATAGTCCTGCAACGGACCCTTCAGGCTGTCCGAGGGCGCCCGGGGGTGGATGTAGATCGTGGCATCGTGCGCCTCTGCCGCTTCCAGGATCGGCCAGAAGCGATAATCGTCGAAATAGTCGCCGTGGGTGTGGCTGTTGACGACAAGGCCATTGAGTTTCAGCTCGGTCATCACGCGCTCCACCTCTTTCGCGGCCCGTTTCGGGCTGTGCGGGGCGAAGCTGCCGAGGCCGGCAAAGCGATCAGGGCGATTGGAGCAGATCTCGGCCAGCCGGTCGTTGGAAAGCGCCGCAAGGTCTGTCGCGGTATCGGCATCGAACATCTGCACGCCCGGCGCTGTCAGCGTGAGCAGGTGCATGTCCACGCCGTGTTCGTCCATCTGCGGCAGACGCTGCTCCTCCACGTCCAGCAGTCCTTGCAGGAAGTTCATCTTGCCGTAGCCGCTGTTATCCTCCTCCGCATCGTAGATGCCTGCCACCAGCAACTTGTCGAGGCTCTGACTGGGACTGCGCGCCACCTTCTTCAGTTCATCGGCGACCTCGGGGATGGTCCAGGCTTCCTCGCAGGCAATCAGGCGACATCTCTTTCCCATGGGTCTCTCCTCTCCCGTTGAACTATCAAGGTTTGGGCAAGACTAGGGATTTCGTCACGTTTGCCAAATCGGATTTTTGCGCGCAGGATTGTCTTCATGGCATCGCGCAAGCCATCCGAACTCGCAGCCAGCGAGCCTGAAAGCTGGTCCTCGGCCGGTCTCGCCCGGCCCGAGGCGCTGCGCGAATGGCGCGAATGGGCAGCCAGCACCATCGCACCGATCGAAGTGGAAGTCTTCGATGCAGACAGTTTCGCAGCGCGCTGGATCAGCCACGGCATCGGCCAGCTTCGCCTGCTGCACCTCTATGCCCCGGCGCAGCGCGTAACGCACACCGGCACCGAAGGCAGCGCGGGCCGCGCCGCGCCCTCCATCCAACTCGTCTATTCCCGACACGGCGCGATGAAGACGCTGATGGGCGGCAAGAGCTTCACCATCGAGCCGGGGCAGTTCGTGCTGCTGGACAACACCCGTTTCTACCAGATGGAAATGGCGACAGAGCACGAGTGCCTCGACCTGATGATGCCGCAGGGCTGGCTGGAAAAGCACTTGCCCGATCCCGGCGCGCTGCTGGCGCGTCCGATCGAGACCCGTGAAGGTTGGGGCAGGCCGCTTGGGGCATTGCTGGAAACCATGCTGGACGGGATCGACCAAGCGCCCCTCCCCCGCCCTCTCATCGCGGAACAGGTCGGCACGCTGCTGTCGCTGGCGACGGGAGTGGAGGAAGCGGGCGTCGGAACCCGCCATCGCGGACAACTGGCACGGCGCATCCTGCGCCGTATCGAGAGCGACTATGCGGACTCGGCCCTGTCGCCCGAACGCGTGGCGGAGGATTGCGGCATTTCCAAGCGCTACCTGCAAACCCTGCTGGCGGGCAGCGGCACCAGTTTCGTGCAGGAGCTCAACGCCATGCGGCTGGACCGGGCGAGCGACATGCTGGCCGATCCGCGCGCGGCGGGCCTGCCGGTGGCGGACATCGCCTTTCGCAACGGGTTTCTCGATCCCGGCTACTTCACCCGGCTGTTCCGCAAGCGTTTCGGCGTGACGCCCAGCGCCTGGCGCGCCGGGCACGCCCCGCAGAGCTGATCGGTCCCACCTGCATGAAACTGGTTCTCGCCATAGTCGTGCTGGCTGCTCTCGCACTGGGCGTGGCCTACTGGATTTCGCCCCTCCACACCTTCAACACGCTGGTGCCCAAGGATGGCAATACGCGTAAAGTGGCAGACGGGCTCGCCTATGGCGATCACCCGCGCCAGCGTCTCGATATCTATGCGCCCGTCGAATCGCCCGACATTCGCCTGCCGATCATCGTGTTCTTCTACGGCGGCAGTTGGAACAGCGGCACGCGGGAGGGATACGATTTCGCTGGCCGGGCGCTGGCGGCGCAGGGCTTTGTCGTCGTGGTGCCTGATTACCGGCTCGTGCCGGAAGTGCGCTATCCCGGCTTCGTGGAGGATGGCGCGGCGGCGCTGCGCTGGGTGCAGGCGAATGTTGCCGACCACGGCGGCGATCCGGAGAGCGTGGTGCTGAGCGGCCATTCCGCCGGCGCCTATATCGCCGCGATGCTGGCCTACGATGCGCGCTGGCTGGGCGAGGATCGCGCGATGGTGCGCGGCTTTGCTGGACTTGCCGGGCCGTTCGACTTCCTGCCGCTGGACACCGATTCCACCCGCGCCGCCTTCGGCGAATGGCCGGACCTGCCCGAGACGCAGCCGGTCAACTGGGCCGGCGCAGGCGATCCCCCCGCGCTGCTGCTGCACGGCGCGCAGGATGCTACGGTGAAGCCGCGCAATTCCATCGCGTTGGCGGCCGCGCTGGAGGAGGCGGGCGTGGAGGCGCAGGTGATCGAATACGAAGAGGTGGACCACGTCGACGTTCTCATCCACCTTGCCCGGCCCCTGCGTTCGCGCAGCACGGTGCTGGAAGACCTGACTCGCTTCGCGCGCAACCGTACCGGCGGGAACTGAGCCAATCCAGACAAATTCCCCTGCGCTTTTCTCCTACTGGCCTTGCGCGGGAATCCTTTGCCAAATCGGTGCTCGTGCGTAACCTCACAATCGAATTCGCTCTTCGTGGATGAACCCGAAAAGGGTCGGCACGGCGGGCGAGGCATTTGAGAGGATGCACGCACATGTCGGAAAAGAGCTTTCCCCTGCCCAGCTCGCTGAAAGTGACTCCGGGAACGGAGGCCGCGCAGGCCGCCTACCCCTACTACGCGCAGTTCCAGCCCGGCGATGACGAGCGCTTCTGGTTCTACAATTCTATGCATTTTCCCGAGCCGATGCATCATTTCGACATGATCACGGCGGAGGCGGCCTACTGCGCGCTGGGTGCGTTCAACACCCGCGTGCACGTGCTGCCCACCACCAAGGGCATCGATCACCGCATCATCAACGGCCGCGTCTTCATCGGCGGGGTGCCGGTGACAGACCCCGAGGAAGTCGAGGCGCGCGCGGCGGAGTTCCAGCAGCGCGGGTTCTATTACTACGAGAACTGGGAAAAGCTCTACGACCAGTGGAAGGACAAGATGAAGGCGCTGATCGCACAGGCGCAGGACCTCCCCACGCCGCACCTGCCCCAGTTGGAGCCGATGGAGACGACCCACACCGGCAAGGGCGTGGCCGCCAACCACGCGCTGATCGAGACCTATCGCAAGCAGCTCAATGGCTATTACCAGATGTGGCACCACCACTTCGAGTTCCTGCTGCTGGGCTACGGCGCCTACATGACCTTCTTCGATTTCTGCAAGACGGCCTTCCCCGAGATTTCCGACCAGGCGATCAGCCGCATGGTGGCGGGAATGGAAGCGGAAATCTTCAAGCCCGACGAGGAAGTGAAGCGCCTCGCCCGCCGCGCGGTGGAACTGGGCGTCGACCAGCATTTCACCGCCGACATGGATATCGAAAGCGTGCTCGCCGATCTCGACAAGGTGGGCGGCCCCGGCAAGGAATGGCTGGGCGAGCTGGAGACGAGCCGCAATCCATGGTTCAACGTGAACGTGGGCGATGGGTTCTACCACTATCACCGCAGCTGGAACGACGACCTGTCGATGCCCTTCGCCGCGCTTCCCGGCTATATCGAGAAGATCAAGGCGGGCGAGAATATCGAGCGCCCGATGGACCAGCTCATTAAGGAGCGCGACCAGATGGTCGCCGACTACCGCGAACTGCTCGACACCGAAGAGGACAAGGCGACCTACGACCAGCTGATCGAGCTGGCGCACCGCGTGTTCCCTTACGTGGAAGGGCACAAGTTCTACTGCGAGCACTGGTACACCAACCTGTTCTTCAACAAGATCCGCGAATTCGGCGCGCTGCTGGCGGAGCACGGCTTCTGGGAAAAGGAAGAAGATGTCTTCCACCTCACCCATTACGAGCTGGAAAGCGCCATCATCGACCTCATGCTGAGTTGGTCCTCCGGGTCGCCCCCGATGGGGCCGTCTCGCTGGCCCGCGATTGTCGCAGAACGTCAAAAGGCGATCGACACGTGGGCCGGCGAGACAGTTCCGCCAGCATTGGGACAGGTGCCAGAGGCGATCGACGATCCCGCCATCGTCATGCTGTGGGGCATCACCCGCGAGAGCCTGGATACCTGGCTCTCCGACGGCGAAGGCGATCCCAACGAGCTGCGCGGCTTTGCCGCCTGCAACGGCGTGGTGGAAGGCACCGCGCGCGTCATCAGGTCGGTGAAGGAGATCGACCGGATTCAGCAGGGCGATATCCTGGTATGCCAGGTGACGAACCCCACCTGGTCCCCGCTGTTCCAGAAGATCAGCGCGGCGGTGTCCGACATCGGCGGCTCGATGAGCCACATGGCCATCGTGGCGCGCGAGTACGGCCTGCCCGCCGTGGTGGGCACCGGCAACGCCAGCCAGAAGATCAGGGACGGCGCGCGCATCCGCGTCGATGGCGGCAAGGGCACGGTCACCATCCTGGAACAGTCCGCCGAAACGCGCGAGCTGGAGGACGCCTGAGCCATGGACGCGGTCGCATGGTTTGCAGACGTCGGCATCGCGGACCGCCCCACCGTTGGCGGCAAGGGCGGATCGCTGGGTGAACTGACGCAGGCCGGGATCGACGTGCCGCCCGGCTTCGTCGTCACCGTGGCCGCGTTCGAGCAGTTCCTCGAGAAGCTGGAAGCAAGGGAGCCGATCCGCCCGCTGGTGGAAGCGCTCGACCCGCAGGACCTCGGCGCCGCGACGAAGCTTTCCGAACAATTGCGCGTCCGCGTGATGGAAGAGGCCATGCCCACCGAGGTGCAGGACGCGCTGAAAACGGCTCACGCGCGGCTTTGCGAGGACGGCCAGCCCGTCGCCGTGCGCAGTTCCGCCACCACAGAGGATGCCGAGGATGCGAGCTTCGCGGGCCTTCAGGATACCTTCCTCTGGGTGCTGGATGCAGACGACATGATCGAGCGCGTCCGCGAGTGCTGGGCCTCGCTCTACTCGGTCGAGTCCATGACATACCGCCGCAAGCAGGATTTCCCCGAGGTTGGCGTTGCCATGGCCGTAGTGGTGCAGCGCATGGTGGATGCGAAATGCGCGGGCGTGATGTTCACCCGCAGCCCGACCACCGGCGACAAGTCCGTCATCACCATAGAGGGCGCATGGGGCCTCGGCTCCAGCGTGGTTTCCGGCGAGGTGACGCCCGATAAATGGGTGCTGGGCAAGATTACCGGCGAGATCAGCCAGCGCGACATTTCCGACAAGCACGCCCGGCAGGTGCCCGCCGAGGGCGGCGGCATCGTCGAGATCGAGAACGACGACGAAAGGCGCAAGTCACCCTGCCTCACCGACGATGAACTGCTGGCTCTGCGCGAAGTGGGCCGCCGGATCGAGCGGCACTATGGCAAGCCGCAGGATATCGAATGGGCGCTGGACCAGGACGGCAAGGTCCTGCTGCTGCAATCGCGTCCGGAAACGGTCTGGGCGATGAAGGACGCCGAAAGCGCGCCGGTGAGAAAGCCGGAAGGCAAGGCCTACAACCACGTGATGGCGATCTTCGGGGGCAAGAAGAAATGAGCCTGACAGGCAAGGACGTGGCCGAAATCGCGCGTCTGCTGAACGAAAGCCAGTTCAACTCGCTCGACCTGAAGCTGGGAAGCACCAAGCTGCGCATCCGCCGCGATGGCGGTGGCGGCAGCCGCGGGCGCTGGGTGGCCGACGGGGACGAGAGCAGCGACGAAACGCCACAGCCGCAGGGAAATGCAGGCGTCGAGCCGCCGCCCTCCCCGCCCCCGTCCGGCAGCGCCGAACCTGCAAGCGAAGCCGGTGCGGGTCCAGGCGCCGGTGAAGTCGACGTGCCCGCCCCGCTGCTGGGCAACTACTACGCCGCGCCTCGCCCCGGCGAAGACCCGTTTGTCCAAGTCGGCGACCGCGTGGAGCCCGATACGATCATCGCCATCATCGAGGTGATGAAACTGATGAACTCGGTGCGCGCGGGCGTTTCCGGCACGGTCACGGCCGTGCTGCCGGAGAACGGCAGCGCCATCGAGAAGGGGCAGGCAATCATTCGGGTGAAGGTGGACTGATGGCCAATATCCAGATCGTCGAAACCAGCTTGCGCGATGGCAACCAGTGCCTCTGGGGCGCCACCGGCATCGACACCGCGAAGACGCTTTCCATCGCGCCCGCCATGGAGCGTGCGGGTTTCTCCGCTATCGATTTCACCACCTCCACCCACATGGGCGTGGCCGTGCGCTATAAGCAGGAGGACCCGTGGGAACGCATCCGCGCCATGGCGGATATCTGCAAGACCACGCCGCTCCAGTTCCTCTCCACCGGTTTCCGCTTCATCGCCTGGGAAACCGCGACCCCCGATTTCATGGAACTGGCTTTTGCCACGCTGGCGAGGAACGGCATCCGCCGTTTTGCTCTCGCCGATCCGATGAACGATGCGAAATCGAACGTCGAGGTCGCCCGAATGGTGAAACGCGCCGGCGGGGAGCAGGTGGTGGGCGCGCTGGTCTATTCGATCAGCCCGATCCACGACGATGCGCACTATGCCGAGGCTGCGCGCACCATGGCGGCGAGCAAGGATATTGATACGCTCTACATCAAGGACCCCGGCGGCCTGCTGACGTCCAAGCGCGCTGCGACCCTGATCCCCGCGATCATGGCCGAGATCGGCGACCTGCCGCTAGAACTGCATTCGCATTCCACCATCGGTCTTGCCGAGCAGGCCTATTGCGAAGCCGCCGACATGGGCATCGCCGCGCTGCAATGCGCCAGCGGTGGCCTCGCCAGCGGCACCTCTCACCCCTCCGTGCGCGGCACCGTCGCCAACCTGCGCGCCACCGGCCACACCGTCGATATCGACGATGAGGCGGTGGACGAGATTTCCGACTGGTTCACTGCCATCGCCGATGCAGAAAACCTGCCCAAGGGCGAACCGATGCATTTCGACGCCGCCTATTTCCAGCACAACCTGCCCGGCGGCATGGTCGGCACCATGCGCCGCCACCTGGCCGATCAGGGCGTGCCCGAACTGGAAGGCGCGGTGATCGAGGAAATGGGCCGCGTGCGGCGTGAACTGGGCTGGCCCATCGTGATGACGCCGTTCGCGCAAATGTTGCAGACGCAGGCGGTGATGAACGTGACCAGCGAGGAACGCTGGAGCGTGATCCCGGACGAGATCATCCGCTTCGCCATCGGCAAGTTCGGCAGGCCCAACGCGCCGGTCGACCAGAACGTGATGGACCGCATCATGGCGAACCCGCGCACAAAGGAGCTTGAGGCCGAGAAGGGCATGGCCGACGTGGCGGACCTGCGAAAGAGGCTAGGCGCCCACCTTTCGGACGAGGAATTCCTGCTGCGCGCCACCATGCCGCAGAACCTTGTCGACGCGATGCAGGCAGCCGGGCCAGCCGCGCGTGAGTACGACCCGAAAAAGGTGCCGCTGATGAACCTGTTGAAAGAGGTGCTGGCGCGCACCGATATCGATGAGTTCGAACTGGAGAAGGACGATATCAAGGTGGAAGTCGAGCGGTAGGAGGCGGCGCTTTCCTACTTAGCTTCAGGCACGCCAGTCTCGCGGCATGAATCGTCTCATCTTCCTGAATTATCGTGTTTTTCAGTCAGTCCGGGCGAAGGGGCGATTTCTTCTCCTGGACAGTGTTCCATGTGTTCCAAATTAGGTTGGCAAGAGATGCGCACACCGAAAGGTTTCATGTTCGATCTGGATGGGACGCTGATCCTCTCCAACCGCAAGTTGGGCAGTTATGATGCAATTCCCGGCGCGGCGGAGGCCCTGCGCCATCTCGACGATCTCGGCGTGCCGTGGATCGCGCTCACCAACGGCAGCGCCTATGCCAGCCGCGTGCAGGCCCCGCGTCTGCGAGAAGTCGGCCTGCCGGTGCCCGACGAGAAGCTGTTCACGCCCAACTCGGTCGCCGCCAAGGTGATTGCCGATGGCGGTTACAAGCGGGTGCTGGTGCTGGGCACCGACGGCGTGACGCAGGCGCTGGAGGAACTGGGCGTCACCTGCGTGTCGCCGGACGGTGACCACAAGGGCTGCGATGCCGTCTATATCGCCTGGCATCCCGAATGCTCGATGCCGCACATCCACGCCGCCTGCGAAGCCGTGCTGGACGGCGCGGCTTTCCTGACGGCATCGGATGTGCCGTTTTTCGCCACCAAGGAAGGCCGAAGCTTCGGCTATTCCTGCGCCATCAACGGCGCAGTCAACCGCGTGACAGGAGTGGAACCGCAGCCCACCGGCAAGCCCTCCGCCCACGCGCTGGACTTCATTTCCGCCCAGCTTGGCGTGGCGAAGGAAGACGTCGGCGTGGTTGGCGATGATGCAACGGCCGAGATGCAGATGGCGCGCGAAGGCGGGGCGATCGGCATCGCCGTCACCAGCGGCTCCACCAGCGCGGAGGAATGGGCGCGGCAACCGGCGACCAAGATGCCCCACGTGGTGATCGAGAACATTGGCGAGTTGGCGGCGCGCATGGGATTGGGGTAAGGCGGCGCGCAAAGGAGAAACACCATGCAGCTAGGCCGCCTCAACCACGTCGGCATCGCCGTGCCCGACCTCGCCAGCGCCATCGCGCACTACCAGGAAGTGCTGGGCGCGACCGACATCACCGAACCCTTCGACCTGCCCGAGCAGGGCGTGAAGGTGTGCTTCGTCAACACGCCCGGCCACGACGGAACAAAGGGCACGCAGCTCGAGCTGCTGGCCCCGCTTTCCGAGGATTCGCCGGTCACAGGCTTCCTCGCCAAGAACCCGCTAGGCGGCCAGCACCACGTGTGTTTCGAAGTGCCCGACATCGGGGAGGCGCGCGCCGAGTTCGAACGGCAGGGAAAGCGCATTCTCGGCCCCACCCGCATTGGCGCGCACGGCACGCCGATCTTCTTCATCCATCCCAAGGACATGATGGGCCAGCTGACCGAGATCATGGAAACCCCGAAGGACGGCGGCGCGCATTGAGCGCGAAGCTCGGCTTCTCGGTCGAGGACCTGCTGCCCAAGGCGCGCGGCGGCGGGGCGCTGAAGATGGGGCTGGTGTCGCTGGAAGAAGACGAGTGGCTCCACCCCACGCCCGATCTCGCCGCACGGACCGAGGCATTCGATGCGCATCCCGAAAGCGTGCAACTCACCCCGCGCGCCGAAGCGGCGGGGGACGAACTTGCCGCCATGCTGGGCACGACAGGCGGCCTTGAAGGCGCGGCGCGCTCCGCCCACGAGGACATGTGCCTGCTTGCTGCGGAGACGGGCGAGGAGGTGTACCGCCTGATCGGTGCCGCCGTCGCCTGGCCCACGGACTGGCACCCGGCGGACAAGCTGGGACTGCCGCTGGTCGCTCTGCACGCGCCGATCCACGGATACGAAGACCAGCTTGCCACCGGCGTCGACCATTTCATGGCGAAGCTGAAGCCCGGCAGAATCTTCGGCCGCTGCAACTGGTTCGTCGCGCCCACCCCTTCCCTGCGCTGGATAGACACCTCGCCGCCGAGCGAGACATTCGCCCACGTCACGCCGGAAAACGCCGGCGAAACCTTGTTCGTCCGCAGCGAGCGCCAGACCCTGCGCCGCCTGCACGAAACAGGTGCAATCGTGTTCACCATCGGCGTTTACGTGGCACCGCTCTGCTCGCTTTCCGGCGCAAACCTTGCGCGCATTGCCCATTCGCTCGATACCATCCCGCCGGAAGAGGCCGATCGGCGCGGGGCGCGATGGTTCGCGCCGCAACTGGCCGCCTATGCAAGAGGATAGCCCATGACGATCGCCCACCTGTTGTTACCGCTGCTCTTGCAGGCTGGTGCGGAAGTCGATGCCGCCCAATACGCGCCGGACTGTGCCGAGCCCCTCACGCAGCGGGCGATGAACCACTGCGCCGCGCTGGAATGGGAGGAGGCCGATGCCGCGCTCAACGCCCAGTGGCAGGAGACGGCCGCACAAATGCGCCGGATGGACCGGACGACGAGGCCGGATGACGGCAGGCCGGGCTACTTCAGCCAGCTGCTGCGCGGACAGCGGGCATGGCTGGTCTACCGCGATCATCATTGTGCCAGCGTCGGCTACAACGCGCGCGGCGGATCGCTGGAGCCGTTGCTGGTGAGCACCTGCAAGACCGAACTGACGCGCGAGCGAACCGGGCAACTCGAAGAACTGGCGCAATGGCCGCAATGACCTCCTCTTTCGATTTCGAAGCCTACATCGCTTGCTTCCTGACCGGCGATGATGAGGCCCTGATACAGGGGTTCTATGCCGAGGACTGCGCCATGCATTCGGGCAGCGGCGTAAGGCGCGGGCACGAAGGCATGCGCGAATTCCTCGCCTGGGCGCACGACGGCGTGCGCGAATGCCCGCGCGTGCAGCACTACCTGCAGGACGGGCGAACCGTCTTCGCCGACATCGACATGGATTTCCACGCCACCGGCCACCGCCCCGATTTCCCCTTCGGCGAACTGCATCCCGGCGACAGCATCACGGTGAAGTTCCTCGCCCGCTACGACCTCGACGAGGACCAGAAGGTGAAGACGCTCACCACATCGGCCTGGCCGCCGAACCAGGGGGTCACCACCCTGCCCCCGCTCGGCGCGCACCCCAGCCAGATCGCCGCCTACCACGCCTACGCCGCTGCATTCTCCAACGGCGATGCGCAACGTTTCGCTCAGTTCTACACCCCCGACGTGGTGCTGGAATTGTCGTCGGTTGGGCGGATCGAGGGCGCGGAAGGCATTGCGGATTTCTACTCGCAGATGTTCGAAACGGTGCGCGAGACGCTGGTGATCCACGATCTGGACGCGACCGACGAGCGCATCGTCGTCGACTGCACGAGCCGCTTTACGGCTACCGAAGATGCACTCGACTTCGTCGTGGCGCCGCTCGCCAAGGGCGAGTTCGTGGAGGTCGGCGTGAAAGTCACCTATACGCTGCGGGACGGTCTGATTTACCACATCGCCGTGGAGCGGACCCGCGACCCCGTGGCGAGTGCAGGCTAACCTCGAAGTTTCGCCGCGACCTGTTCGAGCTGTTCGGGCGTGTCGACATCAAGCAACGTGTCCGGCTCCGCATCGACGAGCGACAATCCCTCGAGACCTTGCAAGATCGATGCCGCGCCGCCGCGTTCGCCGAGCCAATCATGGATGCGCGCCAAGTCCGGACTGCGCAGGCAGACGGGAACTCCCGTCGCACCGTCGGGGTAGCGCGTGGCTGCGCTGGTGTCGCAGCCGGTCAGCGCCTTCAGATGGCGGACGGTCACCAGCGGCATGTCGGCAAGCAGGATCAGGACATCTCGCCCGGCTAGGAGCGCCTGCTCCGCCGCCAGTCGAACCGACGTTCCAAGACCAGCGTCCGCATTCGGGTTCGTCAGAATAGTCCAGCCTTCGGCCTTGCTGGCAAAGGCCGGAGGAGCGGACCTGACGACAATAACCCCCTGCTGCAGCCCCGCCTCGGCAACGGCATCGAGTGCCCATCGGCCAAGCGGCTTCCCGGCACAGTCCGCATCCAGCTTGCCACCGCCGAAACGCCGCGCCTGTCCGGCGGCGAGCACCACGACCATCGGCGTCTCAGCCATGGTGCGGGTGCCGCAATTCGTAGGCTCCGGCGATATCCGCAAGCGCCGAAAGCGCGAGGCCAAGCGGCTCGCGGCTGTGCTTCACCGTGCCGATGGGGCTGGCGATGCGGGCAATCTGCTGCGGCGCGAAGCCCAGCGAGACAAGCTCCGCCTCCCTCGCGGCGCGGGCCGGTGCCCCGCCCTGCGCGCCGATCATGAAAGCCGATGTGGTGAGTGCCCATTGCAGGATTGCGCGTTCCCATTCGTGATCGTGGAACAGCAAGACGATGGCGGTCCAGCGGTCGGCGGCCAAATGGTCGGGAGCCTGACCAAGCGAGAGCGAGCCACCGTCGCGGCCGTGCGTTTCGACAGCGATCCCGGCGGCCTCGGCCACCTGGGCCATAGCCGCGAGTTCGGGCCCCTCGCCGAACAGCACGAGGCGCAGTTCGGGCACGTAGCGCCGCTTGGCCAGGGGGCTCGGCTTCGGCAGAACGAGGTGCGCTTCCTTTCGCTCATCGAGCCGCGCCACCGCCTCGCGGCAGGCGTCACGGTCAGGATCAGGATCAATCAGAATGTCCAGCCCGCCGCCGCAAGGAAGGCGAAAGTCGATCTTCGACGACCCTGCGCCGTAGCGGATCACACGCCGCTCTCCGCCCGTGGCGATCTCGCGCGCCAGTTCCTGTTCCAGGCAACCGTCGGCAAGACTGCCGGTTACGCGTCCGTCCGGATGCACGGCGAGTTGCGCGCCGAGGCGGCGCGAGAAACTGCCTTCGATGTTGACGATCGTGCACAAGCCGACGCCCGTCTGGCAGGCCGCGCGCAATGCGGCTTGGTCGCCTGCCAGCTCTGCGCTCATGTGACTACTGACTGCGCGCGGGGATCTCGGACGGGTCGATACCCATGCGCAGTTGCGCTTCCTCGCCGCGGAGTTCCTCGAATGCTACCATGAGGTTGATATAGGCGCGCCCGCGCGGAGTGCCACCGTATTCGAGGCCCGGCAGCGGCGTATCGCCCATGAACACCGCGAAACTGGGCATCGATTCAAGCTGAGCCAACGCATCTTCCGGCGTGCCGCCGCGCTGTGCCGTTTCCTCGGCCACCTGCACCAGGCCGCGGTTGAACGTGACCCAGCTGAGAAATTCCTCGCGCGTATGCACGCTACCGTGCCCGGCAATCACACGGTCCACTTCGGGCACGTTGTAATAGGCAGCCGTCACGGTGGTGGGCAGCGCCAGCATGGAACCGCCAGAGCCGGGATCGATAAGCGGGCTCATGTGCCAGGCATAGATATCGCCTGCCATCATCGTGCGGTCTTCCGGAAACACCACGAAGGCATCGCCATCGGTGTGACCAGCACCGAAGTAGTGCAGCTCGATACGATCTTCGCCCTCGCCGATCTGGCGATAGTTGGCGAATTCCATGTCCACCGTATTGGGGGGGAACGGACCGCCTTCTGCCTGCATCCGCGCCGCCGTCTTGGCCTGCGCCACCACCTGCACGCCATGGTTCTCGCGGAAATAGCTGTTGGAGCCGACATGGTCCGGGTGCGAGTGCGTGTTGATCACCATGGTGATCGGCTTGTCGCTGATGGAACGCACCTGCTCCATGATGGCATCGCCCTGGCCTGGCACCTTGGTATCCACCAGAACGATGTCGTCGGAACGGACAAAGACAATCGTGTTGCCTCCCGAACCGGGGATGCGCCACACGTTCTCGCTCACCTGCTCGGCATCGGTAACGCCCGGCAATCCTTGTGCCATCGCGCCGGTGATGGCGATACCGCCAAGGCAAATCGCCGAAAGGACTGTTACACGCTGCATTGTTATCTGCTCCCCAGATTCAGGACTCTGTCAACGAACCAATAGGCACCTGCGAGCACCACCGCAAGCGATCCGCCGATAACGATACGCTTTGTCACCTGCGGCATGCGCTTCCGCAGCCAGGCAAGAGCCAGGGCAAAAGGCACGACAATGGCCAGCTGGCCGATCTCCACCCCGATGTTGAAAGCCAGCAGCGACCACGCGAGGTTACCGGTGGGCAGGCCGAATTCGCGCAACACGAAGGCGAAGCCGAAGCCGTGGATCAGCCCGAACAGCAGGGCGAATATGGGCCGCAAGTCCCGCTGCCCTTCCTTGCGTAGCAGGTTGTCCGCCCCGACGATCACGATGCTGAGCGCGATCAGCGGCTCGATCAGCCACGCAGGCGGTGCGAATGTGCCCGTGGCGGCCAGGGCCAGCGTGACCGAGTGGCCCACAGTAAAGGCGGTGACGATCACTGCCAGACGCCGTAGCGAACCGCCGAGCAGGATCAGGCCGATCAGAAACAGCACGTGGTCGGGCCCGATCAGCACATGATGTGCGCCTGATGGCACGAAGGTGGCGAACACGGCCGCCACGCCTGCGGCCGTGCCAGCGTAGTGCGTCTGCGGCGGGCTGTCGGCACCGAACAGGAACTGTTGCCTCAGCTCGCCTTTCTCGTAGATGTTCACGAAGGTCTGGTGAGCGGGATCGTAGGGAAACAGATGCGCGTCGACGATAAGCGAAGGCGTAGGGGTCATGTCCGAACGGAAGCGCAGCAACAGCGCATCGTCGGCCGCAGCGGCGGAAATATCCTGGAATTGCAGCGGGATGACTTCGCCATCCGCATTCATGAACACCAGCCTGTCTCTCAGCATGCCCTTGATATCACTGTATTGCGAAGCCAACACACGTTCGTCGAGCAAGGTCTGCGGTTCCTCGATACCCAGTTCATGCGCGAGGTCGATCGTGTGAACGCTCAGCGTGCCTTCGATATGCTGCTCGTGCAGTTCGACGTCGGCGTAACTGAACGGCGCGGGGTGTGCCTGTGCAGGCCCCGAAATCGTCAGGACCGCCACGAACATCAGAGCGAGAAGACTTCGAAACGGATGCAAGATTAACACTTTGTTGCGCGAATAACACGGCGATGCGGGATTGTGTGCATAGTTACAGGCAGATGCTTGGAACAGTTTAATAGCGGCCTTAGACCGTTACTTGGAGATAAGGAACAAATGGACGGGGCTGACAGTATGGCGGGCATTGCTGTTTGGCGGCGCAGTCTGTTCGTTGCTGTCCTTCCGCTGGTGGCCAGCGCCTGTGCCACGCAGCCTGCGAACATCGCGCAGCCCGATATCGCCGTCCCTGCCGAATGGCAAATTTCCGATCCTGCTCCCGTCTCCGCCGATATCACGCAATACTGGACGCTGCTGGACGATCCGCTCCTTACCTCTTTCGTCGAGCAGGCCATCCTCGACAACCGCGATCTCGCGCAAAGCGCCGCCCGGCTCGATCAGGCACGCGCCTCGCTGTTGCAAGCCCGTGCGGGCTACCTGCCGTCTCTTTCGGCAACGGGCGGGGTAAACCGCGACATCGGCGATCTGGCCCGCGACGGTGTGCAATTCTCGCTAGGCGCCGATGCCGCGTGGGAGATGGACCTGTTCGGCCAGATCTCCGGCAATGTCGCCGCGGCCGAGGGCGAGCTGGCCGCGCAGGGATACTCGCTGGCAGACCTGCAGCGCCTGATCGTCGGTCAGGTGGCGATTGCCACGATCAACGCCCGCGCCACGGCGGAGCAACTCGACATTGCCCGCTCCACGCTCGCCTACCAGGACGACAACCTGCAGATCGCGCGCTGGCGCAACCAAGCGGGGCTGGTTTCCAGTCTGGACGTGGAGCAGGCCCGCACCCAGCGCGCGCAGACCGCCGCGACCATTCCGTTGCTGGAAAGCAGCCTGACCGCCACGGCCAACTCCATCTCCACCCTGATCGGGGAGGCGCCGGGACCAGTGCTGGCAGCGATTGTCGCGGACGAGCCGGAGCCTGTACCCTCCCCCCCGATGCTGGCAGGGTTCGAAGCGCCTGCCGAAGTGCTGCGCCGCCGCCCAGACGTGCGCGCGGCGGAGGCGAGCCTTTTTGCCAGCACGGCGCGCATCGGCGTCGCGCGCGCGCAACTGCTGCCGCTGGTGCGCCTGTCCGGCAGCATCGGCACGGGGGCAGCGACGGCGGGCAACCTGTTCGACATCATCACCGGCGGGCTTTTTGCGGGCGTAAGCCAGCTCATCTTCGACGGCGGCCGCACCGCAGCACAGGTGGATATCGCAGAAGCCGGGGCCGACGCCTCGCTCGCCGCGTGGGAGCAATCCATCCTGGACGCCCTGGAGGACGTGGAGACCGCCGCCGTCGACCAGCGCACCGCCGATGAGCGCGTCGCCATCAACGAGGAAGCGCTCGACGCCGCCGACAACTCCGCCCTGCTGGCGCGCAGCCAGTACCAGGCTGGCCTCACCGATTTCCGAACGCTGCTGACGGCAGAGAACCAGCTGCTTTCCGCCCGCAACCAGCTCGTTTCCGCCCAGGCCGACCGGGCCATCGCCTTCGTTCGCCTGACACAGGCGCTGGGCGGCGGGTGGAGTATTTCCGATTACGATCTCCCGCCGGTGGCCAGCAGCCCCGCGGACAGCAACAGGACCGCGCAATGAGCCAGACCGAGACAGAACAGGACATTGGCGATTACCTCGCGACCGGGAAACCGCGCAAGTGGTACAAGAAGCGCTGGGTCTGGGTGGTCGCGGCTATCGTGCTCGTCCTGATCCTCGCGTCCACCGTATTCTCCGGCGACGATGCGGGCCCTGACTATATCACCGCCGAGGTGGAGGAACGCTCGCTTGACCTGACGGTGACGGCCACGGGTAACCTGCGCCCCACCAACCAGGTGGAAGTCGGCTCCGAAGTTTCTGGCCGGATCGACGATATCTATGTCGATGTGAACGACGTGGTGACACGCGGACAGGTTCTGGCGCGGATCAACACCGACGTAATCGAGGACCAGATCCAGCAGGGACAGGCCAACCTGAACGCCGCCCGCGCTGCCGTGCTGCAAGCGCAGGCGACCTTGCAGGCCGATACCGCCCAGCTGGAGCGTCTTCGTGAAGTGCGCCGCCTGTCCGATGGCCGCGTGCCCAGCCAGGCCGAACTGGAGCAGGCCGAGGCCGCCGTCAGCCGCGGACAGGCCGCCGTCGCCAGCGCACGCGCCAATGTCTCTGCCGCGCAGGCGCAGCTTTCCAGCGCGCAGACCAACCGCGACCGCGCGGTGATCCGCTCACCCGTTTCGGGCGTGGTGCTCGCGCGGCAAGTGGAGCCGGGACAAACCGTGGCTGCCAGCTTCAACACGCCCACGCTGTTCGTCCTGGCAGAAGACCTCGGCACCATGCAGCTGCGCGTCGATATCGACGAAGCGGACGTTGGTCAGGTGGAGCCTGGGCAGGAAGCCACCTTCACCGTCGACGCCTATCCCGGCCGCCGCTTCCCCGCCCGCGTCGAGCGGGTTGACCTTGCTTCGAACAATATCGCCGTTGCCCAGCAGCAACAGCAGCAGGGCCAGCAGGTCGTCAGCTACGAAGCGCGCCTGATCGTGGCGAACGACGACGGGCTGCTGCGCCCCGGCATGACGGCAACCGCCACTATCGCCACCACCAACACCGGCACCGCCATGCTGGTGCCAAACGGCGCGCTCCGCTTCGATCCGAACGAGGAAGAGGAAGAAGGCGGCGTGTTCGGACCGCAGCAATTCGGCCTCGACAGTGAGGACAGCGCCTCCATCGGTGTCGGCAGCCGCCAGACCGTATATGTGGTTGAAGCCGACGGCAGCCTTCGCGCAATCGAAGTCGTCACGGGCCAGAGCGATGGACGCGAAACGGTGGTGACGTCGGACGAACTCGAAGTCGGCATGGAAGTCGTCACCGGGATCAGGGCAGGACGCCAGTGAGTGAAGCGCCGCTCATCGAACTGGAAGGGATCACCAAGACCTTCGGCGAGGGCGCGGCAGCGTTCCAGGCACTGAAGGGCGTGAACCTGACGATCGAGCGCGGCGATTTCGTGGCCGTGATGGGGCCTTCGGGATCCGGCAAGTCCACCACGATGAACATTCTCGGGTGCCTGGACGTGCCCACCAGCGGACGATTCCGTTTCCGAGGCGTCGAGGTGCAGGACCTGAGCCGCGACCAGCGCAGCCTGCTCAGGCGGCGCTATCTCGGTTTCGTGTTCCAGGGGTTCAACCTGCTTGCGCGGACCTCGGCACTGGAAAACGTCGAACTGCCCCTGCTCTATCGCGGCGAGAGCAAGAGGATGCGGCGCGAAGCCGCAGAGCGTTCGCTCGACCTTGTCGGCCTGTTGCGGTGGGCGGATCACACGCCCGCAGAGCTTTCCGGTGGCCAGCAACAGCGCGTGGCGATCGCCCGCGCTCTTGTCACCGATCCCGACGTGCTGCTGGCGGACGAGCCCACCGGCAACCTCGATACCGAGCGTTCGGTCGAAATCATGGAATTGCTGACCGAGCTCAACGCGCGGGGCATCACCGTGCTGATGGTGACGCACGAGGCGGAGATGGCGGAGTTCGCCAAGACCATCGTGCATTTCCGCGACGGGCTGGTGGAACGCATCGATCGCGGATCGCGCTCCGCGCACGCCATGCAGGAGAGCGTCTGATGTTGCAGAGCCTTCGTCTCAGGCTGGGCATGATCGGCGCGACGATGCTGCTGGCGCTGCGGGAAATTCGCCGTCACCTTCTGCGCAGCTTCCTCACCACGCTCGGCATCATCATCGGCGTTGCCGCCGTCATCACCATGGTAACCTTGGGACAGGGCCTCACTGCCGATGTGCAGGAACAGGTCTCGGGCCTCGGGTCTGACGTCTTTATCGTGTTCCCGCAGCAGGCCGATCCCAACGTGGCGCCGCCGCCGTTCGACGAGGCCGATATCCGCGCAGTGGAGAACCAGATCGCCGGGATCGAGAACACTGCAGGCTCCGTCAGCACCAACGTCACGGCTTTTCACAACGGGCAGGACTGGTCGACCAGCCTCGAAGGCGCGGACGGCGAATTCTTCGCCGCCCAGTCAATCGACGTGATCGAGGGCCGCGAGTTCAACGCGGAGGAAGAATCCCGCGGCGAAAGCGTGTGCATCGTCGGCCCTAAGGTGGTGGAGGAAATCTTCGTCGCCGACCGGGTGATCGGAGAACAGATGCGCGTGGGCAACGTGTCTTGCCAGGTTGTAGGCGTGATCGACGAGCGCAGCAACTCGGTGGGCGGCGGCGATGCCAACGACGTCGTCTTCATGCCACTGAAAACGGTCCAGCGCCGCTTCATCGGCAATGCCGACAACGTCCAGTTCTTCGTCGTGAAATACGATCCGGCCTACGAAACGTCCGTGATCCAGCAACAGCTGATCGACCTTTTGCGCGAACGCCGCGTTATCCAGGACGGTGAGGATAACGATTTCAACATCGTCGACACCGCAGAGATCAACGACACCGTGAACACCGTGACCGGCACCATGACGGCCGTCGTTACGATGATCGCCGCGATCAGCCTGCTGGTGGGCGGCATCGGCATCATGAATATCATGCTGGTCTCAGTGACGGAGCGCACGCGCGAGATCGGCATTCGCCTCGCCATCGGTGCGCTTGCGCGCGAGGTGCGGCTTCAGTTCCTGATGGAAGCCGTGGTGCTTTGCTGCTTCGGCGGGCTGATCGGCATTCTCTTGGCGCTGGGCCTGTCTATCGTGCTGGCAGGCGTGGCGGACCTGCCCTTCATCTTCGATCCGGCAGTCAACATCCTGAGCTTTGTGTTCAGCGCGATAATGGGGATCATCTTCGGATATTACCCCGCGCACCGGGCGAGCAGGCTGGACCCGATCGACGCGCTCAGGCACGAGTAGGACCGCGCCCGGTTCGGGGCGCGGCCCTGATCGTCAGGCGGTGTCGACGAGGACGACTTCGCTGTCCTCCAGCGCCTTCACCGTCAGCGTGTCGAGATCGGCTATGGCCACGCCGTCGCGCGCTTCCGCAACCTTGCCCTCGATCTCCAGCTTGCCAGTTGCGGGCACAAGGTAGCCCTTGCGGCCGCCAAGGTCGTAAGTCGCAGTCTCGCCCGCCGCGATGGTGGCGCCCAGCACGCGGGCATCGGCATGGATGCGCAGGGCATCGCTGTCTTCCTCGCGCCCGCTCGCCAGCACGTCGAACCGGCCCGAACGCGCATCCTTGGGGAAACGCTTGGTGCCCCAGCTCGGCTTGTGCCCCTGCCTGTCGGGCAGGATCCAGAGCTGGAAGGAGTGGGTCTCCTCGTCGTCCATGTTGTATTCGGCGTGCTGGATACCGGTGCCTGCACTCATGACCTGCACGTCACCGGCCTCGGTGCGGCCTTCGTTGCCGAGGCTGTCCTTGTGCGTGATAGCGCCTTTGCGAACGTAGGTGATGATCTCCATATTCTCGTGCGGATGGGGCGGGAAGCCGGAGCGCGGCGCGATGATATCATCGTTCCACACCCGCAGCTTGCCCCAGTGCATCCGGCGCTGGTCGAAATACTCCGCGAAGGAAAAATGGAAATTGGCATCGAGCCAGCCGTGGTTAGCCTTGCCCAGACTATCGAACTTGCGAACTTCAATCATCGCCTGTCTCCTTTGTACAAGAGATGGTGCGACGACGAGCACGCGCAATGTCGCCGCTTCTTGGGCACCCTCAAGCCAGGCTTTAGCCTTGCAACGTCAGTCGCGAATCACCGCACGGCATTCGCCAAGGCCGATCCGCGCGAAGCCTTCCTTCTCTGCAAAGGCGGTGATGATGACTTCGTCACCGTCTTCCAGGAATGAGCGCGTTTCGCCATTGGGCAAGGTGATTGCCTTCTTGCCGCCTTCCGTCAGTTCGATCAGACTGCCTTCGCCGCCTTCCTCGCCGCTGGTCAGGGTACCAGTGCCAAGCAGGTCTCCGCTACGCAGGTTACACCCACCGACCGAGTGGTGGGCGATAAGCTGCGCCGCCGTCCAATACATGGCCGTCATCGGGCCGCTGCTGAGCTTGTGCGGCGCCTCGCCGTCCTCGCGCATCTTGGCGGTCGCGATGGAAACCTCCATCGTAATGCCGAAAGCGCCGGTTGCCTGGTCGCGCTCGTCAAACAGGTATTCCAGCGGCTTCGGATCGCCCGCGGGCCGCGCGGGCTGTGCGGTACGGAACGGGGCCAGCGCATCCATGGTGACGATCCATGGCGAAATGCTGGAATGGAAGTTCTTCGCCAGGAACGGTCCCAAGGGCTGGTATTCCCATGCCTGGATGTCGCGTGCGGACCAGTCGTTCAGGATCGAAATCCCGGCGATGTGTTCTTCCGCCTCGCCGATGGGAATGGGGTGGCCCAAAGCGTTGCCCTTGCCCACCCAGATTGCCATTTCCAGCTCGTAATCGAGCCGTTCGCTCGGGCCGAATGGGGGCTCCGCGCCGTCTTCGGCAGGCTTCTTCTGGCCGCTGGGGCGCTTCACGTCCACGTCGGACAGGCGGATGGACGAGGACCGACCGTGATAGCCGATGGGCACATACTTGTAGTTCGGCAGCAGCGGATTGTCCGGGCGGAACAGGCTGCCGATGTTTTCTGCGTGATGGATGCCGGTGTAGAAATCGGTGTAGTCGCCCACCGTCACCGGAACGTAGAGCTGGCAGTCCTTGGCCTTGTGCAGCGCGGCCTCCACGGCGCTTTTTTTGTCATCGTCGGTCAACAGCTTGAACACGCCCTGGCGCAGCGCGCGCAGCGAATCCGGGCCGCGATCCAGCAGATCGTTCAGCGTCGGCTGGCCAGCGAGGCGAGCAGCCGTCGCGGCTTCCAGCTCCAGCAGGCCGGCGATGTCGCCAAGGTCCAGAATCATGTCACCGATCGCCATGCCGCCGCGCGGATTGCCGTCGCTGGGGCAGAACACTCCCAATGGCAGGTTCTGAACCGGGAAATCCGGGTGGCCATTGGCGCTCTCCACCCAGCTTTTCGCGTCGGGATCGTGAGTGAAATCGGTTTCGATGGTCGTGTCGGTCATTTGGGTAGTTTCGCTTTCTCGAAGCCTTCCCAGCAGGCATCGTAATCGGGTTGCAGGGTTCCGCCGTTCATGGCGAAGTCGGTGGTCTGGATGATAGCGCGGCTCTCGAACATGAAAGCCAGCGTGTCCTCGATCCTGGTCGGCTTGAGGTCGGCCTCCATCGCCTTGCGCGTGCTGTCGGCATCGGGGCCGTGGCCGTTGAACTGGTTGTGGAGCGATGCGCCGCCGGGCACGAAACCGCCCCCTTCCTTGGCATCGTAGACGCCGTGGATCAGGCCCATGAACTCGCTCATCACGTTGCGGTGGAACCACGGCGGGCGGAACGTGTCCTCGCCCACCATCCAGCGCGGCGGGAAGATCACGAAATCGCAGTTGGCCGTTCCCGGCGTGTCGGACGGGCTGGTGAGCACGGTGAAGATCGAGGGGTCGGGATGATCGAAGCTGACCGTGTTCATGGTGTTGAACCGCGCAAGGTCATAGCGGCAGGGCGCGGAATTGCCGTGCCAGGCGACGACGTCGAACGGCGAATGGTCGATGGTGGTCGTCCACAACTTGCCGTTGAACTTCTGGACGATCTCGAAGTCCTCGTCACGTTCCTCGAACCAGGCGACGGGCGTTTCGAAATCGCGCGGATTGGCAAGGCCGTTCGCGCCGATGGGGCCCAAGTCGGGCAGGCGGAAGGGCGCGCCGAAGTTTTCGCAGATATAGCCACGCACCGGCTCGTGGATCTCGACGCGGAAGCGCATTCCGGCGGGGATCAGCGCGATGTGGCCGGGGGAGACTTCCATCCGGCCAAGCTCGGTGACGATACGACAATCGCCCTCCTGCGGCACGATCAGCATCTCGCCGTCGCTGTTCTGCAAGGCGCGCGTGTCCATGCTGGCACTCGCGGCATAAAGGTGGATGCCGATCCCGCTTGTCGAGGGATCGCCGTTGCCGCCGAATGTCACCATGCCATCCACGAAATCGACGTGGCCTTCAGGCATGGGCAGCGGGTCCCAGCGCAGCCGGTTTGGCGTGGTGTGGCTGCCATCGGGCGCGGCGAGGAGTTTCGCGCCACTGTAAGGCCGGAACGCACCGTGCGCCGTGGTGGGCCGCATACGGTAAAGCCAGCTGCGACGGTTCTCGACGCGCGGGGCGGTGAATGCGGTGGTGCTGAACTGCTCTGCATAAAGGCCAAACGCGGGCCGCTGCGGACTGTTGCGCCCTTCCGGCACCACGCCCTCGACAGCCTCGGTGGCGAAGTGGTTGAGAAATCCCGTCTGGTAATGCATCTGTTAGTCTCACCTGAAACTTCTTTTCAGGCTCAATGCCTCGCTTCGCGCGTATGATCAATGCTCGTAGGACGACAACGACCGAAACCCCAGGAGGTGCCGATGAAGCTGTATGGATACTGGCGAAGCTCGACGAGCTATCGCCTGCGCTGCGCGCTCGAATTGAAGGGCCTCGAATACGAACAGGATCCCGTCAGCCTGATCGAGGCGCGCCACAAGGAGGACAGCTTCACGTCGCGCAACCCCTTTGCCGGGGTGCCGATGCTGGAGGCCGATGGCCGCGATCGGGCGCAGAGCATGGCCATTATCGCCTGGCTGGACGAACGCTATCCCGACAAGCCGCTGCTGCCGGCGGACATCGAACAGCGTTTCACCGCGCGCGAGCTTGCCTATGCCGTGGCGACCGAGCTGCACGCGCCGCTCAACCTGAAGGTGCTCAAATACCTGAAGGACCCGCTGGGTCACGACCAGGAAGAGATCGACATCTGGTATCGCCACTGGCTCGCCGCCACGCTGGTGCCGGTCGAGAAGCGGCTGAAGCAGCTCGATACGGGCGACTTCCTGTTCGACCGTCCCGGCCTGTTCGAAGCCGTTTTGGTGCCACAGCTCTACAACGCGCGGCGCTTCGATTTCGAGCTCGACGCCTGCGACAAGATGGTGCGCATCGAGCAGGCGTGCATTGCCTTGCCGGAGTTCCAGCGCGCCCACCCGGACAACCAGCCCGACGCGCCGGGCGCCTAGCTTGAAAGGCAGCCTTGCCCCCATCGTCATGCCCGCTAGATAGGCTGGCGAAGGAGAGGCATTCATATGCAAGAGATCGTACGTAACCCCGCGAATTCCCCCGACACGCATTGCTCGCCGGAGGATTACAAGGCGCTTTACCGGCGCTCCGTCGAGGATGCGGACGCTTTCTGGCTGGAGGAGGCCAAGAAGCGGCTGGACTGGTATCAGGAGCCGACGAAGGCGGGTGAATGGTCGTTCGACCCCGTGGACATCAAGTGGTTCGCCGACGGTTCGCTGAACCTGTGCCACAACTGCGTCGATCGTCACTTGCCCGAGCATGCCGGGCGCACCGCGCTGATCTTCGAGCCGGACGATCCCGCAGCGCCGGGCCGCACCCTCACCTATGCCCAGTTGCACACCGAAGTGGTGCAGATGGCGAATGCGCTGAAGGCGCTCGGCGTGACGAAGGGCGACCGCGTGACGCTCTACATGCCGATGGTGATCGAGGGGCTGCTCGCCATGCTCGCCTGCGCACGCATCGGGGCAATCCATTCGGTGGTGTTCGGCGGCTTCTCTCCCGAAGCGCTGGCGGGCCGACTGGAGGCTTGCGAGAGCCGCTTCGTCATCACCGCCGACGAGGGGCTGCGCGGCACCAAGAAAATCCCGCTCAAGGCCAATGTCGATGCCGCGCTGGACCATGACGGGGTGCAGGTCGACGGGGTGCTGGTGGTACGCCACACGGGCGGCGAGATCACGATGCGGGAAGGCCGCGACCGCTGGTATCACGACCTCGCTAGCGACGAGGATTGCCCGTGCGAGGAGATGGGCGCTGAAGACCCGCTGTTCATCCTCTACACCTCCGGCTCCACCGGTAAGCCCAAGGGCGTGCTCCACACCACCGGCGGCTATGCGCTGTGGACGGCGGCGACGTTCCACTACACCTTCGATTACCAGCCCGGCGAAGTGTTCTGGTGCAGCGCCGATATCGGCTGGGTGACGGGCCACAGCTACGTCACCTACGGCCCGCTGCTGAACGCGGGCACCAGCGTGGTGTTCGAAGGCGTGCCCAACTACCCGGATTTCGGGCGATTCTGGGAAGTCGTCGCCAAGCACAAGGTCAACATCTTCTACACCGCCCCCACCGCGATCCGCGCCCTGATGCGCGAGCATGACGAGTGGGTGGTGAAGCACGACCGCTCTTCCCTGCGCATCCTCGGCACCGTGGGCGAGCCGATCAATCCCGAGGCATGGCGCTGGTATTACGAGGTGGTGGGCGAAAGCCGCTGCCCCGTGGTCGATACCTGGTGGCAGACCGAGACGGGCGGCCACATGATCACCACCTTGCCCTACGCCCATGACATGAAGCCGGGCAGCGCAGGCAAGCCGTTCTTCGGCGTGCAGCCGCTGCTGGTCGACAACGAGGGCCAGCCGCTCGACGGCGCGACCGAGGGCAACCTGTGCATTTCCGCCAGCTGGCCGGGGCAGGCGCGCACGGTCTACGGCGATCACGACCGCTTCATCGAGGCCTACTTCTCCACCTTCCCCGGCCACTATTTCACCGGCGACGGGTGCCGCCGCGATGCGGATGGCTACTACTGGATCACGGGCCGCGTGGACGACGTGATCAACGTATCCGGCCACCGCATGGGCACTGCCGAGGTCGAGAGCGCGCTGGTGCTGCACCCGCAGGTGTCCGAAGCCGCCGTGGTGGGCTACCCGCACGACGTGAAGGGCCAGGGCATCTACTGCTACGTCACCCTGATGGAAGGCGAGGAGGCCACGGACGACCTGAAGGCGGACCTGAAACAGCAGGTGCGCAAGGAGATCGGCCCCGTCGCCACGCCCGACCACATCCACTTCACCGACGACCTGCCCAAGACCCGCAGCGGCAAGATCATGCGCCGCATTCTCAGGAAGATCGCGGAGAACGACTACGGTTCGCTGGGCGACACCTCGACGCTGGCAGACCCGTCGCTGGTTGATCGGCTGATAGAAGGGCGACAGAACCGCTGAGCGGGGATCGTGGAACGCCGACAGGGGCGTTTCGTAAAACTTTATCGGGCCACTTTTCCCAGTCCTGACAAGAGCTTGAGGCGATTTCTCCGGTTGGACCTGTAACCTTCCGGAAAATCGTCGCGTCTGGGGACTGGCGGTATGCATGGCCCTCGTGCTGGCCACGATCCTGCAAGTAGGAAAGGCGCGGATGCCCTAGTGCATGTGCGGCTTTTCGGCCCCGCGCGGCACGCGGATATTGTCGACCAGCTTGCGGATATCGGCGGGCGGGGCCTTGGTGAGGCTCGCCACGCCGATGGCCACGGCGAAGTTGATGACCATGCCGACGACCCCGATCCCCTCGGGCGAAATGCCCAGTAGCCAGTTGGCCTCCACGTTCGCGGCAGGTTCCCACAGCTTGAACCAGGCGATGTAGAGGAAGGTGAAGGCAAGGCCGCTCACCATGCCCGCAATCGCGCCCTCCTTGTTCATGCGCATGGAGAAGATGCCCATGAAGATCGCCGGAAACAGGCTCGCCGCCGCCAGCCCGAAAGCAAAGGCCACCACCTGCGCCACCCAGCCGGGTGGATAGACGCCGAGGTAGCCCGCCACCACGATGGCCGCCGTCGCCGCGACTCGCGCGGCCAGCAGTTCGCCCTTTTCCGATATTTCGGGTCTGAATGTCTTCTTCAGCAAGTCGTGACTGACCCCGGACGAGATCACCAGCAACAGCCCCGCAGCCGTGGAAAGCGCGGCGGCCAGCCCACCCGCCGCCACCAGCGCGATCACCCAGCCGGGCAGATTCGCAATCTCCGGGTTCGCCAGCACCATGATGTCGCGGTCCACGTAGACCTCGTTATCGTTGGCCGTGGCGGGGTTCTCCAGCAGTCGCTCTCCCGATGCGCCCTCGCCCACTTCGCTGAACACCGGCGCGCCTTCGAAAGCGTCTCCGGGACGGTACTGCATCACGCCATCGTCGTTCTTGTCGCGCCAGGCGATCAGGTCGTTCGCTTCCCAGTTGGTGAACCACTCGGGCGCTTCGGAATAGGCCTGCTCGTTCACCGTCTCGGTAAAGTTCAGCCGGGCAAAGGCGCCCACCGGGCCAGCTGTTACGTAGAGCAGCGCGATGAACAGCAGCGCCCAGCCCGCTGACTTGCGTGCATCCGACGCCTTGGGGACGGTAAAGAAGCGCACGATCACGTGCGGCAGGCCCGCCGTTCCCACCATCAGCGCCATGGTGATGCAGAACACGTCGATGGTGGACTTGCTGCCGTCGGTGTAGGCGGCAAAGCCGAGATCGGTCAGCACCAGGTCCAGCTTTTTCAGCACGTACATGCCGCTGCCGTCGTTCACCTCGCTGCCCAGCCCCAGCGCCGGGATCGGGTTGCCCGTCAGCATGAAGCTGATGAAGAAGGCGGGCACCATGTAGGCGAAGATGAGCACGCAATACTGCGCCACCTGCGTGTAGGTAATGCCCTTCATTCCGCCCAGCACGGCGTAGATGAATACGATGCCCATGCCGATCACCACGCCCCACAGGATCGGCACGTCGAGGAAGCGGCTGAACACGATGCCCACGCCGCGCATCTGCCCGGCGATATAGGTGAAGCTGATGAAGATCAGGCAGATCACCGCCACCACGCGCGCGGCCTTGGAATAATACCGCGTGCCGATGAAATCGGGCACAGTGAACTCGCCGAACTTGCGCAGGTAGGGTGCCAGCAGCAGCGCCAGCAGCACGTAGCCGCCGGTCCAGCCCATCAGGTAGACGCTGCCGTCGTAACCGAGGAAGGCGATGAGGCCCGCCATCGAGATGAAGCTGGCCGCACTCATCCAGTCGGCAGCCGTCGCCATGCCGTTCACCACCGGGTTCACCCCGCCGCCCGCGACGTAGAACTCAGCCGTGGAGCCCGCCCGGCTCCAGATGGCGATGGCAATGTAGAGAGCGAAGCTCAGCCCTACGAAGAGGTAGATCAGCGACTGCGTTTCCATCGCTCCGCCTCAGCTGTCGTCGTCGTCGAGATCGAACTTGCGCTCGATCCGGTGCATGGCGACCACATAGATCGCGATGAGGGCAAGGAAGACGTAGATCGCGCCCTGTTGCGCGAACCAGAAGCCCAGCGGATATCCACCGATGCTGAATTGGTCGAGGAAATCGCGAAAGAGGATGCCCGCAACGAACGATACGGCGAACCAAACGCTCATCAGCACGGCCAGCAGCCGGATGTTGGCGCGCCAGTAGGCCTTCTTGGCTGCCTCAAGCCGCTCCGCTTCGTTGTCAGTCTCGTCCAATGCCGTCCTCCCCTTTGCCAAGGGAGGCTATCGCAATCGCTGCGGCGCTGCCAGCGCATAGCCGATCCGTTCGCCGAAATTTGATTTTGCACAATGCGCGCCTTCTTACGGCGCGGCAGAGGTATCCTCACGCAAGGAGACATGACAATGCTCAAGCAGACAGGAAATGCCGGCGGTGGGAAGCGAGCCATTCCCGGCACGCTGGTGTTCGATGGCGATGCGGCGCAGGCGGGCTATGCCCTCAACGCCATGTGCTATTCGTTCAACGATGTCGCCAACCGCGCGGCCTTCGCCGCGGACGAGGAAGCCTACATGGACCGCTTCGGCCTGACCCCCGCCCAGCGCGGGGCCGTGCGTGCGCGCGACGTGATCGCGATGCTGAACGCGGGCGGCAACGTCTATTACCTCGCCAAGCTGGCCGGTATCCTCGGGCTGAACGTGCAGGACCTCGGCGCGCTGCAAACCGGTATGTCGGTGGACGATTTCAAGGCCGCGCTGATGGACCACTCGATGACCGAGACTCGCGTGGGAGACGATGAAAGGATCGTGGCATGAGCCGGATTTGCGGAGGTATCTTCACCAGCCACGTGCCCGGCATCGGCGGGGCCATTGCCAAGGGCCTGCAGCAGGACCCGTACTGGAAGCCGTTCTTCGACGGGTTCGGTCCGGTGCACAAGTGGCTCGCTGCCGAGAAGCCCGACGTCGCGGTGGTGTTCTACAACGATCACGGCCTCAACTTCTTCCTCGACAAGATGCCGACCTTCGCCATCGGTGCAGCGCCAGAATACCGGCACGAGGACGAAGGCTGGGGCATCGCTTTCAAGCGCCCCTATCCCGGCCATCAGGACCTTTCGTGGCACATCATCGAGCAGGTGGTGGAAAGCGAGTTCGACCCCGTCATGTGCCAGTCCATGCTGGTGGACCATGCCGTTGCCGTGCCGTTCGAACTGTGCTGGCCGGGCGATGCGCCTTTCACCACCAAGCTGGTGCCCATCGCCATCAACACCGTACAGCACCCCCTCCCCAGCCCGAAACGCTGCCATGAGCTTGGCAAGGCCGTGGGCCGCGCCATCGAGAGCTTCGACAGCGACCAGAAGGTGGTGGTGTTCGGCACCGGCGGCCTTTCGCACCAGCTGGAAGGCGAGCGGGCGGGCCATATCAACGTGGACTACGACAAGTTCTGCCTGCGCAACCTCGCTCCCGATCCGGAGGCGCTGTTGCAGCACGATACGCTCGACATCGTCGAACTGGCCGGGAGCCAGGGGGTCGAGATTCTCAACTGGATTGCCGCACGCGGCGCCCTGCGCGGCAGCGTGCGAGAACTTTCCAGCAATTACCACGTGCCGATCTCCAACACGGCGGCGGCAACGGTATTGCTGGAGAACCGGGCGACCGTCCGCGCCTGACACAACACGGACATCTCCCGCCTTCACGGGCCTCGCAAGCTGCTTGCGGGGCCCTTTTTTTTCGGGACGGATCAGATCGCGCTGCTGAACTTGCGGGCGCTGTGCTGGCGATAGGGATCGAAAGCGGCGGCGATGCTGCGGGCATAGGGCACCGCGTGATCGCCGATCACGACCTGGCCGTTGTCGAGCGAGCACAGCCCCGCCTCCAGATAGGGTGCAAGCCTTTCGTGCGCGCCGTCCAGCGTGGCGGCATCGACGCGGGCGCGGCCACGGCACAGCAGTTCCTCGATGATCGCGCCGCAACGGCGATCCTCTATACTGCGCCGCTTGCCGCGTGTGGCTGTCAGCTCTCCCTGCGACAGCATCATGCGGTAGCGGCCCGAATTCTTCTCGTTCTGCGCCAGCAAGCCGGGGAAGGAACTGATCGCCGATGCGCCCATGCCAATGAGCGCGGTCGCCTGATCCTCGGTAAAGCCCTGGAAATTGCGCCGCAGCCTGCCTCGGCGCGCGGCCACGGCCAGCGGGTCGTCAGGCAGGGCAAAGTGATCGAAGCCGATGGCCTGATAGCCTGCCGCCAGCAGCCGCTCGTAACCCATGGCCGCCATGTTGAAGCGCGCCTTGCCGCCTGGGAGGTCCGTCGCGTCGATCTGGCGCTGGCGCGGGAACATGCCGGGCACGTGGGCATAGCCGAACAGCGCGATACGATCCGCGCCGAAACGCTGCGCGTTATCGAGCGAGTCCTCGAGGTCGTCCATCGTCTGGCCGGGCAGGCCGTACATCAGGTCGAAATTCATCGAGGTGATGCCAGCGGCGCGCAGGATTTCCACGCCCTTGTCGATCATCTGGACCGGCTGCACGCGGCCGATGGCTTCCTGCAGGCGCGGCGCGAAGGTCTGCACCCCCATGCTGGCATGGGTCGCCCCGATGCCGCGCAGCACCGCCTGCCACTCGCCCGTCAGCGTGCGCGGGTCGAGTTCGATGGAAACGGTGGGCGCATCGAGCGGGAACTTGATCACCAGCTGCTCGAACAGGCGCACGAAATCGACAGGCGCCAGTGCATTGGGACTGCCGCCACCGAAGGCGATGCGCGTCACCCGTGCATTGGCGGGCAGCAGCGCGGCGACCAGCGCGATCTCGCGGTGCAGCGCGTCCATGTAGCTGTCGAGCCGCTGCTTGCGGTTGGCGGCGGCGGTGTTGCACCCACAATACCAGCAGATCTTCTCGCAGAACGGGATGTGGACGTAGAGCGAGACTTCGCCCGTCGCCATGGAAATGGCATCGGCAAGGTCTGCCGGGCCGATGTCGTCACCGAATTCGGCAGCGGTTGGGAAGCTGGTGTAGCGCGGAACGGGCACCGCGAGCAGGTCTGGATGATAGGGCCACATGCGATTGTCCCTCGGCCTTTCGGGGCGCGGTTTCATTGTTCTGGATCAAGAGGATTGCGCTTGTCGCGCCGCCGGCACCCCTTGGCGCAGCAGATGGTGGCAGGCATCGCCGGGCGCTCGTCGCGGTCCATTGGAATGGCCAGCGCGCCGCCTCGGCACATGGCCAGCACCAGCTGGCTCGGCCCGCCATCGTCGGGCAAGGCAATTGATCCCGCCATGGCAGGAACCAGCGCGGCAATGCCGAGCATTTCGCCCAGAATGCTCATGCGGCGCCATCCTCTTCTTCGTCGATCAGGATGCGCGCGGCAGCCCCGTCGGGATCGTCGAACTGGTTGTTGCGCAACGCCCAGAAAAAGGCCGCCAGGCCCGCAAGGCCCAGCAGCAAGGCGATGGGCAGGAGGATGAGCACGCCGTTCATTTCGCCGCCCTCACCAGCCGCAGCGAATTGGCCACCACCAGCAGCGAACTGGCGGACATGGCGACAGCGGCGATCAGCGGCGTGACCAGCCCGGCAATCGCCAGCGGCACGGCGAAAACGTTGTAGACGATCGCGAGCGCGAAGTTCTGCTTCACCACCTGCATTGTGCGCCGTGCCACCTGCACCGTGCGCGGCAGGGCGGAGAGCGAATCCTGCACGAAGACGAAGTCGGCAGCCTGCAAGCCGACATCGCTCGCGGAGCCGGGCGCGATCGAGGCATCGGCGGCGGCGAGCGCTGGGCCATCGTTCAGCCCATCGCCCACCATCAGCACCTTGTGACCGGACGCGCGCAGGCGGCCCACCAGCGCCTGCTTGTCCTCGGGCCGCGCATTGGCCTGCGCGGTGAGGCCCGTCTCGTGCGCGACGGCGGCAACCGCCCGCGCGGTGTCGCCGGACAGGATCGAGCATTCGATGCCCTGCCCGCGCATCTGCGCAATCGCCTCGCGCGCGTCGGGCCGCAGGGTGTCGGCAATCGGGATCAGCCGATCCGCGCCGTCGCCCGTGCGCAGCAGGACGGCGGTGGTGCCGGAGCTTTCGGGGCGCGTCAGCGCAACCGCCCGGCCATGGCTGGTGGCAAACACGCCCTCTCCCGCACGCTCGACCACGTTCTCCAGCGCGACGGGTGCTAGGCCCCTGGTGGCCAGCGCTTTCGCCATTGCGCGCGAAAGCGGGTGGCGGCTGTGCGAGGCGAGTGCAAGCGCTATTCCGGCTTCCTCGTTGCTCAGCGCAGCGAGAGCCACCGCATCGGGCACGGGCCGCCCCAGCGTCAGCGTGCCTGTCTTGTCGAGCAGCGCGCGGTCCACGCTGGCAAGCCGTTCGAAAGCGCTGCCGTCCTTCACCATGACGCCCGCCCGCATCAGCGCGCCGCTGGCCACCACCTGCGCCACCGGCACGGCAAGACCCAGCGCGCAGGGGCAGGTTATGATCAGCACGGCCACGCCAATCACCAGCGCCTCGTAAAGCGAGGCCCCGGCCACCAGCCAGCCCACCACCGTCAGCAGCGCGAGCGAATGGACGGCAGGTGCATAGAGCCGCGCGGCCCGGTCCGCGAAACGCACGTAGCGGCTGCGGTCCTGCGTGCTGGCTTCCATCAGCCGGGCGATCTCGGCCAGCGTGGTGTCGTGCCCTGCACTGCTGACGCGAACGTCCACCGGCGCCTCCAAGTTGAGCGTGCCTGCCAGCGCCATCTCGCCCTGTGCCAGCGCAACGGGGCGGCTTTCACCCGTCAGCAGCGACTGGTCGAACTTGCTGGAGCCGGAAACGATCTCCCCGTCGGCAGCAAGGCGTTCGCCCGTGGCAATGCGCATCACCATCCCGGGCTGCAATTCTTCTGCGGCAAGGTAGGTCAGCGTTCCGTCCGCGCCAACGACCTGCGCGCCCTTGGCCGCCTGGCTCACCAGTGCTTCCACGCCGCTGCGCGCCCTGTCGCGCATCATCGCATCGAGCACGCGGCCCGCCAGCAGGAAGGTGAGCAGCATCAGCGCGCCGTCGAACCATGCGTGCTGGCCGCCGACCCATGTTTCGTAGAGGCTGAGACCGCTGGCGATGATGACGCCGAGCGAGATCGGCACGTCCATGTTGGTGGTGCCGCGCTTCACCGCGCCCCATGCGGATTTGAAGAAGGGCCGCCCGGCAAAGCCGATGGCGGGCAAGGCGATCAGCGCGGAAATCCAGTGGAACAGCTCGCGGGTGGAGCCTTCCGCACCGGACCACACGCTGACCGACAGCAGCATGACGTTCATTGCCGCAAATGCTGCCACGGCCAGCGGGGCGAGCAGCGGCTTCACTGCGCTGTAGGGCCGCTCCGCCTGCCTGCGACGCGGCTGCGCCTCGAACCCGGCCTCGGCAATGAAGCGGGTCAGGTCGTTCTCGTCGACGGTTTCGTCGTGCGTGACCGTGACCATGCGCGAGGACAGGTTCACGCGCGCCGCGATCACGCCCTCGCGGCGCAGGAGACCGCGTTCGATCTTGCTCATGCAGCCGGCGCAATGCATCGCCGGGACAGCCAGGACGCTGGTATGCTCTTCAGTAATCTGGCGGGCTGCGTTCATGACAGGTCATCCTCACGCCGCCAGGTCGAGACGCCGTCGGCAAGTTCCAGTCGCAGGGTCCAGCGACCTTCGGGCAGAGCCTGGTCGGAGAGGTAGGTGCCCTCGCCGATGCGCGTGAAGCCGAGCGCCTGGTCGGGCTTGCGTCCGAGCGGGTGGCGAGCCGTTGCCGTTACGGACAGGTAATCCGGCGCGCCGTCGACGGAGACGACCAGCCGCCCGTCGGGCCTCCATGTCGTGACCGCCTGCCAGCCCAGCGCCTCGCTTTCGCGCGCCTGTTCCAGCCACCCGTTGAATTCCTGGCTGGCGACGTAGGAGTTCTCCACCACGATGCCGCCGAAGGTCGAGCTGGCATAGCTCGCCATGGTGAAATTCACCGCAGCCACGCTGCCGAAGAAGGCGACGAGGATGCCGGTCATGTGCCAGCCGGTGAACTGCTTGCGAGGGTTATGGGCCATCATTCGTCTCCGGGGGTCACGAAGCGGACTTCCACCGCGTCGGTTTCTGCCTGCTCGTCCAGCGAGACGACCGACAGGCTGAAATCCTGTGCCGCCGTCCCCTGAGGAGCGCGCACGTAGAGGCGCACGGTCTGGGTGGCGTCGGCAGGAACGGGCACGTCGATCGTGCGGGCGGCATCGTCGCCCGACATCGTGTCGGACCACATGACGGCACCAGTCAGCCCTTCGATCCCCACGCGCATTTCACGCGGGCGGGCTTCCATGTTGCGCAGCTTCACGGTGAAGTTGTTGCGCACCTCGCCATCGCTCATCAGCATATAGGGCGGATTACGATCGGGCGCGGCGCTGATTTCCGTGTGCGTGCGGGCGGAAAGTGCAAACAGCAGGCCGAGGCCAATGCCTGCCCAGACAAAGAAATACAGGACCGAGCGTGGACGAAGAACCTTCTTCCAGGTGGGGCGATGGTCCTGTCCGCGGATCTCGCCTTCGGAATCCTCCAGCGTGAGATAGTCGATCAGCCCGCGCGGGCGGCCCACCTCGTCCATTACCCGGTCGCAGGCATCGATGCATAGCGCGCAGGTGATGCAGGAGATGTCGGGCCCCTTGCGGATGTCCCAACCCGTCGGGCACACGGCCACGCACTGGTTGCAATCGATGCAGTCGCCGAATTCGCCGGGGTTCTTCTCGGCCTTCTTCAGGCTGCCGCGCGGTTCGCCGCGCCAGTCCTTGTAGGTGACGGTCAGCGATTTCTCGTCCATCATCGCGGTCTGGATGCGCGGCCAGGGGCACATGTAGATGCACACCTGCTCGCGCATGAAACCGCCGAAGATAAAGGTGGTCGCGGTCAGGATGCCGACGGTGGCATAGGCGACGAAGGGCGCTTCCAGCGACCAGAAATCGCGCACCAGTGTGGGCGCATCGGCGAAATACATGATCCACGCGCCGCCGGTCCAGAAGGCGATCACGAGGTAGATCGTCCACTTGAACAATCGCCGCGCAATCTTGCTAGCGGTCCACGGCGCGGCGTCCAGCTTCATGCGCTTGTTGCGGTCCCCGTCCACGAAGCGGTCGACGTGCTGGAACAGGTCGGTCCACACCGTCTGCGGGCAGGCATAGCCGCACCACGCGCGGCCCACCATGCTGGTGACGAGGAACAGGCCCACGCCCGCCATGATCAGCAGGCCCGCCACGAAATAGAATTCGTGCGGCCAGATCTCGATATTGAACATGTAGAACCGGCGGTTCGCCAGGTCGACCAGCACCGCCTGATCCGGCGCGTAGGGGCCCCGGTCCCAGCGGATCCACGGCGTTCCGTAATAGATCGCCAGGGTGACAAGCATGATCAGCCACTTGAAGCGGCGGAAAAACCCGTCGATCCGCTTGGGATGCACGGTCCTGCGGGCCTCGTAAGTGCCCAACAGGCTGTGGTGGAGCTTGGGATCAGGGCTGTTCATCGACCTCTACCTCGGGATCCTCGGCAACTTCGATGAAGTCCTCACCTCCCCCGAGCGAGTGGACATAGGCGGCCAGCATCGAGATGGTGACCGGGTCGAGACGCCCTTCCCACTTGGGCATCATGCCCATCTTCGGGTTCAGGATCTGCGCCGTGATTGCTTCCCTGCTGCTGCCCCGCAGCCAGATAGCGTCGGCAAGGTCGGGCGCGCCGAATTCGCGCATCCCCTCGCCATTCGGGCCGTGGCAGACGGCGCAGTTCTGCTCGAACACCGCCGCGCCTGCGGCATTGGGTTCGCCCAGCCCGCTCAGCGAGCGCACGTGATCGACCACGCTGTTCACCTCGGGCTGGCTCAGGATTCCCTCGAAGGCCGGCATGACGCTGAAGCGGGTCTGGTTATCGCCCGGCTGGCGAATGCCATGCGTCAGCGTGTATTCGATGGCGCGGATATCGCCGCCCCACAGCCAGTCGTCATCGTTGAGGTTGGGGTAGCCGAGTTCCTGGCTGCCCGCCGCGCCGGAACCGTGGCACTGGATGCAGTGGATCTGGAACGCGGCGCGGCCACCGGCGACAGCCTGTTGCATCAGCGGGGCGTTCTCGGAAAGTCGCTCCAGCGGGATACGAGCGATCTCCTCGCGCACCGTGGCGCGGGCCTGGTCGGCAACGGCCATCTCCTCGGCCAACTGGCCGCGACTGGTCCAGCCGAGCACGCCTTCGGTGCCCTTCTCGATCAGCGGCCAGGCCGGGAACAGGATCACGTAGCCAATCGCCCACACGACGGTGGCGTAGAAGGTCCACAGCCACCAGCGCGGCAGAGGGGTGTTCAGTTCCTCGATGCCGTCCCATTCGTGGCCGACAAATTCGGTGCCGGTGGGCTCGTCAATACGCTTGTTACCCATCGTTCTCGTCCTTGAAGATCATCCTGGCGGCATTGTCGTGGTGCGGCTTCGCAGCCGGGCGGAAGGCCCACAGGCCGAAGAACAGCCACAGCAGGACCATGGCCAGGAGGCCCCAGCTATCGGCCAGCTGGCGCAGGAATTCGTAGGTGGAGTGGTCGCTCATCGCCCTGTCTCCGTGGCCAGTTCTTCCTGCGCAGCCGCGCTGTTCACATCCACCAGCGTGCCGAGCATCTGGAGGTAGGCGACCAGCGCATCCATTTCGGTGACGCGGCCAGGATCGCCGTCGAAATCGCGCACCTGCGCGCCGGGATAGCGTTCCTCCAGGTCCCCTGCGGGCACGTCGGGATCGGCCTGCGCGATCAGGTCCTGCTCCGCCATTTGCAGATCGGTATCGGTGTAGGGCACGCCGACGATGCGCAGCGCCTTCAGCATCCCCTCGGGATCGGGCACCTTCAGGCTCGTTTCCGAGAGGAAGCCGTACTGCGGCATGATCGACTGCGGCACCACGCTCTGCGGGTTCTGCAGGTGCTGCACATGCCATTCGTCGGAATAGCGGCCACCCACGCGCGCCAGGTCCGGCCCGGTGCGCTTGGAGCCCCACTGGAAGGGGTGATCGTACATCGATTCCGCCGCCAGCGAGTAGTGGCCGTAGCGCTCCACCTCGTCGCGGAAGGGGCGGATCATCTGGCTGTGGCAGGTGTAGCACCCTTCGCGCACGTAGATGTCGCGTCCGGCCTGCTCCAGCGGGGTGTAGGGACGCATGCCCTCCACTTCCTCGATGGTGTTGTCGATCCAGAACAGCGGCGCGATTTCCACGATGCCGCCGATGGCGACCACCACCAGCGAAATCGCGCCCAGCAGGGTGACGTTGCGCTCCAGCCGCTGGTGGCCCTTCACCGTCGCCGCGACATCGGGCGGCACTTCGGAGAGCGGCGGTGCGGACGTTACATTGTCTTTGTCGGTCATGTCCGTCTCTTTCATTCGGCAGGCGTAGCGACGAACGGGCGGTCCGCCGCTTCGTCGTATTTCGCATCGTTCATGGGAGCTTCGTCACGCAGCTTGCCGGCGATGGTCATCCAGACGTTGAAGACCATGATCAGGGCACCGGCGAGGTACATGAGGCCGCCCAGCGCACGCAGCAGGAACATCGGGTGCAAGGCTGCCACGGTGTCGACGAAGCTGTTCACCAGGTATCCATCGATGCCGTATTCACGCCACATCAGGCCCTGGGTGATGCCCGCCACCCACATGCTGGCGGCGTAGAAAACGATGCCCACGGTCGCGAGCCAGAAGTGCCAGTTGACCATGCGCAAGCTGTAAAGCCGCTCACGCTTCCACAGGCGCGGCACGAGGAAATAGACCGCGGCAAAGGTGATCATGCCGTTCCAGCCCAGCGCGCCGGAGTGGACGTGGCCGATGGTCCAGTCGGTGTAGTGCGAAAGGCTGTTCACGCTCTTGATCGACAGCATCGGCCCTTCGAAAGTGCTCATGCCGTAGAAGGCCAGCGCCATCACCATCATGCGGATGATCGGATCGGTGCGGATCTTGTCCCATGCGCCGTTCAGCGTCATCAGGCCGTTGATCATGCCGCCCCAGCTGGGCATCCACAGCATGATCGAGAACACCATGCCCAGCGTCTGCGCCCAGTCGGGCAGCGCGGTGTAATGGAGGTGGTGCGGCCCTGCCCAGATGTAGAGGAAGATCAGCGACCAGAAGTGGATGATCGACAGGCGGTAGGAATAGACCGGCCGCTCCGCCTGCTTGGGCACGAAGTAGTACATCATCGCCAGGAAGCCGGCGGTGAGGAAGAAGCCCACCGCGTTGTGGCCGTACCACCATTGCACCAGCGCGCCCTGCACGCCTGCGAACAGCGGATAGCTCTTGGAGCCGAGCAGGCTGATGGGCACGTCGAGGTTGTTGACCACGTGCAGCATCGCCACGGTCAGGATGAAGGCGAGGTAGAACCAGTTCGCCACGTAGATGTGCGGCTCTTTACGCTTCAGGATCGTGCCGACGAAGACGACGAGGTAGGCGACCCAGACGATGGTCAGCCACCAGTCGACGTACCATTCGGGCTCGGCATATTCCTTCGACTGGGTGACGCCCAACAGGTAGCCTGTCGCCGCCAGCACGATGAACAGCTGGTAGCCCCAGAACACGAAGCGTGCCGTGCCCGGAAACGCGAGCCGCGCGCGGCAGGTGCGCTGCACGACGTAGAAGCTGGTGGCGATCAGCGCGTTGCCGCCGAAGGCAAATATCACCGCGCTAGTGTGCAGCGGGCGAACGCGGCCGAAATTCAGGTAGGGCTCGAAATTCAGTTCCGGCCAGACCAGTTGTAGCGCGATGAACAGCCCGGCCAGGAAACCGGCTATCCCCCAGAACACCGTGGCGATGACGCCCCAGCGCACCGGCGCATCGTCATAGCGGGAATCGTCCACCGGCAGGCGCAACACGTCGCGCGTCTTCGCGTCGAACTCGGTGTTCCAGACTGTGGCGACCAGCCCGATGAAGGCGGCGATCGAGATGACGAGCATGTGCGCGGAAAAAGCCGCGTCCTGCGCGCCCGCCAGCGCGGCGAGGCACAGCAGCAGTATCGCGAACCACATGCCGGTGCGGGAGAGTGTAGCGTCCATAGTTTGACCCCTTCAGAACAAGAGGCCCTTGCCGCAGTGCAGCACCGGATTCGTTGACCTGCGTCAAAAACATCGTTTCGCCGAAAAGAAATTTTCGTGCTCGAAAATTGCGTTTGGTCAAAGCGCGTCGGGTATGTCGGGCGCAGATGAGCCTCACGCCGCTTGAAGGGGCCAGCAACCGGGCAACCGTGGCGGCGATGATGGAGAAGTATCGATGAAAACTGCTATGGTTTCGAAGGCGAGCGCGATGGCCCTCGCCGCTGCTGCCGGCCTTGCTGCCCTGCCTGCCGCTGCGCAGGAAGCCGGAGATTTCCAGGCCAAGATCATGGCCACCGCCGTCCTGCCGGATGGCGAGATCGACACCGTCAATCTCGACCTGGTCGGCCTGCCCGCTGGCACCCAGACCGAAGCGAACGACAATGTCGTGCCCACCGTCGCGATCGAGTATTTCGTGGCCGACAATTTCTCGATCGAGACGATCTGCTGCGTGACCCAGCACGATGTCGACGGGGTGGATGGCGCCGCCGGGACGGAGCTGGTCGCGGACGGTCTGCTATTGCCCGCGACCGTGACGGGCAAATTTCACCTGAACGCAGGCGGTGTGAAGCCATATGTCGGCGCGGGGGTTGCCTATTTCATCTGGCTGGACGACGAGCCCGGCGAAACGGCGGTGGCCCTTGGTGCGGACGATTTCTCGCTCAGCGACGAATTCGGCTTCGTACTGCAGGCAGGCTTCGATGTGCCGGTGAGCGAGAGCTTTCTCGTTTCCGTGGATGCCAAGCGTTACTTCATCGACACCACGGCCACCTGGTTCGCCAATGGCGCGCCGGTGATCCAGACCGAGCACAACCTCGATCCGTGGGTAATCAGCGCGGGCGTTGGCTATCGCTTCTGACGGGCTGACTGCCGCCTAGCCGGCAATATCCTCCAGCGTCGTTCGGTCGATGATCTCGACCGAGCGGCGCGTCGGCAGGCCGATGATGCCATCGCGCTTCAGTGCGGTCATCTGGCGGCTGACCGTCTCGATCGTCAGGCCCAGCACGTCTGCCACCTGCTGGCGCGAGAACGGCAGGTCGAACTTGCGCAGCGGCCCGATGGAGGGGCCTTCGCAGCCTGTTTCCAGCAGCCTGTCGGACATTTCCAGCAGGAAAGTGGCGACCTTTTCCTGCGCGGTCTTGCGCGAGAGCAGCAGCATCCATTTGCGGGTGCGGTCCAACTCCCCCAGGGTGCGCTCCAGCAGCTTGTGCTCCAGCTTGGGGTGCTCGCTGGCGAAACGGTCGAAATCGGCGCGGGCGAACACGCACACGCGCGCATCGGTCAGCGCCGTGACCGAATGGCCCGCAGCACCCGCAAAGGGCCTGCCGATGAAATCGGAGGGATAGACCACGCCCACGATCTGCTCGCGTCCGTCCTCGGTAGAGGAGGAAAGCTTCAGCACGCCCTCGATCACATTGGCGACCAGCACGCTCTCGTCGCCTTCCCAGATCAGCGGTTCGCCCGCTTCCAGCGTGCGGCGGCGGCCGATAGCGTTGAGCGCGGCAAGCTCGTCGCCCGCCAGTCCGGCGCAGATTGCGCGATTGCGCACGACACAGGTGTCACAAGCAGCCATGTTTCTTCGCTAGCAATTTAGCGCCCATCTCTCAATCGCCTATCCGCCAGGGTCACGCCGTACGCGGCTCGGGCTCGCTGCCCTCGTCCCGGGCGTCGCTGGTGAACCAGCCCTTGATCCGGTCCACCGCGCGCATCTGCAACATGGCAAGGGCGGGCACCAGCAACTGCTGCATCACCGTGCCGAACAGGATGCCGAAACCGAGGCTGGCGGACATCGGGATGAGGAACTGTGCCTGTAGATTCGTCTCGAAGGTGATCGGCGCAACGCCCAGGAACGTGGTGATCGCGGTCAGGATAATCGGGCGGAAGCGCGACTTGGCGGCATCGATGATCGCGTCCTCACGGTCCATGCCCGATTCCAGGTTCTCGTTCATGAAATCGATCAGGACCAGCGCCCCGTTGATCACCACGCCCGACAGCGCGATGATGCCGAACAGCGAAACGATGCCCAGCGATATGCCGAGCAGGAGGTGCCCGATCAATGCGCCGATCATTCCGAAGGGGATGGCAGCCATGATGATGATTGGCTGCACGTAGGACCTGAACGGGATGGCGAGCAGTGCGTAGATACCCGCCAGTGCCAGCAGAAATGCCCCGCCGATATCGCCGAAGCTTTCCTGCTGCTGTTCCTGCTCCCCGCCGAATTCGAACTGCAGACCGGGATAGTCTGCAGTGATTTCGGGCATGATCTCGTTCGTCAGCAGGTTCGCCATTTCCTGGCTGGTGATGGTGTCGGTATCGAGGTCCGCCGTGACGGTATGGATGCGGAAACCGTCCTCGCGCTGGATGGAGGTCGGCGCGCTGGTGATGGAGACATCGGCAAGGCTGGACAGCGGGACCTGCCCGCCGGGCACGCGCACGCGGTAATTGCCGATATCAGGCACGGAATCGCGCTGTTCCTCGGGCAGGCGCACGTAGACGCGCACGTCCTCGCGCCCGCGCTGCACGCGCACGGCCTCTGCGCCGAAGAAGGCAGCGCGCACCTGCCCGGCCAGATCCTGCAGGGTGATGCCCAGCGTGCGGGCCGAGGGCTTCAGCGTCAGGTCCACTTGCTGCACGCCGTCGTCCTGGTCGCTTTCGATATCGAAGACGCCTGCCACGGTGCCCATCTCGTTCATGAGCCTGGTCGTCGCCTCCTCCAGAACTTCGCGATCCTGATGCGACACGCGCACGTTCACCGGCGCGCCTGCAGAAATCAGGCTGGAGTTGAGCGAGACCGAGCGCGCTTCGGGGAATTCGCCCATTTCCTCGCGCCAGACCTGCTCGAACTCGCTGGCCGAGAACTCACGCTCGGCTGCGGGAACAAGGCTCAACTGGATATTGGCGACATCGGGGCGAACCGTTGCGTTGTTGTTGATCGGGTTGGCACCGCTACCGATCAGTCCGATCGTGGTGTAGGAGGCCACAAACACGTCGTCATAGCCTTCCTCCTGCTCGGAGAACCGGGCGAGCGCCCTCTCCCCTGCTTCCTCGATACGCTGCGTGACAGCTGCCGTCCTCTCCACCGACGTCCCGGCAGGCATTTCCAGCTGGGCGGAGATCACGTCGGCCTCGATCTCGGGGAAGAACTGCACCTTGATGATCCCGGCGGGCACCAGGGCCACGATCAGAATCAGGATCGCCAGCGCGCCCGAAAGCACGAGGTAGGGCATGTTCACCGCGAAATTCAGCGCGCGGTCGAGCGGGCCGTCGACGAACGCCTGAAGGCGCTTGTCGAAACCGCGCTGCACGCTCTCAAAGCGTGCAAGGAACCGGTTCTTCGTCTGCGTGCCCGCGGCAGGAAGGTGGCTGAGGTGATAGGGCAGGATCAGCAACGCCTCCACCAGCGACAGCGCCAGCACGGCGATCACCACCAGCGGGATATCGGCCAGCACCTTGCCGATGGTGCCGCCCACGGCAAGCAGCGGAGAGAACGCGACGATGGTGGTGGCGACTGCAAAGATCACCGGCACCTTCACGCGCTGCGCCCCGGCGATGGCCGCGCCCACACCCGTCCGCCCGCGCTCTCGCTCCGCATAGATGTTCTCGCCCACCACCACGGCATCGTCCACCACGAGGCCGAGGGCCACGATGAACCCGAAGAGGGAGAACATGTTGATCGAGGTGCCCATCAGCTCGATCACGTAGATCGCGCCGACGAAGGTCGCACCGATGCCCAGCGCCGTCCAAAACGCCAGCCGCACGTCGAGGAACAGGGTCAGCGCCGCCAGCACCAGCACCAGGCCGATCCCGGCGTTCTTCACCAGCAGCGACAGGCGGTCGTCGAACAGTTCGGAGCTGTCGTCCCAGATCGCGTAGTCGACGCCCTGTGGCAGGATGCGCTGAGCATCCTCTTCCATGTAGGCGAGCGCGGCATCGGCCACGTCCAGCACGCGCTCGTCCGATGTACGGTACACGTCCACGAAAGCGGCAGGTTCGCCGTTGAAGCGGGTGATGAGGTCGTTGTCCTCGAACCCGTCGGTGATGGTCGCAACGTCGCCCAGCCGCAGGATCGTGCCGTCGGGCCGAGTGCGCAGGACGATGTTCTCGAAATCCTGCTGGTTGTAGTTCTGCCCCACGGTGCGCACGCGCACCTGTTCGCGGTCGGTCTCGATGGAGCCTGCCGGACTGTCGAGGCTGCTTTGCGAGACGATGCGGGAGATATCGGTGAGCGAGAGGCCGAGCGCCTGCAACCGCTCCTGCGGCACGTCGATATAGACCTGGTACTGCCGCACCGCGCTGGTGGAAACATAGCTGATCTCCGGCAGGGCGGCGAGCTGGTCCTCCAGCTGGTAGGCGGTTTCCTTCAGCGTGCGCTCGGGCACGTCGCCGTAGAGGGCGATGCGCATCACGCTCTGCCGCGTGGTCACCTCGCGCACGTCGGGTTCCTCGGCATCGACGGGGAAGGTCTGGATCTGGTCGACCTCGCTCTTCACGTCGTCCAGCGCACGGTTCACGTCGGCGCCGTTCTCCAGCTCCACCGTGATCGTGCCGACGCCTTCGGCTGCCGTGCCGATCACCTTCTTCACATCGTCGATGGCCTGGACGGCTTCCTCAACCTTCTGGACGATGGATTCCTCCACCTCCTCCGGCGTTGCGCCGGGATAGGTGACGGAGACGGTGATCGCGTCCTGGCTGATCTCCGGGAAAACCTCCTGCACGATGGTGTTGTAGGAGGCGATCCCCGCGATCAGCATGAACACCATCAGCAGGTTTGCGGCCACGCCGTTGCGCGCCATGAAGGCGATCACGCCCTTGCGGTCGCGGGCGCGGTCTCCGGCAGGCTTGCCGAAGCGGTCCTTGGGAGACTCGCCTGCTCCCTCAGCTGGCGGAAAAGCGCCTTCGGTCACTGCGCGCCGCCCTCACGGCGTAGGGCCATGCCCTCCACCGGCGTGCGCAGCGGACTGGTGACGACATGGCCTGCCTCTCCCAGTCCCTCGCCGCTGACCCATGCGTAGTCGTCGGTGCGCTGGAGTACGTCCACCGGCACAATCGCCAGCTTGCCGCTACGCAATACCCAGACCTGGTTATCGGTGCGCAGGGCGGCGAGCGGAATGCGGGCATAGGGCTGCTCGCTGCCGCCGGTAATCGTTGCATTGACGAAGCTGCCCAGCAGCAACGGCGGGCCGGCGGTGGTGGCCTCGGCGTCAGAACCCACCGCAACACCGCCGCGCATCGGATTGTTCACGCGCAGGAAAACGTCGATCGTGCGCGTTTCGGGGTCGAGGATCGGGTCCACCCGGTCGACATAGGCGTCCCAGCGCCAGGTGGTATCGCCGTAGTCCAGCATGACCTGTGCGGGTACGCGGGTGCTGCCTGCACTGAACAGCGCAGGCACCAGCGCGGCTTCGGCTTCCGTCAGCGAAATGCGAACTTCGTAGGCCCCGCTCGCCACCATTGTGCCGAGTGACTGGCCGGGCTGCACCAGCGTGCCGACCGACGCGCTCTCGCTGCGCACGATGCCCGCGAATGGTGCGCGCACCACCGTGCGGGACAGCGCCAGGCGGGCATCGGCGAGCTGCGCTTCGGCACGTTCACGCGCGGCGCGGGCAGAGCGTAGCTGCGGTTCGCGCGTGGCGAGGATGTTGGGCTCCTCGGCCGACGCAGAGGCTCGCGCCGCAGACGAAGTGCGAAGCCCCTCGGGCGGCAGGATGCGTGCGGCGTAATCGTTGCTGTCGATGGACTGGCTCAGCGCCTCGCGCGACGACTGGCGCTGGGCAAACCGCTCCAGTTCCGCCTCGGCAATCGCCATTTCCTCCTGCGCTTGCAGCACTGCCACGTCCTGCGCCGCGATATCGGCGCGGGCGCTGCGCACGCGGTTGTTATAGTCGGAGGGGTCGATGCGGAACAGTACGGCGCCGCTCGGCACCCGGCCACCTTCCTGGAATGCCGGGTTCACGTAAACGAGCTTGCCGGAAACTTCCGCGCCAAGCGTCACTTCCTCGCGCGGCTGCACGGTGCCCGAACCCTGTATCTCGATGGCCCCGGTGGTGACTTCGTAGGCGGCCGTCTGCACCAGCGGAGCGCCTGTCACCACTTCCTGCTCCTCCGGCTCGGGTCGCAGCGCGATCATCAGCGCAGCGATTGCCACCGCACCCACCAACAGCAGGATTGCCCAACGTGCCTGCTTGCTCATTCGCTCGTTTCCTCTTCGAATTCAGGACGCAGGAACCAGTCCCCGCCCAGCGCGCGGTGAACGCCCAGCCGCGCCAGCGCGACATCGCGCCCGGCGGCCGAAAGGCTGCTTTCCACCTGGGTGTAGCTGCGCAGCGCATCGAGGTAGCCGACGTAGTCGCCAACCCCCGAGTTGAAGCGCCGTGCCTGCAGGTCCAGCGCGGCCTGCGCCTCCGTCGCCTGCGCGGCGATCAGACGATAGCGCTGGCGCTGTTCCTCGTAAGTCTCGATGGCGACCGTCGCCTCGCGATAGGCGGTGAGGACGGACTGACCATAGGCGGCAGCGGCTTCGTCATAGGCAGCGCGGACGGCGGCGACCTGCGCGGAGATGCGCCCACCGTCGAAGATCGGCGCGACGAGGTTTGCGCCCAGCGACAGCAGCCAGTTCTGACCAACGTCCACCACGTCAACGGGCGATGCCCCCTGCGTGCCAGTGCTGGCAGACAGGCGCAGCGCGGGGAAGCGTTCCGCCCGGCGCGCGCCTATACGCTGGCGCGCCGCCTCCAGCCGCTGCCAGCTTGCTGCCACATCGGGGCGCTGGGCCAGCAATTCGGCGGGAAGTCCGGCGGGCACGGGATCGAACACCAGTTCCGGCTTCAATGGTCGCCGCAGGGCTTCGGACAGCGTTTCGGGATATTGCGCCAGCAGCGTGGCAAGCCGCCCTTCCGCACTGGTCAGCGCCACTTCGCGCGCGGGCAGGCTGGCTTCTGCGGCGCGTAGCTGCTCGCGCACCTGGTACAGCTCAAAACTCTGGGCCAGGCCCCGCAGGTAGCGTTCCTCGGTCCTGTCGGTTCGCTCTGCAAGGATATCAACGCTTTGCAGCGTGTTCTCGATCTGGAATCTCGCATCGACGATGTCGAAATAGGCAGAGATCACTTCCGCCGCCGTCGCCAGTCGCACTGCGCGCAGGTCATACTCCGCCGCCACCGCGTCCGACCGCGCTGCGCCAAGGTCGTTGCGGACCCTGCCGAACAGGTCGAGTTCGTAGGCGGCGGCGAGGCCGAGCGAATAGGTCTCATTGACAATACGCGACGGCGCGCCGGGAAAGTTGGCGAAAGCCCCGCCGGAAACGGGGGTGTCCGAATAGCTGGCGCCCGCGCTGCCTTCCAGAGAGGGGAGCAGCCCTGCGCGGGCCACCCGCGCCTGCGCCGCAGCCCGCTCCGCCCGCGCGGCGGCCTGGACAATGTCGAGGTTGGCATCGAGCGCATCGGCGACGAGCGTATCGAGCACCGGGTCCTCGAAGCCCGTCCACCACGCGGCGGGGCGATAGTCGCCGGGCGTGTCCGTGTCCGGGAAGGCAGGTGGCAGGTCTGCGACGACGGCGGGCACTTCCGGCTCCGGCGCAAGCGAAACGCAACCACCCAGGGCGGCGAACAGGACGAGAGCTGTGAGGCGCTTCATGCTCCGCCTCCCGCCAGCACCGCGCGCGCCGATTGCTCAAGCTGATCGAGCAGCATCTGGCGCGTCGGCGCGTCGAAAGTCTTGCAGTTCATCAGCAGGCCGAGCGAAGCATGCGAATGGCGCAGCGTGATGGCCATGCCGAACAGGAATACGCTCACCGCCTTCGCCTCGCTTTCCGAAAGCTCGGGACGCAGGATCGCCACCTGACGGGCGAGCGCCTGCATCATCGGCATGATCTTCGCTTCCATCAGCGCCAGCACTTCGGGCGAAGGGGCCTGCTGCTCACGTCCGATGAACAGAGCGAAAGGCGCGCTCGTCTCGCTCAGCATGAAGGTACCGACGGAGCGGATCATGGCGCAGATGGCCGCGATCCGCTCTTCGCGGGTTGCGCCCTCGCCCGGAAATTCGTGGCCCGCCATACCCACGACGTCGTGAATGTGATCGAAGATATGCTCCGCCGCCGCGAGGTAGAGCCCCTCCTTACCGCCGAAGTGGTAAGTAATTGAAGACATGGGCGTATCGACAGCCGCCGCAATTTCCCGCGTTCCCACGGCATCGAAGCCGCGTTTGCCGAATCGTTCGATGGCCGCGTGGATAAGCTTGTCGCGCATTCCAGCCTGTTATTCGTTCGACTGAACAAAGACAAGCCCGGCCTTTGGGTCAGGGGCTTTCAGAGCTGGCCTGCCCAAAGTCCGGAATGGCCCATCCCGGCCCAATTGTAACAAAGAGTACCAAGACCTAAGGTGCGGGTTTCTTTGGCAGGGAATGTCTTTACAAGCCCAGCCAATGAACATTCGCAAAGCCTGTTTTTTCATGGCGCTGCTGGTCCTGTCCGCCTGTTCCGAACGCGAAGAACGCGGCGGTGACGAGGCCGTGGCCGTAGTTGCCGACAATCCCGTGATGCTGTCCGAGGTGTTGCAGGTGGAAGCCGTGGGCACCGCGCGGGCAGCGACTTCTGCCGATATCTATCCGGAGACTGCCGGAAGGGTGAGTGCCGTGCGCTTTGCGGCAGGCGATTACGTGCAGCGCGGACAGCCGCTGCTGGTGCTCGACAGCCGCCAGGAGCGCCTGGCGGTGGAATTCGCCGAAGTGCAGGTCCAGGAAGCCTCGCAGCTTCTCGCCCGCTATCGCCGGATCGAGGATACCGGGGCGATTTCCGATAGCCAGATCGAGGCGGGCGAAACCGCCCTCGCCTCCGCCCGCGTGGAATTGCAGCAAGCGCAGGAAGCGCTCGCCGATCGCACGGTGCGCGCTCCCTTCAGCGGTCATATCGGCCTGACCGAAATCGACATCGGCGACCGGGTCGGCCCGGACACCCTGATCGCGCAGCTTGACCAGCGCGGCACGCTCTACGTCGATTTTCCCGCGCCCGAAGCCGCCTTCTCGCGCCTGTCACCGGGCACCGTGGTGGAAGTCACGCCGTTCTCCGACCCGGACCGTACAGTGGAGGCGCGCATCGTGACGGTCGACAGTTCCATCGCCACCGATCAGCGCACCTTCACCGTGCGCACGGCCATCGACAATTCGGACGACACCCTGCGCCCCGGCATGAGTTTCCGCGTCCGCTTCGCCGGTTCCGGCGTAGTGCGCCCGGCGGTACCCGAACAGGCGATCGTCTGGGGTGGCGAGGGTTCGTACCTGTGGCAGGTGGTGGACCGGGCGGCGCAGCGCGTGCCGCTCACCATCGTCTCGCGCCGCGATGGCATGGCGCTGGTCGATGCGGCCATCGGCGAGGACGATCTCGTGATCGTGGAAGGCGTGCAGAAGGTGCGCGAGGGACAGGCCGTGGAAATCGTACAGCCGCTGGAGCAGGCCGCACAGCCGGTCGAGCTACGGGAGCAGGCCGAGACGGAAAGCCCGCCCGAATGAAGGCCGACGTCAACGACCTCCCGCTGCTAGCGGTCAAGCGCCCGCTGCTGATCGGCGTGATGAACCTGCTGATCGTGCTGGCGGGGGTCGCCGCCTATTTCGGCATCGAGGTGCGCGAGCTGCCCGATGTCGACCGGCCCATCGTCACCGTCAGCGCGAACCTGCCAGGTGCCGCGCCCGAGACGATGGATGCCGAAGTCACCAGCGTGCTCGAGAACGCCGTCGCGCGCGTCAGCGGCGTGCGCGAGATCCGCTCCTCCAGCGAGGAGAACAATTCGCGCATCCGGGTGGAGTTCAACCCCGGAACGGATCTCGATGCCGTCGCCTCCGACGTTCGCGAGGCGGTGTCCCGCGTGACCCGCGACCTGCCCGACCGGGTGGAGCAGGTGCGGGTGGTGAAAGCCGATTCCGATGCCCAGTCCATCCTCACGCTGGCGGTCTCCAGCAGGGCCTATGACACGGCGCGGCTCACGCAGATGGTGCAGAACGACATCATCCCCGAATTGCTGACGGCGGAAGGCGTTGCCAGCATCGAGGAGTTTGGCGCCCGGCCGCTGCAACTGCGCGTTGCCATCGATCCGCAACGGCTGAACCGCTTCGGCCTCACCATTTCCGACGTTGCCACCGCGCTGGAACGCGCGCCGTTCGACGTGCCGGTAGGCAGTTTTCGCAGCGACGCGCAGGAACTGATCGTGCGCGCCGAAGCCACGGCCGCCAATCCCGAGCAGGTGAAGGACGTGGTGATCCAGGGCAACACGCGCGTGGGCGACGTGGCAGAGGCCTACTTCGCGCCCGCCGATGCCACCAACTTCGTGCGCCTCAATGGAGAGCCCGTTGTCGGCCTTGGCGTGATCCGCCAGGCAGGTTCCAACACCATCGAGATTTCCACGGCGGTGAACGAAGCGGTCGAGGACGTGAACCAGCGGTTCGAGGACATCGATATCCGCGTGATCTCCGACGATGCCGAATTCATCAAGACGTCCGTCACCGAAGTGCTGATCACGCTGGGCTTCACCATCCTGGTGGTGGTGCTGACGATGCTGCTGTTCTTCGGCGCGCTCGGCCCCACGATCATCCCCAGCACCTCCATCCCCGTCGCGCTGATGGGCGTGATCGCGGGCATCTGGCTGATGGGTTTCTCGGTCAACCTGCTCACCCTGCTGGCGCTGGTACTGGCTACCGGCCTGATCGTGGACGATGCCATCGTCGTGCTGGAGAACGCCCAGCGATTGCAGAAGAAGGGCTTCGGCAAGCGCGCCGCCGCCGTGCTGGGCACCCGCCAGGTGTTCTTCGCCGTGGTCGCCACCACTGCCGTGCTGGTATCGGTGTTCGTGCCGATATCCTTCCTGCCCTCGCAGGCCGGGCGGCTGTTCCGCGAATTCGGCTTCGTGCTTGCCGTCGCGGTAATCCTCTCTTCCTTCGTGGCTCTCTCGCTCGTCCCCGCCCTTGCCGCGCGCATCGACCTCACCGGCAAGGACGACGCCCCGGAAGGCCGCCTGCACGACCTGCGGGAATGGACGGCCAATGTCGGCGGGCGCATTCGCGACAACTATTCCAGCGCGCTTGGCCGGTGCCTCGGCAGGCCGTGGCTGACGGTGGGCATTTCCGTCGTGGTCGCCGGAGCCGCGGGCCTGCTCTACACCCAGCTTCAGAACGAGCTGGTGCCGGACGAGGATCGCGGTTCCGTCAGCGTGTGGGCGCAGGGGCCGGACGGCGTGGGCCTCGACTTCATGGACCGAGAACTGGACGAGGTCGAAGCCGTGCTCCAGCCGCTGGTGGACGAAGGCGTCATCACCTCGATGCTGTCCATCGTGGGGCGCTACGATCCCAACCGCGTGCAGGTGAACGCCGAACTCGTCGACTGGGGTGAGCGCGATCTTACGCAGACCGAGGTTGTCGAGCAGTTGCGCGAACCGCTTAACCAGTTGCCCGGCTCCCGAGTGAATGCCAGCGGGCGCGGCACACTCAGCTTCGGCGGGGGCGGCAACGACACCGTTGAAGTCGCGCTGACCGGCGCGGAATACGAGGGCATCTACGAATCCGCACGCGCGCTGGCCGAAGCCATCGACGCGCAATCCGATATCCTCTCCAACCCCGACATTTCCTATCAGCCGACCCAGCCGCAGATCTCCATGCAGATCGACCGCCGCAGCGCCGCAGACGTGGGGGTCGATCTAGACGATCTCTCGCTCACCCTGCGCGCCATGGTGGGCGGGGACGAGGTGGTGGACCTCAACGTGGGCGACCAGTCCATCCCGATCTTCCTCACCGCCGAAACGGTCTCCATCAGCAATCCCGAAGACCTGCGCAGCCTCTACGTGCGCGGCAACGGCGGGGCTCTCGTGCCGATTTCCAGCGTCACCACCATCGTGGAACAGGGCATCGCCGCGGAGCTGGACCGGACCGAGCAGCGCCGCGCCATCGAGCTGGAAGCCGCCATCGCGCCCGGCGTGGCGCTGGCCGATGCCGTGGAAGAAATCGAACAGCTGGCGGACGAGACCGTGGCCGACGATGTCGACGTTCTGCTGCAAGGCGAGGCTCAGTCGCTGGAGGAGACCGGCAACGACCTGCTGCTGACCTACCTCTTCGCGCTGGTGATCGTGCTGCTGGTGCTGGTGGCCCAGTTCGAAAGCGTGACGAGCGCGCTGGTGGTGATGCTCACCGTGCCCTTCGCCCTCGCCGCCGCCGTCTTCGCGCTCTTCATCTCCGGCACCTCGCTCAATATCTATTCGCAGATCGGCCTTGTCATGTTGATCGGCCTGATGGCCAAGAACGGCATCCTGATCGTGGAGTTCGCAGACCAGTTGCGGCAGGAAGGGCGCGAGCTTCGCAAGGCCATCGAGGAAGCCGCCGCCATCCGCCTGCGCCCGATTGCCATGACGCTGGTCTCCACGGTGATCGGCGCCGTACCGCTGATCCTGGCGAGCGGTGCCGGGGCGGAAGCGCGCCAGTCGATCGGCTGGGTGATCTTTGGCGGCCTCGGCATCGCCGCCGTCTTCACCCTGTTCCTGACGCCGGTAATCTACATGGGCATTGCCCGCTTCGGTAAGCCGCGCAGCGTGGACCTCGACCGGGTGCGCGAGGAGATCGACAGCGCGGACGAGGCAGCGGCGCTGTCGGCCACATGATGCGCGCTTTCCTGCTTGCACCTGCCAGCGCCCTGGCGCTCTCGGCCTGCGCCACGACGGTGCCGGACGCGCCCGGCCCTGCCGATATCGCCATGCCGGAAGAATTCGCAGCCGACTATCGCCCGCCGGTGGACGAAGATGCGCGCTGGTGGGAAGGATTTGGCGATCCCCGCCTCGATGAACTGGTCCAGCGTGCGCTTGCCGCCAATCTCGACATTGCCACCACGCGCGAACGCCTCGCCGCCTCGCGCGCGCTGCTTCGCGCGGCCCGCGGAGACCGGCTGCCATCGGTGGACGGGGTGGCCGATGTGGGCATCGATGCGACCTCGGGCGACGTGGGAGACTCGCTTTCCGCAGGCGCGGTGGCACTGTTCGACCCCGACGTCTCGGGCCGCCTCTCGGCCCAGATCGAAGCCGCTGCCGCCCGCGCCGCCGCTGCCGAATATCTTGTCGCCGACCGGGAGCGGCTGGTCGCCGCCGAAGTTGCCCGGCAATACATCGAACTGCGGCGCACCGGCGAACGCCTCGTGCTGCTGAGCGAATCCACGCGGCTTCAGGAACAGACGCTGCGGATCGTCACCCTGCGTTTCGAAGCGGGCCTCTCCGCCAATCTCGACGTGCGCCGCGCCGCTGCCGACCTTGCCCAGACGCGCGCGCAGAGCGGCTTGCTGGAACTGCAACGCGCCCGCGCCGCCCATGCGCTTGCCGTGCTGACAGGGGACATGCCGCGCGAAGCACCGCCGGTGGACGAGGAATCGGGCGACGTGCCCGCTTTCGACGGTGGCCCTACCATCGGCATGCCTGCCGACCTGCTGCGCCGCCGTCCGGACCTGCTGGTGGCCGAGGCCGACCTGCTGGAAGCTGCCGCCGATGTCGGGATCGAGCGTTCGGACCTGCTGCCCTCGCTCACGATCAGCGGGCAGGTGCTGCTGGGCGACGGATCGTTCGGGGGCATCGTCTCCGATTTTCTCGGCAGCCTTGGTGCAGCCCTCGACCTGCCGCTGTTCGACGGCGGGCGCAGGCGCGCGGAAGTGGACGCGGCGCAATACGAATTGCAGGCGCGGTTCCTCGAATACCGGCAGGGCGTGCTGGGCGTGATGGCTGAAGTCGAGAACGCGCTGGTGGGGATAGAGGCCTATTCCAACCGCAATGCGGATTTGCAGCAGGCCATCGCCGAAAGCGAACGCGCATTCGAACAGTCCAACGCGCTCTACCGCGAGGGCCTTGCCAGCCTGTTCGACGTGCTCGATTCCCAGCGCCAGCTCATCAGCAGTCGCCAGTCGCTGATTGATAGTGAGGCGGCGCTGGCTGCCTCCTACATCGATCTCTACTCGGCAGTTGGCGCGCCGGGAACGGTGTCCTGATCCACTGAATTCCCCGGCGTTCGAATGCGCGAAAATGGCGCTTGCCCTGATGCCCCTGCTTGGCCACACTGCCCGGCCTATGGCTCGCTTTCCTTTCTCCGCGATTGTCGGTCAAGACGAGATGAAGCGGGCCCTGCTCATCGCAGCGATAGAGCCTGCCATCGGCGGGGTCATGGTGTTCGGCGACCGCGGCACCGGAAAGTCCACCGCCGCGCGCGCCCTTGCCGCGCTTATGCCACCCATGCCGGTGGCCGAGGGCTGCCGCTATCACTGCCTGCCCGAACAGCAGGGCACCTGCCCGGACCCGTGCACCTCGGGCCGTACCCGCAAGGTGCCCGTCCCCTTCGTCGACCTGCCGCTCGGCGCGACCGAGGACCGCGTCGTCGGCGCGCTCGACCTCGAACGCGCGCTGCGCTCTGGAGAGAAGGCGTTCGAGCCGGGGCTGCTGGCCAAGGCCCACCGCGGCTTCCTCTACATCGACGAAATCAACCTGCTGGAAGATCACCTGGTCGACCTGCTTCTCGATGTCGCTGCATCGGGAGAAAACCTGGTGGAGCGCGAGGGACTGTCCGTGCGCCACCGCGCGCGCTTCGTGCTGATCGGCAGCGGCAACCCGGAAGAAGGCGAACTGCGCCCGCAGCTGCTCGACCGTTTCGGCCTCTCGGTGGAGGTCCGCACGCCCGTGGAGCTGGACGACCGGGTGGAGATCATGCGCCGCTGCGCCGCGCAGGAGGCGGACCCCGATGGCTTTACGCAAGATTGGCACGAAGAGGACCAGAAGGTGCTGCGCCAGATCGCGCGAGGGCAGAAGAAGCTGGCGAGCCTGACAGTGCCCGAAGAGGTGCTGCGCGATGCCGCCAGCCTGTGCCGCGCGGTGAATGCCGACGGGATGCGCGGCGAACTCACGCTGATGCGCGCCTCCAGGGCCTCGGCCGCCTTGCAGGGTGCGAAATCGGTGCAGCGCAAGCACATGCTCGAGGTCGCCCCGATGGCGCTGCGCCACCGCCTGCGGCGCGACGTGCTGGACGAAACCGGCTCCACTGTGCGGATCGAGCGGGCGATCGAAGAGCTGTTCGGTTAGGTCGGCAATGGCAATGGACCCGCTCGCCGATGCCCTGCTCGCGGTCCGCCTGTTCGCTCTCGCCCCGCGCCAACTCGGCGGCATCACCCTGCGCGGAGCAGGTCCGGCGCGCGACCTGCTGCTCGATGCGATGGGCAAGGCCATGCCGGACCGAGCCTTCCGCCGCCTGCCCGCCAACATCGACGACGAGCGGCTGATGGGCGGCATCGATATCGCCGCCAGCCTGACCGCTGGCGAAAGCGTGCGCCAGAGCGGCCTGCTGCGCGAGGCGCGCGGCGGCGTACTGTTGGTGCCGATGGCCGAGCGGCTGCGGGATGACGTGGCGGGAAAGATCGCGCAGGCCATCGATGGCGACGATGGCGGCTTCGGTCTTGTCCTGCTGGACGACGGGACCACGCCGGACGAACGCGCGCCAGATTCGCTGCGGGAGAGAACGGCACTGCACGTCGATCTGTCGACGATCCGTCCACTCGATCCGCCGTCGCCCGGCGAGGACGTTCTCCTGCCCTTCACCGAAGTCCGGCCCGCCAGCAGGGACCAGCTCGAAACGCTCGCGGTCACCGCCATGGCACTGGGCGTCGATACGATGCGCGCACCGCTGTTCGCCCACAACGCCGCGCGTGCCCATGCTGCTCTGCATGGCCGTGGCAAGGTGGCCGACGAGGACTTGCACGCCGCAGCCCGCCTCGTCCTTGCCCCGCGCGCCACTCGCCTGCCGGAGGCGGAACCCGAAGCCCCGCCCGCCCAAGAGGCGCCCTCCCCCGACGAAGCAGCGGGCGAGCAGCAGACCAGCGGTCAGCCGCCCGAAGACATGGTGCTGGAAGCCGCGCTGGCGGCGATCCCCCCCGGTGTGCTGGCCATGCTGGCAAGCGGAAAGACGCGCCGCAGCGCGGGTGGTGGCGGCGGCCGCAAGGCGCAGTCGAAGCTGCGCGGGAAGCCTCTGGGCGCGCGTCCCGGAATGCCGCGCGGCGGCGCGCGGCTGGCGCTGGTAGATACCCTGCGTGCCGCCGTGCCGTGGCAGGCGCTACGCCAGCGCGAACTAAGTGAGCCGCGCGAAGGCGTGCTGGTGCGCAAGTCGGACCTGCGAGTCCGCCGGTTCGAGGAGCGCAGCACCAGTGTCACCATTTTCGCCGTCGATGCCTCCGGCTCGGCGGCCATGGCTAGGCTCGCGGAAGCCAAGGGCGCGGTCGAGATGCTGCTGGCGCAGGCCTACGTCACGCGCAGCGAAGTCGCGCTGATCGCCTTTCGCGGCAACGGGGCGGAAATGCTGCTGCCGCCCACCCGCTCCCTCACCCGCGCCCGCCGCGCACTGGCCGGGTTGCCGGGTGGAGGCGGCACGCCGTTGGCCACCGGGCTTACCGCCGCGCGCCAGCTGGGCGAGAGCGTAGCCGCGAAAGGCAGCACGCCGTTCCTCGTCTTCCTGACAGATGGCAGCGCCAACGTGGCGGCGGACGGATCGCCGGGACGCGCGCAGGCGAAGGCGGACGCGCACAAGGCTGCAAGCGCAATTGCCAGTGCCGGTCTGCCCGCCGTCGTGGTCGACATCGCGCCGCGCCCGCGTCCCGAAGCGCGGGACCTCGCCGCGGCCATGGCCGCTCGCTACCTGCCGCTACCCATGGCCGACGCGAGAACGCTCAGCGCCGCAGTCGATGCCGCGCGGCCGAAGGGTATGGCGGCATGAGCGGCCCACTGGACTGGGAGCGCGAGGGACGCGTCTTTCCCCACCGCGAGGCAAGCCGCTTCGTCAAGGCAGGGTCGCTCACCTGGCACGTGCAGCAGATGGGCAGCGGCCCGACATTGCTGCTGCTCCACGGCACCGGTGCCTCCGCGCACAGCTGGCGGGACGTGATGCCGCTGCTGGCGAAAGACTTCACCGTGATCGCGCCGGACCTCCCCGGTCACGGCTTCACCGAAGGGCGCGTGCCCGGCGGGCCGAGCCTGCCTGCGGTGGCGCGCGAAGTGGCGAGGCTGCTCGACCAGCTCGAAACCTCGCCGAGCCTCGTCGTGGGCCATTCCGCAGGCGCGGCCATCGCCATCCAGCTTGCGCTGGAAGGATCGGCAGCCCCCGTCGTCGGCCTCAGCCCCGCCATCATGCCCTTCCCCGGCCTTGCCGCCCGGCTGTTTCCGGCCATGGCCAAGGTGTTGTTCGTCAATCCGTTCGTTCCGCGCATCTTCGCGCACATGGCGCGGCAATCGGGCGAGACGGGGCGTTTCCTCTACCGCGCCACCAGTTCGCGCATCGATGCAGCGGGCGTGCATTGCTACGAAGTCTTGCTCGGCAATAGTCGGCATTGCGAAGGGGCGCTGGCGCTGATGGCGAACTGGGACCTGGAGGCGCTGGCGGAGCGCTTTTCCGAAGTGACAGTGCCCGTGCACCTCCTCCACGGCTCCCGTGACAGCGCGGTGCCGCTGTCGTCCGTCAAGGAGGCTTGCCGGGCCTTGCCCCGGTGCGATGTCGAGGAGCTGGCGGGTCTTGGGCATCTCGCGCACGAGGAGCGGCCCGAGGATGCGGTCCGGCGCATTCGCCGGTTCGCCGCCCGCCATGCTATCGTCGCGCCCGAAGCTGCGAGCAGGGAGGGCTGACATGGAAAACTTCACCGAGAATTTCGGCTGGATCGAGATCGTCTTCGTTGCCCTCGTCGCATTCGGCTTCGGTTTCTACCAGCTCTGGTCGGTCAACCGTGAGATTGCCCGCGACAAGGAGAAGAAGGAGCGCGATTCAGGTCCTGCGAGGCATCCTGTAGGGGAGCATGAACTGGACGATCGGTGAGGCAAACCGGTCGAGATCGAGGCTCTCCTGCACCGCGACGACTTCCTGCCCGAACAGGCGCGTGGAAAGAGTGGAGCGGGCGTAGAACGGCGCATCCTCCCAGGTCCGGATAACGCTGGCGTGGCCGCGATCGCCCCGGGTCTTGCGCTCCATCTGCCACAGGGTGTTGGGCAGCGGAGCGACCAGCGGCAGGTCCACGTCTTCCGGAGTGCCGTGCCGATCGAACTTCAGGGCACTGGCGAAATGGGAACCGTTTCGCCGCACGCCTTCGTAGCAGACGGACGCCTCCTTCCCGTGATGCGCGCGCGACCAGTGCCAGATGCGGAAGCCCTCTTCCAGCGACTCTTCGCCTCGATTGGAATCGAAATAGGCGGCGCCTGTCCAACAGAGGTCCGGCTTCTCCATTTCCACCTCGATCCGGGCGCGCGGGGCGATGCAGTGCCACACGTGCCTGCCTTCCGGATCGAGCGCGAAGCTGCGCGCGTTCAGCGCCTCCGGCCTGACGGTAACGGTGCCTCGAACGGCGCGCCGCCAGGGGATGCCGAGGCGCTTGTCCCGCTCCACGATCTCGATCACCAACGCATCGCCTTCCCAGCGGACGGAGCTGGCATCCAGTTGCAGACGGTCCTGCTCGCGAGAGACCTGTCCCTGGCCCCGTTCCGTCATGCACCAGCGGGCGCGCGGTCCGTAAAGCGCCACGTTGAGCGCGCTGTGGTCCAGCGGCTCGGCGCGTCCGCTACGTTTGTAATAGGGTGAGAATACGCTGCCCAGGAAGGCAATGATCGTCAGGCCGTGCTTCCCGTCGTCGCTGACTGCGTCGACATACCACCAGGCATAACCACCTTGTGGAACCGGCGCATCAAAGCGAGGTCTTGCGCCACGGCCGTCGCTGCCAGGCCGCCCGACAAGGCGGCCATCGGGACGCCCGCCCCCGGATGGGTACTTCCACCCGCGCAGTAGAGCCCAGCGATCCGGGTTCGTGTCCCCTGCCGGAGGAAGGACGCCGCCCAGCCGTGCGAGGCCCGTCCATAAAGGGCCCCACCCGTCGACGGGAACAGACCCTCGAAGGTATTCGGCGTTGCCAGCGAATGCGGCAGCGGATCCTCCAGCATGAGGCCCGCCCGGGCGCAGCTGCGCATCATGGCCGTGGTGCATTGTTCCATCTCCTGCTGGGTGTAGCTGTGGGTGTCGCCGTTGGCGGGCGCGTTGACGATGATCTGTAGCCGCTCCCGGCCTCGCGGGGCCGGGCCGCCGTTCGCATCGCGATCCTGCGCGCAGACGTAGACGCTGGGATCTGCTGGCGGGCGTCCATCGCGAATTTCGGCGAATTCGCGCGGGTAGTCGGGCGAGAACATCACGTTGTGGCGCGACAAGGGAAAGCCGGACGTGCGAGCGTGCGCCAGCCAGACCATCGCCGAAAGCGAGCGATTCTTCGCCCTGGGGGCGTTGACGGCGCCACTGGCAGCCTGGCCGAACCGGCCATCGGCAAGAGCGGCGGGATCGGCATTGGCGACCACGGCATCTGCGGCGATCCGCTCTCCGGTATTGAGAGTGACGGCCCATGCCCGGCCTCGGTCCACCTCGATCCTGCTGACCTTCGCGCCGAAGCGTATTCGCGCGCCCTTCTCCTCTGCCAGCCGGCGAAGGGCGTCGGCCATCGCGCTCATCCCGCCCTCTATCAACCACACGCCCCGTGCCTCGACATGGGCGATCAGCATCAGGGTAGCGGGCGTCGAAAAGGGCGAGGAGCCACAATAGGTGGAGTAGCGGGCGAACAACTGCCGCAGGCGCTGGTCGGCGAAATGCTCGCCCAGCACTTTCCACATGGACTCGTAAGGCCGAATCGCCAGCAAGTCCCCCACGCGCCAGAGGCCGATGCGCCACATGAGCGGTAGCGGCCACGAAACCTTGCTGGCGCGCAGCATGGAATTCTCGAGAATGCCATAGATGCGCGCCGCTTCCTTGCGGAAGGCGCAGTATCCGCGGGCGGCATCCCCGCCGGCGAAGGCGCCAATGGCGTCCTCGCTGCGCTCCGGGTCCGCGAAGAGATCGAGCTGGCCGTCCGCGTCCCAAGCGTGGCGGGCCAGAACCTCGGCAGGGCGCACGGTGACGTAATCGTCGAGATCACGCCCTGCGGTCTGGAAGATATCATCGAATACGTCGCGCAGGGTGAACACGGTCGGCCCGGCATCCACCATCGCACCGTCGATCGCGACCTGACGGGCCTTGCCGCCCGCCCAGCCTTCCTTTTCCAGCACGGTGACATCGTGCCCGGCGCTTGCCAGCCGCGCGGCACAGGCGAGACCGCCCATTCCTGCTCCGATGATGATGGTCCGCGCGGTCATCGTTTCCTGCTCCCGATGAGCAATCAGTTGACCTTTACATATCATATGTCCAGTTCAATTGACATATGAGCCGCGAGATTCCTTCACTCGAGACAGGCGTCCCTTCGGGATGGCGCGTCCGGTGGCTGGCCTGGCGCAATCGCCTGCTGGCCAGCAAGCGGTTCCAGTCCTTCGCAGCGCGAATGCCGTTGTTGCGTCCGGTTGCACGCAGGAAAGCCACCGCGCTTTTCGACCTGGTGGCGGGGTTCACCTACACGCAAGTGCTGCTCGCCAGCGTGGAGAGCGGGCTGCTCGAATTGCTGCGCGAAGGGCCGTTCGATTTCGAGGCCATCGCGTCCCGGACGCAGCTTTCCGCGTCCGCAACCGAGCGACTCGTGCGTGCCGCCGCGGCGCTGGACCTTGCCGAAGAAGTGCAGCCGGGCTGGTGGACGCTGGGCCAACAGGGTGCGGCGCTCAGCAGCAATGCCGGGGCACAGGCCATGATCCGGCATCACAAGCTGCTCTACGCCGATCTTGCCGACCCGCTCGGCCTGCTGCGCGACGACCGCCGAAGCCCCACGGCGCTGAGCGACTTCTGGCGCTATGCCGCAAGTGACGACCCGGCAATCGAGGGGACCGATAGCGTCACGCCTTACTCCGAACTGATGGCGACATCGCAGGCCATGATCGCAGAGCAGGTCATGGCCGCCTATGACTTCGACCGTCATTCCCGTGTGCTCGACATCGGCGGCGGGCACGGCGCTTTTGTGCGCGCATTGGCGCAGTTATACCGCAAGCCGCAGCTGGGGCTGATGGATTTGCCGGGCGTTACTGCAAACACGCAAGAGGCCTGCGCCGACCTGATTGCCGAGAAACGACTCGCGCTACATCCAGGCACCTTCTTCACCGACCCGATCCCCGAAGGTTACGATTGCCTCACCCTGGTACGGATCCTGCACGATCATGATGACGAGCCTGCGATAAAACTGCTCGCCCGGATACGGCAGGCGATGCCGCCGCGCGGACGTCTGATCATTGCCGAACCCATGGCAGCAACTCCTCATGCCGAAGCGATGGGCGATGCGTATTTCGGCCTTTATCTCTGGGCGATGCGATCCGGCCGACCGCGCAGCGGGAAGGAAATCGCATCCATGCTTCAGGCTGCGGGGTTCGACTCTTTCCGACAGATTTCTACGTCGCAACCGGTCGTCTGCTCGCTTATTGTCGCATCGCCTTTACACTCCTGAATGTCATTCTGGTTTGACACTTTGGTCAACTAGCCTAAGGTATGCTTGCGCCAAATCCCCTTTCGGGATTGGCACCGAGACAAGAACCGAAGGGAGTCGGCTCGGAGGATGGATGCACTGGCTGTCATTATGGAAGCCCCGCGGCAGATTGCCGTAAGGCCGCTGACTCTCAAGCCGGCGGGACCATCCGACGTAATCGTGGAAGTGCTCTGGAGCGGCATCAGCTCAGGCACCGAAAAGCTGCTGTGGAGCGGCCACATGCCCAATTTTCCCGGCATGGGATACCCGCTGGTTCCCGGCTACGAGTCGGTAGGCCGCGTGGTCGATGCCGGAAACGACGTCCGCGAGCGGATCGGCGACTGGGTGTTCGTGCCCGGCTCCACCTGCTTTGCCGATGCGCGCGGCCTGTTCGGAGGTTCCGCCGCGCATCTTATCGTCCCCTCCGCCCGCGCTTTCGCCGTTTCCGAGTCGCTGGGGGCGAACGGTGTGCTGTTCGCCCTCGCCGCCACCGCCAGGCACGCGCTGGCCGGAGGTGCCCCGCCCGACCTTATTGTCGGCCACGGTGTGCTGGGTCGCTTGCTCGCCCGCATGACCATCGCCATGGGTGCGCCCGCACCGGTGGTGTGGGACAACAAGGAATGCCGCCGCGAAGGCGCGCAAGGTTACAGCGTGATCGCGCCCAAGGACGACGATTGCCGCGACTATCGCACGATCTACGACGTCAGCGGCTATGCCGACGGGATCGATACCCTTGTCGGCAAGCTGGCGAGAGGCGGCGAGATCGTGCTGGCGGGCTTCTATTCCAACCGCATCAACTTCGCTTTCGCGCCCGCTTTCCAGGCCGAGGCACGGATGCGGGTCGCCGCCGAATGGCAGGCCGAAGACCTGCCCGCCACCCGCGCGCTGATCGAAAGCGGCGCGCTCGACCTTACCGGCCTCGTCTCGGACATCCGGCCTGCTGCCGAAGCACCCTGTGCCTATCGCAAGGCGCTGCTCGAGCCTGAATGCCTGAAGATGGTTCTCGATTGGAGCGCAAGCGCATGAACATGCTCGACATCCAGACAAGCAATGATGCCGCCCTGCGCGAGGAAGCGGGCATCGAACCCGATCCCGTGCACACGGGCGAGGTAAAGTCCGAGACGCAGATCATCGCGATCTACGGCAAGGGCGGCAGCGGCAAGAGCTTTGCGCTTTCCAACCTCAGCTACATGATGGCGCAGCAGGGCAAGCGCGTGCTGCTGATCGGCTGCGATCCCAAGTCCGACACCACCAGCCTGCTGTTCGGCGGCAAGAATTGCCCTACGATCATTGAGACAAGCTCGAAGAAGAAGCTGGCTGGCGAGGAAGTGACGATCGAGGATGTCTGCTTCCAGCGCGACGGCGTGTTCGCGATGGAACTGGGCGGTCCCGAAGTAGGCCGCGGCTGCGGCGGGCGCGGCATCATCCACGGCTTCGAACTGCTGGAAAAGCTGGGCTTCCACGAATGGGGCTTCGACTACGTGCTGCTCGATTTCCTTGGCGACGTGGTGTGCGGCGGCTTCGGCCTGCCGATCGCCCGCGACATGTGCCAGAAGGTGATCGTCGTCGGCTCCAACGACATGCAGTCGCTCTACGTGGCCAACAACGTGTGCAAGGCGGTCGACTATTTCCGCAAGATGGGCGGCAACGTCGGCGTGGCCGGTATGATCGTCAACAAGGACGATGGCACCGGAGAAGCGCAGGCTTTCGCCAGGGCCGTCGACATTCCCGTGCTCTGCGCAATTCCGGCTGACGAGGACATTCGCCGCAAGTCGGCCAATTACCAGATCATCGGCAAGCCCGGTAGCGAATGGGCCAGCCTGTTCGAGGAACTGGCGGAAAACGTCGCCAAGGCCCCGCCGCAGCAGCCTACCCCGCTGGAACAGGAAGACCTGCTCGGACTGTTCAGCCCGGAAGACACCGGCGGCAACGTGCAGCTCGTGCCCGCCACCCAGGCGGACATGCGCGGCGGTTCGTACGAACCCAAGCCCTCGCTGGAGGTTATCTATGACGAGGTCTGATCGCCTGCTCCCGGCAAAGGTAAGGGCGGCATGACCGACCTCGGCACGCCTGTCCGCGAACGCGATACTCTCGATATCGGGAGCGTGGGAGGCGGCGCGTGTTCCAGCGGGGAAACGCTGAAGGATGCCGCGCGCAAGGCGGGCAAGAGCGAAGTGCTCGACCGCTACGAGCAGGATTACCCGGTCGGCCCGCATGACCAGCCGCAAAGCATGTGTCCCGCCTTCGGCTCGCTGCGCGTGGGCCTAAGGATGCGGCGCACGGCGACGGTGCTCTCGGGCAGCGCCTGCTGCGTTTACGGCCTCACCTTCACCAGCCATTTCTACGGCGCACGGCGCACCGTGGGCTATGTGCCGTTCAACTCCGAAACGCTCGTTACCGGCAAGCTGTTCGAGGATATCAAGGAAGCGGTCGAAGGTCTCGCCGATCCTGAAAACTACGACGCTATCGTCGTCACCAACCTGTGCGTGCCCACCGCCAGCGGCGTGCCGCTGCGGCTGCTGAAGAAGCAGATCAACGGCGTGCGCATCATCGGCATCGACGTGCCGGGATTCGGCATCCCGACCCATGCCGAGGCCAAGGACGTGCTGGCAGGCGCCATGCTCGCCTATGCGCGCGAGGAGGTGGAGCAGGGACCCGTCGCCGCGCCGAAAGAACGTTCGGACAAACCGACGATCAGCCTGCTTGGCGAGATGTTCCCCGCCGATCCTGTCGGCATCGGCATGATGCTGGAGCCGCTGGGCCTCGCGGCAGGGCCTGTCGTTCCCACGCGCGAGTGGCGCGAGCTTTATTCCGCGCTCGATTGCGCCGCAGTCGCCGCGATTCATCCCTTCTACACCGCCAGCATCCGCGAATTTGCCGGTGCCGGGCGGCCCATCATCGGATCTGCACCCGTGGGTGCGGAGGGGACGGCGGCGTGGCTGGACGCTATCGGCTCGGCCTGCGGTATCAAGCAAGAAACGGTGAATGGCGCGAAGGACCGCTTTGTCGCCGCCATCCGTGGCGCGCTCGCCGCCAACCCCATCCGCGGACGCATTACCGTAGCCGGTTACGAAGGATCGGAACTGCTGGTTGCCCGCCTGCTGGTGGAGAGCGGCGCAGACGTGCCCTACGTCGGTACCGCCTGCCCGCGCACGCAGTGGTCGGACCCTGACCGTGAATGGCTGGAAGCAAAGGGCGTGCACATCCAGTACCGCGCCAGCCTGGAGCAGGACATTGCCGCCGTCGATGAATACAGGCCGGACCTTGCCATCGGCACCACGCCGGTCGTGCAGCACGCCAAGCAGGCGGCGATCCCGGCGCTCTATTTCACCAACCTGATTTCGGCCCGTCCGCTGATGGGCCCGGCCGGAGCGGGAAGCCTGGCACAGGTCATCAACGGCGCGCTGGCGAACCGCGAACGCTTTGCCGCGATGCACGAATTTTTCGGCGACGTGGGCAGCGGCGACAATGCGGGTGTCTGGGAAGACGTCCCCACCGCGCATCCCAAGTTCAAGGCCAAGTACGCCGCGCAGAATGAAGCAGCACGCAAGGCGGCGGAGGCGGTGGGGTCATGACTCTCGTCCTCGATCACGATCGCGCAGGCGGATATTGGGGCGCTGTCTATGTCTTCACCGCGGTGAAGGGATTACAGGTGGTAATCGACGGACCCGTGGGCTGCGAGAACCTGCCCGTTACCAGCGTGCTCCACTACACGGACGGCCTGCCGCCGCACGAACTGCCCATCGTCGTCACCGGCCTGGGTGAGGAAGAGCTGGGCAAGACCGGCACCGAAGGCGCGATGAAACGCGCGTGGCAGACGCTCGACCCGGACCTGCCAGCCGTAGTCGTGACAGGCTCCATCGCGGAGATGATCGGCGGCGGCGTGACGCCCGAGGGCACGAACATCAAGCGCTTCCTGCCGCGCACCATCGACGAGGACCAGTGGGAATGCGCTGATCGCGCGCTGTCGTGGCTGTGGACCGAGTTCGGCCCCAAGAAAGTGCCCGCGATCAAGGCCTTACGCGAGAGCGAGAAGCCGCGCGTCAACATCATTGGCCCTGCCTACGGGATGTTCAACATGGCGAGCGACCTCGCCGAAATCCGGCGTTTGATCGAAGGCATTGGTGCCGAGGTGAACATGGTGTTCCCGCTCGGCACGCATCTCGCGGAAATCCGCCAGCTTTCCAACGCGCAGGCGAACGTCTGCCTGTACCGCGAATACGGCCGCAACCTGTCGGAACTGATGGAGCGGCCCTATTTCCAGGCACCCGTCGGCCTGTCCTCGACAACCGCTTTCCTGCGCGCGCTTGGTGAAGAACTCGGCCTCGACCCCGAGCCCTTTATCACCCGCGAGAAGCATACGACAATCAAGCCGCTGTGGGACCTGTGGCGCTCCGTCACGCAGGATTTCTTCGGCACCGCCAGCTTCGGCATCGTCGCCACCGAGACCTATTCCCGCGGCATCCGCCATTTCCTGGAAACCGACATGGGCCTGCCCTGCTCCTTCGCCTTCTCCCGCTCTGCCGGGGTGAAGCCGAAGAACGAGGACGTGCGCGCCGCCATTCACGCCAACCCGCCGCTGGTGGTGTTCGGCAGCTATAACGAGCGGATGTACATGGCCGAGTGCGGGGCGCGCGGCACCTACATTCCCGCCAGCTTCCCCGGCGCGGCGATCCGCCGCCACACCGGCACCCCGTTCATGGGCTATTCCGGCGCGACCTACCTGGTGCAGGAGGTGTGCAATGCGCTGTTCGATGCGCTGTTCCACATCCTGCCACTGGGCACCGACCTCGACCGCGTGGATCCCACGCCCGTGCGCAGCCACGAGGAACTGGCCTGGGACGAGGATGCCAAGACCCGCCTCGACCAGCTGATCGAGGCCCAGCCCGTCCTCGTGCGAATTTCCGCCGCCAAGCGGCTGCGCGATGCGGCCGAGCGCGCCGCGCGCCTCGCCGGGGAGGCCCGCGTCAGCGCCGATCACCTCGCCGACGCCCTGCTTGAAAGCCAACTCGCATGAGCGCGGCCAACCTTTCCGCCCGGACCGCCGGGACACGCCATCCTCGCAGGCTTTCCTGCGTGGGTACTCGCCGGGGCACGTCGCCCCTCGCAACCAAAGCAAGACTGGAGAAAACGCTATGAGTGATCCCGACGATCGCCTCGGGCTGAGGACCTACCTCACCCCGGAGGAAGCGAAGGAATTCCACAAGCTCTTCATGGGCAGCTTCCTCGGCTTCACCGCCGTGGCAGTGGTGGCACACATCCTCGTGTGGGCCTGGCGCCCCTGGCTCTGACGCTCACTTCGCACGCCTTGCCGGTGACGCCTGACGGCAAATCGGCGCGGCCCGACAAGAACTAGAACAAGGAAAAATACCATGTGGAGAATGTGGCTTATTTTCGATCCGCGAAGGGCGTTGGTGGCACTGTTCATCTTCCTCTTCGTGCTGGCACTGGTGATTCACTTCATCCTGCTGAGCACAGACACCTACAACTGGCTGGATGGCCCCAACTCGGCGCAGGGCGCCGCTGCGGCCGCTGTGGCCACACCGTAGACATACCGGCTTTGCGAGGGGCGGCGGCTTCGGTCGCCGCCGGCTCAACCGGTTGGCAACTTTAGTCCCGTCGCCATGCGTCGGGGGAGGATAGGGCTATGGCGCTCCTGAGTTTCGAGCGAAAGTATCGTGTGCGCGGAGGGACGCTGCTTGGCGGAGACCTGTTCGACTTCTGGGTCGGACCTTTCTACGTCGGCTTTTTCGGTGTGGTGACGGCGATCTTCGCCTCGCTGGGTACGGCGCTTATCCTCTACGCGGCCTCGCAGGGGCCGACCTGGAACCCCTGGCTGATATCGATCGCCCCGCCAGACCTCAGCTACGGCCTCGGCTTCGCGCCGCTCAGCGAGGGCGGCTTCTGGCAAGTCATCACCGTGTGCGCGATCATATCGTTCACTGCCTGGGCGCTGCGCGAAGTGGAGATATGCCGCAAGCTGGGCATGGGATACCATGTGCCCGTTGCTTTCGGCGTGGCGATTTTCGCCTATGTCTCGCTGGTGGTGATCCGCCCGGTGCTGCTGGGCGGCTGGCACTTCGGCTTTCCCTACGGCATTTTCAGCCATCTCGACTGGGTATCCAACACCGGATACCAATACCTGCACTTCCATTATAACCCGGCGCACATGCTGGCGGTGAGCTTCTTCTTCACCACCGCGCTGGCGCTGGCACTGCACGGGGCGCTCGTGCTCTCGGCGGTCAATCCCGCTCCGGGAGAAGACGTGAAGAGCCCCGAATACGAAGACACCTTCTTCCGCGACCTGATCGGCTATTCCATCGGCACGCTGGGCATTCACCGCCTGGGCCTGCTGCTGGCGCTGAACGCCGGTTTCTGGAGCGCGGTTTGCATCATCATCAGCGGCCCGCTGTGGACCAAGGGCTGGCCTGAGTGGTGGACCTGGTGGCTCAACCTGCCGATCTGGTCCTGAGGGAGGAATAGACGATGGCACGCTATCAAAACATTTTCACCCAGGTCCAGCTGCGCTCGGCACCGGAGACGGGCATCGCCCTTCCCGCCGGCGACGAGGAACGCAGCGGCGGGACCACTTTCAACCACTGGGCCGGGATCATCGGCCAGGCGCAGATCGGGCCGATCTACCTCGGCTGGCTGGGCGTTGCCTCGCTGATCTGCGGTTTCCTGGCATTCGAGATCATCGGCCTCAACATGCTGGCCTCCGTCAATTGGGACCCGATCCAGTTCATGCGGCAACTGCCCTGGCTGGCGCTGGAACCGCCGGGGCCGCAATACGGCTTCAGCCCCTTCGTGCCGCTGGCAGAGGGTGGCTGGTGGATCATGGCCGGGATGCTGCTGACGGCGTCCGTGCTGCTGTGGTGGGTGCGCACCTATCGCCGCGCCCGCGCGCTGGGCATGGGCACGCATGTTGCCTGGGCCTTCCTCTCCGCCATCTGGCTGTTCCTGGTTCTAGGCTTCATCCGCCCTGGCTTCATGGGCAGCTGGTCGGAAGCGGTGCCCTTCGGCATCTTCCCCCACCTCGACTGGACCGCGGCCTTCTCGATCCGGTACGGCAACCTCTTCTACAACCCGTTCCACGCCCTCTCGATCGCCTTCCTCTACGGCTCTACCCTGCTGTTCGCGATGCACGGGGCGACGATCCTCGCGGTCGGCCGCTACGGCGGGGAGCGCGAGATCGAGCAGATCACCGATCGCGGCACCGCCTCGGAACGCGCGGCGCTGTTCTGGCGCTGGACCATGGGCTTCAACGCCACGATGGAATCGATCCACCGCTGGGCCTGGTGGTTCGCGGTGCTGGTAACGCTGACCGGCGGCATCGGCATCCTGCTCACCGGCACGGTGGTCGATAACTGGTATCTCTGGGCGCAGGAACACGGCTACGCGCCCGCCTATCCCGACAGCGGGATAGCCGATCCCGCCGGGCTAGGGAGTATAGTGGAATGACCCAGGATGGTGATTTGACACGCACACGGCTTCCGCTGGCAGCGCTGGCCGTGGTCGCGGGGTCCCTGGCACTGGGCGGGTGCGAGCTTGCACCCAAGGTGTCGCAGCAGAACGGCTATCGCGGCACCGGCATGGACCAGATCTATGTCGCCGACAGCGAGATCCGCGAGGAAGTGCCGGGCCCGCCCTACGAACTGCCGCCACCCGGCGGCCAGACGGCAGGCGAGTTCTACGAGAACGTGCAGGTGCTTTCCAACGTGTCGGTGGACGAGTTCAACTACCTGATGGCGGCGCTCACCGAATGGGTCTCGCCCGAACAGGGCTGCAACTACTGCCACAACCCGGCCAACATGGCCTCGGACGAGATCTACACCAAGTCCGTTGCCCGCAGCATGATCCAGATGACGCAGGCGGCGAACACCAACTGGTCCGACCACGTCGGCACCACCGGCGTCACCTGCTGGACCTGCCACCGGGGCAACAATATTCCCGAAGCGGTATGGACGCTGCCGGGCGAACCGCAGCGCGGTATCGTGGGCAACCGCAACGGCCAGAACGAGCCGGTCAGCAACACGGCCTACTCCTCACTGCCGCAATACTCCGTCGCACGCTACCTGCTGGGCGAAGTGGAACCGGAGGATATCCGGGTTGTCTCGAAAACCATGCATCCCACCGAGGCCAACACGCTCAGCACGATGGAAACCGAGCAGAGCTATGCCCTGATGATGCACATGTCGGATTCGCTCGGCGTGAACTGCACCTACTGCCACAACACGCAAAGCTTCGCGGACTGGAACATCTCCACCCCGCCGCGCGCAACCGCGTGGCACGGCATCCGCATGGTTCGCAACCTGAACGGCGGATACATCACGCCGCTGCAACCGATCTTCCCGGATAATCGCGTCGGTCCGATGGGCGATCCCTACAAGGTCAACTGCACCACCTGCCACCAGGGACAGAACCTGCCACTCGGCGGCGTGGCGATGGTGGCGGATTACCCTGCCCTGCAGCGCGCTCCGCAATCGGGCTGGCTGCCTTCGCAGGCCGCGATGGACATGGTGATGGGCACGGGCGCCGACGAGCCGGAGGACGGCGTAGCCAGCACCGAGTAAGCAAAAAGCCTCAGCGGCGCATCCGGCGGGCAAGGTCCGCCAGGTGCGCCGGGAAGGCCAGCGTCAGCGGGATGGCCACCCAGTACCACGCCGCGCCGGTCAGGGCCGCGCGCAATCCCAGCAGGATCAGCGCAGCGGGCAGGAGCATCAGCAATGCCTCCAGCGCGCGCTTTTGACGCAAGGCCAGCCAGAGAAACTCCAGCATCAGCACCGCCAGCACGACATCCACCGCGTGGCCGCTGGCGAAGAATTCAGCCATGACGGATCAGAACGGCCCGTTCAGCTCGATCACGCGCCAGTTGAGTGCGGCGGCGACGCTGACCCACGCGAGATAGGGCAGCAAAAGCACCCCGGCGAGGCGCGAATGGCGCCAGCACACCACCACCAGCGCGAGGATCGAGAGCCACAGCAGCATGACCTCGGCAAAGGCCCAGTCGGGCCGCTGCATGCGGAAGAACATCAGGCTCCACAGGATGTTGAGGAAGCCGTTGAGGGCGAACAGGCCGATCAGCCAATCCGCCTGCCGCGCGTTCGGCGCAGCGCGCCACGCCGTCACCGCAGACCACGCTGCCAGCGCAAAAATGACCGTCCAGGCGATGGGAAACATCGGCCCGGGCGGCGTCCAGGCCGGCTTCTCCAGCGACTGGTACCACGGCCCCAGATCGGTGATCGTGGCACCCAGCATGGCGATCCCCACCGCGGCCAGCGCGGCAACGATCACCGGCATGACCCAGCTACGGCTCATTGCGCAACCGGGCGCAGCCCCAGCAGGTGCGCGCAATCCTTCATGAAGATACGGACGTGCGCCATCGGTTTGGCCCGCACCAGCCGCTTGTTCATGTAGGCCTGCCAAGTGAGCTGCTGCACGTCGGGATCGGCGCACATCTCCACGAAACGCTCACGCCGCTTGTCGCTGGAATACCAGAAGTGCTGCATGATCCCCAGGATCCAGAACACGCGGCCATGCTCGCGCATGAAATCACGCCGGGCGCGGCGCAGCATGGCGGGATTGCCGGTGACGAGGAAATCGTTGGCTGCACCGGCGGCGATCCGGCCACAGGTCATGGCGTAGTAGATGCCTTCTCCCGAAGCCGGGGCGACCACGCCAGCGGCATCGCCGGACACCAGAACGTCTCGCCCGTTGTCCCAGCGTTTCAGCGGCTTGAGCGGTATCGGCGCGCCTTCTGTGCGCACGGTATCGCACTGCGTCAGGCCCAGGTCCCCGCGCATCGTCTTCACCGCACCGCGCAGGGAAAAGCCCTTGTTCGCGCTGCCGACGCCGATGCTGGCGGTCTCTCCGTGAGGGAACACCCAGGCGTAGAAATCGGGCGAGAGCTTGCCCTGATAAAAAACGTCGCAGCGATCCCCGTCGAAGCCCTCTGCCGTGCTTGCGGGCGAACGGATGATCTCGTGGTAGGCGAACACGCATTTCATGTTCTCCGCCCCGGTAATGTTCTGCCGCGCCACGGCAGAGCGGGCACCGTCGGCACCGATCACCACCCTGGCGCGCACCTTGCGCAATTCGCCGCCGCGGCCTTCGCGGTAGCAGACCAGCGGCGCGTCGCTGCCATCGCGTTCTACGCTTTCGAAAATACCCGTGCGTCGCTCTGCCCCGGCATTCGCTGCGCGATCACGCAGCCATTCGTCGAACACGTCGCGGTCGACCATGCCGACATAACCGATCTCGCCCACCGGCATGTCCACCTTGCGGTCAGAAGGGGCGATCATGCGGGCGCAGCGGGCGCGCGCGACCAGCAGGCTTTCGGGCACGTCGAAATCGGCGAGCAGGCGCGGCGGCACGGCGCCGCCGCACGGCTTTATCCGCCCAGCCTTGTCCAGCAGCAGGACCTTGTGCCCCATGTTGGCGAGGTCGCACGCGGTCGTCGCACCCGACGGCCCGCCGCCGACCACCACCGCATCGAAAAGCTCTTCTGTCATGTTCCCGCCACCTCCGCTTCCACCAACTTTTTTCGCACCGCAGCGCGCAGGCCCAGCCAAGCTGCCACGATGAACAGTCCGCCCTCGATCGCGAAGATCAGCTGGAATGCCTCGGCATCGTGGCCCTGCGCGCGGCGCGCGAAATCGACGCCCAGTGCACCCAGCAGCCCGCCCGTGCCAAAGGCAATCGCCTGCGCTGCACCCCACACGCCCATGCGCACGCCCTCGCGCGTTCGCTCGCCCGCTCCGGCAAGGCCCATCATGGAACCGATGGCGGAGACGGCGAACAGTCCGTTGGCAAAACCCAGCGCAAAGACATTGGCCTCGATCGGCCAGCCAGGCCCCACCTGCGCCCCGATCGCCAGCCCAGCCAGGGCGAGCGCAGAGGCGAGGCAACCGAACGCCGTCCAACTGCGCAGTTCGCCCGGCAGGCGACCGGCAAAGGCGCTGCCGCCCACGCCCGCCGCGATCATGCCCAGCAGCACGCCCCCGTGCTGCATCCCGGAAAGCTGTGTCGACTGGCCCGGTGTCATGCCGAAGACGAGGCCCGCGAAGGGCTCAAGGATCAGGTCCTGCATCGAATAGGCCAGCATCGAGACGAAAATGAACAGGGTAAAGCGGCGCGCCGTCCGCTCCTGCAGGATCTCGCGCAGCGCCTCGCGGAAATCGGGGACCGGGCTATCGCGGCGTGCGGCCTGCATCGGCAGGGCCTGTGCTTCCAGACGCCAGGTCGCCAGCGCCGTCACCACCAGCGCACTTGCCACCACGCCGCTGGCCACCAGCGCGAGGCGGGCTTCGGAGAAGGGATCGATCAAGGCCCCGGCTACGCCCGCGGCCACCACGATCCCTGCCACCATCATGATCCACGTCGTCGCCGCCGCCGCTGCCCGGCGCTGCGGAGCCACGCCCGATGCCAGCAAGGCCAGCAGCGAAGTGCCCGCGGCGCCCACGCCGCCGCCGATCATCGTGAAAGCGAGTATGGCCAGCAGCAGGCCGCCGATGGGCGCGGATGCAAGCAGGATGGTCGCGTTCACCGCCACCAGCGCACCAAGCCCCAGCAACGCCATTCCGAACAGTATCCACGGTGTCCGCTTCCGGCCCTTGTCGGACCCTTGCCCCCACACCGGCCGCGTCAGCTGCACCGCGTAGTGCCAGGCGACGAGGCCCGCAGGGATTGCCGCCAGCAGGCCGTACTCCACCACCATCAGGCGGTTGAGCAGCGATGTTGCCAGCATGACGATGGCCCCGATGGAGGCCTGCACCGCGCCCAGCCGGACAATCGCCAGCCAGCCGAAACCCTGCATCGCGCGCACCTGACTCATCGCCGCGTCATCCCAGATATCCCCCAAGGCCAAGCGCTGCGGCCAGCATGCCGAGCACGTAAAGCGTCACGCCCAGCGCGGCATACCAAGGGGCATGGCGCACCGGGTCCGAAAGCAATCGCGGCATCAGCGCGCATTGCGCCAGCAGCAAGACTGATACAGCGACGCAGGACCATGTCAGTCCCCAGCGCCACAGCAGCACGATAACCATCGCCTGGGCCACTGCGATCACGAGGCAGGCGAAGCGCGCCGCGTTGGCGATGCCAAGCGTGACCGGCAAGGAGCGCAGGCCTGTTGTCCGGTCGCCCGCCACGGCCTTGAAATCATTCAATGTCATGATGCCGAAGGCGCCTACGCTGTAGAGCAGCAGGACGGCGAGGATCTGGCCGGAAGGCAGGGTCCCCGCCATCACGCTGGCGCCTGTGAACCAGGTCAGCCCCTCGTAAGTCAGCGCGACCACGGCCGGGCCCAGCCAGCCGCTCGACTTGAGGCGGAAAGGCGGCGCGCTGTAGGCCCAGGCGCAGGCGACGCCTAAGACCGTCGCGGCAAAAACCCACGGACCGATCAGCCACGCCGCCCCAAGGGACAGCAGGCTGCCGACCACTGCGATCTTCAGCCCCCATGTTCCCGCAATGCGGCCCGACGGGATCGGCCTGTCCGGCTGGTTGATCGCGTCCACGTGCCGGTCAAACCAATCGTTGATCGCCTGGCTGTTGCCGCACACCAGCGGCCCCGTCAGCACGATACCGGCAAGCAGGAACCCCCAGCGCCCGTCTATCGCGACGCCCGAAGAAACGACACCGCACATGAAGGCCCACATGGGCGGAAACCAGGTGACGGGTTTCAGCAGTTCCAACACATCCCGGGCCGCTGGAAGCGGCGCCGAAGGGATGCTGGAAACCGAGCGGGCCATTGTGCGAGGCTAGGCTCGCACACACTCAACGTCAATTCGTTTTGACACCAGAAATGTAAGGCAGATCAGTCGGTCTTGGCGACGCTTGTCGAAAAACCGTAGCGGTTGAGCTTGGAATAGAGGCTCTGCCGACTAAGACCGAGAATCTCCGCAGCCGACGCGCGGTTGTCCGACGTGTAGGTCAGCGCCGCTTCGATACACAGACGCTCGATCAGGTCCGTGCTCTCGCGCACGATATCCTTCAGCGACATGCGACCCACCAGTTCTGTCAGCTGCTCCACCGAGCGCGGGAGATCATGCGAGGACGGCGGCAGGTCGCGCAAGCGCCGCCCTACCGAGCGCAGGACGAAACCGACATGGGGGTAGCTTCCGCCGGTCTGAACCGCCGACAGCTCCACCGGCTCGCCTTCGCCATCGTCCTGTTCGCCGACGACGGTCATGACGTTGCTGGCATAACCGCTCTTGGCCAATTGGCCGCGAATAAGATCGAGATCGATACCAGGACGGCCGACGAATTCGTCCAGCGCCTTGCCGCGGATCTGGTCGATGCTTGCAGCGCCGATCAGCTCGACGAAGGCAAGGTTGGCAGCAACCACGCGCATGTCTTCGTCGGCCAGCACGAAAGCATCGGGCATGGCCTCCACAACGTCGTGAACCGGGCCATCGAGCGAGGCCTTCGCCCCTTCGGCCGGAGCCAGATGCAGCAACAACCAGCGCCCCCCCTGCTGGCGGAAACCGCTGGCCGTAATCGAGATGCGGGCTTCGCCCTCGCGCAAGTCAAACATGCGCGGCGAAACGGAATCGGACGTCATCGCTGAGCCCATGAACTCGATCAGGGCCTCACGCTCCGAAGGCGCGAACAGCGGCAGCAGCTTGTTGCCGACAAGCGCGCCCCTCTTCTCGCCCAGCAGCCTGTCGGCCGCAGGGTTCGCCTCGCGGATCCGATAGTTGTCGTGCTCGATCACCAGCACCGCGTCGGGCGATTTTTCCAGCAGCAAGCGATAGCGCGTCTGGTTCTGCCGCAAGCGAATGTAATCGCGCTCCAGCGCCTGTTGCGCTTGCAGCAGACGTTGTTGGAGCGATGCCGCCTCGCGCATGTTGCGGCCAATGGCAATGAATCGTCCGCTGTCGCCAGTGTTGATGACCACGTAGGACACCGGAATATCGCCGTCGTCGGCGGTATGGTTGACCTGCCGCCAGCGCTGGACCTGTCCCTTGCGGGCGCTGGCGAGCATTTCCATCAGCTTGGCCTGGCTCTCCACCGTGACAGTGTCGAACCACTCGTTGCCGATCCATTCCTCGAAGCCGGGAAAATCCTCTGCATTGGCGGAGGCATCGAGGATCTGCCCCTTGTCGTCCAGCACGAGGGTTATGTCGCCCCCGGCCATTGCAAGTTGCATCACGGCGTCGCCCTGCAGCCCCTCGAACGGAGCAGGATCGCCGAACGGGCGTCGCTTCTCGATGCTGTTCTTACGCGAAAGCATGGTTCGCCAGCCTAGTTGCTTGCCGTTGCCAAAGGCCTCACTGTTGCCAAAAGTTGTTCCGCCAGATGAAGCGCGGACCGGGCATCCGTCGCGGTGCCGTCGGCTCCTGCCTTCGTGGCGATCGCTGGCTGGGAATTAACCAGGCGTCCACCGAGCAGTACGATCAGATTTGGGTTCTTGGAGACACTTCGCAGACAGGTGATGAATTCAGAGAGCGTGTCGCTAGGGCAATCGTTGCTAAGCGTCAATCCGACGATATCGAACGCCTGTTCGTTCACATATGCGAGCAATTCACGGCGTTTTGGCTCGAGCAGGACCTCGCTGGCCCAGCCAGCGCGGGCAAAGACTTCCTCCACCATCAGCGCCCCGAACGAATGCTGGTCGCCCGGCATTGGAGAGATGAGGATGGAGCGCGGAGCAAGCGCGTTGTCGATGAGCGCGGGAGAGCTTTGCGCGACACTGCGCAGGATTTCCTGCAAGCGCCAGAGGCCCATCGTCACGTCGACGAAATCGCAGGTATCCTCTTCCCACATCTCGCCCAGCCTGCGGGCGGTGGGGGCAAGCAATTCGATGAAGATGCTTTCCACACTAACGCCGCGAGCGAGAAATGCCTCGACCAGACCGAGTAACTCGTTGGCCTCGAGAGTAAGAGCGAGGTCTGGGAATTGCTGCACCTCGTGCGGATCAATGACATCATCCTGCGGCGCACCTGACTGTGCAGGCGTTTCTGGCTGAAGCAGCAACAGGTGCGGAATGATTGTGCTGGACACCAGCTTGTTCAGATCGAGTTCGCGACCTGGTTCGGGTGAGGAGCAGGTGCATCCGGTGTCTTTAGTCACCCCCCGTGCAGGGCTAGCAACCCTTGCCTTGGAGGTCCTCGCAGTTCCTGTCCTGTACGCTGATGCCATGGACCTCTCCCGGTCTCGTGCGGCGCAAAATAGCGTCGTTCCGGCCGTTCGACATCTCACGCATCGACTCGTCGCGGATATCAAACCCTACGCCTCATCTTGTCGGCTTGCAAACAACAAACTGTCAACTCTTATTGTCGTCAAGAAAGATTGACACTCGGACCTTCAGAGTCGTAGGTTCCTTTCAGACCAGCGGAGGTAACGCATGGTATGACGGGGAATGATGCCAAGGCGCGGGCGGCGATTTCGGATCGCGGCATCGCGAAGAAAGGCGGGGCGCTCTACACCGCGGAAGAGCGGCGGCGGCGCGACGATTCCCCCTGGACCATCGTTCAAGGCGTTCTCGCCCCGGTCCAGTTCCTGATCTTTGCTGTCAGCCTGGTCGTCGTACTGCGATTCCTTTCCACAGGGACCAGCGAGTGGGCGGCAGATCTTTCCATCGTCGCCAAGACCGCCGCGCTCTATACCATCATGATCACTGGCTCGATCTGGGAGAAGGTGGTGTTCGGCCGCTGGCTGTTTGCCCGCCCGTTCTTCTGGGAAGACGTTTTCTCCATGCTCGTGCTGGCGCTGCACACCGCCTACCTGGTGATGCTGGTCGGCGCGCTGGGAACGGTGGAGCAGCGCATGATGGTGGCGCTCGCCGCCTATGCCACCTACGTCATCAACGCCGCGCAATTCCTGCTCAAGCTGCGCACTGCGCGCTTGCAGGCTGCCAAGCCGATTGCGGTAACGGCATGAGCATCGGCGCTGTCCCTCTCTCTCCCGCCCCGGCCACGGTTGGCGGCGCCGATTGCGCACCTGCGCTGCGCGAGCGCGGACAACGCGAGGTGTTCTGCGGGCTGACCGGGATCGTCTGGCTGCATCGCAAGATGCAGGACGCCTTCTTCCTCGTCGTGGGATCGCGCACCTGCGCCCACCTGCTGCAATCCGCCGCCGGGGTGATGATCTTTGCAGAGCCGCGCTTTGCCACCGCCATCATCGAGGAACGCGACCTTGCCGGCATGGCCGATTGCCACGAGGAGCTGGACCGTGTGGTCACCCGCCTGCTGGAGCGCCGTCCGGAAATCCGCACGCTGTTTCTCGTCGGTTCATGCCCTTCGGAAGTCATCAAGCTGGACCTTGCGAAGGCGGCGGAGCGACTGGGCGCGCACTATGCGCCGCAGGTGAAAATCCTGAACTATTCGGGCAGCGGCATCGAGACGACGTTCACCGAGGGCGAGGATGCCTGCCTTGCCGCGCTCGTGCCGGAAATGCCTGCCCTCCCCGCAGGATCGCCTGCCGAATTGCTGGTGGTGGGCACCCTTCCCGACGTGGTGGAGGACCAGTTCCTGCGCCTGTTTGGCGAGCTTGGCATTACGCGGGTCGGCGTGTTGCCCGCCCGCAACGCGGCAGACCTGCCCGCAGTGGGGCCCGATACCCGTTTCCTGCTAGCCCAACCTTTCCTCACCGAAACGGCGATGGCGCTGGAAGGGCGCGGTGCCCGCCAACTCGATGCCCTGCTGCCCTTCGGCGCAGAGGGAACGACCGACTGGCTGCGCGCCGCCGCAGAGGCGTTCGGCATCGACGAGATGCATTTCAACCGCGTGATCGCGCCCGGCCGCGAACGCGCGAAGCGCGCCATCGCGCACAGCCGCGAACGGCTGGAAGGAAAGCGCATCACCTTCCTTCCGGACTCGCAGCTGGAAGTGCCGCTGGCGCGGTTCCTGGCGACGGAACTTGGCATGGTCCCGGTGGAAGTCGGCACGCCCTATCTCAACCGCCGGATCTTGGGCCGCGAACTGGAACTGCTGCCTGAAACGGCTCGCATATCGGAAGGCCAGCACGTCGAGCGCCAGCTGGACCGCGTGCGCGCCGACCGGCCCGATCTCACCGTCTGCGGCCTCGGCCTTGCCAATCCGCTGGAGGCGGAGGGTCTGAGCACGAAGTGGGCGATCGAGCTCGTCTTCTCTCCCATCCACGGTTTCGACCAGGCAGGCGACCTCGCCGAACTTTTCGCACGCCCGCTCAGGCGGCGCGACGTGCTGAGGGTATAGGGCGATGCAGCTATCTGTCTGGACATACGAAGGACCGCCCCATGTTGGGGCCATGCGCGTTGCCACCGCGATGGAGGGGATGCACTACGTGCTCCATGCGCCGCAGGGGGATACCTACGCCGACCTTCTGTTCACCATGATCGAGCGGCGCGGCAAGCGCCCGCCCGTCACCTACACCACCTTCCAGGCGCGCGATCTCGGCAAGGATACGGCCCAGCTTTTCCAGGATGCCGCCCGCGACGCGATCGAGCGGTTCCAGCCGCAGGCCGTGATGGTGGGCGCCAGCTGCACGGCGGAACTGATCCAGGATGATCCCGCCGGCCTGTGCGAGGCGATGGACCTGCCCTGCCCGGTCATCCCGCTGGAGCTGCCCAGCTACCAGCGCAAGGAGAACTGGGGCGCGGCGGAAACCTTCTACCAGGTGGTGCGCCACCTTGCGGACCCGTCGATCACGCCGCGCGGGGGCCAGCGCAAGCTCGCCAATATCCTCGGCCCTACTGCCCTTGGCTTTCGCCACCGCGACGACGTGATCGAAGTGCGGCGGATACTCGATGCGCTGGGCGTCGAGGTGAACTGCGTAGCCCCGCTGGGTGCCTCGCCTGCCGACATCGCCCGGCTGGGAGCCGCCGATTTCAACGTGGTGCTCTATCCCGAAACGGGCATGGAAGCGGCGCGCTGGCTGGAGCGGACCTTCCGCCAGCCGACTGTCCGCACAGTGCCCATCGGCGTTGGCGCAACCCGCGAATTCGTGCGCGAGGTGGCGGCGCTGGCCGGAGTCGACCCCTCCCCTGCGCTTGACGGTGACGGCTCTCGCCTGCCGTGGTGGAGCCGCTCTGTCGATTCGACATACCTTACCGGCAAGCGGGTCTTCATCTTCGGCGATGCCACCCACGCCATCGCCGCCGCCCGCATTGCGCGGGACGAACTGGGTTTCGAGGTCTGCGGACTCGGCTGCTACAACCGCGAATTCGCCCGCGAACTGCGCGAAGCGGCGGCAGAGCACGGCGTGGAGCCGCTGATCACCGACGATCACCTCGCCGTGGAAGACGCCATCGCCGCGGCCTCTCCCGAACTGGTGCTGGGCACGCAGATGGAGCGGCACATCGCCAAGCGCCTGCGCCTGCCCTGTGCGGTGATTTCCTCGCCCGTCCACGTGCAGGACTTTCCCGCCCGCCACAGCCCGCAGATGGGTTTCGAGGGCGCGAACGTGATCTTCGACAGCTGGGTGCATCCGCTGGTGATGGGGCTGGAAGAGCACCTGCTGACGATGTTCCGCGAGGATTTCGAATTTTCCGACCATGCAGGGGCCTCCCACCTGCACGCCGGAGCGCCGAAAGAGCAAACGGTAACGGGGCAAGACGAGCCCGCCATCGGTTCGCTCTGGACCGACGAGGCCGAGCGCGAACTGAAGAAAATCCCGTTCTTCGTGCGCGGAAAGGCGCGGCGCAACACCGAAGCTTTCGCCGCCGAGAACGATCGCGCGCCGATCGATATCACCACACTCTACGACGCCAAGGCCCACTATGCCCGGTAGCGGCCGCCCCAGGGTTCGCGTCACCATCGTGACGCTGGACAAGCACCTGAAGGGTGCGGCGGAACGTGCTGGTGACGAGCTGGCGATGGACAACATCCACCTCTCGCTCCACGCCGCCGCCGACTGGGACCGCGAACCCGCATCGCTGGACCGGGCGAAGGAGGATGTCGCGAAAGCCGACATCGTGATCGCCACGATGTTGTTCCTCGACGATCACGTGCGCGCCATCATGCCCGCACTGCAGGAACGGCGCGAGCAATGCGATGCCATGCTGGGCCTCATGTCCGCTGGCGAAATCGTGAAGCTGACGCGGCTCGGCAACTATCGCATGGACAAGCCTGCCAAGGGTCCGCTCGCGCTATTGAAGAAGCTGCGCGGCCAGGCGGGAAAGAACGGCAAGGGTGGCGGCAGTTCGGGCGCCGGGCAGATGAAGATGCTGCGCCGCCTGCCCAAGATCCTGCGCTTCATCCCCGGCACCGCGCAGGACGTGCGTTCCTATTTCCTCACCCTGCAATACTGGCTTTCGGGATCGGAGACGAATGTCGTCTCCATGGTCCGCGCGCTGGTGGATCGCTATGCGGCGGGAGACCGGCTGACCCGGCGCGGCATGACGCCGCACGATGCCCCGCGCGAATATCCCGAAGTCGGCGTCTATCATCCCCGCACGGAGCAGAAGCTTTCCGAAAGCCTACGCCTGCTGCCGCGCCGCAAGGGCGAGAACGGCACGGTCGGCCTATTGCTGCTGCGGTCCTACTTGCTCAGCAACGATGCCGGCCACTACGATGGCGCGATCGCCGCAATGGAAGCCGCCGGGCTGCGCGTCGTCCCCGCCTTTGCCAGCGGTCTGGATTCGCGTCCGGCAATCGAAAAGTTCTTCGTTCGCGAAGGCAGGCCGACTGTTGATGCCATAGTAAACCTCACGGGATTCTCTCTGGTGGGCGGCCCTGCCTACAGCGATACCGAAGCGGCGGTGGAGACCCTCACCGGGCTGGACCTGCCGTACCTCGCCGCCCACGCCATCGAATTCCAGACGCTGGAGGAATGGCACGAGCGCAAGCAGGGCCTGCTGCCGCTGGAGGCGACGATGATGGTCGCGCTACCGGAACTCGACGGTGCCATCGCGCCCAGCGTCTTCGGCGGTCGCAGCGATGCGGCGGAAGGCCGCGTGCGCGCCATGCAATGCGATCCCGAACGGGCGAAAGCGCTGGCCGACAAGGTCGTTCGCCTGATTGCGCTGCGCCGGTCCGAGCGGGCAGACCGCAAGCTTGCAATCGCCCTGTTCAATTTCCCGCCCAACGCCGGGGCCACCGGCACTGCTGCCCACCTGGCCGTCTGGGAATCGCTGCATGCGACTCTTCAGCGACTTGCAAACGAGGGATATTCGCTGGACGTGCCCGAAAGCGTGGATGCGCTTCGCGCTGCCGTGCTGGAAGGCAATGCCGCGCGGTTCGGTGCCGATGCCAATGTCGCGGCCCGCGTTTCGGCGGACGACCACGTTCGCCGCGAGCCGCATCTGGCGCAGATCGAGGCACAGTGGGGCCCGGCCCCCGGACGGCAGCAAAGCGACGGCTCACACATCCATGTGCTGGGCGCACAGTTCGGCAATGTCTTCGTCGGCATCCAGCCCGCCTTCGGTTACGAGGGCGATCCGATGCGGCTGCTGTTCGAAGGCGACTTCGCGCCGACCCATGCCTTTGCCGCATTCTACCGCTGGATCCGCGATGATTTCGGCGCGCATTCGATCCTGCATTTCGGCACCCACGGTGCGCTGGAATTCATGCCCGGCAAGCAGACCGGCCTTTCCGGCGATTGCTGGCCGGAGCGGCTGCTGGGCGACCTGCCCAACTACTACCTCTATGCGTCCAACAACCCTTCCGAGGGCATTCTCGCGAAGCGCCGTTCGGGTGCCACGCTGGTCAGCTACCTCACGCCGTCCCTCGCGCAGGCGGGCCTCTACAATGGCTTTGCCGAGCTCAAGGCGAGCGTGGAGCGCTGGCGCGGCTCCGAAGAAGGGGAGGAACGCGATGCGCTGGAGGCATTGATCGCCGATCAATGCGCCGCGCTCGACATCGATTGCCACGAGATCGAGACACTTGCCGGCGACCTCTACGAACTCGAACGCACTCTCATCCCGCACGGCCTTCACGTTCTTGGGAAAGCGCCCCAAGGCGAGGAGCACGGCGATCTTCTCGCCGCCTTTGCAGAAGCCAACCCTGACGCGGACGCCAACGAGTTTGCCGCCGCGCTGGATAGCTGCGACGAGCTTTCCGCGCTCATCCACGCCCTCGACGGCGGCTACGTACAGCCTGCTCCCGGCGGTGACCTGCTCGCGAACCCGGAAGTGCTGCCCACCGGGCGCAACATCCACGGTTTCGATCCTTTCCGCATCCCCAGCCGCTTCGCCTGCGAACAGGGGCGCATGCAGGCCGAGGGCGTGCTTGCCCGGCATTGCGCCAGCGGAGCGGATTTTCCCGAAAGCCTCGCCATGGTGCTGTGGGGCACCGACAACATGAAGAGCGAGGGCGTGCAGATCGCCCAGGCTCTGACGCTGATCGGCGCGCGCCCACGCCTCGACAGCTATGGCAGGCTGGCAGGCGCGGAACTGATCCCGCTCGAAGAACTCGGTCGCCCCAGGGTGGACGTGGTGATGACGCTTTCCGGCATCTTCCGCGATCTTCTCCCCCTGCAAACCCGAATGCTGGCCGAGGCCGCCTTGCTGGCGAGCCAAGCCGACGAACCCGCCGAGATGAACTTCGTGCGCAAGCATACGCTGGCGCACATGGCCGCCCACGCCTGCGACCTGGAAACCGCAGCCCTGCGCGTGTTCTCCAACAACGAGGGCGCATATGGCGCCAACGTGAACTTGATGATCGAGGGCGGCGTCTGGGCCGACCCGGACGAGCTGGCCGATGCCTTCGAGGTACACAAGGGCTTCGCCTATGGTGTAAACGGCACCCCGGTACAGCAGCGCGACTTGCTCCGCAGCGCATTGGCCGACGTGGAGTTTACCTACCAGAACCTCGAGAGCGTCGAAGTCGGGATCACCGATCTCGACCAGTACGTTGACGGGCTTGGCGGCATCAGCCGTTCCATTTCCCGCGCGCGCGGCAAGGATGCGCCTGTCTATATCCTCGATGCTACGCAAGGCGCCGCCAAGGTTCGCACGCTCGCCGAACAGATCGCACTGGAAACGCGCACCCGCACGCTCAACCCCAAGTGGTTCGAAGGCATGCTGAAGCACGGATACGAAGGCGTTCGGCATATCGAGGGGCACGTCACCAACACCATGGGCTGGTCCGCCACCACCGGCGAAGTTGCGCCGTGGGTCTACCAGCAGATCAGCGAAACCTTCGTGCTGGACGAGGCGATGCGCCGCCGCCTCGCCGAACTCAATCCCAAGTCATCCGCCCGCGTCGCCGGACGCCTGCTGGAAGCGTGCGAGCGCGACCTGTGGCGGCCGGACGAGGAAACGCTCGCCGCCTTGCAGGCCGCTTCCGACGACCTCGAGGACCGGATGGAAGGCATAGCGGCAGAATAATGAGGAATTTCCAATGAACCTGCTCGACCCCAAAGCGAAGTTCTCCCCGCCCGATGGCGAGGGGTCGGTGCAGGTCGGCCTCGACCCGCGCGACCAGATCAAGGGCGCGAAGGTGTTCGCGGTCTACGGCAAGGGCGGGATCGGCAAATCGACCACGTCGTCCAACCTTTCCGCCGCGTTCTCCAAACTGGGCCACCGCGTTCTGCAGATCGGCTGCGACCCCAAGCACGATTCCACGTTCACCCTCACCAAGAAGCTGATGCCGACGGTGATCGACGTGCTGGAAACGGTCGAATTTCACAGCGAGGAATTGCGGCCCGAAGACTACATGTTTGAAGGCTACAACGGCGTGATGTGCGTGGAAGCAGGCGGCCCACCTGCAGGCACGGGCTGCGGCGGATACGTGGTCGGCCAGACGGTTAAACTGCTGAAGCAGCACCATCTGCTGGAAGACACCGACGTGGTGATCTTCGACGTGCTGGGCGACGTGGTGTGCGGCGGGTTTGCCGCGCCGCTGCAACATGCCGAACGCGCGCTTGTGGTGGCCGCCAACGATTTCGACAGCATCTTCGCCATGAACCGCATCGTTGCCGCCATTGGCGCGAAGGCGAAGAACTACGAGGTGCGCCTCGCAGGCGTGATCGCCAACCGCTCCGCCCAGACCGACGAAATCGACCGATTCTCCGATGCCATCAACATGAAGCGGCTGGCCCATTTCCGGGACCTCGACGCCATCCGCCGTTCGCGCCTGAAGAAATGCACGCTTTTCGAAATGGAAGACTCCCCCGAAGTGCAGGCTGCGCAGGACGAATACCTGCGGCTGGCGGCATTGCTTTGGGCCGGGGTCGATCCGGTGGAAGCGAAGCCGATGAAGGACCGCGACATCTTCGATTTCCTGGGGTTCGAATAATGGCAACGCAGGCTCCCTCCCGGTACGATACGCAGCGCGAGAAGCTCGCCGCCTACTTCGACGGCACGGCGCAGAAGGCGTGGATCGACCTGACGTCGGACGCCAAGGTCAGCGGCATTCGCGCCACCGTGCGCGCCGGGCGTGACGAAATGCGCGGCACCCTGCTTGGCTGGCTCCCCGCAGACCTGCGCCGCGCACGCCTGCTCGATGCCGGATGCGGCACCGGCGCGCTCAGCATGGACGCGGCCTGCCGGGGCGCGGAAATCACCGCGATCGACGTCGCGGGCGGGCTGGTTGAAATCGCGCGCAAGCGGTCCGGCACCTTCCTCGGTCATGGCCGCATCGACTGGCGCGTTGGCGATATGCTCGATCCCGCGCTGGGCGAATTCGATCACGTCGTGGCGATGGATTCGCTGATCCACTATTCGCCTGCCGACATTGTGGATGCTGTCGCCGCGCTGGCCGCCAACTGCCGCCGCTCACTGCTGTTCACCTTTGCGCCCTACACTCCGATGCTCGGCGCGATGCACCGCGTGGGCAAATTGTTCCCCCGCTCGGATCGCTCCCCCGCCATCGTGCCCATTGCCGAAGACGACCTCCGCCAGCGACTGGCCTGTCTCAACGACTGGCAGATTGGCCGCAGCCACCGCGTTTCCAGCGGCTTCTATAAGTCGCACGCTCTCGAACTGGTGCGCCGCTGATGAACCAGGGCGCTCCCCTTTCGGCACGATGGAGCAGGGTCGCTGTGGCCTGGCTTCCCTTTGCCGATGCGGCGAGCGCCGATCTTCGTCTGCCCCGACTGCTGCGCCTCTCGCTGTTCCAGGTGAGCGTGGGCATGACCATGGTGCTGCTCAACGGCACGCTGAACCGCGTGATGATCGTGGAACTGGGCACGCCCGCCTGGCTGGTCGCCGGACTGATCGCGCTGCCCCTGCTGCTCGCCCCGTTCCGCGTCGCCATCGGCCACCGTTCGGACACGCATCGGTCCGTGTTGGGCTGGCGGCGCGTTCCCTATATCTGGTTCGGCACGCTGATGCAGTTCGGCGGCCTAGCGATCATGCCGTTCGCGCTGCTGCTGCTGGGCCGTCCCGAGAACTTCTCTCTCGGACTTGCCGCGAGCATCCTCGCATTCCTACTCGCCGGAGCCGGCCTTCACACGACGCAGACGGCCGGGCTGGCTCTCGCCAGCGACCTCGCCCCGCCGGAAAAACGGCCCCGCGTCGTCGCGCTGCTTTACGTCATGCTGCTGGCGGGCATGATGCTGGCCGCGCTGGTGATCGGCACCATCCTTGCAAATTTCACGCCCACCCGCCTCGTGCAGGTTATCCAGGGCGCGGCCGTGCTGGCCCTGGTGCTGAACATGACCGCGCTGTGGAAGCAGGAGGGACGCAGCGCCGCTGTCGCGTCTCGCGATACCCCGCGCCCTCCCTTTGCCGAAGTCTGGGCTGCCTTCACGGCAGAGCCTGATACGCGCCGACTGCTGACGGCCATCGGCCTTGGCGCTGCGGCGTTCGCCATGCAGGACGCCCTGCTGGAACCTTACGGTGGCGAAGTGCTGGGCCTCACGGTCGGCGCCACCACCGGATTGACGGGCGCATGGGCCTTCGGCGCGCTGGCAGGCTTCGCCTTTACCGCGCGGCGGATGAACGACGGCGCCGATCCGCTGCGCATGGCCGGATACGGGATAACGGCCGGGATCGCCGCCTTCCTGCTGGTGATCTTTGCCGCGCCGTTCGACGTTCCGGGAATGCTGGCCACTGGGGCCATTGGTATCGGCTTCGGCGTCGGCCTGTTCTCGGTCGGCACGCTGGTTGCGGCCATGGCGCTTTCCTCCAGAGGGACCGGCGGCGTCGCGCTTGGCGCGTGGGGCGCGGTGCAGGCGACCTGTGCGGGCCTCGCCATCGCCGCAGGCGGCATCCTGCGGGACGTGTTTTCTACCTTTGCAGTGGCGGACGGCCTTGGTGCCGCCGTGGGCGACCGGGCGACCGGCTACGCCACTGTCTACACCATCGAAATCGCCCTCCTGCTGATTGCCCTGGTGGTGATCGGCCCCCTGGTGGGACGCGACCGCAGCAACGCCGACCACACCCAGCAGCCCCGTTTCGGGCTGACCGAGTTCCCCACGTGACCCTGCGGGAAAGGAAAGAACAATGAACGAGAATATTGTCGGATCGATCGACGTGGCGGAGATGGCGTTTTACGCCTTCGTGCTGTTCTTCATCGCACTCATTTTCTACCTCCGGCGCGAGGATCGACGAGAGGGCTACCCCCTCGAGGACGAGCTGACCGGCGCAGTGGAGTCGCCCGGCGGACCGCTCTCCACCGCGTCTACCAAGTCGTTCAAGCTGCCGCACGGCCGCGGAACGGTGACTGCCCCCACGCAGGGCCGCGAGAAGGTGGACATTGCTGCCAAGCGGCGCGAGAATTTCGGCGGCGCGCCCTACACGCCCACCGGCAACCCGCTGGACGACGGCATCGGCCCTGCCGCCTACGCCGAACGCGCCCGTGTTCCCGATATCGACGCCCACGGACTGCCCCGCATCGTGCCCATGTCGACGCTACCCGATTTCGCCATCGCCCCGCTCAGCACCGATCCGCGCGGCCTGCCGGTGATGGCCGCCGATGGCATGAAGGCTGGCACCGTGACGGACCTGTGGGTGGACCGGGCCGAACACTGCATCCGCTACCTTGCCATCGACACCGGTGCAGGCACGGCCCTTGCGCCGATGGCCATGGCGCTGGTGCGGCGCGATCACGTTTCCATCGATGCCATCAACGCCGCGCACTTCACCGGCGTGCCCGGTCTTGCCGCGACAGACAGCATCACCCGCTACGAGGAAGAACGCATCGTCGCCTACTTCGGCGGCGGCTACCTCTATGCCAACCAGGGAAGGCAGGAACCGTGGCTGTAACCGAATACGAGAACGAGCCGATCCGCGGGCTACCGGGTCACCTGCCAGAAGGCGAGCATATCGTGTGGCAGGGCGCGCCGGACTGGCGGGTCTTCGCCCGCAGCGCGCTCTACACCCGCTGGATCGCCTTCTACTTCACCCTGCTTGCCGCGCTGGCGCTGGTCAGCGGCAGCGTGGGCGGAGCGGGGATGACCGCGATCAGCGGGGCGGTGGTTCTTGGCCTGCTCAACCTGTTCGCCTGGGGTGTCGGCAAGACGACGGTCTACACCATTACCAACCGCCGGGTCGTGCTGCGCATCGGCGTGGCGCTGAACAAGTGCATCAACCTGCCCCTTTCGCTGATCGGCTCTGCGAGCCTGCGAGAGCACGGCGGAGAGAACGGCGACATCGCTTTGCAACTGACCGGCAAGCACCGGCTCGGCTATGCCGTACTCTGGCCTCACGCGCGGCCAGTGCGGCTGCGTGATCCCCAGCCGATGCTGCGGGCGCTGCCGAATGCGGCTGAAGTTGCCGCTATCCTGCGCCGGACCTGCGCCGACGTCGTGCCGAACGCGACGGGCGAAACCGCGCCTCAGCAGCGCGGCGGCATGGCAACTCCGCCAAGGGAAGCTGCCGCATGACCCACGCCGCGCATCATAATGGGCATGGCCACAGCCACGAGAACACAGTGCCGCGCCCGGCGCTGTTCCTTGCAGGTGGCCTGGTATTCGCATCTATCACGATGACGGCTCTGGTATCGGCAGGCGTGTTGGATCGTGAGGCCGTGCCTGCTGTCGCAAGGGCTGAAGCGAACATCGAGCCTGTCGCTATCCGCCATCTGACCTTTGCGGATCTTTCCGATGGCAGCGTGCGCATTGCCGACGCCGGAACCAGGAAAGAAGTGGCTATCTTCGCCAGCGAAACGCCTGGCGGCGGCTTCGTTCGCGGTGTCTTGCGGGGCCTCGCACGCGACCGGCGCATGCGAGGCATCGGCGCCGCGCCACCGTTCGCTTTGACTTATTGGGAGGACGGATCGCTTTCCCTGACTGACGAGGCCACAGGCCGCAGTGTCGAGCTCGGCGCTTTCGGGCCGGACAATCGCGCAACCTTTGCCGCCCTGCTTCCGGAAGGAACGCAGCAATGAGCCCGCGCACCTTCGATATCCCCTGCCGCATCGCGGTGGAACAGAGCGAAGAGCATTTCCACGCCCACGTGGAACTGGCCGGCGAAGTGGCCATCGCGCCCGGCGACCGGGTTCGCGTTCATGGCGCCCCCATCCAGATCGCCTTCGGGGAAACGGCGGTGTTCGAACGCATGGCAACCGTCACCCGCGCCGGGACGTTGGGCCGCGCCTGGACCCGCCTTGCCGCCTATTTCGACCTCAAGGAACTCTACGAAGTCAGCTTCAACCCAGGGAGGGTGCGATGAACGCACAAACGAAGTTTCCCACGCCCACATCCAGCGCCGACACGATGGCGATGGCAACGCACGAAACCGTGCTCTCGCCCCGCTTCTACACCACGGATTTCGATGCACTGGACGCCATCGACGTAAGCCCCGTGCGCGCAGAATGGGATGCCCTGATCGAAGAGATGATCGGCGATCCGAACAAGAAGCACTTCAGGAAAGACGACAGCTTCAAGGGCGCGATCGACCGGCTGGAGCCTGAACTGCGCGCCGAGTTCATCGATTTCCTCGTCAGCTCTTTGACGGCGGAATTTTCCGGCTGCGTCCTCTATGCCGAGATTGCCCGGCGCACGAAGAACCCCGACGTGAAGCAGCTGTTCAAGCTGCTTGCCCGCGATGAAAGCCGCCACGCCGGTTTTATCAATGAATCGCTGAAGGACGCAGGGATCGGCATCGATCTCGGCTTCCTGACGCGCACGAAGAAATACACCTTCTTCAAGCCGAAATTCATCTGGTACGCGGTCTACCTGTCGGAAAAGATTGGCTATTCACGTTACATCACGATCTACCGGCACCTGGCAGCCAACCCCGACAAGCGCATCCACCCGATCTTCAACTGGTTCGAGGAATGGTGCAACGACGAGTTTCGCCACGGCGAGGCCTTTGCCATGCTGATGCGCGCCGACCCGAAGCTGCTGCGCGGCCATAACAAGCTGTGGGTGCGGTTCTTCATCCTGTCCGTCTACGCGACGATGTACGTGCGCGATCACAACCGCCCGGTCTTTCACGCCGCGCTGGGGATCGATCCGACAGACTACGACTACAAGGTCTTCTCGATCTGCAACCAGATCTGCAAGCAGGTCTTCCCGGTGGAACTGGATATCGACGATCCGCGCTTCCGCCGCAAGATGGAACGCCTGCTGGCTGCCAACCAGCGGATCGAAGCTGGCAAGGAACGCGGCGGCTTGCTCGGCGCGCTGCAACGTGTCGGCGGCATGGCCGGTGCAGGCGCGGCTTTTGCGTCGATGTATTTCCACCGCGCCCGGAAGAACGAACTTCCCGAAACGATCCGGCTCCAGCCTGCATGGTAAGCTGGTCCGGCCATATCCTGCCGGTGGTGGCGACGATTGCGATGTGGTTCTTCGCCACGGGGCTTATCGCTTGGCTCGACAACCGAGAGCGGGCCACTTTCCCGCGCAGCCTCGCCTGGGCAGGCGTGGCGGGTGTTGCAGGCCTGGTGGCTGTCGTTGCCTCCATGCACACGGTATCGCTCGGCGCGGTCTACCTGTCCTTTGCAGGGGCGATCCTGATCTGGGCCTGGCACGAGATCGGCTTCCTCACAGGTGCCATCGCCGGGCCGCGAAGGGAACCCTGCCCGCCCGATGCGAGGGGGTGGGACCGCTTCGGCCATGCCAGCGCGGCGATGGCCTGGCATGAGATCGCACTAGCGCTAACCGCGCTCGTGCTGATTGCGCTCACCTGGTCCGCCCCCAATCAGGTCGGCGCCATGGTGTTCCTGCTGCTGTTCGTCCTGCGCCTGAGCACGAAGCTCAACATCTTTGTCGGCGTGCCGAACATGAGCACCGAGATCATCCCGCCGCACCTTGCCTACCTGCAAAGCTATTTCGGCCCGCGCCGGCTGCACCCGCTGCTTGTCGCCTCTGTGATCGGCAATGTGGCGCTGGCGACCTGGCTGGGACTGGCCGCACTACAGGCCGCGCCGGGTAGCGCAGAGGCAGCCGGTGCCAGCCTGCTGTTCGCACTCGCGGCGCTCGGCGCGCTCGAGCACCTTTTTCTCGCCCTGCCGTTCCGCGATGGGGCCTTGTGGAAGTGGGCCATCCCGGCGCGCGGCCACGATACGCAGACCTTTTGAACGGGGGGGAACCGTACATGGACTTCGAAGGATTCTTCAGCAACGAACTGGACGCTGTACGGCAGGAAGGGCGCTACCGCGTCTTCACCGAGATCGAGCGGCACCGCGGCGCCTTCCCCAATGCCACGCGCTACGTCGGCGGCGGCACGCAGGATGTCACCGTCTGGTGTTCGAACGACTACCTCGGCATGGGCCAGCATCCCGTCGTGATAGAGGCGATGCACCGCGTGCTGGACGAATGCGGCGCGGGCGCGGGCGGCACGCGCAATATCTCGGGCACCAACCATCATCACGTGCTGCTGGAACAGGAACTGGCCGATCTGCACGGCAAGGAGTCCGCACTGTTGTTCACCAGCGGCTATGTCTCCAACTGGGCGGGCCTCGGCACGCTCGCCAGTCGCATACCCGGCTGCGTGGTCTTTTCCGACGCGCTCAACCACGCCAGCATGATCGAGGGTATTCGCCACAGCCGCGCGCCATACAAGATCTGGGCGCACAACGATCCCGAAGACCTCGACCGGATGCTGTCAGCATACGGACCGGAAGTGCCCAAGCTGGTCGCGTTCGAAAGCGTTTATTCGATGGACGGCGATATCGCGCCGATCGCTGCGATCCTCGACGTCTGCGAGAAGCACGGCGCGATGAGCTATATCGACGAAGTCCACGCCGTCGGCCTCTACGGCCCGCGCGGTGGCGGAGTGGCCGAGCGCGAGGGGCTGATGGACCGCATTACCGTGATCGAGGGCACGCTTGGCAAGGCGTTCGGCGTGATGGGGGGCTACATCGCGGCGTCGGCAAACCTTGTCGATTTCGTGCGCAGCTTCGCCAGCGGCTTCATCTTCAGCACAGCCCTGCCCCCCGCCGTCGCCGCCGGGGCCTGCGCCAGTATTCGCCACCTGAAACAGAGCGAGGTCGAGCGCGTTCGGCAGCGCGACCGGGTTGCGACCGTACGGCGCAAGCTCGACATGCTGGGTATCCCGCACCTTATAAACCCGAGCCACATCATTCCCGTGATGGTGGGCGATGCACACAAGTGCAAACGCATCAGCGACTGGCTGATGGACAACCACGGCATCTACGTGCAGCCGATCAATTACCCGACTGTTCCCCGCGGGACAGAGCGTTTGCGCCTCACCCCCTCACCGGTTCACAGCGACGGCGATATCGACCGTCTGATCGACGCGCTGAGTGACATCTGGTCGCAGTGCGAACTGGCCAGGGGTGCTGTCGCCGCCTGATCAGTATTCGTGGCCATACAAAAAGGGCGCCGGAACTGATCCGGCGCCCTTTTTCGTTTCCAGCGAGATCGCGAAGATTACTGGCTGAAGGTCTGCAAGTGCGCGATCACGTCTGCCCGGTCCTGCGGATCGGAGAGGCCGGCAAAGGCCATCTTCGTGCCCGGCACCACGCGTTGCGGATTTTCCAGATACTGGAACAGCTTCTCGGGCGTCCAGGTGATGCCGCTGTTGGCATTCGCCTCTGTGTATTGATAGCCCTCGACCGTACCGGCCTCGCGGCCCACGATACCCGCCAGCGACGGACCGATGCGGTTCACGCCCGGATCGCCGACGTGGCATGATCCGCACTGCAGGAACACGGTGCTGCCAGCTTCCGCATCACCGGTGAAATCCGCAAGTACGGTGCCGTCGATGGTGTCGGTCGATTCTGGCGGGGGAGCTTCTGCCGTCGTGGCAGCAGCGGCCGGCTCAGGCGTCGCCGCCTCGGTCTCTGCTGCGGGCGGTGGCGGTGGCTCATCCCCGCCGCCGCCACAGGCGGAAAGCATTGCCAGGGATACGCCAACAAGTGCAAGATGCGAAAAGGACTTCATCAAAGAATTCTCCCCTTTTATGAACCGCCTTCGGTCGGGCAGCGACAAACCAACGCTCTTCCCAGCATTGAGTGCCCTTATAGTTTCACGCCGGCAATCCCGACGTTGGTCCACCCTGCACCCTTTTCTTCGCAATGGAAATGAACTTCGACCTGCGACTGCTCTTGTCGGCAGGAAAACAGGCCTGTTCCGCATAAACGGTGGGGCGAAGACTCTTCAGCGGCCGCTGAGCGGGACGCTTGCACATGGATCGCCGTACATCGCGCCGTTGTCGATGCAGAAGAAAGCGTCGGCGTCCCAATCCGCAGGCCGGTCTCCCTTGGCATCGCCCACGTAGGCCAGCGAGACCGTGGACGGATAGCCCTGCACCCGGAGCATTTCCGGCACCAGCGCGAAGCGCCCTTCTTTCGAGCTCGTTCCTTCGGGGGAGGCCCTCGTCAGCAGCACCCTGAAGTCGCGTCCCCGCAGCAAACCAAGCTTTGCCAGATTGGACTCGGTTGCCAGTTGTTCCCTGTCGAGCCTGTTGGTGACGAAAACGACGTGTCCACCGGCGCGATTGACGTGGTTCACGAATTCGATGGAGCCGGGCACGGGGGTTGCCGCTTCCTGCTGGGTCCAGTCGAACCAGGTCTCGGTTTGATAGCTGGCGCCGGTCCTGTCCAGCTCGACCTGGTAGGCGACGTTGTTCATCACCGTCTCGTCAAGGTCGAGAACCACGTACCAGCTACCGTCGGGCCGTGCGCTCTCCAGCGCGTCGACGTGCTGGGTGGCCTCTGCGAAGACTTCTCGCGCTTCGCTCGCCCAGTCGTCGGAGTTCAGCACCCAGGCGGTGCCCGGCTTCAGTTCGGCCACGGGCGTCATACCGCCGGTATGCGCGCAGGCGGCAAGGCCGAGGCAGACCAGCGAAGCGGCGAGTTTTACGAGCTTGGTCATGGAGTGATTCCGTTTGATAGAAAGCTTCGCGCCTCTCGCATCCGGGCTGCGCGGATACAACTGCAATCGGGAGCGATGCGAAAATGCGAGGGACCGATGTCGCTTGCCGCAAGAGACTTCAATTCGCAACGTGTTGCTGCCAATGGCCAAGGCATAGCCAACTGACGGGATCGACCGCGTGACTCATCGGAATGAAAAGTTGATGGAAACCACCCGCCGCACCCTGCTGCGCGGCTTCGGCGCTGCTGCCGTGACGGCCTTCGGCTTCCTGCCCGCCGCCCGCGTGCTCGCCGCGCCGGTTTTCCGCGATTATCCCTTCCAGCTTGGCGTTGCCGCCGGCGATCCCGCGCCGGACGGTTTCGTGATCTGGACCCGGCTGGCGACGCAACCGCTGGAGATCGATTACGGCATGCCCGCCGCCGCGATCGAGGTGAACTGGGAAGTGGCCGCTGACGAACGCTTCCGCGACGTCGTGCAGACCGGCACGGCTCTCGCACGGCCCGAACTCGGCCATAGCGTGCACGTGGAAGTCGCCGGGCTGCAACCCAACCGTCCCTACTGGTATCGCTTTACCAGCGGGCGAGAGCGCAGCCTGTGGGGCCGCGCGATGACCCTGCCCGCGCCGGGCCAGCCGCTGGACCGCGTACGTTTCGGCATCGCCGGGTGCCAGCATTACGAGCAGGGCTACTACACCGCGCACCGCCATCTCGCCGCCGAAGAACCCGATTTCGTCTTCTGCTACGGCGACTACCTCTACGAAGGCCGCTCCAACCGCGTGTGGAACGGCGGGGAAATGGGTCCGCTGGAAAACGTGCGCCAGTACGAGGGCGACGAGCTTTACACCCTGGGCGACTACCGTCGGCGTTACGCCCAGACGAAGATGGATACAGACCTCCAAGCAGCCCACGCGGCTGCGCCGTGGTTCATGACCTGGGACGATCACGAGATCGACAACAACTGGGTCGGCGATATCGACCAGGACGGCACGCCGCCCGCGATCTTCGCCCTGCGCAAGCAGTCTGCGATGCAGGCGTATTATGAAAACATGCCGCTGCGCGCGTCGTCGATGCCTGCGGGCACGCGGATGCAGCTTTACCGGCAGGCGCGCTACGGCGATTTGCTGGACTTGAACCTGCTCGACACGCGCCAGTACCGGTCGGATCAGCCCTGTAACGATCGCTGGGGCGTGCCCTGCGAGGCCATCGACAGGCGCGATGCCGCCGTGCTGGGCGGCACGCAGGAGGAATGGCTGATGGGCCGCCTGCGCGCGTCGAACGCTCGGTGGCAGGTGCTGGCGCAGCAGATCATGATGATGGACCTTGACCGCACGCCCGGCGAACCGCGCACGGAGAATCTCGATAGCTGGGCAGGCTACCGTGAACCGCGCCGCCGCGTGCTGGAGGCCGTGCGCGAACAGAGCCGTGGCAACGTCGTGGTGCTGACGGGCGATGAGCACCAGAACTACGCTGGCGAACTGCACATTGACGGCAAGGCACCCGGCCCGCGCCCGATTGCGACGGAGTTCGTTTCCACCTCCATCACTTCGGGCGGCAACGGCATAGACCAGCGCGGCGACACAGTGGCGATTCAGCAGGAAAACCCGCAACTCAAGTGGCACAATGCCCAGCGCGGCTACGTGATGTGCGAGGTCACGCCCGATCTCTGGACCACCCAGTTCCGGACCATTGATACCGTGACCGATCGCGGCGGCGAAATGCGCACCCGGATGACGATGACGGTCGAGAACGGCAGGCCGGAGTCTCTGACCGAAGCCTGATCAGTCCTTGTCGAAAACGAAGGCGGCGGGCAGCAGCGCGCCGATCGTGGTGGTGACGGCGTTGCCACCGGCGTGATCGCAGCACACTATTTCGATGTCGCGGCCGGATAGGCTCGCCGCCTCCTGGATGGCCTGACGGCACCCGCCGCAGGGCATCACCGCTTCGCCCGCCTCCCCGTCCTTCGCATGGCGTGGGCCGCCGACAACGACGATACGCGCGACCTTGCCGAGGCCGAAAGCGACCTGCGCCGCGGCTAGCGCGGATTGCTCCGCGCAGACGCCCAGCCGATAACAGCCGTTCTCCATGTTGGCGCCCTGTGCAATCTCGCCGTCTTCGCTTTCGACAGCGCAACCGACAAGGAAATCCGAATAGGGAGCATGGGCCTTGGCGCGCGCCTCGATGGCCGCTTCGATCAGTTTCCCGCTCATGCCGCGTGGCCTGCTCGCGGAGCGTCCAGCCGCCGGGCCAGGGCAACTGCGCCCAGGATCAGGAACGGCACCAGCACGAAAGACAGCACGATCTTGGCAATGGCCTGTCCCACCAGCAGGCTGCCGATGGGAAACTCGCCGTAGAAAGCGAGAGTGATGAAGATTAGCGTGTCGACTGCCTGGCTGATGGCGGAAGCCACCGCCCCGCGCACCATCAGGCCCATGCCGCCCCCTTGCCGGCCCTTCCCGCGAAGCTTGTCGAAAATCCACACGTTCAGCAGCAGCGATACGCCGTAAGCCACCGGCCCCGCCGCCATGATGCGCGGCGTCTGTCCGTGTACCCGCTCGAACGCGGCGAGGTTTTCCGCCGGCATATCTGGCGAGGCGGGCAGCAGCAGGACGAGGCCAATCAGCGCGACTGAGAACGCCAGCGGCAGGAAGCCCCACAGCACCAGCCGATCCGCCGCGGCCTTGCCGTGGAGCTGCGATACCGCGCTGGAAATCACGACCAGCAGCAGGAATGCGAGGATGCCGCTTTCCACCACCAACGGGCCGATGGCGAACTGCTTGTAGGCGAGAACCCCCGCAATCACGGTCATCCCGCCGTAGAGCAGCGAGAGCACGAAGAACGATCGCGGTTGCGAATCGGTGGGCGATACCGGGGGCGAGTCAGGCGATGAGTGACGATCCATGGCAGGTGGCTATTCAACCCACCGCGCAAATGGAAGAGCCTGGCAAGATATTCACAGGCAGGAAATTTCAATTGAAAGGATCGTGGCTGGCGGGCAATGTGTGCACCTGCACCAAAATTCAGGAGAAGCCGTGCCTCCCCAATTGATCTCGCTTGCGGGGATCGCAGTGATCCTCCTGCTCGCCTTTCTGCTTTCGAACGCCAAGCGCCAGATCAGCCTGCGCATCGTCGGCTCTGCCTTTGCGCTTCAGGCTGCGATTGCTGCGCTGGTCTTGCGGACCGACTGGGGCGCGGCGGTGATCCGCACCATGGCTGACGGCGTGGCCGCCCTGCTGTCATACGCAGATGCGGGCACGCAGTTCCTGTTTGGCAGCAATGAGGCCAACCCGCTCTCCAATACGTTCGCGCTTGGCGCGCTGCCGGTAATCGTGTTCTTCGCCTCGCTGGTGTCGATCCTCTATCATGTCGGCGTGATGCAGCGACTGGTCCGGTGGCTGGGCGGCGCGATCGGCTGGATCACCGGTATCTCAAAGGTCGAATCGCTGGGATCAGCAGCGAACATTTTCGTCGGTCAGTCGGAAAGCCCTCTGGTGGTGCGCCCCTATCTGGCCGCACTGTCACCCTCGCGCCTGTTCACGCTGATGACCGTCGGCATGGCCGGTGTCGCAGGCACGATCCTTGCCGCCTATGCCGGATTGCTTGGCCCTGCTTACCTTCCCGTCCTGCTTGCCGCTGCCTTCATGTCGGCACCCGGCGGCATCCTGATGGCGAAGATCGTCATGCCCGATACCGGCGAACCTTCCCCCGAAGCCGAAGGCGAGCTGACCTTGCCCCAAGGCCGCATAAGCTCGGAGGGGCCGGCGGCCCTGACCGAAGGCGAGGTGCCGCACGAAGTGGAAGCCGCAGCCCATTTCGATGAGCATGGCCGCGCGGCCAACATCATCGAGGCGGCAGCACAAGGTGCCCAGACCGGCCTAAGGCTCGCCGTTGCCGTGGGCGCGATGGTGCTTACCTTTGTTGCGCTGATCGCTCTCGCCAACGGCATCCTTGGCGGTATCGGCGGCTGGTTCGGAATGCCGGACCTCTCGTTCCAGCAAATCCTCGGCTGGGTTTTCGCCCCGATCATGTTCCTGATCGGCGTGCCCTGGGCAGAAGCCGGGACGGCGGGCGGCCTGTTCGGTACCAAGATCGTGCTCAACGAATTTGTCGCCTTCATCGATCTGGGGGCGCTGGAAGACGGCACCCTCGCCCCGCGCACCGCGGCCATCGTCACCTTCGCCCTGTGCGGTTTCGCGAATTTCAGCTCCATCGCCATCCAGATGGCCGTGACCGGCGGGCTGGCGCCGAACCAGCGCCCCGTCATCGCCAAGCTTGGCATCAAAGCGCTGGCCGCCGGTTCGCTCGCCAACCTGATGAGCGCGGCGCTGGCCGGGCTGTTCCTCCCTCTCTAGGTTCCCGTCATGGATAATATCGCCACCATTTCCCTGTCCCGTCCCGTCGCCCAGATTGCCGACGACCTTGGTCGCAGCTTCGCCGAATACGGTTTCGCCATCGTGCGCGACCACGACATCGAGCAGGACCTGATCGACCGCGCCGAGACGATGGCGCGCCGCTTCTTCGACCTGCCATCGGAGACCAAGCGCGCCTACCACGTAACTGGCGGCGGCGGTGCGCGAGGTTACACCCCGTTCGGCACCGAAATCGCCAAGGATGCAAAGGTCCACGACCTGAAGGAATTCTGGCACGTGGGCCGCAGCCTGCCTGAGGGCCACCCCTTGTCGGACGTGATGCAGCCCAACCTCTGGCCTGCCGAACTGCCCGAATTCCGCGAGACTTTCGAGGAACTCTTCAGCGCGTTCGAGGCCACCGGCGCGCGCATTCTCAGCGCCATCGCGCTGCACCTTGGCCTCGAAGAGGACTGGTTCACGCCAACCGTGAAGGACGGTAACTCGGTGATGCGCCTGCTGCATTACCCGCCCCTCCCCGCCGACGCGCCCGAGGGCGCCATCCGGGCAGCGGCGCACGGCGACATCAACACCATCACCCTGCTGCTGGGGGCCGAGGAAGCCGGGCTCGAACTGCTCAACAAGCAGGGCGAATGGATGCCCGTATCGCCACCGCCCGGCGCGTTGGCGGTGAACGTGGGCGACATGCTGGACCGGCTGACGAACAGCAAGCTGCGGTCGACCACGCACCGCGTCGTGAACCCCTCGGGCGAAGCTGCACGTCGCTCACGCTACTCGATGCCGTTCTTCCTGCACTTCCGGCCCGACTTCCTGATCGAGCCGCTACCGCAATGCGTGGAGCCGGGCGAGACGCCGGAGCCGCCGATCCTGGCGCATGACTACCTGATGCAGAGGCTGCGCGAGATCGGTTTGGCCTGATCCCCAGCAGGTTGCAGCCCGCGGCGGCGACCGCGAAAGCGCAGTGGTTTCAGATGCGACGGTGTTGCGCCGCAGCAACAATTCTGCACGAATATGCTGCGTTGCAATAAACTGACTCCATTGTCACTACACTGTCATGGCACTGGGGTTGTGGACGCCTGTCTGGACGAAGGGTCCGGGATCGTTAACCCTTGTGAGGAAACTGTAATGAAACTCCGCCTGCTTCTTGCGGTGAGTATGCCCAGCATCGCGCTCGGCATTGCCGCGCCTGCCCATGCGCAGTCGACCGGTTCGACCGATTTCGAAGATAACACCATCATCGTCACCGGTGCGCGCGACATCGACGTGGGCGGGATCAGCATTCCCGAAACGTCGCGTGCCAAGCAGGTGATCGACGAGGAACTGATCCGTCGCCAGCGCCCCGGCCAGTCGCTCAACGACATCGTGAACCTGGTTCCGGGCGTCAGCTTCCAGAACAACGACCCTTGGGGTTCCTCGGGCGGTGGTTTCACCATCCGCGGATTCGGCGCGGACCGCGTGTCGCAGACGCTGGACGGTATTCCGCTGAACGACAGCGGCAACTACGCCCTCTACACCAACCAGCAGGTCGACACCGAGGTGCTGTCCTCGATCAACGTCAACCTCGGCACCACCGACGTCGACAGCCCGACTGCTTCGGCCGCCGGCGGCACGATCAACATCCGCACCCGCGAACCTTCGGATTTCGCCGCCGTCACCGCCACGGCCACCTATGGCCAGGTGCTTGCCAGCAATTCGGAAAACACCGATTACTATCGCGGTTTCGCGATGTTCGACACCGGCGACATCACCGGCAATGGCCTGAAGGCTTTCGCCTCGCTGAGCTACACCAACTACGGCGTGCCCTACAATCCGTACGGCGAAATCGACAAGACGCAGTTCAACGCCCGTATCTGGCAGGACATCGGTGACAACGGCGACTTCATCTCGCTGACCGGCCACTGGAACGAGAACGTCAACAACTTCGCGGGTTCCGAAAGCCTCGGCGCTCTCGTGGCTCTGTCCGACGGCGACGTTCAGGACGCCCTCGAAGAAGAAACCGGCCTTTCGGTTGGCGAGGCACGTTTCGAACTTTATCGCTTCAGCGGCGAATTCCCCTGCACCGTGCCCAGCAACGTGCTGATCGGCGGCGGCGGCGAGAACGGCGAATCCGAGCGTTACGACGATCGTAACGGTTGCGGTGCTGCTTTCTACCGTCGCTACAACCCGTCGCGCACGGGCAACCTGCGTGCGAACTCGCTGTTCACCCTGACCGACAAGCTGACTTTCGCGATGGACGCCAGCTATCAGTACGTGAAGGCCAATGGTGGCGGCCCCGACGATCTGCGTGAAGGTTTCTTCCGTCCGCGCGGCACCACGTCCGATCTGACCGGTGCTTTCAACGGCGGCTACTACTTCGGTCGTGACCTCAACGGCGACGGCGACATGCTGGACCGTATTGCCGGTAACGACCCCAGCCAGACCCGCACCGACCGGTTCGGCCTGGTTGCCAACCTCATCTACGATATCACCCCTGACCACACCGTTCGTGCCGCCTACACGCTGGATCACGCACGTCACCGTCAGACCGGCGAAATCACCACGATGATGGCCAACGGCGAAATTCGCGACATTTACGCCATCGATAGCCCGCTGCTGGATGTCTATGGCAACGAAGTGAACAAGCGTGACCGTCTGTCCTACGCGATCCTGCACCAGCTTTCGGCCGAGTACGCCGGTAACTTCGGCGATCTCTACGTGAACGCCGGCCTGCGTGTGCCGTTCTTCAGCCGCGAGCTGAACCAGAACTGCTACACCACCTCGGAAGATGGCTTCGTCGATTGCCCGACGCCGGGCCAGGATCTGACCGCTTACGAAGCAGCGAACCCCGACTATGTCGCCCCGCTGTCGCGTGAGTACAATTACGACAAGATCCTGCCGTCGTTCGGTCTGGTCTACAACTTCACCGGTGAAGTGTCGGCCTTCGCGAACTATAACAAGGGTCTTTCGGTGCCCGGCACCGATCCGCTGTACGACTCGCTCTACGTCCCCGAAGCCGGTCGTGCACAGCCGGTTCCGGAAACCACGGACAGCTTCGACCTGGGCCTGCGTTTCACCAGCGGCCGCGTTCAGGCGCAGATCGCCGGTTGGTACACCCGCTACAACGATCGCCTGGCATCCGCCTTCGATCCGACGGCGCGCAACGGCGAAGGTGCCGTGGTGTTCCGTAACCTGGGCCGAGTGGACAAGTACGGCGTGGACGCTTCTGTGTCCTTCGCGCCTACCGACAACACGCTACTCTACGTTTTCGGCTCGATCAACGAATCGGAAATTCAGGACGACGTGATCGGCGGCAACTGCGGTCTTGACCGGGACGGCAACCCCTCGCCCGCTCAGTACGGCTGTACGCTTGCCAACCAGGGTGAGCAGTACATCGTGCCGGTCGGCGGCAACTCGGAATCGGGCACGCCGTCCTACAGCTTCGGTGGCCGCGCGCAGGCCAACCTCGGCCCGGCGGAACTCGGCATCCAGGCCAAGTACACCGGCCCGCGCTGGATCAACGACGTCAACGAACTGGAAGCTCCGGGCTACACGCTGGTCGACCTCGACCTGCGCATCAACCTGGCAGAGTTCGACAACGGCCAGACCGCTGCCCTGCAGTTGAACGTGACGAACATCTTCGATGAATACTACATCGGGTTCTTCGGCGGTTCGCTGGACGGCTTCGGCTTCGCACAGATCGGCGCACCGCGCGCTGCCAGCGTCTCGCTGCTGGTCGGCTTCTAAGCCTCAGCCAGTCTGAAACAAAAAGGGCGGCGGCATTCGAAAGAGTGCCGCCGCCTTTTTTTGGCCGTTAGAAAAGTGAATCGCGCGGCTAGCGCAGCGGCGGCTCGTCGAAACTGCGCAGCTTGCGGCTGTGGAAGCTGCCCGCTTCCTTGCTCAGCAGGGCCAGCGTCTCGATCCCGATGCGCAGGTGCTGGCTGATCGACTTCTCGTAGAAAGCATTGGCCTGCCCCGGCAGCTTGATCTCGCCGTGCAGCGGCTTGTCCGACACGCAAAGCAGCGTGCCGTATGGCACGCGGAACCTGTAGCCCTGCGTCGCCACGGTCGCGGATTCCATGTCGATGGCCACCGCCCTGCTCTGGTTGAACCTGAGCGCGGAGCGGGTGAAATGCAGTTCCCAGTTGCGGTCGTCCGTCGTCACCACGGTGCCGGTGCGCAAGCGGCGCTTCAATTGCTCGTCGCTGTCCCCGGTAATGCGCCGGGCGGCCTCGAACATGGCAGTCTGCACTTCGGCAATCGGCGGCACGGGGATCTCCGGCGGCAGCGCGCTGTCGAGCACGTTGTCGTCCCGCAGGTAGGCGTGTGCCAGCACGTAGTCGCCGATGGTCTGGCTGGGCCGCAAGCCGCCGCAGTGGCCGATCATCAGCCACACTTCGGGCCGCAGCACGGCGATGTGATCGCAGATCGTCTTGGCGTTCGAAGGACCGACGCCGATGTTAACCAGCGTGATGCCCGAATTGTCCTTCCCGATAAGGTGGTAGGCGGGCATCTGGTGCCTGCGCCACGTGCCGCCCGTCACCCTGTCGCGGGCGCCCTCGAGGTCATCGCGTTCGATCACCACGCCGGGGGCGGAGAAGCGTTCGAAGCGGCTCTCTGGATCGGCAAGCTCCGCCAGTGCGAAGTCGATGAATTCCTCGACATAGCGGATATAGTTGGTGAACAGCACGTAACGCTGGAAATGTCCCGCAGGCGTGCCGGTGTAGTGGCGCAGGCGCGCGAGGCTGAAATCGGTGCGCAGAGCATCGAACAGCGAGAGCGGGCGGCTGCCATCGTCGGGCTGTATCCACGTGCCGTCGATTACCTCGTCGCCGATGCTGACGAGGTCCGACGCAGGAAAATGCCGCGTAAGCTCCGTGCTGCTGGCCTGGTTCAAGTCCGGCGCGAGGCCATCCAGCACATACTGGTAGGGTATCTCCTGCGCCGACCGGCTGACCTGCAATTCGACATCGTAATCGCTGACGAGATGCTGCAACTGGTTCTTCAGGTAGGGCCTGAAAATGCGCGGTTCGGCGATCGAGCTGGAGTAGGTGCCGGCCTGGTTCAACCGGGCATAGGACCTTGCCGGGTAGGCAATGCCTTCGTCGCTTGCGAAGTGCAGCGTGAGTTGCGGATAGGCGAAGATGCCCGCCGTGCGCTCCGCCGGGTCAGGCGCTTCGCGGGTCTTGCCGTAAGTGCGCAGCGCGGAGACGAGATTCTGCCGCGACCTGTCATAAACGGCTTCGAGCTCGTCGAGAATGCCGTCGATCTGTTCAAGGGTGGTCGTCATGCGCGTTCTCCCTTCACGAACCGGGTTGCGCGGAAGCGTCGGCCGAATCCTCGGCAAACACCCGGTCGAGGAAGGCTGCAAGGCGCACGCCCGATTGCGTCAGTCGCTGCTCGACAGGCCCGATCCAGTCCCACTGGTAGCGATAGCGAAGCATCGCGGGCGCTTCGAACGTGCCCATGCCTGCTTCTTCGCCTGTCGCGGGGTATATCTCGTCCCGCAGCGCGGTGCTTTCGGCAATCCACGTTGCAGGATCGGCATCCCACCAGTCGAGGATTTCCTGCGAACCGATGCGGCGTTCGAGACGCTCGGCATATTCCGTGTAGGAAAGCTGCTGACGAAGGATCATTCCCTCGTCCCAGACCCAGTGAAGGTTCGTCTGCATGTCGAACCAGTCGACGATGAAGTCGTTGCCGCCGCGATCGCTGCCGTTCCCGGCATGCAAAGGCTGGTGCAGATCGGAGACGATGTGCACGATGAAGCGCAGCGCCAGCGCGCGCTCCTCCTGAGAGGCCGTTTCGTCGCGCAGGGTCGCCGCAAATCCTTCGAGCGCGGTCAACGCGTCGCCTTCTGGCGGGTGGACCAAGGTTTCGACATCGCTACCCGGCGGGAGCGTGACGTAGTGGAACGGCGAGGCTGTTTCCTGCCAGAACGGCGAGGGATTCGACCGTTCCTCGTCAGGCCAGGTGCTCGCCTCTGGCAGGCTCTCGTTCGCGAGAATCTTCTCGATCTCGGCGCGGGTCTTCCCGCTGATGTTGTCTTCGGCGATCTCGGCACTGATCCGGTGACCTATCGGCCCCCACGCCTGTGCGGGGGAGGACAGGCCGAGGAGTGAAAGTAGCAATAATGCTGGGAGTTTCGTGTTCATTCCTGCCCGCTATAGCGAACATGTGGCAGGAAAGTGAAGCGCCTGTTGGCAGAGGCTTCAGGAGGCTTTGCCCGCACGATCCAGCAAGCGCCTGGCCTGCATCAGGTGTGGTCTGTCGATCATCTTTCCATCCAGTTGCAGCGCGCCCGCATCCGGTTGTTCGGCGAATGCACCGACGATGGCCCGCGCATGAGCGATTTCCGCTTCGCTCGGCTCGAAGGCATCGTTGATTATGGGCACCTGTGCGGGATGGATAGCCATCATGCCGGTAAATCCATCGCGCCGCCCGCGCGCGGCATAGGCAGCTAGACCCTCGGCGTCCCGGATGTCGGGATAGACCGTTTCGATCGCGGGAATCCCGGCCGCGTGCGCGCCCAGCAACGTGAGGCTGCGCGCCATCTCGTATGGCGGGGTATAGCTGCCATCGTCCTCGCGCGAAGTGGCCGCGCCGATAGCGGCAGGCAGGTCTTCCGCGCCCCAGGTGAGGCCCATCAGCGGCGTTTTGACTTCCCGGTAGGAACCGAGTTCGAAAATTGCTGCGGGCGTTTCGGTCGCGATGGGCAGCACCGGGATGACAGCGCCGTCCATCAACTGCACCAGTCGCACGACGCTTTTCGCACCCTCGGCTTTCGGCAGCATCAGGCCCGCGGGAGGGGTCGGCAGGATGGCGGCGAGGTCGCCTTCCGTCTCCCCGCTGCCAAGCGGATTGACCCGCACGATCACCGTTACGTCGCACGGCGATTGCAGGAATTCGGCCACGGCCTCCCTGCCCTTCGGCTTACTGGCCGGAGCGACCGAATCTTCAAGGTCTATAATGATCGCATCGGCCCCGCTCGCGGCCGCCTTGGCGAAGCGTTCGGGCCGGTCGGCGGGCACGAACAGCAGGCTACGCAGCCTCATGCCTTGCTGCCCTTGATCAGCGCCATGCGCAGGCATTCGCACACCACCTCGTCGCGCTGGTTGAGCAAGCGGTGTTTGAACGTGACGATGCCCGATCCGGGGCGCGATTTACTGTCGCGCTTGTCCACCACTTCGGTTTCGGCGCGCAGCGTGTCGCCGATGAATGTCGGCTTGGGATGCACCAGCTTGTCGTAGCCGAGGTTGGCCACCAGCGTGCCCAGCGTCGTGTCACCCACGCTCAGCCCCACCATCAGCGCGAAGGTGAAAGTGCCGTTGACGAGAATCTGGCCGAACTCGCTCTCGCTCGCTGCCTGGGCGTCGAGGTGGAGCGGCTGCGGATTGTGAGTCATGGTGGAAAACAGCAGGTTGTCCGTCTCCGTCACCGTGCGACGGATTTCGTGGGTAATCGTCTCTCCCACCTGCCATTTGTCGAAAAACTTGCCTGCCATTTATCCTCGAACCCTCTTCGCCAGAAATCAGAGCACCTCTACTATCGTGACGTTGGCGATACCGCCACCTTCGCACATTGTTTGCAGGCCGTAGCGTCCACCCCGCGCCCTCAGCGCATGAACCAGCGTGGCCATCAGTTTCGTGCCGGTCGCGCCCAGCGGATGGCCCAACGCAATGGCACCGCCGTTCACGTTCAGCTTCGCCGGATCGGCATCCAACGCCTGTTGCCAAGCCATAGGCACGGAGGCGAACGCCTCGTTCACTTCGAACAGGTCGATATCGTCCAGGGTCATACCCGTCTTCGCCAGCGCTTTGCGCGTCGCGGGGATCGGTTCTTCCAGCATGATGACCGGGTCGCCCGCGCTAACCGAGAAGTGGTGCAGCCGCGCCAGCGGCGTGAGGCCGTGGCGCTTGAGCGCCTGTTCGCTCACCACCAGAATGGCCGAAGCGCCATCGGTCATCTGGCTGGCATTCGCCGCCGTGATGGAGCCGCCTTCGGTGAGCGGATTGATCTCCGCCATCTTCTCCATCGTAGCACCGCGGCGTACACCTTCGTCGGTGTCGACCACGCCGGTATCCGTATGGACCGGGACGATCTCTGCCGCGAAAGCCCCGTTGTCGATTGCCGCCGCTGCCTTGGCGTGGCTTTCGAGAGCGAAGGCATCCATTGCCTCGCGCGTAAAGCCATACTTGTCCGCGATGGCCTGCGCGCCGTGGAACTGGCTGAATTCCCTTACCCCGAAACGCTGCTGGATCGACGGCGGCCATGGACCGGTGCCGATGCCCTCTCGCGCGTGCAACTGGAAGTTCGAACCCATTGGAACGCGCGTCATGCTTTCCGCGCCGGCCGCGATGACCACGTCCTGCGTGCCAGACATCACCGCCTGCGCCGCGAATTGCAGAGCCTGTTGCGAGGAACCGCACTGGCGGTCGATCGTCACGGCGGGCGTGGTCTCAGGCAGCTTGGATGCCAGCACGCAATTGCGTCCGAAAGCGAAAGCTTGCTCGCCCGCTTGGGTGACGCAGCCCAGGATCACATCCTCTATCGCCTGTGGGTCGATGCCGGAGCGGTCCACCAGCGCATCGAGCGCCGTCGCGCCAAGGTCGGCGGGATGGACGCTCACCAGCCCTCCCTTGCGCGCGCGGCCTCCGGGGGTGCGGACTGCGTCCACGATGTAAGCTTCGGCCATGGCGATCTCCGCTCCTGCAAGTCGCGGTTGCGACTGCCGGTAACGGCGACAAAAGGCAACATAGCTAACCTTGCGTCGGCCCCGTTCAGGCCGCCCGGACCACCTTCTGGTCGATCGCCCCAAATGGAGAGGCTCCGCCTGCATCAACTGCCTGCATTCGCACGCGATCGCCGAAGCGCATGAAGCCGGTCGATGGGTTGCCGTCGGCGATGATCTCGATGGCGCGGCGTTCGGAAATGCAGCTTGAGCCGACTTGCGCGTAGTCGCGATTGGCGACCGTGCCCGAACCGATGACCGTGCCCGCCACCAGATTGCGCGTGGTCGCCGCGTGCGAGACCAGCTCGTGGAAGCCGACAGACATTTCGCGACCATTGGCCTTGCCGAACCGCTCCCCGTTCCAGTCGATGTGCAGATCGAGGCACACGCGTCCGTCCCGCCATCCATCGCCCAGCCCATCCGGCGTCACGGCAAACGGCGCGACGGAGCAGGCGGGCTTGGCAAGGATGAAGCCGAACCCCGTCTTCATTTCCGGCACAGCATAGGCGCGCAGCGACCAGTCGTTGATCTGCACCACAAGCCGGATGTGCTTCATCGCCTCTTCCGGACTGACGCCCATCGGCACGGCATCGACGATCACGCCGAACTCGCCTTCGAAGTCGATACCGCCGTCCTCGGCTGCGAATACCGCATCCTCGCGCGCCCCCAGGAAACGGTCGGAAATACCCTGGTACATCAGGGGCCGTTCGGGATTGAGCGGATCGGTGTTGAAAGCGACCTGCATGAGGTCCGCGTGCGTCTGGAATGCCGACCCGTCGAGCCACTGCCAGCTTCGCGGCATGGGAGCCAGCAACGCCGCGGTATCGAGCCTATCGCCCTCCCCCTGCTCCAGTCGCTGCGCCAGATCCTTGAGCTTTGGTTCGGCAGCTGCCCAGTCGTCCATGGCCGCAAGCAGGCTGGGCAGTTGCGGCCCCGCCGCCAGACAGCGCGAGCCCTCGGCGGAGACAACCACCAATTCGCCGTCGGGCTTGCCGTTCGCTCTTGTCGCCAACCTCATCAGGCGAGGCCCTCTTCGAACGTGCCGTCGATCAGAATGAAGGCGATGCGACAGTTCTTGTCCGTTCGGTTGGCCCAGCCGTGGTTGGTGCCGCGCTGGATGATGATGTCGCCTGCCCGGCAGACGGTTTCACCCTCGTCCACGATCAGCACAAGTTCGCCTTCCAGCACGATGCCATAGTCGATGGTTTGCGTGCGGTGCATGTGCGCGTGTTTCGATCCTGCGCCGGTGTGCGAGGAGGCATCACCCGCGCCCACTTCGGCGAAGTGGGCGCGTGCCTCTTCGGGGGTCACGTGGTCCAGCTTGTCGCCATCGGGCGGGATGTCGAGCACGCGAATGCGCGTGCCGTTCTTCGGCGGAGCCAGCTTGATGCCCTCTTCAGGCGGCTCTGAGCTTGCCGCATCGATGCGGACGGGCGTTTCGGTGGTATTCCAGACCTCGTGGAACATCGGGCCACTCTGGCCACCAATCCGCTGGTAGCGCGGCACCGGGCCATCATCCTGGATGATCGCCTGTCCGCTGGAATTGTGTCCGGTGACGATGCGCCGGGTCGGTCCTGTCAGCTTTGTCATTGTCTTGTCCTCACTAGGTCTTGCCGGGCATCGGGGGCTGGAAGAACAGCCCGCGCGCCTTGAGTTCGTCTTGCGCCCGCTCTTCGTGCTGCAGTGCCGCTATCGCGCTCGGGCGCTTGCTTGCCTTCGCATAGTGCCGTTGTAACGCCGGGTGGTCGGCTTGCCGGAAGCCGACGCCGGTGATGCGAAACCAGATCCAGGCGAGATAGGCATCGAGGATCGACCAGTTCTGCCCCAGCATCCACGGCTGCTCGCTCAGCCTGCTTTCCAGCGGAGCGAGTTGCTGCGCCAGCCCCTCGACCGCCCTTGCGCGGATACGCGGCGCATCTTCGGCCTCGGTGGAGATCATCGGTGCCATGACGAAGCGCGTCACCAGCGGGTGCAGGTCGCTGGAGCAGCGGAACAGTTCGGCCAGTATCCGTGCCCGCCCCGCCGCATCTCTCGGCCGGGGCAACAGGCCTGCCTCTGGGTAGCTATCGGCAAGATAGCTCAGGATCGCGCCGTTCTGCACGATTACGCCGTCCGCCGTTTCCAGCGCTGGAACCTTGCCCGAGGGATTGACGGACAGGAATTCCGGCTGGCGATGTTCGCCCGCCATGAAAGCAATCAGCCGTGTCTCGAACGGCTCGCCGATTTCCTCCAGCGCCGTCAGCGTCACGCGGGCGCAGGTCTGCGGGGCGAACCAGAGAACAAACTTGCTGCTCACGTCGCCAGCCTCGGCTTCGACCTGGCCGAGAACATCGCCAGCACCGCGCCGATCCCGGCGGCGAAGGCATAGATCATCAGCGCCTGGCTAAGGCTACCGGCAAGACCGGAAAAGGCAGCGAGAACCAGCGGAGCAAGGAACTGGGCCAGGAAGAAGGAACCCGTCCATAGACCCATTCCCCGGCCACGCATGGCCGCCGGAAGCGAACGCATGGCCCAGGCGAGCATGTTAGGCAGCATCAGGCCGCTCCCAAAGCAAACAAGCGCGGCAAAGCCGGCCTTGGCGAAGAGACCCGGCGCAAGGACGACGCCCGCATAACCAAGGCTCGCAACCGCCAGCCCGACTGACAGCAGTTTCGGCCCGGCGCTCTTGCTGCTCCGGTGAAAGGCAAAGGAGCCGATCGCGACCGCGACATTGCACAGGGCGCCGAACAGGCCGATTTGCGCTGGAGACACCGGCCCGGAAGCCTCCAGAATCGGCCCCAGTTGCACAGTCACGGTATAGAAAATTATCCCGACGCCGAACGTGATCGCGGCGAGCGGCAGGATCACACGGAAGGGAAATGCCTGCTTTGCGAGGGCAGGCTCCGCCGCCGCCCTCGCCGGTTCGAACAGGCCAATCGCCGCGATCAGCGCGATCGGCAGGGCCAGCAGGTAGAGCAGGAACGGGCCTCTCGATCCGAGCAGTTCGCCTAGCACACCGCCGATGGCGATCAGTACTATGGCCGCAACGCTGCCGACCGCGATCTGCAGGGCGATCCATCTTTCCCGCCGCTCCCCGGCGAAATAGTCGCCGATAAGGACGGTGGCGAGAGTCATGATCACGGCTTCCACTACGCCCAGTGCGAAACGGGCGGCGATGATCTGGAACAGATCGTCGAGAAACCACGGCAGGATACCGAACGCGGCGTAGAGCACCAGCGACCAGATCATCATCTGTTTGCGCCCGATCCTGTCGCTGAGCCAGCCCGCCACAGGCGAGAACAGGGCGACGCACAGCGCCGGTATGGTGAGCGCCATCGGCACCAGGAACTCGCTGCCCGGCACGCCTGCGAATTCGCCGAGCAGCAATGGCAGGACCGGGATCAGCGAGACGATCGCCATGATCGGCAGCACTGCTGTTGCAAGGAGAATGAAACCCTGGGGCTTGCCAGCCTCCCGCGCCTCCTGTTTCTCGATCATGCCCTAATGTCCTCTCCCAGCCATTCCGCTACGCGGTATGGCCGCCAAGCGTTTCGGCAAACCAGTCCGCGATCAGATCTCGGCCGTAGCTCATGTTGTCGGCCCCTACGTGCTCCACACCGCCCTCGCGCTCGGTGAAGATCACCTTCTCGCGGCGCGGGGAGTTGACGAGCTGGTCGTAGAGGTCGTCGGCATAGCCCACGCTGATCTGCCGATCATGCGCGCCGTGGGTGACGAGGAAGGGCACCTTGATACGGTCCATGTGACCGTTGAGGTTCATGTCGGTCGATTTCTCCAGGAAATCGTCCTGGTCCTTCGCGCCGAAAGCCCAGTGCACGTGCGCCCAGTAGTGCGGGACGGGGTTCTCCCCTTCTCGTTCCATCCGCTTGTCCTGCACCTCGCGCCAGTTGTGGTTCGCGCCCCACACGGCGCCGCTGGCAAAGCGCGGCTCGTAGGCGACGGCGCGCGGGGCGAAATGTCCGCCCAGCGAGATGCCGGTCATGCCGATGCGGGCGTTGTCGACATCCGGCTGCGCTTCCAGCCAATCGACCGCCTTGCTGGCCCAGCTTTCCGAATGCGGATCGACCGGCAGGTTCTGCAGGCGCAGCGCCTCTCCGGTGCCCGGCTGATCGACGCAAAGGGTGGAGACACCCCGGCGCGCCAGCGCTTCGGGCAGGCGCGACCAGTAGAGCATCTCCTTGCAGCTATCGAGGCCGTTGCAATAGACCACGCAAGGCCGTTCCCCCTCGCCCGGCGCGCGGGTGTAGAGCGCCGACATCGTGCCCTTCTCAAGCGGGATTTCCACGCGCTCGCGATTGATCTTGCCGAGCCGTGTCGACTTGTCGAACGTCTCGCGGGCCAGCGCGTAGGTTTCCTCGCGCCCCTTGGTGCCGTGGCCCTGCATCCGTTCTGCCACCAGCAGGTAGAGCGCGGCGCGCTCCATCTTTTCCGAAGCGGAGAAGGCGCGGCCCTTGGCCTCGTCCTCGCCCGCCAGTTGCAGCAGCTTGTGACCCATTGCCGCCCAGGCGCGCATGAACTCTGGCGTGCCGGCATCGTCACCGTTTTCGGCGGCATCGAGGATGGGCTGACACATGTCGACAATCTCGCCGATGCGCCCGCCGCTTTCCATCGCGATGGCGACGCTGAGGTTCCAGATGTAGTTCTTGAAAGGAGAATAGAGTGACACGCGCTCAGACCTCCGCCGGCTTGAACAGGCAGGGATCGGGTGCGGCCTTGGGCATGGTCTGCGGACCGCCCACGCCGATGCCCCACTGATCCATGATCCGGGGCGCTGGCTCGTAGACGGTCGGCTCCCAGGTCTCGAAATCCACTTCCTCCAGTTCGGCGGTATATTCCACCGCGAAGCCGCTGGGCGTGCAGAAATAGCTGAAAGTGTTGTCGCCCGCCGTGTGGCGGCCCGGTCCCCACTTGATGTCGATGTCGCGCTGCTTGAGGCGGGAGACGCCGCGCAGCATGTCATCCGCGCTCAGCATGTCGAAGGCGACGTGATTGAGGCAGGGCGGACCCGGCAGCAGGGCGAGGCGGTGGTGTGCGCTGTTGCAGCGCAGGAAGCACATGAAGTCGCCCAGCCAGTCGCTGACCTTGAAGCCCAGCACGTCGGTGAAGAATTTAACCGCCGCCTGGTGGTCCGGCGAATGCAGCACGATGTGGCTGATCTTCACCGGCAGGCCTTCCCAACGCTCCATCGCCCGCTTGTCGAGCTTCTCGACATCGGCGGAGATTTCGAACGGCAGGCCATCGGGCGAGAAGAAACGGAAACCGTAGCCGCCGCCCGGCGCGTCGATATCGCGCGGCTCGTGGATGATCTTGCACCCCGCTTGGGCAACCTTGGCGTGCAGGTTGTCAACGTCCTCGCGGCTGTCCGCCGCCAGCGCGATCACCTCGATGCAGTTGGTGCCGGTATCGTGCAGGCGCACCACGTGGTGTTCGTCGTGCCCGTGGGTCTTGAACCAGGCCATGCCGTCTGCATCGGCGACTTCGACGAGGCCCCAGTCCTCGGCGTAGAATTTACGCTCGGCATCGAAGTCTTCGACGCCATACCCGACATAGCGGATTTCGGTTACTCGGCTCATTTGCTTGTCCCTCAAAAAGCTGAATTCAAATCGGCTGCGCGGTGATTTCGAACATCTCCGCGGTGGCCTTGTGATTGTCGACCGCCGGGCCCTTGCCCAGCTGCCCATGGCAGATGGCAAGCGAACTCTCGACGATGTACTTGCAGCGTTCGAAGCGGCGCTCGCGGTAAGCTTCGAAGGCCTTCTGTGGCGTGTCCGCCTTCGCCAGTTCCTCGGCCAGCACGATGCTGTCCTCGATCGCCATGCCCGCGCCCTGTCCAAGGTGCGGCGTCGTGGCGTGAACGGCATCCCCCAGCAGCACCACGCGGCCTTCGTGCCACGGGCCGTAGAGCATCATCGCTTCCAGCGGACGGTAGACCACGCCCTCATCGTCGGTGATCGCTTCTGCCACTTCGCGGATCTGCGGCGGCGTGTTCGCCAGCTTCTCGCGCATGGCTTTTGCCAGACCCTGCTTGTCGTACCAGGGATTGCCGGGCTCGGGTGTGGTGACATACATGTACATGAGGTCCGCACTGATCGGCACCAGACCGACCCCGGTCGGGCCGTTGTAGACGTGCAGCGCATCCAGGTCGTCCGGACGCGGCAGATTGTAGCGCCACACCGCTTGCCCCGTGTATTCCGGCTTGTCGGCATCCGGCATGATCTTCTCGCGGGTGTCTGAATAAACCCCGTCCGCACCGATCACGATATCGTAGCGTCCCTCGCTGCCGTCGGAAAAGCGGACCGTCACGCCCTCGCCGTCGTCCTCGATTGAATCCGCCGTGACGCCAAGGCGCACGTCGGCGCCTGCCGCGATCGTGCGATCGCCCAGCACCTTGTGCAGCGCAGGGCGACCGATGCCCACGTTGGCGGGATAGCCCTCCACCAGCCGCGGGCTCGGCACCTTGGCAACCTGCGTCCCATCGGGCGCATGGACCGCGACGAAATCGAAGCCGACCGCTGCATCCATGTAATCGTCGAGCAGGCCGAGTTCCTTCATCGCCCTAAGGACATTGCCCTGCTGGATGATGCCCACGCCATAGACGGCCCATTCGGGGTCCTTCTCGATCACGGTAACGGAGTGACCGTCACGGCGCAGCGCGATGGCCGAAGTCATCCCCCCGATGCCGCCGCCGATCACGAGTATGTTGAGGTTTTTCATTTCAGAATGAATCCATGTCATCGGCTATCAGGAACGGGCCGTCGTAGGCCGCCGCAATCTCTTGGAGATAGCGCATGTGACCTGGCTGGTTCTTTTCCCAACCCGAGAAGTGCGTGACCACAACCGAACCGACACCGGCGCGCGTGGCCAGTTCGCCAACCTGTGTGGGCGAGAGATGATGTTCGGAGAGATGCGACTGCATCGCCTGCGAAACCGCTTCCGGAATGCCGGGATTGGCAGCGATCATCCGTTCGATGGTGAGCGGGATGTCCATCATTTCGACCACGAGCAGGTCGGCTCCGCTCGCAAGTTCTTCCACCGCATCGCTCGGCCCCGTGTCGCCCGTATAGACAATGGATCGGCCCGGCAGGTCGAAACGATAGGATAGCGACTCGAAGCGCGCGGCTAGCTCGCTTCCCACAGGAAAGCTGTAATGTGAGTTCTCGCGGACGGTCACCGTCATGCCATCGACATCGACACTGTCCCCGTCTCGCATTTCGACCACGCGAATCCCTGAACGATGATCGACCGGCGCCGCGCCAGCGACGCCGTAGTTCGCCGTTGCCCCCGGCTCCATTCCGGCAAGAATACCGTCGACCAGCTGCTGCGTCTCCGGCGGCCCGTAGATCGTCAGCGGATCGCCTGCGCTGGTCTGGAAGCGAAGGCCGAGGATACCCGTCAGCCCGGCGGTGTGATCGAAATGCAGGTGGGAGATGAAGATCGCGTCGATCGCCTTCGTCTGCACTCCCGCCTTGCCGCTCTGTCCCGCCGTCCCGTCGCCGACATCGACGAGATAATCGTGCCCCCCAAAGCGAAGCAGGTTCGCTGGCTGGGAACGGGTCGAGCTGGTCACCGGGCCTGCTCCCGTACCCAACGTGATCCACGTCCCTTCGCCGTCCCGCGCGCCATCCTGCGCTGTCGCCGGAATGGCCGACAGCGACAGGTAGGCGGTTGCCGCAAATATGGATGCGAGAGCCCTCATCGTCAGAACGCGGATCCGACCCGGACACCAAAGGTGCGCGGCGGTTCGAATTTCGAGGAAGCCACGTTCGCCGCGCCTAGCTGGTAAAGCGAGCGCATGGCCTCGTTCGTCAGGTTGCGCACGAACACGCTGGCCGTGAAGCCCTTGTCGTAAGGCACCAGCGAAATGCTCGCGTCGATCGTCACGTCGTCCCCCGCGTTGCCCGTCGGAAGGTAGTTGAAACCGACCACCCTCTCGCTGCGGTAGCGCCCGTCGAGCGTAGCGATCACCTCGTAATCGCGCATCTCGAAACTCTGCTGCACCCCGAAGTTGATCGTCCAGTCCGGCGCGTTGAGCGCGGGCTTGCCCGAACAATCGATGGTGAAGCTGCGCTGCGCGCCAAGGTTCTGCGTGTAATCGCAGCCCGTGATCGGCGTCAGGAAGTTGGGCGGATCGGTATCGTCCGAAAGATCGACCTGGTCGTAGATGAAGGAATCGTACGTCGCATCGAGGTACTGCACGCCGCCGCGCAGCAGGGTCGTCTCCGTCACCAGTGCCTGGAAATCGATCTCCGCACCCTTGATGGACGATTGCCCCACGTTGCGGGTGTAGAAGGAGTTGTTGCCGCGATCGTCGACGCCCAGCGCGGCAAGCTGCTGCCCGCGGTAATCCCAATAGAACGCCTCGAAGTTCAGCTGCAGACGATTGTCGAAGAAGCTGTTCTTCGAACCGATGGTGTAGGCGTCGATATATTCCGGATCGTATTCTTCCTGCCCGAAGGTGAGGTTGAAACCGCCCGCGCGGAAGCCCGTCTCGAAGCTGGCGTAGAGCAGGTTATCGGGCGTCGCGTCGTATTCCAGCGCGGCGCGCCACGTAATCTCGTCGTCACCCGAGGTGCGCACGATCTGAGTAGGCGTGTTGATGAGCAGCGCCTGCGGGCCCATCGCGCCGAAGGGTCCGTAGGGGAATGCGCCATAGGGTACGGGTCCATCCAGCGGAGAACCAGCAGGAAACAGCGACGGATCAAGCTGCGCCAGCGTTTCCTGCAAGGTCAGGCCGACCGGGATGGTGGGCACCTGCGGACAGCTGGGCGGTCCGAATTGCGGCTCTATCAGGCAAACGCCGGTCGTGCTGATCGACAGCGCATCGATGGAACGGCTCTCGTCGGTGTAGCGAATGCCGCCGACAATACGCAAATCCTCGGTAACGCTGAAGCTGGCGCGCGCGAACACGGCGACGGATTCGGTATCGGTGGCAAAATCCTGGAAGGAGACGGTCGAGAACTGGTTGTAGGAATTCAGCCCTTCCACGCTCTCGTCGAAATAGTATGCGCCCAGCAGCCACTCGAGCGGGCCGGTATCGCCTGACAGGCGGCCCTCGATGCTGAACTGTTCTGCGGTATCCTGGTTGATGCCGGCCTTGAACGGCGCGCCGTTGAACTGGTTGTCCAGTTCGGAGCGGCGATAGGCCGGGATGACGACCAGATCGGCAGCGCCAAGATCGAGATTGAACTCGGCGTTCACGCCCCAGTATTCGTCATCCCTGTAGGGATAATCGTATCCCACCACCGGGGAATAGAGCGGCGCAGCCGTGGCGTTGTCCTCGATGAATTCCAGCGACTGCGGTGCGAAGAGGCCGGTGAACGGATCGCTCACTGATTCAGGCGCGGCGATGAACTGCCAGTTGGGAACCGTGGCATCGGGCGTGAAGGGCGCGAAGGTGTAGATACCGTCCACATCGAGGCCCGGACCGGTGCCCTTCTGCGTGGAATAGTCGGCCGAGAGACGAATATCGGCGGCAGGCGAGATCTCGAAGAAGAGCTGTCCGCGCAGGGCCAGGTCTTCCTTCGCGCCAGTGCCGTCGTCGTAATATCCGTCGCGCTCCGAATAGGTGCCCGCCAGCCTCGCGGCCACGCGGTCGCCCACCGGCAAGTTGATGACGCCGGTCGTCTCGATCGCATCGTAGTTGCCGTATTGCGCGCTGACGCTGCCCTCCAGCACGCCGAGGCGCGGCGCGTTGGGAATGACGTTGACCGCGCCGCCCGTCGCGTTGCGGCCGTATAGGGTGCCCTGCGGCCCCTTGAGCACTTCGACCCGGTTTACGTCGAGGAACGACGCCACGGTCGATGACGGGCGACCGATATAGACCCCGTCCAGGTTGAAGGCGACAGCGGGGTTCGTGTAGCCGTTGTTGGCGAAGTTGCCGACGCCGCGAATGAAATAGCCGACATTGGCGCCGCCCGATTCCGGCACGTAGAGCGCGGGCGCGACCTTGTTCAGCTGCGTCACGTCGACAACGCCCGTCCGCTCCAGTTCCTCGCCGCTGACGGCGTTGATGGGAATCGCCGCGTCCTGCAGGCTTTCCTCGCGGCGCTGCGCGGTCACGGTGATGACGTTGAGGCCGCTGGGACGCTCCGCCTGCGTGCTCTCGTCCTGCGAGTCTTGGGCAGATGCCGTCTGGCTCGAAAGGGCGATGGCTATCGCCGATGTGGCGACAAGAAATTTCAGCATGGTTCTCTCCCGCTTGGGCTGCTTCGAGGCAGCTCGTTGCGGACGTTTCTCACCTGAGCGGTCATTTAGTCCAATTTTTTGTTTTCATCAAAAACCATCACTGATATCGATGCATCATGCGGCTTGACAACTTTGACCTGAACCTGCTCGTAGCCTTCGATGTCCTGATGCAGGAACAGAGCGTCACACGGGCCGCCAACCGGCTGAACGTCACGCAATCGGCGATGAGCGCTTCGCTCAAGCGCCTGCGCGAGAGTTTTCAGGACGATATCCTGTCGCAACACGGCAAGAAGCTGATCCCCACGCCGTTCGCACTGGCCCTGCAGCCAGAGATCTCGGGAAAGATTTTCGAACTGCGTGCCCTGATTGCCCGCCAGGGCCGTTTCGATCCCGGTCGTTCCGAGCGCCATTTCCGCATCGCCGCCTCGGATTACGTGACCACTGTGCTGCTTGCGCCGCTGGTTACCGAACTCCTGTCGGAAGCGCCGCGCATTGGCTTCAGTTTCGAGCTTCCCGGCCCGGCGCAGCAGGTTGCCCTCGCCAACGGGGAACTGGACCTGCTGCTGACACCCGAAGCGTTCGTTCATCCGGACCATCCGTGCGAACTTGTGTTCGAGGAACACCATGTGACTGTAGGCTGGACCGGCAATCCGGTGGTCGATGCCCCTCTGTCACGGCAGGCGTTCGAGGATGCCGGACACGTTGCGGTCAGCGTCGGTCGACAATTCACTTTCGCTGAGCAGTGGTTCAAGAGCCAGGGTATCGAACGGCGCATCGTGGTGCGCGCGCCCTCGTTCATCCAGGCGCCCTATCTGGTGCCGGACACGAACCTGCTTTGCGTGATGCACGAGCGGCTGGCGCGGCTGATGGCAAAACGCCTCCCGCTTCGCGTCCTCGAGATGCCCTTCGACCTGCCGCCGATGCGGGAGATGATGCAATTCCACGCCACGCGCGAAGCGGATCCCGGCCTCACCTGGTTGCGTGAAAGGATCGGCAGGGCCGCCGCAGCGGTCTGACGACCTGCGGACCTGCGTCCCGCGCCTTGCCCTGCGAAAAGCGACGAGAGACAGCACATTCCTTGATTTCGCAACGAGCTTGCCGCTAGACTCTGACACCTGAGTGTCGGCGCATGGCGCGGCAGGGTGGAGAGGTGCGATGCCGCGATTTGATGTCGAGGCCTTCATTGATCGGCAATCGATCGGCAGGCCGCAGATAACCGTCCTTCTGGTCTGCCTGCTGGTGTGCTTCATCGATGGCTTCGATATCTTCATGGTCGGCAAGATCGCGCCCGCCATTGCAGACGGCTTTGGCGAGCCATCCGAAGCGATGACCTTCCTGTTCCTGTGCCAGCAGATAGGACTTGCCGTCGGCGCATTCCTGGTCGCTCCGCTGGCAGACAGGTTCGGCAGGCGCAACATGCTGGTCTTCGCCTGCGCCACCTTCGGGCTGATCACCCTCGCCAGCGTCTATGCGCAAACCCTGTTCCAGCTTTCCATCATGCGCGGCATCGCCGGTGTCTTCATGTCGGCAGGGCTTCCCATGGCCCTGGCCCTGATTTCCGAATCCACTCCCAAGAAGCGGCGCTCAACTTTCATCGCCATCGCGCTTGCGGGCTATTCCAGCGGCAGCGCGGCCAGCGGTGCGGTGGCGGCGTGGCTGATTGATATCTACGGCTGGCAGAGCGGTTTCTGGATTGGCGGGATCGTGCCCCTGCTGTGCGTGCCGCTACTGCTGTTACTCGTTCCGGAATCGCTGAAATATCGCACGGAGCGCAATCCTTCCGATCCTCGCATCGCCGACACGATCACGCGCCTGGACCCAACCGCATCGCTCTCGGGTGATGAACTCTTCACGTTGGGCGAGAACGAGGCGAAGGCGAAGAAGGCGCGGCTTCTGGATGTATTCCTCGACGGCCGTGCCTGGATGACCGGCATCCTGTGGGCTGCTTGCATGCTCAGCATGGCCAACATCGCCCTGCTTGCCGCCTGGCTGCCCACCTTTTTCCAGGAAATGGCCGGAGTGCCGATCCAGGAATTCGCGATCGTCGCGATGATTGCCTATATCGGGGGGGTGGTGGGCACGCTCACCATCGGCTGGCTGATGGACCGCATCCGCGCGACTACCCTGATCCCCATTTATTTCGTCGGCCTTTCCATGGCCATCCTGATGATGGCCCGCGTGCCGTTCGAAGCGCCGCTGTTCATTGCGATCCTGCTGTTGTGGAGCTTCACCCAAACCGGCGCGCAGGGCGGGCTCAACACCCTCATCACCCAGGTCTACCCGCCACGAATGCGCTCCACCGCATTAGGCTGGTCCGGCGGTGCGGGCAGGATCGGCGGCGTGATCTCGCCCCTGTTCGGCGGGTTGGCCATCGCGCAGAACTATTCGCTGGAATTTACCTTGGGCTGCATCGCCCTCGTACCGCTGGTGGTGGCGATACTCGTTTTCCTGCTTGGCAGGACAAGCTACGCCGAACGCTTTACTGAGATGCGGGCCGCAGCTTGACCGGTCCCGGCTCCAGGGCGTGGTTCGAGGGATATCTCGCGGCTTTCAACGCCTGCGACTACGACGGGTTCGGGGCCTACTATGCCGACAATGTCAGCTTCCACGGCCAAGCGGCGAAGCTGAGCGGGCGCGATGCGGTGGTGCGTTTCTATCGCGAGGTGCACGGCAGGCTGGACGAGAGGATCGACCTGCTGGGCTACGTAGGCTCGCCCTCGCTCGCTGCTGCCGAGATCAGGACGACACTCATTGCCCGGAAGGACTGGCCCGATTTTCCCACCGGTTCTTTTGTGAAAGGCGACCGCAGACAGAGCATCAACTTCGCTTTCTACGATATCGCGAACGGCCTTTTCACGCGCATCCGGTCGGCTCGTTTCGCCCGCCTTTGAACCGGACGGGGCGGTCAGCCTCTGGAGCGGGTCGTGCGGATGTGGGTGAATTTCCCATCGGGGCCGATGGTGTAGAAGATGAAGCTCTCGATGAAGAACTTGTCTCCTTTCTCCATCGGGCCGACCATGAAATCGGGCCAGTCCTCCAGCGCCTCGAACTCGGTATCGATGATACAGGCTAGTCCTTCGTCGTCGAGGACGACCTGCTTGACGGTGAGCGTTTCCTTCACCCGCGCAAAAACCTCGGTGTAGAAGTCGCGGATGCCTTGCCTGCCCTTGATGAAGTGTCGCCCGCCCAGGTCGAACTCCACGTCCTCGGCGTAGAATGCGGTGAAGGCATCGAAATCGCCGCGATTGAATGCACCGATATAATTCTCGAGCCATTCTTCCTTCGTCATCTTGTCTCTCTCCCGTGGATGGCTACGAACTCTGCGCTGGTGCCATGCGGCGCGAAGCGAGATAGAAGTGGATCGCCGCCCAGACATAAAGCGCCATGCCCGACATCAGCGCATATCGCACTCCCTGGGCAGAGGCCCGCGCACATTCGGGCGACATATTCTCTGCCGAACACGCCGCGCCGAAGTCTCCGCCGAACACCACCGACGCATAGACATCACTGACGAAGCCCATGATCGGCGGGCCGAGTCCGATCCCCAAGAGCGAGGAGACGAAGAAGAACACGAAGGCCGCCGTCGCACGCATCCGGGCGGTCACCATGTTCTGGAACGCGACGAGTGTGGGTATCTGGTGAAAGAACAGGCTCGCCCCACCGCAGATCTGGAAGGCAAGGCCGATGCGCGGATCGTCCAGTCCGTAACCCAGCAGGTAGAACGGCACCGACATGGCGACACCGATCGCCGGGAGCAGGCCGTACCACCGGGCCGAGCGTTGACCGATGAAATCGATGGTGAAGCCGCCGAAGGCGAACCCGCTGGAAGCGGCGATGCCTGTAAGGATGGCAATGTAGACGGACGCCTCGCTCAACGGGAGGCCGTGAACGCGCATGAAGAAAGGTGCAACGAACGCGCCGCCGCCGAACAGGCCCATCGTCACCAACGCAAGCGCGATGATCATGTGGCGGAACTCTGGCCTGTCCCACATCATCCGCAGCACGTCGCCAAGGGGTGGCGGCGCTTCATTCTCGTCGGGCGGCGTCTCGTCGCACATCCCCCGCTTCGGCTCACGCAGGGTGAGCTTAAACAGGATGGCGACCAGGATGCCCGGCCCGGCAACGACCATGATGGCCGTGCGCCATCCGTATTCCTGCGCGATGTAGCCCGCCGCCAGCGCACCGCAGAAAGAGCCTACGGGCGAGCCGAGCTTCATGATCGTCATCGCGCGGCCACGCTTCTCGGCCGGGAAATGGTCGGCCAGCAGCGAAACGCTGGGCGACTGCACCCCGGCCTCGCCGATGCCAACACCGATGCGGCAGAGGAACAACTGCACGAAGTTGCTCGCCAATCCGCACAGCACGGTGAAACCCGAAAACAGGGCTACCGATACCGAGATGATGGTGACCCGGCTGCGGCGTTCAGCCAGCCGCGCAATCGGCAGGCCGAGCGTGGAATAGAGAATTGCAAAACCAAGCCCCGACAACATGCCGAGCTGGAAATCGGACAGGCCGAGGTCTTCCTTGATCGGCTGCGCCAGCGTCTGCACGATAACGCGGTCAATATACCCGAAAGCCGCCGTCAGCAGCACCAGGGTGAGCAACCACCCCCGGTAGAGCGGCCCGAAACTCTCGCGTCCGCCGCCCGCATGGCTGGTGGCCGTCATGTTGCCTACCGTGCGCCCCGGTGATTATCGCGTCCGGTCACCGACTGGAGATTCATTGCGCGGCTTCCTTACTGGCCAGTTCGCCAGTCTTGGTCTTTATCGTGAGTTCGCCCTGCCAGGGAACCTGGTTCATGTCGGTCCAGGCGTTGACGTGGAGCTGCTCGAACAGCCACTTGCCGCCTTCCTTCACGATGACATCCTGCCGCGTGCCAATGCCGAACACGAAATTGGTGTTGTACTGCACGTTGAATTGCAGGATCTGGAAGAAGCACCGGCAGTCGATCTTGCCGTCATCGCGCGGCGTCATCAGGTGCGTGTTCATCGTGTGCTGGCGCCCGTACCACCAGCTTTGCCGGTCATACCACAGTGACTCCAGGTTCTTGCGGATCGCATCGTGACCTTGCACCCGGCCCTGCCACAGATGGTCGAAATAGGCATCCTTCGAGAAGGCCGACAGGGCCATGTCGGCATCGGCCAGATCGATGCCCCACGCATATCGCGCGTACAGGTCCTGGATTTCCCAGCGGTCTTCCGAGGTGATTGTCCAATCTGCCATTTCTTCTCCCATCCCGATTGTTCGTGGTGATGCCTGTCACGACTGCGGACGGTCCACCATCTTGTTCGCGGCCAAGCTAACGGAGCTTGACTAATCAAGCAATGCTCTTGATTCCTCAATGAAGAACGGGGACAAGTTGGCAGGAGGGAAAGGCGGAGCGGCACCGATCCGCTCGGCGACCGCAAGCGCACCCGATGATTTCGAGGGAAGGACAAGACCATGACGCACGACGAAAGCCCACCACATCCGTTCACCCCGAAGCTGGAATTCGCTTTCACGGTCGCGATCGAACTCACGCCGCCGATCTGGGTCGAGCCGTCCAGCCAGGGCGCAACGCGCGCCGGTGTCTGGGCCGCCAGCGGCAGCTTCGAAGGTCCACGCATCAAGGGCCGCGTCTTGCCAATGAGCGGCGGGGATTTCCCCCTCGTCCGCCCCAACGGCGTGATCGACTTCGACGCGCGCTATTTCCTCGAGGCCGACGACGGGACGCCGATCTACCTGCAAAGCCGCGGCTATCGCTGGGCCGAGGGCGATGCGATGGACAAGATGGCCCGCAACGAGCCTGTCGAGCCGCACGAATATTACATGCGTGTCAGCCCGAAGTTCGACGTGCCCGAAGGTCCACACGACTGGCTTGCCAAGCACATCTTCATCGGCGTTGCGGAGAAGATACCCAAAGCCAACCGCATCCATTACTTCATGGTGCTGTGATGGGCAGTACTGAGGGACATGTACCTGCCAGCCTGGAGTTCGCTTTCGAGACGAAGGTTTTCTTCCGATCCGACCGCTGCATATTCGGCCCGGTGCCCGGCGGGCATCACCAAGGCTACACGCCCTGCATCGGCGGAGAGATTACGGGTCCGTCACTGACCGGTGAAGTCGTGCCGGATAGCGGTGCCGACTTCGCCGATGTGCGGCCCGACGGCACGGTTGTCATCAATTCGCATTACCTGCTGCGCGCCGATGACGGCACCAACATCTATATCCGTAACCGCGGCTATCTGGTGCCGGCGAAAGAGGGTGAAGGCGAAGTAATCGGCGGCGTGCGCCAGCCGACCTATTTCCGCTTCACTCCGACGTTCACCGTGCCAGAGGGACCGCACGGCTGGCTTGCCCGCACGGTGTTCGTCGGTGCGGGGATCCGTTGTACGGCCCCGGACCACTCGGTTTTCAGCTACTACGCGGTGCGCTGACTGCCCTTTCTCGGGCTGACGAATGCCGAAAATAGAATGGGCCGATGTCAAGCACCGGCCCAATTCGTTAGCCGCGAAGTTCTTCTTAGAAACGCAGCCGCGCGCCAACGCGGTAGGTTCGGCCTACCACATCGTACAAAACGTTGTTCGTCGGGCCGAAGCTGGACGGCAGATCGACCGGCGGATCCTTGTCGAACAAGTTGTTGACGACGCCGTAGATCTCGAGGCTTCGGTCGCCGTCGCTCCAGAGGTCGTAGCTGGCGTTGAGGTTCACATAAGTCCAAGCACCCACGGAGTTGTCGCTGATCGAGTTGTTCAGCAGCGGATCGTATCCTTCCTGCCCTGGCCCCACCAGCGAGGCGTTGTAGACGCCGCCCGAAATGTGCCGGACCTGTACCTGCGCTTCGAAAGGCGCGCCGGTGTAACTGAGATAGCCGTTGATAATGTAGCGCGGCACGCCCGAAGGCTGCGAGACGGGTGAACCGTTCATTCCCGCGCGGTCCACGATCCCGCCGGCGTCTTCGGTGATCAGGTCATCCACGATGGTGCTGAGCACCCGCAGCGAAACATCGCCCTCACCCGAACCGAACAAGTCGTAAGTCGGCACCGAATACTGGAACTCGACGTCGAAGCCCCGCGTGATGAAGGTGTTCAGGTTGAGATTGAAATTGCGAATCCGGGTGATCTCGTTCGTGTCGGGATCGCGGTCGATGAACTGGCAATACTCCGGAGCATCGTTGGAACAGCCCGAAACAATAACCTGCGCACCAAGCGTGGATACGGCATTGTCGAGCGTGATATCGTAATAGTCGAAGGCAAAACGCAGCGTGCCGGGCCCGATCTGGGGCTGAAGCACGATACCTGCCGTCCAGGTGTCGGCAACTTCTGGCTCCAGCATCGCGTTGCCGCCCAAGAGCACCGGAGACAGGAACTGGGTGTTGCCGAATTCCGGATCGTTCACCGACTGGAAAGATGATTGCAGCGGGCCGAAAAGCTCGAACACATTGGGCGCGCGAATGTCACGCGAGCGTGTGGCCCGAAGGCGAACCCACTCGAGAGGCGCCCAGTCCGCACCGACCTTCCACGTCGTTACAGTGCCCGAGTTACTGTAGTCGGTCAGGCGAACGGCGCCGTTGAGTTCCGCCGTCGAAGTGAGTGGCAAGGCCGCCTCGACAAAGCCTTCCCACACATCGACGTCGCCCTCGATCGGGGAGCCTGGCCCGGTGTAGAACTGCAGGGCGCGCGAAATCGGATCGGCAGTGCCGTTGGCAATGTCCCGGCGAAATTCCACGCCGGTAGCCACTGCCAACGGCCCTGCCCACAGGTCCACCAAGTCCCCTTGCGCCGCCAGGGAGGCTACGTGCTGGGTAAGCTTGGTGTCCTGCATCACGGTGCCGGTCACATAGTCGATCGCTGCACGGGATGGGCTGCCTTCTCCAAACGGATTGAGCGGTACGCAGCCGGCGGCATCGGGATTGCCCTGCAGCACCGCCCGGCACACCGGCAGGTTGGTTTCGGGGTCGATCACGGAATCGATGGCAAAGGCCACACGCGGGGTGATCGTGGTGTTCCGGCCAATCTGCGAGTAGTTGGTCCGCCCGTACTGGTAATAGGCGTCCAGCGTCCAACTGGAGCCGAGATCGGCGCTGAAGCCGGTGGCAATGCGATAGGTTTCTCGCGTGACATTGCCAACTTGCGGCCCGATGTCGTTCCACATGCGACCGTAAGGCAGCGCGGCAATATTGAACTGGTCGAAACGCGCGCGCACGCTGTCGGGAAGGAAGGCATTGTCGCGGAAGATCGGCTGGCCCGCGATCGTTGCGATATCGCGACGCTGGGCGCCGATCGTGCTTGCCTCGACGCGTCCGTAAGAGCCTTCGAGGAATGCCGTCACCGCGTCGGTCACGTCATACTCGACACGGGCGTAGGAATTGATCCGGTCGCTGGGGCTGGAGATCGGGAAGTTCTGGTAGAAGGCCAGTTCCTGATCCCGGTTCGCCCCGCCGCCGCTCTGGAAGATGCCGGCGCCGAAATAGGTGCCGTAGTCGTGCTGGCGCGTCTCGCCGCCAGGCAGCACTTCCAGCCCGCGGAAAGGCCCGGCAATGAATATCCCGTTGAACGTGCCCAGCGCCACGCTGATATCGGGCAGGACGAGAACAGCCGGATCACCCTGCGACACGCGTCCCAGCGAGGGGTCGGCCGGGTTGATGAGCGGGTTGCTGACCGTGTTGTAGCTGAGTGCACACCAATCACGAGAATAGCAGTCTCCTGTCCCCTCGTCGTGAATGTACTCGATCCCGCCCACGAAATGTCCGCGACCATTTGCGAAACTTGTTCCGCCGGCCAGCGAATAGATAAGCTCCACGTCATCCCCTGCATCGGCAATGCCGTACTGCACGTTGGCGCGAATGCCTTCGAGGTCCGTGTTGATGATAAGATTCACGACGCCGGCGACAGCGTCCGAGCCGTAGGCAGCAGAAGCGCCGCCGGTTACGACTTCCACCCGCTCCAGCAGCGATGTGGGGATCATGTTGAGGTCCACCGCACCCGCAGGGGCAAACGAGCTGCCCTGCACGGTGGCAGGAACCACCCGGCGCCCATCGATGAGGACCAGCGTCCGGTTGGCGCCAAGCCCGCGAAGGTCGGCGGTGTTCGCGCCGATGTTATTCTGGAAGATCGCGGTGGTGGCCGGGGTGCTCTGTGGCCTGAAAGCGGGAATTTCGTTCAGCACCTGGGCAACGTTGCTTACGCCCTGACGCTCGATCTGCTCGTTCCCGACGACTGTCACGGGCGTAGGCTGTGCGAACCCGTCCCGCGCGATGCGAGAGCCGGTCACGACAATGGGTTCGCCGCCGGTGTTGAGGTCGTTTGTGGTGCCCGCATTGCCGGGCAGCGTCATTTCCTCGCCATCGTCGTCATCCGCATCCTGCGCATGGGCAGGCGAGGCGCCCATCAGGATGGCGAGCGCGATTGCGCTCATGCAGGTCGTGCGCCGGAACTTGCTGCTGAAACTGGCTCTCATTTTTCCTCTCCCACCTGCTTTTCACAGGTTCTCTTGTCGCTCCCCTGGCTGGTTCGAGCCGGAAGGGGCGTTGGCCCATACCGACCCGGCACCCTCACAATGCCGGGGCAACTGAACTTGGGTGCGATTGTCAGTAGCTATTCTTGATTTGTCAAGAAGATCGCGAAGAGCTGTTGCGGAGTCGCGTTTTTTCGCCTGGAGAAGCGGGATTTCAGGGAATGTCGACGCGCTGCACGAGCTTCAGCAAGGCCGCGTCGAGCGCCGCCTTTTCAGCGGAATCGAGATCCTGCAGGAGCCACTGGAAATACTCGAGCCGGGAATTTCGCGCCCGGTCGTAAAGAGCTTGCCCCTTTTTCGTGATCGCAAGGATGAGTTTGGTGCGATTTTCAGGGTTCTTGCGCCGTGTGATCAGTCCCTTGCGCTCCAGTTCCTTGGCAGCGCGACTGACCTCCGCCCCGTCCGAAGCGGCGGCGTCGGCGATACGGCTTGAACTCGACTCCCCCAGCACCACGATGTGCGCGAGGACCCGCCACTCTGCGGCGGTAAGACCTGTGCTTTCGCGTAACTGGCGGCTCGTTTGACGGTCGATGAAGCGAGACAGCAGGACCAGTCGATAAGGGATATGCTCCGGGCCGAGAAGAGGCCAGGTCTCTGGAATCTTTGCTATTTTTCAAACCTCCCTTTGCCGTTCGCCAAAGTTATCCTCGCTGCCGAATCTTGCCAAGGGCAAATTAGTTGATTAGTCAAGGTTACATGGCCAGCTTTACGACCTTCGAGCCGATCATGCGTCCAGGCGTCGACCCGGCAAGCGCTCCCAACAAGCCGCCCCTTCCACCGCTGAAGTACGACCGGCGAGAGGAGCAAGGTCTAGTCATAGAACGCAATATCGGCGTGCCTTTGCGCGACGGCACCACGATCTATGCCGACCTGTACAGACCCCAAGGCGCAGCCGGAGAGGCGGATCTGCCTCTGCTGCTGGCCTGGGGACCGTATGGGAAGCATGGGCTTACCAACCAGGTTTTCTGGCCGCTGTCCGGCGTCAATCCGGAATTGCTTTCGACCCTGACGCCGTTCGAAGGGCCGGACCCGGTCTGGTGGGGTTATCGCGGATATGCTGTCGCCGTGGTCGATCCTCGTGGGGCATGGCAATCGGAAGGCGATTTCCATCACAACGGGTTGCAGGAAGCGGAAGATTGTTTCGACGCGATTCAGTGGTTCGCCGACCAGGCGTGGTCGAACGGCAAGGTCGGGATGACGGGCGTCTCCTACCTCGCGGCAATCCAGTATTACGTGGCTCCGCTCAAGCCGCCAGCGCTGGTGGCGATCAACCCCTGGGAAGCATTTTCGGACTGGTACCGTGAGTTCGCCTATCACGGCGGCATTCCCGAAACCGGATTCATCCCGCGCGCCAGCGACAACATCCGCTTTTCCTTGGGTCGCACCGAGGACACCTGGGCAAATGTGCAGGCGCACCCGCTGATAGACGACTACTGGCGGTCGAAAGACATTCCCCTCGAGGAAATCGATATCCCCGCTTACGTCGTGGCGAGCTGGTCTGACCAGGGACTGCACCTGCGCGGCACGATCGAGGCATGGCGGCGCATGGGTTCGGCCGAGAAGTGGCTCGACGTGCATGGCCAGAAGAAGTGGGCGCACTACTACATGGATCAAAGCCGGGAGCGGCGCCTCGCCTTTTTCGATCATTACCTGAAGGGCAAGACAACACAGGTGAACCAGTGGCCGCCCGTTCGCATCGAGGTGCGCGACCAGGCAGGCAGCGCGACGGAGCGTGCCGAAGGAAATTGGCCGCTGGAGCGGACCGAGTACACGCCGCTCTGGCTCGATGCGGGGCGCGGCACGCTCTCGCGCGACAAACCCTCAGGTGAAAGCGAGGCCCGCTACGAGTCCGAAAGTGGCCGCGCCACCTTCGACATCGTCTTCGATGAAGACACGGAAATCACCGGGCACATGAAGCTGCGTCTCTGGGTAGAAATCGAGGAAGGCGAAGACGCCGACCTGTTCGTAGCGGCGCAAAAACTGGATGCTGACGGGCAGCACACCGGCTTCACGTTCTACGCCTTTTACGAGAACGGCCCCGTCGCGCTGGGCTGGCTGCGCGCCAGTCACCGGCAGCTGGACCCGCAGCGCAGCGAGGACTGGCGCCCTGTCCACACGCATACGCAAGAGGACTTGCTGACGCCGGGAGAGGCGGTCCCTGTTGATATCGAACTCTGGCCCTCGTCCACGCGGTTCCGCGCCGGAGAGACTCTTCGCATCGTGGTGCAGGGATCGGACATCTACACGGACAGCAAGCCGAACCTGCCGTTCGCGCGCCACGAGAACCTGCGCAATAGCGGACACCACGTGATCCATACCGGCGGCCGCTACGATTCGCACCTGCTGGCACCGATCATCCCGGAATAACGCGAAGGGCGGGACGGTCTTGCCGCCCCGCTTCTCCTCCTAGTTCTTCGCAGCGTCCCTGGCTGCGCGGTCCATTGCGAGAACCGGATTCTCCGCATTGGATTCGCGCCCCGGCAGGAATTCGTTGAGAATGCAGCGCTTGGCAAACAGCCACTCGCCATCCTGTCTCACCAGTTCGTCTTCGTAGATGCCGAAGCTGCCGACCTCCGGCGTCAGGCGACCGGCCTCGTTGCGCGGACCGCCGTTCGACACCTCCCACCAGAAGGCACGGGTCCAGGCCCTGTCCCCCTCGACCCGGATCACCGTTTGCCCAAGCACGTGGCGCAGCACGCCCGGGTTGCCATCCACGTCGCAGTAGATCTCCACGATCCGCTCCTTGAAGCCCCTGATCGCCTCAACGATGTTGTCGCGTCCCACCAACGTGCCGCGCGCGTATTCGAACACGGCATCCTCGGTAAGCGTGGCGGCGAAGGTGTCGAAATCGTTCCAGTCCAGCGCGAACAGGTAACGCGCCATCAGGTCCTCGATCGCAGCCTTGTCGGCGGCGTATTGCACCGCGTCTGTCTGTGTCATGCGCTCTCTCCGTGTTGTCCGTCAGCCAAGGTTGACCGTCACCGATTTGATCTCGGTGAAAGCTTCCACCCCGGCCCGGCCGTTCTCGCGGCCCCAGCCCGATTGCTTGAAACCTCCCAGCGGCATTGCCGGGTCCGGCCCGCCGCCTGCGCCATTGATGTTGACCATACCGGACTTGATCCGGCGCGCCATTTTCAGGCCGCGGGTGATGTCCTGCGTGAAAACCGATGCGTTAAGGCCATACTGCGTGTTGTTGGCTGCGGCCGCGATGGTTTCCAGGTCGTCGTCGCCGAATGTCATCGTGGCGAGCACGGGGCCGAAGATTTCCTCCTCCACCGCTTTCATGCCTGCAACGGTATCGGTCAGCACGGTCGGCTGGACGAAATAGCCGCCTTCCGCACCCTCGACGTCTGCCTTGTCACCGCCGGTGTGCACCTTCGCTCCTTCACTGAGCGCACTTTCGATGTAGCCAGTGACGCGCGCGAACTGCGTATCGCTGACCAGCGGGCCCATTCGCGTTTCGGGATCGAGGCCGGAGCCGACCTTGAGCGACTTGGCCATCGCGGTCACGCCTTCCAGAACCTGGTCCCGCACCTTCTCGTGCACGAACAGGCGCGATCCGGCAGCGCACACCTGCCCGGCGTTGCCGAAGATACCCATGGCCGCGCTGGGAATGGCCTTCGAAAGGTCGGCATCGTCGAAGATGATGACGGGAGACTTGCCCCCCAGTTCCAGCGTCACGCGCTTCAGGTTGCCGGTGCACGCCTTGACGATCTGCTTGCCCGTGTCGGTGGAGCCGGTGAAGGAGATCTTGTCGACCAGCGGATGCTCTACGAGGGCGGCACCCGCAGTCTTGCCGAAGCCTGTCACGACGTTCACCGCACCTTCGGGGAAGCCCGCCTCCGCCACCAGTTCACCCAGGACCGCGGCGCTCAGCGGCGTTTGTTCCGCGGGTTTGAGCACGATGGTGCAGCCAGCTGCCAGTGCCTGCGCCATCTTGGCCACGCTCATCACGAAGGGGAAGTTCCATGGCACGATCCCGCCAACCACGCCCACCGGCTCGCGCTGGGTGAACGCATGGAATTCGCCGGGGTGCGACGGCGTGAATGTCTCGCCATTGATCTTGGTGGCCCAACCGGCGTTGTATCGCAGCGCTTCGGATGCGGCCATGACTGCGCCGAAATAGCCCATCATCAACGGCATGCCGTTGTCGAGCGTTTCGGTGAGCGCAATGCGGCTGCCGTTCGCCTCGATCAGTTCGGCCAGCTTCATCATGATGCGGGCGCGCTGTGCGGGCGGCATGGCAGGCCACGCGCCTGTATCGAAGCACTTCCGCGCGGCCTGCACTGCAAGGTCGATATCCTCCGCTCCACCCGATGCGGCATGGGCGAAAACCTTGCCGGTGGCCGGATCGATCACCTCCAAAGTCTCGCCGGACTTGGCGGGAACGAACTTGCCGCCAATGAAAAGCTCGCGCGGCTTGGCAGCGAGGTCCTGCTTCAGGTTGGGCAGGATCGACGTATCGACGGGCAAGGGGGGCGGTGACATGGCTGTTCTTCCTGTTCAGGCTGCTTGTTCGGTTCGGTGGTGTTCGGCCGTCAGGGCCGGCTTGCCGAGGATCATGTCGGCGGCCTTTTCCGCGACCATGATCGTCGGCGCATTGGTGTTTCCTCCCGGCACGGTCGGCATGATCGAGGCATCGACAACGCGCAGCCCCTCCACGCCGTGGACGCGCAACTGCGCATCGACCACGCTGCTGGACCCACTGCCCATGCTGCACGTGCCGACGGGATGCTGCGTCACTTCCGCGGTTGCGCGGATGTGGCTGTCGAGTTCCTCGTCGCTCTGCAAGTCTTCGCCGGGTAGCACCTCCTCCCCGGTGAGGCTTGCTTGAGGCTCTGTTCGGTAAATCTTTCGCGCCAGCCGGATGCCGTCGCGGGCCGTGCGAAGGTCGGCGGGGTCGGAGAAGTTGTTGAGTGTGATCTGCGGGAAGTCCGCCGGGTCGGCGGAGGCCAGTTCCAGCCAGCCGCGGCTATGCGGGTGCAGCAGGATGACGTCGGCGGTAATCCTGTCTTCCTGGCGCTTCCGGAATAACGGAAACCAGACCTTTGCATCCATGCGCACCGGGTTGGACCACAACTGGATATCGGGCCGCGCCAGTTCGGGCCGGGTACGGATCACGATGTTACAACTGTTGAGCTGGCTGGCGAAGGCACCCGTGCCGAATAGCCGCCATTGCAGCACCGATTTCGCCACCTTGTCCGCTCGCAGTTCATTGAGGAAACTGACCGGCTTCTGCAGTCCGAAGTGCACCGGCACGCGCGGATGCTCCGACAGGTTGCGCCCCACGCCGGGCAGGTCATGCAGAACGGAGATACCCTTGTCCTGCAAATGCGCCGCAGGTCCGATGCCGGAGAGCATAAGCAGTTGCGGCGAATTATAGCTTCCGCCGCTGAGGATCACCTCCTTACGCGCATGGACGCGGTGGCGCTCGCCATCGCGCAGGTATTCGATGCCGGTCGCGCGTTTACCCTCGAACACCACCTTTTGCGTAAGCGCACCTGTCACCACCGTGAGATTGGGGCGCGACATGGCCGGATCGAGATAAGCCCGCGCGGTGCTGGCCCGTCGGCCGTTCGCGTCGATCGTCAGCTCCCCTCGGGCAAAACCTTCCTCCTGTTCGGCGTTCAGGTTTTCGCTGGTGGAGAAACCGGCGGCCTCTGCGGTTTCCATCAGCGGCTGATGCAAGCGGCCTTCGGTCTGCACCGGCACCACCTGCAGCGGGCCGTCCTTGCCGTGCCAGCGGGTGTCATCGCTCCAGTGCGTTTCCATCCGCTTGAAGTAGGGTAGCACCTCGTCGTAGCTCCAGCCGGAGCAGCCTTGCTGCGCCCAGCCGTCGAAATCGGTGGAATGACCGCGCATGTAGAACATACCGTTGATGCTGGAAGACCCGCCCAGCACGCGCCCGCGCGGCAGCATGATGCGCCGACCGTTGAGGTGCGGCTCCGGCATGGACATGTAGCGCCAGGTGAATTCCGGCTTGAACAGGGCGCGCATCATGCCGAGCGGCATGTCGAGGAGGAAATGCCTGTGGTCCCCGCCCGCCTCGACCAGCAGGACCTTGTTTTCCGGGTCCTCGGTCAGACGGTTGGCCAGCACGCATCCGGCGGAGCCTGCACCCACGATGATATAGTCATAGGTCATGCGGCTTTCCCCAGGATCATGTCTGCCGCCTTTTCGCCGATCATGATTGCAGCGGCATTGGTGTTGCCGCCAACGATGCGCGGCATGACCGAGGCATCGGCGACGCGCAGCCCCTCTATCCCGCGCACCCGCAATTGCGCATCGCACACGGCATCGGGCCCTGTGCCCATGGCGCAGGTGCTGGTGGGATGAAGCGCGGTGTTGGTTGCCTGACGCAGCCATCCATCAATCTCGTCCTTGGTCTGCACATCCGGGCCGGGTGCGACCTCTCCCGTAATGACCTCGCATAGCGGCTCTGTCTCCAGCAGTTCGCGGATTTGCGGAATCAGGCGATGGAAGAAGGCACGGTCGTTCTCCTCCTTCAGGACGTTGTTGAGGATGCGCGGAGCATCGAACGGGTCGTTGCTGCGCAGTTTCACCCAGCCCCGCCCCTCTGGCCGCAGGAGGACGCAGGCCATCGCTACCACGTCCGGAGCGGGCGACTGGATGCCGGGAAACCACGGCCGCGCGAAAATCGTGGTTGGCTGGAACAGGCACTGTGCATCGGGACGTTCCAGATCGGGCCGCGTCTTTATCCAGCCGTTGGCGGTGACCGGCATGTTGGCCAGCCGCCCCTTGCCCGTGAGTAGCCACTTGATGCCCTGCAGGGCGATCCGGTCCATCCTGAGATCGGGATTGAGCGTCGCCTCCCGCTTCGCGTTCCAGATCATCGCGACCGAGGGATGGTCCTGCAGGTTGCGCCCCACTCCGGGCAGGTCGTGCACCACCTCAATCCCATGTTCGCGCAAGTCCTTGGCAGGGCCGATCCCGGAAAGCATCAGCAATTGCGGTGAGTTGTAGGTGCCGCCGCTCAGCACGATCTCGCGCCGCGCCTCCACCCGCTTGTCTTCGCCATCCTGCCGATAATGCACTGCCACCGCGCGGCCCTCTCCCACCTCGATCCGGGTCGCATGGGCGCCAGACACGACAATGAGATTTGGACGCTTCATTGCCGGGTAGAGAAAGCGTGCCGCCGTCGATCCGCGCCGGCCCTGGTGAATGGAGATATCCGGCGATCCCCAGCCTTCCTGATCCGGGCCGTGGTGATCATCCTGCACCTTGTAGCCTCGGCTTTGCGCTGCCTCGATGAAGCGCGGGAACAGGACATCGTCGGGAACATGCTTGGTGACGGAAAGAGGGCCACTTTTGGCGTGGTATTCGTCAGCCTCGCCCCAATGGTTTTCCGACTTCTTGAAATAGGGCAGCACGTCGTCGTAGCCCCAACCCTCCAGCCCGAGCTGCCGCCATTCATCATAATCGCGCGCATGGCCGCGCGCATAGAGCATCCCGTTGATCATGGATGAACCGCCCAGCGCCTTGCCGCGCGGCTGGCGGATACGGCGGTTGTCCGCGAACGGCTCCTCCTCGCCTTCGTAATTCCAGTTGTACTGGCGTTTTCCCATGACGATGGGAAAGGCGATAGGGATCGAAAGCAGGGGATCGCGCTCCCGCTTGCCCGCTTCCAGAAGCAGCACCGAGTTGGCGGGATCTTCGGAGAGGCGCGCGGCCAGCACGCAGCCCGATGAGCCTGCGCCCACTATAACGAAATCGTACTGACCCATCCGAATCCTCGTGCCCGCGCGTCATCGCGCAATCTTTATTGTTCTGTGCAAGGTTGATTACTCACGATCAACCGCAAACCTGACGAAAATCGAAATAGAATTTTGTCATCGTGACGATGTAATCAGCGCGCAGGGGCATGGACTGTCGGATACAGCAGAGCGGAGCCGCAGCGGCTCTCTCGTGTTCTTGCCAAGCAGGAGGTCTTAGAACTCCGCCGACACCTGCGGGTATCAGCTCTGCGGGCGAGCGTAGATCTTCTCCGCATAGCCAAGCGCGCCCAGCGATGCGTTGCCGTGAGACGACCACCCACTCGAATGGTCAGCGCCGAAACAACTGCTCAATATCAACTGGATCATCATCCCGGATGATTTCGGGGCAGCACCTCGGCGCCGCCTTTTTCCGTTCGCGGATGCTGCGTGGCGAACATGAAAGGTGGTCTCGGCGAAATGTCGCCCACAGAAAGCGGGTAGAATCTCTCGTATTGCGGCACCGGGAAACCTCTCCGGCAGACCGTCTGAACACGAAATCGCGCAGAACCGCGCGGGTTTCGCGGAAAAGAAAAATTCTTCTATATCAATAGTTTATGAGTGGCGGAGCGGGAGGGATTCGAACCCTCGATACGGGGTTACCGTATACACACTTTCCAGGCGTGCGCCTTCGACCACTCGGCCACCGCTCCGCATGCCTGATCTGGCAGAAGGCGGGCACCTAGCGAAGCTATCTGGCAAAAACAAGCTGCGTAATGACTTCGCGATGCACATTCCCTAATTCGGCCAACATGACACGCACATTCGGAATTGCGCCCAGCATCGCAGACATGGAAGCGGCCGCCCGCGCTGCCTTCTCCCGCATCCCGCCGGCCTTTGCCGAGCACCTGGGCGACGTGGTGATCCAGGTCCAGGATTTCGCCGAGGACGAGTTGCTGGCCGACATGGAGATCGAAAGCCCGTTCGAACTCACCGGCGTCTACGAGGGTCTGCCGCTCACAGAGCGCAGCATCGAGCATTCGGGCACCATGCCCGACCGCATCCGCCTGTTCCGCCTGCCCATCCTGCTGGAGTGGTGCGAGCGCGGTGACGAGACGTTCGAGCACCTGGTCGGCCACGTCCTTGTGCACGAGATCGGCCATCACTTTGGCCTTTCGGATGATGACATGCACGCGCTGGAGGACCAGGTCCTCTAGGGCTTGCCAACTGGCCGGGCGGTGTCAGGATACCGCACATGAAGCATCTTCCCGTCATTGCGACCCTCGCCTTTGCCTTACCTGCCGCTGCCCAGGAAGCTCGCGAGCCAGTCACGCCGGCCTCCGTCGTTGCCTCTGCCAGCGCCGACGAGTGGGTCACGATTTCGCCTGAAGACATCTTGGTCATGGAACTGGCACCAGATGCTCGCGGGAACGAGCGAACCGTGGTCATCCAGCTCATGTCCCCGCCGTTCAGCCAGCCGTGGGTGGATAACGTGCGCGCACTGGCCGAGGCGCACTGGTGGGACGGGACCAGCGTTTACCGGGTGCAGGACAACTACGTCGCGCAATGGGGCGATGAGACCGAGGAGAGGGCGTTGCCGGAGGGGGTGGTTTCGCCATCGACAAGCTTTGCGCTGAGTATCGCCGCAGTTGCCGATTTCGATGCCAACCTCGAAGCCATGGTTTCACCTGTCATTTCCAATCCATCTCCTTCTGCTTATGCATCGGAGGAACTGTTCGTGCGGGGCTGGCCTCTGGCATTGGGCGACATGACGGCCTGGCCCATCCACTGCTACGGCTATATCGGCGTCGCTCGCGATTACGCGCCGGATACCGGGACCGGTGCGGAGCTTTACACCATCATCGGCCAGCCCCAGCGGCACATGGATCGCAACCTGGCCGTGGTGGGACGCGTGATTGAGGGGATGGAGCACCTCTCCAGCCTGCCGCGCGGCACCGGTGAAGTGGGCTTCTACACGCAGGACGAGGCGGACCTGAGGACGCCGATCATCTCGGTCCGATTGGCCAGCGAACTGCCGGAGCCTCCGGCTTACGAGTATCTGGCATCCGACAGCGAGAGCTTTGCCCGGTACGTGGAAGTGCGCGCCAATCGCGACGATGCTTTCTACACCGTGCCCGCTGGCGGCGTGGACGTGTGCAGCGTGCAGGTGCCGGTGCGGCGGGTGAGCGAGTAGTCCGGCACCAACAGGAGGTGTACCTGTAACTTTCCGGAAATTGGCCCGGCAGTGCGCGAAACCGGCAGTTTTGAGCCAATTCCGGAATCATGTCGGCAAGATCATGGAACGGGTGACGCGGTGTCTTACAAAACGTCCGCAAGGGGTCTTCGACGATAGGAAAGAGCGGCCCTCGCCCTATGTCCGATCCCGCCCGGTAGGAAAGCGCAGCGCTAGACCCGCTCCACCTGCGCCACGGCATCGGTCGCGCGCAGAGCGCTCATGATGCGGGTGAGGTGCGCCAGGTCCTGCACTTCCAGGTCCACCCCGTACGTGTGGAACACATCGTCGCGCTGGACCAGTTCGAGGTTCATCACGTTGGCATTGTTGCGCGCGAACATGCCGGCCATTTCCGCCAGCGTGCCGGGCCGGTTGTAAAGCACGACATTCAGGCGCCCCACGGCACCCTGCGAGCGTTCGCCCCACGAAAGGTCCACCCAGTCGGCATCCACCCCGTTCGCCAGTTCGAGGCAGTCGATGGCGTGCACTTCCACGGTCTTGCCCGGACGGCGCAGGCCAACGATCCGGTCCCCCGGCACCGGGTGGCAGCATTCGGCAAGGTCGAATCCGACCCCTGCCGTCAGCCCCTTGATCGAAATGGCGCGTTCCTGCTGCTGTTCCTCCGGCATGTCGGCCGTGCTGCCGGGGACGACGGCTTCCATCACGTCCCGGTCCGACACCTTGCCAGCGCCAATGGCATACATCAGGTCTTCAGTATCCTCGAATTCCAGCCGCTCTGCCGCCAGCTTGATCGCCTTCTTGCCGACCTTGGTGGGCAGGCGCTCGGCGATCTCGTCGAACAGCTTCGCGCCGATCTCGGCGATCTCGGCGTGTTCCTTCGCGCGCACCGCGCGGCGGATGGAGGCGCGGGCCTTGCCGGTGACGACGAAGGCGAGCCACGACAGTTGCGGCTCTGCATTCTTGCCCTTGATGATCTCCACCACGTCGCCGTTGCCCAGCGGGGTGCGCAGCGGCATGTGCCGCCCGTTAATCTTCGCGCCCACGGTCTGCGCACCGAGATCGGTGTGCACGGCGAAGGCGAAGTCCACCGCCGTCGCGCCCTTGGGCAACTGGAACAGAGCGCCCTTGGGCGTGAAGGCGAAGATGCGGTCCTGGTAGATCGCCAGCTTGGTGTGCTCGAGCAATTCCTCGCTGTCGTGGCTGGCATCGACGATTTCGATGAGGTCGCGCAGCCAGCCGACCTCCCCATCCACCTGTCCACCCTGCTTGTAAGCCCAGTGCGCGGCAAGGCCGAAGCCGTTGGTGCGATGCATCTCGCGCGTGCGAATCTGCACTTCAACGCGCATCGACTTGTCGTAAAAAACGGTGGTGTGGAGCGAGCGGTAGCCGTTGTTCTTCGGCGTGGAGATATAATCCTTGAACCGGCCCGGCACGAACTGGAATGTGCGGTGCAATACGCCGAGGGCAGCGTAGCAGTCCTCCACGTTGTCGGTCAGCACGCGGAAGGCCATGATGTCGCTCACCTGCTCGAACGGCAGGTGGCGCTCGGCCATCTTGCGCCAGATCGAATAGGGATGCTTCTCACGCCCCCACACCTCTACTTCCAGGTCCGCTTCGCTCAGCGCGTGCTTGATGTCGAGGGCGATGCGGTCAACCTGTCCCGCGTCGGACTGGCGCAACTGATCCAGCCGGTTGGTGATGGTCTTGTAGGCCTCGGGCTCCAACTGCTCGAAAGCCAGTAGCTGCATCTCGCGCATGTACTCGTACATGCCCACCCGCTCCGCCAGCGGGGCGTAGATATCCATCGTCTCGCGCGCGATGCGCCGGCGTTTGTCCGGATTGTTGATGTGGTGCAGCGTGCGCATGTTGTGCAGCCGGTCCGCCAGCTTCACCAGCAGCACGCGCAGGTCCTCGCTCATCGCCAGCAGGAACTTGCGCAGGTTTTCCGCCGCCCGCTCGTTCTCGGGCATGGCCTCGATCTTGGAAAGCTTGGTCACGCCGTCCACCAGCCGGGCGACGTCGGGGCCGAAGCGTTCCTCGATGTCCTCGATCGTGGCGAGGGTATCTTCCACGGTATCGTGCAGCAGCGCGGTGATGATCGTCTGCTGGTCCAGCTTCAGGTCGGTCATCAGCCCTGCGACTTCCACCGGATGGCTGAAATAGGGATCGCCGCTGGCGCGCTTCTGGCTGCCATGCTTCTGCACGGTGTAGACGTAGGCGCGGTTCAGCATCGCCTCGTCGGCGTCGGGGTCGTATTCCTTTACCCGTTCAACAAGTTCGTACTGGCGCAGCATCGTGAAACGAATGTGCGTTGCAGCACGGCTTTGGGCAAGGGGTATCGCGCGCGGCGCGAGATATTTCCGTGCCGCGCGTCGATTAAGGCGATCAGCCTTCGTAGCCTACGATCTGATCCACGTTGCCGCGGGTATAGCTGTGATAGCCGCCGCGCGTCTTGTTGTAGATGCGCGTGGCAATCGGCTGGCCCCAGCTGCCGGTTTCCCAAAGCGCGGTGAACAGCGGCGCCACGAACTTGTTGCGCCCCACTTCGGCCAGGAATTCCTCGGCCTGCGCCACGGCGGGCTGGTACTCGTTGCGCAGGGCCGCTTCCAGCCAGAGGAACAGCACCTCGTTGTTGCCGCTGTCGGACAGGGCAAGCTGCTCGTTCAGCGCGGCCAGCTCGTCGGCGGAAAGCTCTTCCGGCAATTCCTGGAGGAAGCGTTGCTGTTCGGCGCCGGTCCAGCCGGTCCACGCCTCGGTGGCCGGCAGCGTGCCGCCTGCAGCATAGGCCTCGGCAGCACTGTCGACTTCGGCGAAGGCCTCCGCATCGGGAACCACGGCGTTTTCCGGCAGGCCGGTGCCGTAGACCCATTCGTCCAGCATCAGCTCCTCTTCCAGCGCCTCGTCCCCGTCGACCACGTATTCGCGCAGTTCGGCGAGGAACATCTCGCTGGTGGCGGGCTGGAAGGCGTGCCGGTCGAACCAGCCGCGCATGAATTCATCGAAGCGCTCGCGCCCGATGATCGTCTCCATCGTGCGCAGGAACACCGTTCCCTTGTCGTAGATGGCAGGGCCGATGGTGTCGAACGGACTGATGCCGTCGGGCGTACGCATGGCGGTGTTGGGATTGTCTGCGCCCTCTTCCTCGATGGCTTCCACCAGGCTGTTGTAGCTCAGCGCATATTCCTGGTTCGCGCGCTGCTCTCCGAAGACGGCCTCGGAAATGCGGCTTTCGAAATAGGAAGTGACGCCTTCGTTCAGCCAGCCGTCGCGCCAGCTGGAATAGGTGACGAGGTTGCCCGACCAGCTGTGCGCCAGTTCGTGTGCGACAAGGCCGGTATTGCTGCGGTCTCCTGCGATGAACGTGGGCGTGAGGAAGGTCATCACCGGGTTTTCCATGCCACCGTAGGGGAAGGCAGGCGGCAGCACGATCATGTCGTAGCGGCCCCAGCGGTATTCGCCGTAAATCTCTTCGGCGGCATCGATCATGGCTTCGGTATCGACCAGTTCGGCTGCGGCCTCTTCCAGCACTTCAGGCTCTGCCCAGACACCTGAACGCGGGCCGAGTTCGGCGAATTCGATATTCCCGGCGGCAATCGCGATCAGGTAGGGCGGCACGGAGTTTTCCATCGTGAATTCGAAGGCGCGGCGGTTTTCGCCGACATCTTCGGGATCGCCGCGGCTGATGCCGCTCATCACCACGTTCAGCGGCTTTGGCGCAGTGATACGCGCTTCCCAAGTCTGGCGGATGCCGGGGCTGTCCTGTGTCGGGATCCAGGTGCGGTTGAGGATCGCCTGCCCCTGGCTGAAAACGAACGGGTATTCGCCGCCCGCCGTCTGCTCCGGCTCCAGCCATTGCAGCGCCTCGGCCTCGGGGCCGCTGGCGTAGTTGATAACGATCTGTTGCAGTGCAGGCCCGGTCATTTCGCCAAGCTGCACGGTGATCGGCTCACCCTTTTCGGCATTGTCCGGATCGGCCTCGCCAATCTCGTAATCGAGTTCGTTGCCGTTGCCATCGGTGATGCCGCCGATGACGAGGCCGTTGGAATCAAGCACGATCTCGGTCGCATCGTCCGCCGCGTCCACGTCCAGCGTGGCCGTGCCTTCCACTCTCTTGCCCTCGAAATCGAGATCGAGGTCCAGCGCGACGTGCGTGACGCGCGCTTCCAACGGGCGGGCATAGGTGAACTCGTCCTGCGCCTGCGCGCTCGTCAGGATCGGGGCGACGGTGCGCTCCTCGTCGGGCAGGTCGTCTGCCGTGCAGGCAGCGGCGAGGAATGGCAGGGCCAGGCAAGAGGCAAAGGCAAGAAAGCGCATGAATTCTCCAGTTTATCGCAGAAAGCCGGGTGAGCAGGCCGGTTCCCGTATTCGTTTCGCCCGCAACCATAGCAAATCGTCGAGGCGAGTCAGCCCTTGATGGAACCGGGCTGGCAATTGTCGTTGCCATGCTGTTGGTGTTACGCACGAAATCGCCCGTTGAAGAGACCGATCATGCGCACCCTCCTGCTTGCCGCCGCCCTTGCCTCCAGCGCGCTGCCCTTCCCTCTGGCGGCGCAGGACGCCGCATCGCAGGTGGAAGAAACGCTCGATACACAGGTAGAGGGCGGGCAGGACATCATCGTCTCGGGCGAGCGCAGCGAAATCCACGTACAGGCGCGCGAACAGGTGCGCGAGATCACGCCGCGCAGCGGATCGGTACAGGCCCCGCTCGCGCGAATGGAGGAGCCTGTCTGCCCCGGTGTCTTCGGTGCCGAAACGCAAACCGCCTACGAGATCATCGGCCGCATTCGCTCCAACACCGAACGTATCGGCCACCGTGTCATCCGCGGGGAAGAGTGCGCGGCCAACGTGATCGTCGCCTTCGTCGATGACCCGGCGGACGAGTTCGAGCACTTGCGCGATGCCCGGCACTACACCGTAAGCGGCCTCGACTTCTGGGATGCGAAGCGGGTCCGCGAACAGGAAGGCCCGGTGCGCGCGTGGAACGTCTCCGCCACGATGTCGCGCGACGGGATCGGCTCGAACGGGCGTCCGCCGACGTTCGAGAGCACTGCGATCAGCCGGCTGGAACTTGGCGTGCGCGAGGATATCGGCATCTCGGTCGTGCTGATCGCGCGCGACGCGATTGCCGGAATGGATACCGTGGCCATCGCCGATTACGTGACGATGCGCGCCCTCGCCCAGACCCGCGTGCCCGAAGGGGCAACCCGGCTGGGCACGATTCTCGAGCTGTTCGAGCCGGACGTGGAGGCTCCGCCCTTCCGTCTGACCTCTTTCGACGAAGCCTACCTCACCAGCCTCTACCGGGCCCAGGCCAACACGCCGAGCCAGGTCGCGCTGCGCGACGTGGGCCGCCTGATGGAACGCCAGCGGCCGGGCGCAGACGACTAGGTGACAGGCGCGCCGCAGGGCATTAGGCTGCGCCGTATGAGAACGATCACAACAGCCCTCGCCGCCCCTCTACTCACGCTCGCCCTTGCCGCTTGCGGGCAATCTGGCGAGACCGGCCCGCCGACCGAGGCCGAAGTCGATGCCGCGCAGGCGCAGGCCGACGGCTCCGGCGGAGAAGCCGCCGCCCGCCAGCTGATCTTCTCCGACGAGTTCTCCGGCGACACCCTCGACCCCACCAAGTGGAACGTGGTCGGCATGGATTTCTGGGTGAACGAGGAAGAGCAGGCCTACCTCGATTCGCCCGACACGATTCAGTTCGTGCAGGGCCTGGAAGGCGCAGACGGCGGCGCACTGGTGCTGCGCCCGGTCTATCGTCCGGGACAGGACACCAATGAGGAACGCGACGCCGATTTCATCTCCGGCCGCGTCAACACCAAGGGCAATTTCGAATTCACCTATGGCCGGGCCGAAGCGCGCATCCGCATGCCCGATGCGATGGGCGTGTGGCCAGCGTTCTGGCTGCTGGCCGATGCCGAATGGCCGAGCGAGGGTGAAATCGATATCATGGAATACGTGGGCTATGCCGACTGGACCGGCGTTGCCATCCATGGCCCCGGCTATTCCGGCGACATGGGCATCGCCGACCGGCAGTATTTCCCCGAGGGTACCGACGTAACCGACTGGCACGTCTACGCCGCCGAATGGAAACCCGACGTGATCGAATTCTACGTCGACGACCGCCTGACTTTCCGCATCCCGCGTACCAATGCCGAATTCTTCGGCGAATGGGTGTTCGACAACCCGCAGTTCGTGGTGCTGAACTTCGCCGTGGGCGGTATCTACCCCTACAAGATCAACGGTATCGAGGAGCCGTACAAGGGCATGCCGCAGGAAACGGCAGACCGGATCGAGGCAGGCGACATCGCCATGGAAGTGGACTGGGTGCGGGTCTACGGCCCGCGCTAGTTTTCCTCGAACGCGGAGAAGGCCTCGATCCTGTCCACCCTGCCCGACACCACCAGCAGGTCGCCGGGAAGGATAAGCGTATCAGGCACGGCGTGGATAAAATCCTCGCCTTCCCGCTTCACCCCGATCACCGTCACGCCGTGGTGACGCCGGCATTCGCTGGTCATCAACGGAATGCCGACAATGGGCGTGGGCGCTTCCAGCTTGGCAATGGCAAAACCATCGTCGTAGCTGATGAAATCCAGCAGCTTGCCGTTCAGCAGCCGCGCCACGCGTTCGCCCATGCGCTCTTCGGGAAAGACCACGTGGTGCGCGCCCGTGCGCTCCAGGATACGGCCGTGGCGGTCGTTCGTCGCCTTGGCCCAGATGTTCTCGACGCCGATGTCGGACAGGGCGAGGACGGCAAGGACGCTGGCCTCGATATCCGTCCCGATACCCACCACGGCAGAGGAAAAGCTGGCCGCGCCAAGCTTGCGCAGGCAATCGAGATCGGTGCCGTCCGCCTCGACAACCTGCGTCAGGTCGCGGGCATATTCCTGCACCGTGTGCGCGTCCTTGTCCGCGCCAAGCACCTCGTGACCCATGCGCTCCAGCGTTCGCGCAACGGCCCCGCCGAAGCGACCAAGACCGATAACCAGCACGGGGTTGCGTTTGTCAGCCGACAATGGGGTTCTCCTCAGGGTAGCGATAGGGCCTCGGTTCACCGCCCAGGGCAAGGGCCGTCGCCACGGTAATCGTGCCGACACGGCCGACGAACATCAGGGCGATGATAACAAGCTGGCCCGCAGGCGGCAGGTCGGCGGTGATGCCGGTGGAAAGGCCCACGGTCGAGAAGGCCGAGATCGTCTCGAAAAGCAGGGCCTCGAACGGCAGGGGGGTGATGATGGAAAGATAGGTGGTGGCGGCGAAGATCAGGCTTCCGGCCAGCACGATCACCGTCAGCGCCTGCCGTTCTATCGCGTGGCCGAACCGGCGATGGAACAGGCCGGCATCGCGGCGGCGCAGGACTTCCGACAGGACGACTGCAACGAGAACGGCAAAGGTGGTGATCTTGATACCGCCGGCCGTTCCGGCGCTGCCGCCACCGATGAACATCAGGAAGTAGTTGGTCATCAGCGTCTCGTCGCGGAAGGCACCGACATCAAGGCTGTTGAACCCCGCCGTTCGCGGCATGACCGAGTGGAAGGCAGCGTTCAGCACCTTGTCGCCCATCGCCATGGGGCCGAGCGTCGCGGCATTGTCCCACTCCATCGCCAGGATTGCGACGAACCCCCCAACAAGCAGGGCCAAAGTGCCTCCAACCGTGATCTTGGTATGCAGAGTCCACTTTCGCCAGGAAAGGCCGTTAGCGCGCAAATCCTGCATGACCGGAAAGCCCAGAGCCGTCAGGATGACGGCAGCCATGATCGGCAGGAGCATAACGGGGTCCGACTGGAAACCCATCACGCTGTCGGAATAGCTGGAGAACCCGGCATTGTTGAAGGCGCTGACCGCATGAAACAAACCGTGCCACGCGGCTTCTCCGGGCGAATGATCGTAAAAGAACACAAGCCGCATGGCGAGAACGGTTGCGACGACAGCTTCCACGACGATGGTAATGGCAAAAACCAGCCGTAGCACCGATCCCGCGTCCCCCACGTCAAGGCGGCTTCGCTCCACCTGCGTTGCCATCCGGTCGCGCAGGCCGAAGCCGCGTCCTGCCATCAGTCCGAACAGCGTGGCCGCGGTCATGATGCCAAAACCGCCGATCTGGAACAGGAGGAGGATCACCACCTGCCCGAAGCCGGACCAGTAGGTCGCGGTGTCCACGACAATGAGGCCAGTGACCGCGACAGCCGACGCCGACGTGAACAGAGCTGTCAAGAGTGGGGCCTGCGAGCCATCCGCGGTGGCGAGCGGCAACCAGAGCAAGACGGTGCCGATCGCAATCGCGCCAAGGAACAGAACCGGGATCAGCCGGATCGGATCGCGCAGGGATTTCATCGACACGATACCGTCGATGAGACGTTTAGTTCCAGGTCACCTCGGGCGGCAGGCTCATCAGGATGGCGTCGATATTGCCGCCGGTCTTCAGGCCGAACAGGGTGCCGCGGTCGTAGACGAGGTTGAACTCGACGTAGCGCCCGCGCCACTCCCTTTGCGCGGCCTTCTCTTCTTCGCTCCATTCCATGCCCATGCGCTTGCGCACGATGGTCGGGAAAGCGTCGAGAAAGGCCTCGCCAACGTCGCGAGTAAAGGCAAAATTGCGCTCGAACGCAGGCAGGTCGTCGCATTCGAGGTGGTCGTAGAAAATGCCGCCCACCCCGCGTGCCACGCCGCGATGGGGAATGAAGAAATAGTCGTCCGCCCACTTCTTGAAACGGTCGTAATAGGTCGGGTTATGGGCACTGCAAGCCGCGCGCAGGCGGGCGTGGAAAGCGTCGGTATCCTCGGCATATTCGATGGGCGGATTGAGGTCCGCACCGCCGCCGAACCACGCCGCCTGCGTGGTGAGGAAACGGGTGTTCATATGCACGGCGGGCACGTGCGGGTTGGCCATGTGCGCGACCAGCGAAATGCCGGTGGCGGTGAATTCTGGATGCTCCTCGCTCGCGCCGTTCACCTGGCCTGCGAACTTGGGCGAGAATTCGCCGGAGACGGTGGAGACGTTGACGCCCACCTTCTCGAACACCTTGCCCTTCATCACCCCGCGCACACCGCCGCCGCCTTCCGATTCGTCCTCGGTCTCGCGGTCCCACGGCGTGTACTCGAAACTGGCATCAGAGCCCGCCTCGCGCTCGATCGCCTCAAACTCGGCGCAGATACGATCGCGCAAGGTTTCGAACCATTCGCGCGCTTGCTGGGTCTGTTGTGTCCACTCCATGGGTTCGGTCTTGCCAAAGCGCGCGGCAGGCGGCAAGTGGCATCCATGGTTCCCGTTTCGTTCGCATTCCCTTTCTGCGGGGACGAATTCGTCCTCACCAAGGGCCGCGCGCTCTTCTGGCCGCGCGAAAACGCGCTGCTGGTTGCGGACCTGCACCTGGAGAAAGCCAGCTTCTACGCCAAGCACGGCCAGTTGCTGCCGCCTTACGACAGCCGCGAGACGCTGGAGCGGCTGGCGGAGGCGCTGCGCGAGACGGGCGCGCGACGGGTCTACACGCTGGGCGACAATTTCCACGATTCGGACGGCTCGCAGCGGCTGGAGCCTTATGCCGAAGGGATGCTGGCCGCCCTCACCCGCGCCACCGACTGGGTGTGGATCACCGGCAACCACGACCCCGCCCTGAGAAGCACTATGGGGGAGGCGAAGTCAGGCGGCACGATTGCCGAGGAACTGGAAGTCGCCGGCATGGTACTGCGGCACATGGCGAAGAAGGGGGAGACGCGGCCCGAGCTTTCCGGCCATTTCCACCCGCGCGTGCAGGTGAAGATCCACCACCGCCACATCCGCCGCCCCTGCGCGGTCGTCAGCCACAACGGCGATGCGACCTGCGGGCGCATGATCCTGCCAGCCTTCGGGGCGCTGACCGGCGGGATGGACGCAGCCGATCCGGCGATCCTGAAAGCGCTGCAACCCGCCAGTGCCATCGACGCGGTGGTTCCGGCAGGCAAGCGGCTGGCGCGGTTCCCGCTGTGGCGCGAATGAGAAGGCGCGGTTGAGAGCGCCCGTTTCTATCCCCTAGCGTTCGAAAGCGTTCGTCATTACATAGGCGGTTCAACCAAAGCAGAATCAGGAGCACAACATACCTCGTCCACCCCGCCGCAACATGGCACCGCCGGTCAAATCCGGCCCGAAATACGACCAGTTTATCCAGGCCGAGAAGGTCCGCGTCATCGATGGCGACGGCGAGAATCTCGGCGTGATGTACACCCGCGAAGCGATCGAACAGGCCCAGGACGCGGGCCTGAATCTCGTGGAAGTCTCGCCCAATGCGAACCCGCCGGTGTGCAAGTTCCTCGATGTCGGCAAGTACCGCTACGAAGCCCAGAAAAAGGCCAATGCGGCGCGCAAGACGCAGAAGACGCAGGATATCAAGGAAATCAAGATGCGTCCCAACATCGACGATCACGATTACGACGTGAAGATGAAGGCGATGCACAAGTTCATCGACAACGGCGACAAGGTGAAAGTCACCCTGCGCTTCCGTGGCCGCGAAATGGCGCACCAGCACCTGGGCATGGACCTGCTCAAGCGCGTGCAGGACGACATGCAGGAAGATGCCAAGGTCGAAGCCTATCCGCGCCTTGAAGGCCGTCAGATGCTGATGGTGCTGGCGCCCAAGTAGGGCAGGAACGGCAGCGGGTCGTATCGCGTTTCTTGCGACATGATCCGCCCGCTCCTTCCTTCCCTTTCCGCCATCCTGCTGCTGTCCGGCTGCGGCCAGCCCGCCGTGGACGGGCAGGATGACGAAATCACCACCGCAGACTTGGAAGGGCAGCCCGGTAATCCGGTGCCGGACCCGCCGCGCCCCGATGGCGCGCAGGACGAGCCGAATGACGGTTATCCGGACATGTCCCCTCCGCGCCTCACGCCAGAGGCCGAGCGCGCCGAAACCGGCGCGCGCAGCGTGCTGCTCAACTGGGCGCGGGCAATCGAGCTGGAGGAATTCGACCAGGCCTGGGCCATGCTTTCCGAAAGCGACGGGGCGAAGTGGAGCCGCACGGATTTTGCATCGCAGTTCGCAGGGCTGGACGAGATTACCGTCTCCGTCCCCTCCGGCAAGATGGAAGGCGCGGCAGGATCATCCTATTACACCGCGCCCGTCACCATCACCGCAAACGATACCGAAGGCCGCCCCGTGCGATACGAGGGCGAGGCGGTGCTGAGGCGCGTGAACGATGTGCCAGCGCAACTGCCGAACAGTTGCGCTGGCACATCGAAGAGGTCAGGCTGGACTGGACGCACTGACCCGGCGCGCGACTGGTTACTCCGTGCCGACGTGCTCGTTCAGGAAGGCGAGGTAGGCTTTTGAGGCAGTGATACGGTTATCGCGACGGGTGAAACCGTGCCCCTCGTCAGGGAACAGCACGTATTCCACCGGCGCGCCATTGGCCCGCGCGGCTTCCACCAGCTCGTCGCTTTCCACCTGCAACACGCGTGGATCGTTGGCACCCTGCACCACCAGCATCGGCTTCACGATCCGGTCGGCATGCAACAGCGGCGAGATGGCGCGCAGCCGTTCGCTGTCCGTCGCCGGATCGCCCAGCTCGTCGAACAGCGCATCACGCTGCGGGCCCCACCAGGCGGGGATCGATTCCAGCGTGCGTAGCCAGTTGGTGACGCCGAAGATGTTGATGCCCGCATCGAACACTTCCGGATGGAAGGCCAGCGCCGCCGCCGTCATGTATCCGCCGTAGGAACCGCCCATCACCGCGATGCGATCGTCGGCGATCCAGTCCATGCCCTGCAGGAAATCCTTGGAGGCGACCACATCGCGCAGATCGGCATCGCCGTGCTTCAGGTCGTCCATATGAAAGAACGTGGTGCCATAGCCTGACGAGCCGCGATTGTTGATCGCGTAGACCGCGTAGCCGTGGTTCACCAGATGCTGGATGACAGGGCTGTACCCCTGCCTGCTCTGCCCGCCCGGACCGCCGTGGACATAGACCACCGCGGGCGCGGGGTTTCCCGCACCGGCACCTTTCGGGCGATAGAGAATGCCGGGAATCTCCACCCCGTCGTAGCTGGCGAAACGCGCGACCGTGGAGGTGACGAGGTCACTCTCGACAATCGCGGGATTGAGCGCGCTGGTCAGCCGGGACACCTGCTCGCTGGCGAGATCGAGGTGGTAGATATCGGTTGGCGACGTATCGGTGTTGGCGGCGAACATCGCCATGCTTTCATCGGGCGAGAAGCGGAAGCCGCCCATGTTGGCAACTTCCATTCCGACATCGATCTCCTCGCCTTCCACCGTGTCGAACACGGTGACATCGGTCGCCCCGTCGCGGTTGAACGCGGTTACGCGATAGCGGCCGGAAGGCGAATAATCGACGAAGGACACGTCCCATTCGTCCTCGGCCAACAGGTCTCGTTCGCCGGTGGCAATGTCGTAGGTCCAGGCCTGGCGGAATTCGCCGAATTCGTTGGTGGTGTAGACCAGCTTCGCGCTGTCGGGGGTGAACCCTTCCGCGCCGTGGGTCACCTCGGCATCGCCCGGCGTGACGAGCACCGGCTCGCCGTCACCCTGCAAATCCACCAGATACAGGTCCGAATTGGTGTTCGTTTCTTCCTTGGTCAGCACCAGCCAGCGCCCGTTGGGCGATACGCTGCCGAGCCAGTAGCCGCCCGGATTCTGGAATATGGGTTCGCGCGAATAGTCGCCCGCGTCGAACAGGTAGAGGTCAGACGAGGAGGCATCGCGCTCGTTCGTCTCGACGTAAAAGCCGGAGCCGTCGGCGGTCCAGCCGGAGAACCCGGCGCGGGTTTCTTCGCCCGGGGTCAGGTCGCGGATCGTGCCGTCTTCCTCGCGCACGAAGAGGTGGTTGATCTCGTTACCGCCGCTGTTGGCACTGAACAGGATGCGTCCGTCGCCGGGAAAGGCGCTGACGGCGTTATAGGCATCGCTTTGGGACGAAGTCAGCTGCATCCGCTCGCCGCCGTCCAGCGGCTGCCAGTAGGCGTTACGCACACCGCTCTCGTCACTGGTGACCAGCACCGCGCTGCCATCGGGAGAGCAGGCGTGGCCCTGCCCCGAAACGGTGCCAAAGGTCGTGGAGGTGTAGAACTCTTCCGCCGAATAGGTTCGCGAAGGTGCCTCCGCCTCGGTATTCTGCGCAGTTGCTGGCGCGGTGGCCATCGGAAAGGAAATGGCAAGGGCGCTGGCCGACAGCAGCAGGCGAATTGTTCCAGTCATATCAAGTGCCTTCCGTGAATCTGGACCTGGTTCATCGCACAGGAACGACGCGCGGCAAAGCGGGCTTGGAAGCTAGCGCAGGATCGAAAAATCCAGCACCGTGAAACGCGCCGGGGCCGTGGCGTAGACGCCGTGCCCGCGGCCTCCCTGCGTGCCGAGGGTAAAGCCAATGCGCGCAGCATCCCTCAGGGCAGCGGCGAATTCACGCGGGGAGCGTTCGCGGTCCGATCCCATGACCGAAATCCAGTTCTCGTCAAACATGATCGTCACCTCGTGCTCGCCCGGGCGCAGCGGCGCGACGCGGGAGTTGGGCGAATACCAGCGGTGGTAGCGGGTACGGCCATCGGCGCGCCAATCGTCGCCCGCGCGCTGGATATAGAGCGAGAGCAGCGGCTGCCGGTCCGGGTGTTGCTGCGAGACGAAGCGCGCGCCGGGCCGTGCATCGATGCGATAGCGCAAGCGAATGCCGCGCGCGCGGTCCAGTGGGCCGGTTGCGCGCGTCAGGTAGTGCACGTGGCCGTCGCGGCGGCGCGGGCCGGGAAAATCGAAATACCAGCCTTCGCGGCTCCATTCGGGGTGCGGCGGCATGTTGACCGAGTAGTTGCGTCCCCCGATCAGCGGACCGATCTGCCATTCGCGCACCCAGCCACCGCTCTGGGCATTCGCCACCGAGGGGGCAGCAAGCAAGGCACCGAAAGCAGGTGCTGAAAGAAGAAAGCTGCGACGTTTCATGGTTGCAGACTAGTCAGCTGTGGCTGACAACACGCTGAATTTACCTGCGACGCGCCGTTCAGGCTTGGCCGATATCTCGCAGCAGGTCCACGAACCAATCCGTGCTTACATCGAAGTGCTTGCCGCCCCTGATCCGCTCGAACTCGATGGCGCGCAACTCGTCGCCGCGCTCCTCGTCTTGCCCCACGACCCCGCTTGTCCCGCGCAGCGCCGCGTCGACCGCGTGGTGGGTGCAGGCGCGGATGAGGGCGAGGTCGGCTGCGTTGGCAGGAGCGGATCGGGAGAAATAGCCGCTCTTCTGCACCAGCACCTTTTCCGCGCCGATATCGGCGGCGAGTTTCTTCGCGAACCAATGGCCGGGGTTGATCGCGTCCAGCTTCACGTGGCCGAAGGCGTCGCGCGGGATGTCCTCTCCTGCCGCTTCCATTGCGGAAACGATTTCCTCGACACCGGCCCCTTCGGAGATGAACAGGTTCACCCCGTCATGCTCGTCCATGATGGCGCGCAGGCGCCGGCTTTCCGCGGCAGGATCGAACCTGCGCTCGGGCACGTAGACGCCGTGCACGTCCCAGCGGGCGGCGGCGTTCTCTTCCCACTCGATGAAGCGAGCCTGCTTCACCCAGTCGTGATGCTCGCGCGCGGTCGCGGCGGTCAGCCAGCCGCAGTGCCTGCCCATGACCTCGTGCACCGTCAGCATCCGGGGATTGGCCGTGTGTTCAGCGATGATGTTGCGCGCGAAGATCGCCCCTTGCTCCGCCGCCGTGTGGGCGCCCAGCGTCTGGCGAATGGGGATCACGTCGTTGTCGATGGTCTTGGGCAGGCCCACCACCGTCAGGTCGTAATCGTTGGCGCGCAGGAAAGCGGCGAGATCGGCGGCGGCGGTGTTGGTATCGTCTCCGCCGATGGTGTGCAGCACGTCCACACCGTCCCGCGTCAACTGCTCGGCCGCGACACGCAGGGGATCGTCGCCCTTCGCCACCAGGCCGCGTTTCACGCAGTCGGCGACGTTGGCCAGCTTCACCCGGCTGTTGCCGATGGGACTGCCGCCGAACGCATGGAGTTGCCCCGCGCTTGCGCGCACCGCGTCCGAAACTTCGACATGGTCACCCGTCAGCAGCCCAGCGTAGCCGTTGCGGTAGGCGATCAGGCGCACGCCGGGCGCAACCTCGGTATACCGCTCGATCAGCCCCGCCAGGGCGGAGGAGAGGCAGGGCGCAAGGCCCCCGGCGGTCAGCATTGCCACGGTTTTCACAGCCATGCCCCCATTCATGGCCGCGCGGTGCCGCCATGACCAGAGGGCATAGCTATGCGGATTACAATTCCAGTCCGAAACCGAAACCGAAGGATGTTTCGGCGAGGTAGATATCCGTTTCCCCGCCGCCGTAGTTCATGGGGATCGATCCGCTGCCTTCCACCGTGTTGCGCGGCGCGCGCATGGCGAAGCCGGTGATCTCTATGCTGTCGCTTGCGCGCCAGGTCGCACCCACGGTGAAATGGTCCTGCACCACGCCGGGGGCGAGGATGTTGAGAAAGGTTTCCGACTGCGGCACGGGGTTTTCCGAACGGCCATAACCGGCGCGCACGGTGAGACGGTCGCTCACGTCATAATCTGCGCCCACCTTGAACACGGTCACATCGTCCCAGCCGAAGCCGGGGCCGTCGGTCGCGCCGAACGGCACGCCGGAGAACAGCGGGGCAAGCGGATTGCCCACCGAACCCACGTCGGAATACTCGATCCGCTTCACGTCGGCGGCGATGCTCAGGCGGTCGGTCGGGTGCAGGGCGATGCCCGCGCCGTAGGAGGTGGGCACGTCGAACCCGCCCTGGTCGGCGAACAGTCCGGCATACTTGTCGAATTCGCCTGCCCAGATGGTCGACTGGTAGAATGCGCCGATCGAGACGACATCGTTCAGCTCGCCATAGTAGCCGACACGGAAGCCCGCACCGAAGGAAGCGTCCGTGCCGCGATCGGTGAAGTTGGCGGGATCGCTCGATGCTGCAGTGAAGGGCTGGATGCCGCTCGCGCGGAAGCCCTGCACCAGCCCGATGGCGGACACGCCGACCGAATGCCCTTCGGTAAATTCATAGGCCAGCGTGGGGCTGATGAAGACCTGTTTCAGGTCCACGCCCGCGTCCCCCTGCGCGCCGAAACTGGCGAAGGGGTTGGTCTCGTAATCGGTGTTCATCCCGCCGTTGCCGTTGATCGTAAGGGCAAAGGTCAGGTCGTCGCTCAGCGGGCGGACATAGGCGAATTCCGGCAGGATGAACGGATTCGATCCATTGCCGTCATAGCTACCGTTCAGGCCCGCACCGTTGCCGGTAATCTCCGCCCCGCGGTCGGGCACGAAGATCTCCACGCCAAGATCGAGGCGCGATTCCATGCCGGAGATGCTGGCCGGGTTGTTGACCGCGGCCATGCCATCCTGCGGATAGGCGATGCCCGCGCCGCCCATGCCCTTGCCCTTGGCCCCCACGCCGTTGAGGAAATAGCCGTCGGTCGCCTGCGCGGGATTGCTGGCGAGAGTGGCGATGAGAGCGGCGCTGGCGAGCGCGGCAATGCGCATGGGGGAAGTGGGCATGGGAGGACCTCTGGTATCTGCGATATGGCTTTCCCGATGCGGATGCACGGGTCATGGAGCCGGGCAGATGGGTCCTTCGCGAGGGCCGCAAAACGCACGGTTTCTAGGGGGCCGTCAAATTTAACTTTAGGCCTGTTCCCACAGCTCCACGGGGTTGCCGTCAAGGTCTTGAATACGCGCGAAATTGCCGACGCCTTCCATGCCTTCGCGGTGCGAAATCGGCACCCCTGCGGCCTCCAGCCGGGCGAGAAGCGCGTCCAGCCCTTCCACGCGCAGGTTCAGCATCACCTGGCGGTCTGCCCGCCAGTAATCGCTGTCTGCCGCAAAGCCTGCGAACACCGTCGGCCCTGTCTGCTGCATCCACACCCATTCGCCATCGGGCGTAGGCTGGCCGCTCTCGGTCGCCGCGATGCCCAGGTGGTCGCGGTACCATGCCGCCAGCGCCGCCGGATCGGGTGAGCGAATGAACAGCCCGCCAATCCCCAGAACCTTGCCCTCTGCCATGCAACCCTCCTTGCCTCGCCCGCGCCGCTGCGCCACGATTGCCCCATGGGCAGGGAGTATACCACAGCATGAATGCCAAGGGCATCGGCTTCTGGCTTGGGCCGGTGTTGTTTGCGCTTACCGTGCTGCTGCCCGCGCCCGAAGGCATGACCGCAGAGGCGTGGCGCGTGGCAGGCCTCGTGTGCTGGATGGCCGCATGGTGGATGACGCAGGCCGTGCCGCTCACCGTCACAGGCCTGCTGCCGTTCGTGGTGCTGCCTTTCAGCGGCGGGGGTACGGCGGGCGAGGTGGCGGGCGACTACTACTCGCCGATCATCTTCCTGCTGCTGGGCGGCGCGTTCCTCGCTCTTGCCATCGAGCGCACTGGCCTGCACAAGCGGCTGGCGACGTTCATCCTCGACCGGATCGGCGGGCGCGGCGGCACCTTCGGGCTGCTGCTGGGCTTCATGATCGCCGCCGCGATCCTTTCGAACATCATTTCCAACACCTCCACCACACTGATCATGATGCCGATGGCGCTGGCGGTGCTGGCGGGCGGAAAAGTCGTACAGGAAGGCGGCGTGGTGCCGCAGGACGGCATCTACGGCGCCTTGCCGATGGGGCTGGCCTTTGCCGCAAGCGTTGGCGGGCTGGGAACGATCATCGGCTCGCCCACGAATGCCATCGGCGTTGCCCTGCTGCGCGACATATCGGGGGTGGAGATCACCTTTGCCATGTGGGCGGCATTCGGCGTGCCCATCGTGCTGCTGGGCATCCCCATCGCCGCGTGGATCATCGGCCGGGTGCAGGAGGTATCGCGCCATCCCTTCGACATGCAGGCCGCGCGCGACGCCATCGATCCGCACGGACCTTGGACGCAGGCGGAGCGGCGGCTGGTACCGGTCATCGTTCTCACCTTCGTCGCCTGGATGCTGCGCGGCTGGGTCGCGCCATATTTTCCCGAAGGCTCGCTGACCGACGGCACGGTGGCCATCGCCGCCAGCCTCGCCCTGTTCGTGCTGCCCGACGGGGCGGGCCGCCGCCTGCTGGAATGGCACGAGGCGAACCGCGCGCCCTGGGACGTGCTGCTGATGTTCGGTGGCGGGCTCGCGCTGGCGGGCGGGATGATGCGCACCGGCCTCGCCGACTGGCTCGGCGAGGCGCTGCTGTTCCTCTCGGACGTGCCGATGATCGTCGTCGCGCTGGCGCTTGTGGCGATGGTGGTGCTGATAACCGAATTCGCCAGCAACGTGGCGACCGCCAGCGGCATCATGCCCGTTGTCGCCGCGCTTGCCGTGGCGCTGGGCGGCGACCCGCTGCTGCTGGCGATGCCCGTGGCGCTGGCGGCGAGCTGGGGCTTCATCCTGCCTGCGGGCACAGGACCCAATGCCATCGCCTGGGCGACGGGACGCATCGCCCTTCCCCGGCTGGTCAAGGCCGGTTTCGCGCTGGATGTAGCCGGGATTTTCCTGATCGTAGGTGTGGTCTTCGCCCTCGCACCCCTTGTCACCTGACTGGCCTTGCGAATCCTCACTTGTCCAGATAATTGCACATGAAACCGGATTTCTGGGAGAAGCGTTCCTGCGGAGGTTAGGAACGGGTGGCCCGGAACCGTTTACCTGCCCCTGCCTTCCTAGGGGTAAGAGCAGGAAGGAGCCTCCCCTATGGCCGACCCGAAAGATACCAACAGTGACGACCCGCTGGGCGCAGTGGACACCCCCACACCGCGCCGCAAACCCAAGCCCGAAGTCACCCGTATCGATGGGCAGAAGCTGAAGCCTTCCACCCTGATGATGGGCCATGGATACGACCCGGCTCTCTCCGAAGGTTCGCTGAAGGCACCGATCTTCCTCACCAGCACGTTCGCGTTCGAAAGCGCCTCTGCCGGAAAGCGGCACTTCGAGGGCATTACCGGCAAGCGCGAAGGCGGTGCAGAAGGCCTGGTCTATTCCCGCTTCAACGGACCTAACCAGGAAATCCTCGAAGATCGCCTCGCCATCTGGGACGATGCGGAGGACGCCTTGTGCTTCTCCAGCGGCATGACCGCGATCGCCGTTCTGATCCTCGCCGCCTGCAATGCGGGCGACGTGATCGTGCACTCCGGCCCGCTTTATGCCGCGTCGGAAGGTTTCGTTGCCAAGGTGATGGCGAAGTACGGCGTCACCTACATCGCCTTCCCTGCGGGCGCGAGCCCGGAGAAGCTGGACGAAGTGATGCGCGAGGCAAAGGCCAAGGCGGAGGAACAGGGCGGCGAAGTGCCGTTGATCTACCTCGAAAGCCCCGGCAACCCCACCAATGCACTGGTGGACATCGAGGCGGTGAAGGAAGCGCGTGATGCGCATTTCGACCCGGAACGGTGCCCCATCGCCATCGACAACACCTTCCTCGGCCCGCTGTGGCAGCGCCCGCTGGAGCACGGGGCGGACCTCGTGGTCTATTCGCTCACCAAGTACGTGGGCGGGCACTCGGACCTCGTGGCCGGAAGCGTGGCGGGCGGCAAGAAGTGGATCGATGCCATCCGTGCCCTGCGCAACACGATGGGCGGCATTGCCGATCCCAACACCGCCTGGATGCTGCTGCGCAGCCTCGAGACGGTCGAACTGCGGATGCAGCGCGCGGGAGAGAACGCCGCCAAGGTCTGCGCCATGCTGAAGAACCACCCGAAGGTGGAAGGCCTCGGCTATCTCGGCATGATCGAGGACGAACGGCAGCAGGACATCTACGACCGGCACTGTCTCGGGGCAGGCTCCACTTTCTCGGTGTTCATCAAGGGCGGCGAGGCGGAATGCTTCCGCTTCCTCGATGCGCTGAAAGTGGCGAAGCTGGCCGTCAGTCTCGGCGGCACAGAGACGCTGGCCAGCCACCCGGCCAGCATGACGCACCTCTCCGTGCCCGAAGGCCGCCGCACCGAACTGGGCATTTCGGACAACCTCGTGCGCATTTCCATCGGTATCGAGGATGCGGACGACCTGGTCGCCGATTTCGAGCAGGCGCTGGAAGCGGTGTAATCCTTGCCAGAGGCGGCTTGCCCCCCAAGGCATTGGACAGCTAAGGGAAAGGTCGAGCCGCCTAGGGCGGGAAACCATTTCGGAACGGACGGGAAAACACGTGCTTCGCAAATATGCCCTCTTCGTCGGCGTCGCCGCTCTTGGCGCCCTGGTCACCTCTTGCGGAGGTGACGATACCGGCACACCGACGCCCTCGCCGACTGCCACCGGAACGGCCACCCCGACACCGACGCCCACGCCGGCTCCGGCCGTCGACTTCGACCTGCAGGACGAATTTACGGCCGAGAGCACGAATGCGAACTACGCCTTCGCCTATTTCACGCCCGATGCAGGCGGGGCAGAGACTTTCAGCGGTGCCTCTCGCCTGAACGGTCTTGCCACCATCAGCCTCGCGCTTTCACCCGAGCAGGTGCAGTTCGGCTTCCCCGACATGGACGACCCCGTGACGTTCGGGGCCACCGAACTGACCGGCGCCTCCGCCACGGTGCGCTCCTACGCGCGCGGGGACGAGAAACTGGTGCTGGAACTGCCGTTCGAGCACGTTTTGCGTGTCAGCTACGAATCGCAGGTCGATTTCACCCGTGACGCCACGGATGGCACCTTGCGCGGCGAGCGGACCTCGCTGTTCTTCAACCGGGTCACCACGGATGAGGATATTGCTGCGGACCTGAATTATACCGGCAGTGTCGAGGTCGTCGGCGGCGACCCGACTCAGACGCTTTCGAGCGCCATTTCGGCCCCGGACGTAACCTTCACCATTTCCGAAGCCGACGACAGCGTGAACGGCACGATCGAGATCTATCGCGACAACAACGGTACACCCGAACTGGTGGCTACGCTGGTGTTCGAACGGACGACGGACTCGTCCGGCACCGTAACCGGTGGTGTTCTCAATTCCGCCAGCTCCTTCTCCGGCATCCTCACCGACGAGACGAATCAGTTCGCAGGCACTTTTGCCGGCGCGCTGAGCGGCCCGAACCGGGAGGAAATCTTCATCCTGTTCTCCATCTCCGGCACCACCGATGCCGATGACGACGGTGATGTGGACGAGGATGACGATCGCCGCTTCGTCGGCAGCTTCATCGGCAGGCGTTAAGGATAGAACGTCGGCGGGCGCTTGCGGCCCGTCCGATATCACAGTTACCTTCCCGGCAAACGTGTTCGGGGAGGAACTGCATGATCCGCAAGCTTTCCATTGCCACCGCTGCCTTGGCCTTGTTCGCTGCGCCATCAGCCGCGCAGGAGGCCGACCTTTCGCTGCCCGCGCGCGAACTGGCGCGGCTGGCCGGGGCCGAGGTGGCGGACGAAAGCTGGCAGGTGCCGCGTACGCCGTGGGGCGATCCCGACCTTACCGGCATCTGGCCCCTGGACGTGGTGGGCCGCACCTCGACCGAACGCGCCCACGAATTCGGCACACGCGCCTATTACACGGAAGAGGAATATGCCGCCGCCCTCGCCCGCAGCGAGGAAATCGCGGCAGGCTACGAGCAGGAGGACGCGAACGATGAAATCGGCAGCGGTCACTGGTTCGAATGGGGCACGCCGCTGAAACAGGTCTCCCTCATCATGGCTCCTGCCAACGGCCGCCTGCCCCCGCTGACCGAGGAAGGCGAGGCGATGAGCGCGGCCATGCGATCGAGCTGGAACGTGACGCAGTTCGACAGGCTTTCCGATTTCAACTCGCTGGACCGGTGCCTGTCGCGCGGGCTGCCCAGCTCGATGACACCGTTTCCATACAATAACGGCGTGCGCGTGTTCCAGTCCCCCGGCTACGTGGTCATCCAGTTGGAAATGATCCACGAAACCCGCATAATTCCCATCCGCGGGGAGCCGGTGCCGGATGAAATCCGCCAGTTCCTCGGGACCTCAGTGGGCCATTGGGACGGCGATACGCTGGTGATCGAGACGACCAACCTGACGGGCGAGACGCCGATGAACATTGTCGGGCCGGGCAACAAGCCGATCCCCACAAGCGACCAGCAGACGATGACCGAACGCCTCACCATGGTGGGGCCGGATACCATATTCTACGAAGCGGAAGTGCGCGATCCGGTGGTGCTCACGCAGCCCTACACCCTCGCCTTCCCCTGGAGCCGTGACGACAGCTACGAGATGTTCGAATACGGCTGCCACGAAGGCAACACCACCATCCGCGGCTACATCACCACCACCAGCCCCCGCTACGTGGGCGAAGATGCCGCGCCGGTAGACGATCCGGCGGAATGGGTGAACGATACGGTGGAGCGGTAGGAGCCTAGAGCTTTGTCAGCGCGGCCTGCAACCGGACTACCATCTCGGGATCGCGCAGCACGCCGTTTTCCGCGTCGAATGCCTCGCCGAATTTGGGAACGGACAGCGTCGCCCTCACCTCGCCGCCAAAATGCGGTGCCGCCGTTTCGGCCAGCGCGAGCACGCGTGCGGCTCCGCCCGGTCCGGGCGAGGCGGACAACAGCACCATCGGCTTGCCCTGCCAGACATTGCGATCAACCCGGCTGCACCAGTCGAACAGGTTCTTGAAGGCTGCGGAATAGAGACCGTTGTGTTCGGCAAACGAGATCAGCAGCGCATCTGCCGAGCCGATCTCGGCAAGAAATGCGTGGGCGGGTGCCGGGATCCCATCCGCCTGCTCCCGGTCGTGCCGGTAGATCGGCATCTCGTAATCGTGAATGTCGAGGAACTCGACCTTGGCCTCATGCAGCAGGCTGGCGGCGTAGGCGACCAGCATACGATTGATCGAAACCGAGGAATTGCTGGCGGCGAATGCCAGGACCTTGCGCGTCACTGCCGGATCAACCTTTCCACTCACGCCGCTCCTCGGCGGCTTTCAGCACTTCGTAAGCTAGTTGCAGCTTCTGGAACTCCTCGGCCGCTTCCTTGTCGCCGGGCTTCACGTCCGGATGCACCTTCTTCGCCCGCGCGCGCCATTCGCGCTTGATGGCCTGGAAATCGGCATCGGCTTCCAACTCCAGCACTTCCAGCGCGCGCATCTCGTCGGCGCTGCGCGATCCGTCGCCGCTGCCGCTCCAGCCGTAGTGCTGGCTTTCGGCATAACCCGCGCTTTCCGCCTGCTCGGCTTTGGCGCGTTCTGCCGCTTCTTCCTTGTCGAGACCCTGGAAATAGTCCCACCCCTTGTTGTATTCCGCCGCGTGCTTCTCGCAGAAGTACCAGCGGTCGGGGCTGTTTGGAGACTTGGGCGCGGGGCAATCGCCGGGCTGGTCGCAGCCGTGACGGTCGCAGATGCGCACCTCCACGGCTTCGCGGCCCTCGTCATAGCCACGCCAGCGGGGAAAGCCCCAGTCGTTGGAACGCCGTGAACGGGCCATCAGGAAAAGGTGATCGCAAGCAACATCCCGGCCCATATAGGGCGCAATGCCCGACAAGTGAACCGAGCCCTTTGCGGGTAATTAGCACGGGAACGATTCACACAGTTGATACATTTTGGTGCAATTGCTGCATTGCAATATAGCCCGTCCGTCCGGTATGGCGGTTGGACAAAGTCAACAACACGTCAGATTAGAGAACTCCGCATGAGCAGGCAGCTCGCCATTTCCATTGCCTTTTCCGTCATGACCATGGCGGCATTCGCGCTGTTCGCCAGCCCTTCGACGGGCCCCGGCATCGGTAGCGAGGCGGCAATGCAAACGGGCGCGGCAGCCCATGCCACCGCGCCCGCTGCGGACCGGGTGTTCCCGGCCCTGTCTTCGCTGATCGGCTAGCTTACCGCTCGATCATCACCGTGACGGCGCGGCGGTTGCGGGCCCAGGCCTGCTCGTTCGAGCCGGTGGCCACGGGACGTTCCTCACCATAGCTGACCGTGCGCAGGCGGCTTTCCGGCACGCCCAGGCTGACGAGGTAGTTCTTCGCCGCATTGGCGCGGCGCTCACCCAGGGCGAGATTGTAATCGCGCGTGCCGCGTTCGTCGGCGTGGCCTTCCACGGTTGCGCGGGCGCCGGTGTACTGCAGCAGATATTCGGCCTGGCGGCGCAGGGCGATCATGTCTTCGTTATCGATGTTGTAGCGATCGGTATCGAAGTAGATGGTATCGGCCCCTGCCATCGCGCTGGAGAAGTGCGACTGCGAACCGGGCTGCGGCGCGGTAGAGGTGGGCGCAGGCGTCGGCGTGGGCTGCGTCACAGTATCCTGCGGCGCATCGGGCGTGACGACGGGCGGTTCCTTCTTGCAGGCACCGAGTGCCAGCGCGCTGGAAAGAGTGACGGCGATAATCAGGCGATTCATTTTCTGGCTCTCCTTGAACCGTAGTGAAAACGGGTTTGTTGTTTTTGCGACCCCGTTGGGGAACTAACGCACTTACGGCAAAACCGGTCCCCATGCCGGGTCTGACGCTCCTACCGGCGTACGCAGCCGACGCTCGTTTTCCCCGGTCAGGTCCACCTGCCAGATCGACGTGTCGCCGGAATTACGCTCGGTGCGGAAGAACTGGATGATGCGGCCGTTCGGGGCCCAAGTCGGGCCCTCGTCCTGCCACCCGTTCGTCAGGGTGCGCATGTTGCGGCCCTGCGGGTTCATCACCCCGATATGGAAATCGCCCACGATGTGGGTGAAAGCGATCTGGTCGCCGCGCGGGCTCCACTCGGGGCTGGCGCAGCGCCCGCCGAAGAAGCTGATCCGGCGCTGGTTCGAACCGTCGGAGTTCATCACGTAGCACTGCTGCGCGCCCGATTGGTCGCTTTCGAACACGATCTGGCTGCCGTCGGGAGAGTAGGAACCGCCCACTTCGATCGCCGGGCCGGAGGTGAGGCGCTGCGGCGTGCCGCCGCCTGCCGCGGAAACGCGGTAGATGTCGGTGTTGCCGCCCACGGCCATCGAATAAAGGATGTAGCGGCCATCCGGGCTCCACCGCGGGGCGAAGGTCGGGTTGGCGCTCTGCGTCACCAGCGTCTGCCGCCCGCTGCCGATATCGTAGACATAGATGCGCGGATTGCCGTCCACGTAGGAGAGGTAGGCGATCTTGGAATAGTCGGGCGAATAGCGCGGCGTTAGCGCGGTGGATTGGCCATTGGTGATGAAGCGGTGGTTCGCCCCGTCGCTGTCCATGATCGCAAGGCGCTTGATGCGGTTATCCTTGGGGCCGGTCTCGGCGATATAGGCGATACGGCTGTCGAAGAACGGGTCTTCCCCCGAAAGACGGGAATAGACGAGGTCGGCACATTTGTGCGCGGCACGGCGCCACTCACTGGGATTCACCACCCACCCCTCACGTACCAGTTCGCTCTGCAGGGCCACGTCGTAGAGGTAGCAGCCGACCGTCAGGCGCCCGTCGTCGTTGGCACGCACATAGCCGTGCACCAGCATTTCTGCACTGCGGCCGCGCCAGGTGTTCCAGGCGGGATCGGTGATTTCCGGATAGCTCGGGCGCGGCAGGGCATCGGGGCCGACCGGGCGGAACAGGCCGTTGAAGCGCAGGTCGCTGTAAACCACGCGCGCCAGTTCAAGGCCGAGTGCGGCGGTCCCCTGCGAGTTCGCGGGCGTGGATACGTCGCGGTTGGTGGCGAAGCTGGCTATGGCAATGCCGAGGTCCTGCCAGGCATCGGCCGTCACCGTGACGGAAATACCTTCCCCGTCGCCATCGCCCTCCACTGTCGTTTCTTCCACATCCTGCGCGCCGATGCTTGCCGGGTCGAGATCCGTCATCAGATCATCGTTCTGCGCGAGGGCAGGCGTGGCCGAAAGCGAAAGGGCGACACCAGTCAGCGAGGCGAAGAGGGAAAAACGGATCATTGGGCTAGCCTATTGTCGAAGTTGGACGTGATGACACGCCATCCAGAGTAATACTGTTCGGGCAAATCGAAGGGCGCTGCAAGCCGCACGGCGCGCACGGCCTGTTCCTGGTGCCGACTTACCTGCGTGCGGTTTGCATCGGTTTGCCCGGTGGTACGCAACACCTCCGGCGCACCGGCGAGCGTGCCGTCACGGTTCAGGCGGAAGCGAACCACCGTCACAAGCGATTCGACCTCTACGCCAGAAGGCGGCTGCCAGTGCGGGCGCAGGGCGCGGATGATAGCCTGGGCGATGGATGCCTGCTGGGCCGGCCCGACCGTTTGTGCGGGCGATCCGCTGTCGCCGCTTGCGTCGCTGGTACCCCGCAGAAAATCGTCATTCAGACGGCTGCCCTGTGCGCGCTGGCTGGCTGTCGCCCGCGGTGTTGGCGCAGGCGTCGGGCGAGGCTCGGCACGACGCGTCTGCTGCGGCGTGGGAGTGGGTGCAGGGGTGCGCGGCTGCGTGGTCGGGCGCGGCGGCGTGGTGACGGGACGTTCTATCACCTCGGGCGTCGGAGCCTCGACCATTTCCTGAGCTTCCTGCGGCATGTCGGCGACTTCGGGAGCCATTGCCGCGGCAGGCTCCGCGCTGGGATTGGGCGCAGTGCTTTCCAGGCTGACTTCGGTGGCCAGGCTCACATCGATGCGCTCCGTTGGCACGAACGGCGGCGGATCGCGCGTGGCGTGAACGGCCAGGGCCACGGCCAGCGCGGCGTGCGCGACGACGGCGGCACCCAGACCGATGCGTTCTTCGCGGGAAAGATCGGCGAACATTGCCATCAGCAGGTCAGGCTATGGCGCGTCGGCTGAACTGGTGGTGACCAGCGAGATGGAGTTGAAACCTGCACGATTCAGCTCACCCATCACCGCCATCACCCGGCCATAGTCGAGGCCCGTGTCGGCGCGCAGGGCGATCAGCGGCTTTTCCGCCCCGGCAGGGCCAGAAATGGCATCCAGCGCCTGCTCCAGCGCGCCGGCTTCCACCAGCACGTCGTCGATGTAGATGAAGCCTTCGCGGTCGAGCGCGATGGTCACCTGCTCGGGGTCCTGGTCCATCGGGTTGGCGCGGCTTTCGGGCAGTTCCACTGGGACGCCGCTGGCCAGCAGCGGAGCGGTGACCATGAAGATGATGAGCAGCACCAGCATCACGTCCACGAACGGCGTGACGTTGATTTCCGCCATCGGTGCGCGGCGGCTGGAGCGGCCCCTGCGGCTGGAGGACATGACGCCCATGCCCATGGCCTAGACCTCCATCTCGCGGCTGATCTGCGCGTGCACGCGGTCGGCAAAGCGTTGCAGGCGCGCCTCAAAGCCGTTCACGGTGTTCGACAGGCGGTTGTAGGCGATCACCGCAGGAATGGCAGCGAACAGGCCGATGGCGGTGGCGAACAGCGCCTCCGCAATGCCAGGAGCCACGACGGCGAGCGATGAGTTCTGCTGCAATCCGATCTGGAAAAAGCTGTTCATGATGCCCCAGACGGTGCCGAACAGACCAACGAAGGGCGCGACGGAACCGGTGGTGGCGAGGAAATTGAGGCGGTTCGCCTGCCGGTCCGCCTCATGCGCAACCTGCCCTTCCAGTGCCTGCGCCACCCGGCCGCGCGCGGCGACCGGGTCTTTCAGGCCGGATTTGTGGCTGCGGCGAAATTCGGCGATCCCGGCGGCGGCTACGCGGGCCGAGGGATTATCCTTGCGGCGACGGGCATCCATCACGCCGTCGACATCCTCGTGAGTCCAGAAATCCTCCTCGAAAGCATCGCAGTTGCGGCGCGTGCGGCCCATCCGCATCGAGAATCCGATGATGATGGTCCATGTCCAGATCGAGGCGAGGATGAGGCCCACGATCACCAGCTGCACCACGATATCGGCTTGCAGGAACAGCTCGATCGGGTCGAGCCGGGTGGGAGCAGAAACGGCAAGCATGTCCAGCACGGTCATTGGTCGTCTTTCGTGACAAATTGTTCGAATGCGCGGCGCCATTCTTCTGGCTGGCGGCGCGGTCTGCCCTCGGGCGTAACGAATGCGGCAACGATGTCCACCTGAGCCAGCAGTTCCTCCCCGCGCATCACCTTCTGCTCCATACGCGCGCTGGCGGCACGCAGTTCCAGCGCGCGGGTCTCCACGATCATTTCATCGTCCAGCTTGGCCGGGCGACGCCATTTGATCTGCGCTTCGGAAACGGCGTAAACGCCCTCGCCCGCCTCGAACGCCTCACGCTGGTTGATGCCCAGCACGCGCAACAGGTCACTGCGTGCGCGCTCGCACCACTTCAGGTAGTTGGCGTGATAGGCGATGCCGGACAGGTCAGTATCCTCGAAAAACACCCGCACCGGGTAATAGTGCGTTGCCCCTTCGATTTTGCCGGAGGGTGGCTGCAATTGTCTCTCCCTAGATGAATGGTGGCTTACAGCCTGTCTGCCGCAGAAGATTTAGCGTTTGGCGGCGAATTGAGTCTGGTTTGAGACTTACCGAGCCAGCACTATCGAGCCAGCATCGGACCGAGCGGTCCGCCGCCAAACAGGTGGACGTGCAAGTGCGGCACTTCCTGCCCGCCATTGCGGCCCACATTCCCCAGTAGGCGATAGCCGCGCACGACCAGACCCTGCTCGCGCGCAACGTGCCCTACTGCGCGCACGAACCCCGCGATTTCATCGGTCGATGCCTTTGCGGAGAAATCGTCCCAGCTGACATATTCGCCCTTAGGGATGACAAGGATATGCACGTCCGCCTGCGGGTTGATGTCGTGGAAAGCCAGCGACCAGTCATCCTCGTAGACCTTGTTGCACGGGATTTCACCGCGCAGGATCTTGGCGAAAATGTTTTCGGGATCGTAGGGCGCAGTCGGATCGATCGCCATCAGTCGGGTTTCCTTGAAGCTTTTTCCTCGAGGCCCGAAGTGCCTTCGCGCCGGTCCAGCTCGGCCAGCACATCGGCAAGGGGAATGTCCTTCGCGCCCAGCAATACCATCAGGTGGAAGATCAAGTCGGCAGCCTCACCGGTCAGTTCCGCGGCGGAGCCGGTCAGCGCCGCGATCACGGTCTCGGTCGCTTCCTCGCCCACCTTCTCGCAGATCTTGGGCAGGCCCTTCGCATTCAGCTTTGCCACATAGCTGCTGTCCGGCGAGGCAGCGCGGCGTTGCGCGATCGTGGCTTCGAGGCGTGCGAATGTATCCATCGCCGCCGGCAATGGGCGAAGTGCGGGGCCTCGGTCAAGCGGAGAGGTGAAGCCGCTTCGCCGCTAGTCCCTGTCCCTGTCGTTCATCGACAGGCGACGACCGATCAGGACACCTGCAATGCCGAGGCCGAACAGCGTCAGGGCCGAAGCTTCGGGGACCTGCGCCGCAGTTTGTGCGGCGGCCGGGGTTGAAGTGAAGAGAATCGCGGCGGCGATCGATATTTGTGACCACATGCGGCGGTGCAAAAACCTTTCACCGGCACCACGCAATACCTGCAACAAGACCGTCCCGTTTTCGGACCCTCAACCGCGTGCGGGCAGGCCCGCATCGCGCAGTGCCTTGTGCGCCTCGGCAATGGTGTAGGTGCCGAAATGGAAGATGCTGGCCGCCAGCACGGCGCTGGCATGGCCTTTGGTTACGCCTTCCACCAGATGGTCCAGCGTACCCACTCCGCCGCTGGCGACGACGGGCACCGACACGGCATCGGCAATCGCCCGCGTAAGTTCGAGATCGTAGCCTTTCTGCGTCCCGTCGCCGTCCATGCTCGTGACAAGCAATTCGCCCGCGCCGAGCTCGGCCAGTTTCACCGCGTGCTCGACCGCGTCGATTCCGGTCTCCCGCCTGCCGCCATGGGTGAATATCTCCCAGCGTCTGGCCTCCACCTTCCGCGCATCGACCGATGCCACGGCACACTGGCTGCCCATGCGATCGGCAATATCGGCCATGATTTCCGGGCGGCGCACGGCGGCAGAATTGACCGCCACCTTGTCCGCGCCTGCAAGCAGAAGCGCGCGGGCGTCCTCGACGCTGGAGACACCGCCACCCACGGTCAACGGCATGAAGCAAACCTCGGCGGTGCGTTTGACGATATCAAGCAGAGTGCCGCGCCCTTCGTGGCTGGCAGAGATATCGAGGAAGCACAGCTCGTCCGCGCCCGCCGCGTCGTAGGCCTGCGCCTGCTCCACCGGATCGCCGGCGTCTTTCAGGTCGACGAAGTTCACACCCTTCACCACGCGGCCATCGGCCACGTCGAGGCAGGGAATTACGCGGATACGGACTGTCATTCTCGGGTCGCCTGTTCGATATCGAGCATCATTAGAGGTTCTTCGCTCGCGACTTCCAGCACTTCTTCGCCCTGATCGGGCTTGGTCTGGGCCTGCCCGAACAGCCAGAACATGAGGAAGGCCATGTTGAAATAGAGCACGAGGGCCATCCAGTATCGGTTCGGGTCGTCCTTCTTCGTCAGCCGCAGCTTACCCAGGCCGGTAACGCCGCGGTGCCAGTCGATTATGGCGGTGGCCAGCATGGCAAGACATGCGACGAGGGCGACATCGGCGATGGTCATCGGGTGGCGACTGCCATGGCCGACTGGTGATCGGTCAGGAGGTAGGCCGCCGTCGTGGCGATGGCGGCGACGACGGCGTGCTGGATCGGGGCATCATCCCATTTCATGCCGCGCCCAAGCAGGATGAGCGCGCCGTAGACGACGGTGAATACCACCAGCCCGATCAGCGCTACCTGCGTGCCGCCGAATACATAGCGGACGGCGGCAGAAACGATCGCGCCGCCGATACCGGGCAGGACATAGGGATTGGCCTCCGGCCTCACCGGTTCGCCATGGCTATCGCGGTCGCGAGGTCCAGCCGCCCTTCGTAGAGCGCGCGCCCCGTGATGACGCCTTCGATTCCCTCGTCCGCATGGAGCGAGAGGATGTGGATGTCATCGAGACCCTTCACTCCTCCGCTGGCGATCACGGGAATATCCACGCTGCGCGCCAGTTCCACGGTGGCATCGACGTTGCAGCCCTTCAGCATCCCGTCGCGCCCGATATCAGTGAATAGCAGGCTGGCAACGCCCGCGTCCTCGAACCGGCGGGCCAGATCGACCACCGGCACGTTGGAAACCTCGGCCCAGCCTTCGGTCGCCACCATACCGTCGCGCGCATCGACGGCAACGACGATGCCGTTCTCCCATTCGCGTGCCATTTCCTTGACGAAATCGGGGTCCTTCAGGGCAGCGGAGCCCATTACCACGCGCGCCACGCCGAGGTTGAACCAGCCCTCCACCGCCTTGGCATCGCGAATGCCGCCGCCAAGCTGCACGTAGCCTGGAAAGGCCTCCACTATCGCCTCCACCGCCTCGCGGTTCTCGGCCCGGCCCGCGAAGCTGCCGTCGAGATCGACCACATGGAGATGCTCGGCACCTGCCTCGGCAAATATCAAGGCCTGCGCTGCCGGATTGTCTCCGTAAACGGTGGCGCGGTCCATGTCGCCTTCGGCCAGACGAACCACTTCGCCGCCCTTCAGGTCTATGGCGGGGAAAACGATCATACGGGCTTCCAGTCGAGAAAACGGCGCATCAGGTCGATACCGAAGGTCTGGCTCTTTTCCGGGTGGAATTGGACGCCGACGATATTGTTGCGCGCGACCGCGGCCACGATGCCGCCGCCGTGATCGGTCATCGCGGCAACGTCCAGCCCGTCTTCCGGAACGAAGTGGTAGGAGTGGAGGAAATAGGCCTCGCCCTCTTCCAGCAGTTCGTGGTCGCCGTGATGAGGGGTGAGGCCGACATCGTTCCAGCCCATGTGCGGCACGCGGATGGCGGGATCGGTGCGCTCGATCAGCTTCACCTCGCCCGGGATCCAGCCGAGGCCGGGGCATTCGCCATGCTCCAGCCCTCGATCGGCAAGAAGCTGCATCCCGACGCATATGCCGAGGAACGGCTTGCGGTCCCCCAGCACGCGGTCTTCCAGCGCATCGACCATGCCGGGGATGCCGGTCAGCCCCTCGTAACAGGCGCGGAAACTGCCCACGCCCGGTAGCACGATGCGGCGCGCGCCGCGCACCAGCTTCGGATCGTCGGTCACGGCAACATGCTCCGCCCCCGCCGCTTTCAGCGCGTTGTAGACCGAGTGAAGGTTGCCCGCGCCGTAATCAATCAAGGCAATCGCTTCAGCCAAGGTTGCAGCCCTCGGTTGCCTCGCAACCGCAAGGGCGACCGCCCGCCCGCAGCGGGGCCGCAACGCAGCGGAGGCCGTCTAACGAGGACGCGCGCCCGGATGGGCGTGCGAAAAACAGACAATCAGCCACCGAGTTGCCCCTTTGTCGAAGGCACCGCCCCGCCCTTGCGCGCGTCGAGCTCGACCGCCTGTCGCATGGCGCGGGCGAAACCCTTGTAAAGTGCCTCGCAGATGTGGTGGTTGTTGCTGCCGTAAAGAACCTGGCAATGCAGCGTCAGCCCGGCGGACTGGGCGACGGAGTGGAACCAGTGCTCGATCAGTTCGGTATCCCACTCACCAAGTTTTTCCTGCGTGAAACGCGCTTTCCAGACGAGGTAGGGGCGGCCCGATATGTCCACCACGACGCGGGCCATGGTTTCGTCCATCGGCGAGTGCGCCTCGCCGTAACGGCCGATCCCGGCCTTGTCGCCCAGCGCATCTGACAGCGCCTGGCCCAACGCGATGGCGCTGTCTTCCGTGGTGTGGTGCTGGTCCACGTGGAGATCGCCATCGACCTTTAGCGTCACGTCGATCAGCGAGTGGCGGCTGAATTGCTCCACCATGTGATCGAGAAAGCCGATGCCTGTGGAAATGTCGTATTGTCCCGTCCCGTCGAGATTCACCTCGACGAGAATGTCGGTTTCCTTCGTTTTACGCTCTGTTCGCCCTGTACGCATGGGGGTGAGCCTATAAGCCGATGCAACGCGCACGCAAGCGCATTGGCGGGCATGTTCGCCCGATTCCGGCTTGATTTTGCTCCCCGCGAGCGTCACCTAGGCCCCTATGAGCGATGATACACCCGACAGTCTGATCCCGTACGACGAGATCGTGCAGGAGGCGCTTCGTGCCGTGGTCGGGCGTGTGCTTGGCCAGGTGGAGCGCGATGGCGGCACCCTTCCGGGCAGCCACCACTTCTACATCACGTTCAAGACCGGCGCGCCGGGCGTGGATATTCCCAGGACGCTGACCGAACGCTTTCCCGACGAGATGACCATCGTCCTGCAGAACAAGTTCTGGGACCTTGAAGTTACTGATCGCGGCTTTTCGGTGGGCCTCAGCTTCAACCAGATCCCCAGCAAACTGGTGATTCCCTTCTCGGCCATTACCGCTTTCGTCGATCCCGCCGTGGATTTCGGCCTGCAATTCCAGGCGGCTGTCGAGGACGAGGAACCCGCAGCGCACGACGATGCGGAAAACGATGCGCCCGATGGCGAGGAACGCCGCTCCATCGAGGACGTTGCCAAGAGTGAGGACGGCTCCAATGTCGTCACGGTCGATTTCGGCCGGAAGAAATAACCGGGCCTGGCTTTCGCGGGCCCACGAGGGGCAGTGATGAGCGACAATCTCGACCGTGATGAAATCCACCGGCTTGTAAGAGCGCGGCGCGGCAAGGCCGGCAACGTGCCCGGCCCGACGGAAAACCCTGCAACCAACCTGATGCTGGCCGACGTGGTTATGCGCATGGGCTCCTATGTCCTGCGCGGCGGGGTGGAAAAGGCCTTCCTGAAGAAGCGCTACGACGACGAGACCGTCAGGGATATTAAGGAAAACCGCTCGATCTGGCGGACCTTGAGTTCGATCGCCGTGGCCAAGTTTGCGACGCGATCAGTGCCCGGCGCGGCCATCGTGGGAACGGGCATCCTCGGCAAGGTGCTCTACGACCATTCCAAGGCCCGCCGTTCGCAGAAACGCGAAGGCGACGCGCAGCTTATCAAGCAGGCGAACGAGGATAGCTGAGCCCCGCAGGCTTGATCCTGTCCCGCCCGCGCCGCATTAGCGGTGAATGACCGAATCTTCCCCTTCCAGCTCGCAACCGCTCGCCCGCCGCGGCCTCATGTTCATCCTGTCCTCGCCATCGGGCGCAGGCAAGACGACCATCGCGCGCAAGCTGCTGGCCGAAGTGGATGGCATCGGCATGTCGGTTTCCGTCACCACCCGGCCCATGCGACCGGGAGAGATCGAGGGCCAGGACTACCACTTCGTCGACCAAGCGACGTTCGACGCCATGGTGGAGAACGGTGAGTTCCTGGAATGGGCGAAGGTGTTCGGCAATTGCTACGGAACGCCCAAGGCCCAGATCAAAGCGGGACTGAAGGCCGGGCAGGACTTCCTCTTCGATATCGACTGGCAGGGCACCCAGCAGCTTTACCAGCGCATGGAAACGGACGTGGTTCGCGTATTCCTGCTGCCGCCCAGCATCGCCGAATTGGAACACCGGCTACGCTCGCGCGGGACGGACAGCGACGAGGTGATCGCCGCGCGCATGGACCGTGCCCGGTTCGAGATCAGCCACTGGGACGGCTACGACTACGTGGTCGTCAACGACGATATCGCGGGCTGCTATGACAAGGTGCTGACCATCCTTGAGGCCGAGCGCATGAGCCGCGCGCGCCAGACGGGCCTTGTCGATTTCACCCGCTGGCTGATGCAGGAACCTTCAGAACCGGCGCGACCAGCGTAGCGCGGCCCCCACATCGTCGGGCGCATTCGCGTAATGCCCCGGCTCGCGGCGCAGGAAGAGGCTCGCCGCAGCGTTGCCGCCCCAGATCTGCCCGATCCAAGACAGTTCGCCGGTTACTTCGCGCCCCTCAGGAGTGAGTGACAGCCGCTGGGTGCCGTATTGTGCGGTCAGCGTGTCGTAGCTGAACGACGTTGGCAGGTTGAGGTCGAGGCCGCCCGAGGCAACCCGCAGCGGTTGCGAGAGGCGGAGGGCTAGTCGGTCGTCTGCTGCAAAGACCCCTGATCGCTGCAGATCGACGGACCAGGCATTGCTCGAAAGGCCGGAGCCATCGGTCAGCAGAGGAGCCCTGCGAAGGCGGGTGAATCCCTGCCTATATGCCGCGCCCACTCGCCAGTTGTCGGCGATGCGCCAGCCAAGGTCGGTGTCGATGAACACCGTATCGCTGCCTGCGAGGCCAAAGCCTTCGTGGAAGCGCGCGCCCAGCACCGTGCTGTCCTCGGCCGTCCAGGTCAGCCCCGCGGCCACGTCGAAAGCGCCGAATTGCCGGTCGAGCGCGAGGGCGAAGTTCGCGAGGTCCTCCTCCACCCGCTGCCCGCGAAGCTGCGCGGCGCGCCGTTCGGCAGCGGCGCTGATGGTGGAGCCGGTCTGCGCACTGACGGTAAAGCCCCAGTCTCCGACCTGCCTGCGAAGCGCCACTGCACTGTCGGCCATCGCCAACATTCCATCGTCGTCCGTGCCACTCGCGGCGATCATGAAGGCCGGGCGATCGCGGCCTTGCATACCTGCAACGAGCGCGTCGGCGGACTGGCGATAGGTGAAGCCAAGTTGCGTGTCCGGCGACAATCGCAAGGCTACGCGCGCCGCCAGCACGCGGGCCTGATCAGCATCTTCCGACTGCAAGCGCAGTATTTCGGCACGCGGCGGCTGCCTGCCACTGGCATCGATGGAGAAGGCAGCGCTCGCCTTCGAAGACCCGCCGGAAAGGTGGCGCGTACCCTGCCCCACGGCCCCGTGGAGGCGCTCCGGAATGTCCGCCCCGCGCAGCGTGCCCGCCAGATCGGTGGAGAAGGCTCGCTGGTAGCGGTCTGTCACCAGCGTCTGGAGGGAGGCGGCACTGAACGCATCGCCCATCGCTGGCGAAGCGACGGCGGTGCTGTCCGCCAGCGCCATGGCCGTCGTCTCGCCGGCGATCTGGGTCGTGCCGACTGGCTGGAAAGCGCGGGCCACGTTCAGGATGCCGCGGCCGTAGATGGAATCGTCGCCAGCGGCCCCTGCATCGAAGGCCGTTTCCAGCAGGATTTCGGCAATCTGGGTGCCTGTGAGGTGCGGAAAAGCCTGCGCCAGCAGTGCGGCCGCCCCCGCCACTTGAGGCGCGGCGAAGCTGGTGCCGGAATAGAGGAAGACGAAGCCCTCCTCGTCGACGAAGATTTCACCGTCCTCGTAAACGCAGCAAATCCTGTCTCCCCGCGCGGCGAGGAAGTATTGCGGGTTCGCCCCTGCGCGATTGGAGAAATCCGAAATAGCGTAGTCTTCGTCCACCGAGCCCACGATGATGACCCCGCCATTCCCGGCATCGCCAAGCATTTCTGCAAAGGCGGTGAGTTCACCGCGTCCGTCGTTCCCGGCAGCGACCACGACGAGCACGCCCGCATTGACGGCGTTCGTCACCGCCGATTGCAGCGCCTGCGTAATGCCGCCCGGCCCGCCCAGCGAGATGTTGATGACTTTCGCATCATTGGCCACGGCATGATCGATGGAATCGGCAATGGCGCTGTCGAGGAAGCCGCACTCGGTACTCGGATCTTCGGGATTGTCGCCCCCGCACGATCCCGGCTCGTCCGCGCGAATGGCAAGGATGGTAGAATCGAAGGCCATGCCGACCACGCCCGTGCCGTTGCGCGCAGCCGCCGCCACCAGCGATACCAGTGTGCCGTGATCGTCAGGCCCCTCAATCCCGCGGCTGCCGTAGATATCGGTCGAAGCGGGCGAGAGGCGGCCCGCGAACTCGGGACTGTCGGGATCGATGCCCGTGTCGACCACGGCGATCGTTACCCCGTCCCCTGTAAAACCATCGTCCCACGCACTTGCGGCATTGTGCTGGCCCGGTCCGTCTGATCGACGGAATTCCTGCGTGTTGAACGCTTGCGGGGGCGCCACCAGGGGGAACGCGGCGGCGGTAGGAGTAGGAGTAGGAGTAGGAGTAGGAGTAGGCGTCGGAGCGGGCGACGGTGTTGGCGTGGGTGTGGGCGTAGGCGTCACGGGAGGCGGGGCCGAGACGGTTGGCCCACCGCCGCCTCCGCACGCTGCCAGCATTGCAAGGGAAGCCGCCATGCCTGTCGCTCGCAAGTCGCGCCAGTAGCGCCGTGTTTTCATCCGTGCCAAATCACATCCTTACCCACGAGGACAACCTTATGCGGCTTATTCTGTAACTTGCCCTGAACGCGCCCGTGTGTCCAACACCAGCATGCGATAGGGCAATGACGTTGCCATCGTGCTTGTATCGCCCGTAGCATCGGGCTAGCCGCCTTTGCAGATTCAGCACCACGCAAGAACACCATCAGGGAGCCACCGCACATGTCCGCCGACCTTATCGCATCCATCGAAGAGGCATGGGAAAACCGCGCCGAGGTGACCCCGGCCAGCAGCGACGTGCGCGCGCCGGTGGACCAGGCCCTGCAACTGCTCGATTCCGGCGAAGCGCGCGTCGCGCAGCCCGATGGTAACGGCGGCTGGACGGTGAACCAGTGGCTGAAGAAGGCCGTGCTGCTCTCCTTCCGCCTGAACGACAACCGCGTGATGGAAGGCGGCAGCGCCGGGGCCAACGCCTATGACAAGGTGCCCAACAAGTTCGCCGGCTGGGGCGAGCAGCGATTTGCCGAAGCGGGTTTTCGCGTCGTGCCGGGCGCGGTCGCCCGCCGCGGCAGCTTCATCGGTCGCAACACCGTGCTGATGCCCAGCTTCGTCAACATCGGTGCTTATGTCGATGAAGGTACGATGGTGGACACCTGGGCCACCGTTGGCAGTTGCGCGCAGATCGGCAAGAACGTGCACATCTCCGGCGGCGCGGGCATCGGCGGCGTGCTGGAGCCGTTGCAGGCCGATCCCGTCATCATCGGCGACGGCGCATTCATCGGTGCGCGTGCCGAAGTGGCCGAAGGCGTTCGCGTCGGCGAAGGCGCAGTGCTGTCGATGGGCGTCTACCTTGGCGCATCGACCAAGATCGTGAATCGCGAAACCGGCGAAGTCTACCGCGGCGAAGTTCCGCCCTACGCTGTGGTCGTACCCGGCAGCCTTCCCGGCAAACCGCTGCCCAACGGATCGCAGGGCCCGAGCCTTTACTGCGCCGTGATCGTGAAGACGGTTGACGCCCAGACCCGCTCCAAGACTGGCATTAACGAACTTCTGCGCGATTGATTATTTCGCCAATCGGGGCTTACATGCTTTGGTCTGTAAAGCCGCTTGGGATGGAACCTTTGCCGGTTCGGCCCGTAAAGCGGTTAAGGGTCTGACTGGAGCAAAGGCATAATATCATGAGCGAAGAACAAAACGGCGAAATCCATATCGATGACGAGAAGGCATCGGGCGGTTCGAAAGAAGGCGTGGTGCGCTGGGTGCTACTGATCAGCCTGCTGGCGGCCATCCTTATCCTTTCGATCATCTGGATCACCGGCGCATTGACTCAGGACGACACGGAAGAAGAAGCCACCGTCGTCTACAGCGAGGAATAATCGCCAAACTTTCGGGATCACAACCGGGGCAAGACGCGTTCTTGCCCCTATAAAAGGAGACCGAAAGTCATGAGCAATTCAAACAGCTTTCAGACTGGCCAGTACGTGAAGTGGGACTGGGGCAACGGCACCGCCTGCGGCCAGATCGAGGACCGTTTCGAGCGCGAGGTTACGCGCACCCTGCAAGGCAGCGAAATCACCAAGAAAGGCGACGAGGACAATCCCGCCTACCTCATCAAGCAGGAAGACGGCGACAAGGTGCTGAAGCGCGGTAGCGAGCTGGAGGCGCAGGACTGATGCCGGCAAAATCCAAAGCACAGCAGAAAGCCGCAGGCGCGGCACTTTCCGCCAAGCGCGGCGAGACCAAGGTGTCCGACCTGCAGGGCGCATCGAAACAGATGTACGATTCCATGAGCGAGGATGAGCTGGAGGATTATGCCTCCACCGACCGCGAAGGCCTGCCCGACAAGGTCGACGGCGACGATTGATGGCCTCCGGTGATCGCGACGAGACTTACTCCGAATTCTACGACTGCGTGAACATGCAGCCAAAGGAACTGGAGGAGTGGCTGGAGACCGACGAATCCAGATCGGTGGGCGATAGCGACAGTGGCGAAAGCACCGGGCATCGTTCGGGACGCCGCATCGTCGAGATAAAGCGCACCAAGAAGGATGACCTGAGCGAAAGCCAGTGGGATCACATGGAAAAAGTGATTGGCTACGTGCACCGTCACCTCTCCCAGCGGCCCGATGGCGACGTGAAGGAAACCGACTGGCGCTATTCGCTGATGAACTGGGGCCATGACCCGTTGAAAAATGACTGAAGCACTCCGAACGGTAAACCGCAGTCTGGACCGCTTCGTTCGCGCCCAGGCAGGCATCTACAGGGCGGCGTTGGCAGAACTGCACGCAGGCGCAAAAAGAACGCACTGGATGTGGTTCATTTTTCCGCAGATGCAGGGGCTCGGCAAGAGCGCAAACGCCAGAACCTACGCCATTCACTCGCGCGAGGAGGCACGCGCCTATCTCGATCACGAATTGCTCGGCCCGCGTTTGTTGGAATGCACACAGGCCATGCTGGCCCACGCTGGGCAGCGCAAGCCCGTCGAGATCCTAGGCCCAATCGACACGATGAAGTTCCGCAGCTCGATGACCCTCTTCGAGGCGGTGGCCGATGATCCCAAGCCCTTTGCGCAGGCGCTGGACCAGATGTGCAACGGCGACCGCGACAAGGCGACGCTGGATTTGATCTAGCCGACCGGCGTTTCCAGCGGCGTTTCGCCCGCCTGCCCTGCCGCGTAAGCCTCTGCCGCTAGCATCACGCGCAGCATGTTGCGGTAGGAAATCTTTTCGAGATCGGCTTTCGAATATCCGCGCCGCGCCAGTTCGGCGAACAAGGCGGGGTATCCCTTCACGTCCTCCATGCCCACAGGGCCACTTGCCATGCCATCGTAGTCGCCGCCGATGCCGATGTAGTCGATGCCAGCAACGTTTCGGATATGGTCGATATGGTCGGCATAGTCGGCGATGGTCGCTTCCGGCATCGGATTAGCCTCGTCCCATTCGGCGAGGCCCGCTTCCACAAGGTCCGGCCTGCCCTGCCACCATGCTTCAAGCCGCGCCTGCTCGGCCTGCCGCGCGGCGTACCACACGCGCTGTGTCTCGCTGAGATAGCCGGGCAGACCCACCGCCATCACGATCCCACCGTTCTGCGGCAGGCGCGCAAGAACATCGTCGGGCACGTTGCGCGCATGACCGTTCACCGCGGTGGCGCCGGAGTGGCTGAAAATCACCGGCGCGCCGACCACGTCGAGCGCATCGTGCATCGTCGCAGGCGATACGTGGCTGAGGTCCACCAGCATTCCCAGGCGCGCCATCTCTCGCACAACAAGCACGCCGAATTCGGTCAGGCCGTCGTGATCGGGATCGTCTGTCGCGCTGTCTGCCCACGGCGTGTTGCGGCTGTGGGTAAGCGTCATGTAGCGCGCGCCAAGGTCGTACATCTGCCGCAGCACGGCGAGGCTGGAGCCGATGGAATGACCGCCCTCCATGCCGATCAGCGAAGCGATCCGCCCTTCGGCTAGGGCGGCCTCGACATCGTCAGCAGTCAGCGCCAGCGCGAGCTCTTCCGGATAAGCGGCGATCAGCCGTTTTGTGATGTCGATCTGCTCCATGGTCATCCGCACGGCTTCGGGCTCGTCCAGCGAAGCCGGCACGTAGACCGACCACCACTGCGCGCCCACCATACCTTCGCGCAGGCGCGCAAGATCTGTATGCATCTCGCCCGCCGTCCATTCGTCCCCTTCCAGCGTGTCGTGGAAATCGAAATCGGCCAGCACGTTGCTATGGCGACTGCGCAGGCGCCCCGGTACGTCGTTGTGGCCGTCCCACACCGGCGCTGCTTCCAGCGCGGCGCGCGCCACCTCTTCGGGGACGTCCTGTGCGGAAAGGGGCGGGGAAAGGGCGGCGGTGGCCAGCAGGGTGGCAGCGAGGATCGTCCTTGTCATGGCGGCAACTATGCGCTTTTCGGACCGGCAGGCAAGACGAGGAACGACGATGACGACAGCTACAGACCTGATTGCCAGGCTGGGCCTGAAACAGCACCCCGAAGGCGGATGGTATCGCGAGACCTGGCGGGCCGACGCGGCAGAGGACGAGCGTGGCAGCGCCACAGCCATCCTGTTCCTGCTGAAGACCGGCGAGAGTTCCCACTGGCATACGGTCGACGCGACCGAGATCTGGCTATGGCACGCTGGCAATCCGCTCGAGCTGTCGCTAGCCGATCCCACCGGCAGCGCCACCGCCGAGGTGCGCCTTGGCCCGGACATCATGGCAGGCGAGCGCGTGCAGCAGGTCATCCGTCCCGAGGAATGGCAGGCCGCCAGATCGCTGGAGGGGCCGCACGATTACACGCTGGTGTCGTGCATCGTCTCCCCGGCGTTCGAATTCGAAGGTTTCACCCTTGCCCCGCCGGACTGGCAACCGGGAGACGAATTGCCGTGATCCGCACGGCGCTGACATACCTGCTGGCCCTTTTCTACGCCTACGCCGGATACCGGCATATCGTGGGACCTGCCCCCTTCCTCCAGATCACGCCCGAATGGGTGCCCTGGCCCGAAACCGTAATCCTGTGGACCGGCATCGCCGAGATCGCCGGAGCCGTGGCCTTGGCCCAGCCGTGGTCGCTCAAGCTGCGGCAGGCGGGCGGTGTCGGCCTTGCGCTCTATGCCCTGTGCGTCTGGCCCGCGAACGTGAACCACATGCTGATGGACATGGCATCGCCGGACGGCGGATGGGGCATGGCCTATCACGGCCCGCGCTTGGTGGCGCAGCCGCTGCTTATCTGGCTGGCGTTGTGGACCGGGCGCGCGACCGACTGGCCAGTGGTCCGGCGGGCAAAGGGGTGAGCAGCCCCGCATCGACACGGTCGCCGACGCGAGCCTGCTCACCTTTCGAACCCTAGCCCGGAGCAAGAATGCCCAGCGCTGCGATCGATCCGCAAATCACCAGGATCGTCGCAATGACGAAAAGCCAGTCCTTTAGCGTGAACTTCTCGAGGTGCTCCGCCTTGAATCGGAGATAGTTCGGCGTAAGCGCATCGGTACTGGCGATGCTGGCGACCTCGAGCGCGCTGGCTTTGGCGAACCACCGCTTGAGTTCGAGCAGTTCGTCATCGGTGATATCGGGATAGGCGGCAAGGATCGTCGACGCACGGTCGAAACGATCAACCGGGCCGGCATGGCCCGCAGATGTATCTGTCATAAGATGTCCTGAAAACGGCGATATGTTTACCGCCCGCGAGCAGGCGGCACGGGTTCAGGACAAGACGGGAGGTCCCCTTGGATTGGCAGCCGGCGGCATCGGCCAGGGCACCGGAGGGGCCGTCTGGTATTTTCCCGGCCAGGAAAAGGCAGGCGCTGCGGCCGCCGGTGCAAGCGGCAGGGAAACCGGCAGCTTGTCGAGCGTCGGTTCGGGCAAGACCTTGAGGACAATCTCGGCATCCTCGCGCGTAACGAGCGAAACCTCGCTCGTACTGGCACTGAATGCCGAACCGCCGCGCTCGACATAACCCGGCAAGGGACCGGTCGGGATCGCATGCAGACCGATCACACACAGCATCGCCAAGAGAATGGCGCGCGATCGGCTGAGAATGGGCATGCGGACGGTCACGGGCGCCAGATAATATCGGGCAACCCTGCTGACAATCGCGGGCTACGCAAATTTCCCGGCGGTGGGGCTAGTCTTCCTTGCCCGCTACGCCATAATTGATCTGCGCGTTCCGGGTCTTCTGGAACTCGGGCACGGTCATGCCCTTCATCGCGGCGTAGATATCGATGTTGCCGATGCCGGTGACCGCGCCGAGCTTTTCCAGCATGAAGAAGATGACGCCGTAGTGGATCATGCCGATCCAGTCGCGTTCGCGGACAAGGCGCTTTTCCTCGTCGGTCAGACCCGCCTCCTCCATCGCCGCTTCCTCGTCGGTGCGGAACTTGCCGCGCACGGTGGGATCGGTGAGAGAGTGGAGGAAGTGGTTGAGGCGGAAGCCCTTCACGCTGCGTTCGATGGTGAAGGGATAGGTGCCCGCCATCCCCTCGGCACCCTCGTAATCGTGATCGGCGCGGGCGCGGGTCAGGGCGGGGTCTTCCACCGGGGCCTGCTCGCCCTTCTCTTCCAGGATCATCGTGGCGATGGAGCACATGGAGGGCAGGAAATAGGTCTTGTGCGTGCATTCGACCTCGGCCGCCAGCGCACCGCGCATCATCAGCCACATGACGACTTCTGCGCCTTCCCAGCCGCCCAGCTTGGCAAGGTCGGCAATGGTCATGTCGAGCAGGCTCTCGGGATCCTTCTCCAGCCGCTCCATGAACTCGGCATCCCACTCGGGATTGTTGAAGCCGCAGCCTTCGCCGTGGACCTGGTGGGACAGGCCGCCGGTGCCCGCGATGGCGACCTTGATATCCTCGGGGTAGGAGAGAATCGCCTGGCGCAGGCTCTTGCCGAACTTGTAGAACCGGCGCGCGCTGGGCAGCGGCACTGTCAACACGCCGCAGACGATGGGCAGCAGCTTGCAGGCCCAGCCATCGTCGTCATCGTAATCGACCATCACGGACAGCGGCGAGAAAGCGCCGTGGTCCAACCCCTTGCCCTGGAAGTACGACAGGTCGAACTCGTTGGCCACCATCACGCGGGCCACGTGCTCGGCGAACTTGGGATCGCCCTTGATCGCCGGAATGTCGCGCGGGCCGCCGCCTTCGTCCGCTGCCCTGAATTCCTCGCCCACGCCCAGCGCGAAGTGGCTGTAGTGGTCGAAGAACGAGGTCATGTGATCGTTGTAGATATAGACCAGCACGTCGGGCTTCTTCTCGCGAAACCACTCCTGCACCGGCTCGTAGCCTTCGAAGATCGGCTTCCACACCGGATCGTCGAACTTTTTCGCGTCCTTGGCGAAGGCGATGGTGGGGGTATGCGAAGTGGCGACGCCGCCGACGATCTGGGCCATGTTCAGTAAACCTTTCCTCTCGGGCGGATCACGCAGCCGCCTGCCGTTCGTTGGTTATACTGTGCCATGTGTAGCGGCATTGCGGCAAGTCAATAATCCGCAAATGCGAAGAGTTCGGATATCTGAAATCGGGCCTCTTGATCTGTCGTTTTCGCCGCGCAAACAAAACGGGCGCACGACTCTCGCCGCGCGCCCGCCCGTTCTGTCTCGATGGACAGGTGTCGCTCAGCTCATGTGCTTGGAGACGGCACCGGTCATCTTGAACATGGAGATCTGATCGTTGCCGATCACCGCGCCCAGCTTGGCGTCGGGATTGATCATCCGCTTGTCCTTGGAATCCTGCAGGTTGTTAGCCTTGATGTGATCCCACACCTTCTTGGTCACCTCGGCACGGGTCATCGGACCCTTGCCGACCACCGCTTCCAGGTCCGACGAGAGGTTCACCGGCTTGTTCAGCGCGTTGTTCTTGGCAGCCATTTCCTTGGTATCCTTTCACTCAAAAATAGCCGAACGGGGTTAGCACCCTTCATTCGGCTTCGTCTTCATCATTCCAGTCGTAATCCCCGCCTTCTTCGCGGGCGTACGTTCCGGTCAGAATTGCCACGCCAAGCACGTGATCGCGCATGGCACCTTCAAGCTCCTCGCGACTGGCACCGGGCATCTGCACCAGCGGCAGGTCCAGCGCGAACAGCTGGAACACGTAATCGTGCGGTTCGTGACCCGTCGGCGGATCGGGCAGCAGCCACTCGGAGTTGCCGAACGAGTTCTTCCCCACGCGCGGCGGCACCTCGCCTTCCAGCAGCTGGCCCTTCTGGCCAGGAAGGCCCCAGACCAGCCAGTGGCAGAACGGCTCTGGCGCGGGCGCGTCCGGGTCTTCCACCACCAGCACCAGTTCCTGCGTGCCGGAAGGCGGCGCGGACCATTCCAGCGGCGGGGCGACGGCGTCTTCCTCGTCGGCGGTGAAGCTGGGGTCCAGTTCTTCGCCGTTGCGGAAAGCGGCCGATTTCAATTCGAAGCCCGACTTGCCCACCAGCGCTTCGTCGCCGAGTTTGGCGACCATCAGCTTGCCGTGACCGGCGCGCACATTGCGGAAGGCCTTGCCCAGCCATGCGGGGACGTTTTCGAGCATTCTTGTAATCCTTGGTATTTTTGCAACGGCGCAGGGCCGCGATGTGCAGAATGCGCCCCAGCATTTCAAGGGGGGCTTTTCAAGCTGACGCTCTCTCCAGGCTGTTGAAGGTTTGCACGGACAACCGCGAAGCGAGCATTTCGGTTGATCTTCGTCGCTCGGCGCTTGCCACCGGCACCGGGGCAGGTTAGCCCTGTAACCACTGGGCGCGTCCGCGCCAATGGCTTCAAATATCGGGACATTTTCATGCGCACGTCCAAGATCGCCCTTTCGCTTGCTTGCCTCGGCATGACAGTTTCTTGCGGAGGGGGCGGATCGCCAACTCCATCTCCCGTCGCGACCACTCCTGCGCCAACGCCCACGCCATCTCCAACGGCCACCACCGCAACCTGCTCGCTGGAAAACCGCAAGCAGTTTGCGTTCGACGTGCTGGACGAATGGTATCTGTTCCCGAACCTGCTGGCGACGGGCGTGAACGCCGCCAGTTTCAGCACCGTACAGGACTATATCGACGCACTGGTCGCTCCGGCCCGTGCGGAGAACAAGGACAGGTTCTTCAGCTACATCACCTCGATCGAGGAGGAGAACGCGTTCTTCAACCAGGGCTCCAGCGCGGGTTTCGGTTTCCGCCTCGCCTATGACATCGATGCCCGCCGCGTGTTCGTGGCAGAGACGTTCGACAACACCCCGGCGCTCGGCGCGAATATCGAACGCGGCACGGAATTGCTCGGCATCGGCACGACCAGCTCCAACATCCAGACGGTGAACAGCCTGATCGCCAATGGCGGCGCGCAGGCGGTGATCAACGCGCTGGGCCCGTCCGATCCGGGCGTCACCCGTGTGCTCCGCATCAACGATGCCAGCGGCGTAACGCGCGAGGTAAGCGTGTCGAAAGCCGACTACGCTCTCGATCCGGTGCCCCGCTACGGTGCGCAGATCATCAACGATGGCGGCAAGCAGGTGGGCTACATCCGCCTCACCAATTTCATCAACCCGGCCATCGACGACCTGCGCGATGCTTTCGCCGATTTCCGCGCGGCAGGTGTCACCGAACTGGTGATCGACCTGCGCTACAACGGCGGCGGCGGCATCAACGTGAACGAGTTCTTCGGCGACATGCTGGGCCGCGACCTCGACGGGCAGGTGTTCGAGACCATCGCTTTCCGCGACAGCAAGAGCGAGTTCAACGAGACCTATCGCTTCAACGCCCAGCCCCAGTCGATCGCGCCCACGCGGATCGCCTTTATCACCACGTCCGGTTCGGCCTCTGCCAGCGAGGCGCTGATCAACGGGATGCAGCCCTACATTGGGGACGACCTGGCGATCGTGGGCGAAAACACCTTCGGCAAGCCGGTGGGCCAGTCAGCTTTCGACCTTGCGGCTTGCGACGACCGGCTGCGCATTGTCACCATCAAGCTGGAAAACGCCAACGGCAACGGCGAATACTTCAACGGCCTGGCGACCACGGTGCCCAACACCTGCCGCGCGCAGGACGATCTGCGGTACAATTTCGGCGACCCGCGCGAGGACATGCTTTCGACCGCGCTCGATTTCCTTGCCGGTCGCACCTGCACGCCCATCGCCGGCGGGCCTGCCACGACGCAGTCCACCGGTCGTGACCTGTTGCAGCCCAAGCGCGCCTCTACCGTGCTGGAGCACGAGGCACCCGGCGTCTACTGAGGTATTTGGGTGTTTCGGGCGGGCCCTAGGGCTCGCCCTCGCCGCCCAGATCGTGCCCTTCAACGAACGCGCAGCCATAGCGCTGCTCCGCGCCCATCTGCAGCGTGGCGTTGTAGGGATAGATGCGGTCACTCATGCCATCGGAGCAATCGCCCGGCGTGATCGCCAGGTCGACAGCCTCTCCATCAACCTCTCCGCTGAACGATAGCCCGCCGCGCCCGGCAAAGCGGGTGACAGCGATGGAAATGCCGTCGATGTTCTCGGGCGTCGTGTAGGTGAAGCTGCCTCGCTCGACAGTCCCGCCCCAGAACGGCTCCGTCCCCACGAGCCTGATCGCCTCGTCTTCCGCGATGCCGGAATAGGCGCTTTCGTCTGCGGTGTTACCCGGCACATTGGCGTCCGGTCCGCTACCGCACGCGCCAAGCAACAGCACCGCTCCCGCGCAGGTCATTGTCCTCAAGATCTCCATCGTCGTTCTCCCTGTGGCGGCACCCGTTGACGGTGCCTGCCCCCTACAACCTGCGGCGGGGAACATCACGCGCGAATCGAACGTTGATCGGGCAAAGGAAAGTTTCAAGCCGGAGTTATCCCGATGAAGATCAAGCCCCTGATTGTGGGCGCGTTTCTGCTCGCCCCCGTGATCGGGGCAGTGGCCGGGCAGAACATGAGTGCCGAACCGATCAAGCCGATAAGCGACGTTTCGGCAACCTTGCCCGATCGCCCCGTTATCGCCAGCAACGATGCAGTTCCCCACACGAGGGAGAGACTGCCCGATCACTACGCCATGGAAACGCCCGAAGGCCGCGTGGAAGTGCACGAACTCGCGATGCGGGGCCGCTATGCCGATCGTTATCACCAGTACGAAACCTGGCGTCCGGACGTGGACGAGAACCTCGCGATGCTGGAAGCCGAGTGGGATGATGCCGACCTCGATGCCCGCGCTGCCGCAGCACTGGAACGTGAAGACGTGGATCAGGGCGAGCAATACGCACCCGTGGGAACCGACCCTGCCTATCGCCCCCGCACGGTAGCCAACTACTCCGGCCTCCAGGAAGCCCGCACCGGTGAAGCGCCCAAGGCTGAACAAGGTTCGCCGCCGGTCGTGGCAGCAGCCGAGCCGCGCATCGCCAAGATGCGTGTCATCAACGTGGCTGATGCCTTGGCCAACCAGCGCTGATCCGTCAGGCCGCGGCCCCCAGCAGAATGGTTGCGGTGCCAAGTCCAAGCGACAGCGGCACGCGCAGCGCCATCCACCAGCCCGGCCTGATCGTAACCAGCCGCCTGTCAACGAGAATGCTCAGGATTATCGCGCCTCCCAGCACGTAAAGAGACGGGCCGGGCCACGGCGCGCCGAAGACCCACGGCAGGTAGGTCGCCAAGGCAAGCAGGCTCGGCGCGACGGCAGCAAGCCAGAGCCACGCAGGCGCTCGCCGTCCCTCGTCCGGTGACCCGGCGGCCATTCCCCACCACAATCCGCCGAGAAAGCTGAGGATCAGCGCGGCATAACCCCAACCTATCGCCAGCGCGCTCCATCGCCACTCCGGCGCACCGAACCATGCGGCGGCGAGGCATGCGAGCTGCGGCAACAGCCCGGCAAAGCCGAGGAAGCGTGCGGCAGGTGGCATTGTTCGCATGGCTTATCCCTCTGATGTATCTGAGCCGGAAACAGAAAAGGCGGACCCGCGCAAGGGCCCGCCTTCTCAATGTAATGCGATGATCCGATTACGGCATCAGCACGGTGTCGATGACGTGGATGACGCCGTTCGAGGCATCCACATCGGTGGAGGTGACAGTTGCGGTGTTGCCCTGCGCGTCCTGCAGCATGACATTGCCGCCGTCCAGCATCGCGGTCAGCGTGCCGCCGTTGACGGTTTCGATGGTGTAACCACCCTCGCCCGCGCTTTCGATGGCGGCGGTAAGGTCAGCGGCCATCACTTCGCTCGGCACCACGTGGTAGGTGAGGATGCTGCCGAGTTGTTCGGTATCTTCGGTCGTCAGCATTTCCACGGTGCCATCGGGCAGCGCGTCGAATGCGGCGTTGGTGGGCGCGAAGACCGTGAACGGACCGTCGCCGGACAGCGTCTCGCCCAGTTCGGCGGCCGTCACCGCGGAAACGAGCGTGGAGAAATCGGGATTGCCCTGCGCCACTTCGACGATGGTGCCTGGCATGTCGGCCTCGGCATTGGCCATTTCATCGGCCATCATCGTATCGTCTTCCATCGGCGCCTCTTCGGCGGTGCCACCACAGGCAGCGAGCGCCAGGGCAGCGGCGGATGCGGTAAGAATGTGAAACGTCTTCATTTTCGGCTTCCTTGCATTGCAGTCAGTCGAATGGCTGGCGTCGTACAGACCCACCCGGGCCATCCGGTCAACGCCTAGAATGACTGCAAGGCACACCTGTTCCGAGACTGGCCCAAAGCACGTAGTGTGTCAGGATATCGCTGGGATCAGTCGTCCTCGATGACCCTTCCGAGCACGCGGACGGGGCAACGATCGACCTCGCCCGGAATGGTGGAGGGCACCAGCAGCGTTTCCCTCTGTCCCGTGCACACACTGACAGAACCACGCACATCGAGGCCGACGGCATTGGCGAAATCGAGATCCGGGCAGGAGCCGTAGGTTTCGAGCAGCCAGCGCTCGTTCACGCCTGTCGAGATGTATAGCCTGTCGTTCCGGGCCGAGGACGAAGGCGCGTCGGAATAGCCGTTGATCTCGCGCGTAAAGAAGCAGGCCCTGGTCGTGTCGAGGTTTGCCAGCGCGGTGTCGTATCCGTCGGCGGCAGGCTCTTCCACCGGCGCGCAGGCGGCAAGACCGGCGCAGATGACGATGGCGGCGGCGGTTTTCAGACGATTCATGGTCCTTCTCCTCATTGCTTGAAACTCACAGGGACGCGGGCATGTTCCGAGGCGGATGCGACTTGGCGCAAGCGCGGCACGGCCTGCACCAAGATGCTGGCCTTGCGGTACAGGCAGGCGCACCATCCGAAGGTACAGCGAATGCAACGGACCGCTGCCTCGCGCACGGTCCTCGAGCCCGCCGGACAGCGGGTAACGCCAGGCATGGCGGCCGATCGCACCAGCTTCCACCCGGAGTTGGTGCGATCCTCGTTTGGGCCTCGTTTGGACCGCGCTTGCCATGCCCCCGTATATCCATCACAATCCCCGCCATGTCGCGGCAGTACACCACCTTTGCCGAGTTCTGGCCCTTCTACCTGCGAGAGCATTCGCAGCCACGCACCCGCGCCCTGCATTACATCGGCACGACACTGGCGCTGGCCGTGTTGCTTTTTGCCGTGGTGACGGGCCGCTGGCTGTGGCTGATCGCCTTCCCGGTGGCGGGATATTTCTTCGCCTGGCTCGCCCACTTCACGGTAGAGAAAAACCGCCCGGCGACATTCACCTACCCGCTCTGGAGCCTGGCGGCGGATTTCCTAATGTGGGGGTTATGGCTCAGCGGCCGCCTCCAGCCGGAACTGGACCGCGCCGGTGTAGGCAAGTCCGAACAGTAAGGCGCTAGCTTTCGATCAGAACGATGTCCCATTTGTAGCGATGGTCTCCCAAGGCCGAGGCGACTGACGCCGGAGCAGCGCCGCCCAGAGCGCGCAGCAGCTCGTCGCGGGCGTTCATTTTCTCATCCTCGGGAAAGTACATCTGGACGATCTTGCGCGAATCGACGCCCGTCACATCCATGTGGATATGCGGTGTGCGCCAGCCGATGGGGCTATCGTAGCTACCCGGCTTCACCGTCGTGAGATGCCAGCTGCCGTCGCTACCGGTCGTGATCCGGCCGAAGCCCTGGAAATGGGGATCGAGCGGCATCACAGCCGGGTCCTGCGGATGCGCGTAGCGCCCGTGCGTGTTGGCCTGCCAGATATCCAGTTGCGCACCGACGATGGGGTTGCCGCGTGCATCGAGCACCCGGCCCATCACCTCGATCACCTGCCCCGCAGCACGCTCGGCATGGCCGGCAAGGCGCGTGAAGTCAGCGTCGGTCTCCCCGCGATAGCTGCTGGGGTAGAACGGACCGATGGGCGATTCCGGCGTCTCCGCCACCTGCGCCAGCGCCCCCTTGCCGAGCACTGCGGTGGACGCTGCGGTGGTCAGGGCACCGGCTGTAAATGCGCGGCGCGACAGGCGTGAAATGTGTGTCATGGGTCCTCTCTCCCGAAGTGGAGGCCGACCCGTGCCAGTCGTTTTACGCCGCCCGGCGCCGCGAGTCCATTCGCGTGCGCCTATCCCAGCACGGCATCCGCCAGCTTGGTGTCGAGATATTCGCGCACCTCCACGATCTTCCCGCCTGCCAGCCTGAAGACGAAGCAGTAGTCGTTGGCGTAGATCTTGCCGTCCACCGTATCCGCGTGCCCCTTCGCCAGCACGACCACGTGGCCCCCGTCGGCCAGTACCAGTTCCGGGATATTGCGATATGGTCCGGCGAAGCTCGCGAACAGCGGACCCATCAGCTCGGCTTCCACATTGGCAAGGCCGCTGACTACCTTCGACCAGTTGCTCGATCCCATCACCCGCCAGGTGATGCTATCATCGAACAGCGGCAGAAAGGCGCTGGGGTCGCCGTGTTCCAGCTTCGCGAAAGCCTCAGTCAGCAGCGCGCGGTTCGTCTCGGTGTCGCTCATTGCCTGATCTCCCTCAGATCACCACCAGCGCGCGCATCAGCAGCACGCATGACAGCGTGCAGGCCACGGTGCGCACGTGGTTCAGCCGGGTCCAGCGGCGCAGGTAGTCCGCCCACACCGCGCGCCCTTCAGCGCTCGCGGCGTCCGCAGCGTCCAGCCGGTTGTTGAGCGGCACGTTGCCTGCCGCCGTCACCACGAACATGCCGACGACATAGATCGCCGCGCCCGCCAGGACTTCCACCATCGCAGCGCCTGCCAGACCCAGCAGGGCCAGCACGACCAGCGCGGCGCAGACCAGGCTGGAGAGCATGAACAGCGGCAGGAAGCTGCTTTGCAGGATCACCCGGTTGATCGACTGCATGGCCCGCGCTCCCGCCACTTCCCCCAGCGCCGCGAAGGAGCGCATGGCGAAGGCGGAGAAGGTAAAGTAGACCCCGGCCATCACGCCCGCCGATACGGCGGCGAACCACAGCAGTCCTTCAAGCAGCACATCCATCGTCGCCCCCTTATGCGTCCGACAAGCCCTGACGCGATTATGGCAGGCCCGGCGGGGGAGGCAACCTGGAACACCTGGAACAGTGTCCTGGAACGAAAAAGCACTCCGGGCGCGCGCCCCTTTCGGCGATGCTTGCGGGCGGACGGGGAGACGGCGGTAATGCTCATGCGCGCGGGCGGAGCACGCCCGGCCAGATGTAGGAAAGAACCTGCACCGAGGGTCCGGCCTTGCATCCCCCGAAAGGCGCTTGCCCCGATGTCGCCATAATCGGAACGAGCCGCCGCCCGCCCCGTTATTGTCCAACAGTTTCAGAAGGAAAGACCGATGACCACCAACAAGCTGACCATGGCCACCCTTGCCGCAAGCTGCGCCCTGCTGGCCGCCTGCGGCGATTCCGCTGCCGAGCAGGAGGCAGAGCGCATGGAAGACCAGATGGAAATGCAGGCGGACCAGAGCGCCGCTGCCGCCGGGATGGACGAGGCCGCGCTGGGCATGACGGAGACGCAGCTTCTCGATGCCGACCTGATGACGGCCGACGGCACCGACCTCGGCGACGTGGAAATGGTACGTCGCGGCGCGGATGGCGCGGTGAGCGGGCTGGTGATCGAACTGGAAGACACCGAACCCGATCGCTGGGTGGAAGTGCCGATGGACGGCCTGACCGCCGTTACCAACGGCGACGACATGGACATCCAGACCGGCATGACCGCTGAGGAGCTTGCCGCGCTGCCCGATGCGGAGATGCCCGTCACCAACGGCGCGATGTAACCCCCGCCGATACAGGCCACTCCCACAGGCCATACGAAAAAGCCCGCGCCGGCGAGCATCCGGGGCGGGCTTTTTTCGTGCCTTGCTTGTCGAAAGCTCGCTCACCCGGAGCGTGCGGAAGAGTTACTCGCCTTCGTGTCCCGCGGCTTCGGCAGCCGCTTCCTCGGCGGCGATGCGTTGCAGGCGCTCCTGCTTGGCGGTGGCGCGGTCGTCCTCCACCTTGCGGGCCTGTTCTGCCAGCCCGCGCCAGGTCTTCTCGGCGTCGAGGTATCGCTGGCGCACGTTCTCAAGCTCGGCGGAATCGGCATCGGCAGCGGCTTCGTCGGCGCGCTGTTTGTAGAAATGGTAGTTCTGCGACATCGTTCGGCCTCGCTGACTGGGGGTGAAATCAGGAGAGCGAAGACGAGGGGGCACGTGGCCCCCTCGCGTTTCGCCCTCCTGTCCGCCCACGACCGTAGGCGGAAACAGGAGTTCAGATCAGTCGGCGGCCGAGAGGTTCACGGCGCTTTCCTTGCCGTTGCGGCCGGTTTCGACTTCGTAGTTGAGGCGCTGCTCCTTATCGAGCGTCTGCATGCCGGCCGCCTGCACGGCGGTGATGTGAACGAAGCTGTCGGGCGAGCCATCGTCGGGCTGGATGAAGCCATAGCCCTTGTCTGCGTTGAAGAATTTTACGGTGCCGGTCTTGGCCATGATGTGTTCCTTTCGAGAACGTATGTGTGTGACCGCGTCCACGGAAGTGCGGACACGGCAAATGCAAATCGCCATCGAAAAGGAAGTCGTAGTCTGTTTAACGCCGGGGCCCTGGCATGGAAGCCTGTGGGCAAGCGGCGGTAGGCAAATCTAGAAGTCCGTCGCGGGTTATCGACGTAAGCGGGGGCGCTGTAGCAGGGTTGGGCGGGGTTGGCTAACGATTGCTTTTAATCTGACTGTATCATCAAATTCTTTCGCTTGCGCTCAGCTTCATTAGCCGCGGCTGTAAGCGTTCTCCAAAACCGCATTCTGATTTTATTCTATAACGATATCAGCGATTTGCCAGTTGGTCCGCTAGCAAGCCATTCAGATAGTTCGACAACACAGAGACGTCGAAATGCCCGGCAGCCCATGCTTTATCGGCCTCCTGCAAGGCAGCATAATAAGCTGGCCTGTTCTCCCTTATCCGTTCTGGTACAATCTTCGCACCAGGGAGCAGACGACCTGCGCGTAGGCAGATTAGGTAGTAGCAAGCAGCTCTTGCAGTGCGCCCATTTCCCTCGACAAAAGGATGAATCCAATTCATTCGCCACAAGGCGTACGCGCCCATTTCTGTTGGACCGGTCAAGATGTCCCAATTCTCATGAACGTCCGATATGAACTGATCCATCAAACTCGGCACACGGTCGAAATGAGGGGGGATGTGGTTTCCCACATAAATCGGCTGCTCGCGGTACCGACCTCCGTGCTGTGCGATGTTTGCAGTAGCTGCGGAATTCAAACTCCACAGTACATACTTGTCGAAGCAATCGATGCCTCTGCGGAGACCGATCTCGATGCAGTTTGTCAGGAGGTCATATTGCCTAAGTAGATTCTTTTCCTCTACGCGCGCATAGAGATCAGGATCATCATTTTTACGTAAAGCCATACACAAAAAGGGCCCGCTTTCGCGAGCCCTTCTCCATTTTTCCTTAAGCGTAAAGGCGAATCTGACGTGAGGCGGCGCGCATACTATCTTTAGTTATGTTTTCCGCATCACCGGCATTGCCGAAAGCGAAGCTTACACGCTGTTCTTCCAACTCTTCTTCGCTAACTTCTCTGCCCTTCGCCGCCTCCAGAAGTTCGTTTAGTTCAGCATTTTCTGGCGGCCGCTTAACGAACTGCTTTCGTTCAGCCATGGCGGTTCTCCTCGGTGGTGGGACTTCTGAATCGCACAATATCATGCAGCAATCAAACTCAATTTTTCCACTGACGTTCCTCTTTTGATCGCACAAATCGAACCTACGATATGCCCTAGTCCATTCGATACATCGTTTGCACGGAGATGCTTGAGGAACCTAAAAAATTCTTCACCCCTTCGGCACATACAAGTCCCCGCCCTCCTTATACCGCCGCGACATTTCCTCCATGCCTTCCTCGGCGTTGGCTTTCGCTTCGGGCGGGGTTTCGGCGGCCACGTTCTCGGTCGCGAGGTAGCTGTCGGAGTTCTGCTTCGCGGCAAACTCGCGCACTTCCTGGCTGATCTTCATCGAGCAGAACTTGGGCCCACACATGGAGCAGAAGTGGGCGGTTTTCGCGCCTTCTGCGGGCAGGGTCTGGTCGTGGAAGGCTTCCGCCGTGTCCGGGTCCAGCGAGAGGTTGAACTGGTCGCGCCAGCGGAATTCGAAGCGCGCCTTGCTCAACGCGTCGTCGCGCACCTTGGCGGCGGGGTGGCCCTTGGCAAGGTCCGCCGCGTGGGCGGCCAGCTTGTATGTCACCACGCCGACTTTCACGTCGTCCCGGTCGGGCAGGCCCAGGTGTTCCTTGGGCGTGACGTAGCAGAGCATCGCCGTGCCGTACCAGCCGATCTGGGCAGCCCCGATGCCGCTGGTGATGTGGTCGTACCCCGGCGCAATGTCGGTGACGAGCGGCCCGAGGGTGTAGAACGGGGCTTCGCCGCAGGCTTCCAGCTGCTTGTCCATGTTCTCCTTGATCTTGTGCATGGGCACGTGGCCCGGCCCCTCGATCATCACCTGCACGTCCTGCTCCCATGCGCGCTTGGTCAGCTCGCCCAGCGTGTAGAGCTCGGCGAATTGCGCCTCGTCATTCGCGTCGGCGATGGAGCCGGGGCGCAGGCCGTCGCCCAGCGAGTAGGCGACGTCGTAGGCCTTCATGATCTCGGTGATCTCGTCGAACTTCTCGTAGAGGAAGCTCTCCTTGTGGTGCGCAAGGCACCATTTCGCCATGATCGATCCGCCGCGCGACACGATCCCGGTCACGCGCTTCGCCGCCAGCGGCACGTAGGGCAGGCGCACGCCCGCGTGGATGGTGAAGTAGTCGACGCCCTGCTCGGCCTGCTCGATCAGCGTGTCGCGGAACACTTCCCAGGTCAGGTCCTCTGCCACGCCGCCGACCTTTTCCAGCGCCTGGTAGATGGGCACGGTGCCGATGGGCACGGGGCTGTTGCGGATGATCCATTCGCGGGTATCGTGGATGTTGCGACCCGTGGAGAGGTCCATCACGGTGTCCGCGCCCCAGCGGATGGACCAGACCATCTTGTCCACCTCTGATGCGACGTCCGATGCCACGGCGGAGTTGCCGATGTTGGCGTTGATCTTGACGAGGAAGTTGCGCCCGATGGCCATCGGCTCTGCCTCGGGATGGTTGACGTTGGAGGGGATGATCGCCCGGCCCCGCGCCACTTCGCTGCGCACGAATTCGGGCGTCACGTAGTCGGGGATCTCGGCGCCCCACGACTGGCCACCGTCGCGGTCAACTTCCTTCAGCGCGGCACGGCCAAGGTTCTCGCGCTCCGCCACGTATTCCATTTCCGGCGTGATGATGCCCTGCTTCGCGTAGTGCATCTGTGAGAGGTTCTTGCCGGGCTTCGCGCGGTAGACCGTTTTCGCGACGTTGGGGAAAGCGGGCACGCCGCCGCTGCGGTCCGGCCCCAGCTGGCCGTTGTCTTCCGGCTTCACTTCGCGGCCTGTATATTCCTCGATGTCGCCGCGATCGAGCTGCCACTGGCGGCGCAGCTGCGGCAGGCCGGTGTTGATGTCGATCTTCGCTTCGGGGTCGGTGTAGGGGCCGGAGGTGTCGTAGACGCGCACCGGCGGTTCGCCGCTGGAGGGTTCAAGATCGATCTCGCGCATGGCCACCTTGCGATCACCGATATAGACCTTGCGGCTGCCGCGAATGGGGCCGGTGGTGACGCCGATTTCTACGGGGGAATTGATGTCGGCCATGCTAAGTCTCTCCTCAAGGGCGGGAAAAGGACTTCGGGCGAAAGTGCCGGCCCTTCCCTCCGCCCGTGCTAACGGGTTCAGGTTCAACGGGTCGGGCGGCGTGACACGCCCCTCTCAGCCAGCACTGGCTCCCCGGGGATGACGCCGTGTTACGCGTCGCAGACGCCTGAGTCTAGGCCGCGTCTAGGCCACCCCGCCCGCCGCCTGCCATTCGGCAATCGCCTCTATCGGGAACAGCAGCATGATGACGTTGAGCGTCAGGCCGTCACGCACCACGTATCCCGCCAGCAGTTCACCGAACACGGCCAGAGCCACGGTCCACTTCACCGGCAGGCGCAGGGCGAGCCAGAAGCCGAATGCCATCCAGCCGATATCGGCGGCGGAATTCAGCACGCTGTCGCCCGAATAACCGAAATTGGCGGTGACAGCGCGGAAGCGGTTGATGACCATTTCGGTATTTTCCAGCACTTCCCACGCTGCCTCCAGGAAGACCGCAAGCGGCAATCCCCAGCGAGCCCCGTTGGCGCCTGCCCAGCCTCGGCGCACGAACAACCACCAGCCCAGCGCGTAGAAGATCATCCCGTGAATGATGTGGCTGGGCGTGTACCAGTCGGCGATGTGCTGGCTGTTGCCCGCATCGTTGATCTGGCCGTGCCACAGCTTCACGTATCCGCACTCGCAGATCGGCGGGCGTCCCATCGCCAGCAGCACGGCGACGGCGACTATCGCGATAGCGAGCGAGACAATTATCGTCAGCCGGTTCGGGATCAGCTTACCCATCTCCGAATAGTTCCCCCAGTTCGCATCACACGCGGTCTGCACACGAAACGCGCGAACTGCCATAAGCATAATTCGTTACCCGCCGGCTGACGTTCGTCCACTGGCCAGTCAGGCGAGGTCAATCTGCCCGTATTGAGTATGTCGGCAATGCCGCTAGGCATGATTGCCCGCCATCCCCTGACCCTGCCAAAGGCCATTCGATGACAGAACTTCCCACTCCCACGCACGAATACAAGCAAGGCAAGCGCAACGCCTTCACTCGCTTCCTCGACGGGGTGGAGTGGCTGGGCAACCTGCTGCCGCACCCGGTCACGCTGTTCGCCCTGCTGGCGGTGGGCATCGTGCTCGTCTCCGGCCTGTTCGGCTGGCTAGGCGTGGCGGTGGAAGACCCTCGGCCCGCCGGCGCGCCGAACGTGGCGGAGGATGGCATGATCCGCGCGGTCAGCCTGATGAACGGCGACGGGGTGCGGCGCATATTTACCGGCCTTGTCGACAACTTCACCAGCTTCGCGCCCTTGGGCGTGGTGCTGGTGGCGATGCTGGGCGTGGGCGTGGCGGAGAAATCGGGGCTGCTCTCCGCTGCCGTGCGGAGCATGGTTCTGGGCGCGCCGCCCAAACTGGTGACGGTGGCCATCGTGTTCGCCGGCATCATCTCCAACACCGCCAGCGAAGTAGGCTACGTGGTGCTGATTCCGCTGGGCGGCGCGATCTACTATGCGCTGGGCAGGCACCCATTGGCTGGCATGGCGGCGGCCTTTGCAGGCGTTTCGGGCGGCTACAGCGCCAACCTGCTGATCGGCACGATCGACCCGCTGCTGGCGGGCATCACGCAGGAAGCCGCACAGCTGATCGATCCCGATTACACCGTGCTTGCCACGGCCAACTGGTATTTCATGTTCGCCAGCACCTTCCTTGTCACCATCATCGGCTCGCTGGTGTCGATCTACATCGTGGAGCCCAAGCTGGGGCCGTACGATGCCAGCAAGGCCGATCCGGACGTGCTGGACGAAGGCATGATGCAGCCGCTCACCGATACCGAGCGCAAGGGCCTGCGCTGGTCGGGCGTGGCGCTGCTTGGCGTGCTCGCCTTCATGGCGCTGACGCTGGTTCCCGAATGGGGCGTGCTGCGCAACGCGGAAACGGGCGACCGGATGGATTCGCCCTTCTTCGACGGGTTCGTGGTGTGGATCCTTATCTTCTTCATCACCATCGGCTACACCTACGGCCGCGTGACGGGCTCCATGAAGAGCGACCGCGACGTGATCGATGCCATGTCCGAAGCGCTCTCCGCGCTCGGTCTCTACATCGTGCTGGTGTTCTTCGCCGCGCAGTTCGTGGCCTTCTTCGGCTGGACCAATCTTGGCGCGATCACCGCGGTAACGGGCGCGAATTTCCTGGTGGAAAGCGGGATGACGGGGCCTGTCGTGTTCTTCGCCTTCATCCTGATCTGCGCGATCATCAACCTCTCATTGGGCTCTGCATCGGCGCAGTGGGCCGTCACCGCGCCCATCTTCGTGCCAATGCTGATGCTGATCGGTTACGCGCCCGAGGCGATCCAGGCGGCCTATCGCATCGGCGATAGCACCACCAACATCATCACGCCGATGATGAGCTATTTCGGGCTGATCCTCGCCTGGGCGACGCGCTACCAGAAGGACCTTGGCGTGGGCACGCTGATCGCGATGATGCTGCCCTACACGATTTTCTTCATCACCGCGTGGAGTGCGTTCTTCTACCTGTGGACCTTCGTGTTCGGCCTGCCGGTGGGGCCGGGCTCGCCGACCTACTACGCACCGTAGGGGTGGTGCCTGCGTGACCATGCTCTACCGTCTCGATGCCGATGCTGCGGCCATCCGGCGTGCTTTCGGCCTGCGCACGGGCGACGATCCGTGGCCGGGCGGCCATGTGGCGCCGGGCGAATTCGCGCCCGTCATCACCACGGGGCGTGAGTTCATTGCCGGACCGGGTGAGCCGAACCAGCCGCGCCGCATGGTGCCGCGCCTATGGGGTGTGCCGCCGCCACCCAGCGCGCACGACGCCGCGCGCCCGGTGCTGAGCGTGCGTAATCCAGACAGCCCGTTCTGGATCGGCAACCTGCGCAATCCGGAGTTCCGCTGCATCGTGCCTGCCACCGCCTTCATGGAATGGGGCCGCATCGGCACAGACGGCAAGCGCCGCCAGCACTGGTTCGCCTGTGCGGACCAGCCGGTGTTCGCCATGGCGGGCGTGTGGAAGGATAGCGAGGTGCCCGGCTTCGCCCTCCTCACCTGCGCGCCCAATGCCGAGCTGAAGCGCGCGGGCCGCGAGGCGATGCCGGTCATCCTGCCGCCCGACCCCAGGGCACACGATACGTGGCTGCGCGCCGGGTGGGGCAGCGCAAGCGCCCTGCTCCAGCCCTATTCCTCTTCCCTGATGCAGCAGGCGGAGCGTTAGAAGCGCAACATCGCCACGCAAATCAGCACGATGCCCAGCCCCGCCGACAGCAGCGCCCAGGCACGGTTGACCGCGCCCATCATCGCGCTGGCGAAATGCAGGAAGGGCCTTCCGAAACCAAGGATCACCATGCCTTCCAGCACCATCCCTGCACCCATCACCGTGATGACGATGGATAGCCAGTCAGCCGGATCATAGGGATTGACGAGATAGATCGCCGCGCCCAGCGCCAGCACCACGATGCCGGTGAGAAAGCGCAGCGCCTCGTTGTTCTCGAACCCGTCCAGCATCGCGGCCCAGCTTCCGGGGCTGCGCAATTCGCCGATCGCCGCGCCCAGGGCGTAGAGCCCCATGAACAGCGCGATCCATGCGGGTATATCCTGTCCTTCTGCCATTACTATTTCCTCCCCTCCAACGAGCTTGCTGTAATAGCAGCGTTTTGCCCGAAACATGCCGAGATTTGCGCTCGGCACCATAAACGCTATTAGCGGTTTCAACTGAAACAGACCACCAGAGGACAATACTGCCCATGACCCTGCTTCGTTCGGCCTTGCTGGCCACAGCGCTTACCCTTCCCGCCGCCCCTGCCCTTGCCCGCGACATGACGCCGCAGGACGTGGCAAAGATCGAATATACCGGTACCGTTGCCGTCTCGCAGGATGGCAACCACGTTGCCTATACCCGCGTCTACTGGCCCGACGTGACGCAAGGCGAGGACGACGGCACGGCGAAGCAGCAACTGTTCATGGCCGATGGCGCGAATGACGTGCGCGCCTACCTGCCGGAAGACATGAGCGTATCCTCCATCGACTTCACACCCGATGGCAGCATGATCACCTTCCTGTGGGCCGACGGCGATGATGACCGCTCCGTCTGGGGCATCCCCGTCAATGGCGGTGCCTATCGCAAGATTGCCGGTGTCGAAGACGCTCGCGTGGGCGACTACGCCTTCTCGCCCGACGGCAGCCGCGTCTACATGCTGGTTTCCGCCGCCCCCGACGAGGATCGCGAGAGCGAATCCGAGGATGGCTTCAACGCCGTCGTCTACGAAGAAGAGTTCCGCCTGAACCGCATGTTCGTGGCCGATGCGACCGGCACCGAGGCAGACGCCGAGCCCACGCAGATCGAAGTGCCCGGCTACGTCAGCGGCTTTGACATTTCGCCCGACGGCCAGACCGCGATGATCCTTACCGCGCCGACGCCGCTGGTGGACGATTCGCTCACCTCGCAGCGCGTGAACCTCGTCAACCTCGCCACCGGCGCGGTGACGGTGGTGGAAACGCCGGGCAAGATCGGCGACGTCGAGTTCTCGCCCGATTCCATGAACCTTTCCATGGTCGCAGGCGTGGACGAGAACGATCCCGCCGCCACCACGCTGCACATCGTCGACGTGATGACCGGCAGCTACACCGCCGTGAACGAAGGCGCGGCGGAAGCCGTGATGGATACAGAGTGGATGGCCGACGGCCGCCTCGCCGCGCTGGTCCACGTGGGCGTGCAGAGCGTGCTGCGCTTCTACTCCGCCGATGGCGAGGAAGAGCGCGAATACGATCCGGGCGAATTGATCCTCACCAGCCTTCAGCAGGGCGGCAACCGCCTGATGGTGGAAGCCACTTCCCCCACCCACCCCAACGAGCTGTTCGCCTTCAGCAACGGCCAGTTCACCCGCTGGACGAACCACAACCCGTGGCTGTCGGAAATCGATTTCGGCGAACAGCGCGCCTACACCTACACCGCCACTGATGGGACCGAGATCGAAGGCGTGCTGGTGCTGCCGGTGGACGGCGTTCCCGCCGGCGGCGCGCCGCTGATCCTGGACGTGCACGGCGGCCCGGAAGCGCACGAGAGCAACGGCTGGGTGACGAGCTATTCCAATCCGGGGCAGGTTGCCGCCGGACAAGGCTATGCCGTGTTCCTGCCGAACTACCGTGGCTCCACCGCCTACGGCACGGCGTTCTCCAAGGCGCACTCGGGCAACTACACCGATCCCGAATTCCGTGACCTGGTGGATGCCAAGGCCGCGCTGGCGGCAGAAGGCATCGCCGATGCGGACCGCACCGGCATCACCGGCGGTTCCTACGGCGGCTATGCCACGGCATGGTCTTCCACCTACAACTCCGAAGAGTTTGCAGCGGGCGTGATGTTCGTGGGCATTTCCAACCAGATCAGCAAGGTCGGCACCGGCGACATCCCGAACGAGATGTATCTCGTCCACGCGCGCCAGTGGCCGTGGGAAGACTGGCAGAACTACCTCGAAGTCAGCCCGATCTACTACACCGACCGGGCCGATACCCCGCTGCTGATCATGCACGGCGATTCCGACACGCGCGTGAACCCCGGCCAGAGCCTGGAGCTTTACCGCTACATCAGCCTGCGCCGTCCCGACACGCCATTGCGCCTGGTGTTCTATCCCGGCGAAGGCCACGGCAACGCCCGTGCCGCTTCGCGCTATGACTACAACCTGCGCATGATGGAATGGTTCGACACCTACCTGGAAACGGGTGATCGCGACGCGGAACTGCCGCCCAGCCGCCCGGATCTGATGATCGAGGAAGACTGATTTCTTTGACAAACAGACTAATAACGGGGGAGCAGCCGCAGGGTTGCTCCCCCTTTTTCGTGGTTCACTTTCCACGCTGGAAAGTTTTGACTTGCCAAATCGGAAAGTTACGCCTATCGCTTTCCACATTGGAAAGTTAAGGAGTTCCCGATCATGGACAGGAATGAAGCTCTCGCCTCGCTGGATGCGGTGCGTCACACCCGCGGCAAGCTGGCACAGCGGTCGCAATGGCCATTGTGGCGGCACGCCCTTTTCGGCTTGCTCGAGGCCACCTTCATCTTCGGCGTATCCCTGCCCTTCGCGGGCATGATCGTGTGCGTGATGATCGCCGCTGCCACGATGGCGTGGATCATCCATGACGACAAAAAGCGCTATGGCATGTTCGTGTCCGGCTGGCAGGGAACCCGTCCCAAGCTCGTGCTGTTCGGCCTTGTCGCCGTGGCGGGTGCAATGGCCGTAGTGTCTTTCACCGCGCGCGGCGAACCGGCCCCCTCGCCTACAGCCCTACTTGCGGCATCTGTTACCTTCGTGGCCTGCACACTGGGCAGCCTGTGGTGGCAAAAGCTCTATCGCCAGGAACTGTCCGATGGGGGCGCGGCATGAGCGCTGCAGGCGATATCGACCCCGCCCTGCACGCACCCGCCCGGCTGCAGATCGCGGCCATGCTGGGCAAGGTGGAGGAAGCCGAATTCGCCACGATCCGCGAGCTTGTGGAGGTAAGCGATTCTGTGCTGTCGAAACACCTCTCGGCCCTGTCGGATGCGGGCTATGTGAAGATCAGCAAGGCCGCGCGCGACGGTCGGCAGCGCACCTGGGCGCAGTTGACGCCAAAGGGCCGCAAGGCCTTTGCCCGCCACATGCGCGCCTTGCATGAACTCGCCGCCGCAGCCGAGCAGGCCGTGGCGGCGCAATAGGAGAGAGGCAGAAAGCCTAGAAGGTGTAACCGATGCCGACAGCGCCTAGGAACTGGTTCTTGCTGCCGCGAATATCGGTGAACGGGGTATCGGCGGCATCGCCCAGCACGCGGGAATAGCCGCCGATCACCACCAGCCCGAGGCCGCCGTTGGCGATATCGCCATCGAGGTCGATCCCCAGCAGCAGGTTTACGCCCGCGCTGGTGAAGCCGCCCCCGCGCGGTTCGAATTCCGGCAGCGGGGCAACGCCGTCACCGATGAAGGCGGCATCGTCCACGCGGAAATAGTAATCCTGGAAATCCGCGTCCGCCCATTCGGTCGAAACCGAGAGGTTGGCAAAAAGCGAGCGGCTGAGCGGGGTGGAATAGCTTACGGAAGGTGACACGGTCATGCCGCCGTGCGCGCCGTTTATATCCCACATGGCATCCACGCCCACGCGGATGTTGTCATAAGGATTGAGCACGGCAGGGAAGTTCACGCCCACGCTGGGGCCGACTTCGATGGCGCGGTCCAGCTCTCCGTAGTCGATGACGACCTCGTCCTCGATCTGGCTGGCGCGATTCGCGCGCAGCCGTCCCGCGACGCCAAGGTCCAGCCCCACGCCTTCAGCGGGGTCCTGCACGAAGTCCAGCGTTACGCCGCCTGCGCGCGGATTGATGTCGACGCCGCCCAGCGAGCCTTGCACGATCGGCAGCACAGTGAACACGTAATCGTCGGAACCTGAGTAGGACGGATTGAGCGCCACGCCCGCGCCTACCGAGAGGTAGTCTCCAGCGAAGACGGTATCTTCCATGCTTATATCGGGCGGGCCCTGCACCTCCACATCGTCCTGCGCCAGCGCCGGGCTGGCGGAGAGGGCGGAAAGCAAGGTGCCGCAGGCGATGGCGGCAGGCGAAAGAAAGCGTGTCTTCATGGATTTTCCCGTCTTGTTTGCAACATGAACGGGCGGTTCCCCGCGCGGTTCCTTCGCCGCCCCCTCGGCAAATCGACGCGGGACCAAGGGCTGTGATTGCACGGCCTCGCCATTCCGCTAAGGCAGTTGGCGAAATGAGCGGGCGCGATTGCGATATTGCCATTGTAGGTGGCGGCCTGTCCGGCGGGCTGATTGCGCTGGCGCTGGCCGTGCACCGGCCCGACGTATCCGTGAAACTAATGGAAGCGGGCGATGCTCTCGGCGGCAACCACCGCTGGAGCTGGTTCGGCACCGACCTTTCGGCCGAAGGCGCAGCGCTGATGGATGGTTTCCGCACTACCGAGTGGAACGACGGCTACCACGTCCGCTTCCCCAAATACCTGCGCCACCTGAAATCGTCCTACGTCTCGCTCGCCAGTCCGGATTTCGCCGCCCGGCTGGAACGCGACCTGCCCGCGGGCACCGTAATCACAGGGACTGAGGTTTCTGCCGTAGATACGGCCGGTGTGGAACTGGCGGACGGCAGGCGCATCACCGCGCGCAGCGTCATCGATTGCCGCGGTTTCACGCCCACGAATACACTGGAGGGCGGCTGGCAGGTGTTCATGGGCCGCCACCTGCGCACGCCCGAGCCGCATGGCGTGGCCCGCCCTACGATCATGGACGCGCATGTCGACCAGCGTGCGCCGCACGGCAACGGCGGGGCCTACCGCTTCGTCTACGTCCTGCCGCTGGGTTCGCACGACCTGTTCATCGAGGACACCTATTACGCCGACAAGCCGCAGCTCGATCGCTCGGCCCTTTCAGCGCGGATTGACGAATACCAGCGACAGATGGGCTGGACCGGCGATCCGGTTGGCTTCGAAACCGGCGTGCTGCCCGTCATCACCGGCGGGGATTTCTCCGCGTTCCAGCGCCAGCACCGCGTCGAAGGCGTGGCGCAGGCCGGCGCGCGCGGCGGCTTCGTCCACCCGCTCACCAGCTACACCCTGCCTATCGCCGTCGAAGTGGCGTTGGCCGTGGCGGCGGATGCGGACCTGCCGGGCGACCAGATGGCCGCCAAGCTGGAGGCGCGGGCGCGGCGGCACTGGTCCCGCATGGGCCATTACCGGATGCTGGGCACGATGCTGTTCTGCGGCGCGCGCCCGCGGGAACGCTACCGCGTGTTCGAACGCTTCTATCGCTTGCGAGAGCCGCTGATCGAGCGGTTCTACGCAGGCCGCTCCACCCTGCTCGACAAGCTGCGCGTGCTGGCGGGAAAGCCGCCCATACCCATTACTCGTGGCATCGGCGCCCTCATGTCGAAGGCCCCGCCCCTGACTGACCCCTCCCGGAAGGACACCTGATGACGACCCCAGAAGGCAAGACTGCATGCGTGATAGGCGCCGGTTTCGGCGGCATGGCGCTCGCCATCCGTCTGCAGAGCGCCGGTATCGCCACCACCGTTGTGGAGGGCCGCGACAAGCCCGGTGGCCGCGCCTACTACTGGGAAAAGGACGGCTTCACCTTCGACGCCGGCCCCACCGTCGTGACCGATCCGGATTGCCTGCGCGAGCTGTGGGAAATCACCGGCCACGACATGGACGAGGACCTGGAGCTGATGAAGGTGATGCCCTTCTACCGGCTCAACTGGCCCGACGGCACCAACTTCGACTATTCCAATGACGAGGAGGACCTGCGCAAGGAGATCATGAAGCTGGAGCCGGCCGACGTGCAGGGTTACGACCGCTTCCTGGACTATGCCGCGGGCGTCTACGAGGAAGGCTACGTCAAGCTCGGCACCGTGCCGTTCCTCGATTTCAAGTCCATGATCAAGGCCGCGCCCGCGCTGATGAAGAAGCAGGCGTGGCGCAGCGTCTATTCGATGGTGGCGAAGTATATCAAGAACGAGAAACTGCGCGAGGCGCTCTCGTTCCACACCCTGCTGGTGGGCGGCAGCCCGATGAAGACGAGCAGCATCTACGCCCTGATCCACAAGTTGGAGAAAGACGGCGGCGTGTGGTGGACGCGCGGCGGCACCAACCGCCTGATCGCAGGGATGGTCCGCCATTTCGAACGGCTGGGCGGCACCATGCGCGTGGGCGATGCCGTCACCCGCGTGGAAACCGTGGGCACCCGTGCCAAGGCGGTCCACACCGCCAGCGGGTGGAGCCAGCAGTTCGATGCCGTGGCCAGCAACGCCGACATCATGCATTCCTACAAGGACCTGCTGGGCGACAGCCAGCGCGGCAAAGCGCAGGCCAAGTCATTGAAGAAGAAAAGCTTCTCGCCTTCGCTATTCGTCGTCCACTTCGGCATCGAGGGCACCTGGCCGGGCATTCCGCACCACATGATCCTGTTCGGCCCGCGCTATCACGGCCTGCTGGACGATATCTATTCCAAGGGCATTCTTCCGGCGGATTTCTCGATTTACCTGCACCACCCCACCGTCACCGATCCCAGTATGGCGCCCGAGGGCATGAGCACGTTCTACGCGCTGGTGCCGGTCGCACACCTCGGCAAGATGCCGATCGACTGGGACAAGGTGGGGCCGGAACTAGAGAAGCGTATCCTCGATGAAGTCGGCCGCCGCCTGATCCCCGATATCCACGACCGCATCGTGACCAAGTTCAGCTATTCCCCGCTCGATTTCGCGGTGGACCTGAACGCCCATCAGGGCAGCGCCTTCAGCCTCGAGCCGGTGCTGTGGCAGAGCGCCTTCTTCCGCGGCCACAACCGCGACGACGTGATCGAGAACTTCTATCTCGTGGGCGCAGGCACGCACCCCGGCGCAGGGATTCCCGGCGTGGTCGGCAGCGCCAAGGCGACGGCGGGATTGATGATCGAGGACTTGTCATCCTGACCGCTGCGGTTACGGGCTGAAATCATGTCTCAGAATTTCAAACGCCTCGCCGTCTATTGCGGCTCCGCCACGCCTGCCGATCCGCGCTTTATCGAACTCGCCCGCCATGTCGGCACCACGCTGGCCCAGCAGGGCGTGGGCGTCGTCTACGGCGGCGGCAAGGCTGGGCTGATGGGCGCTGTCGCCTATGCCGCACTGGAAGCAGGCGGCGAAGTGATCGGCGTGATCCCTCAGGCGCTGGTTGATATGGAAGTGGCCAATACCGATTGCACCGAATTGCACGTGGTCGACACCATGCACCAGCGCAAACAGGCCTTCACCGACCTCTCCGATGGCTTCGTCACCCTCCCGGGCGGCGTGGGCACGCTGGACGAATTGTGGGAAGCGGTAAGCTGGGCGCAACTGGGCTATCACCAGAGCCCGGTCGGCCTTCTTAACGCATTCGGATACTATGACGGGCTAATAGCGTTTAACCGTGAAATGGCCGATGTCGGCTTTGTCCGGGAAATGCACCGCGATATCCTGATCGTGGGCGAAACGCTGGAGGAATTGCTCGGAAAAATGGCGAGTTACGAGCCCATCAAGACCATCGTGCAGATGCGCGCGGAGGACCTTTGAGCACCAAGCGCATCAGGCCGCGCCCGCTGGTCTCCAGCCAGCTGGTAAGGGCTACGCCGCGCCAAGCGGGCGGTGGCCGTTCGCGCGCGGCATTGGTGGCCCGGGCCAGCGAAAGCATCGCGGAAGGCTCGAAGAGTTTCACCGTGGCAAGCTGGCTGTTCGACAAGGCAACGCGGGAACGCGCCCACCTGCTTTACGCCTGGTGCCGACGGTGTGACGACATAGCCGATGGGCAGGAATACGGCTTCAAAGACGGTGCCCGCGACCTGAAGCTGGACCAGGCGAGCGCGAAGGACCGGGTCGAGGCGATCCGCATTCTCACCCACCGCGCGCTGGACGGTCAGCCCACGGCGGACCTCGCGTTCGATGCGCTGGGCCTCGTCGCTGCCGAAACCGGCATTACCCGCGAAATGTGCGACGATGTGATCGACGGCTTCGCACTCGACGCCGACGGCTGGCGGCCGCGCACCGAGGGCGACCTGATGCGCTACTGCTATCATGTGGCGGGCGCTGTCGGCGTGATGATGGCGAAAGTGATGGGCGTTCCCAGCGATGCGACCGAAACGCTCGATCGCGCCTGCGACCTCGGACTTGCCTTCCAGCTCAACAACATTGCGCGCGACATCTGGGACGATGACGCTGCCGGGCGCTGCTACATCCCCGAGGAATGGCTGGTGGAAATGGACATTCCGCCGGGCCAGTTGATGAAACCCGCCTACCGCGAGGAACTGGTGCAACTGGCCGGGCGGCTGGTGGGCATTGCGCGGGTGCACGATGCACAGGCGCGCATCGGTGCCGGGCGGCTGAAGTTCCGCCAGCGCTGGGCCGTGCTGTCTGCCGCAAACATATACGGCGCGATCGGCGAAAAGGTGGTGGCGCGCGGCGATGCGGCGTGGGACCACCGCGTGCGCGTCAGTTTCCCGGCAAAGCTGGGCCATGTCGCCAGGGCACTGAAGGAGACCGTACGCGGCTCCTACCCGCCTCAGTTCGAGCCGAAATGGACCCGTGGGCAACTGCTGGTCGCGGCGCGCATGGCTGGCCCGGTGGCGGGCGTGCCCGACACGCCGCTGCGCGATGAAGGCATAAGGCGCAAGGACGATTGACCGGGTTTCAGGTTGCAATTGTAACGATATGCGGAGAAGCAGGGGCATGATTTCAAAGCTGCTCATAGCCAACCGCGGCGAGATCGCCTGCCGCATCATCCGCACCGCCCGCGACATGGGGATCGCCACCGTGGCGGTCTACTCCGATGCCGATGCCAAGGCGCTGCACGTTCGCCAAGCGGACGAGGCTGTGCACATCGGCCCCTCGCCGGCTGCCGAAAGCTACCTCGTCGGCGAGAAGATTATCGCGGCGGCAAAGGAGACGGGCGCGGAGGCGATCCATCCGGGCTACGGCTTCCTGTCGGAAAACGCCGGCTTCGCGCAGGCCGTGATCGATGCGGGGCTGATCTGGGTCGGCCCGAAACCCTCCAGCATCGAGGCGATGGGCCTGAAGGATGCCGCGAAAACGCTGATGCAGGAGGCAGGCGTGCCGGTGACGCCGGGCTATCTGGGCAAGGACCAGTCGGTTGAGCGCCTGAAGAAAGAGGCCGATGCCATCGGCTATCCCGTCCTCATCAAGGCCGTGGCTGGCGGCGGCGGCAAGGGGATGCGCAAGGTCGATAGCGCCGAGGACTTCGAGGCCATGCTGCAAAGCTGCCGCCGCGAGGCCAAGGCCAGCTTTTCCAACGATGAAGTGCTGCTGGAAAAGTGGATCACCTCGCCCCGTCATATCGAGGTGCAGGTGTTCGGCGACAGCCACGGCAATGTCGTCCACCTGTTCGAACGCGACTGCTCGCTCCAGCGCCGTCACCAGAAGGTGATCGAGGAAGCCCCTGCGCCGGGCATGGACGAGGCGACGCGCGAGGAAATCTGCGCCGCCGCCGTGCGCGCGGCAAAAGCGGTGGACTACGAAGGCGCGGGCACCATCGAATTCATCGCCGATGCCAGCGAAGGGCTGCGAGCTGACCGCATCTTCTTCATGGAGATGAACACCCGCCTGCAGGTGGAGCATCCCGTCACCGAGGAGATCACCGGCGTCGACTTGGTCGAATGGCAATTGCGCGTGGCGGCGGGCGAGGCGATTCCGCTGAAACAGGACGAGCTTTCGATCAACGGCCATGCCATCGAGGCGCGGCTTTATGCGGAGGATCCGTCCAGCGGATTCCTGCCCTCGACCGGCCCGCTCGATCATTTCGATCTTGGCACGGCAGGCCGCATCGAAACCGGCGTGGAAGAGGGCGACGTTATCTCCCCGCACTACGATCCGATGGTCGCCAAGCTGGTTACGTGGGGCGAAACGCGCGACGAGGCGATCGACGAGCTCGCTGCGATTACCGAGAGCGTGGAAATCTGGCCGGTGAAGACCAACGCGGCTTTCCTCGCCAACGCCTTGCTGGACGACGATTTCGGCGAAGGAAACCTCGATACAGGCTTTATCGAGCGCAAGCTGGAAACCCTCGTCGCCGACGAGAAACCGGACGATACGATCTGGCAGGCGGCTGCCGACTTTACACTGATGGCGGCAATGGACGACCAGGTGCCCAGCGCACTGGGCTTCCGCCTCAACGCCCCGCCCCGCATCGCCGCGACGCTGGGATTCAAGGGTGAGACGCGCACCGTGATCGCCAGCGGCAAGCAGCACGCGGCCCACGCCACCGGCTTTGTCGAGGAAGCGCGCACAGTAGTCTTCGCCGACGGGCAGAGCTTCGAGTTCGCCCGCGACGCTCGCGGCACGGGCGCAGCCGCAGCCGCCGACGGCGCGATCCTCGCGCCCATGCCGGGCAAGGTCATCACGCTCGATGTGGCCGAGGGCGACAGCGTTACAGCAGGTCAGCGGCTGATGGTGCTGGAAGCGATGAAGATGGAGCACTCGCTCACCGCGCCGTTCGACGGCACGGTGACGCAGCTCTCCGCCAGCGAAGGCGCGCAGGTGCAGGTGGAGGCAGTGTTGGCCGTGGTGGAAACTGCGGAGGGCTAACCCCCTAGGTATTCCGCCAGAGCCGCCTGCTCCGCTGCGCTCGTGTGCATTCCCAGCTTGGTGCGCCGCCAGAGAATGTCGTCCGCCGTCTGCGCCCATTCGTGATCGCGCAGGTAGGTGACTTCGGTCTCCGAAAGCCCGCCACCGAACGCGTGGCCAAGGTCGTCCCACCCTTTCGCCTCGCCCAGCCAGTCCCACGCACGGGTGCCGTAGGCGCGGCCTATGCGCACCACGTCCCGCTCCGACAGGAAAGGAAAGTCTTCGCTTAGCACTTGGAACAGATAGGGCTGCGCGTGCTTGTCGATGTCGCCGCCGGGCAGCGGAGCCGTATCCGTCCAGTGCTTGCCCTTCAGCACCGGCAGGCGTTCGGCCAGCCTGTCCAGCGCGTCTTCCGCCACGTGGCGGTAGGAGGTGATCTTGCCGCCGTATATGCCGAGCACCGGAGCGCCGCGCCCGGCATCGCTCAGCGCCAGTTCGTATCCGCGCGACGCCGCTTCGGGGCGGCCCGAGCCATCGTCCACGAGCGCGCGCACACCTGCGTAGGTGTGCACCACGTCATCGGGCGTCACGTCGTGTTTGAAATATCGGTTCACCGCGTCGCACAGGTAGCGAATTTCGTCCGCGCTCGCCTTTACGTCGTCCAGCGAACCGGGATGGTCAGCATCGGTCGTGCCCACCAGCGTGTAGTCGTCCTCCCACGGGATCGCGAAGCAGATGCGCGTGTCCGGCTGTTGCAGGATGTAAGCGCAGTCGTGCTCGAACAGCTTCGGCACTACGAGATGCGATCCGCGCACGCGGCGAATGCCGTAGGCGGGGTTCTCTCCCACCAGCCGCGCCACTTCGTCCGCGCCCGGCCCGGCGGCGTTCACCAGCGCGCGGGCCCGGAACGTCTCGCCGCCCGCTTCAACGTGCCACAGCTCACCCTCCCGCCGCGCGGCGGTGACGGGCGTGCGGGCGCGGATCTGTGCGCCGCATTCGGCGGCATCCAGCGCGTTCAGCACCACCAGCCGGGCATCGTCCACCCACCCGTCCGAGTATTCGAATGCGTGGGTGTATTGCCCTTCCAGCGAAGCGCCGGCGGGATGCTTGCGCAGGTCCACGCTGCGCGTCTTCTTCAGCGCCCCCTTCCCTCCGATGTGATCGTAGAGGAACAGCCCCGCGCGCAGCATCCATTTCGGGCGCATGTTCTTCGTCACCGGCAGCACGAAGCGCATCGGCCAGATGATGTGCGGCGCGATGGACCACAGCGTTTCGCGTTCTCCCAGTGCTTCGCGCACCAGGGCGAATTCGTAATATTCGAGGTAGCGCAGCCCGCCGTGCACCAGCTTCGTGCTCTTGGACGAGGTGCCGCTGGCAAGGTCGCCCTTTTCCAGCAGAAGCACGCTGGCGCCCCTGCCCGCCGCATCGCGCGCCACGCCCGCACCGTTCACGCCGCCGCCGATCACGATCAGGTCGAACGGCTGTGTGGCGGACGTTTCGGGCATCAGTGCGGGCTCTCCGTGATGTAGCGCGGCTTGCGCGGGCGGGTGAACAGCTTGCCACGTTCGCTGAACAGCACAAGGGCCAGCGCGATCAGGCTGCTGCCCAGCAGCGCGATGGCCAGCGGCAGCGCCGTGCCGTCGTAGGCCTGGCCGATGGCAATGCCCATGACAGCGCCCAGCAGCATGCGGATGGCGGACTGCACCGAGCTTGCCGCGCCCGCGCTGTCGAAGAAGGGCTGCATGGCGATGGAACCGAAATTCGCGCCGAGGAAACCCAGCAGGCAAAGGTTGATGCTGATCAGCGGGAAGAACCACGCCAGCGAATCCGCGTGAACTTCGGCAGCATAGACCTGCACCACGCTGACGAGGATGAAGGCGATCAGCGCAGTGTGCGATACGCGCCGCGCGCCGAACCGCTCGACAATGCGCGAATTGGCAAAGCTGGAGAAGGCCAGCGTCGCCGCCGATGCGCCGAAGATCAGCGGGAACTGCTCCTCCGCCCCGAAATGCTCGCCGATCAATTGCTGCGCGGAATTGATGTAGCCGAACACCGCGCCGAACGTGAGGCCGGCTGCCAGCACATATCCCACCGCCTCGCGCGTGCGGAAGGTGAGCGGCAGGTTGTGGACGATGGTGCGCGGGTCGATCTTCTGCCGGTGGCGCGGGTCCAGCGTTTCGGGCAGGCGCTTTGCCGCCCAGGCCGCCGCGCCGATGCCGAACAGGGCGAGGGCGAAGAATATCCATTCCCAGCTGGCGAAAGTCAGCACGATCTGCCCGAGCGTTGGGGCCAGCACGGGTACGGCCATGAAAACGATGAAGATCATCGAGATCAGCCGCGCCATGGCATCCCCGTCGAACCGGTCGCGGATGATCGCGGCGGGCAGCACCATCAGTCCTGCCGTGCCGAACCCCTGTGCCGCACGAAGCGCCAGCAGTATCTCGAAACTGGGGGCGAACATGCAAAGCAGCGATGCGACAAGGTAGATGGCGAGGCTGACGAACAGCACAGGTCGCCTGCCGAACCTGTCTGCGAACAGGCCGGGCACCAGGCTGCCGAAGCCGGTAGCCAGCAGGTATACGCCCACCACCAGCTGGCGACGGTTGGGATCGTCCACCGAGAAGGTGCTGGCGATTTCGTCCAGCGCGGGCAGCATGGCATCGATGGCGAGCGCGTTCAGGCTCATCAACGTGGCCATCAGCACGATGAACTCGCGTTGCCCGACCTTGCGGCCGGATCCGTCTGCAGCGGTGATGGTAAGGCTCGTCACGCAGTCCCTTTGGCCAAGTTTGGCGGGCGAGAAAAGGATTAAGTCAACTTCGTGCCAAAAGGCTATAGAGCCCTCGTGATGGCGAATCCCGACGACATCCAGGAATGCGACGGCGACGACGCGCCGCCCGAGGCCGATGGCCTGCGCAAGATCATCCACGTCGACATGGACGCCTTCTTCGCCAGCGTGGAGCAGCGCGACAACCCGGAGTTGCGCGGCAAGCCGGTGGCCGTTGGCGGATCGAGCGGACGCGGCGTGGTGGCCGCCGCCAGTTACGAAGCGCGCAAGTACGGCGTGAAGAGCGCAATGCCCTCCGTCACGGCGAAGCGAAAGTGCCCGGACCTGATCTTCTGCAAGAGCCGCTTCGACGTCTATCGCGAAGTCTCGGAACAGATCCGTGCGATCTTCCATCACTACACTCCGCACGTGGAGCCGCTGAGCCTCGACGAGGCCTACCTCGACGTGACCGAGGATCGCCACGGCCTCGGCTCGGCCACCGCCATCGCGCAGGCCATCCGGCGGCAGATCCGCGAAGTCACGCAGCTGACGGCGAGCGCGGGCGTTTCGTACAACAAGTTCCTGGCCAAGCTGGCGAGCGACCAGAACAAGCCCGATGGCCTGTGCGTGATCCGCCCCGGCGAAGGCGCGGCTTTCGTGCAGAGCCTGCCCATCCGCCGCTTCCACGGGGTCGGCCCCAAGGGCGCGGAGAAGATGGCGAGGCTCGGCATCGAGACAGGCGCGGACCTCGCCCAAAAGGACCGCGAGTGGCTGGCGGCGAACTTCGGAAGTTTCGGAGATTACCTCTACCGCGCGGCGCGTGGGATCGACCTCAGGCCCGTGCGCGCCAACCGCATTCGCAAGTCCATCGGCGGGGAGCGCACCTTCAGCGAGGATATCTCCGCCGAGGACGAGCTGCGCGACACACTGGAGCGGATCATAGACATCGTGTGGGAGCGGATCGCCGCCAAGCAGGCGAAGGGGCGCACCGTCACGCTGAAACTGAAGTTCAACGATTTCCAGATCGCCACCCGCTCCCGCAGCCAGGCCCAGCCGGTGGCGGACAAGGCGCAGTTCGCCGCTACCGCGCGCGCCATACTGGAAGACGAGTTGCCGCTGCCCATGCCGATCCGGCTGATGGGACTGACACTCAGCAATCTGGACCGGGACGGCCCAGAGCAGAAACCGCGCGACGACGCCCAGCTATCGCTGCTTTAGAACCTCCAGCCGCTTTTCAGTCGAGTGGGTCAACGGTTGCGGTAGGTCATCGAGCGCGAACCACCGCGCCTCGATCACTTCGCGAAGATCGGGCCTTGGCTCTCCATCGGCGCGGGCGTGGAATATCCAGTGCCGGTGCGGCGCGCCGTGCATGGTGTCCTCACCCTCGTGCAGCAGCACCAGTTCGACAAGCTCGCAGGAAAGCTCCTCGCGAACTTCGCGGCGGATGGCCAGTTCGGGGTCTTCGCTGAGGCGCGCACCGCCCGCAGGCGTGGTCCAGTGGCCGGAGCCGTAGGACTGTCGGATCAGCAGCACGCGCTCGTGCTCGTCACGGATGAACACCGCCACCCCGGCGATGCGGGGCTTGAACAGGCGGAGGTAGGTCTTGCGCAGCGCATGGCCGAGCGGCAGGACCGCGCGGTGCAACGGCGCGGGGATTAGGTGAAGCATGTCACCTGCTGGCGCGCCGCGCCCAGCAGGCGCGCCACCGGCAGGTCGCTCTCGCCCTCGGCTGCGGCATCGAAGACCGCGCGCTTGTCGTCGCCGCGGATCACGAACATCAGCGCGTCGCTGTCGAGCAGCGAAGGGATGGTCAGCGTCACCCGGTCGAACGGCGCTTCGGGAGGGAGCGGATCGGGCGTGAGGCGCCGGATCGGAGCGTCGTCGTCCGCTTTCGGATCGGTGTTGGGAAACAGGCTGGCAATATGGCCGTCCGCGCCCATGCCCAGCCACACCAGCGCGAAATGGGGCACCTGCTCCATTACCGTGAGTGTGGCGACATGTGCGCCGACAGGCTCGAACAACGCGCGGATCTTGCCGGTGTTGCTGGCCTCGTGATCTTCGGGCACCACTCGGTCGTCGCCCGGCCAGACGGTCACGCGGCTCCATTCGAGATCGGCTTTCACCAGTTCGCGCATGATCGGGAACGGCGTGGAACCGCCCGGCACGCTGATGGCAACGGGCGCGTCGCTTTCGATCAGCTTGCTGCGCAGGATTGCTTCGATGAAAGTGGCGATGGTGTCGTCGCCTGCGTTCTCAATGATGTCGATGTCGGCCATGGCAGTCTCCTAGACGCAAAACCGCCGCGTAGCGAGTGCTGCGCGGCGGTTGTGGTAGTGCGGTGGGGCAAATTTACCCGAGCGTGGAATCGAGGAACCAGACGCGTTCCTCGGCCATGTCGGTCCAGTCGTCCAGCAGGCCGTCGGTGGCGTTGTCGCCTGCCGCTTCGGCATGCTTTTTCAGTTCCTTCAGGCGCTCGACCATCTTCTGATTATCGTCGCGCAGTTCGCGAACCATGTCCTCGGCGGCGAGCGAGGTGTCGTCCTGATCCTTGATCTGGGTATGCTTCGCGACCGAGCCGATGGAGGTCAGCGTGAGTTCGCCGTTCTTGCGAACCCGCTCTCCGATGTCGTCGATCTGGTCGCGGATTTCCACCGCCTGTTCGTCGAACAGCAGGTGCAGGTCGCGGAAACGCGGACCCTTTACGTGCCAGTGGAAATTCTTGGTCTTGAAATACAGCGCCATGTGATCGGCCAGCAGGCCGTTCAGCCCTTCGATCAGCGCGGTTTTCGAATTGTCTCCAGCGGATGCCATGTAACTCTCGTCCTTTCGATTGTCTGTTTGCCTAACCAACGGCCTTACTCGCCCTCGGTTTCAGGATTTTGACCGGATACGGTGATCGGCTGAACCGATGATCGCCCAAGCTTCAGAAAAGAAAGGCGATTACTACCGCTGCGAGTATCAGGCCCGCCCCGACAATGCGGCGCAATAGGTCCAGGGGCAGCGCCTGCCAGTCCTCCGCCGCCACAATTGCTCCTACCAGCACCACCAGCGCGCCCATGGCGCCGCCCGCCGCCGCCAGCAGCATCTCGCCCGTCGCGATGGCCAGCGAGAGAATGATGAAGCCGCTGGCATCAGTCACCATACCAAGGAGCAGGACCAGCGTGATCGCGCCCATTGAGCGGGTCGGCTCGCGCGGCTTGGCGGGCGGTGTCCTCAGCAGCACTTCCAGCCCTGCCAGCAGCAGCGCCACGGCTACGACGACAGGCTTGAAACTTGCCGGAATCAAGTGGGCGAGCCCGCTTGCGATCCACGCGGCAAGGGCAGCGCCTGCCAGCGCCGCCAGCACTGCGGTTACGAGCAGCGGCCCGGTCCACCCCAGTGTCGAGCGCAGGCGCGCCACCCGCATGGCATCGCGCCCTGCCACCATGGCAGCGACCACCGCGATGAACGTGAGGAAGAAGGCGGGCATGGACGGGCTATAGCAGCGGCCAACCCGCGCGCCAGCTACTCCTCGTCCGCCATCAGTTGCCGGATCTTCACCAGCGCCTGCGCCTTCAACTGGTGGACGCGCGGCACGCTGATCTCCAGCACCTGCGCAATCTCGGTGAGGTTCAATTCCTCCACGAAATAGAGTTGCAGCACCAGTTGCAGCCGATCGGGCAGCCTGACCATCGCATCGCCCAGCCGCGCGTTGTCCTGCATCTCACTGACCAGCGCGAAGGGATCGGGCAGGTCGCTGGCGAAGACATCGCTGGCATCGTCGTAGGCCGAGTCCATCGAGACGAGGTGCACTTCGTCGCCCAAGTGCTGCGAGAGCTCGGCGGGCGTCATGTCCACCAGCGCGGCCAGTTCGTCGTGCCCCGGTTCGCGGCCCGAAAGCTGCGCGAATTCGCGCCGCGCCTCCTCGATCTCGCGCCGTCTTTTCGCTGCGCCCCGGCTGCCCGGCATGGTCTTGCGCACGAGGTCGAACATGGCCCCGCGCACGCGCAGCTTGGCGTATGCGGCGAAGCCGTCCTCGCCTGGCCCCTCGTGGTTGCGGGCGGCTTCTGTCAGGGCGATGAAGCCGGCCTGCATCAGGTCCTCTATCTCCAGCCCCTCTCGGCCCGCGCCGTTGATGTGCCAGGCGGCCTTGCGCACCATCGGCACGAAGCGGCGCACGCGGTCGCTCACCACGTCGGCCCCCTGGTAGGCGGCGGCAAAGGCAGATGGATCGTGTTTCATGCGGCAAGCACCTCTTGTGATGCGTCAGGCAATTGTGGGGGAGCAGGCGGCGAAGCGCGGCCGCCGATCACGGCAATCACTTCCACCGGCTGGCTGGGCGGCAATTCGGCAATGGAAAGGACAAGACAGCCGGGCGCACGCTGGCGCAGCAGCGCGGCCAGCGCGCGGCGGGCGGGTGGCTGCACGATCAGGGCAAGACCGCGGGAGGAATGCTCGGCCATGTTCGCGGTCACGGCATCGCCGATCATCCGCGCGCAATCGGGTTCGATCACCGGCTGCCCCGTCGCCGGATCGCGCATCCCGCCAAGGATGGCGCTTTCCAGTTCGGCATCCAGCGTCAGCACGCCCAGCGCCTGCGTCGGCGGGCACACCTGCCCCACCAGCCAGCCGCCAAGGTCGGCGCGGATATGGTCCACCAGCGCGTCGAAATCCTTGGTGACTTGCAACCCCAACGCGAGGCTGGAAAGGATCGGCACCGGGTGGGCGAGGCTGATGCCATCGGCCAGCAACGCGCGCAGCATCCGGGTGATCGCAGCGAGGGAGAGCGGGTCCGGGTGAATGGCCTCCACCAGCCCCGGCGCCCGGTCCTTTGCGGCATCCAGCAGGCTGCGCACTTCCTCCGGCCCCAGCAGTTGCGCCCCGCGTTCCTGCAACAATTGGTTGAGGTGCGTGGCGATCACGGTGTCGGCGGCAACGGTGAGGAAACCCTCGGCCACGGCATGGTCGCGCTCGGCAGGGGAAATCCACAGCGCCGGGCAGCCGAAGCTGGGATCGGTGGTGGGCTGCCCCGCAAGACCGTGGTTCCGGCTCACCTCGCCTGTATCGATGGCGAGAATGGCATCGGGCCGCGCCTCTGCCCGCGCCAGTTCCACCCCGCCCAGCACCACGCGATAATCGTTTGCGGGCAGATCGAGCGAGTCCCGGATGCGGAACTGCGGCACGACGAAGCCAAAGGCCTGGCTCAGCTGCTTGCGCACCCCGGTAACGCGGGTGACGAGCGGCGCGCCTTTCCCCTCGTCGACGAGGTGGACGAGGCCGTAGCCCATCTCCAGCGTCACCAGCGTATGGTCGCTGACATCGGCGATTTCGATGCGCTGCGGCTCGTCAGGTACGTCTTCCACCGGCTCGACCAGCGGCGCATCCAGCTTGCGTTTCAGCGTGCGGTAGAGCCAGAAGGCCAGCGCGGCGGCGGGCAGGAACACCATCTGCGGCATGGCCGGGATCATCCCGATCGCGCCCAGCACCAGCGCCACCGGCAGCCAGCTTGCAGGATTGGAGAACTGCCGCCCGATCTGTCCGACAAGGTCGCTGGCATCGGTGACGCGGGTCACGATGGCGGCAGCGGCGATGGAGAGCAGCAGCGCGGGCACCTGCGCCACCAGTGCATCGCCCACGGCCAGCGTGATGAAAGTTTCCGCCGCTTCGCCCGCGCTCATGCCGTGGCTGATCATGCCAAGGCCGGTGCCGGCGATGATGTTCACCGCCAGAATCAGCATGGCGGCGATGGCATCGCCTTTCACGAACTTGCTGGCACCATCCATCGAACCGTAGAAATCGGCCTCGGTCGACACTTCCACGCGGCGGGCCTTGGCTTCCTCTGCCGTCATCAGCCCGGCGGCGATATCGGCATCGATCGCCATCTGCTTGCCGGGCAAGGCGTCCAGCGTGAAGCGGGCGGACACTTCCGACACGCGGCCCGCGCCCTTGGTGATTACCACCAGGTTGATGATCAGCAGGATGATGAAGACGAACAGCCCGACGGCGAAATTGCCTCCGACAAGGAAAGCGCCGAAGCTCTCGATCACCTGTCCGGCAGCGCCTTCCCCCTCGTGCCCGTTCACCAGCACGATGCGGGTGGAAGCGACGTTGAGCGCGAGGCGCAGCAGCGTGGCGAACAGCAGGACGGTGGGAAAGGCACTGAAATCGAGCGGCTTCGTAGCGTTCAGCGCCGCCATCAGCACGCCGATGGACAGCGCGATGTTGAAGACGAAGAACACGTCCAGCATCACCGTGGGAATGGGCAGCACCATCATGGCGATCAGCGCCAGAATGCCTGCGGGCAGCGCCAGCGATGCAGCGTTGAATGGGAGTTTCGCGCTCACAGTCCGAAGGCCTCCAGCCGGGCGTAGGCGTTACGGACATGGACCGGCGGCTCGGCACCTGTCGCGGCGAAGCTGTGGCGCAGGGTATCGGCCATGCTGGGCATCTGCGGCGAAGGCTCGATGCGGGTGGGCATGTCGGGATAGGCAGGCGCGCCAAGGCCGGGGCTGGCTGGACGCGGCGGCGGCGCGGCGGGCGGCGCGTTCGATGCCGTGACCATTGCGCCCTCTACCCTCTCGCGGATTACGCCCATCACCTCGCCCACGGAACGCGGCGCGCCCGATGCTTCGCGAAAGATCGCGCGGTTGGCGGCGGCGGCGCGGGGCAGCAGGGCGACGGCGGATTTGTCCGGGTCCGTGGTTAGGACGGAGAGGAAGCGCGCAGCATCGCCCGCCCCCAGGAAATGCGCGAGGTAAAGCTCGCTCGCATCGGGATCGCGCCCCAGCACACCTTGCAGCGCGGCGCGGTTGTCGGTCGCCAGTGCGCCCGCCATCAGCGAACTCGCCTGCGGATCGAAACGCAATTGCATGATCGCATCGCGCATCGCGGGATCGGTCACGCTGGCGCGCCCGCCGCGCGTCTCGATGGCGCGGGCCATGTCGCCGTAGCCCAGCCGCTCGCCGTGCCGGTCCAGCGTGGTGAGCCAGGTCTGGTCGATGAACTGGTAGAGCCCGCTGGCGCTGGACGTGCGTGCTTCTGCGCGCGGGTTCATGCCGCTCTCGATCTGGGCCTGCGCCATCAGGTAATCGAAATCGACGCCCGTGCGCCTTGCCGCGTCGGCAATCGCGTGCCGGGGGTGCGGCGCGCTGGCCGGGATCGTTGCTGAAATTCGGTCGGTCATCCGCCCTTGGCTTCCTTGCCGTTTCTCTCTGCGGGAGAGATCAGCAAGGGGCGTGCCACCTGGACGGGCCTAGGTAGTCTTACCTATGCGCGGTATGCCTGCGGAGCGGCGTAGGTGCCGGGCGAGGCCGTCAGCGCGTCGAGCCGGGCGGAAACATTGGCCGCCAGCAGGTTGCGGACCTTGCGGTTCACCTCGTTCTTCTGCCGTGCGGCATCCGCCAAGGCGCGGCACTCGGCATCGAGACCGCCTGCGTCCCGCGCTTCCAGCACGGCGCACAGGGCGTGCTTGTCACTGGTGGAGAGCATCAGCGCGTCGATATCGAGAGCGGCAAGCGCCTGCCGCTCTGCCTCAAGCACGGCAAGCATTTGCCGCAGGGCATCGGCCAATTTTGCAGCGCCGCTCATTTCGCGTCGCTCAGCATGTGGCGCGCGGCGATGATCGCGTCGGTGATTTTGGAGGGGACAAGGGGATAATTGCCATCGCGCAGGGCCTGGCGGATTTCCGCCACGCGTTCTGCATCGACCGGGGCCGCGCCCGCGCTCACTTTCGTGCCTGTCTGCACGCTCACGCCCTGATCGACTGCGCCTTTCGCTTCCTGGGCGCGCATGGCAGGTTTCTCGCCCGCCAGCTCGCGCGCAGCCGGGCGCAAGGGGCCGATACCGCTCAGTTTCGATACGTCGTAGAGGGACATTGTCGTCGCTCCTGTCATAATTCCTGAAGCGCAGAACGGCACACGAATGCTGCGTTTAAGGGTCTGGCAGGAATTTATCCCAGAGGGATGACCGCGCGCTGCGGGTTGCGCACCTGCGCGCGGATGACTTCGCGGTTGCCTTCGGGGCGGATGCGAATCCACTGGCCGATCGCGCCGTCCTCCAGCGCCTCGCCCTGCTGGCTGACGGCAAAGCCGCGCCCTTCGACGATCACGGTCATCACCTGTCCGCGCTCGACCACCACCTGCGGCTCTGCCTGCACGGCGGCTGCGGGCGCGGTGGTGCTGCCGCGATTGACCGGCACGAACACCCGCCAGCCCGCGCCGGAGGGGCATTCCACCCGCACCATGTCCGCCCCGCGCCCGTGCCAGGCCAGCGCCAGGGGTTGCGGGCACTCGGCCAGCCGCAGACGACGGTCTACCGGATGGCGTGCGCCGCCCGGTGTGCCGATAGGTGCCCCGGTGAACGCGGCGACCTCCGCATCGATGGCGGAGGGGTCGGCGAAAGCGCCCTGCTGCGCCGTGACTGGCGCGGCGATCAGGGCGGTGAGGATCAGAAAGCGGTTCATGGGCCGTGGCTCCGGTGGGTTGTCATTCCCCTTCGCGCTGCAAGGCGCGTGCCAAGCCTGCGTCAGCATCATGGGCGAAGCGCGCGATCACCAGCGTTTCCTCCGCCGGTTGCACGATCACGCGCGGGTGCAGCCCGGCAGCAATGGCCTGCTCGGCGAGCGTCTCCGCCCGCGAATGCACGGCCTCGCGTTCTTCGGGCGCGTAGTAGGCGTGGATGGTCAACTGCTCGCCTTCCGCCGGATCGTGCACCGCCAGCATGTCCAGCAACGGCGGAGCGCCCGGCCCGTCAACGTAAAGCGCCGATGCCACGCCCTGCGCCGGGGCGACTTCCCTGTTCCCCTCGAGAATGGCCGCAAGCGAACTGCCAGTCACGATGAACAGGATTAGCGAAAGGTCGGCCAGCGGCACCAGCCACTTGCCCGGCGTTCCGGCAATCATCCGGCCCGCTCCAGCGGCGCATTCGTGCGCGTGTGGGGAGTACCCTGCGCCAGTTGCGCCGCCAGCCAGTCGATCAGGCGCTGACGATCCTCGTCCTCCGCCAGCATCCGGCGTTCCATCAGCCGCGCAAGGGGATGGAAGCCAAGGTTCGCCAGCAGCAGGCCGTATAGCGTGGTGACGATGGCCATGGCGACGCTGGCCAGCAATTGCGCATCGCCCATATCACCCACCTGCATTTGCGAAAGCGAGAACAGAGTGCCTGCCATGCCGAAAACAGGCGCCATCTCGGCGGCCTGCCGGATGGGGGCGAGCGCAGCCAACCGACTGCTCTGCCGCTGGCGCTGGCACCGTTCGTGCGTGGCGATCAGCGAGCGCAGCGAACGGTCGTGGATCAGCGCATCGGAGACGAGCGCGATCTCCCGGTCCGAGGTGTGCAGCGGATGTGCGCGCAGCAGCCCGTCGTGGCGGATTTCCTCCACGTCGCGGGCGATCTCGGCGCGGGCCTTCTCGTAATCGAAACGCGGTTTCATGAGGGCACCGAGCGAATGCATGGCGGCGCTGATTTCCCGCCTGCCGCAGGCGAGGAACGTCGCCAGCAGCGTGCCGCCAAGCACGATCCCCGCACCGTTTGCGTCCCACAATGCCGAGATATCCATGCCGCGCCTGCTCCTTCCTGCGAAACACAGGACGACCGGCAAGGCGGAGGATTTAGGGCGGCGCGAAATTGCCGCATCCGGCAAGCGCTTGCCGCCTGCCAGCCCGCTTCATCCGTAAACCCCGGCAACACGCGAAACTGGCACGCCGCTTGCTGAACATGCCCGCGAGAGGACGGCCCACCCGTCCGCAATGTGAGGACCAATAGGATGAGCGACAGGCTATTCGGCATTCATGGCGCTGCGCTGGAACTGCGCTCGCACCGCATGGGGCTTCTGACGTCCAACATCGCCAATGCGGCGACGCCCGGATACCAGGCCCGTGATATCGACTTCGCCTCCGCGCTGGAGGCGCGCATGGGCGGCGGCGACCGCAATGCCGCCATCGAGAGCGCCACCCGCTACCGCGTGCCGACGATGGCCAGCATGGACGGCAACACCGTGGAACTGGCGAACGAGCAGATGGCCTTTGCCGAGAACGCGGTGGCCTATTCCGCCACGCTCACCTTCCTCAACGGCCGCGTCGAAACCGTGAAACGCGCGCTGAAGGGAGAGTAAGTCATGTCCGAACCCGTAAATCTCTTCCAGGTCGTGCAGCGCGGCATGTCTGCGCAGATGGTGCGCATGAATGCCGCCGCCTCCAACATCGCCAATTCCGGCACGGTGTCGGGCAGCGAGGCGGAAGCCTATCGACCGGTACGCGCCGTGTTCCAGCAGGAGCTGGACCAGGCATCGGGCCTCTCCAGCGTGCGCGTATCCGAAGTGCGCCAGTCCGATGTCGCCGCGATCCGCCGCCACGACCCCGACCACCCCCTCGCCGACGAGAACGGCGACGTGTGGGAAGCGGGCATCGATGAAAGCGCCGAGATGGTCGAGATCATGGAAAGCGCCCGCCAGTACCAGAACCTCGTTGAAGCCATGCAGACTGCCAAGCAGCTGATGCTCGACACGATCAGGAGCAAGTGATGACCACGCTATCTGCCCCCACGGCGCTGCCCGTCAATATCAAGGATATCAACGCCGGCGATCCCGCCATCGCGGCGGCGGCCAGCGCCAAGGCGAGCGGCATCTCCACGCTGGACCAGGGCGATTTCCTGCGCCTGCTGACCGTGCAGTTGCAGCAGCAGGACCCGCTCGCGCCGGTCGATAACAAGGACATGCTGGCGCAGATGGCGCAGTTTTCCGCCCTCGCCGGCTCTGCCGAAACCAACGCCACGCTCACCGACATTTCCACCAAGCTCGACGCGCTGATCGAGGCGCAGCGCGCGGCCATCCCCGCCAAATCCTGAGGAGTACCCGAACAATGACGTCCTTCTACACCTCGCTGAACGGCCTGAAGAATTCGCAGACCGATCTCGGCACCATCGCCCACAACATCGCCAACGCTGAAACCACCGGCTTCAAGAAGAGCAGCGTGGAATTCGCCGATCTCGTCGCCAACGGCTCTGCCGCCAATCCGCGCATGTCGCAGGGGCTTGGCGCTACGGTTGCAGGCGTAAACCAGAACTTCGGCCTCGGTGCGATCGAGCAGACCGGGCGCAACCTCGATATAGCGATCGACGGCGACGGTTTCTTCGCCACCCGCAACCCGGAAAGCGGGCAGGTGCTGTTCACCCGCAACGGGAACTTCCAGATGGACGGCGCCGGCGCGCTCACCGACTTCAAGGGCAAGGCCCTGCAGGTTTTCGAGATCGATGCCGCAGGCAACGTTCTGAATCCGGGTGCCACCATCGATGCCGTAATTCCGCTGACAAACGGAGCAGGCGCAGACCTCGCCAGCGTTTCCATCGAGGGCAACGGCCTGATCTACGGCTCCTACACCGACGGCACCAGCGAACCCATCGCCCGCGTTGCCCTTGCCAGTTTCGCCGCTCCCACGGGCCTGCGGTCGGTCGGCTCCACCAACTGGGAAGCCACCGGCTTTTCCGGCACGCCCGCCTTCGAGGTGCCTGCCAATGGTCGCAACGGGCAGCTGCTATCGGGAATGCTGGAAAAATCCAACGTCGATCTGGCCGAGGAAATGGTGGGGCTGATCACCGCCCAGCGCAATTTCCAGGCGAATGCCAAGGCCATCGATACCGCCACCCAGTTCTCGCAGACGATCATCAACCTGCGCACGTAATCGGGCCGTTCAGGAGCACTTCGTCATGGACCGAATGATCTATACCGCGCTGACCGGGATGGATGCGGCGATGACGCGCCAGCGCGCCGTCGCCAGCAACCTTGCCAATGCCAACACGCCGGGCTTCCGCGCCGAGACCTTCGCCACCACCCCGTGGCACCTGAAGGCCGAGAGCATGGACGTGCGCGGCTATGCGCAAGGCGCGGTGCGCGGGGCAGACCTGTCGCAGGGCGAAGTCACCCGCACCGGCCGCACGCTGGACGTGGCGGTGAACGGCGAAGCGCTGATCGCTTTCCAGACCACGGCGGGAGAGGAAGTCTATTCCCGCCGCGGCGATATGGAAGTTGATGCGACGGGCCGCCTGATCAATGGCGAGGGTTTGCAGGCGATGGGCACCAACGGCCCGATCACCGTGCCGCCCGGCTGGCGCGTCAGCTTCGGCAGCGACGGCACCGTCTTCGCCGCCGACCCCGCCGCGCCCGATGCGCAAGGCGAGGAAGTCGCCCGTCTCAACCTCGTCAGCCCTGCGGGCAGCGCGGTTGTGAAGGACCTCGACAACCAGTTGCGCGTGCGTAGCGGCGGCGTTTTGCCGAACGATCCGGAAGCGCAGATCGTTACCGGCGTACTGGAGGCGAGCAATGTCGATGCCTCCGGCACCCTGGTCGAGATGATCGAGGCGCAGCGCAGTTTCGAACGGCGCGTGCAGATCATCTCCACCGCCGAACAGCTCGACCAGTCCAGCGCCAGCCTGATGTCGCTGCGCTGATATCTGACCTGAAAGGACAAGACCCATGCCTACATCCGCACTTCACGTCGCCCGCACCGGGCTGGAGGCGCAGGACACCCGGATGCGGGTGATCGCCAACAATCTCGCCAACATCGGCACCACCGGCTTCAAGCGCGACCGCGCCAATTTCGAAACGCTCGCCTATGACGATGCCCGCGTCGCCGGACAGCGCTCCACCGGAGAGACAGCCTATGCCGTGGGCCTGAACCTTGGCACCGGCGTTTCGGTGCAGGGCACCACCCGCATCGACACGCAGGGCACCATGACCACCACCGGCAACTCGCTGGACCTGGCGCTGGACGGCGACGGGTTCTTCGTGGTCGAGACACCGGGCGGGCAGACGGCCTACACCCGGGCGGGCAATTTCACTCTGTCGGCAGAGGGCCAGCTCGTCACCGCGCAAGGCTATGCCCTGCAACCCGCGATCCAGGTGCCCGAAGGCGCGCAGTCGATCTCGGTCGGGCCAGACGGCACCGTTTCCGCGATAATGCCGGGCGACGCCGCGCCTGCGGAACTGGGCCAGATCACCATTGCCAGCTTCGTCAATCCGGCGGGCCTTCAGGCAACCGGCAACAACCTGCTGCTAGAAACGGGCGCCAGTGGCGCTGCCGAGGTGGGCGTTCCGGGCGAGAACGGGCGCGGGCAGTTGCGGCAGGGAATGCTGGAAGCATCCAATGTCAACGTTGTGGAGGAACTGGTCGAGATGATCGAGGCACAGCGCGCCTACGAGATCAATTCCAAGATGATCAGCGCAGTCGACGAAATGCTGCGCAACGCCAACCAGACGCTGTGAGAACCACGATGAACCGAGCAATTGCGGCGGGTCTTCTCGCCCTCACCCTTTCCGCCTGCGGCATGGAAGGCGGGCGGCCTGCTCCCGGCTTTTCCGCCAGCCTGCCGCTGCCCCCGGCGGTGCCCACCCCGCACAACGGCGCGATCTACCAGGCGGCGAACGGCTATGCCGCGCTGCACGAAGGCACGCGGGCGCGCCGGGTGGGCGATCTTGTCACGGTGATCCTTGTCGAAAGCGTCAGCACCAACAAGACCACCAGCGCCACCACTGGGCGCAACGGCAGCGCCTCGATCACCCCGCCCAGTGCAGGTCCGCTCGATTTCCTCAACCCCGATGCCCTTAATGCATCGTCGCAATCGTCGTTCAATGGTTCGGGCACTGCAAGCCAGCGCAGCCAGCTCAACGGCGCGATTTCGGTGACGATTTCCGAAGTCCGCCCCAACGGCACCGCGCTGGTGGTGGGAGAACGCAACATGCAACTCAGCCAGGGCGACGAATGGGTGCAGTTCGCAGGGATCCTGCGACTGGCCGATATCGATGTCGACAACCGTATCCTCTCCACCCGCATCGCCGATGCGCAGATCATCTACGGCGGACAGGGCGCGATCCAGCAGGCCAGCCGCCCCGGATGGCTGGGCCGGTTCTTCAACATGGTGAGCCCGTTCTGATGCGTATTCTCACTCTCCTTCTCGCGGCGCTGGCGATGTTCGCCGCCTTGCCCGCCCAGGCCGAGCGCGTGCGCGATCTCGGCACGTTCGACGGCGTGCGGCCCAACCAGCTGACGGGCTACGGCATCGTGGTGGGCCTCGACGGTTCGGGCGACGACAACTTCGAATATGTGACGCAGGCCATGCGCGGCGTTTCCGGGCGGCTGGGCCTCACCTTGCCGCCGGGCGTTTCGCCGGGGCTGAAGAACGCCGCCGCCGTGATCGTCACCGCCGAACTGCCCGCCTTTGCCAAGCCGGGGCAGACCATCGACGTGACCGTTTCCACCATCGGCCGCGCGGATTCGCTGCGCGGCGGATCGCTGGTGCTCTCCCCCCTCTACGGCGCGGACGGGCAGGTCTATGCCATGGCGCAGGGCAACCTTGCCGTGGGCGGCCTCGGCGTATCGGGCCGCGACGGCAGCCAGGTGACGGTAAACGTACCCACCGTGGGCCGCATCGCCGATGGCGCGACCGTGGAACGCGCCGTTGCCACCGGTTTCGACAGCCAAGGCGAGCTGCGCTTCAACCTTCACAACGCCGATTTCCAGACGGCGAGCCGGATGCGCGATGCCATCAACTATCGCTTCCCCGGCTCCACCCGCGTGGTGGACGGCGTGACGCTCTCCATCGTCATGCCGTTCGGGGGCGATGCCCGCGCGGAGATGATCGCAGCGATCGAGATGATCGACGTGACGCCTGCCGAAACGCCCGCTCGCGTGATCGTGAACAGCCGCACCGGCACCGTCGTCATCAATTCCGCCGTTCGCCTGTCGCCCGCCGCGATCAGCCACGGACGGCTGGTGGTGCGCATTCAGGAGGACGAGCGGATCATCCAGCCAGAGCCATTCAGCCGCGGCGTGACCGCCGTCGAACAGGCGAGCGACGTGAGCTTCGAGGCCGAGGAAACGCGGCTTGCCATGCTCGATAGCGGGGCGAACCTTTCCGAGGTGGTCGATGCGCTCAACATGCTTGGCGTGGGCGCGTCGGACCTCGTCGTGATCCTGGAAGCCCTGAAGCAGGCGGGCGCCTTGCAGGCCGAGATGGTGATCCTGTGACCGCGATCCTGCCCACCTCGCCCATGCAATCGCTCGGCGTGCAGGCCACGCCGCGGGAGGACCTGCGCGAGGCGGCGCAGGCGTTCGAGGCGATCTTCGTGCGCCAGTTGCTCGCCTCGGCCCGCGCCAGCGACTTTGGCGGAAGCGAGCTGTTCGGCGGTCCCGGCCTCGAACAGTTCACCGCCATGCGCGACGAGCATTTCGCGGATATCGCATCGAAGCAGGGCACCTTTGGCCTTGCGGCTTCCATCGAACGGCAACTGGCCGCTTTCGTAGATAACGGGGGCAGCTAGGCCATGTCGAACCTGCTCAACATCGGGAAGAGCGGCGCGATGGCCGCGCGGGCCGCGCTGGACCTGACGGCGCAGAACATCGCCAATGCGGGCAATCCGGACTATGCCCGGCGCTCGCTGGCCATGGCCGAAGTCGCCGCGACCAGCGGCATCGGGGTGGAGCCGGGCACCGCGCTTTCGGGCGTGCGGGTGGACCGGGTGTTGCGTTCGGACTCGTTGTTTCTGCAGAACGAGGCGCGCCGCACTTCGGGCGACCTTGCCCGCGCCGATGCGGAACTTGCGGGCCTCACCCACGCCGAAAGCGCGATCGAGCAGGCGGGTATCTACGGCGCGATCGTCGATTTCGAGGCTAGCCTGTCGCGCCTTGCCTCCGATCCGCTTGGCGGGGCGCTGCGCGCCGCCGCGCTGGAGGACGGGCGGCGGCTGGCCGAGACATTCCACGTCGCGAGCAATGCGCTGGACGTGGCGGAAAGCGATGCACGGCTGAAGACCGAGGCTGGCGTGGAGCAGGTCAACCTGCTTGCCGCCGAACTGGCGCGCACCAATGTCGGCATTGCCCGCGCCCAGCCGGGCACCAGCGGCATGGCCGTTCTGCACGACCGGCGCGATGCGCTGCTGCGCGACCTTGCCGATCTGACCGGCGGCAGCGCCAGCCTCGATAGCCTTGGCCGCGCCACGGTGACGCTGGGCGGCGAAGTTCTGGTGCAGGTCACGCAGGCGAACTCGCTCGCCGCCAGCGCCAATACAGATGGCAGCCTTGCTTTCACTGTCGGCGGCAATGCGGTGACGCTGCGGTCCGGCAGCTTGCTGGGCGGATCGCAAGCCATGCAGGCCATCGGCGGCCTTCGCACGCAGCTGAACGACGTCGCCGTGCAGGTGATGGACACGCTCAACACCGCGCAGGCTAATGGCACCGCCCCCGATGGCTCTGCAGGCCAGCCATTCTTCAGCGGCACCGGCGCTGCCGATATGGCATTGGCGCTCACCAGCGGCAGCCAGATTGCCACCGCGCCTGCGGGTTCGCCTGCCGGAAGCCGCGATATCGGAAACTTACAGGCCTTGCGCGATGCGCTGAGCAACGGCGGCCCCGCGCAAAGCGCCGACACCCTGTTGTTCGGCCTTTCCAGCGCCATCGATGCACGCTCCGTCACGCGAGACGTCTTGCGGACCATTGCCGATACAGCCCAGGTCGCCCTTGCCACAGAGACCGGCGTCGATCTCGACCAGGAAGCCACGAACCTGCTGCGCTACCAGCAGGCATTCCAGGCCAATGGCCGCGTGATCCAGGCCGCCAGCGACATCTTCGACACTATCCTGGGGATCGGCTGATGAGCGTTGTCACCAATTCCACCCTCGCCTTCTACGCCCGCTCCCGCCTGCAGATGGGCGGCCTGCGGCAGGAGGCGGAGACCTTGCAGGGCCAGCTTTCGACCGGCGAGAAGCTGTCGCGCTCTTCCGACGATCCGGTTGCCGCATCGCGCCTGCGCACGCTCCAGCGCGCCGAGCAACTGGGCAAGGTCGACGCCGCCAACGCCCGCCGCGCCAGCGAGGACCTGCAGGTGACGGCCGGAAGTCTGGAATCCGTCGCCAACGATCTCGTGCGGGTGCGCGAACTGGCCGTGTGGGCAGCCACCGAAACTATCGGCGCGACCGAGCGCGATGCCATCGCGACCGAGATCGATTCACTGCGGCTGCGAATGCTCGCTGCCGCCAACGCGCTCGATTCCAGCGGCAACGCCGTGTTCGGCGGCGAAGGCAGCGGGCGCGCTTACGACGTCGATAGCACGGGCGCGATCACCTATGTCGGCACGGCCACCAGCGGCACCATCGATCTTGGCCAGGGCCAGAGCGTGATCCGCGGGTTCACCGGGCCGGAAGTCTTCGATCTCAACGACGGCGGTACGGCGAGCGACGTGTTCGCCCACCTCGCCGCATTGGCCAGCGCCCTTCGCGGCGGTGCGGCCGATCCGGCCGCTGCCGCCCGCGACGCGATGGGCGGGCTGGACGAGGCGCTGGAGAGCGTCACCCGTGCCCAGACCGTTACCGGCGCGCGCGTGGCGTGGCTGGACGTGGTGCAGGACAGGCAGGTGGACCAGTCGTTCGCCCGCTCCCAGCAGATCGCCGATACCGGCGGCGTCGATTTCGCCTCCACCATCGCAGAATTGCAGCAGCTTCTTACCGTGCTGGAGGCCAGCCAGGCCAGCTTCTCGCGCATCGCCAATCTCAGCCTGTTCAACCAGATCTGACCCCTTCGAAGGACCGACAATGTTTGCAGCCATCGGGATCATCATCCTGCTTCTCATGGTGTTCGGCGGTTTCGTGATCGCGGGCGGCTCGCTGGGTCCGGTGCTGGCCGCTCTGCCGCTGGAGATGATGATCATCGGCGGGGCCGCCATCGGCGCCACCGTGATCGGCAATTCCATGCACGAGCTGAAGCTGCTGGGCAGCGGGCTGAAAAAGGTTTTCGGCGGGCCGCGCTATTCGGACCAGGACCACATCGATGCCATCGCGCTCACCTCCAGGCTGATGAAGATGATGAAGACCGAAGGGCCGGTGGCACTGGAAAGCCACGTTACCAACCCGAAAGAATCGACCGTGTTCGCCGAGTATCCGGCGCTGCTGGCCGATCCCGCGCTCACCGGCCTCATCTGCGACACGCTGACGCTGATCGTCGTATCCTCGGGCTCGCTGGACACCCACGCGGTGGAGGACGTGATGGACAATGCCATCAAGAGCCAGCTGTACGAGATGGAAGAGCCGCAGCATGCGCTGCAATCGCTGGCCGATGCCCTGCCCGCACTTGGCATCGTCGCCGCCGTGCTGGGCGTGATCAAGACCATGGGCAGCATCGACGAGCCGCCATCCGTGCTTGGCGGCATGATCGGCTCTGCCCTCGTCGGCACGTTCCTCGGCGTGCTGCTGGCCTATGGCTTCGTCGGCCCGATGGCGGGGCGCCTCAAACAGGTGAACGCGCACGACGCGCAGATTTTTCACTCGGTGAAACAGGTGCTGATTGCGTCCCTGCACGGCTATCCGCAGCCGCTGGTAGTGGAAAGCGCGCGCTCCGGCCTACCGCCCGCGCATCGCCCGGCGCTGACCGATCTGCTCGACGCGCTGCGGGGCAAGTGACATGGGCTCCGCCGCGCTGAAACCCGTCGAGACAGCGCCCGAACCGCTGCCGCCTCCCCCGGCACCGATCATCGTGAAGAAGGTGATCGTCCAGGGCGGCGACGGGCACCACGGCGGGGCGTGGAAAGTGGCCTATGCCGACTTCGTCACTGCGATGATGGCCTTCTTTCTGCTGCTCTGGCTGCTCGGCTCCACCACTGAGGACCAGCGCAAGGGGCTTGCGGACTACTTCACCCCCACGCTGGTGAAGATGCGTGAACAAAGCGCCGGGGCAGACGGGCTGCTCGGTGGCTCGTCTCTGGTCGACGCCGACAACTACCCCCACGCCGCCGGTCAGACCGGCACCGAGGCCATCACCATCCCGCGTGACACGCAAGGCGGCCCCACCGAAGGCGGTGCGCCCGATACCGAGCGCCGCCGCGCCGCGATCGCGGAACAGATCGCCGAGGCCATGGCCCAGCGCGCCCGGCTGGCCAGGCTGGTGCGACAGGTGCGCGTCGTCGACACGCCCGAAGGCATTCGGATAGACCTGGTGGACGATGCCGATTTCTCGATGTTCCACCTCTCCTCCACCGTGCTGACGCCCGATGCGCGCGAACTGCTGGGCGTGATCAGCGGTGCCGTGGCGGAGCAGGACGGACAGCTGATCGTGCGCGGCCATACCGACGCGCTGCCTTGGCGTTCGGGCGTTGCCGCCAATAACTGGTCGCTCTCCACAGGGCGGGCAGAAGCGACGCGGCAGGAACTGCTGCGCGCCGGATTGCCGGAGCGCCGGTTCGACCGGATCGAGGGCGTGGCGGACCGCGAACTGCTGATTCGTGACAACCCCGCGGACCCGCGCAATCGCCGCATGTCCATCCTGCTGCTGGAAGGACGGGCGCGCTCCCTAGGGGCGAACCCCTAGGCGAGCCGGACGGCGCGCTTAACCACGATTGCCTAGGCCTTGACCCCGATCACTTCCAGGAACGGGGACAAGACACGTGACCATCGCCATCCACCCGCACGAAATCGGGCAGTTGCTCGACCGCTTCCCGCAGGCGACCTGCCTGTCGCTCGACTGCTTCGACACGCTATTATGGCGCGATTGCCATGCCCCGGCGGACCTTTTCGCTGCCCTCCCCGGCATCAATCGCGGCCAGCGCGCCGATGCGGAACGGCGCGCGCGCAAGGCGCAGGCGCTGGCCGGGCGCGGGACCGAGGTAACGATCGGCCAGATCTATGCCACGCTCATGCCCAACGCCTCCGCGGCCGAGCGCGACGCTGCGATCGCGGCGGAACTCGACGCCGAGGCGCGCCATTGCCAAGCCTTTGCGCCCACGGTGGACCTGATGCGCGCGGCCAGGGCGCGCGGGATGCAGATCATCATCGTGTCCGACACATATTTCGACGAGACGCAGCTGCGCAACCTGATCGCCCTGTCGGCCGGTGAAGACGTTGCGGCCATGATCGACGCGCTGTTCGCTTCCAGCACGCACGGCGTTTCGAAAGCGGGCGGACTCTATCGCACGGTCCTCGAAAAGCTCGACCATCCGCCGGAGGGGGTCGTGCACCTGGGCGACAATTTCACGGCCGACGTAGGCGGGGTCGCCCCTCTCGGCGTACAGGCCGTGCACCTGGTGCAGTTCGACGACGATGCGCGCGCCGCCCAGCGGTTGGAAGCCGGTGTCGATGCCATGGTGCACACCGGCTCCGACAAGCTGCCGCGACCCTACCAGCCGCACCGCGCGGCGCTGGGCTTCGGGCTGCCGCAGCTTGCCTGCCCCGCGCAAAGGCTGGGCGCGAGCGTGCTGGGGTCGGTGCTGCACGCCTATGACATGTGGCTGCGCGGCGAGGCAGACGCTTTGAAGGCCAAGCACGGCGGCAAGGTTCACTGGCTATTCCTGATGCGCGACGGGCACCTGCCGCAACGCGTGCACACGGAAAACGGCGCTGGCGATAACGTCCACGCCGCCGAGATCAGCCGCTTCACTGCCACCGCCGCGCACCTTGCGCAGGATGGCGCGCTGGAGACTTTCCTTGCCGAGGAACTGGGCCAGCGTCCGCAAAGCCTCGCCCGGCAATTGCTGATGGACGAAGCGCGGATCGAGAGCCTCCTGGGCGGCCTCGATATGGAAGAAGGCAGCAGGGCGCTGCTGAAGGAGAGCCGCACCGGCCCGTTCCGCAAGGCCACGCGGCGAAAGGCGCGCGCCATGGCGGACCGGCTTGAGGCGCACGTGCGCCAGCTTTGCAATCCGGCGAAAGGCGACGTGCTGATGCTGGTGGACCTTGGCTACAACGGCACGGTGCAGAACCGCGTTGCCGCCCTGCTGGAGGAGCGGCTGGGCGTGCATGTCGCGGGCCGATACCTGCTTCTGCGCGAGCGCGATTGTCCCGGCCTCGACAAGACCGGCCTGATCGACGCGCGCCATTATCCGCCCGAACTGCTGGAGGCCATGTGCGCCAATGTAGCGCTGCTGGAACAGCTTTGTTCGAAGGATTGTGGATCGGTGAGGGACTATGCTGAGGACGGCACCCCCATTCGCGGCGAGAACGACATCGATCACGCCCAGAGCGCTGTGCGTGAGGCGGCCCAGCAAGGCGCGCTCGCGTTCCAGCGATGGGCGGAGGCCAGCACGATCCGCACCGCCGCGCCGCATGCCGCGCAGATGTGGCGCGAGGCCGCCGCATCGGTACTGATGCGCGTGATGTACCTGCCGACACCCGCAGAGTTGCAGGTGGTGGACCAGTTCCAGCATGACGTGAACCTTGGCACCGACAGGGTCGTGCCGCTGTTCGATAGGGCGATTGCCGGTGAAGGGCTGCGGCAGCGCGGGTTGTTCTACATGAACGGTTCGCAGCGCATGTACCTGCCCGCCGAAGTGGCGGGGGAAGCGATGGAAACGCGTTTGGCTTTGCTCGCCCAGCGGCGGTTCAACCTGCCTTTCACCTTTGCCGATTGCGCGGGCGAGGCGCTGCAACTGCCGGTGGTGTTTCACGACGGGCAGAATGCCTCGCGCCGCCTGGTGGAGGCGCGCCCGACGCACGACGGATACTACACCGCCGCCATTCCCGTGGGGCAGGCGCGCTTTGCCGTCGCCCCACAATTTGCCGAGCTGTTCGAATGGGTCGAGCTGGAACGCCTCGCCTTCGTGCCGGTGAAGCAGTTCATTTCCGGCACGCACGAGGAACTGCGCTGCGAGTGGCCGGCCCACCCGCACTACGATGCGATGGCGAGCGAGGGCGGGCGCCTGCTCGATTGCCGCGATGCCGCCGCGCAAATGCTGGTGCCGCCCCCTCAGATTGATGGCGAAAATGCGCTGCTGCTCGCCTGCACCTTTCGCCCGCTGGTCCGGCGCCGCAAAGGCAAGGTCCTGACGCAGGCACTTTCGGCCTGATTGCATCCACCTTCAGAAAAGAGAAACGGCCCGGAGCGGGGATGCTCCGGGCCGTCTTCCTTTGTGGCCCGTGGGACGGGTCTGGGGTTTAACGCAGCAGGGAGAGAACGTTCTGCTGGCTCTGGTTCGCCTGGGCCAGCATCGCCGTCGATGCCTGGCTCAAAATCTGTGCCTTGGCGAGAGCGGTCGTTTCTTCCGAATAGTCCGTGTCCACGATCCGCGAACGCGCATCGGAGAGGTTGGTGGAGTTGGTGTTCAGGTTGTTGATCGCCGATTCCAGGCGGTTCTGGCCTGCACCCAGCGAAGCCCGGGTGGAGCTGATGTCAGCCAGAGCGAGATCGACGTTGCCGATCGTGGTGTCGGCATTGGCCGAGGTCGTCACGTCCAGCGCGGTGGCGGAGATGTTGGTGCCGCTGATGGCCTTGCTGGTCAGCGTTACTTCGTTCGTAGCGTCGGTGGCGATGGTGAAAGTCACGTCCGAACCCGACGTGGTCGAGAAGACCGACACGCCGTTGAATTCGGTGTTGGCAAGGATGTCGCTAATCTGCGCCTGCAGTTCGTCGACTTCTGCATCCATGTAGCCGCGATCGGTGTCCGAATAGGTATCCGTCTTCGACTGCACGGCCAGTTCACGAACGCGCTGCAGCATGTTGCTGACCTCGTCCAGCGCGCCTTCGGCGGTCTGCGCCAGAGCGATACCGTCGTTGGCGTTCCGCACGCCCTGCTTCATGGCGCGGATGTCGGCCGTCATGGTGGTGGAAATGGCGAGGCCGGCGGCATCGTCCTTCGCGCCGTTGATGCGCTTGCCGGTGGAAAGGCGTTCCATTGCCTGACCTTGCATGCGGTCTGCCTGCGAGGAGGCGTTGGTGGCGCGCAGTGCGCTGATGTTCGTATTGATAACACCCATGTTGAATTCTCCTGGTCTTCGTTTCGTCAGCCGCAGCCCGCATTCGTTGGAATTGGCGCGGCTGCCAGCACCAAGAGCGGCCATCGGCGAGAATGTTTAAGCGCCTCCATCTGCCTCAGACCGCTGAAAACATAGGTGTTTGCACGAGGGATTAAGTTCAGCGTTCCTTGGCCGTTGGCGGGCCATTTCCCCTCTTGCAAACAGCGTTAACAGGGGTTTCGAAATGGCACGGGCAATCGGCACGCAGGGGCTGCAAAAAAATCATCCTGAACTGGCAGGCATAGCCGAGGCATGGCTGTGCGGGGTGCCGGGCGCGGCCGATCTTCAGCTTTGCGAGGCAGGGGCGGACGTTCCCGCCCGCCGCCGGGACGACCGCGTGCTGGCCGTCAGCCGCTGCGCCGCTCCGGCGCTGGCGCGGTTGGGTGCGAACATGCTGCGCCTCGATTACGCCGATGCCCATTCGCGCATGACCCGCGCCGCCATGATGGTTGCCGCAACCGAGACCGACGGGCCGATCGTGGCCGATGCCGGATCGCAGGCGCTGATGATGCTGGCAGAGCGTGTGGCTGCCAGCACCATCCCCGTGCTGATCGAGGGGCCGACCGGAACCGGCAAGGAAGTGCTCTCCCGCTTCATCCACCGCGCAAGCACCCGCGCCGATGGCCCGTTCGTGGCCGTCAACTGCGCCGCCATGCCCGAAGCCATGCTGGAAGCCTTGCTGTTCGGCCACCGCAAGGGCGCCTTCACCGGCGCGACCGAGGCGAGCGAGGGCTTCTTCCGCGCGGCCGACGGCGGCACCCTGCTGCTGGACGAGCTGGGCGAGATGCCGCTGGGCCTGCAGGCAAAGCTGCTGCGCGCCCTGCAGGAAGGCGGAGTCGTGCCGCTGGGCGCGACACAGCCGGTGAAGGTGGACGTGCGCGTGATCGCCGCCACCAACCGCGACCTGCCGCGCGAGATTGCCGAGGGCCGCTTTCGCGAAGACCTCTATTACCGTCTCAACGTGTTCCCCCTGCGCCTGACAGCGCTGCGCGAGCGCACCGACGACATTGCCCCGCTCGCCGTTGCCATGCTGCTGCGCCACGCGCCCGACCCGGCGCGCGGCCTGTGGATAGACGACGCGGCGCTGGCGAAGCTTGAGGCGCACAAGTGGCCCGGCAACGTGCGCGAACTGGAAAACGTCATCCGACGCGCGCTGCTTCTGGCTGGCGATGAGCCCGTGATAACCGCCGAGCACATCATATTCGACAACGCGGCGACGCCCGTGGTGGGCACGACTGTAGCCCCCGCCAACCTGTCCCCTCCGCGCGGCGGCGAGCGCAAGCTTTCCGCCGTCGTCCGCCAGTCCGAAGCGCAGGTGATCCTCGACGTGCTGGACGACAACGGCGGCAATCGCCTCGCCACGGCAAAGGCGCTGGGCATTTCGGAGCGCACGCTGCGCTACCGCCTCGCCTCCATGCGTGAAGCCGGCCTGCTGGCCGCGGTCGGTGCGCGATGAGCACCATTGGTCCCGCGGGCGGCGCAGGCGCGCTGCACCAGGTGATGCAGATCCGCCAGCAGGTGATGCAACAGTCCGATGCCTTGCGCACCCTGCGCGAGGCGGGCGCGGCGGGCGGCCCCGATGCCGCCGCCGCGCCCACCCGGACTGGCGAGGCGCAGGGCGGCGGCTTTGCCGACACGCTGAAGTCCACGCTCGACGCGGTGAACGAGGCGCAGGCCCGTTCCGGCGCGATCACCGAGGCGTACGAGCGCGGCGAAGTGACCGACGTGGCGCAGGTGATGATGGCGCGGCAGGAAAGCTCGGTCGCTTTCGAGGCGACCCTGCAGGTGCGCAATAAGCTTTTGAGCGCCTACCAGGAAATCATGCGGATGGGAGTTTGATAGATGGCTGAAACGGCCCTCCCCCTCGATCCCGCCGCCACCGGCGGGACGGACCTTGCCACACGCGCACGCGGCCTGATCGCCCAGCCTGCCGTCCGCCGCGCCCTGCCCGCCATCGGCGGCGTAGCTGCGCTGGCCGCCATCGGCGCGCTTTACCTTGCGCTGGCCGAAGGACCGCAACGCGTGCTCTATTCCACACTCTCCGACGCGGAGCGCGCCAGCGTGGTGCAGACGCTGGACGGCGCTGGCATCGCCTACGATATCGACAATTCCACCGGAATGCTTTCGGTCGCGGAAGACGATGTCTACCGCGCGCGGATGCTGGTCGCGTCCGACGGTTCGCTGGCAAGCCCCGATAACACCATCGAATTGCTCGATTCCATTCCGCTCGGCTCCAGCCGCACGCTGGAAGGCGAACGGCTGCGCAACGTGCGCGAGCGCGAGCTGGTGCGCACCATCGAGGAGATCGACGGCGTCGAGAGCGCCCGCGTCCATCTCGCCGCGCCAGAACGCTCCGTCTTCGTGCGCGACAACGTGGCACCCAGTGCATCGGTAATGCTTCGCCTCGCGCGTGGTCGCAGTCTTTCGGAAGATCAGGTGCGCGCCATCGTGAACCTCGTCGCAGGCTCTGTGCCGGGGCTGACGGCGGAGGCTGTGCGCGTGGCCGATCAGTCGGGTCGCCTGCTGTCTTCCACCGGAGCCAGCCCCACCGACACTCTCGACCTGCAACGCCAGTTCGAGGAAAAGCTGCAATTGCAGGTCGCGCAACTGCTCACGCCGATGATTGGCGAGGGCAATTTCTCCAGCCAGGTGCAGGTGGAACTGGACCTGTCGGAAGAAACCCGCGCCCGCGAAAGTTACGACGATGACGGCGTCGTCCGCTCCGTCAGCGAGACGACATCCACCCGCGGCGGCGAAATGCTGGCGGGCGGCGTGCCCGGCGTGACGGCCAATACTCCGCCCGATCCCGCGCAGCTGGAAGAGGGCGCTCCGCAAGGGGGCGCGGCCAATGCCGCCACCACGCCGCAAAGCGGACAGACCAGCGCCAGCCGCGTGTTCGAAGTGGGGCGCGAGGTATCCGTCACATCCTCCGGCCCCGGCACGGTGAAACGCATTTCCGTGGCCGTGGCGCTGAGTGACGAGGCGCTGAAAGCCATCGCGCCTGCCACCGCGCAGCAGGTGCAGCAGCTTGTCACTGCCGCCGTGGGCGCAAGCCCGCAGCGCGGCGATCAGGTAACGGTTGTCGCCGGCGCGTTCGAGCCGGTGGAGGCGGTGGAAACGCCCTTCCACGAAACCGGCTGGTTCGCCATGGTACTGCGTTACGGCACCGCGCTGATCGCGGTGATCCTGGGCCTGCTGTTGGGCGTACGTCCGATCCTGAAGGCGCTGCGCGGCCAGCAGGACGAGGCCGGGAGCGACGATGTTCCCGCACTCCCGGCGGGCGAGGAGGGCGAGGAAATCCTCATCGCGCCGCATCCCGTGCCAGCCGCTGGCGGACGTGACGACCTGCAGGAACAGGTGGCGCTGGCCCGCCGCCTGGCGAATGAACAGCCCGAGCGCGCCGTTGTCGCGCTGCGCCGGATGCTGGCAACCCCCGAAGCAGGAGCCAGCCAATGACCGCACTGGAATCGTTCGACAATGCCGAACGCGCCGCCGTCATCCTGATGCTGATGGACGATGCCGAGGCGGCGAAGCTCCTCGGCAGTCTGGAACCCGACGAATTGCAGCGGGTGGGCGAACAGATGATCGCGCTGGGCGATGTGGACCCGGTGCGCATTGCCGGCGCCATCGAAGGCTTCGTGAAACTGGCCGACGACAGCACCCTGCCCGCGCATGACCGGCCCCGCCAGGTGCGCCAGCGCATGACGCAGGCACTGGGCGAGATCAAGGCCGATTCCATCATGCAGCGCATCGTCCCCGAAGGGCCTGCCCCGTCGCTGGAACTGGCCCGCTGGCTGGCCCCCGGCGTGCTGCTGCCCCTGGTGGAGGGTGAGCATCCCCAAGCCATTGCCGTGCTGCTGCTGCTGCTGGACGCAGAGCCCGCCGCCGAACTGCTATCGCTGTTGCCGCCCTCGCTTCAGCCCGATCTGGTGGAACGGATCGCGCGGATGCGGCAGGTTTCGGGTCATGCGATGGACATGCTGGAGGACGTGCTCTCGCAGCGGATCGCCCACCGGTTCGGCAAGGCCGCGCTGTCGATGGGCGGCGCGCGCGAGGCAGCGGAGCTCATCAACATGGCTGCGCGCCCGGTCAGCGGCGTCGTCATGCCTGCCATAACGCAGAAGGACGCCGATCTCGCCCGCGCGATCGAGGCGGAGATGTTCACCTTCGAAATGCTCTTCACGCTGGAGCCGATGGAGATGGGCAAGCTGCTGCGCGAGGTGGAGAACGAAGTGCTGGTGGATGCGCTGAAGGGGCTGCCCGACAACGAACGCGAACCGTTCTTCGCCGCCATGTCCAGCCGCGCCGCCGACGGCGTGAAGGACGAGATCGAGGAACGCGGCCGCCTGAAGAAGAGCGAGGTTATCGCCGCGCAGGACGCCGTGGTGAAGATCGCGCGCAAGCTGGCCGACGACGGCGAGATCAGCCTGGGGGGCGACGATGGCGAATTCGTTTGAGCCGCTTACCGGCTTTGCCGGGACCGCGGAGGCGGAGCCACCAACACCCTGGTTCGCCGCGCTGTCGCAAGGCAGCGGTTTCCAGCCGGACGCCCGCTTCGGCGCTGCGCCCGCACCAATCAAAGAGCCGGAACCCGAGCGGCCCGATGCCGTGCTGGCGGACATGCTGGCCGATGCCGAAGCGCGCGGACGCGAAGCCGCGCTGGCCGAAATGGCGAGCGAAGGCGCGGCGCGCGCGGCCTTGAAGCTGTCTTTCCAGAAACTGGATGCACAATTGAATGAGCAACTGGCTCAGCGTCTGGCGGAAACCGTCGCCGCGCTGTGCGAGAGCGCACTGGCCCCGATGGTGCTGGATTCCGAAGCCTTGCAGCGCCGCTGCAAGAACGCCGCCGACCTGCTCACCGATGCCACCGACGCACGCCTGCGCCTCCACCCGGATGACACCGCCTTGCTCGATCCCCAATTCGCGCAGTGCTGGACCATCGTCTCCGCACCCGAACAGGCGCGCGGCACCGTGGTGTTCGAGACAGCCGATGGCACCGTCCGCGACGGGCCGGACGAATGGCGCAGCGCCCTGCGGGAAACGCTCGGCCTGTGCTGAACATCGTCAACCGCGAGCTGGACCGGATGGTGCAGAGCCAGCCGACCTTTACCCCGGTGCGCCTTGGCCGGATCGTCGCCTGTGACGGCGGACTGATCGAGGTATCGGGCCTCGACGCGCCCATCGGCACACTCTGCCGCGCCGAAACGCAAGGCGGCGAACCCGCGCCTGCCGCCGAAGTCGTCGGCTTTCGCAGCGGGCGCAGCCTGATGATGCTGCTGGGCGATACCGTGCGCCTGCAACCCGGCGCGCTGGTTCGGGCCGAGGGGCATCCCGGCGTCGTCAAGGTGGGCGAGGAATTCCTGGGCCGCGCGGTGGACGGGCAAGGCCTGCCCATCGATGGCGGCCCGCTGGTGAAAGCACGGCATGACTGGCTGCTGGGCGGCAGACGCGAGAGCGCGCTGGAACGTTCCAGCGTGATCGAGCCGTTCGACTGCGGCATCCGGGCCATCAACGCACTGGCGACCATGGGCGTGGGACAGCGGCTGGGTGTGATCGCAGGCTCGGGCGTCGGCAAATCCGTGCTGCTGGATACCATGGTGCGCGGCTCAGACTGCGATGTGGCCGTGGTCGGCCTGATCGGTGAGCGCGCGAGAGAGGTATCGGATTTCGTGTCCCGCCACATGCGCGGCGAACAGAAGCGCCGCACCGTGGTCGTCGCGGTCCCTTCGGACCATGCCGCCAACCTTCGCCTGCGCGGCGCGCAACTGGCCACCTCGCTGGCGGAATATTTCCGCAGCCAGGGCAAGCGTGTGCTGCTGGTGATGGACAGCCTCACCCGCGTGGCCCACGCGGCTCGCGAGATCGCGCTTTCGCTGGGCGAAGCAGGCGCGGCGCGCGGCTATCCGCCCTCGGCGCTGGCCTGTATTACCAAGCTGATCGAACGTGCGGGCAATTCCGCCACCAGCGGCGGCTCGATAACCGGGCTCTATTCGGTGTTAGCCGATGGTGACGACACCTCCGACCCAGTGGTCGATACCGCGCGTGCCATTCTGGATGGACACATCGTGCTGAGCCGGGAGATCGCGCAGCGTGGGCATTACCCCGCCATCGACATCCCAACCTCGCTCAGCCGGGTGATGGCCGACGTCGCCGCGCCCGATCATCGCCGCCACGCAGGCACCCTTCGTGGCCTGATCGCGGCCCACGAGAGCAATCGCGATTTCCTGATGATGGGCGCCTACCAGCAGGGCACCGACGCCCAGCTCGACCGCGCCGTGGCGATGCAGGAGCAGATCCGGTCCTTTCTCGCACAGGAGGCGGGCGAGCCAGTCTCGCTCGCTGCCTCCACCGCCGCTCTTGCCGCGCTGATGGTCGATGCCGCACGCTGATCGCCGCATCGCGCTGCTGAAACGCGTGGTGCGACTGCGCGAGGTGGAAAAGCGCCGAGCCGCCGCTCGCCTTGCCGAGGCGCAGGGCATGCACGGCAAGCTGCTGGCGCTGGAAAGCCGCAGTGCCGAAATCGCCGCCACCTATTCCGCGCGCCGGGATGCGGGCACGGCAGGCGAGCTTGCGCGAACTCTGCAATTCACCGCGGGGGTGCAGGCTATCAGGGGCGATACCGCCAGCGAAGCGCGCAAGGCGGGCGATGCCAGCCAGGCGGCGATGGCGCACCTGCACATGGCCGAGCGGCGGCAGGAGATCACCGCAGATGCCCTGTCCACCCGCCAGCGCGAGGACGAAATGCGCCGCGCGTCGCGCGAACCGACGCAATTGGCACGCAAATTGAAAAGCCCCTCCTGACCGTTAACCAACAGGCGCAGGGCCAATCCAGGTGAATCTTTTCGATCTCGTTCCTTCATCCAGCGCAGGCATTGCAGCCGTGCTGTCCGGCCCGGGGGCCCAAGCCAAAAATCCGGAGGAAAGCGGGCTTTTCGGCTCCTTTGCCGACCTGTTCGCCCTCACCCTTGCCGCACCGCAGGCCGCACCCGCCGTGAAAGGCGAAGGTGTGGTTCATGCCGCTGACGGCAATGCCTTGCCGGATGAGACCGGCAAGGAGTTGCCGCTTGCCGTTGCCGCTCTGCCGTTGGCCGCGCAGCCGGTCGCGATGCCTTCCGATGGAGAGGACCCACCCCCGCCACAGAACGTGCCGCCCGTCCTTCGAAGTGTGCCTTCCCCGTATGAACCGGCTGCAACGTTTCTCGTCTTGCCAGACGCGAAGCCGAGTGAAGCACGCGCCCTGCACGCCGTCGCTCCTAAGGATGAAGCCGAACCGTCGCCTCTGTCGCGCTCTGAAGCGCATGTCCCGTCCGCCAGGTCCCCCGCACCTGCCGAACTGGCCCTCGCGGCAGGCCACACGGTGGCACTCGCATTGCGACCCGCAACGACGGGCACTGCCGCTAAGATCGGATTGTCCGGGTCTGACGGAGCGCAGCCCCCCGCTGCGGAGGCCTTGAACGTGTCGGACGAAGCGACGCGGAAGCCGATCGCCGCCGAGAAGGTCGCTCGCTTCATCCCGGTTGCGCAGTTGCTGCGGCCCGTGGCCACCAGTTCGCCTGCTCCCGTTATGGAGACTGCTGCCGACGCCGCGCCCGAACACAGGTCGCAGTCGGTCTCGCCCGCCGCCCCGTCGTCGACGGTTCCCGCGCCTCTCGTCCAGACTGCCGTCGTGCCATCCGGCGAGACCGCTCGCCCCATCGCTACCGCATCGCTGCCAGATGCCGCCCCGGCCCCGCAGCGCCATGATTTCGGGCAGGTCGTCGAGAAACTGGCCGAGGCCCGCGAACTCGCTCGCCCGGCGCGGGCCGAGATGCAGGTCTCGCATCGCGAATTCGGAACGGTCTCGATGCAGTTCGACGTCACCGGCGGCGCGCTGAAAGTCGCGCTCGCCAGCGCCCATGCGGGATTTGCGCCAGCCGTACAGGCGGCGCTGGCCGAGCGCCCGGTGGCCGCTTCCACGGAAGCCGCGCGGGTCGAAGTTGCAAACCATCAGCAGGCGCAGACGAGCGTCCAGGCCAGCACCTCCGCGCAGTCTGCGACGGGTCATTCCCACGGCGATAACGCTCAACACCAGCAGGGCCGTCAACACGAAACACCCCGCGCCCCTGGTGTGCAGCCCAACCGCGGCGAGCAGGCCGAAACCGCCGAACGCAGTGCTCCGCAACGCCGCCCCACCGGTCGCGATGCCGCGCTGTTCGCCTGATCCATCCATCGGAGACACGATCCATGAGCAAGTCCAAACCCGCTGACGACAAGGCCGAGAGCAAGCCGAAGTCGGGCGCGATGAAAATGGTTGTCGGTGCCGTGGTCCTCCTGGGCCTCGGTGCGGGCGGAGCCTACGGCGCCTTTGCCGCTGGCCTGCTGGGCCCCGCGGGCGAAGGCGAACACGGCCCCGACGTGCCGCAACTGGTCAGCAAGGGCGCGGAAGATCCCTTCGCTCCCATCGATGAAGACGCCCTCGTCCTGGTCCACGGCGAAGGCGGCAGCGAGTATCGCACGGCCTATTACAGCTTCGAGGAAGGGTTCACGTCCAACCTCAAGGATTCGCCCGGCCTGGTGCAGTTGAGCCTCGCTGCCTCCACCCGCCACGACGGGCGCGTGATCCAGTGGTTGCAGATGCACGAACTGGCCATCCGCTCCGCCATCCTGGTGGAACTGGCCAACACGAGGGAAGACGACGTTTTCACCGTGGAAGGCAAGGAAGACCTGAAGAAGCGCCTCGCCGCCGCGATCAACCGCGTGCTGGAAGAGGAAGAAGGGTTCGGCGGCGTGGATGCAGTCCACTTCCGCACGTTCCTCGTCCAGTGAAACCCGAAGGCACCCTGATGGCCGCGCGACCGCTGGCCCGGCACAGCGAGCGCCTCGCCGCGCGGCCGCCCGAGGCGGGCGAGCTGGCGAAGGCACTGGCGGCAAGGCTCTCCGCACTGGAAGCCGCGCTGGCGGACGAACTGGCAGACCTGCTGGGCGGCACGCGCGCCGTTGTAACCTGCGGCAAGGTGGACAGGGCGAATGCGGCAAAGCTGCACAAGGTTATAGATGCAGTCGCCGCCAATTTCCGGCTGGCGAACGATGACGGGGCGCAGGTTCTCGCCTCGATCGACTATCATGGGGCGCTGGTGCTGACCGACCGGGTGTTCGGCGGTGCGGGCGAATGGCCTGCCGCGCGGCCCGTCCGCCTCCCTGCTTCGGTCAATCTCACCTTGCAGCGTATGGGCGATGTGCTGGGCAAGGCGCTTGCGCCCACGTTCGATCTTTCCGCCGCCATGCCCGTTACCGCCCGCAGCGACGTGCTGGGCAAGTTCATCCGCGCCCGCGACGCGAGCAATTTCCTCACCGTGCGCGCCGACATTGCAGTGGACAATGCCAAGCCGTGGAGCGTGCTGCTGGTGCTGCGCGAAGCCGATGCGGCAAGGCTGCTGGACGAGCGGCAACCATCTACCAGACCCACCGCAGGCGCAGGTGACCGGCGCCGCCCCGACGCCAAGCCCTTCGCCGCCATCCCCCTCGAACTCACAGCCGTGCTGGCGCGCATGGACGTGCCTGTCTCGCGCATTTCCGATCTCCGTCCCGGCGACACCATTCCGCTCGCCATCGGACGCAGCGTCGCGCTGAAGCTGGCCGACACCGAGATCGCCCGCGGCGAAGTGGGCGCAAGCGACGGCGCGCTGGCGCTGCGGCTCACCACGATTGCCTGGAATTCCCTTTCGAAAGGACCCGAACAATGACCGACAATTTCCGCGGGCTGGACCTGATCCGTGACGTCACCGTCTCGCTGAGCGTGGAGCTTGGCCGCTCCGCCATGGCGCTGAAGGACGTGCTGGAACTGGTCGAAGGCTCCGTCGTGCCGCTGGACCGACAGGTTGACGAACTGCTCGACATCTACGTGAACGGCAAGCCTATCGCCAAGGGCGAGGTTGTGACCGAAGGCGGGCGCTTCGCCCTGCGCATCGTCGAGATGATCGGCGAGCGCCGCTCGGGCGAGGATCGCCGTTCGGAAGCCCGCCCCGAAAAGAGCAGCGAAGGCGAGATCGCCTGATGCTTTGGTACGTGGCCAAGCTGCTGCTGCTGCTGCCCCTGCTCGCAGGGTTGATATGGGGTAGCCTGTGGCTAGCGAAAAAGACCCAAGGGGTTGCCGTGGCGCGGGCGGGCGAGAAGTCTGCGCGGCTGAAGGAAACGACCATGCTCGGCCCCGGAATGCGGCTGGCGGTGATCGAGTTCCACGGGCGCGAGATCCTGGTGGGCGCGTCCAAGCACGGCCTCGTTCGCCTTGCGGAGGCCGACCCTGCGCGCCCCGTCGTGGAGCCCAATCCATGAACCGCCGTTTCCTGCTGGCAGGAGCACTGACCCTCCTGACGCTGGCCCTGCCCGATATCGTCCACGCCGCGCCTGCCGCACCGGAAGTTCCCGGCATCGGCAGCGCCTTGGAACGTGCGATGGACGGTGCCGCGGGTGGCGAGGACACGCCGCTCTCGCTGTCGCTGCAGGTCCTCCTTATCATGGGCCTGCTCACCGTGCTGCCTGCGCTGGTTCTGATGATGACGAGCTTCACGCGCATCATCATCGTGCTCGCCATCCTGCGCCAGGCGCTGGGCTTGCAGCAATCGCCGCCTAACCAGGTGCTGATCGGGCTGTCGCTGTTCCTCTCGCTGTTCGTGATGGGGCCGACGCTGGAACAGGTGAACACCACGGCAATCGAACCCTACGCCGCCGAACAGATCGAGGCGGACGCCGCGATCGAGGCGGCGGGCGAGGCGTTCCGCGCCTTCATGATCCGCCAGACCCGCGAGACCGACCTTGCCATGTTCGCCAACATGGCGGGCCAGCAGCAGTTCGCGGATACGGCGGACATTCCCTATTCCATCCTGCTTCCCGCCTTCGTCACCAGCGAACTCAAGACCGCGTTCCAGATCGGCTTCATGCTGTTCCTGCCGTTCCTGGTGATCGACCTGGTGGTGGCCAGCGTGTTGATGAGCCTTGGCATGATGATGCTTTCCCCCACGATCATATCGCTGCCGTTCAAGCTGCTGCTGTTCGTGCTGGTCGATGGCTGGGCGCTGCTGATGGGCAGCCTCGCCATGAGTTTCGGATAAGGGGGCCGTTCGATGGACGAAAGCGCAGCCCTGTTCTCGCTGATGGACCGCATGTTGTGGACCGCCGCGCTGGTGGCCGCCCCCATCCTGATCGCGGCACTCGCCGTCGGCCTGCTGGTGGGCGTGATCCAGGCGGCGACCTCGGTGAACGAGCAAACCCTCACCTTCGTGCCCAAGCTTGCCATCGTTGCCGTGGTGCTGGTGCTGATGGGGGCGAGCATGTTCGGCCTGATCGGCGATTTCGCAGAGGAAATCTTCGCCCGCATCGCGAATATCTCTGCCCAATGAGCCTTCCGGACTTCGGCCTCGGCGCGATAGAAGCGGACCTGTGGGCGCTCATCTTCGTGATGGTGCGCGTGGGCGCTGCCGTGCTGGCCGCCCCCATCTTCGGCGCGCGCATGGTGCCACCGCAGGTACGCACCGTGCTGGCAGGCGCGATGGGTGTGTTCATCCTCAACTGGGTGCCGGTTTCGGTGCCTGACGACATGCTGGCCCTGCCCACACTCGTGTCGCTCGCGACCGAAGCCGTGATCGGCTTTTCGCTCGGCATGGTTTTGCAGATCGCCTTCGCCGCGCCGATGATCGCGGGCGAGCAGATCGCGGGCGGCATGGGCATGGCGATGGCGACTGCCGTCGACCCCTCCAGCGGCGCGCAGTCGGGCGTGGTGGGGCAGATGTTCACCGTGATGCTGACGCTGCTGTTCCTCGCCATCGGCGGGCACCTGCTGTGGCTGCGGCTGGTGGTGGAAAGCTATGTCCTGTTCCCGCCCGGTGCCGACTGGGATTTCGCGGAGCGCGGCTGGCTTGTCGCCAGCTTCTTCACCCAGGCGCTGGCCACCGCTGTTGCCATCGCCCTGCCCGTCACGCTGGTGCTGCTGCTGGTGCAGCTTGTGACAGGCGTCATCGGACGCTCGGCCCCCTCGCTCAACCTCTTCGCGCTGGGTCTGCCCGCCAGCGTTCTGGCCGGCCTCGCTGCCCTGATCGCCAGCACCGCGCTGCTGGGCGAGCAATTCGTCATGCTGGCGGAAATGGCCATCGAACAGGCCGGAATGGTGGTGCAACCATGAGCGAACAGCCTTCGGGCGAAAAGTCATTCGAACCGACCGAGAAGCGCAAGCGCGATGCCGTCAAGAAGGGCAACGTGCTTCGCTCCAAGGAAGTGGCGACAGCGGTCTGCGTCCTCGTTGGCGCTCTCTGGCTGAAGCTGGCGGGGCCCTGGCTGCTGGGCACAGTGGAGACTTCTGCCGAAACGCTCTGGCAGTTCGACCGCACCGCCATCACCCATTTCCAGCCGGGCCGCATGATGACCGACCTTGTGGTCGCGCTTGTCCCGCCGATCCTCACGCTGGGCGTGCTGGTGACTCTCGCCGTCATGGCCGCGCAACTGACGCTGGGCGGCGGGGCGTGGGTGAACGGCAACCTCAAACCCAAGCCGGAGAAGCTCAATCCGCTCAAGGGCCTGCAACGCATGTTCGGCCCGCAAGGCTGGATCGAACTGGGCAAGGGGCTGGCGAAGCTGGCGCTGCTGGGCGCGATCGCGTGGTTCTGGGGCAGCGCCAACCTCGTCGCCATCCTGCAACTGGGGCGCGGCGAACTGACCGGGCAATTGTCGGCGGCGTGGGAATCGATGATCAACCTGCTGCTGCTCCTGTCCATCGGGCTGGTGGTGATCGCGCTGGTCGACTGGCCGATTCAGTACGTGCGGCGCAATTTGCAGCTGAGGATGACCAACCAGGAAGTGCGCGACGAGAACAAGGAGCAGGAAGGCTCGCCCGAGAAGAAAATGGCTATCCGCCAGCGCCAGCGCGACCTTGCCAAGGGCGGCTTGCGTCCTGCGATGAAGGACGCGCAGTTCGTGCTGACCAACCCGACGCACTTCTCCGTCGCCATGGCCTACGATCCCGCGGTCGCCAGCGCGCCATACGTGATCGCGAAAGGGCGCGGAGAGAAGGCGCTGGCCATGCGCGAACTCGCCGCCGAAATGAGCGTGCCGACGCTGGAATACCCCACCCTCGCCCGCGCGGTATACTTCACCACGCGCGAACAGCAGATGATCCGCGCGGAACTCTATTCCGCAATCGCCAGCGTGCTTGCCTTCGTGATGAGCCTCAAGCGCGGCGAGCATCCGCAGCGCCCGCAGGTTGGCGTACCGCTGGAACTGCACTTCGACGCCGATGGGCGTCCTTCAGCCACTTAAAGGAGGCGGGTGCCGCCCGTTCTACAGCCCATGGAAAGCAGCACATCCTCCATCGTTTCCGCTCTTGGCGGCGGCAGCGGGGTCGACATGGTCAAGCTGGCGCAGGACCTGGCGGCAGCCCGCTTCACGCCGCAGATCGCCCAGATCGACAGCCGAAGCGAGGCGCTGGAAGCGCGCATCTCGGGCGCGTCGGGCCTCAAGAACCTGCTGAGCCAGCTGGCGAATGCCTTGGGCGATCGTATCCGCAACGGCGACCTTGCGCCTGCTGCCGACATTGGCGATGCGGGCGTGGCGAATGTCTCTGTGCTGGCAGGTAGCAGCGCGAAAGGCTCCTATTCGCTCGAGGTGTCGCGCCTCGCGAGCGCGCAAACGCTGGCGAGCAGCGCCTACTCCGCCGAAACCGACCTCGTCGGCGAAGGACAGCTTACCCTGCGTTTCGGCAGCATCGGGGCAGGCGCCTTCACCGATGGCGGCGGCGATCCGCTGGTGATCGACGTTGCCGCCACTGATACCCTTGCCAATGTGGCAGCGAAGATCCGCGGGTCCGGGCGCGGCCTCAACGCCTATGTCGCCAACACCGCCGAGGGCGCGCGGCTGGTCGTGAAAGGCACCGAAGGCGCAGCCAGCGCTTTCGCTATCGAAGCGAGCGGGACAAGTGCCAGCAGCGGCACGCCCGCCGCGGGAAATATCGATTACCTCGCCTGGAACCCCGCCAGCGATGTAGGCCAGCTTAAGGCAAGCGCCGCCGATGCCGAATTCATGTTCGACGGCGTTGCCATGACCAGCGCCACCAACAAGGTGAGCGGCCTGCCGAGCGGTCTCGTGCTGACGCTGACCGGCACCAACCAGAGCGATCCCACCACCATTTCCTTTGCCGACAAGAGCAAGGCGATCACCGCGATGATGGGCGATTTCGTCGGCGCGCTTAACGATATCGCCGCCTCTCTGAATGAACTCGCCGCGCCGCTTGGCGGGGAACTGGGCAACGATCCCGGCGCGCGGGCGCTGAAGCGCGAACTGGCAGGGCTGACCGGCCTCATTGTCATGCCCGGCGCGGCGGAGGGCGAGCCCTCGACACTCGCCGATCTCGGCCTGAAGCGCGGCCGCGACGGCAGCTTCACGCTCGACAATGCGCGGCTGAAGACCACGCTGGAAGGCAACCTTGCCGCCGCCAGCGCCATGTTCACCACCGGACCCTTCGGCCTGTTCGCCACCATCGACAACCTCGCCCGCGACATGGGCAGCCGCTCCGATCCCGGCACGCTGGGCGGGTCCATCACCCGCTATTCGGACCAGCTCGAGCGATTGCAGGAACGCCGCGAGAAGATTGCCGACCAGCAGGAAGCGCTTCGCGAGCGGATGGTGAAGAACTTCGCCGCCGCCGACGCGCGCGTTTCGGCCTCGCAATCGACGCTGGAATTCCTGAAGGCGCAGGTCGCCATGTGGACGAACAACCGGAACTGACATGCTGAAACGCACCGATCCCGCCGCTGCCTACAAGCGCGTCGATTTCGAAGCTCTCGTCTCGGGCAGCGACACGGACGGCCTTGTCCGCATGTGCTTTGCCGACGCGGGCGCGGCGCTGGACCGGGCGCTGTGGGCGGATACGAACGGCCGCGCCGATGTTCGGCGCAAGGCGCTGGAACGCGCGCAGATGGGCCTGATCACGCTGCTCTCCGGCCTCGACATGGCGCAGCCGGTGTCGAAGTCGCTCGACGTGTTCTACCGCTCCCTGCTGGCGCGCGTCACCAATGCGCAGAAGCACTTCAACCGCACCGCCGTCGAAATGACGCGGGACGACCTGGCCGATATCGCCGCCTCGCTGACCGGCCAGCCGCGCAGGGCCGCCTAGTCCAGCGTTACTGTCCGTTTCCCGCGATCCACGGTGAAACGCGGCCAGTGGCTGCCTGAAGGAGGATCGAAGGTGAAACCGGCGCACCGTGGGTCTTCCCAAAGCCTTGCGTGCATGGCCTCCCCGGACAGGCTGCGCCACGTGCCGCCCTCGGGAAATTCAGCCATGGCCGCCGCCCTCTGCACGCGGTCTTCCGACAGCCCGGCGACGTAGGCCTCCAGCGCCACGTCCCGCGCCTGCCAGTCGACCGGCATGAACTGGCAATAGGCGTTGTTGTTGCCCTGCTGGCTGCGCCCGAATTCGTCGCCCGCAGTCAGCATGATCGTACCGCCGGAAGCAAACAGGGTGCCGAGCATCGCGCGCAAGTCCGCATCGCGGCGCGCCTTTACGGCAGGGTCGTCGCTCGGTCCCTCCACCCCGTTGTTCCAGCTGAAGTTCTCGCCGTGCCCGTCGCGGTTACCCTCGCCGTTCGCCACGTTGTGGCGATGTTCGTAGGCGACGGTATCGGCCAGCGTGAAGCCGTCGTGCGCGGCGAGGAAATTGATGCTGCGGGTCTGCGGCCCGAATATGTCGGACGAGCCCGCCATGCGCGTTGCCAGCACGTTCGCCGCCCCGTCGCCGCGCCAGAACTGGCGCACGTCGTCGCGGTAGCGGTCATTCCATTCCAGCCAGTTCGCAGGGAAATTGCCGAGCTGGTAGCCACCGGGACCGATATCCCACGGCTCTGCGATCATCACCCTGTCGGCCAGCAGCGGGTCGGCAGCAATCTCGGCAAAGATCGGCGCATCGGCGGCAAAGCCCGGCCCGCGCGCCAGCACCGGGGCCAGATCGAAGCGGAAGCCGTCGACGCCGCAATAGCGCACGAAATGGCGCAGCGTCTCCAGCGCCAGCGCGCGGACGTGGCGGTTGGCAAAGTCCAGCGTGTTGCCACAGCCGGTATCGTTGATCAGCGATCCATCGGGCGCATGGGCATAGGCTGCATCGTCCAGCCCCCGCAGGCTCCAAACGCCGCCAAAGATGTCACTCTCTCCGGTGTGGTTGAGCACGAGATCGAGGATCACGCCGATGCCCGCCTCATGCAGCGCCGCCACCGTCTCGCGCAATTCCGCCACGCCGCCGGGACACAGGCCGGGATCGAGCGCCAACGGCGCGACCGGGTTGTAGCCCCAGTGGTTCGCCAACCCCAGCGGAGGCAGGTGCCGCTCGTCGATCCAGGCGATGATCGGCATCAGCTCCACCGCGCTGACGTGCAGCTTCTTCAGGTGCGCGATGACGGCGGGATGGGCGAGCGCCGCGACGGTGCTGCGCTGGGCTTCCGGCACATCGGGATGGAGCGCAGTGAAGCCTGCCACGGCGACTTCGTAGACAAGGCCGCCGCGGGTGAAACGGGGCGGCTCCGAAGCCACTTCTTGCAAAGGTCCGGGCACTATGGCGCGCGGAACGATGGCGGCGGTATCGACGCCGTGAACAGCCAGCTCCGGCTTCTGGTCGAAGCGCCGGTCCAGTTCGAGCGCGTAGGGATCGACCAGCAGCTTCGCCGGGTCGAACCACTTGCCCTCGTCCGGCGACCATTCCCCTTCCGCGCGGTAGCTGTAAGCCAAGCCGGAGAGGTCGCGCGGCATTTCGGCCACCCAGTCTTCGCCGTCCCGCTCCATGGCCACGCGCTGCTCGCCCTCGCCTTCGAAAAGGCAGAGGTGCATGGCTTCGGCAAGCGGGGAGCGGACGCGGAATGATGTGCGGCCCGCTTGGACCTGCGCGCCGTAGCCGCTCACGTCACCACATCGGGCGCGGTGCGCCCGGTGTGCCGTTCGATCCCGGCGATCTGCTCGGCAGCGGCGATGATCTCGGCCAGCATGGCAGGCGTCTCGGCATCGAGATCGCCGCCCACAGGTTCGTAGCGCTCCAGATAGACCCGGATCGTCGCGCCCTGCGTGCCGGTGCCCGACAGGCGAAACACCACGCGGCTGCCGCCTTCGAACAGCACCCGAATACCCTGGTTCTCGCTGAGAGAGCCATCGACCGGGTCGGTGTAGGCAAAGCTGTCCGCCTCGGCCACGGTAAGCGGGCCGAAACTGGTGCCCGGCAGGCTGACGAGGCTGCCCGTCAATTCCGCCATCAGCGCGTCGGCCCTGTCGCTCTCGACACCCTCGTAATCATGCCGCGCGTAGTAGTTGCGCCCGAAGCGCGCCCAGTGTTCGCGGGCGATCTGGTCCACGCTCTTGCCGGTCGCCGCAAGAATGTTGAGCCACAGCAGCACGGCCCACAGCCCGTCCTTCTCGCGCACGTGGTCGCTGCCCGTCCCGGCGCTTTCCTCGCCGCAGACCGTCGCCATTCCGGCATCGAGCAGGTTGCCGAAGAACTTCCACCCGGTCGGCGTTTCGTAGGCGGGGATGCCCAGCGCTTCTGCCACCCGGTCCGCCGCTGCGCTGGTGGGCATGGAGCGGGCAATGCCCTTGAGGCCGCCTGCGTAACCCGGCGCGAGATGCGCGTTGGCGGCCAGCATCGCCAGCGAATCCGACGGGGTGATGAAGCGGTGCTTGCCGATGATGAGGTTGCGGTCCCCGTCGCCGTCCGACGCCGCACCGACGGCGGGCGCATCGTCCGACATCATCAGATCGTAAAGTACCCTGGCGTGGACGAGATTGGGGTCGGGATGGTGCCCGCCGAAATCCTCCAGCGGGGTGCCGTTGCGAACCGTGCCTTTCGCGAAACCGAGCCGGCTTTCGAGAATCTCGTGGGCGTAGGGCCCGGTGACGGCGTGCATCGCATCGAAGGCCATGCCGAGCCCGTCTTTCACGGCGGCGCGGATGGCGTCGAAGTCGAACAGTTCCTCCATCAGCGCGGCGTAGTCGGCAACCGGATCGATCACCTGCACGGCCATCTCGCCCACGTGCGTCACGCCGCGGGTGTCGAGATCGACATCGGGCGCATCGACATCCAGCCAGCGGTCGATGTCCTGCGTGCGGGCGTAAATCGCTGCGGTCACGCCTTCGGGCGCGGGGCCGCCGTTGGCGGTGTTGTACTTGATGCCGAAATCCTCGTCCGGCCCGCCGGGATTGTGGCTGGCCGATAGTATCAGCCCGCCGCTCGCGCCGTACTTGCGGATCACGTGGCTGGCCGCCGGGGTAGAGAGAATGCCGCCCTGCCCCACCAGCACGCGGCCATATCCGTTCGCCGCTGCCATGCGGATCGCCTGCTGGATCACGGTGCGGTTGTGGAAGCGCCCGTCGCCGCCCAGCACCAGGGTAGAGCCGGGCTCGCGCTCTGCCACGTCGAACACGGACTGGATGAAGTTCTCGGCGTAGTTGGGCTGCTGGAATACCTTCACCTTCTTGCGCAGGCCGGAGGTGCCCGGTTTCTGCCCGTCGAAAGGCGTGGTCTCGTGCGTTCGGATCATGCGGCTTTCCCTGTCAGTTCACGGTAGAGGTCTGCGTATGCGCGCCCGCTGGCGTTCCACGAAGAGTCCGATTTCATGCCGTTGCGCTGGATTTCGCGCCATTTTTCCGCCTGCGCGTAAAGCGCCACCGTCCTGTCGATGGCGGAGCGCAGCGCGTGGTAATGCACGCCGTCGAACTGCACGCCGGTGGCGACGCCCTGCGCCAGCGCGGCGGGGTTGGCGTCGATTACCGTGTCCGCCAGCCCGCCGGTGCGTGCCACCACCGGCACACAGCCGTAGGCAAGACCATAGAGCTGGGTCAGGCCGCACGGCTCGAACCGGCTGGGCACGAGTATTGCGTCGGCTCCTGCCTGCGACTGGTGGGACAACGCCTCGTCATAGCCGATGCGGATTGCGATGCGCCCCGGATGGCGCGCAGCGGCCTCGTGCAGTGCGGCCTCGATCGCCTTGTCGCCGGAGCCGAGCAGCGCCAGCCGCCCGCCGATGCCGGCGAGGTGGTCGAGCACCTCGACCAGCACGTCCATCCCTTTCTGCCAGGTCAGGCGGCTGACCACGGTGAAGACCGGGCCGTCACCTTTTTCCAGCCCGAACGCCTTTTCGATGGCGCGCTTGTTGGCCTTGCGCTTGTTCAGCGAGTTGGCGGAATACTTGGCCGCGATTGCCTCGTCCGTTTCGGGGTTCCACACGGCGCGGTCGATACCGTTCAGGATTCCCCGCACCCTTTCGCCGCGCAGGGCGACAAGCCCTTCCAGCCCCATGCCGAATTCGGGTTGCCTGATCTCGGCGGCGTAACTCGGACTGACCGTGGTGATGATGTCGGCAAGCTGCATCCCGGCCTTCAGGAAGCCGACCCCGCCATAGCTCTCCACCCCGTCCACCGACCACGCCGATTGCGGCAGGCCGAGGCGAGGGAAGATCGCGGCGTCGTAATAGCCCTGGAACGCCATGTTATGGATCGTCATGACCGACGGCAGGACCGGCGCGTCGCTCGCGAGCTTCAGGTAGGCAATCGCCATCGCCGCCTGCCAGTCGTGAGCGTGAACAAGGTCGAACCGGCGGCCCTTTACCTTGCCCGATGCTATGTCGGCAGCGGCGCGGCCAAATGCGGCGAAGCGGTGCCAGTTGTCGGCCCAGTCCTGTCCCTTGCTGTCCGAGTACGGGCCGCCATCGCGCGCGAAGAATGCCGGGCAATCGAATACCAGCAACTTGTGGTCGCCGATTCTGCCGGAAAGCAGCCGCGCCTTATGGCCGAGGAGCGAATCCCACTTATGGACCACCCGCTTCCTGCCCATCGCCTTGGCAACGGCGGGATAGCCGGGAAGGAATGTCGTCATTTCAACACCCTGCGCCGCTACCGCCGCGGGGAGCGCGCCCGCCACGTCCGCCAGCCCGCCGGTCTTCACCAGTGGCACGGCTTCCGACGCGGCCGAAAGGACGGAAAGCGCCATTACAGGTCCAGCTTCTCGATCATCGGCCTGGTAATCAGGCAGACGCCCTTCTCGCTGCGGCGGAAACGACGGGCGTCGAGTTCGGGGTCCTCCCCCACCACCAGCCCTTCCGGGATGCGCACGCCGCTGTCGAGAATGACATTCGTCAGCCGCGCTCCGCGCCCGATGTTGCAATAGGGCAGGATCACGCCGCGCTCGACGCTGGAGAAGCTGCCCATCTTCACTCCGGTGAACAGCAGACTGTTCCGGACCAGCGAGCCAGAGACGATGCAATCCTGTGATACCAGCGAGGAGACCGCCATTCCGCGCCGCCCCTCCTCGTCGTGCACGAACTTTGCCGGAGCGGCCACGATCTGGTCGGTCCAGATCGGCCAGTCGCGGTCATACAGGTTGAGCTTGGGCACCGTGTCGGTGAGGTCGAGATTGGCTTCGAAATAGGCGTCCAGCGTGCCGACGTCGCGCCAGTATTCCTCGATCTCGTCTGCGGCACGGATGCAGCTGTCGGTAAAGCGATGGGCCTGCGCCTTGCCGTTCTTGACGATCCACGGGATGATATCGCCGCCGAAATCGCGCTTGCTGTCCGGATCGTCGGCATCGCGGCGAAGCTGGTCGAACAGGAATTCCGTCTCGAAGACGTAGATACCCATGCTGGCGAGCGCCATCTCTTCCTGCCCTGGAATGCCGGGCGGATCGGCAGGCTTCTCCACGAAAGCGGTGATGCGATCGGTCTTGTCGACGTGCATGACACCAAAGCCGGTGGCTTCCATGCGCGGCACGACAAGGCAGCCCACGGTCACGTCCGCGCCGCTTTCCACGTGCTGGCGCAGCATCAGCTCGTAATCCATCTTGTACACGTGATCGCCCGCCAGGATGATCATGTACCTGGGCGCATGGGCCTGAATGATGTCGATGTTCTGGAACACCGCGTCCGCCGTGCCCTCGTACCACTGGCTTTCGGATACGCGCTGGCTGGCAGGCAGGATGTCGAAGCTTTCGTTGCGTTCGGGGCGCATGAAATTCCACGCGCGCTGCATGTGGCGGATCAGGCTGTGCGCCTTGTACTGGGTGGCAACGCCGATGCGGCGGATGCCGGAATTGATCGCGTTCGACAGGGCAAAATCGACGATGCGGGAGACGCCGCCGAAATAGACCGCGGGCTTAGCGCGCCGGTCGGTCAGTTCCAGCAGGCGACTGCCGCGCCCGCCAGCCAGCACATAGGCCATCGCGTCACGCGCCAGCGGCTGCGAATATGTCTCTCTCATCGCCATTCTCCCGGTCTTGCTATCCCTTGTATTCCAGCATGATGGTGCTGAGCGGCGGCAGGGTGACACAGCCCCAGCCATCGCGCACCTCGATCTTGCCCATGTTGCCCTGACCGCTGCCGCCGTATTCCTGCGCGTCGGAATTGAACACCTCGGCCCATGTCCCGTCATTCGGCAGGTGGAGGCCGTAGCAGCCGTGCGTCATCGGCGTCATGTTGCTCAGCACCGCGACGGGCGGCTGGCCGGGGCACTTGCGCAGCCAGGCGAACACGCTGGCATCGGCATCGTCAGCGACCAGCCATTCGAACCCGTCGCCTTCGCAGTCGCGCGCGTGCAGCGCGGGCTTAGCCTTGTAGAGGTGGTTGAGATCACGAACGAGCTTTCGCACCCCTTCGTGGGCCGGCGCATCCAGCAGGTGCCAGTCGAGCGCGCGCGCCTCGCTCCATTCGCGGCGCTGGGCGAATTCCTGCCCCATGAACAGCAGCTTCTTGCCGGGGTAGCCCCACATCAGGCCATAATAGGCGCGCAGGTTGGCGAATTTCTGCCAGTCATCGCCGCTCATCTTGTTCAGCAGGCTGCCCTTGCCGTGCACGACCTCGTCGTGGCTGAGCGGGAGGACGAAGTTCTCACTGAAGGCATAGACCAGGCCGAAGGTGATCTCGTCGTGGTGATGCTTCCGGTGCACCGGATCGCGGGCCATGTATTGCAGCGTGTCGTGCATGAAGCCCATGTTCCACTTGAACCCGAAGCCCAGGTTCTCGCGCGGGCCATCGTCGTAGGCGGGGTGGGATACGCCGGGCCAGCTTGTCGATTCCTCGGCAATCGTCAGGATGCCGGGATGTTCCCGGTGCACGGCGCGGTTCATCGCGCGCAGGAATTCTACCGCTTCCCAGTTCTCGTTCCCGCCCAATTCGTTGGGAATCCATTCGCCCTCTTCGCGGCTGTAATCGCGGTAGAGCATCGAGGCGACGGCATCCACGCGCAGCCCGTCGACATGATACCGCTCGGCCCAGAACAGCGCGTTGTTGACGAGGAAGCTGCGCACCTCGCGCCTGCCGAAATTGTAGATCGCGGTGTTCCAGTCCGGGTGGAAACCCAGCTTCGGATCGGCGTGTTCATAGAGCGCGGTACCGTCGAACTTCGCCAGCCCGTGCTCGTCGGTGGGGAAGTGCGCTGGAACCCAGTCCAGCAATACGCCAAGCCCAGCCTGATGCGCGCCGTCCACGAAGCGGGCGAAGCCATCGGGCGCGCCAAAACGGGCGCTGGGGGCATAGAGGCCGGTGGTCTGGTAGCCCCAGCTCGGATCATAGGGATGCTCCGACACTGGCAGGAACTCGATATGGGTGAAGCCCATGTCGGCGACGTAGGGGATCAGGCGACTGGCCATCTCGTCCCAGGTCAGGAACCAGTCGTTGTCGTCGCGCTGCCACGAACCTGGGTGGACCTCGTAGATCGAGATCGCCTCGCGCCGGGGATCGACATTGCGCCAGTGCTCGCGGTGCGCCTCGTCGCCCCAGTCGGGCTTGGCGGGGCGCGCCGTGAGGGAGGCGGTTTTCGGGCGCAGTTCGCTGGCGAAGGCGAAGGGATCGGCTTTCAGCGGCTGCTCCACCCCGTCAGGGCCGATGATGCGGTACTTGTAGGCGCGCCAGTCCGCGATGTCGGGAATGAATATCTCCCAGACGCCGATGTCCACGCGATTGCGCATCGGGTGGCGCGAACCGTCCCAGTCGTTAAAATCGCCGACAACGCTCACATTGCGGGCATTGGGCGCCCAGACGGCGAAGTGGACGCCGAGTGCGCCCTCGTGCTCGATCAGGTGCGCGCCCAGCTTGTCGAACAGACGAAAATGCGTGCCTTGCGCAATCAGCAGGTCGTCCACCGGACCAAGCACGGGGCCGAAACTGTAGGGGTCCGTTACCCACCACTCGTGCTCGCCCGCCGTGCAGCGATACTTCACGGGTTTCGGCTTGCCGCGCAGCTTGCCCTCGAACAGGCCGCGATCGTCCACCCGTTTCAGCTTGCCCAGCTTCGCACCCTCGAGCGAGTGGCCCTCTGCCGTCTCGGCCCCGGGCAGCATGGCGCGGGCGAATGTGCCTTCCGGCCCTTCGTGCGGGCCAAGCAAGGCGAAGGGGTCGGCCTGCCGGCCTGCAAACAGGGCTTCTATCGCGTCTTGCGGTGGCTTCACCTGTCCCCCTGTCGTGCGGGCCGTCATGACCTCGCGGATGACACTGTGCCCGACAGGCGGGCAGAGCGAAACAGGAAAACGTATGCGTGCTAAGCGCGGTTCCCTAGAGCACGCCCCAGATATCGCGCGCGTATTCGCCGATCGTGCGATCGGAGGAGAACCAGCCGACGTTGGCGATGTTGTGGATCGCCGACTTGCGCCAGCCTGCCACATCCTGCCAGCGCGCATCCACCTCGCGCTGGGCGGAGGCATAGGCCTCGAAATCGGCGGCCACCATGAACCAGTCGCTGGCGTATAGCCCGCCCATCAGGTCCTTGTAGCGATCCTTGTCATCGGGCGAGAACACGCCGCTTGCAATCGCCTCCACCGCCTGATGCAGCTCGGGCGATCCTTCGATCACTTCGCGCGGGTTGTAGCCGTTGGCGCGCTTCTCGGCGACCTCGTCTGCGGTCATGCCGAAGATCACGATGTTCTCGTCGCCGACCCGGTCCTTGATCTCGATATTCGCCCCGTCGAGCGTGCCGATGGTGAGCGCGCCGTTGAGCGCGAACTTCATGTTGCCGGTGCCAGAGGCTTCCATCCCCGCCGTGCTGATCTGTTCGGAGAGGTCGGCAGCGGGAATGATGCGTTCGGCCAGAGTGACGTTGTAGTTCGGCACGAACACGACTTTCAGAAGGCCCGCGACGCTGGGATCGGAATTCACCCGCCGGGCAATGTCGTTGGCCAGCTTAATTATCAGCTTGGCGTTGTGATAGCTGGGCGCAGCCTTGCCGCCGAAGATCTTCACCCGCGGCACCCAGTCGCGCTCGGGATGGCTGCGGATCTGGTCGTATAGGGCCACGGTCTCGACTAGGTTCAAGAGCTGGCGCTTGTATTCGTGGATGCGCTTGATCTGCACGTCGAACAGGGCATCGGGGCTGACGCGCACGCCCGTCAGATCCTTGATATGGGCCGCCAGCGCGACCTTGTTGCTGCGCTTCACCTCGGCAATCCGCTCTCCCAGCTCGGCATCGCCTGCCAGCGCATTCAGGGCGCTCAGTTCCTCGGTATCGTCTAGGAAGGCATCGCCGATGGCATCGCGGATCACGTTCGTCAGACCCGGATTGCACTGCATCAGCCAGCGGCGCGGCGTCACGCCGTTGGTCTTGTTGTTGATCTTCTTGGGATACAGCTGGTGCAGGTCGTGAAACACGGTCTGCTTCATCAGTTCGGTGTGCAGTGCCGCCACGCCGTTGACGCTGTGCGCGCCGGTGAAGGCGAGGTTGGCCATGCGCACGCGCCTCTCCCCGCCCTCGTCGATCAGGCTGATCGCGGCAATGGCAGCATCGTCCATGCCCTGCTTGCGCGCCTCGCGAAGGACGCGGCTGTTGATGGCGTAGATGATCTGCATGTGGCGCGGCAGCAACCGCTCGAACAAGGGCAGCGGCCAGCTTTCCAAAGCTTCGGGCAGCAGGGTGTGGTTGGTGTAGGCGACGGTGCGCCGGGTGATGTCCAGCGCCTCGTCGAACTCAAGGCCATGGTGATCGACCAGCAGGCGCACAAGCTCTGCCACGGCCACCGCCGGGTGCGTATCGTTGAGCTGGATCGCGGCCTTGTCCGGCAAGGTGCGTATGTTGGCGTGGTGCTGCATGTGGCGGCGCAGGATGTCCTGGATGCTGGCGGCGGAGAAGAAATACTCCTGCCGCAGCCGCAGTTCCTGCCCGGCCTGGTGCGAATCCGCCGGATAGAGCACGCGCACGAGGCTGGCGGCACGCGCCTCTCCCTCCAGCGCGCCGACGTGATCGCCCGCGTTGAAGGCATCGAGCTTGATCGGATCGAGCGCGTGCGCGGTCCACAGTCGCAAGGTGTTCACCCGCTTGCCGCGCCAGCCGACCACCGGGGTATCTACGGCGGATGCTTCCACCATCTCGGCAGGCTCCCACCGCACCGCATCGCCGTCGCTGACCACTTCCCCGCCGAAGCCCACGCGGTAGGCGCTTTCGCGGCGGTCGAACTCCCAGGGGTTGCCGTGGCTGAGCCATGTCTCGGGCAGTTCCACCTGCCAGCCATCGTCGATACGCTGGCGGAACATGCCGTTCACGTAACGGATGCCGTAGCCGTAGGCCGGGATATCGAGGCTGGCGAGGCTTTCCATGAAGCACGCCGCAAGCCGACCGAGGCCGCCGTTACCCAGCGCCGCATCGGGCTCCAGCTCTTCCAGCTGTGACAGTTCGAACCCGTGCGAACGCAGCGCCCGCTCCAGCGCGCCGTTGAGGTCGAGATTGCTCACCGCATCGCGCAGCAGGCGGCCGATCAGGAATTCCAGGCTGAGATAATAGACCCGCTTCCCGCCCTCGGCATAGGTGCGGCGCGTCGATTCCATCCAGCGGTCGATCACCTTGTCGCGCAGCGCGTAAACGGTGGCGGTATACCAGTCGTGCGGCTTGGCGGCGCGCTCGTCCTTGCCGACGCGGTGGTTGAGCGCGTCGACGATCAGCGCGTCGATTTCGGCATTGGAGGGCTGCGGGCTGGTGGTCACGGTACGAAAGCTCCAGTGGTGGTCGCTCCTCGCGACGTCGAAAACGCCTCTCCTTGCTGCTATTAGACAGGTTTTGCTGCACCGCGCAATCGCGCATCCGCTCGCGCATTCCTATTCGTTTCTGCGGCGCAGCAATCCGGTTGCAAATTGGGCCCGGCGGGCCGATGACCGGGGGGCCCCTGCGAGAAGGAACCGGCCGTGACTGATGCCCTCGAACCGCTGCATGCGCTGGCCGATGCCGCCGGCCTGCAACGCCGCTGGCGCGATGTCGAAGGCCGCGACTACGTCGTGCCGGACGCAACCCTGCGCGGCGTGCTGCGGGCGCTGGGGCACAAGGTGGATACGCCCCGGCAAATCGGTGCTACGCTAAAGACTCTGGAGGCTGAGCACGGCGCCCTCCCTACCCTGGTGATCGCGGACGCAGGACAACCGGTGGAACTACACTCCCCCTGTTCCCAGGCCGAATTTGCGGACGGTGACACATGGCAGCCGCTGGAAATCCGGGACGGCAAGCCGGTCGCCCCGCCAGAACCGGGCTATTTCGACTGCCGATTCGACGGCGAGGAGACCCGGCTCGCCGTCGCTCCGCCGCATTGCCCCTTGCCGCCGCACCAAGGGCAAAGGCCATGGGGAGCATCGCTGCAAATCCCTTCGCTGCGACCTGCAGGTGGCGGCGCATTCGGCACTTTGGGCGACCTTGCCAAGGCCGTTGAAACGCTTGCACGCGCGGGCGCGGATGCCGCAGCGATCAATCCGGTCCACGCTCTCTTTCCAGGTAATGGTGAGGGCTTCAGTCCCTATTCGCCGTCCAGCCGCCGCTTCCTGAACGGGGCCATGGCCGACCCGGCCCTGCTCGGGTTGCCCGCCCTGCCTGACTTTCAAAGCGGCGCGCTGATCGACTGGGAGAGCGCCCTGCCCGCACGGCTGGAGCACATGCGAACCCTGTTCGACAGCCTCTCGCCACAGCAGCGCGCCGACGTTATCGGGCAACCCGAAAAAGACGAGGTGCTTCACGCCGTTTTCGATGCGCTCGACTGCCACTACCGCCCCAAGGGCGCGAAGGGCTGGCGCGACTGGCCTCGCCAGTATCGCAATCCCGCCAGCAAGGCCGTGGCCAATTTCGCGGCGAAACATGAAGACGAGGTGGAGTTCCACCTGTTCATCCAGTCGCTTGCCCGCGCCGGGCTGGCCGAGGTGCAGGACCGGGCGAAAGCGGCGGGAATGTCCATCGGGCTCGTTGGCGACCTTGCCGTCGGCGTCGATCCGGGCGGCAGCGATTGCTGGGCGCTGGGTGACGTGATGCTGCGTGGCCTCACCATCGGCGCGCCGCCCGATCCGCTGGGGCCGCACGGGCAGAACTGGAACATCACCGGTTTCTCGCCAGAGGGGCTGCGGCGCACCGGCTTCGCACCGTGGATCGCCATGATCCGCGGGGCCCTCGCGAGCGGAGGCGGCTTGCGGATCGATCACGCCTTCGGCCTCGCGCGGCTCTGGGTGATACCCGAGGGCGGCGGACCAGGAGACGGCGCATACCTCACCTATCCGTTCGAGGACCTGCTGCGATTGCTGACGCTGGAAGCGCACCTGGCAAAAGCCTTCATCATCGCCGAGGATCTCGGCACGGCCCCGCACGGTTTTTCCGATGCCATCGCACGACGCAAGATGCTGGGAATGCGAGTGCTGTGGTTCGAACGAGCCGCGGACGACGGCTTCGTCGGCGCGCACGATTACGACGAGCTGGCGGTCGCCATGACCGGAACGCACGATACGCCTACGCTGGCTGGCTGGTGGAGCGGAAAGGATCTGGACTGGGCCGAGAGCCTGGGCCGTCTGCTCAAAGGGGTGGACCGCCAGAAGGCAGAGCAGGTCCGCGACTGGGATCGCGGACTGTTGTGGTCGACCATTGAGGGTCACACACCGCGTCCCGCGCCGGACCAGCCAACAGCCGCCGTGGACGCCGCCATGGCCCATGTCGCCCGGACGCCGAGCATGCTCGCCATCGTGCCGCTGGAAGACCTGCTGGGCCTTGCCCAACAGCCCAACATCCCCGGCACCACAACGGAGCACCCCAACTGGCGCAGGCGACTGGACGCGAGTCTAGACGAACTGCTCGCCGCCCCGGTAGTCAGGGCACGGCTGAAAATACTGCGAAAGGGATGAGTGGAGCGGGTGAAGGGAATCGAACCCTCGTCGTCAGCTTGGGAAGCTGCTGCTCTACCATTGAGCTACACCCGCAAGGTCGCGGCGCAATTGCCACGGGGGATCGCCCCCGGTCAATACAAATACGCCTGCGTGCAGAAGCAGCCTATCTGCCGGGATAGAGCGGGAAGTCCGCGCACATTCGCTCAACACGCCCCGCGACCTCTTGCTCGACGCGGGCATTGCTCCCCTCGCCTTCGGCAGCGGCCGATACCACGCAGGCGATCATCTCGGCGATGCTAGCGAATTCCGCTTGTCCGAACCCGCGCGTCGTGCCCGCCGGCGTGCCGAGACGCACGCCGCTGGTGACGAAGGGCGGAGCGGGATCGAAGGGGATTCCATTCTTGTTGCAGGTGATGTGCGCGCGGCCCAGCGCGGCCTCGGCCGACTTGCCGGTGACGCCGTTCCGGGTCAGGTCGACAAGGACGAGGTGGTTGTCGGTTCCACCCGACACCACGCCCACGCCTTCGCACAACAGGCCCTCGGCCAGCGCCTTGGCGTTCTCGACCACTCCTCGCGCGTAGAGGCTGAATTCTGGGCGCAGCGCTTCGCCGAAGGCCACGGCCTTGCCGGCGATGGTGTGCATCAGCGGGCCGCCCTGCATGCCGGGGAAGACCGCCATGTTGATCGGCTTGGTCAGTTCCTCGTCGTTCCACAGGATGATGCCGGAACGGGGCCCGCGAAGGCTCTTGTGCGTCGTGCTGGTGACGACGTGTGCATGCGGAAACGGCGAGGGATGCTGGCCGCCCACGACAAGGCCGGAGAAGTGCGAGATGTCCGCCAGCAGGTATGCGCCCACCTCGTCGGCGATCTTGCGGAATTCGGCAAAGTCCCAGGTGCGCGGGTAGGCCGTGCCGCCCGAGATGATCAGCTTGGGCTTGTGTTCGTGCGCAAGGCGGCGAACCTCTTCCATGTCGATGCGGCAGTCGTCTTTTCGTACGCCGTAGGGCACCACGTTGAACCACTTGCCGCTCATGTTGACGGGCGATCCGTGGGTCAGGTGTCCGCCGCTGGCGAGGTCCAGCCCCATGAAGGTATCGCCGGGCTGGAGCAGGGCGAGGAACACCGCCTGGTTCATCTGGCTGCCCGAATTGGGCTGCACGTTGGCGAAGTTGCAGCCGAACAGTCTCTTGGCGCGCTCGATGGCGAGGGTTTCCACCTCGTCGGCAAACTCGCAGCCGCCGTAGTAGCGCTTGCCGGGATACCCTTCCGCATATTTGTTGGTGAAGACCGAGCCACATGCTTCCAGCACGGCGGGGCTGGCGATGTTCTCGCTCGCGATCAGCTCGATGCCGTCGCGCTGGCGGCTCAGCTCGCGGCCAATGATGGCGGCAACATCGGGATCCGCGGCTTCCAGGTCGTCGCTCCAGAAGCGGGTGGCGTGCGGTGCGGTAGCGGTATCGAGCATGATGGGCAGTCCTGCTTGGGGGTGTCTAGGAGAGGTTCGGGCGCAGCCAGCGAGTGGCGGTTTCGAGGTCCATGCCGCGCCTGTCGGCATAATCGGCCAGCTGGTCTTCCCCGATGCGGGCGACGCCGAAATACTGGCTGTCGGGATGGGCGAAGTAAAACCCGCTCACCGCCGCCGTCGGCAGCATGGCCTGGCTTTCGGTCAGTTCCAGTCCGGCATTGCCGCGCGCGTCAAGCAGGTCGAACACAATGGGTTTGAGCGTATGGTCCGGGCAGGCGGGATAGCCGGGCGCGGGGCGGATGCCGGTGTATCGCTCCCGGATCAGTTCTTCGTTCGAAAGCGCCTCGTCTGCGGCATAACCCCACAGATCGGTGCGCACGTGCTGGTGCAGGCGCTCCGCAAAGGCCTCGGCGAAGCGGTCCGCCAGTGCTTTCAGCAGGATATCCGAATAGTCGTCGGTATCGGCCTTGAAGCGTTCGAGGTGCGGCTCGATGCCGTGGATACCCACCGCGAAACCGCCGATCCAGTCGCCAGCGGGGTCGATGAAATCGGACAGGCAGAAATTGTTGCGGTCGCGGCTCTTCTTCACCTGCTGGCGGAGAAGCGGAAGAAAAGTTCCATCTTCGAGCACAACGTCGTCGTCCTGCGCCTTGCACGGCCAGAGCCCGGCGACGCCCTTCGCGGTAAGCCACTTTTCCTCGACGATCGTATCGAGCATGGCCTGCGCATCGGCGAACAGGCTTCGTGCGCTCTCGCCGACGACCTCGTCCTGCAGGATGGCGGGATAGGTGCCGGCCAGTTCCCATGCGCGGAAGAAGGGGGTCCAGTCGATGGCCTCGCGAAGGTCCGCAAGGCTCCAGTCGTCGAAGACGTGCAGGCCGGGCTTGGCCGGTGCCGGAGCTTTCTTCTCGAAGTCGGCCGCAAAACGGTTCTCGCGCGCCTCTGCCAAGGTCAGCAGCTTGGAGCCGCCCTTCCCTGCCCGGCTTTCGCGTACCTTCTCATAGTCGTCGGCTACATCTTCGACGAAGCTCTCCTTGTTCGTCTCCGACACCAGCTTGCTGGCAACGCCGACGGCGCGGCTGGCATCAAGTACGTGGATCACCGGGCCTTCGTAGGCCGGATCGATGCGCAGCGCGGTGTGCACCTTGCTGGTGGTCGCACCGCCGATCAGCAGCGGAATGTCTAGGCCCGCGCGCTGCATCTCCTCGGCTACGGTCACCATCTCCTCCAGGGAGGGAGTGATGAGGCCCGACAGGCCGATCAGGTCAGCACCTTCCTTCTTGGCGGTCTCGATGATCTTCGTCCAAGGCGTCATCACGCCAAGGTCGATCACCTCGTAGCCGTTGCACTGGAGCACGACGCCGACGATGTTCTTGCCGATATCGTGCACGTCGCCCTTAACCGTCGCCATCACAATGGTGCCTGCGCTGCGCGAATTCTCGGTCTTCTCGTCCTCGATATAGGGGATGAGGTGGGCAACCGCCTTCTTCATCACGCGGGCCGACTTCACCACCTGCGGCAGGAACATCTTGCCCGAGCCGAACAGGTCGCCGACCACGTTCATGCCGTCCATCAGCGGGCCTTCGATCACCTCGATGGTGCGCCCCTTGCGTTCGGCGATTTCCAGCCGCGCCTCTTCGGTGTCGTCGACGATATGGCTGTCGATGCCTTTCACCAGCGCGTGTTCAAGTCGCCGGTTCACGGGCCACCCGCGCCATTCCGCGGCCTGCTTTTCGTCTTCCTTCGTCTTGCCGCGATAGCTTTCGGCCAATGCGATCAGCCGCTCGGTCGCATCGGGGCGGCGGCATAGGATCACGTCTTCGCACGCATCGCGCAGTTGCGGGTCGAGCGTGTCGTAAACGTCGAGCTGGCCAGCATTGACGATGGCCATGTCGAGGCCAGCCGGGATGGCGTGGTAGAGGAAAACAGAATGCATCGCCCTGCGCACCGTCTCGTTGCCGCGGAAGCTGAAGGACAAGTTCGAAAGGCCACCGGAGCAGTGCACGTGCGGGCAACGCTCTCGAATTTCCGCCACGGCCTCAATGAAATCCAATGCGTAGCGCTCGTGCTCTTCCATGCCGGTGGCAACGGCAAAGATGTTGGGATCGAAGATGATGTCTTCGGCGGGGAAGCCATTCTTGGTCAGCAAGTCGTAGGCGCGCGAAGAGATCTCGACCTTGCGCGCCTTCGTATCGGCCTGCCCCGTCTCGTCGAATGCCATGACGACCACGGACGCGCCGTAGTCCATGCACTTGCGCGCCTGCTCGAGGAACTGCGCCTCGCCTTCCTTCAGGCTGATGGAATTCACGATGGGCTTGCCCGATACGCATTTCAGCCCAGCCTCGATGATCTCCCACTTCGAGCTGTCGATCATCGTCGGCACGCGGGCGATATCGGGTTCGGCGGCGAGCAGGCGGAGGAACTTGACCATCGCCTCCTCGGAATCGAGCAGACCCTCGTCCATGTTCACGTCGATGATCTGCGCGCCGTTCTCCACCTGCTGGCGGGCGACTTCGACAGCGGCGGCGTAGTCGCCATCGAGGATCAGCTTCTTGAACTTCGCAGAGCCGGTGACGTTGGTGCGTTCACCGACGTTGACGAAGCGCGCGGTGGGGCTCTGCGCGGTCTCGCCTTCAGAGCGGTCGATCGTGTCGGTCATGGTCATGTCAGGCAGGCACCGTGAAGGGTTCGAGGCCGGTGAGCCGCGTGGCGGGCTGCACGGTAGGCAGCTTGCGCGGGGCAGCGCCGCGTACGGCAGCGGCAATGGCGGCGATATGTTCGGGGGTGGATCCGCAGCAGCCGCCAAGGATATTGGCATGCCCCCCGTGCGCCCATTCGCGCAGCATGGCGGCGGTTTCTTCGGGCGGCTCGTCGTATTCGCCCAGTTCGTTTGGAAGTCCCGCGTTGGGATAGGCCAGCAGCAGTGTCTCGCCAATCTTGGAGAGCGCCTGCACGTAGGGGCGCAGTTGCTCCGCCCCGAATGAGCAGTTGAGGCCCACGGCGACGGGCCTCGCATGACGCACGGCGAACCAGAACGCTTCCACCGTGTGACCGGAAAGGTTGCGGCCGGAAAGGTCGGTCAGCGTCATGGAGAGCGCAATCGGCACTTCGCGGCCAAGCTCGCGTTCGAGCTGGCGGACGGCGAAGATCGCCGCCTTGGCGTTGAGCGTGTCGAATATCGTCTCGACCAGGATCAGGTCGACGCCGCCTTCTACCAGCGCAGTGGCCTGCTCGCGGTAGACCTCGGCGAGGAAATCGAAGTCGATCTCGCGGTAGCCGGGGTCCTCGACGTTAGGCGAAAGGGTGAGCGTCTTGTTCGTCGGCCCCAGCGCGCCTGCGACGTAGCGCGCGGTGCCATCGGCATTGGCAGCCGCGTCCGCAGCTTCGCGGGCGATGCGGGCCGAGGCAAAGTTGATCTCGCTGACGAGATGCTCTGCCCCGTAATCCGCCTGGCTGATGCGATTGGCGGAGAAGGTGTTGGTAGAGACGATGTCAGAGCCAGCCGCGAGGTAGGCCGCGGTGATATCGCGGATCACGTCGGGCCGGGTGAGCGCGAGAATATCGTTATTGCCGCCTTGCGAGGCAGCCAGACCGAGATCACCGGCAAAGTCTTCCTCTGCCAGTTTCGCGCGCTGGATCATGGTGCCGAACGCGCCGTCGAACAGCAGGATGCGCTCGCGCGCGGCGGCGTTCAGTGCTTCGCGGATGCTCATGCGGCGGCCTCCAGCCGGGCGGCAGGCAGGCGGCGCCCCATCAGGTGGCACAAGGCCTCAACCTGTTCGGCACGATTGAGCGTATAGAAATGGAAATCGCGCACGCCGCCTTCGTAGAGGCTGCGGCACAGGTCTGCGATGACGGCGGTGGAGACGAACTTGCTCGTCTCGGGATGCTCGTCCAGCCCGGCGAAAACGGGGTGCATCCAGTCGGGCACCTGCGCGCCGCACGCCTGGGCGAACTTGCGCACTTGCCCAAACTTGGAAATTGGCAGGATACCCGGCGCGATCGGTGCCTCGATCCCGACAGCGGCGGCCCGGTCGCGGAAGCGCAGAAAGGTGTCGGGCGAGAAGAAGAACTGCGTCAGCGCCCGGCTGGCGCCTGCGTCCAGCTTGCGCTTCAGGTTGTCGAGATCGGCCTCGGCGCTTTGCGCGTCGGGATGCACTTCTGGATAAGCGGCAACCGAAATGTCGAAGTCAGCGAGCGCACGCAGGCCCGCGACCAGTTCTGCCGCGCTCTGGTAGCCTTTCGGGTGGGGCGAGAACGGTTCGCCTGGCTCGCCAGCGTCTCCGCGCAGAGCGACGATGTGGCGCACGCCCGCGTCGTGGAATTGCATGGCGACAGCATCCACCTCGTCGCGGCTCGCATCGACGCAGGTGAGATGTGCCGCCACGGGAACTTCGCCCTCGGCAACCAGGCGCTTCACCGCTGCAAGGCTGCGTTCGCGCGTGGAGCCGCCCGCACCGTAGGTCATCGATACGAAGCTGGGCGCGAAAGGCGCAAGACGCGCGAAGGTGCGCGAAAGCTGCGCTTCGCCAGACTGGTTCTTGGGCGGGAAGAACTCGAACGAGACGGAAATGTCCCCCGCAAGCCCGGCAAAGGCGGATTCGCAGCTCTGATTGCGGGTCGCAGGGTCGGGGGTATTCATAAAAAGCATGCCTATACGAGATCGGGAGGCAGTCTCTCCCGCTTCGGCAAATTCGGATATCAAGATATCCTTATATGCGCAATCCATATCCCATTTGCACATATAAAGATTTCCTAATATGCACTCGCCCGTGAGGATCGAACCCCTTCTCGGCGCCCTGTCGGACCCGACGCGGCTGCGCATCATGCGCCTGCTGGAGCATATGGAACTGGCCGTGGGTGAGCTGGCGCAGGCGCTGGGACAGAGCCAGCCGCGCGTCTCGCGCCACGTGGCGATCCTGTGCGACAGCGGGCTTGCCGAGCGGCGACGGGAGGGAAGCTGGGTCTACCTGCGCAAGGCCATTGCGCGCGGATCGGATTCAGCGCTGGCCGCGGCCACTGCACGCCTGCTCGATGCGGCAGAAGCAGAGGATACGGAATTCGCCGCTCGCTGCGCAGAGGACCGGCGCCACCTCTCCGCCATCCGCGCAAGGCGGGAAAGCAGCGCCGCCGAATTCTTCGCCAGCCACGCCGAAAACTGGGACCAGCTTCGCGCAATGCTCTGCCCGCCGGAGGAACTGGAAGCGAAGATCCTCTCAGCCTTAGGCGAAGAACCGCTTGGCCGAATGCTCGACATCGGCACCGGCACCGGGCGAATCGCGCAGTTGCTGGCCAACCGCGCCGATCATGTGGTGGGGCTGGACCGCAGCCCGGAAATGCTGCGCCTTGCCCGTGCACGGTTGCAGGATCTTCCGGCCCAGCGATGGGAGCTGGCACAAGGCGACTTCAACGCCCTGCCCTTCGGTGACGATACGTTCGATACCGTCGTGCTGCACCAAGTGCTGCATTACGCACACGAGCCGCTATATGCCTTGCGGGAGGCCGCGCGCGTCGCGCGGCGCGATGCGCGCACCGTCATCGTCGATCTTGCTGCCCACGAGCGGGACGAGCTGCGCGAACGCCACGCGCACGCGCGGCTAGGTTTCAGCGACGAGCAGATGGACGGATTCCTTACTGCATGCGGGCTTCGCGCATCGCAGCCGCTTGCCCTCGCCGGGGAAGGCCTGACGACGAAGATCTGGATCGCGACGCAGGTGCCAGCTCACGCGCCAGCCTAGGAGCGCTGCTGCGCCGCCAGCACCTCCAGCACGCGCGACAGCGCCTGCCCCGCCGGATCGTCCTCGTTCATCAGGGCATAGCTACCCGACAACCACAACGAGCAGTGGCCGTGAACCGTCGCGATCAGGGATCGCACCAGCCGCCGCGTTGCCGCATCGTCGGCGCCGGTTCCCATCCATTGTCCCACCTCGCGGTCCACGATCGCGGTCAGCCCCTCGCGCGCGGCGACGTCTTCCTTGGCAATTTCCGTCTCGCGATCGATGCGGTGATCGTAGATCGACATCCAGGCATTGGCGTGTTCCGCGGCAAAGCTAAAGTAGGCGCGCACGAGCGCTTCGATCCGCGCCGTACCTTCATGCGGGACGCCGTCCAGCGCGCGCTCCAGCCAGACGCTCCACAGCCTGAACGTGTGGCTGTTCACCGCCAGCAGGTAGCCATCGAGCGAGCCAAACACATTGTAGATCGTGCCGACCGAATAGCCCGCCCGGCGCGCCGCTTCCCTCGCCGAGAACCGGGAGAAGCCCCGTTCCAAGATAAGCGCATGGCCCTCCCTCACCAGTAAGGCGCGCAGTTCCTCCGGCGTGTGATCGGATCGTCTTCCCATAGGCTGAGAGATAGGACGCAAATTGAACGCTGTCTAATTTTTAATTGAACAGTGTTTATTTTAGCTGTAACGGCTACACCCACGACTACACTGAAGGGGTTCGTGGGAATGGTTGAGCTAGTCCTGATCGCGGGGGTTGTGGCGCTGGTATTGCTCTGGCGCCGCGTGCAGGCGCTTGAGGAACGTCTCCGGCAGGTCGAGGATTACGCGCCCGCTGCTCCTCCTCTCGAACGCAGTGCCCCTATGGCTGCGCAGGCGCCGAACGTTTCTGCGCCCACCACTCAGGAACCCGAACCGGAACCGATTCCCGAAATTTTCGAGGAAGAGAAACCCTAAATTAATCCGGAGCCGGTTGCGCCAGAAACGGAACCACTCGCTTCCGAGCCCAAACCCGAAACTCCGCGTCGCCAGTTCGATTTCGAGGATATATTCGGTCGCCAGCTCCCCATCTGGGGCGGCGGCATCGCGCTTGCAATTGCAGGTTTCTTCCTCGTTCGCTGGTCCATCGAGGCAGGCGTGCTGAACGAACAGGTGCGCGTCGCCCTCGGCTTCGCGTTCGGCATCGTATTGCTCGTGGCGGCCGAGGTCGCCCACCGCTTCGACAAACGCCTCGCCGACGAACGCGTGCGGCAGGCCTTCGCGGGGGCGGGCCTCGCCACGCTTTACGCCAGCTTCTATCTTGCGGGCACGCACTACGGCCTGATCGGACCCGCCTTCGCCTTCGCCGGGCTGGCAGTTGTAACCGCGCTGGCCATTGCGCTGTCGTACCGCTTCGGTCTGCCCAGCGCCGTTCTCGGTTTGGTCGGCGGCTTCGCTGCGCCTGCGCTCTCTGGCTCGACCGAGCCGAACCTGCCGCTGCTCGCCACTTACCTCGCCATGGTCACCGGCGGCCTTGTAGCAACTGGCAAGCGCCAGCAACGCTCTTGGCTGGGTCTTGCGGCACTGGGCGGCGCGCTGGGCTGGGGCCTCGTGATGCTGGTTGCCGGGCCACCCGACGAGGCCGGCGTGCTCGCAATCGGCGGCTACCTCGTCCTCATCGGCACCATGCTGCCCGCGTTGCTGGGCACGGGTCCGCTGGGCAAGATCGGCCGCCTCATTGCCGCGGCCCTTGCTGCGATGCAGGTCGCCGCGCTGGTCGGGCTGAGCGGTTATTCGCTGCTCGCCTGGGGCTGCTACGTGCTGCTGGCTGGGGCGCTGGCCGTGCTTGGCTTCCGTTTCGGCCGCGTGCGGCAGGCCAGCGCCTTTGCCGCGCTGGTGGGCGCTGGCCTGCTTGCCGCGTGGCCCGCCGCGCCAGCCGGATGGTTTGCGGCCATAACGGCTGCCTTCGCCCTGATCCTTGGCGGCGTACCGCTCCGGCATATCTGGCGAGAACAGGCGCGGGATGTCGACAGGGGTCAGGTCGCGCTGGTGCCGGTGGCGTTGGTGACGGCTGCCTGCTGGCAGTTCGGCCAGCCGCTGGTCGGAGCGCAGCACATGATCCTGGCGCTTTCGGCCACGGCACTGGCGCTGTTGCCAGCGCTGGCTACCTTCGTGCGCTGGCCAAACGAGGATCGCCCGCTGGATATCAGAGTAAGCGGGACGCTGGCTGCAACCGCAGCCCTGATCCTGGCCGCGGGATTCCTCGCCTCGCCCGCTTGGGCCGCCCCGCTAGTGAGCGCCGCCGTTGCAACCGGCCTCTACGCCTTGCTACGCCTGCGGGCCGAACTCACGAAGACAGTCCTGCTCTGGGCCGCCGCCATGATCGGCCTCGTCGTGCTGCCGGGCACCGGCGCCGGGTCCGAATTCGAGCATCTGATCGGCGGCGGAGAGCCATGGAGCGAGTGGCGCGGTCTGCTGCGCTGGGCCGCTGCCGCGCTGCCTTTCGTGCTGCTGGCACTACCCGGCTCACGCGGACGGGCGCCGGCGACGGCGGAAACGCTGGCCGCGCTGCTGGCTTACGGCGCGCTTGCGATGGTGCTGGACTGGCAGGTCATCCCTGCACTACTCGCTGCCGCTGCGCTGGCGATCACCTGGCGACTGCCGCAGCGGGTGGCCGCTAGCCGCACGTGGAGAGTGCTGGGCGTGGCCTGGGCTGCGCCGGTGCTTCTGCCGTGGTCCGAGGCTGGCCTGCTCGCGCTTTCCGGGATGCCTTTCCTGGCAGACGAACTGCCGCCGATGACAGACGTTCTGCGCTTGGCCCTGCCGCTGGCGATCGCCCTCTTGGGCGTGCGCGCGCTTCGTCCTGCAAAGTCGCAAGTGTCTGCAATCGTCGGATGGAGCATGGCTGCGCTGGCAACGCTGGTGGTGGTCCATACCGGGTTCAAGCAGCTTTACTCCATCAGCGACCTGTCGCAGTTCGCGGCGCTGGGCCTCGCCGAGCGGACGACATGGCAGGCGCTGCTCGCGCTTGTTGCTGCAGCTCTCGCCCAACTTCCTGCCCGCGTGGCGTGGCAGGGACACGCGGCAAGGGCCATCGCCATAGTTGCCCTCGTCCACTTCACAATCTTCGGCCTGTTGCTGCACAACCCGTTGCTGAGCGCGCAGGCGGTGGGGCCGTGGCCCCTCGTCAACTGGCTGCTGCCGTCATACAGCATCGGCGTCGGCCTGCTGCTGTGGATGAGGCGCGATGCCATCGGCAGGCTTGCGGCGCTGCGGCCCGCGTTTGACGGCGCGGTCATGGCCTTGATTGCTCTGCTGGCGCTTTCGGAATTGCGCCAGGCATTCTCCGGCTCTGTGCTGACCCAAGTGCCGCTCGGCCAGACCGAGGACCTGCTGCGCTCCCTGCTCGCCATCGTGCTGGCGCTCGGCTTCCTCGGCTGGGGTGCCCGGACGCAGCAGCGCAGCTGGCGCGTGGGATCGCTGGTGCTGATGCTAGGCGCGGTCCTCAAGGTGTTCGTATTCGATGCCGCCGGACTGGAGGGCCTCGCACGCGTCGCTTCCTTCCTCGCCCTGGGCCTCTGCCTGATCGGCATGGGATGGTTCTATTCGCGCCAGTTGATCGACCGGACGGGGGCCAAAGCCGATTGAAGCAATGACCGAACAATTTTCGGACATTTTCAATTTCACCCACGTGAAATGGTCCGAAGACGGGTGGTTTGCCGCCGAAAGTGCCGCTATGGACCCGATTCGAGCGAACCGGACACAATCACCGGAGCGCGCCTTTCAAGCGGCTATTCGTAGGGAGCACGAGCATGCCACTGGTCAATATGAAACCCCTGCTGCGGCACGCCATGGACAATGGCTATGCCGTCGCGGCCTTCAACCTTGTCGATTACAACACCACCAAGGGTATGGTGAAAGCGGCCGAGGCGCTGAACGCGCCGGTTATCTGCCAGACCTCGTCCAAGACCATCGACTATTACAGCCACGAGGAAATCGTTTCCTGGGTGCGCACCTGCGCGGAAAACTCGCCGGTGCCCGTCGTGCTACACCTCGATCACTGCAAGAACCTGGAGATGATCGAGAAGTGCGCCGCGACCGGCTGGACCTCGATCATGATCGACGCAAGCGAGTACCCGTTCGAGGAAAACCTCGAAATGTCCAAGAAGGTGCGCGACATCGCCGAGAAGTACGGCGTGGGCATGGAAGCCGAGCTTGGCCAGATCATGGGCGTGGAAGACGACATGGTGGTGGCCGAGGAAGACTCCGTCCTGACCGATCCCGAAGACGCGAAGAAGTTCTGCGACGCGCTGGACCTTTCCGCCTTCGCCTGCGCCGTGGGCACCGCGCACGGTTTCTACAAGGGTGAACCCAAGGTCGATTTCGACCGTATCAAGGCCATCAACGAAGCCACCAACACCCCGATGGCGCTGCACGGCGGCACCGGCCTTTCGGACGAGACGTTTGCCAAGGCCATCGCCCGCGGTTCGGCCAAGGTGAACATCTCCACCAACCTCAAGCACGTCTTCGTCGAGAGCTTCGAGGCCTATCGCAAGGCCAACCCCGACGATTACGAACCGCTGCGCGTGATCGATGCGCAGTACCAGGCCTGCAAGGACCTGTTCGCAGGCTTCATCGAAAAGTTCGGCGGCAAGGATCAGGGCAGCGCTTTCCTCGCCTCCATGAAAGAGACCGCCTGATGGTGAAGGCGATCATTTTCGATTGCGACGGGGTGCTGGTGGATACGGAGCGTGACGCCCACCGCGTAGGCTTCAACCGCGCCTTCGCGCACTTCGGCATCGATGCCGAGTGGTCCGTCGAACGCTACGGCGAACTGCTGAAAGTCGCGGGCGGCAAGGAACGCATGACGGCCTACTTCGACGAGGATGGCTGGCCCGAGGACAAGGTGGCCGAATACGGCGGCAAGCAGGAACTGATTGCGGCCCTGCACAAGTACAAGACTGCCGAAGTCAGCCAGATCGTGCAGGAACTGCCCGTTCGCCCCGGCGTGCTGCGGATCGTGGACGAGGCGATGGCGAATGGCGTGCGGCTCGGCGTGTGCACCACTTCGAACGCCAGGTTCATCGATGCCGTGCTCGACCTGTTCGGGGCGGAGCGCAAGGCAGCTTTCGAGTTCGTCCATGCGGGCGACGTGGTCTCGAAGAAGAAGCCCGATCCCGAGATCTACGAGCTGGCAACGAAGTCGCTCGGCCTCGATCCGAAGGACTGCGTGGTGATCGAGGACAGCCGAAACGGCCTGCTCGCATCCACCGGCGCGGGCTATCCCACGCTCATCACCACCAGCACTTACACCGTGGACGAGGACTTCTCCGAAGCCGCGCGCGTGGTGCCCGAACTGGGTGATGCGCCAAACCCCCAAATCACACTTGCAGACCTGTCCGCGCTGACCGCATAAGCGCGCATTAGGGAGAGAAAAATGTCGACAATTTCAATCGACCAGGTCGAAAAGACCATCGACATCACCTGCGACACGGTGATCCGCAACGAGAAGTATTTCTCCGATCTCGACGGCCTGGCCGGAGACGGCGATTTCGGCACTTCGCTGGCCACCGGGTTCAAGGTGATCAAGAAGGAACTGCCGGAGATCGACAAGAGCGCCGTGGGCGCGATGCTGCTGAAAATCTCGATGATCTGCTCCAAGCACGTGGGCGGCTCGTCCGGCCCGATTTGGGGCACCGGCTTCATGCGCGCAGGCATGGTGGCGAAGGGGCTGGAGGAACTGACCTATCAGAACCTCGTCGACATGCTCGGCTCCGCCATCGAGGGTATCGTGGCGCGCGGCGGTGCGCAGCGCGGCGACAAGACGCTGCTCGATGCGCTCTGGCCGATCCACGACAAGATGCAGGAAATGGACGGCTCCGACCTTGGTGCCGTGCTGGCTGCCATCACCGCCGAGGCGGACAAGGCAATCGACGAAACCCGCACGCTGGTGGCCCATCGCGGCCGTGCCAGCCAGGTGGGGCAGCGCAGCGCCGACACGCCCGATCCCGGCATCGTCGGTATCGCGACCATCCTCTACGACTGGTGCAAGGCCTACGGCGTCGATTACTCGCCGAATGCCAAGGAACTGAACCGCTAAGAGACAACCTACAAGGGAGAGACCCATAATGAAGAAATTCGTCAACGATCCGGAGAACTTCGTTCCCGATTTCATGGCCGGTATCGCTGCCGCCAACCCGGACCTGCTGGAAGCCATCCCCGAGCACCAGCTGATCAAGCGCCGCAACGTTGATGCCAGCAAGGTGGCCATCGTGCAGGGTTCTGGCTCGGGCCACGAACCGGCGCACGTCATGGCCGTCGGACCCGGCATGCTGACCGCCGCCTGTCAGGGCCCGGTCTTCGCCGCACCGCCAGTGGATGCCTGCTACGAGACCATCAAGTCCGTCGCGACCGATGCCGGCGTGCTGGTACTGGTAAACAACTATCAGGGCGACCGCATGGCCTGGGACATGGCAACCGAGCTGGCTGAGGCCGAGGGCATCAAGGTCAAGCAGTTCCACATCAACGACGACGTGGCCGTGCAGGACAGCCTCTACACCGTCGGCCGTCGCGGCGTGGCGGGCAACTTCTTCGTGATGAAGGCCTGCGGCGCGGCATCCGAGAACGGCGCGAGCCTCGATGAAGTGCTGGCGATTGCCGAGAAGGTGAACAACAACGTGCGCACCATGGGCGTCGCGCTCACCAGCTGCATTCCGCCCGCCAAGGGTGACCCCATCTTCGAAATCGGCGACGACGAGATGGAAGTGGGCGTCGGCATCCACGGCGAACCGGGCCGCGAACGCGCCAAGATCACCAGCGCCGACGAGATCACCGAGACGCTTTACGAAGCCGTGCAGACGGACCTGCCGTTCGAATCGGGCGACCGGGTTGCGCTGATGATCAACGGCCTTGGCGGCACCCCGCCCGCCGAGCTTTATGTCATCTATAACAAGGCCGCGCAGCTTGCTGCCGAAACCGGACTGACCGTGGCTCGCAACTATGTCGGCGAATACTGCACCTCGCTGGAAATGGCAGGTGCTTCGCTCACCATGCTGAAGCTGGACGATGAGCTGGAGAAGCTGCTCGCTGCCCCGGCAGAGACCGCCACGCGCATCTTCTGATCCTGGTCGATCAGAACTGAAATTCCGGCGTCCGGTCCTTCGAGAAAAGGGGCCGGGCGCTGCACTTTCTCGGAACATTGACTCCTGCCTATCCCTTGGTTCGGTATGAGGACATCCGAAAATATCGCCCATAACGACCACACCCTTCCCAGCCGCCGGGAACGCCTGCGCGTGTTCATGCGCCTGAAATCGCAGCGCCAAATGGCCTTGATCGGCACCGGACTGTTCGCTGCCGTGTCATTGGTAATGGGTGTTTCCATGTTAGGCGACGGCAATTCGCCCGACATGGTGAAGCTGGGCGATGGCACCGCCAGCGTGGAGACGATGCCGGTTGCCGAGATTGACCTGCCGCAACCCATGCCTGCTACCACCCCCTCCCCCGCGGAAAGCGCAATGGGAGCAGGAGAGGCAAGCTTCTACGGCAATGAACTGGCGGGTAACCGCACCGCCAGCGGCGAAGCTTTCGATCCACAGCGGCTCACCGCCGCGCACCGCACCCTGCCGCTGGGCAGCGAAGTGCGGGTCACGAACCCACGCAACGGCGAAAGCGTCGTCGTGCGCATCAACGACCGCGGCCCCTATCACGGCACTCGCGTGATCGACCTCAGCTACGCCGCCGCACGCGAGATCGGCCTGATTGCATCCGGCACGGGCCGGGTAAACCTGGCCCTGCTGATTACCTGATCAACGCTCCAAATCAGCGCCCGGCGTCACGCGCGGAGTTGATATCAACGCTCTTGGGGCTTTTCGAGAACAGCGCGGTATAGGGATCGTCACCCGTCTCCATGAGATGGGGTTCGGTGCCTTCACGCACGGTCGTGCGGCGCATGTCGCGCTTGTAGGCGTTATAATCGTATTCACCGCCCTTGTGCATGGTGCACAGGTTGTCCCAGATCACCATGTCGCCGGGCTGCCACTGCCACTTGAACGTGTACTTGTCCTGCGTGGTGTGGGCGATAAGGTCCTCGATCAGCTTGCGCCCCTCGGCCTTTTCCATGCCTTCCACGTCCATCGTGTGCGCAGCGATGAACAGGCTCTTGCGGCCCGATCCTGCATGGGTGTGCACCAGGGGGTGCTTGGCCACGGGCCGTTCGTAAATCTCTTCCTCGCTGACGTCGGCGCCCGCCTTCTTGCGGCTCCACCAAAGGGAGTTGACCCCGACCTTGTCCTCGATCAGGTCCTTCGTTTCCTGCGGCAGGTCTTCGTATGCCGTACGCGCATCGGCGAACCACGTCTCGCCGCCAGCTTCGGCGGGGGGAGTAATATGGGCCAGCAGGATCGAGTAGCTCGTGCGCTTTTCCAGGAAAGCGCTGTCGGTGTGCCACAGGCGGTCGCCCTTGCGGTATTCGATGGCAGCAGGATCGGTGGTGATCTCGCCCTCGAGGTTGAGATTGGAAGCATCGAACAGCTCACGATAGGGCAGCCGCGTCCTCTGCCCCTCGGGCCGCTTGGGCACGCGTTCGAGATAGCCGAAATTGCGGCTGAAATTGACATGGTCCTCGTCGCTCATGCCGGTATCGCGCCAGACGGTGACGCCGTATCTGTCCATCGCGTCGGTAATCTGCCTCACCTCGTCCGCATCCAGTTCGCGGGTCAGGTCCAGCCCCCAGCAGACCGCGCCGAAATTCGGCAGGATGGGTTCGCATTTCAAAGCCATTATCTCGCTCTCCACTTGGCTCGTTCCGGCCAGTTCAATTTCGTGAGCACACCATAACGGCTTTCGGACAAATTGACTATGCCCGATCTGGACAGGGTTCTGGCGCAGCAATGGCCTTCACGCTAGGATGGGGCCATGATCAAGACCATCCTCCCGCTCGCCGCGCTGACGCTCTCCGCCTGCGCAACAACGCCTCCGCCTTTCGATGACGACGGCGATCCCCGGGTGATCGATCCGGCAGCGCAGGCGTGCGATGCCGATGCCGCGCAGGGCCTGATCGGCACCATGGCCAGCAGCGAGGTGGGCGCACGACTGCTGGAATTGACGGGCGCGCGCACCCTTCGCTGGGCACCGCCGCGCGCTGCTCTCACCATGGATTACCGTTCGGATCGCCTGACGGTCTATTACGACGACGATCTGCGGATCGAGAGGATCACCTGTGGCTGAACCCGGTTCTAACGGACCCGACGACGGCCGCCAGCGTATCCCCCCGCTCGGTCCGTTCGAGGAAGCGGCCGGGTTCACCCGCGCCATCCGCGTGGGCGACCGGATCATCGTTTCCGGCAACGTGGGGGTGGAGGAAGACGGCAGCGTCAGCCCCGATGCCGGGCGGCAGGCGGACCGGTGCTTCGAGCAGATTCTTGATTACATCGGCCAATTGGGCGGCCACGCGGGCGATGTCGTGCGCGTTCGCATGTTCGTAACCGATATGAACGATGCTGATGCCGTGACCGCCGCCTTCACCCGCGCGGTGGGTCACGCACGGCCGACGGGAACGCTCGTGGGTATCAACGCGCTCTATAACCCGGAATGGAAATGCGAGATCGAAGCCGAAGCCGTGATCGGAAGCCTGCAATGATCGCCCGCGCCGCAGCGGGCCTTTGCGCCATCGCCCTGCTGGCCGGGTGCGGTGACGATCTGGAAAGCCGCCAGGCAGCGGTTCAGGGCATGGAGCGTGAAGGAGGCGATATCACCGTCCGTCAGGCTGCGCCGGAGGCGAGCGGACCGACTGTCTCGCGCGACAGCGACGGGGATCAAAGCGCCGACGACTTAGACCAGGGTGCGGCCATCGACGTGCCGCCAGAAGCCCTCATCGACACCGCTCAGGGCTTCTCCGCCGACCCGATTGACGACGCAGCGGGTTTCGACCCGACACCCGACAATTCAGGCGGATTCGCGCCCGAAACCATGGCACCGGAAAGTTTCGAGGAATAAGCCGCGAAGAAAGAGGCGAAAAGTTTCACGAGATACCGGTTGCCCCGCAACGCGCCTTTTGACATGGCGCGCCAGCACATCATCCGTGCAGGAGATACGCATGACCGGACAGTTCCAGCTTACCGAAGACCAGCGCGCCATCCAGGAAATGGCACAGCGTTTCACGGCGGATAACATCACGCCTCAAGCGGGCGAGTGGGACGAAAAACACCACTTCCCGGTCGACGTGATCAAGCAGACCGGCGAACTCGGGTTCGGCGCTATCTACGTTTCCGAAGAATCGGGCGGCATCGCCCTCGGTCGGCTCGAAGCCGCGCTGATCATGGAAGCCATGGCCTATGGCTGCCCCACCACCAGCGCCTTCATCTCCATCCACAACATGGCGGCGTGGATGATCGACACCTATGGTTCGGAAGACCTGAAAAACCGCTATCTCCCCGATCTTGTCTCGATGGAAAAGCTCGCCAGCTACGCACTGACGGAACCGTCCAGCGGATCCGACGCGGCGGCCCTGAAGACCACGGCGAAGCTGGACGGCGATCACTATGTGCTGAACGGCACCAAGCAGTTCATCTCCGGCGGCGGCGTGAACGATGTCTACGTCGTGATGGTGCGCACCGGGGAACACAAGACGCGCGGTATCTCGTGCGTCGTAGTGGACAAGGATACGCCCGGCGTCAGCTTCGGGGCGCCTGAAAAGAAGCTGGGCTGGAATGCCAGCCCGACAGCACAGGTCATCTTCGAGGATGCGCGCGTGCCAGTGGCGAACCGCGTGGGCGAGGAAGGCGATGGCTTCAAGTTCGCCATGGCGGGCCTCGACGGCGGGCGGCTGAACATCGGCGCCTGCTCGCTGGGCGGCGCGCAGCGATGCCTCGACGAAGCGATCGCCTACACCAAGGATCGCAACCAGTTCGGCCAGTCGATCGCCGATTTCCAGAACACCCAGTTCATGCTGGCCGACATGGCGACAGAGCTGGAAGCCGCCCGCGCCCTCCTATACCTCGCCGCGGCCAAGGTGACCGACGGCGCGCCGGACAAGACACGCTTTTCGGCGATGGCCAAGCGCCTTGCGACGGACAGCGGTAGCAATGTCGTGAACAGCGCGCTGCAACTGTTCGGCGGCTACGGCTACCTGAAGGATTATCCCATCGAACGTTTCTGGCGCGACCTGCGCGTGCATTCGATCCTGGAAGGAACGAACCAGGTGATGCGCATGATCGTCGGCCGCGACCTGCTCAAAGACTAAGGACTCTATGACCGATCTTCTCAACCTGCACACGCATGGCAATGTGGCGCACATCTCGCTCAATCGCCCCAAGGCGATCCATGCGCTGACGCTGGAAATGTGCGAGGCGATGGGCCTGGCCCTGCTCGGCTGGCGAGAGGACGAGGCCGTCGAGCTGGTCCTTCTCGACCACGCAGAGGGCCGCGGTTTCTGCTCCGGCGGTGACGTGGCTTTGCTGCGCAACTCCGCCACCGAGGATGACGGCGTGCGCGGGCGTCAGTTCTTTCACACCGAGTATCGGCTGAACCATCTGCTGTTCACCTACCCCAAGCCGGTTGTCGCTTTCATGGACGGCGTGACCATGGGCGGCGGTGTGGGCATCAGCCAGCCGGCCAAATACCGCGTGGCGACCGAGAATACCAAGTTCGCTATGCCCGAAGGCTCCATCGGCCTGTTCCCCGACGTGGGCGCCGGCCATTACCTGCCCCGCCTGCGTGGCCAGGTGGGCAAGTTCCTGGCTCTCACGGGTGCGCGGCTGGACGGGGCGGAGTGCCTGTGGGCAGGCCTTGCCACGCATTACATCGAGAGCGCGAAGCTGGCCGAAGTGAAAGCGCGCCTGATCGCCGAGCCGGGGAACGTGGAAGCGATCCTCGATGAATTTGCCAGCGATGCGCCGGAAGCAAGGCTGGAGCGCAACCACCGCAAGATCGACCGGCTCTTCGCTCCCGAAACGCTGGAAGGCATCATCGCCGCGCTCGAAGCGGATGACAGCGACTGGGCCGCGAAGGAATTGGTTGCCGTCCAGTCAAAGTGCCCGACAACCAGCAAGGTGGCCCTGCGGCAGTTCGAGGAGAACGCCGACTGCAGGAACTTTGCCGCCAACATGGCGATGGAGTACCGCGTGGCCAGCCGTATGATCATGCGGCCCGATTTCGCCGAAGGCGTGCGCGCTGTGCTGGTGGACAAGGACAACGCGCCCAAGTGGGATCCCGCCGAGCCAGAGGGCGTGACCGAGGATATGCTGGGCGCAATCTTCGCTCCCCTGCCCGAAGCCGAGGAATGGACGCCTTTCCCGTCCGCGTGAGGCGTTACGCGCCGCAAGCGTCCAGCAGGCTCTCCACCCTTCCGCGATAGCTGCTGCCGAAAAGGCGAAGGTGAACCAGCATCGGCCACAGCTGGTACGCAGGCACCCGCTCGCGCCAGCCGGGCGCGAGATCGCTGTCAGCGAAGAACGCTTCGGGCGGGCTGCCGAACACCTGCAGCATGGCGAAGTCCACTTCGCGGTCGCCGTAGTGGCAGGCAGGGTCGATCAGGGCCGCGAGACGGCCTTGGTGGAAGAGGACATTGCCGCTCCACAAGTCCCCGTGCAGCAGGGCCGGTGACGGATTGGCGGGCAGCAGGTCCGGCAATTGCGCCGCGACCGTTTCCAGCCGAGACGCAAGAGCCGCATCGACATGCTGGCAGAACGGCAGCATGCGCCGCTCGGCCCAGAAGCGCGGCCAGTTGTGCAGCGGGTCGTTCGAAATCGTGACGCTGCCGAAGGCGTAGTCCACGTCCCAGCCGTAGGCGCGCTCCTGCGGCGCGTGCAGCAGGCGCAGCGCCTCGGCCATGCTCTCCCACCCCGCGCGGCCATCGGCTTCGACGTGTTCCATCACCAGCAGGTCGCCGTCGCAGTGCAGCACCTCGGGCGCGGGCGCTCCGCTTGCGGCGATCGCGCGCAGCATCGCGCCTTCGCGGGCGACGAGGTGTCCGCTCTTCGCCACCACCGCCCGGCCGTCCGCCAGCGTGACCAGTGAAGCGCCGCCCAAGTCTCCGCCGGGCAGTTGTCTCGTGTCGAGGACCGCCGCGCCCATTGCCGCCTCGATGGCGCGGGCAAGGCTCGCTTGGGCAGGGCTCACGAGAAGCGGGCGACCAGTGCCTGGGCCGCCGCGTTCACATCGGCCCACGTCTGCGCGAAGCCTTCCGCACCACCGTGGTATGGGTCGGCCACGGCCTGCCCCTCGCGCCCAGGCACCAAGTCCAGCAGCAAGGCGATCTCGGCGGTGGTTTCGCCGGGAGCGAGTTGGCGCAGGTCGCGCAGGTTGTCGGCGTCCAACGCGAAGATGTGCGTGAAACGGGTGAAGTCGTCGTAGGCGACCTGTCGCGCGCGCAGGGTCGTGATGTCGACGCCCTGTTCGCGTGCCACCTCTATTGCCCGCGGGTCGGGCGGGTTGCCAACGTGCCAGTCACCCGTGCCCGCACTGTCGATCTCCAGCGCCAGCCCGGCTTCCCGCGCGGCAGTGCGCAAGGCACCTTCGGCGAGGGGCGAACGGCAGATGTTGCCGAGACAGACGAAGAGGATTGCGGGCGCTTCATTCATGCGCCGCACCCTATCACGCCGGCCACGGCCCCGTAATCACCAGTGTCATCGTCGGGCTGTAGGCGTTGACGAACAGCGTGCGCCCATCGGGAGAGAAACATGCGCCCGCCAGTTCGGTCTGCCGCCGCAGCAGGGCCAGCGGATAGGCCGCCCCCTCCGGCGTGATGCCGCGCAGGTGGTTCTGCACCACGTCGTCGTAGCTGTCTTCGCACACCACGAGGTGCCCGAACGGGGCCACGGTCAGGTTGTCGCCGTAGCTGTATTCGCTTTCGTGCGGGCTTTCGTAGAACAGTTCCAGCACATCGGCGCTGTGAATGTCCGGCTGCAGGCGGAAGATCTGCCCCTCGCGCGCCGCGCCGCCGCTGGTGCAGGTGAAGAACAGCTCGCCCTCGCCCATCCAGATGCCTTCGCCCCGTGCGAAAAGCGCCGCCCCCTGTGCCGCGCCGCGCTGGCGCAGGTCGTCCCTGGGCGCTTCGACATCGTCCAGCGTGATCCACGTGCCGCGCGCCGTGTCGCCTGCAGCAATGCTGCGGGCGGACCAGTTGCGCGTGTCCCCGATGCCCTCCAGCACCAGCGCCTGCAAGGTGCCGCCGCGCGCCAGCTGGCCGGGATAGGTGGGAAGGAAGCGGTAGAGCAGCGAATCGTCGCGGTCTTCAGTGAGGTAGACGATGCCGCTGGCGGGATCGACGCAGACCGCCTCGTGGTTGAAGCGGCCCATGGCTTTCAGCGGCACGGGGTCGACGAGGCCCGGCGCGTCGGCGGGCACTTCGAATACCCAGCCGTGATCCTGGTTGATGCGGCCATCGGCGCGGTCGGTGTTTTCCTCGCAGGTCAGCCAGCTGCCCCACGGCGTGATGCCGCCCGCACAGTTGCGGATCGTGCCCGCCAAGCTGCGATACTCGCGCTCGACCTCCAGCGTGGCGGCATCGAGCACCAGCGTGGTCGTGCCGCCTGGCAGCGGGCGCAGCGAGCGTGCGACGGTGTCGAAAGCGGGGCCGGGCGGAATGTCGCCGCCCTCGTGCTCCGGCTTCAGCTCGTGGTTGCGCACCAGCGCCAGTTTGCCGTTGCCGAGATCGAAACAGCCCATGCCGTCAGCCCTGTCAGGCACGGTGCCGCCATCGCTCATGGCATCGCCGAGACGCGAGATCACGCGGTAAGAGAAGCCTTCGGGCAAGTCGAACATGCCTGCGGGATCAGGCACCAGCGGCCCCACCGGGCTGGCCGCGCCCGACAGCGCGGGGCTGGACGAAGCGCTTGGCCCCAGCGACGTGCAACTGTTGAGGTAAAGGCCAGCGAAAGCCGTCCCGGTCAGGCCGAGGAACTGGCGACGATTTGATAATGACATGCGGTTTGCGAACCCTGGTGAAGCCTATCGTTTGCGACGCCTCAGCCTCTTGAACGTGAATTGTGCCAGTTATGTTGCAGCGGTGAACCTGGAACACCGAACCGGCGCTTTTGAAAAACTCCGAATCTCCGGATTTGTGCGACCTATCAGATATATAGGCGCAGTTTTGCGGTGCAAGGTGTAACCTTCCGCTGAGCCGATGTGTTTCGCAGGATTTGGCCATGCCGGGGTTATCGACGCGGCCATCCAGTGTAGGACAGAAGCCTCTCAGTCGGCGAGGTAGGCCGCGATCGCCTCGATTTCGGCGTCGCTCAGTTCAGCCTTCCGGAAGAACGGCATCGCGCCCGATCCGCGCCGCACGAACAGGGTGAGGACCGGGGCGGAAAGGTCCGTGCGGTCCTCCAGCGCGGCGGGCAGGCGGCCCTCGTATTTCGCCGCCAGCGCAGCGGTGCCGGGCAGCATCGCAGAACGGTCGTCTCCCGGCCCGCGACCGTGGCACGGCGCGCATTGCCGCTCAAACACCTGCCGCCCGTGGATGACCTGTTCGTCCTCATTCTGCGCGGCGACCGACAGGGAAACAGCGCCCAAAAGCGCCAGCGAAGCAAAAAGAAGCCTCATGCGCGCGCCCCTTCACGGAAGCGGGCGGGCCATACGCCGCCCCGGCCCGGCGCGATGATGCCGTCGGGATCGACCGCGTCCTTCATCGCTTCCAGGAATTTGCGCAGCGAACCGCCGTTGAAACTGTAGGTCGCCGCCACATCGTCCTGGTAGATCGGCGCGGCGCGATAGTCGCCCCAGCCGTGCTCTGCCGCGACCGCGACCATGTGCTTCATGGCGCGGTGGACCATCGCGTTATGCTCCGGATCGTCGCGCCTGATGCTGGGTGCAAAGACCATCTGGAACGTGTTGGAATGCCAGAACAGCGGCGCAGTGACGGCGCTGAAATAGGGCGGTAGCGGGAATTGACGCTGCGCATCGCCCAGCACGCGCTGCATTTCGAACACCGCCTCCCCGTCACGCGGAAGGACAGGGAAGAAGCCGACGTGTCCATCGTCCCGCACGATCTCCCAGATGCCGAGCGAGGGAATGCCCAGCGCGCCCTTGCGGCGTATGGCGGTGGGATAGGGCTGGGTGTCGTTTTCCAGCTGTCGCTCCGTGGCTGGTAGCGCGAAGTGGTCGCCGTCGAGCGCTTCCGCACCGGGAATGTCGGAAAGGATACGGTCCCTGGCATAGTCCCATTGCGCCGCCGTTGCCGCACGCGGGCCGAGGAATTGCAGGTCGATCGCCCAGCTATGCAGGCCTGCGGTGGAAGCCGCGGCGTCCATTTCCGCATCCGATGGCCCGCCCATCTTCGTTGCCAGCGCGGCGAATTCCGGATTGCCCAGCAGTGCGGCTAGCGGACTGGCAAAGCGCACCTCGCTCACCATGCCGCTGTCCGACAGGTAATTCACGTGGTTCACCAGCTTCACAAGGTCGCGCCGCCGGGGCACGCGGATCAGGCCGGTGCGATAATATTCGGGCTGCGGCATCAGGCGGAAACCCATCTTGGTGACGACACCGAAATTGCCCTGCGCGAACAGGCCCGACGGGTCCGGCCCGAACCCGTAGGGGTATTCCTGCCAGCTATCCGCGCCCGGCATCGCACCCATGCCGGTGCGCATCAGTTCGCCATCGGGCAGCACCACTTCCATGCCGCAATGCGCGCCGAAATGGTCGCGGAACTGCGGCATGGTGTAACCAACGCCGCGGTCCAGCGCGTTGCCCACGGGCGATCCCCAGCCGGGATCGGGGCAGTCGATCATGACTTTCAGACCGCGTTCCTGGATGTGGCGGTAGAGATCGAAATAGGACACGCCCGGCTCGACGAGGCAGTAGTTGCGCTCTTCATTCACCTCGATCACGCGGTCCAGCCGCTTCAGGTCCAGCACCGCGCTGCCCTGCACATTGGGCGAGGCACCGCCGTAGCCGAAGTTCTTGCCGGTAGAGATCGGGTGCAGCGGTACGCGGTGGCGCTTCGCAATACGCACCACCTGCTGCACCTGCGCCACGTCGGCAGGGGCGACTGCGCTGCTCGCCTGAATTTCTTCTGAGGTGTTCCACACCGGCGAGAAGGCATCGCGGTAGGGGAACATGTCTGCGTCGGACGACCAGACCCAGTCCCCGCCCACCGTGCCGCGCAGGTCGCTGAGAAAGGCAGCGAAACCGGCCTCGTCCATATCGGGTGGCAGGATACTCATGCGGAAACGCTCGGGTGATGCGGGGCGATGATCCAGCGCACGGCCTCCACGTCCTTCACACGCGGCAGGTCCAGCGGCGTTCGCGAGACGACGCGGCGACCCCGGTCGTTGGCAAGCGTTTCCAGCACGAACAGCGCGTCGGCCCCGGTGATGCCGCCCAGCACGAAGCCTTTCCGTCGCCAGCGCGTGTCGAGTTCGTCATACCACACACCCGTGACATCGCCCGAAAAGCGGAGGACCGGGACGTGCGACACAGCGTTGGGCTGCAAGCGGCCAAAGCGGGTGTCGAGCAGCAAGGCATTCAGCCCTCGCGGGGTGTCAGCGAGAGGCGCGGCAAGGGCACTTTGCCACGTCGTACCGCATGTCGATGCGAAGCCGCTCCATTTCACGAACTCGCGCCGCGAAATCTGCGCGTACCTGCTCATCGCGCAGCCATGATCTCGTTCGCGACGGCCGTTGTTGCGGCAACAAATCCTGCCACTTGGTCATTGGCCACGGTCATTTTCCCAACACCTCTCTGGATTTATACAGTCGTATAAATCAATCGGCGGCGGCTTGTCCAGCCAGAGCTGCGCGGGCGAATGCGAGCAGGAACGACGGATCGTCCAGCGCCCTTCCACCGGGCAGACGGGGGGCGCCATCGATGCGCGGAGGCGGTCCGAGCACGGCACCGGAAATGAAGCGCAGGCGTGCGCGCAATTCGTCGGGGGAAAGGTGCGGGAAATGGGGCGCCATCGCTTCGCGCAGAACGGGGACGAACGTTTCCATGGCGTCGTTGACGAGCCTACGCGCCTCCCCTTCCCCATGCGCGGCGATCTCGTCGAGCACCGCCAGCGCCCGTCCGCCCAGCGTAAAACATGCTTCCCGCTGCATCGGTAGCAGCCAGGTCTCGAGCAGAAGCCCCGGTTCCATATCCGGGCTGATGGTCTGCCACTTGGCGAGGATATGATCGAGATTGCGCCGAGCCAGTTCGACCAGCAGGTTCTCGACGGTCCCGAAATGGTAGGTGACGAGTGTGGGGTTCACCCCCGCCTGCTCCCCCACCTTGCGCACGGACAGGCCGGTTACGCCGCGCTCCACCAGGATGCGCTCGGCCGCAGACAAAAGCCTTTCACTCGTGGTCTGGTCGCTCATTTCGCAGACATGCCCAAGCGCGAGTGCACCGACAAGGCCAAGCATCAACCGGGAGAGCGTTCCGGGCACGCGACGCGATTCGCTGCATATCCGCCGAAGACGGCACCGTTTGAAGAGCGGCGATGATGCACCGAACGGGGAGGCGCTTGCTCCCGAATTTTCCTGCGGAATAATCTTTCTTCTGAAAAGGCTTAGCAGACTCCACCATGCAGGCGAGAGTCCCTTCCTTGAAGCGATCTTGCGAAGTCGCTGGTCGGCTGGCATACTCTTCCCATGGCTAGGTGCTTTTTCTGCCCCATTCACGGCCAGGTAGCCGTACGCCGCTCGGTCGAGTTTCATCTCACCGACTGGTTCGACGAGTGATACCCGTCCGCGCGGGATAGGCGCGGACTTCGGGCACCTCGTCTGACCAGATGAGACCGCTTTGCCGACATTCCGGGCCCGTCCCCGACCATTCGCCACACGACGCTTCGTCGCGAATTACGGTTCGAGGGATCACACCATGTCTTCACACACGAAATTCCGTTTCGGTGCCACCAGCGCCGCCGCCCTGCTGCTCGCAGGGATTTCCACGCCTGCGCTTGCCCAGGCTGACAATACACCCGGCAATCCGGAGGCGGATAACGCCAGTACCGACGATACGATTGTCGTCACCGGGAGCCGCATCGAAGGCCTGCCCACCGATGGGCCGGTCCAGACGGTCACGGTCTCGCGCCAAGACATCGTCGAGTCGGGCGCCGCCACCGTTATCGAGGTGTTGCAGGACCTGCCCGTCGCCGTCGGCGGCGGCGCAACGTTCTCCACGGCCACGGCCGGGCCGCTTTCATCGGATACGCCCGTGGGCGCTTCGGCGGTTTCCCTGCGCGGTCTTGGCGCATCCTCTACGCTGACCCTCATCAACGGTCGGCGCGCCCAGATCAGCGCGTTCGCTCGCGGGCAGGAAAGCTTCATCGATGCAAGCTCCATCCCCCTCGCGGCGGTCGAGCGGGTGGAAGTCCTCCCGTCCGGCGCGTCGGCAATCTACGGTGCGGACGCTGTCGCAGGCGTGGTGAACTACGTGTTGCGCGAGGATTTCGAAGGACTGGAACTCAGCGCCAGCTACGGCAATTCCACCGCCGGCACGGACGAGGGCCGCTACAATCTCACCGCCGTTGCAGGTGCCCGGATCGGCGAACGCAACTCGGTGATGCTGGTCGTCGATTACTTCAAGCGCAATCCCTTCTTCCTGCGCGACCGGGCGATCAGCCGCGACAGTTTCCGCCCGAGCCAGCAGGGCTTCTATCCCAGCTTCAACGACCTGTTCTTTCAGTTCTTCGACCAGACGGAAGAACCGCAGGACGGCGGCTGCGCGGCTGACGACTTCGGCTCCGGCAATCTCGGCGAATTCTGCGAGGTGAACACCAATGCCTTCGTCTCGGTGCAGGACCGGATGGAGACCATTGGCGGCCTCTTCACCCACCAGTTCGAAATCTCGGACACGATCACCTGGTACAACGACGTGCTCTACAGCCGCGTGGAATCGCGCGGCGTCAGCTCGCCCGCAAATTTCTCGCGCGCGCCGATCGATCCGGAAAACCCCTTCTGGCCAGCCGCCTTGCAGGAAGATATCGTGCAGGAGGGCTCGTTCGAGGGAGCGACCGATTTCAGCGACTTCTTCGGCTTCCCCATCTACGCTTGGGGCAAGATCCCCGAACCGCGCGCGGTGGAGATCGAATCCGACAGCTATCGCTGGACCACCGGCCTGCGCGGCGAAGCGGGCGGTGACTGGAATTACGACATTGCCTTCCTCTACGGCGGCAACGACCGCGTGCAGCGCGGCGTTTCCGGCCTCGCCATCGCGCGAAATTTCTACGATCTCAACCTCGGCAACGTCTGCACCGATGGTTCGCGCGTGGAACGCTGGGACGTGGACCTAGGCCGTCCCGATGCCGACTTCGTGGGAGACACCTGCGAGGATATCGGCAAGACGACGCTGTGGTATAACCCGTTCGGCGGGCAGACCACGCAGGAGGCGGGCGTTGCCGAACTGCTGGCAACGCAGGCCGAACGGACCGGGCGCTCCAAGCTCTACTCCGTCGATGGCAATGTGAACGGCACGCTGCTGGAGCTGCCTTCCGGTCCGCTGAAGGCGGCATTCGGTGGCGAGTTCAGGCGCGAGACATTGCGCGATACGCCCTCGGGCGTGGCCGTGGCCACGATCGACAATCCTGAGCCCATTCTCGGCTTCTCCTCCACCAGCGCAGCGGCCAGCCGCAACAGCTGGGCCGTCTACGGCGAAGTCTACGTGCCGGTGGCAGACGGGTTCGACCTGCAACTGGCCGGCCGCTACGACGACTTCCAGGGCTTCGGCAGCGACTTCAATCCCAAGGTCGCAGCGCGCTGGCAACCAGCGGACTGGATCGCTCTGCGGGCCAACTACTCCACGTCGTTCCGCGCCCCGTCGCTGGCACAAAGCGGAGCGGGCGTGCTGCTCAGTTCCTACCGCGTCGATTGCGAGGCGACGCCCGGTGCCTGCGACGGCGATGCCAGCGCCGACGGCGAGGCGCTGCTTTCGGAAGACGTGGGCAACCCCGCGCTCGGGGCCGAGAACGCGCGCAGCTTCGGCGGCGGCGTGGTTGTCACCCCCACGCCCGATATCGAACTGCGGGCCGATTACTGGAACATCCGCCACGAAGACCTTGTCGGCATCGACGAGGACGACTTCATCCGCCGCGCGCTGGCGGGCGAATTCGCCGTGGTGGGCGCAGGCGAATTGCCGACCGGCACGCCCGGCCTCGAAGTCGCCAACGGCTTCGTGACCGATGCCCATTTCCAGATCACCAATCTCGGCTTCCAGAAAACCGACGGGATCGATTTCGGCTATACCCATCGCCTGGGCGGCGGATCGGTCGGTGATTTCACCCTCACCTTCGATGCGACGAAGATCCTGAACTTCGAGCGGCAGGCATCCGATGCCAGCCCGCTTGAACAGCTGGCGGGCGACTATCTCTACCCGGATTTCATCGCCAGCGGAAAGGTGCGCTGGCGCAACGCCAGGTGGCGGGCGAGTGTGTCGGGCCATTACAAGAGCGGTTACAGCGACGATCCGTCCAACCGGACGCTGGAGGCGCTGGGCCTGCCGCTAGATGCGGATTACGAGGTGGACGACTATCTCACCTTCGACATGAGCGTCAGCTACGACTTTGCCGAAGACAGCTTCATCCAGCTGTCTGCCCGCAACGTGCTCGATGCCGATCCGCCCCGCGTGCTCGGCTCCTCCTCCAACGTCGACCTGTTCAACCACGACCTGATCGGCCGCTACGTAACTGTGCGCGTGACCTCGCGCTTCTGAGGTTGCAAGGTCGGAACCGGCAAGGCCGGGATCTGCTGACGAACTCGGCTGATCCCGGTCCCGGTCTATCGGGAGAAGTCGATGCTTGAAGAGCGAGAGGCTGACGCAGCCCCCGGCGAAAGTGCGAGGTCGCAGGTCTGGCGGATGCCGGATACCCTGCTGATCATGTTCGTCCTCGCGCTGATTGCCTGGGCGGCGACCTTCGTGTTCACGCCGGGCCAGTTCCAGGTTGCTGGCGACCCTGCGCGGATCGTGCCCGGCAGCTATCAGCCTGCCGGGGCCGTCATGCCCGCACCGATCATCGGCGGGGAGGAGCGTGCTGGTTTCCTTGATTTCCTGTTCGCGGGACTTGTGACGGGCGACCGCTATTCGCCCACGGTGGGGCTGATGGCTTTCATCATCGTGCTGGGCGGCGTGTTCGGCATGATCATGCGCACCCGCGCCATCGATGCCGCGCTCGAGGCTTCGCTGCCGGGAGGAAAAGCGAGGAGCGAGACGCTGATCGTGCTGCTGTTCGCCAGCTTCTCACTGGGCGGCGCGATCTTCGGCCTTTCGGAGGAGGCGATAGCGCTGACCCTGATCCTCGCGCCAGCCCTGTGCCGCGCGGGGTACGATTCGATCACCGCTCTGCTGGTCTGCCTGTGCGCGAGCCAGCTGGGCTTCGCCACGAGCTGGATGAACCCGTTCAGCGTCGTCATCGCCCAGAGTATTGCCGATCTTGCGCCGATGTCCGGCATGTGGCCGCGCGTCGCGCTCTGGACAGTCTTCACGGCCTTGGGTGCCGCGTTCACCTGGCGCTATGCCCGTGCTGTCCGGCTCGGGATGCGTCCCGGTATCGGAATGCTGAACGAGGGCGCGGAGCAGGATCAGGTTGGCAAGTTCGGCGCGCCTCACCTGCTGATACTGCTGACGCTGCTGGCCGGCGTTGCGTGGGTCGCATGGGGCGTTACCGCGCGGGGATATTACCTGCCGGAAATCGCCGCGCAGTTCTTTGCGGTCGGCATTGCCACCGCCGTGATCGCTCGCCTCGGCCGTATCGAGGGCGGTTCCCCCAGCGAGATGATGAGCGCTTTTCGTGATGGCGCGGCGCAATTGTTGCCAGCCGCAATCATCGTGGGCGCTGCCAAGGGCATCATGCTGGTGCTGGGCGGAGACGATCCGGCCAGCCCGTCCCTGCTCAATGCCCTGCTGGCTGGTCTGGCAAACGTGACGGCAATGGTGCCTGACTGGTTGACGGCGTGGTCGATGTATGTCGCGCAGAGCGTATTCAACTTCGCAGTCTCGTCCGGTTCCGGCCAGGCGAGCATCACCATGCCGATCATGGCACCGCTGGCAGACCTCTCCGGCGTCACCCGCCAGACCGCGGTGCTGGCCTTCCAGCTGGGCGACGGGCTGACCAACCTTGTCGTGCCGACCTCGGCAACCCTGATGGGCTGTCTCGCTGCGGCTCGCGTGCCCTACGGCACGTGGCTCGCCTTCTTCTGGAAACCGATGCTGGCGCTGATGGTGCTGGCGAGCATTGCCATGATGCTGGCGCATGGAGGAGGCTTCTGATGCTGCAAACACGACTGGTAGCACTTGCCTGTGCCGCGCTGGTAGCGGCCTGCACCGTGCCCCAGGTGCGCGCCGAACCCGGCACTCTGGTCATCGTGGGCGGCGGGCTGGAGCCCGACAACGCCGAAATCTTCGCTGCGTTTCTGGAGGCGCGTCCTTCGAGCCATCCCACGATTGCGATCATCCCCGCCGCTTCGGGCGAACCTGCCCGATCCGCAGAGGCGTTTCGCGAGGCGTTGATTGCGCATGGCGCCGATGCCGACGCTATCGAGGTGGTGAGGCTGGCCGTGATGGACGATCCCGCCACTGCGGATACCGACGAAGCCCGGTGGGCCGCCAATGTCGACAACACCGAAGAGATCGCTCGCGTGGCTGAGGCGGGCGCCATCTGGTTCACCGGGGGCGACCAGTCGCGCATTACCGGCCTCCTGCTGAACACGGAAGGGCGGGACACGCCCATGCTCGCCGCGATCCGGGCGCGGCTGCGCGATGGCGCGGTGATCGGCGGCACCTCGGCAGGCGCTGCCGTGATGAGCGACCCGATGATCACGCAGGGCGATACCCTTGCCGCGCTCCTGCCCGATACCCAGGCCGAACCCTTGCAGGTCGGGCGCGGGCTGGGCTTTGTCGCAGACATGCTGGTCGACCAGCATTTCGGCGAAAGAGCGCGCCTCGGTCGTCTCGCCGCCGCTCTCCTGCGCGAAGGCCAGCCGCACAGGAGGGGCGCAGGTATCGACGAGAACACGGCGCTTGTCCTGAGAACCGGCAGCAACACCGCCCGCGTGCTTGGTGAAGGTTACGTGACCTTTCTCGACGCGCGTATGGCCGAGCTCGGCGTTGGGGAAAGGTTCGGTGTCACTAATCTCGGGATCTCTCTGGCCACCAGCGGCGATGCTCTCGACCTCGTCACGGGAGGAGTGACCCCTGCGGGGTTCAAATCCGCCACCGTCGGCAACGAATACTTCGCCACTGCGCCAATCACCGGCGGCGGGATGGCGCTCGGCGCCACCTCGCTGGCCGATGTCGCCGGGGAGGCGCTGATCGACAATTCGGCTGCGCGAACGGTCGAGTGGCACTCGTTCTCCAACGGTCACGGCGTCACCTATCGCTTCACCCAGACCGACGCCTCGCGTGGCTGGTGGGGACGCGGCCCCGATGGGGTTGCCCGCTATGCCCTTGAAAAGGTCCGGTTCGATATCGAGCCGATCGACGTGACTATAAGAAGAGCAGGAAACTGATGTCGCAGAAACATGTCATCGCACTGCACGGCGGAGCCGGCGTAAATCCGGACCGTGACTACGCAGAAGTGGAGGAACACCTCGGCGTGCTCGTGCATGTATGCGAGGCAATGCTGGCTGACGGCGAGGATGCCATCGATACGGTCGAACACGCCGTGGCCCAGATGGAGCAGAGTGGACTCTATGTTGCCGGTCGCGGCTCGGCACCCAATGGCGCAGGGATCGTGGAATGCGATGCCGCGATCATGGACGGCGCACGGCTTCGTGCGGGCGGGATATGCGCCGCGCCCGGAATAGCCCTGCCGATCAGGGCCGCGCGGGCGGTGCTGGAGCATACGCCTTACGTGCTGCTTGCCGGCGAGGGCGCCCGCGCCTTCGCCATCGAGCGGGGTATGGAACTCGTCGAGGAGCCCGACGCACACTACCGGCTGCCCGTAGGGGTCGAGCGCGAGGAGACGCTCCGGCTGGACGAGGGGCTGGCGCATGGCACTGTCGGCGCTGTGGCGCTGGACCGGAACGGCGCGCTTGCAGCCGCCACCTCCACCGGCGGCCTCCTGGGGAAGCGTGCCGGGCGCGTGGGGGACACGCCGATTACAGGCATCGGCAACTGGGCGGATAGCGAGGTCGCGGTCAGCTGCACAGGTATCGGCGAGGCGTTCATTTACGCCGGCGGAGCCCGGACCCTGGCGGCGCACGTGGCTCTGGCCGGAGAGAGCCTGGATCAGGCTGGTCAGGCATTGTTGCATGCCGTCGCGCGGCATGGCGGAGACGGAGGCCTTATCGCGGTCGATCGCAGCGGCACTGTTACCATGCCGTTCAATTCCGCCGGCATGAAGAGGGCTCTCGCCGGTTCCGAACTCCAAACTGTCGTCCGGATCCTGTGACGCAAGCGCGAAGTCTGGTTGAGTCCCGGGGCCCGACGGTCCCGCTTCAGAAACTGTACTCGATTCCGATCAGAAGGGCGTGGCCGACTTCGTCTTCAGGATACCGTAAGTTGTCGAGAGTTGCTGCATGGTGCGGACCTTTTTCGATCCGCCGTCATTGATGCGGTATTCCAGGGCACCGGCCAGCGTCACATTGTGTGCGACATCCTGCTTCAGCCAGCCGCAAAAGAAGTCGGTGTCGACCCGGCTTTCACTTGCG
>NZ_QYOS01000024.1:0-212500 GCF_003605195.1 Aurantiacibacter odishensis | reverse complement strand
GGGCCTGAGTGGATTCGAACCACTGACCTCACCCTTATCAGGGGTGCGCTCTAACCAACTGAGCTACAGGCCCACACGTGCCAGCGCTGGCCAAAAGGCCGCGGGCGGCGTGAGCCAGCTCAGGCGCAAACACACAACTGACGCTGTGCGTTTCTCCAGTGATGAAAGGACATGAGGACGACGGCAATGTTCTTTGGAAGAGGAGGAAGCACTTCCAGGCACGAGGCCCGGCGCTTTCCGCCAATATCCTTAGAAAGGAGGTGATCCAGCCGCAGGTTCCCCTACGGCTACCTTGTTACGACTTCACCCCAGTCGCTGATCCCACCGTGGTTGGCTGCCTCCGGTAAACCGGTTAGCGCACCACCTTCGGGTGAAACCAACTCCCATGGCGTGACGGGCGGTGTGTACAAGGCCTGGGAACGTATTCACCGCGGCATGCTGATCCGCGATTACTAGCGATTCCGCCTTCATGCTCTCGAGTTGCAGAGAACAATCCGAACTGAGACATCTTTTGGAGATTAGCTAACCCTCGCGGGATCGCTGCTCACTGTAGATGCCATTGTAGCACGTGTGTAGCCCAGCCTGTAAGGGCCATGAGGACTTGACGTCATCCCCACCTTCCTCCGGCTTATCACCGGCAGTTTCCTTAAAGTGCCCAACTAAATGATGGCAACTAAGGATGAGGGTTGCGCTCGTTGCGGGACTTAACCCAACATCTCACGACACGAGCTGACGACAGCCATGCAGCACCTGTCACTTCGTCCCGAAGGAAGGAATCTGTCTCCAGAAACCGTCGAAGGATGTCAAAGGCTGGTAAGGTTCTGCGCGTTGCTTCGAATTAAACCACATGCTCCACCGCTTGTGCAGGCCCCCGTCAATTCCTTTGAGTTTTAATCTTGCGACCGTACTCCCCAGGCGGATAACTTAATGCGTTAGCTGCGCCACCCAAGTTCTGTGAACCCGGACAGCTAGTTATCATCGTTTACGGCGTGGACTACCAGGGTATCTAATCCTGTTTGCTCCCCACGCTTTCGCACCTCAGCGTCAATAATTGTCCAGCAAGTCGCCTTCGCCACTGGTGTTCTTCCGAATATCTACGAATTTCACCTCTACACTCGGAATTCCACTTGCCTCTCCAATATTCTAGCGATCCAGTTTCAAGGGCAGTTCCGGGGTTGAGCCCCGGGATTTCACCCCTGACTTGAAAAGCCGCCTACGTGCGCTTTACGCCCAGTATTTCCGAACAACGCTAGCTCCCTCCGTATTACCGCGGCTGCTGGCACGGAGTTAGCCGGAGCTTATTCTCCAGGTACTGTCATTATCATCCCTGGTAAAAGAGCTTTACAACCCTAAGGCCTTCATCACTCACGCGGCATTGCTGGATCAGGCTTTCGCCCATTGTCCAATATTCCCCACTGCTGCCTCCCGTAGGAGTCTGGGCCGTGTCTCAGTCCCAGTGTGGCTGATCATCCTCTAAGACCAGCTAAGGATCGTCGCCTTGGTGAGCCTTTACCCCACCAACTAGCTAATCCTACGCGGGCCCATCCAAAGGCGATAAATCTTTGGTCCGAAGACATTATTTGGTATTAGCGTTCCTTTCGGAACGTTATTCCAAACCTAAGGGCAGGTTCCCACGCGTTACGCACCCGTGCGCCACTCACCCCGAAGGGTTCGTTCGACTTGCATGTGTTAGGCATGCCGCCAGCGTTCGTTCTGAGCCAGGATCAAACTCTCAAGTTTGTGTCACATACTAAACAGGCATGGGGAAAACCCCATCGACCTGCTTGGCATGAGCTTCAAGGAGCCGATACCTGCACTGTCAAACGTAATGGATACGAATGAACATGCATCATCACAGACAGAGCGTGGAGCTCCATCAGGATGCGGCGTCGGCTTGGTTACCCGTTACTGCGACCTTGAGTTTCGCAGACGGGGCGCCGTCGCCCACATGTCCCTTCATCAAAAACCAACGATTTCAAAGAGCCACTCAACATTTAAAGGCGGACAGCTAAGGGTTCCCCGATTTGCACCGGGGGATCCGGCTATCCGACTAAGTTGGCGACCGATGCGAAGTGGCGGTGGAAGCCGTCAGCGCCGCGTCGGTGGAGCCCATCTAGGCGGGGTCGGGGATTCGGTCAACGGCCTTTTTGCAATTTTCTTTCAAAAATGACGTTTTTCTCTCCGAGCCACTGAAAACAAACGATTTTCTCTGGCGCGGAAGGCGCTGGCATGCGCTTTCCCCCTGTAGTCTCCGAGCTCTCGCGGGCTGATTTTGCGATTCAGGCGGGATGAATCGACGTGATCACGGCATTTTAGAGCCTGAATCGCCCCGAGCTGGGCCGGCAGACCGGCAGGAAGCGCGGTTCCGGGATTCGATCCCACCGCATTTGAATGCTCGAATCGCGAATCTCCCATGCCATTGAGCCAATCTTTACGCCCGCGCGGGTAATGCGCGCATGGAATGGACTCGCTTACCCACCCCCTGCCCCGCCCCTCTTCTACGCGTGCGCGTGCGCGCGTGGCCGTGATCGTGCCTGCCTATGGCGTGGCGCACCTGGTGGGAGAGGCACTCGAATCGCTTCAGGCGCAGTCCATGGGCGACTGGGAGTGCGTGGTGGTCGACGACGGCGCGCCGGATGATGTCGCCGGAGCCATTTCGCCGTTCCTCGGCGATTCCCGCATTACCTTGCTGCAGACCGACAACGCCGGCGTCTCGACTGCGCGCAACCGCGCCATTGCCATGACGACGGCTCCGCTCGTCGCGCTGCTCGACGGGGACGACATCTTCCGACCCGACTACCTGGCCGAGACTTGCGATGCCCTGGAGGCGGATAGCGAGGCGCGGCTCGTTACAGTGAACGCCCGCATATTCGGAGCGGTTCGGCAGGAGCGGAACTGCTTTGCATCCCGGCAGGGAAAGGGTGACGGCGTGCGCGGCACTCTTGCCGACGTGCTGGATCGCAGTTTCGGCGTCTATATAGGGTCGACTTTCCGACGCGCGGATTTCGATGCGGTGGGCGGGTTCGACACCAGCATGACACACGCAGAGGATTTCGACCTGTGGGTGCGGCTGATGCTGCTGGGCGGGCACGCTCTCTATATAGACAAGGTGCTGGGCGACTACCGCGTGCGCGGCGCCTCTGCCTCCGCGTCCGAGCTGAAGATGCTGAAAGGCAATATCCGCACGTTCGAAAAAGCCTTGGAAGCTTTGCCCGAAAATGCGCCGGAAGCAGACGCGGCACGGGCCATGATCGCGGAGAACGCCCGCGAACTGCGATTCGGGCTTGCCGCAGACCGAATCATATCCGGTGACCGGAAAGCCCTTGCCGACCTGAGAGCCAATGCCGCGCCTGAGTTGGGCCGCGTGTGGCAGGTCTATTTCGCGCTGTGGTCCCTCGCCCCCGCGCTCGCCGGCCCGATGCTCGCTTTCCGCCGCCGCCGTAATGCGCGCGGCGCCGGTGTTTCCGAGACAGAGCCGCGCATCGATAGCCGGGCAGTGCCAGCATGAGTGCCTCGATGAGCGTGCGGGGCGCAGCCCTCCTGGCGATGGCGAGCCAGATGGGGGCCTTCGCCATCCAGTTCGCGGCCAGTGTCATCCTGGCGCGGTGGTTCATCGATCCCGATGAGCTGGGCCTGTTCACCATCGCTTTCTCCTTCGTCTCCCTGCTGGCCGTGCTGCAGGAGTTCGGCATCAACCGCTACGTCGCGGGGGAGCCGGACCTGGGCGAGGACGGTATCCGCACGGCCTTTACCGTGTCGCTGGCGATCAGCTGGGCCATTGCCATCGCCTGCGTGCTGCTGAGCTGGCCTGCCGCTGCCTTCTACGATCTGCCCGGCCTGCTGCCGCTGCTGCTGGTGGTGGCGGCAAGCTATTTCTTCGTGCCGCTGGCAACGGTGCCCATGGCGCTGCTGCACCGGCGCATGGACTTCAAGAGCAACACCATGATCGAGATCGGCGTCGTGCTCACCAATGCTGCGGTCGCGATCACGCTGGCCTGGCACGGCTACGGCGCGATTGCGCTCGCCTGGGGTGCCTTTGCCCAGCAGGTCGCGAGGGCGGCCATTGCCCAGTGGCGCATCGGCGGCCGCCTGCCGATTCCGCCGCGCGTAACAGGCGCGATGCCGGTGCTGCGTTTCGGCGGCTTTTCGACCGTGTTGAACGGGATGTCGCAACTGGGCTCCCGCTTGCCGGAACTGCTGATCGGCCGCCTGCTCGATACCGTGGCCGTGGGCCTTTTCGCCAGAGCCTACGGCCTTGCCTGGCAGTTGCGCTGGCTGGTGAGCGGCGGGATGACCACAGTGTTCTACCCCGCCTTCGCCCGCTTTCGCGACAGGGGCGATGCGCTGGGGCCGCATTACGAGCGGGTGACGGCCAGCTTCACCGCGATCACCTGGCCCACGATGGCGGGCCTTGCCGCCTGTTCGGTGCCGGTGGTCAACATCCTTTATGGCGAGCGCTGGCTAGGCGCGGCGCGGCCGCTGGAATGGATCGCCATGGCGCAGATCCTGATGATTGCCCTGCCCCTCCATGTGGAGCTGCCGATCCTGCTCAAGCGAACCCGTCCGCTACTGTGGCGATTCGGCCTCGATACCGCCGTCTCCGTGGTGCTGCTGGCCATCGGTGCGATGTTCTCTCTGGAGGCAGCCGCTGCCAGCCGCGTTGCCTATGGTTTCGCATGGCTGGCGATCCATGCGCCTTTCCTGCAATCCGTGGTGGGCTTTAGCTGGAGCGCGCTTATCCGCATCTGGTTGCAGTCCGCGTTGGTGACGGGCGTCGCCGTGCTGCCGGCGTGGCTGTCCTATATATACGTCGCGCCTGCGATCGAGGCGGGCTTCGTGCAAGTGTGCGGTGCGGCGCTGGTCGGGGTTGCGGCGTGGCTCCTCGCGCTGCGGCAAATCCGCCATCCGGCCTATTTCGAGATTCACCACTTCGCCAGCCTGGCGCTGGGGCGGTTCGGGCTGGACAGGCTGGTTCCGGCACCGCGCGCCGCATCCTGACAGAGCTATTTGGGCAAAGGCCCCCAGCGTGGTACTCTATGGCACAAGCCCGCCAGTGATGGGACTCGCCCGGCGGGTGGGAGAGAGACCATGCATCGGATTGCCTCAGCAATCGCCGTCGCGGGGGCGCTGGCCCTGACACCGGGTTCAGCATCGGCCAATACCGTGGAGCCGCCGCAGCAGCCCGAACCGCGCACCGCGACCCCCGAACAGATCGCGCAGCAGACCCCGCCCATCGTCGATATCATCGCGATGGAGATAGAGCGGTATCGCCGCATGACCGTGCCCGTCACAATCATGGGCGAAGGGCCGTTCAAATTCATGGTCGACACCGGCGCGCAGGCCACCGTGCTTTCCCGCGCGCTGGCAGACCAGTTGCAACTGATGGACCGCGCGCCCGCAACGCTGGTGGGAATGGCCAGCCGCCGCCCAGTGGAAACCACCATGGTGCCTGAATTCAAGCTGGGCGAGCGCAACATGACGATCCGCACCGCGCCATTGGTGGAAGGTGCCAACATCGGCGGCGCGGACGGCATCCTTGGCCTCGATTCATTACAGGATCAGCGGGTGCTCCTGGATTTCCATGACGGGGAGATGCACGTGTCTGATTCGCTCGGCTCGCAGGGCTCGCGCGGGTTCGATATCGTGGTGCGTGCGCGTGAGCGGCTCGGCCAGCTGATCATCCACCAGGCCGAAGTCGATGGAATCGATGTGAACGTGATCGTCGATACCGGCGCGCAGGGATCTGTCGGTAACATGGCGCTGCGCGACAGGCTGCGTCGCCACCGGCACCTGGGCGATTCGGTAATGACCGACGTCAACGGCGTGCGCATCAGCGGCGAGGCACGGGTGGTGCGGCAGCTTGAACTCGGCTCTGCCGTAGTCAGCAACATCGTCATCTCGTTCGCCGAATCGCCTACGTTCGGGGCTCTGGGGCTGTCGGATCGTCCGGCGATGATCCTGGGCATGAGCGAGTTAAGGCTGTTCCGGCGCGTGGCGATCGATTTCCGTTCCAGCCGCGTATTGTTCGACCTGCCTCGCGGCGCGCAACTGGATAACATGTTCCGCACCCCCGACAGGGCGACGCGGATCCGGTAGCCCGTACCCGACATTCGCCCAAGCTTGCCCTTCACCGCGCAAGGCCCCACCTTGCGCGGGTGAGAGATTTCGGAGACCGCACCCGCACGAAGACCGCCAATGGCGAAACCGCCGACTGGGCGACGATGCGCCGGTTCCTGCCTTACCTGTGGCCCAAGGGCCGGCCAGACCTGAAGCGCCGCATCGTGGGCGCTGCCGTTCTGGTGTTGCTGGCGAAGGTCGTGGTCCTGACCCTTCCCTTCGCCTACGCCCGCGCCGTCGACACCATGAGCGCTGATGGCGATCCCGCCGTATGGCTGGCGATGGCACTGGTGATTGCCTACGCCGCGGGGCGTTTCGGCACCGTCCTGTTCGACCAGTTGCGCAACATCACGTTCAACCGCGTGGGACAGGACGCGGTGCTGGGCCTGACCGAAGACGTGTTCGCGCGCCTCCACCAATTATCGCTGCGCTTCCACCTTTCCCGCCGTACGGGAGAGATCACCCGCGTGGTGGAGCGCGGCACCAAGTCGATCAGCTCGATGCTGTATTTTCTGCTGTTCAACATCGCACCCACCGCCATCGAACTGGTGGTGGTGAGCGTGATCTTCTGGACGATCTTCGGCTGGGAACTGGTGGCGGCCGTCGCCGTCACCGTGGTCAGCTTCATCTGGATTACCCAGGCGATCACCGAATGGCGGGTGAAGCTGCGCAAGGAAATGAACGACCTCGACGGGCAGGCGATGGCCCGCGCCGTCGATTCGCTGCTGAATTACGAGACGGTGAAATACTTCGGTGCCGAACACCGCGAGCGCGAACGCTATTCGCGCAGCGCCGGGCAATATGCCGAGGCCGCGATCAAGACCGAGAATTCGCTGGGCCTGCTCAACATCGTGCAGGCGAGCATCCTCAACCTGATGATGGGCGGCGCGATGGCGTGGACCGTCTGGGGCTGGTCTCAGGGCAACCTGACGCCGGGCGACCTGGTGCTGGTGAACACTTACCTGATGCAGCTGTTCCGCCCGCTCGACATGCTGGGCTGGGTCTATCGTACGATCCGGCAGGGGCTGATCGACATGGCGGACATGTTCGGCCTGCTCGACCGCGAGGTTGAAGTGGAAGACAGGCCCGGCGCGCCCGCGCTGGTGGTGAAGCGCCCCACGGTTACCTTCGAGGACGTCAGCTTCGGCTATGACAAGGAGCGGCAGATCCTCCACGGCCTTTCGTTCGAGGCGCCGGCGGGCAGCACCGTGGCGCTTGTCGGCCCTTCGGGCGCGGGCAAGAGCACCATCGGGCGGCTGCTCTTCCGCTTCTACGACCCGTGGGAGGGGCGCATCTGCGTGGACGGACAGGACATCCGCGAGGTGACGCAGGAGAGCCTGCGCCGAAACATCGGCATCGTCCCGCAGGATAGCGTGCTATTCAATGACACCATCCGCTACAATATCGCCTACGGGCGCGACGATCCCAGCGAGGAGGAGGTGCGCAGCGCCGCTTCCGATGCCGCGATCCTGCCCTTCGTTGAGGCCTTGCCTGATGGGTTTGAAACCGAAGTGGGCGAGCGCGGTCTGAAACTCTCGGGGGGAGAGAAGCAGCGCGTGGCGATTGCCCGCACCCTGCTGAAGAACCCGCCCATCGTGCTGCTGGACGAGGCGACGAGCGCCCTCGATTCGCGCACCGAGCAGGATATCCTCGCCACACTGAAGCGCGTTGCCTCGGGCCGCACCACCATCGCCATCGCGCACCGGCTTTCGACCATTGCCGATGCCGATTTGATCAATGTCATGGAAGCGGGCCGCATCGTGGAGCAGGGCAGTCATACGGACCTGCTGCGCCGCGACGGGCTTTATGCCGAGATGTGGAACCGCCAGCAAAGTGAGGATACCGCCGTTGCCGAAGCGGCGGAATGAGGGAGACAGACACGATGCGTCACACCATGTTGATCGCTTCCGCCGGGGCCGCCCTGCTGGCGGCCTGCGCCGCTGCGCCGGACGAGGTTGCCCAGCTACAGGCAAGCGCGGCGGGCGATACCTATTACCTTCGCGCCGGGATGATCGAGGAGATCAATCCGCCGATGGAAGCCATGTGGAACATGCAGGTGGAAGTGATGGACGACTTCGGCAATTTCGACCCTGCGCTGATGACGCCCCAGAACTGGGCCGACCTGCAGCGGCACGCGCAGGCGCTGGCCGCCGCAACGCAGCGCATGGCCACTGCCAGCACTTTCGTCGCCGCGAATGCGGATGGGCCATACAGCGATGCGCCGGTCGGCACGGACCTTGCCGCGATCCAGCAGCGGCTGGACCGGGACAAGGCCGCCTACCGCGCACTGTCGCAGAACACCGCGCGCCATGCCGAGCAATTGCTGGCCGCCGCCCGCGCGCAGGACGCAGGGCGGGTGACACAGCTGGTCAACGACATGCAGCCCCAGTGCAAAGCCTGCCACGACGTGTTCTGGTATCCCGAGGAATACCAGAACCGGTAATCGTCAGCCGCCCATCACCGGCGCTTGCGGATCGAACAGGTCCAGCTCGCTCGCCGGGATGACTTCGACGTTCGGGCGCACGGCGCGAAGCTCGTCGATGAATGCAGAGGCGTTGCCCACCACGATCACCGAGATATTGGCCGGGTCGAAATACTGCCCCGCCGCCGCAGATGCTGCCGCCGCGTCGACCGTTTCCAGGCTTTCCGCGTAGCGGGACACTTCCGACGGATCGAGGCCCAGCGTCAGCAGGTCTGCGACAATGCCATTGAAGCCCGAAGAGCTTTCCAGGCTGCGGGCATAGCCACCCTGCAAATAGAGGCGGCGGCGGTCGAGCAGGTCGTCGCTGAGCGGTTCGGTGCCGATGCGCGCGAACTCGTTCAGCATCACCTCCACCACTTCGGGCACGGTCTCGTTGGCCGTCTGCGAGCTGGCTTGCAGCACGGGATCTTCACGCAGCGAGCCGAGGCCCGAGTAGGCGCCATAGGAAAGGCCGCGATTGGTCCGGATTTCCTCGAACAATCGCCCGCTCGATCCGCCGCCCAGCACGGCGTTGGCCAGCAGCAGCGGGAAATAGCCTTCGCTGGTGCGCTCCGGTCCGCGCCCAGCCAGCAGAACGGCGGCCTGTCCCGCGTCAGGCATGTCGATCACCACAGTGCGTGGAGCTTCGGGTGCGCCAGCGGGGCTGTCGATCGGGGCCGGAGCAGGGGCGGCGACTGTCCAGTCACCGAACATGCTTTCCGCCAGCGAAAGGGCCTCTTCAGGCGCGATGCCGCCGCTCGCTACGATCTGCATGACTTCGGGGTGCCAGTAGGTCTGGCGGTGTTCCAGCAGGTCTTCACGGGTGAGCGCGGCGAGCGAAACAGGCGTGCCGCCGGTGATCGAGCCGTAGGGCGCGTCGCCGTAAAGGACGGGGCGCAGCACCATGCCCGCCAGCGAGCCCGGCTCGTTCAGCGAAACCTGAAGACCATCGAGAGCGCGGGCGCGCTCGCGTTCGAACTCGGCCTGCGGATAGCTGGCGTTGCGGATCACGTCGGCAAAGACCTCGCCCGCTGCCGCCATGTTCTGCACCGGCGCGGTAAGCGAATAGAGAGTGCCATCGCTGCGAGCCGAGCCGCCGATGCTGGCGCCAAGGCTTTCCATCCGCGCCGCGATCTCTTCCGCGCTGCGCGTGGACGTACCCTTGGTGGCGAGAGCCGCGGCCATGTCCGCCGCGCCGGAAAGGTCGCGCGAGTCCGCCGCGCTCCCGCCGGGGAACAGCACGGTCATGGTAGCGATCGGCACGTCGCTGGTCTTGGCCGCGATCACGGTAATGCCATTGCTGGTGGACGCGGTCTCGAACGCGGGCGGCGCCACGTCCGGCGCTTCGCCCGGTCCAGGAGGGGCTTCGCGCTCGCCTTCAGGCAGTACTTCCAGCGGCTCTCCCACGGCGGGCGGCAGGGTGCGGAACGTTGGCATCGGTTCGGGATTGGCGAAGCTCGACGGGTCGAATTCGCCGCGCGTGTAGACCATGTCCACCCGCGCCTGCGGATCGAGCCATTCGCGCGCCACGCGCTGCACGTCCTCGGCGGTGACGGCGGCAATCGCGGCCAGCCGCGTATCTGCCGCGCGCGGATCGCCGGTCGAGACCAGCGCCTCGCCCAGTTCGAAAGCGCGGCCTCGGGCGGTCTCGCGCTGGCGGAGCGAATCGGAAATCAGTTCGTTCTTGGCCTCGGCCAGTTCGGCAGCGCTTACCATTTCCTCCCGCACGCGGGCTGTCTCGGCCGAAAGCGTTGTCGCGACCTGCTGCTGATCGGCCTGCGGATTGGTAATGGCATATTGCGCGAGCATCCCGCCTTCCTCGGTGAGGTTGGCGAATTGCGCCGCCTCCACCGCGATGCCGGTTTTCACGAGCGCGGTGTGGAAGCGGCTGTTCTCGCCCCGCGCCATGATCGCGTTGAGCACTTCGATGGCGGGTGCATCGGGATGCATCGCTTCGGGCAATTGCCATACCGTGCCCACCATCGGCAGCGGCGTGTTCGGCGCGGCCACGGTGACAGAGCGCGGACTGGTGCGGCGATCTTCACGCGTGTCGATGGTCACGTCCACCGGGTTCATCCGGCGCGGGATGTCGGCGAAATACTCGTCCACCAGCGAACGAAGTTCGCCCATGTCGAAATTGCCGGCGATGATCAGCGTGGCAGTATCCGGGCCGTAGTAGGCCTGGTGGAACGCGCGCGCATCGGCCAGTGTCGCCGCGTCGAGATCTTCCATCGAGCCAATGCCGGGGCGACGGTGTGGCAGGTCGTCATAGGCGAGTTCGGGCAGGACGACGCGGCTCAGCAGGCCGTAGGGCGGTGCCAGCACACGGGTGCGATATTCCTCTTTCACCACGGCGCGTTCGGTTTCGAAAACGTCGTCGTCCACCACCGGGAATGCCATGCGCTCGCGGTGCGTCCACAGCATGGCTTCGAGGTACTGCGCGGGCACTGTCTCGTAATAGTTGGTGCGGTCGGTGCCGTTTGACGCGTTGCGCGTGCCGCCTACGTCCGCCGTTAGATCGTAGATCATGTTGTAGGGCATGTTGCGCGTCTTGCGCGACAGGATGTGCTCGAACAGGTGGGCAAAGCCGCTGCGGCCCTCGGGGTCGAGCTTCGAGCCGATCTCGTACCACAGCGATGTGGTGACGGTGCCGGTCGAATCGTCCTCGATCGCGATCACGCGCAGGCCGTTGTCCAGCGTCCATTCGGTAAATTCGATTTCCGGCGCGGTGAGGGCCGGGGCAGCCTGCGCCTCCGCCTCCTCGTGATGTTCCGCCCAGGCCGGCGCGGCGAGCGCCATTGGCAGCATTGCGGCAGTAGCTGCGAGAAAAGCCTTGTTCATCACGGTCCCGTTCCCCTTGGACAAATAGTTGAGGGTGAAACTAGAGCATTGCCCCCGCGAATAAGCAACCCATTGGCATTGCTACTGGACCAAAGGCCATTTGCTCTCTGCCAACGACATAACGCGACCTTGACCTTTATTGACTTCACCCTTGCATTGTGCGCTGCAGCATATAGGTGAACCCTTCACGTGAACTGCCGTGCCCGATCCGCGCGGCCCTGAAACAACGGACATTCCCATGATCGACACAGCCGCCCTGAAACGCGACTGGCTGGGCCAGCCGCGCGCCGACATCCTTGCAGGCATCGTGGTGGCGCTTGCCCTTATTCCCGAAGCCATCGGCTTTTCCATCATCGCGGGCGTCGATCCGCGCGTGGGTCTCTACGCCTCCATCTCGATCGCAATGGTGATCGCCTTTACCGGTGGCCGCCCCGGCATGATCTCCGCCGCGACCGCCGCAGTGGCCGTGGTGGTGGTGCCGCTGGTGCAGGATCACGGGGTGGAATACCTGTTCGCCGCGACGATCCTGATGGGCATTTTCCAGGCGATTGCCGCCGTGCTGCGGCTGGACCTGATGATGCAGTTCGTTTCGCGCAGCGTAATCACCGGTTTCGTGAACGCGCTGGCGATCCTCATCTTCATGGCGCAGGTGCCGCAGCTCAATCTCGCTAACGAAGGCGTGAGCTGGCTGACCTATGCCATGGTCGCAGGCGGCCTCGCGATCATTTACCTGCTGCCGCGCGTCACCACGGCCGTTCCCTCCCCGCTTGTCGCGATCATCGTGCTGGGCGCGCTTTCCATCGGTTTGAACTGGGACGTGAACACCGTCGCCGACATGGGCGAACTGCCCGAGGGTCTTCCGTATTTCATCATTCCCGACGTGCCGCTGACCGTCGAGACTTTCCAGATCATCGCGCCCTATTCGCTCACCATGGCAGCTGTCGGCCTGCTGGAATCGCTGCTGACGGCGCAGATCGTCGATGACATGACGCACACCGAATCGAACAAGCAGCGCGAGTGCGCCGGCCAGGGTTCGGCCAATATCGTCGCGGCTTTCTTCGGCGGCATGGGCGGCTGCGCGATGATCGGCCAGTCGGTGATCAACGTCACCAGCGGCGGTCGCGGGCGGCTGTCCAGCTTCACCGCGGGCGTCACCCTGCTGATCCTGCTGGCCGTGCTCGGCCCGATCGTGGGCCAAATCCCGATGGCGGCGCTGGTTGCGGTGATGATCATGGTGAGCATCGGCACCTTCAGCTGGAATTCCATTCCCAACATCCGCCACCACCCGTGGCCCTCCTCCGTCGTGATGCTGGCGACGGTGATCATCGTGGTGTGGACGCACAACCTGGCGCTGGGTGTGCTGGCGGGCGTGCTGCTGTCGGGCATCTTCTTCACCGGCAAGGTGCAGCGCATGTTCAAGGTGGAGCGGGTGCGCGAAGGGGACACGGCCACCTACCACATCACCGGCCAGATCTTCTTCGCCAGCGTGGACCGGTTCTTCTACGCCATCGGCCCGGAAAGCAGCATGGACGATCCCGCAAACAACGTGGTGATCGACGTGACGAAGGCGCATTTCTGGGACATTTCCGGCGTCGGCGCGCTGGACAAGGTGGTGGACCGGATGCGCCGTAACGGCCGCAGCGTGCAGGTGGTGGGCCTGAACGAGGCAAGCGCGGACCTGGTCGACAAGTTCGCCCTGACCGACAAGACCGGCGTGGAAATCGGCTTGGCGCCGCACCCCTGACGACGGGGCCGTCACCGCCCCCTCAAGTGTGGTATTCGGCCTTCTGCATGATGGCCTTGCGCGCGCGGCGCTGTCTGATCTGCTTGGTGGCGATGCTGAGCGGCTGCACCTTCGTTCCGCGCCGTGAATTGCGCTCGAACTGGAAACTGCGCGCGGCGCCGATGGGCAACTTGTCGCTCGCGGTCAGCGCCACGACCACCAGGTCCAACTGGTTGACCTCGCTAACCTTTATCTCGTCCTCGTTGTTGGCCTCCAGCATGGCCTGCGCGATCTCGTCGAAATGGCCCAGGTTCAGATAATCGCCGGTGCCGAGGCTGCCCTGCCCCATGCGGGAGCGGGGATCGTGTTGCAGCTCTTCCTCGGGCAGTTCGCGCAGGTCCGTCAGCGCCAGCTCGATCTCGCGGCCCGGAACGTGCAGCGTGCCGATCAGGCTGGTGACGTAGACCGGCTGCGGGCTCATGTTGGTGATGAGGCAACGGCTGCGAATGCCCTTCCCCGCTGCCCGTGTGACCAGGATATAGGCGCGGCGGCTGGCCCTGTATTGCAGGAACAGCATCTGCAGATAGGTGATCCACACGATCAGCATCAGGAAACTGATGAAGACGCTGATGACGCCGCTGTTCTGTCCGACCCACGTCAGCATGCCGCATTCTCCATTGCCGGCAGGTTTCTTCCCTTACCGAAAAGAGACGCTCGCGAAGCCCGAATGGGTCCGAATTAGAGGACGTACTTCGACAGGTCCGTATCGCTGGCGAGGTCGGCCAGCTTGCTGCGCACGTAGGCGGCATCCACCGTCACGCTCTGGCCGCTCATTTCCTCGGCTTCGAAGCTGAGTTCCTCGAACAGCTTTTCCATCACCGTCTGCAGGCGGCGGGCGCCGATGTTCTCGACCCCTTCGTTCACCTGCGCGGCGATCTTCGCGACTTCGGCGATGGCCTCCTCGTCCATCTGCACGTCCAGCTTCTCGGTGCCGAGCAGCGCCTTGTACTGGCTGACGAGGTTGGCGCGCGTTTCGCTGAGGATCCGCACGAAGTCCTCTTCGGTGAGCGAGCGCAATTCGACGCGGATCGGCAGACGGCCCTGCAATTCGGGCAGCATGTCCGAAGGCTTGGCAACGTGAAACGCGCCCGAAGCGATGAACAGCACGTGGTCGGTCTTCATCGGGCCATACTTGGTGGCAACCGTCGTGCCCTCGATCAACGGCAGCAGGTCTCGCTGCACGCCTTCGCGCGAGACGGAGCCGCCGCGCACGTCGGAGACGGCGATCTTGTCGACCTCATCGAGGAAGACGATGCCGTTCGTCTCTGCGTTCTGCAGCGCGACGCGGGCAACGTCGTCCTGGTCCATGCGCTTTTCGGCTTCTTCGTCCACCAGCTTGTCCCACGCGTCGGGCACTTTCAGCTTGCGCTTCTTCTTGGGTGGGCCGCCGAAGGCTTTGCCCATCATGTCGGAGAGATTGATCATGGTCGCGCCGCCGCCCATGCCGGGAATGTCCATCTGCATCCCCCCTTGTTCGGCGACTTCGATCTCGACCTCGGTATCGTTCATGGAATTGTCGGTGATGCGCTGGCGGAAGCTCTGGCGCGTGGCCTCGCTGGCATTGGCACCGACGAGGGCGTCCAACAAGCGCTCCATCGCGGCTTCGCTGGCCGCCTCGCGCACGGCATCGCGGCGGCGGTCCTTTTCCAGCCGGATCGCTTCTTCCACCAGATCGCGCGCGATCTGCTCCACGTCGCGGCCGACATAGCCGACCTCGGTGAACTTGGTGGCTTCCACTTTCACGAACGGCGCTTCGGCCAGCTTTGCCAGGCGGCGGCTGATCTCTGTCTTGCCGCAGCCGGTGGGGCCGATCATCAGGATGTTCTTCGGCGTTACTTCGTCGCGCAGGTCGGGATTGAGGCGCTGGCGGCGCCAGCGATTACGCAAGGCCACGGCCACGGCGCGCTTGGCTTCCTTCTGGCCGATGATGTGTTCGTCAAGGGCGGCGACAATCGCCTTGGGGGTGAGATTTTCCATAATGTGTAGAGTTCTTGCCTTGGGTAATCAGACGGTTTCGACCGTCACGTTGCCATTGGTGAAGACGCAGATATCGGCCGCGACCTGCATCGCCTTGGTGGCGATAGTCTCGGCATTGTCCTCGTAATCGGCGATCGCGCGGGCGGCGGCGAGTGCGTAGTTGCCGCCCGAACCGATGGCCGCGATCCCGCCTTCGGGCTCCAGCACGTCGCCATTGCCGGTCAGCACCAGCAGCGTGTCCTTGTCGGCCACGATCATCAGGGCTTCCAGATTGCGCAGGTACTTGTCGGTGCGCCAGTCCTTGGCCAGTTCCACCGCCGCACGCAGCAACTGGCCGCTATACTGCTCAAGCTTGCTTTCCAGCCGTTCGAACAGCGTGAAGGCATCCGCGGTCGCCCCGGCAAACCCGGCCACGACCTTTCCGCCGTCACCGATGCGCCGCACCTTGCGGGCGTTGGGTTTCATCACGGTATTGCCCATCGACACTTGGCCGTCGCCCGCGATCACGGTCTGGTCCCCGCGCTTTACGCCGATGATGGTGGTGCCGTGCCACTGTGTCAGGCCGTGGCTCGCCCTGTCTTCGCTCATGCCTGCGCATATGGGCAAGCCCGTTGGCCGCTTCAAGCGAAGCCGTGCATCGCGCAGGATGTCAGATGAAGCCGTGCATCGCGCAGGATGTCAGATAAGGCCTAGGGGCCGCCCGGACCGCCGCCACCGCCCGGCATGCCCGTGCCAACGGTGCCAATGTTACCGAACAGGTCTTCCAGGAAGCCGCGCTCCCGGCCCAGCGTGGGCGTTTCGTCGCCATCGGGGCTGATGCGCACGACCTGTTCCATGCCGCTGCGGTCGGTGGACACGACATTGCCAGCCTCGTCGAAATAGACGGCGAGGACGGAATGCTCTTCGATCTTGGGCTGGCGGAAGGGCGACTGTTCCGTCTGACTCGACACATAATACCACACCGGATCGCCGAACTGGCTGGTCATGGTCGGCTGGCCCAAGGTGCCGCGCACCGATTGCCGGTTGTCCAGGCCCGGCTGGACCGAGGCGATCAGCACCTCGTCGTTGATGTAGCCGCGGTGATTGGTGATCGACGAGCAACCCGCCAGCACCAATCCCAGTGCGGCGACAGTCGTGCCCTGAACCCAGACCTTGGGCATGATCGAACCCATCGAGAAATCCTTCTTGTCTTCATGGCGGGAGAAAGGTCAGCTTTGCGCCGGCCCGCCCCGCTCCTATATGCGGCAAAGCCTTAGGGCAGCATGCGCAAGCGCGCAACGTGCGTCACGTGATTGTCTGCCCGGCTTTGAACAACCGCTTAATGAAGAGGCCCTGCCAGCCATGTCCATCATCTCCCGGTTCCTTGGCCTCGGACGCGATCCGCGAGAGCCGCTGCGCCCGCTGTGGCACGGCGTGGTGGCCACCAGTCGCGAGCCCGAGTGGTATGCCGATTGCGGGGTGGAAGATTCGGTAGAAGGGCGCTTCGACATGATTTCGCTCGTTCTTTCCCTCACTCTCATTCGCATGGCGAACAGCGAGGAACTGGCCCCCAAAACCGGCCTCCTTACAGAATTGTTCGTGGCCGACATGGATCGGCAATTGCGCGATACGGGCGTGGGCGACCTGATGGTGGGCAAGAAGATGGGCAGGCTGATGGCGGCCCTGGGCGGGCGCATGGGCGCGCTGCGCGAAGCGATGACGGAGAGCGATGCGGCGCTGGCGGCGATCCTGCAACGCAATGTCACGCTGGTCGATAACGACAAGAAGCCATTCGCCCTTGCCGTGCGCACCCGCGCGCTGACGGGCGACCTTGCCGCGCAGAGCGACGACGCACTGCTGGAAGGGAGCATCCGGCCATGAGCGATGCGCCCGAATTCTCCCGCCCCTTCGACATTCGGGGCATCACGGCAGAGCCGGCGACGCTGGAAGCGAACGAAGCCGAACGCGCTGCGCTGGCCAGCCGCTTCGGCCTCATATCCATCGGCAAGCTGGCTGCCACTCTCTCCCTCGAAGCCGATGGTGACGAGATCGCCGCGAACGGCACGCTGTCAGCCGCATTCGTGCAAAGCTGCGCGGTATCGGGTGACGACCTGCCGATGACCATCGAGGACGAGGTCACCTTGCGCTTCGTGCCGATGGCCACGCTGGAAGCCGCCGAGGAGGACGAGGAGATCGAGCTGGAGGAGGACGAGTTGGACGAAATCGGCTATTCCGGCACCAGTTTCGACCTTGGCGAAGCCGTGGCGCAATCGCTGGCGCTCGCCATCGACCCCTATGCCACCGGCCCGGAAGCCGACGATGCGCGCCGCCGTCACGGCATGGTGGAGGAAGGCGAAGCCGACGGACCGCTGGCAGACATGCTGCGCGGCCTCAAAGGGGCTTAGGCGGACTTCTCGTTACCCGGATCGTAGAAGGGCAGGTCCGTCACCTCGGCACTGCGTTTGCCGTCCGGCATTTCGACCTGCACCTTCGCGCCCCGCTCCGCCTCGTCCGCGGCCAGCAGGGCTAGCGCGATATTCTGGTTCAGCCGCGGCGAGTGGATGGCCGATGTGACCGTGCCGATATCGGTGCCGTCGCGGGTGACGGCCCAGTATTCGGTATTCGCCCCCGACAGCGGCTCGCCATCGATCACCAGCCCGACCTGCCTGCGCTTCGGACCCTCTTCCTTGATCCGGCGCAGCGCTGCCTTGCCGATGAAATCTGCCTCCATGTCGAGATCGACGAGCCGGCCGAGGTTCAGTTCGTAGGGATTCGTGCGCGAATCGGCATCGGCGCGGTAGGACAGCAGCGCGCCCTCGATGCGCCGGATGGTGGAAGTGTGCCCCGGTTTCAGCCCGTGCGGCAGCCCTGCCGCCATTACCAGCTCCCACAATTCGTCCCCGCGTGACGCATCGAGCAGGAACAGCTCGAAGCCGAATTCCTTGGACCAGCCGGTGCGCGAGACGATCAGCGGAATGCCGTGCAACTCCGCCTCGCGGTGGTGGAAGTGGGCAAGGTCGTCGAACGCATCGCCGAACAGCGATTGCATCACCGCCAGCGATTTCGGCCCCTGCAGCTGGAGCGGGGAGGCGTCGGGCTCGTCCAGCGTCACGTCCATCCCGGAATGGACGGCGACGCCCCTGGCCCACAGCAGGATGTCGCTGTCCGAAAGCGAGATCCAGAACCGGTCCTCAGCCAGTTTCAACAGGATGGGATCGTTGAGCACGCCGCCGTCCTCGTCGGTCAGCAGGATGTATTTACACTGGCCCGGCTTCATTTTCGCAAGGTTGCGCGGGGTCAGCAACTGCATGAAGCGCGCCGCGTCCGGCCCGGAGACCTCCACCTGCCGCTCCGCCCCCACATCGCACAGGATCGCGTGATCGACGAGGTTCCAGAAGTTCGCCACCGGGTCGCCGAAGCTGCGCGGCAGGTACATATGGTTGTAGATGGAAAAGGCCTCGACGCCCCATCGCACCGTCGCATCGAAGAACGGGGACTTGCGCACCTGGGTGCCGAAAAGGAAATCGCTGGGCTGGCTCATGCCAATTCTATGCTTGGCGCGCGAAATGGGTCCGGAAGTCCGCTTGCTTGCCTTGGCAGCCGATTCGTGGATATTTCCCCGGAAGGGAGAGGCCATTTCCGGGGGGATTCGATGGCCAGGTACGCGCGTTCGGAACCGTTTTTCCCGATCATGACGCTGGTCGTGGTCGCGTTCATCGTCGTCGGCTTCGGCTCTGCCATCGCCGTTCGCGGCAACGGCTATGTCCCGCCGCCTGCGCTGTTGCTGCACGGCGGGGTCACGCTGGCGTGGTTCGCACTTACGCTAATACAGGCGCTGCTGATCCGGCGCGCGAACTTCGCCCTGCATCGCCAGTTCGGCTGGGCCAGCCTCGGCCTTGCCGGGATGATCGTCGTGCTGGGCTACAACACCACGGCGGTTGCCATGGGTAACCCCGACTGGTCCATCGCCGGGTTCGACCCCGTTGGCTCAGCGATCTTCCCGTTCTTCGACATCCTGACTTTCGCGGTCGTCTACACGCTGGGAATTGCCAACCGGAAAGAACGGGAAGCGCACAAGCGGCTGATGGTGCTGGCAGGCGTGATGATGATGGACCCGGCGGTGGCGCGCACCGCCATCGTTCTGCTGGGCGCGCCGCCACTGGCCCTGCTCGTGGAACTGGCGATCCTGCTGGCTTTCCCGATTTACGACTGGCGCACACGCGGCCGCCCACACTGGGCGAGCGTGTTCGGTCTGGTGCTCTATGTTGTCTGCTTCGCCCTGCGTATGATGCTGGGCGGAACCGAGGCGTGGGCCGGGTTTGCCCGAGCGGTGTTCTAGCCGCCCAGGCCCCGGCCGTCCTGCCGATCAGAACGGGATATCGTCGTCCAGGTCGTCGTAGTTGGAGCCGCCACCGCCGCCCATGCCGCCGGAGGATTGGCCACCGCCGCCCTGGTTGCCGCCGCCGTAGCCACCACCACCGCCGCCGCCGAAGCCGCCGCTCGATCCGCCGCCGCTGCGCTGGCCGCCGGCGTAGCCGCCACCACCGCCGCCGCCTTCACCGCGGCCGTCGAGCATCACCAGCGTGCCGTTGAAACCGCGCAGCACGACTTCGGTGGAATAGCGATCCTGTCCGTTCTGGTCCTGCCACTTGCGGGTCTGCAACTGGCCTTCGACATAGACCTTGGAGCCCTTCTTCAGGTAATTCTCGGCCACGTTGACGAGGCCTTCGGAGAAGATGGCGACCGTGTGCCACTCGGTACGCTCCTGGCGTTCGCCGGTGTTGCGGTCCTTCCACGTCTCGCTGGTGGCGATGCGCAGGTTGCACACCTTGCCGCCGTTCTGGAAGCTGCGGACTTCCGGGTCCTGGCCCAGGTTTCCGATCAGCATCACCTTGTTGAGACTACCCGCCATCGATTCGCATCCTTTGTCTGTTCGCAGACCGGCCTATCGAAGCGGCAAGTGAGTCGCCACCCCTGCGAGGCCAGTTATCTCCAACGCGGACCGGGTTATCAGCAGGCGCGGCGCTACAGCCCCAGGGCCACCGCGCTCCAGTAGGTCAGCCCAGCGAACACGTAGGCCGCGCCGAACAGGTAGACGAGCATGAAGACAGGCCATTTCCATCCGTTCGTCTCGCGCTTGGCGACAGCGATGGTGGAGATGCACTGCGGCGCAAAGACGAACCATGCGAGGAATGCGAGCGCTGTCGGCAAGGTCCATCCGGCCTGTAGGCGCGGGATCAGGCCCTCGGCTTCTTCCTCCTCGTCCGCGCCTTCGACGGCATAAGTCGTCGCCAATGCCGACACCGCCACTTCTCGTGCGGCCATCGCCGGGATAATCGCCAGGCTGATTTCACGATTGAAGCCGATGGGCGACAGGATCACGTGCATCCCGTCGGCCACGTGCCCGGCGATGCTGGCGTCCACCTGGCTCTCGCCCGGCTCTGCCTTGGGGAAGCTCAGCAGCACCCACAGCGCGATGGTGGCGATGAAGATGATCGTGCCCGCGCGGCGCAGGAACACCCAAGCACGCTGCCACAGGCCGATGGCCATGTCGCGCAAGGGGGGCATCTGGTAGCGCGGCATTTCCATGATGAAGCCGCTCGCCCCACCCTTGGCCACCGTGCGGCGAAGAACCAAGGCAGCGGCCATCGCGCCGACGATACCGGCAACGTAAAGCCCGAACAGCACCAATCCCTGAAGGCCGATGCCCGGCCCCACCGTGGTCGCAGGAATGAAGGCAGCGATGATCACGGCATAGACCGGCAGGCGCGCCGAACAGGTCATCAACGGCGCGACAAGGATCGTGGTCAGCCGGTCCTTCGGATCGGCGATGGAGCGCGTTGCCATGATGCCGGGAATGGCGCAGGCAAAGCTGGAGAGCAGCGGGATGAAGCTGCGGCCCGACAGGCCGACGTAGGCCATTAGCCTGTCCATGATGAAGGCAGCCCGAGCCATGTAGCCTGATTGCTCCATCGCCAGGATGAAGGCGAACAGGATGATGATCTGCGGCAGGAACACGACGACCGAGCCGACGCCGGTCAGCACGCCCTCCGTAAGAAAATCGCGCACCACGCCATCGGGCATGGCGCCTTCCACCACGCCGATCAGCGCGGTAATGCCGCCATCCAGCGCATCGGCAAAAGGTGTTGCCCAGGCGAAAACGGCCTGGAAAATGACGAACAGCAGCGCGAACAGGATCGGCGGACCGAGCCACGGGTGCAGCAGCACCTTGTCGAGCTTGGCGTGCAAGCGGTGCTTGCTGTCCTCGGTGAGGATCGCGCCCTTGGCCATGTTGCGCGCGGCCAGCCGCCGTTCGGGCAGGGTTTGCCCTGCAACCTCGTGCCGGGTGGAAGGGTCCTGGTTCTCGGCATCGCCCATGGCTTCCACCAGCGCGTCGATCCCGCGCTTGCGCACGGCCACGGTCGAGATCACCGGCACGCCCAGCGCCGCCGACAGGGCATCTGCATCGAGCACCAGCCCATCCCGCTCAGCCATGTCGACCATGTTGAGCGCTACAACGGTCGGGCGACCAAGCGCGATCAGTTCCTGCGCGAAGACGAGGTGCTGTTCGAGATTGGCCGCATCGACCACGACTATCAGCACGTCGGGCACCGGCTCGCCGGGGAAATCGCCCTGCACCACCTGCCGCGTCACTTCCTCGTCGGGGCTCGCAGGGTCCAGCGAATAGGAGCCGGGCAGGTCGATCAGCTCAACCGGCTCGCCCGAAGGCAGGAACATGCGTCCGGCCTTCCGCTCCACGGTAACGCCGGGATAGTTGGCGATCTTCTGGCGCGCGCCGGTCAAGGCGTTGAACAGCGCGCTCTTGCCCGCATTGGGATTGCCGACCAGCGCGGCGGTGCGGAGGCGGCTCATACCCGCTTCACTTGCATCGCGCGGGCGTGGACGCGGCGGATCGCCACGTTCATGCGTCCCACCATGATGGCAATCGGATCGCGCCCGATGAAAATGCCGCGATGGGCAATCGCCACGCGCGCGCCCTCGTCGATGCCCATGGCGCGCAGCCGCTTGCCTTCGTCGGGCGCCAGCACGCTCCAGTCGACATGGGTAATTTCAGCGCGCTCGAGCGGCGCGAGAAGGTCGAGTGTCAGGTCGTTTTCCACAGATCGCCCGGTGCCAGAGCCGCGCGCTAATTGCAACTGCTTCGCAATAGAAAAACGCCGCTCACTTCTGCGGATAGCGCAACCGGCCGAGGAACCGCGCCACGTCGAAGTGCTCGCGGTCCTTGCCGAGCAGCTGCGCCTTGGCCTTTTCGAACTTCATCACGCCTTCTATCCGGCGGTCGAGGAAGGCGGCGGTCTCGGCCTTGTCCTCGCTCTGGTCCTCCACGAAGACGGCCAGCGTCGCGGCGTAGATGCCGGCAAGAATGGCGCGCTTGGTATAGTGGTTGTAATCGGTGGCGGTGTCGCCGGCGAGCCGCCACATCTTGTCTGCGCTGGCCCAGCCCTGCTTAAGCGCCTTGGGCGCGTTCTGCGGCATGGCCTGCACGGCGGCGGCGCGGCGCAGCGATTCTTCCAGGCCCATCACGGCTTCCAGACGGAACCACACGAGGCTGCGGATCTTCTCGCGGATGGGAATGTTGTCCAGCCGCCCGTCGGCGAAGTGAGCAAGCATCTTCTCGTCGACCGAGGCGATCCAGGCATCGATCATGTCCATCGCCCGACCCCCGAATCCATCGCCCTTGAAAGCGAGGCGCGCGACGGCCGGATCGACGTCCGCCATCTCGCAGGCGGATTCCAGCGCGGCGTCGGTCCACCCGTCGAACATGGCGGCGGTGGCGATATCCGGGGCGAGCGCGACCCGCAGTTCGTCCAGCGTGGCGTCCCTCAGGTCTGTCTCGGTCATCAGAACACCGGTCCGTAGGTGCGAGCCTCGTTCGCCTCGGCGTCGTCCTCGCTGCGTTCGATGGCGGCAAGCACGCGGCCCGACACGCCCGGCATCGCGGCATAGTCGCGCGCGGTGCGTCCGGCGTTATCCGCCCGGTCGGGGTCGGCGCCTGCGCTCACCAGCACTTCGATCAGTTCCACATTTCGGGCATGGACGGCAGCGATCAGCGGGGTTTCGCCCGTTTCGTTGCCGATATCCATCCGTGCCCCTGCATCCACCAGCGCCTGAACCCCTTCGATGAAGCCGATCTGCGCGGCAGCGATCAGCGGGGTGCGTCCACGATTGTCCGCGATGTTGGGGTTGGCGCCTTCCTGCAGCAGGAACTTGGTCCAGGTCACGTCGCGACGTTCCACCGTGATGTGCAGGCCCGTTTCGCCCGTGCTGACATCGCGCGAGTTGACTATGGTGGTGCCGGGCTGGCTCAGCATCTCTGTCGCCTCGTCGCCCTCGCGGTTCTTCACCGCCTGCAGGAACTGATAGCCTTCGGAATAGAGCTGCGCAGCGGCAGGTACCGACAGGGCGGTGGCGGCCAGCGCGGCCAGACCAAGACAAATTGTGCGAATGGGGGCGCGTGCCACTTCCCATCTCTCCTGTATCAATGATGTGCGCAAAAGCACCGCTGTCGTGCGGGACTTTGCTTGCGTATAGCGCGTTAGCAGAGCATGAACGCTACGTCATGTCAGCACGTATTCCGGTTGTCACCCCCGTCCTTTTGGCCCTTCTTCTTGCCGCCTGCGATGGCGGGGCGAGCCAGCCGCCCATCACCGACGCGCCGCTGTACAACAGCGCGCTGACGGGCGAGTACGATCTTGTCGATTCCACAGGTGCGCAGGTCACCCAGGCGGACTTCGCGGGCAAGTATCAGCTGATCTATTTCGGCTATGCCTATTGCCCCGATGTCTGCCCCTTCGACATGACGCGCATGATGGCCGGATACCGCCAGTTTGCCGAGGCAGAGCCGGAACTGGCCGTCGACGTGCAGCCCATCTTCATCACCATCGATCCTGCGCGCGACACGCCGGAGAAAGTGGGCGAATACACCAACGCCTTCTCCGAAGACCTGATCGGCCTCACCGGAACGCCGGAGCAGATCGAGGCTGCCGCCGCAGCCTTCTTCGCCCACTACCAGAAGATGGGTGAGGCGGAGGAAGACTACCTGATGGACCACTCGCGCACAGGATACCTGGTGAACCGCGAGGGCGAACCGATGGCGCTGATCCCCGTCGAGGAATCGGCCGAAGCCGTGGCCGCGGAACTGGAAAAATGGGTGCGTTGAGGGACCGCTTCTGGGAGCTCGAGCTCGAGGAGTTGAGCCGCGCCGAGTGGGAAGCCCTGTGCGATGGATGCGGCAAGTGCTGTCTGCACAAGCTGGAGGACGAGGACACCGGCGAGATCGTCGACACCAACGTCGCCTGCAAGCTGCTCGACACCGGCACCGCGCAGTGCCGCGACTATCGCCACCGCAAGGCTTTCGTGCCCGATTGCCTGCGCCTGACGCCGCGCTTGCTGAAGTCCATCCGCTGGCTGCCCTCCACCTGCGCCTACGTGCGCCGCGCCGAGGGGGAGCCACTGCCCGAATGGCACCACCTGCTGACCGGCAGCCGCGACGCAATGATGGAAGCGGGCGCCAGCGTCGCCGGGCGCTGCATCAGCGAGACCGTGGCCGGACCGCTGGAACACCACGTGGTCGACTGGGAGGAGGAGCGCGCGTGATCGACTGGCTGCGCGACGATCACCAGAACCCCGCCATAGACGTGGCCGGCCAGACGCTTCCCATCGCCATCCGCCGCCATGCCCGCGCCCGCCGCCTGACCATGCGGCTCTCCCCTGACGGCAGCGAGGTGCGTATCACCCTCCCCACCTGGGGCCGCACGCGCGATGCGCTGGCCTTCGCCAGGGCGCGTGCCAAGTGGATCGAGCGGCAATTGGCCAAGGTGCCCGCCCGCGTCAGCGTGCGCGACGGCGAGGCGATCGCCTATCGCGGAGAGCACCTGCGCATCGCGTGGGACAGGAGCGCCGGACGCAAGCCGCTGGTCGATGGCGCATTCCTGCGCGTGGGCGGCACGGCGGACGGGCTGGAAGGGCGCGTGCGCCGCTGGCTGGAGGCCGAGGCCCTGCGCCTGTGCGCCGAAGACCTCGCCTTCTACTGCGAGCGGGCCGACCTCCCGCAGCCCGCCCTGCGCCTCTCGCGCGCGCAGCGACGCTGGGGATCGTGCTCGGGCGACCGCAGGACGGGGCGTTGCATCCGCATCAACTGGCGACTGGTGATGGCACCCGATCACGTGCGCCGCTCGGTCGTGGCGCACGAGGTCGCACACCTCGTCCATTTCGACCACTCGCCCGCATTCCACGCGCTACTGGCAAGGCTGTTCGAGGGGCGGCTGGCGGAAGCCGACGGCTGGCTCAAGCGCGAGGGGCGTTTGCTCTACGCCGCATTCGGTTGAACCTATTGCTGGCGAAAAGTCCGCTGCGTCCCTATTCTTAGCGCCATGAAAGGTTTCTTCCGCCGAGTTTCGCCGCGCCGCGCGGTCACCGATTTCCACGAGCAATGGAAACAGCCAACGCCGCACCGCTGGCAGATCCTCGGCGTGGCCATTGCCGCCACGTTCTGCGTGTTCATGCTGTTCATCCCCGACAGCCAGCGCGGCGAGATCGCGCCACCTGATGTCATGTACATCTCCACCTTCGAGGAAGGGCGCAGCGAGGGCGAGATCATCGCCTCCAACTGCGCCAACCAGGAACTGAAGAACGAGATCCAGGCCGCCATCGCAGCGAATGAGCAGGCCCGCCGCGAAATGTACGAGGCGCTGGGCCGCGCGACTTTCATCGACGTCGATTCGATGAAGGAGGAAATCGCGGAGGAGCAGGCCGCCGAGCAACCCGAAGACACCGGCCCCACGGCGGAGGAACTGGCGCTCTCCCTGGAGGAATACTGCGCCAATGCCGCTGGCTGACGACGCACGCTGGATGGCCGCGGCCGCCGCTCTTGCGGAACGCGCGCGCGCCCTCGCCAGCCCCAATCCCGGTGTCGGCGCGATCATCGTCAAGGACGGCGTGGTCATTGGGCGTGGGTGGACCATGGCGGGCGGGCGGCCCCATGCCGAAGCCGTCGCTCTCGAACATGCAGGCACCGCGGCGAAAGACGCGACGCTCTACGTCACGCTGGAGCCCTGCGCGCACAAGTCGCAGCGCGGCCCGGCCTGTGCGGACCTTGTCGCCGAAGCTGGCCTCGCCCGAGTGGTGATCGGCATGGACGACCCCGATCCGCGCACCGCGGGCAACGGCACCGCGCGGTTGCAGGACGCGGGAGCCGAAGTCTCGCTACTGCACTGGGAGCCTCAGCGCCTCGGCTTTTCCGGCCATGCCGCGCACCTCGCGAAGAATCGCCCGCACGTGACGCTGAAACTGGCCATGTCGCTCGACGGGTGCATCGCCACCTCCAGCGGCGAGAGCCAGTGGATCACCGGCAAGGCATCCCGCGCCCACGGCCACCGCGAGCGGGCACGTGCAGACGCCATTCTTGTCGGTGGTGGCACCTTGCGCGCCGATGCACCGCGCCTCGACGTGCGCCTTCCGGGGTTGGAAGGGCGCTCGCCCCGCCGCGTTGCGCTGACATCGGGCGAAGTGCCCGAAGGTTGGCAGGCAATCCGCGGTCCCGAGGAAATCAACCAACTCGAGGGCGTGCGATACCTTATGGTGGAAGGCGGCGCACAGACCGCCTCGGCTTTCCTGAAAGCTGGACTGGTCGACCGCCTGCTGATCTACCGCGCCCCGGTGCTGCTGGGCGGCGGCACGCCTGCCATCGGCAATATCGGGCACGAGACGCTTGAGCAGGCTTTCGCGGACGGGCTCGCCATGCAGGACCGTCGCACGCTTGGCAGCGACACGCTCGAAGTCTATCAGCGCGGCTGATTCACAAAGGGGCTATCCATGTTCACCGGCATCGTCACCGCCATCGGCACGATCACGCAGGTCCAGCAGCGAGGCGACCTGCGCCTGACCATCGCCTGCCCGTTCGACCCTGCCGAGATCGATATCGGCGCCTCCATCGCCTGTTCCGGCGTGTGCCTGACCGTCGTTGATCGCGGCGGCACCAAGGGTGACGCGCATTTCGTGGTGGACGTGTCTGCCGAAACAACCTCGCGCACGGCAAAAGCCATGTGGAAGGAAGGCGCCCAGTTGAACCTCGAACCCTCGCTGCGGCTTGGCGACGAACTGGGCGGCCATATCGTGACCGGGCATGTCGATGCCGTGGGCCGCGTGGCCGACTGGCAACTGGAAGGCGATTCGATGCGCCTGACCATTGCCGCCCCGGCAGAGCTGGCTCCCTTCATCGCGCAGAAAGGCTCGATCACGGTCAATGGCGTGTCGCTGACCGTGAATTCGGTGCAGGACCGGGAAGATGGCTCCGTCCACTTCGGCCTCAACATCATTCCCCACACCGCCGATGTCACCACGCTGGGCGAACTGGCGCAGGATGCCGAAGTGAACCTCGAGGTCGATACCATCGCGCGTTACCTGCACCGGATGCAGGCGTTGCGCGGCTGACGGTCAGCCGAACAGGCGCGCGAACAATCCGCGGGACGCGCGAACCGGCGTCGTCTGGTCCGCCATTTCGAACAGCATGTTGCCGAGCTGCACGGCCTGATTGGTATCAAGCACGTAGAAATGCGAATAAACGTCTTCGCTGGCGTGCGGCGGCGGCTTGTCGACCGCTTGCATGCGAAGGGTAACGCGGTTGCCCTCCCGTTTTGCTGTCCAGCCAACCAAGGCTCCGAAATCTTCTCTAGTCTGACTTGCCAAATCACTCTCCCCGGCTCCGACTTGCCGACAGCGTAATCCTTTTCCCGTCCTCGGCAAAGTGCGAGGTCGCTGTCCTACAAGGTTTCGCCTGCGCAGGTCGTGCGCATGCCAAATGCAAGCAATCCGCAACGCCGACGCCCGCCGTTCTTCCACCCCGCCCCCCTACGCTCACGCCGCGACGGATGGACCGTCGATCGCCAATGCAATTTTCTCGGCCATCTCTACCTCACCGGCTGCGTCTCCAGTTCCGCGTGCGCCGCCGGGATGAGCCGGATGAGCGCCTATCGCCTGCGTCGCCGCAAAGATGCCACGAGTTTCGCCCATGCATGGGATTTCGTCCTCAATCGCACGGGCAATGACAGGACCGCGCGCGATGTCGACTGGCGAAAGGTTACAGATGAAGAGCTGTTTCGCCGCCTGCAGGCGGGCCTGTTCGCCCCGCTGATCCATCGCGGAAAAGTGTGCGGAATGCGTCAGAAAGCCGACAATTGCGCGCTTCTGCGCCTGTTGAGGCGGCTCGATACGACAAGCGCCCGGCCTTCCGAAGAAGAGCCGGGCACATGAAACCCAACTTTTTCAGAACGCCCCTTTCGGCGTTCCAGGTTATCGCTGAATCAGCCGGTCACTTCGGCCAGTGCGGCAACGAAGGCGTCGATGTTGCCTATCGTCAGGCCCGCCACGTTGATGCGGCCCGAACCTGCCATGTAGACGCCGTGTTCCTCGCGCAGTTGCTGCACCTGCTCCTTGCTGACGGGCAGCATGGCAAACATGCCCTTCTGCTTGCCCAGCGGCGTCAGGTCCACGCTGCCTGCCGTGCCGGATGCGGCCAGCTTGGCGCGCACCTGGCCGATTCGCTTGCGCATCGATTCAAGCTCTACCTGCCAGTTGGCGGTCAGGCCCTCGTCTTCCAGGATCATGCGCACGGCAGCGCCGCCGTGATCGGGCGGCATGGACCAGTTGGCCCGCGCCAGCGCCGCGCCATTGGACATGATGCGCGTCACCGCATCGGCATCGGCGCCAATGGCATAGAGCGCGCCCACACGGTCACGATAGAGGCCGAAGTTCTTGTCGCAGCTGTAGGCCACCAGCACTTCCGGCACCGACGAGACGACCTTGCGCACACCGTAGGCGTCCTCGTCCATCCCGTCGCCCAGGCCCTGATAGGCGAGGTCGATGATCGGCAGCACGCTGCTGTCGTTCAGCAGGTCCGCGATCTCGTCCCACTCGGCATCGGTGTAATCGACGCCCGTAGGGTTGTGGCAGGCACCATGCAGCAGGACTGCATCGTCCTTGCCTGCCTTCGCCAGCACGTCGCGAAGCGCGTCCATATCGGCAGAGCCGTTGTCGCCTGCGTGGTTGAACGTGCCCACTTCCATGCCGCAATCGGCCAGGATCTGCGCGTGGTTGGGCCAGCTGGGCGTGCCCATCCAGATCTTTGCCACACCCGCCTTGCGCGCCAGCGCCACGGCCAGGCGAACGGCCCCCGTGCCGCCGGGCGTCTGCATCCCGTCGATGCGGCCATCCGTGGGCAGGGCATCGCCGAACACGTGCGGCATCAGCGCATTGACGAAGCCCATGTCGCCTTCGGGGCCGAGGTAGGCCTTGGTGTCCTGGCCCTCGACCAGACGCTTCTCCGCTTCCTTGATCGCGCCGAACACGGGCGTCGCGCCGTCGGCGGTGCGATAGACGCCCACGCCAAGGTCGATCTTGGTGGGACGCGGGTCCGCGTTGTAGAGCTTGATCAGCGCGAGAAGCGCGTCGGGCGGTTGCTGGTTGAGTCTGTCGAGCATGATGGCGGCTCAATGCCGCCACCCGGCGCAATCTGCAAGTGCGCAGATTGCCCGGTCAGCAGCGCCGGATCAGAACGGCAGCCAGCGTTGCTTGCGCGAGAAACGCATGTATCCCGCGTTCACGCCGAGGCGCAGGCCCGCGCCCACGCGGATGGGGATCAGCACCACGTCGCCCTTGCGCACGTAGCTGGCGTTGAAGCCGCCCACGAAGTAGGCCTGCCCCTCGCCCGCCGGGAAGCGTTCGTAAAGCTCGTCCGTATCGTAGAGGTTGTAGACCAGCACGAAGGTGTTGCCCGCATTGGCACCCGCATCGAGGCCGATAGAGGGCCCCGTCCAGTACACCGGCATGTTGCCTTCGACGGCGTGATGCAGCGTGCCCGAACCGTAGCGTACGCCGACGACGAAGGCTCCGCCGCCTTCGCGCCCGACGATATAGCCGTTGGGTTCGCCCTGGTCGGAAAGGATATCCTGGATAAGCCGCGCCAGCCCTTCCGCGCCGCGCCCGAACAGTCCCTCGGCAGCGCCGATCAGGTCGTCCTCGGCATAGGTCGCGGACGAGGGTGCCGGTGCTTCTGCCACGTCAACCGTCGAACCTTGCGCAGGCGTATCCTGCGGCGGCAGCTCGGGGGCCGGGCTGGTCTGGTAACGGGTCGACGGTTCATTCGAATCGTAAGCGCCTTCGAAGCCGGGCTCTGCCGGAATCTCGTTCGGCTGCGGATTGGGAGTGCCGCGATATTCAGGCGTGGTCTGTGGCTCGTCTTCGCCCATCAGGTCGCCATCGATCATCAGGTCGGGATCGACCGTCTCGATTTCCTGCGCGGCCGCAGGGGTGCCCAGCACCGGCATGGCCAGCGCGGGCAGGGCCAGCAAGGCAGCGGCAGCAAGGGCTTTGCGGATCGAGTGCATGGTATTCCCTCCGGTTTCGCCCGCGCAAAGGCAGGCGCGCGATCACGAGCGTTACATTGAGTCTCCGGGTGCTGAAGCGGCAATGAATAGGCGGCGAATCGAATCGAATTCGCGGTGAACCGAATCCATCACGCGGCCGCACGATGCTGATAAGCAAAAAGAGAATGCGCCCTTGAAGCGATGCCCACCCCTCGTTATAGGCCGCGTCTTGCCGCTTGGGTCCGGAGACGTGGGTGAGTGGCTGAAACCAGTTCCCTGCTAAGGAACCATACCCCTATCGGGGTATCGAGGGTTCGAATCCCTCCGTCTCCGCCAGCGACCGTTCCGGGATGGTCCGACAAGGTGCGGACTCCGAATTATTCCCGAGTGTTCTGCGGCTTAAGGATTCCATTAGGGGCCGTTGGGTTCCAATATCATCCGGATGCAAGTGGGGCACGTTGGGGGCACCCTACACATGCGGTTCGCGACTTGCACGCCACGCTGATCGCCGGACAACCTAATCCAGGTTCTAGACGCCGAGATTAGTGGGAGGTGGTTCGAGCAAATGCCCTAGTAGTCCGTGAGCGTCAGGATGGCCGGATCTGCTTCGCGCCCTCATTCCAGACATCGGGGCAATGTCAGAAGTTACCTCAAAGCGGTCATACTTTTCATGCAAATGACCGCGTCATCTTCCCATTCTTGCACGTTGGTGGTGCAAGGACCTACACGGCAACGATCTCACCAGTTTCCTGCTTCCATTCGCGCGCGGCGAGCAAGTTCGCGTTCGCTGGTTACGGGGATCGGGCTCTCGTCGGCGCAAGGAGGCAATGGTCCGCCGGGTTGGTATGTCGCAATGACCGTGCCCTTGCCTGTCACCCGGCAGTCGGTCATTTCAAGCCGGCTGATGGGTGTTCCTTCTCCGAATAGCCGCTTCCCGCTTCCCAGCAGCACGGGGTAGGTCATGGTGATTAGAGTGTCGATTAAGCCAGCTGCCAGGAGAGCGGGGTAAATCGTGCTCGACCCCTGAATGATGATATCCGCGCCGTCTTCGTCTTTGATCGCGGCGATGTCTTCCACCTTTGCAAGGCGATGGCTGTTTTGCCATTCCAGCGGATGATTACTGCGGGTGAGGACGTGTTTGTTGGCGCGGTCGAAGGCTTCGCCCATTGGCTTCTCCTCACCTTCGGCATAAGGCCAGTAGGCGGCGAAGATGTCGTAGGTCCGTCGGCCCAGCAGCAGGTCGTAATCGCCCGAGAACAGCGAACCGAGGGTATCCTCGACACCTTCGTCCCACAGCTTGAAGACCCAGCCCCCTTCATCGAACCCGCCAGTCGGATCCTCGGTCGGCCCGCCCGGAGCCTGCATTACCCCGTCGAGCGACAGGAAGGCGGCACCTGTTATCTTGCGCGGCATCGCCTTACTTCCCCTTGCGCGCGGCTTCGATCGTCGCGATGTCGATCTTCTGCATGGTCATCATCGCCTCGAAGGCGCGGCGAGCTTCTTCGCCGCCTGCCAATTGCGATTCCAGCAGTGTGCGCGGCGTGATCTGCCAGCTGAAGCCCCATTTGTCCTTGCACCAGCCGCACGCACTTTCCTGCCCGCCATTGCCCACGATGGCGTTCCAGTAGCGATCGGTTTCCGCCTGGTCCTCGGTCACCACCATGAAGCTGACGCTTTCGTTCGGTTTGAACGCGTCCCCTCCGTTGAGTCCGGAAAAAGCGCGGCCAAGAACGGTGAATTCGACCGTCAGGGCATCACCCTCCTTGGCGCTGGGAAAATCGGAGGGTGCCCGGAAAATGTCACCGACCGAACTATCGGGAAAAGTCTCGGCATAGAAACGTGCGGCTTGTTCCGCATTGCCATCGTACCAGAGCACCGTTCTAAGCTTGTCAGCCATTGGGTCAGCTCCCCTTGGGTCCGATGATGGAGAAGAAGGCCCCTTGCGGATCAAGACCCTGGAGGACGTATTCGCCGCCGGGGATTTCCATCGGGCCATTTACGACCTGCCCGCCGCTTTTCTCGACCTGGCTCTTGGCCGCTTCGATTTCGGGCACGCGGAAATAGAAGGCCCAGGCCGAGGCGGGCATTTCGGGCGGGCGCTGCGTGATCGCGCCCAGGCCGTAATCGTCCTGCGTGTACATCTGGTAGAGACCTGTCTCGCCCATATCCATTGCCTCGCCCCTCTGCCATCCGAACATGCCAGTGTAGAAGGCGTCGGCAGCCTGTGGGTCTTCCGTCACCAGTTCGTTCCATGCGCAGTGGCCGACCTGCGGCTCGTATTTGGCGAAGGATGTGGCCGGCCCTTCGCCCTCGGGCTGCATGAGGTAGAATGGCACGCCTTGCGGGTCGGCGACCATCGCCATCTGGCCCACGCCTTCCAAGTGGTCCGGCCCCATAAACACTTGTCCGCCCTTGTCTTTGAGGGCGGTGATCGAGATGCCGATATCGTCGACCGCGATATAGCCTATCCATGCCGGACGGGCGCCCCCGTTGATCATCTCTATAGTGAGTTCGAGCATGCCGACCACGTCGGTGCCGTCCTTGCTGCCGAGCCGGTAATCCAGACCTGGCATATCGCTGTCGGCAAATTTCCAGCCAAACAACGGCTCGTAGAACTTGCGCGCCGCATCGGCATCGATTGTCATCAGTTCGTACCAGATGAAGTCGCCTTGCGTGTCTGCCATCTTCCCTCTCCTCAAAGTTCAACGATTGGGCGGAAGCCGCCCATGATCATGCGCTTGCCGTCGAAAGGCATCTCGCCGTCGAAGTCCTGATCCATCATCTTCTTCTGACCGGTGTCGCGGGTTTGCTTGTCGAGCCATTCGATCCAGCTGAAGACAACGGTCTCGTCATCCTTCGCCTGAACGGCCCCCTGGAAATCGGTGAACTTGCCCGTTGGTATGTCGTCGCCCCAGGCTTCCACGATGCGCTTGGCGCCTTGGTCCCTGAATACGGCGTCAGCCTTGTTGGCGTGATCGATGAACCGCTGCTGGCTGCCGGTGGGTACCGGAATTACGAAACCGTCGAAATACCGCATCGCCTCTCTCCTCTGGCCGCGACTCGAAACTTGCCTTTGATGAGAGCGTGAGTTATAAAAAGCAACTATGAAGTTACAAAAAGAAACCCAAGCGGGGTCGGGCATGCATGGCAAGTGGTATAATGACGCTTGCGGCACAGCATTCGGGATGGAACTTATTGGCGAGCGATGGTCGCTGCTGGTTGTGCGCGAATTGATGTTTGGACCGCTTCGCTTTTCCGCGTTGCGCGCCAACCTGCCCGGAATCTCCGCCAAGGTACTGACCGAACGGCTTGAGAAGCTGGAGGCAGCCAAGGTGCTGGCAAGACGCCTGTTGCCGCCGCCTTCGGGCGCGCAGGTCTACGAACTGACCGAATGGGGATATGCCGCCGAGCCGCTGATCCAGGAACTCGGCCGCTGGGCCGCGAAAAGCACGCAGCACGATCCCACGCTGCCGCTATCGCCCACCAGCTTCATGCTCTCGCTGCGCACCATGCTGGACCCGGCGAAAGCGGGCGACTGGCAAACGCGGATCGGCTTTCGGTTTCCCGGGGTAGCATTCATGGCGGAACTGGCTGAAGGCCAAATGCCGGTAAGGCGCATCGAACCGGAGAGTTGCGATGCGATTTTCGTCGCGCCTGCTGGACCGCCACTCGCGGCAATGTTTTACGTCGGCGTTCCGGCGAAGGAGGCGGGCGTGCGCGTTGACGGAGACTTGGCCGCAGCCGAACGGTTTATCACCCTCTTCGCATTGCCTGAGAAGATTGGGTAGCGAGCGTCAATTCTTGAGCCACTCTTGCGACTGGGACCGGCCCTGAAAGCACAGAGAATTACTCGCGGCGGGCGTTTGGAAGCTCCGCCGCCATCCAGCCTACTTCTCGGGTTTATTTAGCCGCTTGATGCACCATGAGAGCACAGCGGCTTGAGAATCTTGCCTGCGTATCTTGTCGAACAATGCGCGTGCCGACATGATGCAACTCATGAAGAGCAGAAACGAAGTACGGAAATCATATGCGCAGGATGATGAACGCCAACAGTTCATCGATCGCTATGAAAAACCTCTTCGAGCCTATTTCATCAAGCGGATGCCTGCGCACGACGACGTAGATGACCTGATGCAGGAATTGATGCGTCGCATGTGGTCTTCGAATGGTGACAGACTGATTGAAAACCCGGACGGGTACATGTTCCAGGCAGCCGCAAACCTGCTGAAGGAAAGGTATAGAAAGGTCGGAACTCGCAACTCCGCGATCCGGGAGTTGTCTTTTTTTCAGGCTGCTAATGAGGAGATTACGCCAGAGCGCATCTTGCAGGGCAAGGATGAGCTTCGCCAGTTGGAAAAGGTACTGGCGGAACTTCCTCCCCGTACGCGAACGGTGTTCCTCTTGCACCGCTTCGAAGGCTTCAAGTATCGCGAGATTGCGAAAAGGATTGGCGTTTCAGTGAGTGCGGTAGAAAAGCATATTGCGAATGCCGCACGTCATCTGGCCGAAAGGATGGGGCGGGAATAATGGCGTCCAGCCATACCCTGACTGGCGAACAGGAGGACAGCGCAGTCATGCAAGACGCTGCGGACTGGTTCGCGCGCATGTCCAGCGATTCCGTTACGGAGCGTGATTGCGAGAATTTCCGCAAGTGGTGTTCGAAATCTTCGGCTCATTCCGATGCCTACGACCATATTGCCCGCACTTGGCAGGCGGCCGGTGATTTTGCCGAGACCCCGGAGATCGTGCGTCTGCGTGTTGCAGCACTCGCCGAGACACCGGACCGGCACCCTCGCTGGCAACTCGCGTCTGCGGCAGCCGTCTTTCTTGTTTGCATTGCTGCTGGCCTGCTGGTTGTCTTGGGAGTTGGATGGACTGATCAAGATCGCGTACCACCTTCATTTCACCCGAGTGCCGAAACGCTAGCGTCCAGCGAGACTGAAGATTTCGCGACACCTCAGCGGTCCAGCGGTGAAGGCGCTGCACACTCGTCTGCGTCTCTTTCTTTCAGTTCCACCTATACGACGACTGTCGGTGAAATGGCGGTGTTCGATCTCCCGGACGGATCCAAGCTTACCTTGAATACCGCATCGCATGTGCGTGTGAATTACACTGCGGAAAACCGGAACCTGCAACTCTTGGAAGGCGAGGCCTTGTTCGAAGTTGCCAAGGACCGGTCGCGTCCTTTCATCGTGACTGCCGGCAGTCAGCAGGTCGTCGCATTGGGCACGGTATTCTCCGTCCGGCGTTCGGGAGAAGAAGCCGAAGTCCTCCTGCTTGAGGGAGAGGTCCGGGTCGACCTGATCAGCCAGTCTATCGGCGCCAACAGCGCACACATGATGGCGGGAGAGCGACTGCGCATCCTGCCAGATCGCAGTTTTGCGATCAGCCGCTCGAACCTCGCCCAAGCCACCAGCTGGCGCAGCGGCAGGCTGGTTTTTGACCAGACACCGCTTCGGGATGTCCTCGCTGAGTTCAATCGCTATTCCGGCCCGCAATATGTCCTGAAGGGCGAGGAACTGGGCGACCTGCTGGTCAGCGGCACTTTCCGCATTCGATCGGCAGAACACTTTTCTGCTGCATTGGAAGCAGGCTTCCCGGTAAAAGTTGCCAAGCGCGGCGACGCCAACATTCTGGAAGTTAGTCCAGCTACTTCAGCTCCTTAACTTATCCAGCAGGCGCTCTCGTAGCCCGGGGCGCCTTGTCCCTCCCCTTTCCACACGCATTTTTTCGTCTTGTTGCCCTGAGGAAACGCGCGCCCGGTTCATCTTGATTGGATGACAGCCGGGATCGATTTGCCGTTTCTGTCGGAGAATAATCAAATTTGCTCAGGGGAAATTTATGCTCAATCGAGGACTTGCACTCGCGGCACTGGCAGCTGGTTGCAGCCTGACTGCAATTTCAACAGGCGCTCATGCCCAGCAAGCCAGCGATCCCGAGATACAATTGAATGCGCAGGAGTACGATATCCCGGCGCAACCGCTTTCAAGCGCACTCGATCACTTCGCGGAGATTTCCTCGGTTGACCTGTTGTATTCCTCCGATCTTGTAGAGGGAAAGCGATCCAGCGCTGTGCGCGGCGTTTTTCCATCGGACGAAGCTCTGGGCGAATTGCTCGCAGGCACCGGAGTGATGGCGGCCCGCGTCTCAGACAATGTCTTTTCACTCACACAGGAAGAAGGCGCAACTCCGATCGACGCCAGCAACAACGGCCTCTCGGGGACAGTGCGCAATGCCAGCACAGGCGCAGCCCTTTCTGGTGCGCTGGTCGAAATTATCGGAACCGAACTTGCCGTAACGACAAATGATCGCGGGTTTTTCTCGTTTCCGGAAGTTGCAGCCGGGGCCAACCAACTGCGTGTGCGGTATCTGGGGCGCGCCCCGCAGATGTTCCCCATACCGAGGTCAGCCGCTGATCGCAGAAATCTGGACCTCGCCCTGGGCGATAACGGCGAGGATATCGTCGTCTCCGGATACCTTAACAGTATCCAGCGATCGTTGAACGAGCAGCTACGCGCATCCAACAACTCGACCGTCGTGTCGGCTGACATGCTGGGCGGTTTTCCTGCAGAGACAATATCGGAAGCTTTGCGCCGTGTGCCCGGCGTCGGTTTCGGGCGCGATGATGAAACAGGCGAAGGCTCGCGCATCACAGTGCGCGGCTTCAGTTCCGAAGCCATCAACGTGCAGCTTAACGGTGTCGAACTGCAGGGTACGAGCTTCGAGAGAACGATTGACCTGAGCGGCTTCCTTACAGAGAACCTTTCGCAGGTCACGATTCACAAATCACTCCTGCCAAGCCATGAAGCCACTGGTTCGGGCGGCCTTGTCGAAATCGAAACCAAGTCCGGGCTCGACTATGGTAGTTTCGCGCTCAATCTGAACGCGGAAGGCGAGTTCAGCCCGGAGCGTGCCTACGGCGAGGAATATCAGCTCAACGGTACGATTGCAGGGCAGCTCACCCCCGATTTCGGCGTTGTGGCGACATTGCAGTATCGCAACACAGACCGTACGAACATCGATAGCCGCGTGACCGATGTGATCCCCCCGGTGCTTCCCGACGGCTTCACCTCGATCTTTACCGTGCCCGCTAGTTTCGAGTTTCCATTCGACCCCGAATTACCGCTGCGCCTGATTATCGGCAGCAACATCGTCCAGCGCGATCGCGAAGAGAAAACGCTGACCGGCTCGCTGGGCTTTGCCTGGGATCTTGGTGGGCACACGCGTCTCCGGCTCGATCTGCAACGCAACATGCGAGATGTCGAGGGGGTGACGACCAGCACTTCGTTTGTGGGAGCCACGCCGACAATCGACATGCCGATCCCCGAACTCGACGGCGAAGTGCGTCGCCGAGAGTACATCTCCAACTTTCGGCCAAGCTACACGATCGATACACTCGACAACAAGCTGACAACCGACACTGTCAGCTTTCGCGGCGACACCACCATGGGTCGCTGGGATTTCGAATATCGGCTGGGCTATACGAAGGCGCGCGCCGAAGGCGACAACTCCTCTCTCAACCTGCAAGGCGCGCTTAACAACAATATCCAGGAGATCATCGACCCGTCGACGATTGTGACGGCGCCCGACACCAACGGCACGCTCCGGGTAATCGATGGCCTCTACACAACCGGGGCCAACGGTGTCCCCATTCCGTCCCTTTCCGCATTAGGTCAGGCCGCGATCATCGATCCAGACCAGTTCAATGTGCTGATCGCCAGTCGCAACCTGATCGACAATTCGACAGAGAGCTGGAATGCCGAGCTCCAGGTTCGCTATCGCCCCGCGCCCGATTTCATCGAGTACGTCGAAGTGGGCGGGCTATACCGTCCCACAAAGCGCAACACCCTCGACGATGCAACCAATCCGCGCAATTCAACGATCGAGAGTTACGTTCGCCGACTGAACCAGGAAATAGCTATCGGCGAAATCGACGGGGCTATCCTGGGGTCTCGCGACCTCGACATCATCGGGCTGCCAGACTTCAGTGTCGCTTCGGTCGATCCGAGCGTGTTGCCGACAGTCTTCGAATTCCTGCGCGCCGACAACGGCACGCGGTATAGTGCGACAAACCGCACCGGCCTCGACCCGATTCTCGATTCCAGCGCTTTCCAGCCAACGGAAACCAGTGAGGAGAAGTATGCCGCCTATTTCGAAGCACAGCTGAAATTCGGCGATTTCGACCTCACGGCAGGCGTACGGTACGAGGCCGAAAGCCGGTCCAACATCACCATTGTCTCGCCATCGATCAGGACTGGTCCGGGTTTCACCTCCGAACCGCGAGAGACCTTCCTGGACGCCGGGCTGATCACATTCGAAGAGGTTTCAGGCACGACCGACAGCTGGACACCAAGTTTCTTGCTGAACTACCGCCCGGCGGACAATATCGTTGCCCGGCTTGGCTACTTCCGGTCCACTGTCAACCCGGACCTGCGATTGCTGAACCGCACCCAGCGCTTCTTCGCCGATCTGCGACCGGGAAATGGACGCGTGACCGTATTCCTTCCCAACCCGGACTTGCGAGCGACTGTCACTGACAACATCGACATAGACCTCTCCTACTATTTCGAGGACTCGATCGGCCTGGTCAGAGCTGGCTTCTTCTACAAGGATGTGAAGAACAATTTCACCAATGTGGAGTTTCTCGACGGGTCGGGTGACGGCGTACGTGAAGCCTACGAGGAATTCTTTGCGCCCCTGCGGGCGGACCGTCCTGATCTGTTCGAATTCCCGGAGTGGACCGAATTCGTCCTCAATCAGCCGCAAAATGGTGCAGGTGGCGAAATCTACGGGTTCGAAGTCGAACTTGTTCGCGAACTGGATTTTCTGCCCGGCTTCCTGAGCGACTTTGGCGTGCTTGCGAATGCTACCTATACGACCGCCGATTTTCCCACGCTGGTTTCTGCCCGCGATGATGACGGTAACATAATTCAGGTCGCCCTCGATCGTCCGCTGCGAGACCAGGCCGAGTGGGTCTACAATCTATCTCTGAATTACAATCGCGGCGGTTTCGATGGCACCGTGATCTACACCTATCAATCGGCAACCGCCCAGGCTTTCGATGAATTCAATATCAACACGATCGTGCCTTCCTACGATACGCTCGACGCAAGGCTTTCGTACACGTTCGATTGGAACGGCAACAGTTTCACTGTCTATGTGGAAGGTGACAACCTGTTGCAAGATGGAAAGGACGCCGAGGTCCGCCTGCTGACAGGATCGCAGTTCGGCGATGGCAATACAGACTTCGCTTTCCCACTGAATTTCCAGTTCAATGGCGGTCGTACACTTACAGCAGGCATTCGCGCCCGCTTCTAGGCTCGGCGCCCGCGCGCCCGATCAGGCGCGCGGGCGTCAAGAGTGTCTTGCCAGCACCACCATGGCAGATTTCGCCGATGCTCGACTGAGGAAAACCGGCGTCACTGCATCTTACTGAACAATAGCCAGCCGAATGCGCTGCGCCTCCCGATCCAACCGGAGAAACTCATGCCTCGTCATCTTCGTCGTTTTCTTGCGTCTACTGTTGCTGGAGCGGCCTTGCTGGCAGGCGGTGCCACACTCCCGTATGCAGGCGGTACGGTCGTTCAGGCCCAGGAAACGGAGCAGGAAGCTGCTTTTACTCAGGACGCCAGTGATCTGTCCGCGGATGACCGCGTCATTTATGGACAGCTGGAGAATGGCTTGCGCTATGCCGTAATGCACAACGCGACGCCGAGCGAAGCTGCGGCTATCCGCATGCGGATCGACACCGGGTCGCTGAACGAGACCGAGACACAGCGCGGCCTCGCTCACTTCCTGGAGCATATGGCCTTCAACGGCTCCGAAAATGTGGCTGAAGGCGAGATGGTCCGGCGGCTCGAGCGATACGGCCTGTCCTTTGGCGCAGATACGAATGCAAGCACCGGCTTCGATCAGACTATCTACAAGCTGAACCTGCCGAACGTGGAAGATGCAGTTCTGGACGAAGCATTTTTCCTCATGCGTGAAACGGCCGACAAGCTGCTGCTGGACGCAGAGGCCATCGAGCGCGAGCGCGGCGTAATCGCGTCGGAACTGGCAGCGCGAGACGATCTTTCCTTTCGTGCATTCGTTGATCGCTTGGCGTTCTTTACGGATGGCAGCGGCCTGACAGACCGCCTGCCCATTGGCACCAGTGAAAGCATCGCCAGCGTGCCGCGCGAGGAATTTGTGTCCTACTATCGCGGTTACTACCGTCCCGAGAATACCTTCATTGCGGTGATCGGCGACATCGACACGCAGGAAGCCGTGAACAGGATTAAGGAGACTTTCGGCGATTGGCAGGCGGTAGGAGAGCCATTGCCTGCCGCTACGCGCGAACCAGCCCTGATTGAGCCAGGCAAGATCGGCATCTATACCGACGAAGGTTCGATAACCACGATCACCCTGGCAGCATTGAAACCCTATGTTGATCGACCTGACACGCGTGCGGAACGGCGTGCAAGGCTGGTTCGGGCATTGGGCCTCCGCATTCTCAACGAGCGAATGCACGAAAAGGTGAACAGCGGTGAGGCGACGTTCCTGGGCGCCAGGGGCGGCACCTACTCGGTTGAGGAAACGATCGAAGGTGCGATGCTGACGATCCGCACCTCACCGCAGGATTGGGAGACCGCTCTGGCCGATGCCGAGCAGGAACTGCGCCGCGCTCTCACTTATGGGTTTACGCAGAGTGAGCTGGATGAACAGCTCGCCATCATTCGGCAGGCAAGCGAAACTGCCGTAGAGAGGGCCGCAACGCGAAAGACATTCGCCGGCTTCGAATACAACTATGCCGAAGCAATCATCGACGCCTTTGCTGCCGAGCGCGTTTTTACTTCGCCAGCAACAAATCTCGAACTGTTCGAGGAAGCGGTAACCGACTTGACACTCAGCGAGGTGGAACAGGCATTTGGAGAGCTTTGGTCAGGGGTAGACGACCCTGCCATCTACTATGTTTCGACCGAAGCTCCTGACGGAGGGGAACAGGCACTGGCCAGAGCTGTTGCCAATTCCCGGCAAGTCGCGGTCTCTCCTCCCGAAACGGAAGATGTCGAAGAATTCGCCTACACGGAGTTCGGTGTTCCCGGACAGATTGTTGCGGAAAAATTCTCCGAAGCCGCTGGCGCACACCTTATTCGCTTCGACAACAACGTCTTGCTGAATTTCAAGCGGACGGAGTTCGATACCGGGACAATCTACGTGCGCGCTCGCGTTGGCGAAGGATGGCTTGCCATGCCAAGGCCGAGCGAGGGCTTGCGGCGCATGGGCCTCAACCTGCTCAACAACAGCGGGTTGGAGGCACATACCCAGGATGAAATCGACCGGATCTTCGCCGGGCGCCGAGTTGGGTTGCGCACGCGCACACAGATTGACAACGATGCCTTTGAATTGCTCGGCGCAACGGACCGGGAAGACCTGGGTTCACAGCTTGATCTCATGACGGCGAAAGTCATGGCGCCTGCATTCCGGGAAACGGAGGCAAACCGCCTCCGCCGCAGCCTCCGTGCCTGGTATCCCACGCACGATGCATCACCCAATGAAGTCGCGAACAAGTACCTGCCAAGGCTTGTGCGTTCGGGAGACAAGCGTTTCGGCTTCGATGGCCTGGAAAGCTTCATGTCCCCGACAATCGAGGAAGTTCGTGCCTGGATCGAACCAGAGCTGGAAAACGGACTGATCGAAGTCACCATCGTGGGAGATGTGGACCGGGAAACCGCCATTGCCGAAGTCGCGCGAACGTTCGGCGCCTTGCCGGAGCGTGCAGACGAGAAGACTGCCCATCTTGATCGGCGCCAACTCGAATTTCCCACTGATGACGCAGGGCCTTTCCGCTTCTATCATCGCGGGGCGGAAGAACAGGCGCTGGTCTATGTCTACTGGCCTGCTCCGGATGCCAGCAATCCAGGCGACCGCTACCGCATGGCAATATTGCGGAGCCTATTCCGTAATCGCCTGACCGCAGTCCTGCGCGAGGAGATGGGATCGACCTATTCGCCGGGTGCAGGCACCTATTCGGACCCGCTCTATCCTGATTACGGATATATCTACACGCGCGTCACGACGACGCCCGAGCAGGTGGAGACGGTTCGCGAAGGCGTTCTTCGCGTTGCCCGTGAGATGGCGCGTGAAGAAATCGACGAAGACGATTTCCAGCGTGCTCTAACGCCGCTGGTGGAGGACCTGGGGAGTTCGCTTGAAAGCAACAGCTACTGGCTGGATATCCTTGGGAATGCGCAGACCACCGGCGAAGGACTGGATCGCCTGGTCGCGCGCGAAGCGGTTTACCGTACAGCTACGGCAGGCGAGATCGGGGAATTGGCGCACGAAATATTTGGCTCGGACAATACTATCTCCGCCTTTATCTTGCCCGCTGACTAGAATTACCGGGAGCCAACGATCGGAGCAGTATTCTGCGAATAACTCTCGGCTTGTTGGCGGCTCGCTGCGCTTGGAGCGCTGCCAGCCGCGGAACTCTCCTTATAACTTGGTGAGATATACAACCCGGTGACGTTCCTGGATACAGTTGTTCCGGAAGAAAACGTTATCAGGAAATCAGATGCAAGGTGTAGGGTCTGCTTTCGGCCTACTTCGTCGAAAAGCCGCCTGTCAGCTAACGGCCCGGCGTCTGACAAGTGATCATCCCTATAGTAAACGAGTAAACGCTTCGAGACGGGCAGATAGCTTGCCAAGAAGAACTAAGTCACCGCGCTAGGAAATCTCAAGGCTGCAGGATGAGATTCTTGCTGAAGAAACGAGTCCGGCACGACAAGGGCTGCCGCACTTTTCAAGTCGGGATTGATCCAGGTTTTGAGCAAGGCTCTCGTTTCTCATTCGTCAACACTCTTGCCGTAGGATGTCCTCGGCGAACCCAGCGACGTGCTCGCGCAACTTACAGACCACATTCACAGGCCTCTCGATGGCAACTTCCAGCTCATGCCAGACCTGCGCGTCTTCGTCGGTGACTGCCTTCATTTTATCAAACCCATGCAAATGCGTTTCTGGTTGCGATCCACGGCGCTGGCCGACGCCGACGGAGTAGCGCTCGAACTCCAACAAGCAGCTGCCCTGGCGCAACAGAGAGGCGTCGATTGATGCTCATCGGCCATGCGCAGGGGTGGCTAGAAAATTTCGTTTCTTTCGATGATCGCTTTCTGGAAAGGGTAGCGGCGGCATGGCCAGTCTGCATGGCGGTTCTTCCAGAACATCCTGACGAGGATTGCATCACAATCAACCTCGTCGATCACCTCGCCAAGAATGCTGTCGTGCGTGGACTGTGCCACTGAGTGGAGTATCAGTTTGAGCCGTTCGGGCTTGCGACGGACGGGTCAAAATACAGTAAGGGCATCATCGATCTCGCCGTGCTGTTCGATTGGGACCGGGAGAGATACCTGGCTATGAGTGCAAACGGCTCAACGTGATCAATGGAGAAGCCGCAGCTCCTTAGCTACAGCGTACGTCACTCAGGGCATGGAGCGTTTTCTCACCGAGCAGTACGCCGAGAAGCTTCCTGTTGGGTGCACGCTGGGGTATGTGCTCGTCGGCGACGTACCCTTTGCGCACTCTCGGATCGCGCGTGCCATCAGCAACCATACCCCTATCGCACTGACTGCGGGCCTAACCCGCTTGCCGCGATCGAGTCGATGTCGCGCTTTTCGTTGCGAATGATTCTCGCCCGGACAGTCGATTAGTTAAGTCTATTATTTCCTCGAGAACCATCACTGTTGTCGATGGATCATGCGGCTCGACAAGTCCGACCTGAACCTGTTCGTCGCGTCCGATGTCCTGATGCAGGAGCAGAGCGTGACGCGGGCTGCAATGCTCTGACAGCCGCGTCCCGCAATGACTGGCTGATTGCGGTTGGAAGCCAGAGAGGAAGCTGCGGAACACAGATTACCAGCAGCAAGGCAATGCAGAACGGACAGCTACCGTTGCCGCCCCGGTTCCCTGACGGATATGCTGAGTATCTCGCCCGATATCGCGGGACTGCCGGACGGCGCGCGCGCGGTAAGGCCGAGCCATGCGAATTCGCAGCCCACGTTCTGGTCCACGCGCATGATGGTGGGAGAGGGGCCGAGCGCGTCCGACCAGGCCATTTCCCCGCCCGGGCATGCAAGCGTCAGCCGCGCCCTGCCGGCAGCGCCGGCATCAAGCGAATGTTCCACCTCGAATACCGTGGTCCCTTCGCCCAATCTTATGAGACGCTGGCCGAGCGGTCCGCCATAGCCGCTACGAACCGAAACGAGGATCGCTTCGGCGTCGGTCGTCGGCCGCGCGAAGGCTCCGGGCTGTTCGTAGAATTCCCAGTGGAACGGCGTGTAGACGTCTTCCCAGCCAAGCGCACCGCTACTCACCGGAACGGCCTCCAAGCTGCGAATCCTGGCGAACAATGTTGCTGCTTCATCAAGGCGCTGGGTGCGTGCCATGGCGCGCAGAATCGCCCGGTCGGCCTCGAGTTCGACGCTCGCATCCGGCGACATGTCGAGGCGGACGCGAGAAAGATTGCCAACCAGTTCATCCCGGGCCGCGGCCTGCCTGAAGAACTGCTCCCCCCATTCGGGACCAGTATTCAGGATCTGAACGAAAGCCAGCACCAGCGTTTCATTGGACAACTGATCTACAAGCAGGGGAATCATCGCTTCCTCCTGCGATGGATAGAGAAGGAGGGTGCGATTGAGGGAGGCGAGCAACTGGTCGTCGTCGCGCCTCTCCACCGCCGCAATCAAAGCAGCGGAATTAAGCACGCGGCCCCGCCGGGATGCTGCAAGCGCGGCATCGAGAATGGCATCTCGCTCGGCGGCGCTCTGGGTCCCCATGGCGAGAACGGCGAGCGCTTCAGTCGCCAGGAGCTCCCGGCCGACGGCGTGTTGCGCCGCAGGTATCGCAGCGGAAAAATCGACGACGTTTGAGTCCGGGTCAGCGGTAACCTGCGCCACGGCTCGCTGCTCGAAAGCGGGCGCAGCGAAGAGAGAAAGCGACACGGCCAGCGCTGGCTGGCCGTCCGCCAGGACATTGGAGAGGGCCTGGCTCGCGGATCCGACTGCCAGGACCGCAGCTACAGCGACGATCGCAAACTTGCGCACCATGTGCCCCTTCCTTCCACCGACCGAGCAATTCACAAGGGCTAGGACGTGGTCGATTCGTAGGTGTACCCGTAGCCGTACTCACTGCCATAGCCGTATTCGTCGTTGCGATGATCGACCTTGGTGACGAGCGCGCCGATGATGTCGACACCCGGTTGGCGCAGACGCGCAAGGGCATTGCGTATCGCGTAGATCGAAGTCTCGTTTGCCTGCATCACGTATATTACGCCGCCTGCGAGATGCCCGATTTCCACCGCATCGGCCAGACCAAGCACGGGGGGACTGTCAATGATGACGTAGTCGTATTGCTGTTCGAGGTCGGCCACCAGACTTTTCAATCCCCCGCGTGCGATGAGATCGCCCGAATCGCTTGGTATCGATCCGCTGGGAATAAAGTCTATACCGTGTTCCTCTAGGTGCATGATGTTCGGCTGCGTCATCGAACCCGATAGAAGTTCACTCAGGCCCTTCACCTTGGCCGACTGTCCAAGCAGGCGGGAGAGACCCGCCCGGCGCATGTCGAGGTCAAGCAATACAACACGTTTGCCCACGCGTTGCAGGCTGCGCGACAGGGCAAGCGAGGAGATCGTCTTACCTTCTGCCGGCCTGGTCGAGGTGAGCATGATGACGCGCCGTGCACCGCTAGGCAGGGCAGAGAGCATCGTGGTTCTGCTTGAACCGTAGGCTTCCGTAAGCTGGGACTTTGGATCCTGCAGTTCTTCCACCATGTCGTCGGTCTGGGCGCGGGGGATGGCTCCTAGGACCTGAAGCCCCAGCTGTTGCCGGATCTGCGAAATATGGCGCAGGCTGCGGTCGAAGAAGTCGGCGAGGTAGACAATCGCCAGCGAAAGAATCGTCGCAAGGATCAGGGCAATCAGCAGGTTGCGCGTAAGCGACGGACCGGACGGGCTGCCCGGCGGGGTTGCGCGTTCGATCATGGTCATGTTGTTGCTGCCGGCCTCGCCGACGCCAAGCTCTGTGTAACGCTGCAACAACGCATCGTAGAGTTCGCGGTTGGTATCGACCTCGCGTCGCAGGATGCCGTACTCGGTGCCGAGGTTCTGTTCGGCCAGATAGCGACCGCGCGCCGTATTGAAGCGTTCGCGAAGTTCCGCCTCCTCGCGCAGGGCACGTTCGTAAGCGGCCTGCCTGGCAGAATTCATCACCCCGCCTTCACTGCTGATCGACCGTTCGAGCGATGCGATTTCAGCTTCCAGAGCCTGCACTCTAGGGTTTGCCGGACCCAGAGTCGTGCGCAGGTTGGCAAGCTGCGCTTCCGCTTCAGCCCGGCGCGAGCGAAGGGCGAGGGCGCTGTCGACCTCCGCGTTACTACGCTCCGCATCAAGCGCGCTGCGGGCTTCGATGCGGCGCAGGGATGCCGCGATCAATGCCTCGTTGAGCGCCGAAAGCTGAGATGTCGAAAGGGTTTCCTGCCCTGCGGTCTGTTCTCCGGTTTCGGTGGCCGAGGAATTGAGGACGACGATCTCGTTCTCGTTGGCATAGGCCGCCAACTCGGCCTCGGATTCTTCAAGCGCAACGCGCAGTTCGGCCAGCTGGTTTTCGAGGCGGTCCCGCGCCAGCTGCGTGTCGCCGAAACGCTTGTCGTAATTGGCTGCAAGGAATTGCTCCGCCCAGGCATTGGCAATCCGGGCGGAAATCTCGGCTGAAGGCGACGTGGAAACGATATCGACAAGCTGAGATCCCTCGATCGGCACGACGCTGATCGTGGAACGGACAAGTCCGCCAAGTGCCCGCGGAGACAGATCGCTTTCCTCAATATCGAACGCTTCGCGGAAAACCGGGTCCTGCGCGAAGTTCTCGGCCTCGACCACGCGATCGGCCAGGAAGCGCGATTGCAGCAGCTCGTACTGTGTTTCGTAGTACTGGTTGTCGCGAACCTGCATGTCCAGGCGCAGGTCGTCTTGCCCGGTCGCACCGGCATCGAGACGGCTGATCTCGATCCTCGCGCTGGCCTCGTATTGCGGAGACTGCAGCAGGGTAACGGCCACGCCCAGCAGGATCGTCGCCGCGACGACGAAGAGGAGCAGGTACTTCAGCTCCTTGGCGCGCTGCCACAGGCGCTGCAGCAGCAGCTCCAAAGCATCGTCCATATGCTGCGCGCCGCCGGCAGCCACGGACGGGGCTACGTTCATATCATTGTGGGATTGCATTCTAGTCCTGAATCAGTTTCTGCCTACGCGGTCCAGCAACACCAGGCTGGAGGTTACCGCGGGCAGGATTTGCAAGATGCGCTCGAGGCGACGTTCGCCGGGGTTGTCGCCAACCATGACGATATCACCGTCGTAGAGTTCCGGATCAGGCAGGTTTCCGCGCATGATCGCTTCGAGATTGTAAAGGCCGATGTACCGCTCGCCCGATACTTCGCGGAAGACGAGGACATCGTCCTCACGAGCATAATCGCCAAGGCCGCCAGCCGTGTTGATTGCGCGCATCAGGGTGGTAGCCTCGGCCATCGGGTAATTGCCCGGACGCTCGACCTGGCCGCCGATCGAAATCGCGGGCGGCGTGGCGTTGATGGGATTTACCGTGACGCTGGGGTCGATCACGTATTCACCGGAGAGACGGCTCGCAATCACTGCGGCAAGCTGCGTCGGCGAGAGGCCAAGCGCCGCGACTTCGCCGATGAGCGGGAAGTCGAGCATTCCGTTCTCGCCGATGACGTAAGTACCGCTGAGCGTTTCATCCTGTGCGACGGTTACTTCAATGATGCCCATCGAGGAGAACCGCGGCATCGTTGATTCCGGCGCGGGGAGCGCAGTCAGCGATGTGACAGCAATGTCGCCGGAGGTACCATAGGTGCGATCGGTGGAAGCACAGGCACCAAGCACCAGTGTTGCGAAGAGGAGAGCCGCGCCCCTCACAATGTTCTTTCCGGTCAAGACGTTCGCACTCCTTATCTTGTTACCGTCCCTAGCCGCGCGAAGGCTGCAGCGGAACCCCCAACTCGGGATTGAAACGCCTATGGTTGATATACCACACCTTGTCTATCCTGCGGCAATCGCCTGATCACGCGTCGTTCCACGGGCAGCCGCATTACCCAACAGGGCCAGCGCACAGAAAAACCACACCCCTGCCACCTGGAAAAGCGGCGTGCGGAGGGGGTAATCGAAATAGCTCGCCACTGCGAATATCGCGAATCCAGCAATACCGAGGACGAGATGGCCACGGCCCACTCTTCTCAGTCTTAAAAGATGAAATCCAAGCCAGATTAGGAATGCTAAGAGCAGGATCAAACCTGGCAGACCCGTCTCGATCAGCCACTGCAGCCAATCGTTGTGAGCCATGTTGAGATAGTTCGGCCCCAATAGATCCGACGCCTCATGAATGCGGTAAGTCCGCTCGAACGCTCCCAGTCCGGTGCCAAGCGGAAAATAGGTTTCGATCATTTCGATAAGCTGGGGAACGACGCGGAAGCGCAGGTCCTCCAGCGGATTCTGAGCCACGATTCGCTGGAACGCCGCCAATCGATCTGCAAGCAAGAAGATTGCGACGATTATTGCGGCGAAGACGATGATGACGGCTGCCGGCAGGTAGCGCACGATCACGCTCCGCGCCCCCCCTTTACGGCCAGGCTTTGCCAATTGGGCAGCATCCCTGCTGCCGATAACCAGCAAGGCTGTGGCAGCCATTGCAATGCCGGTGGTGAGCAAGCCCGCGCGCGACCCGTTGACCAGGATCGTCAGGAAGATAGCGCCGTATGCACTCCACAGCAGCACGTCGGCACCGGGAAAAGCCCGTCGCTCTTGTCGCGTAACGAGAAACGCGATGACCAGCAGGGCCAGCGACCCGAACACGGCGGTATGATTGCGGTTTGCAAAGATGCCGACAGGCGCCCCTTCGCTGGTGATACGGTAGAAATATCCGGCATCAGAGTAACCGGTGGTGATCTGCAGAATACCGAGCAGCGCGCTCAAAAGGGCGAGTGCCACGATGGATGCCAGCAGCGGGTAGACGCCGCGTTGGCCCATGCCCGCCATGACCAGCAAAGCGGCTAGCGGAATACCGAGCGCGGCAAGCGCGTTCAGGGTTCGTGAGGGCACCATCGACATCGGCCGCGCCGCGTCGCTGTTGATGGCTGCGGCGATATCCGCCAGCGGCTCTCTGCCCGGAAGCCCGCTCCACAAGGACTCGGACAGGGGCACGAGCTGCGCCGCGGCCAGGACCAGGAGAGTAAGCAACATGGCCAGAGGCCAGCGCAACTCTTTTGGCCAAGTGCGAACGGCGCCGGCAAAGACGAGGGCAAAGCCCGCCACCACCCACGCGATCGGCTGCATCAGGGCGTTCTGCATCACGTCGTAGCGCGAACTTCCGCCAAGAAGGGCCGCCGCAATAAGAAGCGTGGCCAGCAATGCAAGCTGCGGCCTGTCGATTACCGACAGGCTCTTACCCCAGGAAAGTTGGTCCTGTCGTCCGCGCACGTTTGTTGTCCTGCCCTAATCCATCGTTGTTTCACGTGCTTAGAGAATGTGTACGTGTCTGCAAGCCCCGCAAAGAGCTCGGGGCGATGAGCAGGATATGCGGCTTCACAGCTTGCAAAATGACAAACCTTGCCCCCTTACGGGCCTGCGGTTAAGTGGCGCGCCGGAGAACGCATGCATCAGACCTCAATCATCATTCCGGCATACAATAGCGAACACTGCGTCGGCATAGCCATTGAGAGTGCGCTGGCACAGTCTCGTGCCCCAAAGGAAATCATTGTCGTCGACGATGGATCGACCGACAGGACGAGCGAGGTCATTGCCTCTTTCGGCGACAAAGTCGTCCATCTTTCGCAAGAGAATGCAGGCCAGGGTGCTGCGCGAAATACCGGCCTGCGTGCGGCAACGGGTGAATTCATCGCCTTCCTCGACGCAGACGATTACCAGAAACCCGAATTCGTGGAGAGGATGGAGAGCTTTCTCGAGACCCATCCCGAGTGCCTTGCCGTGAGCTGCGCGTTCTGGATCAAGCGGAAGAAGGGCGATTATTACGGCCCCCCGCATCACGAAATGCTGAAGGCCGAACATCCCGACGGACTTGTGCTGGACAACTTCTTTGCCTTCTGGGGCGAGTACGATCACGTCCGCACCGGCGGAGTCATGTTCCGCCGCAATGTGCTCGACACGATCGGCTACCAGAATGCAGATTTGCGGATCAGCCAGGATCTAGAATACTGGGCGATGATCGGCACAGTCGGCCAATGGGGCCTGCTGCCCGAGATTCTTTATGTAGGGACGTCCGATGCCATGGGCCGCAAAACCGGCTGGCGAAAGAAATATGCTCCGCGGCGCAAGAAAGCGCCAACGGTGTCGGCATGGGAGCGCCGGATCCTGCCGCGACTTTCCGCTGAGCAGGATGAAGGTTTCAAGAAGCTGCGTGGCCGCGTCGCGGCTGGATACATGATGGCTCATACCCTCGGTGGCAGCCCGACCGAAGGGAGGAACATTCTCAATCGCTACGGCGATGAAATGTCCTCCGGAACAAGCATCAGCCTCCTTAAGGCCGCGGATCGCCTTGGCCGGCCCGGCTGGTTCGTTGCCACGCAGGCCCTTCGGTTGATCGACAGGCTAAAATGACCCCGCTCGCACGGCCCGGGTCAGGTGAACACCACACAAGGCCCGGCAGTGCGATGCTGATGAACGACAAGTACATGGCAGACCCGAGCCGGTCCCCTTCGAGAGGATCGCAGCCCCTTCAACGAAATTTGCGTCGATGACCACCCACCCCCAACCTGCTCCCAAAAGCGTCGCTCGCCGGCTGGCGAGTGGCTTTGCATGGAGCTCGCTCGGCACGCTGGGCTGGCGCGCCATGACGGCGGTCAGTTCGATCCTTGCAGCGCGCATCCTGGGTGTCGCCGGCTTCGGGCAACTCGGCATCGTCAGGTCCACCGCCAACATTTTCCAGACCTTCGCCATCTTCCGGCTGGGCACGACGGCCAGCAAGCACATGGCCGAATATCGCGAGAAAGACCCGGCAAAGGCAGGTCGGATCCTGTCGATGGTCCTGTTCGTTTCCGCTGTACTGTGCGCGTTGCTGGGCCTCGCCTTGCTGTTCGCCGGAGGCTGGATCGCGCGCGATATGGTCGGCGATCCGGGGCTGGAATGGCCGTTGCGGATCAGCTCGGTCATGATGTTCTTCCAGTCCTATGGCGCAGTGCGCGAAACTATCCTGGTCGGCGCAGAACGCTTCCGCACATTCGCCTGGATCAACGGCGTCAAGGGAGGGGCCACAAGCATATTGCTGGTTTCAGGCGCGCTGGTGGCCGATGTCGTCGGTGCGGTGGCCGGATTGGGCCTTGGCACCTTCCTCTATTTCGTCGTACTGGAAAGGTCGGTCCGGCGAGAGCTCAAGAATCACGACATTTCTGCTGACCTGCCCATTGCCCAATGGAAGAGCGAGCTGTCGATCCTCTGGACCTTCGCCCTGCCCGGCCTCCTGACGGGAGCGCTGATGGCGGCCTGCCAGTGGGGGGGCCGCGTCTATGTTGCCGCGGCTCCAGACGGTCTCGTGCAGGTCGGTCTGTTTGAAGCTGCAAACCAGTGGCGCACGATGGTGCTGCTTGTTCCAAGCGCGCTTGCGCTGGCGGCCATGCCCATCATCGCCGACACTTTCGGCAAGAACGATAAAGGCAAGTTCGACCAGGCCATCAGCCTCCAGTTCAACGGTATTCTCGCCATAGCCCTGCCGATATCGGTCGGCATAATCGTGTTTGGCGACTGGTTGATGCTGCTGTTCGGAAGCGACTACGCAGACGCTGCAGACGTCCTGCCGGTCCTGATGATCAGCGTGCTGCTGTTTGCCCTCAACCAGTCGCTGCGGCGAATCATGGATGGGACCGGCCACGTGTGGCGCCACTCGGCGCTTACCGTGATCTGGGCTGCCACGTTCGTGATTACTCTCGCGGTCTTGCGCTCGGAAGCAACAGCACTATCACTGGCTTGGGCCTACATGCTAGCGGAGGCAGTCATGGTCGCTCTCTCCGTTGTTTATGTGGTCGCGATGTTCGCGCGCTCCTTCCTCTTGTCGGTTGGCCTGCCACTGCTGCTGGCCGCAGGGGCGTCTACGCTTGCCACCGTTGGCCACCGGCAGGAAACGCTGTGGATGATGGCCCTCGCGCTTCTCCTGTCCGCCACGCCGCTTGGCATCTTCGCCTGGAGCGCGCGACGATGAAAAAGTATATCGTCGCGCTGGCGGACTACCTCTACGACCTGCGTCGGTTCTGGCGCCATTCGGCTTTCGGCAAGGACCCTGCCCGGCGGGCGAAACACCTCCAGCCCCGCCTTATGATTGCAGCACACGGAATCGAGAAAGGGCTGAGTTTCCGGGAGTTCGAGCCGCGACGCGGCGTTGCGAAACTGCGCAATGCCCTGTCCCTGATACGCAAGCATCGCGCCATGGGGCTTCCCGCCGACGATCCCGCGCTGGTGATGGCCCTCGATGCGATTCATCACTACCGCCAGCGCCATGCAGAGGCAGGCGTGGATATTGATGACCTTCTGAGCGATGCGGAACATCTCCATCGGAATGATGTAGACTGCGTGGAGCAGTCCGTTCGCCTCGTCGATCCGGAGGCTTTTACTCGGGCGGAGCGGGAAATCGTTCTGGCCGGAATGCGCGAGCGCCGCAGTATTCGCGAGTTTGGCGAAGGTCCAATCGACCCGGCAGTGGTCGAAGCCGCCGTCACGGATGCGCTTTCCACACCATCTGTGTGCAATAGGCAGGGGTTTCGCGCGCATTATTCTCTCGATCGGGCAACGATCGACGCGGCGTTGAGGCAACAGAATGGCAATTCAGGTTTCGGGGACCGCGTTCCCGGCCTCATGATCGTCACCTGCTCCCTGTCGATTTTCACCGCCAGCAGCGAGCGTAACCAGGGCTTCGTCGATGGCGGGCTGTTCTCCATGAGCCTGATGCTGACCTTGCACCACCACGGGCTGGGTAATTGTCCGCTGAACTGGTCGGCCAGTTTCCGCCAGGATCAGAACCTGCGAGCGGCCGTCAGCATTCCCGAAGACGAGGTGATCATCATGATGATCGCCTTTGGCCCGATGCCCGAAAAACCGCTCGCGGCCGGTTCGCGGCGGTATGATCTCGCTCATTTCCTGACGCGCCTGGAGCGCCGCGGGACTGGCAAACAATAATCAGCACCGGCGCCGCGAGGAATACCGCGGACGCGCCCTTAGAAGGAATACGAATGAAGACGCAAATCAAGAGTCCCGCGAGTTATTTGCCGCGTACTCTCCCCCGCTCAAACGGAGGAGTTGGCCCGGGCGTGGACGGCAAGCGCACCATGATACCGGCAGCAAGGGAGCCGGCATGATGCGCATCGGCGTTCTCACTTTTCACAACACGGTAAACTTCGGTGCGCAGTTGCAGACGCTGGCGACGCAGGAAATGCTGCGCAAGCTGGGATACGAGCCCGTGGTTGTGAACTACCGCGACAAGGGCAAGCTCGATGCTCTCAAGAAGATGCACGGGGAAGAGCAACGGGTCGTGCATGAACGCTTTGCCGAAAGCTATTTCAACCTCTCCCCACCATTGGACACAACTGAAGAGGTGGGCGAATACTGCCGTACGCAACTTGACGGCGTGGTATCCGGCTCTGACGCCGTTTTCCGCCTTGGCGCGCCTTACCAGCCATATCGCCTTGCCAAGCGGCTGCTCGGGCGCAAGAACCCTTTCGAGGCTTTCAGCTGGAGCGACCGCCTGCCGCCGTTCTATCTGCCTTTCGAGACTCCCGGCGTGATCAAGGGTTCGATCGCGGCCTCGTCTCGCGGAACGCCATTCTATTTCATGAAGCCGCACATGATCAGGGATGCGGGCAATGCTCTTGCCGACTTCGACTTCGTCACAGTGCGCGACGACTGGACGGGCAAGCTTGTCAGCTGGCTTTCGCGCGACCGGGCGAAGCCGCTCTATAGCCCCGATCCGGTATTCGGCCTGAATTCGGCATTCACCGTTCCGGACCATGAGAAGCCGGACATCGACCTCTCCGATGTCATCTTGGTGAATGGCGACTTCGAGGAGGAGTGGTTGCGCCGCCTGGTCGATGCCATCCGCGCGCGCGGTTATCGCGTCATGACCCTGGCCAATCCCGATGAGACGGAAAGCGTCGATTTTACTGACGGCACGCTGGACCTGCCGATGTCACCGCTGCGATGGTATGCCTGCCTGGCAAGCTGCGCCGGCTTCGTCGGAATGCGGTTCCACGCCTTTGTTTCGTGCATGGCGAACAAGACCCCGGTAGTGACTGTCGATGTGACCAAGAAACGGTGGGGCAAGGCCGATGGCCGGAATCCCAATAACGATCTTGCCCGTCGGACGGGCATTCTCGATCGCTATTTCCATCGCGACGACCTGATGGCGACGGACGCCGAGACCATCCTCGATCGGTTGTTCGATCCGGTAACGCAGGAACGCGCGAACGCCTACGTCGATGCGGCCCCCGAAATCCTCTTCGGGCACCTTCGCCGGTTCGAGCAATTGGCGTCGTCGGCCAGGAGCTGACCTTTTCCATGCGCATCGCCTGGGTCACCCGTTCCTTCCTCGACTATCGCATCCCCGTCTTTCGCGAGGTGGACGCGATGGTCGAAGGCGGGCTTCATCTCACGTTTTCCGGCAGCTACGTGCCGGAAAGCGTGACAAGCAAGGCGATCCATGTGCTGGGAGACCGGGCCTATCCACTGACCGGCGAAATGCAGTTCGGCGGAGAGGACCGGGAATATCTGGCCAATCGCAACCTCTCGATCCGCTGGCAGCCGGGCCTCGTCGGGCATATCTCCCGCCTGAAACCGGACGTGATCGTGGCCGATGGTTTCTTCAAGTGGACCCTCCCTGCCCTGATACACCGCGTTCGCTTCGGTACGCCGCTGGTGATCGCCTACGAACGGACGCGCCATACGGAGCGCAATGCACAGGGTTTGCGGACGATGTACCGCCGCCAGGTGGTGAAGCGGACCGACGCAATGGATTGCAGCGGACAGCTGTGCAAGGAATACACGGTCGAGGACCTGGGAATGGATCCGGCGCGTATCACCCTGGGCCATATGAGCGCGGATACCGAAGGACTTGAAGCTGCGGTTGACGCGATCTCCGTCACGGATCGCGAGGAGCTGCGCGCCAAACTCGGCGTTTCCGGCGTCACGTTTCTCTATGTGGGCCGGCTGCACGACTGCAAGGGTTTGCACGAAATGCTGGATGGCTGGCAGGCAGCGGATTTCGCGCCGGACACAGCCACCTTGCTCCTCGTTGGCGACGGTCCTCTCAGAGAGGAACTGCAGGCGCGCGTGGCCGGCATGCAGGGCGTGGTGATGGCGGGACGTGTCCCCTACGACGAACTGCCACCGTATTATGCCGCGGCCGATGCCTTCCTGATCGCGACGCTGGAAGACAACTGGTCGCTGGTCGTGCCGGAAGCGATGGCCAGCGGGCTGCCTGTATTGAGTTCGGTCCACAATGGGTGCTGGCCGGAATTCGTGCGAGCGGAAAATGGGTGGACATTCACACCCGAAAACACGAACGAACTGGTTTCTTGCCTGCAGCAGGCGAAGAACCGGGGAAGGCAGGGCCTGGCCGACATGGGCCGCAAGTCGCGCGAAATCGTGCAGGACTACGGGCCCGTGAATGCGGCTCGCTCGATAGTGGAGGCATGCCGGATCGCCATCGCGCACCGGAGGAGAAAGTAATGCGGCTGACGAAGATCGTTGATGCAATGATGTGGGTGTTGCTCACCCTTGCGTTGTTGAGGACCACGATCCTCGTACGGCGCCGCGATACCAGCGAATTCGCCGAGGTCGACACGTCCGCCACTTTCGCGATTTTCGTTGTCGCAAGCCTGTTGGCCCTGCTGGTGATCCATCCGCGCGGGAAAGCAGCGCTCATGCGCATGCGCGAATCCTCGGTGATGATCTTCCTGATCTACCTCGTTTACGCGGCAGTCAGCGCGGCGTGGTCCGAAAACTTCCAGTTCACCCTGTTCCGGGCCGGAGAGGTCCTTGCCGTATTCGGTACCCTCTTCGTGCTGATGGAAGGCTTTACTGACTGGCGCAAGGCAGAGCGCGCCATGCTGATCGTGCTGATGCTGGTGACTCTTCTCGGCGTCGGGCAACGCATCATCATCGGGGATTTCAGTATAGCGGGCCTCCACACCAACCTCTACAGCGTGACGGCAGGCATGGGATTCCTCTACACGCTGGCCGAAAGCCTGCGTGCCGATCCTGCAAGGAAGCGCAGGCTGCGCATCTGGAGCGGTGTGTTTCTCTTCTTTGCCATCATAGGCACCAGCGCAGGCTCGAACATCGGGATAGCCGTCGGCATGCTCGTCCTGCTTCCCTTCCTGTCGCACAGCAAGGTGATCCTCATTCCAGCCGGTCTGGGATGTCTGGGAGTGATTGCCATCATGGGAACGAGCGAGGAGCTTGTGTCCACCACGCTCCTGTCGGGTCGTTCCCTCGAGGAGGCAAGCACACTGACCGGGCGCTGGTCCCTGTGGAACGCCTATTGGCAGGCCTTCCTGGAAAGCCCCATGGTCGGGCGCGGCTTCGCCATCGTCGCCCGCCTGGGCGACCAGTTCGGCACGATCGCCACCACCAACGCCCACAATGGCTTCATCGAAGCACTGGTCGGCCTTGGCATCATCGGCTTCATCACCCTCTTGGCCTATTCCGTCCGCTTGATCCTGGAATGCATCAAGGCCAGCAGAAGCTATGTCGCGGGCGGGCTTGGGGTCCTTGTCGCCATGACGATGATAATGGTGAACAACAATTCGAAATCGATCCTGGGCGGTGCCTACGACCCGTCGGTTGTCGGCGTGTTCGCCATGCTCGCATTCTTCCACGTCTTCACCCTGCGTGCTGCCCGCGCGAAGGAAGCGGCGGCGGCATCGGGGCAGCGTACGGCGCCTGAAACCGCCGGCAGAGCCTCCGCCCTGCATTCATGAAACTGCTGTTCGTTCACAACAAGTACGGCAAGCGCAGCGGCGAGGAGATCATGCTCGATCGCATCGTGGCCCTGCTGCGGGAGCGGGGGCACGAGGTGGACACCTGGTTCGCCGACAGCGCGCAGATAACGGGCACTGCCGGCAAGTTGCGGGCCGCGGTTTCCGGAATCCGCTCGCCCTCCGCCATGCAGGCCATAGCGAAGCGCATTGCCGATGACCGGCCCGACATCGTGCAGGTGCAGAACCTTTTCCCGCTGATCTCGCCCGCCGTGCTGCCGGTGATAGCCGAAGCGGGCGTTCCGATCGTGATGCGCCTGTCCAATTACCGGCTCGTCTGCCCGAACGGCCTGTTCCTGTCCCACGGCAAGGTGTGCGAGGCGTGCACGGGTGGGCGCGAGTGGAACTGCGTGGCGAAGAATTGCGAGGAGGACCTGTTCAAATCGGCCGCCTACGCCGCGCGCAACGCCTTCGCACGGAAGCGCGGATACTACCGCGACAACGTCACCCGCTACTACGCGCAGACTCAGTTCCAGCGCGGCAAGCTGATTGACGAGGGTTATCCGGCAGACCGGATCGACGTGATCCCCAACATGATCGAAGTGGCCGAGGATGCGCCCGCATGGACGCCGGGCAGTTTCGTGGGGTTCGTCGGACGGCTGAGCCCGGAAAAGGGTATCGAAACACTGTTCGCCGCAGCGAGACGAACGCCCGACATCGCCTATCGCCTGGCCGGGAGCATGGGTGAGTACGAAGGGCGCACGGACATTCCGGCGAACGTCGAACTGTTCGGCAACCTCGGTCCGGAAGAACTTGCCGCTTTCTACCGCGAAGCAGCCATGATCGTGACCCCCAGCATCTGGTACGAAGGCTTCCCCGGCGTGGTGATCGAAGCCATGCGCCACACCCGCCCCGTGGTGGTTTCCGACATTGGCGGCCTGCCGGAACTCGTTGGCGGCGGGGAAAGCGGAATGCTCGTGCCGCCTGGCGACGATGCCGCGCTGGCAACGGCGATCGGCGCGCTGATGCGGGATCCGGCCAGGCGGAAGGTTCTTGGCGAGGCCGGGTTCGCGCGGGTGAAGCGCGAATATACCAACGATCTTTATTACAACCGGCTGATGGCAACCTACGACAAGGCATTGGCGATGAGGCACTCCACCAGTGCCCGGCGGACAGGATAGCAAGCAGTGACAGCGACTTTCCCGACAGAGCGCATGCTCGATTACCAAGTGTGCACGCTTCCGCCTGCGTCCCTTGCCCCCCATGTCGAGCATTGGCTCAATGCCGGCGACGGCACCGCGCGGCATATCGCCTGTGCCAACCCGCACTCCATCGAGGTTGCCCGCACAGACGCGGCGTTCAAATATGCGCTCGCGCGCGCCGACATGCTGATCCCCGACGGGGTCGGCATCGTCTATGCCTCAAAGTTCAACGGCGGCGACATTGCAGAGCGGGTGACGGGCTTCGACCTGTTCCAGGTGGCGAGCACTCTGGTGGCGCAGCGCAAGGGGCGGATGATGTTCCTTGGCTCTTCCGAGGACGTGCTGGCAACGATCCGCGCCAACATGGCGAGGGACTATCCCGACATCGAGGTGAAGACCTATTCCCCGCCCTACAAGCCGGTGTTCTCCGACACGGATAACGCCGCGATGCACGAGGCCGTGAACGGCTTCCGGCCAGACGTGTTGTGGGTGGGCATGACCGCGCCCAAGCAGGAGAAATGGGTGGAGGCCAACCGCGCCCGTCTCGACACCAGGGTGATCGGCTCGATCGGCGCGGTGTTCGATTTCTACGCCGGGCGCATCCAGCGCCCCGGAAAGGTCTGGCGCGACCTAGGCCTTGAATGGCTGCCGCGCCTTGTGGGCGAGCCGAAGCGGCTGTGGCGGCGCATGGTCGTTTCCGCACCGCTGTTCGTCGGTGCCGTCGTGGCGGATCGATTTCGCCGCAAATAGCGCAATTTCCCCCGCAATCGCCCACATCGGCGATTGACCGCCAAACCACATTCCAGCAAAGGGGGCCTTGCCTGTCGATTCGCATATGTGAAATCGGCTGGGTGCGCGGGAGACATCCCCGGACGTGGTCCGGGGAGGCCGAAGGAGCAACCGCCTCGGAAACTCTCAGGCAAAACGGACCGCGCATCTGGTTCAGGCACTCTGGAAAGCGCCGCGGGATACATCCGTGGCCACCGAAGGGGTAAGCGGCGCGCCATTGGCAAGGCGTCGTCAAGTCTCTCAGGTTCAAAAGACAGAGGGGGCATGGTGAAAGGGCCCGGTTTGCGGGCGCTGCCACACTGCGCCGGGAACCTGTCCATGAGTGACAACGACGATTTCGAAGACCAGCCGCCCGAAAAGCTGCCGCTCGACAGCTGGCACCGCAATCACGGCGCGCGCATGGTGCCTTTCGCGGGCTACGAGATGCCGATTCAGTATGAAGGGATCAAGGCCGAGCACGACTGGACGCGCAGCCATGCCAGCCTGTTCGATGTCAGCCACATGGGCCAGCTTGCCGTCAGCGGGGACAACGCCGCGCACGAGCTGGAGAAAATCCTCCCGACTGCCGTCGCCAACCTGCCCGAAGGCCAGATGCGCTATTCGCTGCTGCTGACAGAGGCAGGCGGCATTATCGACGACCTGATCGTCACCAACACCGGCCCGCATTTTGCGCTGGTGGTGAACGGTGCCTGCAAGTGGGACGATATCGCCCACCTGCGCGAACACCTCGACGACGACGTCACCCTCACCCATTTTGACGACTTCGCCCTGCTCGCCCTGCAGGGGCCAGAAGCGGCAGACGTGCTGGAAGCATTGGTGCCAGGCACGGCAGACCTATCTTTCATGCGCGCAGGGCTGTTCCAGTGGAACGGCCAGCACGTCTGGGTCAGCCGGGCGGGCTATACCGGCGAGGACGGCTTCGAGATTTCGATTCACCAGTCCCACGCGGCCGCCCTCGCCGATGCGCTGGTGGCAGACGAGCGGGTGAAGCCCGCTGGCCTCGGCGCGCGAGACAGTCTTCGGCTCGAAGCGGGCCTTCCGCTTTACGGTCATGACCTGACGCTGGACACGGACCCCGTCAGCGCCGGCCTCGGGTTTGCGCTGGCGAAGTCCCGCCGCCAAGACGGTGGCTATATCGGCCATGCTCCCTCGATGGCCCGGCTCGAAGACGGCGGCACCGCCAGCAGGCGCGTCGGCCTCGCGCTCGAAGGTCGCCTGCCTGCGCGGGAGGGCGCAAAGGTCTATTCCGGCGAGGCGCTGGTCGGCACTGTCACCAGCGGCGGCTTCTCGCCCACGCTCGGCCACTCCGTCGCCATGGCCTTCGTCGAAACCGAACGCGCCGAACCCGGCACGCAGCTCACTATCGACGTTCGCGGCAAGCGCTTGCCCGCGCGCGTCGTTCCCCTGCCTTTTGTCCCTCACAAATATGTCCGCAAAGGAGCCTCCTGATGCCCCGTTATTTCACCGAAGAACACGAATGGATCGACGTCGAAGGCGACAGCGCCACCATCGGCATCACCGATTACGCGCAGGAACAGCTTGGCGATATCGTCTTCGTCGAGACCCCGCAGACGGGAACGGAACTCGCCAAGGGTGCCGAGGCCGCGGTGGTGGAGAGCGTGAAGGCGGCAAGCGACGTCTACGCCCCGATCTCCGGCACCGTGACCGAGGGCAACGCGGCGCTGGATGACGATCCAGAACTGGTGAACTCCAGCCCCGAAGACGAAGGCTGGTTCTTCCGCCTGACCGTCTCCGACGCTTCCGAACTGGAAGGCTTGATGGACGAAGCCGCCTACAAGACCTTCTGCGAAGGGCTCGACTGATCCATGCGCTACCTCCCTCTCACCCAGCCCGACCGGCAGGCGATGCTGGACGTTATCGGCGCAGCATCCGTCGATGATCTGTTCGCCGACGTCCCTAATGAGCATTACCTCGATGGCCCCGTCGAAGGCCTGCCGCTGGCGGCGGGCGAGATGGCGGTGGAAAAGCACATGCGGCGGCTGTCGAAGCAAAACCTCGCCGCGGCCGATGCGGCCTTCTTCTGCGGCGCGGGTGCCTATCGCCACCACGTGCCCGCCACGGTCGACCACATCATCCAGCGCGGCGAGTTCCTGACCGCCTACACGCCCTACCAGCCGGAAATCGCGCAGGGCACGCTGCAGATGCTGTTCGAGTTCCAGACGCAGGTCGCCCGCCTCTATGGCTGCGCGATTGCCAATGCCTCGATGTACGACGGCTCCACCGCGTGCTGGGAAGCCATCGTCATGGCCGCGCGGCTGACCAAGCGTAACCGCGTGCTGATGAGCGGTGGTGTACATCCGCACTACGTTTCCGTTGCCCAGACCATGGCCCGCTTCACCCCCGGCCATATCGATTACGAGTTGCCCGTGTTGGCATCCGAACCCGGCGACGCCGCCCTGATCGGTCGGATCGACGAGGAAACGAGCTGCGTCGTGGTACAGTATCCCGACATCATGGGCCGGATTCCGGACCTGCAGCGCATCGCCGATGCCGCGCATGACAAGGGTGCCTTGCTGATCGTGGTGAACACCGAACCCGTGGCGCTGGGCGCGCTGGAAGCGCCGGGTAACCTTGGCGCGGATATCGTGGTGGGCGAGGGCCAGGCGATAGGTGTCGGCCTGCAATTCGGCGGGCCATATCTCGGCCTGTTCGCCATCACCAATCCCAAGCACGTGCGCCAGATGCCGGGCCGCCTGTGCGGTGAGACGGTGGACGCAGACGGCAAGCGCGGTTTCGTGCTCACCCTCTCCACCCGCGAGCAGCACATCCGCCGCGAGAAGGCGACCAGCAACATCTGCACCAATTCCGGCCTGTGCGCGCTGGCGTTCTCGGTCCACATGACGCTGCTGGGCGAGAAGGGGCTGACCGCGCTGGCGGCAGAGAACCACCGCCTGGCTTGTGTTGCGGCAGACAGGCTGGAGAGAGTGCCGGGCGTCAGCGTCCTCAACGAGGCATTCTTCAACGAATTCACCCTCGTGCTCGACAAGGAAGCCCGCCCCATCGTGCGCGCACTTGCGGAAAAGGGCGTACTGGCCGGTGTCGCGCTGGGCCGCCTCTTCCCCGATGGAGAGGGGCGCGAGAACGGCCTGCTCGTCACCGTCACTGAGACCGTGACCGAGGAGGACATCGAAACCCTTGCGATCGCGCTTGAGGAGGCATTGGCATGAACAAGATGAATGCAAGCGGCTGGAAGCCCGGAACGCCCGTCTCCGTCGATAACGAAGGCGATTACCCCACCGTCACCGGCAACAAGGCGCTGATGCTGGAAGAGCGGCTGGTATTCGAACTGGGCACGCGCGAAACCTGCGGCGTCGACCTGCCCGAGCCGGATGCGAGCGCGCCGAACCGCCTTGGCAAGTTCGCCCGCCGGAAGCCCATCGACCTGCCCGGCCTGTCCGAGCCGGAGACGGTGCGTCACTACACCCGCCTCAGCCGCCAGAACTATGCCATCGACCTTGGCCTGTTCCCGCTGGGCAGCTGCACCATGAAGCACAATCCGCGTCTGAACGAGAAGGTGGCGCGCATGCCCGGCTTTGCCGACGTGCATCCTCTCCAGCCGGTCGACACAATCAAGGGCGCGCTGGGCGTGATCGACGAACTGTCGCACTGGCTGATCGAGCTGACCGGCATGAGCGCCGTTGCCATGAGCCCCAAAGCGGGCGCGCACGGCGAGCTGTGCGGCATCCTGTGCATCCGCGCGGCGCTGGAAGCGCGCGGCGACATGCGCAAGGTCGTGCTCGTCCCTGAAAGTGCGCACGGCACCAACCCCGCCACCGCCGCCTTCGCCGGTTACGAAGTGGAGGACATTCCGGCAGCGCCGGATGGCCGCGTGGACCTCGATGCGCTGAAGGCGCGCCTCGGCCCCGATGTGGCAGGCGTGATGATCACCAATCCCAACACCTGCGGCCTGTTCGAGAAGGACATGAAAGCGATCTCGGACGCGGTGCACGCAGCAGGCGGCCTGGTGTATTGCGACGGTGCCAACTTCAACGCCATCATGGGCCGCGTGCGGCCCGGCGACCTTGGCGTGGATGCCATGCACATCAACCTGCACAAGACCTTCTCCACCCCGCACGGCGGCGGCGGGCCCGGCTCCGGCCCGGTGGTGCTGTCCGAAGCGCTGGCGCCGTTTGCCCCCCTGCCCTTCGTGGTGAAGGATGCAGATGGCGAGATCCGGCTGGTGGAAGAGGAGAACGTGGGCGACGAGTTCCCCGGCAGCTTTGGCCGGATGACCGCGTTCCACGGGCAGATGGGCATGTTCACCCGCGCGCTCACCTACATCCTCAGCCACGGTGCCGATGGTCTGCGGCAGGCATCGGGCGATGCCGTGCTGAACGCCAACTACCTGCTGCGTAGCCTCGACGACGTGCTGGACGCACCATTTGGCGATGCGGGGCACTGCATGCACGAGGCCTTGTTCAGCGATCACGGTTTTGCCGAGGGCATGTCCACGCTGGACGTTGCCAAGGGCCTGATCGACGAGGGCTTCCACCCGATGACCATGTACTTCCCGCTGGTGGTGCACGGCGCGATGCTGGTGGAGCCGACCGAGACGGAGAGCAAGGCCACGCTCGACCAGTTCGTTGTGGCCATGCGTTCGCTGGCGGAGCGGGCGAAGGCGGGCGACGAGACGCTGAAGTCCGCACCCCACCATGCGCCGCGCGCCCGGCTGGACGAGGCGCACGCCGCGCGCAAGCCGGTACTCGCTTGGAATGGGCAGGACGACGCCTGATCCAGCGGCCTCGCGGCGCTAACCTGGAACACATGGAACACGGTCCTGGAGTGAAAACTCCGGGACCGTCATCCTGTGCTGGCCGCGTTGGTTCGACCCGGCTTGGAAAACGATTTCGGCGTGTCTGCATGACTGGCGTCGAAGCATGACGCTCATCAGGTAGGAAAGCGGCGGCGCACCCATAGGTACGCCGCCGCCTCGGCAATCAGCAATGTCGGCTCGATCAGGCGGGGCGGCGGGCAAACACGCCGAAGCCCGCGATGATCGCGTAGCACACGATGGGGATCACCATGGCCAGCGCCAGGTTGCCCCCGGTGGCGTCGGCCACCACGCCGTAGAGCAGCGGCACGACCGCGCCGCCGAAGATGGCGACGTTGATGATGCCCGATCCGTCCGCCGCGAGCGGCCCCAGCTTCTCGCACGCGAGCGAGAAGATGGTAGGGAACATGATCGAGTTCATCAGGCCCACGGCCAGCAGCGAATAGGCCGCCACTTCGCCGGAAGTCAGCGCCGAGATGACGATCAGCGTGATCGCGCCCAAGGCGTTGAAGGCCAGGATCTTGCCGGGGCTGAACACCCGCAGCGCAGCCGAACCGATGAAGCGGCCCACCATGGCCCCGCCCCAGTAGAGGCCGATCATCCAGCCGATCACGCTCTCGGGTTCACCCAGCACGCGCTCGGTGGAAAGGTAGTTGATGACGATCGAGCCGATGGACACCTCTGCACCCACGTAAAGGAAGATGCACAGTGCGCCGTAGCTGAAGCGTGAACGGCGCAGCAATTCGTTATCGTAAAGCCACAGCACGGGGGCCGCGAGGATGATGAGCACACCCAGCCAGCCGCTGACCTGCAGGGCCACGAACACACCGATAGCGGCCAGCGCCAGCCCGATCAGGTATCGCTTGGACGACACAAGGTCGCCCTCGCCCATCGTCTTCGCATCGTGCGGCAGGCGGTTGCGGAACATCCATACGGCTGCCGCCACCAGCGCGATCAGCGCGGCAACGCCGAGGTAGCCCTGCCAGATCGCCTCGCTCTCCGCGGCGCGATAGGCCTGCAGGGCTGCGCCTTCCAGCTGGTCCGCCGAAACGTCGGCCAGGCTGCCCAGGATCACGGCTGCGCCCACGATGGGGAAGACCGTGGTGCCAAGCGAGTTGAACGCCTGCGCGAAGGTCAGGCGGCTGTGCGCCGTCGACGGCGGGCCGAGCAGGCTGATGAGCGGGTTCGCCACCACCTGTACGATCACCACGCCGCTGGCGAGAATGAACAACGCGCCAAGGAAGATGGCGTAGGTCGCCGTCTGGCTGGCGGGAATGAACAGCAGGCAGCCCACGATCATCGTGCACAGGCCCGCCACCGCTCCGCGCATGTAGCCGATCTTCTTCACCAGCTTCGCACCGGGAATGCCGATCAGCAGGTAGGCGGCGAAGAAGCAGAACTGGATCAGCATCGCTTCGGTGTAGGAAAGCGTGAACAGTTCGCGCAGCTTGGGGATCAGCACGTCGTTGAGCGAAGTGATCCCGCCGAAAATGAAGAACAGGCCGAAGACGAAGTATTGCAGGCCCGGTGCGTTTACCGGGGGCGTATCGTCGTCCACCGCCGGGCGGGGATCGGTGCTGCTGGAAACATCGGGCGCCAGGGCCATGTCATTCTCCCTTGTGGCGGCCTGCCTTTTCGCCAGGCAGGTCCGCAAGAAACGGTGGTTATGGTCTTTCGCGATTGCCGTCGCAATCGCGAAAGACCGTTATGGATACGTATTCTAGAAAGAACACTCGGTGCCTTCCGGCAGTTCTGCGCGAGAGACCTCGGCGATGCGGAAGGAAATGTCCGCTTCGGTCGCGAAAGTGATACTATCGCCCAGCGTGCCCGCACATGCCTCGGTAATCACCATCTCGCGCCACCCCTTCTCGAAAGCGTGGGCGAAGTGGGGCGTCAGGTCGACAAGGCCATCACCACTGGTGAGCGTGACAGGGCCGGAAGGGCGCGCCAGCACTTCGTAGGTGATGCGGTAGGCACCGCCGCTGTCCTCGTCCTGCGCCAGGGTCAGCTGCGATCCTGCGGCCAATGCGATCTGGCGCGAATCCTCCTGCGCGTTGCGATCGTATCCGCGTGCCGTCACGCCGCCTGCGCTGCCCAGCAGGTTAGGCAGGGTTCCGCTTCCGGCGGTCGCCGTCACGCCCTCGCCAAGGCGGCCGGAGCCGAACAGTTCGCGTGAGGGGCCGACGAGCAGAGCAGCGCAATCCTCGCGCAGCGTGCCGATGGACGAGGTATCGGTAAGCGAGCGGCCATAGCCGAAGGGGAATTGCGCGCCTTCGGGGTTGTTCAGCGGTTCGCCCTCGCATTCGGCAGGCCAGTTGAAGGACAGGCGGCCCGTCGCTTGCCTGGCGCCTGTAAGAATGTCGGCAACGCCCGCACCCTCGCTGCCCGGCAGCCACGATGCGACGAAGGCGTCCGATGCGTTGATCTCGCGGTTCATCCACAGCGGGCGGCCCGAGAGGAACACGGCAACGGTGGGAATGTCCTGCTCCTGGAAGCTGCGCAGCAGATCCAGCCCTTCCTCGTCGCGGAAGACGAGATCGGGACGGTCGCCCGCGAACTCGGCATAGGGGCGCTCGCCAAACACCACCACGGCCACGTCGGGCCGCTGGGTGAAGCTGCCGTCCTCGGACAGGGTGGCCGTGCCGCCGCTGCCCTCGATGGCGCTTTCCAGCCCTTCCCAGATCGAGGTGGCGTTGGGGAACAATTCGCGCTCAAGCTCGCGTCCGCCCTGCCAGGTCAGCGTCCACCCACCAGCCGCCTGGCCGATATTGTCCGCCGCTGCGCCGGCCACCAGGACATTGGCACCCGCAGCAAGCGGCAGGACCCCGTCGTTCTTCAGGATCACCTGCGAGCGCGCCACGGCTTCACGCGCGATGGCGCGGTGTTCGGGCGATGCGAGCAGATCGAACCGGCCGCCAACGCCGCGTTCGGAAGGACGCTCCACGTTGTCGCCCAGCAGACCGGCGCGGTATTTCACGCGCAGCACGCGGGTCACGGCCTCGTCCACGCGGGCCATGGGGACGGTGCCATCCTGGACCTGCGCGATCAGGGTTTCCATCAGGCCCTTCCAGTCGTCGGGCACCATGTAGATATCGAGCCCGGCCAGCAGCGACTGCGGGCAATCGGTGACAGTGCAACCGGCAACTTGCCCGTGGCCGTTCCAGTCACCCACGACCAGCCCGTCGAAGCCCATCTGTTCGCGCAGAACGCCGGTGAGGAGCTCCTCGTTACCGTGCATCTTGCGGCCGTTGATGGAGTTGAAGCTGGCCATGATCGCCTCGACACCCGCCTCGATCGTGGCGGGGTAGGGATAGGCGTGGATGTCCATCAGTTCGGCAAGGTCTCCGGTGACTTCGCCCTGGTCCACGCCGTTGTCCGTGCCGCCGTCGCCGAAGAAGTGTTTTGCCGTCGCGATCACGCGCCCGTCGCCAAGGAAATCGGCATCGCCGCGCGTGCCCTGCAAGCCTTCGACCAGCGCGGCGCCCAGCGTGGCGACCAGTTCCTTGTTTTCCGAGTAGCTTTCGTAGGTGCGGCCCCAGCGATCATCCTGCGCCACGGCCACGGTGGGAGAGAAGTTCCAGTCGATGCCCGTCACTTCGATCTCGACGGCGGTCGCCTGCCCGATGCGGCGCACCAGGTCCGCATCGCCTGCCGCACCCAGCGCGATGTTGTGCGGAAAGATGGTTGCGCCCACTACGTTGGTGTGCCCGTGCACGGCATCGGTGCCCCACATGGTCGGGATCACAGGCTCGCCGTTCGCCATCGGCTGCACGGAGGCATCGAACATCTCGTCGGCATAGCGCAGCCACTCGCTGGCGGGCGCATATTCATCCCCGTAGGGGCCACCGTTCCCGCCGTTGAGGTAGCTGCCGAAACGGTAGCGTTCCATGTCTTCCGGCGTGAAGGAATTGATCTGCGGCTGGATCAGCTGGGCGATCTTGCGCTCCAGCGACATGCGCGAAACGATGTCCGCGATCACGGCGTCTTCGCTGTCCGCTACCGCTGTCGGCGCGACCGCAGCCGTCGTAGTTTCCGCAGGCACGGTAGCACATGCCCCAAGGCCAAGACCCAGAGCCGCCACTGCCACACCTGCACGCAATCCAATCCCGAAACGCATTGACTTCCTCTTATGTTGGGAACGTTCACAATATCCCTACACGCAATCGCCGCTTTGGCAAGCACCTATTCGAACAGGCTATTCTGGACGCCGGATCGAGAAGAGCAGCGCGGCCGCCAGGATCACCAGCACGGCGAGCACCACGAACAGGCCGCCGAAGCCGAACACCGGCACCATGGCGAGCGTCAGGCCCGGCATCACCAGCGAAGGCACGGTGTTGGTGAGGTTGAACAATCCAAGGTCCCGCCCCCGGTGCTGCGGACGCGGCAGGACGCGCAGGGTCTGCGCCGAATGCAGGGCGAGGAAGATGGAGGAGGCGAGACCGAACAGGGCATAGCCCGTCAGCGCCAATGGCAGCTCCGCCGCGAGCGCCATGCCCAGCAGCGCGGCACCGGTAACGGTAGCGCAGATCGCCAGCGGCAGGATCGGGCGATTGGTCCTGTCGGTCCAGCGCCCCACCAGCAAGGTGGCGGGAACGGCCAGGAACAGCACCACCCCGAAAACCTGCGCCGCGTCGTTGTCCTCGATGCGTCCGGAGATGGAGCGCAGCCAGATGTAGAGGTAGGCGAACAGCGCAGCCTCGGCGATCTGCACCAGCAGGCGGGCGATCCACATGCGAACGACCACCTGTCGCGGGCGCGGGTCGACGGGCCCGTCCCGCTTCGGCACCGCAGCCATCAGTTCGGGAAAGGCGCGGGGACGACCGAACAACAGCACCGGCAGCACGCACATCGCCACAAGCAGGGCGACCAGTGCGAGGCGCGTGTCCGGCCCGGCCAGGCTAGGTATCGTCACCAACACGCCCGATGCAGCGCCCATCGCCGGGGCGAGCGAGAGGAGGCCGCCGAGGAAGCCCTTCTGTCGGTCCGGCACGAAGTCCCCCGCCATGGCCGCCAGCGGTGCCAGCATCATGTTAAGGCCGAGTTGCCACGCGACCAGCAGGCCCAGCAGTGCGGGCAGCCCCTCTGCCAGGGCCATCGCCGGCAGCAGGGCGCAGGTCAGCACCAGTCCCGCCGCGACCCACAGGCCGCGCCTGCCGGTCTTGTCCGAAAGCCAGCCGAACAGGACGTTGGAAAGGCTCGCCATCACCGCACCCGCAAAGGCGCAGTAGGCCAGCCAGCTGACATGCGCGCCGCCCGCCATCGCTTCCACCCGCACGGGGAGCAGAATAGTAAGGAAGGGAACGTAGGCCATCGCCCCGCCAGCAGCGGCGAGCGCATAGAGCAGCATGAAACGCGGGTGCTGCCGTTCACCCGCAGGCGGCTCGGCGGGCGGCTCGCTCACGCGGGTTTCGGCGGCGGCGCGACCGATTCGCGTTCGACCAGCCCGCCCTCGACCACCACCGGCATCGGCGGCAGTTCCTCGCCTCGCTGCGTCTTGATCAGCAGCTCCACCGCGCGCGATACGGTTTCCGCGATCGGCTGGTCTATCGCTGTCAGCGGGGGACGCACGAAGCGGACGACGGGCGTGTTGTCGAAGCTGATGATCGAGAGGTCGCGCGGCACTTCCAGCCCCATTTCGTGGGCCACCGTGTTCGTCGCCATCGCCATCTGGTCGTTGCTGGCGATGATGGCAGTAGGACGGTTCGCCTGACCCAGCAGGATGCGCGCTGACTGTTCGCCAGAGGCAAAGCTGAAATCGCCGCGCTCGCACAGACCCTCGGTATCGAGACCGTGCGCCTCCATCGCGGAAAGCCAGCCATCCTTGCGCCACTGGCTGATGATGTATTCCCGCGATCCGGCGATGAAACCGATGCGGGTATGGCCCTTCTCGACCAGGTAATCCGTCGCCATGCGCGCCAGCTGGTCGTCACCCATGGTGATCGCCAGCCCGCCGTTCAGGCGCGCGCCGATCTTCACGTAGGGGATCTTGTGCTTGTCGAGCAGACCGGTGATCAGCTTGTTCTCTCCGTGCGGCGGGGTGAGGACCACGCCGTCTGGCTGCAGCGCGGCAATCGCGCCTTTCAGCTCCCGCTCCACGTGATCCGAATGGGTATCCACCAGCTCGAACAGCAGGCGATAGCCGTATTCGGCGCATTTCAGCATTCCGCCAAGCAGCATCTGGTCGATCCAGTCGCTGCCCTCCCGCGCGCGCCAGTCCTCAATCGTGCGCTCGCGATCATTGAGCGCGAGGATGATGTAACTGCGCGATCCGCTCATGCGCTGGGCGGCGATGGAAGGCACGTAACCCAGCTTGTCGATGGATGCCTGCACCCGCTCCTTCATCTCCGGGCGGACATTGGCCTCGTTGTTGATGACGCGGCTGACCGTCTGCAGCGAGACCCCCGCATCGGCGGCAACGTGCTTGATGGTCACGGATTGTCGGCGGCGTGCCATGAGTATTCAGTTCCCTGTACAGCCTCGACCGGTAGCGGCATCGGCATCGCATTGCCAGACGCGCACCCAGTCGACTTCCAGTTGCTTGGGAAAACCCCCCGTGGAGACGCCGCCAAGCGCGGTCGATTCCGGCCAGTTGCCGCCCACGGCAAGGTTCAGGATAAGGTGGAAGTCGCGGTCGAACGGTGCCAGCGGATCGCTGCTCGCCCCGGTCCACCATTCAGAGGAATCGATGGATCCATAGGGCACCCCGTCGAGCTCCCAGGTGAAGCGCCCCTCCTCCCAGATAACGGCGTAGGTGTGCCAGTCGCCGTCCAGCACCTGCGGCGCGGAAACCTCGCGGTTGGTGTATTCGTTGCCCGGCACCTGCGCACCGTAGTGCAGCGTGCCGAGGATCGAATTCTCTCCGCCGTCCTCGCAGGTGGCGCATTCCACGCCGAGGTTCACCGCTTCAAGAATGTCGATCTCGCCCGACAGGGGCCAGCCGCCATAGACCTCGTCTTCCGGCAGCATCCAGAACGCGGGCCACACGCCCTGCCCCTGCGGCAGGCGCGCGCGCATTTCGAACCGGCCATAGCGCCAGTCCGCCTTGCCCTTCGTGGTGATCTTGCCGGAGGTGAAATCTTGCGTCTTCTGCTCGTCGGGATCGTTCTGGAACGGGGCCATGTGCGCGGGCCAGGCATCGCCCGTGTAGCTCTCCTCTCGCGCGGACAGCACCAGTGCGCCGTTCTCCACGCGAACGTTGTCGGCCCGCGCGGTGTAGCATTGCCGTTCCCGATTCCCGCCGCCCCAACAATCGGCAATGACGTTCCATCGCGAAGTATCGAGCTGCGGCGCGTCGAATTCGTCCGCCCAGACAAGCTGCCAGTTGCCGCTTGCTGCGGGGCTGGAAGTCGGGGTGGGAATAGGCGTTGCGGTAGACAGTGGCGGCGGCATGTTGGCCGAGGGTGCCTCACCGCCACCGCAGGCGGAGAGCATCGCTGCCAATAGCGCGCTGGCGCCTCTTGCGCGCCAACCGGGCCAGTCTGCAATCATCGGTTCGTCCTTCCCTCTGCCACCAAGCTTGTCGTCCTTATCGGACAGCCTTAAGGCAATGAAAAAATGGGCCCCCGCGAGGGAACACGCGGGAGCCCATCTGGTCATCTCATCCGGAGGAGCTCCGACTTTAGAAGTCGAAACGGACGAGGAAGGTGAAGCGGCGGTCGTTACGGAAGGCGGAGCGCGTGACGCGCGTGCCGTCGTAGTCGATCACCTGGGAGGTTTCGGTCACTTCATCGAGCAGGTTCACGCCCTGCACACCAATCTTGATGGAGTCGGTGATGTCGTAGAAGATCGACGCGTCCAGCTGGCCGGTGGCTTCCTGCCAGATCGGCGAGAACGGGAAGATGTCGTCTCGCGGCGTGATCAGGAAGGCCGAACGCCAGTTGTAGGCACCGCGCAGCGCCAGCGGACCGCGCTCGTAGAACAGCGTCGCGTTTACCGTGTGCTCCGAAATACCCTGCAGCGGCTGGAGGTTCACGAACGGGCTGCCGTTCAGCGGCCTGCCCGCATTCGCCACAGACGGATTGCCGATGTTCGAGATCAGCGGGTTCGGGAAATCGTTGCCGTTCACGTAGGTGTAGGTGAACTGGCTTCCGAGGCCGCTGAGGAAACCGGGCAGGAAGTCGTAGGTCTGCTGGTGCGCGAACTCGATACCGTACAGCGTGCCGCTGATGTCGTTGGCCGGACCGTTGATGATCACGTCCTGCGACACGCCGCTGGGCGAGGTGTAGTTCACGATGCCCGTGCCGCGGCTGATGATGCCGGTGATGTCCTTGACGAAACCGGCAAGGGTGATCGAGCCGACATCGTCGAAGTACCATTCGGCCGACAGGTCGTAGTTCCACGATTCCACCGGCAGCAGGTTGCGGTTGCCGGTATCGATGCTGAGCAGAGGCCCTGAGTCCACGCGGCCGCTGAAGCCCAGCACGCCGCCGGCGTTGAAGAGCTGCAGGTCAGGCCGCGAGATACCCTTGGACACCGCGCCGCGGATGACCCAGCCCGTGCCGCTGTCGAGGCGGACGTTGAGCGAGGGCAGCCAGTGGTCGAAGGTGATGTCGCGATCATCGGGGATCGCTTCGCCGGTGAACAGCGAGGCGAATTCCTCGAGGCGGGCGCCGGTCAGTTCGCAATAGCGGCGCTCCTGGCCTGCGGGCACCGGGGTGCGGCACAGCGCCTGGATTTCCGACACCTGCACCACGCCGTCGCCGTTGCCGCCGATCGAGGGATCGTCGAACTGGTTGGCCTGCGGGAAGCCGACCAGCGCATCGGAACTGATGGAGGTCTCGACGTAACGCAGGCCGATGTTGCCAGCCAGCGACCAGCCGCTGCTGAAATCGTGGCCGAAGTCGACACGGGCGTAGGCCGCCTTGGTGATTTCCGACACGCCGGAGATTTCGGGTGGGCAGAAGGGATCGCAGGCGATGGTCTCACCGTTCACCGGGTTGGTGTAGGTGCGGCCGTTCACGCCCAGGTTGAAGCGTTCCGGCGAAAGGCCGAACTCGGTGATCTCGTCCCACTGATCGTCGACGTCGCCGGCGAGGTAATCCGCCAGGAAATCGTCACCGCCATAGAACCACGCCTGGCCCATGGGGATAGGCGTTGACGCTTCGCCGCGCTGGAAGCCGTTGGCAAACGGATCGCGCAGGTTGGCATAGTCGGGAAAATCGCTGACGTAGGCACCGCCGCCGATACCGTCGATGTTGCCCGGCACGAGGAACTCGGTGCCAGGATAGGTACCGCCGACATAGAAGCGGCCCGGAGTATAGCCGGTGAAGCCGTCGTCGCCGTCGACCACGCCGTTGCCGTTCCAGTCCTGCACCACTGTGCCCGGAGCGCCCGGCTGGCAACCGCCACCTTCGCCCCACGGCGTACAACCGCCACGGCCGGCCCACGGAGCGGACAGGTTGCCCCAGGTGCTGAAGTTGGTGTTGCGGGTGGTGCGATCGCGGTCCGCCCAGCGCGCGCCGAAAGCGGCCTTGCGGAAGAAGCCGTCGCCGATGTCGTACTCCACGTCGCCGCGCAGCGTGTACATCTCGCCGTCGTTCTGCTCGCGGCTGTCGAGGCCGAACCAGTAGTAGGTGTAGAACCCGCTGGAGAAGTAGTCGTCCGGCGAACCGATCGGCGCGAGGAACTGCACGTCAGGCGTTTCGCCCGACAGGTCGAGATCGATGTCGGCCCAGGTGCTCATTGCCCCGAACACGGCATCGCGCGACAGGTCCGACTTCACGACCTGGCCTTCGAAATTGAAGCGCAGGCGATCGGTCACTTCGAGGAAGACATCCATCGAGTAGTCTTCGGTCACCGTCTGGGTGTCACGCAGGAAGCGCAGCGAATCGATCGGAATGCCGCCACGACCGAACGGGTTGTTGAAAATGTTACCGACCTGGTCGGTCAGGATGCCGGACTGGAACAGGCCGTTCTCGTCGAAGGTCCAGGTGCTGCCTTCGCGCGGATCGGGCGAGGACACGCCATCGTCGATACGGCCGAGCAGGGCGAATTCCTCGGTGAAGAAATTCGCTTCGGAACGCAGGTACTCGGCGGTCACCAGGAAGCGGCCGTCGTTGCTTTCGTACTGCGCTACGGCGGAGATCGCCTCGCGGTCACGGTCGAGGTCGGTCGTGCGCACACCGGCGTACTGCGGCACGATGACCGAGTTCGCGGGCGGGAAGTTGCTCTCATCGAAATTCTGGGTGTCGCCGAAACCGCCCGAGTTCACGTCGAACACGCGCAGGCAGCCGCCCGAAAGGTCGGCATTGCGGTAGCACGGATCGGCAACCTGCGAGGCGTCGGTACGGCTCTTCAGTTCGGAATAGGAATAGGACAGCTGCAGGCCGAAAGTGCCGATGGCGCTGTCGAAGGTGTTGGAGCCCAGGATGTTGAAGGTGGGCGACCACTCTTCACGAAGGTCGCCATAATTTGCCTCGATCGAGCCGGCGATGTTGAGGCCCGGATTGTCGAGCGGCTTGCGCGTCACCAGGTTCACGAGACCGGCGATCTGGCCTTCGATCATGTCGGCGGTGGAGTTCTTGAACACTTCCACGCGGCCCACGAGTTCGGGCGACACGTCCTCGAAGCTGAGGCTGCGGCCACCGGTGGCGGAGAAGATGTCGCGCCCGTTCAGTTCGGAACGCACGTAGGGCAGGCCGCGGATGATGACGCCGGTGCCTTCGACCGAGAAACGGTCGGGGTCGGACGTCTTCTCAAAGCGGCCGATGTTGACGCCGGGAACGCGTTGCAGCGCCTCGGTCACGGAACGGTCGGGCAGCGCGCCCACGTCTTCGGCGGTGATCACGTCGACCACGGTGTCGGCGTTTTCCTTGAAGTCCTGCGCCGACTGCAGCGAGGCGCGGAAGCCGCTGACGATGATGACGTTTTCATCCGCGGGCATGGCCTCGCCGGATTCCTGCTCCATCTCTTCTTCGACGGTATCCTGCGCGTGGGCCACGTTGGCGGCCACCATGCACAGGGCAAGGCCGGAAACCCCGGCAAGTGCGCGGCCGCGGCGGCCGAAGGCTACAGTACGACTATCGATTCGAGCTGACACAGAATGCTCTCCCCTTTGATCCGCCAGCTTTTTCGCGGGCGGTATCGCTCCAAAACTCACAGCGCCCATGCGGCGCTTCACCCTCTGCATACCGATATTGTGAGCGTTCACAATAGCAAAAATGAACGTTCCCATTTGCAGATGCATGGTGTAACATTTTTGCATTACCCGGCCTCGCCGCCCTCTGCATCACCGCCTTTCGGGCGGGTTTTACCAACAGGGGGCATTCACGCTAGAACCGGGAAAACGGGAAATTGGCGAGAGACTGATGGCTATTGAAAAGATCGTGATTGTCGGCGGCGGCACCGCCGGGTGGATGGCGGCCGCACCGCTGTCGCGCCTGATGAGAGGTGGCCAGAACGGGGGACGCAACCTCTCCGTCACGCTGGTCGAATCCGAAGTCATCGGTACCGTGGGCGTGGGCGAAGCCACGATCCCCCCGTTCCGCGAGTTCAACCAGGCACTGGAGATCAGCGACCGCGAAATGCTCTCCAACGTGCAGGGCACGTTCAAGCTGGGCATCCAGTTCGAGAACTGGGGCGCCAGGGGTGACAGGTATATCCACCCTTTCGGCAACTACGGCTACACCATCGGCGGCATGTCGTTCCACCAGGTGTGGCACCACATGAAATCGCTGGGCGACAACCGCCCCATCCAGGCCTTCAACGTGGAAACGATGGCCGCCTACTTCGGCCGCTTCATGCGCTCTGCCGACGTGAAGCGCGACGACCTGCCGCCGGTCAATTACGCCTACCACCTCGATGCCGGGCAATATGCGAAGTTCCTGCGCCGCTATGCCGAGGCGCGCGGCGTGGTGCGGCAGGAAGGCAAGGTTTGCGACGTTCAGCGCGATGCCGAGAGCGGGGACGTCACGTCGATCCAGCTCGAGGACGGCACCCGGATCGAGGGCGACCTGTTCATCGACTGCACCGGCTTTCGCGGCCTGCTGATCGAGCAGGTGCTGGAAACGGGTTACGAGGAATGGACGCACTGGCTGCCGTGCAACCGCGCCGTGGCCCTGCCCTGCAACCGCGACGACGGATCGCCGCCCCCGCCCTTCACCCGTGCCATCGCCCACGGCGCGGGCTGGCAATGGCAGGTGCCGCTGCAACACCGCAACGGCAACGGGCACGTCTATTGCGATGCCTTCATGTCGGCGGACGAGGCGACCGATATCCTGGTGAACAACATTGCGGGCAAGCCTACGGCGGACCCCAATCACCTGCGCTTCGTGACCGGCCGCCGGAAGAAATTCTGGAACCACAACGTGGTGGCGCTGGGCCTTTCCGCTGGGTTCATGGAACCGCTCGAGTCCACCTCCATTCACCTGATCAACACCGGCATCAACAAGCTGATCGCCATGCTCAACCTCGACGGGGTGAGCGAGGCGACGCGCAACACCTTCAACCGGCTGACCGGCAAGGAATACGCGCGCATCCGCGACTTCCTGATCCTGCACTACAACGCCACCAGCCGCGACGACACCGAGTTCTGGAATTACTGCCGCACGATGAGCGTGCCCGACAGCCTGACCGAGAAGGTTGAGCTGTTCCAGACCACCGGGCAGATTTTCCGCGAGGAGGACGAACTGTTCACCGAGACCAGCTGGGCCGCGGTGATGATGGGCCAGGGCATCCCGATGCAGGGCAACATCGCCATGGTCGATACGCTGGACCGGGGGGAGACGAAGAGCGAGCTGGACGAGATCGAGAAATCGATCCGGTTCTTCGTCAAGAACATGCCGCCGCACGCGGAATACATCGCGAAATACTGCCCCGCCCCGCCGGTTGGCTGAGGCAGGCGGGCGGCAACGCGAATTTGCCGCGCGTCTGTCATAGATCGGTCATGCAGGCTTGGCACTTACCGAACCGGAATTCACCGGGTCGGGGCCAATGGACCGCATCAGCATATTCACGACAGACGCCGCGGCGGCACGCTTTGCCGAGTTCACGCAGGGCGAGGCCGTGTTCGTGTTCCGCCACCTGCCGCCCGAGGGGCCGATGGCTTTGGTGGACGGGCAGGCGTGGGTCTTCGTCGACTGGGTGATGGATAGCCTGTCCGGCCTCGAGATGGTGCGCCGCCTGCGCGCCGATCCGCGGATGCAGGATGCGCACATCACGATGGTGCTGGAGGAGGACGATCCCGAGGATCGCCGCCGCGCGCTGAAGGCAGGGGCAGACGATTACGCCGTCGGCCCGCTGGACCGGCAGGCAATGCTCGACCGCGTGCTGGCGCTGTTCGCCCAGCGTGCCTGTGCCCGCCGGGTGCAAATCATGGAACTGGGCGACCTGCAGATCAATGTGGCGGGTGAACAGGCGCGCTGGCAGGGTGACCTCGTCTGCCTGCGCCCCAACGAATTCAGGGTGCTGCGCTTCATGGCGGAGAACCCCAACCGCGTACTCACCCGGCAGGAACTGATCGAGGCGCTGGGCAAGGATGGCGACCCCGATTACCTGCGTACCGTCGACGTGTGGATCAAGCGGCTGCGGCAAGGATTGCGGCAGGCTGGTGCCGGACACCTGCTGCGCACCGTCCACGGGCGCGGCTATGTCCTCGACCTGATCTGAATTCTTCCATCGCGAATAACAAAAGGGGCCCCTCGCGCATTGGCGAGAGGCCCCTCCCCTGTTTGCTGGTCCTGTCTCAGAAGGTGAACGACAGCGATGCCGCCAGCTCGGTGCCGCGATCGTAGGTGTTGATCTCAGCCCGGTTCACGCCGTCGGTCTGGTATTCCTCGTTGCGGCGGTTGAAGATGTTGCGCGCTTCCAGCTTCAGTTCCGCCTCGCTGCCCAGCAGGTCAAACCCTTGCCGCGCGACCAGATCGACCGTGAGGCCGGGGTCTTCCACGATATCAGGGAGGCCCGAGGTGCCGCGGCTGGTCACGCGCTCGCTGGCGTAGTTCACCAGCACGGTGAACTGCTGCAGGGTGTCCACGTCCTCCAGGCTCATCTGGAAGTTGACGAGATGGTCTGACTGACCAGTCAGCGGCACGCCGTCCACGAACAGGTTGCTCGCCGCCGTGTCGCCGCCGGGGAACAGGCGCGTGATATCGCCTGCCTCGACCGAGATTTCGGAGTTGGTGTAGGTGTAGTTGCCCAGCACCACCAAAGCCTTGCTCTCGAAGAAGCCGCCCCAGTTGTAGAGATCGAAGGTGTACTGCGCGTCGGCCTCCACACCCCACAGCGTGGCGCTGGGGGCATTGGCGAAGCTGGTGAGCTGAGCGTTGTCGGAGAAGCTGGAGAACGCCTCGATCGGGTTCTCGATATCCTTGTAGAAGCCTGCCACCGAAATCCGGTCGCTGCCGCCGAAGTAGTATTCGCCGCGGACCTCGAAGTTCGTCAGGCGGCTGTCCACCAGGAACGGGTTGCCGTTGAACTGGCGGTTGGTTTCCGGATCGTAATAGGTCTGGAAGATCAGCTCGCGGAACTGCGGGCGGGCCAGCGTCTTTGAAGCGTTGGCGCGCAGCTGCAGGTTGTCCATCGGCTCCACGGTGATCGTGGCGGCGGGCAGCCAGTAATCATTGTTGAGCGCGGTGGAACTGGCGGAGTTGAGCGGGGTGTTGAACACTTCCACCGGATCCACCGTCTGCTCCGCGTCCTCGTAACGCACGCCCACGTCCAGCAGCACGCCCAGCACCGGCTCCCACTCGATCTTGCCGTAACCGGCATGAACGGTGAGTGCCGATGTGAAAGCCGGGTCGTTTTGCGTGGATTCGATCAGCCCGATATCGAAGAAGTCGATGATCGCATCGCCCAGCAGCAGGTCCGGCCGCAGCAGGCCAATGCCGTCGGGGAAGCTGGTGGGTGCGTTGAACAGGAATTCGCGGCGCTCGGAGAAGCGCTCGGTATCGCTGTAGGCATAGCCCACGGTCACGCCCAGTCCTTCGAGGACCGGATAGCTCACGTCGATGCCGCCCGCGTAAAGCTCTTCCTGCAGGTCGGAGAACACGACCGAGGCATCGCCGGTCTGGCGGTCCAGCACGTTGATGAACTGGTCGCTCAGCGGGCCGTTGGCGTTGTCGCGCACATAGGTGAAAGTGTATTCGTAAGGTGCCTCGCGATCGGTGCGGGCGTAGCCGCCGCGCAGGTCGATGCCGAGATCGCCGAACTCCAGCTCGGCCACCAATTGCGTGTCAATCAGCTGGCGTTCGAACCAAGCCGTCTGCTGCTGCACGATGGAATCGTCGTCCTGAAAATCCTCGCCGGTGGAAAGGCGAGCGAGCTTCGAGGTGTCGCGGATGAACAGGTTGGTCCACCGGAACTGGTGATCGCCCACTTCCAGGCCAAAGCCCAGCAGCGCGTTCACCAGCACCGAATTGTCCGTCACCACGTCGCGGAAATCGCTGTCGAGCGTGAAGTCGGCGAGAATCGACTGCGAGGTGATGTCGCGCGTGCGCCACGAGTTGCTGACCGACGCGGTGGCGACGATGCCCAACAGGCCGTCACCGAAAACGTCGAGAGAGGTGCCCGCGGTAAGGCCGGCGGACCAGTTGGGCTGCACGTCCCCGATCTGCTGCACCAGGATCAGGTTCGGGTTGCCAAGCTGCTTGGCAACGTCGAGCTGCGTGAAAGGCGCGCCGTTCACGTTCTGCTGCGGGTCGAGCGGGACGTCGCTCATGCGGATGCCGCTATCGAAGAACGTCTGCAACGCGGGCGGGACGTCGCGCGTGCCATCGTCGAAGCCGAACCAGTCGTAGTCGGAGCCGTAGTAGGACAGGCCGCGCTGGTAGGTCGTCTCGGTGTTGCCGCTGATCCCGGCGCTGATTTCGAGGAAGCTCTCGTCCGGCACGGCGCGGGTGGTGAGGTTGATCACGCCGCCGCCGAATTCACCGGGGAAGTTGGCGGAGTAGGTCTTCTGCACGAGACTGGAGGCGACCACGTTGGTGGGAAAGATATCCAGCGGCACCACGCGGCTGAGCGGCTGCGGCGAAGGCAGCGGTAGGCCGTTGAGCAGTGCCAGCGAATAGCGGTCGCCGAGACCGCGCACGTAGACGAAGCCCTGGCCCTGCACCGAGAGGCCGGTCACGCGGCCCAGCGCGCCGGCGATATCGCCTTCGCCCGTTCGCGCGATTTGCTCTGTCGAGAGGACGTTGACCACCTGGGTGGAATTGCGTTCCGGGTTGCGGTTGATCCGCCCCGTCACGATGATCGAGCCACCGGGGATGGAGACGTCGGTATCGTCGAAGTCTTCCTCCTGCCCTTCGGGTTCGTCGTCCAGCAGTTCGTCCCGCTCCACGTCTTGTTGCGTGGGCGATACGGCGCTGCCTGCCGAATCCTGTGCGAAGGCCGCGCCCGGAATGGTGAGCGCGGTGGTGAGCAGAAGCAGCCCCGCCAGCCGCTTGCCAGTGGTCATTGTCGTGACTCCCCTATGAGTCGATCAGGTAAAAAGACTGGAAGGGGAAGCGCAGCGGATTTCCCGCCTGCGCTCCCCCTTCCACGTTTCATTAAAGGACCGGGATCTCGGTGCAGAGGCCGGTGTTGTTACCGAAGGCCACGGCCGAGGAGTCGCAGGTCCAGCCCTGCGTCCAGTCGTCGGACGCCGTCACGGCACCGATAAAGGTGGTGGTGACGAAGAAGCTGGACAGCGCGGTCGGATCGAAGATCGGCGTATAGCCATCCTCGCTGGCACCGTTCAGGTAACCGCCCGTGATCGTGTGCGTGTAGTCCTTCGTGTTGCCCGCGCCGGCATCGAAGATCGCCTCGGCCTGGGCGGCGGTGGCACCGCCGTTGCTGCCGTTGCGGAAGTTCGTGGTGCAATCCAGCGCGACCGAGTTGAAGCGCACGGTGCCCACATCGTCCAGCCCGGCATTGGCCGCGCGGATCGTTTCCTCGTCGTCGATACGGATGCAGGGGGTGGAGCCCGAGGCATCGAAGATCACGCCGTTGTAGAGACCGTAGTCGGCACCGCCACGGATACGCACCACCTGGTCGGCGGCGCGGCGCTGGATGAAGGTGAAGTTGCTGATCGTGGTGTTCTGACGCGGGGTCTGCTCTTCCAGGCCGTTGCTGGAGTCCGCTTCGATGATCGTGTCACCGATGCCCGCACGCTGCGCCGCGATCACGAACTGCATGTTCGCCTTCACGCCGGTGTCGGTATCGAGCGAGTCGTCTTCCGCACCTGCAACGATGAGGTTGGAGATGTTGACGATGCCGCCGAAGAATTCGACGCCGTCGTCCGACGAGTTGACCGACTGGATGTGGCTGAGCTGTGTGCCCGAACCGGTGCCGCCGGTGGTGAGAGACTGCAGCTCGTTGTCACCCGAGAGCACGAAGCCCGAGTAGCGGATCTGCACGTAGCTCATGGAGCCGGAGCTGTCGTCCGGCGTGGCGCCGCCGAAGAAGCTGGGCGCAGCCGCGCCTTCCACCTGGCGTTCGCAATCCACGGTGCCCGGGGTTGCGGCAGGTTCGAAGCAGTCCGTCACCGGAGCGCGGCCCGAAAGCACCACGCCGCCCCACTGGCCGGAGGAGTTTTCGTTGTTCAGGCCAACGATGTTGTCGCGGCTGGTGAAGATGATCGGCCTGTCGGCGGTGCCGTTGGCATCGATCGTGTTGCCGCGCGTCACGTTCAGGAACGAGGAACCGGCAGCGTAGATGATGACACCGGGCTCGATGGTCAGTTCGACATTGGTGTCGGAAAGGCCGTCGCTCGCGTCCGGAGCCGGGCCGCCGTCGGTGCCCACGTTCACCTGGCCGGGCAGGCGATAGAGCAGGCCGTCGATCTGGCGCAGGGTGGAAGAGGCGTTGAAACGCTGCGGCGTGGCGCACACGCGCCATTCGTCGCCGTTGCTGTTGGAAATGGTGCCCTCGTCAGTCAGGCCCTGCGGGTCGCTGATGGTAGGGCAACCGGCTGCCGGGGTGATGGTCGGCGCGGGAGTTGCCGTCGGCGAAGGCGTCGGCGCGGGTGCGGGCGGATTGTTGATCACCACGTTGCCGCCGGTGCCCGGCGAAGCGATTTCCTCTGCACCGCAAGCGGCAAGCGCCATGGCGGAACAACCAAGGATCAGGAAGCGAGAAAGATTAGTCACGGCGAACGGTCCCCTCAAAAAACCGAGAATCGAAAAAGAAGCGAAGCGAAATGCGATGTCGCGAGAGGACGGCTAGGCGAGCCAAATGACACTTTGGCGACCGTGTGACGGAATTGTGTGACGGATTGTCACATTTCCCGAGAATCGCTGGAATTGAGCGAAAAAATCTTTCCGTGCTGCAGCATATTGCAGTTTTGTGACAATATGACGGTTTTGTTGCAGTCGTCGGCAAGACGGCGCATTATCGTCGGCAAGAGTTTGGGAGAACCATCATGTTTGCCACTACCACCCTTGCCTTCCTGATGCTGGTCCAGGCCGGCCCTACGGCCGCCACCACCCCGTCGGAAATCGAGACCCGCGATGTCGCTTACGAAACCCTCGCCTCGGGTGAGGCACGTGCCGCTATCGAACGCCTGGAGGCCGCTCGCGCCGAGAACCCTGGCGACCCGGCACTGCTGATCAACCTCGGCGCGGCTTACGCCGCCGTCGGCGAATACCGTATGGCCGAGCAGGCCTATCGCGAAGCCATCGCCAGTAACGATCGCTACGACCTCGAACTCGCCAGCGGCGAGTGGGTCGATTCCCGCCAGGCCGCGCGCCTTGCCCTTCTGTCGCTGGACTCGAGTGCCGATTAATCGGCGCGACAGACCATATTATATAGGGCCGAGCCGCCGTTAGAGCGCGCCGGCCCAGCAAACTGCCCGGCTGGCTTCGGCTCGCCGGGCTTTTGCTGTATGGCAGCGCGAAGGGCCGAATTGGCCTGCACTGTCATGCCGTTGTCATTTGTTGTAAGCATTGGGGCGGCTTTGGAGGGTCCCACATGATTCTGCGTTTCTGCACATCCACGCTCGCGTTCGCGGTCGCCGCCGCGTGCGCGCTGCCGGCGCAGGCCGATGTGCTGGAAGTGTCAGTTGACGGGGAAGCGCAGTGGATCGCCGGACCGATGGCCATGGCGGCAACCAGCGTGGACATGAACGCGACCCATGACGGGGCTGCAGCGCCGCTGGCGGAAGTGCCGGTGGAAGCGATCGCGATCGTGCCCGACAGCGCCGTTGCCATCACGGCAGACCATTCCTCCGCCATCCCGCCCGCCTATGCCGCCCACGTCGCGCAGCTGGCCGAGCGTTTCGACCTCTCGCCCGCGCTGCTGGAAGCCGTGGTCTGGCAGGAAAGCCGCTGGCGCGAGAACGCCGTCTCCCCCGCCGGGGCACGAGGCCTTGCCCAGCTGATGCCCGGCACCGCGCGCGATCTTGGCGTGGACCCGGACAACCCGCTCGCCAATCTGGAGGGCGGCGCGCGCTACCTGCGCGAGCAGCTCGACCGGTTCGACGGCGACCTGGAAAAGGCCCTTGCCGCCTACAACGCGGGCCCCGGACGGGTGATCCGTTCGGGCGGTATCCCGCGTATTCGTGAAACACAGGTCTATGTATCCTCGATCATGGGCCGTCTTGCAGACCATTCCCGGAGTTCCGACTGACAATGAATGTTTTTTACCGCCTTGCCGCTGCTTTCGCGGTGCTGATCGCGCCTACGGCTGCCTACGCGCAGGACCCGGCGGGTTCGGGCCCGATCAACAATGCGCTGGCGTGGATGCAGAACACGCTGCTGGGCAGCGTGGCGACCGCAGTTGCGGTGATGGCCGTGGCGGCCGTCGGCTTCATGATGCTGACAGGCCGGATGAACTGGCGCTTTGGCGCGACGGTGATCCTGGGCTGCTTCATCATTTTCGGTGCCGCCTCCATCGTGGCCGGTATCCAGGGCGCGGCAGGGTAAGGGAGCGGGATCGATGCAGCTTGTCCGCCACCGTGTCCATCGCGCGCTCACGCGGCCGCAGATGTTTGCGGGCGTGACGTTCAACTATTTCATCATCAACGCGCTGGTGACGACGGAGGCCTTCCTGATTCTGAAAAGCCTGTGGATCCTGCCGATCCCCGTCATCATGCATGTTATCGGCTACTTCGCCTGCCTTCGCGAACCGCGCATTTTCGACCTGTGGCTGACCAAGGTCAGCAAGTGTCCGCGGGTGAGAAATTACAGCCGCTGGGGCTGCAACAGTTACGCCGCGTAAGCCGCGCGCCATTTGAACCGCCGCCCGTTCGTGGGCGGCATGGAGTGAGACCATGAAGAGCAAGCTGCCCAAGTTCCGGCTGGGAGCCGCCGCCTGGAGCGCCAAGGAAGCGCAGGCGGGCGAGCGCCTGCCCTATGCGCGGCTGGTCGATGAAAACGTGGTGCTGCTGCGCGACGGCTCGCTGATGGCCGCCATGCAGGTGCCCGGCCTGCTGTTCGAGACGGAAGATACCGAAGCGCTGAACGCCCACGCCCAGACGCGTGAGGTGATGCTGCGCTCCAACCTCGATGCACGCTTCGTGCTCTATCACCACGTGATCCGCCGCCGGGTGAGCGTGGAACTGGACGCCAGTTTCGAGGATCCGCTGTCCGCCCATATCGATGCGCGCTGGCGCGAGAAACTGTCGAGCGGATCGCTGTTCGTGAACGATCAGTTCGTCTCGCTGGTGCGCCGCCCGGCGCGGGGCAAGGCGGGCCTTGCCGAAAAGGCCAGCAAGATTTTCAAGCGCCGCAACGAGGAAGAGCCGGTCGATCCCAAGGATCTGCGCTCCCTGCGCGGTGCCCTGCAGGCGCTGGCAGCCAGCCTTGGCGATTACGGCGCGCAGCCGCTGGGTGATTATGTCGGCCCGTCGGGCAACACCAACAACGAAGTGCTGGAACTGCTCAGCGCGCTCTACAACGGCGAGATGCGCCCGGTGCGCCGCCCCGATTTCGATACCGACGTGGGCCGGATGCTGCCCTACCGCCGCGCCAGTTTCGGCCTCGACGCGATGGAACTGCGCGGCAGCGGCGGGGCGGACTTCGCTTCGATCCTCAGCCTGAAGGACTACCCTGACGCGACCAGCCCCGGCCTGCTCGACGGTATGCTGCGCCTCCCTTACGAGATGATCGTGACCGAGAGCTTCGCTCCCGAAGAACGGCAGACCGCGCGAGAGAAGATCGACCTTGCTATCCGCCGCCTGAAAAGCGCCGACGAGGAAGCCCAGAGCGAGCGGGCCGAGATGATGGCCGCGCGTGACGAGCTGGGCGCAGGCTCCGTGGCCTTTGGCGACCATCACCTGACCGTGCTGGTACGCGAGCGCAACCTGGAGCGGCTGGACGATGCCACCGCTTCCGTCGCTGCGTCGCTGGCCGATACCGGCGCTATTGCTGTGCGCGAGGACACCAACTTGGAGCCGGCTTTCTGGGGCCAGTTCCCCGGCAACGAGCAGTACCTCGTGCGCCGCGCAATGATCTCCACCGCCAACATGGCGAGCTTCGGCAGCCTGCACGGCTTCGCGCTGGGACAGGCCGAGGGGAACCACTGGGGCGAGGCCGTCACGCTGCTCCAGACCACCAGCTCCACCCCGTTCTTCTTCAACTTCCACACCGGCGATCTTGGCAACTTCTCGGTCATCGGGCCGTCGGGTTCGGGCAAGACCGTGGTGATGAACTTCCTCGCCGCGCAGGCGCAGAAGTTCAGCCCCCGCACGATCCTGTTCGACAAGGATCGCGGCGCGGAACTGTTCATTCGCGGCATCGGCGGCAGCTACGACCGCATCCGTTCGGGAGAGCCGACCGGCTTCAACCCGCTCGCCCTGCCCGATACGCCCGCCAACCGTGGCTTCCTGCGCGACTGGCTTTCCGTGCTGCTGAAGGCGGAGGGGCCAGAGGAACACGCCACCATCGCCTCCGCCGTGGACGCGGCCTATTCCAACGATCCCTCGCTGCGCCGCCTCCGCTATTTCAAGGAACTCGTCTCCGGCGCGCGCCGCCCGCAACCGGGCGACCTGGCAGATCGCCTCTCCGCCTGGATCGAGGATGGCGAGAACGGCTGGCTGTTCGACAATGCCGATGACAAGCTGGATCTCTCCACCCGCGTGATGGGCTTCGACATGACCGCGCTGCTGGAGAACCCCAAGCTGCGCACGCCCGTGATGATGTACCTGTTCCACCGCATCGACGAGCGGCTGGACGGGCACCCCACGATGGTGCTGATCGACGAAGGCTGGAAGGCGCTCGACGACGAGGTTTTCGCCGCCCGCATCCGCGACTGGCTGAAGACGCTGCGTAAACGCAACGCACTGGTCGGATTTGCCACGCAGTCCGCCCGCGATGCGCTGGACAGCCGCATTTCCACCGCATTGGTGGAGCAGACGGCCACCATGGTGTTCATGCCCAACGCCCGCGCCCGTGCGGAGGACTATTGCGAAGGCTTCGGTCTGACCGAGCACGAGCTTGCGCTGATCAAGTCTCTGCCCGCGCACAGCCGCTGCTTCCTCGTGCGCCAGCCCGATGCCAGCGTCGTGGTGCGGCTGGACCTGTCTGGCGCGCCCGAAGTGCTGACCATCCTCTCCGGCCGCGAATCGAGCGTACGCCGCCTCGACCTGCTGCGCGAAGCCGTGGGAGACGATCCCGCGCAGTGGTATCCTGCGCTTACGAACCGTCCGTGGCCCGGTTCCGGCCAGCCGCAGGACGACGACGACAGCTTCAACTGGCAGGCCGCGGAATGAGCGTCACCACTCCCACCAGCGGCGTAGGCGTCGAATGCATGCGCGCCATGGAAGGCGTGGGCGCAGGCATCGGCGCGTCCCTTCGCGGCGTGGACTGCGCCGCCAGCGAGATGGCGCAGGCCGCGTTCAACAACCTGTTCGCCAACGGCGCAATGGGCACCACGCTCACGCTGGCGCTGACGCTGTTCGTCGCCTTCATCGGCTTCGGCCTCATCACCGGGCGCACGCGCCTTGGCCTGTCTGCCCTCACGCCCAAGATGGTGACGGTGGGCCTTGTCGCCACCTTTGCCACCAGCTGGATCGCTTTCCAGGCGGTGTTCTGGAACCTCGCCGTCGGCGCGCCGGACTGGATCGCCACCTCGATCATGGGCACAGACGGCTCCGCCACCACCATCTTCGCCGACAAGCTGGACGTCGTCATGCTCTCGCTGATGGAAGCATCGGGCGGCGATGCGATGGCGAACGACACCTCGATCTTCTCTCCGCCGGGCCTGTTGTGGTCGGGCGGCACCATGCTGCTGCTGGGCACCGTGGGCGTACTGGCCACCTGCAAGATCGCGCTCGCCATCCTGATGGGCCTTGGCCCGATCTTCATCCTGCTCGCCCTGTTCGACGGCACTCGCGGCCTGTTCGTGGGCTGGCTGAAAGGCGTTACCCTGATGGCGCTGGCCCCGCTCTTCGCGGTACTGGGCGGATCGCTGATGCTGGAACTGGCCGTGCCGGTTCTCTCCAGCCTGATGGCGACGCCCGGCCAGATTGACGTGCGCCCGGCCATGGCCTTCTTCATGATCGGCGCGGTGCACCTGGCGCTGATGTTCATGGTGCTGAAGGTCACGACCACGATGGTGAGCGGCTGGAACGTATTCGGCCTCGCCACCAGTGACCGTGCGGACGAACGCGGCGGGTTCAACACCGCCAGCGCGCCCGCCGCCGCTCCGGTTGCGCCAACCATTACCAGCACCACCGCGCGTGATCGTGCCGCTCAGTCCACTCCTCCCGCCTCGCGCGATATCCGCGTGACGGCGAACACCCTTGCGGCCGCGAACGATACCGGCGGCACTTCCACCGTGCGCGAGACGAAGATCGTGCAGGCAGGTGGCGGTGCCGAGCAGGGCCGCAGCGGCTCCACCACCCCATCGCGTGCGCGCGGCATTGGCAGCCGTTTCAAGAGCGCACCCGTCCGTTCCTCGGAGAAAATGTAATGTTGCGTAATGGCATCGCCGCGATGCTGCTGGCATCCGCCCTCCTGGCCGCTCCCGCCGCCGCGCAGGACCCGCGCCTGGTCGAACGCCTCTACGATCCCACGCAGGTCGTGCGGATCGAGGGCAAGGTGAACGTCCAGTCGACCATCCAGTTCGGCGAAGGCGAAGTGATCGAGAACGTCGCCATCGGTGACAGCCAGAGTTGGCAGGTCACGCCCAACCGCCGCGCGAACCTGCTGTTCGTGAAGCCGCTGGCCCCGCGGGCCACGACGAACATGACCGTGGTGACGAACCGCCACACCTATCTGTTCGATCTGGTTTCCAGCCCCACGAACCGCACGCCGCTCTACGTCCTCACTTTCACCTACCCTATCGAGGTGGAGCCGGTGGAAGAGGAAACGCAGATGGCCTCCGCTAATCCGGGCGAGCAGCCCAATGCCGTGGAAATGGCCGCCGCGAACGACGACTATGCCGTGCTCGATCCCACGCGCCTGAACTTTGAATGGGCCACCAGTGGCGATCGCGCCCTGCTGCCCGAACGCATCTACGACGATGGCACCGCCACCTTCCTCGCCTGGCCCACGGGCACACCCATGCCTGCCATATTGGTGAAAGATCACGAGGGTACCGAAGGCCCTGTCAACTTCGCCGTGCGCGGCGATACCATCGTGCTCGACATCGTGCCGGGCGAGATCATCCTGCGGTCCGGCGACAATGCGGCACTGCTGGTGAACCAGGGCACCGTCGGCGCGGCGAATGCCGACGGTACCGCACAGCAACAGGGCGCCTGACCGGCGTAACGGAGAACAGCACCATGAAACTTGCCATGCGCCTTCCCGAGAAGAACGTCGGTCACGCCAACGATGCGGACCCGCGCGACGGTGAAACCACCGAGATCATCGACCTTGCCAGCCGCACCTCCTACCCGGCGGTGGCCAACCGCAAGGGCAACAAGGACGCACTCGGCCTGCTGGCAGGCGTCGGCTTCGTCGCCCTGCTGGGCGCTGCAACGCTGTGGGGCCTGAACGCCGGACGCGGGGACGATGCCGCGACCGGTGCAGAGGCCGCGCAGCCCGCTCCGCCACCGCCCGCGCCGGTGGACATGGCTGCTGCGCCCACAGACGGTCTGCCCAGCGCCAATGCAGGCGCCGTGCCGCAGGCCGATCCCTCCCCCGCGCCGGTTCTGGCCCGCGCGCCCGACGGCACCACGGCTGTCGGCCCGGCCACCAATCCCTATTCCTCGCCCACGCTGGTGTTCGACGGCGGCACCGCCCCCGCCTCTGCCGCGGCCAATGCCGCTGCTGCCGAAGCTGCTGCGGCGGCGACGCCCGGCAACGCCGTTACACCCGGCGGCGGCGCGGCGAACGAGTTTGCCGCCCGCATCGGCGGCGTCGGCGGTGGCCCGGCCGTTGCCATGCAGGACGTGAACCCCGCCACCACGGTGACGCAGGGCACGATGATTCCCGCGATCCTCGAAACCGCGATCAACACCGATGTGCCCGGTTTCGTGCGCGCCGTGGTGAGCCAGGACGTGCGCAGCTTCGACGGCAGCCGCGTGCTGATCCCGCGTTCCAGCCGCCTTGTCGGCCAGTACCAGTCCGGCCTCCAAGCGGGCCAGCGCCGCGCCTACGTGATCTGGCAGCGCGTGATTCGTCCCGATGGCGTGACCGTCTCGATCCAGAGCCCGGCCACCAGCTTCGATGGCACGGCGGGCCTTCAGGGCGATGTGAACACGCACTTCTTCAGCCGCTTCGGCAGCGCCATGCTCCTGTCGGTGATCGGCGGGCTGACGACCGTTGCCAGCGGCGGCGCCTCGGTCATCCTGGGTGGCGGCGAGTCTGCTGCCAGCACGGCCCTGCAGCAGGATGGCCAGCGTCCGCCCACCGTGCGCGTGCGCATGGGTGAACCGATCCGCGTCTACACCGCGCGCGATCTCGATTTCAGTCAGGCTCCGCAGGTTCGCTGAGGCCAGCCGTGACCGCCGAAATCCACCACCTTGGCGACAAGCCGGAGCGTGACGACGAAGGCGCGCCGATCGCGGCAGGGCCTCCTGCCGATGCGCCGCAGGTTCCCAGCGGCTCGGTCTACCTCGACGCCTACCTCGCGCCGTTCAAGGACTGGCTGGAGCGGGACACCGTAACAGAAATCCTCGTCAACAAGCCGGGCGAGATGTGGGTGGAGGATGCCGCCCATCCCGGAATGCAGCGTGTTGAGCTGGATGCGGTCGACGACAAGCTGATCCAGCGTCTGGCCGAACAGGTGGCGCGCATCAGCCACCAGGGCATCAACCGCGAACACCCGTTGCTGGGCGCGACCCTGCCCGACGGGGCGCGCATCCAGTTCTGCGGTCCGCCCGCCACGCGCAAGCACTGGGCCATGGCCGTGCGCCGCCACCGCCGGCTGGACCTGCCGCTCGATGCCTACGACGCCGGTCCGCTCGTGCAGCCGAGCGAGGCGGACATGCCCGATCCGCAGGATGCGCCGATCGATTTCCTGCGCGCCGCGATCAAGGCAAAGAAGACCATCCTCATTTCCGGCGGCACATCCACCGGCAAGACCACCTTCCTCAACGCCATGCTGGGCGAAATCCCGCGTGAGGAGCGGGTGGTTATGGTGGAGGATACGCCAGAACTGAAGTTCCCCGGCGCGAACGCCGTAGGCCTCGTCGCCGTGAAGGGCGAACTGGGCGAGGCCAAGGTGACGGCCAACGAATTGCTGCAATCTGCCCTGCGCCTGCGGCCCGACCGGATCGTGCTGGGCGAACTGCGCGGCGCGGAGAGCGTCAGCTTCCTGCGCGCGATCAACACCGGCCATCCCGGCAGCTTCTCCACCATTCACGCCAATTCCCTGCGCGGTGCACTGGAGCAGCTTAGCCTGATGGTGATGCAGACCGGCATCGGCCTGACGCGCAGCGACACCATCGCCTACGCCGCCAGCGTGATCGACGTGATCGTCCAGTTGAAACGCGCAGAGGGCAAGCGCGGCATCGCCGCCATTGCGCGCGCCAGCGATCTGGTGGAAACCTGGAACTGACGGGCAGGCGCCGATTCACCCTGCCCTTCCCTGACATTTTCGAGGACCGATGAGCACCGCCCCCGATACGCCCGAAGCCGAGCAATCCGCCGCGATCGATCCGGAACAGCTTCCTCCCGAGGAACGCTATTTCAACCGCGAGATGTCGTGGCTGTCGTTCAACGAACGCGTGCTGGAAGAGGCGCGGCGGGCGTCCTACCCGCTGCTGGAGCGGATGCGCTTTCTCTCGATCTCCGGCAGCAATCTCGACGAGTTCATGATGATCCGCGTGGCCGGGCTTGCGGGACAGGTACGCAGCGGGGTGGCGGAAATGTCGCTCGATGCGCGCACGCCCAAACAGCAACTTGCCGCGCTCGGCGCCCGGTTCCGCGAGCTGGAGGAACGGCAGCAGGCCGCCCTGCTGGAACTGCTGCCGCTGCTGGCCGAGCAGGGGATCCACATCAAGGGCGAGGACCGGCTGGACGAGGCATCCGACGCGTGGCTGCGGCAGTATTTCCTTGACCACATCATGCCGGTCATCACCCCGCAGGCGATCGACCCCGCGCACCCCTTCCCCTTCGTCGCCAACCTCGGCATCGGGGCGCTGTTCAATCTGACGCGCAACGAGGACGGCAGCCAGCTTGTCGAGATGGTGCTGATCCCCAGCGCCCTGCCGCGCTTCGTCCGCATCCCTGAAGAGGTCGCCGGCGACGAGGCGATCTACGTCGCCATCGAGCGGCTGGTGGTGCGCTTTGCCAACCTGCTGTTCCCCGGCTTCACCATCACCGGCGACGGCGTGTTCCGCGTGCTGCGCGACAGCGATATCGAGGTGGAGGAGGAGGCCGAGGACCTCGTGCGCTATTTCCGCAGCGCTATCCAGCGCCGCCGTCGTGGGCAGGTGATCATGCTGGAAATCGACGAGGGTTTCGATGCCGAGGCCGAGGAGCTGCTGCGCGACAAGCTGGAGTTGGAGCAGGCCTCCATCACCAAGACCAGCGGGATGCTGGGCATCGTCGGCCTTGCCGAAGTGGTGGAGGAGGACCGCCCGGACCTGAAGTTCCCGCCCTTCTCCCCCCGCTATCCCGAACGGGTGATGGAGCACGACGGCGACGTATTCGCCGCCATCCACGAAAAGGACATGGTGATCCACCACCCTTACGAGAGCTTCGAGGTGGTGGTCGATTTCCTGCGCCAGGCGGCAGCCGATCCCAACGTCGTCTCGATCAAGCAGTCGCTCTACCGCGCGGGCCAGCAATCCTCCGTCATCAACGCGCTGTGCGAGGCAGCGGAGAACGGCAAGTCCGTGACAGCCGTGGTGGAACTCAAAGCCCGCTTCGACGAGGAGCAGAATCTCAAGTGGGCGGGCGAGCTGGAACGCTCCGGTGTGCAGGTGATCTACGGTTTCATCGACTGGAAGACCCACGCCAAGATCAGCATGGTAGTGCGGCAGGAAGACGGCGGCTATCGCACCTACTGCCATTTCGGCACGGGCAACTATCACCCCGTCACCACCAAGATCTACACCGATCTCAGCTACTTCACTGCCGATCCCGCGCTGGGGCGCGATGCGGCAAAGCTGTTCAATTTCATCACCGGCTATGTCGAGCCTGACCGGCTGGAACGGCTGGCCATATCCCCGCTGAATCTGCGCGACAGGCTGCTGGCCGATATCGAGGCGGAGATCGCTTTCGCGCGCGAGGGCAAGCCCGCCACGATCTGGTGGAAGCTGAACCAGATCACCGAGAAGACCGTGATCGACAAGCTGTACGAAGCGAGCCAGGCGGGCGTGCAGGTGGTGATAGTGTGCCGCGGCATCTGCTGCCTGCGCCCCGGTGTGCCCGGCCTCTCGGACAATATCACGGTGAAATCCATCATCGGCCGCTTCCTGGAGCATGGCCGCATCTACGCCTTCGGCAACGGCCAGCCGCTGCCCAGCGACAAGGCCAAGGTCTACATCTCCAGCGCCGATGTTATGGACCGCAACCTCTATCGCCGGGTGGAGGCGCTGGTGCCGATTATCAACGATACCGTGCACGATCAGGTGCTCGAACAGGTGCTGCTGGCGAACCTTCTCGATACAGAGCAGAGCTGGCTGCTGGACGGCGAAACCGGGGATTACGAGCGCGTGGAAAGCGAGCCCGGACTTGAGGAAGACGGATTCAACTGTCACGAATACTTCATGACCAACCCGTCCTTGTCCGGCCGCGGAGACGCGCTGAAGGAAGATCGCATTCCCAAGCTGACGCTGCGCAAGGGAGCCGTATGACGGCGACCTTCGCCAGCCAGCGGGCGAAGAATGCCGTAAGACCGCAGCGCGCGGTGATCGATATCGGCTCCAACACGGTGCGACTGGTGGTCTATTCCGGCCCGCAGCGCGCGCCCGACGTCTGGCTCAACGAAAAGGTGACGGCGCAGCTTGGCCGCGATCTCGCGCGAACGGGGAAGATGCCGCCCGAGGCCATCGCAATCGCCATGCGCGGGCTCAACCGTTTTGCCACCATCCTCAAGGATATCGAGGTGACGAACGTGCGCACCGTCGCGACCGCTGCCGTGCGCGATGCGAAGAACGGGCCGAAATTCGTCAAGCAGGTGGAAGCTCTGGGCCTCAAGGTGGAAGTGCTTTCCGGCGAGGAGGAGGCAATCACCTCCGCCTACGGCGTGATCGGCGCCTTTCCCGGCGCGACGGGGGTGGTGGCGGACCTTGGCGGCGGCAGCCTGGAACTGGTGGCCATCGGCAATGGCGAGGCTTCGCACGGCGTCAGCCTGCCGCTCGGCACCCTGCGCTTGCCAGCCCTGCGCGAAAGCGGGACCAAGGCGTTCAACAAGACGATCAAGGGCGAGATGGGACGCGCCGACTGGGCTAGCGTGCATCCCGGCCCGTTGTTCATGGTGGGCGGAACATGGCGCGCTCTGGCAGCCTACGCCATTCACAAGACCAATTACCCGCTCACCGATCCGCAGGGCTTCACCCTGTCCGTTGCCGAAGCGGACAAGTACGCCAAGAAACTGGCGCAAATATCGCCCGAGAAGCTGGCCAACATTCCCGGCATTTCTGCGAACCGCGCGGAAGGTCTGCCCAACGCTGCCGCCATGCTGCGCCCGCTGCTGGCGGCGCTGAAACCGGAAGGCCTCGTGTTTTCGTCGTGGGGCCTTCGCGAGGGGGTGCTCTACCGAGACCTGTCGGACGGCGCGCAGAAGCTGGACCCGCTGCTGGCGGCGATTTCGCACTTCACCGAACCGCGCGGCGCATCGCAGACAATGGCCGCGCAGATCGCCGCGTGGACATCCGACGCCGCCCGCTCCGGCACCAACGGCAGCGAGCGTTTGCGGCTGGCGGCGAACATGCTGGCGCAGGCGCAGTGGCGGCTGGAGCCGAACATGCGGCTAAAGCACTCGATAGACTGGGCGCTCGACAAGCGCTGGCTGGGCATCACGCACAAGGGCCGCGCCATGCTGGCTGCGGCCTTGCGCGGGGCGAACGGCCAGCTTGCGCCGATGCCCGAACTCGAAGCGGTGGCGAGCCAGGAGGCGCTTCACGAGGCGACCGCTTGGGGCCTCGCCTATCGCCTCTGCCGCCGCCTCGGCGCAGGCTCGCGCCTGTCACTGCTGTCGAGCAGGCTGACGCGCGAGGGCGACGTGCTGAAGCTATGGCTGGAGCCGGGCCGCGCGCAGCTGGTGTCCGAACAGGTCGAGACCGAACTGGCGAAGCTCGCCGGGTGGCTCGGCTGCGAGGGGATCGTCGAAGCCTAATCCTCGAAGGGGTCCTTCGTCTGCTCGTCGAAGGGCCGGGTGTCGGCGGGCAGGCTGCGATAGGGCGGGCGCTGGGGCAGCTTGCGCTCGCCCTTCCACGGCACCTGGTCCACCTCAGTCCAGGCGTTCACTGTCAGCCGCCAGAACTTCCAGCGACCGTCTTCCTTGATTAGCCGGTCGTCCCGCGTACCGATGCCGAACACGAAATTGGTACGATAGTCGGCGTTCCACTGCACGATCTGGAAGAAGCAGCGCACCCGCGCGCCTTCGGGATGCGGGTCCATGATGAACTGGTTCATCAAGTGTTGGCGGCCATACCACCAGTGCTGCCGATCGTACCACAGCGAACGCAGGTTCTCACGGATGGCATCGTGCCCTTTCACGCGGCCCTGCCACAGGTGATCGAACTCGGCATCGCGGGCGAAGGTGGCGATGGCCTGCTCCTCGTCCGCCAGGTCTATGCCCCAGGCATAGCGGGCGTAAAGTTCCTCGATCTCGCCGCGGTCCTCTGCCGGCATCACTTGCGGCACCCCGTCCGGCCAGCACGCGCCCTGACTTGCACTCATTGATTTTGTCTCCCGTCAAATGCGCGCTTGCAATGCGGCGCTATAGGCATTTCAATCAAGGGGTAACACGGGAGAGAGCAATGCCGGAAGTATTTCACCCCTTCGCCAGTTTCGGGCTGCAGGAGCGCAAGCCCATGCGGTTTGAGGCCGACGTGTTCGAATGCGAAGTGGAAGGTGAAATCCCGCCGGAACTGGAAGGCTCCTATTTCCGCAGCGGGGGCGATCGCCAGTATCCCAGCCTGGAGGATGACATCATCCTCAATGGCGATGGCATGGTAAGCGCGTTCCGTTTCGAGGACGGCCACGTGTCCTTCCGCAGCCGCTATGTGCAGACCGAGCGCCTGAAGGCAGAGCGCGGCGCGCGGCGACGCCTCTACGGCCACTACCGCAACAAATACACCGACGATCCCAGCGTCTCCAACCTTCCGCAGCGCGACAACACCGGCAACACCTACGCATTCGAGCATCACGGCAAGCTCTATGCACTGCGCGAGGATTCCCGCCCCTACGAACTCGACATGAACACGCTGGAAACGAAAGGCGTCGGCGATTTCGGCGATCTCAAGAGCACGGCGCTGACCGCGCATCCCAAAATCGATCCGGAAACCGGCGAATGGTGGAGCTACGGCGTCTTTGCCGACGGAGAGCCGAGCACGACTGCCAGCCTCCACGTGTTCGACAAGGACGGAAAGCTGGTGCGCGAACAGATGTTCGAAACGCCTTTCCCCGGTCTTAGCCACGACTGGGGCGTGACGCGCGAGCACCTCGTCTTCCCGATCATGCCACTGGTTGCCGACGAAGCCCGCCTGCGCGAAGGTGGGGCCTATTACGAATACGATCCGGACCTGCCGAGCAAGTGGGGCGTGATGCCCCGCGACGGGGACCCGGCCAGGGACATGCGCTGGTTCGACATTCCCGGCCTCGTGATGGGGCACGTGATGAACGCCTACACCGAAGGCGACCGCGTGATCCTCGATACGCCGGCATCGCCGGGCAATTGCTTCAGCTTCTTCGCCGACAAGTCCGGCCGCTTCCCCACCATGCCTGAGACGATCACCCAGATCACCCGCATCGTCTTCGACCTGTCGAAACCGGAAGACGAGGCCGTCAGCCTGCACCCAGTCGAGGGTGCGCTGGGCGACATGCCCAAGATCGACGATCGCTTTGCCATGTCGAAACATTCCATCGGCTATTTCGCCCTGCGCGATTTTCCCCAGATGGGCGTGGGCCAGATCATGTGGGACCAGTCTGGCCTTGGGGGCGAACTGCGGGTCCACGAACTGGCCGGTGCCGCCGCACAGGAGCCTGTCTTCATCCCCCGCGCACCCGATGCGCCCGAAGGCGACGGTTATATCCTGACCGTGGTCGACCGGTTCGAAGAAAAGCGGGCCGACCTGCTGATCCTCGACGGCAACGACGTGAGCAAGCCGCCGCTGGCGACCATCAAGCTACCCTTTGCCATGCCCATGGCCTTTCACGGCTGCTGGGTTCCTTCGGAGAAAGCAGCATGAGCGACGACAAGTACAAGGCCCGCCTGGAAGAACAGTTGCGCGAACTGGAAAGCCGTCTCGAACGGATCGAGCGCGATCTGGACGAGCCGCACGATCCCGATTCCAGCGAACGCGCCGTGCAGATGGAGGATGACGAGAGCCTGGAAGCGCAGGGCAGGCTGGTGACGCGCGAGATCACCTCTACCAAGCGCGCGCTCGATCGCATCGAGAAGGGCGAATACGGCTATTGCGTCGAATGCGGGGAGGAGATTTCCGACGGGCGGCTGGAAGCGCGACCCGAATCAGCACTCTGCATAAACTGCGCGAAGAAGGGATAGCGGCGAATTCACGGGATTTTCCGGATACATCCCCTGGTCCATGTGTTGAAAGCCATGTGACCGGGGGGAAACCGGAAAGTTGAAAGTGAAATGCGTGAACTCGTGGGGATCGCCCTTATCGCCCTGGTCGTTATCGGATGCCTCGTCGCCTACTGGCAGATGCAGCGCGTCCGCAAGCGTCGCCGCAAGGAAGCCTACTGGCCCTGAGGAGGGCTAGCCCGTCACCCTATCCACGAAACCTGCCACCATGCGCTCCACCTCCGTCTGGCTGCTGCCGAACGAGAGGGCCGGTGTCAGGTGGTTGTGGCCGGTGAGGTAATGCATCTCGGGCAGGCGGCCCTTGGTTGCTGACCATTGCGCGACCAATTGCGCAGCCTGCTTCTGGAAATCGTCGGGATCGAATTCCGCCACGCTGAACTGCATCGGCACGCCCGATGCCAGCAGCCCCGCCAGCGCGGAAGCCGGTCCCCAGCCCTTCTCGTCGTCGCCGTAATAGGCCTTGTTGAAATCGTTCTGCGCACTGGTGCGCGTATCGTAGATGCCGCTGAGGAACACGGCCCCGGCAATGCCCTTCGCGTGGTCGCGCGCGTGGGCGAGGTAGTTCGCCACGTGGCTGGCGCCTGCGCTCTGGCCCATCAGCACGATCTTCGCCGGGTCGCCGCCGTGTTCAGCCACGTTCAACCGCAGCCATTCGGCCAGCAGACGCATGTCCTCCACGGCGCTGGGGAAACGGTGGGCAGGCGCAAGGCGATAGGTCGCCGTCACGCCCACCCAGCCCATGCGGGCGGCGAAATCGCCGATGTTGGAATAGAACGGGGAGCCTTCGGAATGCTTGTCCCCCATCACGAAGCCGCCGCCGTGCAGGAACACCAGCACCGGCGCGCCGGAAGGAGAGCCTTGGGTGAACAGGTCCAGCCGATGCCGCTCGTCGGGGCCATAGGCGAGATCGCGCGTTACCTGCGTTTCTGCGGCAAGCCCCTTGTTCAACGCCTTCATCATGGCCTGCGTGCCGCCCAGCAGTTCGGGCGAAAGCTCCGTTCCCAGCGCTTTCAGTTCGGTTCGCATGTCAGGCGTCATCTTGGCTCTCCATCAGCAGGACAGGCTTGATCGCGACGCCGCTTTTCGCGTCGGCGAAGGCGCGCTCGATATCGGCAAAGGGATAGAATTTCAGCATTCGGTCGAACGGCAGCAGGCCCTGCCGCCAGTACTCAGCCAGTTGCGGCAGGAAAGTGCGCGGGTTGGCGTCGCCGCCAAGGATGCCGCGAAGCTGCCGTCCGCCCGCCAGCATCGCGAACATCTGCGGCGACCACGGCCCGTCCTTGTCCGGCAGCGGCGCGGCCACGAACCCGGCCATGCCATTCATCGCCAGCACTTCCAGCGCAAGGGTGTGTACCGCGCCCGCATTGGTGGTGTTGAAAGTGTAGTCCACCCCTCGCCCGGTCACCTGGCGAATGGCATCGGCAAGCCCGTCCTGGTCGCCGCGGAAGGTATCGGTCGCGCCGAATTCGCGCGCCATTTCCAGCCGCTCGTCAGACAGGTCCACCGCCACGATGCGTTTCGCGCCCACCAGCTTGGCCGCCATCACGGCGGACAGGCCCACGCCGCCGGTGCCGAAGACAGCGATGGTATCGCCGAAGCCGACTTTCAGCGCCTCGATCACGCCGCCAGCGCCCGTCACCACACCGCAGCCCAGCGGCCCGAGTTTTTCCAGCGGCAGGTCCTTCGCCATCTTCACCGCCGTGCGCTGGGGCACGATGGAATGGGTGGCGAAGCTGGACTGGCCGAAAAAGTGCGAATGCACCGTCTCGTCGCCCGCACAAAGCGCGGTGGAGCCATCCAGCCGCTTGCCGCCGAAGCACAGCGGCATGGCCAGGTCACAGTATGTCGGAAGACCGGCGAGGCAGCTTGGGCACTGGCCGCAGGAATTGCCCGAAAGGATCACGTGGTCGCCCACGGCAAAGTCCGTCACACCCTCGCCCAGTTCCTCCACCACGCCCGCGCCTTCGTGTCCCAGCACGATCGGCTGGGGCGAGTGCCTGCCGGGATGTTCGTGCAGGTCCGTATGGCAGATGCCGGTGGCGACAAGGCGAATGCGCATTTCGCCCGCGCGCGGGGCCTCCTGTTCCAGTTCGACCAATTGCGGCGCTTCGCCGCCCCGTCCGGAGAGGGCTGCGGTGATCTTCACGCGTCTTCTCCCAGATGGTGATCATTGCGGATATCCGCGACTTCGCCGGTCTGCGTCAGCAGGCTCTTGCGCCTGAGGAACCGGCGCAGGCTCTCCGGCCCGATGCGTGGGCTCCCGTGGCCGGACCAGCCGAAGCTGTCCGTGCCGAAGGTGCGCATCTTGGCAAAGGTGAGGAACGTGTCCTGCAGGAAGATCCCGCCCGCGTTCAGCCGCCGCCCGATAGCCTCGGCTTCCTCTGCGGTCCCCGCGATCACGCTGGCGGTGAGGCCGAACTGCGTATCGTTGGCGAGGCGCACGGCCTCCTCCGTATCGGAGAATGCCATGACCGGGATCGTAGGGCCGAACGTCTCGTCTTGCATGATCGCCATGTCGTGCGTCACGCCCGTCAGCACCGTGGGACGCAGGTAGCGGCCACCGCCGATATTCTCGACCTCGCCGCCACATTCCACCTTCGCGCCCTTGGCGACGGCATCAGCGATGTGGCCCGCCACGATATCCGCCTGCGGCCCGTGGGTGAACGGCCCGATATGCCCGGCGCGCGGGTTCCCGGCGTTGAGGCGCACTTCTCCCGCTTTCTCCAGCAGCCTGACGACGAAGGCATCGTGGATTGCCTCGTGCACGTAGACCCGCTCCACCGAGTAGCAGACCTGGCCGGTCGCATAGACGGCACCGCGCAGCACGGCGGTGGTCGCGCGCTCGATATCGGCGCTCTGGGTGACGATGCACGGATCCTTGCCGCCCAGTTCGAGGTGGCAAGGGATCAGCCGCTCCGCGCAGGCCACGGCCACCTTGCGCCCCGTGGGGACGGAGCCTGTGAAGCAGATCGTGTCCGCCTGCTCGATCACCGTCTGTCCGACCTCGCCCGGCCCGGCGACGTAATCGAAGACGGCGGCAAGTTCGGGCACTTCGCGTACGGTTTCGAAAAGCGTTTCGATCACGCGCGGCGTGACTTCGGAGGGTTTGAGCAGGACGGCGGAGCCCGCGAACAGCGCGGGCACTGCATCCAGCAACGCCAGCATCAGCGGCGCATTCCACGGGCTGATGACGCCCACCAGCGGATAGGCCACGACCTGCGATTGCACACGCACGCTGGGCATGGAGGGGCTCATCGCGTCGAAGTCCAGCGCGGCGAAGGCCTTGGGCGCGTCCTCCAGCCAGCCGCCGATATTGCCCATGGTAATGAAACCCTGAAGGTAGCTGGTGTGGCAGCCGCCGGTGTCGTGGGCGTCGGCCTCCCCGATATCGGCAGCCCGCGCCTTCACCGCCTGCAACCAGCGCGCCATCACGCCGCACCGCCCGCCAACACCCATCGCTTCCCAGGCGGGCTGGGCCTTGCGCAGCGCGGCGGCCTTTGCCGCCACGTCGTCCCGGCTGGCCGGTGTTATGGCATGGTCCGACACCCCGGTGCGCGGGTTGATGACTTCCATTTTGCCCATCACGCTCTCCCCTGTTCGATGGCCAGCCTAGGCGGCTTTCAACTATTTACCACTTCAGAAACCATAGCGTAGGCCAATCCAGAATGTCTGCGGCGCACCGAGATCGAGGTCGCCCCCGCTGTTGCGGGTGACGACCGTTTCATCGAGCAGGTTCTCCGCCCGCACGACGGAGGATAGCGCGCCGAACAGCGGCACCTGCGCGAACAGGTCCACGGTGGTGGCGGCGGGCAGCGGTTCTGTTTCCTGATCGCTCTCGAACTGCTTGCCGACGTGTCGCAGCGTTGCCGCCAGCAAGGCGCCCTCTGCTGGCTCCCAGCTGGCCGTCGCGCTGGCGGCGAAAGTGGGCGTCTGCGGCGGCAGGTTGCCGTCCAGCACGGAGGCGGGGCCGGTGCCCTCGATCTCCGGCGAAAGGAAGGTCAGCGTGCCGTCGAAGCCGAATTGCCCGGCATCGACGGAGGCGGCCAGCTCCAGCCCCTGCGCGTCGATCGCGTCGAGATTGCGGCGCTGGCGCAGGTTCTGTGCCAGCGTCACGTTGGCGATGGCGTTCTTCACCTTGTTATCGAAGAATGTGGCGGAGAGGCGCATCCAGTCGGCGGCGGCCAGGTCCATGCCGAATTCCCAGCCTTCCAGCCGCTCCGGCTCCAGCTCGGCGTTGGCCTGCGTCACCACGGGGAACACCACGAAGGGGCGGTAAAGTTCATTGATGGTGGGCAGGCGGAACCCGCTGTAGGCCGCCGCGCGCAGAGTGAGCTTGCGGCTCATCTGCAGGCGGGCACCGGCGCGCCAGGTCACTTCCCAGTCGGACCGGTCGGCAAAGGTATCATCGGTCACCACGGTGCCATCGGGCTCCACCGCGCGGTAGAAACCGTCGTTGATCGAATAGCGATCCGCGCGCAGGCCACCCGTCAGCGTGATCGGGCCGTAGTTCCAGTCGTAATCGGCGAAGAGGCCGAGATCGTCGTTGTTACCCCCGGCAAAGCGGTTCTCGGTCAGGTTGCCGCTGAAGGCGGAGTAGGCGTCCTCGAACAGGTCGCCCTCGCTGCGGCGATAGTCCACGCCAAGGCGCAGCGTGTGGTTCTCGCCCAAGGGCGGGCGCACCTCGATCTTGCCGCCAAGACCGCTGGCGGGCGTATCCTTCTGGTCCAGCACGCGCACAAAGCGGGTGGAAGAGATGATGACATTGGAGAAATTGCGCCACTGGGCATAGGCCAGCGCATCCACCTGCCACGGCCCGCGAGAAACGACACGCAGCGACACGTCCTCGCCCCGGATACGACTGTCCGCGCCTTCGAAGCGCAGGGTGCGATTATCCTCGAACGCGAGGCCGCGAAGCTGCACTTCCAGGTTGTCGCCAAGCTGTTGCACCACGCGGCCGCTGGCGGACCAGCTGTCGTAGGCGGCGCGCGCAGTGGCGGGCACGCGGTCAGCCTCCGGCGTGGTGTAGAAGCCCTTGCCCCGGTCCCAACGGCCGCTGGCAACGGCATAACCGCCATCCCATGACGGGGCGATGGTGGCGGAGGTCTGCGTGCCGCCGCGATCGTTTACCAGCGCCTGCCCGCTGACGAGGCCCAGCGTCTGCGGATCGGCGCTGGTCAGTTCGATGGCGCCGGCCAGCGCGCCCGCGCCGAACGGCCCGGTGCCACCACCGCGCGTTACGCGGATCGAGGAAAGCCGCTCGGGCGCGATGGCGTTGAACGGCACGTAGCCGAAGAACGGATCGACCATCGGCACCCCGTCCAGCAGTACCAGCGCCCGGCTGGAAGCATTGCCGCCCAGCGCGCGCAAGGTGGCGCCCTGCGCCGTGGGGTTGGAACTGCGACTGTCGGAACGGCGGAACTGCTGGAAACCGGCAACGGAATTCAGCGTGTCCTCCAGCGTGCCCGATGCTGTGGTGACGATCTGCTCGCGGTCCAGCTCGATCACCGAATAGGCAGGGACGGAAGGCGTATCTTCCAGTCCTTCGCCCAGCACGATGATGGGATCGCCCACGGGCTCATCCTGCGCCATGGCGGGAACGGCGGAAAGGGTAGCTGCGGCGCTGGCGAGAAGCAGGTATTTCATGGATGACTCACGGTTGAAATTGATTTTGTCCGGCTGTCTAGCGGCGAATGCTTGCCGCGTCACCCCGCCTTTGGCACTAAAGAGCCGGGAGAGGAATCAGGGCTGATGGCAAAACTCGGGAAACTCGCGCTCGGCTGCGCTCTGGCGGCGCTGGCGATAACGCAGGTGGCGGCGAAGACGGGGTCAGATTTCGCACCCGTTACCGATGCGGAAATCCAGCAACCCGATCCGGCAGACTGGCTCAGCTGGCGGCGCACGCTGGATAGCTGGGGCTATTCCCCGCTGGACCAGATCGACATCACCAACGTGCAGAACCTGCGCCTCGTCTGGGCCATGCCGCTCAACTCCGGCCACCAGGAAGGCACGCCGCTGGTGCGCGACGGGATCATGTATTTCCCCGGACCGGCAGACACCATCCACGCCATCGACGCGAAAAGCGGCCAGCTGATCTGGCGTCATGCGCGCGACCTGCCAGAGGATATCGGCAACTACCTGCCAGTCTACGATACCACCCGTAATCTGGCGATCTTTGGACACCTGATCATCGGCAATTCCGCGGACAACTATCTTTACGCGCTCGATGCTCGCACGGGCGAACTCGCGTGGGAGACGCAGATCCTCGACTATCGACAAGGCGCAAAGCAATCGAGCGGGCCGATCATTGCCAATGGCCTCGCCATCACCGGACGATCATGCGAGCCGGAGGGCGGGCCGGCGGCCTGCGTGATCGTCGCGCATAACGCCGAAACGGGCGAAGAGGTGTGGCGCACGCCGATCATCGCGCAAGGGTCCGATCCCAACGATGCCACATGGGGCGGCGTGCCGCTGGCGGACCGGCAGCAGGTGGGCGCGTGGATGATCCCCAGCTTCGATCCTGAACTCGGCCTCATCTTCATGGGCACATCGGTCAGCGCGCCGACGCCCAAGATCAGGCTGGCGGGCAATGACGAGACCTATCTCTACCATAATTCCACTCTGGCGCTGGACGTGGAGACGGGCGAGATCGTCTGGCACTACCAGCACCTGGTGGACCAGTGGGACATGGACCACACCTTCCCGCGCATGCTGATAGACCAGCAGGTCGCGCCCGATCCGGCAGACGTGGAATGGATGGCCCCCGATATCGAGCCGGGCCGCACCTATCGCACGCTGTCGGGCGTGCCTGGCAAGACCGGCGTGATCTACACGCTGGACCGGGAGACGGGGAAGTTTCTCTGGGCGCGTCCCACGCTGCAGCAGAACCTCGTCGGCCACATCGACGGCGCGACCGGGCGGGTGACGGTGAACCCAGAGACCATCCCTAGCCGCTACGGCGAGAACATCACTATCTGCCCCGCCCCCACCGGCGGCGCGAACTATTACGCCCCCGCCTACAGCCCGCTGACGCAGACGATGTATTTCCCCCTCACCAACACCTGCGCGGAAATGTCCGCGCTGGACCCGGCGGAAGGCGACACGGGCATCTACGGCATCGCCACGCGCGCCTACGCCAACCCGGAGGCGGGCGGCATGATCGGCGCGATCCACGCGGTGAACGCGGTGACGGGCAGGAGTGAGTGGACCTACCAGCAGCGCGCGGGCACACAGTCGCTGCTCACCACCGGCGGCGGTCTGCTGTTTGCAGGCGATGCGGAAGGCTTCGTGCTGGCGATGGATCAACGCAGCGGCGAAGTGCTGTGGTCGATGAACGTCGGCTCCTCGGTCACGGGCTATCCGGCGACCTTCGCGGTGGACGGGCAGCAGTATGTCGCGTTCTCGACAGGCTTCTGGCTGAGCGACAACTTCACGCCCGAACTCCTGCACGGTCGGCAGAACACGCTGTTCGTCTTCGCCCTGCCCGACGCGGGCATCGGCCATCGCGGGCCGGAGCGGGAACAGGTGAACCCGGCGGGCGCAATGGGATCGGCCGACGCGCCTCCACCGGGCGGCAATATCGGCGGCTTCAGCCGCGCGGCCTCCAGCGGGGTGTTCTCCGCAGCGCAGGCCGAAGCGGGACTCGCCGTCTACCAGCGCGCCTGTGCCGCCTGCCACGGGCCGGACCTGCAAGGCGCGGGCGGCGTCGCCCCCATTCGCGGGGCCGCCTTCATGAGCCGCTGGCGCGGTCGCAGCGTGGCGGAACTGTTCGCCTACACCCGCGAGGCCATGCCGATGGGCGCGCCGGGTTCTTTGAGCGATCCCGACTATCTGGCGGTAACGGTCTACATGCTGGAGCAGAACGGCTTCCCGGCGGGCGACACCGCGCTCGATCCGGACGAGGCGATATTGGCGGCTATCGGGATTGATTGATCAGGAACGAGGAGAACCGAGATGAAATGTCAGTGGCAATCTTGTCGTAATCCCTTCTCCTGGCTGCCTGCAACGCAGCCGACGCGAGACGCCAGGAGTCCGCTCTCGCGGCAGACGTCGATCTAGCCAGTATCGAACGTCAACGGCTGACCGCATTCGTCGAGGGCGATTGGGAAACCGCCTACGCGCGTCACGCCGAAGACTTCGAACTGGTGAACCCGCGTGGCGAGACATGGACGAAATCGCAGTACCTCGACCCGCAGCGCAACGGCGACTTCCGCTATCTCGTGTTCGAGCCTGTGGGAGAATTCCGTGTGCAGGTCGTGGGCGATGCAGGGGCCGTCCGCTACGAATCCGACTTGTCGGTGCGAGTGGGCGACAACGTGCTACCCACCCCCCGCACCGTCACACCGACTATTACGAGCTGCGTGACGGGCGCTGGCAGGTGGTGTTTTCGCAGGCTACCGAAGTGGTTCAGCCCGGCGGCTAGACCTTCACGCTCGCATCCGTCAGGATCGTCTTCGTCTCGACATAGCCCCAGATCCCCTCGTCGCCGCCCTCGCGGCCGATGCCGGATTGCTTGAAGCCGCCGAAGGGCGCGGTCCATTCCATACGCATGCCGTTCTGGCCGACGACGCCCGTGCGCACGCGGCGCGCGATATCGTAGGCGGCCTGCGCGTCGCCCGTAAAGACGGAGCCATTGAGGCCGTAGTCGCTCTCGTTGGCGATGCGGATGGCGTCCTCCTCGTCCTCCGCCGGGATCAGGCACAGGACGGGGCCGAAGATCTCCTCCTGCGCGATCTTGCTCTTGTTATCGACGTTCGCGAACAGCGTCGGCTCTATGTAATAGCCCTTGTTCATGTGGCTGGGGCGATGGCCGCCTGTCACGAGGTCCGCGCCGCTCGCCTTGCCCGCCTCGATATACATCTCGATGCGTTCGAGCTGGCGGTGCATGGCAACGGGGCCAAGCTGTGTGTTCTCGTCCTCCGGATGGCCAATCTTCACACCTTTCATCACGCCCGCGATGGCCTCCGCCAGTTCGTCGTGGCGGGCGCGTGGCACGATGGCGCGACTCAACATGGCGCACACCTGTCCGCTCATCACCGTGATGGTATTGCCGAGGATGTTCGCCGCCGCATCGATGGGAAAATCGTCGCGGATAATCGCCGCGCTCTTGCCACCCAGTTCGAACGTCGCGCGCACCATGTTGCCGCCCGCAACGCTGGCAATGTGCTTGCCCGCCGCAGTGGAGCCGGTGAAAGTGATCTTGTCGATGTGCGTCGAGTGGATCAGGTGGTCCGCCGCGTCGCGATCTGAGGGGACGAGGCTGACCGTGCCTGCCGGCATACCCACGGCCTCCGCCGCCTCGGCGATGATATAGGCTTCCAGCGGGGTTTCGGGAGACGGCTTCATCACCACGGTGCAGCCCGCGATCAGGGCGTAGAACGCCTTGTTGGCCATGATCGCGAACGGCCCGTTCCACGGCGCGATGGCGACGACAACGCCCACGGGCTCGCGCACCACGGTGACGGTGTCTACCGCCATGCCGGGGCGCTGCTCTGTCCATGCGAAGCGTTCGCCGAGGCTGGCAATACCGCGCAGCCCAGCCACGCCGCCTGCGTGCATCGGGCCAGCCGCGCTGGCAAGCCCGCCGACCTGCGCCGTCCACGCCGCCGCCAGTTCGGGCACGCGGGTTTCGAGGTAGTCGACCATCTCCATCAGCTTGGCCTGCCGCTCCTGCGGAGAAAGGCGCGGCCACGGGCCGTTGTCGAAGGCATGACGCGCGGCGGCGACGGCTGCGTCCATGTCGCGGTTTCCGGCATGGGCGACACGCGCGACCACGTCCTCGCTGGCGGGGTTCACCACCTCGATGGAATTGTTCGACTGCGGCTTCACCCATTCGCCGCCGATGAACAGCTTGTCCGGATGTGCGATGTTGACGTTCTCTGGGGTCATGGTCGGTCTCAATAATTCGACAGGATGGTGAGCGATTGCGTGTCAAGCGGCAGGCCCTCTGCCTGCAACTGCAATTCGCGTTCGCGCAGCGGACCCTGCACGCTGATCAGCCAGGCGTGGATCGCTTTTACCTCGTCCTCGCTCAGCAGGTCTTCGAAATGCGGCATCCCGCGACTGACGAACAGCCCGCCGCGCACGATCTGCTGGAAACCGGCGTGCACGCCGCGGTTCATGCGCCTGAGGTCCGGCAGCGGGGCGCGCGGCTGGTTGGAATGGCACATGGTGCAGTTCTCGGTGAAGAGGGCGGCACCCGCCGCAATCATTTGCGGCGTGGCATCTGCATATTGCGCAGGTGGCTCCGGCGCGGGTTGCAGCGGTGGCAGGTCCTCCGGAATCGCCACCTCTCCGCCGTCCAGCCGGAAGACTAGGATGCGATTGGCATTGCCCTTCTGGTAGGCCGCCGCATAGCGCGGCACAAAGCCCCAACCGCCGCCGCCCCAGCCGGTCTGCACGGCAACATACTGCACGCCGTCCACCATGTAGGTCATCGGCGCGGCCATGATGGTAGAGCCTGTCTCGATGCTCCAGAGCGCTTCACCCGTATCGGCGTCGCGCGCATAAAGCGTGCCGCCCACGTCGCCGTGGAAGATGAGGCCGCTCTGCGTGGAAAGCACGCCGTGCCGGTCCTGCCAGCCAAGGCTTTCCACCGCCCACTTGGTCTCGCCCGTCAGCGGATCGATGGCGCGAAGCTGGCTTTCGAAAGGCTTGTCCAGCACCCATTTCCACGCCGCTTCCGCCATCACGGCAGCGCGCAAGGGTGGCGGCAGGGTTTCGGCGGCGGCCTGCAAATCACTGGTAAAAATGATCGCCGCGCCCGCGTTCAGCGCCTTTTCCTTGTATTCCACATCGTCCGCAGGGCCTGTCAGGAACAGCAGGTTCCCCATGTCCAGCACGTGGGCGAAATAGGTGCCGCGGGTGGGATCGAAGGCGGCGGGATACCAGTTGCGCGCACCCGGAGAGCCGGGATAGACGATCTTCGGCCCATTCGAATAATCCGATTCCGCCAGCGTGACGTTGTGCTTCTGCGTCTCGGTATCGAAACCGTCGGACCAGTTCATGCGCACCAGCGGATTGACAGCGTGGGCGTGGCCGTTCTCGCGGTCAACCACGTAGAAATTGCCGTTCTTGGGCGTGTGCAGGATGACCGGGCGCTGCTCGCCCTCCACGTCCAGCGAGGCGAGGATCATCGGCTGCGTGGCCGTCAGGTCCCAGTTGTCCTGCGGGGTTTCCTGGAAATACCAGTTCATTCGCCCTGTCTCGCGGTCCAGCGCCACCAGCGAATTGAGATAGAGATTGTCGCCGCCGCCGGGCGAACGGATTGCCTGCGGATAGGGCCCGCCGTTGCCGGTGCCCACGATCACCTGATCGAACTGCGGATCGTAGACGATGGCATCCCACGCCGTTCCGCCGCCGCCGATATCCCATCGGGTTTCCTCGCTCCAGGTGGCCAGCGCGGCGTCGAGTTCTGGGTTTTCCTGCGGTCCGGTTTCGGGATCGCGCGGCACGGTGTAGAAGCGCCAGGCCAGCGACCCATCGGCGATATTGTATGCAGAAACATAGCCGCGCGCGTCGTATTCGCTGCCGCCGTTGCCGATCACCACGATGTCGCCTGCCACTTCGGGCGCGCCGGTGGAAGTGTAGCCTCGCGTATGATCGACGATGGTGTCGACGTTCCACACAGGCTCACCAGTCGCCATTTCGAGCGCCCACAGCTTGCCGTCCAGTGCGCCGACCATTACCTTTCCATCGGCCACGGCCACGCCGCGGTTGGCCTGATCGCAGCAGGCAAAGCGGTTCACCTGCATGTCGAGATCCGGGGTGAAGGTCCACAGCTCCTCGCCGGTGACCGCGTTCAGCGCATAGACCCGGCCAAGGTTTCCGGAGGTGTACATCACCCCGTCGATCACGACGGGAGTCGCTTCCTGCACGCGGGCGGTGCCCATGTCGTATTCCCACGCAAGGCCCATGCGCGCCACGTTCCCGGAGTTGATGGACTCGAGCCGCGAGAAGTGGCTTTCGCCCCAGTCGCCGCCGGGATTGTCCCAATCCACGCCTGCGCCGAGCGGCGCATCCTGCGTAGCGAGCGGGGTGCCGGTCCGGGGCCCGTCCACGGCAGAGGCGGTGCAGGCGGAAAGGCCGATGACGGCGACGAATGCGAGAAGGCGGCTCATGCGGGCCAGGCTCCCTGGTGCTGTTCGAAGACGGAGCGCAAGGAGCGCGGCGGCTTGCCGGTGATGCGCTCAACATCATCGGATTCGATATTCATGTATCCCTCACGGATGGACTGGCCGAAGGTCACCATGCCCTCGCTCGCCCACGGGATAGGTCCGTTGGGGTCGACCTCGGCGGACTTGCGCGGCACGCCCAGCGAATCGAAATAGGCGAACATCCCCTCGTCATCGACCTGCTGCACCTCGATGGGCTTGCCGGCCATTTGTGCCACCAGCGCCATGGCATCAGGCAGGGTCCACAGATCCGGCCCGGTAACGTCGTAGGCTTTGTTCTCATGCTCTTCCTGCGTCAGCACGGCGACGGCGATGGCGACGCAATCGTCCCGGCTGACCACCGGCACGCGGCCCTCGCCCGCGTTCTCCGGCTTGTGGCCGGAAGCCAGCGCGGGGATCGCCATCGCGGTGGCCACGGCCTCGGCATAGAGGCTGTTGCGCAGGAACGTATAAGCGATGCCCGATTGCTCCAGCTTTTCCTCGGTCGCGATATGGTCGAACCCCTCGACCGAAGGATTGCCGGGTTTGCGCGCGCCAAGCAGCGAGGTGTAGACCACATGCTTCACGCCCGCCGCCTTTGCCGCGTCAATGGCATTGCCGTGCTGGCGGGCGCGCTCTCCCACCATGGTGGTGGAGATTAGCAGCAGTTTGTCCCCGCCTGCCATCGCCTCTTCCAGCCCCTCGGGACTGTCGAAATCGGCCGCGCGCACATCGGCGCCGCGCTCGGCAAGGTCCGCCAGCCTGTCGGTGCTGCGCGACAGCGCGATGACGTCCTCACCCATGTCCAGAAGCTGCGAAGCGGCGGCATGGCCGAACTGGCCGGACGCCCCGGAAACGATGATTCTTGCCACTCAACTCTCCCATGGCAGCCGCTTTTCGTACGCGCGCTGCTTGCGCTCATCATAACGAATGTTACGATTGGCGCAATATGAGGGAGAAGACATGACGACTGTTTCGATCGAAGACCGGCTGGGTCTGCAAGACCTGATCGCCGCCTACAGCTGGGCACTCGACACCGGCGATGCGGAGGCTCTGGTGGAATGCTTCACGCCCGACTGCGAGATGCGCGAGGAAGTGTTCGAGGACCCGGACATCTGGCGCGGGCACGATGGCATTCGCGGCCTGATGAACCACTATGCCAGTGCCCCCGGCTTCCCCGGCAGGCAGCATCACGTAACGCAGGTGCAGTATTTCCCGCAAGGCGACGGCACCGTGAAAATGCGCGGCTTCGCTTTCGTCACGGAATGCCACGACGAGCCGCCCTACGAACTGCGCTTCTGCGGCTATTACGACGATCACGCGGTGAAAGGCGAAGACGGGAAGTGGCGTTTCAGGGAGCGCGTGGTACGGCTATGGGACGGCAAGGTGCTGGAACGCTTCCCCGGCCATGGCGACTGGAAACCGCGCAAGCGCCCCGACAGCCTTATCATCCGCAAGTAGCCCTCAGGCGCGGCGCACCAGCAACCAGGCAAGCGCGGTGGCCGCGACATCGACCCGGCCCGCGGTGGGCACGGGTGCTGACGGATTGGCGACGAAAGCGGCAAATGCGCCGAGCCAATCTGCACCCGCGCCCACGATCTGGCGGCTGAGCGGGTTCCAATCCGGATTGCAGGTGAAGCCCGAACAGCCCAGGCGGTTGCCGCGCAACTCAAGCGTCGTTTCGTAGCCGCACTCTGCCGCCACTTCGGCAAACAGCAGGGCATCGGCGCTGCGCGTGACCCCGGCCAGCATCGGCGGGCGGCTGGCGAGAATGTCGCGTGCCAGCCTGATCCGGTCGCCTTCTACTGTTCGAGCACCCTTTCCGGCGTCTCGCAGCAAGCTTGCGAACCGCTGCCCGGCAGGGAGCTGCGCGTCGAAGACTCCGACTACGGAAGAGGGCTGCGCCCACGCGGTCTCCCCCAGTGCCGCGATTGCAGGCACCGCCAGCGCACCCGCCATGACATTGCGCCGCGTAACCTTCATGGTGTCACCTCGTGCGGCCCTGCGGCAAGATAATCGGCAATCGCCTGCAAATCCTCGTCGGAAAGTTCGCCGCGCGGCACGGCGGGCATGTTGCCGATGCCATTGCGGGCGGCAACCATGACGTAGGCCGCTGCCAGGTTGTCGCGCTCTTCCAGGATCGGCGTATCTACGCGCCGCGCCAGCAGGCCGGTGCCCATGCCGTTCGCGGTGTGGCACATGGCGCAGTATTCGACATAGAGAGCCTCTCCACCTGTCGCATCCGGGCGCTTCGCCATGGTCACGGGCTGCGGCATCGGCGGTGGCCCGGCCTGCGCGGCGGCGGCTTCCTCGGTCTCGTCGTCGATGCCCGCTGCGCTTTGCGCCAGCGCCACGCCCGCGCCTGAGAGAAGCGCCGCAGCGCCCGCGATCGTTGCCAGCCGCTTCATGCCGCGCCTCCGTCTTGCCATTGGGTGCCCCAGATACCGCTCTTGCCCGGCGCGATGATGCCGTTGGGGTCGAGAGCGTCCTTCACGGCCTCGTTCATCCGCTTCATCGAGCCGCCATTGAAGTCGTACGAATCCGCGACAAGGTCCATGTAATCGAGGTGCGTGCGGTATTCGCCGTAACCCTGCTCCTTCGCGTCCGCCACCAGCGTGCGGAAGAAGGGATCGACCTTGGCCATCATGTCCGGATCGTCCTTGTTGAAGATCATGGCGTTCACGTTGACCATGTGCCGCTCTCCGAAAGCGAAGCTGCCCTGGTAGTCCATGCCGTATTCCTGGTAGCGGGCGTAGGTGCGGCGGAACTGGGCCAGCGCCTTGTCGCCGTCCTGCTCGATGATGGGCGAGAAGCCGATGTGCCCACCGCGCCCGCCGTACCAGTTCACGTTCTGCATCGGGAACGTCATCGGCGTGCCGGTCCAGCCGGTGTATTCCAGCGGTTCGCCCTTGCGCCATGATGTGGGCCGAATGGACATGGGGCCAACATTGCCCATCGCCTCTTCCAGCACCTTGTAAGCCGCCTTGTTCACGTCCTCCCGGCCGTAAAGGCGCAGGCTGACGCCCCACCACCCGATGTTGAACTGTCGGCGGATCGCGTCGATCACGCTGTCGGACAGCGCACCCGGCTCGTCCGTCCACTGGTCGCGCGTTGTCAGCACGGCAGCGGCGCGCATCCAGTTGCCGATACTGGGCGACTGGGTCAGCAGCCGTTCACGGCGCAGCGGGGCGATGGTGTCGACCATCACTTTCAGGTCCTCGGGCCGGTCGAACTCCACGTCCATGCCCATCAGGCTTTCAGGCTCGGGCATCAGCCACATGCCCATCTTCGTCACGATACCGAAGTTGGACTGCACGAACATCTGGTCCCAAGCGGGGCCGAAGCCGTACTTGTAGGTCTGCCACGTCGGCGCGCCGGTGAAAGCGCCCATGCCGGTGCGCACCACTTCGCCGTTGGCCAGCACGACTTCAAGGCCGCAGATGTTCTCGGTATGCTGACCGTAGGGCGTGTAGCCCACGCCGCGATCCAGCGCGTTGCCCATAACGCTGCCCCAGCTGTTTCCGGGGGTGGAGAGCCAGTAGGGCAGGTTATTGCGCTGGATGTAATCGTAGAGATCGTAGAAGCCGACACCCGGCTCCAGCAGGACGGTGCCGTTCTCGGCATCGAACTCAATCTTTTTCATGCGCGACAGGTCCATCACGACGGAGCCTGCCATCACCGGCGCGGTGCCGCCGTAGCCAAGGTTCTTGCCGCGCGCGATGGGGAAGACCGGCAGGCGGTATTCGTTGGCAATCGCCAGCACCGCCTGGATTTCCTCAACCGATTCCGGCGAGACCGCGCCCGCGGGATGATGCAGCGCATCGTCCACCGCGAACTTGTCCTGGTAGCTGCGCCTGTCGAGAGGCTCGAAAAAGACCTTGTCCGAACCCAGCGCGCTTTCCAGCGCCCGGCGCGCCTCGTCCAGCCGCATGGCCGACATTCCCGGTGGCAGCGGTGTATCCGCCATAATTTTCCCGTCCCTCTCCCACGCGCCTGATCGACGCGACTTTAACGTTCGTTACTTTTCAGGTAGCACGGCCCCGAGTCAAGCTATGGGAGAGGGTCTTGGCCAGTCGTGAGGAATTGTACGGCGTTCTGGACGCCTATCTGGCGGCGCTCGTCGCCAGGGACCCGTCGCGCGCGCCGATTGCGCCGGGCGTCTTCAATACCGAAAACAACGTGCGACTAGCCGTGGGCGACGGGCTGTGGAACACGATCACCGCCAGGCACGATTACGACCTGCGCTTTGCGGAACCTTCTCGCGGACAGGTGGCCGTGTTCACCGCGGTGGAGGAAACCGACGCGCTGAACCCCGCGTGCGTCCGGCTGGAAGTGGCGAGCGGGCAGATCACCGGCATCGAGACCGTGGTGGCCCGCAACAAGGACGAGGGCTTCCCCTTTGGACCGCAGCATTTCGAGCGCAAGCCGGTGATGGAAGCGCTGATCCCCGATGGCGCCCGCTCCACCCGCGCGGAACTGGTGCGCGTGGCCGATGGCTACTTCGAGACGATCGAGCGCAACGACGGCACGATCAACACGAAGTTCTGGCCAAGCTGCAACCGCGTGGAAAACGGGGTGCAGACCACCAACAACGCCGATTTCCCGCTGCCTGTCGCGCGTCTGAGCTGCGAGGAGCAGTTCGCACTCGGCTGGTATCGCTACGACGACGACCTGCGCGCGCGCCGCTTCCCACTGGTGGATACAGAGCGCGGGATCGTGCTGGCCTACGGCTTCATCGACCATTCGGGCCGCATCGGCGAATACACGCTGACCGATGGCACCACGGCAAACAGCCCGGTGCGCCGCCCGCATAGCTACTACCTCGCCGAAGCCTTCCGCATCCGTGACGGCGCAATCGAACAGGTCGAGGCCGATTTCCTCACGGTGCCCTACCGCATGCCCTCCCCTTGGGACGGGCGCGACGAAGCGCTGGTTGGCGGCGGAGATTTGCGCCGTGTCGCCTGAGCGGGCCGGGATGACCGGGCGCACCATGCTCTCCCTCGCCCTGCTGGCGGGGATCTTCATCATGGAAGGCTTCGACATCGCCGCGATGGCGCTGGCCGTTCCCCGGCTCGAGGGGGCGCTGGGCCTCGACCCCGCCGGGTTCGGCTGGGTGTTCACCGCCTTGCTGATCGGCCTTGGTGCAGGCGGCGCCCTGATCGCGCCGCTGGGCGACCGTTACGGACGACGGACGCTGATCGTGGCCGGATGTCTCGTCACCGGGCTTTCCACCCTCGGGACGGCGAGCGCCACCACCATATCCGGCTTCCTCGTCTGGCGATTGGTAACCGGCCTCGCGCTCGGGGCCTGCCTGCCCAATGTCAGCGCCCTTTCGGCGGAACTGGCGCCGCAGCGTCTGCGCGCGACCATCATGGCGGTGGTTTCAGCCGGTATTCCCGTGGGCCTCGCACTGGCCGGGCTGCTCGCCCCCGAGATCGTCGACCTGCTGGGATGGGAGGGGCTGTTCCTCGTCCCCGGTGCCTTTGCGATCGTGCTGGCCGCCGCGCTATGGCCGATACTCGAACCCGGCATTCCCGGTGTCGGCGAAGGTCGGGAAGCTTCCGAAGAAACGGCGAAGGAACCGCTTCCGCAACTGGCCTTGCTCAAGTCGCCCTGGCTGTTCCCTTTCGCCGTGTTCGCAGCGATGCTCGCCTTCAACGCGGGCAACCTTTATCTCCTGAACAGCTGGCTGCCCACCGTCCTGCCCGGCGCGGGCCTGACGATGGACGCCGCGGCGCGGATTACCGGGGTGGCGAACCTCGCGGGCCTGGGCATCGGCATTGCCGCAAGCCTGCTGCTGGACAGGTGGCGCAAGGGGCTGACGCTGGTCCTGCTGTTCGGCGCGATGGCCGCAAGTTTCGCAGCGATCTGGCTGACCGCGCCCGACCCGGCGCGGTGGACCCTGCTGCTGATGGTGGGCGTTGGCGGGGCCAATGCCGGAGGAATGGTGCTGCCCGGCCTTGCCGCCTACCTGTTTCCCGCCCGGATGCTGTCGAGCGCAGTCGGTGTCGGTGTGCTGGTGGCGCGGCTGGGTGCTTTCGCCGGCCCTCCGCTGGGGGGATGGATGCTGGCAACCTCCGTCGCGCCGAAGGACTTCCTCGGCGTGGCCGCCCTGCCCGCGCTCGCCTGCGTGGTGATAGCCCTGCTCGTGCCCGCAGCCCTCAGGCGGCGTGAAGCGGCGGAAGCTAGGGCCTGAAGTCCAGTCCGCCGGTTCGTTCGGCAAAGCGCCAGCCGTTGTCGGTCAGCACCACGCGATCCTCGAAGGTGCCGATCAGCGGAGACTTGGGATCCTGCACCGGCAGCCCCTCTTCCGCTGCATCGCCCATGTAGAGCACGATCACGCTTTTCGCCCGCGCCTCGGTTTCGCTCACCACCTCGACCAGGGTGTTCGCCATCACGTGCCGCTGCGAACGCGGAGGACGGGCGGTGAAGCTGGCCAGGATTGCGTCGCGTCCCGCCACCGGGTCGCCGCCGCTGGGGCGGCGGAACACGGCATCCTTGGTGTAGAGAGAAGCGCACTGCTGCCAGTCCTGCGCGTCGTTTGCCCAGACATACTGGTGAATCAGGCGCGTCACATCGGCCTCGATCGCGCGGCGCTGTTCTTCGGTCATGGTCATTCCTTCGGCGCTATTCTTCGGGTTTCGTGCGCTCGAGGAACAACGAATTGCCGTCCTCGTCCTCGGCATCGAGCCGTTCGATCAGGCGTTCGACGATATTCGCGAAGCCTTCAAGCTCGACCTTCTCCAGCTTGCCGAACAGGTAATGGGCCACCCTCTCGGTCTGCGGCCGCATGATCTCGTACAGACGCTCGCCCTCGTCCGACAAGCTGAGCCACTTGCGCCGCTTGTTGCTCTCGTCCCGCTCAACCACCACTCGGCCGTGCTTCTGCAGCGTGGCAACGGCGCGGCTGATGCTCATGGCATTGACGCCGGTCAGCTCTGCCACCTCGTGGCTGGCCGTGCGGCCCAACGCGCCGATGGTCATCAGCAGGCGGAATTCGTTCACGCTAATTTTGTAACGGTGCGACAGGTGGATGGAGAACGGTGCCATCAACCGGTTGGTGAGCTTCAGCAAGCGGTGAAGCAGCACCACGTCATCGGTTTCACCCGAATGCACCGTTCCGCCCTGCCTCAAGGCTTCCCCGGTATCCCCCACCATCCTCACTCTCCCTGATTGACCGTTATCAATGAAGCGATCTTGCACCAATCGTAACAACCGTTAGCGTTATCGCCAAGAATCATTGGGAGGGAACTGGTCATGGGCGCTTTTCCGCAGACCATTCATTTTATCGGTACGAATACACCCCGGCAACAGGAATACCGGCTGGAAAACCTCGAGGTGGAGGGAGAAATCCCGTCCGCGATAGAAGGCACCTTCTTCCGCGCCGTGCCCGACAACGCGCACGAACCCATGTTCGAGGACGATATCGCGCTCAATCACGACGGGATGATTTCCGCCTTCTCGATCAAGGCCGGCAAGGTCGATTTCGCCATCAGGTATGTCGAGACAGAGCGTTACCTTGCCGAGAAGGAAGCAGGCCGCGCCCTGTTCGGGCGATACCGCAACCCCTTCACCGACGATCCGAGCGTCGAGGGCAAGGACCGCACCGTCGCCAACACTACCCCGGTGTGGCATGGAGGTCGCCTGTTCATGACCAAGGAGGACGGGCGCGGCTACGAGATCAATCCGCACACGCTGGAGACCGAGGGCCGCTGGGACTACGGAGGCAAGCTGAGGAGCGAAACCTTCACCGCCCACCCGCGCATCGACCCTGAAACAGGTGAGATGTTCTTCTTCGGATACGAGGCGGGCGGGCTGTGTACGCTGGATGTCGCCTATGCCATTGCCGACAAGGACGGCAATCTTGTGAAGGAACAATGGTTCGACCAGCCGTACTGCTCCACCATCCATGATTTCGTGATTACCGAGAATTACGCGATCTTCCCGATCTTCCCGACCCTGGCCGATCTCGACCGGATCAAGGAAGGCGGCGCACACTGGGCGCACCACCAGGACCTGCCGAGCTACCTCGGGATCATGCCGCGCTATGGCGATGTGTCCGAAATGAAATGGATCGAGGGGCCAATCGGCGTCTCCTGCTTCCACGAGGTGAATGCCTTCGAGGAAGGGGATACGGTGCACGTCGACCTGTGCCTCACCAATACCAATGCCTTTCAGTTCATGCGCGAGGCGGGCGGGATCGACATTCCGCAACAGGAAATCCAGGGCGCGATGACGCGCTGGAGCGTGGACATGAGCGCCGACACGCTGGCGATCGCCGAACGTCCGCTCGGCCCTCCGGGGGACCTGTGCCGGGTGGAAGACGCGGTGCAGGGCCGCCCCTACGACCGCGCGTGGTATCTCAGCATGAACCCCGAGGCGAAAGGCCCGCCGATGCTGGGCGGACCTGTCGGCGCGAACTTCAACGCGCTGCTGCGGATCAACCCGAACACAGGCCAGCTATCGATGATGGAAACCCCGCCCGGTGCCGCCATCAGCGAACCCGCGCACGTGGTCGACGCCGCCGATGGCCATGGTGGCTGGCTGCTCACCATGATCGACATTCCCAACGGCCCTCCGGGTGCGGGAGACCCCTCCGACTATTTCAGCGAACTCTGGGTGGTAGAAGCGGACGCCGTCGAGAAAGGTCCGGTCGCCAGGATCAGGACCGGCAAGGCGCTGCGCAGCCAGGTTCACGGCACCTGGGTGGGACGCGCAAAACTGGATGCGAGCGTGCGCAAGGGCTGACCGGCAAGGCGCGGCCTAATCGCCGCGCCTGTCCCGCCCGCGACCGTTGCCGCGCTCGCTCCGTTCGTTGCGATTACTCTCCGCCCGCTGACGCTCTCGCTGCGCCTGCTTTTGCTGCTCTGCCCGGCGCTCGGCTTGCTGACGCTGCTGGCGTTCACGCTGGGCCTGCTCGCTCTGTTGGCGTTGACGCTGCTGCTGGGCCTCCTGGCGCTGTTGCTGACGGCGCTCCGCCTGCTGGCGCTCTCGCTGGGCTTGCTGACGTTGGGCCTGCTGCCGCTGGCGACGATCTTCCTGCGCGCGCTCCTGCTGGCGACGGTCGTTCTCGGCGCGTTGCCGCTCACGTTGCGCCTGCTGGCGGCGGTCCTGCTGCTGGGCCCGCTGCTCCTGAGCACGTTCCTGCTGGCGACGTTCTCGCTGGGCCAATGCGCGCTGTTCGCGCACTTGCCGGTTGCGCTCGGAATGCTGACGATCCCGGGCGTTCTGGGCGCGTTCCTGACGTGCGAACTCGCGGCGTCGGTCGTCGCGTTCGGCATCCTGTCGTTGTCCGCGATCGCGCAAGGCGGCCTGGCGACGCTCGCCCCGCTGGACTTCGGCACGGGCAAAGCCGGCACTACGCTCGATACGCTCGCGGTCCCTGCGGACTTCGCGGCGCCGCTCGCGATTATCCGCGCGCACGGGTTCGCGATCTGCCCGGCGGCGCTCTGCCTGCCGATCCGCGCGCTCCTGCTCGCGAACCAGCGATGCACGCTCGATCCGGGGCCGATCCCCGGTGCGTTCGCGATAAAGGCGCGGAGCCTCGTTGCGGTAGCCTTCTTCACGCCAGCTATCGAAGCGGTTGGCCGCGACGCGCCGCGCGCGGCGTTCACGCTCCCAGCGCCGTTCGGCAGCCTTCTCGTGCGAGGAATTCCAGTCGCGCCATTCACTGCGCTGTGCGCGGGCGCGCTCCCAGTGATCCTGTTCTGCCCTGAATGCGCTGCGACGCTGTTGCCATAGCGGCGCTGAGACGCCGAACCTGTCACCCCGATGCGCCGCTGTGTAGAGACGCTCGCCCCTGTCGAAGTAGCTGGCGGCCACGCGGCGGCGGTCTCGCGCCCGGCTGTCGCGCAGGATACGCCCGTCACGGTCGTAGACGACGACGAGGCGGCTCTCGCGATAGCCGTAGCTGTAGAGCGGATCGCGCACGAGGAAGGGACGGGTCGAGCGCGGTTCGTAATAGTAGTAGCGATAGCCACCGCGCACCGGCTCGGCATAACGGTAGTACCCGTCATGCGTGCGCCACGCCCACGGCTGCGCGCCGTCGTAATAATAGCCGTAGTCGGGCGGCGAGTCCGCCAGCAGGCCGCCGATCAGCGCGGCCAGCGCCAGCCATGCATACTGATCGCTGCCGACGGTATCGTCGTAATAGTAATCGTCGCCGTAGCTGTCGTAGTAGTCGTCGGCATATCCGGCGTCGTAATAGCCATAGTCGCTATCGTCCCACCCGCTGGCATAGCCATCGTCATAATATCCGCCGTCAGCGTAGTTCCACGATGGCGCGGGCGCGTAACTCGGGCCGGGGCCGCCGGGGTAGTCCGCCTGCATCGGCAGGGCCTCGGGCAGGACGTCACCGCCCGCGTCCCAGTCCTCTTCCTCCAGCGAGTAGTTGTAGGGGCCAAGCGCGCTGGTAAGCGCAAGCTGGTCGGTACCCGCCGTCTCGTCCGGCCCGCAGGCTGCAAGCGCCAGGGCGAGTGCGGATACCGCTCCTAGTCGGCTTGAGATGCGGGTCTGGACAGTCATCGGGGGCCTCCTTCAGCCCAGGTTTCATTCACGCCTTGGAGGGACCGATTTCGCGGGTCCTCGGCTCATTTGATTGCCAATGTCGCACGTGCGCGCTGAACCGGCCGTGGAAGCACGGTTCATCGGGCCGCAGGCTTGCGGCGACGAACTGCATCCTGGATGTGCCGAAGCGATTGCAGCGCGCAGTCTTGCCGCGCCGCGCGATGCCGCATAGGCTCTGCCCAGAGGGGAGAGGTGCATGAGAAAACTCGTGCTGGCATTGGCCACGTGCGCGCTGGCGGCATCGCCGCTGGGCGCGCAGGACTCATCGTTCGAGGAACAGATGGCGGCGCGGTTCGAACCGCCGCCAGAGGGCTGGACGATGCCGCGCACGCAGTGGGGCGATCCGGACCTTCGCGGCAAGTGGCCGGTCGATTACCTCGGCCGCACCCCGCGCGAGCGCAGCCCCGCGCTGGGGGAACGTGCTTTCCTGACAGACGAGGAATACGAGCGTGCCTTCGCCCGCGCGGACAGCGATCTTGACCGGTACGAGGAAGAGGACAAGGCGGGCCTGATGGCAATGGGCCACTGGGCCGAATTCGGCCATCCGCTGCGCCAGTCGAGCATGGTGGTGGAACCCGCCAACGGTCGCTACCCGCCGCTGACCGCACAGGGGCAGGAATGGAAGGCGAACGAGCGCACGAGCTGGAACACCGACGTGTTCGAGAGCATGAACGATTTCGGCATCTTCGACCGCTGCCTGACGCGGGGCATGCCCGGTTCCATGCTGCCCGGCGCCTACAACGGCGGGATCGAGATCTTTCAGGCACCCGGCCTTGTCGCGATCAGCCTCGAGATGATCCACGAGACGCGGCTCGTCTACCTCGACGGGCGCGAGCCTCCGGCGCCCGACGTGCAGTATGACCTCGGCTATTCGGCGGGGCACTGGGAAGGCGATAAGCTGGTGATCGAAACCACCAATTTCCGTCCCGGCATGTCCATGGGGCCCGCACCCAATTCGGATCAGCTCCGCATTACCGAACACCTTACTCTGATGAACGACAACCAGATCCACTACGAAGCCTGGGTGCGCGACCCCGTCGTGATGGAAGGCCATTACAAGATCGACCTGCCGTGGCTGCGGGAGGACGATTACGGCATGTACGAATATGCCTGCCACGAGGGCAACGTGCAGATCCGCGGCTACATCACCGCCACCAGCCCGCGCTTCGCCGAAGAGCGCGCGCAGGCCTGGATCGAACAGGGCGAGGAACCGAGCGAGGGAGTGCCCGTCAGGTGAAGTGGCTCTATCACGCCAGCCGGGTAATTTTCGGCGGCTGGTGGGTCTATTCCGGCGCGATGCCTTTCATCGATCCCGCGTGGCAGCCGCTGGGACAGGAACAGGCCGCGATCGATTTCTCTCTCGCGATGATCGATTCCGGCCTGATGACCTGCGTGAAAGTGGCCGAGATCGTACTGGGCCTGCTGATCCTCGCCAATCGGTTGATGCCGCTGAGCGTCATCGCCATTGCGCCGATCAATTTCGTGATCGTCTACTGGAACTTCGTGCTGGATGAAGGCCTGATCGAGTATGTCTTCGGCGCGCTGACCGTAGTATTCAACGTGGTGCTGGCCTGGCCCTGGCGGCACTATTTCGTGCCGCTCCTCGTTTGGAGAGGCACGCCTGACCACTCGCTTTCTTCCGCCAGAACAAGATAGCCCGCAGGCGAACGGAGGCTGCCGAAGCGGGCCCCCGTTCGCCATTTCAGGCAACAGTGCCTTATTCAGCAGGTTCGGCCGCGGCTGCGGCAACGTCCTTCTTCGTCAGCGCACCGGCGAGCTTCTCCGAGACGATGCCGAACACGGCGCCGATGATGATGGATACGACGGTCGGCACGATAGCCTCCGTCGGAGCCATTCCAGCGAGCAGTATCGGTCCGGCGATCGACGCGAAGCCATAGACGCTGGCAGGGATCGTCGCGAGAAACGGCACGGCGCTGGCGAGACAGATCACAAGAGCACCGAGGCCCACGGCCACGGGTGCAGCAAGGTCGCCCAGACCAGCCAGCGCGCCGCCCGCTAGGATCACGGCGACCATGCCGACAAGCGCGCCGAAGCTCATGCCGACAATCGCCGTCGTCATGCCCTTGATGCCGCCGCCCGAATGGAAGTGGCAGCCCCAGGCGACGAAGCTGATCCATACGAGACCGGGCAGGAAGCTCGCCAGCGGAACCCCGAACAGCCAGGTGTCCAGAATGGCCAGCAGGCCCACCGAAAATGCGAGCGCAAGATATGCAGTCATGATTGTTCCCCTCTCCTTGACGCAGCCTCTTGTCGGGCTGCCGGGAGGAAAGACTAAGTCAATTTGCAGGAGAGTCCATACGACGACGCATCACCCTGTGGACTCACGGAGGCGGCGGACATGAGCAATCTGATTGCGGCAAAGGACTTCAGCCCTCCAAAAGTCGCTTCAATTCACGGAGTGGCTGGCGAGCAGTAGCGCCCGTCCGCCGGGTTTTGCATCGACGCGATATTCCGCCTGCGCCTGCTGTGCGAAGGCAGCGAACAGGCGCTCGCCGATGCCGGAGCCTTGCGCGCTAGTGGAAGTGCCGACGCCGTTATCCTCGATCGCCAGCGACCATGTGTCGCCACTGCCATCGAATTTCACCGTGACCTTACCGTCCCGCCCGTCAGGGAAGGCGTATTTCGCGCAGTTCGTCAGTGCCTCGTTCGTGAACAGCCCGATGGCGACGGCTACCTCGCGCGGCATCACGCAATCGGCGGTGCCGCTGTCGACCTCCACCCGCACGTTTTCCATGAACGCGCCGCGCGTCACCCGGTCGACCACGTCGACGAGGTAATCCTGCATCGAGACCATCGCCCCCTCCCCTTGCGTCAGGGCAAGGTTCGAATAGGCAGAGGAGAACGAGTGAATGCGGGCAATCGCGGTTTCCAGCGCGGCGGATACCTCCGGTTGCTCCTCACGCCGTTTCTGCATTTCCAGCAGGCTGGCGGCGAGTGCGAAGTTGTTCTTGGTCCGGTGCTCGAGTTCCTGTTGCAGGATGACCCGCCGCTCGATCTCCTGGTCGCGTTCGTTGAGGGCATTGGATACTGCGCGCCGGAACGCCTCGGCCAGCACCAGCACGATCAAGACGGCTGAGGCATTGATGGCAACGCGCGACGGGTCTGTCGCGACTTCGAAGCCCCATGCCCGTATCGGGGCAAGGGCAAAATACCAGGCCCACAGGAAACTGGCGGTGAATGCCGTGATGCCCGCCTGCCAGTGCCCGAACAGGGTGGCGATCAGCACCGTGGGATAGACCAGCGCGAACGGCCCCGAAGCTTCGGCCCACACGTCCAGCATCACGCGCATGCCCACCATGGCAAGCGCGCAGCCCAAGCCGAACATAATCTTCATGAACAAGCCCAGGCGCTTGCTGTGAAATTGCCTGGCAACATCGAAGTTGGCAACGCGATGCATGCTGCATCAGCCTTTCCGGGCGACGCGGAAATGATCGCTCCAAGTCGAAAGGGATACAGCCTTTGGGAGGTATTCGCGAGTCAAATCGGGAACGAATTCAGAAAGTTGAGTGTTTTCAGTGTCTGCAACTCAAGTCAGGGCGTAATACCGCAACCTGTTGCCGTCGCTGCGGCGCTCTCCCACCCCGATGAAGACGTGCTTTGTCAGCCAGTCGTGCTTGCCCACGGCGCATTCGAACGTGGGGTTGCCTCTCAGGTAATACTCCGGATGTGGCACCGGCTCGCCATCGGCAAAGGCCCAGTCGCGAAGGCGCTGCATGGTATCGGGCTGGCGGCCCCAGAGGAAACCCTTGTTGTGCAGAAGGATCACCGTGCCGTCGTCCTCCTCCAGTAAGTAGCGCGCATCGAACACGGCTACGTCGTCCGGCCGGAAGTACGCATAGTCCCCGCCCGAACCGGGCACGGCGCGCCCTTTCAGGTGCGGTCCCTCGAAGGTGCCGCCCTTCACTAGCACGGCGCTGCGCATTCCGCCGTTCGGATGGGGAGTGATGGTGTAGACTTCGGGAAAAGTCAGCCGCACTTCCATGACGAATTCCATGCGCGGGTTGTCCAGTTCGCTGAACGGCCCGTTGAAGGGGGTAGTGTCTTTGAAGTCGGTCATGTCTATCCCAGTTCTATCAGGCCGCCGTCGACGAAGAGGTTCGCGCCGCTGATGAAGCTCGCATCGTCGCTGGCGAGGAACAATACGGCCTTCGCCACTTCCTCGCTCTCGCCCATCCGCTTCATCGGGATGTTGGCGATCATCATTTCCTTCAGACGCGCCACCTGATCGTCCGTCATGCCGGGATTGCGATAGAGCAGCGGCGTGTCGATGGGGCCGGGGCTGACCACATTGACGCGGATGCCCTCTGCCACCAGTTCCTTGGCGAACACCTTCATCGCCATGAACAGCCCCGCCTTTGCCGCAGCATAGGCCCCGTTGCCCTCCAGCGCGCCGTGGGCGCCTATCGAACCGGTAACGACGACAGAGCCGCCCCTGCCCATGATCCGCACCGCCTTCTGCAAGGCGAACACGCAGCCGCGAAGGTTGATCGAGTGCGTATGGTCCCACGCCTCTTCGGTAATGCCCCGCAAGGGTGCGAACCCGCCGACGCCGGCATTGATGTAGAGCACGTCGATCCGGCCATCGGTGTCCTCGATGGCTTTCACGACCTGCTCGGTCGCTGCGGGATCGGAAATGTCGGACCTGTAGCCAATTGCGCCCGCGATGCTGGCGACCGCGCTATCGATGGTCGACTGGTCCCGGCCCGTGAGGTGCACCTTGCCACCCTCGGCTGCAAAGGCCTGCGCCGCGGCGAGGCCCATGCCGGAATTGCCGCCGAGGACGAGGACGATCTTGTTTTTGAATCTCATCGGCAGTTCCTCAAAATGGCGACAGAGGGTTGAGGCGGCCCGGATCGACATCCTGCATCACGTCCCAGTGCTCGGCGATCTTGCCATTTTCCACACGGAAGATGTCCATGACGGCGAAGCCCGGATCGCCCTCGTGACGGATCACGTGGTAGTGCAGCATCACGTGGTCGCCATCCACGAATGCGCGGTGGAGAATCTGCTCCGCCTCCCCGGGCTGGCCCTTCGCCCAGTCGAGGAAACTCTTCAGCGCCTCCCGCCCCGGCTCCACGTTCTGGTGATGCTGGATGTAATCCTCGGCAATGTAATCGTCGACGCGGCTGCTATCGAGCGGCACCAGCATCTTTTCGAACATCGCCACCACCAGCGCCAGGTTCGCCTCTTCCTCGGGCGTTCGGCTCATTTCTCTCTCCCCTGCTCATCCATGAGCATTTCCGACGGACGTTAACGAGCGTTACGATTATGGGCAACGGTCTTGAGGATCATCGTCACCTTCAAAGTTCGGCCTTGCGAAAGCTTCACGTGCATGAAATGAGGCGCAAATGATCAAGACCAGCCATGTCGGCAGCCTGCCGCGCGGGGAGCAACTCGTTCCACTCCTTCTCGCTCGCGACAAGGGGGAGCCATACGACGCGGAGGAGTTCGACCGCGTGGTGCAGGACGCCGTCACCGAGGCGGTGCGCCAACAGGTGGCGGCGGGCGTGTCTGTCGTCAGCGACGGCGAACTGGGCAAGGTGGGCTATTCCACCTACATCATCGAGCGGCTTTCCGGCTTTGGCGGACACACGCCGCGCAAGCCCGCGAAGGACCTTGCCGAGGTGCCGGACCTTGCCAAGAAACTGTCGCACATCATGGGCAGCCAGGAGTTCACGCGGGCCAGCGCCATCGACAAGGTGGAACTGGTCAACCTGCAACCTCTTCACGACGATATCCGCCGCTTCAAAGCCGCACTGGAAGCTGAGGGAAACGGCACCGAAGCGTTCCTGAATTCGGCATCGCCGGGCCTGATCACGGCGTTCCAGCCGAATCAGTACTATCCCAGCCACGACGCCTACCTTGCCGATCTCGCGGCAGCCATGCGGCCCGAGTACGAGGCGATCGTCGATGCCGGGTTGCAACTTCAGCTAGACTGCCCGGACCTCGCGATGAGCCGGCACACCGGCTACCAGGACATGAGCGAGAGCGAGTTCCTCGCCGCGATCCGCGCCAATGTGGACGCGCTGAACGAGGCGACGCAGAACATCGCGCCAGAGATGATGAGGATGCACGTCTGCTGGGGCAACTACGAAGGGCCGCACACGCACGACATTCCGCTGGAGACGATTCTCGACGTCGTGCTGAGCGCGCGCCCCGCCACCATCCTGTTCGAAGCCGCCAACCCCCGCCACGAACACGAGTGGGCGGTGTGGGCGAAAGCGGACCTGCCTGCCGAAAAGGTGCTGGCACCCGGTCTGGTGGATACCTGCTCCAACTACGTCGAGACGCCAGAGCTTATCGCCCAGCGCATCGAACGGTTCGCGGCCATCGTGGGCAAGGACCGGGTGATCGCCAGTACGGACTGCGGCTTCGGCACTTTCGCCGGATATGGCAAGATCGATCCGAAGGTGGCATGGGCCAAACTGCGCGCGCTTCGCGATGGGGCGGATATCGCTGACGAAAGACTTGGCTGACCCGTATTTTCACTCTTGCGTAATTTTCGTATATATGAAATAGCTTTCGCATGGCGGAAGCGACCACCAGAACTGCGGCATCGAGTGCTCCTGCGCAAAACAGCCAGGTAAAATCGGCCACGCGCACGCTCGACATCATCGAGTATGTCGTCGCTCACGATCGCCCGCTGGTTGCGCAGGAGATCGCGACAGCGCTGGCCATTCCGGTGTCCAGTCTCTCCTACCTGCTTTCCACGCTGGTGGAGCGGGAGTACCTGGAGCGGCATGGGCGGCGCTATTCCGCCGGGCCGGGCCTTGCGCGGCTCCAGACGACCGGCGGGCACTACACCTTGCGCGACCGCGCCGCACCGCTGGTGCGCACGCTGCGGATGCAACTGGACGAAACCACCAGCTTCTTCATTCGCGAGGGCTGGGAAATCGAGGCGATCGTTACCGAGAGCAGCGAACAGGCCCTGCGCTATTCCGTCCCCAGCGGGCAGCGCCTGCCGATGCACGCGCTGGCGGCGGGCAAGGTGCTGTTGGCGGCCCTGCCGGAAGAGGACCTCGATCGCTATTTCGCGGAAACGACGCGCGAAGCGTTCACCCCGATGACCGTGACCGAGGAAACAGCACTGCGCGCGCAGATTGCCGAGTCCCGCGAAACCGGCTTTGCCACCACCAACGAGGAATTCTCCCGCGGGATCGAAGGGATCGCGCGGGTTGTGATGATCGACGGCAATCCGGTGGGTTCCATCTCGGTCGCCATGCCCAAGGTCCGCGTGGATGACGCTACGGAGCAGCGTGTCCGCAACATGCTCGACAAGACCGCCTCGCTGCTGGAAGGCGGCTAAGGCTTATAGGTCGTCAAGGAAATCGGCCGTGATGCGGGGAGGCTCCTCATCGCTCTGGGCTTCCTCGTCAGCCTCCGTCGCTTCCTCGGCATTCCCGGGATCCGCTTCTTCAACAACGCCTGCGGCCTCCGCTACGGACGGCTCTTCGGCCTGTGCCACGTATTCTGCTTCGGTCACCGCGTGGTCGCGATCGTAGATACGCACCTCGTCAAACGGACCCAGAGGCGTATCCGGTGCAACGCGGACGAGCGGGTAGGGATCGCCCGGGATCCCCACGTAGTTCAGCTCGGCGCGGTTCTCCCCGGACTGCCGGAACCGCAGAACATCATTGCGCGCGGTATCGCCGGGACCGGCGAAAGTCAGCTGCAACCCGCCATCACGCTCGGAAGTCGATAGCGGGCGCACGGTCTGTTGCCCGGCCATGGCGCGGAAGATAACGCCGTTGCTGTCGATTTCGGCCGGCCGGGTCCACGCGCCTTCCCAGCCGCCATCGTCCTGCTGCTCGAGAGAAAAAACGAAGATCGTCGCATCACCGATGCGGAAGGCCCAGTGCCCCTCCAGCGACGGGTCGTGATCGTCCGCGAAGGCAGGCACAGAGAGACAAAGAGCCGCGAAGAAAAGAAAAAGTCGTGCAACCATTCGCGCAGCATGGCGCAATCGGGGCACTTGTCGCAAGCAAAAGGGGCGACCTGCTTGCGCAAGTCGCCCCTTCCCCTCCCAACCGGGAAACGCGTTATCAGGCGTTGGCGCCGACACCCTTGGCGCGCCAGCTGTCGGCATAGGCCGTGCGGGCGACGTTGGAGTAGGGAACCGGGCTGATGACGGCCTTGATCTCGGTCTGCACGTGCGGCTCGACCGTCGGCTTGGAGGTGCCGCCGTTCGGCTCGCCCCACACCAGCTTCACTTCCTTGCCCATTTCGACCTCGTCGGGATCGATCATGGCGAGGGTGAGCATCTTGCCTTCGTTCGAGGAGTAGCCGACCCAGGTCGAGACGCCGATCACGTCGCCAGCTTCGTTCTTTACTTCGTCGAACGGGTGCATGGCGTAAACGGCGCTCGGGAACTCGAAGTACTTGGCGCGGTCGCCCTCGGCATAGAGCGAGGAGAGGACGCGCATCATGTCTTCGTTATCGAGAGCCAGCGTGACCTTCTGCTTGTGCTTCTGATCAGCCATCTTCTCGAGAGCTTCGCGACCGACAAAGTCATGGTCGAACTTCACGATGTGGCCATAGCCGATGTCCCACGGCGTGAGGTAGTAGCCCTCAATGCTGTCGGGAACGTAGCTGCCGCCGATGGAGCACATGCCGGCATAGGACTTGCCCGATGCCCAGGTGCGGAAGTCCTTCATCATCTCGCTGTCGCCGGTGTAGAACGCGGGCAGCGGCGAAGGCAGCCAGCCCGATTCCAGCGTGTTCGACGAATAGGCGCGGCCACCCACCAGCGCGAGGCCGTGGTCCTTGCCGGCTTCCACCAGTGCGGAGTGCACGGCTTCGTAATCGGCCCAGGGGCCGAACAGTTCGTAACCCGGCTGGCCAGCCATGCCGTGACGCAGCGCGATCACGTCCTTGCCGTTGATGTCGACGTGAGCCATGTTGAAGAACTTCAGGTCCGGCGGGGTCTGGCCCATGGCCTTTTCCAGGATCTTCATGGCGTTCGGGCCCTGAAGCTGGAAACGATAGTTCTTGCGCTTGCCGTCGTTACGCATTGCGGTGCGCTCGTCACGCTCGACTTCGACGTCCCACTTGCTGCCGTCGGGCTTCTTGTACTGGGCGTGGAATTCCACCCACTCGATTGCCGGGGCACGGCCCACGAGGCTGAACTCGTTCTCGTCGAGGTAGAACAGGATCACGTCGCCGATCACGTAGCCGTCCGGGGTGACCGGAACGTACTGCTTCGCCTTGTTCACGGCGAAGTTCTTGAAACTGTTGATGGCAGTGTATTCCAGCAGCGCCATGGCATCGGGGCCGCGCACGTAGAGTTCCACCATGTGATAGCTCTGGTTGAAAAGCACGGCGCTTTCGGCCCAGGCGCGCTGTTCGTTGCGCCAGTTTGAATATTCCGCCGGAACGCCGGGATAGGGGTTCGGGCCAAGCTGCTGGTTGCGCAGGAATTCGACGATGTCGCCCTTGCTGTCCAGCTTCTGTTGCAGTGTCTCACTCATCTTTCAGTTCCTCTCTCTGGGGAAGGTTGCGATAGTTCAGGTATTCGAGAATTCAGTCGTCGGCGGGCCTAATCCCCGGCAGGCTGGGCCAGCCAGTCGGCGATGGCGGCATTCACCGCGTCGGGCGCTTCGAGCTGGATCATGTGTCCCGCGCCGGGCACCACCACCAGTTTCGAGCCGGGAATGGCCGCCGCGATCGTCTCGTGCTGCGAAGGGGGCGCCCAGGCGTCCAGTTCGCCGGTCATCACCAGCGTCGGACAGCGCACCTGCTTGAGAAGGTCGTCGAAGGGCGGGCGGCCCAGCAGCGCCTTGATCTGCGCGTCGAACGTGGCCTGGCCTTTCGACAGGCACATGTCGCGCATCGTGGCGTATTCGGGAGTATCACGATTGGCGTCTGCCACCATCGGCGGCAGCCAGGTATCGACCAGCGCCTCGAACCCGTTGTCGTAGCCGACTTGTTGCAGATCGGCGCGCTTGGCCGGCTCGTTCTCGCCCACGGGGTGAATGCCGGTCGACACCAGCGCGAGGCGCCGGACGCGCTGCGGCGCAAGGCGGAAAACCTCCATCGCGACGCGCCCGCCCATCGAATGGCCGAACACGTCGAGCTTCTCAACGCCACGCTCATCCGCCTGGGCGAGCGCGATCCGCGCCATCTCCGCCAGCGAGTCGGCCATGCCATAGCCATCCACCACCAGTCCGTCGGGAAAGGCGGCTTGCTGCGGCGCATAGATGCGCGAATCGCAGATGAGACCAGGCAGGAACATGAGCATTTCGGCGGCTTCCCCTCACTTTCTTCGCGTTCTTGAAAATTTCATCTATACGAATTTGTCACTTTAGGCTAGGGCCTATCTCGACAATAATTCGGGCCTGCCGGAGTGGTTGGCGGGCAGTCCGCACCAGGAGAGTGACATGGCATCTTACGAGACGATCCATCCCAATTGGGAAAAGCCGGCCGAGAACATGGTCGATGGCTATTCGCTGGAAATGACGGCAAAAGAGATCGATGGCCTGCGCGAGGCCGCGCCGCTGATCCGTCCCGACACGCAGATCGCCGTCACCTTCCTTCCCGGTGAAGAAATCGAGCAGCGCATCGAGGCGTCGTGCCTTGTGCGCGAACTGGGTTTCGAGCCGATCGCCCACGTCTCCGCGCGCCGCATCAAGAGCCACGAGGAACTGGACTATTACCTGCGCGAAACAGCCGAGCGCGCGAAGGCCAAGCGCATTTTCGTGATCGCCGGCGACCCGCCCGAACCCGAAGGCCCGTTCGAGGACAGCCTGCAGATCATCGAGACCGGCCTGCTGGAAAAGTACGGCTACGAAGTGATCGGCGTTGGCGGACACCCCGAAGGCCACCCCAACGTCAGCAAGGATGACCTGTGGGTGTGGATGCAGAAGAAGATCGACGCGGTGCGCGCCCACGGCATGACGCCGCTGGTCGTCACCCAGTTCGCTTTCGATGACGATGCCATCGTCGAATGGCTCGCCGAAATGCGCGAGCGCGGCATCGACGTACCCGTGCGCCTTGGCGTGCCCGGCCCCGCCGGGATCAAGCGCCTGCTCGGCTTTGCCAAGCGTTGCGGCGTTGGCGCGTCTGCCAGCGTGATGAAGAAGTACGGTGTTTCAATCACCAATCTCGTCGGCAAGGCTGGTCCGGACAAGCTGGTGGACAGCCTCGGCCAGAAGCTGACCGAACGCCACGGTCGCGTGCGCCTGCATTTCTACCCCTTCGGCGCGCTCACCGCCTCTGCCGAATGGATCAACGATTACGACGCACGGCACCAGTAATGGCGACGGCAACGCTCCGCCTAGCCTGCCCCATCCGCACCGGCATCTCGGCGCGCGTGACTGCATTCACGGCCGATCGCGATTGCATCATCGAGGAAGCGCAGCAGTTCTCCGACCGGAGAACCGGGCGGTTTTTCATGCGGCTGGTGTTCGATCCGCAGGATAACGACGTCGCGTCCCTGCGCGATGCCTTCTCCGCCATTGCCGAGAATTTCGAGATGGAGTGGGACCTGCGCGAACCCGGCTGGGTGCCGAAGGTCATCCTGATGGTGAGCGCGTTCGACCATTGCCTGGGCGACCTGCTCTACCGGATGCGCATCGGCGAGATCAACATGGAGGTGCCCGCGATCATCTCCAATCATCCGCGAGAGAAGCTGACCACCTCGCTGATCGGCGATATTCCCTATCACCACCTGCCGATCACCAAGGAGACGAAGCTGCAGCAGGAAGCGCAGGTTCGCAAGATCGTGGAGGAGACCGGCGCCGACCTCGTCGTGCTGGCGCGCTACATGCAGATCTTCTCGGATGACATGTCGAAGCACCTGTCTGGCCGCTGCATCAATATCCACCACTCCTTCCTGCCCGGCTTCAAGGGCGCCAAGCCTTACCATCAGGCCTATGCCCGCGGCGTGAAAATGATCGGGGCAACCAGCCACTACGTGACAGACGATCTGGACGAAGGCCCAATCATCGCGCAGGACGTGGAGAACGTGAGCCACGCCGAAAGCCCGGACGATCTTGTCGCCAAGGGCCGCGATGTGGAACGGCGCGTGCTGGCGAAAGCCGTGCGCGCGCACCTGGAGGATCGGGTTTTCCTGAACGGCGACCGCACGGTCGTATTCGAATAACAAGTTGACGGGAGTTTTGCCGGAAATGGCGGACATTATCGATGGCCGCGCGATCGCGCGCCAATTGGACGAAAAGACCAAGGCCGAGGTCGACGCGCTGGTCGCGGCTGGGCACTCCGCCCCCGGCCTGACGGTGATCCTGGTGGGGGAGGACCCCGCCAGCGAAGTCTACGTCCGCCGCAAGATCAAGGCGTGCGAAAAGGTCGGCATCCGTTCCACCGAGCATCGCCTGCCCGCCGATACCTCGCAGGAAGACCTGCTGGCGCTGATCGACCGTCTCAACAAGGACGACGACGTTCACGGCATCCTGTGCCAGGTGCCGCTGCCCGATCACATCGATACGCGCCTCGTGCTGCGTTCGATCTCGCCCGAAAAGGATGTGGACGGCTTCCACCCGGTCAACGTCGGCCGCCTCAGCACCGGTACGGGTGGCATCGTGCCCTGCACTCCGCTGGGCGTGATGATGCTGCTGAAAAGCGTCATCCCCGATCTGACGGGCAAGGACGTGGTGGTGATCGGCAAGTCCAACATCGTCGGCAAACCGGTGGCAAACCTGCTGCTGGATGCCGAGGCGACCGTCACCGTCACCCACATCTACACCACCGGCCTGCCCGAAATCTGCCGCCAGGCGGACGTGATCGTTGCTGCTGCTGGTGCACCGGAACTGGTAAAGGGCCACTGGGTGAAGGATGGCGCGGTGATCATCGATGTCGGCATCACCCGCAAGGAGGGCGAGGACGGCAAGACGAAGCTTGTGGGCGACGTGAAGTTCGACGAGGTCCAGCACGCCAGGGCCGTGACCCCCGTCCCCGGCGGCGTCGGCCCCATGACCATCGCCTGTCTGCTGGCCAACACGGTGCAGGCCGCGCGCAATCTCATGGGGTATGGAATTGCCGAGCGCGGGGACGATTACGCCGACGCGCCCGACCGGAGCATGTACACCGCCGATTGAGCTTCGCTTGCCAAGCGGCATTCGCTGGTCGAATGTTTGCACATGGCAGAAACAATCGACGGGCGCGCCCTCGCGCGCAGCATTGACGAACAGACGAAGGCCGATGTGGAGGCGCTGGTGGCGGCCGGCCACAACCGGCCCGGCCTCACCGTTATCCTCGTGGGCGACGACCCGGCGAGCGACGTCTACGTTCGGCACAAGGTAAAGGCGTGTGACAGGGTCGGCATGCGCTCGACCGAGCATCGCCTGCCCGCAAGCACCACGCAGGAGGAATTGCTCGCGCTGATCGACCGGGTGAACGCCAGCGAGCACGTCCACGGCATCCTCGTGCAGGTCCCCCTGCCCGGTCATATCGACGAGCGCGCGGTGATCGACGCCATCGATCCAGCCAAGGATGTCGACGGATTTCATCCGGTGAACGTCGGTCGACTATCTACCGGAACAGGAGGCATCTGGCCCTGCACGCCGCACGGCTGCATCAAGCTGCTGCAATCGGTGGAGCCGGACCTCGAGGGTCTCGATGCGCTGGTGATCGGCCGCTCCAACATCGTCGGCAAGCCCGTTGCCATGATGCTCACCGCCCTAGGCTGCACCGTCACGATCGCCCACAGCAAGACCCGCGACCTGCCCGGCAAGGCACGCCAGGCGGATATCATCGTCGCGGCCACCGGCATCCCGGAAATGGTGAAAGGCGACTGGGTGAAGGAAGGCGCCATCGTGATCGATGTCGGAATTACGCGGATCGAGGGCAAGGACGGCAAGAACAAGCTGGTGGGCGATGTCGCCTTCGACGAGGTGCAGCACGCCCGCGCCGTCACCCCGGTGCCGGGCGGCGTCGGGCCGATGACGATCGCCATGCTGCTGGCCAACACGGTGCAGGCGGCGAAGGCCCTATCCGGTTGAACAGAGGCTCACGGGCCAAAGCCACCCTTTGCCGATCGGAGTTCTCGCCCTATGAGTAGTGCCTAGCATCGCCGCGCAGACAGACAGGAATTCAATGCCCCAGCCAGACACCGACATTTGCATTATCGGCGCAGGCATATCGGGCATTTCCATGGCCGCGCACGTCGGCATGATGTGCCCTGACCGCAGCTACACCATCCTCGAACGGCGCGACGAGATCGGCGGCACGTGGGACCTGTTCCGCTATCCCGGTGTGCGTTCCGATTCCGACATGCACACGCTGGGCTTCAATTTCGAGCCGTGGCGGCACGAGGATGCGATCGCCGACGGGCCGAGCATCCTGGAATACCTCAATCGCATCGCCGACGAACGCGGCATCCGCAAGAACATCCGTTTCGGTCAGGAAGTACTCTCCGCCGACTGGGATTCGATGACGGCGCGCTGGACGATCACGGCGCGCGGAGCCGATGGCAGACAGACCGTCACCACCGCGCGCTGGCTCTACTTCGCCAGCGGCTATTACGATTACGACAAGCCGCACGAGGCCGACATTCCCGGTATCGGCGACTTCGGCGGCGAGGTGCTGCACCCGCAGTTCTGGCCTCGGGATTTCGACTATTCGGGCAAGGACGTGGTTATCATCGGCTCGGGCGCGACCGCGGTAACGATGGTGCCCGCCATGACCGACAAGGCGAAAAGCGTCACCATGCTTCAGCGCACGCCCACATGGATGGGTGCAGGGCCACGGCAGGACGTGTGGAGCCAGCGTTTTCTGCGCTGGTTTCCGGAGAAGTTCGCATACCGCCTCACCCGGTGGAAGAACATCGCGCTGCGCAGCTATTTCTTCAACCTCTCGCGGCGCAAGCCCGAGCGGCTGGCAGAACTCATCAGGGGCCGCCTGAAAGACGAGCTAGGCCCGCATTACGACCCGAAGCATTTCGAGCCGCCCTACAACCCCTGGCAGCAGCGCCTTTGCCTGGTGCCCGACGGCGACCTGTTCGAGGCGATGAAAGCGGGCAAGGCGCGCGTTGTTACCGATCACATCGCCGGGTTCGATGCAGACGGGATCAAGCTGGAATCGGGCGACTACGTGCCGGCCGACGTGGTGATCACCGCCACGGGCCTGCGGCTAGTGCTGGCAGGCAAGGTCGAGGTTTCGAAGGATGGCGAGGCGGTCGAGTGGCCGGAGCACTTCTTCTACCGCGGCACCATGTTCTCCAACTTGCCGAACCTCTCCTTCGTCTTCGGCTACCTCAACGCCAGCTGGACGTTGCGGGCCGATTGCAATGCGCGTTATGCCTGCGAAGTGCTGAATGAAATGGCGCGGCGCGGGGCGGACATCGCCGTTCCCGAACTCGCGCCGGAGGACGAGCCCGAAGCCGTGGAGCCGTGGGACTACACCTCCGGCTATCTCAACCGAGCGAAGGACATGATGCCCAAGGTCGCGGCAGAGCGCCCCTGGACCCTTGCACACAACTACCTGGAAGACCGTCGGGACTTCCAGAGCCGCCCGGTCGCCGACGGCGTGCTCCGGTTTTGCGAAGCGCCCACCGCCTCGCAACACGAAGGCGCGGCCGAACACGAGAAGATTGCCGCCGAATGAGCCAAGCAGCAGAAAAGGTCTGGACCGCCGGAATGGTGGTGATCGGGGATGAAATCCTCTCGGGCCGCACCGCCGACAAGAACATCGCACAGGTCGCCAGCTGGCTGCAGGTGCAGGGCATTCGCCTGACCGAGGCGCGCGTGGTGTCGGATGACATGGAGGCCATTGCCGCAGCGGTGAACGCCCTGCGCGCCGCATACGACTACGTCTTCACTACCGGCGGGATCGGGCCGACGCACGACGATATCACCGTCGATGCGGTGGCCGCCGCGCTGGGCGTGCCCGTGGTCATCCATCCCGAAGCGCACGCCATCCTGCGCGAATACTACAAGGACAGGCCCGGCGGCCTCACCGAGGCGCGGCTGCGCATGGCGCGGGTGCCCGAAGGGTCCGACCTCATCCCCAACCGCATGTCGGGCGCACCCGGCATTCGCCACGGAAACCTGTTCCTGATGGCGGGTGTGCCGCACATCACCGCGCAGATGCTCGACGGGCTGACAGGCCAACTGGAGGGCGGAGCGCCGCTGATCAGCGAAACCGTGGGCGGGTTCATTCCGGAAACCGAAGTCGCCGATATCCTGCGCGAAGTGGAAAAGGCACACGAAGGCTGTCAGATCGGCAGCTATCCGTTCTTCCGCGAGGGGCGGGTCGGCTCGAACTTCGTGATCCGCTCCACCAGCCGCGAAGTGCTGGAAAGCGCGGTCGATACGCTCAGCGAAGCGCTGGCCGAAGCAGGCTTCGATTTCACGCCGGGCGGAATCTGAAGCCCGCGTCGAAAGCGGGGCCTCGGTCAGCGCGTTCCGCGCCTTTCTTCGTCTTCGACGATTTCCTCTCGCAACTTCCGTGCCCCACGTTCGGAGCGCACGTCCTGCGCGGGTGTTGTGCGCTTGGTCTGCACATAGCCGTAGATGAGAGCGCCTAGCAGCAGGAGCGCACCCGCCCCTGCGGCTATGCGATTATCCACCCAAACGGACAGTCCGAAGATTACCGCTACGGCGACGAGAATGAACATCAATCTTCCGGCCATTGGAATTTCCTTTCGGAAAATCAACGCGGCGCTTGGGTCAAGTTTCCGAAAAACCCCGACCATTACTTCGTGAAGAGCCGGTATGGGCAAGCACGCAAAAGGGGACAGGTTTCCCCGCCCCCCTTCTCGATATCGCTATCGCAGCGTTCAGAAGCTGAAGCTGAAGTTCACCGTCGCGCGGTCGTCGCGATAGGTGTCCTGTGCCACGCGGGCTTCCACAGCGGCGCCGATGGTGATCGGCCCGTTGCTGAAGTTCACGCCGCCGCGCACCTCGCCGTAGGAGGCATCGTGCAGGTTGACCGGCAGGTTGAGGTTCACGTGGGCAGCCTCGGCAAAGTGCAGGTCGATATCGGTGCTGTTACCGCTGAGGCGGCGCACATATTCGGCCTGGATCTCCGGCTGCACCACCCAGTCGCTGGCAAAGCCCATGCGGGTTTCGCCGGCGACCTTCAGGCCCGTGCGCCAGTCGACACCGGCACGGCTCACGCCGTCGACGGCCATGGCGAATTGCGCTCGGCTGTCCTGGAACCCGTCTACCGCATAGCGCGAATAACCGATGCGCGTGCGCGGGGTGAGCGTGAGGTCGCCCAGCTGGTGGTTGTAACCAAGCTCCACATCGGCAGCGTAGGAGCTGGCCGTGCTGTCGACCGCGAAACCGGCGGCGAGGCTGCTGTTCACGCGGCTGCTGGCATCGAGCTTGGTAAAGGCGAAGGACGCCTGCCCGCCGACATACATGCCGCCGCCAAGCTGGTGCGAACCGTAGAGCGCCATCTGGCTGGTATCGAGCGAGGCAAGCGCACCCGACATCTGCCGCTGCCCGCGCGAGTAACCGACTGCCGTGCCGACCACGCTGTCATCGTCGATCGCCATTTCCAGGCCCATCGCCATGTTCCAGGTGCCGCTCTGGTCGACGGCGTCCGTCCCGCCCAGTTCGTTCTTGCGATCATAACCGACGGACATGAAGCCGCTGATGTGATCTGGCAGGACCAGCCCTTCCATGTTGCCGCCATGGTAGTTGCTGGCAAACGACATCTGCGACGCGGCGGCAGGCGAAACCTCGCCCGTGCCGGTGTAGCCCGCGGTGGTACCCGACAGGCGGATACGCCCGGCGTTCTGCTTCTGGCCGAGCATGGACAGACGATCGCCCACCAGCGTGCGAACGTAGCTGCCCTGTCGCTCGTCGGAAACTGACAGGTTGCCCGTGGCGGCCACCGAGTTGGCACCGAAAGCAGCGGCCACATCAGCCGCACCCATCACGTCAATGGCACCGTAGATCCCGGATAGGTCGGCGTAGTTCGACATGCGCAGGCTGTCGAAGGCGTTGCCGAAGGCGAGCGCATACTGGTCGCTGATGCCACTGGTGGAGAGGTAGTTCACGAAGGAGCCGGCCTTGATCTCAGCCGTCACGTCGAACTCATTGTAGGTGAGTTCGGGATAGAGCACGCCCACGCCCATCGTCACCACGGTATCGAACTCGTTCTGCACGCCGCCCTCGGCAGTGAGGACTTCGAAGCTCTGGCCCCAGCGCGGGGTCTGACCCTTGGTGCCCAGCGCGAAAGCCGCGGTGCCGCCCAGCGAGGCGATCCCGGCGTTGTCGGCATCACCGACGATGGCCAGCGTGTCGCCGCCACGCTTCAGCAGGTCGAAAATCGTGACCGACGCGCTGGAGAGGATGACATCGCCCGCAATGGTGAGCGTGCCCGGCTTGCCGATGTCACCGGGTGCGATGATGCCCTGTGCCACCGTGAGGTAGGTCGGGTCGAAGAAGCCCGTGCCCGACAGGAAACCGGCGTTGATGAAGGCCTCACCCGTGCGCAGGCTGCCGTCGAGGTCGAGAAGGCCGCCGGTCTGCGTGTAGTCGCCCCAGACGAACAGATCACCACCGCCGCGCACAAGCAGGGCAGCCTGCCCTGCAATGTTCAGGCGGTCGATGGTCTTGCTGTCGCCGAGGATGGTTGCACCTGCCTGGTCCAGAGTCACCTCGTAGTAGCGCGCCTTGATGCCCTGCGAGGGATCGCCCACGACGTTGTCCGGCACGAAGCCGGTCGTGCCGGGTCCGCCGGGAACGTAAATGCTGTTCAGCCCCGTGCTTTCCAGCGGAACGCTGCCATCGGCAAGGTCGGTGCAATCGGCCTGGAAGCAGACTTCACCGAACTGCGGCGTCTCCCCGGAGATACCGGGCTGCGCGAAGCCCGGCAGGGCATTCTGAAGCTCACCGTCGACTTCTACGGCATAGGCCGGGTCCATATCCTGCACCCAGTGGTTGGGATTGTTCCAGTTGGATGTCCCGCCCTCTGCACTGACATAGACATAGCTGTTGTTCGCGACGATAGATTCCCAGAACATGAACAGCGGCTGGTAGAAGCTGGTCGTGCCGTAGCTGGAGGATGGCTGCGCGTCGAAGAAGCGCGAACCGCCCGACAAGACGCCGAGGATCACGGGAACGTCGAACTTCTCGTCTGCGATCAGCGGGCCGCCTGAGTCGCCCCCAGCGGTGGAGCCTTCATTGGGCAGCGCGGTGCCGTTGAACACGTCGAAATCGAAGCTGGTAACGCCGAAGCCCGCTTCGCCTTCCGGGCTGTCGAAATCGGTCTGATAGAGGTTTTGCGGAAGACCATAGTCACCGGGGCCGAACAACCACTCGTTCCGGTCGTTCAGCGAACCGAGGACGGAAACGACATTCTCGGCAATCCGGCGGCGAAAATCGACACCGTTGACGTCACCGGCCGAGCCCGTTCCCGAACGACCGTAGCCGTTGATCAGGACATGCGTCTCTTCGGTCAGGGGAGAGAACAGCATCGTCCAGATCGGTACGCCATCGGCGTGGGTATCGAGTGTGGCCAGCGCGACGTCGGCTTCGAGGAAGCCCAGTTCCACCGAACGCTGATCGTACCAGACCTGTTCTACGTTGTAGATATTGAGATCGGGGTTCGACTGGTACGGCGTGTTGCCGAACACGCCCAGCCAGTCGCGCGCGGCGGGGAGGTTGTCGGCACTGAAGCCGAAGCTGATCGGCACGCCGCCGCTGGCCGCACCGTAATCTTCGGCAGCAATATCGTTCACGCAGTGCGCCGCGAAGATGACCGTGCGCGGGTTGATGAGGGTGCCGGTGCAAAGGCCGACGGCGAACGAATTGGGATCGGGCTGCGTCACCATCTGGCCGACGCCGGTAACATCCTGCGTGGAATCGTACGCCCCTTCCGGCGGCGGCAGGAGCAGGTCAGTGCCATCCGTCACGACCACGCCGGATTCGTCCAGAACCTTGAGGCCGGCATGCTGGCCCGCACCCTGTGCGTGGGCGGCTTGTGCCAGCACGGCGGAAGCTGCGACGACGGAAATGGAGCCTGCAAGTTTTGTGACGAATGCGCGATTCATGGCCGGTGTCCCCTTTGGTGAGAAAGTCCCGGAGCACCATCGCCCCAAGAGACCCAATGAAGACCATGTGAACAGAAGTCGAAGATTATATCAACAGTAACTTGTTTAATTAACGCGTTCATCATGTTGATAAAGCGGAGAGATTAGCTGCTTGCCCAGCATTTCGGGCACGAGTGATCGCGATGCGAAAACCGTCAGATGATTGCCATCGCGGTAGAGCAAGATGCCGCCCTGTTCCGCCGGGCAGTTCGCGTCACACATGGCTATCAACGGATTGACGACAGTCACACCGGGCCTTTGGTCCAGCCTGCGCAGGATCGCCTGCGCGGGTGCCTCGCGCGCGGTTGCGGCGGAGAGAGGGACCGGTTCGAGCCCGGTAAGCCCGCCGAAGCGTGACGCGAGATAGCGGCCAGGAACGTCACTCCCCTGCTCGGGAATGCCGGCGACGATGATCACGCTCCTGCCGGTTGCGGTGATCTGACCGGCCAGGGTGCCAAGCGCCTCTTCCACTACCGCGGCCGCCCTGTCCGGCGATACCGGCTCGCCCGTTTGGACCGACACCAGCGGATCGTAGCTGCCACTTTCGCCGGGCGCGTTGGCTTGCGCGATGTGAGTGATCCAGCGCGCACCAAGGATTACCGTCCGGTAGGCATCGGGGCGCTCCTCCAGCAGGCGCACGGCAGCGGCGTTCATGGCAGCACAGTCCATGTCCTCACCGTGTTTTGCGCGCCGATAGCCAGGCAGCGGCGGGCAGCCGGTGGATACGGCAGCGGCCCCGGCGACACCGTTCTTTTTCAGCAGGTCGTCAAGGCCGGGCAGTAGCGAGGCCGCATGGCTGTCCCCCCACAGGAACACCTGCGGCTCGCGGCCGCTTGTGCCGAATTCACAAGGCGCCCCGGCCTCGCGCCAGCTTGCGCGGCATTGCTCCTCCAGCGCGCTGCGCGTCGTCGCCGCCTCTATTACCGCACGCGCGTCGGGCGCGCGCGACCAAGCCCCTTCGCTGCGGACCACGAGGCTGGCGATCCCGGCAATTGCCAGAGCCGCGAGGCCGCCCAGCACGAAGGCAGCGTTGCGTCCGATCACGGCCCTCTTGCCGCGTCGGCGCATCGGATGCTCGACCCAGTGCGTGCTCAGCCACGCCAGCAGGAGCGATGCAGCAAGGGCCAGCACGGTTGCAGGCACCGGAATCTCCACGCTGACATAGAGATGCCGTACCAGTACCAGCGCAGGCCAGTGCCACAGGTAGAGCGCGTAGGAGACGAGCCCCACCCACACCATCGGACCGAGGGAAAGGAGGCGGCTGGTCAGCGTCGCGTGATGCTGTCCAGCCCAGATGATCGCCGCTGCGCCCAGCACCGGGGCCAGCGCTGCCGCACCGGGAAAGGGCGTGGTCCCGTCGTAGCGATAGGTCGCGTAGGCGATGGCGAAGATTCCGAGCACACCGACCGCCTCGGCCAGCCAGCGCGGCAGGGCAATGCGGGCAACACCCAGCGCCAGCACGGCCCCCACGCCCAGCTCCCACGCGCGCGACTGGAGCAGGTAGAAGGCGCCCGTGGGCGTCGTATCCACCATGTGCACGCTCCAGGCGAAGGAAGCTGCCGTTGCCAGCACCGCCGCTGGCAGGGCGGCGCGGCGTCCTATCGTCCACACCAGCCACATGGCCAGCGGCACGGCGATGTAGAACTGCTCCTCCACCGCCAGCGACCAGGTGTGCAACAGCGGCTGGAATTCCGCATCGATGGCGAAGTAGTCGCTGCCTTCATTGCGGAAATGCAGGTTCGACCAGAACAGCGCCGCCGGGATCGCCGAGCGCGCGAGGTCGAGGTAGGCGGGCGGCGGCAGCAGGAACCAGCCGAGCGCGAAGCACGCCGCGATCACCAGGAACAGCGGCGGCAGGATGCGCCGCACGCGCCGTTCGTAAAACCCCGCCAGCGAGAACTCGCCCGCCTCCAGCTCTCGCGCCAGGATGCCGCAGATTAGGTAGCCGGAGATGACAAAGAACACGTCCACGCCGACGAACCCGCCGGCAAACCCCGGCACGCCGGCATGGCACAGGACCACCGCGAGAACGGCAACGGCGCGCAGACCATCGATATCGCGGCGGTATTCCATCGCCATGCGTTAGCAGACACCTTGGCAAAAAGAGAAAGGGCCGGAGAATTGCTTCCCCGGCCCTTTCGTTTTTCTAATGATCGGTAGGAAAGGGATTTCCCTTTTTGCGCTACCGCTTCGCTACTTGAGCGCGGGTTACGCTCCCTCGACTTCCGAAAGGTCGATCTTCAGGCCGGGGCCCATCGTGCTGGTGACGGACACCTTGCGCACGTACTTGCCCTTGGCGCCCGAGGGCTTCGCCTTGACGATGGCCTGGGTCAGCGCTTCGAAGTTCTTCTTCAGGTCTTCGTCCTTGAAGGAGAGCTTGCCGATGCCGGAGTGGATGATGCCCTGCTTTTCCACGCGGAATTCGACCTGGCCGCCCTTGGCGTCCTTCACGGCCTGTTCCACGTTCGGGGTGACGGTGCCCAGCTTCGGGTTCGGCATCAGGCCCTTGGGACCCAGCACCTTACCGAGACGGCCGACGACGCCCATCATGTCCGGCGTGGCGATCACGCGGTCATAATCGAGGTTACCGTTCTGCATGTCTTCCATCAGGTCTTCGGCGCCAACCTTGTCGGCACCGGCGGCCAGAGCCTTCTCGGCATTGTCGCCGCGTGCGAACACGGCAACCTTCACGTCCTTGCCCGTGCCGCCCGGCAGCGAGACCATGCCGCGCACCATCTGGTCTGCGTGGCGCGGATCGACGCCCAGGTTCATGGCGACTTCGACGGTCTCGTCGAACTTGGCCTTGTGCTCGCGCAGCGTGGCGAGTGCCTCGTCGACGGTGTAGAGCTTTTCGCTGTCCAGCTCGGCCAGCGTCTTCTGCTTCTTGGTAAGCGTTGCCATGGTCTTAGCCCTCCACCACTTCGATGCCCATCGAACGGGCGGAACCGGCGATGATCTTCACGGCCTGGTCCTTGTCGTTCGCATTGAGGTCGGCCATCTTCTGCTCGGCGATCTCGGCCAGCTGGCTGGTCTTGATCGTGCCGATGATGTCCTTGCCCGGCTCCTTGGAACCCGACTTGATCTTCATCGCCTTCTTGATGAGGAAGCTGGCGGGCGGGCTCTTGGTGACGAAGGTGAACGAACGGTCGGCATAGACCGTGATCTTCGTCGGGATCGGGGCGCCCTTTTCAAGGTCCTGCGTGGCGGCGTTGAAAGCCTTGCAGAATTCCATGATGTTCACGCCGCGCTGACCCAGCGCAGGGCCGATCGGCGGGGACGGGTTGGCGGTGCCGGCGGGCACCTGAAGGTTGATGTAACCTTCGATCTTCTTGGCCATGGTGGCCTCCTTTTCTCACTGTTGCCACGGCGGTTCAGGCCGAAGCTCATGTTAAGCGGTTCAGCGCCGATCGTAAGGACCGGCTCCCGCGCGGATTTCCAAGCTGTAAGCTGGGAAGGCGCGCACATAGCGAAATCGGCGAAAGATGCAAGGGCCTTGCACCTTGCGCCGCAGGTGACGTGGAACGCCCAGGTGGCGCTTTTGAAAAATCGCATTTTGCCTGATTTCTTCATTCAAACAAGCAGATAGGCGAATTCCGCCTGTTGGACGTGTAACCTTCCGGCTGCGGCTCGGTTTTCCGGTGAGCAGGAAGTGTGGGAACGGCTTTTTCGGCATGACCCCGGCAATGGCAGGTCGCGGCCGATGTAGGAAAGTCTGCGCCCGTCCCTTGCGCGTCGCGATTCCCGGGTCCAGAAACCCGGCAATACACAGGGGATCGTATTGACCAACCAGACACCTGCCGCGCCCGGCGCATCGGCAACACCCGCAGACCGGCTCAAGCAGGCAATCGGCTGGCCGCTCTTCATCGCCCAGTTCATAACCGTGGCGCTCGCCTATTTCCTCGGCAGCCTGCTGCCGTTGCTGCCCGCCCTGTTCGAAACGATCACGACGGCGATGGAGAACCCCGGCGCCGGAACCGTCGAACCGGATCTCGGCTCGGCCACTGTCGCGTTCACCGTGGTCTGCAGCGCCGTGGTCGGTATCTTCATCGCGTGGCTGTGGCTGCGGCGCGAGGGGCGATGGGCCGAAGCGATCCGTCTGGAAGCGCCTGCCAACTGGCGCTCCACCCTTGCCTGGGCCGCACTGGGCCTCGGCGTAACGCTGCTGATCTTCGCGCTGGGCGCGCCGGTGACGGAGGCCCTCGGCCTCGAGGCACCGGACCCCGCTTTCATCCTCGATCTCGTGACCGAGAGCCCCGCCATGCTGGCGCTGTGGATCGTCGCGGTCGCGTGGTTTGCCGCAGGCTTCGGGGAGGAAGTGCTCTACCGCGGTTTCCTGATGGACCGGCTGGAGCGAGTGGCGGGACTGCGCGGTCGGCCTTGGGCTGTGCTGGTGATCCAGGCGCTGCTGTTCGGCCTGCCGCATGCCTACCAGGGCCTCGGCGGCATGCTGGTAACGGCAACGGTCGGCTTCTGGCTTGGCTATATCCGCAATCGCTGCGGCGGAAACCTGTGGGCCGCGATCATCGCCCATGCCGCGGTGGACACGGTTTCGATGAGCCTCGCCTATGCCGACAAGCTGGGCTGGATGACCGGATAGCACTTCGGCGAAGGCTTCCGCCGAAGATGTCCCGCCGTCAGAACCAGAACCGCAGGCCGAGCAGAACGGCCACGCCATCCGGATCGTCTCCGGCAGCGCGGATGAAATCTGCCGTCTGCCCGGTCGCGGCCTCGTATTCCACGCCGATGTAGGGGGCAAATTCGGGCACGAATTCGTAGCGTAATCGCGCGCCCACCTCGACCTTGGACAGGCCCGCGCCCACGCCGCGTTCGGGAATGTCCTGCGCGGACAGTTCCGCCTCGATACGCGGTTGCAGGATCAGCTTCTGCGTGAACTTCATGTCATGCTCGGCCTCGATCCGCGCGGTGATATCGCCGTCGTCGGACACGAAGGCCGCTGCGTCGAAGTGGATCATGTAGGGCGCAAGGCCCGCAACGCCGACGGCAAGGTGCGCCGTGGTTTGCGGCTCCACGTTCACGCGCACCCCGGCCTGGAGGTCGACGAAGGGGCCGATGGCGTGGCCCCACAACAGCTGCATCTCGGCATCCTCGACGGCGCCGCTATCCAGTTCACCCTCGCCTTCCGTCTTGAGCACGACCTTGTCGATGGACGTGCCGTACCAGGCGCTGACGTCCCACAAGTAGGCGTCGTGCCCGTCGGAAAGCCGCGCTTCCAGCCGCTCGGCCAGCACCGTGCCGGTGGTCATGTTGCCGTGGGATACGTGGTTGTAGGCGCGGGCGGCAGCCATGCGTTCGTGGTCGAAGAATAGCTCGGCGGCGTGGGCCGGCCCCTCGAAAGCGCGCGGCGGAGGCGGGCCTTCGGGGATTTCCATGCCGCCGTGGTTCATCTGCGAATGGTCCATCTCGCCGTGATCCATCTCGCCGTGGTTCATGGACGAGTGGTCCATTCCCTCATGTTGCGAGCGATCCATCCCGTCGTGCTGCGAGTGGTCCATCTGGCCATGCGCGGAATGATCCTCCTGCGCCGGAGCGTCGTGGCTTTCGTGCGCGGAATGGTCCTGCGCGGCGGCGGGTGCGGCGATCAGCGCGGCGGTGGCGAAAAGCAGGACGCGCATCACACTTCTCCCTCCTCTGGGAAGGGTCGCACGGTGACGGTCTGCATCATGCCTGCATGCATGTGATAGAGCAGGTGACAGTGAAAGGCCCAGTCGCCCGGCTCGTTCGCCGTCAGGTCGAACGTTGCCGTGCCGCCGGGTTGCACCACCACCGTGTGCTTCAGCGGCTGGTTCATCATCCCGGCACCGTTCACCAGCTCGAAGAAATGGCCGTGCAGGTGGATGGGGTGGGCCATCATGGTGTCGTTCACCAGTTTAACCCGCACGCGCTCGTCATAACCGAAGCGGATCGGATCGTCGGTGACGGCGCTGAACTGCTTGCCGTCGAACGACCACATGTAGCGTTCCATGTTCCCGGTGAGGTGGATCTCCAAGCTGCGCGTTGGCATCCGGTGCGGGTTGGCGTTCTTCGCCTTCAGGTCGGTATAGCGCAGCACGCGGTGGTCCACGGTGTCGAGGCCAAGGCCGGGGAAGTCCATGCGGTCCATCGGCATAGGGGCAACCATGTCGATGCCGGGGCCAACTTTAACATCATCCGGCAGCAACGAGACGTCGCGCATGGAATGGTCCATATCGCCGGAGCCGTGATCCATGCCGGAATGGTCCATCCCTTCCATCGAACCCATGCCCATATCGGCCATGGTCAGCGTCACCGGCTCGCGCAGTGGCGGCGCTTCGGCCTTGTGGCCCGCGTGCGAGGTGAGGCTGGCGATCCCCATGCCGGAGCGGTCCATCGCCTCTGCCACGAAAGCGTGGCTGCCGTCGCTGGGCTGGACGATCACGTCGTAGGTTTCGGCAACGCCGATCTGGAACTCGTCCACCGGCACCGGGTCCACTTCCTGCCCGTCGGCGGCGATCACGGTCATTTCCACGCCGGGAATGCGGACATTGAAGAACGTCATGGCGGAGCCGTTGATGATCCGCAGGCGCACCCGCTCACCCGGCTCGAACAGGAATTCGAGATCGTCAGCGGGGCCGTGTCCGTTGACGAGGAAGGTGTAGGTCGCGCCCGTCACGTCCGAGATATCGCGCGGATTCATCCGCATTGCGCCCCACATGAGGCGATCCTCGAGGCTCATCTCGCCGCTGCCGACCGTCATCATCTGGCGGTTGAAATAGTGTTCGCCCACATGGAGCATCCGCGCGATCTCGTGCGGGTGGCGCGGGGTAAACTCGCTCAGCAGCACGACATAGTCACGGTCATAGCGCGGGTCCGGCATGTGATGGGCGTGCTCGCCCTCGATCACGATGGGGCCGTAATGCCCCGCCTGTTCCTGCAGGCCGGAATGACTGTGCCACCAGTAGGTGCCCGACTGACGCACCGGGAAGGTGTACTGAAACGTCTCGCCCGGACGGATGCCGGGGAAGCTGACGCCGGGCACACCGTCGAACTGGAACGGCAGCAGCAGGCCGTGCCAGTGGATCGAGCTGTCCTCCTCGAGGTTGTTGGTGACGTTCAGCGTCACGTCCTGCCCTTCGCGCAGGCGGATCAGCGGACCGGGCACCGTGCCGTTCACGGCGATTGCGTGGCCGCTGCGCCCGCCGGTGCTGAAGTGGTGGTCGCCGATAGACAGGTCGATCGTATCGCCCGAAAGCTCACCGAAACCCTGCCGCGCATGGGTGAGCGACTGTCCGCGTGCCCAAGAGGGGATGGCGAGGCCTGCAGCGGCTAGCGCGCCGGTGCCCAGTAGGCCGCGCCGGGATATGAGGGGTTGCTTCATGCAGGCTACCTACATACCCTAGGGGGGTATTTCAATAAAGGACGAAAGCACGTGGTCCAGCAAACCAAGTCACTGATAAACCGCCTCGGCCGGATCGAGGGACAGGTGCGCGGCGTGCGCGCAATGGTGGATCAGGATCGCTACTGCATCGACATCCTGCACCAGATCCAGGCGGTGAAAGCCGCCCTCGCGAAGGCCGAGGACGAGATTCTCAAGACCCACGCTTCGCATTGCGTGGCAGAGGCCATCGCGTCGGGCGATGCCGAGGAACAGCGCGCCAAGTTCGGGGAACTGGTGGACCTGTTCGCGAAAGCAAAGCGCTAGCGCCAGCGGAAGGAGGCACCATGAAATCGGAGGGAAACTACAAGCGCTTCATGGCGATGGTGGGCACGTCCACGCTCATCATGCTGGGGCTGATGTATCTCAACACCTACGTGATCGACCATGTCTTCTGGAGCGAGACGCGCTTCTGGATGATGTTCGTGATGGGCGCGGTCATGGCCGTGGTCATGCTCGCTTTCATGTGGGGCATGTACAGGAACAAGGCGAAGAACTGGTTCATCATCGGCGTGGCCGTGGTGACGTTCGCACTCTCGCTGTTCCTCGTGCGAAGCCAGACAACGATCGACGACAGCGACTACATGTCGGCCATGATCCCGCACCACTCGATCGCGATCATGACCAGCGAGCGTGCAGGCATCGAGGACGTGCGCGTGCGCAAGCTGGCGAACGACATCATCCGCGCCCAGCGCCGCGAGATCGACGAGATGCGCTGGCTGCTGGAGGATATCGACGCGAACGGCGTGGCCGCGACGCAGGCCGAAGCCGAGGCGCGCGCGGTTCCCGAGTTCGAAGCAGAAGTGAATCCGGGCACGCCGACACCGAGCGAATAGCAGCGGCTAGGTGGGCGTCGACACCTTCATCAGCACTAGGCCCGATACGATTAGGATCGCCGCCAGCACGCGCGAGGCGCTCAGCGCTTCTCCGAACCAGACGATGCCGACGATGAACGCGCCGACCGCGCCGATCCCGGTCCAGATCATGTAGGCCGTGCCCAGGGGCAGGACCCTGAGGGACCATGCCAGCAGGCCGAAGCTCAGCAGCATGGTGACGACCATCACGATCGTCGGCCAGATGCGCGTAAATCCGTCCGACTGCTTCATCGCAGTCGCCCACGCGATTTCGAACAAACCTGCAAAGAAAAGCGCGATCCAGGCCACGGGAACCTCCTTTTTCGCCGGGCCGTCCCGGTCTTGAAAACAAAGGCGAGAACGTGGTCTTCGCGAGGGCGCAGTTAGTGATCGGTCGATGGCCCGTCAATCCGGGGCCGGATCGAAAGCGCAGGGCAGGCCGCAGCCCGCCCTACTGTCTTACTTGACCAGTTCGACCTGCTCGAAGTCCAGTTCCACAGGCGTTGCGCGGCCGAAGATGGACACGCTGACCTTGACCTTGGCCTTGTCGAAATCGAGCTCTTCCACCACGCCGTTGAAGCTGGCGAAGGGGCCTTCCAGCACCTTGACCTGGTCGCCGATCTCGTAATCGACGTGCACGTCCTTCTTGGGTGCGGACTTGGCCTCTTCCACGCCGCCGAAATAACGCGCGGCTTCCTTTTCGGAAATCGGCTGCGGCTTGTTGTTGTTGCCGAGGAAGCCGGTCACCTTGGGGGTGTTCTTGACGAGGTGGTACACGTCGTCGGTCATGTTCAGCTTGGCCAGCACGTAGCCGGGCATGAACTTGCGCTCCACCTGCACCTTCTTGCCGCGCTTGATCTCGGTCACGGTTTCGGTGGGGACTTCCACTTCCTCCACGCCTTCGGACAGGCCGAGGCGTTCTGCTTCGGAAAGGATCGCGTCGCGCACCTTGTTCTCGAAACCGGAATAGGCGTGGATGATATACCAGCGGGCAGCCATGGATCTCTCTTTTCTAACCTGAACTGTTGAGCGGGACGTCTATCAGAGCAGCGCGAGGAGCTGCTGCACGACCCAGCCGAACACCGAATCGACGCCGAGGAAGAACAGCGACAGGATCACCACCAGGATGAACACGAAGATCGCGGTGCGCACCGTCTCTTCGCGCGTGGGCCACACCACCTTCGAGGTTTCCGAACGTACCTGGCGAATGAATTCGCCCGGCGTCGGCTTCTTCGCGGGAGTGGCAACTTTCTTCGGTTCTTCGGCCATGGTCGGTCCGTCGCTTGTTCGATTGAAACTTTATGTCGTGGCTTCCGGGTAGGGCTCCTCGCCGCCCCGATCTGCTGATCGGGAGGGGCTGGCGAAGTTTCCAATGTCGGAAGACGGCTGGCTATTTAGGCGCGGGCGTTATGCTTGGCAAGGCTTTGCAGACCTCTTCCGCGTCACGGATCGGTTACAAATGTAACGTGGGGGCTATGCAGCGGGCCATGCCGCCGATAGCACTATGCGCTTCATCGAAGGGACGCATGAGGGTTTAGGGACATAGATGGCAGCTCCGACTGAAGTTTCGCTGGGGGATCGACTGGTCGCACCGGTCACCAACATTTCCGACCTGTTGTGGGGCGGCACCTGGGAAGGCGCCGAAGTCATCCCCTTCCCGCCGCTGGCACTGATCCTGCTGGGGGCAGGCGTCTGGTTCATGGTGGGGCTGCGGTTCTATCCGCTGGTGAAGCTGGGCAGCGCGATCAAGGGTCTGTTTGCGGGCCGCAAGGGCGAAGGCGCTGGCGAGATCTCGCCCTTCGCCGCTCTTTCCACCGCGCTTTCCGGGCAGGTGGGCACCGGCAACCTCGCGGGCGTTGCCACTGCCATCGCGCTGGGCGGACCCGGCGCGATCTTCTGGATGTGGATCACCGCGCTGTTTGGCATGGCGCTGGCCTTTGCGGAAGGATCGCTGGCGATCCGTTACCGCGAGAAGACATCGGACGGCGTCTATCGCGGCGGCCCGATGAGCTACATCATGATGGGCCTCGGCCCCAAATGGACGTGGCTGGCAGTGGTGTTCTGTATCGGCACGTTGTTCTCCGCGCTCGTCACCGGCAACTCGATCCAGGCGAACGCCGTGGCCGACGGTCTGCAGGAACTGTTCGGGCTGGAGGAATGGCTGGGCGGCCTGATCGTCGCCATCCTGGTGTTCATCGTCATCATCGGCGGCATCAAGTCCATCGGCCGCGTGGCCGAGAGCGTGGTGCCGTTCATGGCGCTGGCCTACATCGTCATGGCGGTGATCGCGCTGATCCTGAACTTCGAGGACCTTGGCGAAACATTCGCGCTGATCTTCGACGGGGCGTTCAATCCGCAGAGCGCGGTGGGCGGCTTCACTGGCGCTGCCATCATCATGGCGATCCGCGCAGGCGTTGCCCGCGGCTTGTTCTCGAACGAAGCAGGGCAGGGTTCCACCCCCATCGCCCACGCCGTGGCGCAGACCAACGATCCCGAACAGCAGGGCCGCATGGCGATGCTGGGCACCTTCATCGACACCATCGTGATCTGCACCATGACGGCGCTGGTGATCCTGACCGTGCGCGGCGATTTCACCGCAGGCGGAGAAGCCGTGCTGCACGCCTGGCAGTCGGACCGCGTGGGCTTCGAGATGACCAGCGGCGCCTTTGCTGCGGCCTTCCCGGTGCTGATCGGCTCCATCCCCATTGGCACGCTTGTGGCATCGGTGGTGCTGATCCTGTTCGTGTTCACCACCCTGCTGACGTGGTCCTACTACGGCGAGCGGGCGATCACCTTCATCTACGACCGGGTCAAAGGCTCCAACCGGGCGGGCGAGAAGAAGCTGCACATGGCCTGGCGCGTGCTGTGGTGCGTGGTGATCTTCATCGGCGCGGCGCAGCCCAGCGAACTGGTCTGGCGCCTGGGTGACATTTCCAACGCCACAATGCTGCTGCCAAACATCTTCGCCCTGCTGCTGCTGAGTGGCGTGGTGTTCAAGCTGGCAAGGGGCCAGCGCAACGCCGGGCCGGACCACCACGCGGATACGCCGGAAGAGCCTGAGGAATACTGAGAGTAGAACGACGCAAAAAGGGCCGGGGAGCAGATCGCTTCCCGGCCCTTTTCATTTGGTATCGGTGTCGGCGTCAGTGACGCCCGAACAGGCGTTCGAAGAAGCCGGGTTCTTCCATCGGCTGGATCTTGCCGTGCGACATTGCACGAAAGCTCGCGTCACTGTGGAAGCGCGGGCTGCTCCAGCTATCGGGTTTGCTACTGCGAAAGATTCTGGCCATGCCGGTATCCTTTCCGTCGAAACATGGCGAGATAACTCTCCATGCCGCGCGGCGGTTCCCGTGTGCGGGACGGCACCGCAATGGCAGGACTATGGGCGAACCCGGCGATTCTCGCGAAATGGGAGCTGTGGGTAACTGTGGATTGACGCAAGAATGATCGTTCGCTCGCGGAGCGGCATGTGCGGACTTCGGGCCGTCCGATGCGTCTTTATCCAACCTATTTGCCCTCCAAGGCCTCCAGGAGCTTCTCGGCCGCAGGTTCGCTGGAGGGCGGGTTCTGGCCCGTGATCAGCAGTCCGTCTCGCACTACGTAGGGTTCGAAGACACCTTGCTTCGAGAAAGTACCGCCCTTCTCGATCAGGACGTCCTCCAGCAGGAAAGGGACGACATCGGTCAAACCGACCGCGTCTTCTTCCTGGTTGGTGAAGCCGGTGATCTTGCGGCCCTTTACGATCGGATCGCCGTTCGGCGCCGTGACGTTCTTCAGCACTGCTGGCGCATGGCAAACGAGCGCGACGGGTTTCGCGGCAGTCAGCGCATCTTCGATGATAGCTTTCGAAACTGCGCTTTCGGCCAGATCCCATAGCGGGCCGTGTCCTCCAGGATAGAAGACGCCATCGAAAGCCGACACATCGATCGTATCGAGCTTCTCGGTCGAGGCGAGATGCGCCTGCGCGGCCTCGTCTTCCTTGAAGCGCCTGGTGGCATCGGTCTGCGCATCGGGCGTGTCCGACTTGGGGTCGAGCGGCGGCTGCCCGCCGGCAGGGCTGGCAAGCGTTATTTCGTGGCCGGCGTCCTTGAGGACATAATAGGGGGCGGCAAATTCTTCGAGCCAGAAGCCGGTTTTCTCGCCGGTGTCCCCCAGTTTGTCGTGGCTGGTAAGAACCATCAGGATTTTCATGCGCTTAATTTCCCTTCGTTGGGATCTCGGATTGACACGAGATCGCGGGTCTCACCGCTCGAACACGCGACCGGGCGGGTTGTTTCCGCATCTGGCGTTTGTGCGCTGCGGAACCGAACGCGGAGCGGGGGATATTCGATGCGATGGGTCGCCTCTTCATGGAGGCATCGATGCAGCATTCCCCACTTATTCAACGATCATTGAATAAGTGCCGCTTCCCGCTTATGTTGCGTCGCACAAAGGAGTGCCCAGTGAACGAGCGACGCAGGCCGGGAAGGCCGAGAAAGACCGATACGGATACAAGCGAGGCCATCGCCGACGCCGCACGGTTGCGCTTTGCCAATCGAGGCTTCGACGCCACATCGCTGCGCGAGATTGCCGCAGACGCCAATATCGACGTTGCGCTGATCGCTTATCGCTTCGGCGGCAAGACGGGCCTGTGGAAGTCGATCGTTTCGCAGGCCGCAAAGGAACTTCAGGACGCTCTCGACGCAGCGCTGGCCGAAACGCAGGGGGCGTCGCCGAAGCAACGGCTTCACCACGCTATGAAGACTTTTCTCGGCTATCTCCTCTCCCGCCCGGAAGTCCCGCGCCTGCTGCTGCGCGACATCACTATCGACAGCGAGCGGTCGCAGTGGCTGCTCGACGAGCTTTCGCTCCCGCTCCATCGCTACTTCGTCGAACTGGCGCAGGCTGCGGCCGCCAACTGCGAACGCAAGGTGGAACACCTGCAATTCCGCGTGGCCAGCTTCATCTATTCCGCGTCGAGCACGGTCGCGCGTCGTGAGCGCCTGACCAAGCTGGCCGACGGTATCGCCGACGACAGTTCGTTCGAGGCCGCGCTGGAGGCGACCCTGATCGAGGAGGCACTGCGCTGTGACTGATCGCAATGCCCTGGTCGACGAGGTTGACGGCTATCGCTTCAAGCCGCACGAGATGCCGATTCTGCCGGGATCGCCGGCCAATCCCGATCACCCCGCACGGCGGCGCGCGGCCTACCTTGGCATCGGCGTGTTGATGGGGCTTATCGGGGGGGCGCAGAACGGCTTCCTGCTGGCGAATGCGGGAGCCTTGCAGGCCGAATTCGCACTCACGCCCGTCGAAGCCGGATGGCTGACCGTCGCCTTCTACTCGACCTACGCCTGCATGAGCATGCTGCTGTTCCGCGTGCGGCAGGAGTTCGGCATCCAACCCTTCGTGCGCTGGGCCATGGCGGGCCTCGTTGCTGCCAACTTCGTGCAGATGATCGGGCCGGGCTATTATCCCGAACTGATAGCACGCGCCGTTGCGGGGATAACGGCCTCCGGTCTCTCGGCCCTGTCCATCTACTACCTGATGCAGGGACTTCCCGCGGCCATGCGCGTGGCGGGACTGGTGATATCGCTGGGCCTGGTCCAGATCGCCTTCCCGCTGACCCGTGCGATTTCGCCCGCGCTGCTCGTGGACGGCGACATGAGCCGCGTCTTCCAGTTCCAGTTCGCTTTGTCCTTGCTGGGCTTCGGGCTGGTTTACATGCTGCGGCTACCGCCCGGCGTGCGCAAACAGACCTTCGAGAAGCTCGACATACCAAGCATCGCGCTCTTCATCATCGGCATCAGCGCGCTGTGTGCTTTCCTGATCCAGGGCCGCATCCAGTGGTGGGACACGCCGTGGCTCGGCTACGCGCTGGTCGTCGCCATCTTGGGCCTTGGCGGTTGTTTCCTGATCGAGGCCAATCGCAAGAGCCCGATGCTGGACCTGAGCTGGCTGTCGAGCCGCGCGATCTTGAGCCTTGCCATCATCGGCGCAACCGTTCGCATTCTCGTGGCGGAACAGGGCTTCGGTGCCAGCGGCATGTTCGCCGCGCTGGGTTATGGCAACGAACAACTCACCGGCTATTTCTGGGTGCTGGCCGGGGCCACTTTCGGCGGCATGCTGCTTTCGGTCGTCCGGCTCGATCCCAAGGACCTGACACGCCCCGTTCTTTTCGCAGTGCTGGTGATCTGCATCGCCGCCTACGCAGATACGAGAACCGGCGTGATGACCCGGCCGCAGGACCTTTACCTGACGCAGGCGGCCATCGCCTTTGCCGCGGTGTTCGCCATGGGGCCGATCATGATGGAAGGCATGCTGCGCGCCTTGGCCGCGGGGCAAAGCTTCGTGATCAGCTTCATCGCGATCTTCTCGCTTTCGCAATCGGTCGGCGGGCTTGCCGGCATCTCGCTGTTGTCGGCCTTTCACACGGTCCGCCTGAAAACCCATCTCATAGATGCCGGGAACACGCTGACGCTGGGCAATCAGCAACTGGGAGAGGCGCTAAACAACGCCGGTCAGCGCGTCGCACCGGTCCAGTCCGATCCTGTGCTGCAACAACAGGCTGCAGCAGCCAGCGTCTCGCAGGAAGTCGGGCGCGAAGCCGCCGTGCTTGCGTTCAATGATGTCTTCTTTCTCGTCGGCACTCTCGCGGCCCTGACTTTCGCCGCGATGTTCGTGCCCTGGCTCAACAACAAGATTCGCGGGCGCAATCCGCTCGCCAAGGAACTGGCCTTCATGGAGGCCATGCTCGCAAGGACAAGACAATGACGAACAATCCTTCACCGACCGAGGCCGAACCCGAAGCGATCGAGGACGCAGCCGGATCTCCTCCTGAGCAGGACGAGAAGGGCTGGTCTCCGAACCCTTCGCGCCGCCGCATCGGCATGGCGATCCTGCTTGTCCTCGCCGGTGTCCTGGCCGCGCTCTACGCGTGGGGCCTTCCGCCTTTCGACAGCGGGGACGAGACCACCAACAACGCCTATGTGCGCGGTCGCACCACGGTCGTCAGCCCGCAGGTTGCCGGATATCTCACGCAAGTGCCGGTCACCGATTTCCAGCGCGTGGTGGAAGGCGATCTCCTCGCAAGGATCGACGATGCGCCGTTCCAGGAAAGGGTGCAGCAGGGCGCAGCGAATTACGCGGCACAGCAGGCGGCGCTGGCGAACAGCGCGCAGAGCCTGCGCTCGGCCCAGGCGCAGCTTGAACTGCAGGAAGCCGCCGTGGCCAGCGCGCGTGCCGCCTTGCAGCAGGCGCAGGCCGACATGAACCGCATCGCCGAACTGGTCGACGAAGGATCGGTCTCGTTACGCGAACGAGACCAGGCACGCGCTGCCCTGCAACAGGCGCAGGCGGGCGTTCGTCAGGCCCAGGCACAGCGCGCCATTGCCGCAGAGAACGTGCGTTCGGTAACCGTGGGTCGCGGGGCACTAGAAGCGCAGGTCGCGGGCGCAGAGGCATCGAGGGGTCTTGCCGAGTTCGAACTCTCCCGCACCGAAATCCGCGCTCCGCGTTCGGGCCGCCTGAGCGAGGTCTCCGCCCGCGAGGGGCAGCTCGTCACCGCTGGCACGCAGCTCATGTACATTGTCCCCGACGAATTGTGGGTGGTCGCCAATTTCAAGGAAACACAGACGTCCGAAATGGCAGTCGGCCAGCGCGCAACGCTGGAGGTCGATGCGCTCGGCGGGCTTGAACTCACCGGCCGGGTGCAGAGCATCGCGCCTGCCGCCAGCAGTGAATTCAGCCTCGTCAAACCGGATACGGGGGCAGGAAACTTCGTGAAGGTGCCCCAGCGCATCGCGGTCCGTATCGTCCTCGACGAGGGGCAGGAAGCGGCCAGCCGCCTCGGTCCCGGCATGTCGGTGATCGCAACTGTTCACACGGAGGACTGAGGGCCATGCGCAAGACAATTGCCCTTATCGCCACATCCGCGCTGGCGCTCTCCGCCTGTGCGCCCGCGCTGCAGGAACCACCGGTGGAAGCCTCCGTTTCCGCTCCCACTGAGTGGCGCACCGAACTGGGTGTAACCGCGCCTGTCGAGGCGAACTGGTGGGAAAGCTTCGGCGATCCGCAACTGTCGCGTCTTGTCGAACAGGCGCGCCGCAACAATCCCGACGTGCAGATTGCCGCGGCACGAGTCGAGGAAGCGCGAGCCACCGAAAATGCCTCGCGTGGATATCTGCTCCCCTCTTTGGGGGCCGGGGTTGAAGCCGGCGTCCGGCGCGAGGTGTCGCCGCTTGGCCGCGCCCAGGAATCGATTGCGGCACAACCGGCCTTCCGCGCCTCATACGAGGTGGACCTGTTCGGCAAGAATGCCGCGCGGGTGGACGCCGCCGAGGCCAGTGTCGCTGCCAGCGCGGCGGGAGAGGAGGCTGCGCGCCTTGCGGTTACGGCCGCGACAGCCAGCGGCTACATCACGCTGCTGGCGCTCGATGCGCGGCTAAGCGTGCTCGAACAGACACTGGCGGCACGGCAGGAAGCGGTGGATTTCGCACGCGACCGGGCCGAGGTGGGCTACACCTCGCAATTGCCATTGCGGCAGGCTGAGGCGGAATACCAGGCAACCGCGCAACTGGTGCCGCAGCTCAAGGCCCAGATCGCGCAGCAGGAGAATGCCCTTTCGGTGCTCACAGGCGAACTGCCGGGCGCAATCACACGGGGCGGGTCGCTGGACGATCTTGTTGCTCCGACCCCACCGGCGACCATGCCTTCAGAACTCCTGCGGCGCAGGCCCGATGTCGCCGCCGCCGAATTCCGGGTCGCCGCCGCCGACGCGTCGATGCGGGTCGCACGCGCCGACTTCATGCCGTCGCTCGATCTCGGTGCGACGGCGGGACTCGCCCTGTCGGACCTGTTGGCCGATCCGATCAGCATCTGGTCCATCGGCGGCAGCATCCTCGCACCGATCTTCCAGGGCGGACGCCTGCAGGCCCAGCTCGACGGCGCGACAGCGCAGCGGGACCAGGCCGCGTGGGCCTATCGCTCCGCTGTCTTGACTGCCTTTCGCGAAGTGGAAGACCGCATGGCCGTCCTCGCCAATCTGGGGGAGCAGAGAACCGCGCTGGAAGCGCAGCAGACCGCCGTTGCCGACGCGCTGCGCCACGCGCGCAATCGCTACCGTGCGGGCTACACGCCTTACATCGAGCAGGTGGATGCCCAGCGTGCGCTGCTCGGTGTCGAAATCTCGCTTGTGCAGGTTCGGGCTGACGAACTGACCACGCTGGTGGGGCTCTACCAGGCCGTGGGCGGGGCACCGGGTCCGGGTTCGAGGTAAAGACCCTGGATGACCCTTCCAGCAGCGTGTTTGCGTCACTGCCGTCGATGAAAGGATAGAACGGCTGCCCGGAGCGTTTGACGAGAAACCACTTCAGGAGACTATCATGAAAATTCTCGTCGCAGGGGCCGCCGGGGCCGTAGGCAACATGCTGGTGAAGGAACTTTACGAAGGCGGCCATCAGGTGGTCGGTCTCGTGCATTCCGACGATAAGACGGCCAAGGTCGAGGGCGCGGGCGGCAGTCCGATAATCGCCGATGTGACAGACAAGGCAACGCTGATTGATCCGGTTTCAGGCGCCGATGTTGTCGTTTTCGCGGCAGGCAGTGGCGGAAGTGCTGTCGAACAGGTCGACCGCGATGGCGCGATCAACCTGGTCGATGTCGCACAGCAAGCCGGTGTCGCACGCTTCGTGATGCTGAGTTCGATGGCCGCAGGCGAGCCGGACCGAGGGCCGGAGGAACTGCGCGACTATCTCGTCGCCAAGGGGGAAGCGGATCACTATCTACGCGACAGCTCGCTTAGTCACGTCATCGTGCGACCCGGAAGCCTGACTGATGACGCAGGATCCGGCCGCATCAGGATCGCGACAGAAAAGCTGCCAAGCGGAGAGATCGCGCGCGCCGATGTGGCCAAGGTGCTCGCAGCCTGCGTCGAAGACAATGCTCCGCAAGACATCACCTTCGAACTGCTCTCGGGCGAACAGCCGATCGGTGCGGCACTCGCCTCAGTGGCTGGCTGAAAGGACGTCCTCTATTCCGGAAAAATGGCAGGGGTGACAGGATTCGAACCCGTGGCCCTCGGTTTTGGAGACCGATGCTCTACCAACTGAGCTACACCCCTGCAGATGCGATGCAGGCCCCTATAGCCAAGCGATGATGAACGCAAGCGACCTGATGGCTTCACTTTGATATAGGAGCGGGAATGCATTCTCCCGTGCCCAAGCTGATTCCCGCCGAAGTGCTGCTGCTGGCTTACCGCAGCGGGGTTTTCCCGATGGCCGATTCGCGCGAGGACGACGAGGTGTTCTGGGTGGAGCCGCGCCGCCGCGCGATCCTGCCGCTGGATGGCTTCCACTGCTCCCGCAGTCTCGCCAAGGTGCTGAAGCAGGACCGTTTCCGCGTCACCGTGGATGCCGATTTCGGCGCGGTGATGGATGCCTGCGCCCAGCCCCGGCCTGACCCGGAGGCAGGTGGAGAAAGCGGTACCTGGATCAGCCACACCATCACCGCCAGCTACCTGAACCTGCACCGCCACGGGCACGCGCATTCGCTGGAGTGCTGGCATGACGGCGAACTGGTGGGCGGGCTCTATGGTGTCGCGTTCGAACGGGTGTTCTGCGGCGAATCGATGTTCAGCCGAGCGGACAATGCCAGCAAGGTCGCGCTGGCGTGGCTGGTGGCCTTGTTAAAGCGGGCGGGTTTCGTGCTGCTCGATTGCCAGTTCATGACCGGGCACCTCGCCTCCATGGGCGCGGTGGAGATCAGCCGGGACCAGTACCAGGAAATGCTGGCGCGGGCCTGCGACAAGCAAGCGCTTTCCAGCCTACCGCAAGCGCACGCGGCGCTGCTTCAGGCGTCCGAGGCCGCCTCTTCCTCTCCGGGGAAGCTCATCGCGCAGTCCTTCACCCAGACATCGTAGATCGGGTGCTCCACCACGTTCAGGCTGGGCGAGTTCTTGAACAGCCAGCCGGAGAAAATGCGGCCGAATTCCGGCTCCGCATCGGGATCGCGCACGTCGTTTACAAATACCTGCACGAAGGCGCCGGTCTCCGCCGGGCTTTCCCACGGCGCGGTGCGTTCGCAGGCGGACAGGCGCACGACCACGTCGTCCACCCGGCGCGATTCGCCGGGGCTGAGTTCGATATCGCGGGACAGGTTGTTGCGCTTGTTGATGATGCCGAGCGTCGCGACGCGCTCTTCCATCGGGGTGCCGATCGCCTCGATGTCGCCAAGATCGGGCAGCGGTTCGCTCGCCAGTTCCTCGGGCACTTCGGTTGCCTCGACTTCCGGTTCCGGCGCGCTATCGCCGCAGCCCGCCAGCACCAGCGCCGCCAAGGCGACCGCCGTCAGCCTCACGCGTCGGGCGTCCACGCTTCGTAGTCGCCAGTGGCGCGGGCACGCTTGCCGCCGCGTTCCAGCGCCCCTGCGGGCAGGTAGCGGTTGGCGGAGCCGGTGGCGTTGGGCGTGTAGTCCACTTCCCAGATCTTGGGCGCAGGCAGGTGGCTTTCGGGCAACTCGTCATAGGAGCCGTGCAGCCAGCCATGCCATTCGCTGGGCACGCGGCTGGCATCGTTGCTGCCTTCGTAAATGACCCAGCGGCGTTCGCGCTGGCCTCCCTTCACGTTCTTGGAACGGTAGTACTTGTTGCCCTGGACATCGGTGCCCACGTGCTCGCCATTGCGCGAGGACCACAGCGAGGTGCCGATGGTGGCACCGTCCCACCAGGTGAAGATCTTGCCAAGGAAGCTCATGGGCAGGCCATTAGCGGCTGGATCGTCCTTCGCCAATAGGGTTGCGCGAGTCTCTCACTACCACTCCACCGTATCGCCCGGCCCGATACCGAGTTCGTCGGCGCGGCCCTGGTTCAGTTCCAGGACGGCGACGGCGAGGCCGTCCGAGGTGACGCTGACCTCGTTATAGGGCTCGCCGTCCTCGATGTTGAGGATGCGGCCGTCCGGGTCGATGAAGATGATATCCAGCGGCAACACGGTGTTGCGCATCCAGAAGCCCAGTTCCTGCGGCGTGTCGTAGGGGAAAATCATTCCCTCGTCCGCGCCCATTTCAGTGCGGAACATCAGGCCCCGCGCCTGTTCCTGCCGGCTGGCGGCGAGTTCGGCCTGGAAGGTGTGCGTTCCGCTGTCGGTGGTGACGGTGACGGGAATCACTTCCAGCCCGGATTCGGGGTGCGTTGCAACCGCCGCACTGGTCGGCTCCGGAACCTGCTCGGCCGCCTGCGGCGAACAGGCCGCCAGTGCGCCTGCCGCCATCGCGCCAAGGGCGGCCAGCCATTTGTGCCTGATAATCATGCGTCCCAACTTCCGGTCTCCTCGCGGGCATCCTCTGCCCATTGTTCTGCCGCGTCGGCGCTGTCGGCATCCAGCACGGCTCTCACGTGATCGAACGTGTGGCCTGCCCGCAGCATCGCCGCAATCTGTTTCTCGCGCCTTTCCCTGTCGGGGGCTTCAAGCGCAAAGGGGCCGAAGCCGCGCTTCCTGGCAAGGTGGACTGCGGCAGTGCGAGCCGTGTGCTCGGCAGGCGCGACATCGTCTGCCACCGATTCGCCTATTCCCGCCTGCCCCAGCGCCTGCTTCACGCGCCGCTCGCCATAACCGCGCCGCAAAAGGTCGTTCGCCTTGGCCCGCGCATAGACCGCGTCGTCGACGTAGCCTTTATCGACATAGCGGGCGACCATCGCGGGCACGTCTGGCCCCTCCTCGTTGCCGTCTTCGGCCCAGCCGCGCTCGCGCAGCTTGCGGTAAAGGTAGCGTTCCAGCTTGGCCGCGCTGGTGGCGAAACGCGCGACATAGGCGAGCGCCATTTCCTCGAAACTGGTCGGATCGAGGGGCTTTTTCCGCTTCTTCGGTTTATTTCGCTCTTGTGAATTGCCGTCCATTGGCCTTATTCGTGCCACACTTCCTGTCAAATGGGAAAGTTTACCGCGGTGTCGATGGGATGGTCGGCGCCGCGAATGCTATTCGGGAGGCGCCACAAGCGCGCGCGATAAGGGGTAACCCACAGCACTTATGACCGACCTCACACCTACGCCCAACGACTGCCCGCTGCCGCGCCGTCGATCGGATTTCGCTACCTTCAACGAAGCCATCGACTACGCAGCGCGCAGCGAAAAGGGCATGAATTTCCATGACATGCGCGGCACGCTCGCTTGTGTCTATCCCTATTCGCAGATGCGCGAGGATGCGCTGGCCGATGCCTATCGGCTGGTCGCCATGGGCATCGGCAAGGATGACCGCGTGGCGCTGGTGGCCGAGACCGGCCCCGAATTCGCCGCGCTGTTCTGCGCCTGCGTCTACGCCGGGGCATGGCCCGTGCCGCTGCCCCTGCCCACCACTTTCGGTGGCAAGGAAAGCTATATCGACCAGCTTGCGGTCCAGCTGCAAAGCTCGGACCCGAAAATCCTGCTCTACCCGCCCGAAATTGCCGAGATGGCTGCGGCCGCCGCCGATCGGCAGGGATGCCAGGGAATGGACTGGGCCACGTTCAAGGAGGCCGATGCACCTGCCGTCGACCTGCCCGAGGCGAAGCCGGAAGACATCTGCTACCTGCAATATTCCAGCGGCTCCACCCGCTTCCCCACCGGCGTTGCCGTGACGCACGAGGCACTGCTGCACAACCTGTTCGGCCACGCCGATTCGATGGATATCGGCTACAACGACCGGGTGGTGAGCTGGCTGCCGTGGTATCACGACATGGGCCTTGTCGGCTGCTTCTTGTCGCTGATCGCCAACCAGGTTTCCGTCGATTACCTCAAGACCGAGCATTTCGCCCGCCGCCCGCTGGCCTGGCTCGATCTCATCAGCCGCAATAAGGGCGCGACGCTCAGCTACTCGCCCACTTTCGGCTACGATATCTGCGCGCGCCGCGTGTCCAGCCAGACCAACGTCGCCGACCGGTTCGACCTTTCGCGCTGGCGCACCGCGGGCAACGGGGCGGACATGATCCGGCCCGACGTGATGCAGAACTTCGTCAACGCCTTTGCCGATGCGGGTTTCAAGGCCAGCGCCTTCACCCCCAGCTATGGCCTGGCGGAGGCGACGCTGGCCGTCACCGTGATGCCGCCGGGCGAGGGTATCCGCGTGGAACTGGTGGAGGAAGAGCGCCTGTCCGGCACCCGCCGCGACCTGTCCCGCCCCGCCCGCTACCGTGCCATCGTCAACTGCGGCAGGCCGCTGCAGGACATGGAAGTCGAGATTCGTGGCGAGAACGGAGAGATCAAGGGCGACCACCAGATCGGCAAGGTCTGGTGCCGTGGCCCCAGCGTCATGCACTCCTACTTCCGCAACGAGGAAGCGACCGAGGAATGTCTCGTTCCCGCCGAAGACGGCAAGGGATCATGGCTGGATACAGGCGACATGGGCTACATGGGCGACGGCTACCTGTTCATCGTCGGCCGCGCCAAGGATATGATCATCATCAACGGCAAGAACCACTGGCCTCAGGATATCGAATGGGCGGTGGAGCAGCTTGCAGGCTTCAACCACGGCGACATCGCCGCCTTCTCCATCGAGACCGAAAGCGGCGAGGAAGCGCCCGCCGTGCTGGTGCACTGCCGCGTGTCCGACCCGGACGAGCGGGTGAAACTGCGCGACCAGATCGCCGACAAGGTCCGTTCCGTCACCGGCATGAACTGCGTGGTGGAACTGGTGCCCCCGCGCACCCTGCCGCGCACCAGCTCGGGCAAGCTCAGCCGCGCCAAGGCGAAGAGGCTCTACCTGTCGGGCGAGATCGAACCGATCGACCTGGCTGCATAATAGTTTTGGGCTGCCTCGAGTTTGCTAGCCGATCAGCAGCACGCCCAGCACGAACAGCAGCGCCAATAGGCCGACGCCCCACACGTAGGTGCGGATCTTGGGGATGCCTGCCCAGTAGAGCGGCAGGTAGATCACTCGCGCGGCCAGCCATACCCAGGCGGCGATGGCGGTAAGGTCGCTCGCCTTGCCCGCCACCACCACGCCGAGGAGGGCGATGATGGCCAGCGGCAGGGTCTCGAGGAAATTGCCACGCGCGCGGTCCAGCCGCCCGGCAATGTCGTTCAGCGGCTCTGTATCCTCGTCGCGCGCGCCCATGTTCCATTCGACGCCGTATTGCTTCGTCTTGTAATGGGTGGCGGCGAAAACGTGCACCAGCAGCAGGACGCCCGAAAGCGCGAGTACGGTCAGTTCTGCAGTCATCGGTTGGTTCCTCCGGCTGCCCATTCAAGCGTTACCGGGCCATATCCGTTCCCGGTGGTTTCCGCCTGCACGGCGATATTGTGGTGGGAGAAGGCATTGCGCACGGCGGCCACGGCATCGGTAGGGCCGCTTATGGCGATGGGTACGCCGACGCGGCTTTGCGCCCACGCCGCCAGTTGCACGGCCTGCGTGCCCTGCGTGCTGAGCGCATAGGTATCGGGCTCGTCCTCCTCGCCCTCGACAAGATCGAAAGTAGCCTGCGACAGCGGACGAAGCGGCGGGGTGAGGCGGATGTCCCACTCAGGCTCCAACGCGTCGATGCGCCGCTCCAGTTCCGCATAGGCGGCCAGCGTCGCGCCTTCCAGCGGGCGCGCGGTGACGAGCGCGCGGCGACGGTCGCGGTCCACGGTCACCTCGTCCACTGGCACACCTGCCAGCAGCGCAAGGCGATCGGCAATATCCTCCGCCTGCTCGCGTGCGGCGCGCTCCTGCGCGCGGGCCTGCGTCAACTGGGCCTCCTCCGCAGCCTGCGCCCCGGTGCCGACGCGGAGCTGTGTCAGCGTGACATCGACGGGCCGACCAAGACGGCGCGAGAGCAGTTGCTCGGCGCGCCCCTCCGCATCGCCGATGATCTCCGGCGTGAAGACGGTCGCGGAAATCTGCAGGGGCTCGGCATCGAAACTGGGCTCCATCTGCGAGACCGTGGCGCGCCCGACGAAGACTTCCTCCACCGCGTTGCGCGCTTGCCGTGTCGCCGTGCTTTCCCACACGATCTGGCGCAGCGAGAGAAACAGCGGGATCGCCAGCACCACGAAGGCACCGAAGATCAGCAGCGCCTGCATCCGCGTCTGCTTTTCCGAAAGGCTGGTGCTGAACCCGTACCCGCGGGCCATCGCCGTCGCCGTCAGTGCAATGGCGGTGAGGTTGGTGATGAACAGGAACAGCGCGCCCCAGAACACCGTGCCATTCAGCGTCGCGAGACCGAAGCCAACCACCGCGAGAGGCGGCATCAAGGCGGTAGCGATGGCCACGCCGACGATGGTGCCTTCCCGTCCGCGGATCATCGCATAGGCGCCCGCGATGGACGAGAAGATCGCCACGCCAAGGTCCAGCAGGCTGGGCCTGGTGCGTGCAGCGATTTCCGAAGTGATCGTCTGAAGCGGCGAAAAGAACACCACCAGCGCGGTGAACAGGATCGCGAATATCGTGCCCACCGCCAGCGACTTGCCGGACTGCCGCAGCCACTTGTAGTCCCCCACCGCCAGCGCGAAGCCCACACCCATGATCGGATCCATCAGCGGCGAAAGCAGCATCGCCCCGATGACGACGGCGGCGCTGCCCTGCAGCAGGCCGAGGATGGCAATGCCTGCCGACATCGACACCATCAGCAGGTAGCGGGCGGAAAGCTGGCACTCGGCGCGGCGCTTCTCGATCACCGCCACCTGGTCGACAGTGCCGGTTACCTCGTGACCCCACCAGTCACGGAAGCTGCTGAGAACTTCGCGAAATCCGGAGGCGGGGTTGGCGGAAGCGGTCCCGGCACTCTGCGGGCGCGAGGCCCTGTTGCCGGTGTTGGGTTCTGATTGCATTGCGCACCATTATCGCGGAAACTCGCCTTCGGCAAAACTTGAAACGCGTGTCTTGTGTGCCTAATACAGTTACGTAGCCGCCGACACGGGCAAAGAGGGAATTGAAGGCGAATGGCCACCGAGAACAGAACGACCACAGCAACGGCAACCGATTTCGAGCTGACGCCGCCCGACCCCGTGCCGGACGTGAAGCCGGAGAAAGCCGCAGGGCTGGTGCCGGTGAGCGAGGAAAAGAAGTCCGCGTTGCAGCAGAAGGTCGACGGCTTCGTGAACGAGCTGGTGGCGCTGGATGCCAACTCGCCGGATTTCGGCAAGAAGGTGGATCAGATCACCAACATGGGCCGCAAGGAAATCATGGCGGCCAGCTCCATGTCCAACCGCTTCCTCGATCGCCCGGTGCGCGCGATGGACGCGGACAGCGGCGTCGGCACCGACCTTGCGGAACTGCGGCGCACGGTGGAAGATCTCGATCCCGGCCGCAAGGGTAAGATGACCGGGCGCAAGCTGTTTGGCATCATCCCCTTCGGCAACAAGCTGAAGAACTATTTCGACAGCTACACCAGCGCGCAAGGGCACATCCAGGCGATCCTCGCGCGCCTTTCCAGCGGCAAGGACGAGCTGCTGATGGACAATGCCGCCATCGACGTGGAGCGGCAGAAGCTGTGGGAAGCCATGGGCAACCTCGAACAGATGATCCACATCGCCAAAACGCTGGATACAGAGCTTGAGGAGAAGGCTGCCGAACTCGATTCGAGCGATCCCGAAAAGGCCAAGGCCATCCGCGAAACCGCGCTGTTCTATGTCCGCCAGCGCACACAGGATCTGCTGACGCAGATGGCGGTATCGGTGCAGGGCTACCTCGCGCTCGATCTCGTCAAGAAGAACAACGTGGAACTGGTGAAGGGCGTGGACCGCGCCAGCACCACCACCGTGGGCGCGCTGCGCACCGCCGTTACCGTGGCGCAGGCGATGACCAACCAGAAACTGGTTCTGGGTCAGATCACCGCGCTGAACGAGACGACGGCGGGGATCATCGATTCCACCGGCCAGATGCTGCGCGACAACACCGCCAAGATTCACGAGCAGGCCGCCAGCAGCACCATCCCCATGGAAACGCTGCAACGCGCCTTCCAGAACATCTACGACACCATGGACGAGGTGGATTCCTTCAAGCTCCGCGCGCTCGATTCCATGAAGCAGACGGTGCAGACGCTTTCGACCGAGGTGGAGAAATCCAAGGGCTACATCGCCCGCGCCGAGGGACAGGCGCAAGCGGCCAAGCAGGTCAATGACAGTGGCCTGCTGAGCCTAGAAGGGTAATTGAGAGGGCTGATGGCCGATTCCACGCGCGATTCCGATGCGATCATCTCCTCGGCGAAGAAAAGCCTGCAGGTGAACCGCTACGAAGGCGGCTTCCACCGCGCCAAGGGCCGTTCCATTGGGCGCGCTTCCCGGCAGGTGAAGATGAAGAACGCGCTCAAGCGGGCGGGCTATTTCGGCGCGGCCGTCCTCGCAATTTTCATCGCCGCCAGCGTTGCGGGCATGATCCTGCAAGGCATCGGCTTTGCGGGCGTGATGGTGGCCTTTTTCGCTATCGTGGCCGCCGGGTTCATTTTCGCCAACTATCCCAAGGTGAAAGTGCCCAACCGCGTGGACCTTTCCCGCACGCAGGATGCGAAGCGGCTGGTGGAGCGCACCGAGATCTGGCTGGAGAGCCAGCGCCCCGCCCTGCCCGCCCCCGCCGTCACCTTGGTCGACGATCTGGGCGTGCAGCTCGATGCGCTGGGCAAGCAGCTTGCCCACGTCGATCCGGCCCACCCGGCGGCGCAGGAAACGCGCAAGCTGGTGGGCGAGTACCTGCCCGAGACGATCGACAGCTATCGCAAGATTCCCGACCACCTGCGGCGCGAGGAGCGCGCCGGGTCCACGCCGGACAGGCAACTGATCGACAGTCTCGGCAAGATCAGCAAGGAAATCGACCACGTGACCCGGCAACTGGCCGAAGGATCGCTGGACGACCTGGCGATCAAGAACCGCTATCTCGATTACAAGTACGGCGGTGAGGACGCATCGCTTCCACCCCCGAACAAGGACATTTGATGGACGTTGAGATCCCCCACAGCCTCGGCCGCGAGGAAGTGCGCCGCCGCCTGCGCGAGAACAGTCACCGCATCGGCGACAACATTCCCGGCGGCATGGCCGACGTGCAGACCAACTGGCCGAGCGAGGACCGGATGACCATGTCGATCAATGCCATGGGGCAGATGCTGTCGGGCCACGTGGACGTGGAAGACGACAAAGTGATCTTCCACATGATCCTGCCGCCTGCGCTGGGCTTCCTGCAGCCGATGATCGATGCCGCGATCCGCGATCAGGGCCACAAGATGCTGGAAGCGCCGAAAGGCTAGAGCTTGCGGTCCTTCTCGAGGAATTCCTCGGGGATACGCAATGCGCGCGCAGCCTCACGGGTTTCCTTCAGGAAGATCAGCAGCGCCCACATCAACAGGCCGATGGCGATGATGAAGGTGGCCGCTGCCACAGAGTTCAGGCCCACGTGCGCGAATTCGGCAACGAACAGCAGCACCACCGTGATGCCGATGGCAAGGCCGGCCATGACCAACCGCAACAACGCGCTGCCGATCAACGCGATGCGCAGGTCCAGAGAGCGGATTTCCCGCACCAGCACGTCATGCGCCATGCCCTCTGTCTCGCCGTGTTCGCGCTGTAGTTGACGGCTGCGATCCACCACGCGCCCCAGCCGCTGCGTCAGCGTGCCGATGATGTTGCCGATGGCCACCAGCACGAACACCGGCGCCAGCGCCAGCTGGATGGTCTGTGCGATCATGGTGTCCATCATCGGCATGGTACCTATCACTGGTTCGCCGCTCCAGGCAGTTTGCCGACCGCCTGCGCGCCTTCCATCGTCGTCACCAGCACCTCGTCGCCGTCCACCACGATCGCCACGTTCTCCAGCCCGATGGCGGAGATGCGCAGGGTGTCGCTATCGGCCAGCACGCCGCGGCAATTGACCAGCTCCACCGGACCGCGGGTGCGGTTGCCATCACCATCTCCGTCGCGCGCATCGCGTAGGGCGTGCCAGTTGCCGATGTCGGACCAACCCATCGCGACGGGCACCATTGCCGCGCGGTCCGTCTCTTCCATCACGGCGTAATCGACGGATTCGGACTCGATTGCGGCAAAGGCCTGTGTATCGGGATGGAAGCGGGCACCATCGGTTTTGCCACCGTCGACCGCGCGCCGCACCGCTTCCGCCAGTGCCGGGCGATGCCGGGCGAGTTCCGCCATGAAAGCGCCTGCGCGAAACATGAAGATACCGCCGTTCCAGCTATACTCTCCGGACGCGAGGAATTGCATGGCGCGCTCCAGGTCCGGCTTCTCGACGAACTGGGCGACGGCAAATCCGCCGTCGAGAGCCGCCCCCCTGCGGATATAGCCGAAGCCGGTTTCGGGCGCGGTGGGCGTGATGCCGAAAGCGACCATGTAATCCTGCCGCGCCAGCGCGGCTGCGGCCTGCACCGCCTCGTGAAAGGCGGGCACCTTGCCGATGTAATGGTCGCTGGGGCACACAAGCATCACAGCATCTTCTGGTAACCGGGCAGCGGCCAGCGCAATCGCGGCCGCGGTGTTCTTCGCTTCCGGCTCCACGATGATCGATGCACCGCCCGCCAGTTGCGCTTCCACATGCGGCAGGTGCGCTTCGCCCGTCACGATGGCCGGCTTCGCGAACAGCGCCGGATCGGCGACACGCGACAGCGTTGCCTCGAACAGGGTCTGTTCGCCCACCAGAGGGATGAAGGGCTTGGGCTTGCTCTTGCGGCTACGTGGCCACAGGCGCGTTCCGCTGCCTCCGCACAGGATTACCGGATGGATAAGGGTCATGCCCTAGCCCTCCCGAATTCATGCGCGCGGCGCAAGGACAAACCTCCTATCGGGCCCGAAAATCCACACGGTAACCGTACCGCGCTTCCACCGGCGTGCCATCGCGCGCGGTCGCCGGGTTGAAACGGATACGCTCTGTCACCAGCGGGCAGACCCGCGCGGTGGTGGCGGCATCGACCTGCGTGCTGGCGACCGAGCAATTGCGCGCCCTGCCGTCGGTGGTGACGGTGAAATGCACCGTCACGGATTTGCCGAACCGCGCCGCGCGCCCGCCTTCGGGCACGGGAAAATCGCGCGCCTCATTCAATTCCCCCGAACGCACCGAGGGGCCGACTGCTACCGCGCCGCCCTGCCCCGATCCGCTGCGCCCGCTGCCGGTGCTATCGCCGCTGCCGCCCGCGCCGGTGCCATCGCCGCTGTCCGCCGCGCCGGAAGTGTTGGCAGCGCCGGTCGAACTTGCGCGCGGCGCTGGGCTTGGTCGTGGCAGGGGCTGCGGCGGGGCTACCACCTCGCGAGCGACGGCCTCCTTGCCGGCTTCCGCTGCCGCGCCCTCGTCGGGCTGCGGGGGTGAGATGCTCGGCTCGGTCTCGGGCGGCTCCTCCTCATAGGTGGAAACCGTCACTGTCACCATCGACGTCGCCTGCTCGATCACGCTGGCGGTGAATTCGGGCGCCAGCGCACGGGCGAGGCCGTAGAGCGCCGCCACGTGCAGCATCACGATCAGGACGATCAGCTTCCAGTTCAGCCGTTTTGTGCGCGCGCCGTATCCGCCGGTGGCCATGGTCCCTCCGTTCGAGCCTCAGACTAGCGATACGCGCCGCCTTGGCCAGAGTTTCCGCGCCCGTTTCCGCATCGAGCCAAAGCTCCCTCCACAGGCCGTTGCCGAGCGGCGACGAGGCGAGGAACGGGGACCCCAGACCACCCGTTGTATGGGTGTAAGCTGATAAAAACGAAAGGAAATATCATGTTTGAGAAGCTCCGCATCAAGGAACATATGGAAGTCACCAATTTCGAAGGTCAGCACCTCGGAACCGTGGACGACGTTCAGGATGACAAGATCAAGCTGACCCGTTCGGACAGCAAGGACGACATGCATCACTATATGCCGCTCGACGCCGTTGAACGCATCGATGACAATCGCGTCTACCTGAAGCAGGATGCAACCATCCCCGTCGGCCTCGCCTCCTGAGGAATTACCGACGATCAGACCTAAAGGTCAGGAAAAAGAGCCCCGCGAGCCACAAGGCAAGCGGGGCTTTTTCGTGCTTCAGAGCTGCCGATCAGCTGTCCCAGCCGAAGTGATCCGCCAGCTCCTTCGGCGTGAAGCGATATGAAGAAGCATCCGGATCGGACAGCATCCCCGCATTCCACGCGTCGAACTGGCCTTTCAGGTCGGCGAATATCTCCGCCTCGCGGTATTTCAGGTTTCCGCGCTCCAGCGGGTCAGCCACCACGTCGAACAGGTATTCCTCCCCGTCGATGGACAGGTACTTGTAACGCCCGCGACGCGCCGCCTTCTGGTCTTTCGCCCAGAACCGCCAGAACAGCGCGCGCTCCGGCAGTGTGCCGCCTGCCAGAACCGGGCGCAGGTCCACCCCGTCGCTGGGATAGTCCGGATGCGGGGCGGTGTTCGCTGCGGCAAGGAACGTGGGGAGGAAGTCCATCGAAAGGGCAGGCACGTCGGTCTCCGTACCCGGCAGGGTCAGGCCCGGCCACTTGACGATAAACGGTACGCGCATCCCGCCTTCCAGCAGTTCCGTCTTGATGCCGGTGAACGGCCAGTTGTCGCTGAAACGCTCTCCGCCGTTGTCGCTGGTGAACACAACGACGGTGTCCTGCTCCATGCCCAGCTCGGCAAGCCGCGCCAGCACGCGGCCCACGTTCATATCCAGGCTGGTGACCATGCCGGCGTAGGTTTCCATGTCCCCGCCGTCGAAATGATAGATATCGAGGTGGCCCTCAATAGTGTTGCCCCCGCTGTCCAGCCGCTCGCTTTCGGCGCGACCCTTGGCGTTGTTGGCCTGCCACGGCCAGTGGGCCGCGGTGAAATGCAGGGAAAGCAGCCAGGGCTTGCCCTGCGTAGCGCGTTCGTCGAGATATTCGATGGCGCGGTCCGCCATCAGATCGGTCATGTAGCCGACTTCCTCCACTGGCGTATCGCCATCCCACAGGTCGTGCTGGCCGCCGACCTTGTGCGTGAAATAGTCCACCCCGCCGCCGCGAATGCCCCAGAAATCATCGTACCCGCTAAGCTGGGGGCCGTAATTTGGCAGCCAACCCAGATGCCACTTGCCGACAAGACCCGTGTGATAACCCGCATCGCGCAGCAGGCTGGGCATTGTGGGGTGCAAGGGGTCAAGGCCGAGGTCGCGGTTGCCCAATGGTTCTTCCAGCCCCACCCGCAGACGATACTGGTAGCGGCCCGTGATCAGGCCCACGCGGGTGGCGGAGCATACCGCGGAGTTGGCATAGCCGTGGGTGAACTTCATCCCCTGCGCCGCCAGTCCGTCCAGCACCGGCGTTTCGTATTCTCTCCGCCCGTAGCAGGAGAGGTCCGCATAGCCGAGATCGTCGGCCATGATGAAAAGGAAGTTGGGCTTGCGCCCTGGCGTATGGGCCACCCCCGGCACGGTTGCCGCCAGCGTTGCTGCACCCGCTGCGCCGATTGCTCCGCGCCGCGTGAATTGGTCGCCTCTCATCGTGCCTCCCCGCACTCCCAGGTTCTTTCCGCGCACCTTGCCTGCCAATCGCGTTCGAGGCAACGCCTCGACAAGCGCGGCCTGCCTCCCTAGCTGCAAGGCATGACCGGATCCTATCGCTTCGCCATAGATCGCGGCGGCACGTTCACCGATGTCGTGGCCCAGACGCCTGCGGGCGAGATCGTCACCACCAAGCTTCTTTCCAGCAATCCGGAGCAATATCCCGATGCCGCAAGCGAGGCGGTTCGGCGTTTGATGGCCGAGCACGGCGAAGGCGCGATTGCCGAGCTGCGCATCGGCACGACTATCGCCACCAACGCCCTTTTGGAGCGTGAGGGCGAAAGAGTAGCGCTGGCGATCACGAAGGGTCATGCCGACGCGCTGAAGATCGGCAACCAGGCGCGGCCCGACATATTTGCGCGCCACATCGTGAAGCCGGAGCGGCTGGAAAGTCGCACTGTCGAGATTGCCGAACGCGTGGGCGCGGATGGCGAGGTGCTGGTGCCGCTGGACGAAGCCGCTGCCAAGAGCGACCTGAAGGCCTTGCGCGACGAAGGCTACGAAGCGCTCGCCATAGTGCTCATGCACGGCTGGCATTATCAGGATCACGAGAAGCATCTGGCAGGGATTGCCCGCGAACTCGGATTCACGCAGGTCAGCTCCAGCCACGAAGTCTCGCCGCTCATCAAGCTGGTGCCTCGCGGCGATACCAGCGTGGCCGATGCCTACCTCTCGCCCGTCATCCGGCAGTACGTCGAACAACTGGCGGAGCGCCTGCCCGAACACGGCAGCTTGCGCTTCATGCAATCGAACGGCGGACTTGCCGATGCGCGCGCCTTTCGCGGGAAGGATGCCGTCCTATCCGGCCCGGCAGGCGGTGTCGTCGGCATGGTGCAGACAGCCGAGGCGCTGGGATACGACAAGCTGATCGGTTTCGACATGGGCGGCACCAGCACCGACGTGTGCCACTATTCCGGCGAATACGAGCGCACCGGCGACAGCGTTGTAGCGGGCATTCGCATCGCCGCGCCGATGATGCAGGTGCATACCGTGGCGGCGGGCGGGGGCTCGATCTGCCGGTTCGACGGCCAGTCCCTGCGCGTCGGCCCGGCAAGCGCGGGCGCGGACCCCGGCCCTGCCTGCTATCGCAAGGGCGGCCCGCTGACCGTCACCGATTGCAATCTCGTGCTAGGCCGCATCGATCCTGCCGAATTTCCCAAGGTGTTCGGACCCCAGGGCGACCAGCCGCTCGATCCGGAAGCCTCGGCCAACCGGATCGACGGGATCATTGCGCAACTGCCCGAACCCATGTCGCGAAAGGACCTGGCCGAAGGTTTCCTCACCTTGGCAGTGGACGAGATGGCCAATGCTATCCGCACCATCTCGACTGCGCGCGGGCACGACGTGACAACCCATGCCCTGGCCTGCTTCGGCGGTGCGGGTGGGCAGTTCGCCTGCCGCGTGGCGGACGAGCTGGGTATCGAGACCGTGCTGGTACACCCGCTGGCGGGCATGCTGTCCGCCTACGGCATCGGCCTTGCCCCCGTGGTTTCCATGCGCGAGGCGGGCGTGGTCCGCCCGCTGACAGAGGATTTTTCCGAGGCGCTGGCAGAGCTTGAAAGCACCGTTACCCACGACCTGACCGCGCAGGGAATCGCGAAGGACAACATCGAACTCATCCCCCGGATGCGGCTGCGGTTCGAGGGCAGCGACACCACGCTCGACCTGCCGCTGTCGGACGAGGCCGGTGCGGGCTTTCGCGAACAGCACCGCCGCCGCTTCGGCTGGTCGGACGAGGACGCGCCCATCGTGCTCGAAGCGCTGAGCGTGGAGGGTCGCGGCATGAGCGGCGGGCTGGCAGAGCAGGCGGTCGTCGAAAAGCGCGGATCGCTCACCCCCGGCCAGTCTCTCGATGGCCCGGCGATGATCCCTGATACAGGCTCCACCACTATCGTCGAACAAGGCTGGCGCGCGACACTGGCCGAGGACGGATCTCTGATTCTGAAGCGCACCGCGCCCCGCCAGCATACGCGTGTCGCGGGAACGAAGGTGGATCCCATCCGCCTTGCCGTGTTCAACAACATGTTCATGGCCATTGCCGAAGAAATGGGCGTGGTGCTGGAAAGCACGGCCAGCTCGGTGAACATCAAGGAGCGGCTGGATTTCTCCTGCGCGCTGTTCACCGGCGAAGGCGAACTTATCGCCAATGCGCCGCACATTCCGGTGCACCTCGGTTCGATGTCGGCCAGCATTCGGCGGATCGTGGAGAACCGTGCAGGCAGCGAGCGCGGCATCCGGCGCGGCGATGCCTACTGCCTCAACGATCCTTATGCGGGCGGCACCCATTTGCCGGACGTGACGGTGATCGTGCCGGTGTTCCTGTCCGATGACAGCACGCAGCCCGACGCCTTCGTCGCTGCACGCGGACACCATGCCGATATCGGCGGCACCGCGCCCGGCTCCATGCCGCCCGACAGCGCCAGCATCGCCGAGGAAGGCGTGCGGCTGGACGACGTGTTGCTGGTGGACAAGGGGCGCTTCTGCGCCGAAGACCTGCGCGAGTTGCTCACCTCCGGCGAATACCCGGCGCGAAACCCTGCACGCAACCTGTCGGATCTCAAGGCCCAGCTGGCCGCCTGCGCGCGCGGGGCGGACCTGCTGGCCGATGCCGCCAGCGAGCATGGCCGCGACGTGGTGAGAGCCTACATGGGACACGCGCTGGACCACGGCGAGGCCGCCGTGCGCGCGCTGGTGGAGCGGCTGAACTCCGGCAGCTTCGCCTACGAGATGGACAACGGCGCTTCGGTTTGCGTGGCGGTGAGCATCGACCGCGAGGCACAGACCGCACGTTTCGATTTCACAGGCACCAGCGAACAGTTGCCGAACAACTTCAATGCGCCAGCCGCCATCACCCGCGCTGCCGTGCTCTATTGCCTGCGCTGCCTGATAGACGACGACATTCCGCTGAACGACGGCTGCCTGCGCCCGGTGGAAATCGTCGTGCCCGAAGGCTCGATGCTCGCGCCCCGGCCGCCCGCTGCCGTGGTGGCGGGCAACGTGGAGACCAGCCAGGTCGTGACCGACGCCGTCTTCGCTGCACTTGGTGCTCTCGCCCCGTCACAAGGTACGATGAATAACTTCACGTTCGGCGACGACACCCGCCAGTATTACGAGACCATCGCCGGTGGATCCGGCGCGGGCAGTTACGGCACGAGTGGGGGCCATCACGGCACCGACGCCGTGCAGACCAACATGACCAATTCGCGCCTCACCGATCCCGAAGTACTGGAAACCCGACTGCCCGTTCGCGTCGAGAGGTTTGCCATCCGCTCAGGCTCGGGCGGCACAGGCAAGTGGCACGGCGGCGAAGGGGTGGAGCGGGCGATCCGCTTCACGGAGCCGATGCGCGCACAGATCCTCGCCAACCGCCGCAAGGTGCCCCCGCGCGGCATTGCAGGCGGGGGAGATGCGCTGCCCGGAGAAACCTTCGTCGAACGCGCCGATGGTTCGGTGCTCGACCTTGGCGCGACCGGCGGCGCGGACATGGCACCGGGCGACATGATCGTGATCCGCACGCCGGGCGGCGGAGGCTACGGCAAGGCATGAGGGCACTGGACGAACCGCTCGCCCGCCGCTTCGCCCGCACCGCGCTGGGCCACGTGGGGCAGGAATATCCCAACTCGCTCGGGCACGTGCTTGGATGCAATACCGATGCGAGGACCCCGCGCGAACTGCACCCGGCTTTCTACGGCAGTTTCGACTGGCATTCGTGCGTGCACAGCTGGTGGACGTTGCTGACCCTGCGCCGTCTGTTCCCGGATGCTTCGGAAGCGAAAGACATCTCCGCCCTCGCAGACGGAACATTCACGCCGGACAAGCTAGCCGCCGAACTCGCCTATGCGCAGCGCCCGGAATCGCGGGGGTTCGAGAGGCCCTACGGCTGGGCGTGGTTCCTCTACCTGCATCTCGAAGCGAGCCGCCATTCGGACCGCGACTGGGCGGGCCTGCTGGAGCCGCTCGCCCGCCACTTCGCTGCCGGTTTCGCGGATTACCTCCCCAAGCTTACCTGGCCGATTACCACCGGCACCCACGCCAATACGGCCTTCGCGCTGACGCTGGCGCACGAGTGGGCCGACGCCTTCGATCCGAAATTGAAGAACCTGATTGCGGACTATGCGGACGCGAACTTCGGCGATTTGGAAGAGTATCGCGGCTGGGACATCGGCGGCGATTCCTTCCTCTCTCCGGTGCTTTCGGTCGCCCTGCTGATGCAGCGGGTGATGCCGCCTGCCGATTTCGCCGAATGGTTCGGCCGCGTCCTGCCGGAAGGCGGTTGGCTGCAAACGTCCTGCGCCCCTGTGACGGTGTCGGACCCGACGGACGGCAAGATGGCGCACCTCGACGGTCTCAACCTCAGCCGGGCATGGGCCTTGCGCAGCATTGCGCCGGGCCTCGACAGTCCCCGCGCCAATAGGATGCGGGCCCTCGCGGACGAGCACTTCGCCGCTTCGCTGGAAGCGATCGACGGCGACTACATGGGCTCGCACTGGCTGGCGAGCTTCGCGTTGCTGGCATTGCTGACGGAGTAAAGGTGGTGAGCCCTGCTGGGTTCGAACCAGCGACCTACTGATTAAAAGTCAGTTGCTCTACCGACTGAGCTAAGGGCCCCCACGGGATGGCAGCGCGACGCGCTGCGAGCGCTCACCTAGGGGCGGGGCCGTTGCGGGTCAAGCGGGCATGAAGCTGGCGCAGCGAAAGGCCGGTTGCGGGGTCGCGCCAGTCAGGGGCGATCCGGGTCGCCGGGCCGAGCACGAAGTCACGCTCCCGGAAAAGCGGGTGCGGAATGGCGAGGTTTGGCTGATGAAAGGTCCCGCCGCTCCAAAGCAGGATATCGAGATCCAGCACGCGCGAGCGCCACCGTTGACCAAGTCGCCTACGCCCGAAGGCAGCTTCGGCAGCCTGCAAACATGCGAGCAGCGCGTCAGGCGCGAGATGCGATTCCAGCACCAGCGCGGCATTGGCATAGCGGCGAAGCGAAGGGCCGACGGGTGCTGACTCCACGATAGGTGAAAGCGCGGCGACCGTGCCGAGCGTTTCGTCCAATATCTCTGCCGCAACGCCAAGCACCTCACGCGGCATGCCGAAGTGCGGGTGGCGCTGGTTGCTGCCCAGCGCGATCAGGTAACGGTGCTCGTTCAAATGTCCTCGGCGATACGACCGTAAAGCTGAGGGCGACGATCGCGGAAGAAGCCCCAGCTGGCGCGGTGCTTGCGGCCCGCTTCCAGGTCCAGCGTGGCGACGAGCGCACCGGTTTCCTCGCGCCCGAATTCCTCGATATAGTCGCCCCATTCGTCGCAGATGAAGCTGTGGCCGTAGAAGGTGTTGCCCGCTTCCTGGCTACCCTCGTGGCCGATGCGGTTGGCGGCAACCACCGGCATGCAATTGCTGACCGCGTGGCCGATCATCGCCCGGCGCCACATACGGCTGGTGTCCATGTCCGCATCCTTCGGTTCGCTGCCGATGGCGGTAGGATAGAACAATACCTGTGCGCCTTTCAGCGCGAGGCAGCGGGCGGTCTCGGGATACCACTGGTCCCAGCATACGCCGATGCCGATGCGCGCACCGAACACGTCCCACACCTTGAACCCGTCATTGCCGGGGCGGAAATAGAATTTCTCCTCGTAGCCCGGCCCGTCGGGAATGTGGCTCTTGCGGTAAGTGCCCATGATCTCGCCCTCCGCATCGATCATGGCGAGGGTGTTGTAATAGTGGTGCTCGTCCCGCTCGAAGAAGCTGGTGGGAATCGCCACGCCCAGCTGCTTCGCCAGTTTTCGCATGGCGACAACAGAGGGATGCTCCGCCACCGGGCGGGCGAGCGCGAAGAACTCGTCCTTTTCCTCGCGGCAGAAGTATGGGCCGGAGAACAGTTCCGGCGGCAGGACGACTTGCGCGCCCTTTCCTGCGGCCTCTGCCACAAGGTCTGAAACGGCGGCGATGTTCTCGCCTTCGTCTTCACGCGAGAGTTCGAGTTGCAGGGCGGCGACAGTCAGTTTGGTCATGCGCGAAGGCGTTACTTCTCCACGAGGGCGAAGTCCACTTGCACCGTAACCGCGCTGGTCGTCTGTCCCGGCATGATGGTGGAGGAAACGGCGCTTTCCTCCTCCGGCATGGCCTGCTGCGTGCGGACGACCGGAGGCGCGACTGGCGGGGGAGGCGCGACGTTCGCTGCGTCCATTGCCGTCGCCTGCGCCCCTGCCAGCCACCGGTTGCCCTGCTGCCCGCCCGCATCGCGAATGTAGAGTACGCGGCTGACTTCCATCCCCGCTGCCTCGGCATAGGCTTCGGCGCGGGCACGGGCGGCGGCATAGGCATTGGCGTAAGCGGTGTTGGCGGCCGCTTCAGGGTCGGAAATCCGCAGGTTCGGGCCGGAGACGATATTCGCGCCAACGCCCGTTGCCGCCGTCACCGCCGCACCCGCCTGATCGATGTCGCGCACGCGCACGGTAAGGGTGTTGTAGGCCTGATATTGTCCGCGCCGGTCGCCCCAGTCGATGCGCTGCACATTCACCGCGCTGGTCTGGATATCGTCCTCCTCGATCCCCAATTCGCGCAGGGCAGCGACGATCTCGGCGATATCCTCCTGCGTTTCGCGCGATGCTGCCTCGGCATTGCCCGCCCAGTTCTGCACGCCCGCCTGGAACTGCGCCTCGTCAGGCCGGGTGTCGGCCTGCCCGCTGGCGCTGACCGAAAGCAGGGTCTCAGACTTTTCCACACCGCGCGGATCGTAAACGGTGCCGCCGCAGGCTGACAGCAGGACACACGTCGCAAGAGCGAAAACAGGCAGGCTTTTCATGACATTGAACCCCTATGATACAATGTCACAAGGCCTGCGCCCGCTCCCATGAACGCCGGGTTTACGAACTGTGGTCGGCCACGATCCTCCAACCGTCGTCCTCGCGGGCGAAGACGAGGCTGGTGAAGCCCGTCGCCGGTTCGCGGCCTTCGGGATAGGTGAGGATGTAGCGTCCGATGTAGAGCGCGTGGCCATCGCCCAGTGCGCGCACATCTTCGGTCTCGAATGTCAGCACGCCGCGCTCTGCCGGGTCGGGCTGCGACCAGTCGTAGGCCTCGCGGTAGCGTTCCTCCATCGCGGCCTTTCCGCGCATCAAGCCGCCTGAACCTACGAAGCTGGTTTCGGGCGCATCGGAATAGATGGCGAGGAAGCGACCCATGTCGCCCTCGTTCCACCCGGCGGCGCTATCCTCCATCACCGCCTCGATTTCCGAGACTTGCGGCGCGGCGACGCTATCTGCGGTCGCAGCCTCGACAGGTTCCGGCTCCGGCGTGCAGGCGGCCAGCGCCGCCGCGCCTGCGATGAGGAAAGCGATGCGCATCAGCTTGCCTTGCGGAACAGCAGCGTCATCCGGTCGCTCTCGCCGATTTCGGCGCGGCGGGCGCGTTCTTCGCTTCCCTCAGGGGCGCCGCGATAGCTGGGCGGCAGGCTCCACACGCCGCCTTCCCAGTCGGCGGGATCAGCAGGGTTGGCGTTAACTTCGCTGGCGGAAACAAGGTCGAACCCGTAGATCGCGAACAGGCGGATTACGTCCGCCTGCCGCTGGTAGCCGTTCTGGCCCATCGTGTAGTCGACCGGCGCATCGTCTTTTGCGCGGTGCTGCACCACACCCACCATCCCGCCGTCCTTCAGCAGGGTGCGAAAGGCCATCATCGAATCGTGCGTCCAGCCAAAGCGGCGCATGTTGTGCATTTCACGGAACACCAGCACCATGTCCGCCGTGCCAGCATGGGCTTCCAGATCGTCATCGGTGTTGAGACCGATCACCTCTGCCCCGTCATCCCCCACCCATTCGGCAGCGTCGGCGGGAATGCGCGTGGCGGCATCGCGGTACATGTCCCAGTAGCCGGTCAGCGAGGGGTGCAGTTCGGGATTGAGGCCGATGTAGGTGCCCTCGTCGCCGAGAAAGGGGATCAGCACGCGCGAATACCAGCCGCCAGCGGGCATGTAATCGACCACGGTCATGTCCGGTTCGACTCCGAAGAAGGCCAGCGTCTCTGCCGGGTTGCGGGCATCGTCGCGCGCACGGTCTTCGGCGCGGCGCGGGTGGAGCAGCACGCTTTCCAGGTTGAGCGCGTTCTCCATCTCGGTCGGCGCGTCGGACTGGTGATGGTCCGCCAGCGCGGGCGTGGAGAGGGCCATCGCGGCCCCAGCAAGGATTGCAGGAATACGCATCAGTCGGCCTTTCGGAAAAGGAGGGTCATGCGGTCGCTCTCGCCGATTGCCATCAGGCGTTCGCGGTCCTCGTCCCCGCCTGCCAGAACGGGCGGAAGGGTCCACACACCGCGCTCCCAGTCGGCGGGATCGTTCGGGTTGGCGTTGATCTCGCTTTCGGCCGCGAGTTCGAAGCCATGCGCGGCGAACAGGTTCACCACGTCGGCCTGGCGCAGATATCCGCGCGAACCATTGGCATCGTCGTAGCTGGCATCCGCCGGCGCGCGGTGCTGCACCACGCCGACCATGCCATCGTTGGCCAGCAGGCGGCGCATGGCGCGAAGCTGGGTGTCTGCCGCTTCGTTGTTGAGCAGGCCGTGCAGCGAGCGGAACACGAGGATCCGGTCAACGGTGCCGTGCATGTCCTCGGTGATCTCGTCGGTCTCGAACGCCGCGATCTCGCTCGCGGGAATGCCCGTCCAGCCGCTGGCAGCGGTGGTGAAGCGCTGCGTCCACGGCGGCGTGCCCTCCTCCGGCGTGCCGGTGTCGGGCTGCATCGCCATGTACGTGCCCTGCGGAGCGATCCACGGCAGAAGCACGCGGGTGTACCAGCCGCCGCCGGGCCCGTATTCGACCACGCGCATGGTCGGCTCGACACCGAAGAAGGCCAGCGTTTCGGCCGGATTGCGATACCGGTCGCGCGGTGCATCCTCGGCGCGGGTGTTCATCGCCAGCACATCCTCCAGCGAAGGAGCCTCGGCATGGTCGTCAGCCAGTGCGGGGGCGGAAACGGAAATGGCGAAAGCTGCAAGAAGGGGGGCAAGACGCACGGGAATTCTCTCCTGAAACGATAACCGTTCGCAGTTTAGGACCTATGGGCGGGATGACAAGCGGACTTAGGGCCCCCATGTGGCAGGCCAAAGGAGACACATGATGAGTGAAACGGTAATCGTCGCAGGCGGATGCTTTTGGTGCACGGAAGCGGTGTTCAAGGACGTGATCGGCGTGGAGAGCGTGGAAAGCGGCTATATCGGCGGCACCACTGCGAACCCGACCTACAAGGAAGTCTGCACCGGCAGCACCGGCCATGCCGAGGGCGTGAAAGTGACCTTCGACCCCGACACAGTCACCCTGCCCGAAATCTACGACATGTTCATGGGCACGCACGACCCTAGCCAGCTCAATCGCCAGGGCAACGACGTGGGCACGCAGTATCGCAGCGCGATCTTCCCACTTTCGGACGAGCAGAAGGCCGAAGCCGAAGCGGCCATCGCGCGCTGGAACGAGAGCCACGATGGCAAGGCCGTGACCACCATCGAGAGCGGCGAATGGTATCCGGCGGAAGACTATCACCAGGAATACTGGGAAGGCGAAGGCCAGCGGAACCCCTACTGTATGGCCGTGATCCCGCCCAAGCTGATGAAGCTGAGGAAGAGCTTCGCCGACAAGGTGAAGAACTGAAAGGCGCTTCTTCCAGGCAAAGAAAAAGCCCGGCTGTTGCCAGCCGGGCCTTGGAAGTTTGGGAGAGGATGCCTGAAAAGGCATGCCCTATTTGTGCGCTGCAGCATCATGTTGCAAGTGCGAAAAATGCAGATGCGCTTGCAACAAACGCAATCGCCCTTTCAGGCGTCGGTTTGTCAGGGCCGGGCTTGCTTAAACATTTGACCTAACTTGCGGTAAGGCTCAACGCACACCAGGCGCAGGCCGCAGCGGCTCCCAGGCTCATCTGGAAAGAACGGATCTGTCCGGCAATCTCCTTCGCCTCGGCCCGATGCTTCTGGCGATCGGCTGCATTGTCGGTCTCGTCCAACGCGATGAGCGCGTGTTGATGCGCGGCATATTTCTTGTTCAGGTCCATGGGTGATCTCCGGCTCGCTGCGGAAATGCCGGATGCATGGCCGCTGTTGTCGTGTTGCTCAATCGACCATCGCTGCGACCAGTCGTCGCAGTTCGAGGGTCGAAAGGATGCCGGGCATGTTGGCGTTGTGATCGACATACCCATGGTTGCTCCGGCTGGTGCCCGAGCGATTTGGCTGGCGCGCGTCGGCGCCCGAAAACGTGTTGTTCATTGTATCCTTGTCGGCAACGCGCTGTGGCTGCCCTTCTTTAAGTCTGTATCAGCGCCGGAATCCGCGTTTGCGCGGACCGCCCGGGCCTTGCCCGGGTGTCCGCTCGCGGAAAGTGATCCGACCCTTGGTCAGATCGTAAGGCGTCATTTTGACATGCACGCGGTCTCCGGCGACGGAGCGGATGCGGTAACGCCGCATCTTGCCAGCGGTATAGGCGATGATCTGGTGGCCATTGTCGAGTGTGACGCCGAAGCGTCCATCGGGCAAAACCTCGTTGATCTCGCCCTCCAATGTCCTCAGTTCTTCTTTTGCCAAACCGTATCCGCCAATCCCGAAACCACATGCAAAAAATCCGTCCGCGCACGGGCTTGTCCCGAGGCGGAGCCAGGCAGCATGTGAGGGGAAAAGTGGGACGCCTGAAAAGGCGGTCAAATTCCGTCGCAGGCGACGTTAGCAATCTTCATATAGCGCAATGTAAAAAAATTGCAAGTTGGACTCGCTTGCCGCCGGGGTCACGCCCTGAACCGGGCGATGAAAAATCCGTCCAGCCCGCCGTGGTCCGGCAACATTCCCGGATCGGTGCGAACGTGCCCGGCCTCCGTGGGTTGCAATCCGGCCGGAAGATCGTCGGCGCGGATAGGGTCTGGCGTCAGGGTGCAGGCTGCGGCGATATCCTCGCCTTCCTCGCGTTCCAGCGAGCAGGTTGCGTAGACCAGCGTTCCGCCCGGTTTCACCCAGCCGCTGGCGCGGGCGATCAACCTCGCCTGCAATTCCGCCATCTCGGCGATCTGGCGCGGCCCGATGCGATGGATAACTTCGGGATGGCGGCGGCAAGTGCCCGTGGCGGTGCACGGTGCATCCAACAGCACGGCATCGAACGGCGCATCCGGCTCCCATTCCAGCGCGTCGGCAATGACCGTGTGCGCCTCCAGCCCTGTGCGCGCGAGATTTTCGCGCAGGCGCATCATGCGTTTCGGGTGAACGTCCAGCGCGGTGACGTCCCATCCGGCTGCGGCAAGCTGCATCGTCTTACCGCCCGGCGCGGCGGCGATGTCGAGCACGCGTTTTCCTTCGCCCGCGCCAAGCAAAATGGCGGGGATGCCCGCCGCCAGGTCCTGCACCCACCAGCTACCCTGCTCGTATCCGGGCAGGTCGGTGACGGAGGTGCCGCGCGGCAGGCGAAGGTGTCCCGGTGCGAGGCTGGTAGCCTGCATTTGTGTGCTCATCTCGCCCGTCAGGTCCGGCGCTTTCAGCCGCAGGTCCAGCGGCGGAGGCGCGGCAATGCCAGCCGCGATGGTAGGCGCCCGCTCTCCCCAGCGCGCGGCGACGGCTTCGGGCAACGTCGGCACCGCGGGAAGGCTCGCCTCGCCTCGCGTGAGGGTCGCAAACACGCCGTGCGCGAGCCGCTTGGGTCCGCCATCCAGCAGCGGCAGCGCAGTGGCGACCACGGCGTGCGGCGGGGTTTCCAGCCGCAGCCAGCCTGCCAGCATGATCCGCAGTACCATGCGCGCCTTGGCATCGTCCGGCAGCGGGTTCTTCGTGGCGGAATCGATCAGCGCATCGAGGTCGACCAGCCAGCGCAGCACTTCCCCCGCAAGCGCCTTGGCCAGCGCGCGGTCCGAAAAAGCGGGCAGGCCGTTCGCCGCGCCGCCCGCCTGCTCCAGCGTCTCGCCCCGGCGCAGCACGGCATCAAGCATCTTGAGCGCGGCGCGGCGCGGTTGCAGTCCGGGGGTTTTGGCCATGACATGCCCCTAGGGCCAGTTGCGCCCCAGCGCCAGAGCGCCCATGTAGGAGCCGCTATGAAAAGAGCGACGAAACGACCCGAAGGCTTCACGAAGCCCGCCCACTGGACCAACGATCCGCCGCCCGCGCCGGAAAAGGGCAAGGTGGACGAGGAACTCAGCCCCACCCGCTACGGCGACTGGGTGAAGGACGGGATCGCGATCGACTTCTAGGGCTCGTCCTGATGTTCTGGAGCAGGTCCGAAGACTTTCTCCCAATCGATCCGCAACAGCAGTACCAGACCGATCAGCAACACCACCTGCAGGGCGATGCCCCATGGGCTGGAGAGCGAATCGCGAAATACGTCGCCAAGCGACGAATGCGCGATCAGCTGCGCGGAGCCTGCATAGATCGAATAGGACACCAGCCTTCCGGCAAAGAACGCGGCGGTAAAGGCGGCGATGGGGATGCCCGCCAGCCCCACCGCGGCGAACAGTTGCGCGGAGGGCACGGGAGACACCGCGAACAGTGCCAGCGCCGCAAGACCGTTGCGCTTCTTGCGCTCGAAAGCGGCGCGCGCGGCGGCGAGGCTACGCTTCGTCTTTTCCGGCACGTATCGAGACAGGAGCCGAAAGCCGTGGGCCAGGGTGAACCGGCCCGATGCCGCCGCCAGCGCGCCCACCGCGACGATGCCCGGCACCGGCATTTCGGTGTTGAGACCGAACAGCACGATCACCGACCACGTCGGCGGACCGAAGGCGGGAAGCAGGTTGATGGCGTAGACCACGCCGAACAGGACCAGGAACTCCGTGACGCCGCCCGAAGCGGCGCCGAAGGTCAGATCCACCCGCCCAGATCGCGGCGGATGATCGTCTCCAGCATGGCCATGCCGGGATCGCTGGTATTGAGGCAGGACAGCGCGGCAAACTTCTCGCCGCCCGCTTCCTCGAACTGTTCCTTGCCCTGCAATGCCAGCTCTTCCAGCGTCTCAAGGCAGTCGGCCGAGAAACCGGGAGCGGCGACGGCAAGGCGCTTCGTGCCCTTCCGGCCTTCCGCTTCCAGCGTATCGTCGGTGGCGGGCTCCAGCCACTTGGCGCGGCCGAAACGGCTCTGGAAAGTGGTGACCATGCGCAGGCCCGGACGCGCCATCTTCGCTTCCAGCAGGCGCGCGGTCTTGCGGCAATGGCAATGGTATGGGTCGCCAAGGTCCAGCGTGCGCTGCGGCATCCCGTGGAAGCTCAGGAGGAGCACTTCGGGGGTAAAATCCAGCGCGTCTAGCTGGCGGCCAAGGTCTGCGGCCAGCGCATCGATATAGGCAGGATCATCGTGATAGGGCGGCAGGGTGCGAAGGCTCGCCTGCCAGCGTTTCTCGCGCAGCCAGTCCGCCGCCTTGTCCACCACCGTGGCCGTCGTCGCGGCGCAGTATTGCGGGTAGAGCGGGGCGAGCAGGATGCGGTCGCACCCTGCATCCATCAGCTTTTCCAGCTGACCCGGAATGGCAGGCTCGCCGTAGCGCATGGCCCATTCCACCATCACGCCCTCACCCAGCCGCTCCTGCAGGCCCTCCGCCTGATTGGAGGTAATGGCGGCAAGCGGTGAGCCCTTGTCGGTCCACACTTCGCGATAAGCGGCGGCGCTTTTCTGCGGGCGGGTGTTGAGGATGATGCCGCGCAGGATCGGCTGCCAGACCAAAGCAGGTATCTCGATCACGCGGGGATCGGACAGAAACTCGGCCAGATAGCGGCGCACCGGCCCGGTTTCGGGCGCTTCGGGCGTGCCCAGGTTCACCACCAGAACACCGATTCGCCCTGACTTTACAGGCGGATGGTCTTGGGGAAGCTGCTGCTGTGTCCAGGTCATGGAAGCGCCGATAGCAGCGGAAGGCGGCGCAGGCGAACACCTGTTGCGCTGGCAAAGGCATTGGCGACGGCGGGCGCGACCGGCGGCACCCCGATTTCGCCGGGATCGAAAGGCTCCGCATCGCTGGCGACCAGTTCGATCACGATCTCGGGGCAATCCTCCAGCGTGGGCATGGCGAGCGCGGAAAGCCGCTGGTGCGTGGGCAGGCCTTCGGAATAATCGGTGGAACAGCCCAGCGCCATGGCGAGACCGAACACCATACCGCCCTCGATCTGCTGCAGGGCGATGTCGCGGTTCACCACGCGGCCGATGTCCACGCAGGCGAACAGCCGCCGCGCGCGCAGGCCACCCTCGCCAGCGCCAGCCTCTGCCACCACGGCGATGCGACCTACCGCGTCACCCAGTTGCATCCGGTGGCAGGCGATGCCCTGCCCGCTGCCGGGCCGTCCGCCGTCCCAGCTGGCAAGGCGCGCGGCGCGTTGCAGCACGTCCGCCATTCCGGGGTCGCCGCCCAGCATGGCGATGCGGTAGCTCATCGGCTCTCGCTCGTGATCCTGCGCCACCTCGTCGATGAAGCATTCGCGCATGAAGCAGTTGTAGCCATCGGACTGCCCGCGCATCGGGGCCGTGGGCAGCATGGTGACGACGGGCACGTGCTCCACCGATAAGTTGGTCACGCCGTATGGCCCCGCCAGTCCCGACACGGCGAAGGGATCGGCCTCGCCCTCCAGCGCATCGATCGCGGCCCAGCTCACCTCGTTCTCGAACAGGCGGCGGCCGAATTCGTGCATGGTCGGCGGGCTGGCGACGCGCAGGCGGAGGGCGGCGATATTGCCCTCGTCATCGGTCTGCGCGGCGATCAGCCCGGCGGCCGGCGCGCGCGGCTTGCTGGCGACCATTTCCTGCCAGCGGGACCATGTCAGCTGCACCGGCCTGCCCACCTCGCGCGCCAGCAGGGCAACCTCGATGGCCACCTCGTTCTCCAGCCGCCTGTCGAAACTGCCGCCCGCCGACACCGGGTAGAGCACCACCTTGCCAACGCTCATGCCCAGCGCCTTCGCCGCAGCCTTGCGCGCCTGCTCCGGCGCCTGGGCGGGCAGCCAGAGTTCCAGTATCCCGTCCATCAGCCGCGCGGTCGCGCTGGTGGTCTCGATGGTGGCGTGGACGCCGGGAGCAATGTCGTACCGGCGCGACATGGTGGGGGTGTAGCCTTCTATGCCCTCGCCGCGCTTTTCGAACACCGTTCCCGGCCCCCCGGCCAGGTGGCGGTCAAGCGCCTCGTTGATGGAGGAGCTGCGCGCCGGGCGATCTATGCCGAAGCGCGGCGCGATGGACTGCAGCGCCTGCTCCGCTGCCCACCAGTTGTCCGCCACGGCTGCCAGCCACCGCTTGCCGCGCACCAGCTGGATCAGGCCGCGCTGCCCGCTGGCGAGCGATGGGTCGAAATCGAGCAGTTCCGCCTTGTCGTGCGGCCCGTGGCGGATGGCGGCAAAGACCATGCCCGGCAAGCGCACGTCGCCTGCGAAGACGTGGCTGCCGTCCACTTTGGAAGGCAGGTCCACTCGGGGAAAGGCGGGAGCGAGGTCGGTATCCTGAATGCCCGCCAGGACTGCCGGGTCGACCGGGGCCTCGGTCTTGAGCGGCGGCGGGTCGGGCGGATCGAAACGCGCGGCTTCCAGCGCCAGTTCGGCAAAGCTGGCTGCCTTGTCGTCGTGGTAGATAACGCCGTTCTCCGCCCTGCACTGTTCCCACGGCACGTCCCACCGCTCCGCCGCTGCCTGCTGCAACATGGCGCGCGCGGCGGCGGCCGCATCGCGGCAGGCGGCCTCGTATGCGGCCAGGGTCGTGCCGCGGGCGGTGACGGTAAAGCGTTCGTCCTGTGCCCAGTTACGCAACAGGACATCGTCCGGATCGTCCGCCAACGCCGGGATCACCGGCTTCCACAGCGGTGCCCACTCGGCGGCCAGCGGCACGTTGGCATAGGCTCCGCTGACGGGTGCAGGCTCGGCGGCGACCTGCCGCCAGTCAGCGCCCAGTTCCATCGCCACGATCTGCGGCAGCAGGGTGGTGACGCCCTGCCCCATTTCCAGCTGCGGCACGGCCACCGTCACCACGCCATCGGCGCCGATCTTCAGCCAGGCATCGACGGCAATCTCGTTCTCACCGGGCGCGAGCGGGTTCTCGAACTCGCGCGGGAGCAGGCTCCACGCCACCAGCAGGCCGCCGCCGACCGCCGCACCTGCCAGCAATCCGCGCCGCGAGACCTTCACCCGTCGTCAGCCTTTGGCCTTGCCGAGATAGTCGGCTAGTCCGGCCGCGATTCCCGCGAAATGGGGGCCGTGCTCGGTATCGTTGGCGGCGGGCGGCTGGCCGGTATCGCTGGCCACGCGGATTTCCATGGCGAGCGGGATACGGCCTAGGAACGGCACGCCCAGCGCCTGCGCTGCGGCTTCCGTGCCGCCCTGCCCGAACGGGTTGCTGATCGCGCCGCATTCCGGGCACAGGTAACCGGCCATGTTCTCCACCAGCCCGACGATCGGCACCTGCGCCTGCTTGAACAGGTCGATCGCGCGCGTCGCGTCGATCAGGGCAAGGTCCTGCGGGGTGGAGACAACCACGGCGCCGGCGGGCTTGAACTTCTGCAGCATGGTAAGCTGCACGTCGCCGGTGCCGGGCGGCAGGTCCACGATCAGCAGCTCGGTATCGCCCCAGTCAGCGTCCATCAGCTGCGCCAGCGCCTGCCCTACCATCGGGCCGCGCCAGGCGATGGCCTTGCCCGGTTCGATTAGCTGGCCCATCGACAGGACCTTCACGCCGAATTCGCTTTCTGTCGGGATCAGCGTCTGCCCCTCGGCACGCACCTTCTCGTTGGCGGTGCCCAGCAGCAGCGGCTGCGAGGGGCCGTAGATATCGGCATCCACCACGCCGACCTTCACACCTTGATTGGCGAGCGCCACGGCGAGGTTGGTGGTGAGCGTGGACTTGCCCACGCCGCCCTTGCCCGATCCCACGGCGATGATCTGGCGCTGCACCTTGTCCGCCATCAGCGCCACGCGAACCTCGTCCACGCCCTCCACGGCACCCACGGCTTCTTCCAGCTCGCGCTGCAATTGCGCCGCGGCGCTGCGGCCAAGGCCACCCGCGTCGGCGATGATCGTGGCCACCCCGTTCCTGAACTTTGCGGATTTCACCATGCCGGAGAGTTCGGGCGGAATGGCGGCGGTGACGGCTGTATCGCTACTCATGGCGGGCACTGCTAGCGCCTTCATGGGCCAAGGTCAGCAATATTGGACCTTCGACCCCCTGTTTTTTGTAGAAACCCTACCTATAGATAGGTGCATGACATCTTTGGGTGGGTTTTTCGAAAGGTTCGGCCTGGCAATGGCTGGAAAGCGCAATCCCTGGGGGAAGCCCCCCGGTGGCTCTGGTGGTGGCAATGACGATGGCGGCTCCGGCGATAGCGGCGGGGATGACGCGCCGACCGGCGAGAACGATGCGCCGCCTCCGCGCGGACCACGCAACCCGTGGCTGCCCGGCGGCGGCTCCGGTGGTTCGGATCGCGGGCGGCGCAGCGCCAACATCGAGGATATTTTCAAGAACCGCGGCCCCGAAGGCCCACGCCGCAGTGGCGGCGGTGGCGGTGGGCCGAACTTCCGCATTCCTCAACGCCCCGGCGGCGGCAGCTGGTTCCCGCTGGCGATTGCCGCGATCATCGGCGTGTGGGTGCTGGCCACGTCCATCCACTTCATCCAGCCGCGCGAGCAGGCCACCGTCACCTGGCTGGGCGGCAAGTATTCGCGCACGCTCAACCCCGGCACGGAATGGACCTTCCCCTGGCCGATCCAGTCGGTCAGCGTGGAAAACGTCAGCGAGATCCGCCGCGAGACGATCGGCGACGGGGCCGAGAACCTGATTCTTACAGGGGACCAGAACCTGGTCGACCTTTCCTACCTCGTTCGCTGGAACATCAAGGACCTGGTGCTCTACGAATTCCAGCTGGCCGATCCGCAGGAAACCCTGCGCGAATCCGCCGAAAGCGCCATGCGCGCTGCCATCGCGGAAACCGATCTCGACACCGTGCTGTCGGGTGCAGGCCGCGAACAGGTGGAAACGCGCGTGCGTGAGCGGATGCAGACGCTGCTCGACTCCTACGGCGCGGGCATTGCCGTGCAGGGCGTGGAAATCGCCCGTACCGAAGCGCCGCAGCAGGTGATCGAGGCCTTCAACGACGTGCTCGCCGCGCGCCAGGATGCCGAGCGCAACCTGAATGAGGCGCGCCGTTACGAACAGCAGTTGCTCGCTTCTGCCCAGGGTAGCGCGGCCGAGTTCAACGAAATCTACTCGCAGTACCGCCTCGCCCCTGAAGTGACGCGGCGGCGCCTGTATTACGAAACCATGGAGCGTGTCTTGCGCGATACCGACAAGACCATTGTCGAAGCCGATGGCGTGACCCCCTACCTGCCGCTGCCCGAAGTGCGCCGCCGTTCGCAGGAAGCGCAGGGTCCGTCGCTCACCGTCTCCGGCCAGCAGGGAGGGCAGTAAGATGTGGGAACGCTACAAGACCGCAATCGTCGCCGTTGCCGTGCTGGCGGTGCTGGCCATGTCCATGATGGTGATCGTCCCCGAGACGCATCAGGGCGTGGTGATCCGCACCGGTGAGCCCAACCGCGTCATCAATCGCTTCGATCCGGACGAGCCCTATGGCCAGACCGGGGCGGGCCTCTCCTGGCGCATTCCGATCCTGGAACGCGTGCAGATGGTGGACCGGCGCGTGCTCGATCTCGACATGGAAGGCGAAACCGTACTGTCGAACGACCAGCAGCGTCTGGAAGTGAACGCCTATGCCCGGTATCGCATCTTCGATCCCGTGCTGTTCGTGCAGAGCGCATCGAGCGAGGAGCAGCTGGTCAACCAGCTCGAACCCATCCTCACTTCGGTGCTGCGACAGGAGCTTGGCCGGCGGACTTTCGCCAGCCTGCTGACGCCGGAACGCGGCACGGCCATGAGCAACATCCGCGCAGCTCTGGACCGGCAGGCCCGGCAGTACGGTGCGCAGGTGCTGGACGTGCGGATCAAGCGCGCGGACCTGCCGCAGGGCACGCCGCTGCAGGCCGCTTTCAACCGCATGGAATCGGACCGGCAGGAAGAGGCCGAGACGATCCGCGCCGGTGGCCGCCGCGATGCGCAGATCATCCGGGCAGAGGCGGAAGCCAACGCCGCGCAGATCTATGCCGAGGCCTACAACCAGGATCCCGATTTCTACGACTTCTTCCGGGCCATGCAGTCCTACCGCTCCACTTTCGAGGGCGGATCGGGCGAAAGCTCGATCATCCTGAGCCCGGATAACGAATACCTCCGCCAGTTCCGCAACCCCGGCAATTGACCGGGACGGAACTCGCGGCCGAGGTTGACGACTACACTTGTCGTTAAACGCGTGTTCAGCCGGTTTCGGGTGGAAAGCGCGTCTCGGGACGGAACCAATTGCGCCCCTGTGCGACTGCATCAGGAGGACGCGTGAAGATCAAGAGGATACAAAGGACGTGAAGCCAGTGCGCTATTCATACGCTTTCACATCGGCCCTGCTGGCAGGCGGGGCGGCCATTTCGCTGCTGACGGGTTATCCCGCAGGTGCCCAGGTTGCACAGAACGACCGTATCCAGATGCAGAACACCGTGCCGGTGGCAGGTGCACCTGCCAGCTTCGCGGACCTGACGGAGGCGCTGCAACCGGCGGTGGTGAACATCTCCACCCGCCAGTCCATCACCATCCCGCAGGCGCAGAACCCGTTCGAAGGCACGCCCTTCGGCCAGTTCTTCAACCAGCGCCGCGGCGGACCGCAGCGGCGTGAGGCGACCTCGCTCGGCTCCGGCTTCATCGTTTCGGCCGACGGCTACGTCGTTACCAACAACCACGTCGTTTCGCCCGATGCGCGCGCGACGCTGGAAGAAGTAACGGTTACGCTGCCCAACGGCACCGAATACGAGGCCGAGCTGGTCGGCACCGATCCCTCGTCCGACCTTGCCGTGCTGAAGATCAGCCGCGCGCAACCATTCCCCTTCGTCAATTTCGGCGACAGTGCGCAGGCGCGCGTGGGCGACTGGGTGATCGCCATCGGCAATCCTTTCGGCCTTGGCGGCACGGTAACGAGCGGTATAGTATCGGCCGTGCAGCGCTCCACTGGATCGGGCGGCGCGTTCGACCGCTATATCCAGACCGATGCCGCCATCAACCGCGGCAATTCGGGCGGTCCGCTGTTCGACATGCAGGGCAACGTCATCGGCATCAACAACGCCATCCTCTCACCTTCGGGCGGCAGCGTCGGGATTGGCCTTGCCATCCCGGCAGAAGACGCAGCGCCCATCGTGCGCTCGCTGATCGCTGGTGAAGCGATCGAGCGCGGCTATCTCGGCGTGCAGATTCAGCCGGTGGACGAAGACATTGCCGAAGCCCTCGGCATCGACGAGGGCGTGGGCGAGCTGGTGCAGGGCGTGCAGCCGGGTGAAGCCGCCGAAAGCGCTGGCCTGCAGCCGGGCGACGTCGTGATTTCCGTTAACGGGCAGGAAGTCACGCCCGACAACACCTTGTCGCGCATCGTCGCCAATATCGCGCCGGGCACCACCGTGCCGCTCACGTTCATCCGCAGTGGTGAACGTCGCCGCGTCAACCTGACCGTGGGCCGCCGCCCCAGCGAGGAAGAGCTGATGCGGCAGAACATGTTCCAGGGCGAGGACGAGAGCATGCCCGCTCCGGAGGTGCCGGAAGAAGCCGGCCTGATGGAAGAGGTGCTGGGCATCCAGGCGGTGGAAATCACGCCGCAGATCGCCCGCCAGCTCGGCCAGCCCGCCGATACCACGGGCCTCGCCATCCTCGCGGTCGATCCGGCATCGGATGCCGCCCGCCGTGGTCTGGCGCGCGGGGTGATGATCCTGTCCGCAAACGGACGCGAAATCGCCAGTGTCGAGGATCTCGAAGCGGTGCTGCGCGCTGTGCAGAACGATGGCCGCGAAGCCGTGCTGCTGCGCGTTCGCAGCCGCCAGGGCACCACGCAGTCGGTGCCGGTTCGCTTCATGGAGGACTGATCCGATAATTAGCCGATCATCGCATCGGGAAGGAACACGAAGGGGCGGAGCCGCAAGGCTACCGCCCCTTAGTCGTTTCTGGCCAGCATTAAGCCGCGAAGCGCGCCAGCCTAGAACCGCTGTTCGATGATCCCGCTGGGCGCCGGGCGATAGTTCTGCTGCCGATCGTCGCGCGGCATATCCTGCCCCGTCGCCCGTTCGAGGAAATCGTCGCTCGCCGCAGGGGGCGGGGCGGCGCGGCGCGGGGGCTGCGCGCGCGTGGGTGCGGGTTCGGGTGACTGACCGGGCCGCACGTCCATGCCGCGCGGATCCAGCGGATCACGCACCACGTTCTCGCCCTCGCCTTCCACGTCGAAGCCTTCACCATAGCGGCCCTGCTGGCCACTGGGGTCGACCAGGTTGCCCTGCTCGTCGATATAGAAGTAATAGTCCTCGTCCTCGCCGAAGTAGAATTCATCGTCCGGCTCCAGCTGCCATTCGGGCAATTGGAGATCGGTGTCGAATTCCTCCACCGGGCGATCGCGCACGGCATAGCGCATGAAGGCGGCAAAGGCCTGAGCAGGGGCGCGTCCACCCTGCAAGGCAGGCACGCGGTCGTTGTTGTCCATGCCCATCCACACGCCGGTCGTGATGCCGCTGGAGAAGCCGACGAAGTAGCCATCGCGGTTCGAACTGGTGGTACCCGTCTTGCCCGCGACCGGCCGCCCGATCTGCGCCGCGCGCCCGGTGCCGGTGGCAACGGCCGTCTGCAAGAGGTCGGTAATCCCGGCGGCGACATAATCGGGCACCAGCGTGTAGGCGCGCGATTCCTTGTGGGTGTAGAGTTCTTCGCCGTCGGCGGTAGTGACACGCATGATGCCGTAGGGTTCGATGGAACGGCCGCCCGCGGAGACTGCGGCGAAGGCGCGCACCATGTCGATCAGGCGGACCTCTGACGTACCCAGCACCATTGAGGGATAGGTGCTGATCGGCGTGGTGATGCCAAACCGCCGCGCCATGCTGGCCACGTTGGAAAAGCCCACTTCGTTGCCCAGTTGCGCGGCGACGGTGTTCTTCGAGTAGGCAAAGGCACTGCGTACGTCGATCTCGCCGGCATAGGTGCCGCCGGAATTGCGCGGGCTCCAGTCGTTGATCGTTACCGGCACGTCCTGCACCCGGTCGTCAGGGGTGTAGCCCGCCTCCAGCGCGGCGAGATAGACGAACAGCTTCCAGGCGGAACCCGGCTGACGCATCGCGTCGGTTGCGCGGTTGTAATTGGACGTAACGTAGTCCGTGCCACCCACCAGCGCGAGGATCGCCCCATCGCGGTCCAGACTGACGAGCGCGCCCTGTGCCTGCCCCGGCACGTTGGACTGAATGGCCGTGGTGGCCGCGCGCTGCATGCCGACGTCCAGCGTGGTCCATACCTCGATCGGCTCGAACGTGCCGTTGGGCAGCAGCAGGTCGAGTTGCGGCAGGGCCCAGTCGGTGAAATAGCGGATCGAGTTCTGCCCCTCAGTGGTGGACAGCTTCACCGCGTCCACGTTCACCTGTCGCGCCACGGCCGGGTCCAGGTCGCCGTAACGCACCATCTGCCCTACCACCACGTTGGCACGGCTCACGGCGGCTTCCACATCGGCAGTCGGGGAATAGCGGCTGGGCGCCTTCACCAGCCCGGCGATGATCGCGGCCTCTTCCAGGCTCAGGTCCCGGGCGGAGTGGCTGAAGAACTTGCGGCTGGCGGAATCGATACCGTAGGCGCCGCCGCCGAAATAGACCTTGTTCAGGTACAGCTCGAGGATCTGTTCCTTCGAGAAACGCCACTCCAGCGCCATCGCCAGCACGGCCTCGCGCAGCTTCCTGTCCAGCGTGCGGTTGGAATTGAGGAAGACGTTACGCGCAAGCTGCTGTGTAATAGTGGAGGTGGCGGAAACCTGCCGGTCCTCGATCGTGGCGTTATAGACCGCGCGGGCGAGGCCCATCGGGTCGACGCCGAAGTGCGAATAGAAGCGGTGATCCTCTACCGAGATCATCGCCTGCTTCATCACGTCGGGAATCTCGTTCGCATCCAACCACTGGCCATAGCTCGGCCCGAGCTCCACGATCTGAGAACCGTCGCGGGCGCGCACGAGAATGGTCTGCCCGTTCTGGCTTTCGCGCAGGGAAGCATAGGAGGGCAGGCTGCGTGACGCGAAGAACACCGCCGTGGCAAGGCCGATGGCGGCGAGAACAGCAACCAGCACGCCGCCGATCGCGGCACGTTTCGTCCAGCGCCAGAGGGTCGCCTTGAAACCGCGTTCGGCAGCTTCGCGCTCACGCGCCTTCGATGCGGCGCGGCGCGAACGGGTTCCTCTGGTGTTGGAGCTGCTGCCCCGACGCTTCGACATCAGTCGTCAAATTCCTGCAATCGCGCGCTTGGCAAGCGCCATCATTCAGCTTCGGCTACGCCTTGCATAGGGCAAACGTAATGCAGGGTGAACGCCCGGCGTGATCATTCGCCCGGTTTTTCCTCCGGTTCGAATTGCAGCGCGGCGGAATTGATGCAGTAGCGCAGGCCTTCCGGCCCCGGCCCGTCCGGGAAAACGTGGCCCAGGTGTCCGGCGCATTTGCTGCACACCACTTCGGTGCGGACCATCCCGTGGGAGATATCCTGGTTCATTTCCACCGCCGACTGGTCGGCAGGTGCAGTGAAGCTGGGCCAGCCGGAGCCGCTGTCGTACTTGGCATCGCTTTCGAACAAAGGCTGACCGCACCCGGCGCACTTGTATTCGCCCTCGGCCTTGTTCTTCTCGTACTTGCCGGTGAAGGCCCGCTCGGTTCCCGCCTCGCGCAGGACGCGGTACTGTTCCGGCGTCAGCTTCTCGCGCCATTCGGCTTCAGTGAGTGAGATCTTGTCCGACGTCATTTCGTGACTCCTTGTCTGTTTTTCGCTCCCACCTCCGTGGGAGCGTCCTCGCTTGATGCGCTCCGCTTCGCTACGCGCCCGCTGCGGGCGGGCATTCGCCCTTGCGACCCGCTGGACGCGGGCCGAGCCGCGAGCAGATAAACGTTTGAACTGGATATCGGTTCGCCGAAGATGAACCGCAAGGCCGAACGGCCGCCCGAGCTTATGCGAGGAAAGCCAAGCAGCGCGGACGCGCTGCGCCCGGCGCTTGAGGGAGCAACAAACTAGGCATTCACGTCGGCGTAGTGCCGCGGTGCGGGGAGGCCTTCCATCTTCTGGCTCAGCAGCGGGGCGAAGCTGGGGCGGCTCTTCATCACCCTGTACCAGGCATGGGACTGGTCGTGCCCGCTCCAGTCGATCCCGCCGAGATAGTCTATCACCGAAAGCTGCGCCGCGGCGGCAAAATCGGCGAGGCTGAGCTGCGCGCCAGCCAGCCAGCGGCGGTTGTCGATCAGCCAGTCGATGTAGTCGAGATGCTCGTGCGTCAGCCGCATGGCCGCGCGCAGGGTGCCGCTATCGGGCGACTGGCGCAGGATCAGGCGCTTCTTCATCTTCTCGTAGATCAGCGGTTCGGTCACGTCGCCATAAAGGCCATCGTCGAACAGCGCCGTCAGACGGCGCACTTCGGCGCGAGCGGCGGCGGAACCGGGAATCAGCGGGCTCTTGCTCTCGGTTTCCTCGAAATATTCGCAGATCGCCTGGCTGTCGATCAGCACCAGTCGCCGTTCGGCATGGTGCAGCACCGGGGTCTTGCCCGCCGGGTTCAGCGCGTGAAAGGCATCGTCATCTTCCCACGGATAGGCCTTCTGCAAAGTATAGGGCACCTTCTTTTCGGAAAGCACCAGCTGCACCTTGCGGCTGAATGGACAGAGCGGGAAGTAGTAGAGTTGCCACATGCTTGCCTGTTGCTAATGCCGCAACAGGCGTTTCGGGTCCAGCGCCCAGAGCGAATGGTCGACGATTATTCTGCGGGCAAAAGGGTGAGGCACACGGGCATGACCTCGTCGATCGTGCCTTCGTCCCACAGGTCCTGCGCCTCGGCGGAAAGCGCTGCGGAGATTTCCTCGCGGCTGAGGCCGGCCTCGTCCATCACCTGCGCCGATGCCCGGACGAAGAATTCGCGCCCGCGCTGCGAGAGGTCGGGATAGCGCAAGGCGTCCGCATTGCCGTTGGCCTGGCCGTTGGCGACGATGGCGAAGGCGGCGGAGCAGCGCACCAGCATCCGGTGATCGAGGCTGAGCTGCGGCGTCTGCGCAAGGGCAAGCGACGGGGTGATTGCAAGCGCGACGGCGATGACAGTTCGGATCATGGTTACTCTCCTAGCGCGTCCAAGCTTAACCTGCGCCTTCAGCCAATTTGCCGCCGCGTCCCCAATCTCGTTGACTCTATCCGCCCGCTCCCACAATTGTAAGCACAACTTACGATTTGGGAGAGTCGAGAATGTCCGAGAGCCGCGAGGCCACTCCGACTGGCACGAGCGCGGAAAGGCAGGAGGAGCAACGGTCCTTGTCGCCTGCTATGCACTTGTCGAAGGGCTGCCTTTGCATCTAGGCAGCCGGAATTGACCGGATAATAAGCAGCCGGAATTGACCGGATAATAAAAGGACTGACTTGCGACAGCCTCCGTGGAAGCGGGTCGCGGCGATGTCTCGAGAGGAGTTCCATGACACAGTACCCAGCCCTCCACATGGTTATCGACGGCGAGAAGGTTTCCGGCGGGGGGCGGCGCACATTCGATGTCGTGAACCCCGTTACCGGCGAAACGCTGGCCGAACTGCCGCTGGCCGACAAGGCCGATCTCGACCGTGCGCTGGAAACCGCGCAGCGCGGCTACAGGATCTGGCGCTACACGCCGGCCGCGGAGCGAGCGAAAGTGCTGCACGGTGCGGCGGCCTTGATCCGCCAGCGCGCCGACGACCTTGCGCGCATTGCCACGATGGAAGAGGGCAAGCCGGTGGGCGAGACGAAGATCGAATGCATGGCCTCTGCCGGATGGTTCGATTTCGCCGCCGGTGAATGCCAGCGCCTCTACGGCCGCGAACTGGTGCGCCCGGTGGGGCAGCGCAGCGTCGTGCGGTGGGAGCCGGTCGGCCCCATTGCCGCTTTCGCGCCGTGGAACTTCCCCCTCGGCAATCCCAGCCGCAAGCTGGGCGCAGCCGTGGCGGCGGGTTGTTCGATCATCCTGAAAAGTGCGGAAGAAACCCCGGCCTCGGCGCTGGGCATCCTGCAATGTCTTTACGATGCGGGCCTGCCCAAGGAAGTGGCGCAGGCCGTGTTCGGCGTGCCCGACGAGGTAAGCAGCCACCTGCTCGCCAGCCCCATCATCAAGAAGCTCAGCTTCACCGGCTCTACGGTCGTCGGCAAGCATCTCGCCAAGCTGGCGGCGGATAACATGATCCGCACCACCATGGAGCTTGGCGGTCACGGCCCGGTGCTGGTGTTCGACGATGCCGACGTGGACACGGTGCTCGCCACCGCCGCTCCGGGCAAGACCCGCAACGCCGGGCAGGTGTGCGTGTCCCCCACGCGCTTCATCGTGCAGGAAAACGTGTTCGAAAAGTTCCGTGACGGCATGGCGGAGCGTCTGGCCGCCACCGTCGTCGGCGATGGCCTGAAGGACGGCACGCAGATGGGCCCGATGGCCAATCCGCGCCGCCCCGATGCGATGGAAAAATTCGTCGCCAACGCGAAAGACAAGGGCGCGCGCGTCAACACCGGCGGCGAACGCATCGGCAACCAGGGCTATTTCTTCCAGCCGACCGTGCTGAGCGAAATCCCGCTGGATGCCGAAGTGATGAACGAGGAGCCGTTCGGCCCGCTCGCCCTCATCAATCCCTACAAGTCCGAGGACGACATGATCGCAGAGGCGAACCGCCTGCCCTATGGCCTGGCGGGCTATGCCTGGACAAACGACGTGAAGCGCCAGCGCCGCCTGGCCGACGAAGTGGAAGTCGGCATGATGGGGATCAACACGCACATGATCGCTGGGCCTGACGCGCCGTTCCAGGGTGTCCAGTGGTCCGGCCACGGCAGCGAGGACGGTCCCGAGGGCGTGAAGGCCTGCATGGTCGTGAAAGCGGTCCACGAAGGTTGATCGCGCGGGGCCGAATGCTGAAACGCGCTTGATGGGAGAGGATGGCGCATGACGAGTGAACTGAAAACCGGCGGCCAGCACGGCTACCTGCGGATTGCGACCGAGGAGGCATTCGCCACCGAGGAGCAGATGGAAGCAATCCTGCGGCTGGTGAAGGAAGGCCGCGCCGACAAGGGCACGGTTTCGCTGTGGGGTTTCTACGGCACCAGCCCAAGCGAGCGGACCACCTTCATCCGTGAGCGGCTGCTTGATCTTGGCGACCTGCGCCTCGCCGCGATGGACGAGGCCGGGATCGACAAGGCCGTGCTGGCGCTTACCAGCCCCGGCACGCAATCCCTGCACGACGCCGAGGAAGGCAGGGGTATCGCATCGCGCGCCAACGATCGCCTCGCCGCCGCCTGCGAGAAGCATCCGGACCGTTTCATCGGCATGACCGCGATCTGCCCGCAGGACGCCGAATGGTCCGCACAGGAACTGAAGCGCGGCAAGGAAGAGCTGGGCTTCGTCGGCGTGCAGGTGAACAGTCACACACATGGCCATTACCTCGACGAAGAGCAGTTCGACCCCATCCTGCGCGCCTGCGCCGACATGGACATCCCGCTCTACATCCACCCGCAGGGCCCGCCCGACGAGATGATCGGCGGCATGGTGGACGCAGGGCTGGAAGGCGCGATCTTCGGCTTCGCGATGGAAACCAGCTACCACGCGCTGCGCATCCTGACGACGGGCGTGTTCGACCGCTATCCTTCTCTGAAGCTGGTGCTGGGCCACGGCTGCGAGGGCCTGCCGTTCTGGATCGACCGCTTCAATTACATGTTCAACGCCGGCGTCCGCTCGCAGCGGTACGACAGGCTGAAGCCGCTGCAGCACAGCCTGCACCACTACCTGCGGAACAACGTCTGGGGCACGAACTCCGGCCTGCCCAGCCCGGCCAGCATCAAGTTGATGATGGAAGTGATGGGCGAGGACCGCGTGCTCTACGCGATGGACTATCCCTACCAGTACGTGCCCGATGAAGTGCGGCTGCTGGACGCGATGGACATTTCGCAGGAACAGAAGGTCAAGTTCTTCCAGACCAATGCAGAGAAGCTGTTCGGCCTGTGAGCGATAGCCCTTCGACGACGCCGCCTGCGGCAGGTTCGGCCCCCGGCGTTCCGCTTTCGCCTGCCGCGCCAGGAGAAGCCAAGGCCGACAACCGCATCAGCCGCTATGGCTGGCATGCGATCATCCTGATGTCGTCCGCCCAGATGATGAGCCTGCTCGACCGGCAGATCCTCTCCATCCTGGCAAACGATATCCGCAACGACCTGGGCATCGGCGATGCCGAGATGGGGCTGCTCTACGGCACTGTCTTTGCGCTGTTCTATGCCCTGTTCTCGCTCCCGCTGGGGCGTCTGGTGGACGGCTGGACACGCACGAAGCTGCTGGCAATCTGCCTTGCCGGGTGGAGTTTCTTCGCAGGGCTCGCCGCCTTTGCCCAGGGGTTCACCCTGCTCGCCATTTCCCGCCTCGGCGTGGGCGTGGGCGAGGCAGCGACGCAGCCTGCGGCCAATTCCATCCTGTTCGATTCGCTGCCCAAGAGCCGGCGCGGCCTTGCCATGGGCGGTCTCGGGGTGGGCCTTGCCTTGGGACTCGGCCTTTCCATGGCGCTGGGCGGGATTGCCGCCGAGTGGTGGGATCTGCGCTATGCCGATGGCGGCGCGCCGCTGGGCTTTCGCGGCTGGCAGTTCGCTTTCATCGTCGCCGCCCTGCCCGGCTTCCCGCTGGCATGGCTGATCTACAAGCTTCGCGAGCCCGAACGCGGGGCGATGGACGGCATCGCCACGAAGAAGGATCCCGCTCCCTTCCGCGCCAGTGCAGGGGTGCTGGGTGCCGTCACGCCGGGCACCAACTGGATGAACCTGTGGCGCCGCGATGCGGGGGCGCGGCAGTGGGCAATAAACCTGATTGGGCTGGCCGTAATTCTCGGCTTCTGCGCGCTCATGGTGAACCTCACCTCCACCTATTCGCCGCGCCCGGCTCTGGATTTCGGTGCCGTCTCGCTCAGCCCGCACGTGCTCCAGTGGGGCGTATTCGGCTTCGGCGCATTCGTGGTGCTCAACCTGTTCCAGAATTTCCGTCTTACCGACAAGCCGACATTCAACGTGGTGCTCAATCCCTCGCTGCTGATGATCATGGTGCTGGGCGGCCTGCAGACCGCCATCAACTACGGTGTAATGTTTGCCAGCCCGCAGATCCTCATCCGCCAGTTCGGCCTGTCGATGGCCGACGTCGGCCTCCAGTTCGGTCTGCTTTCTGCCCTGCTCGCAACAATCGGCGCGCTGGTTGCAGGCCCGCTGGCGGACTGGCTGCATGCAAGAATGGGAGCCAAGGGAATGATCATCCTGGTCATCCTGTCGCTGGGCATCTCGCCATTCTTCGGCATCTGGACGTACAGCGCCGAAACGCTGACCGAGTTTTACGTGCGCTACACGATCTACTCGCTGATCCTCACGCTGTGGCTGCCGCCCACCTACACCTTGCTGCTGGGCCTCGCCCTGCCGCGGATGCGCGGGATCATCTTCTCCACCTACCTCGTCATCATGACATTGCTGGGCCAGGGCCTCGGCCCCTATTTCGTGGGAATCATTTCGGATCAGAACGGCGGCGACCTGGCGCAGGCGCTTATCACGCTCAACCTCGTCTGTCCGTTCATCGTGGTGCTGCTGCTGATCGTGCTGTCGCGGTACAAGAAAGACGAAGCAGGCATGCTCGACCGCGCACGGCGCGGCGGCGAGGAGGTTTGACAACAAGATGACAACGGTGCGTGAAGCTTCGTTCGCGGTGTTCGAGCATTTCGGCGTGGATCGCCTGTTCGGCAACCCGGGGTCTACCGAATTGCCCATGCTGAAGGGGATGCCGTTCCCTTACGTCATGGGCCTCAACGAAGCGGTGGTGATGGGCATGGCCGATGGCTACGCCCGCGCATCGCGCAAGCCCGCTCTCGTCAACCTTCACAGCGCGGCGGGCACCGGGCATTCGCTGGGTAACCTGTTCACCGCGTGGAAGAACAATGCGCCCATCGTGGTGACGGCGGGTCAGCAGGCGCGCTCCATCCTCCCTTTCGACCCGTTCCTCTATGCCGAGCGGCCGAGCGAATTCCCGCGTCCCTACGTCAAGTTCGCGATCGAACCCGCCCGCGCCGAGGACGTGCCGCTGGCCCTGATCCGCGCCTTCATCACCGCGCTCACCCCGCCGATGGGTCCGGTCTTCGTGTCCATCCCCGTGGACGACTGGGAGCGGGAATGCGAAATGCCCGGCCTGCCGGATGTCGATGCCGTCACAGTGCCATCCGCCACCGGCATCGATCGGCTCTCCGCGATGCTGGACGCAGCGGAACGCCCCGCACTGGTGCTGGGCACCGGCGTCGCCAATGCGGGTGGCTGGAAAAGCGCCATCGCGCTGGCGGAGAAGGCCGGGTGCGCCGTCTTTGCCGCGCCCTACGCCGCGCGCGAGACCTTTCCCGAGGATCACCCGCAGTTCGCCGGCTTCCTCAACGCCTGGCGAGACCAGATCCGCGACGCGCTCGATCCCTTCGATGCCGTCCTCGTGGCAGGCGCCCCGGTCTTCACCTATCACGTCGAGGGCAGCGGGCCGCACTGGCCGCCCCATGCGAAGCTGATGGCACTGTCCGACGATCCGCAACACCTTGCCAACCTGCCCGGCGGCGGCGGCGTTCTGGGCGACGTGGACGACGGGCTGGCCCTGCTGACGGAGCGAACCAACAAGCGGGACTACACCGGCCCCACCCACCAGCTGATCGACCCGCCTGCGGAAATGACCGCGGCCTACGTGCTGAAACGCATTGCCGCATTGCGTCCGGCAGATGCAATCATCGTGGAAGAGTCGCCCACCGCGCGTGGCCCCGAACACGTTACCCTGCCGATCACGCGAGAGGGCGGCTTCTATTCGTGCGCCAGCGGTGGCCTCGGCTATTCACTGCCCGGCGCGCTCGGCGTGGCGATGGCGCAGGATGACAAGGTGATCGCCGTGCTGGGCGATGGTGCGGCCATGTATACGATCCAGGGCATGTTCACCGCGTTCCAGGAGAGGCTGCCGATCAGCTTCGTCATCATGAACAACTCGGCCTACGCCGCGCTTACAGGCTTTTCCGGCGAGTTCGGGATGAACCACGTGCCCGGCTGCGACCTTACCGGCCTCGATTTCGTGAAGATTGCCGAGGGGCACGGCGTCGCCGGTCGCCGGGTCGAAACGGTTGCAGATCTCGACGCGGCGCTGGAATGGAGCTTCGGGGCAAAGGAACCGACGCTGCTCGATCTGCGGATTGCCTGACGCGTTAGCGCGACGTTTAGGAAGTTGCCCCGCCGTTAACCGCGAAATTTTACTTGCCTAAGACCCTCTCACCCGAAACTTTTCGGCGTGTTTGTGCATTTAGGTGCTGCATTTCGTAGGAAATGTCTTAGCTTGTTGCTCACCCAGAATCGGGTAACCGCCGCAGTCGGGGGGGCTGCGACGCACTATTAGGGGGGATTAATTACATGGATAGCCAGGGACCGTCCCTCCTGCCGTCGCATCGCCTTATGCGGCCCGGTTCGACCATACAGGAGGTATAAATGCAGAATTCCCATTCGAAACCATTCGGCAAGTTGACAACCATGGCGCTTGGTGCGTCAAGCCTCGCAATTGCAACCATCGCAACTGTCGGCGCTTCCGCCACTCTTGCCAGCGCACAGGAAATTCCTGGCGACGATGGCTACGAGTGCATCCTGAATAACGATATCGCAGGTATTACCCTCGCCAATGCGACGGCCACCGGCGAAGATGCGCTGGCCTGCGGGGAGGATGCAGAAGCCAACGGTCCTTCCACCACCGCAGTGGGCGGCGAAAGTGAAGCCACCGGTCCGGGTGCCACCGCCTACGGCTGGCAGGCTGAAGCTACGGCAGAACGCGCAACCGCGCTGGGCCACCTGGCCACCGCACAGGGCGTTCGTTCGCTGGCCATCGGCGAGAATGCCGACGCGCAGACCGATTTCTCGACCGCCATCGGCAATGAATCGATCGCCAACGGCATCGGTGCCACCACCACGGGCTCACTGTCGTCCGCAACCGGCGACTACTCGACGGCTTACGGCGAGCAGGCCAGCGCGGACGGCGAGCGCGCCACCGCGATCGGCAACCGTTCCTCAGCCGTCGATTTCGGCGCGACCGCCGTGGGCTTCCGCGCCCAGGCCCGCACCGAAGAAACAACCGCTATCGGCCGCGATGCCACCGCCAACGATCTTGAATCGACCGCGATCGGCAGCACCAGCGAAGCTTTCGGCGTGCAGTCCACAGCCATCGGTTCGCAGGCCTCCGCCAGCGGCATCGGCGCAACCGCCACCGGTGCCGAAGCAGAAGCAGTCGGCGATTACTCGTCCGCCTATGGTCAGCAGGCCAGCGCGCTGGGCGAACGCACCACTGCCCTTGGCAACCGTTCGTCCGCCGAAGGCTTTGGCGCAACGGCTGTTGGCTTCCGCGCCCAGGCCCGTGACGAAGATGCACTGGCCGTGGGCCGCGATGCCACGGCCAACGATGTCCAATCCGTCTCCATCGGCAACGACAGCGCTGCCTTCGGCGTGCAGTCCACCGCCATCGGTTCGCTGGCAGCCGCAAGTGGTATCGGCGCAACCGCAACCGGTGCCGAAGCAGAAGCAGTCGGCGATTATTCCTCTGCATATGGCCAGCAGGCCAGCGCGCTGGGCGATCGCACCACTGCCCTCGGCAACCGTTCGTCTGCTGAAGGCTTCGGTGCAACGGCTCTGGGCTTCCGCGCCCAGGCCCGCGAGGAAGATTCGCTGGCCATCGGCCGCGATGCCACGGCCGACGGTGTCGAATCGATCGCTATCGGCAACGACAGCTTCGCCTTCCAGCAGGGTGCAGTCGCAACCGGTTTCGCAGCCAACGCCAATGGCTTCGCTTCGGTAGCAACCGGCTATGCTGCCGAAGCTGCCGGAGACGCCAGCATCGCCATCGGTAACAACAGCGTTGCAGACGGCGTGGACGCCATCGCCATCGGCGGTGACGATGCCGGTACCGGTGCGCAGGCACTGGGCAATTCGACCACCGCGATCGGCGGCGAAGCACTGGCTCAGGGACCGGGTGCCACGGCATTCGGCTGGCGTTCGTCCGCAAGTGCCGAACGCGCGACCGCTCTCGGCCACCTCGCTACCGCTTCCGGCGTCCGTTCGGTATCGGTTGGTGAAGCCGCGCTGGCTTCAGCGGACGGTGCCGTGTCGATCGGTAACCTCGCGGTCGCTTCCGGCGTCGATGCAGTTGCCATCGGCAACGGCGCAACGGCAGCATTCGCCGGTTCCACCGCTCTCGGCGTTGGCGCAACCGCCACGGCCGCAAACCAGGTCGCCCTCGGCGGCACGGGCAGCGCGGTGCGTATCGGTGACATCGCTGCCAGCACGGCTGCACAGGCCGACGCGGGGGAAGTGATGACGGTCGATGCCAACGGCGTCGTGGGTGTCGATACGACCATCCGCCAGAGCATCGCTGCAAATACTGTTGCGATCCAGAACCTGTCCGTGAACTCGGACTTGATTGCCGCCAACACGGCCAATATCGCCTCCAACGCGGCAGCCATCGCCGATCTGCAGGGCCAGACGGCTACGCTGTTCGACCTCACGTCCCAGAACGCCAAGGGCGTTCGGGAAGCGAACGAAGGCGTTGCCATGGCGCTGTCGATGGAATCGCCGGTTCTCATGCCGACCGATAGCTTCGGCGTCGCCGGCGGCTTCGGCTACTACAACAACCGCGTTGCCGGTTCGGCCAGCTTTGCTGCCCGCATCAACGACAATGCAGCCTTCACCGGCGGACTCGGCATCGGCTTCGACGAAGGCGAAGTCGGCGCGCGCGCCGGTTTCCAGGTTACCTGGTAAGGAAATCCGGCCACGCGCCGGAGTTCTCGAAACGCAAAAAGGGGGGCGGCTCGCGAGGGCCGCCCCTTTTCCATGGGGGAGGAAGAGAACGGCGCGGGAATTGCTCCCACGCAGGCTAACCTTCCTGCCACTTCCAAGCGAAGTCAGGTCACCCGCCACACCCAGAGCTTGATCGAGTTTGCATAACGGGCCCCGCTGCACACGAAGATGGAGCGGTTGAGCCAGTCGTATTTCCCCTCGGGCGCGATGAATTCTGGCACGGTGCGGAAATAGTATTCGCTGGGATCGACATCTTCTCCCGCAACGAGGCGACGCATCACCTCCACCGGCCCGTGGCGCAGCCCGCGATTGCGAATCTGGATCAGTGCGCCGTCGTCGGTCTCGATGGCATAGAGCGCATCCGCCACCGTCACCCCGTCGGAGCGGGTGAGCTGCCAGTCGGCGGAATTGCCCATCAGCTTACCCGATATCTTCGGGCCCTTCACATATCCGCCCGACAGTATCGGAATGATGCGACGTGTACCGTCGTAAGTTTCGCCGATCTGGCGCGGCTCCTCCAGCTCTCCACTGGCCTCGTAGACAAATTCCAGTCCGGGTTCGATCATCGGCGTCTCCTCTTCCTTCGCCCCTGTTCCGTCCAGCGGTGCAAAACGTCAACCAGTGTGCGCTAATACATGGCGATGACCGCTACGATTTTGCCAAGGGGCATTGCAATAGACGACCCGCGCCCGGTTGCGGCGGCGAACCCCTATACCTTTTTCCTTCCCCATTCCGACGAGCTGGCGGCGCTGAAACCGCTGGATGGCGTCCAGATCATCTTCCGCCAGACGGAAGGCGAGCCTGAATATTCCGCGGAACGCATGTGGGTGCTGATCGGGAGTGTCGACGATGGAATGGTCACCGGCACGCTCGACAGCCAGCCCGCCGGCATGAGCCTGATCCGCGAAGGCGACCGTGTCCGCGTGCCGCTCACCCATGCTATCGGCACGGCGTTCCACAAGGACAACCCCAGACCCACGGTGCCCGAGCCGCGAGAGTACTGGGACCGGTGCTTCGTCGACGATTGCGTGCTGCGCGGGCGCAGCCATGCCGACTATCTTTACCGGGAAGATCCGGACATGACGCAGGAGGGCGATCGCTATCCCGACAGCGGATGGCGAATCCGCGGAACGGACGAAGGCATCGCGCAGGACGAACGGGACGGCGCCAAGCCACATTACATTGCCCTTGGTTCGGTGCTCAATGCCGACGACCGCTGGCTCCACCTGCTGGATTCGCCCATCGGCACGGCCTTCCAGTGGGACGCGGATACGCAGAATTACATCGTCCTGGATTAGCTCCGCCGTCATCCACGCGGCTTACTTACATCGAAGTATTCGCCACCTGCGCGAAGTAATGCCCCACCACGTCGTCCAGTTCGGCACCGGGCGGATAGTGGCTCAGCTTCACGATAACCGTGCGGCTTTGCGGGTGGACATAAATGTATTGCCCCGCAAGACCGACGGCCGAGTACGCGCCCGGCTCCTTTCCCAGCTGCCAGGTCTGGAAGCCGTAGCCGGGAAGCGGGCTGTCGGGATCGAGCGGGCGCATCGCCGTCATCTGAGCGACCCAGCCTTCGGGAAGGAGGCGCTCTCCGTTCGAGAGGCCATCGTCCAGCATCAGTTGCCCGAGACGGGCGAAATCGCGCAGCGTGGCGTTGAAGCCCATTCCGGCGAGAGCGCGTCCGGTGCCCTGCGGCCCGTCGGCCAGCCAGAAAGCCTCGTGCGCCGCGCCAAGCGGCTCCCACAAACGCTCGGCAGTCAGTTGCTCCAGCGGCGTGCCTGTCGCCTCTTCCAGAATGCGGCCAAGCACGGCGGTGTCGAGCGTTGCGTAGTTGAAGCCGCTGCCCGGCTCCTCCCGCCGCCCGACCGCGATGCCGAAATCTGCGAAGCGGGCGCGGTTCAGGACGATGGCAGTATCGTGGATGCAGGCGGCGAGGCTGGGGTTTTCGCCGAAGTCGTAGCGCTCCTCGATATCGACGCCGCTGCGCATCTCCAGCAGATTGCGGATCGTCACGCCGTCATATCCGCCGCCTTCCAGCGCAGGCCAGTAACGTGTCGCCGGATCATCCAGCGAGGCTATCTCGCCGCGCCCAAGGGCCTGCCCTACCAGCAGGGCGACGATCGTCTTCGACATGGAGAATCCGCTATGGCGTTCATCCGGAGAGAAGCGGTTGCGGTAGTCCTCGAAAACGATCGCCCCGTCGCGCATCACTAGCATGGCGTCGGTGTGGGTCGCATGGGCGAAGGCAGCGTAGTCGCCGGGCATCACGAAACCCTCTGCCTCCGGCAAGTCGGTCGACTCTGCGGCGGCGTTCACCAAGCGGTGGGCGAAGACCTCGTCCACCTCTCGAAAGGTGAAGGAATTGACTGCGGGATTGAGCAGTTCGCGGCGCATGGCGATGGTGGCCGGTGAAGGGTCGCGAAAGGCCAGCGAGGGCCCGGTCTCGATATCATCGAGCGGCGCGAGGCCCCGGCACCCCTCCGCTACGTCCCACGCCCGCCAGTCCTCGTCCTGCGCGAAGGCGGGCGCCGAGGTCGCCACCAAAGTCAGTCCCGCCAGGCAGGACAACACCTTGCAATCTATCATCACTTTCCTCCCCCCGGGTCAGGCCGCTTCGGGCACTTTCAGTCCGATATCCTGGCTGCGGGCAAAATTGCCGTGCAGGCCGAAGCGCAGGCGGATCGGCACGTTGATCGTGGCGACGGGGCCTTTCTCGATATCGAGCGCGTCGAACACCAGCAGGTCGCTGCGGTGTTCGGCCAGGCGGTTGCAGACCATGACGATCCAGCCGTCGCCTTCGGGCGCGTCCTTGCTGCGCGGGATGAAGCAGGGTTCCTGCAAGGTGCTGGTCTCCCCTGCCCACCAATGCTGTTCCTTTCCGGTTTCCATGTCCTTCAAGAACAGGCAGTTCATCGGCGCGCCGCTGGCGCTGCCGCCCGGCAGGTTCAGCGGGCGAGCCATGTCGATTTCCAGGCCCCAGGTGTAGCGGTTCTTGCGCCCGGTGAAGCGATCATCGATCCGCGGGAATTCGCTGAAGGTATCGCTCAGCCTGTTGATTTCGGCGAATTCGTCGCCGTTGCTGGACAGGTCCACCACCCATTCGGTGAGGTGCGTCACCGATTCCTGCGGGTTGAACGGCGCGCCGTGGATGTCGGGGAAGAAGGGGAAGAAGTTGTTCTTCGATTCCGGCGTCACGAAATGGATCTTCGTCCCGTCCTGCCAGGCGTTCATGGTGTGGCTGGCGAAGCAGTTGTCGCGCTTGAACCAGCGGATGTCGTCGTTCTTCAGCCCTTCGCGGCGCGGGATGATGCCGAGGTAGACCGGCTTGGTCGTGTCGAACATGAAGGCGGGCTTGCCTTCCTCGAGCTGCTCCCAGCTGCCGATGCTGGGCACGATATGCAGCACCAGATAATCCGGCGTGATCGCGAAGTCGTGCATCATGCAGTAATAGGGCACCTTGAACCATTCCTCGCGCACGAGTTCACCCTCCGGGCTGATCTCGTAATAGGTCACGTCGTCGGTGTGCATGCCGCTGGCGGCGTAGCCGATGGCGACCATGTTGCCGCTGTCGGGGTCGAGCTTGGGGTGCGCGGTAAAAGTCTCGCCGGTCATCTTGCCGCCGAACTTTTCGTAACCGACCGTTTCCATCGTCGCAGGGTCCATCACCAGCGCGGGCGAATCTTCCTTCAGCGCCCACAGCTTGCCGCCGTAGAGCCAGGCATTGGTGTTGGCCGTGCCGCGAATTTTGCCCTTCACGCTTTCATCGTCGGTAAGCGGGTTGCGGTAGGCGCCGAACAGCGCCTTGCCCGCCTCGTTCTCCAGCTTCCACTTGTCGGTCTGCGCCCAGCGCTGGCGGAAATCGCACTGTCCGTCGTGGAAGTGAAAGCGAGTGATCATGCCATCGCCGTTGAAGGAGATGTCGTCCCCCAGTCGCGGGGGGAATTGCGGGTCTGGCTGCACGCGGAAGAACGCGCCGTCGAGTTCGGGCGGGATTTCGCCCGTATGCTGCAGGTTCGCGATATCGGCCTCGATCCGGCTGGGGGTATTGAAGCCAGTGTAGTTCGGGGTATCGGGGAATTGCGCCATTTTCAGTCCTCTCCTTGCGGAAGATTGTATGCTTTACTAACAAAACCGCAAGCAAGACGAGAGCAGGACCTTGGCCCAATCCGCATTGACCGAAGACAATTCCGATACCGACGCGCCCGAATTCGGCGAGCTGGACGGCATCGTGGGCTTTCACATCCGGCTGGCGCACGGCGCAGTCTATCGCCATTTTACCGAGACGTTTGCCGCACTGGGGCTGACCCAGAAACAGGTCAGCGTGCTGTGGCTGATCGGTTCGAATCCGGCTGTGTCCCAGATCGAGCTGGGCAGTCGCCTGCGCATGGACCGGGCCACCACCATGACCATCGTCAACCGCCTGCAGGAGCGCGGATACCTGCGGCGGGAGAAAAGCAGCAGCGACGGACGCAAGCAGTCGCTCCACCTCACGGACGACGGCGAGGAGGCGCTGGAGCAGGCGAAACGATGCATCGAAGAGCATGAAGCATGGCTGAAAAGCCGCTTCACGTCGGACGAAGTCGAGAAATTGGTGGAAATGCTCAGCAGAATCCACGAATAGGGGCTTTCCCAGGGAGAGGACAAAGTCAATTATGGCCGGACCGTCAGGCGGGGCTGCAAACCCCATTACCGTAATTAACGACACCGAAATGCACTGGCGCCAATGGGCGGTCGTGGTGCTGATGGTGCTGCTCAACGCGCTCGACGGGTTCGATGTGCTTTCCAGCGCATTTGCCGCGCCGGGCATTACCGCTGACTGGGGCATTCCCCGCAGCGAGCTCGGCATCGTGCTTTCGGCAGAGCTGGTGGGCATGGGATTCGGCTCCGTCCTGCTGGGCGGCGCGGCCGACAAGTTCGGGCGCAAGAACACCATGATCGCCTGCCTTGTCGCGATGGCGGGGGGCATGTGGATGGCAGGCCATGCCAATGGCGTTGGCGACATGTTCGTCTACCGCTTCATCACCGGCATCGGCATCGGCGGCATGCTGGCCGCCACCAATGCGGTGACGGCGGAGAGCACCAACAACAAGTGGCGCAAGGCCTGTATCGCCGTCTACGTTGCCGGTTATCCGCTGGGTGCGATCCTGGGCGGCATTGCGGCTTCGGAATGGCTGCTGGACACCTACGGCTGGCGCGGGGTCTTCGATTTCGGTGCCATCGTCACGGCGGCCCTTATCCCCGTGGTGCTGCTGGTCGTGCCCGAAACCGCCGCCTACCATGCCAGCAAGGACAACCTGGATGGCGTGAACAAGACACTGGGCGCGTTCGGCAAGCCGGCGATCGGTTCGCTGCCCGCATCGGCCGCCGACAAGGAAAAGCCCAAGGTCACCGATATCCTGTCGAACCCACAGCTTCGCCCGGTCACGCTGCTGCTGGCCTTCGGCTACATGTTCCACACCGTCACCTTCTACTACATCCTGAAGTTCGCCGTGCAGATCGTGGCCGACTATCCGCCGGGCTACGACCCCAGCGATGCGGCGACCGTGCTGACGTGGGCGAACGTAGGCGGTTTCCTCGGCTCCGCGCTGTTCGGTTTCGTGATGGCGCGCTTCGGCATGAAATGGCCGACTGCGCTGATGTTGCTGATCGGCAGCGTCATGGTCGTCTCGTTCGGCATGGGCCGCGAGACGCTGGACGGCTGGCAGTGGGCAACGATCCTGACCGGCTTCTTCACCAACGCAGCGATCAGCGGGTACTACGCCGCCTTCGCGCGCGGCTTCCCCGCCTACGCCCGCGCCACCGGCACCGGCTTCGTGCTGGGGGTCGGGCGTTTGGGTGCAGCGGGCAGTCCGCTGCTGGCAGGCGCGTTGTTTGCCTGGCTGGGCGACGATGAACTGCTGGTAGTCTCGATCATCATGGCGATGGGTTCGATCCTCTCGCTGATCCTGTTCCTCATGTTGCCCGAGCGCGAAGGCGACGACCTCGTCGCCGCAACGCCGGTGACAACCGACAAGATTCCGACAAAGGATACTGCATAATGAAAACCCGTGCCGCCGTAGCTTTCGAAGCCAAGAAGCCTCTCGAGATCGTCGAGCTTGACCTCGAAGGCCCGAAAGAGGGCGAAGTGCTGGTCGAGATCATGGCGACCGGCATCTGCCACACCGATGCCTACACGCTGGACGGGCATGACAGCGAGGGCATCTTCCCCTCGGTGCTGGGCCATGAAGGCGCAGGTATCGTGCGCGAGGTCGGCCCCGGCGTTACCAGCGTGAAGCCGGACGATCACGTGATCCCGCTCTACACGCCGGAATGCCGCCAGTGTAAGTCATGCCTTTCGGGCAAGACCAACCTGTGCACCGCGATCCGCGCAACCCAGGGCAAGGGCCTGATGCCCGATGGCACCACGCGCTTCTCCTACCAAGGCAAGCCGATCTACCACTACATGGGCTGCTCCACCTTTTCGAACTTCACCGTGCTGCCGGAAATCGCGGTTGCGAAGATCCGCGAGGACGCACCGTTCCAGACCAGCTGCTACATCGGCTGCGGCGTGACCACGGGCGTTGGCGCTGTCACCAACACCGCCAAGGTGCAGGTGGGCGATAACGTGGTGGTCTTCGGCCTCGGCGGGATCGGCCTCAACGTGATCCAGGGCGCGCGCCTTGCCGGGGCGAACCAGATCATCGGCGTCGACATCAACCCCGACCGCGAGGAATGGGGCCGCAAGTTCGGCATGACCGACTTCCTCAATACGAAGGGCATGAGCCGCGAGGACATCGTCGCCAAGATCGTCGAGATGACCGACGGCGGCGCGGACTACACCTTCGATGCCACCGGCAACACCGAAGTGATGCG
>NZ_QYOS01000001.1 GCF_003605195.1 Aurantiacibacter odishensis | reverse complement strand
GTGGCCGATGTCTATGTCTCGACCCAGGCGACCTACGGCACGGTGACCTACAACCCGGTGACGGGCCTGTTCACCTACACGCCTGCGCCGGGCGCGGGCTCGAACGGCAACCTGACCGACAGCTTCGAGTACACCATCGTCGATGGCGACGGCGACATGTCGACCGCGACGGTCAACGTGACGCTGCAGCCCGACAGCGAGCCGCAGGGCGGCCAGGCCAGTGCGGCAGTGGACGATGACGGCCTGACGGGCGGCAACCCTGCTTCGACCGATGGCGACCTTGATGCCAATGCGGGCGACGATCCGCTCGACACGAGCGAGGCGAGCTTCACCGGCAACCTGGTGGTGAGCGTCGGCAACGACACGCCGGCAAGCGTCAGCTTTGCAGCGGGCGTCGACGGCTCGACCGCGAGCGTGGGCACCGAGACCGTGACCTACTCGGTGGTCGGCTCTGTCCTTACCGCGACCGTGACCGGCGGCGACCGTGACGGGACGGACCTGTTCACGGTGACGATCACCGATGCAGCGACGGGCGCGTACCAGGTGGTGCTGCTCGACAACGTGCTGCATGCGAGCGGCAATGCCGAGAACAACGCCTCGGCCTCGATCGGCTTCACGATCTCCGACAGCGAAGGCGACACCGCGCCGACCACGCTCCTCATCGACTTCGACGACGATGCGCCGACGGCGGTGGCCGACACGGATAGCGTGACCGAAGGCGGCAGCACGAGCGGCAATGTGCTCACTGGCAATGCCGATGCGTTCGGTGCCGATGGCGCCGACAGCGGCGGCGGCGTGGTGGGCGTTCGCGCCGACGGCAGCCCGGCGAACACGACGACGGCGGTGCTGACCGGCACGGGCGTAGCCATTGCGGGCGACTACGGCACGCTGACGCTGAACGCGGATGGCAGCTACACCTACCAGAGCACGGCAGGTGCGGTGACGGGCGACGAGCAGGACGTGTTCGTCTACACCATCCGCGATGCGGACGGCGACCTGTCGACGACCACGCTGACCATCGACGTTGCCAACGTGACGCTGGAAGGCGACGACCAGACCAAGGTGGTCAACGAAGCGGCGCTGGACCTTGTCGCGGACGACCGCGGCGCTGCCGGCCCCTCGCTGGAAGACGATCTTGCCCCGGGCACGGTCGAGGGCAGCAACCCCGGCCTCGATACCGAGACGGTGACCGGCCAGCTGACGGTTGCAGGCGACGGCGTGACCTACACGCTGACCGGCGGCACCGATGCCTACGGCCAGCTGCAACTCAACAGCGACGGCAGCTACACCTACACCCTCACCAGCCCGTTCACGACCACACCGGCGGCGAACGATGG
>NZ_QYOS01000002.1 GCF_003605195.1 Aurantiacibacter odishensis | reverse complement strand
CTCCGACAGCGAAGGCGACACCGCGCCGACCACGCTCCTCATCGACTTCGACGACGATGCGCCGACGGCGGTGGCCGACACGGATAGCGTGACCGAAGGCGGCAGCACGAGCGGCAATGTGCTCACTGGCAATGCCGATGCGTTCGGTGCCGATGGCGCCGACAGCGGCGGCGGCGTGGTGGGCGTTCGCGCCGACGGCAGCCCGGCGAACACGACGACGGCGGTGCTGACCGGCACGGGCGTAGCCATTGCGGGCGACTACGGCACGCTGACGCTGAACGCGGATGGCAGCTACACCTACCAGAGCACGGCAGGTGCGGTGACGGGCGACGAGCAGGACGTGTTCGTCTACACCATCCGCGATGCGGACGGCGACCTGTCGACGACCACGCTGACCATCGACGTTGCCAACGTGACGCTGGAAGGCGACGACCAGACCAAGGTGGTCAACGAAGCGGCGCTGGACCTTGTCGCGGACGACCGCGGCGCTGCCGGCCCCTCGCTGGAAGACGATCTTGCCCCGGGCACGGTCGAGGGCAGCAACCCCGGCCTCGATACCGAGACGGTGACCGGCCAGCTGACGGTTGCAGGCGACGGCGTGACCTACACGCTGACCGGCGGCACCGATGCCTACGGCCAGCTGCAACTCAACAGCGACGGCAGCTACACCTACACCCTCACCAGCCCGTTCACGACCACACCGGCGGCGAACGATGGCGCTGTTCCCGAGACCGGGGCGGAGACCTACACCTACACGGCGATCGACTCGACCGGGAACACGACCACCGGCACGATCACCATCACCATCATCGACGACGTTCCCACTGCGAACGACGACAGCGGCGGCCAGGTGAGCGAGAACCAGGCGTTCACGATCGATGCGCTGGCGAACGACGTGTTCGGYGCGGACGGCGTGGAYACGASCGAYGTGGCCGATGTCTATGTCTCGACCCAGGCGACCTACGGCACGGTGACCTACAACCCGGTGACGGGCCTGTTCACCTACACGCCTGCGCCGGGCGCGGGCTCGAACGGCAACCTGACCGACAGCTTCGAGTACACCATCGTCGATGGCGACGGCGACATGTCGACCGCGACGGTCAACGTGACGCTGCAGCCCGACAGCGAGCCGCAGGGCGGCCAGGCCAGTGCGGCAGTGGACGATGACGGCCTGACGGGCGGCAACCCTGCTTCGACCGATGGCGACCTTGATGCCAATGCGGGCGACGATCCGCTCGACACGAGCGAGGCGAGCTTCACCGGCAACCTGGTGGTGAGCGTCGGCAACGACACGCCGGCAAGCGTCAGCTTTGCAGCGGGCGTCGACGGCTCGACCGCGAGCGTGGGCACCGAGACCGTGACCTACTCGGTGGT
>NZ_QYOS01000003.1 GCF_003605195.1 Aurantiacibacter odishensis | reverse complement strand
CCGCAATTCGGAATGGGAATGCAGGATGCCGAGGTCGTCAGGTGGTTGAAGGCTGTGGGTGACAGCGTGACCGAAGGTGAACCGATCGCCGAGGTCGAGGCTGCCAAGACCACAGTCGAGGTGGACTGTCCCGTAACAGGGACACTCAAGGAATCTGCGCACAACCCGAAGAGGTGGTGGAGCTAACCGAAGAGGTGGTGGAGCTAAGGGGAAAGCTCGCCGTTATCTCGACCGGTTACCGTTCGTATCGAAAATCCGCCTGCGAGAACGCGGTTCGGGGCGAGGTGCAATCCAGCTCTCGCCCCCCTCTCACCGCAGTTCTCAGATCGTCGAAAGCGAACCGAGAATCGCGGTGGCTTGGCTTGAGAATGTTCCACCATTCGCGTGCGCCAGGCACAGATCGACGTCCGGCTGCTGATTGGCTGCTTCCCCACGAAGCTGACGAGCGGCTTCGACGATGGCGAACGCAAAAGCCCAGATCTTCCAGAAAGATCAGGGTATTGATGGTGAAGGCATCGTAGAGTTGAACGGTATCCATCTGTTGTGGCGTCACCCCTGCAATGGCCATGGCCCTCGCTCCGGATTCCCTGGCAGCAGTCGCCGTCAGGTCGGGCATTGCGCTGATCGAGTTGTGCCACGTTGCAGCGGCGGCACCTAGGATTGGCACCGGCGGTTTCGGCAGATCCGATGCCCGTCTGGTCGAAGTCAGATAGATCGCGGCGGCCCCGTCGGTAACGAGGCAGCAATCCGCCTTGGTGAGCGGGGAACTGATCATGCGAGATTCCAGACAATCTTCGATGGATAGTGGCCCCTTGGCGAAAGCCTCGGGATTGGTGTTGGCCCATTGCCGCGCAGCCACGGCTACGGCGGCGAGGTCTTCCCGGCGCGTGCCGAACTCGTGCATATGACGCGCCGCAACCAGTGCATAGCTGCTGAGCGGGAAGATGGGATCATATCGGGCTTCCCATTTGTTGCTCTTTGCAGGCGTAGCCAGCTTCCCGCCGCTGCTTCTCTGGTTGGAGCCATAAGTGATCAGCGCGTTGTCGATGTATCCAGCGTCGATCATGATGCTGGCCGTGATCATGTGACTGATGAAGGAGGACCCTCCCGTACGGTTATTGTCCGTGAAGCGAGGGGAGATGCCGTAGTATTCCGCCATGGAAAGAGTGCCGAATAGATCGTCTGGCAGACAGCCGAACAGTGCATCCACGTCCTGAATCCTGGCGTCGGCGTCCTGCAAAGCCATCAGTCCAGCTGTGGCCGCCAGATCAAGAGAACTGAAGCCTGGCATCTCACCAACCCCGTAGGTTGCGAGCCCCGCAATCGATGCGGCGCCTCTTGGAAATTCGTCCTTCATATTCATTGTCCTCGATTGACCCGGGGCATCCTTGACCATAATCCTAGGGCATGAACGACATCGAAGCCCATACGCCCGAAGCCGAATTTGAAGAGGGTTTGAGGCAAGGCAAGATACTGCTGCAACGCGATACAGTATCGGCGGAATGTCATTTTCCTCCACGCATTCGCGCTTTGGGCGAAGCGACCCAATGGGTCGAAGCGTCCGGACACGGAACAGTGCATTCCGTTACGGTGTTGTATCCTAAGCCCCCGCGCGAGCCTTACAACGTCGCGCTGGTCGAATTGGAAGAGGGCGCGCGCCTCATGAGCCGGGTTGACGGTATTGCAGCCGGGGAAGTTTCGATCGGGATGAAGGTGAGGGCGAAAGTGCTTCAGGCCGAGGCCGGGCCGCTGATCGTGTTTCATCCCGACTGACGGTTTTGCTGAGGTGGACCTGCCAATCGCTCGATCTCTTCGGGCGTAAAATTCGCTTCTTCCAGAATCTCGCGACTGTGCTGACCCAACCGTGGCCCCGGCTGACCGGGTTCACCGGGTGTTTGCGAAAAACTGACGGGAACGCCCGGCATACGCATGTTTCCATCAGCGGAATGTACTTGGTGCCAGAAGCCGACCTGCTCCAGGTGTGGATCGTCCAGCAGATCATCGATTGAACGTACCGGCATGGCAGGACATTGCGCCTGCGTAAGGACCGCCATCCATTCCTCGGTAGTGCGGGTCTCCAGGACTTTCGACAACTGGCCGAGCACCTGCGTGATATTCTGCGTCCTCGTTCTCAAACTTTTGAACATGGGGTCTTTCGACCATTCCGGGTTGCCGATAGCATCGAAGAAATTCGACCAGTGCCGATCATTATAGATCATGACAGCGATATAGCCGTCGGCAGTTCGATAAGGGCGCCGCTGCGGCGAAAGGGCGCGCGGATAGCCTGTGGGTCCGATCGGCGGGTTGAACATGGCCCCGCAAAGGTGTTCGACCATCGAGAAGGACGCCAGAGTCTCGAACATCGGGACTTCGATCTCCTGTCCATGTCCATGCCGCTCTCGCTCGAACAATGCTGCCATCACGGCATATGCCGCGGTGAGGCCCGCGACCTTATCCGCAACCACTGTTGCCAGGTAGGTGGGCTCTCCGCCTGATAGGGCGGCCTGCAGCGAAACGATGCCCGACGCAGCCTGGACGATATCGTCATAGGCGGGATAGTCTGCATATGGACCGGTTTTCCCATAACCGTACAAGTTGGCATATATGATGCGAGGGTTGCTTGCGC
>NZ_QYOS01000004.1 GCF_003605195.1 Aurantiacibacter odishensis | reverse complement strand
CCGCAATTCGGAATGGGAATGCAGGATGCCGAGGTCGTCAGGTGGTTGAAGGCTGTGGGTGACAGCGTGACCGAAGGTGAACCGATCGCCGAGGTCGAGGCTGCCAAGACCACAGTCGAGGTGGACTGTCCCGTAACAGGGACACTCAAGGAATCTGCGCACAACCCGAAGAGGTGGTGGAGCTAACCGAAGAGGTGGTGGAGCTAAGGGGAAAGCTCGCCGTTATCTCGACCGGTTACCGTTCGTATCGAAAATCCGCCTGCGAGAACGCGGTTCGGGGCGAGGTGCAATCCAGCTCTCGCCCCCCTCTCACCGCAGTTCTCAGATCGTCGAAAGCGAACCGAGAATCGCGGTGGCTTGGCTTGAGAATGTTCCACCATTCGCGTGCGCCAGGCACAGATCGACGTCCGGCTGCTGATTGGCTGCTTCCCCACGAAGCTGACGAGCGGCTTCGACGATGGCGAACAGCCCGTACATTCCGGGATGGCAGTAGCTGAGACCTCCGCCGTTGGTATTGACCGGCATACTGCCACCCGGTGCGATATGACCTTCCGATACGAATGCGCCGCCTTCGCCTTTCTCGCAAAAGCCTAGATCTTCCAGAAAAATCAGGGTGTTGATGGTGAAGGCATCGTAGAGTTGAACGGTATCCATCTGTTGCGGCGTCACCCCTGCAATGGCCATGGCCCTCGCTCCAGATTCCCTGGCAGCAGTGGCCGTCAGGTCGGGCATGGCGCTGATCGAGTTGTGCCACGTTGCAGCAGCGGCACCTAGGATTGGCACCGGCGGTTTCGGCAGATCCGATGCCCGTCGGGTCGAAGTCAGATAGATCGCGGCGGCCCCGTCGGTGACGAGGCAGCAATCCGCCTTGGTGAGCGGAGAACTGATCATGCGGGATTTCAGACAATCTTCGATGGACAGTGGCCCCTTGGCGAAAGCCTCGGGATTGGTGTTGGCCCATTGCCGCGCAGCCACGGCTACGGCGGCGAGGTCTTCCCGGCGCGTGCCGAACTCGTGCATATGACGCGCCGCAACCAGTGCATAGCTGCTGAGCGGGAAGATGGGATCATATCGGGCTTCCCATTTGTTGCTCTTTGCAGGCGTAGCCAGCTTCCCGCCGCTGCTTCTCTGGTTGGAGCCATAAGTGATCAGCGCGTTGTCGATGTATCCAGCGTCGATCATGATGCTGGCCGTGATCATGTGACTGATGAAGGAGGACCCTCCCGTACGGTTATTGTCCGTGAAGCGAGGGGAGATGCCGTAGTATTCCGCCATGGAAAGAGTGCCGAATAGATCGTCTGGCAGACAGCCGAACAGTGCATCCACGTCCTGAATCCTGGCGTCGGCGTCCTGCAAAGCCATCAGTCCAGCTGTGGCCGCCAGATCAAGAGAACTGAAGCCTGGCATCTCACCAACCCCGTAGGTTGCGAGCCCCGCAATCGATGCGGCGCCTCTTGGAAATTCGTCCTTCATATTCATTGTCCTCGATTGACCCGGGGCATCCTTGACCATAATCCTAGGGCATGAACGACATCGAAGCCCATACGCCCGAAGCCGAATTTGAAGAGGGTTTGAGGCAAGGCAAGATACTGCTGCAACGCGATACAGTATCGGCGGAATGTCATTTTCCTCCACGCATTCGCGCTTTGGGCGAAGCGACCCAATGGGTCGAAGCGTCCGGACACGGAACAGTGCATTCCGTTACGGTGTTGTATCCTAAGCCCCCGCGCGAGCCTTACAACGTCGCGCTGGTCGAATTGGAAGAGGGCGCGCGCCTCATGAGCCGGGTTGACGGTATTGCAGCCGGGGAAGTTTCGATCGGGATGAAGGTGAGGGCGAAAGTGCTTCAGGCCGAGGCCGGGCCGCTGATCGTGTTTCATCCCGACTGACGGTTTTGCTGAGGTGGACCTGCCAATCGCTCGATCTCTTCGGGCGTAAAATTCGCTTCTTCCAGAATCTCGCGACTGTGCTGACCCAACCGTGGCCCCGGCTGACCGGGTTCACCGGGTGTTTGCGAAAAACTGACGGGAACGCCCGGCATACGCATGTTTCCATCAGCGGAATGTACTTGGTGCCAGAAGCCGACCTGCTCCAGGTGTGGATCGTCCAGCAGATCATCGATTGAACGTACCGGCATGGCAGGACATTGCGCCTGCGTAAGGACCGCCATCCATTCCTCGGTAGTGCGGGTCTCCAGGACTTTCGACAACTGGCCGAGCACCTGCGTGATATTCTGCGTCCTCGTTCTCAAACTTTTGAACATGGGGTCTTTCGACCATTCCGGGTTGCCGATAGCATCGAAGAAATTCGACCAGTGCCGATCATTATAGATCATGACAGCGATATAGCCGTCGGCAGTTCGATAAGGGCGCCGCTGCGGCGAAAGGGCGCGCGGATAGCCTGTGGGTCCGATCGGCGGGTTGAACATGGCCCCGCAAAGGTGTTCGACCATCGAGAAGGACGCCAGAGTCTCGAACATCGGGACTTCGATCTCCTGTCCATGTCCATGCCGCTCTCGCTCGAACAATGCTGCCATCACGGCATATGCCGCGGTGAGGCCCGCGACCTTATCCGCAACCACTGTTGCCAGGTAGGTGGGCTCTCCGCCTGATAGGGCGGCCTGCAGCGAAACGATGCCCGACGCAGCCTGGACGATATCGTCATAGGCGGGATAGTCTGCATATGGACCGGTTTTCCCATAACCGTACAAGTTGGCATATATGATGCGAGGGTTGCTTGCGC
>NZ_QYOS01000005.1 GCF_003605195.1 Aurantiacibacter odishensis | reverse complement strand
CCCGCGGGGCTGCTGCAGGTCGTCCACGGCGACAAGGAAATGGTCGACGCCATCCTCGACCATCAGGATATCGCCGCCGTCAGCTTCGTCGGCTCCAGCGATATCGCGCACTATGTCTACAACCGCGGCGTGGCCGCTGGTAAGCGGGTGCAGGCCATGGGCGGAGCGAAAAACCACGGTATCGTGATGCCCGATGCCGATCTCGACCAGGTGGTGAACGACCTATCCGGCGCGGCCTTCGGCTCTGCGGGTGAACGCTGCATGGCGCTGCCGGTGGTGGTGCCGGTGGGCGAACAGACGGCGGAGCGCCTGAAGGAAAAGCTGATCCCCGCGATCAACGCGCTGCGCGTCGGCGTGTCGAACGATCCCGAAGCGCACTACGGCCCGGTCGTCACGCCCGAGCACAAGGCGCGGATCGAGAAGTGGATCGACACCGCCGAGGCCGAGGGCAGCGAAGTGGTGATCGACGGGCGCGGCTTTTCGCTGCAGGGCCACGAGAACGGCTTCTTTGTCGGCCCGACCCTGCTGGATCGCGTGACCCCGGACATGGAAAGCTACAAGGAAGAGATCTTCGGTCCCGTCCTCCAGATCGTGCGCGCCGACGATTTCGAGCACGCGCTCAAGCTGCCGAGCGAGCACCAGTACGGCAACGGCGTTGCCATCTTCACCCGCAACGGCCACGCCGCGCGCGAGTTCGCGCACCGCGTAAACGTGGGCATGGTGGGCATCAACGTGCCGATCCCGGTGCCGGTGAGCTACCACAGCTTCGGCGGCTGGAAGCGCAGCGGCTTTGGCGATGCGGACCAGTACGGCATGGAAGGCCTCAGGTTCTGGACCAAGGCCAAGAAAGTCACCCAGCGCTGGCCCGATGGCGGCGGTGACGGTAGCAACGCCTTCGTTATTCCGACGATGGGCTGATGCCAATGCGTGCGAAGCTAGCCGTTCCCATGATGCTCATGGCGCTTGCCGCCTGCAGCTCGCAGGACGACGCGGCAGATGCGCCGCCCGAAACCGATGAGACTGCGATACCGGTAGAGCCCGATGGTGGCATCGGAGACGGCGCAGAGCCGCTGTCCGACATTCGCGAGGCCGCGCAGGTCGATGGCATACCGGCACGCTTTCGCGGCGTCTGGGACTACGTAGATGGAAGCTGCGACCCCGCATCGGACCTGCGGGTGGAAATTTCCGCCGACCGTGTGATCTTCTACGAATCCGTCGGAGAGGTCGAAGCTGTTGCCGCTGGGCCTGACGGCACGGAAGTCGACCTCGCGATGGAAGGCGAGGGGCAGACGTGGGACAGCCGCTTCCGCCTCAGCCTGCAAGGCAATCCGGAGCGGCTGGTGATGCAGAATATCGAATATCCGGCCGACCCGACGAACATCCGTAAACGCTGCGCATCCTGAACAGGAGACGAAAACCATGAGCACTTTCGAAAACATCCTCGTCGAACAACGCGGCGCCGTGACGCTGGTGACGCTGAACCGTCCCAAGGCGCTGAACGCGCTCAACAGCGACGTGCTGCGCGAACTGGGGGAGGCTTTTGCCGCCTACGACGCCGACAAGTCGCAGCGCTGCATGGTGCTGACAGGTTCGGGCGACAAGGCCTTCGCCGCAGGCGCGGACATCAAGGAAATGGTCGAGAAGGAAGCAGTGGACTTCTATCTCGAGGATTTCTTCTCCGCCTGGCAAAGCAAGGTGGTGAAAGGCACGCGCAAGCCGTGGATCGCCGCCGTGAACGGCTTTGCGCTGGGCGGCGGGTGCGAGCTGGCAATGATGGCGGATTTCATCCTCGCCAGCGACAAGGCGAAATTCGGCCAGCCCGAAATCAACCTGGGCGTCGCGCCCGGCATGGGTGGATCGCAGCGCCTCACCCGCGCTGTCGGCAAGTCCAAGGCGATGGAAATGTGCCTGACGGGCCGGATGATGGATGCCGAAGAAGCCGAGCGCGCCGGGCTGGTGGCGCGCGTGGTGCCACATGACGAATTGCTGACCGACGCGATGAAGACGGCGGAGACGATTGCCTCCAAGCCGCCGATGGCCGCGATCGCGAACAAGGAAATGATCAACGCCGCGTTCGAGACGACGCTGGAACACGGCCTCGCCCACGAGCGCCGCCTGTTCCAGATCCTCACCGCCAGCGAGGACAAGGTGGAAGGCATGAAGGCCTTCGTCGAGAAGCGCGACGGCGAATGGAAGGGGCGGTGACCGGTCGCCTGATTTCACGGAGGGCGCTCATTGCGGCTGTGATGCTTATCGCAGCGCATTTTCTTTCATGGGCGTATGTCAGTTGGGCGAACGTTCAATAAGACAGTGGGAACGTGCTGTGGTGGCTGGTTGCCTTTTTGGTCTTTCCGGCATTGGCTACTTTTTGTGTCGTCTTAAGCGTCCTCCGAGGATTCCTCGGATATCGCGAAAGTGGAGAGTAGAATGAAAATCGCATTCATTGGCCTTGGCAACATGGGCGGCGGCATGGCCGCGAACCTCGTGAAGGCGGGGCACGACGTTCGTGCCTTCGACCTCAGCGAACAGGCGCTGGCCGCCGCGAAAGAGCATGGCTGCGAGACCTTCACCTCCGCGTCCGAAGCCTGCGAGGGCGTGGACGCGGTTGTTTCCATGCTGCCGAACGGCGAGATCGTGAAATCGGTCTACACCAGCGACGTGATCGGCAAGGCGCCGCAGGGCGCGGTGTTCCTCGATTGCTCCACCATAGACGTCGCCACCGCGCGCGAAGTGGCTGAGGCTGCGGAGGCCGCGGGTTATGCCATGGTCGATGCGCCGGTTTCCGGCGGGATCGCGGCGGCAGAGGCGGGCACGCTCACCTTCATGGTTGGCGGCAGCAATGAAGCTTTCGCCAAGGCGAAGCCGGTGCTGGAAGGCATGGGCAAGGCGGTGATTCACGCCGGACAGGCCGGCAACGGACAGGCCGCCAAGATCTGCAACAACATGCTGCTGGCCGTGCAAATGATCGGCACCTGCGAGGCCTTTGCCATGGCGCAGAAGCTGGGGCTGGACCCACAGACCTTCTACGACATTTCCAGCGTCTCCTCCGGCCAGTGCTGGTCCATGACGAGCTATTGCCCGGT
>NZ_QYOS01000006.1 GCF_003605195.1 Aurantiacibacter odishensis | reverse complement strand
ATGAAAATCGCATTCATTGGCCTTGGCAACATGGGCGGCGGCATGGCCGCGAACCTCGTGAAGGCGGGGCACGACGTTCGTGCCTTCGACCTCAGCGAACAGGCGCTGGCCGCCGCGAAAGAGCATGGCTGCGAGACCTTCACCTCCGCGTCCGAAGCCTGCGAGGGCGTGGACGCGGTTGTTTCCATGCTGCCGAACGGCGAGATCGTGAAATCGGTCTACACCAGCGACGTGATCGGCAAGGCGCCGCAGGGCGCGGTGTTCCTCGATTGCTCCACCATAGACGTCGCCACCGCGCGCGAAGTGGCTGAGGCTGCGGAGGCCGCGGGTTATGCCATGGTCGATGCGCCGGTTTCCGGCGGGATCGCGGCGGCAGAGGCGGGCACGCTCACCTTCATGGTTGGCGGCAGCAATGAAGCTTTCGCCAAGGCGAAGCCGGTGCTGGAAGGCATGGGCAAGGCGGTGATTCACGCCGGACAGGCCGGCAACGGACAGGCCGCCAAGATCTGCAACAACATGCTGCTGGCCGTGCAAATGATCGGCACCTGCGAGGCCTTTGCCATGGCGCAGAAGCTGGGGCTGGACCCACAGACCTTCTACGACATTTCCAGCGTCTCCTCCGGCCAGTGCTGGTCCATGACGAGCTATTGCCCGGTGCCCGGCGTGGGGCCGAAGTCGCCCGCCGACAACGATTACCAGGGCGGCTTTGCCACGGGCTTGATGCTCAAGGACCTGAAGCTGGCCATGGCAGCGGCACAGACCGCTGGGGTCGACACGAAGATGGGGCGCCGCGCCAAGGAGCTTTACGACGAGTTCGACATGAATGGGAACGGCAGGCGCGATTTCTCTTCCATCATCCAGACGCTGGATTAACCCGTCACACTGACACCAGGCCGCCCACTTTCGAACCGGGATCCTGAAAGGATTTGGCAACATGCAGGACGTTTACATTCTCTCGGGCGTACGAACCGCCATCGGTACCTTCGGAGGGAGTCTCGCCGGCTTCCGCCCGGCTGAAATCGGCACAATCGTGATGAAGGAAGCGATATCCCGGGCGGGTATTGCAGCAGACAGCATTGAGCAGGTCGCAGTAGGCAATGTGGTTCCGACCCAACCAAAGGACGCCTATATCAGCCGTGTCGCATCGGTGAATGCGGGTATCCCGATCGAAAGCGCAGCGATGAACGTCAATCGCTTGTGCGGGTCAGGGCTGCAGGCGGTTATCTCGATGGCGCAAGCTATCAAGCTTGGCGAATGCAAGTTCGCCATTGGTGCCGGTACCGAGTCCATGTCGAATGCTCCCCACATGACCAGCGCCGCACGGTTCGGCACAAGGCTGGGTGACCTCAGTCTTGTCGATGGATTGCTCGGTGCTCTGCAAGATCCGTTCGGTGACATGCACATGGGAGTGACTGCCGAAAACGTGGCGGAGCGTTGCTCGATAACGCGGGAGGAACAGGATGCACTGGCTGTCGAAAGCCACAAGCGCGCGGCACGAGCCATTTCAGAGGGGTACTTCAAGGATCAGATCGTCCCGGTCGAGATCAAGTCTCGCAAGGGAGCGACCGTGTTCGACACTGACGAACACGTACGGACCGACGCTTCGATAGAGGGAATGGAGGGCCTTCGCCCCGTGTTCAAGAAGGATGGCACCGTTACGGCAGGAAATGCATCGGGCATCAATGACGGTGCAGCAGCAGTTGTGCTCGCGTCGGGCGCGACCGTCGAAGCTTCCGGATTATCGCCTCTCGCCAGGATTCTCGGCTGGGGTCACGCAGGAGTGGAGCCCGAGGTGATGGGCCTCGGTCCTGTGAAAGCGGTGCCCGTGGCGCTGGAGCGGGCTGGTTTGACGCTTGACGATATCGACGTGATCGAAAGCAACGAGGCCTTTGCGGCTCAGGCTTGCGGCGTCGCGAGGGAACTTGGCTTCGATCCGGCCAAGACAAATCCCAATGGCTCAGGTGTCTCGCTTGGCCACCCGGTCGGCGCGACCGGCACGATACTTACTGTCAAAACGGTCTACGAGCTGATGCGTACCGGCAAGCGCTATGGCCTCGTCACGATGTGCATCGGAGGCGGTCAGGGCATCGCCATGGTCGTCGAGAACGTGAGCGCCGCTTAGTGTCCGCCAATATCGCCGAAATGGAACGCCGCCGTGAAGCTGCTCGCATGGGCGGGGGCCAGAAGCGCATCGACGCGCAGCACGCCAAGGGCAAGCTGACCGCGCGCGAACGGCTCGACGTGCTGCTGGACGAAGGCAGCTTCGAGGAACTCGATACCTACGTCGAGCACGACTGCGTCGATTTCGGGATGCAGGACCAGAAGATACCGGGCGACGGGGTGGTGACCGGCAGCGGCACCATCAACGGGCGACTGGTCTATGTCTTCAGCCAGGATTTCACCGTGTTCGGCGGCAGTCTGTCGAAGCGGCACGCGGAGAAGATCTGCAAGGTGATGGACAACGCCATGAAAGTCGGCGCGCCGGTGATCGGGCTGAACGATTCCGGCGGTGCGCGCATCCAGGAAGGCGTGGCCAGCCTTGGCGGCTATGCCGAGGTGTTTCAGAAGAACGTGCTGGCATCGGGCGTCATCCCGCAGCTCAGCCTCATCATGGGGCCGTGCGCGGGCGGGGCGGTCTATTCGCCGGCCATGACCGACTTCATCTTCATGGTGAAGGACAGCTCCTACATGTTCGTGACGGGGCCGGACGTGGTGAAGACCGTCACCAACGAGGAAGTGACGCAGGAGGACCTCGGCGGCGCGGTGGTGCACACCACCAAGACGAGCGTTGCCGACCTTGCGCTGGAGAACGACATCGAGGCGCTGCTGGCCGCGCGCGAACTGATCGGCTTCGTGCCCGAGAGCAACCGCGATCCGCTGCCCGAACTGCCGACAGACGATCCGTGGGACCGGCGCGAGGACAGCCTCGACACGCTGATCCCGGCCAGCTCCAACATGCCCTACGACATGCACGAGCTGATCCGCAAAGTGGTGGACGACGGCAATTTCTTCGAAATCCAGCCCAAGCACGGTGCGAACATCATCACCGGCTTCGGCCGGATCGAGGGCAAGCCCGTGGGCTTCGTCGCCAACCAGCCGATGGTGCTGGCGGGCGTTCTGGATATCGACGCCAGCCGCAAGGCCGCGCGCTTCGTGCGCTTCTGCGATGCGTTCAGCATCCCGATCGTGACCTTCGTGGACGTGCCCGGCTTCCT
>NZ_QYOS01000025.1 GCF_003605195.1 Aurantiacibacter odishensis | reverse complement strand
CCGTAAGTGATTTCCACGCGGCGGTTCTGCAGTTCGCGCACGCCGTCTGCGGTGGGCACGCGGGGCATGCTTTCGCCGAAGGCTTCGCTGGAGATGCGACCGCCCGGAATGCCGCGACCGGTGAGGTATTCGCGGACCGAGGCGTTACGACGCTCTGCCAGACCCATGTTGTACTCGACCGAGCCGGAGCGGTCGGTGTGGCCGGCCAGCATGATGGCTGCGGTACCGCAATCGCCGTAGGCGGTGATGGCGGAGTTGAGCACGGTTGCTGCTTCCGGAGTGATGGTGGACTCGTCCCAATCGAAGAACACGATGTAGGGGCCCTGCTCGCAGACCGGAGCCGGCGGCGGAGGCGGCGGCGGCGGCGGAGGCGGCGGGGGCGGAGGAGGTGGCGGCGGGGGCGGCGGCGGAGGAGGCGGCGGGGCCGCTTCTTCGCCACCGAAGTTGAAGATGAAGGTGCCCAGCACGGTGTGCGTGCCGACGTGGCCTTCGAAAGTACGACCAACGTTGTCGATCAGCTCGACATCCGTGACGCGGTGGTACTTGTACTTGATCGACGCATCGATGTTGCGCGTCACAGGCGCACGTACCTGTGCGATACCCTGCCAGGCGAAGCGCGTATCGCTCTCGTCGAGGAAGCCGGGGCCGGTGTCGAAAGCGGTAATGTTCTCGAAATTCGCGTTGGTAATGCCAACGCCGCCGCCGAACGAGAAGCCGAGGCCGTCGTTGCCGCCGAAATCGAGCAGCGCGTTGAACATGCCGCTCCAGGTGTTCAGTTCACCGGTCACGGGATCCAGCACGCCGTCAGCCAGCGGGAAGTTCGGACCGGTGCCGAAGGGCACGCCGACAAGGCCAGCATCGATCGTGTCGATATCGAAGTCCTTGTAGGACCCTTCGACTTCGAACCGCAGCGGGCCGGCGTCGTAACCGATTACGGCTTCGGCTTCCCAACCCAGTTCGGATTCGAGCGAAAGCGGTTGGTCGAAAATCGTATCGGACAGTTCGGTGCGCTCGGTCTTGCCGATGCCCGAACCGAAACCGATGTAAAACTCGTCATCTCCAGCCATCGCAGGCGTGGCGATGAACGCCGTTGCCGACAACAGGCCGACTGTGAACTTCTTCATCTGGTATTCCCCCATATCAAGGAACGCGAATCTTTACGCGCAGCGCCGCGGCCACGATTATCTCGCAACTGCGACAAAGCCGGGACGCGTGTTACCCCAAACCTTCGGCAATGCGAAGCCCTTCATAACAATTGCAGTTGTCTGCCGGTTTGGGGTGGTCGAAATGCAACGGTATCGAGTTCGATAGCAGGGTTCTCGATCCCCGCGCGGCGACATGCGATGCGGAAACGCGCCCTGAACAGGTCTGCCCAGACCCCTTTCGGCTTCAGGCGTGTAAAGAAATCCGGATCGTTGTCGCGCCCGTTACGGATCGAGCGCACAATGCTCATCACCTTTCCGGCGCGCTCCGGATAATGGACTTCCAGCCACTCCCTGAAAAGCGGGGCAACCTCGTGCGGCAAGCGCAACGGAATCCACCCGCAGTTCTGCACTCCCGCTTCTGCGACGCGGGTGACGATTTCCTCCATGAACGCATCTGTGACGGCAGGGATGACGGGGGCTATGGCGCAGTGGGCTGGTACGCCGTGTTTCACCAGGTTCTCCAGTGCCTTCAGTCGCTTGGCGGGAGATGCTGCTCGGGGTTCGAGCTTTCCGGACAGCTCCGGATCGAGGCTGGTCACCGAAACCGACACCGCGACGAGATTGTACCGCGCGAGTTCTTCAAGCAGGTCCAGATCGTGCAGCACCCGGTCCGACTTGGTTGTGATGGTTACAGGGTGGCGGGTCTCCAGGCAGACTTCGAGCACTTGCCGCGTGATACGGTAACGGCTTTCGATCGGTTGGTAGGGATCGGTATTCGTCCCCATCGCGATCGGCCGCGGGCGATACTTGGGCCGTGCCAGCGTCTTGCGAAGCAAGTCCGCCGCTTGCGGCTTTGCGAACAGCTTGGTTTCGAAATCGAGGCCGGGAGAAAGGTCGTGAAAAGCGTGCGTCGGGCGCGCGAAGCAATAGATGCATCCATGCTCGCAGCCGCGATAGGCGTTTATGGAACGGTCGAATCCGATGTCCGGCGACTGGTTGAACGAGAGGATCGACTTGGGTGTTTCCTCGGTAACGGTCGTGCGCAACTTCGGCGTCGGGCCGTCGACAGTCTCGGAAAGATCGCGCCAGTCACCGTCGGTTTCTCGCTGTGCGAGACCGAAACGTTGCGGCACATCGGCTGACTGGGCTCCGCGACCGCGCTGGGAGACTGGGTTCTTGCGCATGGAACATTTATAGAACATATTGTCCTAGAGGCAAGAACGGAGGATGCCATGGGAGTACTCGATTACGTTGAGCTTCCGGCGCAGTCGGTGAGGGCACAAAAGCATTTCTATTCAAGCGTATTTGGCTGGGACTTTACCTCGTATGGCGAGAATTATGCCGCGCATGAGCATGGTCCTCGCCAGTTTGCGCTCAATGGCACCAGGGAACATCAGGCCGAGGCTCCGCTCCCGGTTGTGCGCGTCGATGACATTGCTGCCGCGGTTGAGGCCGTGCGGGAGGCCGGCGGAACCATTACCTTGGACGTGTTCGATTTTCCCGGCGGAAAACGCTTCCATTTTACCGATCCCGAAGGGCAGGCGATGGCCGTGTACCAGCCTGCTTCCGACTAGCGTTCGTTCAGGCGGGGCATGAGTTCGACAAAGTTGCACGGACGGTTACGGCTGTCGAGTTGTTCGTCCAGGATACGGTCCCAGCCATCCTTAACCGCGCCGTTCGAGCCGGGGAGGGCAAAGATATAGGTCCCTCCAGCCAGCACGGCGAGCGCGCGGGACTGGACCGTCGAGGTACCGATGGTCTGGTAACTGATCCAGCGGAACAGTTCTCCGAAGCCCGGAATATCCTTGTCCTTGATGCGGTCGAGCGCTTCAGGCGTCACGTCGCGCCCGGTGAGACCCGTACCGCCGGTTGAGACGACAGCGTCGATCCCCGGATCGGCGGTCCATCTGCCCAGCAGGGCAACGATAGCGTCGGCATCGTCCTTCTCGATTGCTCTTGCTGTGAGATTATGGCCTTTCGCCGCGATCCTCTCGGCGAGGATATCGCCCGAGGTGTCCTCGTCCGGGCCGCGCGTGTCGGATACGGTCAGCAAGGCGATGTTGATAGGCCGGAAGGTACGGCTTTCGTCGATCGCCATCAGTTGCCCCCGGCCGACATGTAGACCCGGCCATTTGACGGCGCGGTGCCATCGGGGAACAGCGGCCACCCGTTCTGTGCCAGGGTCATGCGACTGGGGGAGGTGTCGGTCGCCTGGCGCTCGTACATCCAGTAATGCCGCATCACGATGGAGACGTATTCGCGCGTTTCCCAATAGGGAATCGCTTCCATGTAAAGTAGCGGATCGTTCTGGTCGTTGACCTCGGTCTCCCACCGGGTGATGGGGGTCATCCCGGCATTGTAGGCCGCCATGATTACCGGCATCCGCCCCCGCGTGACGGGGCTGTCGCGCAGCATGAGGAGGTTCTGCTGGCCGAACGCGAGGTTCGTCTCGGGATCGAAGATGTCGATCGAACCGGCATTGAGCCCCAGCGTAGGCGCGTGCTGGCGCACGGTGATCGGCGTGATCTGCATCAGGCCCTGCGCATTTGCCGGGCTGACGGCATTGGCGCGGAAGGCGCTTTCCTGAAGGATGTGCGCGAAAGCGAGAGCCGGATCGACCTGCCACCCATTGTAGGGCGCGGCCTTTGGCGCGGGGTAACGCGATGCCGGGTCCGCTTCTCCGCCGGGCGGCGCATTGAGCGACATGTAAAGCTGCGTCTGCGGAAAGCCCAGATCGCGGGCGAGGCGCGAATAGGCAGCGTAATCGCGGGGATTGCCGATCCGTGCCTGATGTAGCAGCACCTGGCTGCCGAGCACGTCCCGGCCGATCTCGGCAAGGGCCACGGCTACGCGAGTGTTGCGATTGTTGCCTATGGCTCGCCAGTCTTCTTCCGAGAAGTCCGCGTTCTCTACCCGGTCCGGCAACTGCCGCCCCAGTTGTTCTGCGGCGAGCATCCCGTAGAGCGTCTCGTCCATCAGCGCCGCATCGCTGAGCAAGTCTTCGCTCAGGCCCGGTTGCCGGCACCGCAACGCCGCGCGCGATGCCCAGAAGAGGGAGGCTGCGCGCAGGGGAGGACTGATCGCCTGTTGGGCGGCACGCTGGAATGCCCCACTGGCGGTCTCGCAATCGTTGAGGCGCCAGGCGGCAAGCCCTGCCGTCCATTCTCCCTCGGCCACCCACGCACCGTGGCCCTCCGGGACGGTCTGAGCCATGGCGAGCGCCTGGGCATCGCGATTCTCGATAAAATAGCTCCAGGCAACGCGCTGGCGCCATTCGGCTCGCGCTTCCGGGCTGAGCGAGGAGTCGACGCCGTCCAGCAGCACGCGGGCACCGGATGGGTCATCGTTCGTAATCCGCTCAAGGATAGCGCGCTCTATATCCGCAGGCATCGTGCCATCGTTGACCGAACGCGGGCGTGTGCGACGCGGCACGGAGCGCTGGGCCACGAAATCGCGCGCGTAAGGCAAGTTCGGTTCGCCATTCAAGCCGCGGGTCTGGCCGAGGCGCACCAGTTGCGCGGCCTGCGGAAGTTCCGCACCCGATTGGAGCCACTGCGCGATCTGATCCGCTTCGACGCGAGGTGAATTGGCAGCAAGATAATACTCGGCCCGCGCGACATCGTGGAGGAGGCCTGTGGGACGTTGTTGGAGCAGGCTCTCCACCCGGCCCCAGTCGCCCGCCTCGATCGCCCCGAAGAGACTGCCGTAATAGGCACGATCCTCAGCCGAAAGCTGCTGCGGAGCAGGTCGATCAGAGATGCGAGCGGTGAAATATGTGCGCGAATCCCGTTCCTGCGAGATGGCAGGCGCGGCGATTATGCAGGACATCACGATTGCGATAGCAGCGGTGAACTTCATTGGGGGGCAGTCCATTGGCATAGTCGCTTCCAGAGCCGGGCGCGCTGATGCGCGTGGTCCAGAAGGCGGTCGGGGGCAAATGTTGCGAGGGTAGGGGTGTCGGCAAAGGCCGAGAAGGAGTCTGGCGGGGCCGCAGGGTTGTGACCAAGCACCGCCGGGATCTTGCTGCCTAGCAGCAGTACGCGCTGCGGCTTTGCCAGCGTGACGTGATGGGCAATCACGCTGCCTAGGCCGTCCGCCGCCATTTGGTCCCAGTCCGGCAGGGTGGTGTGGCACGGTAGCGCACTGGCGAAATAGGCGAGGTTCGGGTCGAGGCCCATGGCGCGCAGCACGTTGCCGACGAGGCGACCCTGCGGGCCTGACAGCAGGCTGTCGCGGTCCTCGGCTTCCGGCATCGCAGTTATCACCATCAGCGGCGCGCCTTGCTTGCCGATGGGCGCGACGCGTGCGGCGTGACCGTTGGCAAAGGGGTTATCCGGGCCTACCCACCAGTCACGAAACGCAGCAAGATCGCGCGGCAAGTCTGCCGACTTAACCTTTGGTTCGGGAGGCTTTTTTTCCGCCTCTACTTTTGCCGGTGCGGCGGGACGAGGATCTTCGGCTTCCGTTTCGTCCACGAGGAGTGCCACGATCTCGTCGGAAAACTCGTAATCCACGCCCGCATCGCGCCACCAGTCCATGGCAGCGGCAAACTGATCGCCCAGGGGGATTTCGTTGCGATATTCCATGTTTGGACCAAGGGTGGTCTTGACGATCAGTCGGGCAACGATCAAGCCCAATCCGATGTTTGTTCCGCAAAACGAGGCGAAATGATGGTTGAACGGGAATCCATGCCCGTGGACGTAGTGATTGTCGGCGGCGGCGTTGCTGGCCTGTCCGCGGCAATCCGGTTGAAGCAGCTCAACGAAGAGCTGGAAGTGGTCGTGCTGGAAAAGGGCTCCGAGATCGGGGCGCACATCCTCTCGGGCGCCGTCGTCGATCCGAAGGCGCTGGATGAACTGTTGCCGGACTGGCGCACGATGGACTGTCCGATGGCGGAAACGCCCGTCACCGACAACTGGCACTGGATGCTCGGCAAGAACGGCAAGACCAGCCTGCCGCACGCCATGATGCCGCCATTGATGAGCAACAAAGGCTGCTATACCGGATCGCTGGGCAACTTGACCCGGTGGCTGGGCGAACAGGCCGAGGCGCTTGGCGTCATGGTGTTCCCCGGCTTCCCCGCTGCCGAGGTGATGTTCGGCGAGGACGGCGCTGTCACCGGCGTGATCACGCAGGACATGGGCGTTGCCGCTGACGGCAGCCACAAGCCAGATTACCAGCCGGGCATGGAGATCCAGGCCAAGTACACCCTTTTTGCCGAAGGCGCTCGTGGCAACCTGACCAAGCAGATGAAGGCGAAGTTCGACCTGGAAGCGAACTGTCAGCCGCAGGTCTACGGCCTGGGCATCAAGGAATTGTGGGACATCGATCCCGAAAAGCACGTGCCGGGCCGAGTGATTCACACCCAGGGTTGGCCGCTCAGCGAAACCGACACCTGGGGCGGGGGCTTTCTCTACCACCAGGCGAACGGACAGGTCGCCATCGGCTTCGTTACGGCGCTCGATTACGAGAACCCCTACGTCTCGCCGTTCCAGGAATTCCAGCGCTGGAAGCATCACCCTGCGATCAAGGAGTACCTCGAAGGCGGCACCCGCGTGGCTTATGGCGCGCGAGCCATCAATGAGGGTGGCTGGCAGTCCGTGCCCAAGCTGGCTTTTCCCGGCGGCGCGCTAATCGGTTGCGCGGCGGGCTTCGTGAACGTGCCGCGCATCAAGGGCAGCCACACCGCGATGAAGAGCGGCATGCTGGCGGCCGAGAGCGTGGCGGCAGCCATCGGCGAAGGGCAAGAACATACCGAGCTTGCGGATTACGACGCTAACCTGCGCGATAGCTGGATCGCCAAGGAACTGAAGAAGGTGCAGAACGCGCAGCCGCTGGTTGCCAAGTTCGGCGGTGACATCGGCACGGTGCTGGCCGGCGCGGACATGTGGCTGCGCACGCTGGGCGTCGGTCTCGGCTCGATGGGCCATCACCGCGATTACGAGGCTACAAACCGCGCCGATCTTCACCAGCCGATCGACTATCCAAAGCCCGACGGCAAGATCAGCTTCGACCGTCTCACCAGCGTTTCCTACAGCTTCACCAACCACGCAGAGGACCAGCCCAATCATCTGAAGGTTGCGGACATGGAGTTGCAGCGCAAGAGCGAACTGGAAGTCTACGCAGGTCCGTCGACGCGCTATTGCCCGGCTGGCGTATACGAGTGGGTAAAGGAGGACGGCGAGGAGCCGAAGTTCGTCATCAACTCGCAGAATTGCGTCCACTGCAAGACCTGCGACATAAAGGACCCCAACCAGAACATCAACTGGACCACGCCCGAAGGCGGCGGCGGGCCGAACTATCCGAACATGTGAGTCGGGGCTTTGCACCTCACGGAAACTGCTTATGCCAAGATCAACCTCGCGCTGCATGTCCGCAGTCGGCGCGAGGATGGCTATCACGAACTTGAGACCCTGTTCGCTTTCGTAGATTGTGGAGACGTGCTGACGGCGAACAGCGCGGAGGAGGATCGGCTGAACACCGTCGGTCCGTTCGCGACGGCGCTGGTAAATCCTTTCGACAATATCGTGATGCAAGCCTTGTCGGCGCTGCCGCGATCCGATGGGCTGGACGTAACGCTGGAGAAAAACCTGCCCGTCGCAGCGGGGCTGGGCGGCGGCTCGGCCGATGCAGGGGCAGTCTTTCGCATGGTTCGTGGGGCCTACAGCCTGCCCGACGACTGGCGTGAGCGGGCGGCAAGACTTGGCGCGGATGTCCCCGCCTGCGTCGACAGCGACATGCATATCGGGCTGGGCACCGGAGCGCAGCGCGTGGAGGTCGAGAACGACATGGCCGGCATGGCCGTGCTGCTGGTCAATCCGCGAAAGCCGGTTCCGACAGGACCGGTGTTCAAGGCGTGGGATGGCACGGACAGAGGGGCGCTACCTACCGGACCGGCAAGCCGCATCGCCCGCCACGGTCGCAACGACCTGCGCCAGCCGGCCATCGAAATCTGCCCTGAAATCGCCACCGTTCTCACCTCGTTATCCACCACCGACCCGTGGATGCACGAGATGTCCGGCAGCGGAGCGACCTGCTTCGCTCTTTATGAAACGGCAGAAATTCGCGATAGGGCGGCACAAAAGCTGGCATCGGAGCATTCCGACTGGTGGCAGATGAAAGGATCTTTGCGATGAGCGAGACGGTCTTTCGCCATATCGGCGAAGCCCGGCCGGGCGGCATTGTTGCCGTGTGCGACCATGCTTCCAACCGCGTGCCCGGCGAATTCGAACTGGGCGTGTCGCGCGAAACGCTCGAAAAGCACGTCGCATGGGACATTGGCGCGGGTGGCGTATGCGACCGCCTTGCGCGCCGACACGGCATCGCGTGTCTGCTTAGTGACGTCAGCCGCCTCGTGATCGACATGCACCGGGAGGAAGATCACGACAAGCTGATTCCCATTAACACCGATGGCATTCTTGTCCCCGGCAACATCGGCGCAAACCGTGAGGCGCGCCTTGATGCCTACCACCGGCCTTACCATGCCGAGATGGAGCGCTGGTTCGACGAGGTGCAACCCGGCCTTATTCTCTCCATTCACAGCTTCACGCCCGAACTCGAAAGCGATCCTGCGCAGGAACGTCCGTGGGAGATCGGCCTGCTCTACAACAAGGATGATCGCGCGGCGAAGCATGCCATTCGCCTGTTTGGCGAACTCGGCGTGACCGTTGGCGATAACGAGCCCTATTCCGGCAAGCTGCTCAATGCGACGATGAACCGTCATGCCGAGGCGCACGGACGGCCCTATTGCGCGATCGAGATCCGCAATGACCTGATTGCCACCGAAACCGGGCAGGCCCGCTGGGCTGCGATCATCGCAGACGTCGCGGGGCGGGTGAAACTGGCGCTCGACACGTTCGACTGATCAGCGCCGCTTGATCGCGCAAAAGCTTTTCCTCTTTCGGACAGGTTGCCGCTTCCTTTAAGGGAGGTTGCGACATACCCAAGCTGGACCGACGCAAGGCAGGATCGACAATGCCCGCATATCGCTCACGTACCACCACCCACGGCCGCAACATGGCCGGTGCCCGCGGCCTGTGGCGCGCCACCGGCATGAAGGATAGCGACTTCGGCAAACCGATCATCGCCGTTGTCAATTCCTTCACCCAGTTCGTGCCGGGCCACGTACACCTGAAGGACCTTGGACAGTTGGTCGCACGCGAGATCGAGGCGGCAGGCGGCGTTGCCAAGGAATTCAACACCATCGCCGTGGACGATGGCATTGCCATGGGCCACGACGGGATGCTCTATTCGCTGCCCAGCCGCGATCTTATCGCGGACAGCGTGGAATACATGGTGAACGCGCACTGCGCCGATGCCATGGTGTGTATTTCCAACTGCGACAAGATCACGCCCGGCATGCTGATGGCGGCGATGCGACTGAACGTACCTGTCGTGTTTGTCAGCGGCGGACCGATGGAGGCCGGCAAGGTGGTGCTGAAGGGCAAGGAAGTGGCGCTGGACCTGGTCGACGCCATGGTCGCAGCGGCGGACGAGAGCTACACCGACGAGGAAGTCCTCAGCATCGAACAGTCGGCCTGCCCGACCTGCGGATCGTGTAGCGGCATGTTCACCGCGAACTCCATGAACTGCCTCACCGAGGCGCTTGGCCTTTCGCTGCCGGGCAACGGCTCGCAGCTTGCCACCCATTCCGACCGTCAGGGCCTGTTCGAGCGGGCCGGGCGGCTCGTGGTCGCTCTGGCGAAGCGTTATTACGAAGAGGACGATGCGAGCGTCCTTCCGCGCTCCATCGCGACGTTCGAAGCGTTCGAGAACGCGATGAGCCTGGATATCGCCATGGGCGGTTCCACCAATACCGTGCTTCACCTGCTCGCTGCCGCAGCGGAAGCAGGAGTTGATTTCACCATGCAGGATATCGACCGGCTAAGCCGCAAGGTGCCGTGCCTGTCCAAGGTTGCTCCGGCCAAGGCCGACGTGCACATGGAAGACGTGCACCGGGCGGGCGGTATCATGGCGATCCTTGGCGAGCTGGACCGTGCGGGGCTGCTGCACACGGCGCTGCCCACCGTGCACAGCCCGACAATGGGCGATGCGCTGGATGACTGGGATATCGTCCGCAACAGCAACCCGAAAGTTCACGAATTCTACAAGGCGGGCCCCGGCGGCGTGCCCACGCAGACGGCATTCAGCCAGTCGCGCCGGTGGGAGGAGCTCGACCTTGACCGGGAAAGCGGCGTGATCCGCAGCGCCGAACACGCATTCTCGCAGGATGGTGGACTTGCCGTCCTTTACGGCAACATCGCGCGCGACGGATGCATCGTTAAGACCGCGGGGGTGGATGAGAGCATCCTCAAATTCGTGGGTCCGGCCAAAGTCTACGAAAGTCAGGACGCAGCCGTCGGGGCGATCCTCGGTGACGAAGTGAAGGCAGGCGACGTGGTGGTGATCCGCTACGAAGGGCCGAAGGGCGGTCCGGGCATGCAGGAAATGCTCTATCCCACCAGCTACCTCAAGTCGAAGGGTCTTGGGGCGAAATGCGCTCTGCTGACCGACGGGCGGTTCTCCGGTGGCACATCGGGCCTCTCCATCGGCCATGCCAGCCCCGAAGCGGGTGAGGGCGGGGCCATCGCCCTGGTGGAAACCGGCGACATCATCGAGATCGACATTCCCGCCCGCACCATCAACATGGCGATCAGCGAGGAAGAACTCGCCCACCGCCGCGCCGATATGGAAGCGAAAGGCGATGCCGCATGGCAGCCGGTCGAGAAGCGGGAGCGGCGCATCACGCCCGCCTTGCAGGCCTATGCCGCCATGACGACGAGCGCCGCCAAGGGTGCGGTTCGCGACGTGAGCCAGATCACACAGGGCCGGAAATAGTGCGAGCAGGCGGCGCTTCCATTATTGCGATCATTGTGCTGGGCGGTTGCCAGGATGCGGGCGAAGCGGGTGCACAGCCAACCAGTACGACGATGATCGATTGCTCGCTGGGCGGCGCGGGTGGCTTTGGGCGCGATTGTTCCATGGAACGTGTCGAGCAGGATGGCGCCAGCTTCGTGATCGTGCGCCATCCAGACGGGGCATTTCGCCGCTTCGAGCTTGGTGTGCCGGGTTCCGGCCTCGTCACTGCCGACGGCGCGCAGCAAGCCGAAGTGACTGACCGCGGCGGATATGTCGAAGTTCGCGTGGATTCGGATCGCTATCACTTGCCGGTTTCGCAATGAGCGCCGCCGCGCCCCAGCAAATTCTGACCGCTGAGCAGATGCAGGCGGCGGAGCAGGCGTTGATCGACGGTGGCGATACAGTCGAAAGCCTGATGGAGCGCGCCGGTGCCGGGGCCGCCGACTGGGTCTGGCGCCTTGCCGCCGGTCGGTCCGTGACGGTGCTGTGCGGGCCGGGCAACAACGGCGGAGACGGCTACGTGATCGCCCGAGTTCTTGCAGATCGTGGCCTTTCCGTATCGGTCGTCGCGCCGATCGAGCCCAAGACTGATGCCGCGCAGACAGCGCGCGGCAAATGGGGCGGCGAGGTGGTGGAGAAAGCCAGCGGCGAGGTACTGGTGGATTGCCTGTTCGGAACCGGGTTGGGCAGGCCGCTTTCGGATGAGTTGTTTGCTTTGCTGACTCATCTCGTGAACAGCCACACTCTACGGATAGCTGTCGATCTGCCAAGCGGTGTCGACAGCGATAACGGCGATGTCCTCAACGAGGGTCTGCCGGATTACGATCTCACCCTCGCGCTAGGGGCGTGGAAGCACGCGCACTGGTTCATGCCTGCGATGGCACGGATGGGAGAGCGCAGGCTGGTCGATATCGGCGTGGGCAAGGTGCATTCCGCCGCGCGCCTTTCCGCACGGCCCAGCTTCCGCAAACCTGCGCCTGATGCCCACAAGTATTCGCGCGGAATGGTGGCCGTGATTGCGGGCGCAATGCCGGGCGCCGCTGTCCTCGCCGCCTGTGCCGCGCAGCTTGGCGGAGCGGGCTATGTCAAAATCCTCGTGGACGAGGATTGCGAGCCGCCCGGTGCGCCGATTGACGTTGTGGTGGAGCATGGCTCCCTGTTCCAGATGGTCCGCGACAACAGGATCGATGCCATCGTGATCGGCCCCGGCTTCGGTCGCAGCGATGCTGCCGTGTCGCGCCTCGACTGGATCCTCGCCTGCGACGTTCCCACCGTTGTCGATGCCGATGCGCTGGCCTTGTTGCAGCCGCCAATGCTGGAAGACCGCAATCTGCCGATCATCGCCACGCCTCATGCGGGCGAACTCGAAGGGATGGCCAACGCCTTCGGCACCGTCGGGTTGGACAGGGTGGAGCAGGCGGTCGAACTGGCCGAAGCGATCGAAGGCGTGCTGGTCGCCAAGGGGCCGGATACGATCGTTGCCGCACAAGGCTCTTCGCTGGCGGTCATGCCGCCATCCACCAGCTGGCTCAGCACGGCGGGAACGGGAGACGTTCTCGCGGGCCTGATCGGCAGCAGGCTGGCAACCGGCGTCAGCCCACGCCTTGCGGCGGAACAGGGCTGCTGGCTCCATGCGGAGGCAGCGCGGCTTGCGGGCCCGGTCTTCACGGCAGGCCAGCTTGTCGAATACATCCCCGATGCCTTTGCGGAGCTATCGTGAGCGAGAATGCCGAGATCATCCGCATCGCTGCAAAGGGCGATGGCGTGACCGCAGATGGACGGCACGTCGCCAGGGCCGTGCCCGGTGACGTGCTGCGCGCCGATGGCACCCTCGAACATGGTCCGCACCATGCCACTCCGCCGTGTCGTCACTTCGGCACCTGCGGCGCATGTCAGTTGCAACATTGCGACGAAGCGACGCTCAGCGATTTCGTGCGAGGGCGGGTGGTCCATGCGGCGCATGGGCAGGGGCTGGAGCCTCAGGTCGTTGCCGCTCCCGCCATGTCACCTCCGCACACCCGCCGCCGTGCAAGTCTGCGCGCGGTGAACGGAGGTGGCCGCCCGCTGATCGGCTTCACGCAGGGTGGCTCGCACAAGGTCGTCGACATGCGCGAGTGCCATGTGCTGCATCCCCGGCTCTTTGCGCTGGTGCAGCCGTTGCGCGATTACCTTGCGCAACTGAAAGGCCGCTACGCCATCGGCATCGAGATGACGCTTTTGGATCAAGGCGTGGACCTGAACATCAGCGGTTTCGCTCCGGAAGGGCTGGAGCAGACCGAGACACTTCTTGATTTCTGCCGGGAGCAAAGCCTTGCGCGCCTGACGCTGGACCATGGCTTTGGCGCGGAAAGCTTCTGGGAGCCGGAGCCTGCGACGGCAACGCTGGGCGGCGTGCCCGTGCCTTTCCCGCCGGGCGCCTTCCTGCAGGCCACGGACCATGGTGAGGCGGCGCTGGTGGCAGCGGCGAGAGAGTGGCTTTCAGGCTGCAACCGCGTGGCGGACCTGTTCGCGGGGTTGGGCACTTTCGCCCTGTCGCTTGCCGCTCAATCGCAGGTGCTGGCGGCAGAGGCCGATGCTGCGGCCAGCAATGCCTTGCGGCTCGTCGCCAATCGTCGCCGCTTGCCCATCGAATGCGCGCATCGCGATCTCTTCCGCAATCCGCTTCGCGCGAGTCAACTGGATGCCTTCGACGGCATCGTGCTCGACCCGCCACGCGCTGGCGCTCGCACGCAGGTGGAGCAGGTGGCGCAGAGCAATGTCGAACGCGTCGTTTACATCAGCTGCAACCCGTCGAGCTGGGCGCGTGACTGCGTGCAGTTGAAAGAGGCTGGTTACGCGCTGGCGGAGCTTCGTCCGGTCGGGCAATTCCGCTGGTCGACCCACGTGGAACTCGCGAGCCTTTTCCTGCGTCAGGCTTGATCGTTTAGGACCTCGATAATGTGGTGCCGTAACCAGTCACTGTGCTCCGGGTCACTGAAGGCGTGATCTGCGCCGGTGCACTCATGCACCGTCTGGTCGCTGATCGGGAAGTTCGCTTTGAACGCCTGCGCCGTACGGTCCCGGCTCGCCAGCAGGATGCGGACGTCGCCATCGAACTCAGCCAGCGACGATGCCATGGTTTCGCCCAGAATCGTGGTCGATGGCCTTGTCGTCGCGGCGCGTTTAAGGCTTCTGGCCACGCCGCCAAGAGACACCTTCCCGGTAATCAGGCGAGCGATCTCCCGCGGATTGCGCAGTTTTTCGAGGGAACGCGCCCGGATCGCCTCGGGCGTGGTTTCGTCCGAGGCCTCGTCATCGAACGTCCACGGATTGGCGAGGACCAGCGCATCCATTCCGAAACCGCGCCCCAGCATCAGTGCCGCAGCCCCGTCGCAATTGCCGAAGCCGACAAATCGCCGGACCTGCGGGCATTGCTGTCGGAATCTGGCGATGGCGGCCTCGACATCAGGGGCGGAGGCGCGGAAACCAAGGTTTTCGCCGCTACTGTCCCCGACCCCGCGCCGGTCGAAACGAAATACCGGAAAGCCTGCCGCAGCCACCTGTGCCGAAAGCCGCGACAGGCCTGAGAAGGCACCGTTACGGGCCGCGTTACCACCGCTCACCACCAGCAAGCCTGCCGATCCCTCTGCATCGTCCAGAGTACCGACCAGACTCTCGGCGAGGCAGGAAAACGGGACATGCTGCCTTGTCATGGCAGCCGCTCCGCCACCAGCGCGGCGAGGCGATCGGCCTGGGCTGGATCGTGACCGGGTTCGACGCGCAGCCAGAGGCCGCCGCCACCGACATCGCCCTGCGCGATCTCCACCGCAACGGTATCTTCAGGCTGCGCCTGCTCCAGCTCGGCAATCATTTCGGGGCCGATCCGGTATCCGGCCAGTTGCAAGCCCTCTGTCCGGCCACGACGGAGGAGTTCCTCGCGCGTGTCTGCGCGGCCTGCCTCCCTTGCAACCATGACCTGCGCACGCAGCATTGCGCGCAGAAGGCTGGGGCCGGAAGCCGGGGCGTAATGGACGTTGGGCAGAGTGGCTGGCGCAACCAGTGCGCCACCCCTGATCGCCAGCACGTGCGTGGCGCGGAAATGGTTCGCGGCGTGACGCATCGCTTCTCGCCATCCGGCCAGAGTCTGGCGTTCCAGCGGAGCGAGGCTTTCGTTGGTGCCAGGCAGATCAGGCAGGAATGAATCGATTCCGGCTACATCCAGCCTGCGCATCAGTTCGACAGTGAAATGGCGCAGCTTGTTGCCTTCGTCGAACAGACCGCGCAGCAACAGGACGCGTCGGGCCCGGTCTGCATCGAAGCCGAGCACGTATTCATCGTTACCGGAGGGCGAGGGCCAGAGACCCGTCAGCATGGCGGTTCAGCCGATGGCGCGCTTGCCGACGAGGAAAGAACGAAGACCTCCGAACGTCTCCAGCATTTCGCCGTCAACGTCCTCGTCATCGATGATGATATCGAGCCGGTCTTCCAGTTCGGTGAGCAGCCCGGCGACCGCCATGGAATCGAGTTCCGGCAGATGTCCGAAAAGGCCGGAGTCCGGTTCAAGCTCGTCGATTCGCTCTGCCGAAAGGCCGAGCACGTCCGAAAGGACCTGGCGCAGGATGAGATCCGTGTCCTCGGACTGTTCGGTGCGGGCGGGAAGGTTGGTCGCCATAATAGTTGCGCACTAGCCATCGGATGCCCCGCGCACAAGCTTGCGAAACACGTGCTTCGCCAGGACCGGCCAGTTTCGCGGGCTCCCCGGCCCGAGACAGATGAGCCTCCATCGCACTCTTACGTCTTCCATCCAGTCGCGCTTGTAAGGATCGTCGCCCGTGCCGAAGTCGACGAGATTGACGCCGTCGGTATCGATGACCCGCTCGAACATAGCCGCAGTCAGCGTGGTGCCGGGCGAGAGCTTGTCGACGCCCTGCCGGTGCGCCAGCTTGTGAATGTAGGCCGTGCCGTTATCGACGGTCCAGAATTGCGCGGCGATTGGCTGTCCGTACCGGCGGGCAAGGGCGAAGCGGTAGCGGCCCGCTTCGCTTTCGCCCTGCGCGAAGGCACGCAGGAGGTCTGGATCGCCTTCCTCAGGTTTCCAGCTATCGGCGTAGATATCCTCGTATGCCGACCAATCGGCAGGGTCAAACCTGTCGGCAATCGCCAGCTCGACCTTCTTCGCTTTACGCTTCAGTGTCGTGCGCAAGTGACCCGGGCGACTGGCAAGATACTGTTCGTAACTTCGCTCACCGACTGCGAGGACGTGGTTCGTGTCGCAGGGTTCGACAATGACAAGCCATCCGGCGCTGCGAAAGGCATGTGCGAACCGCGTCAGGGTGCCATCGTCCGGCAGCTTGGAAAGGACCACGCGGTGTGTCCGGCGCGCAAGGTCTGCGGCGAGTTCCCTAAGCATGGCATCGTCGCCCGCGCCGCTCGTGCGAAGGTCGCTCCAGGTGAAGGCATACCAATTGGTCAGCGCTTCGAAGCCGTTGCCGGTTCGGCAAAGGGGCAGGGCGATGCCTTGCTCATGGCTTCGGGCAAGCGCCAGGAAAGGTCGCATACCGCTGTTTTCGAGCAAGGCGAACCATTCCGGCCGTGCAAAAGGACCTGCATTAGACCAATCGAGGCCTTGCAGATCGTTAACCGTGTCGTGATAGCTGATCGCCGTCACCGAGAAGCGCACTCCAGGAAGTTCATGCCCACCACGCCCGACCCCACGCCCTATCCGCTCGATCACCTTGCGCTGCGTGGTGATGATGCGGACGCGGCTTTGGTCCTGCGGGGGGAGACGCTTAGCTGGAAGGACTTAAGAAGCCGTGTCGCGCAGCTTGCGGGATGGTTAAGCTCCAAGGTCCCGGAGAAGGGCGCGCGGGTCGCCACATGGGCGGCCAAGGGGGAACTGACCTGCCTGATGCCGCTTGCGGCTGCGCGGGCAGGGCTGGTGCACGTGCCGATAAACCCGCTGCTGAAGCGGGCGCAGGTAAACCATATTCTCGCCGATAGCGGCGCCAGTCTGCTAATCGCGAATGCGGCGCGTCTCGCTTCGATGGAGGAAGGGGATGTGCCCGCCGGTTGCCCGCAGATCGAGGAAGCGACAGCCTTGGAGGCAGCGCGCTCGGCAACACCGTTGCTCGATCCCTCGTCAGCCGATCTCGCTGGCCTTTGCGCCATCCTCTACACCAGTGGCTCCACCGGACGGCCCAAGGGCGTAATGCTCAGCCATAGCAACCTGTGGCTGGGCGCGGTCAGCGTGGCGCATTACCTCGGAATGAAGGCGGACGACGTGACGCTCGCCGTCTTGCCGCTCAGTTTCGATTACGGGCAGAACCAGTTGCTTTCCACTTGGTACGCGGGCGGCAGCGCGGTGCCGCTGGACTACCTGACGCCGCGTGACGTCATCAAGGCGTGCGGCCGCCATGGCATCACGACGCTCGCCGCCGTGCCGCCGCTGTGGGTGCAGCTCGTGAGGCAGAAGTGGCCCGCCGAGGCGGTGGCATCGATGCGCCGCCTGACCAACAGTGGCGGCGCCTTGACGGAGGATCTCGTAGGGGATCTTCGCCGCACTTTCCCGGACGCGCGCCTGTTTCCGATGTACGGCCTGACAGAGGCTTTCCGCTCGACATACCTCGATCCCGAACTGGTGGACAAGCATCCCACATCGATGGGCCGCGCCATTCCGTTTGCAGAAATCCTCGTTGTGAATCAGGATGGTGAGATCGACAGTGAAGGTGAACTCGTGCATTGCGGCCCGCTGGTTGCGCAAGGTTACTGGCAGGATGCGGAGCGGACGGCGCAACGTTTCAAGCCTGCCCCCAAGGCGTCGCACTACGGCGGCATGGCGGTGTGGTCTGGCGACAACGTGCGGCGGGACGAGGATGGCTTGCTCTATTTCGTCGGGCGCGACGATGCCATGATCAAGAGCGCGGGCAATCGCATCAGCCCGCAGGAAATCGAGGAGGCAGCAATCGCGACGAGACTGGCCGAGGAAGCCGTTGCCCTTGGCGTTCCCGACGACAAACTGGGGCACGCCATCTATCTTGTCGTGCGCGGCAGCGGTTCGGAAGACGAGTTGCGAGCGGCGCTTCGGCGCGAATTGCCCAATTTCATGCAGCCCGCTGTTATCCGCTGGCTCGATGCCATGCCGCTGAACCCCAACGGCAAGGTCGACCGGGCCCTGCTTGCAAGAGAAATGACATGAAGGCGCTCGGCCCGATCCCGCCCGAATTCACGGCCCTGGATGACGAGCTTTCCATCGGCGGACGCACGGCATCCTCGCTGGTCAAAGAGGCCGGTGACACGCCGCTGTTCGTCTACTCTCGCAGTATTATCGAGCAGCGCATCGCCGGATTGCGCGCCGCGATGCCAGAGCGCCTGAATATTCATTACGCAATGAAAGCAAATCCTTACGGGCCTTTGCTGCAATTCATCGCAGACCTCGTAGATGGTCTCGATATCGCCTCCATCGGAGAGTTCGAGCAAGCTCGCGAAGCTGGCTATCTGCCGCGCGAGATAAGCTTTGCGGGGCCGGGTAAGCGCGACCGTGAATTGTTCGCCGCAATCAAGGCCGGGGTCACGCTCAATCTCGAATCCGAGAACGAGGCGGGGCGCGCGCTCCAGATGGGCAAGCAACTGAAAGTGAAGCCCCGGCTCGCGATCAGGGTGAACCCGACGTTCGAACTGCGCGGTTCCGGCATGAAGATGGGCGGCGGGGCGAAGCCGTTTGGCATCGACGCGGACCGCGTTCCCGCGCTTGCGCGAAGGATTGTCGACGCTGGCGCGAACTGGCAGGGCTTCCATATCTATTCGGGCAGCCAAGCACTGGATGCAGAGGCGCTGATCGAGGCGCAAGGTCACGTGCTCGACCTTGCCGCGCAGTTGGCAGACGAAGCGGGCGTAGACCTGCCGCACCTCAACATGGGCGGTGGCTTCGGCATTCCGTATTTCGACAAGGACACGCCGGTCGATATCGCCGCAATAGGTGCCGCATTGGAAGAACGCTTCGCCGACCTTCCTAACGTGCTACGCGAAACCCGGTTCGCGATCGAACTGGGGCGATATCTCGTCGGCGAATCAGGTGTATACCTGACGCGTGTTGTTGATCGGAAGGTGAGCCACGACACCACTTACCTGATTACCGATGGCGGGCTCCATCACCAGTTGGCAGCGTCCGGAAATTTCGGGACCGTTGTCCGGCGTAATTATCCCGTGGCCATCGCCACGCGCTTCGATGCGGAGCCGGAAGAGGTTGTGAACGTCGTCGGCTGTCTTTGCACCCCGCTGGATCGCCTGGCGGACGCGGCACACCTTCCGCGCGCAGAGGTGGGTGATCTGGTCGCCGTGTTCTGCGCCGGGGCATATGGGGCGAGCGCCAGCCCGGCGACATTCCTCGGCCAGGGTGCAGCCCGCGAATTGCTGGTCTGATACCCGATTCTCGAAGCGTCCCAGAACAGGACAGGTCTTCGCAAACCCGCTTCCTGCGCGGTTTTGCGCATGAAGACTAACGCATTGTTCACCCTTTTTCGAGAGAAGCCCTGACCGGATCCCAAGGGCAGTTCGCATGGGCGGTACGATCGCCGTTCACGCTGGCCGCCGGTAATTCGCGAAGGACGCCTGATGCGCACGAAAATGCCCGTAAGTCTCATGTTCGCCTCGACCTGTCTCGCTGTCGGCCTGACCGGCTGCGGCGGCGGGGCATCGGGTCCGCAGCTTGAGCCCGCGCGTTTTGTTGCGATGCAGGAAGGGCCTGGCGAGGAATACGTTATCGGTCCGCTCGACAAGCTCACCGTCCACGTCTGGCGCAACGACGAACTTGGTGCAGAGGTGCAGGTGCGCCCCGATGGCCGGATCACCACGCCGCTGGTGGCGGATATGCCCGCCGTGGGCAAGACGCCGACGATGCTTGCCGAGGATATCCGTCTGCAACTGTCGCAATACATCGAAGAGCCGTTGGTGACCGTGATCGTGAACGAATTTGCCGGCACGTTCAGCCAGCAGGTTCGCATCGTGGGTGCGACCGCGCAGCCCGCCTCCATCCCCTACCGCGCCAACATGACGCTGCTCGACGCGATGATCGCGGTCGGTGGCCTCAACGAATACGCTGCGGGCAACCGCGCTACGCTGATCAGGTTTGATCGCCAGTCCGGCAGCCAGAAGGAATACTCCCTGCGCCTGGCAGACCTTCTGCGGCGTGGGGATAGCGATGCCAACGTGATGCTGCGTCCCGGCGACGTGATCATCATCCCGGAAAGCATGTTCTGAGGAAGGTCCGAAGGCTTTGAACCAGCTTCTCGAAGAACTGCGTGGCGGCATCTATGCGATCTGGAATCGCCGCTGGCTGGCGCTGGGCATCGCATGGGCAACCTGCCTTCTGGGCTGGCTGGTCGTCGCGCTGATCCCCAACACCTACGAGAGCGAAACGCGCATTTTCGTGCAGCTAGACGACGTGCTTGCCGAACAGATCGGCATAGGTGCGGCAAGCCGCGCGCGCGATATCGATCGTATCCGCCAGACGCTTGTCAGCGCGGTCAATCTGGAGAAGGTGGTCCGCTCCACCCGTATCGGCGACGGTGTGACTTCACCCACCGACATGGAAGCCGCCATTGAGGGGCTGACCAGGGATATCGAGGTGGTGAGCGAAGGCGAGAACATCTTCGAGATCACCGCTGCCAGCGGTCGCCGGGACTTGTCCGATTCGCAGAACGCGGAACTGGCGCAAGTCATCGCCCAGCGCATGATCGAGATTTTCCGCGAGGAGAACCTTGGCGGGGCGCGCGGGGATATGCAGGACTCCATCGAATTCCTGAACCAGCAGCTGGCCGCGCGCGAAGCCGAGCTTGCTGCGGCAGAAGAGCGCCGCCTCGCATTCGAAACCGCGCACCCGGAACTGATCGGCGGGGCGCAGGCCATTGCCAACCAGTTAAACGCGACCCGCGCCGAACTGCGCGCTGTGGAAGCCGACCTTGCCGCCGCGCAGAGCGCGCTGGCGGGCCTGGAGGGCCAGATCTCCAGCACGCCGCGCTTCATCGTCACGCCCGGATCTGGCGGACCGCAGGCTTCGCTGGCGCAGGCCCAGGCGCAGCTCGCCGCGCTGGAGGCACGCGGTCTTACCGACGAGCATCCCGACATGGTCGCAGCCCGCCGGACGGTTGCCTCTTTGCGCGAACAGGCACAGGCAGCCGGGCCTTCGGGCGGCCAGCTGAACCCCGCCTACAGCACGCTTCAGTCGATGTACGTGGAACGGCAGTCCAACGTGCAGTCCTTGCAATCGCGGGCGGCGGGGCTGCGGGCGGAAATCGCCTCGATCACGGCAAACCAGGCGCTGGAGCCGGGCGCTGCTGCCGAAGCCCAGCGGATCAGCCGGGACTATGACGTGCTGCGCGAACAGTACGACCAGCTCCTGCAGGACCGTGAGGAACTGCGCCTGCGGGGGCAGGTGGAAAACGAGCGGAGCGCGGTGCAGTTCGAAGTGGTCGATCCACCAACCACCCCGCGCAAGCCTGCCGCGCCAAACCGGCCGTTGCTGCTGCTGGGAGTGCTGATCGTGGGCATAGGTGCGGGCGGCGGCAGTGCCTACGCACTGAGCAAGCTCGGCTCTACTTTCGCAACCGCAGGCCAGCTTGAGCGCAGCGTCGGTCTGCCGGTGATCGGTACGATCTCGCATACCTTTACCGAGGCAGGCCGCGAATTGCGGGCCAAGCGCCTCAAGTATTTCGCAGCCGGCGTCGGCGGACTGGGCGTGATGTTCGTGGTGCTGATGGGCGTCGAATTCGTCCAGCGCGGCATGGTGGCTTGAGGGGGACCGAGCGATGACAGACCAGAGCAACTCTCCCGAACCACCCAAGACGCTGCTGGAGCGGGCCGAAAGCATGTTCGGCATGGGCGGCTACAAGCCGGCCAAGGTACCGAATGAATTGAAGAAGCCGGTGAACCGTCGCCCGAAACGTGCAACGCCGAAACCGAAGTTGAACGAAAGCGAAGAAGCCCCGGTGCCTATCGAAGCGCCGCAGGCGGAACTGCGAGCGCCGCCGGAGCCAGTCTACGTCGACGTGAAATTCAGCGACAAGCAGCACCCGCTCAACCGGGACTGCCTGTCCCGCTACGGCCTGATCCAGCCTGAGGGGCAAGTCACCGAATTGCTGGAGGAGTTCCGCATCGTGAAGCGGCAGGTGCTGCAATCGGTGCGCAAGGCGCAGGAGAAGGGCAACGGTGCGCTGGCGCAGCGCGTGCTGATCTGCTCTCCGCACCCGGACGAGGGCAAGACTTATTGCGCGGTAAACCTCGCGCTGGCGCTGGCCGCAGAGAAGGACTGCGAAGTCCTGCTTGTGGATGCTGATTTCGCAAAGCCCTCCGTGCTCAGGATGCTGGGCCTGCCGAAGGGGCCGGGCTTCATGGACGTGCTGGCACGCGACGACGTGATGGTGGAAGACTGCGTGCTCGCTACCGACATCGCCGGACTGCACGTTTTGCCAGCAGGCAATCACACCACGTCGGACAGCGAATACCTCGCCAGCCATCGCACGGCGCAGGTGCTGGACCGGCTGACCCGCGCTGCGCCCCGGCGGATCATCATCTTCGACAGTCCGCCCGCATTGGCGGCCTCTCCGGCTGCCGAACTCGCCAATCACGTGGGTCAGGCCATCATGGTCGTTCGTGCCGATCGTACAGGGCAGAATGCGCTCGAGGATGCATTGACGCTGCTCTCCGCCTGTCCCGATCTCAAACTGCTGCTCAATGCCGCGCATTTCAGCCCCAGCGGCCGCCGCTTCGGTGCCTATTACGGTGAAGAGGCGTGATGGCAGGGCACCCATGTCTGTTTGCGAGAGCGACCCTTGCGCTGGCGTTGGCCACGTTGTCGCAGGCCGCGCTTGCCCAGCAGGAAGGCCCCGCTGCCCCTTCTGCAATGGCCGAGCGCGACAGCAACGAGCGTGCCGAGCGTGCCTACGGCGCGGACGTAGCGCCCTATATCGAGGCTTCGCAGGTCATTACCGCGCAGCTGCAACCGGGCGACGAGGTGCTGACCTACACGCAGCTTGCCGCTGGCGTGGATGCCACGATTGCGGGCCGCAACAGCGCCGCATCCGCATCGCTGCGTTACGAACGCGACATTGGTTACGGCGATGCGGTGGACAGCGATACCGTGTCGGGCATCGCCCGCGCGTCGCTCAGCCTCTATCGCCAGGGCATCACGCTGGAGGCCGGGGGCCTCGCTTCCCGCACCAGCGTGGATGGCAGCGGATTCAGTTCGGTCGGCCAGATTGCCGGAAATGAGGGGTCAACCAGCCAGATCTATTCTGTCTACGCAGGTCCCGCGATCCAGACCCGTTCCGGGCCGATGCAGATCAGCGGCCAGTATCGGCTCGGCTACACCCGTGTGGAGTCGCCCGATGCGCTGGCGCTCGCGCCGGGTGAGGAGCCGGTAGATATCTTCGACGACAGCGTGACGCATAATGCTGCGCTGCGCGTCGGGCTTGCTCCGGGCACGGTCGCACCGGTTGGCGTCGGTGTGGGCGGCGGATGGAACCGCCAGGACATTTCCAATCTCGATCAGCGTATCGACGACAAGTACGTGCGCGCCGACGTGACGCTCCCGGTTTCTCCGACCCTCGCTCTGGTAGCGGGTGTCGGGTACGAAGACGTAGAGGTATCCAGCCGCGACGCCGTGCTGGATGCGGATGGCACTGTGCTGCTCGGCCCCGATGGCCGACTTGTCACCGACGAAAGCCAGCCGCGCCGGATCGCCTATGAGACAGACGGGCTGATCTGGGACGTGGGCGTGATGTGGCGGCCCAGTCGCCGCACCTCGCTCTCTGCTACACTGGGCCGCCGCTATGGCTCCACCACCTATTACGGCACGCTATCTTACGCGCCCAGCCGCAATTCGGGCCTCAGCGTCGCCGTTTACGACAACATCACCGGCTTCGGGGGGCAACTGACGAACGCGCTGGACCTGCTGGGCACCGATTTCACCGCCGTTCGCAATCCGATCTCGGGCGACCTCGGCGGCTGCGTGATCGGGGTGGAGGGCAACAACTGCACGCTAGCACAGCTCAACTCGCTGCGCTCCTCGGTCTTCCGCAATCGCGGGGTTTCCGCGAGCTATTCCGCCGTTGCCGGACGCACCAGCTTCGGCATCGGCGCGGGTTACGATCGCCGCAGCTTCATTGGCGCGGAGGAGACCGTCCTCGCCGCTGTGGATGGGGTGGTGGACGAAAGCTATTACATCGCGGCGAATATCGCCCACCAGCTCGATCGCAATTCGGGGCTGTCCGCTGGTGCCTATGCCAGCTGGTTCGATGCCGGCGCGGGCAATCTGGGCGATGGCATCGGTTATTCCGCATCGCTCGCCTACAATCGCGACATCTGGCGCGGACTCACCGGCATCGCTGCCGTGGGCATCGACGGCATCAGCCGCGACGACGACCTCGCCGACTATTCATCCGCTTCGGCCCTGCTGGGCCTTCGTTACACGTTTGACTGATAGGGTCATCAAGGAGACCAGACCCATGTTCGATAACTTCTATGGCCTCACCGGCAAGCCTTTCCAGCTGACGCCCGATCCGGAGTTCTACTTCCGCTCGGTGACGCATCGCAAGGCGTTGTCCTACCTCGGCTATGGCCTAGCGCAAGGAGAGGGCTTCATCGTCATCACCGGCGAAGTGGGATCGGGCAAGTCGACGCTGGTCGCGCACATGATGGAAAGCCTGGATGATAGCCAGGTCACTATCGCGCAGGTCGTCACCAGCAAGCTGGATGGCGAAGAGATTGTCCACGTCGTCGCGCGCAGCTTCGGTCTCGATATCGAAGGGCATGACAAGGCCACCGCGCTGACCGAGATCGAGAGCTTCCTGCACGAGGAAGCCCGTGAGGGTCGCCGCTGCCTGCTGGTGATGGACGAATCGCAGAACCTTTCCGTTTCGGCGCTGGAAGAGCTGCGGATGCTGTCGAACTTCCAGCTTGGCAACCACCCGCTGTTGCAGACGCTGCTGCTGGGCCAGCCCGAATTCCGCGTGACGATCCAGAGCGACCCGGGGCTCGAACAGCTGCGCCAGCGCGTGATTGCCGCGCACCACCTGGAGCCGATGCAGAAAGGTGAGATCGAGCCCTATATCTTCCACCGCCTGAAAGTAGTGGGCTGGGATGGCAACCCGGCATTCGACCAGCGCGTGTTTACGGAACTGTACGAAGCCAGCGGCGGTATTCCGCGCCGGGTGAACCAGATCGCCAATCGCCTGCTGCTGTTGGGCGCTGTGGAAGAGAGAAACCGCATCGATGCTGCCATGCTGCAGAACGTTCTGGCCGAGATGGAGGCGGAGCGTGCCTTCCCCGAAGCGGCACCCTCGCCGATGCCCGCGCAGGAGGTGAGCTATGAGCCTGTGAAGGCCATGCCCACCACTCCGCGGGTCGACAGGGAGATGCTGGAAGAATACCTGGCCGAGCGCGACGCCCAGATCGCCGAATTGCAGCAGGCCATCGTGGAAATGGCCGATCAGCGCGACGCCGATATTGCTGAGAAGGTGAACCCGGAGATCGAAAGCCTGCGCGCGCAGCTCGCCCGCGTCGAATCCAGGTGCTTTGAACAGGAGCGCACGATCCGTCAGACGCTCACCATGTTGATCGACTGGATCGAGAACGACATGGATTCGAGCAAGGCCGCCTGAACGCCAAGGCGGAGCCAATCCGGGCAAGGAGCCGAAACGCCGTGAATGCTCTGAACTTCGACAACAAGCCGGCCAAGGCGGAAGAAGTCGTCAACGGCCTGTCGGTCGATGTGGAAGACTGGTTCCAGGTCGGCGCATTCGAGGATGTGATCGAGCGCGGCCAGTGGTCCACTCTGGATGACCGGGTGGACCGCAACGTGCGCCGCATTCTCGACCTGTTCGACGAGGCGGGCGCTAAAGGCACCTTCTTCACGCTGGGCTGGGTGGCGCAGCGCCACGGAAGCCTACTGCGCGACATTGCCGGCCGCGGCCACGAAATTGCCAGCCACGGCTGGGATCACCAACGCGTGTTTCGCATGAACGAGGCGAGTTTCGCGGCCGATATTGCCAGCACCAGAAAGGTGCTGGAAGACGCGAGCGGCACGCGGGTTGTCGGCTATCGCGCGCCAAGTTTCTCCATCGATGCGCGCACGCCATGGGCGCACGAGGCACTGGTGGATGCGGGCTACCTCTATTCCTCCAGCGTCGCGCCGATTGCGCACGATCATTATGGCTGGCGGGAAGCGCCGCGTTTCGCGTTCAAGCCGGTCGAGGGCAGCAATTTCGTAGAGCTCCCCGTCACAACTGCCATGTTTCGCGGTAAGCGCCTGGCTGCAGGCGGGGGCGGGTTCTTCCGTGTCCTGCCATACGCGTTCAGCCGCTGGGCCATCCGCCAGGTCAACCGCACCGATGTGCGTCCGGCGATCTTCTATTTCCACCCCTGGGAAATCGATCCGGGCCAGCCTCGGGTGGCTGGGGCGCCGCTGCGTTCGCGTTTGCGGCACTACACGAACCTTGGCAAGATGTCCGGCAAGCTCGAACACCTCGTGCGCGAGTTTCACTGGGGCCGCATGGATGGCGTCGCCAAGCGTGAGAACCTGCGACTACGCCTGGAGAAAGCGGTGCACGGATGAATGCGCCGTTCCCCATGGTTCGCGAAATGACGCGCGCTGTCGACCTGCGCCAGCCAGACGAAGTGGCCCGCATCGAGGCATACGTGGCGGACCAAGCTGGATCGGTCTTCCACCGGCCGGCATGGTTGCAGGCTGTTGAAACAGGCACGGGCCAGCGCGCCCGAGGTCTTGTCGCGGAAAGAGGCGACAGGGTGACAGGCTGGCTGCCGCTGACCGAGGTTCATTCACCCGTGTTCGGACGAATGCTGGCGTCCTCCGGTTTTGCGGTTGAAGGCGGCGCACTGGCCGAAAGCGACGAAACCGCCTTGAACCTGATTACTGCGGCCGAGGAATATGCGCTTCGCCTGTCCTGCCCGACGGTGGAGGTTCGTGGCGGCGTGGCAGGCCGCGGATGGCACCTGCGCCACGAAAGCCATTGCGGCTTCGTCGCGCCGCTGGCCGTGGACGACGATGCGCAACTCGCAGCGATCCCGCGCAAGCAGCGCGCCGAGGTTCGCAAGAGCCTCAACATCAATCTGAAGGTCACGACTGGCAAGGGCTCGCTAGAACGCCTGGCGCATTACCGCGTCTATGCCGAAAGCGTGCGTAACCTTGGCACGCCGGTGTTCCCGAAGGCCCTGTTCGATGCCGTGCTCGACAGGCTCGATGCGGACATCCTGACAGTGTGGGACAAGGGCGCGCCCGTCGCGAGCGTGCTTTCGCTTTATCACGATGGCGCGGTCATGCCGTACTGGGGCGGCGGCACATGGAATGCGCGCCGCCTCCGCGCCAACGATCGCATGTATTTCGAGCTGATGCTGCATGCTCGCAGCCGCGGGTGCGAGCGCTTCGATTTTGGGCGCAGCAAGACCAACAGCGGGGCCTACGCATTCAAGAAGAACTGGGGTTTCGGAGCCGAGCCCTTGTCCTACGCAAGCTGGACCGCACCGGGCCATGAGGCGCGGGACGCCGATCCTACCAGTGCGCAGCACCAGTCGCGCATCGCGCTGTGGAAGAAGTTGCCGCTGGGCGTGGCGAACCGGGTCGGTCCGATCATTGCGCGCGGACTTGGGTAGGGGACAGCCATGAGCGGCGATATCCTCTTCCTCGCGCATCGCCTGCCGTTCCCCCCTGACCGCGGCGACAAGATTCGTTCGCACCACGTCCTCAAGGCGCTGGCGGGCATTGCGCCCGTGCATGTCGGCTGCCTCGCCGAGACCGATGCCGATATGGCGTCCGCGCACTTCCTGGACGGAATGGCGCGCAGCTGGTGCATGCCACGCCGATCGAAGCCGCTTACACTAGCCGGTGCCGAAGCTTTACTGCGCGGTGAGCCTGTAAGCTTTGCCGCTTTCCGCTCGCGCGAGTTGGCGGATTGGGTGCAGAACCTCCTCAGTTCGGGCAAGATAGCGGCAATCTACGTCTTTTCCGGGCAAATGGGACAGTATGTGCCGACCGATTGGCAAGGACACCTTCTGCTCGATCTCGTCGATGTCGATTCCGCCAAGTTCGAAGCTTACGGCAAGGCGGGAACCGGTCCACGGGCGTTCGTCGATGCACGGGAGGGGAGGCTGCTGAAAGCGGAAGAATCCCGCCTCGTACAACGCGCCGACACCACGCTGCTGGTGAGCGAGGCCGAGGCCAACTTGCTGCGGGAGCGGACGAGCGGAACGCACGATATTCGTGCCCTGCGCAACGGCATCGACTGTGCGCTGTTCGATCCGGGTTCGGTCGGACCTGCCCCGGTACTGATGGAAGGTGGCCCGCATTATGTTTTTACAGGGCAGATGGATTACGCCCCCAATGTCGAAGCCGTTACGCGGATGGCCCGCGAGATCATGCCCGACGTCCTACGCACTCTGCCCGCGGCACAGTTCCATATTGTCGGCCGCGCCCCTACTAAAGAAGTGCGATCCTTGCACGGCGTTCACGGTACCAGCGTCATCGGCGAAGTGCCCGATACGCGGCCCTGGCTCGCCGGCGCAGATGCCGTCGTGGCACCGCTCCGGATCGCGCGGGGTGTGCAGAACAAGGTGCTGGAGGCAATGGCCATGGCGCGGCCCGTCATCGTGTCGCCAGATGCTGCGAGCGGCATTCACGCAGCCGAGAACGAGCAAGTCCTCGTTGCAGAAGACAACGCCGCTTTCGTGGCTGCACTGCTGCGGCTTGCATCTGAGCCCGCCGCTTCACGGACATTGGGGCATGAGGCGCGGCGGTTCGTCATGGAGACAATGAACTGGCGAGCCATGCTGTCTGAATTGCCGCAATTGTTGAGCATGGTTCAGGTGTCTTCGCGCGATGCTGCTTGAAGCGGCCTCTCCGCATCGCGCCGCGATCACAGAGAGGATTGCGCCTGCCTGGCGTATGCCCCTGCTACGTCTTGCAATCGCCTGGGCCGCGATACTGGCGCTGTTCGCGGCGGACTGGGCGGTAATGGTGAACCAGTGGTGGAACATCTCCACCTTTAACCACATCCTGCTTGTACCGGTGATCATTGGTTGGCTGGTGTGGCAGAGATCGCCAGAACTGGCGAAACTGGTGCCGCAAGCATGGGGGCCGGGATTGCTGATGGTGACAGGGGCCATGTTCGCTTGGCTGCTGGGTGATATTTCCGGAACGGCAACCGTCAGCCACCTCGCGCTCGTGATGGTATTGCAGGCCAGCGTCGTCACCTTGTTCGGGCCGCGCGTGGCATGGGCGTTGCTCTTTCCGCTCGCGTTCGGCCTTTTCCTTGTCCCTGTCGGGGAAGAGCTTGTTCCGGCATTGCAGATGATCACGGCGCACATCACGATCGCACTGACCCATGCCAGCGGGATTCCCGCCGCGGTGGAAGGCGTCTTCATCGACACGCCGGTCGGCCTGTTCGAGGTCGCCGAAGCATGCTCGGGCGTGAAATTCCTGATCGCCATGGTGGCGCTTGGCACGCTGGTCGCGCACGTATGCTTCCTTGCGTGGCGACGGCGCGCGGTGTTCATGGTGGTGGCGGTTGTCCTGCCGATCCTTGCGAACGGCGTGCGCGCATGGGGCACGATCTACATCGCCCAGTCTCAAGGTATCGCCTTTGCCGCAGGCTTCGATCACATTGTTTATGGCTGGATTTTCTTCGCGCTGGTGATGGCGGCGCTGTTGGCCGCAGGCTGGAAGTTCTTCGACCGGCAGATCGGCGTTCCGTTCATCGATGCCGCTACGATCCGCGCCGCCAGGTGGCCCGGCCGCCTGGAACGCTGGAACGGCAATGGCTGGTTCGTCATGAGCGCGCTTGTTGTTGCAGCCGTGGTCCACATCGCCTGGGCGGCCCAGGCCCGCAGCGTAGAGGCAGCGCTTCCGGACGAAATCGGACTGGTCGAAATCGAGGGGTGGGAGCCTGTCGCGCTGGACCAGTCGTATCCGTGGCACCCGCGCGCGACCGGCTACGATCATCGGCTGATTACCAGCTATCGAGATAGGCAGGGCAGGGTGGTGGACGTGATCTTCGCACTCTACGCCGCGCAGGAAGAGGGCCGAGAGGCGGGGGGCTACGGCGAAGGCGCGCTGCCGAGCGATACCGAATGGCGGTGGCTATCGGCGAACAACGCGCCTGCTGGTGCGAGCGGCGTGCGATTGCAGGCGCTGGGCACGCAGCAACGCGTCGCCTACACCTGGTATCGTCATGACGAATGGACCGGCAGCAGCCGCCTTCGCCTCAAGCTGCTCAATATGCGGGATCGCCTGCTTTCCGTTCCACAGCCGACGATGATGCTTATCGTCTCTGCCGAGGATACGTCCACGCAGGACGGTGAGACCGTGCTCGCGGACTTTCTGCAATCCACCGCTCCCGTTTCGGATTGGATGGACGCTTTGGCCCGGCTCGACTAGTTCGCACGCATGTGCGGGATCGCGGGCCTTTTCCATTGCGGCACGATCAAGCCGGTCGATCCCATCAGGGTCGAACGGATGACCGACGTGCTCGCCCATCGCGGTCCGGATGGCTCCGGTGTCTGGACGGCGCAAGGGGTGGGCCTCGGCCATCGTCGCTTGTCGATCATCGACGTGGCAGGCTCTCCGCAACCGATGCATTCGATCAGCGAGAGGCTGACGATCAGCTTCAACGGCGAGATCTACAACTTTCGGGAAGTGCGAAAGGAGCTGGAAGCGCGCGGCACTACCTTCCGCACCGAGGGCGATACCGAGGTGATCCTTGCAGCCTACGAGCAGTGGGGTGCCGAATGCGTTTCCCGCCTCCATGGCATGTTCGCCTTCGCCATCTACGACCGCAAGCGACGGGAGCTATTCCTGGCGCGTGACCGTTTCGGCGTGAAGCCGCTGTTCTACACGCAGCTTTCCGACGGATCGGTTGCTTTTGCCTCCGAGCTCAAGGGACTGCTCGCCCACCCTTTGATGCGGCGTGATGCCGATCCAAGGGCGGTGGAGGACTTCATGGCGTGGGGCTACGTGCCCGACCATCGTTCCATCCTAAAAGGCGTGCGCAAATTGCCTGCCGGGCATACGCTAACGCTGCGTCACGACAGCCCGGTTCCGGAACCGCAGCAGTACTGGGACATCAGTTTCGCCAAGCGCCACAAGGGCAAGGCGAAAGACCTCGAGGCGGAACTGCTCCACCACCTCCAGCAGGCGGTGACGAGCCGCATGGTTTCGGACGTGCCGCTCGGCGCGTTTCTCTCCGGCGGTGTCGACAGTTCCAGCGTGGTCGCCTTCATGGCGGAAGCAAGCCGCCAGCCGGTGAAGACCTGTTCCATCGGTTTCGACGTCGCCAGCGCGGACGAGACGAGTTACGCCCGGCAGGTAGCAGAGCTTTTCGCTACCGATCACGAAGCCCGCACCGTAAGCGCCGACCAGTTCGACGCGATAGACACGATTGCAGGCATGTTTGACGAGCCGTTCGCCGATGCCAGCGCGCTGCCCACCTGGTGGGTGTGCCAACTGGCAAGGGAGAACGTCACCGTGGCCTTGTCCGGGGACGGGGCGGACGAAGCGATGGCGGGTTACAGGAGACAGGTGTTCCACGCGCACGAGGAGCGACTGCGCGGTTTGATACCAAAAGCGGTGCGCAAGAACGTGCTCGGCCCGCTCGGCCGGGCTTATCCGAAGGCGGACTGGGCACCGCGGCCCCTGCGGGCCAAGACGACGCTTCTTTCGCTCGCGGGTTCTGCCGAGGAAGGCTATGCCCGTGCGCTGTCGGTCGTGTCGCCGGAGGCGCGGTTCGCCCTCTACTCTCCGGACTTGGCCGGACAGCTCGGCAGCTATCGTGCGGAGCAGCCGCTTTACGATCTGATGGGCAGGGCACCGATGCGCAGTGGGCTGGATCAGGCTCAGTACGCGGACCTGAAGTTCTGGCTGCCGGGCGATATCCTCACCAAGGTCGACCGCACCAGCATGGCCGCCAGCCTCGAAGCGCGCGAACCGTTGCTCGATCATCGCCTCGTCGAGTTCGCGGCGGGGCTTCCGGAAGGGCTGCGCATCAAGGGCCGACAGGGCAAATGGCTGCTCAAGAAGGCGATGGGGCGGTACCTGCCGGAAGACATTCTTTACCGCCCCAAGCAAGGCTTCGTCACTCCGATCGCGGAGTGGTTTCGCGGCCCACTGGCGGGCAAGGCACGCGGCATTTCCAAGAGCGCGATGCTGGCGCGTACCGGGTGGTTCGACAATGTGCGCCTCGCCGAGATTGCCGAGGAACATATCGGAGGCCGCGCGGATCATTCTCGCCTGCTGTGGCAACTCGTCATGCTGGACCGCTCGCTGGCCCGCCTGGGAATCGCCTAATCCGCCATGCCGTGGCCGAGAGCCATGTATTCCTCGCTCTGCATTTCCTTCAGGCGGCTGACCGTGCGCTGGAACTCGAACGCACCATCGCCGGCTGGATAGAGATCCTCCGGTTCCGTCTCTGCCGTGGCAAACAGTTTCACGCGGTTTTCGTACAGCGCATCGATCAGGGTCACGAAACGGCTCGCTCCGTTGCGCATGTCCTTGTCCATCTGCGGGATGCCGACGATGAAGACCGTGTGATAGGTCCGCGCAATGGCGAGGTAATCGGGCGCGCCGCGCGCTTCCTTGCAGAGGCGCTTGAAACTGAACACGGCCACGCCTTTCAGGCTTTTGGGAACATGCATCATCCGTCCGCCGCCTACATCGAGTTCGGCGCTGGGAACGTGCTTGGCATCCTCGGGCGGGTAGTCGGTCAGGCGGAAGAACGCCTCGCGCACCTTGGCCGTTGCCTCATCGCCAAGCGGGCAGTGCCAGGTTTGCAGCCCGCCGATACGCTCCATGCGGTAGTCGGTCGGCCCGTCCAGTTCCACCACGTCCAGTTCGGCCTGGATCAGGTCGATAAAGGGCAGGAAATGCTCGCGGTTGAGACCATCCTTGTAGAGTTCGGTGGGGCGCCTGTTGCTGGTGGTGACGACCGTTACGTTCCGTTTGCAGATGAGGTCTGTGAACAGCCGGCTCATGATCATGGCGTCGGCGGAATTGTTTACCACCATCTCGTCGAAGGCGAGCACCCGAAGGTCTCTCGATAACTTCTCTGCCACCGGGGGGATGGGGTCGCCGCTCTCGCTCTTGCGGGCCTCCCGAAGGGCGGCGTGGACTTCCTGCATGAAGGCATGGAAATGCACGCGGCGCTTTTCCGGGATGTCGAGCGTGGCATGAAACAGGTCCATCAGCATGGACTTGCCGCGCCCCACGCCGCCGACCATGTAGACGCCCTGTGGCCGCGCCTTCTTTCGGCCGAACAGTTGCCCGAGCAAGCCGCCCGATTGCTCGGCCTCCAGTTCCTTCTGCAACGCCTCGAGCCTCTCCGCAGCGCGGCGCTGGTCCGCGTCGGGTTTCAGCTCTCCGGCAGAAATCAGGCGTTCGTAGCGGGAAAGGATACCGCTCATCGCTCGCGGGGCTGCATCGCCTCGAACTTGGGGAGGTCGGGATCGAAGAAATCCCAGGCCGGCGCGTCCTTCACGTAGATAACGCTCTCGGGCGAGACTACATTGGGATCGTCCAGTGATCCTGCCTGCAGGATCAGCACTTCATCACCCGGCAAGTCTCCGGTGGTGTAGAGACGTCCACCGCATTCGCCGCAGAAATGCCGCGTCACCTTGCCGCCCGTGTCACCGCCGTTGGTATAGGTCTTCGGCTCGCCGCGCAGGACCAGCTGGTCGCGACGCAGGCCGATAATCGTCGTGTGGCCGGTCCCGGTCGCCTTCTGGCAATCCTTGCAGCAGCACTGCGAGGTGAACATCTCCGGCCCGGTGACGGTGTAGCGGATGGCACCGCACAGGCATCCGCCCTCGACCTTGTTTCCTGCACCAATCGCCATCGTCAAACGTGCCGTTCCACCTGCATCTTCTTGATTTCCGCGATGGCCTTTGCGGGCGAGAGGCCCTTGGGGCACACGTTGGCGCAGTTCATGATCGTGTGACAGCGATAGAGACGGAAGGGATCTTCCAGGTCATCGAGCCTCTCACCGGTCATCTCGTCACGGCTGTCGGCCAGCCAGCGGTACGCCTGCAGGAGGATCGCCGGCCCAAGGAACTTGTCGGAATTCCACCAGTAGCTGGGGCAGGCTGTGGAGCAGCAGGCGCACAAGATGCACTCGTAGAGGCCATCCAGCTTGTCGCGCTGTTCGGGCGACTGGAGCCGCTCCTTGCCCGAAGGCGTGGTGGAGACGGTCTGCAGCCAAGGCCGGATGCTGGCGTACTGCGCGTAGAAGTGCGTGAAATCGGGCACGAGGTCCTTCACCACTTCCATGTGCGGCAGCGGGGTGATGCGGATGTCGCCCTTCACGTCCTCGATCGCGGTCGTGCAGGCGAGGCCGTTCTTGCCGTTCATGTTCATCGCGCACGAACCGCAGATGCCTTCGCGGCAGGAGCGGCGGAAGGTCAGCGTCGGGTCGATCTCGTTCTTGATCTTGAACAGGGCATCAAGAACCATCGGCCCGCATTCGTCCAGGTCCACTTCAAACGTGTCGTAGCGCGGGTTCTTGCCGCTGTCCGGATCGTAGCGATAGATGCGGAACTTGCGGATTTTCCCGCCGGTTTCCGCCTTGTGGACTTCGCCGTCGTTGCGGATCTTGCTGTTGGCGGGGAGGGTGAAGGTAGCCATGATCTGATCGTTCCTGTCGCTTCTGCGTGCCTATCTACTCATCCGGCGTGCGAGAGCAAGCAAAGCCTTGGGTTTTCTGCCCGGATTTGCACGCTTGCCGCGGCGAATGTGGAACACCTGGAACAGTGTCCTGACGCAAATGTCCGGACCTTCCATAGGCGAATGAAAAACCGGCGGAAATACGGGCTAGAGAGGGTGTTTTGCAGGCCATGCGCGGTTCCTATGTGAAAGACTTGGACGTAGGAAAGGAGCAGCGCAGGTATGACATGGAAACGGGCGGCAGTGTTCGGCAGCAGCGGCGGGATCGGCTCTGCACTCGTGCAGGCACTGGCGGAGCGGAACATACCCGTCTTCGCAGGGTCGCGAAGCGGCAAGGCGCCTGATCTTCCCGGCGTGACGCCATTCCGCTTCGATTTCGACGATGAAGCCAGCATCGCCGACGTTACCGAGACGTGGCGGGACGATCCGCCCGATCTGGTGATCGTCGCCACGGGCGTTCTCACGCTGGAAGACGGGACCGGGCCGGAGCGCAGCTTCAAGAACCTCGATGCCAGGGCAATGGCCCGCGTCCTGCACCTCAACACCATCGGCCCCGCGCTGGTGGCAAAGCACGTCCTGCCGCTGTTCCCTCGCGATGCCCCGGCGACCTTTGCCGCGATTTCCGCGCGCGTCGGCTCGATCGGGGACAACCGCATCGGTGGCTGGCACAGCTACCGCGCCAGCAAGGCCGCGCTGAACATGCTGGTGCGCAATTTCGCCATCGAACTTGCCCGCACGCACAAGCAGGCCGTGGCCGTGGGCCTGCATCCCGGCACGGTAGACACGCCCCTGTCGGAGCCGTTCCAGAACAACCTGCCCGAAGGCCAGCTCACCGCGCCCGACGAAGCCGCGGCCAACCTGCTGGGCGTGCTGGAAAAGCTGACTCCCGACAACAGCGGCGACGTGTTCGACTACAAGCGAGAGCGGGTGGAGCCCTAGCTGAAACCTAGCTGATGAGCCCGTGACGGCGCCAGCACTCGGCCAGCAGCGTTTCCAGCAGGTCGGCATGGCTGAAGCCTGCCTGCGCGGCCGCCTTTGCCATCACCTTCTCGCTCCACAGGTTGCAGTTGAGGTTGATCTCGATGAAATTGATGTCGCCGGTCTTCAGGTCGACGCGGAATTCAATCCGGCCATAGTCGAAGGGCGTCATCTGGCGGGCGAACTTCTTCGCCATTTCCTCGATCTTCGGCGCAAGCTCGGGATGGTCGAATCGCTTGAGCGCGGCCTTCTCCGTGTTGGGCACGAGGTCGCGCTTTTCGTAGTAGGTCCACAGCTTCTGCGTGTTCTCGCGCTCGTACCACAGCATCGGCAGGGCCGTCGGCTCGTTGTCCAGCGTGATGAAGGCGCACTGCACGTCGTAGCCGTCGAGGTAAGGCTCCACGATGGCATCGTGGCCCTGGCCGTGGATATCGGCGACGGCGTTGGTCACGCCATTCCAGTCGTGCGCGTCGGAAATGCCCCAGCTGGCGGAGCTCGCATTGGGCTTGATCACCCAGCGGCCATCGGGCGCGGGCGGCAGGTCCGCTTCCAGCACGGGTGCGCCCCTGCGATAGCAGAACCAGGGTGCCGTCGGCACGCCTGCGTGGGTGCAGACCAGCTTGGACACGCTCTTGTCATCGCCCAGGCCGCGCAGGAACGGCATGGCGCCGAGGTAGGGGATGCGGTGCATGTTGCACAGGATCGGGATCAGCATCTCGCTGTTCACGAAGCCGCCGCGGTTTAGCAGCGGGAATACGAAATCCACCTCGGGCCGTGTGAACAGCACGTCGTAACTGTTCGCGAATTCCAGGTTCAGGCCGAGGTTTTCCAGCGTGGTGCGCACCTCGTGGTGGTAGATCGCGTGGTTGCCATCCTCCGGATGCATCCCGCCGCCCCACAAGGCGTGCTTGGCCATGAACAGCATCTTCACGCGTTCCTTGGCGTCTTCGGGAATCCGCAGCGGGGCAATTTCGGTGGTCATGGACTCGGCCTTCTGGTGGCGGTTGAATTCTCGCGGCGGTTAGGCCCAAACGGGTTCCGGTGCAATCGCTGCGCAATTCGCCGTTGCAAAATCCGCGTATCGTGAAACAATCCGTTACTCCGGTGCCAGCCTGAGGAGGCGCGAATGGGGTTTGGCAAATGGTATGACGAGACCATCCTGCCCAAGGTCGTCTCGCTCGGCTGCGGTTCCGAGGACGTGGACGAACTTCGCCGCGAGGTGGTGCCGCTTGCCAAGGGCGCGGTGTTCGAACTGGGCTGCGGTGGCGGGTTCAACCAGCGGCACTATGATATTGATGCGGTCACAAGCTTTTCCGGCATAGATCCCAATGCCAGCCTGCTCGATGCGGCCCGGCAGCGAGCGCAGGAGAAAGGCTGGCAGGCCGATATTCGCGAAGGGAAGGGGGAGGACATTCCTTTCGGCGACGGGGCTTTCGATACGGTCGTGTGCACTTACACGCTATGTTCGGTGGACGATCCCGGCCGCGTGCTTTCGGAAATGCGCCGGGTGCTGAAACCGGGCGGGCGGCTGCTATTCCTTGAACACGGCAAGGCTCCCGATCCCGGCCCGGCGACTTGGCAGCGCCGTATCGAACCTGTCTGGAAGCACCTGGCGGGGAACTGTCACCTGACGCGCGAAGTGGGCGGCTCTATCCGCGCGGCCGGGTTCGAGATCGAGCCGATCGGACAGATCTATTTCGAGAAGGCCCCCAAGTGGGCGGGCTGGATGGAATGGGGCGTGGCGCGCCGGGCAGGCGCCTGAGCCGTTAGTTCCAGTCCTCGATTTCGGGCTTGGGAATATCCATCCCGAGCCGCTGCCCCAGCACCCACTCGCAAATTGCATAGGTCCGCTCGTTATCGACATCGATGGCGAGCGCACCATCTTCGAACACGACCGGACGCAGCTTTGCGCCGAAGCGCTTGCCAACTCGGTCAAGCCCGCGCGCGAAGGTGATGAGCCCAAAGCGCATCAGCAGGATATTGAAGATGCCCGCAGCCCGGACCATGCGGCCCGGATTGGACTGGAACTGCCCGCCTTCACGGAAGATTTCTGCTGCTTTCAGGCCTTTGCGATTGGCGAGGCCATAGAGATTGCAGTTTGCGTAACCGGCGTCCTTGAACTCGTAGAACCCGCGCTGGCCGCGCTCGTGCACGGCATGGACCCGCTCTTTGGTGGTCACGCCGATCACGGCATCGGCATCGCGCATGGCGTTACGGACCTGCTCGAAACCGTCGTGGGTCAGCAGCACGTTGTCTGCCGTCGTGATGACGAACGGTCCTTCCTCGCCCCTGGAGGCCGCCAGTACGCTCTCGACGATGTTGGCGTCGCTATCCACCAGCGTGATCGGCGCACCGCGATCGCGGAAGGTTTCCAGCACCGGATCGACTTCCGCCTGCCCATCGGGTTCCAGCACCACGCGGATCTCGCGAATGTCCGGAAGCGTGGTGAGCGTTTCCATGACATGCGCGATCAGTGGGCGGCCGCAGATCGGCGCCAGGCACTTGTGGCTGACCCCCGCGCGCGCGGCGAGGGGGTTGACCACGCCGGTGCGCTGGGCCGCCAGCACGATCACGGTGACGGGAAGTGGGTCCATCGTTGGCCTCCGTTAACGGCGGCGATCAGTTGCCGAAGGTGCGCTGCCACCAACCGCCGCGACGGGGAGAACCATCCTCGCTGGTTCCTTCGTCGCCTTCGGCCTGTTCACCGTCATTGGCGGGTGCTTCTGCCTTGGCAGTTTTCTTCGCAGGCTTTGCCGCAGGTTCAGCTTCAGCTTCGGCTTCGGCGGCTTCGGCCTCGACTTCTGCAGCAGGCTCGGCCTTCTTGCGACGAGTGCGCTTGGGCTTCGGCTTTTCCTCGGCTTCGGCGTCTTCCGGCTTGGCCTCTTCAGCCTCTGCGGGTTCGGCCTTCTTGCGACGGGTGCGCTTGGGCTTCGGCTTTTCCTCTGCTTCGGCGTCATCCGGCATGGCCTGTTCTGCTTCGGCGGGTTCGGCCTTCTTGCGACGGGTGCGCTTGGGCTTCGGCTTTTCCTCGACTTCGGGCTGGGCCTCGTCCTGCGGAGCGTCTGCCTGCTTGGCTACTGCTTCATTGGGTTCTTCGCCATCAGGACTTTCGTCCGAACGCTGTTTATCGTCGTTGGCGCTGTTGTCGTTGTCCTGCCGGTTGCGGTTCCTGCCGCGACCGCCGCGGCGACCCCGACGGCGGCGTGGCTTGCCATCGCTGTCGTCGTCGTTGCCATTGTCGGACGAGGTTTCGTCATCGTCGCCATCATCGTCGTTGTCATCGGAAGAGTCGTTCTGACCTTCGTCCTGCTGGCGATTCTTGTTGCGACCGCGACCGCCGCGACGGCGACGGCGACGCTTCTTGGGCTGGCCGCCCGTATCGTCATCGTCCTCGCCGCTCGTATCGTTGTCGTTATCGTCGTCGTCTTCGATGTCGTCATCGTCATCGTCATCGACGATCGGCTCGAACTTGGGAGCCTGCGCCGGGCGCGGGCCGGAGGAGGCGACGCGCATCTTCGCGCCTTCGTCTTCGCCTTCGGGCTTCACTTCCACGGTCACGCCGTAACGCTGTTCGATCTCGGCAAGGTCGGCACGCTTGGCGTTGAGGAGGTACACTGCCGCTTCGGTGGAGGCGAAAAGCGTGATCACCGTTCCCTTGCCCTTGGCGGCTTCGTCCTCGATCAGGCGCAGCGCGGAAAGACCGGCGGAGCTTGCCGTGCGGACAAGGCCGGTGCCGTCGCAGTGCGGGCATTCGCGCGTGGTCGCTTCCAGAACGCCGGTACGCAGGCGCTGGCGGCTCATTTCCATCAGGCCGAAGCCTGAAATTCGACCCACCTGAATACGCGCACGGTCGTTCTTCAGCGCATCCTTCATGCACCGTTCGACCTTGCGCACGTTTCCGGTGCGCTCCATGTCGATGAAATCGATCACGACGAGGCCCGCCATGTCGCGCAGGCGCAGCTGTCGGGCGATTTCCTTCGCCGCCTCGAGGTTGGTGTGGAGCGCGGTCTGCTCGATCCCGTGCTCCTTGGTGGAGCGGCCCGAGTTGATGTCGATCGACACCAGCGCTTCTGTCGGATTGATGATCAGGTAGCCGCCAGATTTCAGCTGCACCATCGGATCGTACATCGCCGACAACTGGTCTTCCGCGCCGTAGCGCTGGAACAACGGAACAGGATCGTTGTAGGCCTTCACCCGCCGTGCGTGGCTGGGCATCAGCAGCTTCATAAAGGACTTGGCGGCCTTGTAGCCTTCCTCGCCCTCGACCACGACTTCCTCGATCTCGCGATTGTAGATGTCGCGGATGGCGCGCTTGATCAGGTCGGAGTCCGAGTGGATCTGCGCCGGAGCACTGCTCGACATGGTGCGTTCGCGGATTTCGTCCCACAGGCGGGCGAGATAGTCGAAGTCGCGCTTGATCTCGGTCTTGGTGCGGCTGAGACCGGCGGTGCGCACGATCAGGCCCATGGACTTGGGAAGGCTGAGATCGGACACGATGCTCTTCAGGCGCTTACGGTCGGAACCGTTGGAAATCTTGCGCGAAATGCCGCCGCCGTGGCTGGAATTGGGCATAAGCACGCAATAGCGGCCAGCCAGCGACAGGTAGGTGGTGAGCGCAGCGCCCTTGTTGCCGCGCTCTTCCTTGGCGACCTGCACCAGCAGCACCTGGCGGCGCTGGATGACGTCCTGGATCTTGTAGCGGCGACGCAGCGCCTGGCGCTTGGCGCGGGCTTCGTCGATTTCCTTCGCACGGCTGCCACCCTGGCGGCGGCCCTGCGGACGACGGCCCTTGCCACGACCGCGGCCGCGACCACGGCGCTTGTCGTTCGATTCTTCCTCGTCGGAGTCGTCATCGTCCTCGTCGGAATCGTCCGATGCTTCCTCGTCGCCGTTCTCTACGTGGCCATCCTCGATGGTGGAGACGTCGTCCTTCTCGCTGGTGTCGATTTCCTCGACGCCGGTTTCGTCCTCGTCTTCATCCTCGTCGTCGATATCCTCGTCGAGCGGGGCGCCGTCCTCGTCCTCTTCGGCGCGAAGCTTTGCCTCTTCCTCGGCAGCGGCTTGTTCCTCGCGCAGCAGCGCTTCGCGGTCGGCGGCGGGGATCTGGTAATAGTCGGGATGAATTTCGCTGAAAGCGAGGAAGCCGTGGCGATTGCCGCCGAAGTCGACGAAAGCCGCCTGCAAGGAGGGTTCGACCCTCGTTACTTTTGCCAGGTAGATATTGCCCTTGATCTGCTTGTGTTCGGCAGATTCAAAGTCGAACTCCTCAATCCGGTTTCCCTTGAGCACCGCCACCCGTGTTTCTTCCGGGTGGCGCGCATCGATAAGCATGCGCGTTGCCATGTAGTATTCTCCGGGCAATCGCCGTCACTCCGGTCAGACGGCATGATGCCGGGCCGGGTGGAGAGGATTGCCGATATGTGTGGGGCCCGCGATTGTCGCGGGTGTTGGAAATCATCACGCCGCCCGTCCGGCAGGTCGCCGGTTTGCGGGTGGACGCGCGAAACGTGTCTGTCGCGGTGAAAAGGCGCAGGGTTTTCGTCTGCGCTGGAAGCCTTGCAGCCGTCGCACGTTCAGTCGAACGCTCCGTGGCTTGCTGGCTTTTACTTTGCATCGCGGCATCAACCTGTAAGCATTGCCGGGTTGGCCAGAAATGGGGCCGAGCCGGGCGCCGGATTGCATTATCGCTCCGGCTGCGTTCTAGCTAGCATCGGGGAAAAGATACGGCAACCTTGTTGCGCATTCGCGCAAATTTCCCTTGGTGTTGCCTTAACCATTCCCGCGCCTGCACGGCGCGCCGCAAAGGACGTTTCGCCGCCCGCATGGCGTATCGATTTCAGATCGGCCTGCTGTTCGCACTCCCGGTGCTTTTGCTGGGTGCGCTCTATACACTGGGCGCGGCCATCCCGGTTCCGGTGCTGGGCCGCGATTACGTGGTGCGCGTTGCCTTGCCCGACGGCAGCACGCCCATCGGCTTGCCGGAGATATTGGGCCCCTCCGATCCGGCGCGTCCGCTGGTGGTGATCGACGCAGGGCACGGCGGCCCCGATCCCGGCACGGTGAGCGAGACATACCGGGAAAAAGCTATCGTCCTTGGTCTGGCGCGTGCGCTGCGGGACCGATTGCTGGAAGATGGCGGCATCCGCGTCGCCATGACCCGCGACGACGATCGCTTCATCGTGTTGCAGGAACGCGCTGAGATCGCGCGGGCGCTGGGCGCGGACCTGTTCCTTTCCATCCACGCCGATTCCGCAGGCGACAAGGAGGGGGTGAGCGGGGCGAGCATCTACACCCTGTCCGAGAATGCCAGTTCCGAGGCCGCGGCCCTCTTTGCCGAGCGCGAGAACGATGCCGATATCGTCAACGGTGTCGATCTCTCCGGGCAGAACGAGGACGTGAACGCCATCCTTGTCGAATTGTCGCAACGACGCACGTCGGAGAAATCGGTGGAGTTTGCCGAACTCATAGAGCGCGAGGGCGAGGGGACGCTCGTCTTCCACCCCGAGGCCCGCCGCTCTGCTGCGCTGGCCGTGCTGCGCGCTCCAGACGTGCCGGGCGTCCTGTTCGAATCGGGCTTCGTGACCAATCCGGAGGATGCTGAAAGGCTGGCTTCGGTGGAGGGGCGCGAACGCTTCGCCGAAGTGATGGCACGGGCCATCCGCATCTATTTCGCACGCCAGACCGCGACGAACTGATGCTTATTCATTGTGGCGCCATCATCGGATGGCATGTAAGACGCTGGCCTGCCTTATGACGAACTCTGAATCATCTGCCATCGGCAACGCGTTGCAGCGTTTTCGCGAAACCACCCATCGCATCGGTGCACCGCTGCGCGATGCCTGGCGCGAAAAGCGCCTGTTCCGGTGGGCGGGCTACGCCGTTTTTGCCGCGCTGGTGCTGTGGCTGCTGGGCTGGGCCTGGCTGGCGCGCGACCTGCCCGATGCGGAAACCCTGCTGGATTACGAGCCGAACCTGCCATCAGTCGTGCGCGGCATCGATGGTGAGATCGTCCACCGCTACGAGCGTGAACGGCGGGTGGAACTGCAGTTCCGCGACCTGCCGGAGCAGTTGATGAACGCCTACATCTCGGCGGAGGACGAGACGTTCTGGACGCACGGCGGCATCGACGCGGGCGGCTTCATCGGCGCGGTGATCGATTACGTATCGAAGATCGGCTCTGGCGAGCGCGCAGTCGGCGGTTCGACCATTACGCAGCAGGTCGCCAAGAACATTCTTGTCGGCAACGAATACTCGGTGACGCGCAAGCTGAAGGAGATGATCCTCGCCACGCGTATCGAAGGCGTACTCTCGAAACAGCAGATCATCACGCTTTACCTCAACGAAATTCCGCTGGGTCGTCGCAGTTTCGGTGTGCAGGCCGCCGCGCGTGCCTATTTCGACAAGGACGTGGACGACCTTGAACTGCACGAGATGGCCTATCTCGCCATCCTGCCGCGTGCGCCGGAAGTCTACAGCCGCCAGGCGAACTACGATACCGCGCGCGAACGCCGCAACTGGGTGCTCGCCCAGATGGAAGACAACGGTTTTATCACGCCGCAGGAGTTGCAGGCCGCGCAGGCGCAGCCGCTGGGCATAATCCAGGGCCAGCGGGCGGAGCGCTCTGCGGACGCCGGCTATTTCCTTGAGGAAGTGCGCCGCGAACTCATTGAGCGCTTCGGTGAAGAGGCCGAAGATGGCCGCAACAGCGTCTATGCAGGTGGCCTGTGGGTGCGCACCTCGCTGGATACCGAGATGCAGGACGCCGCGCGCAATTCGCTGCGCGGTGCCATGCTGCGCTATCACGGCAACCGCGGCTGGGCGGGGCCTGTCGCGACGCTCAATCCCGATAATGGAGACCTGACGGCGCAGCTTCGCAGCTCCTACCTCTCGATCAATTACGAAAACTGGCGCGTTGGCGTGATCACCGCGCTGGGAAGCGGTTCGGCAACTATCGGTTTCTCGGACGGCGAGGAATATCCGCTGTCCAATCCCGCCGACGAGATGAGTGTCGGTGATGTCGTGGTCGCCTCGCCGCGCGGCAATGGCTGGCGGCTTGAGACTATCCCCAGTGTGTCGGGCGGCTTCCTGGCCATTGCACCCGACAGCGGGCGCATTCTTGCCATGCAGGGCGGTTTCGATTCCCGCCTCGGCAGTTTCAATCGCGCCACGCAGGCCAATCGGCAGCCCGGCTCGACGATCAAGCCCTTCGTCTACGCGACCGGCCTCGACAATGGCATGACGCCTGCCTCGATGATCCCGGATAGTCAGTACTGCTATTACCAGGGCGCTAACCTTGGCGAGAAATGCTTCACCAACTTCGGTGGTAGCCGTGGCGGGGGCGAGTACCCGATGCGATATGGCCTGGAGCAGTCCAAGAACCTGATGACGGTCCACATCGCGATGGACTCTGGGATGGAACAGGTAATCGACACATTCGAAGATGTGGGCATCGCGGACGAAGGTGCATACGAGCCGTTCCCCGCTTTCGCGCTTGGCGCTGGGGATACGACCGTAGAGCGCATGGCCGCGGCCTACGCAGCCCTCGTCAACCACGGGCGGCTCAATGATCCCACCGTGATCGACTACGTGCAGGACCGCGACGGCAAGGTGATCTTCCGCGCCGACAACCGCGAATGTACGAATTGTAACATGGACGAGTGGGACGGCGGCCCTATGCCGCGCTTCGGCAGGACCGGGCGGCAGGTGATGGATGCGCGCACCGCATTCCAGATCGTCAACATGCTGACAGGTGTGGTCGAGCGCGGGACCGCTACGCGCCTGCGCGACCTTGAGCTGCCGCTGTTCGGCAAGACCGGCACAAGCTCCGGTCCCACCAACGCGTGGTTCGTGGGCGGTTCGCCCGATATTGTGGGGGCGACCTATCTCGGGTTCGATCAGCCTCGCAACATGGGCGGATGGATCCAGGGCGGCAACACGGCAGCGCCGATCTTCAAGCAGTTCGTGCAGGAAACGCGCGACCACTGGAGCGGCAGGCCGTTCCTCGCGCCCGAGGGCGTGCGCATGGTGCGTGTGGATCGTCGCACGGGCCGCCGGGTGTTCGATGGCTGGCCTTCGGATGAGCCTACGTCCGCGGTGATCTGGGAAGCGTTCAAGCCCGACACCGAACCGCGCCGCAGCCAGCGGCAGGATGAGATCGACGCCATGCGTGAGATGATCCTTGCCCAGCTGCGCCGTCGCAACGAGGGCCCGCGTGTCCAGAGCGGCGCGGGCGAGCGCGAGGACTTTGCCGAGGAGCAGGGCGGCATCTATTGATCCGTCCGCTTTTCCACCACCGCACTTCCCCCGCGTCACGCCTTGCGCTAGGCGCGCGTCTCAAATCTTGTGAAGGACTAATGCCATGCGTGCCGAAGGGCAGGCCCACATCGACCGGATCGAAGCCGCGCTGGCGCTGGTGCGCAAGTCGCTGGACTGGGAACACGCGCTCCGCCGTCTCGACGAGCTGGAAGCCCGCGTGCAGGACCCCGACCTGTGGAACGATCCGAAGCAGGCGCAGGCCATCAGTCGCGAGCACAAGCAGCTGAAGGACGCGGTCGAGACGGTCAACGAGATCAGCCAGGAAATGTCCGACGCCTCCGAATTCGTGGAAATGGGCGAGGCCGAGGGTGACGATGATGTCGTGGCCGAGGGTCTTGCCAGCCTGGCAGCACTGGCCAAGCGCGCCGACCGCGACAAGGTGAACGCCCTCCTTTCGGGCGAGGCCGACAATTACGACACCTACCTGCAGGTGAACGCGGGCGCCGGGGGCACCGAGAGCCAGGACTGGGCGGAAATGCTGATGCGCATGTACGTTCGCTGGGCCGAGCGCCGCGGGTTCAAGGTGGAAACGGTGGAATACGCCGCTGGAGAACAGGCCGGCATCAAGAGCGCCACGCTGCTGATCAAGGGCGAGAACGCCTATGGCTATGCCAAGACCGAGAGCGGCGTCCACCGCCTCGTTCGCATCAGCCCCTACGACAGCTCGGCGCGCCGCCACACCAGCTTTTCCAGCGTCTGGGTCTATCCGGTGATCGACGACGATATCGACATCGAGATCAACGAAGGCGACCTGAAAATCGACACCTACCGCGCATCGGGCGCGGGCGGGCAGCACGTGAACACCACCGACTCTGCCGTGCGTATCACCCACAAGCCCACTGGCGTTGTCGTTGCCAGCCAGAACGATCGCAGCCAGCACAAGAATCGCGCAACCGCGATGAACATGCTGAAAGCGCGCCTCTACGAGCGGGAGCTGGCCGAGCGCGAAGCCGTGGCGGCGGGCGAATATGCGGAGAAGACCGAAATCGGTTGGGGCCACCAGATCCGCAGCTATGTTCTCCAGCCCTACCAGATGGTGAAGGACCTGCGCACCGGCACCACTTCCACCTCACCGGGCGACGTGCTGGATGGCGAGATCGACGATTTCATCGCCGCGGCACTGGCTCAGCGCGTGACGGGGGAAACGGTGGACGTCGATGACGTGGAGTAAGGACTCTTCCCGATAATAGCTCGACGGGATAACATTTTCGCGGGCCTCGCAATCGTGCAACGCTTTGATATACAGACCCTTGAGGGAGGGGCTTGCTGCGCATGATGGCGGGCCGGATTGGGCGAAATGGATCACGCACGAGATATCGATAACGTCCTGGATACGCTAACCGACAAGCAGCAGGACGTGCTGGACCTGCTGGTGCTGCACAAGACATCGAAGCAGATCGCCCGCGAACTTGGCATCTCGCCACATACCGTGGACCAGCGGGTGACGGCGGCGCGCAAAAAGTTCGGCGTTGAGACGCGTAGCGAACTCGCCGCTGCCTACATGGCCGCCACTGCCGACAGGGGCGATGCGCCATTATACGAAAGACCCGTATATCAATCCTCGCAGGTCGAAACTCTGCCGGAACCGCGCGACCAAGATGCCGGGTCCGACACGGTGCCGGACGATAGCCAGGTGCATGCCGATTCAGGCAGGCCTCCCGAAAGCACACGGCCAATCGTCCAGTACCGCGTCGTCCCGGAGTCTTTTGAGGGTCGCTACGGGTATTTCTGGCGTCTAACCGCTATCGTCGGAATTACCCTTGGCCTGCTGGTTGCAGCTTTGGTTGGATTGGCCATTTTCGGCGAACTATCCGAGCTCATGCAGTAGGCTGCCTTAGGACTCCTTCGCAGATCAAGAGGCCGCATGGCCGCAAATGGAGTTATCGAGATGGGCATGTCTCCCGACATTGCGCAGATGCGTATCACCCGCGAACTGAAAGCCGCCGAAGAGGCGCTGGACAATGCCTTGCTTCGCCAGAGCACCCTGCTTGCCACGATGATCGAGGCTCGGCGCGATACCGATGCCGGCCCCTTCGTTGGACAGGAAGCCCTGCTGCGTCTCACCAAGTCGCATCAGACGCTGGTTTCTGCCGGAAGCGACCTTGCCCGTGTCCACGCGAACCTGCTTCAGGTTCAGGGCGACGTGCTTGGTGTCGAGAAGTGCCCTCCGGGCGAGCCCATGGGCCACAAGGCCGATTTGCGCGCCGCATCCTGACCTCCCGAAAGCGATAGTGTGAACCTGTTCGTCCTCATTGTCGCTGCCACTTTCCTCGTCGTCGCTTTCGCGGCGGCGAGGGGAGATGCGCCCGAGAAATGTTGCGCCGCGATCATCGCTGCCGAGGCGATCATCGACCTGTTGCTCCAGTTCACGATCGGGCCGCGATCCTTTGTCGAATTCGACCTGAGCAGGTTACTGCTCGACCTGTTTGCGGCCAGTGCTCTCATCACTGTCGCAATGCGCGCCAACCGCCTTTACCCCTTGGCCATTGCCGCAGCGCAACTTGTCGCCGTGACCGGAAGTATCTCTGCGCTCGTGGCTCGCGATGGCTGGTCGCAGGCGTTCTGGGCGATGACGCAATTGCCGGTGCTGCTGCAACTGGCCCTCTTGCTGGGCGGAACACTAATGCACCGTTACCGCCTTTCCCGCGTCGGTCCTTACAACAGCTGGTCGCCGCTCCCTCGAACGAATGCACAGCCCGGCTGAACGGGAGCGGCCGCGAAACACGCTCGCCAAGGCATTTGCCGCTTTGCCTTCCGCCGCGCCTGTCGCTAGAGCCGGGGGCATGAAGAGAGGGTCCTTCTTGCGAATTCTGGCGGCTGGTGTGGCGTGCACGTCTCTTGCCGCGTGCGACGTCGCCGAGGACGACCGCCCCGTGACCGCTCGCGATTTTCCGCGGCCCTATCGCCCCGTGTCTGATACCGGATCGAACGCCTTCTCTACCGAGCAGATACGCGACGACCGGCAGGAAGCGCAGACCGTGATGGACCAGGCCGATATCACGCGCGGGATGACAGTGGCCGATATTGGTGCGGGCGAGGGATACTACACAGTGCGCCTGGCTGCGCGGGTAGGGGCCGATGGGCGCGTGCTGGCGCAGGATATCGACGAGGACGCGCTGCGCCGCCTGGGCAGCCGTGTGGAGCGCGAAAGGCTGGACAATGTCTCCATCGCGCTTGGCGACCCGGACGATCCCAAGCTGCCTGACGATAGCTTCGACCGCATCTTCATGGTCCACATGTACCACGAGATTGCCGAACCCTATGCCCTGCTGTGGCGCATGCGCCCCTCGCTGAGAGAAGGCGGGCAGGTCATCGTCGTGGATACCGACAGGCCGGCAGATCAGCACGGCATCAATCCACAACTACTGTTTTGCGAATTCGAACGCGTCGGCTATCGGCTCGTTCAATATGTGCGCAAGCCTCAGATTGCAGGCTATTACGCGCAGTTCGAAGTGGTGGGCGAAAGGCCCGATCCACGCGATATCGAGCCCTGCATGCAACCGGGCGATACCAACACCGAGTTCTCCCTGACGGATGAGAACACTTCTGGGGACAATGATGAGTTTCAAGGGTCTTAAGCCGATTTCCTACGGCGGCCGTGAAGTCTGGCCGCTGATCGAAGGCGGCAAGGGCGTTTCCGCCACCAACCACGCCAGTTCCGGCGCATGGGCCGCAGCCGGCGGCATCGGCACGGTCAGCGCCGTGAATGCCGACAGTTACGACAGCGATGGCAACCCCATTCCGCAGGTCTACCCGCAGGCGACCCGCACCGAACGTTTCGAGCAGCTTGTCCGCTATGCCATCGACGGCGCGACCGAGCAGGTGAAGCGCGCGCACGAGATCGCGGGCGGTAACGGCGCGATCAATATCAACGTGCTGTGGGAAATGGGCGGCGCGCAGCGCGTGCTCGAGGGTGTGCTGGAGAACTGCAAGGGCTTGGTGACGGGCGTCACCTGCGGCGCAGGGATGCCCTACAAGCTGGCCGAGATCGCCCAGCACTACAACGTCTATTACCTGCCGATCATCAGCTCGGCCCGCGCTTTCCGCGCGCTGTGGAAGCGTAGCTATTCCAAGGTGCCGGACCTGATGGCGGCGGTGGTCTACGAAGATCCGTGGCTGGCAGGCGGGCACAACGGTCTGTCAAACGCAGAAGACCCGCGCGAGCCGCAGGATCCCTATCCCCGCGTCGCGGCCCTGCGAGAGACGATGCGCAAGGAAGGCGTGTCCGAGGAAACGGCGATCGTTATGGCGGGCGGCGTCTGGTATCTGCGCGAGTGGGAAGACTGGATCGACAATCCGGAGCTTGGCAAGATCGCCTTCCAGTTCGGCACGCGGCCGCTGCTGACGAAGGAAAGCCCCATTCCCAACGTGTGGAAGGAAATGCTGCGCACGGTGGAGCCCGGCGATGTGCTGCTGCACAAGTTCTCGCCAACCGGTTTCTATTCCAGCGCGGTGAAGACGCCTTTCCTCTACGACCTGATGCACCGCTCGGAGCGGCAAATCCCGATCTTCAAGCGGGACCAGGAAGAGGGCACCATCCCGCTGATGGATCACGGCAAGGCGAAGTATTTCTACGTCCATCCCGGAGACCAGCGCAAGGCGCTGGCGTGGATGCACGAAGGCTTTACCGAAGCTCTCAAGACGCCGGACGATACCGTGGTTTTCGTGACGCCCGAAAGCGCAGACCAGATCCGTACGGACCAGGCGAATTGCATGGGCTGCCTGTCGCACTGCCAGTTCTCCAGCTGGAAGGATCACGACACGCACACCACCGGCCGCCTTGCCGACCCGCGCAGCTTCTGCATCCAGAAAACCTTGCAGGACATCGCCCACGGCGGCGATCCGGACGAGAACCTCGCCTTTGCAGGCCATGCGGCATACCGCTTCAAGACCGACCCGTTCTATTCCAACAACTACACCCCCACGGTGAAGGAACTGGTCGAGCGGATCCTGACGGGCGACTGATCCTGGCGGACGCGCACGAAGAGCCACCGCCCTTGCGCAATACCCTGCGCGAGGGGCTGGCCATTCCGCGCGTCCTGCTGAACCCGTTCCGGCTGCCGAAGGCGGGCAGGGAATTTGGCCGGGGCAGGGCAGTGATCGTCATTCCCGGCCTTGCCACTGGCGATGTTTCCACCACCCTGCTGCGGCGGACGCTGAAGGCGCGCGGCTTCAGGCCAGAGGGTTGGCGGCGCGGGCTGAACACCGGGGCCGATCCGGCGAAGCTGAAAGCGCTCGAAGCGCGGCTTGAGGATCTGCACCGCCAGACCGGCGAGAAGGTCGTCCTGATCGGGTGGAGCCTTGGCGGACTATATGCGCGGGTGCTCGCGCATCGCTCACCACAGCATGTCGGGATGGTAGTGACGGTCGCCAGCCCCTTCTCGGGCGACCGCCATGCCAATGTCGCGTGGAAGCTATACGAGGCGATCAACGATCACACGGTCGATAATCCGCCTTTCGCGGAGCAGGTTTCCGATAAGCCGCCTGTGCCGACGCTGGCAGTCTGGTCTGCCTGCGACGGTATCGTTTCGCCGCTGTGCTCGCGCGGACGGGACGAGGAGGCGGACGAGACGCTGCGGATCGACGCGCAGCATTTCGCGCTGGGAACGTCAGCTGCTGCAATCGAAAAGATACTGGCAAAGATGGCGGAAATGGACGCCGCCTAGGACTCAGGTCCAGAGCTGGAATTTCTTCAGCGCCTCGCCCAGGGCATTGTCGCCCTCGGGCCGGGAGGCGACGCGCTCCACCAGTTTCCACTTCCTGCTCACGGCAGACCTACGCCACAGGTCAGACACCCACACGGTGCCTTTCCATTCGTGCTCGCCGATCGAAGCCTCAATCTCCATCTGGCAGGCGAACAGACCGATGGAGCCGTGGCGGCGCACGTAGATGTCGCCGAAGCGGTAGGAGTGGCAGCGCAGGCGCGTGGTTGCCGCTTCCAGCCAGCTCACCCGGTCAAGCAGGGTGGCTTTCTTGCCGCCGAGGAGAAACACGAAGTCGCGCGCAGCGACTTCCTTCATCAGCTTGCGGTCGCCGCGCATCCACGCACGCATCCATTGATGTTCAAGGGTTTCGAGGCGTGCGGCAAAGGTATCCATGTCCCCTGCGCACCTAGCCGAACGGCAGCGGCGCGCAAGGGACGATCACCCGATCAGTCGAATTGCCAGCTGCGCTCGCCGTGGCTCGTCACGTCGAGACCTTGGACTTCCTCTTCCTCCGTCACGCGCATCGGGATGAACAGCGATACGCCGATGGCGATCACCGCCGTCACAACGGCGGAGAACAGGGCGACGATGGCGATGGCAAGCGCCTGCACGCCGACCATGCCGCCCATCGTCATGCCGTCGGCATAACCGGTCCCGCCAAGATCCTGCGAGAGGAACACGCCCAGCAGCAGGCTGCCCAGCATCCCGCCCACGCCGTGAACCGCGAATACATCGAGCGAATCGTCGATGGCCAGCTTGGTCTTCACCAGCTGGATTGCGTAGTAGCAGACGAGCGCGGCCAGAATGCCAAACAGGATTGCCGCACCCGGCGAGATGAAACCGGCGGCGGGCGTCACCGTCGCAAGTCCAGCGATAGCACCGGTAGCAAAGCCGACCGTGGTGGCTTTCCCGAAAGCGATTTTTTCCACCAGCGCCCACGCCAGCGCCGCAGTCGCGGCGGCGACATGGGTGTTGATGATCGCCATCGAGGCATCGTCCGTCGCGGTGAGAGCGCTGCCGCCGTTGAAGCCGAACCAGCCGACCCACAGCAGCATCGCGCCCAGCATCGTCATGCCAGGGGCGTGCGGTAGCAGGGTGGAGCCGGGGAAGCCCTGCCGCTTGCCCAGCAGCAAGGCGACGACCAGCGCCGAAGCGCCCGCCGTGGTGTGAACCACGAGGCCCCCTGCGAAATCGAGCACGCCAAGCTCGCTCATCCAGCCGCCGCCCCAGATCCAGTGGGCGACCGGCGCATAGACGAGCAGGCCCCAGATGGCAGCGAAACCGATGACCCAGCCGAAGCGCGCGCGGTCTACCCATGCGCCCACCATCAGGGCCGGGGTAATCGCAGCGAAAGTCATCTGGAAGGCCGCGAAGGTGCTTTCGGGAAGGGTGATGCCACTGCGCACGTTATCGAGATTGATCAGCATCCACTTGCCGCCATCGCCGATCCAGCCACCCGTGGTGTTGCCGAACGCGAGGGTATAGCCAACGACGATCCAGAGCACCGAAGCGATGCCCGCCACCGCGCCGACCTGCAGCAGCACGGAGAGGAAGTTCTTCGCCCGCACCAGTCCGCCGTAGAACAGGCCGAGACCCGGCAGCGTCATCAGCAGCACGAGGGCCGTCGCCGTCAGGATCCACGCGGTATCACCCGTCTCGTTCTGCGCGATGTTGGTGAGTTCCTGCGCGCGCGCCGTCTGCGGCAGGGCGGTAAGCACCGCCGCGGCGGCAAATGTGCGAAGCATAGATGTTCCCCTCGAACCCGTTCTGAAGCGGGATTGCGTCCGGCGCGCGTGTTAGGACAGATTCTTCCAATTGGGCAAGGCTTCTGTTGCGTGTTGCGGCACCCTGTTGTGGACGGCTAATCCATTGCCATGCCACGCAGCTTCCGACTCGCAGCCTGTATCACCGCTTTCCTTGCCGTTCCTGCCACAGCGCAGGACGTGGAGCTTCCCTACTGGGCGAGCATCGACGCGCCCGAAGCGAACATGCGGGTGGGCGCAGGGGAGCAGTTTCCGATCCAGTGGGTCTACAAGCGCGAGGGGCTGCCAGTGAAGGTCGTGCGGCTCATGCAGGGCTGGCGCTATGTCGAGGAGCCCGACGGCACGACTGGATGGATTTCTGCCAGCTTGCTCAGCCGCCAGCGCACCGCCATCGTGGTCGGGGATGGTCTGGCTGCGATGCGCGAGGGGCCATCGGACGATGCAGACCTGCGCTGGAATCTCGAGCCGGGGGTAGTCGGCGAGCTTGGCGATTGCGAAGCTGGTTGGTGCGAACTGGATGTGGATCGCCACATCGGGTGGGTGAGAGAGGGCCGCCTCTGGGGTGCGGGCGAGCCCTGATCGCTTCCGCCAACGAAAAAGGGCGGCCCCGAAGGACCGCCCTTTCGATTGTTCCGGGCGACCGGCGTTCAACCCTCGAAGCTGTAGCTCATGGTCTGGCCGGTAGAGTCGGTCACATCCATCATGCCGTCTTCGGCACCGGGCTGGATGTTCCAGCAGTCTTCGCCGTCGCCACCTTCAGCGGTGAGGCAGGTGCCGCGGATGTTGTCTTCCCAGGTGCCGGTTTCCACCTGTTCGCCACCCTGCATCACGGCGTAGGTTCCATCGGCGTTGAGAGCGACGGAGACTTCGGTGCCGTCCTCTGTCGTGGAGGTGTAGGTCCCGGCACTGGTGCTGGGGATCACTTCGGCAGCCGCTTCGTCGAGGCTCGCATCCTCGGCCGGTTCGTCGGCACCGCCGCCGCAAGCGGCGAGACTGGCGAGGGCGGCAACTGCGATAAGCTTCTTCATTCTTGTTTCCCTGTAACTCTTGGTATGAAATTCATCCCTCGTAACGGGCGAGGGGGCAAATGGGTCCGGTCTGGTCCGCAGCCGATCAGGCCGGGATCTCGTCGACGTGGTCTGCCAGAGTGCCATCGACCGGCATGACCGTCGAGACATCGCCTGCTTCGGACGTGGTTTCCATGCTGCCGTCTTCCTGCTTCGGGCCGTCGGTGAAACAGCTTTCCTCGTCTTCGCCTTCGACCAGGAAACAGGTCATTCCGCCTTTCATGAAGATAACGCCGCCCGTGGCATCGCCGCCTTCGGCAACGCGCGAGAATGTCATGCCGGGATGGATTTCGATGAAATCGATCTCGCCGCCGCTACGCGTCACCTGGTAGGTTCCGGGGGCGACCGCTTCGAAACCGGGCGCATCGCCTTCCAGCATGTCGCTGGCGTCGGCCGTGGCGGTTTCTGTTCCAGCTGCGTCGTCTGCCACAGGTTCTTCGCCGGCACCGTTGCAGGCGGCGAGCGCAAGTGCGGCGCTGATGGCGATTATTCTCTTCATGCTAAGGCTCCTCTTTCCTCCGTTTGTTGACATTGTCCCACGGAAATCGAGGCTTGCCAAGGGCGGACCTTGCAGCCCGCCCTGACAATTTCTTGATCAGGCGATCTCGACGGCGACTGCCGTCGCTTCGCCGCCGCCGATGCAGAGCGAGGCGATACCGCGCTTCTTGCCCTGCGTCTTGAGAGCGTTGAGCAGGGTGACGATGATGCGCGTGCCGCTGGCACCGATGGGGTGGCCCAGAGCCGTGCCGCCGCCGTTCACGTTGATCTTGTCGTGATCGATGCCGATGTCGCGCATCGCGAACATGGCGACGCAGGCGAAGGCCTCGTTCACTTCCCACAGGTCGACATCGTCAACGCTCCAGCCGGTCTGTTCGAGCAGCTTCTTGATCGCACCCACCGGCGCGATGGTGAACTCCTCGGGGGCCTGGGCGTGAGCGGTGAGGCCGTGGATGGTCGCAACCGGCGTCAGGCCCTTTGCTTCGGCCACGCTCTTGCGCGTCAGCACCACGGCAGCCGCGCCGTCGGAGATCGAAGAGGAGGTGGCGGCGGTGATGGTGCCGTCCTTGGCGAAGGCCGGACGCAAGGTTGGAATCTTGTCCGGGCGGCCCTTCGACGGTGCTTCGTCGGTATCGATGATGACCTCGCCCTTGCGGGTCTTGATCGTGATCGGAACGACCTCGTCGGCGAAGGCGCCGCTTTCGATCGCCTTGTTTGCACGGTCCAGCGAGGCGATGGAATACTCGTCCATTTCCTCACGCGTCAGCTGGTACTTGTCGGCCATGTCCTGCGCGAAAGTGCCCATGGCGCGGCCTTCCTCGTAGGCATCTTCGAGGCCGTCGAGGAACATGTGATCGTAAGCCGTATCATGGCCGAGGCGCGCGCCGCTGCGGTGCTTTTTCAGCAGGTAGGGAGCATTGGTCATGCTCTCCATCCCGCCCGACACAATCACGTCGACCGTGCCGGTGGCGAGCGCTTCTGCGCCCATGATCACGGTCTGCATGCCGCTGCCGCACACCTTGTTCACCGTGGTCGCCTGCGCCGAGAGCGGCAGGCCGGATTTTACCGCGACCTGGCGGGCAGGGGCCTGGCCGAGACCGGCGGGAAGCACGCAGCCCATGTAAACGCGGTCCACGTCCTCGCCCGCCACCCCGGAGCGATCCATCGCCGCCTTCACTGCGGTCGCGCCAAGATCGGTGGCCGAAGCGTCGGACAGCGCGCCCTGCATCGAACCCATGGGGGTACGGGCATAGGAGAGAATGACGATCGGATCGGCTTCGTTGAAAGTGGCCATGGAATGCTTGCCTCTCGTGAGATTAATTGAAAGAAACGTGTTTGGTGGGCTGTGTAGAAGGGGATTGCGACATGCGCAAGATTGTGCGCTGCAACATGATGATCGCAGCACTCACCTTCGTACTGGCTGCTTGCGCCACACCAGCCTCGTCTGAAAAACCGCCGAGCGAAGCGCGCGTTCCATGGCATCCGGTCGATGCCCGGACAGGCGCGATCACCGATGTGGCTGATCTGGAGAGCCTGGCGCAAGCCTTTCCGAATTCCTCGTCCGTCCGGCTTCGTCTGTTGAATGCATATGTCGCTTCCGGTCAAAACGCGCAGGCAACAGTGGTGGCAGAGGGACTGGTGCTGGACGGTTACGCTTTCTCGCCCGGTGCGATGGATTACCTCAAAGGGCTGTTTGCCACCGGATCGGTGCCCTCTTGGTTCGTCATGAACGATGAAAATGCCGCGCCGCTGCCCGCCAGCGAGATCGTGGCCACCATTCCTGAAAAAGCCAAGTTGCCCGAAGGCTTGTCGGTTGTTGCCGATGGTCTCTTCGCAGTCACGACTGTCGTTTCGCGAGAACTCTGGCTCCGTGGCGAAGAGTCCTGGTCTGCGGTACCCTTGCCGGATGCCGGAAACCTCAGCGGCATAGCGAGCGATGCAAGCGGCCTTGTCGTGGCATCGGCGGACCTCGGGATGGTTCCTCCGGGAGAAGAAGCCTTCTCCGGCCTCATCGCGATGGAAGAACGGAACTATGCCGTTTCGATGCCCGCTCCGGAGGGCGTGAACTTGTCAGACCTGACATTTGTCCGCGACCAGACCATCTACGCCAGCGATCCCGCTGGTGGTGGGGTCTACAGGTCGGAGGCCATAGGATCGGCTCTCACGGCTCTCGTGCCGCCGGGCACCTTGCGCTCGCCACAGGGGATTGCGCCCAGCGAAGACGGGGCGCGGCTCTACGTCAGCGACTATCGTTATGGGCTGGCGGCGATTGACAGCGCGACGGGGCAGGTGTCGAGGCTCACCGCCGATACACCGATGCTGTTGGACGGGATCGACGGTCTCTGGCTGCACGAAGGCGAGTTGATTGCCATCCAGAACGGTCTCAGCCCCAGGCGGATCGTGGCCCTGCGCCTGTCCGAGGACGGCAATCGCATAACCGGGATGCGCGTGCTGGAACGGGCCAATCCCGACTGGACCGAGCCGCTTGGCGGCGACATTCACGAAGGCGCGCTATATTATATAGGGAACGGCAGTTGGGACCTGTTCGAGGAGGGCGGCACGCTGAAGGAAGGTGCGGAACTGCGCCCCACGCACATTCGCCGACTTGAGCTGAGGGAGAAACCCACGGATTAGCGGGCCATAGGGCGCTCGACTGCCTTGCATCGCGGCCTTCCATTGCCTAGACGCGCCCACGAAACCCCGCAGCAACCTGTCGAGTCTGTCTTGGTCGATCTCAGCCAGTATTTCCCCATCCTGCTTTTCCTCGCCATCGCGGCGGGGCTTTCGGCAGCCTTCGTGTTCCTCCCCATGGGCGTCTCCCGCCTTACGGGCGCGCACAAGCCGCAGGCCGAGAAGTTGACCGAGTACGAATGCGGCTTCCCCGCGTTCGAGGATCCGCGCAGCCAGTTCGACGTGAAGTTCTACCTGGTCGCGATCAGCTTCCTGCTGTTCGATCTGGAAGCGTCGTTCCTGTTCCCCTGGGCCGTCAGCCTCGATCACACGGGCTGGGCTGGCTGGATCGGAATGATGATGTTCCTCGGCATCCTTGCCATCGGGCTCGCCTATGAATGGAAGAAGGGAGCTCTGGACTGGCAATGAGCACTCGCGACGAACCTGCACTCTATCCGCCGTACCAGGATACGGTGGCCGACTCCGCCAATCCGGCGCTGCACGACTTGCCGACCGCGAAGGGTGGCGACGTGAAGCAACCCGATGCGGAATACTTCAATGCTCTGCAGACCGAGGTGAACGACAAGGGCTTCCTCGTCACCAGCACCGAGGACCTGTTCCAGTGGGCACGCACCGGCTCGCTGTGGTGGATGACTTTCGGTCTCGCCTGCTGCGCGGTCGAGATGATCCACGTCAACATGCCGCGCTACGACATGGAGCGCTTCGGCGTCGCCCCGCGCGCCAGCCCGCGCCAGTCGGACGTGATGATCGTGGCAGGCACACTGTGTAACAAGATGGCGCCTGCGCTACGCCGCGTTTACGACCAGATGTCGGAGCCGAAGTACGTGATCTCGATGGGCAGCTGCGCCAACGGTGGCGGCTACTATCACTACAGCTACTCTGTTGTGCGCGGATGCGACCGCATCGTGCCTGTCGACATCTATATCCCCGGCTGTCCTCCGACTGCCGAGGCGCTGCTTTACGGCGTGATGCAGTTGCAGCGGAAGATCCGCCGCATCGGCACGATCGAGCGTTGAGGGAGGCAAGCTGATGGCAAAAGTCCTGCATTCCGCCCCGCGCTATGCCACCAACGAAGGTGTGCGCGATGCCCTGTGCGCCGCGCTCGGCTCCATGGTGGTCGACAGCATCGAGGAATTCGGTGAGATCGTGATCACGGTGAAGCGCGAGAGCATCGAAGATGCCCTGCGCCTGCTGCGTGACGAGCATGCCTACCAGCAGCTGATGGAAATCGCCGGGGCCGACTATCCGAGCCGTCCCGAGCGGTTCGAAGTCGTCTACATGCTGCTCAGTCTCACCAAGAACCACCGCGTCATGGTGAAGGTTTCGACCGACGAAGCAACGCCTGTGCCCACCGTCACCACGCTGTGGCCAGTCGCCGGGTGGCTCGAACGCGAAGTGTTCGACATGTATGGCGTCATGTTCGACGGGAACACGGACCTGCGCCGCATCCTGACGGACTACGGCTTCGAGGGGCATCCCTTCCGGAAGGACTTCCCGCTGACGGGCTACACCGAGCTGCGCTATTCCGAAGAGGAGAAGCGCGTGGTGTACGAGCCTGTCGAACTCGCGCAGGATTTCCGCAGCTTCGACTTCACCTCCCCATGGGAAGGCGCGGACTACGTGCTGCCCGGTGACGAAAAGGCGGACGTGCCGCCGGTCGACGACCCGAAGGTCACGGAAAAGCCCAGCGACACCGGCGCCGGTGCCAAGGCCGATGAAAAGGCCGAGGAAAAGGTGAGCGCGGGTGCTCCTGCCGAGGAGGACACCGGTATCGACACCGAGGCGCCCGAAACCACCGAGGACCAGCCCGACCGCAAGGCGAGCGAGGGTGACGTGCACGATACCAAGGGCGCGACCAAGCCGGAGGACAAGGAATGAGCGGTCTCACTTACGAGCAATCGCCGACCACCGAAGGCGAGGAAATCTCGAACTACACCATCAACTTCGGCCCGCAGCACCCCGCGGCGCACGGCGTGCTGCGCATGGTGATGGAGCTGGACGGCGAGATCATCGAGCGTATCGATCCGCACGTCGGCCTGCTGCATCGCGGCACCGAAAAGCTGATCGAATACAAGACCTACCTGCAGGCCCTGCCGTACTTCGACCGGCTCGACTACTGTTCGCCGCTGGCGCAGGAATACAGCTACGTCCTCGCCATCGAGAAGCTGCTGAATGTCGAGGTGCCCGAGCGCGCCCAGTACCTGCGCGTGCTGTTCGCCGAGCTGACCCGCATCTGCAACCACATGCTCAACATCGGCGCGCACGTGATGGACGTGGGCGCGATGACGCCGAATCTGTGGGTTTTCGAGCTCCGTGAGGATTGCTTGAACTTCTTCGAACGTGCGTCCGGCGCCCGCATGCACTCTGCATGGTTCCGTCCCGGCGGCGTGCACCAGGACGTGCCGCTTAAGCTGCTGACCGATATCGGCGACTGGGTGGACGGGCGCCTGCCCGAACTGTTCGGCGACGCGATGAGTCTTGTCACCGACAACCGCATCTTCAAGCAGCGCAACGTCGATATCGCCGTTGTCAGCAAGGAAGATGCGGTGAAATGGGGCTTCTCCGGCCCGATGATCCGCGCTGCCGGCATTCCGTGGGACCTGCGCAAATCGCAGCCCTACGACGTGTATGACCGGATGGACTTCGAAATTCCCGTCGGCACGAACTCGGACTGCTACGATCGCTTCATGGTGCGCGTGAAGGAAGTTTACGAGAGCGCCAAGATCATCAAGCAGTGCCTGGCGGAAATGCCCGAAGGCCCGATTGCTTCCGAAGACCGCAAGGTCTCGCCGCCCAAGCGCGCCGAAATGAAGCAGTCGATGGAAGCGCTGATCCACCACTTCAAGCTCTATACCGAGGGCTTCCACGTGCCCGCTGGCGAAGTCTACGTCGCAACCGAAAGCCCCAAGGGCGAATTCGGCGTCTATCTGGTCAGCGACGGGTCGAACAAACCCTACCGCTGCAAGATTCGCCCGACGGCGTTCTCGCACCTGCAGGCGATGGACTTCATGTCGAAGGGCCACATGCTGCCGGATGCGACCGCCATTCTCGGGGCGATCGACGTGGTGTTCGGGGAGTGTGACCGGTGATCTGGCGCGAACTCTTCATCTTCGTCGCCGCGTTCGCGGCGTTTGCTTCGGCTGTTGCCGCGTATCTCGCGGCGTTTCACGGCGAAGCGAGCCTGAAGGAAGTGCTTTCCACCGCCTTTGCCGCGGTGATCGGCCTCTATGCGGGCCGTTATCTGGAACGGAGGCTGGCACATGGCCGCTCGTAAGATCGCTGCCGACACCCCCGAACTGCGCGCGCAGTGGGGAGGTTGGACTTTCACGGATGCCAACCGTGAAAAGGCCGACTGGCACATCAAGAAGTATCCCGAAGGCCGCCAGAAAAGCGCGGTGATGCCGCTGCTCGACCTGGCCCAGCGCCAAGTTGGCGAGGAAACGCAGACGCAAGGCTGGCTGCCGCTGCCGGTGATGGAATACATCGCCGACTACCTCGACATGCCGGTGATCCGCGTGCTCGAGGTGGCGACCTTCTACACCATGTATAACCTCGAACCCGTGGGCAAATTCCACGTTCAAGTCTGCGGCACCACGCCGTGCATGCTGCGCGGGTCGGACGACCTGATCGAAGCGTGCAAGAAGCGCGGCATGAAGGCAGGCCACGTCTCCGACGATGGCCTTTGGTCCTTCACCGAGGTGGAGTGCATGGGCAACTGCGCCACTGCGCCGATGGTGCAGATCAACGACGACAACTATGAAGACCTGACCGCAGAGCGGCTCGACAAGGTCCTCGACGCGCTGGCCGCGGGCGAGCAGCCCAAGACCGGCACGCAAGAGCCGGGTCGCCACACGAGCGAACCTGCTGGCGGTCCGACTAGCCTCAAGGAAATGGTCGACGCCAACCACGATTACCGGAGCGAGTGGTAATCATGGGGCTCAACGTCTTTGGCATCCTCGGGCTGGTGTTCCTGTTCATCGCTGCCGGTAACTTCATCGGCGGCGAGGGTTCGCGTGGCTCGTCGTTCCTGGCGTTGGGTATCGTCTTTCTCGTCTTCTTCGGCCTGAAGAAGAAGCGCGGTTCCGCTGCGGAGGATGCCGAATGATCGAGCAGATCATCCCCATCCTCATCGCCGTCGTGCTGATCGCTCTGGCGTGGAAGGTGTTGAAAGGCATCGTGAAAACCGTTGCGCTGGTGGTGATCCTGGCGGCGGTTGCGGTGTGGGTGTTCGGCGGAGGGCTGGGCGCATGATCGACAAGCTCGTCCTGCGCCAGATTTCCCGCGTCGGCCTTGCTGCCGGAAGCCTCGGCTTCATCGTGGGCGGCGTTCTGATTTGGCTCGGCATGGATACGCTGGGCGATGGTTTGATGATTTTCGGCGGAGTGGCCTTGCTGGTCTTCGCCTTGTTGCTGGCGAAAACGCCGACAGGAGACAAAGATGCTGGCTGACAAGGATCGCATCTTCACCAACGTCTATGGCTTCCAGGACTGGGGGCTGAAAGCCGCGCAGAAGCGTGGTGACTGGGACAATACGAAAGACCTGATCGCCAAGGGGCAGGACTCGATCATCGACGAGATCAAGGCCTCGGGCCTGCGCGGTCGCGGCGGCGCGGGCTTCCCCACCGGGATGAAGTGGTCCTTCATGCCCAAAGAGAGCAAGGACGGTCGCCCGTCCTTCCTGGTCATCAACGCCGATGAATCCGAGCCGGGTTCGTGCAAGGATCGCGAGATCATTCGCCACGATCCGCACAAGCTTATCGAAGGCGCGCTGGTCGCCGGTTTCGCCATGCGGGCGAGGGCGGCCTACATCTACATTCGCGGCGAATACATCCGCGAGGCCGAAACGCTCCAGGCCGCGATCGACGAGGCCTACGACGCAGGGCTGATCGGCAAGAACGCCAGCGGTTCTGGCTACGATTTCGACGTGTTCATGCACCGCGGCGCGGGCGCTTACATCTGCGGGGAAGAAACCGCGATGATCGAGAGCCTCGAAGGCAAGAAGGGCCAGCCCCGCCTGAAGCCGCCGTTCCCGGCCGGCGCGGGCCTCTACGGCTGCCCGACCACGGTGAACAACGTTGAGTCGATCGCGGTGGTGCCCACCATCCTGCGTCGCGGCGGCGAATGGTTCGCCAGCTTCGGGCGCGAGAACAACAAGGGCACCAAGCTCTTCCAGATCAGCGGCCACGTGAACAATCCGTGCGTCGTCGAAGAAGCGATGAGCATCACCTTCGAGGAGCTGATCGACAAGCACTGCGGCGGCATTCGCGGCGGGTGGGACAACCTGCTGGCCGTGATCCCCGGTGGTTCGTCCGTACCGCTGGTGCCCGGTGAGCAGATCCGCAATGCGCACATGGATTTCGACGGGCTGAAGGAACTGGGCTCCGGCCTCGGCACGGCGGGCGTGATCGTGATGGACAAGTCCACCGACATCGTGCGCGCCATCAGCCGCATCAGCTATTTCTACAAGCACGAAAGCTGCGGCCAGTGCACCCCCTGCCGTGAAGGCACGGGCTGGATGTGGCGCGTGATGGAACGGCTGCGCGTTGGCGAGAGCAGCCCGCGTGAAATCGACATGCTCTACGAAGTCACCAAGCAGGTGGAAGGCCACACGATCTGCGCCTTGGGCGATGCCGCCGCATGGCCTATCCAAGGCCTGCTCAAGCACTTCCGCCCCGAACTCGAGCGCCGCATTGCCGCGCGTGAAAATGCCATGCCAGAGGCTGCTGAATAATGCCTAAAGTCAAAGTAGACGGACAGGAAATCGAGGTTCCGGACGGCGCGACCGTCCTTCAGGCCTGTGAACTCGCAGGCAAGGAAATCCCGCGTTTCTGCTATCACGAGCGCCTGAGCATCGCGGGCAACTGCCGCATGTGTCTGGTGGAAGTGAAGCCGGGGCCGCCCAAGCCGCAGGCGAGTTGCGCGCTGCCCGCCACCGAGGGCCAGGAAATCCGCACCGACAGCGAGATGGTGAAGACCGCGCGCGAAGGCGTGATGGAATTCCTGCTGATCAACCACCCGCTCGATTGCCCGATCTGCGATCAGGGCGGCGAATGCGACCTGCAGGACCAGGCCATGGCCTATGGTCGCGGGGCGACGCGCTATCACGAGAACAAGCGCGCGGTGACCGAGAAGTACATGGGCCCGCTGATCAAGACGATCATGACCCGCTGCATCCACTGCACCCGCTGCGTCCGCTTCTCCGAGGAGATCGCCGGGGTGGACGAAATCGGCGCACTCTATCGCGGCGAGGACATGCAGATCACCACCTACCTCGAGCAGGCGGCGAAACACGAGCTGTCGGCCAACGTGATCGACCTGTGTCCGGTCGGCGCGCTCACCAGCGGCCCCTATGCTTACGAAAGCCGCCCTTGGGAGCTGAAGAAGACGCTGGGCATCGACGTGTCCGACGCCGTCGGCTCCAACATCCGGATCGACAGCCGCGGTCGCGAAGTGCTCCGCGTCCTGCCGCGCATCAACGATGATGTGAACGAGGAGTGGATTTCCGACAAGGCGCGTTATCAGGTCGACGGCCTTGTACGCCGCCGTCTCGACAAGGTGTGGATCCGCAAGCGCGGGAAACTCGAAGCCGCTTCGTGGGAAGACGCCTTCAAGAAAATCGCCGCCGCCAAGCCGGGCAAAAGCATCGCCGCCGTCGCTGGCGACCTGCTCGACTGCGAAACGATGTTCGCGGCCAAGGCCCTGCTGAAGGCGAGCGGTTCCAACCTGATGGAAAGCCGCCAGACCGGCATGGACTACGACGTGTCCAACCTCGCGGCGGTCAACTTCAACAGCACCTTTGCCGGGATCGAGGAAGCACAGGCCGTGCTGATCGTCGGCAGTCAGGTTCGCTGGGAAGCCCCGCTTATCAACGTGCGCCTGCGCAAGGCCGTGAAGCGCGGAGCCAAGGTGTTCGTGGTCGGCCCCGAGTGGGATACCACCTATCCGGCAGAGTTCCTTGGCGACGACGCATCCGTCCTTGCCAAGCTGCCGCAGCACGTTCGCGATGCTTTTGATGGCAAGGACAACACCGCCGTCATCCTCGGCGCTGGCGGCTTTGCCGCCGGTGCGCACGGAGCGGCGATGGCAGCTGCCAGTTCGCTGGGCGCAACCTTCAACGCTCTGCACACTGCGGCTGCCCGCATGGGCGCGCTGATGCTGGGCTTTGCCAGCAAGGGCGGCATTGCCGATCTCGCGTCGGCCAAGCCCAAGGTGGTGCTGGCGCTGGGCGCGGACGAAGTGGACTGGAGCCAATTCGATGGCTCGCTGAAAGTCTACATCGGCCACCACGGTGACAAGGGCGCACACGCTGCCGACATTATCCTGCCCGCCTCCGCCTACACGGAAAAGGCCGGCACCTACGTCAACACGGAGGGCCGCGTGCAGATGTCCGATAAGGCCGTGTTCGCTCCCGGCGATGCGCGCGAGGACTGGACGATCCTGCGCGCACTGGCCGATGCGCTGGGCGTTTCCGTTGGCTTCGACAGCTTCGACGAGCTTCGCGCCGCCATGGCTGCCGAAGTGCCCGCGCTGGGCGTGGAGGGCCTGGCCGATTACGGGGTGATGCCCGCATCGACCGATGGCTCGAGCGCCAGCGGCACGATCGGCTACCCGATCAAGGACTTCTACCTCACCAATCCCATCGCGCGCGCCAGCGTGGTGATGCAGCGCTGTTCGGACGAACTGCTTCACGGTGACGAGATCAAGGAGGCCGCGGAATGACCGACTTCTTCATCTCGCTGGGCATGGACGCAGGCTGGGCGTTCTTCGTCGCCTCTCTTGCGGGTGTGTTGCTGATCGCTTTCCCGCTGATGCTGGCCGTGGCCATCGTCATCTATTGCGACCGCAAAATTTGGGCAGCGATCAACCTGCGCCGAGGCCCCAACGTTGTCGGCCCCTTCGGCATCCTGCAAAGTTTTGCGGACGGCCTGAAGGTGTTCTTGCAGGAAACGATCATCCCCTCGGCGTCCAACAAGGGCATTTTCATCCTTGCGCCGATCATCACTTTCACCGTGGCGCTGCTCGCCTGGGCGGTGATCCCGTTCGATGCGGGCGTGGTGCTGGCGGATATCAACGTCGGCCTGCTCTACATCCTGGCGATCTCGTCTCTGTCGGTATACGGCGTGACGATGGCGGGCTGGGCATCGAACTCGAAGTATCCCTTCTTCTCCGCCATGCGCGCCGCCGCGCAGATGATCTCGTATGAAGTCTCGATCGGCTTCATTCTCGTTTGCGTGGTGCTCTATGCCGGCACGTTCAACCTGACCGGCATTGTCGAGGCGCAGCGCGGACACGGGCTCGGCATCGTCAACGGCTACTGGTTCAACATCCTGCTCTTCCCGATGTGGGTGATGTTCTTCATCTCCGCGCTGGCGGAAACGCAGCGCGTGCCGTTCGACCTGACCGAAGCGGAAAGCGAGCTGGTGGCCGGTTACCAAACCGAATACAGCTCGATGGCCTTCGCGCTGTTCTGGCTGGGTGAGTACGCCAACATCCTGCTGATGTGCGCGCTCAACACGCTGCTGTTCTTCGGTGGCTGGCTGCCGCCGGTGGACTGGGAGCCGCTCTACGCAGTGCCGGGCTTCATCTGGTTCTTCGCGAAGACGTTCTTCTTCTTCTTCATGTTCAGCTGGGTGATGGCGACCGTTCCGCGCTACCGCTACGACCAGCTGATGCGCCTTGGCTGGAAGGTGTTCCTGCCGCTCAGCCTGGTGTTCGTTTTCCTGATTTCCGGTTGGCTGATGCTGACCCGCTATGGAGGTGCCGCATGAGCGTCGCCCATCTCATCAAGTCGTTCACCCTGTGGGAATTCGTGAAGGCGCACGCCCTTACGCTGAAGTATTTCTTCAAGCCCAAGGTGACGATCAACTATCCGTTCGAGAAGAACGCTCTCAGCCCGCGTTTCCGGGGTGAGCACGCGCTGCGCCGCTATCCGAACGGCGAAGAACGCTGCATTGCCTGCAAGCTGTGCGAGGCCGTGTGCCCCGCGCAGGCGATCACCATCGAGAGCGAGCCGCGTTCGGACGGCAGCCGCCGCACCACGCGCTACGACATCGACATGACCAAGTGCATCTACTGCGGCTTCTGCCAGGAAGCCTGCCCGGTGGATGCCGTGGTGGAGGGGCCGAACTTTGAATACGCGACCGAAACCCGCGAGGAACTGCTCTACGACAAGGCAAAACTGCTGGCGAACGGGGACAAGTGGGAGCGGGCCATTGCCGCGAACCTTGAAGCCGATGCGCCGTATCGTTAAGCGCGCCGCAAGACTCGCCAAGAGCTAAACCCAGGGGCTGACTTTGACCGTCTTCGCTTTCTACCTTTTTGCCGCATTGATGATCGCCTCCGCGGCGTTCACCATCTTTGCGCGCAACCCGGTGCACTCGGTGCTCTGGCTCATCCTCGCCTTCTTCAATGCGGCGGGCCTGATGGTGATCGTGGGGGCCGAATTCCTCGCGATGCTGCTGGTCGTGGTCTACGTCGGCGCGGTCGCGGTGCTGTTCCTGTTCGTCGTCATGATGCTCAACATCGACTATGCCGAAATGCGCGCGGGCTTCATGAAGAACGCGCCGCTGGGCGTGGCCGTGGCCGTCATCCTGCTGGCTGAACTGGTGCTGGGCGTGGGCGCCTATCGCGCCGGCGCGCTGGACCTCGGCACCCCCGATGGCAGCGCCGCGCCGCTTGTGGGCGAAAGCAACATCGAGAGCATCGGCGCGCTGCTGTACGGGCAGTATCTGTTCCTGTTCGAAGTGGCGGGCATCATTCTGCTCGTCGCCATGATCGGCGCCATCGTGCTGACCCACCGCGGCAACACCAATCCGCGCGGGATGCAGGACATTGGCAAGCAAAACCGCCGCCGCCCGGAAGAGGCGACGCGCAACGTGAAGCCGGAAATCGGTCAGGGGGTCGAGCTATGATCGGTATCGAACATTATGTCGTCGTGAGTTCGATCATCTTCGTGATCGGCGTGCTGGGGATTTTCCTCAACCGCAAGAACATCATCATCATCCTGATGGCGATCGAGCTGATCCTGCTGTCGGTGAACCTGAACCTTGTGGCTTTCAGCGCCTACCTGGGCGATCTGACGGGCCAGATCTTCGCCATGTTCGTGCTGACCGTGGCTGCCGCCGAGGCCGCCATCGGCCTCGCCATTCTCGTAATCTATTTCCGTAACCGCGGCACCATTGCGGTGGACGACGTCAACCGGATGAAGGGATAGACCTTGAACTCGATCCTGATCATCGTTTTCGCGCCGCTGCTGGCTGCGATTGTCGCTGGCCTTGGCGGCAAGTGGATTGGCCACACCGCGGCAAAGATCGTCACCACCGCAGGCCTGTTCCTGGCCTGCGCGCTGAGCTGGCCGATCTTCCTGTCGTTCATTGCCGGCAATGCCGAGGCGAGCGTGACCCCGGTCATGACCTGGGTGCAATCGGGCGCGATGACGTTCGACTGGGCACTGCGGGTCGATACACTGACGGCCGTGATGCTGGTGGTGATCACCACCGTATCCGCGCTCGTACACCTCTACAGCTGGGGCTACATGGACGAGGACCCGGACCAGAGCCGGTTCTTCGCCTACCTGTCGCTGTTCACCTTCGCCATGCTGATGCTGGTGACGGCGAACAACCTGGTGCAGATGTTCTTCGGTTGGGAAGGCGTAGGCCTCGCCAGCTACCTGCTGATCGGGTTCTGGTACAAGAAGCCCAGCGCCAATGCCGCCGCGATCAAGGCCTTCGTGGTCAACCGCGTGGGCGACCTTGGATTCATGCTGGGTATCTTCGGCACCTTCCTGGTGTTCCAGACCACCAGCATCCCTGAAATCCTCGATGCCGCACCCGCGATGGCGGGTAGCTCGATCACTTTCATGGGCGCGCGCTGGGATACGATGACGATCCTTTGCCTGCTGCTTTTCGTGGGCGCGATGGGCAAGTCCGCACAGCTTGGCCTGCACACTTGGCTGCCCGATGCGATGGAAGGCCCAACGCCGGTCTCCGCGCTGATCCATGCCGCCACCATGGTGACCGCAGGTGTGTTCATGGTCTGCCGCCTGTCGCCGATGTTCGAGGCCGCGCCTGTCGCGCTGGCCGTGGTGACGACGGTCGGTGCGGCAACCTGCCTGTTCGCCGCCACCATCGGCACGACGCAGTGGGACATCAAGCGCGTGATCGCCTATTCCACCTGCTCGCAGCTGGGATACATGTTCTTTGCCGCTGGCGTGGGCGCATACGGCGCCGCCATGTTCCACCTGTTCACCCACGCCTTCTTCAAGGCGCTGTTGTTCCTCGGCGCGGGCTCGGTCATCCACGCGATGCACCACGAGCAGGACATGCGCTATTACGGCGGCCTGCGTAAGGAAATCCCGTTCACGTTCTGGGCGATGATGTTCGGCACGCTGGCGATCACGGGCGTCGGTATCTATCACCTCGGCGCAGGCTTTGCCGGCTTCTGGTCGAAGGATGCCATTCTCGAGGTGTCTTATGCCGCTGGTGGCAATGGCACCGGGGCGTTCTGGGTTGGCGTGTTTGCGGCGCTACTAACCAGCTTCTATTCTTGGCGCCTGATGTTCCTCACCTTCTGGGGCAAGCCGCGCTGGATCGAGAGCGAGCACATCCAGCACGCCGTCCATCACGGCCATGACGAGCCGGACGAGCACAATCCCGCAGCGCAGGAAGACGCTGGCCACGACGTGACCCATGCCGTCCCCAATCCGGACCATGGCGATGGAACCGGTGGTTATCATCCGCACGAGAGCCCTTGGACGATGCTTGTGCCGCTGGGCGTTCTCTCGCTGGGTGCAATTTTCGCCGGTCAGTTCTTTGCCGAGTCGTTCCTCGACAGCGCAGAGTTCTGGGATGGCTCCATCGCCTACAACGCCGAATTGATGCACGCGATGCACGAGGTTCCCTACTGGGTGAAGTACTCGGCGCTGGTAGTGATGTTGCTCGGTCTGTTCGGAGCCTGGCTGGCCTATATCCGCCGCCCGGACCTCCCGCGGCAGACCACGGAGCAGCTCGGCCCGATCTACAACTTCGTCTTCAACAAGTGGTACTTCGACGAACTCTACAATCTCATCTTCGTGAAACCCGCCTTCTGGCTCGGCCGCGTCTTCTGGAAGAAGGGCGACGAGGGCACGATTGACCGCTTCGGCCCCAACGGCGTTGCCTGGGTGGTCGATCGCGGCAGCGGCTTTGCGAAGAATGTCCAGTCCGGTTATCTTACGAGTTACGCCCTGATCATGCTGCTAGGCCTTGTCGCCGCAATCACCTGGGTGCTGTTCTGATGGGCGGCTTTCCTATCCTTTCCGTCATGCTGGCGGTGCCGCTGGTCGGGGCCATTGCCTGCCTGTTCCTCGATGCGAAGCCTGCGCGCATGGTCGCGCTGGTGGCGACGCTCATCAACCTCGCGCTGGGCGTGGTGCTGTGGGCAAATTACGATATCGGCGGCGCGCAGTGGCAGTTCACCGAATACAACGAGCTGTTTGATGGCTTTGCCTATGCCCTAGGCATTGACGGCATCGCGCTGATGCTGATCATGCTCAGTGTATTCCTGATGCCGATCTGCATCGGAGCAAGCTGGGAAGCGATCACCAAGCGGGTGGGCGAATACATGGCCGCCTTCCTGCTGATGGAAGTTCTGATGATCGGCGTGTTCGCCGCGCAGGACATCTTCCTGTTCTACATCTTCTTCGAGGCTGGCCTCATCCCGATGTACCTTATCATCGGCGTGTGGGGCGGGCAGAACCGCATTTACGCTGCCTACAAGTTCTTCCTCTACACACTGCTCGGCTCGGTGCTGATGCTGATCGCGATGCTGTGGATGGTGAATGCAGCGGGCACCACATACATTCCGTACCTGATGGAATACGACTTCCCGGTGGAAGCGCAGACCTGGCTGTGGCTGGCCTTCTTCGCCAGCTTCGCGGTCAAGATGCCGATGTGGCCGGTCCACACCTGGCTCCCCGATGCCCACGTGCAGGCGCCGACCGCAGGCTCAGTCATCCTGGCGGGCGTGTTGCTCAAGCTTGGCGGCTACGGCTTTATTCGCTTCAGCCTGCCGATGTTCCCCGATGCGAGTGCCGATTTCGGTTGGCTGGTCTGGGGCCTGTCGATGGTCGCTGTGGTCGTCACCAGCCTGATCGCCCTGGTGCAGGCCGACATGAAGAAGCTGATCGCCTATTCGTCTGTCGCGCACATGGCTATCGTGACGGTGGGCCTGTTCGCGTTCAACGTGCAGGGCCTCGAAGGCGCGATGATGGTGATGCTGGGCCACGGCCTTGTCTCGGGCGCGCTGTTCCTGTGCGTCGGCATCATTTACGATCGCCTGCATACCCGCGAGATTTCGCGTTATGGCGGCCTCAGCATCAACATGCCGGCCTACGCCGTGCTGTTCATGCTGTTCACCATGGCTGCCGTTGGCCTGCCGGGCACCAGCAACTTCGTGGGCGAGTTCCTCGCTCTGGCCGGCATCTACCAGGCCAACAGCTGGGTCGCCTTCGTCTGCACGACCGGCATCATCCTGGGCGCTGCCTACATGCTCTATCTCTATCGTCGCATCTGCTTCGGCGAACAGAAGAACGCCGATGCCGCGGCCATGCCTGACCTGACCGTTCGCGAATACCTGCTGCTTGGCCCGATTGCCGCCGCAGTGCTGTGGATGGGCGTCTATCCGGAAAGTTTCCTTGCTCCCATGCGTGCCGATATCGAAGTGCTCGATGCCCGTCTTGCCGCTGCCGCTCCTGAAGGCGATGCAAACCTCGCCATGGGCGAAGGTCTGCCCGCCGAAGAAGAGCATGCCGAAGGGGGGGCACACTGATGGACTATGCCGTTTCCCTCTCGCTGATCGCGCCGGAGATCATTCTCGGCGTATCCGGCCTGCTCCTGCTGCTGGTCGCCGCCTGGGGTGGTGACAAGGGCGCGCGCGTCATCTCAATTGCCGCCACTATTGCTTTGGGCGGAGCCTTCGCACTCGTCGCTCCCGCGGTCTGCGGCGGATGGTCCGGCCCCGATACGCTCGCCTTTGGCGGACAGTTCCGTGCCGATGCCTTTGCCGGGCTCGCCAAGCTGATGATCTTCGCTGCCGCCGGTGCGGCCTTGATCGTGGCCCCGCGTTTCTTCGAGCGCCTTGGCGCCATGCGGGCCGAGTTCCCGATCCTGGTGCTGTTCGCCACTCTCGGCATGAGCATCATGGTGTCGGCGGCCGATCTCATCACGCTCTACATCGGTCTCGAACTCAATTCGCTCGCTGCCTACGTTCTCGCCGCGATCCTGCGCGATGACGAGCGAAGCGCGGAAGCGGGCCTCAAGTACTTCGTGCTGGGCGGCCTTGCCTCGGGCATTCTGCTGTTCGGCATGAGCCTGACATACGGCTTTGCCGGCACCACGAATTTCGGTGGCATTGCTGTTGCGGTTTCGGATGGCCTGTCGACCGGCCAGTTGTTCGGCCTCACGTTCGTGCTGGCGGGCCTCGCTTTCAAGATCAGCGCCGCGCCGTTCCACATGTGGACGCCCGACGTTTACGAAGGCGCACCCACGCCGGTAACGATGTTCTTCGCCAGCGCGCCCAAGGTCGCGGCTATCGCGCTGCTTGCCCGTGTTTCGCTCGAAGCGTTCGGCAGCCAGTCGCTTGCCTGGCAGCAGATCGTGATCTTTGCCGCGCTGCTCTCCATCGTGATCGGCGCGCTGGGTGCGATCGGCCAGCAGAACGTCAAGCGCCTGCTTGCCTATTCCAGCATTAACAACGTGGGCTTCATCCTGATCGGCCTGGCCACCGGCACACTGGCCGGTGCCAGCGCCATGATGGTCTACCTCGCGATCTACGTCGTGATGACGGTCGGCAGCTTCGTTGCCGTGCTGCTGATGCGCGATGCCGAGGGCAACCCGGTGGAAGGCATTTCCGACCTTGCCGGGCTTTCCACCACCCGTCCGGCCCTTGCATGGGCGCTGATGGCGCTGATGTTCAGCCTTGCAGGCATTCCGCCGCTGTTCGGCTTCTGGGGCAAGTTCGTGGTGTTCCAGGCTGCGGTTCAGGCAGACCTGATCGTGCTCGCTGCAATCGGGATCGCCGCTTCGGTGATCGGCGCGTTCTACTACATCAAGATCGTCAAGGTGATGTTCTTCGATGAGCCTGCCGGAACGGTGACGGGCAAGGGCGATGCGCCGCACTGGGCGCTGCTGTTGATCTGCGGCGTACTGGTGTCGCCACTGGGCTACCTGCTGACGGGCTGGCTGGGCGGCCTTGCAGACATGGCAGCAGCCTCGCTCGCCGTCGCGTTCTGATGTGTCCCCGCAGATAGAGACCGTTCCCGAAACCGGCAGCACCAATGCCGATCTCCTCGCGCGTCTCTCGGCGAGCGAGCTGGTGCGGGAAGGTTACTGGCTTGTAGCTGATCGTCAGACTGCGGGGCGGGGGCGGCAGGGTAGAAGCTGGATCGACGCGCCGGGCAACTTTATGGGCTCCACCGTGGTGCGGCTGCACGACCGCGATCCGTCGCCCGGCACGCTCAGCTTCGTGGCTGCACTGGCGGTTTACGAAACGGTGCTACCGCTGCTGGCCAATCCTTCGGCGCTCATGCTCAAATGGCCGAACGATGTCTTGCTTGATTGCGCAAAGTTCTGCGGGCTCTTGCTCGAATGCGAGCGTGGCCATGCTGTGATCGGCATCGGTGTAAACCTTGCCGCAGCGCCGGAAATCACGGACAGGAAGGTGAGGTCGCTCTCGGATAGTGGGCCAGCCCCGGCTCGCGATGCATTCGCAAGCGCACTCTCCGCGCAGTTCGCGACGGAATTGCAGCGGTGGCGCGAATTCGGGGCAGGGCCGATCACCAACCGCTGGAAAGCCGCCGCGCACAAGCCCGGTACGCCGCTGTCGGTCCACGATGCAGGCGGAAGCGTGCTGTCCGGTACCTACGATGGCCTGACGGACGATGGAGCGCTACGCTTGCGCCTGCCCGATGGCACCACACATATTGTCCACGCAGGCGATGTAACGCTGGAGGAACGCTGATGCTGCTCGCAGTCGATGTCGGCAATACGAATGTCGTTTTCGCCCTTTTCGAGGGCAAGGACATTCGCGCGCGCTGGCGCATCGCCACTGATGGTCGTCGCACGGGGGACGAATACGCCACCTGGCTGCTGCAACTGCTTTCGATGGAGGGGATCGAACGAGGCGAAGTGACCAGCATTATCTTCGGCTCCGTCGTGCCGCGTGCCGATCACAACCTTACGGTGCTGGCCTCGAAGTATTTCGGCATCGAGCCGCTGATCGCCGGGCAGGGCAAGGCGGCGTGGAATTTCGAGATCGACGTCGAGCAGCCCCACACGCTTGGCGCAGACCGCGCACTCAATTGCATCGCCGCGCATGAGATGGTGGGCGGAGACATGATCGTGGTCGATTTCGGCACGGCGACGAAGTTCGAGGCGGTGGACTTCAACGGTGCCTACAAGGGCGGCATCATCGCGCCCGGCATCAATCTTTCGCTTGATGCACTCGTAGGCAAGACCGCGAAGCTTCCGCGCATCGCCATCGCTGCGCCGAAGACGTCCAGCGTGATCGGCCGCAACACCGAAGACCAGATGCTGATCGGGGTCTTTTGGGGGTATGTGGCGATGATGGAGGGGCTGATAGAGCGCATGAAAGCGGAAATCGGCCGCCCGGTGAAAGTGGTGGCGACCGGGGGACTTGCCATCCTGTTCGACCAGAAAACCGACATATTCGACGTGATTGACGCCGACCTTACCATTCGCGGCCTGCAAATCCTGGCCGAGCGCGCTGGAGCGACATGAAGAAAGATTTTACCCCGCAAGACGAATTGCTGTTCCTGGCCCTGGGGGGATCGGGCGAGATTGGCATGAACGTCAATCTCTACGGATGCCAGGGCAAGTGGCTGATGGTGGACCTTGGGATGAGCTTCGGCCAGGCCGAATATCCCGGCACCGAACTGATGTTCGCCGACCCCGAATTCATCGAGGAACGTGCGAAGGATCTGCTCGGCATCGTGCTCACCCACGCGCACGAGGATCATATCGGCGCGATCCCCTATTTCGCGGCAGACCTTGGCGTGCCGCTCTATGCGACGCCTTTCACCGCCGATCTCATCGTGCGCAAGCTGGACGAGGCGGGGTTGACCCGCGAAGTGGAATTGCACGTGATCGAGGAAGACCACGGCGAATTCGAACTCGGCCCGTTCTCGATCACCTACATCCCGCTTGCCCACTCGATTGCGGAGGGGAATGCGCTGCTGATCGACACCCCCTTTGGCCGCGTATTCCACACCGGCGACTGGAAGCTGGATGACGACCCCCAGATCGGCACCCCCGCGACCGAGGAAGAACTGACGGCCATCGGCGACCAGGGCGTGCTGGCTCTCGTCTGCGACTCCACGAACGTCTTCAATCCTGTCCCGTCGGGCAGCGAGGGTGCGGTTTACGCGGGCCTGCTGGAAGAGGTGCAGAAACATCGCGGCAAACGCGTGTTGGTCACGACTTTCGCCTCCAACGTGGCGCGCCTGAAGACATTGGGTGCCGTGGCGCAACGAACCGGGCGGCAACTGTGTGTCGCGGGTCGCTCGCTCGACCGGATGATCGAGGTTGGCAGCGCCAACGGCTACCTCGACGATTTCCCCGACACGGTGGATTTCGACACCGCCATGGGACTGCCCCGCGGCGAAGTGATGATCATCGCGACGGGCGGGCAGGGTGAGCCACGCGCTGCACTCTCGCGTATCGCCGATGATAGCCATCCCATTGGGCTCGACGAGGGCGACGTGATTCTTTTTTCCAGTCGCGTGATCCCCGGCAACGATATCGCCATCGGCCGGGTGCAGAACCAGCTGGCCGAGCGCGGCATCATCATGGTCACGGACCGGCAGAGCGAAATCCACGTTTCCGGCCACCCGGGACGCCCCGAACTCGAGGCGCTGTATGGCTGGCTGCGTCCCGATGTGCTTGTCCCGGTGCATGGCGAAGTGCGCCACATGCAGGAGCAGGCACGCCTCGGTCGGGCCTCCGGAATTGCGCACAGTGTCTTCCAGAAAAACGGCGATATCGTGCGACTAGCTCCAGGCGCGCCGGGCAAGATCGCGGAAGTGCGAACCGGCAGGCTGGTGCTGGACGGCGATATCATTGTGCCAGCCGATGGGGACGCTGTGACAATGCGCCGGCGCCTTTCGCGCGACGGCCTTCTGATCGTCATTCTCGACCAAACGGGCGGCGTGCACGTTGAAGGCATCGGACTGCCGCTCGATGAAGATTACGAGGAATTCGTCGAGGAGGCCGAAGCCGACGTTCTTGCAGGCATCCATAAGTTGAAGGGCCGCCGACGGGAAGACCGGGAGGAAGTGCTCGAAGCGGCCCGCCTCGCAGCCCGCCGGGCGGCGCAGCGCTGGTCAGGAAAGAAACCGCAGACGCGCGTGATAATCGCAGGCGAGTAACCCGTGCAGATAACTTCGATCATCGCAATCTACGCCCTGTTCTGGGTAATGAGCGCTTTCGTCCTGCTGCCATTCGGCCTCCGAACTCCGGACGAAACGGGCGACAGGCTGGTGCCCGGACAGGCGGACAGCGCGCCGGTCAATTTCCGGCCGGGCCGGTTGAGCATGCGGGCGACGATACTGGCGGCCGTGCTGACAGCTTTCTTCGTCGCCAATTACTCGCAAGGCTGGATCACGGTGCAGGATATCGACCTGCTCGGCCAGCTTAGCCCGCCGCCGGAGTAAGTCTCTGTTAGTCGCGCAGGCGGTCTATCGCCTGTGCCAGCGCAACGTAGAGCTTGCCCATGTCGCTTGAGAGCAGGGTGACGGCCATGGCGTTGCCATCCCTTGTCGACAGCACGCCCCGCAGCATCGCCTCGAAATCGTGGATGTAGCGGTTTACCGTTTCGCGGAATTCCGCGTCTTCGGAATAGACGGCGCTCACCTGACGCGCCTCGTTGTTGTCGAGCAGCTTCACCGCGCGCCGCGTGAAGATACCGCGATCGCCGCGCAGATAATGCGCCCATTGCGTGTCGCCGATATCGTTGTCGAAGGCCTTGGCAATGTCGATGGCGCTGGAATTGAGCGCTTCCGTGATCAGGGCCATTCGACGCGAGAAGTCGTTGTTGATCTGCTCCTCGGCCCGTTCGCGCGCATATCGCACGCGGCCTTCAAGGTTGGCTGCGAGTTCGTTTACCTGCTCGAGTTGTTCACGCAGTTGCTCGGCGGTTTGGCGTCCCGCCGTATCGGCGCGTGAGGTCGCTTTTTCCAGCTCTGCGATAGTCTCTTCCGCATGGCGGCGCATCGCAGAAGCGAGTTGCTCGCGACTGGCTTCTGCAAGCTCTTCCGCCATGTTCGCAACGCCCTGCGCCTGTTCCCCGCGCAGGTTTTCGAGCACTTCTGTCGATGCCTTGGTCAGCATGTCGATGGCGTCTCGAAGCTCGCGCGACGTGCGCTCTGCCAGCCTTTCCGCTTCGCTGCTGACCTTGCCGAGCTGGCTTTCCAGGTCACCCATCTGTTCCAGCGAGGCACTGCCGGTTTCGCGGGTTTGCGCCAACTGGTCTGCAAGTTTGGCCCCGCGCGTTTCCGCATCCTGGATCAGGCCATGCAGCTCACGCGCGGTCGCGCCGAAGGTGTTCAGACGGTTTTCCGCACCGGCAACGGCGCTGGACAGTGCGCCTTCGGAATGATCGGCGCTGGAACGGATGATTTCCAACAAGCGAACGCTGTCATCGGTGAGGCGCGTAATGAACTGCCCGCTTTCGTCGAGAACGGCGCGGCTCTGCGACAGACGATCGGAGAGGGCTTCTGTCGCGGCAACCACCTTGTCCTGCGTGTCATCGGTTTGCGACCTGAGGTTGACGAGGCGCTCGTCCAGCGTGACCAACCGTCCCGCCAGTGCTTCGCCGCGCTCGGCCAGACCGGCGACGTGAGCAAGATGTTCCTCTTGCCGTTCGCTCAATTCGCTGTCGAATTGGGCGATGCGCGCGGCAAGTGCGGAAAGCGCCTCTTCCTGCGCCGTGGCATATGCCTGGCGACGCTTTTCGAAATCAGCCTGGAATGCGTCCATCGCATCGCCAAGACGCTGGTCCACTTTCGCGGCTTCGTCGTTCAGGGCAACGAGCCGCATGCGTGCGTTGGTCATGGCGGACTCGTCCAGCCTCACCACGCCTTCGAGGACCTGCTTCATGCGATCTTCGAGCGCGGAGATCGCATCGGACCAGCGCTTGATGGCCGCGGACTGGCCGGTGTCGAGGCCGCCAACCAGTTTCTCGCCCTCCAGGCGAAGGGCAGCAAGGCGTTCGCGCATTGCGGTTGCCGCAGCAGCCTCCCGCTCGTGCATGGCATCCGCATCATCCTGCAACTGCTTGGCCAGCGCTTCGGAGCGGGTGGCGATCGCATCGAAAACGCGTTCTTCGTCGTTGTCGAGCTGGCGGCGGAATTCGTCGCTGTTTGCTCGCAGGCGGTCAAACCTCTGACCGGCCAGTTCGCCCAGCTTTGCCAGCTGATCCTCGAACGCGGCAAGCGTGTCCTCGACCTTCGCTCCAATCTTCGCGACATGGGCTTCCCCTGTTTCCTGAAAGCCGTTCAGACGCTCGAACGAAGCGATCAGTCCATCAACCTGTTCCTGAGCATTGTTGCCGGCGTTGCCCAACTGGTTATTGAGGTCACGCGCCGAATTGGTGAGGACCGGCAACTGGTCGCGGAGCCGCTCCATGTTGGAAACGGCCGAATCGCTGACGTTGCCGATGTTCTCCACTTGGGCTGAATTGTCGCGAATAAGGTCCTGAAGACGATCAGCGTTGGTCGAAAGACGCTCCGCCGCGATACGACCGAGGCTTTCGAGATCGCGTGATTGCGCTTCGATGAAATCGCGGGCGAGGGCGAGTTCGCGGTTAACCACCAGCAGACGGCTTTCCAGGCGGGCCGACTCGTCCGCCAGCGCGCGTGCCGCATCAGTGAAGCGATTCGCCTCTCGGCGACTGTTCCGCATGCCGATGAGATAGAGACCCGCGAGCAGGACCAGTGGCACCGACCATTGCACGATCCATTCAATCCAGCGCTCCGGCGTAGCGCCTGCCAGAATTTCCCGGTGATGCACCCACCCGAAGAACGCCGTCCAGACTACCGCCGCCCCTATGGTGAGCGCCGGTGCGAGCCAGGTCGCCTTCGGTCTGGCCGGCTCATCTTCCCAATGTTCTTCCTCGAAAGCCTGTTCTTGAGAGGTTTCGTAGGCTTCCTCCCGGTCTACCGGGGTTTCGTCAAAGGTATCCCGGGCAGTATCGTCCTGCCCCGTCACAAGGTTCTGTCTGCGGCTCATTTCGTGTCCTTAACACACCGTAAACGCCTTGGGAGCAGGGGAAATGGTTAAAACCCACCGCGTAGCGCACACGGCGGTCATTTTGTCCGCAGGCTCGCTTCGCCATCTTGGCAGTGGGGCGCATGCGCCCTAGCTAGGCCCCATGCCGACCACGAACGACACCCCATGCGCGCCGCGCTGATCGCGATACCGCAGCCGGGTGAGGGGCCTTCGCCCAAAGTCGCCGGCAAGACCATCGCGCACCGGCAATTGCTGTTCGCGCGCGAGGCAGGCTGCAAGAGCGTCACAGCGTTCGGCAACGGGGCATCGCCCGAAGGCATTGAACTGCGCCACGCTGCCGAGCGTATGGGCCTGAAATACCATGTCATATCGAGCGCCCATGCGCTGCCCGGCATCATTCGCGACGATGACAGCCTGATGGTCCTGCAGCCGGGTTTGTTACCCGAATCCCGCGTCGCGCTGGAATTGCTGCGCGCCGAAGGAGACCGGATCCTCGTCGTTTCGGCAGGCCCGGGGGCCAGCGCCGGGTTCGAGCGCGTGGACCTCGATCGTGCATGGGCAGGGTCGATGACGGTTCCGGGGCACCTGCTGGGGAAGCTGGCTGATTTGCCGGAGGATATCGCTCCGCATGGCGCCCTGCTGCGGATTGCCCTGCAGCACCGCTTGCCAGAGGCGCGCCTTGCGGATGACGCGCTGGACAACGGCGGGTGGACGCTGGTTTCTACGCCGGAAGCGGCAGCAGCGCAAACTCTCGCGTGGCAACGCAGGCATTTGCGAGAGACTTCGCCCGCAAGGTTATCTCGCTGGATCGCCCGGTTTCTGGCCACCGGACCGACAAGGCGCCTTCTGGATTTGCCATACATCCGGTCCGGATTGCTTGTGCTGGCCGGACTGATGCTAGGGGGCGGCATTGCATCAGGGCTTTACGAGCGGCCCGTCCTCGGTTTTGCGCTGATTGCTCTGAGTGTGCCGGTGGTCGAATTCTTTCTCGCACTAGGAGCCCTTGCGGTCGCACCTTTCGGGAAATTGCGACACTGGCCCTGGCTAGGCTATGCCGTTGATGCGGCTCTTCTTGCGCTGGGTATTCTTGCCATCGACAGCCTCGCGCATCGAAGCGTTTTCCCGCCACTCGTTCTTGGCTCGGCGTTGCTGCTGCTGGACAGGCGCGGGCTGCCGGCATGGCTCGAGCCGCTGCGCGACAGGATGGTGATTGGCGGCTTTCTGGCCATCGTTGCCTCACTTGCGTCGCCTGAACTTGCCATCATGCTCGCAGGATTGCTGGTGCTTTTCGCCAACATCATTCCGCCACGAAGCTAACGCGGGTTTAACCAAGCTGCACTATGGCCGAACGTATGAACGACTCTTCATCCGCAGGCCCTTACGCACAATCCGTCGAGGACATGCTGCGGGGCGAACTGGCGCAGGGCGATGTGATCCTGTCCACGGCGCGCCCGATCCTGCGCCACCTGCTTGCCAACGACGACCATGCGCTATTCAGCGACGAGGTTATCGCCCGCATCCGCGGGATAATGCTGCACCTCGCCCGGCAAATGCTGTTCGAACTTGCCGCGGAAATCGAGGCCGAAGACCGCAACGCCTTTGTGACGGATCGCGAGGATGCGCTGGCAGGCACTTTGCTGGAAGACGCGGCGTTCCTTGGACACGCGCATGCACTTGCGATCGAAGCGCAACTGGCCGATCGGCTGAACGCGCGCAGCGGTATCGACCCGGTGCTGTCGCCGCTTATGCAGGAACTGGCAGCATCGAGTGACGAGGCTCTTGCGGCCGCTGCGATGGGTGTGGTCGCGGCACAGGCCCGCTTCATGCGGAAAGTCCGGCGAATGGAACTTCCCCTTGAAGAGTTGCCAGCGGAGTTGTTCCACGCAGCCACCAAGGCGCTGAAGAGATCGCAAGGTGAACTTGACGGTCAGGCAAAGACGGTTTGTGACCGGCTCCGCGAAAATTTCGACGAAGCCGAGCGACGCATCGGCAGGATGACAAGACTGGTGTTGGCCATGGGGTCGAAAGCCAGTCGTGCACTGTCGATAGACCACGCCGGGCTTTCACTCTTCTCGACAGCGCTGGCGATGGCCTGCGAGCAGGAGCGCGACGTTGTCGTCCTCTCCCTCGGCGAGAACCATTGCGCGAGGCTTGCCATTTCGCTGCGGGCCGCCGGCCTTGGTCAGAGTGCGGTGGAGGAGCAGTTTCTCTACCTGCACCCGGACATTTCGCTTCCCGAGGGTTTCGATACGCTGCGTGCCGATCGGGCGGCAGACCTGTTGAGCGCGGCAGCGTCCGGAACGGCGCATTGAGCCCATGGCCGCCGCATCACCCATCATCGCGCATGCGCGCACCGACGGGCAGGACCGCCTGATCGAAGCCGATGAGCCGCTGGCGGGCTTCCACATGCGCGCTGGCGGGGAACTGCCGGGCGCTCTCATCACGCCCGCGCTCATCGAACTGGTAAGGAAGGCGCGCGTCTACGGCCTTAGCCTTGCGCGGGTAATCCGTGCGCAGGACGAGAGCGAGCAGGTGACGGCCTGGGTCGAAGTGAAGCCGGATGGCGACGGCGCGAGGATCGCCATTGCCGATTGGCAGGCGGAACCCCTTCGACCCATCGCGCAAGCGGACGCATCGCGCGAAAAGCACGCCCTTATACGCCAGATCGCGGGATTGAGCGCCCAGCTAGGTCCGTCGCAGGAACTTCTGAGCGTAGAGGGCGCGGCCGATGATCTTGCCGACTTGGTGAACCAGATGCGCTCCGGCATCGGCGAAGCATGGACGAATTTCGTCGCGCCGGGGCGGACTGCCCATCACCAGCCCCTTCACTGGCGCTTGCTCGACGGGGCCTCTGTCGACATTCCCGGCTCCGACCGCCGATGGAACGTGCATCTCGTTCCGCTGGGAAAACCACAGGCGGGAAGCGCGGGCTTCGAGCTTTATCTGGTGCCGCAGAAGGTTGAAGCGGAAAAGCCGCCGAAGTCCGAGCGCAGCACTGATCGAACGAGCGGGATCGGGCGCGATATCGCCCCTGTCCTGCGCCAGCCGGTCAGCCGCATCATCGCCAATGCCGAAACCATCCGCACGCAGCTGGCCGGTCCCCTGGCGGAAGAATACAGCAATTATGCCGCCGACATTGCCTCGGCGGGCGAACACCTACTGGCACTGATCGACGATCTGACCACGCTGGAACTGGTGGAGGACGAACAATTCGAAACCGCGCCCGACACCATCGATCTCGCCGACGTGGCGCAGCGCGCAGTTGGCATCCTCGGTGTGCGGGCAGGCGAGCGCGGCATCACGCTGGATGCACCCAAGTCGGCCGACAGCGTTCCTGCCGTGGGCGAGTTCCGCCGGGTATTACAGGTCTTGTTGAACCTCGTCGGCAACGCCATCCGGCATTCGCCGGAAGGCGGGGAAGTCTGGATACGAACCGAGCAGGTGGGTGAGCGTGCCCGCATTACCGTCGCCGACCAGGGCGAGGGACTGGACGAGGACGAACAGAAGAAAGCTTTTGCCAAGTTCGAGCGCCTCGGTCGCAGCGGCGACGGCGGCTCGGGGCTCGGCCTCTACATCTCGCGCCGACTGGCCGAGGCGATGAATGGCTCGCTGACCGTAGAGAGCGCCAAGGGGCAGGGTGCGCGCTTCACGCTGGAGCTGCCCAGCTTCAAGGAGCGGCGCAGGGAACCGCGCTAGCCATCGTGCAAAAGAAAGCGCCCGGCCTTTCGACCGGGCGCTTCGTTGCTTGATTATCGCTTCTATCAGCGCTGGCTGAGCGGCACGTAGTCGCGCTGCGTCGGGCCGGTGTAGAGCTGGCGCGGGCGACCGATGACCTGGCCGGGATCGGAGATCATCTCGTTCCACTGCGCGACCCAGCCCACCGTGCGGGCGAGAGCGAACAGGGCGGTGAACATCGTCGTCGGGAAACCGATGGCCGAGAGGATCACGCCGGAATAGAAATCCACGTTCGGAAACAGCTTCTTCTCGATGAAATAATCATCGTTCAGCGCCATTTCCTCAAGCTGCAGGGCGGTTTCGAAGACCGGATCCTTCACGTTCAGCGCATCGAACACTTCGCGCACGGTCTTCTGCATTACGGTCGCGCGCGGATCGTAGTTCTTGTACACGCGGTGGCCGAAGCCCATCAGGCGGAACGGGTCGTTCTTGTCCTTGGCGCGCTCGATGTAATGCGGAATGCGATCCGGAGTGCCGATCTCGCGAAGCATGTTGAGCGCCGCCTCGTTCGCGCCGCCGTGGGCAGGGCCCCAGAGGCAGGCGATACCCGCGGAAATACAGGCGAACGGGTTGGCACCCGACGAACCGGCGAGGCGCACGGTGGAGGTCGAGGCGTTCTGCTCGTGGTCGGCGTGAAGGATGAAGATGCGATCCAGCGCCTTCTCAACGGCCGGGACGATCTCGTATTCCTCTGCCGGCACACCGAAGGTCATGCGCAGGAAGTTGCCGGTGTAGCTGAGGCTGTTCATCGGCTGCATGAAAGGCTGGCCAACGGCGTACTTGTACGCGTTGGCAGCGATGGTCGGCATCTTGGCGATCAGCCGGTGGCTGGAAATCTTACGGTGCTCGGGGTCCGAGATATCGGTGCTGTCGTGGTAAAACGCGGAGAGCGCGCCCACCACGCCGCACATGATGGCCATGGGATGTGCATCGCGGCGGAAGCCCTGATAGAACTGCCGCATCTGGTCGTGCAGCATCGTGTGATAGGTGATGGTGTTGGTGAAATCGTCCAGGCCTTCGGAGCTCGGTAATTCGCCGTTCAGCAGCAGGTAGGCTACTTCCATGAAGCTGGACTGTTCGGCGAGCTGGCCGATGGGATAACCGCGGTGCAGCAGCACGCCTTCATCGCCATCGATAAAGGTCAGCGCGCTCTCGCACGAGGCGGTAGACTTGTAACCGGGGTCGAAAGTGAACCTGCCGGTCTTGCCGTAAAGCTTGCGGATATCGATGACATCCGGCCCGCAGCTGCCCTCCAGCGTGGGGAAATCGAAGCTCTCGCCTCCTACTGTCAGATCCGCTTGCTTGTCAGCCAAAGCTGTTCTCCTTCATGTGTTTGCTATCGGCAATTGAGAGAATGTCTCAAGCGCCGGTTTGATCGTCGATCCGTGCAAGGCTTTCTTCCCTTCCGAGAAGCACCAGCACGTCGAAAATTCCTGGCGAGGTGGTTTGCCCCGTGAGTGCCGCGCGAAGCGGCTGCGCAAGTTTGCCGAGGCCCAGCTCCAGCTCTTCCGCGTAGGCTTTCAAATTGGCCTCCAGCGCCTCGATTGTCCAGTCCGTTTCGCCGCGCAACCGATCGGCAATGACGGCGAGGCGGGAGCGCGCGTCGTCATCCAGCAAACCCGCGGCCTTCTCGGTAAGTTCCAGCGGTCGCTGTTTGAACAGGAAAGCGGCACCATCGGCAAGTTCGTTCAGATCGCGGGCGCGGGTCTTGAGCTCGGGCATCGCCCTGGTCAGCAGCGCTTCGTCCGCCTCGGGGCCGATCAGCGGTGCAATCAGGCTGGCGAGCCGAGCGTCGTCGGCCTTGCGGATGTAATTGCCGTTCATGCTCGACAGCTTCTTCATGTCGAAGCGGCTGGGCCCCTTGCCGACGGCATCGATATCGAACAGCGCAATCGCTTCGTCGCGGCTGAATTCTTCCTGATCGCCATGGCCCCAGCCAAGACGCAACAGGTAATTGAACAGCGTTTCGGGCAGGATGCCCATCTCGCGATAGTCACGTACGCCCAGCGCCCCATGGCGCTTGGAAAGCTTGGCCCCGTCGTTGCCGTGGATCAGCGGCACATGGGCGTAGGTCGGCTCTTCCCAGCCATCCTCGATACCCTGCATCGCGCGGATTACCTGGATCTGGCGGAACGCGTTGTTGAGGTGATCGTCGCCGCGAATGATGTGGGTGCAGCCCATGTCCATGTCGTCCACCACCACGGCGAGCATGTAGGTGGGCGTGCCATCGGCGCGCAGCAGGATGAAATCATCGATCTCGCGGTTGTCGACCTTCACACGGCCCTGAACCGCGTCCTCGATCACCGTCTCGCCGCCTTCCGGTGTCTTGATGCGAATGGTGTAAGGCGCACCTTCAGGCGCTTCGGAAGGATCGCGATCGCGCCAACGCCCGTCATAACGCAGCGGCTGCTTGGCAGCTTTCTGTTGCTCACGCATTTCGGCGAGTTCTTCCGGCGAGGCGAAGCACTTGTAGGCATGGCCGGCTTCAAGCAGCTTGCGCGCAACTTCGGCATGCCGCTCGGCGCGCTGGCTCTGGTAGACCGTCTCGCCATCGAATTCGAGGCCGAGCCAGTCGAGCCCGTCGAGGATGACGTCGATCGCTTCCTGGGTGGAGCGCTTCTTGTCGGTGTCCTCGATCCGCAGCAGGGCCGTACCGCCGTGGTGGCGGGCGTAGAGCCAGGAAAACAGCCCGGTGCGGGCATTGCCGATATGCAGGAAGCCGGTTGGACTGGGCGCGAAGCGCGTCACTACCGGACGCTGCTCTGAACCGTTGCCAATCGAACTTGCCATAACTGCTTGTTTCCTGTCCTGTATTTCCATGGCCAGCAAACATCCCCCTCTTGTCCCGCTGGGCGACGAACCGGGCGATGTTGCAACGCAGCAGTCGCATTGGCGAATGCCGCGGGATTTGTCCAGCATAGCCGATGGGGCGGAGCGTTTCCTCGGCCATTCGGGCTTTGATCGTGGGCCGTGGCTGGCAGTTGCCTTTGCCGCCGGCATTGGCGCATGGTTCGCGCTCGGTTCGCAGGCGACATGGATCATGGTAATAGCTGGCGGCGTGCTGGCGGCGTTGGGTGCCGTTGCACTGTGGAAGGGCCGGGAGGACCGGGTTCACCTCGTCGGTGCAGTGGTGGCCTGCGGGCTGCTGGTGTCATTCGGGACGGGGCTCGCGTGGGCGCGCAGTGAACTGGTCGGGGCGGAGGCGTTCGAGAGACCGCTGTACGACACATTTCAGGGCCGCGTTCTGGAGCGTATCGAGCAGCCGGCGCAGGACAGGGTGAGGCTGGTGATGGCAACTCGCCATCCTGACAGCGGCGAGGCGGTCAAGATCCGCGTCAATGTCCCTCTGGACGACGCGACCCCGGCCATGGGTGAGGGTGCGCTGGTGGAAGTGCAAGCGCGCCTGATGCCGCCTGCTCCGCCAATGCTGCCCGGAGGTTACGACTTCGCGCGCACCGCCTGGTTCGAGGGTTATGCGGCGACCGGCAGCGTGCAAGGAGAAGTGCGTGTCGTCGAGAATTCCGCGAGGGATGGGGGCTTCATTGCGAGCTTGCAACGCCGGTTATCGGGCCATGTGCGGGAGAATCTGGGCGGATCGGCAGGCACCATCGCGGCCGCCTTCGCCAGCGGGGATCGCGGTGCCATCAGCGAAGCGGACGAAGACGCCATGCGCGATGCAGGGCTCACCCACCTGCTTTCGATCAGCGGCTTGCATGTGAGCGCCGTGATCGCGGGCACATACCTGCTGGCGATACGCCTGCTTGCCCTGTGGCCTTGGCTCGTACTTCGGGTCCGCCTGCCTGTGACAGCCGCGGCAATCGCTGCCCTTGCCGGCATCGGGTATACCCTGCTGACGGGCGCCCAGGTGCCCACCGTGAGAAGCTGCATTGCCGCGCTGCTGGTGCTGGGAGCGCTGGCGTTGGGCCGGGAACCGCTGTCGCTGCGTATGGTGGCTGTCGCGGCGGTCGCGGTCTTGCTGATGTGGCCCGAAAGCCTGGTGGGGCCCAGTTTCCAGATGAGTTTTGCCGCCGTGATTGCGATTGTTGCCTTGCACAACGCAGAACCTGTGAAACGATTTCTGGCGCCGCGAGAGGAAAGCCGCGCTGCCTGGCTCGGACGGCGAACGCTGATGCTGCTGGTAACGGGCATGGTCATCGAGATCGCTCTGATGCCGATCGTGTTGTTCCATTTCCATCGCGCCGGTGTTTACGGAGCATTGGCGAACGTCATTGCCATCCCGCTCGTCACGTTCATCTCCATGCCGCTTATCGCTGTTTCGCTGGTGATGGACCTCGTTGGCCTTGGCGCGCCCTTCTGGTGGCTCGTCGGTGTCTCGCTCGACCTGCTGGTCGGCATAGCCCATTTCACCAGTAGCCAACCCGGAGCGGTGAAGCTGATCCCACAGATTACCGGTTTGACGTTCGCCCTATTCGTCGCCGGCGGCCTCTGGCTGGCGTTATGGCGCGGGAAGGCTCGTTTGTGGGGTTTTCTGCCGGCGGCACTGGCCACGCTCATGCTGGTCCTGACTCCGATCCCTGATGTCCTCATATCGAGCGACGGGCGTCATGTGGGCGTTACCGGCGAGGGCGAGCGGCTTCTCGTCCTGAGAGACACACGTAGCGACTACACGCGCGACAACCTGCTGGAACTTGCCGGGGTCGAGGGCGAGACTGTTCCCATGGCCGAATGGCCCGGCGCAGATTGCACCGCGGATTTCTGCGTGGTGACGCTGGAGCGGGGCGGCAGGTCTTGGAGCATCCTCATGAGCCGCAGTCGCAACATCGTGGGAGAACGGGCTCTCGCGGCGGCATGCGAACGCGCGGATATCGTCGTGTCGGATCGCTGGTTACCTCGCAGTTGCTCGCCAAGGTGGCTGCGGGCCGATGCACGAATGCTTTCCCAAACCGGCGGGCTAGCCATCGTCCTGGGCGAGGAGCCGGAAATCCGGAGCGTTGCCGATGTGCAGGGCGGCCACGGCTGGTGGCGGGGCCGGGAGCCGGATTGAGAAACGAAAGAGGCGGCACCCATGCCGGACGCCGCCTCCTCGAAACATGCTTTGCGATTGAGCCCTAGTGGTAGCGGCGCAGCAGCCCCGCAAGCTTGCCTTGCACCTTGACCTGACGATCTTCGTAGACCTGTGGATCGTAGGACGCATTTGCGGGGTCGAGGCGGATCTTGCCGCCATCGTGATAGAGGTACTTCAGAGTCGCTTCCTCATCGTTGACGAGGGCAACAACGATATCGCCGTCGCGTGCCGTATCCGCCTTCTTCACAAGGGCGAAGTCGCCATCGAAGATACCGGCTTCCACCATCGAATCGCCCGAGACCTCCAGCGCGTAATGCTCACCCGAGCCGAGCAGGGCGGCGGGCACGGGCAATGTCTGGTGATCTTCCAATGCCTCGATCGGGACACCGGCAGCAATGCGGCCGTGCAGCGGAATTTCGATAACGTCATTCGCCGGCGCGGGCTGGCTGGCGGGCGCGGTGGTTGCCTTGGCGACGGGATCAGTTGCCCTTCCGCCGAGATTCTCCGGCATCTTCACCACTTCAAGAGCGCGAGCACGGTTCGGCAGGCGCCGAATGAAGCCCCGCTCCTCCAGCGCAGAGATCAGGCGGTGGACGCCTGACTTGCTCTTCAGGTCGAGCGCTTCCTTCATCTCCTCGAAACTGGGAGAGATACCGCGTTCTTCCAGGCGACGGTGAATGAACAGCAGCAATTCGTGTTGCTTGGCAGTCAACATGGGCAAGCCCCTCATCAATGTTCCACATCGGGAACGAATAAGGAACAATTAAGAAACAGATTCGCTCAAGTCAAGCGATACCGCCATTTCGGATGCGATAGGTTTCCACGGTTTCGGCGGAACTCGTCGGTGCGGCGTCGATATTCCGCCGGATAAGCACATCTGCTTCGGCGAGCGCGCGAAGGGCGCTGCTATCCTGCTCCTCGATTAGTGTGACGGTTCCGCCGACCATCCGGCCGCGGAGGAATTCCGTGCGCTTGCCCCCTGCGGGAAGGGGGGTCTTGCAAGGCATGGCAACGGGATGCGGCAAGACTTCTTCGGCACCCCCCATCTTGCGAAGCACCGGCAGGAGAAAGAGGTAGGCGGTGACGAAGCTGGATACGGGGTTGCCGGGGAGGCCGAGAATCACCTGATCGCCGCGCCGCGCCACCATCAGGGGCTTTCCCGGTTTCATCGCCACGCGCCAGAAATCGATTGTCGCACCCCACTTTTCCAGCGCAGGCTTCACGAGGTCGTGATCCCCGACAGAGGCACCGCCGCTGGTAACAATCACATCGGCAGATGCCGCGCGTTCAAGGCCTTCTAGCATCGCATCCATCGTATCCTTGACGGGACCGATACGAAGACAATCCGACACGAACGGGCGAGCGAGTGCTTCGATTGCCGGGCCGTTGCTGGCCGGGATCTGATGCGGTTCGCATCGTTCCGGATCGGCGCTCAATTCGTCGCCGCTGTCGAGAACGGCGATCGACGGCAACTGGTGAACAGGCAGATGGCCATGCCCGCCAGACAGGGCGAGCGCGAGTTGCACCGGCCCGAGGCGCGTGCCGCTCCGCAGCAGAAGGTCACCCACCTTGAAATCGAACCCGGCCCGGCGAATGTGGCGGGGAGTTGGATCGCCTTCGCCGTTGAGCGATAGGCTATCGCCCTCTCGCGTCGCATTCTCCTGAAGCAGGACCGCGTCGGCGCCCCGTGGCATGATAGCCCCGGTGGAAATGCGGACCGCTTCGCCTGCCTTCAGCATGTCGTCGAACGGGTGGCCCGCCGCGCTTTCACCCACGATATGCCACGGACCGGCATGGTCCCCCGCACCGATTGCGTATCCATCCATGGCAGAAAGGTCCGCGCTCGGCTGCGTTCGCCGGGCCTCGACGTCTGCAGCCAGGCATCGGCCTACCGCGTCGGCAGCGGCGACTTTCTCCGCAGGCAGAGGGGAGACAAGCGCGCAGAGGCGCTGCTGCGCATCTTCTACCGGTATCGGCATGGGCACGCTCACCCGGCGCGCCAGTCGCCGCTCTTGCCGCCGGTCTTTTCCAGCAGGCGGACGCTTTCGATGATCATGCCTTTCTCCAGCGCCTTCGCCATGTCGTACAGCGTCAGCAAAGCGATGGAGGCGGCAGTGAGAGCTTCCATTTCCACGCCGGTCTTGCCGGTCAGGGCCGCGCGGGCCGTCACTTCAACCGCGTCGTCCGAAAAGGCGAAGTCGACCGTGACGGTATCGAGCGCGAGCGGGTGGCAAAGGGGGATGAGATCACCTGTCTTCTTTGCCGCCATGATGCCGGCGATGCGCGCGGCGGACAGCACGTCGCCCTTCGGGCCACTGCCCTCGCGCACGGCTTTCAGCGTGGCTGAAGACATGCGGATCCGGCCCTCGGCCGTGGCACTGCGCACTGTTTCTGCCTTGCCGCCCACATCCACCATGCGCGCGGCACCCTTGTCATCAAGATGGGTAAGATTGCTCATGCCAGCGACCTATCCCAGATCGCCGGAAGGGAGCAACGACTAGCTGCGCAAACTTTGCGGAACCTTGCCACCGTTCTCGGCCAGCTTGTCCATGACGTGCCGGTGCAGGGCGATGTTTTCCTCCGCCTTGCCGGAGTAGTCGTTGTCGCCAAGTTCGTGCGCCAGCTCCTTGCGGTTCTCGAAGCTGGGATCGAGACCGACGAGTTTCATCAGGTCGACGATGGACGAGCGCCAGTTGAGCTTGTCGGCGCCGTCCATCGAGTCGAGCCGAGCCTCCACATCGACTTCGCTAATGGGAGAGCCCTTGGCCTCGGCGCGCCCGAAGCCGCCTGCGCCGGGGTTCGAAGTGGTTTTCGGCGCTTCCTGCGCCTGTGCTTCCTTGCCGAAAATCGCGTCCTTGATGGATCCGAAAATTCCCACGTCACTTTCCTTGTATGGCCAAGGTCGTGAGAATGTAAGCCAATTGCGACGCTGGCAAGTCTATCCGTTCAACAGTTTATGCGTTGCCGCCTCGATGTCGGGCTGGCGCATCAGGCTTTCGCCCACCAGAAAACACCGCACACGAGAGCGCGCGAGGCGCTGGCAATCGGCGTGGTTGTTGATGCCGCTCTCGCCTACGAGAAGAGTGCCTTCCGGAGCCAGCGTAGCAAGGCGCTCGGTGGTTCCAAGATCGGTGGTGAAGGTCTTCAGGTCCCGGTTGTTGACCCCTATCAGTCGTGACGTCAGGTGCTGGGTCGCGCGTTCAATTTCGGACTCGTCATGCACCTCAACCAGCACATCCATGCCATGATCCAGTGCCGCGGCCTCGATCTCGGCCATCAGGTTATTTTCGAGTGCAGCTACGATGATGAGAATGGCGTCGGCGCCCAACGCGCGGCTTTCGGCCACCTGCCAGGGATCGACCATGAAGTCCTTGCGCAGCACCGGGAGCTCGCACGAGGCACGCGCTTCCAGCAGGTAGTCTTCGTGGCCCTGAAAATAAGGCGCATCTGTCAGGACGGAGAGACAAGCGGCACCGCCCGCAGCGTAATCCATCGCATGCTGATGCGGGCGAAAATCCTCGCGAATGAGACCTTTGGAAGGGGAAGCCTTTTTGATCTCGGCAATCAGCCCGAAGCCGTCGGCGGACTTCGCCTCCAGAGCCTTGCGAAAGCCGCGCGGGGCGCTGGCTTCTGCGGCAAGACGACGGAGATCGGCCTCGGTCTTCGCAGCCTTGCGAACGCGCACTTCCTCGCGCTTCGTGGCGCAAATTTCTTCCAGCTTGTTCATTTCGCAGCCGCAATCCAGCATTCGAGCAGCGTCTTGGCTAGACCCTTGTCCAGCGCTTCTGCTGCTTCTTCCACGCCTGCCTCCCAGCTTTCGACCTCGCCAGCCACGATCAGCGAGCCTGCCGCGTTGAACAGTACGGCATCGCGATATGGCCCGGGCGCGCCCTGCAACAAGGCTTGGAGAGCCTTGGCGTTATGCACCGCATCGCCGCCACGGATGGCTTCGACCGGGGCGTGGCGAAGCCCTGCGTTCTCGGCACGAACGCGCGTCATCTGCACTTCGCGGCCCTGCACGTCGGCAACTTCGTTCCCTTCGTCGAGGCTGAGTTCGTCCAGCCCCTCGTCACCCGAAACGATGAAGGTGCGTTCGGTGCCGAGCCGCGCCATGGCATTGGCGTAGATCGGCACGTAGGCGGGGCGCGCGATCCCGATAAGCTGGCGGCGGACCCGAGCGGGATTGGACAGCGGTCCCATCAGGTTGAAGATCGTGCGCTTTGCCAGTTTCTGGCGAATGGGCTGGATGCGCGCCATGGCCGGGTGATGGTTCTTGGCGAACAGGAAGCAGATGCCGATCTCGCGCAAGGTATACTCTGCCGTGCGACCGGCGGCGTCCATGTCGAGACCCAGCGCTTCCAATGTATCCGCCGCGCCCGCCTTGCTGCTCGCCGCGCGATTACCGTGCTTGGCAACCGGGACTCCGCAGGCAGCAACCACCAGCGAGACCGCCGTCGACACATTCAGCGTATGGTGGCCGTCACCGCCGGTGCCGCACACGTCGATGGCGTTTTCCGGCGCTTCGATGGGGATCAGGCGCTCACGCATCGCACGCGCCGCGCCGGTAATTTCCTCGGCGTGTTCGCCGCGGTCCGACATGGTGGAGAGGAAGCTGGCAACTTCCTCTTCGGAGGGCTTGCCGTCCAGCATGTCTCCGAAAGCCTGCTCGGCCTCGGCTTCGCTCAGCGGGTGATCGGCAGGTGGGAGGACGCTCATGCTACCAGCCTTGCAGGTAGGCTCACTTCGATCTCGCAGATGCGGCAGAAGTTGGCGAGCAATTCGTGGCCGTATTCCGTGGCGATGCTTTCCGGGTGGAACTGCACGCCATGGATGGGAAGCTCCGCGTGGCGGAAGCCCATCACAGCAGTGCCATCGAGGCCCGGCGTCTCGCTGGTGGCGTTCACGACAAGCGAGGCTGGAATATCCTCAACGATCAACGAGTGGTAGCGGGTGGCGGTAAAGGGGGAGGGTAACCCATTGAATACGCCCGTGGAATCGTGATCGACCGGAGAGGTCTTGCCGTGCATCAGCCCCCCTCGCGCGACAGTGCCGCCGAAGTGCTGTCCGATGGACTGGTGCCCGAGGCAAACGCCCAGCAGCGGACGCTGCGCATCGGCGCAGGCGGCGACGAGGTCCAGACTGATCCCCGCCTCGTTCGGCGTGCAGGGGCCGGGTGACAACAGAATGCCTTTCGCGCCTGTCGCCAGCGCCTCGCGGGCGGTGAGCGCATCATTGCGCACCACGTCCACTTTCGCCCCCAGTTCCATCAGGTAATGGACGAGGTTGAAGGTGAAGCTGTCGTAGTTATCGACAACGAGAATATCGGGCTTCTGGCTCATGCGGGTTGCCTTTTGCCTGTCACGGCTTCGCGATCAAGCGGATTTGCCAGCGAACTGGTCTGTTGCGCGCACCAGACCGTCGATGATGCCGGGTTCCGAGGCACTGTGCCCCGCATCGTGGACGATGCGCAGTTCGCCTTCGGGCCATATCTTGCTGAGAGCGTAGGCCGAGGTGGGCGGGGTGCATATATCATGGCGGCCCTGCACTATGATACCGGGAATACCCTTCAGCCTGTCCGCATTATTGAGGAGTTGTCCGTCCTCAAGGTAGAAATCCTCGAGAAAGAAGCGCGCGGCAATCCGCGCCATCGGGAGAGCCGTCGCGGCATCGGCATAGTGCTCCAGCAGTTCAGGCTTGGGCAGCAGGGTAGCAACATTGCCCTCCCACAGCGCCCAGGCACGTGCCGCTTCAAGGCGTACCGCCTCGTCATCGCTGGTAAGGCGTTGGTGGAAAGCGGCGACGATATCGCGTCGCTCGTCCTCGGGAATGATGTCGATAAAATCGTCCCAGGCTTCCGCCATGATCTCGCTGGCGCCGTACTGATAGAGCCAGTCCTTTTCCTTTTGTCGCGCAAGGAACACACCGCGCAGCACCAGTTCGCTGACCCGCTCGGGATGGGCCTGCGCATAGGCGAGAGCGAGGGTCGCGCCCCAACTGCCGCCAAAGACCTGCCAGGTCTCGAACCCGCACATTTCGCGCAGCCGTTCCATGTCGGCGACGATGCGCCAGGTGTCGTTGTTCTCGATTTCCGCGAAAGGCAGTGATTTGCCGCAGCCGCGCTGGTCGAACAGGATCACGTCGTAGAGTTCGGGGTCCCACTGGCCGCGATGATCGGGTGAAATACCACCGCCCGGGCCCCCGTGCAGCATGACGGCGGGCTTTGCGCCTTTCGTACCCACGCGCTCCCAGTACAGCGAATGACCTTCGCCCACGTCCAGCATTCCGCTGTCGAAGGGTTCGGTGATGGGATAAAGGCCGCGGTAATTCGTCATTCGGTAATTTCCTTGTCACGCACGATGATGATTGGGCCGATGGGCGGCCCAGCGTCCATACGGTTCTTCGCCGGGTCCCACATCTGCGACACGCTGCCATCAAGAAACAGCGCGTTGTTCACGCGCAGCATGTCGCGATAGAAGCGCGCCAGCTTCCCGAAACTGACCGGTGCTTCGCTCATGACGAAATGCGCACGCCCTGCCGCATCGACGCCTACCGCGTTGCGAACTTTCTTGCTGGCACCGTCGACATCGAATGCGGGATGGAGGTCTCCGCTGATGACCAACATCGGGCCAGACTGCGTGGCGAATTGGGGGCGATTGTCGACTTGCCGGGCAAATCGCTCGGTATCCCAGACGCGCCATGGGCCTTCGGCAGTTTCTCCGAAGAAGACGCCATTGGGCAGAAGGTGGAAATTGCCGGGGCCGTCGTTCTGGTTGAGAACGGTGAAGCGCAGCCCGTCTTCCACGTAGTAGCCGATGGGCTGGCCTTCGGCGTTGAACATCCCGCCGTTCATGGCCATCGCGACCGTTCTGGCGTCATTGCCAAGCCCGGTTTGGAGCGCCTCCAGCGAACGGTAGGCCGCGTCGGAGTCGTCGGGTGAGAGGTCCATGGCGATGGTATGCTCACCCGGTTGCGCTGTGCAATGCGTGAACGGAGAATCCTCGAAGACGAGAGGTTCGCAGATCGACTCGCGGGGCAGGGTCTCGTCACCCTCTGTGCGGATCGAGCAGGCCGCCAGGACGATTAGCGCGAAGCTTGCAAAGGCGTGCTTCGCGCGAGGGTTCATTGCCCGAACCCGGGTTCGCTCGCCACCTCCACGGCTTCACGCGCGGCCGCGATCAGCGCACCGGCCTTGTGGCGGCATTCGGCGGCCTCGTAGGCAGGATCGCTGTCGGCCACGATGCCCGCACCCGCCTGCACGTGCATTACGCCGTCCTTCACCACCGCCGTTCGCAGGACGATGCAACTGTCGACGGACCCATCCGGTGCGAAATACCCTACGCCGCCCGCATAGGGACCGCGCGTTTCCGGCTCCAGCTCGGCGATGATCTCACAAGCGCGGATCTTTGGCGCGCCGCTTACCGTCCCGGCGGGAAAACCTGCGAACAGCGCATCGAGCGCGTCCTTGTTGTCAGCGAGGCGTCCCACGACATTGCTGACAATGTGCATGACGTGGCTGTAGCGTTCGATGGTGAAGCTGTCGGTCACGGTGACGCTGTCGGCACCCGCCACGCGTCCCACGTCGTTGCGCCCAAGGTCGAGCAGCATCAGGTGCTCGGCGCATTCCTTGGGATCGGCCAGCAGGCTGATCTCGTTCGCCTTGTCCTCGCTGGTAGTGGCACCGCGAGGGCGGGTTCCGGCGATGGGGCGGATGGTCACCTCGCCTTCGCGAACACGCACGAGGATTTCCGGGCTGGACCCCACGACGGCGAAGCCGGGCAGGTCGAGGAAATACAGGAAAGGCGAGGGATTCACGCGGCGCAGCGCACGATAGAGGTCGAGCGGGGGCAGGGGGAACGGGCAGGTGAAACGCTGCGCCAGCACGACCTGGAAGATATCGCCTGCGGTGATGTAGTCCTTGGCGCGAAGGACGATGCGCTCGTAATCCGCCGGGTCCATCACAGCTTCCAGCGAGAGTTCGGGCGCATCGGAAAGTCGCTCGGTCTCGGGCACGCGCTCACCCAGCTTGCGCAAGGCTTCGTCGATACGTTCCGCAGCCCGCTCGATCATGTCCGTAGGGTTATCGCTGCGCGCCCACAACGGCGCGGTCACATAAAGGCTGTCGCTCAGCCGGTCGAAGACCAGCACGAGAGCGGGCCGGGCAAACAGCATGTCCGGCAAAGCGAGTTCGCTGTCCGGCGCGCGGGGCAGGGTCTCGACAAGACCGATGGTCTCGTAGCCGAAGTAGCCGACAAGACACGCCAGTGCAGGCGGCAGGCCTTCAGGCATGTCGATCCGGCAGGCATTCGCCAGCGCGCGCAGTTCGGCCATCGCATCGCCGTCTAGAGGCTCGAAAGCGTTGCGATCGTGCCGCCATGCGCGATTGACCTCTCCCCGCGCTCCGGTGGCGCGAAACAGCAGGTCCGGATCGAGGCCGAGGAGGCTGTAGCGCCCACGGGTTTCTCCGCCCTCGACGGACTCCAGCAGGAAATCACCGCGTCCCGGCTCGATCAGCTTAAGGGCCGCGCCTATCGGCGTTTCGGTATCGGCAACGACCCTGCGCCAGACGAGCGTGTTGCGTTCGGCAGCGAGTGCGTCCCGCGCGGCATCGGCGTTCTCGAGTGTGGCGGACAAGAGCCCTGACCTTACTGGCCCGAGCCGGTGAGCGACGCGCGCACGGCCTCGATACCAACCGAGTTCAGTTCGATTTCGATTGAGCTTTCCGCTGCGGCAAGGAACTGCTGCAGGTATTCCTCGCCCGCCGCCTCTGCCAGCTGCTGCTGCGTGTTGGCGACGACGGGATCGTCCTCGGCGAGTTCCGCGGTTTCGATCTCGTCCAGTTGCAGCACGAACCATGTGCTCGCTTCGGGCAAGTTCACGATCTTCGCCGTGCCTTCAGCCATCGTGAAGAACAGCAGCGTGGCGCGCGAGAGATTGCCTTCCTCGGCCAGCTGGCGACGATTGAGACGCAGCGGCTCCGGCGCTGGGAGCGCGACATCTTCAGCCGCCACAGCCTCAGCGAGGGTGCTGCCCTCGTTCACGCGCTGCTCAATACGGCGGGCCGCTGCGCGTGCGGCTGCCATGCCCTGATCGCGCCGCCATGCCTGTATCACGGTGTCCCTGATTTCGGACAGCGGCGCTGCGGCGCGCGGAGTGACCTGCGCAACCTCGAAGACCATGAATTCCTCGCCCGGCACGATCTCTGCGAGCTGCGGGCTTCCTTCGCTCATTTCGAAAGCGAAGCCGATCACACGCTGGAGTTCTTCGGGAGCGGGTTGCGGCGTGCCGTAGATGGTGCCCTCGGCGGTAAGCGGCTGCGTCGTCTGCACTTCGACGCCGAGCTCCTCCGCAGCTTCCGAAAGACTGCGCCCGTCGGTCAGTTCGTCTTCGAGCCGTTCGGTAAGCTCGTTCAGAGCAAGACGGCGACGTTCCGCCGTCAGTGTCTCGCGGATGGCATCGCTCGCCTGGGCAAGCGTCTGGCCGCTGATCTGGTTCACGTCGCTTACACGCAGGACATACCAGCCCAGTTCGCCGCGGACCGGACCGACCAGATCGCCTTCGGATGCAGCAAAGGCTGCCTGCGCAACGGCCTGCGATGTCTGGGAAGCGAGGGCAGCCTGGTCCAGTTCCGTGAGGGATACGGTGCTGAGGCCCTTGGAACGCGCCGATGCTTCCAGCGAAACGCCGCCTTCGACCTCGTCGATAATGGCCTGCGCCGCGGCCTGCGTTGGAACGACAAGCTGCGTAAAGCTGCGCTGTTCGGTCGCGGCATAGGCCTCCGCATCGCGCTGGTAGCGACGGGCGATCTGCTCCTGTGTGATGGCGGGCAGGTCGCCCACGGCATCGATGCCGAACGTGACGTAACGCAGCGTGCGGCGTTCCGGGCGGATGTAGTTGGCCCGGTTCGCCTGATAATATTCCTGCAATTGCTCGTCTGTCGGATCACCTTCGGGCGCGAAAGCACTTGCCGGAATGGCAGCACCGCTGCCGCTGCGCGTTTCGGCCACCAGCTGGGCATAACGACGACCGAAGCTGTCGGGAAGCTCTGCGCCATAGCTCAGCGGCAGGAGCAGCTGGCGGCTATACAGGCCCATGCCGAGATCTTCGAGAACGCGTGCTTCAGTAAGGGAGTTCTGCCGCAGGAAGTTGCGGAAGATTTCCGGGTCGAACTCGCCATCGAGGCCGTTGAATGTGGGGATGGCGCGCAGTTCGCTGTTGATGGCCCGGTCACTCACCCGCAGTCCCAGGTTCTCGGCAAAGCCGACCAGAGCCAGGCGCGTGACCATGGTGTCGAGCACTTCGTCAAGGCCGCCCTGCTGGACGAACGCTTCCATCGTGAGCGCCGGATTCTCGGCCCGCGCCTGCTGCAAGGCATTGTTGGCATTGGTTTGCAGGTCGGCCGTGGAGATGCGCTCGTCACCAACGACGGCCACCCGGTCGCCGCCCGCCACGCCGCCGAACATGCCCGTGTTGGCCACATCGGAGCTGGCGAAAGCGACTGCGATCAGGGCCAGGAAGGCAAGGGTGACGCCGATGCCGATCTTGGACTGGAAGAACTTGCGGAAGAAGGTGATCATCGATGCGTCGTTTTCTGTCTCGTGCAGCGGGCCGGAATGGGCGCGCTTCGTTTCGCGGGTCGCTTTATCCGGCCTGATACTCTCTCGCAACAGCAAGACACACCTTTCCGACAAAGTGGAAAACCAGCTTTGACAAGCCGGTGACGGCGGACTAGCGGACAACTCTACATGTACGAGACGGAGCCTGCGGGCATCCTTCTCCTGACAGCAATATCACGGAAATATCACGAGAAATGACCACGCGACCCTACATCGTCGGCAACTGGAAAATGCACGGCACGCGGGCCATGCTGGCCGAAGCGCGCGCGATCGACCGCGCGGCAGAGCGTCTGTTGAAGGTGGAAGTTGCCATTGCTCCACCGTTCACGCTGATTCACGCAACACGAAAGGAAGCCAACCTCATCGGAATCGGCGCGCAGGATGTGCACGCTGCCGATGGCGGCGCGCACACCGGTGACATTTCCGCCGCCATGGCGAAGGACGCTGGCGCAGGCTTCACGATCGTCGGCCATTCGGAACGCCGTGCCGATCACAAGGAAACCAATGCGCTGGTGAAGGAAAAGGCCGAAGCCGCCATCGCCGCCGGGATGAATGTGATCGTGTGCGTCGGCGAGACCGAGGCGGAGCGCGATTCCGGGAAGGCCGAAGCCGTCGTTGCAAACCAGCTTTCCGGTTCGCTTCCCGAAGGCGAGGGGGTGGCCGAGAAAATTACAGTCGCTTACGAGCCCGTCTGGGCCATCGGCACTGGTCGCACTCCGACCGTGGACGATATCGGCACCATGCATCGCCACATCCGTGAGAAGCTCGTGGCGACCTTTGGCGAGGAAGGCGAAGCGATCCGCATCCTTTACGGCGGTTCGGTGAAGCCGGACAACGCTGCCGAACTCCTTGCTGCGGACGAAGTGGGCGGGGCACTCGTCGGCGGGGCCAGCCTGACAGCCGAAAGCTTCCTTGGTATCATCATCGCAGCAGCGGCAGAGGACCAGGACGACAAATCCTGATCTCGCGAGGCTTGCGCGCACCTGCCCTTGTGGCGGAGCGCGCATAGGCCTATGTGATCCTCGAACCCAGTCTCAGACAGGAATAGCGTTCCTTTCGTCATGTTTATCTTTTTCACCGTTCTGCAGGCGGTCATCGCCGCAACTCTCGTCATCCTAGTGCTGATGCAGCGTTCGGAAGGCGGCGGCCTCGGCATCGGCGGCGGCGGCAGCCCCGGCGGCCTCATGTCCGCTCGCGGTGCGGCCGATTTCCTGTCCCGCGCCACGAAATGGTCGGCCATTCTTTTCGTCAGCCTTTCCATCGTGCTGGCGGCTCTGGCAGTGGACGTGACGGGCCAGCGCGATTTCGAGGACACGCTCGACCGTACAACGACGGCGCCGGGTGAAACTGCTGCGGATGAAGCCGCCGCGCCGCAACCTGAAGCGCCCGCGGAAGATCCGCTGGCCGATCTGGCGGAATAATTCTTCCACGGGGATAAACGCCCGAACCGGTCGAATTTGATACCAAATCGCTTGCGCCGAATCCGCGTGTGAGCTTAAGGCCCAACTCCCATGGCGCGGTACATTTTCATCACCGGCGGCGTGGTCTCCTCGCTTGGCAAAGGTCTCATGGCAGCATCGCTTGCTGCCCTCCTCCAGGCGCGTGGCTACAAGGTCCGCATTCGTAAGTTCGACCCCTACCTTAACGTGGATCCGGGGACGATGAGCCCCTACCAGCACGGGGAGGTCTACGTCACCGACGACGGGGCCGAGACCGATCTGGACCTCGGTCATTACGAGCGTTTCACCGGTGTCTCAGCGCACCAGAATGACAACATCACCTCGGGCCGCGTCTACCGCGACATCATCGCCAAGGAACGCCGCGGCGACTACTTGGGCGCGACCGTCCAGGTGATCCCGCACGTTACCGACGCGATCAAGGAATTCGCGCTTGCCGACCAGGGCGACCACGATTTCATCCTGTGCGAAATCGGCGGCACTGTCGGCGATATCGAGAGCCTTCCGTTCATGGAGGCCATCCGCCAGTTGCGTAACGAGCTCGAACCGGACCAGACCCTCTCGGTACACGTCACGCTGGTGCCCTACATTGCGGCGGCCGGCGAGCTGAAGACCAAGCCGACGCAGCACTCGGTCCGCGAGCTCGCATCACTGGGCATCAAGCCCGACGTTTTGTTGTGCCGCTGCGAGCACCCGCTGCCCGACAGCGAACGTCAGAAAATTGCCAACTTCTGCAACGTGCGCATGGAATCGGTCATTCCAGCTCTCGATGCCACCAGCATCTACGCCGTGCCGCAGCAATATCACGGCGTTGGGCTGGATAGCGAAGTGTTGCGGCATTTCGGCATGCTCGGCACATCCAACCCGCCCGACATGACACGCTGGGCCGACGTGGTGGATCGCTACGAGCATCCCGAAGGCGAAGTCACGATTGGGGTCGTCGGCAAATACGTCGGCCTGCCCGATGCCTACAAGTCGCTGAACGAAGCCCTGGTGCATGGCGGGATGGCCAATCGCACCAAGGTCAACATCAAGTGGATCGATGCGGAGATCTTCGAACAAGGCGATGCCGAGATCGCGGCGGCGCTAGAGCCCATGCACGGCATTCTCGTGCCGGGCGGCTTTGGCGAACGCGGTTCCGAGGGCAAGATCGCCTCTGTGCGGTTTGCGCGTGAACGCAAGGTGCCTTTCTTTGGCATCTGCCTCGGGATGCAGATGGCGTGTATCGAGGGCGCACGCAACACGGCCGGGATTGCGGCTGCATCCTCCACGGAATTCGGCGAAACGCCGGAGCCGGTGGTCGGCATCATCACCGAGTGGATGAGCAAGGAAGGACTGCAAAAGCGGTCCGAGGAGACCGATCTTGGCGGGACGATGCGGCTCGGCGCTTACGAAGCGAAGCTTGCAGGCAACAGCCACGTCTCCAACATCTATGGTGGAGCCACTTCGATATCGGAACGTCATCGCCACCGTTACGAAGTCAACTCGGCTTACATGGAGCGTCTGGAGGCCGGTGGCCTGATCTTTTCGGGCATGTCGCCGGACGGCCTCCTCCCAGAAATTGTCGAGCGTCCGGACCACCCGTGGTTCGTGGGCGTGCAGTTCCACCCGGAATTGAAGAGCCGCCCGTTCGACCCGCACCCGTTGTTCAGCGGCTTTATCGCAGCAGCGCTAGCGCAGTCACGCCTGGTATAATGCTCAAGACGATTCCCGGCGTGTTCAGTGCCGGATACTGACACTCTTGAGAATAACCTTGCATCGCAGCGCCTCTAGCGCGTAACGATTTGAATAAGGGGAATGGGTCTCTTGTGCGCTCGGTCGCAGGTCTTGCACGACGATCCCAGGTTTAGTTTCAGGCCGGCCCAGCGCGGACAACAGGGTTTATCCGCGCATGTCGGTTCGGTCTTGCCTCTTGGGGGCGGCTGTCTCTTGCGACCCGGACAGCCATTTCCGAAGGCGAGTCGGCGCTAAATGCGTCGAGGGGGCGAGGCTTTAGCGGGCCTCGCCCCCAACTGTTTCCGTTAGGGGAATTTAGCTAAAGATCAGGCCGCGTCAGCCTTGTCGTCACCCTTTTCCTTGTTCTCGACCACCTTCAGCGAGTTGCCGCCGATCGCAATCTTCTTCGGCTTCATCGCTTCGGGCACTTCGCGCACAAGGTCGATCACCAACAGTCCGTCCGCCAGATCGGCGTCCGACACGCGCACGTAATCGGCCAGTTCGAAGCGGCGTTCGAACCCGCGGTTGGCGATGCCGACATGCAGCATCTCACCTTCGGCGTTCTCTTCGCGCTTGCGGCCCTGCACGGTCAGCAGGTTCTGCTGGGCGGTGATATCGAGGTCTTCCGGGCGGAAGCCTGCAACGGCGATTGTGATGCGATAGGCATCCTCGTCACGACGCTCGATGTTGAAGGGGGGATAGTTGTCGCCGGCGTTGCGTGCATTGTTCTCCAGCAGGTCGAACAGGCGATCGAACCCGACGGTGGAGCGGCGATAGGGGGTAAAGTCCATTCGGTTCATTTGAAACAAATCCTCTTCTGAGCAATTTGACACTATGTGCGGACCCGCTTTCGGCATCCGCGCGATTGAGATAGGAAGGCGCAAATACGCTTTCAAGAACTGGCGCACCACCACTCCGCAGGGGAATTTCGTGAGCACACCCAAGGTCGAAATCTACACCAAGATGTACTGTGGCTTCTGTCACCGCGCAAAGCGCCTGCTGGATCAGAAGGGCGTGAACTACGAGGAATACGACATCACGCTGGGCGGTCCCAAGCGCCAGGAAATGCTGGATCGCAAACCCGATGCCATGACAGTTCCGCAGATTTTCATCGGTGACAAGGCCATCGGCGGGTCCGACGATCTGGCCGCGCTGGAACGTGAAGGCAAGCTCGACGCCATGCTCGGTCTCTAAGCCGCCATCATGCCCCGTATCGCTCTTCTGCAGATGACTTCGGGTATCGATCCCGATGCCAATGCCGCCACCATCGGCGAGGCTATCAAGCGCGCTGCGGGGGAGGGGGCGGAAATGCTTTTTACCCCGGAGATGGCCGGCCTGCTCGATCGCAAGCGGGAGCGCGCATCGCGCAATATCGTGCCGGAAAGCGAAAGCGTGCTGGTTGACCGGATTGCCAAGGCCGCCGGCGAGGCAGGTGTTTGGACATGTCTCGGCCTGCCGGTTCTGCGCGAAGACGGGCGCTGGGCAAATCGCACGATCGTGTTCGACAAGAGCGGCGAAATCGAGGCACGGTACGACAAGATTCATATGTTCGACGTCGAACTCGACACCGGGGAGAGCTGGCGCGAATCCGCTGCCTATGTTCCGGGCGAAAACGTCGTCACCGTCGAGGATACCCCGGTCGGACGTCTTGGCCTAACCATCTGCTACGACATTCGCTTTCCCGCGCTTTTTGAAGAGCTCGGCAGGCACAAGTGCGACGCGATCTCCATTCCGGCGGCCTTTACCGTGCCGACCGGAAAGGCGCATTGGCACCTCCTGCAACGCGCGCGTGCGGTGGAGGCAAGCGCCTTCGTGATCGGCGCGGCTCAGGTTGGCAGGCATGAAGATGGTCGCCAAACCTATGGGCATTCAATCGTTGTCGGCCCGTGGGGAGACGTCTTGCTGGACATGGGAGGCGAGGCTGCGGGACTTCAGGTCTGCGATATCGACCTCGGTCGCATTGCAGAGGTGCGCAAGCAGTTGCCCAGCCTTGCCAACAAGCGCGATATCCCTAAATCAGGGGCGCAATGATCGTTTACGACCTTTTGTGTGAACGCGGCCATCGTTTTGAGGGTTGGTTCGGCTCCTCCGAAGATTTCGCTTCGCAGCAGGAGCGCGGACTGGTGTCCTGCCCGACGTGTGACTCCGAGAACGTCACCAAGGCGCCGATGGCGCCGGCAGTGGGTCGCAAGGGCAACCAGCAGCAGGTAAACGCACGCCAGGGCAACGGCCCGGAGAAGGACGGCAACGGCCTCTCCAACACACCCATGACGCCCGAAGTGGCTGAAGCCATCGAAAAGCTTGCCAAAGCGCAGGCGAAAGCTCTGCAGAACAGCACCTGGGTAGGCAAGGACTTTGCCGAACAGTCCCGCGCGATGCATTACGGCGAGCGTGATCACGCGCCCATCCATGGCGAGGCGACCTTGCAGGAAGCGAATGAATTGCTGGACGAGGGTGTCCCGGTGGCGCCGCTCCCTCTGCCCGTCGCATCGCCTGACGACGTGAACTGATTGCCAGTATCGCCGCGCCCCATTAGGGGAGGATTCGCGCGCCCGTAGCTCAGTCGGATAGAGCATCGGATTCCTAATCCGGGGGCCACAGGTTCGAATCCTGTCGGGCGCACCAAAGGGCAGCATCCCGGAAGGGGTGTTGCCCTTTGGTTTGTGCGCGCTGCCTTTGATTGTCATCAAAGAAAAAGGGCCCCTCCACACTGGAGAGACCCTCTTCCTTGTTCGGTATCTATCCGCGATTAGAAGCGGAAGTTGGCACCGAAGTAGAAACGACGACCGTTGGTGTCGTAATACAGGTTGTTGTAGCTGCCGCCCGAAAGCTGACCCAGCGACGGATCGGCAGCCGTGTTCACGTTGCCCAGCGGGGGACGCTTGTTGAACAGGTTGTCGACGCCGAAGCGCAGGTTGATCGTTTCGTTGACCGCGTACGAACCGTTCAGGTTGAACAGGTTGTAGCTCGGATAGCCGGTGGTCGGCGTCGGAGCGCCGATCAGGGCTTCCGTCGCGTCTTCGATCGACGGCAGGTGCTGCCACTGGACGCCAACGTAAGCTGGGCCCCAGTTATAGCCGAGCGTCGTGAACACGCGGTACTCGTAGTTACCGCCGTTCAGACCGTTCTCACCAGTTCCCAGCGTGCCGACATAGTCGACCATGTCCAGGATGCCATCGAGCGAGGTCGACTTGAAGTCGATCGCATAGCTGCCCAGCACGTTCAGGTTGAGCGTGCCCGGACCGGCTTCGAGAGCGAGGTCGAGAGCAACGTCGATACCCGACAGTTCGAAGGCGCCATTGTTCACGTAGGTACGCTGGACGTTGCCCAGAGCACCGGTCGCGTTACGCGGCACCAGCTGACAGAACTGCGAGTTGGCGACTTCCTGCGGCGTGCCACCGAACGCGGGGTTCAGCAGCGGATCGTAGCAGGAACGCAGAGCGATACCGACAGTCTGCAGACCGATCGCATCCTCCACGCTGATGTTGTAGTAGTCCACCGTCAGGCGAGCGCGAGAGATCGCTCCGCCGATGTACGGCTGGAACACTGCACCAACGGTCCAGGTGTCGGCCTTTTCCGGCACCAGGTTCGGGTTGCCGACAGTGGTCGGGAAGGCGAAGCCGCCGGTAGCGCTGCTCTGCACACCCGAGTAGTATTCCTCGTCGGCATCCGGGTTGCCACTGGCTTCCATCTGGATGCGGCAGATCGCCTCTACCTTGGCACCGTTTTCGTTGCCGCCTTCGAAGGCGTCGCCCGGCTGGTTGGCCGAGAACGACAGCGGGTTTGCCAGCGAACAGGGGTCGCCCACCGAGTTGCCGCCGAAGGTCTGCGAGGCCTGCAGGAACAGCTCACCGATGTTCGGTGCGCGCTCTGCACGGTTGTAGCCACCGCGGATACGCAGCCAGTCGGTCACTTCCCAGTCGCCCAGGATCTTGTAGGTGTAGCTCGTACCCGTCGTCGAATAGTCGGAAATACGGCCACCGATTTCCAGGTTCAGCTGCTGTACCATCGGAAGATCCGAAAGGAGCGGGATGAGCAATTCGCCGTAAAGCTCGTGAACGTCGAAAGACGCATCCACGTTGCCGCTCGGATAGATGCCCTGCGCCTGGTCGAGGAACGAACGGCCCTGCGTGGTGAGGGTATCGTTATCGAACTCGAACTGGACTTCGCGGTAGCTGGCACCGACTGCGACACCCACTTCACCGGCGGGAAGCTGGAACAGACCGCCCGAGATGTTCGCCTCGGCAATTGTCTGGGTCACTTCCGAACGGTTCTTCAGGTCCGCACGGATGGCTTCGAGGCAGTCCTCGGAGAAGCCACCAGCCGGCGGGTTGAAGAGGTTGAGGCCCGAAGTACAGGTGGCGGTGGAAGCACCGAAACCGAAGTTCGGCGGGCCCTGGTTGCCGGTCTGGCTGAAGCCGCGACCGAAGTTCGGCGCACCGAGGACTTCCTGGAAGCGGGCCAGCGAGTTCACGCCGGTCTGCTTGGCATAGGTCGACGAAATGCCGTGGCTGACGAAGGTCTCCCAGGCAAAGCTGGTGCCGGGGATATAGCCTTCGAAACCTGCCGTGAGGTTGTAGGTCGTGACGTCGGTGAAGGTCTCACGATCGTCGAACAGCAGCGACTGGAGCTGGAACGGCGCGTCCGGATCGGGACGACTGTCGAGCAGGGTCTGCAGCTGAGCAGGCAGTTCGCCATCATCGAGTCCGGTCGGGTCGATGTTGACGGTCCAGCCGCCCACGGCCGGCGAAGGCTCGTTACGCGTGAAGGTCTCGACGTGGCTGAAAAGCGCCTGGCCGAACACGCCAACCCAGTCGTTGATCTCGTAGTTGCCGCGGGCGAACGCGTTGTAGCGCGTCAGCGGCAGGATGAGATAGAGGCTGGTGTTGTTGGAGCTGATCGCGCCGTTGATCGTCTGCTTGAAGGGCAGTCCATCGAGCGGCAGGTCGAACGCGTCGTTACCGAAGTTGGACGGCGTGCCGTTTGCGCCGATGGTGAAGGCCTGGCCGGTTGCCGGATTGACATAGACGTTCACACCGGGCGTGCCGTTGGGACCGTCGGGGAACACAGTACCGAAATCGGGCTGGTTCGGACCGAAGCCGAAGTTGATGCCCGGCGCCGGAATGAAGAACTGGCCGCCGCCGATGTTGGGATCGGCATAGAGGTCCGTGTACCACTCGCGATCGCGCTGGAAGTTGGCTTCGCGGGTGTTCATCGACATCGCGAGCGAAATGTTGCCGCGACCGTCGGCGAAGTCGGTGCCCATGATACCAGAAAGCTGGTATTCGAAGTTGTCGCCTTCCTCGGTAATGCCGAACTGCGCATCGAGTTCGAGACCTTCGAAATCCTTCTTGAGGATGAAGTTGGTCACACCGGCAACGGCGTCAGCACCGTAGGTTGCCGATGCACCGCCCGAAATCGTTTCGATACGCTCGATGGCTGCAGAGGGCAGGGTGGAGATATCGACCACGCCCGAAGCGTTGCCCGGCGTACCGCGGCGACCGTCGATCAGGACGAGGTTACGGTTGGTGCCGATACCGCGCAGCGAGATCGTTGCAGCGCCCGGCGTGTTCGTTGCCGTGGGCTGGATGTCCTGCCCCTGCGTCGGGGTCTGCGCCGGAACGAACTGCGGCAGCTTGTTCAGGTTGGCTTCGATAGCGGCGGTGGAGGACTGCTCGAGCAGGCCTTCGTCGACGGTCACCATCGGGCTGTTGGAGTTGTAGTCCTGCGTGGCGATGCGCGAACCGGTAACAACGATACGCTGGGTCGGCGCGGAATCTTCCTCACCCACCTGCACGTCATCGCCGACTGTTGCATCCTGTGCCATGGCCGGAGCGGCCAGGACCATTGTGCCGGCACCACCTGCCAGCAGTGCAGCGCGGAATAGCTGCGCACGATTAAAGGTTTTCACTTTGTGCTCCCTTCACAGTGAAGGCAGGCTTGCACGCTGCAACCCTGCCGATGGTCATCGTCCCACGATAGATTGCCCGTGGCCGCACCGGAGAGCGTGTCGCTTTCCGGCGTGAAATCGCGGGTTCAATGTGTTTGATGGATTGTTGCGGGTGCAGAAAATGTGCGCGCAGATGCGGGAGCCGAAAAGACCCGTTCGCAGCGCTGTGTTGCGCAATGTGCATACATTTTCCTCCCCCGGCGGACTGGCATTTCTCTGAAACCAGCCTGAACCGAAGCACTGGCATATTCAGGCTTGTTGATTGTGTCTAGTCGGGGAATCGCAAGCGGTGTGGGCAGATGGATTGAGCGGGGAATTTTAAAACGCGTAGGCCAGAAACAGGGGGCAATTTTTCATTTCTGTGAAATTATAATACCGTTATGTTTGAATGGTTTAATCCGACCTTTGCTCTAATTCCGGATTCGCGCGCAACAAAGTGTTGCCCTGCTGCATCGCCTTTGAATTTGATAGTATCCGAAATCGTTGATCGAGTCCGGAATGGTCTTTCGCGGCAATTTTATGGCGGCTCTGGAAGGGTGTGGGGACATCGTGACGGTGTCACTGTTCAAATCCGTGCAAGGCTATTAAGGGTCTGGTGCAGCCACGAACAAGGCAGGATGAATGAACGAAGCCCGCAAGAAGAATACGGGGGCCGCCAGAGAGGAAGCGACAGCGATCGTGGTGCCGGAATGGCGCAGGTTGCTGTTCGATCACGCCCGCTCTGTCTACGCCGACGGAACAGAAGCGCGCGAGCAAAAGGCCGCAACACAAGAACTCCAGCAGTTGCTTGGCCCGATGGCCGACGAGGCCATGCGGATCGTGGAGGCTTTCGCGCACGGCGCGCGTGCCGCCGATGGTCTGACCGGCGCGGGCCAGACGGTGCCGCCCGAATTCGAAACGCGCCTGTCGATCATCCTGAACGGTCTTGCGCCCGAAGCGGAAACCCACCGATCGGGGGAGGGCGAGCAAAGCGCGGTTATCCAGCAGGAACTCTGGCAACTCCTCTACAAGGTGCGCGAGAGCGCGGAACTCTCTTACGCACGCGAGATCGACCTCGTCGAACTCGACCGGCGGATCCTTTTTCTGTTGCGCAGCCAAGGGCCGCTCGTTCCCGCCGATATTTCCGGCTCCGTCGGCGTCGACAAGGCGCAGGTCAGCCGCTCCGTCAAACGTCTGCTGGAGCTCAAGATGGTGGAGCGGGACCAGATCCGCGCCCCTGTAAGCCTCACCCGCAAAGGCACGACGCTGGCCGACCGGCTTCTGCGGCTCGCCGAGTTGCGCAATCGCGAACTCACTTTCGACATCGGAGACGAGGAACTCGCGTTGTTCTTCGCCGTCATCGAGAAGCTGCTGCACCGCGCAGTGATGCTCTATGAGCAGGAGCGCGCGCTGAACCAGAACGATGTGAAATCGCTCAACCCGTTCGTGGCGGACCCCGATTACGAGCCGAATTCGGAAAGTCCGATCGTGATCGAACGCAGCCGCATACTGGCGCCATTGATGACGCTTTCGGCCTACTTCAGCCGCAGTGGAGCTTTGACCTTCAAGCGGCTGACAAGCCTATCGAATTTTGAAAGCTGGGTGCTGAACGAGATCGCGCTGGATGCGCCGATCGACTGGAATACGCTCGTTTCGCGCCTCGACCGTGATCACAGCCAGGCCGGGCGAACCGTTACGGCGTTGATCGAGCGCGAACTGGTGAAACGCAGTGGCAAGCCCGGAAGGCGGCACGGATTGTTTTCTCCGACGGAGGAGGGGCAGCGCCTGATCGAGATCATCCAGGAAGCGAGCCGTCAGCGCAGTGCATTCCTCATGGCCCCGCTCTCGGTGCCGGAACGGGAAAAGTTCTTTGCGACTTTCGAGAAGGTTCGGCGCAACGCCGTCGTACAGCTAGAGCGCGAACGCACGTTCGACGAGCTGGGTCACGGCGCGCCGTAACACGTGGGTCTAATGTAGGGGCAAAAGCGCCGCGGCTCGGAAGGTATTACCGAACGCGGCGAACGCGTACCGATGCCTGGCGGTCGAATGTCAGCAGGAAGCTGCCGAGCGATGCGCGGTCGATCTCAACCTGGTCGCCCCGACGCGGTACGCGATAAGTGCGCGAAACAGATTCTGTAAACTGCCATTGCGCTCCGTCTTCGAGAGTGATGACATATACGCCTGGCTCACGCTCAGTCACTGCGCTGACGCGGGATTGTAGCTGGTCCAGTTCTCCGGCTGGCGTTTCGAACCGATCAGGTGTGCGAACATCCTCGCGACCGAACCCGGAAGGGCCGCGCGTGTCGAGAGGCGCGCCGCGTCCGCCGCTTGGGGCGGCCATCTGACCGGGTACCGAACTGCGAGCCTGTCCGCCTGCAGCGGCGATGTTGTTGTCGTAGCAGGCAAGCCGCGCGGTCGGGTCGTCGATCTCCGCGCAATTGCGCAGGATGTTGAGCACGATGGCATCGTCCACCTGCGCGGCGGCAGGTGTTGCCAGAGCGGCAAGCGGAAGGGCAACGGCAGAAACAGCAAGGGCGCGAAACGCGGTCATGGTACAGGGAAACTCCTCTCGTCAGCCAGCGTGATGGCGCGGAAGGGCTTCAGGTGCAAGGGGCTTGCGGTGCATCGTTGGCGCGCCGCAAGCTTTTTGCACTGGTGTTCCCGCAATCAGGCGTCGACGGTCTTGGCGTCCTTGGTGTCCAGCACCCCTCGCTTGATCTGGTCGCGCTCGATGCTTTCAAACAAGGCCTTGAAATTGCCCTCGCCAAACCCCTCGTCGCCCTTGCGCTGGATGAATTCGAAGAACACCGGGCCCACCTGCGCCTCGGCAAAGATCTGCAACAGCAGGCGAGGGGAACCGCCCTCGGTCGTGCCGTCCAGCAGGATGCCGCGCGCCTTTAGCGCTTCTACGTCTTCGCCGTGATCGGGAAGGCGGTCGGGCAGCATCTCGTAATAGGTCTCTGGCGGGGCCGTCATGAACGGCACGCCGAATTCCTTCAGTTTGTCCCACGCGGCGACGAGGTCGTCGCAGATGAGGGCGATGTGCTGGATGCCCTCGCCGTTGAACTCGCGCAGGAACTCCTCGATCTGGCCCTTGCCGCCTTCGCCCTCTTCGTTGAGTGGGATGCGGATCTTGCCGTCGGGCGCGGTGAGTGCCTTGGAGGTGAGGCCGGTATATTCGCCCTTGATGTCGAAAAAGCGGATTTCGCGGAAGTTGAAGAGCGTCTCGTAATAGTCCGCCCAGTACTTCATGCGGCCACCGTAGACATTATGGGTCAGGTGATCGATCACGTTGAAACCGGCGCCTTCCGGATGCTTTTCGACACCATCAAGATACTCAAAATCGATGTCGTAGATGGAAAGACCCTTGCCATCTTCATCGTGGTAGCGGTCAATCAGGTAGACGATCGCGCCGCCGATCCCGCGGATGGCAGGGATGTGCAGTTCCATCGGGCCGGTTTCGACCTGGACCGGTTCTGCACCGCGCTCGAGCAATTCCTTGTAGGCCTTGGCCGCATCCTTGACGCGGAAGCCCATGCCGCAGGCGGACGGGCCATGTTCGCGGGCGAAGAACCAGGCGGCACTGCGCGGCTCGTAATTGAGGATCAGGTTGATCTGGCCCTGGCGCCAAAGCTGCACATCCTTCGACCGGTGCGATGCCACGTGCTTGAAGCCCATGGCTTCGAAGACAGGCTCGATCACACCTTTGTCCGGTGCGCAGAATTCAACGAACTCGAAGCCGTCGAGGCCGATTGGATTTTCGAAAAGATCATTCATGGTTTCACTTGTAACCTTTTTTGGCTTCTGGTGCAACAGGCTACCAATCCGACCGACTTTCCGCAGGTCCCGGCGAATGCCGCTTGAATCGGCGGACTGTTTGTGATTCAAGGTGTTCCCATGAACGGGTTGGTGCATCGCAAGGAAATGGTCAGGGAGCGGATCGTGAATGCGATCGCGCTGCTGGTGCTGATGCTGATCGGCGGTCTGGCCCTGATCGGTCCTTCCGGAGTGCTGGCATGGGGCGAGCAGGCAGCCCGCCTGAGCGAACATGAGCAGCGGATCGCCGCCTTGCAGGAGCGCAAGGCCGAGTTGGAGAACCGCGTCGAACTGCTCGATCCCGAGAACGTCGACCCCGATTTTGCCTCGGAACTCGTGCGCGGCAACCTGGGTGTTGCGCATCCCGACGAATACGTCGTCGAACTGGAACCGATCGACTGACCGCTCGCTTCGGATTGGCACCGCGAACAATCCATTTTCACCACATTGGTAAATGAGGAAAGTGCGGCGTTGCCAGCGCGTCGCATGGGTGACTATAGGCGGTCGCGAAAACACACCAGCGCTGCGACGCTGCAGCGACATTAGGGGATTGCATCTTGGCCAAAGCCTCCGACTCCAAAGCCGAAAAGAACGCGCAGCCTGCCGGCGACGATGATTTCGCCCTGCGCTCCCTGCAGGAAGCCCTGGAGAAGGAAAAACGCTTCAAGCCCAGCGAAGACCAGCTGATGCATTTCTACGAGCAGATGCTGCTCATCCGCCGATTCGAGGAGAAGGCCGGGCAGCTTTACGGCCTCGGCCTGATCGGCGGCTTCTGCCATCTTTACATCGGCCAGGAAGCCGTTGCCATCGGCCTGCAGAGCGCGCTCGATAACGACCGCGACAGCGTGATCACCGGCTATCGCGATCATGGTCACATGCTTGCCTACGGCATCGATCCCAAGGTCATCATGGCCGAACTGACGGGCCGCGCCGCCGGTATTTCCAAGGGCAAGGGCGGCTCGATGCACATGTTCAGCACCGAGCATAAGTTCTACGGCGGTCACGGCATCGTCGGCGCGCAGGTTTCGCTTGGCGGCGGTCTCGCGTTTGCCCACCAGTACAACGAGGACGGCGGCCTGTGCCTCGCCTATTTCGGTGACGGTGCGGCGAATCAGGGTCAGGTCTACGAGACCATGAACATGGCCGCGCTGTGGAACCTGCCAATCGTCTTCGTGGTGGAGAACAACCAGTACGCCATGGGCACCGCGGTAAAGCGTTCCAGCGCGGAAACCGAGTTCTACCGCCGCGGCACCGCGTTCCGCATTCCCGGCATGGACGTGAACGGCATGGACGTTCTGGAAGTGCGCCAGGCAGCCGAAATCGCCTTCAAGCACGTGCGCGACGGCAACGGCCCGGTGCTGATGGAATGCAACACCTACCGTTATCGCGGTCACTCCATGTCCGATCCGGCGAAGTATCGCACGCGTGAGGAAGTGCAGGACCAGCGCGAGAAGAACGACCCGATCGAACGGATCAAGAAGGAACTCGCCGCGGCGGGCATCGACGAGGACAAGTTGAAGGAAATCGACAAGGGCATCCGTGCCACCGTGGCCGAAGCCGCAGACTTTGCCGAAAGCTCGCCGGAGCCGGAACCCGGTGAACTCTACACCGATGTTCTGGTGGGGGAGTACTGAGCCATGGCGATCGAACTGAAAATGCCCGCCCTCTCGCCCACCATGGAAGAAGGCACGCTGGCCAAGTGGCTGGTGAAAGAGGGCGACACCGTTTCCGCTGGCGATGTTCTCGCCGAGATCGAGACCGACAAGGCCACGATGGAGTTCGAATCCATCGATGAGGGTACCGTTGGCAAAATCCTCGTCGCCGAAGGCACCGAAGAGGTGAAAGTTGGCACCGTTATCGCCATCCTGGCGGGCGAGGGCGAGGATGTCTCGGATATCGAAGCTCCCGCACCCACAGCATCGTCCGATGACGAAGTGAAGGACGTCGAGGGCGAGGGCAAGGACGTGGGCCGCGAGGGCAATCCCCTCGATATCGACAAGCCCGCATCGAAGCCGCGTGCCGACGATCCCGAAGTGCCCGAAGGCACCAACATGGTGAAGCTGACCGTTCGTGAAGCGCTGCGCGATGCCATGGCGGAGGAAATGCGCCTCGACGAACGCGTGTTCGTGATGGGCGAAGAAGTGGCCGAGTACCAGGGCGCCTACAAGGTGACGCAGGGGTTGCTCGACGAGTTCGGGCCCAAGCGCGTGATCGATACGCCGATCACCGAATACGGCTTTGCGGGCATCGGCACGGGCGCCGCTATGGGCGGCCTGCGCCCGGTGGTGGAATTCATGACGTTCAACTTCGCCATGCAGGCGATTGATCACATCATCAATTCTGCCGCCAAGACGAATTACATGTCCGGCGGCCAGATGCGCTGCCCAGTGGTGTTCCGTGGCCCCAACGGCGCGGCAAGCCGCGTGGGCGCGCAGCACAGCCAGAACTACGGCCCGTGGTATGCCAGCGTGCCCGGCCTGATCGTGATCGCTCCCTACGATGCGCAGGACGCCAAGGGCCTGCTCAAATCGGCTATCCGCAGCGATGATCCGGTCGTCTTCCTCGAGAATGAACTGGTCTACGGCCAGAGCTTCGAGGTTGCCCAGCTTGACGATCACGTCCTGCCCATCGGCAAGGCGCGGATCATGCGCGAGGGCAGCGATGTCACCATCGTGTCCTACTCCATCGCCGTCGGCGTGGCGCTGGAAGCTGCCGAGGAACTGGCAGAGCAGGGCATCGATGCCGAGGTTATCGACCTGCGCACGCTGCGCCCGCTCGACACCGAGACCATCCTCAAGAGCCTGGCGAAGACCAACCGCGTGGTGATTGCAGAGGAAGGCTGGCCCACCTGCTCGATCGCATCAGAAGTGATCGCGGTGTGCATGGAAGAAGGGTTCGACCACCTCGATGCGCCCGTGCTTCGCGTGTGCAACGAGGACGTTCCGCTTCCCTATGCGGCAAACCTGGAAAAGCTGGCGCTGATCGACAAGGACCGCGTCGTCGCGGCCTGCCGCAAGGTGACCTACGCAGACTGATTGGCGCGGACTGATAGGGCGCGGGGGCGACGTCCCCCACGTCAGTCAGCCGTGATGTAGCCGATATCCTCGAAGATGTCGCAGCGGGCGACCGGATCGGGATCGCCGGGGTTGCGCTCCTGGATCCCGGACAGGTCTCGGTCTGCCCGAACCGTGTAGCTCGCGATCGCACGGACCTCGCCGTCATCGAAGGTAAAGGGTTCGCCAACCAGTGACTGGTAGTCGTAGCTGATCTCGACGAACATCACCGCCTCGTCCTCAAACGCGATGACCTCTTCGCCCACCGGACCCATGCCGGGGAAGGTGTCGGCGCTCTCCCCGTCGCCTTCCACGCCGTAGGAGCTCGCGTGGTTCTTTAGGCCCACGCAGCGCTGCCAGTTGATGAATTGCTGATTGTCGGAGCCGGGCACCACCTCCAGGCTGCTCAGGATGACGCGACCATGGGTGAAGAGGTCGATGCTCTGCCCTCCCTGCAACTCCGCCCCGAAGAACAGGTCGTTGATGTCGCCCTCGTAGATCTTGCGGTCCTCGATCATAGACTGGTCCCCGATGCGCGATGCGTTGTCGGCGATCAGGTTGGCGAGTTGTGTCACTTTCATCTGCACGAGAACGCGGTTGGCGACTTCCGCACCCATCAGGCCAACGCCGAGGATGAAGGGAAAGGTCAGCGCGAATTCGGTCATCGCAACGCCGGCGGTATTGCGACGCAGGCGGGAGAGGAGACGCAGCATCATGCGGGGCAACTCCCAAGCGTCGCTTCGTTGACTTGTTGCAGGTTGAAGGGCTGGTTGCGCAGGATCGTGCGTGCGGTAACCGTCACTTGCGGATCGAGATTGACCACGCCCGGTACGGGGAACATGCGATCGTAAGCCGCGGTCACATCGTAAACCACGGCGTCGCGCGCGCCGCTGGTGGCAGCGAGCGCACGGTCTGCATCCCAAACACCGTTGCCGTTCACATCCTCGAACGATTCATTGTTGTTGCAGATGCCATCATGGTTGGTGTCCGTGAAATCCTCCGCCTGTCCCACATCGCTGTAATCCGTGTAGGCGCTGCGGGTGAAAGTCACGGTGGCGCTAGGCACCACACCTTTCACCGCTTCACGAACGGCGGTGTCGAGCGCGGCGGGGTTGTTCGCAAATTTCTCGATGGACGCATCGCGCGCAGCATTCTGCACCGCACCTTCGATCATCGTGTCGGCGTACAGGTTGTAGGTAAGGTCAAAAAGACCCATGATCGTGAGGATCAGGGCAGGGGCGATGAGGGCGAATTCCGCCACCGTAACGGCCTGCTCGTCGCGGGCGAGGCTATGGAGCATGGCGCGCATCAGTTGGTGATCCTCAGTTCGCTCATGGCGCGGGCGATGGCCTCGAAAGCGTCGTTCAGCTGCTCCGCATTGGATGCCTGAAAGGAACGGCCTGGGCCTGCACATTCGGTCATCAAATCGGTCAGCCCGGTGCCGAACGCCACCACCCAAACGGTAATGTTGCGGTTCTTCACCTGCTGACAGGCGACGGCGAACCGGTTTTCGACCACGGCCGACAAGGGATTGATGTCCTGCGTGGCCGGATCCCAGCGGCGCTGATCCAGCCCGTCGATGCCATAGGCACCGTAGGCGAGGTCGTAGGGCTCGGTCTGTCCGTCGGTCAGCCAGATCATGTGACGCGCGCGTTCGTGAGAAGGAGTATCGGCATTTTCGGATGCGAAAAGGCCCGTAGGTGAAAGCAGGCGACCGCCCCAGATCATGCCGATGTCGTGGTAGGTTGCCCCGTAGGGCGCGAGCGTGGCGAGATAGGCATCCAGCTCGTCGCCATCCATCACGGACAGTTTCTTCGCGGCGGCCGGGCAATCGGAAAACCACCAGGTGCCGCTGTCCACATACTCATTCGTGGTGCGGTGCTTGCGTGTATCGAAGGATCCATTGCCGTTGTTCTCGATACGACGGACGTAAATCTCCGCCGGATAACGCGGGCGCCATTGGGTCGAAGGGTCGCCTGAAGAGGGGACGAGATCGATGTCGAGATCGAGCGCGCGGGTGAAATCAACGTTGTCGAAATCGGTGATCTGGTAGGTGTCGCGCTCCTCGATGCAGCCGCCGACTTCGGTGCGCCAGTTGCTGACGTCCAGCGTTACCTCGTCGTATTCCCACACAGCGCGGTCGAAACTGGGCACTTCGCGCACGCGCTCGTACGTCTGCACGTAGTTCGTATCCGTGCTTTTCATGACGCGGCAGGTGCTGCCGCTTCGCCAGGTCTGGTAGCGGGTGCCGTTTTGCACGCGCTGCATGGGCTGGATGAGAAGAACGGCGGCCGGTTCGGCTTGCGCCTGCGTAAAGCTCGAGCCGTTTTCGGTGTCGGTGTAGGTCCAGGAGTTTGCGGGCTGCGAGCCAGTGCAGCTCCACCAGCCGGACTGATCCGCGCTTGCCGACGCATTCCATGTCGCGGCGTAAGTCGACAGTTCGACCCAGTTGCTGCGTGAACCGGATACGTAGTTCCAGTTACGGTTGAATGTGCGCGCCACTTCGCTGTTCGGCACCCTGATGTCGGTGTCGATGCGGCCCTGATAGTGCCAGTCGTCGACGACCCAGTCGTCTTCCAGCAAGTGTCCGACATTCACATTGGTGGCGTAAGGCACGAAGCCATAGCGGATTTCCGTGTTGGGCGCTTTGCCGGCTTCCACCGTCGTGTAGAAGTCGCGAATGGTCTGCTTCAGCGTCTCCAGCCGCGAGAGGGTGTCGCCAGCGTTGGTATGACGCATGGAGCCTGTGGTATCGATCACCATCATCACGTCGAGGTTGCTGAAGTTCAGGATCGCCTCGCATTTCACCGAGACATCGAGACTGTTTTCGCCGAAAATCCGCATCAGGGTTGTGGGGATATCCACTGAGGCGACGCCGGAAATGGCGTAATCGCTTTCCAGCGTCATCTCGAACTGCCGATTGCTGGTGCCGTAGACACCATCGCGAAAGTTTATGTTGAAGAACCGCTGGCCCGTACTGCCCACGTCGTCCGGCACTTCGCCATCGAGAACCACCGATGCGCCAAGGCGTTGCCTGGCCGCCAGCACGCCCGCATCGCAGGCCTGCTGCAATTGTACCTGGCTAAGATAACCGCGCCCCATGTCCACGCCGCTGCCGATCAAGGCCAGCAGCGGGAGGAGGGCTGCGGCCATCATGGCCGTCACATTACCAGAGGTATCGCGTGCGATCCGGCGACCCAGGCAAGTGCCGCCGGCGCAGCGGGATATGAGAGGTTCGGTCACGGCCACCGCAAGTAGCTATCGTGACTGATGTCATTGTTGAGAAAAGCGGTTAAGAAATTGATTTATTCGAGTAGGATAGGCGGCATTGCGCGGCCGCCGTATCAGTCTTCGTCGAGAAGGAAGATGGGCCGGGTGTAAGTGATGAACGGGAATTCGATCCCGGCAAAGCCGAGGAAGCTGTCCATCTGGTAGGAGATGACGAGCTGGATTTCGGTTGCTCCGGCAACGCGCTGGGTGCCGGGAGTGGTAACGATGGCATTCACCCTGTCCTGGTGAAGCAGGTATGGTGCGCCGAGCGCGTGGTTTTCCGCCCAGGTTTCGATCTGCGAATTCGAGATCGTGTTGCCGGTCTGGTATTGCACCATCGCATAGCGCGCCACGTCGGCAGATAGGCCGCGCAGAGCGTTATAGTTCTGCATCGCCACACCCACCTGCAGCACGCCGATCATCATCAGGATGAGGGCGGGGGAAAGAAGCGCGAATTCGATCGCGGCCGAGCCGTTGTCATTGCGGCGAATGCGGGTGAGGAGCTTGCGGATGGTCATGGTCGTCTATCCGATCTGCACGGTCCGGCTGACATTGTAGGTGAAGCCCTGGCCCACGCCCCATTTCGTCCAGATCGGGGCATAGGTGTCGGTCAGATCCACCTGGATGAACTTGTATTCGACACCGCTGCCGCATGTATCAGGCGTGGTGACGTAATCGGTCGAGGTGCCGCAACGATATATTTCCGTGACGGTAATCTGGTCGGTGGTGAGCCCGGTGGAGTTCGCCACGATATCGCGCACGGTGGTTCGCGCTTCAGCCGTCTCCGGAATCACCGCGCGGACGACCGAAGCCGCCTCCGCAGCTCCGCTTTGCAGATCGGTCTGCCGGGCCACCATCGTTGCGACCTCGAAGCCGCCAAGCGCGAGAATCAGCAGGACCGGCGCGACGAAGGCGGTCTCGATTGCCATCGATCCGCGTTCGTTCGCCCGCAGGCGCGAAAGTCGGCGAAGGTGGGAGGCGAGATGGCGCATCATGCCACCAGCCTCACCTTCGATGCGGTGCTGACGACCGTGGTGTCTTCACTCGAACCGCCGGGGCAGAACGTCTGCATGTCGGTGGTACCGGTCAGGGTAATGTTCTTGGCTGCGATCATCAGGCACTGGCTGGTCACGCCCGCTGTCCCAGCGAAGAAGACCTCGCTGTTCGGGAAATAAAGCGTGCCGTTCAGGATCGTATTGGCGTTGCCGTTGATGCGTTGGCCATTATTGCCTGCGCCCGGACCGTCGCGATCCTCGAACACCAGCATCCCTGCAAGCTCGTTGGCTTCTTCAGGAGACACGCCGATGGCCATCAGGTCGGCGGCTGTCATCGCCGTCAGGTTCACGTCCGCACCGCCGTTGATGACGATGGAGGCCCCTTCATAGAGAACGAACATGACGCCCGCGCCGCTGACTTCGTGCTGCCCGTTGATTTGCAACTGCCCGCCAACGATGTTGTAAACGCCGGGAGCGAAAGCCGTATTGCAGCCGATCTGAATGTCGCTGTAGGTGCCCGGACGGACGTTACCCGCCTCGCCCCCTTCGATAATACGGACGTTCGAATAGGTGACGGTGCGGCTACCGGTCCAATGCTCGTGCTTTTTATTTGCACCCTGGCCGACATCGTTGGCCCCGTTATCTGGCGTTACAGTAGTCCCTTCGACGGTGCCATTCGGCACGATAATTTGCCTCTGCGTCGTGGTGATGTCCGAATCTTCTTTCGGATTAGGATTATCCCATGGAACCATGCTGTTATGATTGGGGCCTTCATAATAGCTGTAAGTGCGCTGAATCCTCACGGTTTCGTCGGCATAGGTCGTGTCACTCTCAGCGGAGCAGCTGTATGTGCGCGGGGTCTGCGATTCTCTGGGGTTGGGCGGAGACAGTTCGGCGAAGGGATCGTAGAGTCCGCTCATGTACTCCATGATGACGTCGTCGGTATTGTCCTTCAGCCACTGGTCGACACCGCCGGCCGAGAGAATCCACCCCGCTTCGATTTCCGGATTGCCGTTCACCTTGATCGAAAGATCGTCGGTGGACAGTGCTGCCATGCCGCAGCTGGCGGTCAGCACGGCGTTACCGCCGATGGTCACGGCGCCTTCGTCGTCCTCGTCGGTCGCGATCAGGCAGCTGGTGAAGGTCACGCCTTCCTCGAAACTGGCCTGCGCATAGGCATAGACCTCTGCCGCATCGCCGGTAAGGAAGCTGGAGAAGGGAAGTTCCTTGGATGCCGTGGCGGACACGGCAACGGAATTGTCCGTACCGCCGGCAAAGTCTGCCAGACGAATATCCGGGGCGGTGTTGAAATCATCGGTTGCAGAGAGGTTGGCTTCGAACTCCTGCAGCGCACGAAGCTGGTACGTGCCCTCAGTTTCCTCTTCCGCCGCGGCCCAGGCACCGGCGACCGCCGCCTGATCGACGGCGAACTGCAATTCGCGTTTCCACATGTACCACTGCGTCACATCGACACCCAGGCCCGCGCCGCCGATCAGCACGGGCATTCCCAAGGCAACCAGAAGCGTGGCATTACCGCTGCGACATTGCGCAAGGTCGCCCAGTGTATTGCGGATAAGCTTGCGGATCATTTCGGTGCACCTGTTATTGTTACCACCTGACCACGCAGTATACCGAGGCTGTGGTTTCGCGGGTGTAACCAAGGGGAGTTAACAAGCCGTTTGCCAGGGTCTGCGCGATCCCGGAACGATCCTTGGGCGTGCGGACCGACAATCTTTGACTTGGGCCGGATTTTAAGGTGAAGGCTGTTCGCGCATGTCCTCCGATCTTGTCGAAACCCTGCCTCTGCCTCAGCGCCTCGCTCTGTCGTATGCGCCGCAAAGGACGAAGTCCGCCACGCTGGCCTTGCTCGCGCTCGACACACGCCTGGCAGGGATTATCCGCAACGGCGGAGAACCTGTGATCGCGCAGATGAAGCTCGCCTGGTGGCGGGAGCGGCTGGAGCAGGCTCCGTCCGACTGGCCGATTGGCGAGCCGTTGCTTGCGCTGTTGCGCGGTTGCGGCATCGAGGCGGCGCGGCTCGTGCCACTAGTCGACGGGTGGGAGATGCTCCTGTCAGAAACGCTTGGTCGCCCCGAACTGTCCACCTTCGCACGTGGCCGGGCGCTCGGCTGGGCAGCCGTCAACGATGCATCCGGGCGAGGCCAGCCCGATGCGCCGGTCGAGAAGGCCGGGCGGGAATGGGCGCTGCTGGATCTGGCGATGCATCTCGATAGCGAGGCTGAAGCGGCCATGGCGCGCGAAGCCGCGGCGGCATCGGGCGGCCCGCGCCCGCGCCTGCCAAAGGAAGTGCGCTCGCTCGCGGTGTTGCACAGCCTTTCTCTCAGGGCACACCGTCTCGGCTCGGGCGAATTGCTCGACGGGGCAGGGGCGATGGCAACGGCCTTGCGTGCAGGCCTGCTTGGCATGTAGCGTAAGCCCCCGAATCCAAGGGGGAAATTATCGATGAACCGAATTATCCTGGGCGCCTTCAGCGCATTGCTGCTGGTGGGACTGGGTCTGTTCTGGATACAGGGCAGGGCGCAGGTCGAGAAGGGCGCCCCCCCGCCCGAGCCCGAAAGCGCGCAGGACGCAATCGATCCCGATGCTCTGCCTGTGGCCGACGTTTCGGGCCTGACCGGGCCCGAGCCGCCCGAAGCGAGCGAGCTGACCCGCGAGCAGCGTCGTTTCTTCCGCTATGATCGCAACCGCGACCTGAAGATCACCCGCAATGAAATGCTCTCCACCCGCACGGATTCCTTCCGGAGGCTGGATACCGACGGCAACAACCTGCTGACCTTCGAGGAATGGGCCATCACCACCAGCGATCGCTTCGCGGAGATGGATGCGAACGAGGACGACGAACTGACGCAGGCGGAATTCGCCACCAGCGCACCGAAGCCGAGGGCCACGTCGCGGCCAAGCTGCAATTGCTAGAAGATCAGGCGGGGACGGTCAGGCTCTCCAGCCACTCGCCGAAATCGGCCTTGGCGCGCGAGGTGTAGGCTTCCTTGCGCTGCTTCTTTTTCACCTCGTGCAGAGGCGGGAAGAGGCCGAAGTTCACGTTCATGGGCTGGAAGTGGCTGGCATCGGCATCGCCGGTGATATGGCTCAGCAGCGCGCCCATAGCCGTGGTTGCGGGGGGAGGGGACCACGTCTCGCCCGCCAGCTCGCTTGACGCCATCATGCCGGCCATCAAGCCAACGGCGCTGCTTTCCACATAACCCTCGCAGCCCGTCACCTGTCCGGCGAAGCGGATGTGCGGCGCCGATTTCAGGCGCAGCTGCCGGTCCAGCAATTCGGGCGAATTGATGAAGGTGTTGCGGTGCATCCCGCCAAGCCGCGCGAACTCGGCATTCTCCAGCCCCGGAATGGTGCGGAACAGCTCCACCTGCGCGCCGTACTTCATCTTGGTCTGGAAGCCGACCATGTTCCACAGCGTGCCCAGCTTGTTGTCCTGCCGCAATTGCACCACGGCATAGGGCCAGCGCCCCTGCGGATGTTCCTCGGTGCGGTCGTGCGGATTATCGAGGCCGACGCCTTTCATCGGGCCGTAGCGCAAGGTCTCGACGCCGCGCTCGGCCATCACTTCGATCGGCATGCAGCCATCGAAATAGGGCGTGTCGGCTTCCCATTCCTTGAACTCGCCCTTCTCTGCATCGAGCAGGCCCTGCACGAAGGCCTCGTACTGCTCCTTGTTCATCGGGCAATTGATGTAGTCGCCATCCTCGTTGGAGGCCGCCGTGGTCTTGTTCCAGCGCGACTGGATCCACGCCTTGCTCATGTCGATGCTGTCGCGATAGACGATCGGCGCGATGGCATCGAAGAAGGCGAGCCGGTCCTCGCCGGTCGCACTGACGATGCTCTGCGCCAGGCTGGCAGCGGTGAGAGGCCCGGTGGCGACGATGGTCATGCCGTCCTGCGGTAACTGGTCCACCTTCTCGCGCACGATGGTGATGTTGGGGTGCTCTTCCAGCCGCTTCTGCACTTCGGCGCTGAATACGTCGCGGTCCACCGCCATGGCGCTGCCGGCAGGAACGCGAGCGAGTTCGCCGGCGGACATGATGATGGAATCGAGCCGCCGCATCTCGTGGTGCAACAGGCCGACCGCGTTCTTCTCGTCGTCATCGCTGCGGAACGAATTGGAGCACACCAGTTCGGCCAGTCCGTCGGTCTGGTGTGCGGCCGTCATTTCACCGCAACCGCGCATTTCGGACAGGCGCACTTTCACGCCGCGCTGCGCAAGCTGCCAAGCCGCCTCGCTGCCCGCGAGACCGCCGCCGATGATGTGGACCTGATGTGTCATGACAGCGCAGGTAGGCGAGTTGACGGTCAATTTCGAGGGGGTAGTGTCGGCCCATGGCAAATCGTTTCGCGCGCAACCTCGTCGCCTCCTTCGCAATGATGATCGCTTCCCCGCTGGCCGCGCAGGAGAGCGCGCCTTGCGAGCACTGCTACACGGCAGAGGAAGCACGCGAGGACCTGAGGACACTCTACGCCCGCTTGCAGCAGGAGCACGTCGATCTCTTCGCCCGCCGAAGCCGTACCGAATACGATGCCCATATCGAGAGCCTGCGATCCCGCATCGATGGCCCAATACCGAAGGCAGAGTTCCACCTGATGCTCCACGAAGCGATGGCCCTCGGGAACGTGGGCCACGCCAAGACCGAGGCGGCCATGGGAGACCTCTTCGCCTACGTGGGCGAGGGCGGGGCGATTATTCCCCTGTCGGTCACCTACCGCGACGGCGCGATGGTGACGGACCAGTGGGCGGGCGAGGGCGAAAGCCTGCCGCCCGGCTCCCGCATTACCGGCCTTGGCGGAATATCGCTGGCGGAGTTCGAAAGCCGTGCCCGCTCCATCATATCTGCCGACAGCGACCGCCTGCTCCGCTCGCAGATCGAGCTTGGGCTGCCCGCCTATCTCTATTTCGTCTTCGGGCCGCAGGAGAGCCTCGCAATCGAATACATCGGGCCGGACGGGCAACCTGCCACCGCTTCGGTGTCGGCTATGGGCCTTGGCGAGATGTACGCGATGCAGGCAGCGCGCCCCGTCGCGGCGCCGGACCGTAGCCCCGGTGCGCGTATCCACCGCGACCTTGGCGAGGGCATCTATTACCTCCAGCCCGGCCCGTTCTCAGCAACCGAGGAAGAACGCGGCGAGGACGGCGAGACTTACACCATCGCCCCCTTCCGCGCTTTCGTCGAGGAAGCCTTCACCGCGATCTCGGCCAGCGGAGCGACTGACTTGGTGATCGACCTGCGTGACAACGGCGGCGGCGATGCGAGTTTCTCCGACCTGATCGTGGCGCGACTGGTGGAGGAACCCTACCGCTATGCCTCCCGCTACGAAGTTCGCGCCGGGCCGAACACCAAGGCGGCATGGGCCGACCGGGAGGGCGATGCGAATACGCTCGCAGGCCGGATCGCCGCCGCGCTCGCTTCTGCCGACGATGGCCAGGTGGTGTCGGTCGACCTGCCCCTGACGCAGCCCATTGCCGACAACGCGTTCGACGGGCGCGTGTGGGTGCTGGTCAACCAGCACAGCTATTCCAACGCCGCAGTGGTGGCGGCACTGATGCAGGACCTTGGCATTGCCACCATCGTGGGAGAGGAAACGGCTGACCTGCCCACCACCTACGGCGCGGTGGAGACCTTTGCGCTGCCCAATTCCGGCGCGGTCATCACCTATCCCAAGGCCTACATGGTGCGCCCTTCGGGCGAGGAGACGACGCGCGGGGTTGTGCCGGACTTCGTGATTGCGCCGAACCCTGTGGGCAGCGCCGAAGACGTTATGCTCGAAACCGCTCTGGTGCAGATCAGGGCGGAGCGCTAAGCGCGTCACATGCCTCCCAAGCAGCCCCATCCCGCGCTGGCGCAGAAGCGCCCTTTCCTGGTGCTCAGCATCGTTGCGGCGCTGTCCTATTACTATCTTCAGGCGACGAACCTGCCGGAGCTTTATCTCATCCCGATCAAGGGGTTCGGTGTCGGTTTCCTGGCGATCTACGCTTACCTGCGCCACCAGAGCGGGGATTCGCACCGACTGGCGCTGGCAATGGCCGTGGCGGCATGCGCGGACATGGCCATCGAGTTCGACCTGCGCGTGGGCGCGGCGGTGTTCTTCGTCTTCCACATGCTGGCGGTCTCGGTCTTCATGCGCCACTCGCGCGGCAAGCTGCACGGGGCGGACCAGTGGGCTTTCCTCGCCATCCTGATCTTGCCGCCGGTGATCGGTTATTTCCTGCCCTACGACCGCAATATGGCGTGGGCCGTGGCGATCTACGCCGTCGCGCTGAGCCTCATGGCGGCAAGCGCGTGGATGAGCGATTTTCCTAGGATGCGCGTGGCTGCGGGTGCGTTGCTGTTCGTGGTGTCGGACCTGCTGATCTTCGCACGGCTCGGACCGCTGTCGGGTAGCGAAGTACCCGAATACCTCGTCTGGCCGATCTACTACCTCGGCCAGTTCCTGATCACCGTGGGCGTAGTAACGACGCTGCGGAAGCGGAACCCGGAACTGCGGGTGGCGTGGCGGCGGGAGGACTAGCCTTCAGGCCCAGCCCGCTTCGCGCATCGCATAGCCGTCGTTCCAGATCTTGGTCATGTGGGCTATCCTGCCGTCCTCGAACCGGAAGACGTAGCAATAGTCAGAAGCGATGGCCTTGCCTGTTGGCGGCACGGGTCCACCCTCACCGGAATGGGTGGCACGAAAAACCGCAGCGGCCACGAATGTCCCAGTAGCTTCGTCGCCGCCAAAAGCCAGTAACTCGTAGCTCATGTTGGGCAGCGGTTCGAGCAAATGGGCCATCCACTCGGTATAGCCTTCTACCGTGGTGATTTCTGCAAGAGCATCGGCCTGCGCGGTGAAGACGGCGTCAGGCCGGCACCACTGCTTGCAGACGTCCCAGCCCTTGCCGGTTTCGCAGGCATCGAAAAACGCGAGTGCATCGGAATTGATCGACATAATCTTTCCCCCAAAGACGTAAGAGCGATCCTACGCCAACGGGGGAAGGTAGCGAATCAATTCTCGTCGGCGTCATCCGCGATGTTGTCGTCGCGGTCCAGCGTCGTATCGGGCACCGTTTCGTCACCACCGCCGCGGCGTTCGAGCATTTCCTCGACCACGGCTTCCTCGGCTTCGTTCTCCGGGCTCTCATCCTCGTCGATGCGTGCCGCGCCGACGATGTGTTCGCCCTTCGCGACGTCGAAGATACGGATGCCGGAGGAGCTGCGGCCGTAAATGGCCCAGCCCTGGTGGTTGTCGAAACCGCCTTCCACCAAGTGACGGAAGTTCACCGGCAGGCGGATCAGTTTCGCGCGGTCCGTCACCAGCATCAGCTGCATGCCGTGGCGCACTGGGAAGCTGGCAACGACCGGGCCGTTACGCTCGGGATCGCTGCCGGGCGTGCCGATATTGGTGATGCCTTGTCCGCCGCGACCCGTGGTGCGGTATTCGTAGGCGCTGGAAATCTTGCCGTAGCCGTTGGCGGTGATGGTGAGGATGAATTCCTCGCCTTCGGCCATGGCTTCTACCTGATCTTCGGGCAGGGTGGCTTCGGCGTCGTTGTTCTTCCACGCCGCTGCGCGCAGATAACCGTCGCGCGTTTCCATATCGTGGCCCAGCTTTTCCAGCACGGCAAGCGAGACGACCTTGGCACCGTCCTTCAGGGCCATGCCGCGCACGCCGATACCGGTGCGGCTCTTCGTTTCGCGCGCGTCGGTGGCGGCGAAGCGGATCGCCTTGCCGGCATCGGAGGCGAGGAAAATTTCCTGTTCCTCGTTTAGCAGGCGCACGCCGATCAGCCGGTCCCCGCTACCCTCGACGAAGCCCATCGCGTACTTGCCGTTCGACGGCACATTGGTGAAGGCATCCATCGAGTTGCGGCGGACCATGCCTTGCTCGGTGGCGAAGACGATATTGAGCGCTTCCCACTCGTCCTCGTTCTCCGGCAGAGGCAGCACGTTGGTAACGCGTTCCTCGTCGCCCAAAGGCAGCAGGTTGACCATCGGGCGGCCCTTGGTCTGCGGGCCGCCTTCGGGCAACTTCCACACCTTCAGGCGATAGACGCGGCCCGTATTCGTGAAGAAAAGCACGGGGTTATGCGTCGACGTTACGAACATTTCGACGACGGCATCCTCGTCCTTCGTCGCCATGCCGCTGCGGCCCTTGCCGCCGTGGCGCTGCGCGCGGAATGCCTCCAGCGGGGTGCGCTTGATGTAGCCGGAGTGGGTAACGGTGACGACCATCTCCTCCCGCTCGATCAGGTCCTCGTCCTCGATCCCGTCCCATGCAGGCGCGATTTCGGAGACGCGCGGTGTGGCGAACTGGTCGCGCACTTCCTGCAATTCCTCGCGCATGACGCCGTACAGTTTTGCGCGGTCAGCCAGCAGCGAGAGGTAGTACTCGATCTTGTCGGCCAGTTCCTGCAGTTCGTCGCCGATCTCGTCGCGGCCGAGGGCCGTCAGGCGATGCAGGCGCAGGTCGAGGATGGCTTTCACCTGCCGCTCCGAAAGCTGGTAGGTACCGCCCGCTTCGTCCGCTGTCGGCTCGATGGCTTCGACAAGGCGAATGTACTGCGCGATGTCGCCAATCGGCCATTCCTTGTCGAGCAGCTTCTGCCGCGCGATCTGCGGGTTGGACGATCCGCGGATCATCGCCACCACCTCGTCGAGGTTCGACACGGCGACGACCAGGCCCAACAAGACGTGGGCACGATCACGCGCCTTGTTCAGCTCGAATTTGGTGCGCCGCGTGATGACCTGTTCGCGGAAAGCGATGAAGCTGGAAATGAAATCGCGCAGATCAAGCGTTTCGGGACGTCCACCACGAATGGCGAGCATGTTGGCCGGGAAACTCGCCTGCGCGGGCGTGTGCCGCCACAGCTGGTTCAGCACCACTTCGGGCGTGGCATCGCGCTTCAGTTCGATTACCACCCGCACACCGGCGCGGCTGGATTCGTCGCGGATGTCGGAAATACCCTCGATCCGCTTTTCCTTCGCGGCGTCGGCGATCTTTTCCACCAGGCCGGCCTTGCCCACCTGGTAAGGTATGGAGGTCAACACGATCGACTGGCGATCGTTCTTGCCCGTCTCGATCTCGTGCCGGCTACGCTGGAGAATGGAGCCACGCCCGGTGGTGTAGGCAGAGCGTGCGCCGCTCTTGCCAAGGATCAGCGGGCCGGTGGGGAAATCGGGGCCGGGGATGATCTCGTGCAGCTGCTCTGCCGTGATGCCGGGGTCGTCCATATAGGCGAAGCAGCCGTCGATCACTTCGCCAAGGTTGTGCGGCGGGATGTTGGTGGCCATGCCCACCGCGATGCCACCAGCGCCGTTCACAAGCAGGTTGGGGTAGCGCGCAGGCAGGACGGACGGCTCTTTCTCCGACCCGTCGTAGTTGTCGACGAAATCGACGGTATCCTTGTCGAGGTCGCTCAGCAGCGGGTCCGCCGCCTTGGCAAGGCGGCTTTCCGTATAACGCATGGCCGCCGGCGGATCAGGGTCCATCGAGCCGAAGTTGCCCTGGCCGTCGATCAGCGGCAGGCGCATGGACCACGGCTGCACCATGCGGGCCAGGGCATCGTAGATCGCGCTGTCGCCGTGCGGGTGATAGGAGCCCATCACTTCACCGACGATCTTGGCCGATTTGCGGTAGGGGCGCGTGGAGGTGTAGCCGCCGACTTGCGCTGCATAGAGGATACGGCGGTGGACGGGCTTCAACCCGTCGCGAACGTCGGGGAGGGCGCGGCTGACGATCACGCTCATCGCGTAATCGAGGTAGCTCGTCTTCATCTCCTCGACGATGTCGATGCGTCCGAATTCGCCCGGATTATCCGGCGCGCCAGTAATTTCGTTCTGGTCGCTCACTAACCTGCAATTCCATTATCGTTCTGGTTGTCCGGCAATGTAGGGAAGGGGGGCGAGGGGCACCATAGCAAGCGCGCGAAACGCCCGGTAAAACCGCCCGTTTTCCACACCTCACCGCGCCATTCCTGAATTTTGCCGTCTTACCCCGTTAAAACGCCATTCAGCGCATGACCTGTAGGACATGTTTGCAATCTCGGGCTGAGTGTGCATGAGGCCACGACCGGGAACGACGGGCAGTATCAACGTGTTTACTGCCTGCCAGAATTACCAGGAGAGAATACCACTATGCTTCGCGCTTTCCGCACCACTCGCAACAAATCCATCCGCGGCACCGTTGCCGGTTTCGCCCTTGCCATCGCCCTTGCCGGCGGTGTGTCGATGGGCTCTGCCGCCGTGACGTCCGAAGCTGCGCAGGCGCAGGACAATTCGCGCGGATTCGTTGAAGCCTACCAGCCCGTTGCCGCAATGGTTCAGGGCGAGACCCCGGATGTCGCAGGCGCGCGCGCCGCGATCCCCACGCTGATCGCTGCCATCGAAACCCCTGCCGACCGCAACGTGGCGGGCAATCTCATCCTCAACATCGGCAACCAGCTGTCCGAACCCGCGCTGCAGCGCCAGGGCCTGGAACTGATGCTGGAGAGCGGCCTTGTCGCTCCCGAGCAGGTCGGCCAGTTCAACTGGTTTGTCGGCAGCCTGGCTTTCAATGCCGGTGACTATGCCGCCGCGCGCACCGCGCTGCAGGCCGCCGTGGCCGCCGGCTATTCCGATCCGGAAGCAGACGCCACCGCTCTGGTGGCCGAAAGCTATGCCCGCGAAGACAATTACGAAGCTGCCTACAACACCGTGATGGAAGCCGTGGCCGCTGCCGAAGCCGCGGGCACCACGCCCAGAGAAGGCTGGCTGCTGAGTACGCTGCAGCGCACCTATAACAATGATATGCGCGAAGAAGCCTTGACGACTTCGGAAGCGCTGGTCCGCCACCACGCCAATCAGACGAACTGGGTGAACACCCTGCAGGTCGTGAACGCACTCTACGAACTCGACCCCGAAGTGCGCGTTGACCTCTATCGCTTGATGCGTTCCACCGACGCGCTGACACAGCGTCAGGAATTCGTTCGCTACATAGAGGACCTCGATCCGCGCGTGATGTCGAACGAAGTCCAGGACGTGCTGGCCCTTGGCATGACCGCTGGCGTGTTCGATTCCGCCGACCCGTACTACACCGAAGTGAAGGGCATCGTTGATACCCGTGCTCCGCAGGATCGCAGCGGCATCGAAGGTATCGTCTCCGACGGAGAAAGCGGCGACTCGCTCGACGCCATGAGCGCTGGCGACGTGCTCTACTCGCTGGACGATTTCGCCCGCGCCGAAGGCATGTATCGCATGGCCCTGGAAAAGGGCGCCGATGCAAATACCGCCAACACCCGTATCGGTATCGCTCAGGTTGAGCAGGGCAACTACGCGGCCGCTCTCGAAACCTTCGGCATGGTCGATGGCAACCGCGCACCGGTTGCCCGCATGTGGGCGGCCTACGCTGCCTCGATGATGTAAATATACCTCGACTACGAACGCAAAAACGGCGCGGAAACTTCGGTTTCCGCGCCGTTTTTCATTGGATGGCGTCAGCCGCTAGACGTTGAACTTGAACAGCAAAACGTCGCCGTCCTTCACCAGGTATTCCTTGCCTTCCTGACGCAGTTTCCCCGCCTCGCGTGCCGGACCCTCACCGCCCAGGGCCACATAGTCCTCGTAAGCGATGGTTTCGGCGCGGATGAAGCCCTTTTCGAAATCGGTGTGGATCTCGCCTGCCGCCTGCGGAGCCTTGGCGCTGCCGGGCGTCGTCCACGCGCGAGCTTCCTTCGGGCCGGCCGTGAAGAAGGTCTTGAGGTCGAGCAACTGGTAACCGGCACGGATCACTCGGGCGAGGCCGCTCTCCTCAAGGCCCAATTCGGCGAGATATTCACCGCGTTCCTCCGGCGCCATGCCGACGAGTTCGGACTCGATCGCGGCTGAGACGACCACGGCCTCGGCCCCTTCGGACTTCGCCTTCGCGAACACCTTTTCAGAAAGGGCGTTGCCGGTCGCCGCGTCTTCCTCGGCCACGTTGCACACGTAGAGCACGGGCTTCGCCGTTAATAGCTGCGCCTGGCGGAATAGGCGGGCTTCCTCGTCATCGTTGGGTTCCACCAATCGCGCAGGTTTGCCGTCGCGCAGCAACTCCAGCGCCTGGCCCAGCACGCTGGCGAGCATCTTGGCTTCCTTGTCGCCCGCAGTGGCGCGCTTGGCCGCGTTGTCGACGCGCTTCTCCAGGCTTTCGAGGTCCGCCAGCATCAGTTCGGTTTCCACCACTTCCGCATCGGCGATCGGATCCACCTTGTTCGACACGTGCTGGATATCGTCATCCTCGAAACAGCGCAGCACATGGACGATGGCGTCCACCTCGCGAATGTTGCCGAGGAACTGATTGCCGAGCCCTTCGCCCGAGCTTGCCCCTTTCACGAGGCCAGCAATGTCCACGAACGACAGCTGGGTGTGAATGATCTTGGCGCTGCCGGCGATCTTGGCGATCTGTTCCAGTCTCTCATCCGGCACGGCGACCTGGCCCACATTGGGCTCGATCGTGCAGAACGGATAGTTTGCAGCCTGCGCGGCCTGCGTTTCGGTAAGGGCGTTGAAAAGGGTCGATTTGCCGACGTTGGGCAGACCCACGATCCCGCAGCGGAATCCCATAACTTGCGTGCCTTCATGCGATTGGAAATATGCTCGGCCGCGCCTTAGCCGCCTGCAGGCAGGATTGCCAGCGCCGGGTTTGTGCGAATGGTCATCGCCTGGCGTGGCGTCATGTTCGAAGCGTCGGAAGGGCAGGCCGCCATCGAAGCAGTCAGCTGATCAGTCCTGCATCTTCAGGGCATATTCGCTCATGAAGCGGGCGTCGTCGTCCGCCGCCAGCCACTCCGCACAGCCGCCGATCGCGCCCAGCATCTGCACCAGGTCGTCCATTTCCGATTTGGCGTAGTTGCCCAGCACATGCCCGTGCACGCGGTCCTTGTGGCCAGGATGGCCGATACCGATCCGCACGCGGCGGAAATCCGGGCCAAGGTGCGCGTCGATCGAGCGCAGGCCATTGTGCCCGGCGTGTCCGCCCCCGCGCTTCACCTTGACCTTGGAGGGGGCAAGGTCGAGCTCGTCGTGAAATACGGTCAGCGCCTCGATCGGCAGCTTGTAGAAGCGCATGGCCTCGCCCACGCTGCGGCCGCTTTCGTTCATGAAAGTGCCCGGCTTCAGCAGCAGGACTTTCTCGGACCCGATGCGTCCTTCCTGCAGCCAGCCCTGGAACTTCTTCTGCACCGGGCCGAAATCGTACATGTCGGCCAGCACGTCGCAGGCCATGAAACCCACGTTGTGGCGTTGCATGGCATAGCGTGGGCCGGGATTACCGAGGCCTACCCAGAGTTGCATGGGGATGCCCCCTTCTAGCGCTGGCTCTGCTGAGGAACGCCGGTCTGCGGCGTGTCTTGCGGGGCAATAGCCTGCTGGCTGGTGTTGCCGAGGACCTGCATCACCGAGAGATAGAAATTCGCGCAGGTGTTGGCGAACGTATCAAGCTGCTGGCGATTGGAACTGGCGATAAGGTTGGCCGCGGACCTGAACTGGGACACCGCCTCTGCCGAGGAATAGTGGCTGAGACGCCCGGCATAGAACGCCGAGATGATCGTGAGGTTGTTCAGGATGTCCACCCGCTGCTCTGGCGGCAGGCTGGCCGTGTTGAGCAGTTCCGTCCGGCGTTGCTGCATCAGCACGAAGCACTGGAAGTCCTGCGGATCGGCAGGCAGCGTGCCCTGCTGCTGGGCGAAGGCGGGGGTGGAGGCGGGGACTGACGAAATCGCCAGCCCCGCGCCCAGTGCAAGAGTGGATGCGAGTGCGCGAAGGCGCATTATTCGCTCTTCTCTTCCTGCTCTTCTTCAGCGTCCGCATCGGGACCCTGTTCGGTTGCAGCGACACCGCCTGCATCGACTTCTTCTTCTTCACCCTCTTCATCGCCGGAACGCTTGAGAGCGGAAGGTGCCACGACGGTGGCAATGGTAAAGTCGCGGTCGGTGATCGCGCTTTCGGAACCTTCGGGCAGCGTGACGGCGCTGATGTGCACCGAATCGCCGACTTCGAGGCCGGTAACGTCGATTTCGATCTCGCCCGGAATCTTGTCCGCTTCGCAGATCAGTTCCAGTTCGTGACGGACCACGTTGAGAACGCCGCCCTTCTTGAGGCCGGGGCTTTCTTCTTCGTTGGTGAAGACGACCGGAACGTTCACGTCGATCTTGGCACCCTTTGCAAGGCGCAGGAAATCGACATGGACCGGACGGTCGGTGACGGGATGAAGGGCCACATCCTTGGGGAGGGTGCGGGTCTTCTTGCCGTCGACAGTGACCTCAACGATGGAGTTCATGAAGTGACCGGTCATCAACAGCTTGACCAGTTCCTTCTCTTCCACGTGGATCGTGGTGGGTTCTTCCTTGCCGCCATAAATAACGGCGGGTACGCGGCCATCGCGACGCAGCGCACGGGAGGCTCCCTTGCCAGCCCGTTCACGCATCTCGGCCGGCAGAGTCAGAGCGTCGCTCATCAGTATTGCCTTTCGATTGCATATGTATCTGCTACCGCGCCTCCAGGGATGACATCGGCAGCAGGCCGCGCGTCTAGCAGGAAACGCTGCAAAAGCAACTACTGGATACGGCGCACTTCATAGCCGCGCCGGTCAAGCATTGCGACCACGCCTTCCTCGCCGATCACGTGGCCCGCACCCACGGCGACGAAGGGCCTGCGCCGCGCCTCGATCAGCTCGGCGATACGCGGCACCCAGCGCGCATTCCTCTCGGTCAGCAGGACCCGGCGCAATTCGGGCGAGAACTGGAGCGAATTGTTGACGTGCGATGCCAGCACGTCCTCGTCCCCCGTCAGCCAGGCGATCAGCATTTCCTGGTCCGAGTTCGCCTCGTGCGATCGCGCCACGCCGTAGAGCAGGTCGCTCTGCGCTGCCTGCGAAAGGGTGTCGAACATGCCGAGCTGGGCGGCAAAGCTCTCCAGTCCGATCACTTCGCCGGCGTTGTGAATCATCACCCGGTCGACGCCGTTGGCGGGATCGCCGGTGCGCACCTCGCCCGACAGCATCATGGCCGCCGCCCAGCTTTCCACCCGCCCGAAGTCGGTCCCGCTCATGTCCGCATCCTCGATGAGTTCGCGAAGAGCAGGGCGTTCGTCCGGCTCGACACGGTCGAGCAGCGGAGGCTGGCCGGGGGTTTCCGAGAGATCGGCGAAAAGGCCCATGCCCGAAGGATCGTCGAGATTGGCGACTTCGACTACCACGACACCGGCGCTTGCGAAGGTCTCGTCGAGCAGCGGGGTACCCCAATAAAGATCGTCGGGCAGGGCGTGAACCGTGCCGAAGACCCAGCCTTTCCCGCCCGAAGGCGCTGTCACCTCCCAGATGGCGGGCGATGCCTCGGGCCAGTCGCTTTCCGGTACGAAAGGGTCGCCGCAGCTTACCAGCCACAGCGACCCGATCAGTACAACAGACTTGAGAAGGCGTTGGATCAATTGTCGATCCGCTCCACCGTCAGGCCGCGCTCTTCCAGCAGGCTCTGCACGCTGCCTTCACCGGCAAGGTGGCCCGCACCCACGGCGACGAATACCGTGCCGGGCGCATCCATGCGCGTCTCGATCCAGTCCACCCAGTTGCGGTTACGGTTCACCAGCAGGCGCTCGTAAAGTTCCGGATCGTCCATTTCCTCGTTCATGATTTCGCCCAGCGTGTCGGCATCGCCTTCGAGCCACTCGGCCTTCATGGCTTCCAGCGAGGATACCGCGCGGTCGAGGTTCTCGACCGTGGCATCGAGCAGTTCCAGCTGCGCGTCCATCGGCAGGGTGTCGAACAGGGCGATCTGCTCCTCCACCGTTTCCAGCGCGCCGCGCTGCTTGTCTTCGCCGCGCTGGCGCAGGACCATCTCGACACCCGAATTCGGCTGCCAGCCAGCCTGCATCAGCGGCAGCATGGCGAGGTTCAGCGTGGCGGCCCATGGCTCGACCGGGTCGAGCGCCGCGGCCGGCACGCCAAGGCCATCGAGAGCCGCTTCGTATTCGGCGCGGTTTTCCTCGGTCATCAGGCTGCGCAGCGTCTGGCCTTCGGGCAGCATGGCGAGGCTCGCCATCATCTGCGCGGAGCTTGCCGCTTCGTCCATGTCGATCTCGAACACGAGTTCTTCGGAGGCGTCGAAGGCGGCGGCGACGCGATCATCGAACCAGGTTTCGCCTTCGGGCAGCACGTGAATGGTGCCGAACAGGTAGATCGTGGTGTCCTCGTCGGACAGGCTCCAGAGGGCAGGGCCGCTGGCTTCGGCGTGGTCGTCCGCCATTGCGGGCGATGCGAGGGTGCCCAGCGAAAGGGCGAGGGCGGAAGCGGTAAGAGTCAGTTTGCGAAACATTGTCGGAATTCCTTAGGTTGGATTGCAGGGTAGTGAAAGTCAGCGCAAGCCGAGCTTGCGAAGGCCGTAGGCGGCGAACATGACGACCGCAGTGGCGAAATAGATTGCGATATGATCGACTTCGGGTGCCAGGCCGAGATCGTGGAAGAGCCACCAGCTCGGCATGGCCACGAAGTAGAAGTAGAAGGCGATGAGCGACGCCCAGAGATTGTCGAGCAGGTCCAGTTCGTCCACCCGGCGGAAATAGCTCCAGGTGAACCACGTGAAGCTCACCAGTGCGACACCCCACATCAGGAAGAAGCTCCAGCCCGGCAGGACGCCGTCGACGAGCAGGTCGGCAGCGTAGCCGGTGACGAAGCCGGCGACGATTGCCACGGCAAAGCCCAGTGCGCAGAACGTCCAGAACCGGTTTCGGCGTATCTTCAGCCGGGCCTCGCCCGACAGGGTTTCACTCGTGTCCGTCATCGAAGATCCCCTCGATTGGCATTTCAAAAAGGCGGGCGATGCGAAAGGCGAGGGGCAGGGAAGGATCGTGCTTCCCGGTCTCGATGGCGTTCACGGCCTGGCGCGATACATCGAGCCTGCCGGCCAGTTCTGCCTGGCTCCAATCGCGTTCCGCACGCAAAACCTTCAGGCGATTGTTCATCAGACGACCAGCGAGACCATCGAACTTACGACGATCGCTCCGATGGAAATCCGGAACGTCAGCGCCTCTTCCCGTGTCATCGGGCGCGAGTGGCAGCTATCGAACAACTTGCGAAACATGGTCTGTCTCCGTCATGCGATCCTGACGATATGTCAGGTATGCATGACTATATGTCGCGATTCGCTGACTATGTCAAGAGAACCTGACAAAAGGAAAGGTATGCGCTACATCGCGCACCCTTATTCCCGTGATTACAACAGATTAATTGATTCGCTCGGCCTCAAGTCCGCGCTCGGCCAGCTTGACCAGCACCGATTCGGGCCCCTCGAAATGGCCCGCACCCACGGCAAGCAGCACGGTGCCGGGCTGTTCCAGGCGGTTTTCAAGCCAGCCTGCCCATTGCGAGTTGCGCCGATCGAGCAGCACGTCGTTGAAAGCCTCGGCAATCTTGCCGCCGCCAAAGCCGAGATCGAAGTCCTCCTCCACCTCGCCGCGGGCCCAGCTGTGCTCCATTTCCCAGTAGTCATCGCCTGTCAGCGACTCCGTTTCGGACGCATAGAGCCCGTCCAGCGTCTTGCCGCTCCATTGGCGCAGGCGCACGTCCAGTTCACTGACGATCGGCCCGTCGTCCACACGGAACAGGCCGTACATCACGCGGCCGAAATCCTCGATGGACTCGATCGGCTTGCCTTTCTCGGCAAATTCCCGCTGCAATACCGTTTCCACGCCGTAATCGTAGCTGGAAGGATCGCCTTCCAGTCCCGACTGTCCGAACCCCAGCAGGGCGACCATCACAGGGATGGAATCCACATATTCGAACGGCAGGCCGCTCTGCGCCACCAGTTCGCGCCAGCGCGGGCGGGCTTGCGGTGATAGCTGGGCGGAGGTGGGCGTGCGGTTCGCCAGCACCCGCGCAATCTTGGGCGCGATGGAGCCCATGGCCCCTTCGCTGTCCTCGTCGCTGGTTTCCACCACCAGCACGTCCGCCTCCTCGATGATCGCGTCGAGGTGCGGATTGCGCCAGCGGAACCCCTCGGGCAGCAGGTGGATCGTGCCCAGCATGTAGATGGTGGTATCCTCGTCGGACAGTTCCCACATCGCCGGCGCCGGATCGTAATCCTGCGTGAAGGCGTAGGGGTCCGCCTCCGTCTGCGCCGAAAGCGGGGCGGCGAGGGTGGTGGCCAGCACGGCGAGGGCGGCGCTCAAACCCTTGAGGATGCGGGGCGACATGCTCTCACCAGACACCGCCGCGCCCGGTCCTGTCAAGCACGCTTCGCGCCTGCGGCATTGACGGCTTGCGGGGCTTGAGCCATTGCGCCGCACCTATGGACCGCAATCCGCAAACGAGCTTCCAAGACATGATCCTCGCCCTCCACGATTTCTGGAGCGCGCAGGGCTGTCTCATCCTGCAACCCTATGACATGCGCATGGGCGCAGGCACCTTCCACACCGCCACCACGCTGCGGGCGCTGGGGCCGGAACCTTGGAACGCCGCCTTCGTGCAGCCGTGCCGCCGCCCGACCGACGGGCGCTATGGCGAGAATCCCAACCGGTTGCAGCACTACTACCAGTACCAGGTGATCCTGAAGCCGAGCCCGCCCGACATCCAGGAGCTTTACCTGAAGTCGCTGGAAGTGATCGGCATCGACCCGCTGAAGCACGACGTGCGCTTCGTGGAGGATGACTGGGAAAGCCCCACGCTGGGCGCATGGGGGCTTGGCTGGGAAGTGTGGTGTGACGGGATGGAAGTCACCCAGTTCACCTATTTCCAGCAGATGGGCGGCTTCGACTGCAAGCCTGTTGCGGGCGAACTGACCTACGGCCTCGAACGCCTCGCCATGTATATCCAGGGCGTCGACAACGTCTACGATCTCAATTTCAACGGCGGCACGTCCTCAAGTAGCGAAGCGGTAGGACGCGAAAGGCGCGTAACCTACGGCGAGGTCTTCCTCGAAAACGAGAAGCAGATGTCGAAGTGGAACTTCGAGGTCGCCGAAACGGACGCCCTGTTCGACCTGTTCAACAAGGCCGAGGCCGAGTGCCGCAACGCGCTCGATGCCGATGTGCCCATCGCCGCCTACGAACAGGCGGTGGAGGCCAGCCACCTGTTCAACCTGCTCCAGGCGCGCGGCGTGATCAGCGTGCAGGAACGCGCCAGCTACATGGCCCGCGTGCGTGATCTGGCGCGCGGCTCCTGCGAGAAATACGCAGAGAAAATGGCGCCCGCGTGGAAAGAGAAATACCCGGAGTGGTCGCTATGAGTGATTTCCTGCTCGAACTGCGCTCCGAAGAGATCCCCGCCCGCATGCAGGCAGGGGCCCGCGCCGAACTGGAAAAGCTGTTCCGCCGCGAAATGGATGCTGCCGGTGTGGACGTGGGCGATATCACCGTATGGTCCACCCCGCGCCGCCTTGCGCTGATTGCGCGCGGTCTGCCGGACGCCACGCAGCCCGTCAGCAGCGAGGAGAAAGGCCCGCCCCTTGGCGCGCCCGATCAGGCGGTTGACGGTTTCTGCCGCAAACAGGGTGTCTCCCGCGAAGACCTCGAAGTGCGCGAGGTGAAGGGCCGCGAGACGTATTTCGCGGTGAAGAACATTCCCGGCCGCGCGACGAAGGACCTGCTGGCCGAGGCGATCCCCGCTATCATCCGCGATTTCTCCTGGCCCAAGTCCATGCGCTGGGGCGAGGCATCCCGCTCGACCGAATCCTTGCGCTGGGTACGCCCGCTGTCGGGCATCGTCGCGCTGCTGGGCGAGGAACTGGTCGAGTGCGAAGTGCACGGCGTCACCTCGGGATGGGTCACGCTGGGCCACCGCTTCCACCACTCGGGCGACATCACCATCGGCAGCGCCGACGACTACGCCGAGAAGCTGCGCGCCTGCCACGTGATCGTTGACCACGAGGAACGTCAGGACATTGTGCGCGAGCGTGCTGCTGCCGTGGCTTCCGAAGCGGGCCTCAAGCTGGTCAAGGACGAGGGGCTGGTGATCGAGAACGCGGGCCTCACCGAATGGCCCGTGCCGCTACTCGGCCGCTTCGACGAGGACTTCCTCGACGTTCCGCCCGAAGTCATCCAACTCACCGCGCGGGTGAACCAGAAGTATTTCGTCTGCGAAAACGCGGACGGCAAACTCGCCAACGCCTTCGTTTGCACCGCCAATATCGAGGCTGCTGACGGCGGCGCGGCGATTGTCGACGGTAACCGCAAGGTGCTGGCTGCGCGTTTGAGCGATGCGCGCTTCTTCTGGGAACTGGACCAGAAGACGCCGCTGCGTGAACACGCGAAGAAGCTGGAGCGGATCACCTTCCACGAAAAGCTAGGTTCCGTGGCCGACAAGGTGGACCGGGTGGCGAAGCTGGCAGAATGGCTCACTTCCGATGCGCGCGCTCCGAACGGCGATCACAACCTTGCGCGGCAGGCCGCCGAATTGAGCAAGTCCGATCTCGTTACCGAAATGGTTGGCGAATTTCCGGAATTGCAGGGCCTGATGGGCGGCTACTACGCCGAGAAGGAAGGCCTGCCGCAGGATGTGGCCGATGCCATCCGCGATCATTACAAGCCGGTGGGACAGGACGACGAAGTTCCGACCGCGCCGCTGACCGTGGCCGTGAGTCTGGCCGACAAGCTCGACAACCTGTTCAGCTTCTTCAACATCGATATCCTGCCTACGGGTTCGAAAGACCCCTTCGCCCTGCGCCGCGCCGCGCTGGGTTACCTGCGACTGGTGCAGGCGAACGGGCTGGAGCTTTCGCTGGAACAGGCCGCGCAGGCGTGGGGCGGGCTGGGCCAGGCAAAGCTCGGCACGCGCGTCGCGGAATTTCTCTCCGACAGGCTGGCCGTGCAGATGCGGGAGGAGGGCGTGCGCCACGACTACATCGCTGCATCGCGCGAATGGCAGGGACACACCGATGCACGAACCGACAGGATCGAAGCGCGTGCGCGCGCTCTCGCCGAATTCCTAAAGACCGACAACGGCACCAACCTCCTCGCCGGATACAAGCGCGCGGCCAATATTCTCAAGAAGGAAGACTGGCTCGGCATCGAGGGCGAAATTGCCCGCACCGGGGAGGAGGACCCGCTGGCGCTGGTTGACGATCCGGACATGAAGGCCGTGGTCGATGCCAAGATGAGCGAGCGCCACGCCCGCGAACTGTCCTACACGCCCGAACCTGCCGAGAAGGCCCTGATCGAGGCGCTCGACGCGGCGGAACCGCAGGCGAGCCAGGCCATTGAAAAGGAAGATTTCGCCGCAGCGATGTCTGCCCTTGCCAGCCTTCGCGCCCCGATCGATGCCTTTTTCGAGGAGGTGACGGTCAATGACCCAGACGAGGACAAGCGCGCTTCGCGGCTGGACCTGCTTGCACGTTTCCGTGCTGCGGTGCACAACGTGGCGGATTTCTCGAAGATCGAGGGTTAGGGCAAAGGTTACACGTCCTACGCCGTCGTTCGGGAAAGTACCGCGCAAGAACAAAAGTTTGGAGCGATACGAAGGTTTCTTAAAACCACCACTTCGCCGTTCCAGGTCAAAGGTGAGTACATGACGCAAACGGTCTACACATTCGGCGGCGATGCACCGCACGACGATCCCCGCCAGCGCGACAAGACCGTGACCGGAGGCAAGGGCGCGAACCTTGCCGAGATGGCCTCCATCGGCCTGCCGGTCCCTCCCGGCTTCACCATCACGACCGAGGAATCGGTCAGCTACCTCAACCGCGGAGAAGCCTTCTCCGACAAGCTGCGCAGCGACGTTGCCGAGGCGCTCGCCCATATCGAGCGCAACGTCGGCAAGCGCTTCGGCGATGCTGCCGATCCGCTGCTCGTCTCGGTCCGCTCCGGCGCCCGCGTCTCCATGCCCGGCATGATGGACACCGTGCTGAACCTTGGCCTGAACGACGAGACGGTGGAGGGGCTTGCCACCACTTCCGAAGACGCACGGTTCGCCTGGGACAGCTACCGTCGCTTCATCCAGATGTACTCCGATGTCGTGCTCGGTCTCGATCACGGCGCGTTCGAGGAAGCGCTGGAAATTGCCAAGGAAGATCGCGGCTACTTCACCGACACCGAGATGAGCGCCGACGACTGGCGCGAACTGGTGGGCGAATTCAAGCAGATCGTGGCGGCAGAGCGCGGCAAGCCGTTCCCGCAGGACGTGAACGAACAGCTATGGGGCGCGATTGCCGCCGTCTTCGAAAGCTGGGATGCCGAACGCGCCAAGGTCTATCGCCGCCTCAACGGCATTCCGGGCGACTGGGGCACCGCTGTCAACGTGCAGGCGATGGTGTTCGGCAACATGGGCGATACCAGCGCCACCGGCGTTGCCTTCACCCGCGATCCCTCCACCGGAGAGCGCAACTACTACGGCGAATGGCTGGTGAACGCGCAAGGCGAGGACGTGGTGGCCGGCATCCGCACGCCGCAGTACCTGACGAAGGCCCGGCGCGAAGCGGCCGGGGCTGACTTGCCGAGCATGGAAGAAGCCATGCCCGAAGCCTACGAGGAATTGGCCCGCGTCTTCGACCTGCTCGAAAACCACTACAAGGACATGCAGGATATCGAGTTCACCGTGCAGCAGGGCACGCTGTGGATGCTGCAGACCCGCAACGGCAAGCGCACCGCCAAGGCCGCGCTGAAGATGGCGGTGGACATGGTGGGCGAGGGTCTGGTCGACGAGAAAACCGCGATCCTGCGCGTCGATCCGATGGCGCTCGACCAGTTGCTGCATCCAACGCTCGATCCCGATGCGCCGCGCGATGAACTCGCTACCGGTCTTCCGGCATCGCCGGGTGCCGCCTCGGGCAAGATCGTGCTCGATGCCGATACCGCCGAACTGTGGGCGAACCGCGAGGAGGACGTGGTCCTCGTGCGCGTGGAAACCAGCCCGGAGGATATCCACGGCATGCACGCAGCGCGCGGCATCCTTACGGCGCGCGGCGGCATGACCAGCCACGCCGCCGTGGTGGCGCGCGGCATGGGCCGCCCCTGCGTTTCGGGCGCAAGCGGTGTCTCGATCAACCTCAAGGACCGCACCCTGCGCATCGGCAGCCGTGAGCTGAAGGAAGGCGACGTCATCACGCTGGACGGCGCGACGGGGCAGATCATGGCAGGCCGCGTGCCCACCATCGAGCCTGAACTCGCGGGCGATTTCGGCACCCTCATGGAATGGGCGGACAAGCACCGCCGCATGGGCGTGCGCACCAACGCGGAAACGCCCGAAGACTGCAAGACCGCGCGCGGCTTTGGCGCGGAAGGCATCGGCCTGTGCCGCACGGAGCACATGTTCTTCGATGCCGGTCGCATCCTGGCCGTGCGCGAAATGATCCTCGCCGACGACGAGGCCGGAAGGCGCAAGGCGCTGGAAAAGCTGCTGCCCGAACAGCGCAGCGACTTTGCCGAGATCTTCCGCACCATGCATGGCCTGCCGTGCACCATCCGCCTGCTCGATCCGCCGCTGCACGAGTTCATGCCGACGCGCGACGAGGAGTTCCAGGAGCTGGCCGATAGCCTCGACGTCGATATCGAACACCTGAAGCGCCGCGCGAACGAACTGCACGAGTTCAACCCGATGCTGGGCCACCGCGGCTGCCGCCTCGGCATCACCTTCCCTGAAATCTACGAGATGCAAGCGCGTGCCATCTTCGAGGCTGCCTGCGACGTGACGGCGGAGGGCGGGGAGCCCGTCGTTCCCGAAGTGATGATCCCGCTGGTCGCCACGAAGAAGGAACTGGAGATCCTGCGCGCGCTGGTGGTGCGTACGGCGAACACCGTGTTCGAGGAGAAGGGCGCGAGCGTCGATTACCTCTCCGGCACCATGATCGAACTGCCGCGAGCCGCACTGATGGCGGGCGAGATCGCCGAGGAAGCGCGCTTCTTCAGCTTCGGCACCAACGACCTCACGCAGACCGCGCTGGGCGTGTCCCGCGACGATGCCGGGCGCTTCCTGTCGCCCTACGTCGACAAGGGCATCTACGCCCGCGACCCGTTCGTATCGCTCGACGTGGACGGCGTGGGTCAGCTGGTGGAAATCGCCGTCGAACGCGGACGGGCCACGCGTCCCGATATCAAGCTGGGCATCTGCGGCGAGCATGGTGGCGACCCCGAAAGCATCGCCTTCTGCGAAAAGGTCGGCCTCGACTACGTCAGCGCCTCGCCCTACCGCGTGCCGATTGCACGGCTTGCAGCGGCACAGGCGGCGCTACGTTCCGGCAAGTGACCGCCTGCCGCTGAGCGTGAGGACGGAAAAGGTTTCCGTGACCCGACCATCCTCGTCCGCCTGCGCCATGAACGCCCGCCGCGCACGCTCCAGCCCGGCGCGCGTAAGCCGTGGGGCAGGAGAGGCGAGGGCGTTGCCAAGCCCCTGCTCGCGCAGATCGGCGACGAGGCGATCCATCGAACGGTAGCGCACCTTGAGGTCGTGCGAATCGACCACCGGGTCCTTCCACGCTGCGCGTTGCAGCAGTTCCGCCGCCGCGCGCGTGTCCACCAGCGGGTGCATCCGCGCCGCCGGCCTGTCCGGCTCGGCCGCATAGATCGCCTTGCGCAACGAGGGTAGCGAGCCGCCGCCTGCGAACATCGCGATCACCATCCCGCCCGGCGCCAGCGCCTGCCGCAAGTGGATGAGCGCGCCCGGCAGGTCGTTTACCGTGTCGAGCAGGCCAAGCACTGCGATGAAATCAAAGCCCGAAACGGGAAATGGCCGGGCAAGATCGAGGTCATGCTTGCCTACAAAATCGGCTGCGTGGATGGAGGCGGTGTCCGGAAGGACCTCGGCAACCATGCGCCCGGTATAGTCTCCGATCACCAGCGCCTTTTCCGGCTCGTGCCGCACAAAAGCGAGCCGCTCGGCCATGTCGTCGACCATGTCATCAAGCACGAAACGGGCGGGGTCCGATATGCCGGATTGCAGCGAAAGCGTGCGCAAGCGATTGGCTTTGCGGCGGGAATCCGAAAAGATGGAAGGGGGATTGGTGGCCATGCCCGCTTGCCTACCGATCCTCGCCGTAGCAGCATAGCCCGCATGTCCGTGAAAGACGCATTCGCCCCGCTGGTGGACCTGATCTATCCGCCGCGCTGCCCCTTGTGCGGCCAGGCGATCGCCGCCCAGCGCGGGCTCTGCATGGAGTGCTGGTCCACGCTCGAAATCCCCGATTCCGATCCGGGAAGCGAAGTGACCGCCGCCACGCTCTACAACGATGCCGCCCGCCAGTTGGTGCTGAATTTCAAGCACGGGCGAAAGATCGCGCTTGCGGGAATGATGGCGCGACAGATTTCCGCCCGGCTTCCGGAACTTGAGGGTCACTGGCTGGCTGTGCCGGTTCCGCTCCACCGTGTCCGCCTGTGGCAACGCGGTTACAACCAGTCCGCCCTGATCGCGCGCGAGATCTGCAAGCTCCGGGATGTCACGCTGGCTGTCGATGCACTGCTGCGCCCGAAGCGGACGCCGAGCCTCGGCGGCCTCGGGCGAATCGAGCGCGCAAAGGTGCTGCAGGATGCGATCTCCTGTAACCCGGCCCGGCTGACGATGCTTCGGGGCGCGAACGTCCTTTTGGTTGACGACGTGCTGACCAGCGGCGCGACGAGCAATGCCTGCATCCATGCCCTCAGGACAGCAGGGGTTCGCCGCGTCCACGTGGCCTGTTTCTCGCGAGTCGGCGAGGGGTGGCGGGCCGATGGATAAGGGGCAAAAGCAAAACGCCCGGGCACAATGTCCCGGGCGTTCGCGTGACGATATCGCTGGAACTGTCGCGCCAGCCCCCCAGCAAGGCGCGCCTGTTCCAAACCCTCATGAACACGATGCCCCTGATAGTTCAGTGTAGCACCGAGACCCCCCATTCCCTGGCCGGAATGGCAGGCGGCCCGTCAAGCCGCGTTGCATTCATCTCAAAGATAGGTTGCGAGGCAAACAGCGATGTCAGCTATTGTTAGTTTTTGCCGCGGGGATGTGTTTATCTTGCAACAAATGCGTACAGAGAGTGCAACCTACTGTGCGATTGCGAAAGGATGAGAGCCATTTCCACTCACGATAACGAGCGCGAGAGCGGCACCGCCTTCATGCCGAAATTCGACGCGGCCGGACTGCTTAGCGCCGTGGTGCAGCATGCCGAAACTGGCGAGATCCTGATGCTGGCATTCATGGATCAGCAGGCGCTCGACGCCACCCGCAAGACAGGAATTGCCCACTTCTACTCACGCAGCCGTGGCAAGTTGTGGATGAAGGGAGAGACCTCTGGCAATGTGCTCAATGTCGAGACGATCCTCGTCGATTGCGACCAGGACGCGCTTGTGCTGAAGGCGATGCCGACTGGTCCGGCGTGCCATACCGGTGCACGCAGTTGCTTCTATCGCAAGCTGACCGGCGACAGGCTCGAACGGATTGGAGACGATTGATGAGCGGATGGTCCGCGCCTACGCGTGATACGCTTTTTGTCCTGAATGACGTCCTGAAAATTAGCGACTGCGAGCTTCCAGGCTACGATCAGCTGGACGAGGACACGGTGGAGGCCGTGGTGGAGGGCATGGGCAAGTTCTGCGCCGAGGTGCTGGCCCCGTTGAACCCCGTTTCCGACGCGCAGGGGTGCATCCGTCACGAGGACGGCAGCGTCTCCACGCCGGAGGGGTTCCGGGAAGCCTACGCACAACTGATCGAATCGGGCTGGAACACCATCGCTTCACCCGCGGCGTTCGGCGGGCAGGGCATGGGCCACGTGCTGGGCACCGTGTTCGAGGAATACATGAATTCGGCCTGCGCAGGGTTCATGATGTACCCCGGCATTGTCGGCGGTGCGACGTCCACGATCATCTCGGCGGGCAGCGATGAACTCAAGGAAGCCTACGTCGAGAAGATCGTGAGCGGGGAATACCTCGCCACGATGGCGCTGACCGAGGGGCATGCCGGAACCGACCTCGGCCTGATGCGCACGAAGGCGGAGCCGCAGGGTGATGGCTCCCACGCGATCACGGGCGAAAAGATCTTCATTTCGGGCGGCGAGCACGACCTGACCGAGAATATTGTGCACCTCGTGCTGGCGAAGCTGCCCGATGCACCTGCCGGTTCGCGCGGGATTTCGCTGTTTCTCGTGCCGAAAATCCTGCCTGACGGCAGCCGCAATGCAGTTTCCTGCGCGTCCATCGAGCACAAGATGGGCCTGAATGGCAGCGCGACCTGCGTGATGAATTTCGATGGCGCGAAGGGCCGGCTGCTAGGCAAGGAGCACGGCGGGCTGGCGGCCATGTTCATCATGATGAACGCTGCGCGCCTTGCTGTTGGCGTGCAGGGTCTCGCCCATGCCGAACATGCCTACCAGCGCGCCGCGGCCTATGCCCTGGAGCGCAAGCAGGGACGGGGAATGGGCGAGAGAGCCGATCCGTCGGCTGCTGCGGATTCGCTGCTGGTTCACCCCGATGTGCGCCGGATGCTGATGGACGCGCGCGCCTTTGCCGAGGGGTTCCGGACACTGGTGCTATGGACAGCGATGGAGATAGACCGCGCCCACGCTGGCGATAGGGAGGCCGATGCGCTGGTGTCCTTCCTCACCCCGGTCATCAAGGCCTACGGCAGCGACCGCGGATTCGAGACCGCGGTGGAGATGCAGCAGGTTCTTGGCGGCCACGGATACGTCAAGGAATGGGGCATGGAACAGATCGTGCGCGATGCCCGCATTGCCATGATTTACGAAGGTGCCAACGGCGTGCAGGCGCTTGACCTTGCCGGGCGCAAGCTGGCGAAGGACGGCGGCGCGGTCGCCATGCGCTTCGCAGCCTTGGTGGAAGCAGACCTGAAGCATGCGCCGGAATGGATCGCGGAGCCAATGGCGCGGGCGGTTGGTGACACGCGCGAAGCGGCACGGTGGATGCTGGAAAACGCGGGCGAGGATCCCAATACGCTCGGTGCGGCGTCCTACGCCTTTCTCGAGATGATCGGGGTGGTGGCAATCGGCTGGATGTGGGTTCGCATGGCGGATGTGGTGGAAGCGCGCGATGATGGTTTTGCAGAAGCCAAGCGCATTACCGCCCGCCATTATGCCCAGGCGACCCTGCCGCTCACCTCATCCCTCCGCGCGAAGATAGAGGGCGGGGCGCAGAACCTGATGGCCTTGCCCGAAGACGCTTTCCTGCGCGCCTAGTCTTCCAGCACCTCGTCGAACAGCGAGAGCATGGCGGCCCAGCTCTGCCGGTCCGCACTGGCATCGTAATCGGTGGCGGGATTGTCGTTCGGGGCAGGGTTGGTGAAGCCGTGCTTCACGCCTGCGTAGGAGTGGAAATGCCAGTCGGCCCCGGCATGGTCCATTTCCTCCCAGAACTTCAGCACCTGCTGGCGCGGCACCATCGGGTCGGCATCGCCGTGGCAGACGAGGATGCGGGCAGAGACCTTGCCGGGTTCGGCAGGCATATCCGTATTCAGCAGCCCGTGAAAACTCGCCACGGCCGCAACCGGAGCGCCTTCGCGCGCGAGTTCCAGCGCGGCCTGTCCGCCCATGCAGAAGCCGATGATCAGGACTGGGAGTTCACCAGCGCCATCGAGAGACACGAGCGCGCGAAGTGAAGCGCGCAGTCGCTGGCGATATTGCTCCGGCGTTTCCCTTATCTCGCTGGCGCAGACACGCGCATCGTCGAAGCTGGACGGTGTCTTGCCGTAGAAGTCGGCGATCATGGCGAGGTAGCCCGCTTCGGCCAGCTCCCACGCCTTCGCCTCCACTGCGGGAGTGGAGTTCATGATCGTGGGGAACACCAGCACGGCTGCGCGGGGCTGGCCATCGGGACGGGCGACGTGGCCGGTCAGGCTTGTCCCCGCGTCCTCGTAGATGACAGGCTCGAAGGCGCTCATTCGCCCGGCCAGAAATCGGGGACGGAGAAGTAACGCTCGCCGGTATCGTAATTGAATCCGAGCACGCGCGTGCCAGCGTCAAGTTCGGCGAGCTTGCTCTTGATCGCGGCCAGCGTTGCGCCGGAACTGATGCCGACCAGAAGGCCTTCCTCGCGCGCGCAGCGGCGGGCCATTTCCTTGGCGTCTTCGGCATCCACCTTGATCGCGCCGTCGATGGCATTGGTGTGCAGGTTGCCGGGGATGAAGCCCGCGCCGATGCCCTGGATCGGGTGGGGGCCGGGCTGGCCGCCGGAGATGACCGGCGACAGATCGGGCTCGACTGCGAAAGCCTTCATGGAGGGCCATTCCCTCTTCAACGCCTCCGCACAGCCGGTGAGGTGGCCGCCCGTGCCGACCCCGGTGATCATGTAATCGATCGGGGCCTCCTTGAAGTCGGCCAAGATTTCTACGGACGTCGTGCGCGCATGGATCTCTACGTTGGCGGGGTTCTCAAACTGCTGGGGCATCCAGGCATTCTCGGTTTCGCCGACCAGTTCTGCCGCCCGCTCCAGCGCGCCCTTCATGCCCTTTTCCTTGGGAGTCAGGTCGAAGCTTGCACCGTAGGCCAGCATCAGGCGGCGACGCTCGATGCTCATGCTCTCGGGCATCACCAGCACGAGCTTGTAGCCCTTGACCGCTGCTACCATTGCAAGGCCGATACCGGTGTTGCCGCTGGTCGGCTCGATGATGGTGCCGCCCGGTTTCAGCGCGCCGCTCTTTTCGGCATCCTCGACCATGGCCAATGCGATGCGGTCCTTGATCGATCCGCCGGGATTGGCGCGTTCGCTCTTCACCCAGACTTCGTGGTCGGGGAACAGGCGCGAAAGGCGGATATGCGGGGTGTTGCCGATGGATTGCAGGACGTTGTCGAACTTCATGGGTTCAGGCTCCCTTGTCTGTCTGTTTGCCGAACATTGTGCCTTCCGGCGCGTCTTCTGTCTCTACCAATTCTTCAGGCGGGTCGAAGGTCCGGGTGGTGCGTAAAACGGGGAAGAGAACCGCCCACAGGCCCACGGTAAGGATTGCTCCAACGCCGCCCAGTGCCACGGCGGCGACCGGGCCGATCAGGAAGGCAAGGCTGCCGGAGAAGAAATCGCCGAATTCGTTGGAGGCGCTGATGGTAAGCTGAGAAACGGCCGAGACGCGGCCCCGCTTTTCATCGGGTGTGTGCAACTGGATCAGCGACTGGCGAATGTAGACGCTGAACATGTCCGCGCAGCCCACAATGAACAGCATCGCAAGGCTGAGCACCATCGAGGTGGAGAAGGCGAACACCACGGTTGCACCGCCGAACGCCGCTACGGCCATCAGCATCAGCGGGCCAACGTTGTTTTTGAGCGGGCGGAACGAGAACCACAGGGCGGTGAGCGCAGCGCCGATAGCGGGCGCCATGGCAAGCTGGCTGAGGCCTGTCGCCCCCACTTGCAGGATGTCGCGCGCGTAGACCGGAAACAGTGCCGTGGCGCCTGCCAGGAACACGGCGAAGAGGTCCAGCGTGATCGACCCCAGCACCATCTTGTTGCGCCAGACATAGACCATGCCCTCGCGGATCTGCTGGATGGGCCGCGCCGGGCCGCGCGGCTTCTGCTTCGGCAGGTCGCCGATGAAGGACAGGCAGATCGCCGCCACGAGGAACAGGATCGCTCCCACGGCATAAGGCAGGGCCGGTTCGATCTCGTAGAACACCCCGCCTACCGCAGGGCCGACGATCATGCCCACCTGCCAGGAAATGGAAGACAGCGCGATGGCACTTGGCAGTATCGACTTCGGCACGAGGTTAGGCGCGAGCGCCGAAAGCGCCGGCCCGGCAAAAGCGCGGACGACGCCAAGCACCACGGCCACGGCGTAGAGCACCCACAGGCCCATGGCCTCGTTCCAGGTGAAGGCCGCCAGCACGACAGCGCAGACAAGCTGCAACAGCGCGGTCAGGCGGCCAAGGTTGCGCCTGTCGAACCGGTCCGCTGCCAAGCCGGAGAACGGCGTCAGCAGGAACAGCGGCACGAATTGCAGCAGGCCGATCAGTGCGAGCTGGCCCGATGCCTCACCCACGCTCATCCCGCCGTCGCGGGCAAGGTTGTAGGTTTGCCACCCGATGATCAGCATCATCGCGTACTGGGCAAGAGTGGTGGAAAGGCGCGCGAACCAGAAGGCGCAGAAATTGGCGATGCGGAAAGGAGAAGTCTCTGAACTCACCCTCGCGCCATGACAGCGCGGCCAGCGCTTGCCAAGTTAATCGAAGTTGGGACGGCTAAAGCTTCAGCCGATGCGCCTCAACTGCGGCGGCGGAGCGCAGGGTTGGGCTGCATTTCTGCGATCATCGTCTCGAAGGAATCGAAGCGGATGATGCGCTCGAACTGGAAACCGGCGCGGTCGTCGGTGATCCAGATGCAATAGGCCTCGATCCGGCCCACGCTGGGCAGGCGGATGATCATGCGATCGCCGCGGTTGATGCCGTCCACCTTGTCGACCATGAAACCGTGCGCGGAAATGTTGGAAATGCGCAGCGTCATGTCGCCGTGCTGCAAGTGCTCCGCGATAACCGAATAGTCCACCGGGTGCCGCGTGGAACGCCGCATATCGGTGACTGAGAGCTGTGCGCCGCCTGCCATGACCTGTTATTTCCTTTCAAGCGATTGACCCGCCGAAGGTAATGCCAGGAAATGGTGGACTTTTCGTAAAGCTACCCGCGCTTGAGGATCGCGTGCTTCTTCTTGCCGAGGCTCAACCGCGCTTCGCCGCCCTCTGTCAGTTCGATGAGGAAGCCCGGATCGGACACCGTCCCGTCCTCAAGCTTTACCGCCCCCTCGGCCACCTTGCGCTTCGCCTCACCGTTAGACTGGGTGAAGCCCAGCTCGGTCAGGGCAGCACCTACGCGGATGCCTTCGGACGGCACGATCAACGTCGGAAGGTCTTCTCCACGTCCCCCACCGGCAAACGTCTGCTCTGCCGTGGCACGGGCCGATGCGGCGGCTTGCTCGCCGCGCACCAGCTTCGTGACTTCGTCTGCTAGCACGATCTTGGCGGCGTTGATTTCGCTGCCCTCGAGCGCTTCGAGGCGCGCGATCTCATCGAGCGGCAAGTCCGTGAACAACTTGAGGAAGCGGCCCACGTCGCGGTCATCCGTGTTGCGCCAGAATTGCCAGAAATCGTAAGCAGGCAACTGGTCCTCGTTGAGCCATACCGCTCCGGACGCAGTCTTGCCCATCTTGCCGCCATCGGCTGTGGTCAGCAGCGGGGTGGTGAGGCCGAACAGTTCTGTCCCGTCCATTCGGCGACCCAGTTCCATGCCGTTGACGATGTTGCCCCACTGGTCGCTGCCGCCCATTTGCAGGCGAACGCCCATTTCCTGTGCCAAGTGACGGAAGTCGTAACCCTGCAGGATCATGTAGTTGAATTCGAGGAAGGTCATCGGCTGTTCGCGGTCGAGCCGCAGCTTCACCGAATCGAACGTCAGCATCCGGTTGATGGTGAAATGCGTACCGACCTCGCGCAGCATCTCGATGTAACCGATCCCGCCGAGCCAGTCGTAATTGTCGACCATCACGGCGTCGGTCGGCCCGTCGCCGAACGTCAGGATTTTTTCGAAGACCGTTCGGATCGAAGCGATGTTGCTGGCTATGTCTTCTTCCGACAGCATCTTGCGGCTCTCGTCGCGACCGGTGGGGTCACCGATGCGCGTGGTCGCACCGCCCATCAGGACGATCGGCTTGTGCCCGGTCTGCTGCAGGCGGCGCAGCATCATGATCTGCACCAGCGAGCCGACGTGCAGTGAAGGCGCGGTCGCGTCGAAACCGATATATCCCGGAACGGTCTGCCGCACAGCTAGGGCATCCAGTCCCGCTGCGTCGGTGACCTGATGGACATAACCACGCTCATTGAGCAGTTGCAAAAGTTCGGAGTCGTAAGTCGTCATCTCGGGGGATTTGGCGTCTTTATTTGTTGAGGACGGGGGCGCGTAGCACGGGGACACTTGCTTGCAAACGCATGATCTGGTCGCACATGCCGCACATCCACCGCTGGCCGTACGCCGGGTGGAGGCGCGAATTCTTTCACTTACCGATAACTGGGTGCGCGTGCGCTGGCGCATCGATGGCCCGCAAAAGCTGGTCCTGCCGCAGTTTGCAGGCAGGGGCAGGGCGGACAACCTCTGGAAAACCACCTGTTTCGAACTCTTCATAATGGAGAAGGACGGCACGCCGTCCTATTCCGAGTTCAACCTGTCCCCTTCGGAACGCTGGGCTGCCTACGATTTCAGCGACTACCGCGAGGGAATGAGCGAGCGGCCTTTCCCGCGTGAACCCGACTGCGTGATGCGCATGGGCACGGCCATGGCCATCTTCGATGCCTCGCTGCCGCGCTCGCAGATGCCGGAGCCGCCGGCCGCGATCGGGCTGGCCGCGGTGATCGAGGAGGAGGGCGGCGTGAAGAGCTACTGGGCTATCTCCCATCACAAGGAAGAGCCCGATTTTCACGATCCCGCTTGCTTCGAGGGCGCACTTGCGCGAACCCGCGCTGCATGAAATTCGGAATAGACCGGCTGCTAGCCGAACCTGAACTGCTGAAGTCGCTCAAGGGAAAGCGGGTGGCGCTTGTCGCGCACCCCGCTTCCGTCACGGCCGACCTCACGCACAGCCTCGACGCGCTGATCGGCGAGGGCGTGAACGTGACGAGCGCGTTCGGCCCGCAACACGGGCTGAAGGGCGACAAGCAGGACAACATGGTGGAAACCGCCGACGAGACCGATCCGGTCTACGGCATCCCGGTTTTCAGCCTCTACGGCGAGGTTCGACGGCCCACCGGCCAGATGATGTCGAGCGCGGACGTGTTCCTGTTCGACCTGCAGGACCTGGGCTGCCGCATCTACACCTTCGTCACCACGCTGCTCTACCTGCTGGAAGAGGCGGCAAAGCACGGCAAGACAGTATGGGTTCTCGACCGGCCAAATCCCGCAGGGCGCCCTGTGGAAGGGACGCTTCTGCAACCGGGATACGAAAGCTTCGTGGGTGCTGCACCCATGCCGATGCGCCACGGCCTGACGATGGGCGAAATGGGGCACTGGTTCATCCGCCATTTCGGCCTGGATGTGGATTACCGGGTCATCACCATGCACGATTGGCTTCCAGAAGGGCCCGGCCAAGGCTGGCCACAGACCCGCGTCTGGATCAATCCCAGCCCCAATGCAGCCAGCCTCAACATGGCGCGCGCCTATGCCGGCACGGTGATGATCGAAGGGGCGACGCTGTCTGAAGGGAGGGGCACCACCCGCCCGCTGGAAGTGCTGTTCGGCGCGCCCGATGTGGACGCCAAGCGCGTCCTGGCGGAAATGGAGCACCTCGCCCCCGAATGGCTGGCTGGTTGTGCGTTGCGAGACTGCTGGTTCGAACCGACGTTTCACAAGCACGTAGGCCGGCTGTGCAACGCCCTGATGATCCATGCCGAGGGCGGGTTCTACGATCACGCCGCCTTCCGCCCGTGGCGATTGCAGGCGCTGGCCTTCAAGGCGATCCGCAACCTCTACTCCGATTACCAGATCTGGCGCGGCAAGGATTTCAAGTACGAATACACCGAGGACGTGCTCGCGATCGACGTGATCAACGGCGGTCCGTCGCTGCGCGAATGGGTGGATGACGCAGGCGCAAGTCCTGCCGATCTTGATGCGCTGGCGGCACCTGACGAATCGGCGTGGCGTGAAGAAGTCGAGCCGCTGTTGCTTTACTGAGCCGGTTGCAGCGACACCGGTTGGCGGTCGTCGTTTTCGGGCGGGCGCATCAAAGTTCCGTCTGCCAGCACCAAAAGCCCGCAGCCGTTCACCTGGTAATCCACCGCGCGGATGGGTTGCAGTGTGTCAGGCCGTGCGGGATCGCGAAAAAGCTGCGCGTCGCCTTCCGCTCCTGAAACGACCAGCGGATCTTCCTCGCACGCATAGTCGGCGTCGGGGTCAAGGACCGGTGTCTGCACGGCGTCCCGCGATGCATCGGGCGGAAAAATCATACCTGGCGACTCCGGCTCGTTCGGCGTCGTGGTGCCGATTGTCGCGAGTGCGATAAGGGGAAGAAATACCTTCATTTCCGTTTCTCCTTTGACGCGCATCGTATCATTGCGCGATACCTTCTTCAAACGAGCGCAAAGCTCATGAGGGAGAGACCATTGCTGACACTCTACAGTTTTGGACCGGGCGCGAATTCATTGAAGCCGACACTCGCGCTTTACGAGAAGGGCCTGGAATTCAACCATCGCCTGCTCAATCCGGCAAGGTTCGAGCATCACGAGGACTGGTTCAAGGCGATCAACCCGCGAGGTCAGGTGCCTGCCCTTCAAGACGATGGCCGGATCATTACCGAAAGCACGGTGATCTGCGAATACCTGGAAGACGCGTACCCCACCGACGTGAAACTGCGCCCGCAAAGCCATTACGACGTTGCGCAGATGCGCGTCTGGGCCAAGTGGGTGGACGAATATTTCTGCTGGTGTGTCTCCACCATCGGGTGGCACCGGCATGTCAGCAAAATGGTGAAAGACCTTTCGGACGAGGACTTCGAGAAGGTCGTTGGCCGCATCCCGGTGCCCGAGCAGCAGGTGAAATGGCGGCGCGCACGCGAAGGCTTTCCGCAGGACATGCTCGACGAGGAAATGCGCAAGATCGCCGTGAGCGTGAAGCGGCTGGATGATCACCTGCGCGACAACGAGTGGCTGGCTGGAGGCGTCTATTCCCTCGCCGATATCTGCAACTTCGCCATTGCCAATGGGATGCAGCGCGGGTTTGCCGAACTGGTGAATACCGACGACACGCCGGGGCTGGTACGCTGGATCGAGCAGATCAACGATCGGCCCGCGGCAAAGGCGATGTTCGCGGCCGTCCCTCGCGAGTTCTAGGCTGCGCTAGCCCTGCTTGCGGGTGAGCGAGCGCATGGCATCGTCAAGCCCGTCCAGCGTCAGCGGAAACATACGGTCGCTCATGATCTGCCGGATCATCTGGGTCGACTGCGTGTATTGCCACCCCCGCTGCGCGTTGGGATTCAGCCAGGCGACGGCGGGGTAGGTGTCTACCACCCGCTGCAACCATACTTCGCCTGCCTCCTCGTTCATGTGCTCCACGCTGCCGCCGGGCCAGGCGATCTCGTAGGGGCTCATTGCCGCGTCACCGACGAACACGATCTTGTAGTCGTGGCCATATTTGTGGAGTATATCCCAGGTTGGGATGCGCTCGCTCCAGCGGCGTGAATTGTCCTTCCACACGCTCTCGTAGAGGCAGTTGTGGAAGTAGAAGAACTCCATGTTCTTGAACTCGCTGGTGGCCGCGCTGAACAGCTCCTCGGTCGCTTTCGCGTGATCGTCCATCGATCCGCCGACATCCAGGAAAAGCAGCAGTTTCACCGCGTTGTGGCGTTCGGGACGCATGCGGATATCGAGCCACCCCTGTTTCGCGGTACCACGAATGGTGGCGTCCAGATCCAGTTCGTCGGCAGCGCCTTCGCGGGCGAAACGACGCAGGCGGCGCAGCGCCACCTTGATATTGCGGGTACCCAGTTCCTTGCTGGAATCCAGGTTGGCGAATTCGCGCTTTTCCCACACCTTGATGGCGCGCCGGTTGCGGCTTTCGCCGCCGATCCGCACGCCGGCCGGGTTGTAGCCCGAATGGCCGAACGGACTGGTGCCGCCCGTACCGATCCACTTGTTGCCACCCTCGTGGCGCCCTTCCTGTTCCTCCAGACGCTTCTTCAGCGTCTCCATGATCTCGTCCCAGTCGCCCAGCTGCTCGATCGCGGCGCGCTCCTCGTCGGAAAGGAATTTCTCGGTGACGGCGCGGAGCCATTCCTCCGGGATTGTCGCCTGATCTTCGCCCAGATCAGAGAAGACACCGTGAAAGACCTTGTGAAATACTTCGTCGAACCGGTCGAGCAGGCCCTCGTCCTTCACGTAAGTCGCGCGGGCAAGGTAGTAGAAGTCCTCCGGCCGCCGCTCGATCACATCGCTGTCGAGCGCCTCCAGCAGGGTCAGGTGCTCCTTCAGGCTGGCGCGAATGCCCGCGCCGCGCAGTTCGTCGAGGAAGTTGAGAAGCACGCGGCCCGCCTAGCGGTTTTCGCGCCGTGCCATGAAGGCGAGCCGCTCCAGCAGCATGACGTCAGCCTCGTTCTTCAGCAGCGCGCCGTGCAGCGGCGGAATGGCCTTGGTGGGATCGCGGTTCTGCAAAACCTCCACCGGCGTGTCTTCCACCAGCAACAGCTTCAGCCAGTCGAGCAGTTCGGAAGTCGAGGGCTTCTTCTTCAGGCCCGGAACCCCACGCAGCTCATAAAAAATTTCCAAAGCCTGCGTAACGAGGCGCTTCTGGATGTCCGGGAAATGCACGTCGATGATTGCGCGCATCGTCTCGTCATCGGGAAACTTGATGTAATGGAAGAAACAGCGGCGCAGGAAGGCGTCGGGCAGTTCCTTCTCGTTGTTCGAGGTGATGACGACAATGGGCCGCTCTCTCGCCGCGATGCGTTCGCCCGTCTCGTAAACGTCAAACTCCATGCGGTCGAGTTCCTGCAGCAGGTCGTTCGGAAACTCGATATCGGCCTTGTCGATCTCGTCGATCAGCAGGACGGGCAGCTCGGGGCTGGTGAAGGCTTCCCACAGCTTGCCCTTGCGGATGTAGTTCGAGATATCGTGCACCCGCTCGTCGCCCAGCTGGCCATCGCGCAGGCGGGCCACCGCGTCGTATTCGTAGAGCCCCTGCTGGGCCTTGGTGGTGCTTTTCACGCCCCACTCGATCAGGGGCGCGCCGATGGCCTTGGCGATTTCGTGGGCAAGCACGGTCTTGCCGGTGCCGGGTTCGCCTTTCACCAGCAGGGGACGGCGGAGGGTAACAGCGGCGTTCACGGCCACTTTCAGATCGTCGGTAGCGACGTAGTTTTCGGTGCCGGTGAAGCGCTGGGTCATGTGCCTGCCTGAATTACGAATGTCTCCGGGCTAGCTAGATATCGCGGCGCAGCATCGCAAGGCGAGTTGGCTATTCTCCCGACGCCAGCGCAATGGCGCGCATCCCCAGTAGTTCGAACGCGGACTGGTCGACAGCGGCTTCCGCATTGTTCCAGCTCATCGTGACGACGCGCCAGTCGCCCGAATTATCCCGCAGGAGCCAACTGAGGTTGAGCACACCCGGCTCGGACCCGCCCTTGTAGCCGACATAGTCCCAATCGGCGCGCATGGCATCCGAGACGCCGGAACTGACCGCGAGGATACCAAGCGCCGTCTTGTCCTCCAGTGCCACGATCCGGTTCAGCACAGCGGCAATATCGTTGGCCGAAGCAAGCCATTCGATTTCGATGCTGTTCGGACCGGATGTGAAGGCATTGCGCACTTGGGCTTCGTCACGTTCGATGCCTGCCAGACTGGCAAGAGCTTCGCGGCGCCACGTGATATCAGCACCGCGATATTCCTCAGGGTCGATTTCATCGCCGGATTTCAGCACGAACAGCTCGCGGGTGGTGAGGAAGGGGAGCATCGCATGCGGATCAGCATGGCCTGATGCCACAACTTCGGCTTCCACGGCATCGCGGCCCAGAACGGCGATCAGCTGGTCAGTCGCGGTGTTGTCGCTAATCGAAATCATCAGTGTGGCCAGCGTATGCAGGGTGACGGGCGAGCCTTGCGACCAATCCTGAGAGACGCCGCTGGGATAGCTGCGCACCGATAGCGGCACCACGTCTTCCCAGTCGCGTTCGCCTGCCGCGATCGAGCGCGCCAGGGCAGACAGGACATAAAGCTTGAACGTGGAGCCAATGGCGAATTGGGTGTCTGCGTTGTGCGCGGCAATCGGTTCGCCATCTCCGAGTCCTGTGACGAGGATGCTGGTTTCGCCGGGAAGGGCAGCGATGTCATCAATCAGTTGCTCGACCGAATCGCCGATGGGGCGGATATCGTTCAATACGAAGCCCGTAATCTCGAAAGGCGCGGCATCTTCGAGTGTGAACGATCCGCTGGCAAGACCGCGCTCGAACCGGATCGCGATCTCAGCCCCATTGGGAGTGACCGGCTTGACTGTTTCGATCCCGATCATCGGCCCGAACTGACTCTCGATCTGGCCGAGCATAGCCAGGAACTGCGCTTCAGGAACGGCATTGACGAAGCCATCAGCGAAGACCTCGCCATAGATTGCCTCGCCGCGCATGGCGGCCGTGATATCTTCGCCGCGCTGTTCGAGCCGAGTGGCGTCTTCGCTGCTCTGGGCGAAAACGGATGACGGCATGATGGTCATCGCGATGGCCAACAACAAATTGCGGATCATGGCTTCCCCCGAATGTTCCTGCGATCAAGCGTCGATCAGGTCCCGATCCAACTCTCCTGCGCGGTTCTGGATGAAGTTGAAGCGATGTTCCGGATTGCGGCCCATCAACTGGTCGACAAGTTCCTTCACCGCGAAACGCTGCTCATGCTGTTCTGGCAGGGTGATGCGCACCAGTGACCGGGTTTCCGGGTTCATCGTGGTTTCGCGCAGCTGTTGCGGATTCATCTCGCCAAGGCCCTTGAACCGGCCCACGTCCACCTTCTTGCCCTTGAAGACGGTTTCTTCCAGCTCGGCACGATGCTCGTCGTCGCGGGCGTAGCGGCTCTCCTTCCCGGCGGTCAGGCGATAGAGCGGCGGCTGCGCCAGGTAGAGATGACCCTTGCGCACCAGTTCCGGCATTTCCTGGAAGAAGAACGTCATCAGCAGGGTGGCGATGTGGGCCCCGTCGACATCGGCGTCCGTCATGATGACGACGCGGTCGTAGCGCAGGTTCTCCGGGTCGCAATCCTTGCGCATCCCGCAACCAAGCGCGAGCGCAAGATCGGCGATCTCGCTGTTGGCGCGGATCTTGTCGGCACTGGCGCTGGCGACGTTCAGAATCTTGCCGCGAATGGGCAGGATCGCCTGCGTCTTGCGGTCGCGCGCCTGCTTGGCGCTGCCACCTGCGGAATCGCCCTCGACGATGAACAGTTCGGTTTCCGCGTCTGTTTCGCCGCTGCAATCGGTCAGCTTCCCGGGCAGGCGCAGCTTCTTGGCGTTGGTCGCCGTCTTGCGCTTGATCTCGCGTTCCTGCTTGCGCTTGAGGCGTTCCTCCATGCGCTCCATGACGGAGCCGAGCAGCGCCTTCCCGCGCTCCATGTTGTCGGACAGGAAATGGTCGAAATGATCGCGCACCGCGTTCTCGACGAGGCGCGCGGCTTCTGGGCTGGTGAGGCGGTCCTTCGTCTGGCTCTGGAACTGCGGATCCCGAATGAAGACCGACAGCATGATTTCCGAGCCGGTCATCACGTCGTCGGCGGTGATATCCTTGGCCTTCTTGGTGCCGGTGAGATCGCCGAAAGCACGCAGGCCCTTTGTGAGCGCGGCGCGCAGGCCCGCCTCGTGCGTGCCGCCGTCAGGGGTGGGCACGGTGTTGCAGTACCAGCTCGTCGAACCGTCAGACCACAGCGGCCACGCCACGGCCCACTCGACGCTGCCCTGCTGCACGCCGTCCTCGTTCTCGGGGAAATCCTGCTTGCCGGTGAAGAAGTCGGTGGTGACGCATTCTCGCGATCCGACCTGTTCCTTAAGGTGGTCCGCAAGGCCGCCGGGAAACTGGAAGGACGCCTCTGCGGGCACTTCCTCGCTGGCCAATGAGGGGGCGCATTTCCAGCGGATCTCAACCCCAGCGAACAGGTAGGCCTTCGACCGTGCCAGCTTGAACAGGCGTTTCGGATTGAACTTTCGATCCCCGAAAATCTCGGTGTCAGGCACGAAGGTGACGCTCGTGCCGCGGCGGTTGGGGGTGTCGCCAACCTTGGTGATGTTCCCCTGCGGCAGACCTTGCGAGAATTCCTGCGCGAATACCTGCTTGTTCCGGGCCACTTCCACGCGAGTAAAGCTTGAAAGCGCATTGACCACGGAAACGCCCACGCCGTGCAGGCCACCGCTGGTGGCATAGGCCTTGCCAGAGAACTTGCCGCCCGAGTGCAGCGTGGTCATGATGACTTCGAGCGTGGACTTGCCCGGAAATTTCGGGTGCTCGTCCACCGGCATCCCGCGACCGTTGTCGGTGATGGTCAGGCGGTTGCCTTCCTCCAGCACCATCTCGATGCGGTTGGCGTGGCCTGCCACGGCCTCGTCCATCGAGTTGTCGAGCACTTCGGCCGCGAGGTGATGCAGCGCGCGATCGTCCGTGCCGCCGATGTACATGCCGGGGCGGCGGCGGACGGGCTCCAGCCCTTCCAGCACCTCGATTGAGGAGGAATCGTAGTCTCCGCTGCCCTGCGGCGCGTTCTCGAACAGGTCGTCACTCATGTTCACGATATAGGCACGGGGAATCCGTGCCTACAAGCGGGCAGGGGTGACTTATCCGTCGGTTAGAAGCCCGTGGGGGCCGGATCGACCACGGTGAAGGCCCCGTTGCCCACCTGTCGCACTTCCATCGCTCGCTCGCCAAGGCCGTTGGTCTGGAAGCGGATCGGGCCATCAAGACCCAAGAAACCGCCGTCCGTCGTCAGCAGGCCCGCAGGCAGATCGGTGCCCGGTTCCCAGTCGCGCGTGAGGCGCAGGGTCAACAGGACAGCATCGTAACCCAGCGTAGCGATGCGGAACGGTTGCTCACCAAACCGCGATTCGTAGCTGCTGGCGAACTGGCGATAGCGATCATCGGGAACGGCAGCGAACCAGGCACCGCGCATGGCGCCCGCGCTCAAAAGACTGTCCTGCCGGCTCCACAACTCGGTGCCGATGATGGAGGGCAGGGCATCGCCAGCGTCCTTCAGACGCGGAGCGGCCATGGCGGCAAGACGCGCGTTGTCGGCGATCAGCACCGTATCGAAGCCGCCCGCCGTCGTCAGCCGGTCCGCCGCGCTGATGATGGAGGTGTTGCCGCGATCGTAGCGCTGCACGTTCACCACGGTGCCGCCGCGAGCCAGGATGGCCTGCTCCGCCGCTGCCGTCGTGCGGTTGCCATAGTCACCCCGCGGGGCGAGAATCGCGAACCGGCTGGCGCCCTGGTCGAAGGCGAAGTTCACAGAGCGGACCACCGATTGCTCGGGGATGTGGCCCATCACGAACACGTCGGACCGCGCGACCGTGGTGTCGTTGGAGAAAGTAATCAGCGGAATGTCCCTGGGCCGTGCCTGTTCAAGCACAGCGCCTACGTTGTCGCGCTGCAACGGCCCGAGGATCAGGCGGTTGCCGTCGCTGATCGCGCGGCTGGCCGCGGCGCCCGCACCCGCGTTGGTGTCGTAGGTCGTGATGCGCAGGTTCTGTGCGCCGGTATCCAGCAAGGCCATGGTCGTCGCGTTGGCGATCGACTGGCCAACCTCTGCATTGCTCCCGCTCATGGGCACGAGCAAGGCTACGCGGTGCCGGTCTTCATCCTCGGGCAGGACGGCGGAATCCGGTGCAGTCGGCTGATCGATCACCGGGCCGCCCGCATCTGGGCGCGGAGCCTCCGCGCCCGGGATCACCTGACACGCCGCGAGCAGCAGACTGCCCGTGATCGCCGCCATAATGCGTTTGAAATTACCCAACATGCTTGCTTGCTCCGCTGAACCTGGTCCATGGCCGCAAAGGTGAGCGAACCATCCTTATCTCCCGGCCTCTATATAGTCGCGACGCCGATTGGCAATCTTGGCGATATCACCATGCGGGCGGCCGACGTGCTGGCACGGTGTGACGGGATTGCGTGTGAAGATACGCGCGTGACACAGAAGCTTATCAGGCACTTGGGCGTTTCCAAACCCCTTTGGCGCTATGACGATCACTCCGCGCCGAACGACCGCGCCCGGCTGATCGCATCGATGCAGGACCGCGCCGTTGCGCTGGTGAGCGATGCTGGGATGCCGCTGGTGTCGGACCCGGGCTTTCGCCTGGTGCGCGAAGCGCGCGAGGCTGGTGTGCCCGTCACTGTCCTGCCGGGTGCCAATGCTCCGCTAACGGCGCTGGCACTGTCCGGCCTCCCCAACGACCGCTTCCTGTTCGCAGGGTTCCTGCCGCCCAAGGAAAAGGCACGGGCGGACGTGCTGGAGGAACTGGGCCGCGTTCAGTCCACACTTATCTTTTTCGAGACCGCCCCGCGCCTTGCCAAGAGCCTTGCCGCCATCGCCAAAGTCCTGCCGGGCAGGGAAGCCGCCGTGGCGCGCGAACTGACCAAGATGTTCGAGGAATGCCGCAGCGGATCGCCCGAAGACCTGCTAGCCCACTACGAGGCGCACCCGCCCAAGGGAGAGATCGTGCTGCTGGTTGGCCCTCCGCCCGAGCAGGAGCACGACGCGGACGATGCCGACGCGATGATGCGCGAACTGCTGGAGATCGAGAAACCCTCGCAGGCCGCGGCGCAGGTGGCCAAGGTGACCGGGCTGGACCGCAAGGCGCTGTATGCCCGCGCGATGGAACTGAAATCGCAATGAAGCGCCAGCTAGCCGAACAGCGCGGTCGCAGGGCCGAGGACGAGGCCGCGCGCTGGCTGGAAGGGCAGGGCTGGCAGATCGTCGCGCAGCGTCGGAAGACCAAGGTGGGCGAGATCGACCTGGTAGCCCGGCGCGAGGGCCTGATTGCCTTCGTCGAGGTAAAGTGGCGTCAACGTGCCGCAGACCTCGATCTCGCCATCGACGAGCACCGCCTCTCGCGCGTTGCCGCCGCCGCGACGAGCGTGGCGCATGAATATGCGACGGCAGGCGAGGACATGCGGATCGACGTGATCCTGCTTGCGCCCGGCACGCCGCCTCGCCACATCGAAAACGCCTGGATGCCATGATGGCCCGCAGAACGAGGAAAATACCATGAGCCTTCGCGTCGCCGTGCAGATGGACCCGATGGAATCGATCAGGATCGCAGGTGATTCCAGCTTTGCCCTGATGCTGGAAGCGCAGGCGCGCGGGCACTCGCTGTGGCACTATGACGTCACGACGCTGGCGTGGAATGCAGGCAAGATCACCGCCTGGGCCAAGCCCGTCACCGTGCAGCGGGTGGAAGGCGATCACTTCTCCGCAGGGGCGCTGGCAAAGATCGACCTTGCCGAGGATATCGACGTGATCCTGATGCGGCAGGACCCGCCATTCCACCTCGGCTACATCAGCGCCGCGCTACTGCTCGACCGACTGAAGGGCAAGACGCTGGTCAGCAACGATCCGCGCGAAGTCATCAACGCGCCGGAAAAGATGTTCGTGCTCGATTACGCGCGATTCATGCCGCCCACGCTGATCGCCCGGAAGCTGGAAGACGTGCTCGAATTCCAGAAGGAACACGGTGCCGTCGTGGTGAAGCCGCTGCACGGCAATGGCGGCAAGGCGATCTTCAAGATCGACGAGAGCGGCACCAACACCTCCGCCCTTTTCGAGGTGTTCAACCAGACATGGCCCGAACCGCACATGGTTCAGCCTTTCCTCCCCAGCGTATCGGAGGGCGACAAGCGCATCGTGCTGGTGGACGGCGAGGTGGCGGGCGCGATCAACCGCAAGCCGGGCGAGGGCGAGTTCCGCTCCAACCTCGCGCAGGGAGGCTCTGCCGAAGCCGCTCAACTCACCGAGCGGGAGCAGGAAATTTGCGCCGCGATGGGGCCTGAACTGAAGCGCCGCGGCCTCACTTTCGTGGGCATCGACGTGATCGGCGGCGAATGGCTGACGGAAATCAACGTGACCAGCCCGACGGGCATCGTCGCCATCGACAAGTACAACGGCACGAACACCGCCGGAATGATCTGGGACGCGCTGGAGCGGCGACATGCCTCGATGTAAGCAGGTAATGTGACAGGACCGATCTGCCCCACTGCGGGTTACTAGGGCATGGACACCCTCATCATCGACCTGATCGAGCGCGGCGGATACATCGGCATTTTCCTGCTGATGGCGCTGGAGAACATCATTCCGCCCGTGCCCAGCGAAGTCATCATGGGCGTGGGCGGCCTGCTGGTGCAGCGCGGGTCCATGGAGTTCTGGCCGCTGCTGCTGATCGGAACGCTGGGTACCGTGGCCGGGAATTACTGCTGGTACTGGCTGGGGGACACCTACGGCTACCAGCGGCTCGAACCGTTCGTCGATCGCTGGGGGCGGTGGCTGACGGTCGATTGGGAGCATATTGCCAAGGCGCAGTTGTTCTTCGTCAGGCGAGGGCACTGGGTGGTGTTCTTCCTGCGCTTCTCGCCGTTCCTGCGCACGATCATCTCGCTGCCTGCTGGCCTTGCCCACATGCCCAAGGGCAAGTTCCTGCTGTTCACCTTTGCCGGGTCGCTGATCTGGAATGCACTGCTGATCAAGGGCGGCGAGTGGCTGGGCCACTGGCTGGAGGATTCGCAGCACATCATCGCCTGGATCATCCTGGGCATGATCGCGCTGACTGTGGCCGGCTACGTGTGGCGCCTGTTCACATGGACACCGCGCGCGGAGCGTGAGGAGGACTAGTCGTTTTCGCGCGGATGCGCGGAGCGATAGGCGTCCAGCATCTTCGCCGCATCGACCTTGGTATAGATCTGCGTCGAGCCGAGACTCGCGTGACCGAGCAATTCCTGCAGGCTGCGAAGGTCCGCTCCCGATCCCAGCAGGTGCGTGGCGAAGCTGTGCCGCAAGGCATGCGGCGTCGCGGTGGAAGGGAGTCCCAGCGCTTTCCTCGCGCGGGCCATCGCTTTCTGGACCATTCCCTGTGACAGGGCACCGCCGCGAGCGCCCTTGAACAGCGGGTCGCCCTTCTCCATCGGATGAGGGCAGGCATCGACGTAGGCTGACACTGCATCGCGCACGACCGGGATGAGGGGAACGACGCGCTGCTTGTTGCCCTTGCCGGTCACGACCAGCGTCTCACCCAGCGGCAGGTCGTCCACCGTGAGCGACAGGGCTTCGGCGACGCGCAGGCCCGCGCCATACATCAGCAAAAGCACCGCGGCGTCGCGCTTCCCCGTCCAATCACTCGCCGCCGTGCCATGCACCATTTCCGCGATGCCGACGGCTTCATCGGGCGTAACGGGCCGGGGCAGGCCCTTCTTGATGCGCGGCCCGCGAAGGCGCGGTGCGGTGCCGGGATCGGCCCCAACCTGCTCGCGGGCGAAGGCGATGAAGCCCTTGAGCGCGGAAAGCTCCCGCGAAGCCGACACGTTGCCGATCCCGTCGGTCCGGCGCGTGGCGAGGTGGCCGCGAAGCTCGCGTGTCGAGACTTTCGCCACCTCGTCCCAGTCCGAAAGGCCGACGGCCAACAGCAGCCGCTCCGCCGTCGCGACATAGGCGCGAACCGTGTGCGGGCTTCTCCGCCTGCCGGTAGCGAGATGGTCTCGCCATTGATCGAGCAGGGCCGATGCGCTCATGCCGAAACCAGTTCGTCCGCCACGATTTCCGCCAGCAGCGCGTCGAGCAGCGGCATTCCGTCCGGCGTCATCCCGATACGCGAGCCATTTTTCCAGGCGAGGCCGAGGTCGGCGTAATGCGAAAGTTTGGCGTGGTCGATCAGCGCGCCGGGGTCGACAGACAGGCGATTACCGAGCATTTCGAGATCGACCCCTTCCGCCAGTCGCAGTCCCATCAGCAGCGCTTCCGAGGCCTGCTCCCCCCGAACGAGGGCGCGCTCTTCCTTCAGACCGTGCCCGTTGCGGGCGACAGCATCGAGCCAGTTCTCGGGCTTCTTGTGCCGAAGGGTGGCAAGGCCGCCGCGACGGCCATGGGCTCCGGGTCCGATCCCGGCGTAATCCTCGTATCGCCAGTAAGTGAGGTTGTGTCGGCTTTCCTCGCCGGGACGCGCGTGGTTGCTGATCTCGTAGGGCGGCAAGCCCGCTGCTTCGGTCAGTTCGCGGGTGAGCGCGAAGAGGTCCGCGGCGCGGTCGTCATCCAGCGGAGTGAAGCCGCCGCGCCGCACGTCGGTGGCGAAGCGGGTGCCCGGCTCGATAGTGAGCTGGTAGAGCGAGAGGTGCCCGGTGCCGAAGCCAAGGGCGCGTGAAAGCTGGTCGCGCCAGTGCGACTCGGTCTGGTCTGGAAGAGCATAGATGAGGTCGAAAGATACACGGTCGAACACGGCCTGCGCGGTGTCGAGCGCCTTCAGCCCCTCTGCAGCGTTGTGCAATCGGCCAAGGAACGTGAGCGCGCTATCGTCCAGCGATTGAAGGCCCAGCGACACGCGATTGACTCCCGCCGTTGCGAGCGCCGCAAAGTTGGCAGCTTCTACCGACGAAGGATTGGCTTCCAGCGTGAGCTCGATGCCGGGCGCGAAGCCCCAGAGTTTCTCCGCCTCTGCCAGCAGGGTCTCGACCAGTGCAGGCGGCATCAGCGACGGCGTGCCACCGCCGAAGAAGATCGAGTGCAAGGGTTCCCCACCAGCCACTTCGGCCTCGTGCCGCAGGTCTGCCAGCAGGGCAGATTGCCATGCGTCTACCTCCACACTTTCGCGCACGTGCGAGTTGAAGTCGCAGTAGGGGCATTTCGCGAGGCAGAAGGGCCAGTGAATGTAGAGCGCGCGGGCCATGGGGTTGTTTTCAGTCTCCGTTAACTTGCAATAGCCAAGGTGGGCGCATGGGAAAAGGACGGGTCGCATTCGCCGCTGCTATGGCTGTCACAACGCTTGGCGCTTTCGTCGCGGCGGGTTCGCCCCTTGCCGCGCAGCAGCGCGACCGCATCAATCCCTTCGCCATGGGGCTTCTGGAAGAACACAACCGCGCCCGTGCCGATGTGGGCGTGCCGCGCCTCGAATGGAGCAATCGCCTTGCGCGCGACGCACACGAGTGGGCGCAGCACCTCGCGCGACAGGGCCGGATGATCCACGCCAATCGGGAGCAACGCAACGCCGCGGGCGAGAACCTGTGGATGGGCCATGCCGGATACTACGGGCCGGACGTGATGGTGGGCGGCTTCGTTAACGAGCGGCAGCATTTCAGGAACGGCACTTTCCCGCAGGTCTCGCGAACTGGAAACTGGCGGGATGTCGGCCACTATACCCAGGTGATCTGGCGCGGCACACGGGAAGTCGGCTGCGCAGTTGCGAGGGGGCAGACGAACGACTTCCTCGTCTGCCGCTATTTCCCGGCGGGCAACGTTTACAACCAGCCTGTTTTCTAAACGCCGAACTGGTCGGCCTTCAGCTTGGCAAAGGCATCGGCGCGGTGGCTGATCGCGTGCTTTTCCTCCGGGTCCAGCTCGGCAAAGGTCTGCTCTCGTCCGACCGGCACGAACACGGGATCGTAGCCGAAGCCCATCGTTCCGCGCGGCGGCCAAGTGAGCGTGCCATCGGCGCGGCCTTCGTAGACGACGTGTTCGCCATCGGGCCAGGCGAGGGCGAGGACGCAGGAGAACCAGCAGTCGCGGGGCACGTCCGACCCCTTGGCCTGCAACATCCCCTCGACCTTGCCCATCGCCATGTACCAGTCGCGGCCCGGCTCGCCTTCGAAGAACTGCCGCTCGGCCCAGTCGGCGGTGTAGACGCCGGGGCGACCGTCCAGCGCAGCGACCGACAGGCCGCTGTCATCGGCGAGGGCGGGGAGGCCCGAGGCCTCCGCCGCTGCGCGCGCCTTGATCAGCGCGTTCTCGACGAACGTGGTGCCGGTTTCGGGCGGCTCGGGCAGGCCGAGCGAACCCGCCGAGATGCAATCGAGCCCGTACGGCTCCAGCAGCTTGGCGATTTCCTTCAGCTTGCCCGCGTTGTGCGTGGCAATGACGAGCTTGCCCGATCCCAGCTTGCGGCTCATTTCGTCGCCGCGTCCTGCGCTTTGAAGATTTCCGCGCAGCCCATCTGGGCGAGACGCAAGAGGCGCAGCAGGCCTTCCTCGTCGTAGGTCGCACCTTCGGCAGTCGCCTGCACCTCGGCGATCTGGCCGCCTTCGATCAGCACGAAGTTGGCGTCGGCATCGGCGTTGGAATCCTCGTCATAGTCGAGGTCCAGCACCGGGGTGCCCTGGTGGATGCCGCAGGAAATCGCGGCGATCTTGGCTGTCAGCGGATCTTCCTTGATCGCGCCTGCTTCCATCAGCTTGTTCACCGCCATGCGCAGCGCCACCCAAGCGCCGCTGATCGAAGCGGTGCGGGTGCCGCCATCGGCCTGGATCACGTCACAATCGAGCGTGATCTGGCGCTCACCCAGCTTCTCCATGTCGCACACGGCGCGCAAGCTGCGACCGATCAGACGCTGGATTTCCTGCGTACGCCCGCTCTGCTTGCCCTTGGCCGCTTCACGCGAACCGCGGGTGTGCGTGGCGCGGGGAAGCATCGAGTATTCGCCCGTGACCCAACCCTGACCCTTGCCGCGCAACCACGGCGGGATGCGTTCTTCAACGCTGGCCGTGCACAGCACGCGCGTATCGCCAAAGCTGATCAGGCAGGAGCCCTCGGCGTGCTTGGTGAAGCCGGTTTCGATGGTAATGGCGCGCATTTCGTCAGGCGCGCGGCCGGAAGGTCGCATGGAATTCTCCGATTGAGGCATTTGCGACTTGCGCCCTAGCGACTAGATAAGGCGCTGTCATGGCTTCTCCACCGATCACCGAACTGACAGCGCGCGCAAAGGAGATATTCCGCCTCGTGGTGGAGGATTACCTCGCCAGCGGGCAGCCGGTCGGCTCCAAGACACTGGCGCAGCGCGGGGAAGTGAACCTGTCACCCGCCTCGATCCGCTCGGTGCTGAGCGAACTCGAAGGTTTCGGCCTCCTGGCAGCGCCGCACACCAGCGCCGGGCGGATGCCGACGGACCTCGGCCTGCGCCTGTTCGTGGACGGTATCATGCAGGTTGCCGAGCCGACGCAGGCGGAACGGTCCGCCATCGCCAAGCAACTGGCGACACCCGGTCCCATCGAGGAAGCGCTGGAAACGACCAGCGCGCTCCTTTCCAACCTTTCGGGCGCGGCAGGCATGGTGATGGTGCCCCAGCGAGAGGCGCGGCTTACCCAGTTGAGCCTCGTTCCGCTTGACCAGACCCGCGCTCTCGCGGTGCTGGTGGGAGAGGACGGGCATGTCGAGAACCGCGTGCTGGAACTCGACGCGCCAGCTTCACCCAGCGCCTTGCAGGAGGCGGGCAATTACATCTCCGCCCGCTTGCAGGGCCGTACGCTGGCTGAGGCGGGCAAGGCCATGCAGGCCGAGATCGCGTCGGGCAAGAGCGCGCTCGACGAAGCCAGCCAGCGGCTTGTCGAAGCGGGAATCGCCACCTGGACCGAGGATGCGGCCAAGCGCCCTGTCCTGATCGTGCGCGGCGCGTCCAACCTGATCGACGAAAGCGCGGCGACAGACCTGGAGCGCGTGCGGCAATTGCTCGACGACCTTGAAAACAAGCAGTCGGTGGCGCAATTGCTCGACAGCGCGCGGCAGGCGGAATCGACCCGCATCTTCATCGGGGCGGAAAACCGGCTGTTCGCATTGTCCGGCTCGTCCGTCATCGCCGCCCCCTATCGCGACCGCGAGGGGAAGGTGGTCGGCGTGCTGGGCGTAATCGGTCCCACGCGCTTGAATTACGCGCGCGTGGTTCCCATGGTGGACTTCACCGCCCATTCCCTGGGCAAGAGATTTGGTTAGCGAGACACATGATCGAGAACGACAAGAACCGCGACGAAGCGGTTGAAAAGGAATTGGAAGGCGTACCCGAGGAACTGCTTTCGGACGAGCCGACGGTAGAAGAGCAGGGCGGTTTCGAAGAGGAACTGGCGCAGCTGCGGTCCGACCTCGAAGCGGCCAAGCAGGAAACGCTCTACGCCAAGGCCGAAGCGCAGAACCAGCGCCGCCGCCTCGAGAAAGAGGTGCAGGACGCGCGGGCCTATGCCGCGACTGGCTTTGCCCGCGATATCCTGAGCGTTGCCGACAACCTCGCCCGCGCTATCGACGCGATCCCGGAAGACCTGCGCGAAGACAGCAAGTTCAAGGGCCTTGTCGCCGGGATCCAGGCGACCCAGCGCGAGCTGGACAAGGTGTTCAGCCAGCACGGCATCACCCGCATCGCGGCTATGGGCCTGCCGCTCGACCCGAACCAGCACCAGGCGATGATGGAAGTGCCCACGAACGAGGCCGAGCCCGGCACCGTGGTGCAGGAAATGCAGGCGGGCTACATGATCAAGGATCGCCTGCTGCGTGCCAGCATGGTAGGCGTTGCGAAGAAGCCCGAATAAGGCGCGGATTCGCGGAACCGATTGGCATGACCAACCGTAAGTTCCTCAATACGGGGGACTTACGGAGAATTACCATGAATACGAAATTGCTACTCGCCCCCGCGCTGGTCGCCTCGACGATGGGTCTTGGTGCCTGCGCAGACAACTATGCGGTTGAGGGTGGCCTTGCCGGTGCCGCCGCTGGCGCAGCCGGTGCCGCCCTGCTTGGCGGCGATATCGAGACCTACGCGCTTGCCGGTGCCGCAATCGGCGGCGTTGTCGGCTACGCTACCGACAAGAACGACCGCTGCGACGGCTACTACGGCGACGGTCGCTACGTCGATGACGACTGCCGCGGCTACGACGGTTACGAGCGCTACTGGTAAGCGCGCAGATCAGGCGGCTGCTTCGGCAGCCGCCTGTTTCGTCAACATACCTTCCAGTTCATCGACAGTTCGCAGGTCTGCGAAGGCCAGCGCCATGCTGTCGAGCGTGCCTGCATGGGCCTCGTCGCTGAGCGCCGCGCAGGCGTCGACAGCCATGATCACGCGGTAGTTGAGCTGCATGGCATCGCGCGCCGTGCTTTCGCAGCAGCAATTGGTCAGCGTGCCGGAAATCAACAGGTTCTCGATACGGCGTTCGGACAGGATGGAGTGCAGGTCGCAGGTGCCCGGCGTGAATGCGCTGAAGCGGTGCTTGTCGACCAACAGATCGGCGGTATCGACCTCGATCTCCGGCCACATCTGCCAGTAATCCGCGCCCTTCGTAAATGCCTCACGGTGGGCGGCAATACCGTCCATCATGCGCTCCGCAAATATCGGCCAGGCCGCCGGACCCTCGGGATCGGGCGTGGTGAAGCGCAGGAAGACATTGACCCCGCCGGCATCACGCACTGCGCGGCTCAAGCGGTTGATCTCGTCCACCACGCCTCGGGCTTCGGGCACCTCCACCGGCGCACCTTCGGCAACGAAGCCGTTCTGCATGTCCACGATCAGGTGCGCGGTCTTCGCCGGATCGATCGATTGCCAGATATTCCCGATATCCCCGCGCACTTCGGCGTGGCTCTTCAGGATGGCTGCGTGGTCTACCTTGTGCGGCATCGACGGTCCCTCTCTCTCCTTGCGCTTCGCGGCCTCTCTCTCTTGCTAGCCCGGCCTTGCTGCTCCGGGAAAATTCACCAGCACATCATATGCAGCAGGGTCGCCAACGCCAGCCAGTTTGTAACCGTTACGTAGCAGGAAGGCGTGCTCGACGATGCGCGCCTGCTGCTCGATGCCGTACTTTGTCAGCGGCCATCCCGGCTTCAGCGAATAGTCGTAAGTCGCCCACGGCATCCGGTTGAGGACCAGATACCAGTCTCCGCGCGTCTGGGTCTGCCAGACATGGGTCATTTCGTGGATGAACAGCGCCTGCCGGGTGATGGGCGCGCTGGCGAAATCATCGCAATAGGTATCGCCCAGAGGATGGAAATGGATATGGCCACGCGGAGCCATGGTGATCCGCCTGGGCTGGAAGAACGCCCATTTCCGGCGCCTTATACGGACTTTCGCATAATCGATGGCATCGCCGAACATGCTGCGGGCAAGCGCAACCTCTCCCTCGCTCAGCGGTCTTTCGCCGCCGATGGGGCAGGAGGTCGCGCTGCCTGCATCCATTATTCTGCCCAAATTATTCCACCCAGATTAATCCGCGTCGCCGCCCGGCGCATCGCCCGGTGCACGGATTTCGACCGGGAAACTAACCTTGTCGCCACCGACGAAGGTCAGCGTGACTTCGGTCTCTCCGCCGACTTCCAGCGTATCGGCCAGGTCCATCGCCATCACGTGATAGCTCTCCGGCTCGAAGGCCAGGTTGCCGCCCGCGGGCACATCGAGCTGCATTACCTCATCCATGGAAGGCTGCAGGTTCCACTCGCTCATCTGGTGGAGCATGGCGCTGCCCGCACCTTCCACGTAGGCGGAGCGGATCATGCGATTGGTATCGCTCGAATTGCTGACAGTGAAATAAACGGCTGCCGGATTTCCGGAGACGGCGGGAAGGGCCATCCAGCCATCGGAAACGGTGATGCCGGCAGGGGCATCGGGTTCCGCGTCCGCCGCGGGCTCCTCGGCCTCACCGCCGCAGGCTGCCGTTGCCATGACCAGGCCCAGCGCCGCCACGGAAGCCAGAATGCTCTTTGTATTCATCGAATTCCCCTCTCAGAAGATACGCGGATTTCTAGTCGCCGCGCTCCCTTGTGCCAAGCAAAACCGCTCCTATATCCGCCTTCGATACACAGCTTTTCACGAGCTGCCGAGTGGCCTTGCCATCAGGATCCCCGCGGGATCGGGGGGCCGAACGTGCAGCGTCCAACACTGAAAGAGATGGGGAATTATGAGCAAGATTATCGGTATCGACCTTGGCACCACCAACAGCTGCGTCGCAGTGATGGAAGGCGGCAAGCCCAAGGTTATCGAGAATTCGGAAGGCGCGCGCACGACGCCCTCGATCGTGGCCTTCACCAAGGATGACGAGCGCCTGATCGGCCAGCCTGCCAAGCGCCAGGCCGTCACCAACCCGGACAACACCCTGTTCGCGATCAAGCGCCTGATCGGTCGTCGGTTCGATGATCCGACCACCAAGAAGGACATGGACATCGTTCCCTATGACATCGTCAAGGGCAAGAATGGCGATGCCTGGGTCGAAGCAGGCGGCGAAGAGTATTCGCCCAGCCAGATTTCCGCCTTCATCCTGCAGAAGATGAAGGAAACCGCCGAGAGCTATCTTGGCGAAACCGTGACCAAGGCGGTCATCACCGTTCCCGCCTACTTCAACGATGCGCAGCGCCAGGCAACCAAGGATGCCGGCCAGATCGCCGGGCTTGAAGTAGAGCGCATCATCAACGAGCCGACTGCGGCCGCGCTCGCCTATGGCATGGACAAGGAAGACGGAAAGACCATCGCCGTCTACGACCTTGGCGGCGGCACCTTCGACGTCTCGATCCTCGAAATCGGGGACGGCGTGTTCGAAGTGAAGTCGACCAACGGCGACACCTTCCTGGGCGGTGAAGACTTCGACAACGCGATTGTCGACTACCTGGCCGAGCAGTTCAAATCCAAGGAAAACATGGACCTGAAGACCGACAAGCTCGCTCTTCAGCGCCTGAAGGAAGCTGCCGAGAAGGCCAAGATCGAGCTTTCCAGCAGCCAGACAACGGAAGTGAACCTGCCGTTCATCACCGCGCGCATGGAAGGTGGCTCGTCCACTCCGCTGCACCTGGTGGAAACGATCAGCCGCTCCAAGCTGGAGCAACTGGTGGGTGATCTCATCAAGCGCACGCTGGAGCCGTGCAAGAAGGCGCTGGCCGACGCCGGCGTTGCCAAGGACGGCATCGACGAAGTGATCCTGGTGGGCGGCATGACCCGCATGCCCAAGGTTCGCGAAGTGGTGGAAGAGTTCTTCGGTTCCAAGCCGCATACCGGCGTGAACCCGGACGAAGTCGTGGCCATGGGCGCTGCCATCCAAGCAGGGGTTCTGCAGGGCGACGTGAAGGATGTGCTGCTGCTCGACGTGACCCCGCTTTCGCTGGGCATCGAGACGCTGGGCGGCGTGTTCACCCGCATGATCGACCGCAACACCACGATCCCGACCAAGAAGACGCAGGTCTACTCCACCGCCGAGGACAACCAGGGCGCTGTGACGATCCGCGTATTCCAGGGCGAGCGTGAAATGGCGGCGGACAACAAGCTGCTCGGCCAGTTCGACCTTGTCGGCATTCCTCCCGCACCGCGCGGCGTGCCGCAGATCGAAGTGACTTTCGACATCGACGCCAACGGCATCGTGAACGTGTCCGCAAAGGACAAGGGCACGGGCAAGGAACAGCAGATCCGCATCCAGGCCTCCGGTGGCCTTTCGGACTCCGACATCGAACAGATGGTGCAGGATGCCGAGAAGTTCGCCGACGAGGACAAGAAGCGCCGCGAATCCGCCGAAGTCCGGAACAACCTCGACAGCCTGGTGCACGCCACCGAGAAGCAGCTCGAGGAAAATGGCGACAAGATCGACGCTGGACTGAAGGGCGAGATCGAAACCGCGGTTTCCGAAGCGAAGGAAGCTCTGGAAGGCAGCGAGATCGAAGCCATGAAGGCCAAGAGCGAAGCCTTGACGCAGGTCGCCATGAAGATGGGCCAGGCCATTTACGAGAAGGAACAGGCTGCCGGCGCTGACGCCGCTGCCGATGCCGCAGCCAGCGATGCTTCCTCCTCCGCCGAGGAAGAAGAAGTTGTCGATGCCGAGTTCACCGAGGTGGACGAAGACAACGGCAAGTCCTGATCGGTTTAATGATGGACAAACCAACCGCCACCGACGCTTTCCGCGCCGGTGGCGGTACGGTTTGGGGGTTCTTTAATGTCTGCGACTGAAGTCGATTTCTACGAACTGCTTGGCGTCTCGCGCGATGCCGATGGCGCGACGGTCAAGTCCGCCTATCGCAAGATGGCGATGAAATACCATCCGGATCGCAATCCGGGCGATGCCGAGGCGGAAGCCCGCTTCAAGGCGTGCAGCGCCGCCTACGAAGTGCTGAAAGACCCGCAGAAACGCGCCGCCTACGACCGTTACGGTCACGAAGCCTTCCAGCAAGGCATGGGTGGTGGCGGCGGCCATCACGGCGCGGAATTCAGCGATCTTGGCGATATTTTCGAGACCATTTTCGGCAGCGCCTTCGGCGGCGGTGCCAGCGGACGCGCCCGCCCGCGCCGCGGGGCGGACCTGCGCTACGACATGCAGGTCTCTCTGGAAGAAGCGTTCCACGGCAAGTCCACCCAGATCACCGTGGAAGTGGCCGCGACCTGCGACACCTGCGAAGGTTCCGGCGCGGAACCGGGCACCGGCAAGCGTCGCTGCGAGCTGTGCCACGGCCACGGCAAGGTCCGCGCGCAGCAAGGCCTGTTCGTGATCGAGCGCCCGTGCCCCACGTGCAGCGGGCGCGGCGAGGTGCTGGAACAGCACTGCCATTCGTGTCGGGGCGAAGGCCGGGTGGACCAAGAGCAGGTCCTCGATGTCGAGATTCCGCCCGGCGTCGACAACGGCACCCGCATCCGCCTCTCCGGCAAGGGCGAGGCCGGGCCGATGGGCGCGCCTGCGGGCGATCTCTACATCTTCGTGCATATCAAGGAACACCCCGTCTTCGCCCGTGAAGGCACGGCGCTGTTCACGCGCGTACCCGTCAGCTTCACTGTTGCCGCGCTGGGTGACACGCTGGAAATTCCCGGCCTCGATGGCGAGAAGCACTCGATCGACATTCCTGCGGGCATCCAGTCCGGCAAGCAATTGCGCAAGCGCGGAGCGGGTATGCCCGTCCTGCAAGGGCGCGGTCGCGGAGACCTGGTAGTGGAAGTGATGGTAGAAACGCCCACCAAGCTTTCATCCCGCCAGAAGGAACTTCTGCGCGAATTCCGCGAGACCGAAACGGGTGAGGAATGCCCGGAAAGCCGCGGCTTCTTCGACAAGCTGAAAGAAGCCTTCGGGGGTTAACCCGCTCCCAGCTTGGCGATGATCTCTTCCCGCAGCGATGCGATCAATTGCGGATTGCAGTTGTCACGCTCCGCTTCCTCGTCGCAGATTGCCAGAAAAGCATCGCGCTTCACGGCCAGGCAATGCGCCTCGTCATGGCCGCCGGGAATTGTCGAGCAGACGAGATCGATCATCCGCTCCGCCCCGTGGAGACGGCCCCACAGGTAATCGTTCTCGCGATAGGCGCGGCTGAAGAACGCGCCGAAGTTGAAGAACTCGGTGCCGCGCAGCGTCGCCGCCGTGCCGCCGTCGCGAATGGCCTTTGCGTCCTCCGGGCTGATCCGGTCGACCTTTACCGGATCGAACTCCGTCAGGCCTTCGTTTCTCAGTAGCGGGAGCGTGGCCACGTCGTAGAATGGGAAGCCGAGGTAAGCGAGCAGCACGCGCCGCCGCAGGTCTTTCGGCATGGCACCCAACGCTTCGCACAAGACCTCTTCCGCAGCCTCGTCCGTCGCGCGCAATGCGCGCCGTTGGGCCAGCCCATTCAGGAACCGGCCCGGATCGTCCATCACCCCGGCGGCGATCTCCGCGAAATCGAGGCCGAGGTTCTGCGGGTCTTCCTTGGCGAAATAGAGCGTCAGCGTGCGGTAAACGGCGTCGCGCGCGTCCTCCAGCCCCTCGTCGGGAATGTCGGGATCGTGCTCCCAGTCGCGTGAAAGCCTTCGTGCCAGCAGTCGCAACCGGCGGATGCGGAAAGCCAGGTCGTGATCCCGGAAGAACGCGATGGCCGCCTCGCTCGCGCCGCCGCCTTTTTCCGCGCTGAGCCGGGTCATGTCGTGCGCGTCGATTTCCTGTCGTAGCCGCGCTGCGATTACCGGCGCGCTCGGCATGTCCGCCATGTTGGCGGCGCGGCGGGCAAGGTCTGCCAGCCTGTCTATGATGCCGCTCAGCTTTGCCTGCGCATAGGAGTGGAAGGCGTAACCGGCCTGCTCCGCCGCCGCCTGCTGGGCGCGCGCGCGCCAGTTGGCGAGGCGCTTTCGATTGGGCCGGTCAAGGAAAAGCGTATAGCCGAACAGCCTGTCCACCGCGCCTTCGACTTCGGAACGCAAAGCGGCCACCATCTTGCGCAGGTTCTCAGCCTCGCGCGTCTGCTTTTCGAGCACCTCCAGATTATCGCGAATCGGTTGTTCACGCGGGATGGCGGAAAGCGAACCGGCGATGGCCCCGAAGAAACTCACCGGCTTCACGGCCTCGCCTTCCGCTGGCCGCGGGCGTCGGGGGGAGGGGTCGATGTAGACGAAGCGCCGGTCCACCTCCCGCTGAGCGGGCCGCACGGTGAGCGCTTCGATTGCGCCCTCGAACGGCGCATTGTTCAGCACCGATCCGTCGACCAGCGCGACGTGGTCTATCGTGCCGCGATTCACGTGCGTTGGCATGACGCGCCGCAGGAATTCTTCGCGCTCCTGCCAGTCACCGCCGCACACCTCGTCGATCTCGGCGATGCGCAGCGGAGGGAACGCGCCGGGAAAACTTGCCGTCGCCCGCGCCGCCAGCGTGAGCTCGCACAATTGCGCAAGGTTCTGCCCGCCCTCGATCGGCGTGTGGGCGCGAAAGGCGATAGGCGTGCGATGTTCTGGCTCCTCCACCTGCGGCGGGCTGTTGAGGCGCAACGTCTCGAGCCGCCCGCGAAAATCGGTCGCTGTCACCAGCAAGTCGAGCGGGTGGCGCGAGGGTAGCAGGGGTTCGCCGGACGGGCTCTGTTCCATTGCCTTCAAGGCATTGTGGATCAGCCGCGAGAAACCGGCCCCGGAAAACGGCGGCTCGAACCAGCGCCCGCGCACGAGGCTGGAAATCTTGCGCCGTACCTCGTTCCGGGTTTCGACGGCGACGGTTTCGGTCACCGTGTTGCCGGGCCCTCGCGTCAGATACCAGACGATCGGTCGCATGTAGACGCGCGCTGCGGGCGACCACGGCCGAGCTTCGGGCTCCACCAGTCGTTCGACATCGGCGTTCTTCAGCCACAATTCGGTCAGGGGCTCCAGGCTCTGGCCGGAATGGATAGCCTGGGCGAGGAAGACGGCGTTGATGCCGCCCGCACTGGCCCCGGTTATTATATCGGGCAGCACACGCAGGCGAAGCCCGCGATCCTCCTCGATATGGCGGAGCAGGTCATGGTAAACCGCTTCCACACCCGATAGCCGGGCGCGATCCGAGGCGTGGTAGGCGCGGCTGGCGCGGGCGAGTTTCCAGATTTCCTTGGTGACGCCGTGCATGTAGACCGCCAGGCTGACACCGCCATAACAGACCAGCGCAATTCTTAGCTCTTTCTGCCGCATCTCCTGCTTGATGGCAGATGCGGCGCGTCGTGGCCAGATGCCGCATTCTGCGCGCTTGCGTTCCGCTTTCGTTCCGGTTAGCGGTTGAGCCATGGCAAAGCCCAAGAAGCGTTTCATCTGTACCGACTGCGGCAGCGTGTCCCACCGCTGGCAAGGGCAATGCCCCGATTGTTCGCAGTGGAATTCACTTGTCGAGGACACCCCCGACACGGCGTTTACCGCCAAGCACGATCTATCGAGCGGGGGGAGGGCGATTGCCTTCGAATCGCTTGATGCTCCGACCAAGCCACTCGCGCGGCGGACAACCGGCATCGCCGAGTTCGACCGGGCCCTGGGCGGCGGGCTGGTGCCCGGTGCCGCGATCCTGATGGGCGGGGAGCCGGGTATCGGCAAGTCCACCCTGCTGTTGCAGGCTGCGGCAAAGATCGCGCAGGAAGGCGGCAGTGCGGTTTACGTAAGCGGCGAAGAAGCGACCGGGCAGGTGCGAATGCGCGCGGCGCGGCTGGGCCTCTCCAAGGCCCCGCTGAAGCTCGCAGCGGCAACGTCGGTGCGCGATATTCTCACCACGCTCGGGCAGGATGAGCCGCCACAACTGCTGGTGGTCGATTCGATCCAGACCATGCATTCAGACATGATCGAAGGCGCGCCCGGCACTGTCAGCCAGGTGCGCGCGAGTGCGTTCGAACTTATCCGCTATGCCAAGGAACGGGGCACCGCGCTGGTGCTGGTGGGCCACGTCACCAAGGATGGCAACATTGCCGGGCCGCGTGTGCTGGAACACATGGTCGACACGGTGATGAGTTTCGAGGGAGAGCGCAGCCACCAGTACCGCATCCTGAGATGCCTGAAGAACCGCTTTGGCGCGGTGGACGAGATCGGCGTGTTCGCGATGGAAGGGCACGGGCTGGACGAGGTGGGCAACCCGTCCTCGCTGTTCCTCTCGGGTCGGGACGAGCCTATCGCCGGTGCCGCAGTTTTCCCCGCGCTGGAAGGCACCCGACCGGTGCTGGTCGAAATACAGGCGCTGATCGTCCGCCTGCAGTCCGGGGCGACGCCGCGCCGCGCAGTGGTGGGCTGGGACAGCGGCCGGCTCGCCATGCTGCTGGCAGTGCTGGAATCGCGTTGCGGTCTCAGTTTCTCGACGGCGGAGGTCTACCTGAACGTTGCGGGAGGCTACCGCCTAGCCGATCCTGCGGCGGACCTGGCCGTTGCCGCCGCACTCATCAGTGCGCTTGCAGACAAACCGCTGCCCGCCAGCGCCGTGTGGTTCGGCGAACTCGCCCTGTCGGGGGAGGTTCGCCCGGTTGCCCACGGCAATGTGCGACAGAAAGAGGCGGCAAAGCTTGGCTTCAAGACCGCTTTCGGCCCGGCAGACGGCGGGCAGGACGTTGCTGGCTTGCGATATTCGGATGTGAACGCGGTCTCGTCTCTCGTTGACCGGGTCATGGCATCGGCATAAGTCTTTCGCCGGATGACGGGATTTGATCTGATCGTTTTGCTGATCGTAGGGGTCGGCGCAATCGGCGGGTTCCTGCGCGGATTCGTGCAGGAAGTCCTGTCGATCATGGCGTGGGTTCTGGCGATCTTCGCGATCCGCTTTCTGCATACGGACCTGACTGCTGCGATCCTCGACTTCATGGGCTCGCCAATCACCGCTTCGATCCTCGCATTTGCTCTGCTGTTGCTGATCCCCTACGCCGCGATGAAGCTGATCGCCCGCATTGCTGGACGTTCGACGCGCAACTCCGTGCTGGGACCGATCGACAGGGTGCTGGGCTTCGGGTTTGGCGCTTTGAAAGGCGTCATCATCGTGGTGATCGCCTTTTCCCTGCTGGTGCTGGGATATGATACGGTGTGGGGTGCGAAAGGCCGCCCACTGTGGATCGCGGAAGCGCGGACCTACCAGCTGGTCGATGCCGGATCGCGCGCGATGGTGCAGATCATTGCGGAGCGCCGGGCGCGATTGCTGGAAGAAGATGAAGAAGAAGAAGCCGGATGAGCGCCGAACGGCTCTACACCCCCCGGATGCTGTCCGCTGCTGTCGAACTGGCGAATATGCCGCCGCTGGCGGAGGCCGATACCCGCGGCTCCGCCCGCTCCCCAGCGTGCGGCTCCACGATGGAGCTTGATCTCGGCATCGATGGGCAGGACAGGATCGCTGTCGTGGGTATGAAAGTGCGCGCCTGCGCAGTTGGACAAGCCGCCGCCGCAATCTTTGCCCGCCATGCGAGGGGCAAGAGCGCAGCCGATATCGACGCCACCCTCGAAGCTATGGCGGCATGGCTGGACAGCGGTGGCACGCTGCCGAACTGGCCCGATCTCGATCTGATCGCGCCCGCGCGCGACTATCCCGGTCGGCACGGGGCCATGCTGTTGCCGTGGAAGGCCGCCAGCGAAGCCCTTTCCAGCGCGAACGCGGCGGGCTAACGCTTCTCTCGTCGAAATCTCGGGGGAGCACATGGCGACATCGGCCGCAAGCACACACCACGAACCCAGCGCCAAGGAAATCCGGCTGGTCATCGCCGCCAGTTCAGCAGGGACCATCTTCGAATGGTACGATTTCTTCATCTACGGCACGCTGGCGGCCCTGATCGGCGCCGCGTTCTTCCCCAGCGACAACGAGACGCTGCAATTGCTGCTGGTCTGGGCGGGCTTCGCCGTCGGCTTCGGCTTCCGTCCCCTGGGCGCCATCCTGTTCGGGTTCCTGGGAGACAGGCTGGGGCGCAAGTACACCTTCCTCGTCACCGTTACCCTGATGGGCGTGGCGACGGCAGGCGTGGGCCTGATCCCGACGGCGGCGACCATCGGCATCGCCGCGCCGATCATCGTGATCTTCTTTCGCATCCTGCAGGGGCTAGCTCTGGGCGGGGAATACGGCGGTGCCGCGATCTACGTGGCCGAACACGCGCCGCCGGAAAAACGGGGATTCTACACCAGCTTCATTCAGGCGAGCGTGGTTGGCGGGTTCGTGCTCTCCATCCTCGTCGTGCTGGCCTGCCGCGCGCTGATTCCCGCCGACGAGTTCGTGGAATGGGGCTGGCGCGTGCCTTTCCTGCTCTCGCTGATCCTGCTGGGCATTTCCCTGTGGATGCGCTTCAAGCTTTCGGAAAGCCCGGTGTTCCAGGCGATGAAGGAGGCAGGCGAGACCGCCGGAAACCCCTTCATCGAGAGTTTCACCTATCCCGGCAACAAGCGCCGCATCTTCGTGGCGCTGTTCGGAATCACCGGCATCCTCACCACCATCTGGTACACCGCCTTCTTCTCCAGCCTCTCGTTCCTGCGCGGCCCGATGCGGATGGAAGAAGGCTTGGTTGAGGTGATCATGCTCGTCTCCGGCGCGATTGCGATGAGCTTCTACCTCGTCGTCGGCAAATGGTCGGACAGGGTGGGGCGCAAGAAGCCGATCATCATCGGCGCGCTACTCACCCTGGTGCTGATCTTCCCCCTGTTCTGGGGCATGGGCTCGCTCGCCAACCCTGGCCTGCAACGCAGCGCAGAGGAAGCGCCGGTGGTGGTAAGCGGAAACGAGTGCAGCTTCGATCCCTTCGCCGAGGTGCAGGCAACGCAATGTGGCCGCGTGTTGCAGGATCTTACCGCACTTGGTGTACCATATGATCTGCGCGGCGGCGCGTCAGGAGATACATATATCCCCTCCACAGTCGATATCGGTGGCGCAACCCTCGATTACAGCACGCTCGATCAAGAAAACAGGCGCGCGGAAATACGCGGCGCGCTCGAGGCGCAGGGCTATGACTTCTCGGTCCAGACGCCGCCTGTGGCCAACATCCTCGGCATCGTCGCACTGCTGCTAGGCTTCGGCATGTTGTCCGCACTGACCTACGGCTCGGTGGCGGCGCTGCTGGCGGAGATGTTTCCGCCGCAGATCCGGTATTCCTCGCTTTCCATCCCCTATCACATTGGAGCCGGTTATCTTGGCGGCTTCCTGCCGCTGATTGCAGGCTACATCCAGGCGCGCACGGGCGATGTCTATGCCGGCCTGTGGTACACTTGGGCCGTGGTTGCCTTTGGCGCAGTCGTAGCATGGTGGGGCATCAAGGGCGGACCTCCGCGCGAATTCTCCGATGAACATTCCTGACCTCCCGCCGGCGACGCTGCGCCTGCGGATCGACACGGCGGCACTCGCCGATAACTGGCGCGCGCTGGACAAGCTCTCCGGTAACGCAAGGGCGGGCGCTGCGGTGAAGGCGGATGGCTATGGCCTCGGCATCGATCACGTGATGCCCGCCTTGCTGGGTGCAGGGGCGAGGCAGTTCTTCGTCGCGCACTGGAGCGAGGTGCCCGGTGTGCTTGCTCACACGGACGGCGGCAGCATCGCCGTGCTGCACGGCGTGGGAAATGCGCAGGAAGCCGCTTTCGCGCAGGCAACCGGCGTCCTGCCGATTATCAATTCGCTTTACCAGGCGCAGGTCTGGCTGGAGGCGGGCGGCGGGCCGTGCCACCTGATGGTGGATACCGGGATCAACCGCCTCGGCGTGGAACCATGCAAGCTCGGCGATCCGGCGATCCGGCAGCTTCAGGTCGATACGCTGCTGTCCCACCTAGCCTCGGCGGACGAGGACACGGAGCAGAACCGCGCCCAGCTTCACGCTTTCCGCGAGGCTTCGCAGCAGGTTCAACCCAAGGCACTCAGCCTCGCGAACAGCGCCGGGATTGCGCTGGGTGCAGACTATCACTTCGACCTGACCCGGCCCGGTCTCGCACTCTATGGCGGCATCCCGCGCGAAACGCTGTGCGATGCGGTGCAGCAGGTCGCCTACGTCGAAGCTGCCGTGCTGCAGGTGAGGGAACTGGGTGCGGGCGACAAGGTTGGCTACAACGCCGTATTCGCCGCAGCTAGGCCGATGCGCGCGGCAACAGTCTCACTGGGTTATGCCGATGGTATTCTGCGCTCCTGGGGCGCTGAAGGTGCGATGCAACATGACGGGCGAAGGCTACCGATCATCGGACGGGTATCGATGGACATGATCATCCTCGACTGCACCGATACCGACCTTTCAGAGGGCGATTTCTGCAATCTTTCCTATACTTTGCCGCAGGCTTCTCGAATCTCCGGCCTCTCACAGTACGAACTGCTGACGCTGCTGGGAAACCGTTTCGAAAGGGTCTCCTGACTAGAAGGATTGGCAATTCAATGCTGCAAGTGCTAAGCACGCAAGAACAATAAGCGCAGGAAATCGCATTATGGCCAAGAACACTGCCGATGGTGATACGATCATCATCAAGAAGTACGCCAACCGTCGCCTCTACAACACGCAGTCATCCAGCTATATCACCCTGGAAGACCTGGCGCGGATGGTGCGCACGGGCGTGGATTTCCAGGTGCTTGACGCCAAGACCGGCAGCGACATCACGCACACGATCCTGACGCAGATCATCATGGAGGAAGAGGCCAACGGAGAGCACATGCTGCCCGTCAGTTTCCTGCGCCAGCTGATCGGCATGTACGGCAATTCGATGCAAGCCATGATGCCGCCCTACCTTGAGGCGACGATGGAAAATTTCCAGTCGAACCAGAGCAAGCTGCGCGAGGCGTTCCAGTCCAGCATGGGGCCCGATGCCTTTACCAAGATGGCCGAACAGAACATGGCTATGTTCCAGGCTGCGGCCGGTGCATTCATGCCCGGTGGAAGCGCGGCACCTCTGGCCACGCAGCCGGAAGGGAAGTCCGACGAGATCGATGCCCTGAAAGCGCAGATGGCCGCAATGCAGCGCAAGCTGGACGAACTGGGCAAATAATCCACCGACAGCGGACAGCCGCTTTCACGCAAAACTCGACATCGCCCCCGCGCAGCGTCATGGGGCGTGCACCTTCTATTTGCCCGCGAGATTCGCCGATGTCTGCCATACGCCACGCCCTCAACACCAAGCGCGAGGATGATTTCGCCGCCTGGTATCAGGAAGTCATTTCAGCCGCCGACATGGCCGAGGAATCGGGCGTGCGGGGCTGCATGGTCATCAAGCCGTGGGGCTACGGCATCTGGGAACGAATGCAGCGCCTGCTCGATGACCGGATCAAGGCGGCGGGCGTGCAGAACGCCTACTTCCCGCTGTTCATCCCGCTCAAGAATTTCGAGCGCGAGGCCGAACATGTCGATGGCTTCGCCAAGGAAATGGCCGTCGTCACGCACCACCGTCTGATTGCCGACGGGGAAGGGGGCCTGATCCCCGATCCCGAAGCCAAGCTGGAAGAGCCGCTGGTGGTGCGCCCCACGTCCGAAACCATCATCGGCGATGCCATGAGCCGCTGGATCCAGTCGTGGCGCGACCTGCCGCTGCGCCTGAATCAGTGGGCCAACGTTGTGCGCTGGGAAATGCGCACCCGCATGTTCCTGCGCACCAGCGAATTCCTGTGGCAGGAAGGCCATTCCGCCCACGCCAGCGCGGAAGAGGCGCAGGCCGAGACGATGATGGCGCTGGAAATGTACCGCGCCTTTGCCGAGGAAGACGTGGCCATTCCCGTGATCGCGGGCGAGAAGCCGGAGAACGAGCGTTTCCCCGGCGCTGTCGAAACCTGGTCGATCGAGGCCATGATGCAGGACGGAAAGGCGCTGCAGGCAGGCACCAGCCACTATCTCGGCACCAATTTTGCCCATGCGGCAAATATCAAGTACCAGAACGATGCCGGGCGCGAAGTGCTGTGCCACACGGTGAGCTGGGGCGTGTCCACGCGCATGGTCGGCGGCCTGATCATGGTGCATGGCGACGACGACGGGCTGCGGGTGCCGCCCGCGCTTGCCCCCTTCCAAGTGGTGATCCTGCCAATGCTGCGCGACAAGCCCGAAGACGAAGCGCTGCTCGACTATTGCGAGGGACTTCGCGCCGCCATCGCCGGGCAGACTGCGCTGGGCGAACCGACCCGCGTGCTGCTGGACAAGCGCCCCGGCAAGGCTGCGGCCAAGCGCTGGGACTGGGTACGCAAGGGTGCGCCAGTCGTCATCGAGGTCGGAGGCCGCGACATGGAGAACGGCGTTGTCAGCCTGCTGCGCCGCGATGCGCTGTGGAATACCGAAACCGGCAAGCCCGAGTTCCAGAACCCGGACCGCGATCTTTGCGCGCAAAGCATTCCGGGCGTTCTCGCCGACATGCAGAACGGCATGCTGGTGGAAGCGCGCGAGCGGCGCGAGGCGAATATCCGCCGCGACATTTCGGACATGGATGCCCTGGCCGAACACTTCAGCCGCGAGGCGAAGTATCCCGGCTGGGTGGAAGTCCAGTGGGCGAAGCCGACCGGCGATGCGCTCGCCAAGGTGGTCGAAACCCTGAAGGAGCTTCGCCTTACCTTGCGCAACGTGCCGATGCACGCGCCGCCCGCAGACGGCACCTGCATCTTCACCGGCGAACCCGCCGTGGAGCGTGTCTACGTCGCCCGAGCCTATTGATCGGAAAGGGTGAGGCCGCCCGGCCTCACTCCTCCGGCAATCCCTGCTCCAGGTCTTCGCGGAATGCGTCAAACGAGATGTCGCGTCCCACGAAATCGCGCACCAGTTCTGCTGCGGGCTTCGTGCCGCCCGGCTCCAGCACCAGCCGGCGATAGTCCGCGGCAGTTTCAGGGTTGGTCAGCCCCTCTGCTTTGAAGCGACTGAACATGTCCGCGGCGATCACGCGCGACCAGCCGTAGGTGTAGTAGGCCGCGCCGTAGCCATCGAGGTGTCCGAAGGCCGCCTGCATTTCCGATGTGGGGGAGATCGGCACCAGCGAATAGGCCTGCTGCCATTCGCGCGCCGCCTCACCCAGATCGTCCGGAATGGGCTGCGTGTAGTAATTGTAGGACGTGGCCGTCAGCCCCAGCTGGCGCATTTCGAACATGCCCTGGTTGAAATGACGCACGGCGTTCATCCGCTCCACCAGTTCGCGCGGGATCGTCTCGCCTTCCGCATTCACGGCGAAAGTGGCAAGCGTATCGTAGTCGTAGACCCAGTTCTCGAGGATTTGCGACGGGGCTTCGATGAAATCCCACTCAACGCTGATCATCGAATTGCTGGCCATTTCGTGGCGGCTGCCGAAGATGAAGTGCAGCACGTGGCCGAATTCGTGCAGGAAGGTCGTTACCTGTCCGTGCTCCATCAGGCCTTCGGGCATGTTCTGCACTAGCGCCGCGACGGGCACCTGCCCATCGGCGGGTGAGCCTGCGTAAAGCGGCACGACATTGGCGTGGGTGTACTTACCCGGGCGCGGGTGCGAATCGAGATAGAAGCGCCCGATCACTTCGCCGTCCTCGACGAGTTCGTAAGCCCCTACGCTGTCGTGCCAGACCGGCGCGTTCCACTCGCGCACTTCAACGTCGAACAGCCGCTCGGTCAGGTCGAAAATGCCGTCGCGCACGTTGTCGTGCTGGAAATACTGCCGTGCTTCCTGCGGGTCGTAATCGTAATTCGCCTGCTGCACCTTGGGGCCAAGCCATCCCAGCTGGTAAGGCTCGATCCGCTCGGCACCGGGGCGCAGTTCCTGAAGCATCGCGAACAGCTGTGCGTAATCGGCTTCCGCCACAGGGCGCGCGGCCTCGTCAGTCTGCTCGATCAGGTCCTCCACCTGGTCGGGCGTATTGAGCATCCGGTTGGCGAATTGCAGCGCGGCGTAGTTCTCGAACCCCGTCAGCTGCGCCAGTTCGTCGCGCAGCGTGAAAATCTCGCGCAGCACGTCGTCGTTCGCGGGCCATGCGCGCTGACCGTAAAGTTCGGAGTAACGACGGCGCAGGTCGTCGCTCTCGGCGTAGGTCATCACCGGCACGTAATCTGGCGATGCCGTGGTGAGAGTGATCATCCCGTTCTCGCCCACTTCGCGTGCATCGATGTAGTCCTGCGGCAGGCCGGCAAGTTCTTCGGGCGCGACTTCGATGGTGCGCACGTCCTCGGCAATGTTCTGGGCGAATTCGGTGGAGAGGTCCGCCAGTCGGGCGTTGATTTCCTGCACTCGCGCACGCTGCGCATCGTCCAGCGAAACGCCTGCACGGCGGAAAGCGTCCATCGTTGTTTCGTAGAAGCGTCGGTTGGCCGGGTCGGCACCCGACACGTCGAGCTCGGATAGCCTGTCATAGATCGGCCGCGACAGCGTGATCTCGCTGGCAAGCCCGGCGATCCGCGCCGCACAGGCACCGCCCGCCGCGCGCGTTTCTGGGGTCAGCAGCACCTGCTGGTAAAGCCCGGCTTCCGAACTGGCGGAGAACAGCAGGGCGGAAAGATCGTCGAACCGGGCCAGCGTGTTGGCAACCGTTGCCGCATCGGCATCGCCCAGCATGGCATCGCGATACAGATCGATCTGGCTGGCGTAGTAGTCGCAGCGATCCTCGATCTGGTCCACCGTGGGGTCGGTCATCACCGGGCCTAGCAGATTGTAGGCCTCGCCCGCCTGGACAGGCGTTGCAAGCGCGGTGGTGGCAGCAAGTGCCAGTGCAAACTTTCTCACGATGATGTTCCCCTTCATACCCGGACGGGCGGAAGCGGAAATGCTATAACGAACCGGTTACACCTGCAATCGGCCACCTTGCATTGGGGCCGAGAATGGGCGACTTCTCGACCAATGCGCTATTATCTCCTGCCAGCGGCATGTCTCGCCGCCTTCGCCACCCCCGTCCTTGCTCACGAAACCAGCGGCGATCCCGCCGCGCCCGTTTCGCAGGAGCGTTTGCAGTCAGATGTTGAGACGCTGGTCTCCTTCGGCACGCGCCACACGCTCTCCAGTCTCGACGATCCGGAGCGCGGCATCGGCGCGGCACTGGACTGGGGCCGGGCCGAGTTCGAGGAAGCGAGCGCGGCTTGCGGAGGGTGCCTCGACGTCAGTTTCGTGGAACGCGAGATGGGCGGCAGGCGCATCCCCGAGCCGGTGCTAATCCGCAACGCCGTCGCCATCCAGCGCGGCACGGAACGGCCGAACGAAGTCGTCATCATCCAGGGCCATATCGACAGCCGCGCCTCCGACGTGATGGATGCGACAAGCGAGGCTCCCGGTGCGAACGACAACGCCAGCGGCAGTGCGCTGGTACTGGAAGCCGCGCGGGTGCTGAGCCAGCGTGAATATCCCACCACCATCGTCTACGCTCTGTTGATGGGCGAGGAGCAGGGGCTTTACGGCGGCACCCTTCTGGCAGACTACGCGGCGGAGCAGGGCTGGACCGTCAAGGCGGTCCTGAACAACGACGTGGTCGGCGGCTCTTGCGGTAGTGACGGGGTTTGCGATGCCGAACACGTGCGCGTTTTCTCCGAAGGGGTGCGCGCCGATGCGGACGAGCAGACCCGCGCGATGATGCGCAGCATGGGCGGCATCAACGACAGCCCCAGCCGCAACCTGTCGCGCTTTCTCGACCAACTCGCAGAGGGCGAGCCGACCGGTCTCGACGTGCGGCAGACATGGCGCAGCGACCGCATGGGGCGGGGCGGGGACCACCTGCCGTTCCTCGACCGGGGCTATCCCGCCATCCGCTTCTCTGTCGCAATCGAGGATTACGAGCACCAGCACCAGGACCTGCGCGTGGAAGACGGCACAACCTACGGCGACACCATCGACGAGATGGACTTCGGCTATCTCGCTGATGTGACGCGCCTGAACGTGCGCGCCGCCGACGTACTGGCGCGCACGCCGATGCCGCCCGTCGTGCAGAGCGACGGCATCGTGCGGCCCGACGTGCTGCTGGAGTGGGAGCCGGTGGCAGGCGCAGTGCGCTACAACGTATGGCGCAGGCGCACCGATGACCGTGACTGGTCGTGGCGCGAAACCCTGCGCGCAGACCCGGCGGCGGACCTCAATTCCATCGTCCTTGCGCCCGATCGCGGGGACGACTGGATCTTCGGGGTCAGCTCCGTGGCGGCGGACGGGGCGGAAAGCCCTGTCTCCAGTGCGGTGCCCGGCGGACAATTCTATCCGCTACCCGTCGACAGCGGGGAATAGCGCCCCCATATGCGGGGCATATGAACAAACCGAAGAATACGAAGAAATTTGAAGGCCTGCCCAGCAAGGACCAGGTCATGGAATTCATCCGCGGCTCCGACACGCGTGTCGGCAAGCGCGAGATTGCCAAGCACTTCCGCCTCAAACGGCAGGAAAAGATCGCCCTCAAGGCGCTGCTGAAGGACATGGCCGAGGAAGGCCTGATCGATTCCAGCAAGAGCGCCTTTCACAAGATGGGCGGCGTGCCGCGCGTCACCGTGCTGCGCGTGGTGGAGATTGACGACGGCGAACCTATCGCCGTGCCCGAAAGCTGGAATCCCGACGATGGCAGCGCCCCGCCGCGCCTCAGGGTGATCGAGAAGAAGAAGCAAGCCGCGCTGCGCACCGGCGACCGCATTCTCGCCCGCACGGAGGAGAAGGGCAGCGGCTGGCTGGCGCACCCGATGAAGAAGCTGGCCGTGGCCGAAGACCAGATGCTGGGCGTGATCGAGATCGATGGCGGCGGCAAGGCATGGCTGGCCCCGGTGGACAAGCGCATCCGCAATTCGTCCCCCGTCTCTGACCTCGGCAACGCCGAGAAAGGCCAACTGGTTGTGGCAGAGCCCGTCGGGCGCGGCCGCAATTCCTCTGTGAAAGTCACCGAGGTGCTGGGCGATCCGCTGGCGCCCAAGAGCTTCAGCCTCATCGCGATCCACAAGTACGGCATCCCCAACCGCTTCCCGCAGGAAGTGCTGGACGAGGCCGAGAAGGCCGCACAGCTGCCCTTGAGCGAAGACGACCGCGAAGACCTTCGCCACCTGCCGATCATCGCCATCGACCCCGCCGACGCGCGCGACCACGACGATGCGATCTGGGCAGAAAGCGACGGGGAGGGCGGCTTCAACGCGCTGGTGGCGATTGCCGACGTGTCGTTCTACGTCCGCCCCGGCTCCAACATCGACAAGGAAGCGCGCCGGCGCGGCAATTCCGTCTACTTCCCCGACCGTGTGGTTCCCATGCTGCCCGAGGTTCTCTCCGCCGACGTCTGCTCGCTGGGCGAGGGCAGGGACCGCGCTGCGATGGCCTGCCATCTCAAGATCGACGCCGATGGCCGCGTGACGGACTGGCGCTTCACCCGCGCCATCGTGCGCATCGAACAGGTGATCGCTTACGAAGATGCCCAGGCGCAGATCGACGCAGGGAGCGCCACCGGCCCGATCAACGCGCTGTGGGCGTGCTGGAAAGCACTGAACGCCGCCCGCGATGATCGCGACCCGCTCGATCTCGACCTGCCCGAGCGCCGCGTGGAACTGGGCGAGGACGGCAAGATCAAGGGCATCAAGGTGCGAGAGCGGCTGGATGCGCACCGCGTGGTGGAAGACTTCATGATCGCCGCCAACGTCGCGGCGGCGAAGGCGCTGGAAAGCAAGGCCAGCCCCGTCGTCTACCGCATCCACGAACCGCCGACGCGCGAGAAGCTGATTGCCCTTCGCGAATATTTCGAGAGCATTGGCAAGAACCTTGCGCTGGGGCAGGTCATCACGCCCGGCCTGTTCAACCGCATGATCAAGGACATGGGCGACGATCCGGGCGAGAAGGCGCTGGTGATGGAAGCGGTGCTGCGTAGCCAGACGCAGGCTTATTACGGACCGCAGAACGCGGGTCACTTCGGCCTTGCGCTGGGCAGCTATGCCCACTTCACCTCGCCCATCCGCCGCTATGCCGACCTGCTGGTGCACCGCGCGCTGGTGGACAGCTACAAGCTGAAGCAACCCAAGCCGAAGGGGAACACCATCCCGGCGCACTCAGGCCTTTCGGACAAGGACCGGGCGGACCTCGGCAAGATCACCGATGCCATTTCCATCACCGAGCGCCGCGCGATGGAGGCGGAGCGCGACACGATCGATCGCTACGTTGCCGCATGGCTCTCGGCCCGCGTGGGCGAGGTTTTCCAGACGCGCATCACAGGGGTGCAGAAGTTCGGGTTCTTCGCCACCATCGTGGACATGGGCGGCGACGGGCTTGTGCCGATCTCCACGCTGGGCCGCGAATATTTCCATTACGACGAAGGCGCGCACAAACTGACCGGCGAGGACAGCGGCACGACCTACACCGTGGGCGACGTGCTGGACCTCCGGCTCGGCGAAGCGAACCCGCTGACTGGCGCGCTGAAGTTCGAGCTGCCGGACGGCGGCGGCTCCCAGCGTGTCGAGCCGCGCGGACGCAGGCCAGAGCGCAAACCCCGAAACAAGGGACCGCGCAAAGACAAGCAGGGCAAGCACACTGTCGGCAAGCGGGGCAGGCCCGGCAACATCCGTCACCAGGGGCGCGGCAAGAAGAAGAAATAGCGGAACGGTAGCGGCAGGGCAGGCATTGATCGGGCAAAGGAGAATTTCATGCTGAAGCCCGGTTCCACCGCCCCCGACATCGACCTGCCGCTCACCATCGATGCGCGCTTCGTGCTGTCGGACCAGTCGCCCGACAATTACACCATGCTGGTGTTCTATCGCGGCAAGCATTGCCCGATCTGCAAGCGCTACCTTGAGGAAATCGGCGGGCGGCTGGACGATTTCGTCAGCCGCGGCATCAACGTGTTTGCGATCTCGATGGACAGCGAGGAGCGCGCCATGGTGGTCGACAAGGAATGGGAAACCGGCAACCTGCCGCTCGTCCACTCGATGACCGAGAAGCAGGCCCGCGAATGGGGTCTCTACATCAGCGAAAAGCGCGAGGGCAGCGAGGAGCCGGAGGTATTCAGCGAACCCGGCCTGTTCCTGCTCAAGCCTGATCGCTCGGTGCATTTTGCCCAGACGCAGAACGCACCGTGGACCCGTCCGTCCCTGGACGATTTGCTCAAGGGCATCGATTTTACACTCAACAAGGATTACCCGACGCGCGGCACGCTGACCTGAACGGTTGGCGACTAGCCAGCCGCAAGGGCGAACGCCCGCCCGCAGCGGGAGCAGCTTGCTGCGCATCTAGCGAGGACGATTGCGCGGAGGCGCAATCGAAAATCAAGAAAGCGCGTCGATTTCCTCGCTGGTCAGGCTACCCGGCACGATGAACAGCGGGCAGTGCAGACTGCCGACATTGGTTGAGAAGTGCGTTACCAGCGGCCCAGGTGCGCCTTCTGCGGCTGCCCCCAGTACGAGAGCGGCGACCTCCGGGTGTTCGGAAAGATATTCCGACACCACGGTTTTCGCATCGCCAACGCGAACCGCGATCTGCGGCATCTTGCCGGATTCGTACATCAGCTCGCCAGCTGCCGAGTTCGCCAGCACCTCGGCGCGGTCGCGGGCTTCTTCCTCGATCGTCGCCTGTACGCCGCCGAACGCGTTGAAGGACTGCCGCGGCACCAGCGCCAGCAGGTGCACCACGCCGCCCGTTTTCGCTGCACGGCGCGCAGCAAAACGCAGCGCCGCGCGTGCTTCCTCGGTCTCGTCGACAATGGTGAGATAGACACGCATCATTGGTTCTCCCGCGCACGCGGTATCACGCGAAACCTTGATTTCCGCAAGATGCCTTGCCCCGCGCGGCCAAATTCGTCAGAGAGCATGCCACGCGAACCAACCTCTTCAGGGAGCCCTGCGCCTCTATGCCGATTGCCATCCAGATGCCCGCCCTTTCGCCGACCATGGAGGAAGGCACCCTTGCCAAATGGCTCGTAAAGGTGGGCGACAAGGTTTCCTCCGGCGACATCATGGCCGAGATCGAGACCGACAAGGCCACGATGGAATTCGAAGCCGTCGATGAAGGCACGATTGCCCATATCCAGGTGGAAGAGGGCACCGAAGGCGTGAAAGTCGGCACCGTCATTGCCACGCTTGCCGAGGAAGGCGAGGACGCAGGCGACGTGGACCCGATCAGCGGCGGCGATGCCGCTCCGGCCCCTTCCGCGAAGGAGGAGAAGAGCGAGGAAACAGCGCCTGCTCCGTCGCCGTCACCAAGCCCCGCACCGACACCCGCTCCCGAAGCATCCGCCGGCCCTGCGCCCACCAAGGACGGCGACCGTATCATCGCATCGCCGCTCGCACGCCGTATTGCCGAGCAGAAGGGCCTCGACCTCGCCAGCATCAAGGGCACCGGCCCCAATGGTCGTATCGTGAAGGCCGACGTGGAAAGCGCCAAGCCCGGTGCCGCTGCGCCCGCACCCACCGCTACGGAGAAGGAAGCGGCCCCCGCAGTCGAGCCAAAGCCCGCACAGGCGCAGGACTTCGGCATCCCGCACGAGGTCGAGAAGCTGTCGGGAATGCGCAAGACCATTGCGCGCCGCCTGACCGAGAGCAAGCAGCAGGTCCCGCACATCTATCTCACGGTGGATATCCGCCTCGATGCGCTGCTGAAGCTGCGCGGCGAGCTGAACCAGGCGCTGGAGCCGCAGGGCATCAAGCTGTCGGTGAACGACATGCTGATCAAGGCGCTGGCGAAATCGCTGGAGCAGGTGCCTGCCTGCAACGTGCAGTTCGCAGGCGACTCCATGCTCAAGTTCGAGCGCGCCGATATCTCCGTCGCCGTGTCGATCCCCAATGGCCTTATCACCCCGATCGTGAAGGATGCGGGCGGCAAGGCCATGAGCAAGATCAGCACCGAGATGAAGGACCTCGCCACGCGCGCGAAGGACGGCAAGCTTGCGCCGGAAGAATATCAGGGCGGCACCGCCAGCCTTTCCAACATGGGCATGTTCGGCATCAAGCAGTTCGAAGCCGTCATCAATCCGCCCCAGGCCATGATCATGGCCATCGGCGCGGGCGAGAAGCGGCCCTACGTGGTCGACGACGCCCTGCAGATCGCCACGGTAATGAGCGCGACGGGCAGCTTCGACCACCGCGCCATCGACGGTGCGGACGGCGCGCAGCTGATGAAGGTGTTCAAGGAACTCGTCGAGGCGCCGCTGGGTCTGGTGGCCTGATCGCTTTCCTACTTTTCGATGAGGCAGCGATAGACCGCCCTATGACGATTTCGGAAACCGCACCTTTGATGGCCAACTGGCGTGATGACCTGCCGATTTGGAAGGTTACACGTTGCGGAGCCGTTTCGGCGCGATTTACGGATGCGAGGGGGCTCCGGGCAAGTTTTCCAAAACACCCCGGTCGGTGTTCCATATTGGGTGAGCAAACCTGATGGCGAAGCGCGATCCCGCGATGCGCGTCACCGCGATGCCCGCCGATGCCAACGCTTACGGCGACATCTTCGGCGGCTGGCTGATGAGCCTGATGGACTCGGGCGCGGGCCTCGTCGCTGCGCGGCGGGCGAAGGGCAGGGCGGTCACCATCGCGATGGACGGCGTCGAGTTTCACCGGCCCGTGAAAGTAGGCGACGAAGTGTCGGTCTATGCCGAGATCACCCATGTCGGGCGCACCAGCATGGGTATCGAGACACAGGCCTGGCGGCGCGAGCGGCATTCGGAGGGCGAGGAACTGGTAACATCGGCCAAGTTCACCTTCGTTGCCGTCGACGATGCCGGTCGTCCGCGCCCGATCGACGGAGGACCAGCGTGACATGCCGCATTGCCGCCATCGCAGCCCTCGGCTTCATGACGGCCTGCGTTCCGGCGACGGAAAGCGAAGCCGCGATGACTGAAGCCAGCGCCGACGAACACTATTACGCCTACCCGGCGGATGGCGACGGTGCGAAGCCCTGGATCGTCGTACTGCCCGGCGGTGGCGGGATCGAGGTGTTCGGCGATCGCGAGTTCTACTTTGACGTCGCCCGACACTGGAACGCGCGCGGCCTCGATGCGCTCGTTGTCCACTACCAGGCCGCCGCGCCCCTGCTCGGAATCGAGAGCGAAGGCATTCCCGGCCCGATGGAAGCGCAGGTGGTGCGCGATGCGCTCGCGTCGGCGGAGCGGGAGGGCTGGCTGGACCTGTCGTGCCCCGGCTTCGTGATCGGCTTCTCGGCAGGCGGTTCGGGCGTCATCTCGCTGGCCAACGATCCGGTGCCGGGCCTTGCGGGCGCCATCGGCTACTACCCGCTGGTCCTGGGACAGCCCGAGCCCTTCGAGGCCAAAGTGCCAGTGCTGGTATTGCAGGGCGAAAGCGACGACCTGACAACCGCCGAAGCGCTCGAGACCTTCCTTGCCAATGCAGGCCCTGCCGAGAACTTCACCGTCCACCGCTATCCGGGTGCCGAACACGGCTTCGACATTCCCTCGCTGACGCTGCCTGTCGAATACAACGGCGGCGTCTTCCTCTATCAGGAGGAAGCCGCCGCTGCCGCCGGGCGCCAGGCTGATGCCTTTATCGCCCGCATCCTTGCCAATCGACCAGACGCCGAATGCGGGGGAGCCTAGGCCATGCGCTCAGCCCTCCGCCTCATCCACACACCATTTTGCCTGCAGGATAAATCATGAGCAATTCCTACGACGTCATCGTTCTCGGTTCCGGCCCCGGCGGCTATGTCGCGGCAATCCGCTGCGCCCAGCTTGGCCTGAAAACCGCCATCGTGGAACGCGAGAACCTGGGCGGCATCTGCCTCAACTGGGGCTGTATCCCGACGAAGGCGCTTCTGCGCTCGGCAGAGATCCTGCACTATGCCCAGCACGCCAAGGACTATGGCCTGAAGATCGCGGGCGAGATCGAGGCCGACCTCGAAGCCGTGGTGAAACGCAGCCGCGGTGTTGCCAAGCAGCTGAACCAGGGCGTGACGCACCTGATGAAGAAGAACAAGATTGCTGTTCACATGGGGGAGGGGACGCTGACCGGCCCCACCTCGCTGACGGTGAAGGGCGAAAAGGGCGAGGAGAAGCTCACTGCCAAGCACGTGATCGTCGCCACCGGCGCTCGTGCCCGCGACCTGCCGTTCGCCAAGGCCGACGGCAAGCGCGTGTGGACCTACCGCCACGCCATGACGCCAAGTGAAATGCCGAAGAAGCTGCTGGTTATCGGTTCCGGCGCAATAGGCATCGAATTTGCCAGCTTCTACAACGACATGGGCGCCGATGTTACCGTGGTCGAGATGCTCGACCGCATTGTGCCGGTCGAGGATGCGGAAGTCTCCGCCTTCCTTGAAAAGAGCCTCACCAAGCAGGGCATGACCATCATGACCGGCGCTGGCGTGGAAGACATCAAGGCCACCGACAAGGCAGTGACCGCCAAGATCAAGGGCAAGGACGGCAAGGTTGCCGAAACCGAGTTCAGCCACTGCATCGTCGCCATCGGCATCATGCCGAATACGGAAAACGTAGGCCTCGATAAGCTGGTCGAAATGGATCGCGGCTTCATCCAGATCGACGATTACGGCCGCACGAAGTCCAAGGGCCTGTGGGCCATAGGCGACTGCACGCCGGGACCTTGGCTGGCGCACAAGGCGAGCCATGAGGGCGTGACTACGGCTGAGGCCATAGCCAAGGAACTTGGTAACAAGGACGTGCATCCGCACCCGCTCAATCGCGATGCCATTCCGGGCTGCACCTACTGCCACCCGCAGATCGCATCCGTCGGCATGACAGAGGCCAAGGCAAAGGAAGCGGGCTACGAGGTGAAGGTCGGTGTATTCCCCTTCATCGGCAACGGGAAGGCCATCGCGCTGGGCGAGGCCGAGGGTTTCACCAAGACCGTGTTCGATGCCAAGACCGGCGAACTGCTGGGCGCGCACATGGTCGGCGCGGAAGTCACCGAGATGATCCAGGGCTATGTCGTGGGCAAGACGCTGGAGACGACCGAGGCGGAACTGATGCAGACGGTCTTCCCGCACCCTACGATCTCCGAATCGATGCACGAAAGCGTGCTCGGCGCCTACGGCCGGGCGATCCATATCTAGGGCAAGCCTTGCGACGAACCGCTGGTCGCAAATGCCGGAAAACATTCACCTCTCGCGCGTTTTGCGGGTGAGAGGTGATTGCCATGGAATACGAGATTTCAGACCAGCCGCAGGAAAGTTACCGCCCCGAACGCACGGCCATCGACGGCGTCTCTCCCGAACGCCGTGGTGCGCCGGAGCCGGATGATCAGCAAATGCAGTAAGCCTCGCTGGCGGACAGGGTGGGATTCGAACCCACGAAGGGCTTGCACCCTTGCCGGTTTTCAAGACCGGTGCATTCAACCGCTCTGCCACCTGTCCGCGCGAGCACGCGCTGGCTAAACGCAAGAGCGGCGATTGTCACCCACCAATCGGCGCAACTGGCAGGTGACAGGCGCGAAAGGCCGCGCTAGAAATCGGATGAAGTCAATTTGCCGGGAGAAACCGGCTAATTTGTTCGAGAGGATCGCTCACCATGAATCGCAAGCTTTGCGCTACCCTTGCTGCAACCACCGCCATCGCACTCGCTTCTCCGGCGCAGGCCCAGGGCGCATGCGACAGGGAACTGCTGCAAGGCATCGCCGGTGACTGGATCGAGGCGCTTGAGCAGGGGACCATGATGACCATGCAACTCGGCGAATGGGTGGAGTACAACGAGAACTTCCAGCGCGGTTCGCTGGGGAGTTTCCTTACTCCGGCACGCGAAGTGGATTGGCATATGGCGCTTCTCGACACTACGACCTGCCAGGTCTTCGTCGAGGCCGTCATGCTGGACGAGGAACGCCCGATTGTAGCTGCCACGCAGATCGGCAACGGATTCTTCGGTGTCGGCCCGTTCGACAACATCGTGACCGACGAAGGCGACTGGCTGTTCGACGCAGAGGCGACTTACGAATACGCCCGCCGCGAAGACTGGAGCGATATCCCCGAAGGCGAACGCGCAACGCGTGACGAACTCATCGCAGCCGCCGATGCCTATCTCGACCTGTTCAGCGATCCCACTGTCGAAGTGCCATGGGGTGAGCCATGCGCCCGGCTGGAAGGCGGGGTCTACACCGGGCGCGGCGAACCGACCGACAGCTGCAACGTCGGCGTTCCCGAAGGTGTCGAGTTGAAAAACCGCCGCTACATTGTCGATCCTGTAAAGGGCGCGGTGAACGTGTTCCTCGAGTTCGGCGATAACGCGCTGCCTGACAGCCACACCTTCCGAGTTGAAAACGGCAAGATCCGCTACATTCACACGGTGACCGCATGCGAAACCGAGAATTGCGGATTCCGTCCATTCGCGGAAATGCTCGCCGAGAATCCGGACATGCAGCCGCCTTACGCTCCGCTGGACGAATAGGCGCGGGTAACCCGGCGCAAGCCAGCGGCATTTCGGCGCATCGGTAAATTGGGGGATTCCCTTGGCGGGGGCAGTGCAGTAGTCTTTGCCCCATGCTTTTCAAAAACCTGCGCCACATCGGCGCCTTTGCCGCCGTCGCCGTTCTTTCTACCGCTCCTGCCAGTGCGCAGCAGGAGACGTTCGGGGAATACCTGGATATCGTCGCCCAGCACGCCCGGTCCGAAGGAGTGAGCCAGGCGACCATCGATCGGGTATTCACCGGGCTCAGCCCTAATGACCGTGTGCTGGCGCTGGACCGGGACAACGTCTCGTCCAGCGGCAACAATACTTCCACGGGCTTCCCGTCGATGGCGGGCTATCTCAATCGCCATAACACTGCGTCGCGCATCAATGGCGGGGTTCGCAAGCTCTCAGAAGTGCGCTCCATCGGCTACGACGTGGAGCGTCAGTATGGCGTGCCGGCCGAGATCGTCGTCGCGATCTGGGGGCACGAAACGGCCTATGGTGCGGTGATGGGCAGCTTCGACCTGCCGCGCTCGCTGGCAACGCTGGCCTGGGAAGGGCGCCGCCGCGAACTGTTCGAGCGCGAATTGATCGACGTCCTGAAGATGGTCGACATGGGCGTGCCCCGTTCTCGCCTGGTCGGTAGCTGGGCCGGCGCTTTCGGCAACGGCCAGTTCCTCCCCAGCGTCTACCTGCGCCTTGCCGTCGATGGCGATGGCGACGGGCAGAAGGACCTGTGGAATTCCGATGTCGACACCATGCATTCCATCGCGAACTATTTCCGCGATGCCGGGTGGCGGACGGGGGAACCCTGGGCGGTGCGCGCCTACGTTCCCAATTCCGCAGATCGCAGCGGTATCGAGAACCGCGTTGTCTCTCCCGTGTGCCCGCGTGTGCACGAACGTCACAGCCGCTGGCTGACCGTTCGCGAGTGGCGCGAGCGGGGCATCGAGCCCCGCGCGCCCATCGGTGATGACGTGATGGCGTCGCTGTTCGAACCGGACGGCCCAGCGGAACCCGGCTACCTCTTAACTCAGAATTATAAGGTTATCCTCGAATATAACTGCTCGAATTACTACGCGATGAGTGTGGGATTGCTTGCAGATGAGATCAGTCGATAGCCCCGAAAGCCGTTGCCAGGCACGTGCGCTGGTAACTATTGTCCTTTCCGTTGGGCTTGCTGCCTGCAGTGCGCCGGGCACGGAAAGTGTGGCATCAGCTTCGGCGTTGTCGGATTACGGACCCCAAGCGGATTATCCGATCGTGATCGGCGAGCCTTACGAGGTGGCGGGCACGAACTACACGCCTGAGGACGTGCTCAACTATGACGAGGTGGGTTACATCGCGCTCGACGCTGGCACGATGGGCTATTCCGCATCGCATCACACCCTTCCGGTGCCCAGCTACGTCGAAGTGACCTCGCTGGAATCGGGACGCACGATACTCGTGCGCCTGGAACGCCGCGGACCTATGGATACCAATCACATCCTTGCTCTTTCGCCGGCGGCGATGGCGCAACTGGCGGGTAACGTGGAAACTCCTGTACGCGTGCGCCGCGTCAATCCGCCCGAAGAACAGCGCGCCATGCTGCGCCAGGGGAATGCTGCGCCGCTGCGAATGGAAACGCCATCGTCCCTGCTCACCGTCATGCGTCGCCGCTTACCGGAAAGCGGATCGGTTTCCCTGTCTGCCAGCGCCCAGACCCCGCAAGCGCTCGAAACTGTCGAGCTTACCGCTTCAACCGCCGCGCCTGACACGTCAGCGGCGCCGCCGGAAATCGCGTCTGCTCCTGTGGAGCCCCCTACCGACATAGCGACTGCCTCCACGAGCGAAGCCTTCCAGGAGCCTGCTTCCACCGAACTTCCGGCGGATGTCGCCAGGGCAGAAATCGAGCCCGGGTTCGTGGTGCAGGCAGCAGCCTTTGCAAACCCGGACAACGCACGCCGCGCGGCCGATGCCTTGGGCGGCGAGGTATCCCAATCCGGGCGATACTACCGCGTCCGCACCGGCCCCTTTGCGACCCGTGGAGAAGCCGAGGCATCCCTCGCCAACGTGCAGCAGGCGGGTTATAGCGATGCCCGAATCCTGACCAGCGGCTGAGGCCTAGCCCGCCGCGCCAAGCGGTGGAGAGCGTGTGCACCAGTTAAAGGCCATGGCCCTGGCAACGGCGGCATTGTGCCTCGCCTCCAGCCCAGCCTTGCCCGCGTCCGGTTCCGCCCCAGTTTCCGCACCGGTGCCTCAGGATATCCCCGTTGGCCTGCTGGTCGATCTGTCGACCGGACAAACGCTCTTCAGCCGGGAGGAAGCCCGGCGCTTCGTGCCCGCCTCCGTCACCAAGGTGATGACCGCCTACACCGCGTTCAAACTGATCGACGAGGGCGAACTGCGGCTGGATATGCGGTTCGAATACCCGCAAGAGTTGGAGGACGCTTGGTATGCCGAGGGGTCCAACATGTTCCTGCGCGCCGGCGATCAACCCACCATCGGGCAACTGCTGCTGGGAATCACGACCGTCTCCGGTAATGATGCCAGCGTGGCCATGGCCGTTGCGGCAACCGGTTCGCTGGAAAACTGGGTTGCGCTGATGAATGCCAATGCGGCAGAACTTGACATGCGCGACACGCATTTCGGGTCCGCAAACGGCTTTCCAGACGGCGGGCAGACCTACACTTCCGCGCGGGACCTCGCGAAGCTGGGCCGCGCCATCGTGGAGCGGTATCCCGGCCTTTACGATCGCTACTTCGGGCACCGATCGCTGCGCTGGCGGGACATCGCCCAGGCCAATCACGATCCGGTAACTGGCCGCGTCGAGGGTGCCGACGGGATGAAGACGGGTTACACGCGCGAAGCGGGCTTCACTTTCCTCGGTTCTGCGGAGAGGAATGGTCGCAGGCTGGTGATGGTCCTCGCAGGGGCTCCCGATGGCAAGACGCGGGACGAAACCGCCCGCGCCCTGCTTGAATGGGGTTTCGACGCATTCGAGCAGGAGATGATCCTGCCTGCCCGCGTCGAAGTAGGACGCGCACTGGTGCAGGACGGAGCCGATAGCAGCGTCGTGCTGCGAACGCCTGAGCCCGTAATCGCCGCTCTTCCGCAAGGTGCCGACACATCACGCTGGGAAATGGAAATACAATATCGTGGTCCGATCCAGGCCCCCGTCATCGCCGGTGACCGGATCGCGCAGCTCCGCCTGACGCTTGACGGAGAGACAATGCTCGAAGTGCCGCTCGAGGCAGCCGAAACCGTCCCGCAGGCCAACGCCTTCCAGCGCGTCGCCAATGCGTTGAGGAAATGGCTGGCATGACGAGCGGACGCTTCATTACCCTCGAAGGTGGCGAGGGCGTGGGAAAGTCGACCCAGACGCGGATGCTGGTCGATGCCCTGCGCGGGCGCGGGCTGGGCGTGGTGCAGACGCGCGAACCCGGCGGAACGCCGGGAGCCGAGGCAATCCGCAACCTGCTGCTGGACAAGCGCTTCGACTGGGATACCCGCGCAGAGGCGCTGCTGTTTGCCGCCGCCCGTTCGGACCATGTAAAAAACCTCATCGGCCCGGCGCTGGACCGCGGCGACTGGGTGGTGTGCGATCGCTTCATCGATTCCTCCCGCGCCTACCAGGCCGGGGGAGGGGAGTGGTCGGACGATGCCGTCCTTTCGCTGCACACGCTCGGCTCCCACGCGCTGATGCCTGACGTTACATTCCTGCTCCAGGCCCCGACCGACGACATCGCCGAGCGCCTGCACGCCCGCGACGGCGAAAATTCGGACAGGATAGGCGGCAAGGCAGCCGCCTACCACGCGCGCGTGGCGGAGCATTTCCGCAAGATGGCCCAGACCGATCCCGAACGCTTCGTGATCATCGATGCGAGCGGCACGCCGGGCGAAGTGCACGATCGTATCCTGCGCGCGATGGCTCCTTTCACCGGGGAAGGCGGTTGAGCTACATCGGTCACGAGAAGGCATGGGAGGATTGGCGCCGCGCACTCGCCGGCGCACGCATGCACCACGGCTGGATTCTTTCCGGGCGCAAGGGCGTGGGCAAAAGCGCCTTCGCCTTGGCCGCCGCGCGCGAACTGGTGGCCGAACCCGGCATTCCGCAGCCAGAGGGCGAGCATCCCGATATCCGCTACATCAGCCATCCGCCGAAGAACGATGCCGAGACAAAGAAGCGCGATGACGGCAAGCCCTACGAACTGGCCCGCAACATCAAGGTGGACCAGGTGCGCGAGTTGCAACGCCGCCTCACCACGCGGCCAACGCTGGGAAGCCGCCGCGCCGTCATCATTGATCCGGCGGATGACATGGAAACCAGCGCCGCCAACGCCCTCCTGAAGAGCTTGGAGGAGCCGCCCGCCGGCACCTATTTCCTGCTGATCGCCCATCGCATCGGGCGGCTGCTGCCGACGATCCGTTCGCGTTGCCGGGTGCTGGATTTCCCGCGCGTATCCGATCTCGACATGGATGCCGTGCTGGCGCGTGAAAGCCCCCAGGCCAGCCCTCAGGAGCGCGCGGCAGCCATTGCTGCGGCCAGTGGGTCGCCCGGCGCCGCCATCGATTTCGTGGAACTGGACCTCGGTAAGATCCATACGCTGATGAAGCAGGTGGTGGAGCAGGGCGATCCGGACTTCGTCCTGCGCGGCAGGCTGGCCGGTGCCATGGGCCAGCGCCCAAGCCGGGAGAAGCAGCTTGCCGCGATCGAACTCGCGAGGGCCGTCGTGGCGGATCAGATGCGCAGCGTCACCCCTTCGCAAATCCCCGCCATGGTCGATACCCATGGCGAACTGGTGCGCCTTGCGGGCCAGGCCCCGACATACAATTTCGATCCCGGCCTGCTGGTGATGGAAATCGGCACCTTGCTTGCAGGTCTGGCGGGTTCTAGGACGCCCGCAAATGGCTGACACCTTCTATCTCACCACCGCGATTCACTATCCCAACGGCAAGCCGCACATCGGCCATGCCTACGAGACGATTGCGGCTGACGTCCTCGCCCGCTTCCACCGGCAGATGGGCCGCGAGGTCCGCTTCCAGACCGGCACCGACGAGCACGGCCTGAAAATGGCGCAGAAAGCGCGCGATCTCGGCATGACCCCGCGCGAGCTTGCGGATGAAATGTCCGGATATTTCCGTGATTTGTTCGAAACGCTTGATATCTCGTATGATCGTTTCATCCGCACAACGGAAGAGGATCACTACCGCGCCAGCCAGGCGATCTGGAAGGCGATGGAAGCCAATGGCGACCTCTACCTCGATCGGTACGAGGGTTGGTATTCCGTCCGCGATGAAGCCTACTACGACGAAAGCGAACTGGAAGAAGGCGAGGGCGGCGAGAAGCTTTCGCCGCAAGGCACGCAAGTGGAATGGACCGCCGAGGAAACGTGGTTCTTCCGCCTCTCCGCCTATGGCGAGAAGTTGCTGGCACTCTACGAGGAGAACCCGGACTTCATCCGGCCCGAAAGCCGCCGCAACGAGGTGATGCGTTTTGTCGAAGGCGGCCTGCGCGATCTCTCGGTAAGCCGCACCAGTTTCGACTGGGGCGTGCCGGTGCCGGGTAGCGAGGGGCACGTGATGTACGTGTGGGTCGATGCGCTCACCAACTACCTCACCGGCCTCGGCTATCCAGACGAGACGGAAAACATGGCGAAGTTCTGGCCTGCGGACCTGCACCTGGTGGGTAAGGACATCACGCGTTTCCACACCGTGTACTGGCCTGCTTTCCTGATGAGCGCCGGGATCGCATTGCCCAAGCAGGTCTATGCGCACGGTTTCCTGCTCAGCCGTGACGGCAAGAAGGAAAGCAAGTCCGCCGGCAACGTCACCGATCCCGCCGCATTGGTAGATTCCTATGGCGTCGACGTGCTGCGCTATTTCCTGTTGCGAGAATTTTCCTTCGGGCAGGATGGTAGCTATTCGGCAGAGGCCATTGTAAACAGAGCAAATTCCGAACTCGCCAACAGCTTCGGAAACCTCGCGCAGCGCGTGATGAGCTTCATCGCCAAGAATTGCGACGGCTCGATCACGGCAGAAGCGCCGGTGGAAGAAGTCGACGAGCAACTGCGCGCCCGCGTGCGGCAGGCCTGTGCCATCGAACTGCCTTCCCAGTTCGAACAGCTGGCTTTTGCTGCCGGCCTCGAAGCTTGGATGCAGGCCGTTTATGCCTGCAACGCCTACGTTGACGAACAGGCGCCATGGGCGCTGCGCAAGACGGACCCTGAGCGAATGAGGCGTGTACTCGCGACACTCTGCGGCTGCATCCGCGATCTGGCCATTGCCGTTGCACCGGTGATCCCCACCGCGTCGTGCAAGATCCTCAATGCGCTGAGCATTCCGGCTGCCGAGCGCGACTACGCGGCGCTTTCCGCATCAGACCCCGCCATGGACACGATCACGATCGACAATCCGAAACCCGTCTTCCCGCGTCTGGACATGCCTGCCGGGGAGGACGCATCGTGACGATCCATGCCCCGCTGATCGACAGCCATTGCCACCTCAATTACAAGGGCCTAGCCGAGCGACAGGACGAAGTTCTGGCCAATGCCCGCGCTGCCGGTGTTACAGGCTTCCTCAATATTTCGACGCGCGAAAGCGAATGGCGCGATGTCGTCGCCACGGCAGAGCGGGAGAACGATGTGTGGGCCACCGTGGGCATCCACCCGCACGAGGCGGACCAGCACGCCGACCTTGGCCGCCAGGTGCTGCGCGAGGCGACCGACGCGCCGCGAGTCATCGGCATCGGTGAAAGCGGGCTCGACTATTACTATGACAAGTCCGACCGCGCAGTTCAGCGCGACCTTTTCCGCATGCATATCGATGTGGCGCGCGAGACCGGACTGCCGCTGGTAATCCATACCCGCGATGCGGAAGCCGACACCGCCGATATCCTGGCGGATGAAATGGGGAAGGGTGCCTTCCCCGCCTTGATCCACTGCTTCACGGCCAGCGCCGAATTCGGTCGCAAGGTGCTGGACCTTGGCCTCACGATCTCGCTGTCGGGCATCGTCACCTTCAAGAACGCGGCGGAGTTGCAGAACTTCGCGAAGGAAATCCCCACGGACAAGTTGCTGGTGGAAACCGACAGCCCGTTCCTTGCCCCGGTTCCGCATCGCGGAAAGACCTGCGAACCGGCCTTCGTGCGCCATACAGCGGAATTCGTGGCGGAACTGCGCGGAGAAAGCATCGAAGAGCTCGCTGCAAATACCTCGCGCAACTTCTTCAATTTATTCACGAAAGCTGAAGGCGGCTCGTGAAGCTGATCGTGCTTGGATGCGGCACGTCGACCGGTGTGCCACGGATCGGCAACGACTGGGGCGAATGCGATCCGAACGAGCCTAAGAACCGTCGCAGCCGCGTATCCATCGTTGTCGAGAGCCATGAAGGCGCGAGAATCCTGGTGGATACCTCGCCGGACCTGCGCAACCAGTTGCTCGCCAACAACATCGGCAAGCTCGACGGGGTTTTCTGGACGCACGATCATGCGGACCACTGCCACGGCATCGATGACCTGCGCCCGATGCGCTATGGCCGCGGCGGACCGATCGCAGGCTTCGCATCGACCGAATGCTGTCGCCGGTTGCGCAATCGCTTCGGGTACGTGTTCTCCGGCCAGTACGGCTATCACACGATTGTGGAACTCAACTCTCTTGATACGCTGCGAATTCACGCAGGTTTCGGTGTCGAAAGCGTAGAGATGCCGCACGGACCGATCACCACGACGGCGTATCGTTTCGATGCAGACGGAAAATCAATAGGTTACGCGACGGACTTTAGCGAAATTACCGATGATATGGTCGACCTGTTCGAGGATATCGACATCCTCGTGACAGACTGCCTGCGTCGCGAACCGCACCCGACCCACGCGCATCTTGGCATGGCGCTGGAACTCGCCGAACGGTCGGGAGCGCGCAAGACCGTGCTGTCGCATCTCGACAAGAGCATGGATTATACGACGCTGAGCGGAGAAGTGCCCGATGGCGTGCTAGTCGGGTACGATGGCATGGAGCTTATCGCATGAGCGAGGTATCGCTGGTGTCCATCGTTGCGCTGCTCGGCTGGTTGATCCTTGCGCTCGGTGCCTATCGCTCGCACCAGGTCAACATGTCGAAGACGATCCGCATGGCGCTGATCTGGGCCTGTATCTTCACCGGACTAGCGTTCTTTTTCTCACTGGTGATGTGAACGAGAACGAAGAAAAGCCCTTCGATTGTATTTAACATAATATATATTATCATTCTATAGTTTCTCGCGCACCGGAGCATTCCATGGCCGAACAATTGACCCGCCTCCTCGCCATCATGGCGCGCCTGCGCGATCCACAGCACGGCTGCGAATGGGACGTCGCGCAGACATTCGAGACTATCGCGCCGTATACCATTGAGGAGGCCTACGAAGTTGCCGACGCAATCGACCGGGCCGACATGGACGATCTTCGCGGCGAGTTGGGTGACCTGCTGCTCCAGGTCGTGTTCCACGCGCGCATGGCGGAGGAAGCCGGACATTTCGACTTTCACGACGTTGCCCGCGCCATCTCCGACAAGATGGAAGCGCGCCATCCGCATATCTTCGGTGACGAAGGCGGCGCGATGGACGCTCAGCGCTGGGAAGACATCAAGGCAGCGGAGCGCTCAGAGGGCGGATCGACCAGCACGATGGATGGCGTTGCCCGCGCTTTGCCGGCGCTGCTGCGCGCCGAGAAATTGCAGAAGCGCGCCGCTCGCGATGGCTTCGACTGGCCCGACCAAGAAGGACCGGCAGACAAGTTGGCCGAAGAAGTGCGAGAATTGCAGGAAGCCGGGCAGCAAGACCGCGCCGAGGAAGCGGGCGACCTTCTGTTTGCGGCGGTCAATCTCGTGCGGTCATATGGGATCGGTGCGGAAGAAGCTCTGAAGGCTGCGAACGCGAAGTTCGAGCGTCGGTATCGCGCGATGGAAGACCTTGCAGGCGGGGATTTCGCGGCCCGCGATCTCCATGCGCAGGAAGCCCTGTGGCAGGAAGTCAAACGGCAGGAACGCGAAGCCTAAAGCGTCTCGAACCGACCCCATTCCTTTTCCGTCAGCCGCACCTCGATGTGGCGCATGGGACCCTCTGCCCCCTGCCCGCCGTCATTGTCGGAGAGGACTTCGCCGTGGGCATGCAGCCAGGCAATGCGTGCGCCGTCACTCGCGGGAATCATCAGCGAATGGCGCCGCGCGCCTTCGGTAAGCACGGCGCCCAGCTTCTCGCGCAATTGCTCGATGCCCTCGCCGGTAACGGCGGAAATCGGCATGACCTTTTCATCGTTGGCGGCAACGCCAGAAAGCTCTTCGCGAAGCTCGTCATCAAGCAGATCCCACTTGTTCCAGACTTCGAGGATCGTCGTAGGCTCCCCTTCCCCGTCCTCCTCGTCGATCACACCAAGATCGGAAAGGACCTGCAGCACCTGTTTCTTCTGGGATGCGCTGTCCGGATTGGCAATATCGCGCACGTGGAGCACGATATCGGCCGCCGTTACCTCTTCCAAGGTCGCGCGGAACGCGGCCACCAGCTGAGTCGGCAGATCGGAAATGAAGCCCACCGTGTCCGACAGGATGGCTTTTTCCACGCCGGGCAGCGTGATGGCCCGCATCGTGGGGTCCAGCGTGGCGAACAGAAGGTCTTCCGCCATCACATCAGCGCCGGTCAAGCGGTTGAAAAGCGTGGATTTACCGGCGTTGGTGTAACCCACCAAAGCGATGACGGGCCAAGGCGCTCTGCCCCTGCGCTTGCGGTGCAGTTCGCGGGTTTTGCGGACCTGTTCCAGTTCGCGCCGCAGCTTCGCCATGCGGTCACGGATGAGACGTCTGTCCGCCTCGATCTGCGTTTCACCAGGGCCGCCAAGAAAGCCGAAGCCACCGCGCTGACGCTCGAGGTGGGTCCAGCTGCGTACGAGACGGCTGGCCTGGTAATCGAGGTGCGCCAGTTCCACCTGCAAGCGGCCTTCCGCCGTGGCAGCGCGTTCGCCGAAGATTTCGAGGATCAGGCCGGTGCGGTCGATGACCTTGCGGCCGATCTTCTCTTCCAGGTTGCGCTGCTGGATCGGCGACAGGGCCCCATCGACGATGACGAGCTCCGCCTCGTGCAGTTCGCAGTCGGTAGCTATCCGCTGCACCTGCCCTTCCCCGAACAGGGTGTTGGGCCGCACTTCGCGCACGGGAATTATGAACGCCTCGGCCACGATGATGCCGATGGCAAGCGCGAGACCCTTCGCCTCCTCGAGACGCGCGTCTGGATCATCGTCGCGGCGCTGGGCGCGGATGTCCGGACAAACGACAAGCGCCCGCGCACCGCGGGTTACTTCGCCTTCAATATCGTCGTCTACAATCAGTCGTTGTCGCCTTCGTCTTCATCCAGCTCGTCGTCGGTCAGATCGACCGGCCTGTCCGGCTGGATCGTGGACACGGCGTGCTTGTAGGCGAGCTGAACGTATCCGTCACGCTCCAGCAGCATGCAGAACAGGTCGAAACTGGCGATACGGCCTTGCAGCATGACGCCGTTCACGAGGAACATCGTCACCTGCACGCCTGCATCGCGCACGCGGCTGAGGAAAATGTCTTGTAACAGGCGCATTTTCTTGCCGCCGTCGGGCCCGCTGCCGAACTGGTCTGCATCGACGGGCTGGCCCGGCATGATCGTGGAGATTGCGTGCTTGTAGACCAGCTGGGACTGTCCATCGCGCCGCAGCAGGATGGAAAAGTTGTCAAACCACGTGACGATGCCCTGAAGTTTCACGCCCTTGACAAGGAACATGGTGACAGGCGTCTTTTCGCGGCGAAGGTGGTTCAGGAAAACATCCTGCAGGTTGGCATTCTTGTTGCCATTGGCAGGCTTTGCGGCGCGCGGTTCGGGCTCTGCGACCGATCTTGGTCGTGCCGAAAGGGTGCCCTTGGTCATTTCTTTGACTCCATGGTTCTTGGCGAGCCGAAACCCGCAGTCTGGCAATCCCGCGTGACAACTGCGGGAATCACCGGCTGCACTTTTGTGCATTGCAGCGTATATGAGCAAAAACTTTCGGGCGGCAAATAGTTCCTGACCTTCCCGAAAGTCCTGGACGCTTTTTTAGTCTTCGTCGCCGTTGCCGTTGCGCTCGTTCATGCCGAGCAGCTTGAGCTTACGATGAAGAGCCGAGCGTTCCATGCCGATAAAGCCAGCAGTCTTGGAGATATTTCCGGAAAAACGCCGGATCTGGATGCGCAGGTATTCCCGCTCGAAACTCTCGCGTGCTTCGCGAAGGGGAACGCCCATCAGCGAGGAAATGCCTCCGGAACCCTCTTCGGAGCCGCCGGTAATTTCGGCCGGCAACATGCCGGGCGTGATGGTCTTGAAATCCTCTCGCGGCGCAAGGATCACCGTGCGCTCGATGACGTTGCGCAACTGGCGCACGTTGCCCGGCCAGTCATAGGCCTGCATGGCAGCCAGTGCTTCGGGTGCGATGGTGGGCGGCTCCAGACCCTGCTCGCGTGCGTAGCGGGTGAAGAAATGATCCGCTAATGCAGGAATGTCGTCGCGGCGCTCCGACAGCGGAGGAATGTCGATCGGCACCACGTTCAAGCGGTAGAACAGGTCCTCGCGGAAGCGCTTTTCCTCGATTTCCGCAAGCAGATCCCGCGCGGTCGAGGAAACCACCCGGACGTCCACCCCAACCTGCCGGTTGCCGCCCACGCGAACGAAACTCTGGTCGGTGAGTACGCGCAGGATGCGTGCCTGCGTACTTTCGGGCATGTCCGCAACCTCATCCAGATAGAGAGTGCCACCATCGGCCATCTCCAGCAAACCAGCCCTCAGCAGCTTGCCGTCGGCCTCCTCGCCGAACAGCTCGTGTTCGAACCGCTCGGCAGTGATCCGCGCGGAATTGACCGTCACGAAGGCCTTGTCGGCGCGCGGGCTCCACGCGTGGAGCAGGCGCGCCGCCACTTCCTTGCCCGCTCCTGCCGGACCGCTCACCAGTACGCGGCTGCCGGTATTGGCCACGCGCTTGAGCGTGGCGCGCACGGCATTGATGGCGCTGGAATTGCCCGTGAACTCGTCGTGTGATGCCATGCCTTCGCGCAGGCGCTCGTTCTCGCGGCGCAGGCGCTCGGTCTCGGTTGCGCGCGAAACGAGGTGGAGCAGCTTCTCGGCCTCGAAGGGCTTCTCGATGAAATCCATTGCCCCGCGGCTCACCGCCGAGACTGCCGTATCGACATTGCCGTGGCCGGAAAAGATGATGACGGGCAGGTTCGGCTCACGCTGCTTGATGGCATCGAGCACTTCGAGCCCGTCCATCGGGCTGCCGTGCAGCCACACGTCCAGCAGCACGAGGCTGGGACGTCGTTCGTCGATCATCCCAAGCGCGCCGTCGCTGTCTCCGGCAGTGCGACATTCGTAACCTTCGTCACTGAGTACGCCAGCGACGAGATCGCGGATGTCGCGTTCGTCATCGACGACGAGGATATCGAGTGCCATTCAGTGCTCTCCTGCAAAAATCATTCAGCCGCTTCGCTGTTTTCATCCAGGTCGCCCGGGTGGATGGCGAAGCGCAATATTGCCTTGGTGCCCCCGTCCGGGAGTGCCGAGAATTCGAGGTCGCCAGCGTGCTCCTCGACGATCTTCTTCACGATCGCGAGACCGAGACCAGTCCCCTTCTCGCGCGTGGTGACATAGGGTTCGATCACGTTCTCCCCGCCTTTCGGCAGGCCGATGCCATTGTCCGTGATGGCGATCTCTATGTGCTCCCCATCCTGTCGCATCGCGACGTTGATGCGTCCGCGCCAGTCGGCCGGGGCGTCGGGGATGCGAGCATCAACCGCCTCGGCAGCGTTCTTCAACACGTTTGTCATGGCCTGGCCGACCTGGTGCCGGTCACACTCTACCGGAGGAATGTCGCGCGCGGCAGAGAATCCATAAGTAATTTCGGGATGCGCGACCTCCTGCAGGAACAGCGCCTGACGTACCAGATCAACCGCATCCTCGCTACGAAACACCGGTTTCGGCAGGCGTGCGAAGCTGGAAAATTCGTCCACCATCTTGCGCAGGTCCCCGACCTGCCGGATGATCGTGCCGGTCAGTTCGTCGAACAGCTCGACATCCTTGTCGATCTGCTTGGAATAACGCCTCTTCAGCCGTTCGGTCGCCAGCTGGATGGGCGTAAGCGGGTTCTTGATCTCGTGCGCGATGCGCCGCGCAACGTCGCTCCACGCGGCCTGACGCTGATCGAGCAGCTGGCGGGTGATGTCTTCGAAAGTTATTACGAAACCGTCGGCATCGGGGGCGAGCTGCACCGCCAACGTCAACAGTTCGCCGCCTCGGCTGATCTGGATGATTTCGCTCATCGAGCCTTCGGTGACCAGCTTGGCCATCTGCGGAGCGACCTCCTCCAACGGCACGTTGACCGGCACTGGCCCTTCCTGACCCAACAGCAGGCGCTGGGCGGAATTGTTCATCAGCTGAATGCGCCCCTGCTCGTCTATAGAGACGATACCGGCGGTGATCGATTGCAGCACGGCTTCGATGAAGGCGCGGCGTTCATCCAGCTGCTGGTTGGCGCCCAGCAGCGCGTCGGTCTGCCGCTCGATCTGGGCGGTCATCCGGTTGAACGCACGATTGAGCAGGCCGATCTCGTCCTGCCCGGTACGGCCGGACACGCGCATGGCGTAATTACCCGCTCCGATCTCCTGCGCCACCTCGGCCAGTTCTGCCAGCGGCTTCACCTGGCGATCGGCAAAGCGCAGCGCGGCCCAGACGGCAAGGGCGACGAGAGCGAGGGATACGCCGAAAAGGGCCAGGTTGAATTGCAGTTGCAGCACCCGCGCGCGCTCGGTCAGGTCGTCGTACGCGCCGGCTACGTTCTGCGCCTGACGATAGAGGCGCGCGGCTTCGGGACGGGCATCGCGGGCAACGTAGATGTAAAGGTCCAGCTCTTCGTCAAGCATGGCAATAGCTTCGGTCCGCTCCGGCGTGGAGGCCACGGTAAAGGACTGCCCGCTGCGCAGCGGTTCGATCGCGTCGTTGGTAATGCGCTGACGCTCCCGATCGTCGTCGGGATCAGCGAGGGCTATCAGGCGGTATTCCCCGTTTTCCGGCAGACGGATGATCGCCGCCTCGCTCAGTTCCCGCGAATAGGTCTGGTACAGGAACTGGTCGATAAACTCATTGCTGGCCACGGGTACGTTTTGCATGACGAAGCGCATGTCGCCCGCCATGGCCACGGCGTTGTTGCCCACCCCTCTCAGGTTCTCGTTGTAATATCCTTCGGCCAGGTTGTTGGCATTCTCGAGGATGCCGCGCGAATCGTCGCTGAACCAGAACTGCACCCCGGACTGGAACAGGATGGAGGCGAAGACGGCGACGAACAGCGTCGGGATGGCCGCGAGCAAGGAGAAGAAGAACACAAGGTTCACATGCAGCCGCGCCGTGGTGCTGCCCGCCCGGCGGATGGCAATGCGCCTGCCCCACAGGACGATCAGGCCAAGCGCGGGAAGGAGTGTTCCCACCAGCAGCGCAGCCGCTTGCCACGAAGGGATCGGCTCTCCGTAGGTGGGGCGCCCTGCAAGGGTGAACCACACCGTCAGCACCATCAGCGCAAGCGCGATGTAGCAAAGGACTTCAAGCCAGAAGAACAGGTTGAGACGACGCGATGCGACTGCTGCGCGGCGGAAGAAGCGTGACCTTCTCGGGGCGCGGTTCGCCGTGTCGGGGTGTGGCGTTTCTGTCACGTTGCAGGCATACAACAACGCTGTTGCTGCTTTGCAAGTTAAAAGCGCCGTTATCCCCTAATTGCGCGAGAAACTCTCCGGATCGATGTCCAGTTCGGAGAGACGCTTGCGCAGCGTGTTGCGGTTTATGCCGAGCAATTGCGAGGCCTTGAGCTGGTTCCCGGCGGTCCTCGCAAGGGCATGACGAAAGAGCGGCCGTTCAAGCTCGGCAAGGGCTTCGTGGTAGAGGTTTCCCTCGCCGAACTGAGTCGCTTGAAGCCAGTTCGTAACCGCATCGCCAATGTTGTCGCCCGCCGATCCGTGTCCATCTGGAGCGGTGTCCAGCAGGGAGACGATCGTCTCTGCGTCGATCACGTCCTCTCGCGAAAGCAGGGCGGCGCGGTAGATCAGGTTCTGCAATTCACGCACGTTGCCGCGCCACGGCTGTTTCATCAGCAATTGCGCGGCATCCTCTCCCAGCGACCGTCTAGGCAGCCCCTCCCCTGCCGCGCGAGAGAGGAAGTGCAGCGCAAGCGGCGCGATGTCGCCCGTACGATCGCGTAGCGGCGGCAGCTTGATCGGCACTACGTTGAGCCGGTAGTACAAGTCCTCGCGAAACTCCCCAGCCGTGATCATCGGCAACAGGTCGCGATTGGTCGCGGCGATGATCCGCACGTTGACGGCAATCTCCTCGCTCCCGCCGACGCGGCGGATGCGGCCCGATTGCAAGGCGCGCAGCAGGCGGGTCTGCGCTTCTGCGGGCATGTCGCCAATTTCGTCGAGGAACAACGTGCCACCCTGCGCCTGCTCGAACTTGCCGATGCTGCGCGCAGTGGCTCCGGTGAAGGCGCCTTTCTCGTGGCCAAACAACTCGCTCTCGATCAGTTCGCGCGGGATCGCGGCGGTGTTGACCGGCACGAACGGCCCCGTCTTGCGCGCGCCAAGTTCGTGGATCGCCTCGGCGACTAGTTCCTTCCCTGTGCCGCTTTCGCCTAGAACCAGCACGGTGAGGTCGTTGTGAAGCACGCGCGTGATCAGGCGATAGACCTCCTGCATCGCCTGGCTGCGCCCGATCAGCGGCAGGCCCTGCCCCGGATCTTCCTCGCCGGAGATCCCGCTCTTGGCGGTCTCGACCGCCTGCCGCGTCGCGCGGACCAGTTCGTCGAGATCGAAGGGCTTGGGAAAATACTCGAACGCCCCGCGATCGGTGGCGCGCACGGCTGTATCCAGCGTGTTCTGCGCTGAAAGAATGATCACCGGCATGTCCGGAAATTCGTCCCGCACGGCGCCCAGCGTCTCGATCCCGTCGCCGTCCAGCAACATGACGTCGGTGAGCATCACGCCATAATCCTGCTTCGACAGGGCCTCGTCTCGACCGGCCACCGTGTCGGTGCTGTCGACTTCGAAGCCCTCGTCCTGCAGCGCGGCACGGATAACCGTGGCGATGGCGTTGTCGTCCTCTACCAGCAGCGCGCGGTGTGCCATGCTATCCCCTCTCGAATTCTAGCGAGCCATCGGCAGGTGGATGCGGAAATGCGTCCAGCCCCCGTCCTCGTCCCGTTCATGGCTGACGCGCCCGTCCATGTCGCGCACCAGTTTCTGCACCAGCGCGAGCCCCAGCCCCTGACCGTTGGTCTTGCTAGAAACGAAGGGCTCGAAGATATCGTCGCGGATCGACGGATCGACGCCCGGACCGTTGTCGCTGATACAAATCTCGATGGGCAGTTTGACCGGACGACCCAGGCGAATCACGTTCATCACCATGCCGCTGACAAAGCGCGTGCGTACCGTCACCTGCGGTGCGACGCTGTCGCTGCAGGCGTCGCAGGCATTGGCCATCAGGTTCACCAGCACCTGCACCAGTGCCCCCTCGTTGCCGAGGACCGGGGGCAGCGAGGGATCGAACTCCTCGCGCCAGGCCACCGTTGCATCTGTCGAAATGCGCACCGTTTCCTGCGCCCGGCGAATGGCCTGGTGCAGGGTGACGGGACCAACGGGCTCGGCCCGCTCCCGCCCTAGGCGTTGCATCCGGTCGATCAACTGGGCGATGCGATCGACTTCGTCGGCGATCAGCCCGGTCAATGCCGTTTCGCTCTCTCCCACTTTCCTTTGCAAGAGCTGCGCTGCCCCGCGAATGGCGGCCAGCGGGTTCTTGATCTCGTGCGCCAGCACGGCCGGGCCGCGCAATTGCCCGCGCCGCTCCTGCTCCTCAAAGCGCTCGCCCTGGCTTGCGTCGGAAAGCGTCGCCATGCGCCAGCCCGGATGGTTGGAGAGCGTGGACATGGTGATGTTCAGCCGCAGGTCGCGCTTGCCGACGGTGACATCCACGCCGCGCGCCACCAGTTGTCGCTCCGTGTCAGCAAGCCGGTCCCGCACACCGCTGTGCACGAAATCGAGAATGTCTAAGAATGACTTTCCACGCATCCGTTTCAGGCTGACGCCCAAGAGGCTTTCGGCTGCGGGATTGACCTCGCGGATGACGTGCTGGGGATCGAGCAGCAACATGCCGAAGCCGAGACCGTTCAACTGTTCGCGCGGGCCCGGTAGCGACGGATTGGCTAGCGGGGTATTAGGCAGCGCCGGATCGGGCTGCGCGGGCGGCTCCGCGCTCACGCGGCGCGGCGCCTCAGGAACGGCTCATAGAACCGCTCGAGTTCGCCCTTCACCTGCGCAGGATCGTCGATGAAGTTCACCTTGTTGCGGAAGTCGGCGCTGCCGTGCATTCCCTTGGTGTACCAGCCCAGGTGCTTGCGCGCGATCTTCACGCCCACGTCCTCGCCGTAATGCTCAAGCATGGCATCGTAGTGCTCGGCGACGGTTTCGTACTGCTCGTCGAATGTCGGGCTCTCCAGCATCTCGCCGGTGCGCCACCAATGCATGACCTGACCCAGCAGCCACGGCCTGCCATAGGCGCCGCGTCCGATCATCAGGCCGTCCGCGCCCGATTGCTCCAGCGCCTGCGCGGCATCCTGGATCGAGCAGATATCCCCGTTGACGATGACGGGGATCGACACCGCGTCCTTCACCTTGCGAATGAAAGACCAGTCTGCGCTGCCCTTGTACATCTGGTTGCGCGTGCGACCGTGGACGGTGATCATCTTCACGCCCAGGTCCTCGGCGATGCGGCTGAGTTCGGGAGCGTTGAGGCTGGCATGGTCCCAGCCCATGCGCATCTTGACCGTCACCGGGACGGAGACAGCCTTTACCGTCGCTTCCATCAGCTTCGTGGCGAGGCCCACCTCGCGCATCAGCGCGGAGCCTGCCAGCTGACCGACGACCTTGCGCACCGGGCAGCCGAAGTTGATATCGATTACTGCTGCGCCATTGTCTTCCTGAAGCTTGGCCGCTTCGCCCATCGATAGGGGGTCACAACCGACGAGCTGCATCGATACCGGTTCCTCGGTCGGGTGCCACTCGGCCTTCTGGATGGACTGGCGCGTTTCGCGGATCGCAGCCTCGCTGGCGATCATCTCGGTCACGTTGAGGCCGGAGCCATAGCGGCGCACCAGCGTGCGGAACGGCAGGTCTGTCACGCCCGTCATCGGCGCGAGCACGACCGGGCATTCGATCCGCACGGGACCGATGTCGATGGGCGTGATCGCCGGGGGCGAAGGGATAGCGTGGGTGCTCATAAGAATTGTGCCTAAAATATAGGCAGGCGCATAGTGGATTGCGAGGACAGTCTCAAGCGGCTAGCGCGCGCCTGTGTCCGAGAGCCTTTCCAGTCCCCCTGACTCCAGCTTTGCGGCAGTAATCGTCGCCGCCGGAAAGGGCATGCGTTCGGGCCAGACCGTGCCCAAGCAATTCGCGCCGTGGAAAGGCAGGCCGGTGCTTGCCCACTCGGTAGCGGCATTGCGCGACGCAGGCTGCGGAATGATCGTGATCGCTGCCCCGTCGGGGATGCACCAGACGGCGCTGGACGCGGCTGGTGTGGAAGAGGGCGTGACCGTGATCGACGGCGGCGAGACGCGCCAGCAGTCGGTCGCGGCGGGGCTGGAAAGGCTTGCCGAGTTCGATTTCGCAAACGTGCTGATCCATGATGCGGCGCGGCCGGACCTGCCGCAATCGGTCGTCACCCGGTTGCTGGAAGCGCTGAAAGACCATCCCGGTGCAATACCAGTGCTGCCTGTGGTGGACTCGATGGTGGTCGCCGATGGCGAACTGATGGCCGCCGACGCCAGGCGGGAGACGCTTCGCCGCGTGCAGACCCCGCAGGCGTTTCGCTTCGCCGAAATCCTTGGCGCTCATCGCAGCTGGCAAGGCGAGGCGACCGCCGGAGACGATGCGCAGGTGCTGCGCGCCGCCGGGGGTGAAGTGGCTCTCGTGAATGGCGACGAGCGGCTGAAGAAACTTACCTATGCGGAGGATTTCGTGTCCGAAACCGGCTTACCCCAACCCGTGCGTGTCGGCATGGGATACGACGTTCACAGGCTCGCGGCGGGTGAGGAGTTGTGGCTCTGCGGCATCCAGATCGATCATGACAAGGGCCTTGCGGGGCATTCCGATGCCGACGTCGGCCTGCACGCCGTGGTCGATGCAATCCTGGGTGCCGTCGCGCAGGGCGATATCGGCCAGCACTTCCCGCCCAGCGATCCCGCGTGGAAAGGCGCGCGCTCGGCGCAATTCGTTGAGCACGCGGTGAAACTGGCACGCGAGGCCGGTTATACGGTCGGAAACGTGGATCTCACCCTCATCTGCGAAGCGCCCAAGATCGGCCCGCACCGCGACGTTATGCGCACAAGGCTCGCGGAACTGCTGGGTGTGGACGTGGGTTCCATCAGCGTGAAGGCCACGACGACCGAGAGACTGGGCTTCACCGGGCGCGGCGAAGGTATTGCGGCGCAGGCCGTGGCAACGATGGTGGCAAAGGCATGAGCGACTTCCTTCTTCCCGACGATATCGTGAACCTCGCCCGCCGCGTGGTGGAGGAGAACGCCGCTGCCGGCCGCAAGATCGCGCTGGCGGAAAGCTGCACCGGCGGCCTCGTCGCCGCCGCCATCACCGAGATACCCGGCAGTTCTGCCGTGCTGGACCGCTCTCTGGTCACCTATTCGAACGAGGCAAAGCAGGCCGAACTGGGCGTAGCGAGCGACATCATCGAGGCTTTCGGAGCCGTTTCCGTCGCCTGCGTCTACGCCATGGCGCGCGGCGCGCTGGAGCGCAGCGATGCGGATGTGGCCGTCGCAATCAGCGGAATCGCAGGCCCCGGCGGCGGGAGCGAAACCAAACCGGTCGGCACCGTTGTCTTCGCACGCTTGGAAAAGGGGCAGGATGAGCCCGAAGCCGAGGACCGGTTGTTCGAGGACACCGGTCGCTCAGGCGTTCGTCGTCAGGCGACGCTTTGTGCGCTGGAGCTGTTGTTGCCGTAAAGCTCGTGGGCGCGCTTTTCGAACGCATCCACCATCTTGCGGAAAGCGCGGTCGATATACTGGCCGGCCAGCGTTTCGAACATGATATTCTTGAAGCTGAAATCGACGCAGAAATCGATCTCGCAGCAGTTCTCTCCGCAATCGCGGAACGTCCAGTTGTTGTCGAGATCGCGCAGCGGCCCATCGACGTAGTGGACATTGATCGAGTTGGGCCGATCCTTCACCACCTTGGACGTGAACTTCTCGCGCAGCGCCTTGAAGCCCACCAGCATGTCGGCAGTCATCTCGGTATCGCTGTCGCGCCTGACGCGCGTCGCCACGACCCAGGGCAGGAACTCCGGGTACTTGTCGACATCGGCGACGAGGTCGAACATCTGCTCTGCCGTATAAGGCAGCCGGTGCGTTTCGCGGATCGAGGGCATCAGGCCCCCTTCCCTTCCTTCGCGCGCTGCTTCGCCAGCTTGGCTTCGCGGGCCGCCTGCATCTGGGCGAAATCGTCGCCCGCATGATAGCTGGAACGCGTCAACGGTGTGGAGGCGACCTGCAGGAAGCCCTTGGCACGCGCGATGGAGCCGAAAGCGTCGAACGCCTTGGGCGTCACGAAATCTTCCACCTTGGCGTGCTTCGGCGTGGGCTGGAGATACTGGCCCATCGTGATGAAATCGACGTCTGCACTGCGCATGTCGTCCATCACCTGATGCACTTCCAGACGCTGCTCACCCAGCCCCAGCATGATGCCGGACTTGGTGAAGATCAGCGGGTTGTGGCTCTTCACCTCTTCCAGCAGTCGCAGCGAGGCATAGTAGCGCGCGCCGGGGCGAATGGTGGGATAGAGGCGTGGCACAGTTTCGAGGTTGTGATTGTAAACGTCTGGCCCGGCTTCACAAATCGCCTCCACCGCCGCACGCATCTTGCCGCGGAAATCGGGGGTCAGGATCTCGATCGTCGTGTTCGGGGTTTCCCTCCGCAGGGCCTGGATGACCTTCACGAACTGGCCGGCGCCGCCGTCTGGCAGGTCGTCACGGTCGACACTGGTGATGACGATATGCTCCAGCCCCATCTTCGCAGCCGCAATGGCGGTGTTCTCCGGCTCCATCGGGTCGACGATGCGGGGCATCCCCGTCTTCACGTTGCAGAAGGCGCAGGCACGGGTGCAGACATCGCCCAGGATCATCACCGTGGCGTGCTTCTTGCTCCAGCATTCACCGATGTTCGGGCACGCTGCCTCTTCGCAAACCGTGTTCAAGTTGAGCTCGCGCATCATCTTGCGCGTCTCGTGATAACCCTTGCTGACAGGGGCCTTCACGCGGATCCAGTCCGGCTTGCGCTGGCGGACCGGGCGATCGTCTTCGGGGGCGGGCGTGGATGAGAGGTCGTTCATTGGGTGCCCACTTAGTGCCCTACCCCGCCGTGGGCAACCCGCATGGTCCTTTGGCCTCTTGCCGAATCCCGAAAATCAAGGCAGCGAAGGAGGCATGAAGACATTCGAAGAAATGATCGACGGCTACGGCCGATTTCGGGAGACCGATTGGCAGCACCAGCGCGAGCGTTGGGAGGAACTGAAAGAGGGCCAGTCACCGCAGGTAATGGTGATCTCTTGCTCCGACAGCCGCGTGGACCCGGCGCAGATTTTCGACGTGGCACCCGGCGAACTGTTTGTCGTTCGTAACGTCGCCGCGCTTGTCCCGCCATTCGAGACGACACCCGGCCGCCACGGCGTCTCAGCCGCGCTGGAATTTGCCGTCCAGTTCCTGAAAGTGAAGGAAGTGGTGGTGATGGGCCACGGCATGTGCGGTGGGTGCAAGGCCGCGCTGACGCAGGACCTGCACGGCAACGATCTTGGCGCAGGCGGCTTCGTCGCCCACTGGATCGACATGCTGGACGAAACGCGCGAGCCCATTGCCGCCAAGCTCGGCACGACAGGCAGAGAGGCGGAGCGGGCGATGGAGCTGGCCGCGGTGAAGGTCAGTCTCGCCAACCTGCGCACCTTCCCGTGCGTGCAGGAGAAGGAATCATCTGGCGAACTGGCCCTGCGCGGTGCCTATTTCGCCATTTCCGATGGCGTGCTGCACCTGCTTGACGAGAAAAGCGGCGATTTCCGGCCCGCATAAAAGCAAAGCATAACAAAAAAACCCCCGCGCCATTGCTGACGCGGGGGTCTTATTTGTCCGAAGCCGGTCGGCTTACATGTTATCGACAGCCTTGCTGACGAGGATGTTCACCGAAACGCGGCGGTTCTGCGCCCGGCCAGCGGCGGTGGTGTTGTCGGCCAGCGGATCGGCCTCGGCCATGCCGGTCGGCGTCAGCATGCGCCAGGGTGCCCAGTCACACTCCTGCTGCAGGTAGTTGACCACGCGGCCCGCGCGGCGCTCGCTCAGCGTCTGGTTGTAGTCGTAGTCACCAACGTCGTCGGTGTAGCCGACAACCAGTAGCAGGGCGTTGTCCATCTCGCCGGCTTCACGCGCGGCGTTGCAGAGATCGCGTTGCGCTGCAGGGGTCAGATTCCACTTGCCGGTATCGAAGTAGACGTTCGCCGTACCGCGCACGTTGTACTGGTCGATATTGGCAACCCGGCCACGCAGGGCTTCGGTGGCAACCGCGTTTTCCTCGATCGCCATTTCGTTCTCGCTAAAGCGCTGGTCGGTCGCGCCGCGGATCATCTCTGCGGTTTCCAAGTCGTCATCCTTGAAGCGGACGCTGCTGGCGACGAGGCCGCCTTCCCACTGCACCGTTTCCACAGTGACGGGCAGGCCGTTGAGCAGGGCTTCGGGGCCGAGTTCCGTGCGGCCGAGGCCAAGGAAGCCGCCACGCGCCCGGATATCGGTGGTGTCGGCCACGAACACGTTGGTGGCAGCGCCGTTCTCGGTCGTCACCGTCAGTTCACGGCCACGACGCTGGGAGATGAAGCCATCGAGTTCGGGACCTTCGGCAAGTCCCGAGAGGTCGCTCGGCAGGGAACCGACGACGTCGATCCGCTCTTCGCGGACCTGGGCATTTGCACTGGCGGATGCAGGGTTGAGTTCCTGGGCGGAAAGGCTGCCAGCGGCTGGCAGGGCCAGGGCAGCAACGAGAGCCATCCCGATCGGCTTTTTCGCGGTGGTAATCATGTCGTACTCCTTCTGTAAGGCAGACCCGTCCAAAGGGGGACACGGCACATGGTAAGAATGCCATCTTGGCCGGGTCAGCCGGAAAACTGCAATAGTCTCCATTGAAATGCGGGCTCGCACGGGGCGAAAACCGCGGGGTTGCGAAATCAGGCGGGCTGACTGTTCAGCTTTCCCTGTCTGGTAAATGAACGCTTTTGAAAGAGGTCGATATGCGGGGGCCATTGGAGATGCCTGTGCGATGAGTTGAGCCCTGGAGGCTTTATCTCCGTCACTTTTTTGCCGCATTCGACTCGCCACGACTTAGACGCAGGGAATCGTCCGAGCGGCCTTGCTTTCGCGCCGCAGCGCAGCCATTTCATCGCCCATGCCTGAAGCAAGCCTCAAGAATATCGCCCTGCTGATCGATGCAGACAATGCCAGTCACCACGGCATCGACCCCGTCCTGACCGTGCTTGCGGAGCTGGGGCAGGTGAACATCCGGAGGGCCTATGGCAACTGGGCCAAGCCCGCGCTTGCCAACTGGAACAAGATCTCGCACCGTTACGGCCTGCAGCCGGTGCAGCAGTTCGACCTGACCAAGGGCAAGAACGCCACCGATATCGCCATGACCATCGATGCCATCGACCTGCTGAATGCCGGCAAGGTGGACGGCTTCGGCATCATGAGCAGCGACAGCGATTTCACGCCGCTAGTCACCCGACTGCGGCAGGACGGGCTGATCGTCTACGGCTTCGGCAGCGACAAGGCACCGAACGCGTTCAAGACGGCGTGTACGCGCTACATCGACGTGGACCAGTTGATCCGCACTTCGGCTGACGAGGACGGCAAGCCCGATAATGGCGAGGCGATCGACACCGAACTCATCGGCTTGTTGGGGGCAGCGTGGAAGGCAGCCAGCCGCGATGACGAGGGCTATGCGCGCCTCCACGAGGTCGGTCAGATCGCGGGCAACCGTTCCAGCTTCGACGTGCGCAATCATGGGTTCAAACGGCTTTCCGACCTGATGCGGGCGGCTAGCGACAATTTCAAGATGGAGCGCCGCGATGACAACCAGCTCTATGTGAAGCGGCTGCGCTAAGGGCCTTCCCTACTCCACCGCAAGTGGGACAGAGGCGCGGCTATGTCGGCCGCATCTGCAACCTCTCCCTACCCTTCCGGAAAGCCATCAAGTCATGGAGTGGAAGGGCTTTTGTCAGCCCCCCAGTTTTTCGGTCCTGGACAGTGTTCCAGGTGTTCCAGGTTCGTCGGCCTCGAAACCCGCTCGGCACAATCTGCGCCCTCGCCCGTTGCTGGGAAAACGGTTCAGAGGAGTGACCCCGCAATGGTCGACAAGTCCGAGAAATTCAACTGGCTGGTAAGGGTAGGCTATTTCAGCCGCGCCATCCTATACGCGGTCGTAGGCATCATCGCCCTCACCAGCGCGCAGAAGATAGCCGATGGCACCAACGGCGTCTTTCGCGCCATCGAGGATTTCCCCGCCGGAACGGCAATCCTCTGGATCATGGTAATCGGCCTTGCGGCCTATGGCCTGTTCCGGCTCTGCTCACCGCTGTTCGACATCGAGAACGAGGGCTCCGATGCCAAGGGCTGGGGCAAGCGCCTTGGCCACCTGGGTAGTGCGGTCGGCCACTTCGCACTCGCTTATTCCGCATACAAGTTCGCCAGCAGCGATGGCGGCGGTTCCAGCGGCGGCGGCGCGCAGGAAGCAGCTTCGGGTGTGCTGTCGGTAGAATTCGGCGGCATCATCCTTGGCCTTCTGGGCATTGCCTTCTTCATCGCTGCGTTCGCGCAGGCGAAGAAAAGCTACACCGGAGAGTTCATGCACCGGATTTCCGGACAGGCCCCTGATCACACCCGCACGATCGGCCGGATCGGTTATGCAGCACGCGCGGTCGTCTTCGTGGTAATCGGCTGGTCGCTGTTCCAAGCCGGCTTCATGTCCGCAGGCAGCGAGCAGGTGAAGACACTGGGTGACGCCGTGGCCAGCCTGGCCGATGACGGTGCGATCTTCACACTCGTGGCCATTGGCCTGATCGCCTTTGGCATCCTTTCACTCATCCTCGCCCGCTACCGGATCATTCCGGAAATGGGCCCCCACGGAAAGGTCCCCAGCTTCCGCGCATGACCGACATGAGTACCAATCCCGATATCCGAGCCAATTCAGGGGCGCGCGGCGAAAAAACAGCGCGCCTCTACCGCATGGTGATGGAAAAGCACGTCTGTCCCTACGGACTGAAGGCGAAGTGGCTACTCGAGAGGAAAGGTTACTCGGTCGAGGATCAATACCTCACCACGCGCGAAGAGACGGATGCCTTCAAGGAGAAGCATGACGTCAAGACGACGCCGCAGGTGTTCATGGGCGGCAAGCGCATTGGCGGATACGACGCCCTTCGCGAATATTTCGGTGAGGAAACGAAGGACGAGGGCGAAACGAGCTACACTCCGGTAATCGCGGTGTTCGCTGTCGGTCTCGGCCTCGCCCTTGCCCTGAGCTGGTGGAGTTTCGGTACTCCGCTGACGATCCGCGCGGCCGAATGGTTCGTCGCTTTCTCGATGGCCATGCTGGCGATGCTGAAACTGCAGGACGTGGAGCAGTTCTCCACGATGTTCCTCGGCTATGACCTGCTCGCGAAAAGGTGGGTGCCCTACGCCTACCTCTACCCATTTCTGGAAGCAGGTGCCGCGATACTGATGGCCGGGCGACTGTTGCCCTGGATTTCGATACCCGTCGCGCTGTTCATCGGCACGATCGGTGCAGCAAGCGTGTTCTATGCAGTCTATATCCAGAAGCGCGACATCAAGTGCGCCTGCGTTGGCGGCAGTGGCAACGTCCCTCTCGGGTTTGTATCGCTAACGGAAAACCTCGCCATGATCGGTATGGGTATCTGGATGCTGGTGCGGCCGGCGCTTGTGTAAACGTCAGGCGCCGCAGCTTACAGCGCCGGTGCCCTGATAGATCACCCGGTCCCACCGGTCTCGCAGCCAGACCGTGCCTTCGAGAAAGGGCGTATCCGTTTCGGCATCAGCCTCCTTGTCGACAACGTTGAGCCGCAGCGAATATTCGCGACCATTGTAAAGCGAGCGGCTCTTGGCCGGCAATTCGCGCGATCCGGGGTCGGCAGCGAAGCGGATCACGTCACCGTCGACCTTGACGAAAGCGTCGGCCTCTCGGGCGATGACCCTCGCGCCCATGCTTGTCCCCGGCGCGTAGGAACAGGCAAGCCCAAACAGGTCATGCGCTTCCATGTCGGGATAGAGGATCGGTTCCGGCACGACCTGCACGAGAGGCGGCGCGGCTTCGTTGGCCTCGCGCACCCGCTCCACGACTTCGCGATCCTGCTCGGCGCGCTCGGCTTCACTCAGCTCGTCGCCGCAAGAAGCCAAGGTTGCGGCGAGGCACACGATCAAGGGCAAGCGCATCAATGCCTCCCGAAGAGTTTTTCGACGTCGTCCATCGACAGTTTCACCCATGTTGGACGACCATGGTTGCACTGCCCTGAACGCGGGGTGGCTTCCATCTCGCGCAGGAGGGCATTCATCTCGGCAACGTTCAAGGTCCGCCCTGCCCTCACCGATCCGTGACAGGCCATTGTCGCCAGGACATGCTCGATTTTCTCGCCCAGCAGAAGGGAGGAACCGTGCTTCGCCAAGTCATCCGCCAGATCGTAGAGCAGCTTCTCAGGGTCAGCTTTCCTCAGAGTGCCGGGCAGAGCTCGCACCAGCATGGCACCGGGGCCGAAACGTTCGATCACGAGGCCAAGGGAGGCGAAATGGTCGATCTGTTCCTCAAGGCGGTCGCAGGCGGGTTCGTCCATCTCCACCACTTCGGGCATCAGCAGCGCCTGACTCGCAGCAACCTTGTCGCTGGCCCCGGCGGCGCGGAGGCGTTCGAGAACGATCCTCTCGTGCGCCGCGTGCTGGTCCACCAGCACCAGCCCGTCGGCGGCTTCTGCGACAATATAGGTGTTCGCCACCTGCCCGCGCGCAATGCCGAGCGGGTACTGCTCCGCGTTCTCGGGCAATCTCTCGGCTTCCTCGGCCCTGCCCTGCGGCGCGGCCATCACCCTCGTGTCGCCTGCCCATTCCATCCGCTGTTCCGAGACGTGGGACACGGAAGGGGCGGGAGCGGACCAGTCCCGACCGGCGAAGATCGAACGAAGCGCGGGCGCAGGTTCGTCGCGGAGCGGCTCCTGCTGCCAGCGGCTCATTGCCCCTGAATCGGGGCTTTGCGCCGAACGCCTGTCCCCGGTCGACAAGGCCTGCCGCAATCCGGAGACAATGAAGCCGCGAACGGCGGCGGCATCGCGGAAGCGCACCTCGGTCTTGGCGGGGTGTACGTTCACATCCACATCGGCGAAAGGAATGCTGAGGAACAGCGCCAGCACTGCGTGGCGATCACGTGCCAGCATGTCGGCATAGGCGCCGCGCACCGCGCCGGTAAGCAACCGATCCTTTACGGGCCGACCGTTGACGAACAGATACTGGTGATCGGCAATGCCGCGGTTGTAAGTCGGCAGTCCGGCGACGCCTGTCAGCCGCATGACTCCGTCATCGCCGCTCGGCCGCTCAAGGTCGATGGAAACGCCGTTGTCCGCCAGTTCGCGCGCCACGATCTGCGCCACGCGCGCCTCGGTGCCCTCCCCGCCCTGCACCTGGAATATGCGCCTGCCGCCGTGCTCGAAAGTGAACCCGATGTCGGGCCGGGCCATGGCAAGTCGCTTCACCACGTCCTGGCAGGCGGCGTACTCGCTGCGCGGCGTGCGCAGGAACTTGCGGCGTGCAGGGATCTTGGCGAACAGGTTCTCCACCCGGACGCGTGTTCCCGGCGGCAACGCGGCAGGTCCTTCCTCCGCCAGCGCGCCGTGATCGACCACGCGTTTCCAACCCTGTTCTGCACCGCGAACGCGGCTTTCCAGCGTCAGGCGCGACACGCTGCCGATGGAAGGCAGCGCCTCTCCGCGGAATCCGAGCGTTCCGACTTGTTCGATAGCTTCGTTCGGTAGCTTGGAAGTCGCATGGCGTTCCAGCGCCAGCGCCATTTCCTCAGGCGACATGCCGCAGCCGTCATCGGTGATCTCGATGGAATCGAGGCCGCCCTCGACAATCGACACGGCGATCCGGCCGGCCCCTGCGTCGATCGCGTTCTCGACCAGTTCCTTCAATGCGGAAGCCGGACGCTCCACCACCTCGCCGGCAGCGATGCGATTGACCAGGGTCTCGGGAAGGCGGCGAATTTCCGGCATCGGGCTATCCTATCGGCCAGTTGCCGCATTTTCGAGGCAAACCGGGGCAAAACTGCGTCTTTGTCGACAAATTTTTTGGCCTTTGCTGCAATCAGGCGTTAAAGACCCGCCAATTCCTGAACACCTGTGGCGGATGTGCGGAGTCTCTCCGCCACCAAGCTTTCCTAAGATACGGATTTCTCGATGAGTTCTTTCTTCTCCAATTTCTTCAAGTTCGGCTCCCAGAACATGGCCATTGACCTCGGCACGGCCAACACGCTGGTGTATGTGCAGGATCGCGGGATCGTCCTGAATGAACCCTCGGTCGTCGCCATCGAGACGCTGAACGGCGTGAAGCGGGTGAAGGCCGTGGGCGAAGATGCGAAGATGATGATGGGCAAGACGCCCGACACCATCGAGGCGATCCGTCCCCTGCGCGACGGCGTGATCGCCGACATCGAAATCGCCGAGGAGATGATCAAGCACTTCATCCGCAAGGTGCACAACAAGCGTACGCTGCTGCGCTATCCCGAGATCGTGATCTGCGTGCCGTCGGGCTCGACCTCTGTCGAACGCCGCGCCATTCGCGATGCCGCCAGCAATGCCGGCGCGTCCGAAGTTTTCCTGATCCTCGAACCGATGGCAGCCGCCATCGGCGCGGACATGCCGGTGACCGAGCCGGTCGGCTCCATGGTGGTCGATATCGGCGGCGGCACGACCGAGGTCGCCGTCCTGTCGCTGCGCGGCCTTGCCTACACCACTTCGGTACGCACCGGGGGTGACAAGATGGACGAAGCTATCGTTTCCTACGTCCGCCGCCACCACAACCTGCTGATCGGCGATGCCACGGCGGAGCGGATCAAGAAGGAATACGGCTGTGCCACCGTGCCGGAAGATGGCGTTGGCGAGAGCATCATCATCAAGGGTCGTGACCTGGTGAACGGTGTTCCCAAGGAAATCACCATCAACCAGGCGCACATCGCAGAAGCACTTTCCGAACCGATCGGCGCGATCGTGGAAGGCGTGCGCATCGCGCTCGAAAACACGGCACCCGAACTCGCCGCAGATATCGTCGACCAGGGCATCGTGCTCACCGGCGGCGGCGCCTTGATCCAGGGCCTTGACGATCACATCAAGGAAGAAACCGGCCTGCCCGTCAGCATCGCAGAAGATCCCCTTACCTGCGTTGCCATCGGCACCGGCAAGGCCATGGAAGACCCGATCTATCGCGGCGTGTTGATGACCGCGTAATCGACGCAAGTTACTGGAGGTATCGGCGGTTATGGCGCCGCCATCGGCTAAGAGAGCAGGATCGAACAAGAAGGCGCAGCTGGGGCTGTTCGCCGGGTATCTTGCTGCCGGTCTTGGTGCCACGCTGGGTGCCTTGCTGCTCGCGATATCGCTTTGGCGCCCCGGGACGTTCAACGGCTTGCGCTCCATGGCGAGCGATGCCGCGGCACCCGTGGGCGAAGTCGGCGCGGCCGGCCGCGTGGGTTCGCGCAACTTCTTCGAAGCTATTGCCGGATACTATGACGCTGGCAGCAAGAATGCCGAGCTGGAGGAAGAAATCCGCATCGCCCGTGTGCGACTGGCGGAAGCCCGCGCGCTGGAGCAGGAAAACCAGCGACTGCGTGCCGTGCTGGAACTGGCCGAGGGCGACGTGGAGCCTGTTACAACCGCGCGGCTGATCGGCTCGACCTCCAGCAGCGCGCGGCGCTTCGCCTACCTGTCCGCAGGCAGGCGTGATGGTGTCGAGCCGGGAATGCCGGTCACTTCCCCGCTGGGCCTTGTCGGCCGCGTGCTGGAAGTGGGCGCCAACACCTCGCGCGTCCTGCTGCTGACGGACACCGATAGCGTCGTTCCCGTTCGCCGCGCGACCGACAACGTCGTGGCCTTTGCAGAAGGCCGCGCCGACGGCTCCCTGCGCATTCGCCTTATCAACCTCGGCATCAATCCGCTTGAGGAAGGCGACATCTTCGTGACTTCGGGCGCGGGCGGCCTGTTCCATCCGGGTACTGCCGTCGCCATGGTGACCGAAGTGACCGACGACGGGGCCATCGGCCAGTTGCTGAGCAATCCCGCCGCGACCGATGTCGTGATCGTCAAGCCGATCTGGCAGGGTGACGTGGTAAGGGACATGGAACTCCCGCTCGATTCCGAGCTCGAGGCCGGGCCTGAGTCCGCGTCAGGGCAGGCTGGAGAGTAATGGAGCGGCTTGCCCCCAACGCGCGGCGCGACGCCTACGGCAGCAAGATCAATCGCGACCATTCGCCGGTTCTCGCTTACGGATTGCCCTGGCTCACCATCATGCTCGGCTCCCTCACGCCGTTGCTGCCCGTTATTGCCCCTGCTCCGATCCTGCCGCCACTTGGTTATCTGCTGTTGCTCGCCTGGCGCATGTTGCGCCCCGGCCTCTTGCCGATGTGGGCGGGTCTGCCGCTCGGCCTGTTCAATGACCTTTATTCCGGCCAGCCAGTCGGCAGCGGGATACTGCTGTTTTCTGTAACGATGATCGCGCTGGAGCTGCTGGAAATCCGTTTCCCCTGGCGCAGTTTCTGGCAGGACTGGCTGGTCGCGGCCCTGTTCGTTCCCGTCTTCCTGCTCTTCAGCGCATTGTTTTCAGGCGCTTCCATCGGCTTTCGGCAACTTGCCCTGCTGATGCCGCAGCTCTTGCTCTCTGTCATTGCCTTTCCCATTGTAGCAAAGATGGTTTCCCTTCTAGACAGAGTGCGATTGACGCGTGTGAGGCGCATCGGCTGAGCCATGGACCGCAAACTCACGTCGAATTCCCTCAAGCAGACTTTTGACAGGCGCAGTTTCGTTGTTGGCTCGATCCAGGGCGGCATCGGGCTGCTGCTGGCTGCGCGCATGGGTTACATCGCCGTTGCCGAGAACGAGAAATACGAGATGGAGGCGGAGAGCAATCGGGTGAACCTCACCCTGATCCCGCCCCGCCGTGGCTGGATTCTCGATCGCAACGGCTCTCCCCTCGCGTCCAACCGCGCGGATTTCCGAGTCGACATCATTCCCGAAAGGCTCGAAGATCCCGATGCCACCGTGGAGATGCTGGCAGAACTGCTGGACTTCACCGAGCCGGAGAAGGCAGACCTTCGCGACCGGCTGGATGAATCGCGTGGTTTCGCCGCCGTGCCGGTCGCGAACGGGCTGGATTACGAGAAATTCGCCGCCGTCAGCGTTCGCATTCCCGAGCTTCCGGGCGTCATACCCCAACGCGGCTATTCGCGCTTCTATCCTACCGGCGCATCGGTAGGGCACCTACTTGGCTATGTGGGCGCGCCCAGCCGCGAGGAATACGACGCCGACCCGCAGCCGCTGCTGCTCACTCCCGGGTTCAAGCTGGGCAAGGACGGGATCGAGCAGCAGTTCGAGCAGGAATTGCGCGGCGAACCCGGCGCACGCCGCGTGGAAGTCACCGCCTCCGGCCGCATCGTGCGCGATCTGGAAACGCGCGAGGATGTGCAGGGCAACGCCGTTCATTTGACGATCGACGGCCCGCTACAGGATTATGCGGCGCGTCGCCTCGGGCTGGAATCCGGCTCCGTCGTCGTGATGGATTGCCTGACCGGCGAACTGCTGTGCATGGCCTCCATGCCCAGCTTCGATCCCAACAGCTTTTCCGACGGTATCGGCCGCGTCGAATTTGCCATGCTGCAAGGCAACGACCGCGTGCCCTTGCGCAACAAGACACTGAAGGGTCTCTACCCGCCCGGCTCCACGGTAAAGCCCATGCACTCCATGGCCTTCATGCACGAAGGGGTCGATCCTTCCGAAACGATCTCCTGCGGCGGCGGGCGACGCATCGGCAACCGCTTCTTCAATTGCTGGAGCAATCACGGCACGGTGGATATGGCCAAGGCCATCTACCAGAGCTGTGACAGCTACTACTACCACTTTGCCCAGCAGGTGGGCTTCGACAAGGTCGCCGCCTATGCGCGGCAATTCGGCCTTGGCCAGCAATTCGACCTGCCGGTGGCCAGCCAGTTCTACGGAACCGTGCCGGACCCTGCCTGGAAGCTGGAGAAGTACGGCCGCGAGTGGCAGCCCTACGACACCGTCAACGCGTCCATCGGCCAGGGCTACTACCTGACGAGCCCCCTGCAACTCGCAGTAATGACCGCACGCATCGCCACGGGCATGAGCGTAAATCCGTCGCTGATCAAATCGGCGACGGCCCCGCAGTTCGCCTCCATGAACTATCGCCGGGACGAGATAGAATACGTGCGCCAGGCAATGAGCGACGTGGTCAACGGGCCAGGCACCGCGGGCCGCGCGCGCCTGCCGCTGGAGAACATCCTGCTGGCAGGCAAGACCGGTACGGCGCAGGTGGTGAGCCTGAGTGTGTCGGACGGTCGCTCAGGCCCTTGGAAATACCGCGACCACGGCCTGTTCGTGTTCTTCGCGCCCTTCGACAACCCGCGCTACGCGGGCGCTGTCGTGATCGAACACGGCGGCGGCTCGGGCGCGGCCTATCCCGTTGCCCGCGACGTGATGACCTTCCTGCTCGACCCACAGAAGGGCCTCGACGCTCTCCATGCTCTAGAGGAGCAATGGGGCGGGACGGCCCAGCAGCGGCTCGACGCGCAGTACCAGGCCTATGCCTCGGCCGCCGGGGTCGATCTGCCGCCCGCCCCTCCCCCTGTCACTCTGGCAGAGCAGGTGGATGCCGAGGCGCGCGCGGCCTATTCTGGCCCGGAAGAGGCGGACAGCACGGTGTTCGCGCCGCGAGAGGAAGCGAATCCCCGCTCCGAGGAGTCCTCGACATGAGAGGCGAGATGAGCCTGCCCGCACCCATCGCGGAATTCCCCTGGCGCGTCGTCATCCCGCTCACCCTGCTCGTCGCGTTTGGTGCAGCCGTGCTGCATTCGGCGGGGGGCGGCTCCTTCAGCCCCTATGCCGACTCGCACCTTATCCGGTTCGGTGTCTTTCTGGTCATGGCCCTGGTCATGTCCTATTTTCCGGAGGACTGGGCTAGGCTCGCAGCCGTACCGGTCTACGTTGTCGTGCTCTTGCTGCTGGTAGCGGTGGAAGCGGTGGGACAACTGGGCGGTGGCAGCCAGCGATGGCTCGAGCTGGGCTTCATGCGCCTCCAGCCGTCGGAGCTGATGAAGCCCGGCATTGTCCTGATCCTGGCTGCATTCTTCCATTCCATGCCGGTCGGCATGATCGGAAGCTGGCGTGCCCTTCTCGTACCCGCAGGCATCATCGTGGTGCCGATGGGACTCGTCCTGCTGCAACCCGACCTCGGTACGTCGCTCGCGATCGCATTCGGCGGCGTGGTGGTGATGTTCCTCGCGGGGATACCACAGAAATGGTTCATCGGCGGGGGTATCGCAGCGCTCTTCCTGATCCCGCTGGCCTATTTCTTTGGATTGCAGCCTTACCAGCAACAGCGCGTTCTGACCTTCCTCGATCCGGCCAGCGATCCGCAGGGCAGCGGCTACCACATCATCCAGTCGAAGATTGCCATCGGGTCGGGAGGCCTGTTCGGCAAGGGCTTCGGCGAAGGCTCCCAGAGCCAGCTCGACTACCTGCCTGAGCCCCACACCGATTTCGTCTTCGCCACAATGGCGGAGGAATGGGGGCTGATCGGCGGTCTGTTCGTCCTGCTGGTGTTCGGTATCGTCCTGCGCTGGGGCCTGATCACAGCGCGCGAGGCTACGACGCGCTTCTCCAGGCTGCTGGCAGGCGGGATGACGGCGACGATCTTCTTTTACGTCGCGGTCAACCTGATGATGGTGATGGGCCTCGCTCCCGTGGTCGGGATTCCGCTACCCTTCATGAGCCATGGCGGCTCTTCGATGATGACGAACATGATCTGCGTGGGGGCGCTGATGATGGTCGAGCGGTGGAACCGACACTCCACGTCGTCGGGTTTGTGAAACAGGCCCTTTACACGCCCGCAACAATCGCTATTTGAGCGCCTCCCCCGCCGACTCGCGGATGCGAATCAGCCGAGGCGAACTAGGGGACTATCGGCAACGCCGGTATGGACGCATAGCTCAGTTGGTAGAGCAGCTGACTCTTAATCAGCGGGTCCTAGGTTCGAGCCCTAGTGCGTCCACCACCCCCCTTATTGTCCAAGACGCTATTCAGGGCGACTTCGGGGACGCGACCCGTAAGTGTTTCCCTCACCATAGATCGGCAAAGCATCGCTCATGGCCTGCGCCAGAAGATCCTGATTAACGCCGACGCCACGATGGCAAACAGCAGCGAGTAGCCAACTTTCTCGAAGCTGTTATCGTAGAAGTCCGTCGGTCGATCGAACCAGCCCGCCATTTCCGGATTGTTTGCGGCGTAGACCATGAATGCCGCGATCCCGAGCAACAGCGCGAACATGATCGGACCCAGCGGCCCATTAACGTTGCCCTTGGCCATCGTATGCCTCCCAAAAGGCCAAAGTCAGTCTGCGACGAACCAGATCCAGATCGGAACGGCGGCTGCGACGGCGAAGCACACCACTGCTCGCATCAGCGAAGCGCTCTCGATGCCGCCGGTTTCTGCCTGCCCTTCACGCTTTCCCGTCACCATCGGCGTCACGAGGTTCTCATGCTTCACGAGGAGATAGTAGAGTATCGCAGCGATGTGCAATGCAATGAGGCTTAAGAGCACGTTGAAGCCGATCTCGTGCCAGTCCGTCATCCAGCCTGCCGTCATCGCGCCGACGATGTGATTGAGTGGCCCTGTTGCGCCGTCATAGGGATCGCCCGAAAACAGTCCCAGACCGACTTGCGCCAGCATCACCCCCAGCAGCACCAGAACGCTCCACCCGCCAGCCGGGTTGTGGCCGATTCCTGCTGCCCCCTCGCGCCTGTTGCCAGTCAGGTAGGATATAACGGCACCCGGCCCTTTCACGAAGGACCCGAAACGAGCGGTCGAACTGCCGAAGAAACCCCACAGGATGCGGAACAGCAGCAGCGCCAGCAGCACGGTGCCAAGGCGCATGTGCCACGTCATCTCGCCGTTTTCGGCCGTCCACCACATGGCAGGGATGATCAGGACGATCGTCCAGTGGAACAACCGTATCCAGCCGTCCCACACCTTCACGGTATCACTCGTCATCGAGGCGGAAGGTGTCGTGGCAATTCTTGCAGGCGCCTCCGAGTTCGGGAACACCCTCGGCCACGGCCGCGGCGTCGCCGGCATCGGCCGTTTCGAGGAAAGCCGCGCTGGCCGAGACGAGACGTTCGTGCGCGGCGGCAAACTCTTCCGGGCGTTCCCAGATCGTTGCCAGCGCCTCACTGTCGTAACCATCGTCCATACCGGTGCCCGGCGGGAAGTGTCCTTCGATATTCATGGCATTGGCATTGATGATTTCCGCGTTGGCGGAGATCACCGCCATGTCCGGCGCATCGTTTTCCAGTTCGCCGCGGATCACGCGAAAGGCATCCCCGATTTCCTCGAAATTATCCTGCCGTTCGCCGATCACGGCGGGCTCGGGCGTATCGCTGGACGCTGTCTCCCCGTTCGAACCGCAAGCTGTCAGAGCGATCAGGACAGCCATTGCCAGTCCGGTATTGCGAAGTGCCATCGATGTTGTCTCCCCGTTGCCGCTGATGCGAAGCGTGCAGACTAGGCAAAGAATTGCGAATGCCAAGACCCGTTCTGAAGCGATAGCATGTTGACTTGGTCCACGCTCATTCGCCAACAGGCAGTGGATATGGGAGAGCAAAGTCAATGAGCATTCTTGATGGCCGCGTTGCGGTGGTGACGGGAGCGAGTTCTGGCATTGGCGAGGCCTGTGCGGTCGAATTCGTGAATAAGGGCGCGAAAGTGGTGCTTGCCGCCCGCCGTCAGGACCGCCTCGATGCACTTGTGGAGAAGCTGGAAGCGCTGGACGGCGAGGCGCTTGCCGTCGTTACCGACGTGACCAGCGAAGCGGATGTCGAGCGGTTGTTTGCCAAGGCAGTGGAGCGGTTCGGCACGGTCGATGTGCTGATCAACAATGCCGGCATCGCCGAGAACACGCCGGTCCACGAGTCCTCGCTGGAACACTGGCACAAGGTCATAGACACCAACCTTACGAGCGCATTCCTGGGAGCCAAGCATGTCTGGCCGATCTTCCTGAAGGGTGGCCATGGCCGCATTGTGAATGTCGGATCGATCTCGGCCAAAGTGCCCCGCAGCGAGTGCCCCAGCTATACCGCCAGCAAGTTCGGCCTGCAGGGTCTGACCCACGCGCTGGCGGTGGACGGCCGCGATAACAACATTGCCGTTTCCATCTTCCATCCCGGCATCGTGGCAACCGAGATCATGCCGGGTTCTGTGAAACTGCCCGATAACTTCGCGGCCACGCCGGAGGAGATCGCCGAGGTCATTGTCCATATGTGCGACCTGCCCGACCACCTGAACTTCTACGAAGCATTGGTGGTGCAGAACAAACTGCCGTTCCTCGGCCGCGGATAGTGGGCAGCCTACAAGACTGCTGGAATATCGAGGACCTGCGCAAGCTGGCGCGCAGGCGTTTGCCCCACGGCGTGTGGGAATACCTGGAGCGCGGCGTCGAGGACGAGACCGGCATGACGCGCAATCGCGAGGCGTTCGAGCGGATCACCTTCCGCCCGCGCGTGCTGCGCCACGTTGACCGGATCGACTTCTCCACCAGCCTGCTCGGCTCTGCCAGCGCCTTGCCCTTCGCCATCGCGCCAACAGGTGCTGCAGGCATGATGTGGTATCGCGGCGATCTCGCCTTGGCCAGGGCAGCGGCGAAAGCGGGCATCCCCTTCTGCATTTCCAGCGCCAGCACGATGGATGTGGAGGAGTTCGCCGAAATCGAGGGCACGCGCTGGTTCCAGCTATACATGTGGGAGAACCGCGAACTTTCGTTCGACGTCGTTCGCCGCGCCCACGAGGCGGGCTGCGAGGCGTTGTTCGTCACGCTCGACCTGCCCGTGCCGCCCAACCGCGAATATCTGTGGCGCAACGGCTTCGGAATGCCGTTCCAGCTCAACCGCCGGAATGTGACCGATATGCTGGCGCATCCGCGCTGGTTTGCCAGCGTCGTCGGGCGTTACATGCTGGAAGGCGGACTTCCGCAGCAAGCGAACCTCCCGCACGAAATGAAACACTCGGTGGTACGCGGTGCCAAGCCCGGTGCCTTGTTCAAACAGGACAACCTCGACTGGGAGGACGTTAAGAGGCTGCGCGACATGTGGCCGGGCAAGCTCGTCCTGAAAGGCATCCTCCACCCTGAAGATGCCTGCCTGGCGCAGCAAGCGGGTGCTGACGGGGTCGTGGTGTCGAACCACGGCGCGCGGGCGCTCGACCATTCGATTGCCGCCATCGATGCGCTGCCCGAGATCGCCGCCGCCGTAGGGGGCGGTATGAGCGTGCTCCTCGACAGCGGCATCCGGCGCGGCAGCGACGTGGTAAAGGCGCTGGCGCTAGGCGCGGAAGGAGCAATGGTCGGCCGGGCAACGCTCTACGGCATGGCAGCTGCGGGCGAGCCGGGAGCGACGCGGGCAATCGAACTGCTGAAGGACGAAACCTCGCGCACGATGGCAATGCTCGGCCTCACTTCCTTGGCGCAAATCGACAGCAGCGCGCTGGCGTGATTGCTGCTAGGCGCCGACGCGATGAAATGCTTGCTCGCCATGTTGCTGCTGTTGCTTCCCGCCGCCTCATTTGCGCAGTCTAGCGAGGAATTGGCCGAACAGGACTTGCGTCTCGCCCGGATTGCCGACGCCATGCTAGTGGGTAATGCGAAGCTGTGTCGTCAGACGATGCCGGTCACGGGGATAATCCTCCACAGCGCGGACCAGTATGGCGATGGAGCGCAAGCTCTCTTCGCAGGTGGCCCGCTGGCAATCGCCGAAGTCGTGTCGGGCTCAGCCGCAGATCAGGCAGGTCTTCGCGCCGGAGACACAATTGCCGCGATCAATGGCACGCCCGTCAGTCACCTCAGCCCGCAAGGGGAAGACCACTTGCGCGAACTGGCGTTCTTCCTGCTTGCGGATACGATCGAAAACGAGCCGATCGCCCTCACCGTGGTTCGCGACGACGAAGTACTAATGACCAATTTCAGCGCCCCGAACGGCTGCCGTTCGCTGGTCGAGATACTGGTGGCAGACGGCCCCAAGGCCCTCTCCGACGGGCGCGTGATACAGTTGCAATACGATTTCGCCACCAGTCTGACGGACGAGCAGATGGCCGTCGTTCTCGCGCACGAACTGGCGCATACAGTGCTGGAACACCGCCGGCGAAAGGAAGCGCTCGGGATCGACAATGGCAGCATCATGCGCCACTTGGGGCGCAATCAGCAGGTGAACCGGCGGGCCGAGGTGGAAGCTGACCGGTTGTCCGCACACCTTCTTGCCAATGCAGGCTACGATCCGATGCTCGTGCCACAGTTCTGGCAGTCGCCGGAAGGGATCCGTGCGGGCGGAGGATCTATGCCGAGTTTCGTTTATCCCTCCCAATCCGCACGTGCGGAAATCGTGGAGAGGGAAATAGCGATGTTCCTGCCTTCGCGCCGCGGGCCAAGCTGGCCCGGCCACCTTCTCGAACTGCGGGACCGCAGCCTGGCTGCCGATTAGTCGCCGTGCTCAGAACGCTGCGGCGCTGCGCTGATGTCTATGTAATTACGATCGAAGTAGGTGAGCGGCGTCGCATCCTGCCGGTGCTTGGCCGCCAGCAGCTCCCCGATAAAAATCGTGTGCGTGCCGAAGACATGACGATGCACGGTGCGGCAAACCAGGCTTGATTGTGCGGAAGTTAGCATCGGGGTGCCGTGATGGTCCTCCCATTCGCCCACCGCGAAGCGATCGGCATGAGGGATCATGAAATGCTCGGCCACATCGCGGTTGCCGAGGCCCAGCACGTTCACGCAAAAGCGTTCCGCCCTCTCCAGCGGGTCATGCAACGAGGCCGTGCGATTTACGCAGACGAGCAGCGAAGGCGGTTCGAAGCTTAGCGAACTGACAGCAGTTGCCAGGATTCCGTAGCGATTGCCGTTGTCGATCGTAGTGACTGCATAGACCGTAGCGGCAACATGGCGCATCGCTTCTCGAAAAGCGTCGACCAGGTCGGCTTCGCTCTGTCCCACATCGCTCATAGCCGCTCTTTGAAGCGTGGCGAGTCGCGGTGCAAGAGCGAATTTGCACAAGCAATGTGACACGCCTGACTTGCGATCACACTATAGTGTGATACATGCCGCGCATGAGCGACATCATAATAGCCCGAGTCCGCGAGATCATCGCGGAAGGAAAAATGACCCGCGCCGGCCTTGCCCGCGCTGCCGGCCTTCATGCCAACACCCTGCGCGATTGCAACGAGGAAGGTTGGAACCCAACCAGCGAAACCCTCGGCAAGCTCGACCGCTTCCTGACGGAGAACGACGATTCCCCCGTCCTCGTCGGCATCGAGGAGATTATAGAGGAAGCGCGCAACGGCCGGATGTACATCCTGGTCGATGACGAGGACCGCGAGAACGAAGGCGACCTCATCATCCCCGCACAGATGGCCACGCCCGATGCGATCAACTTTATGGCGACCCATGGACGCGGCCTCATCTGCCTCTCCCTCACCCGCCGCCGCGGCGAGGAATTGGGCCTGCAGATGATGAGCAACCGCAATCGCGAGAGCCAGCAGACCGCCTTCACCGTCGCCATCGAGGCGCGCGAGGGCGTCACCACCGGTATCAGCGCAGCAGACCGGGCGCGGACCGTTTCTGTCGCCATCGATTCATCCAAGGGACCGGACGATATCGTCACCCCCGGCCACGTCTTCCCGCTGATTGCCCGCGAAGGCGGCGTGCTGGTGCGTGCCGGGCATACCGAAGCGGCCGTTGACATTTCGCGCCTCGCGGGCCTCAATCCCAGCGGCGTGATCTGCGAGATCATGAACGAAGACGGCTCGATGGCGCGGCTGGAAGACCTGATCCGTTTCGGTCGCAAGCACGGCATGAAGATCGGCACTATCCGCGACCTCATCGCCTATCGCCGCAAGCACGACCACATCGTCGAGAAGCGTGAGGAAGAGCGTTTTACCAGCCACTGGGGCGGCGACTGGCGCGCGGTCAGTTTCTATAACACCGCCACGCGTGGCGAGACGCTGGCGCTGGTGAAAGGGCATATCGACAGCGAGAAGCCCACGCTAGTGCGGATGCATGCCCTGTCGATCTTCGACGACGTGTTCGCCCGCGATTCACAGCGCAGCGGTCTGCTTGAAGGCGCGATGCGGATCATTGCGGAGGAAGGCTCCGGCGTGGTCGTTCTGATAAACCGCCCCAACCCCGACTACGCCTCGCGCGCGGTGCGCACGCTGGCGAACAGGGTCTCTCGCGAGCAGCCGCCCGTTACCGAGGAGCAGCGCGATTATGGCGTTGGCGCGCAGATCCTTACCGAACTGGGCGTTAGCGACATGGTGCTGCTCACCAACACCAGCCATTCGCTGGTCGGACTGGACGGATATGGCCTCTCCATCGTAGGCGAGCGTCCGATCGATACCGAGGAGAACGATTGATGGCCCGCTTTCTGATCGTGGAAGCCCGCTTCTACGGCCACCTGAACGACATGCTGATCGAAGGCGCGAAAGCCGCGCTGAAGGATGCGGGGCATGATGCAGACGTCCTTACCGTGCCCGGCGCTCTGGAAGTGCCCGGCGCCGTCGCGATGGCTGCCGAGAGTGGACAGTACGATGGCTTCGTCGCAATTGGCGTGGTGATCCGCGGGGAGACCTATCACTTCGAGATCGTCGCCGGGGAAAGCGCCCGCGCGCTGATGGCGCTGACGATGGACGGTATCGCTATCGGCAACGGCATCCTGACGACCGAGAACGAGGAGCAGGCCCTCGTCCGCGCAGACCCGGCGCAGAAGAACAAGGGCGGCGAGGCGGCTCAGGCCGCGATCCGCCTACTGGAACTGCGTGAGGAGTTCGCATGACTTCGCATGGCTTTATCGCCGGACTGCCGCTGGTACTTGGCGGCAACGTGTTCGGTTGGACTGCCGATGGCGACGAAGGTTTCGCCGTGCTCGATGCCTTCTACGAGGCCGGTGGGCGGATGATCGACACTGCCGACGTCTACTCGGCTTGGATCGACGGACACGAGGGCGGCGAATCCGAAGCCTACCTCGGCAAGTGGCTGGCCTCTCGCGGCGTGCGCGACGACATGCGCATCCACACGAAAACCGGCATGTTGAGCAAGAAAAAGCCAAGCAATCCCGGTTCCATGGGCGATCCGGACCTCTACAAACCAGAGGAAGTGCTGGCCCACCTCGATGCTTCGCTGGATAGGCTTCAGACCGATTATGTCGACCTGTACTACGCGCACCGCGATTACGAAGAGCTGGAGATCGGCGAGATCGTCGATGCTTTCAATGGCGCGGTCGACACCGGCAAGGTGCGGGCGCTCGGCGCGTCCAATTTCAACGCCGACCGGCTTGGCAAGGCTCTCGACCATGCCGACGCCGCGGGCAAGGTGGCCTTCTCCGCCTTGCAGAACGAATACAACCTGGTGGCGCGGGATTCCTACGGCCCGGACCTGCAGGCGATGTGCACCTCGCGCGGTATCGCGATGCTGCCCTTCTTCGGGCTTGCTGCGGGCTACCTCACCGGCAAGTACCGCAAGCCAGAGGACTTCGAACAAGGCAATCGCACCCACCGGGTCAGGGACTACGCGGAAAGCGGTCCTCCGGTACTCGCCGTGATGGACGAGATTTCCGCCGATACCGGCGCCAGCCTTCCAGCCATCGCCCTTGCATGGCTCGTCCGCCAGCCCGGCATTCCCGCCCCCATCGCGAGTGCCCGCAACCTCGACCAACTGGAATCGCTGCTGGAATTCGCCCGCATTGGCCTTTCCGACGATCAGGTTTTCCGATTGACTAACGCCTTGTAGGAGCGAAGATCGATCACACTGCGGTGTGACGATTAGCAGGACGGCAAGGGTCCGATCTCGGACAGAGCGGTGCCGGGAGGCGCCATGAACTGGTCTCGTGCAGTCCATACGGAACCGGATCGCGGTTTGCGCGCTCAATCGCGCATGGATGGACCACTCGAATGGATCGCCGCCGTCGGCACGATGATCGCGGCATCACTCATTGCTTTCGACCTCGGCAGGCGCGCAACGGCCTGGGGCTTCGTGTTGTTCTGCGTCGTCTCGATTACGTGGATCGTCTCAGGACTGACCGGCGGATCGATGCCGATCGCGGCGATGAACTTCGTCCTGTTGCTGATTAACGCCTGGGGCGTGTGGCAGTACTGGCTCCACCCGAAGAACAGCGACGGCTAGGTCCATCAAGGCTGCACCCCGCGCGTAGCGAAGGTGCAGCCTTCAAGCGCCCTACCCTAATTTAGCGAAGCAGCCGCGCCCGGCGTATTTCGCGCTGTCGCCCAGTTCTTCCTCGATGCGGATGAGCTGGTTGTATTTCGCCAGCCTGTCGGAACGGGCGAGCGAGCCGGTCTTGATCTGGCCGCAGTTGGTAGCAACCGCGAGATCGGCGATCGTGGCGTCCTCGGTCTCGCCCGAGCGGTGGCTCATCACCGAGGTGAAGCCTGCGCGGTGCGCCATGTCCACGGCAGTCAGAGTTTCGGTGAGCGTGCCGATCTGGTTGACCTTTACCAGCAGCGAGTTGGCCATGCCCTGCTCGATGCCCATCTTCAGGCGCTCCGGATTGGTTACGAACAGGTCGTCACCCACCAGCTGCACCTTGTCGCCGATCATCTGGGTCAGCGCTTTCCAGCCGTCGAAATCGTCTTCGGCCATGCCGTCCTCGATCGACTTGATCGGATAGTCCTCGCACAGTTTGGCGAGATAGGCGGCCATTTCGTCACCCGTCAGCGAGAGCTTTTCGCCCGAAATCTCGTACTTGCCGTCGCGGAAGAACTCGGTGGAGGCGCAGTCCAGCGCCAGCACCACGTCGTCACCCGGCGTGAAGCCCGCTTTCTCGATGCTGGTCATGATGAAGTCCAGCGCGTCGCGGGTGCTGGCAAGGTTGGGCGCAAAGCCGCCCTCGTCGCCCACCGATGTCGCCAGACCCTTTTCGGAAAGGCCCTTCTTCAGGGTATGGAAGATCTGGCTGCCCCAGCGCACGGCCTCGGCAATCGAGTCTGCGCCCACCGGCATCACCATGAATTCCTGCACGTCGATCGGGTTGTCGGCATGCTCGCCGCCGTTCACGATGTTCATCATCGGCACCGGCAGCAGGTGGGAGGAAACGCCGCCGACGTAGGCCCACAGCGGAAGCCCGCGCGCGTTCGCCGCCGCCTTGGCCACGGCCATGCTGACACCCAGGATGGCGTTCGCGCCCAGCTTGCCCTTGTTGGCCGTGCCGTCGAGGTCGATCAGGGCCATGTCGATATCGCGCTGGTTCTCCGCATCGGGGCCCAGGACGAGGAGCTCGGAAATCGGGCCGTTCACCGCCTGCACGGCCTTTTTAACGCCCTTGCCGAAGTAGCGATCCTTGTCCCCATCGCGCAACTCCACCGCTTCGTGCGCGCCGGTTGAGGCACCCGAGGGAACGGCGGCGCGGCCGAAGCTGCCGTCTTCCAGCAGGATATCCACTTCCACCGTGGGATTGCCCCTGGAATCGAGAATTTCGCGGGCGTGAATATCGATGATAGCGGTCATGGAAACGGGCTCCTAAGGTCGTGGTCGCACGCCTCCTATCGCCCGGAACTTTGCACTGCAACACGCGTTGAACTATTGAACCGGGGTGTCTTAGCCCCATAATACATCGAGGGACACCAAACGAGTGATCTCAGGAAGGGAAACGACAATGGCAGCCAAGAAACCCGCAACCACGACGAAGGCTCCTGCCGCAGAACCCGAAACGGTAGCGACCACTTCCAAAACCACCTCCCCCAACACTGCCGAAGCCAAGTCGCGCTTCAACGCTGCGCTTGATGAAGCGAAGGCCGGTGCCGCTGCTCTTGGCGACGAAGCCAAGGCGCGCGTCGGTGCCTACCGCGAGAAGGCGAAGTCGGGCAGCAAGGACTGGTCGACGGAAGCCAAGTCCACTGCTGGCAGCCTTGCAAATGAAGGCAAGCACAAGGCCAGCGAAGCCATGACCGGCCTTTCGCGCGTGATCGACGAAAACGCCGCCTCGCTCGACGAGAAGCTGGGTCCGAAATACGGCGATTATGCCCGCAATGCATCGAAGTCGCTGCAGGATAATGCTCGCAAGCTGGATGAGAAGAGCCTGGACGAACTGGCCGAGGAATCGCGCGAAGCGATCCGCAAGAGCCCCGCTGCCGCGGTCGGCCTCGCCGCGCTGGTCGGCTTCCTCTTCGCGCGCCTGTTCCGCTAAGTCGCGGTGCAAGCCACGAATGAATACAGCGGCGTAGACCCGCTGCACGCCAGCGAGACTACGCCGGGCGCACCGTACCCGCAGGATGACCCGGCTTTGGCCGAAGATAATGCTGCGGGTACGCGCTCGCTTGCAGACGATCTGGAAGCTCTGGTCGAGGATGCCCGCATCTACCTTGATGCAGAACTGTCCTACCAGAAGACCCGCGCCGGCTTCGTTGCCGACAGGCTGAAGAAGACCATCGCATTCGGCGCAGTCGCGGCTTTTCTCGCCGTACTTGCACTGATTGGCCTGACGGTGGGCCTTATCATCGCGCTGACGCCCCTCATCACGGCCTGGGGTGCGACCGCCGTGGTCGTCCTAGGCATCCTCCTTATCGCTTACCTGTTGGTACGAAAGGCTGGCCAGGCATGGAATTCGATGATGGGTGCGATGAAAGACAAAGAGGAGCAGGCAGATAATGGCTGACCTCGAACACCAGCTTCAGCAGGATCGCGCTTTGCGTAATGCCGCCAAGCGCCTGGTAAAGGCCGATTTCGGTTTCGTGAAAGGCGACATGGCGCAGAAGGGCCTCGGCGGCCGGATTGCAGGACGCGCAAAGGACGGCGCGGCAGACATTGCTGAAAGCACCGCAGACTACGCCAGCGAACACCGCCTTCAGGTCGGCACGGGAATTGCCGTGGCCGTCGCTGCCTTCGCAGGATGGATCTTTCGCGACCGCTTGGCCGATGCCGTCTACAACCTCTTTCACGAGAAGGGTTTGATGGAACAGGCGGCTGATAAGGCGGAACAATTGGCCGAAGATGCCCGTTCATTATTTGATTGAACCAAACAACTACCCGGAGACATCCCGATGAACGATCCGAAACGTGCCGAAATCAAGGCCCGCATCGCTGCCGCACAAGCGCGCGAAGAGGCCAAGCGTGAACAGTCCACCACGCGTAAGGTTGCCGACAAGGCATCCGAAGCGGGTGACGCTTTCACCAGCTTCGTGAAGGAACACCCGATTGCCGCCACCGCCGGTGGTCTTGCTCTGGGCATCCTCGTCGCGGGCATGTTCAAGGGCCCGCGCCGCGCAGCCGTTCGTGGTGGGACCAAGGCCGTTGGCCTCGCTGCCATCGGAGCCGAAATCGCCTCCGCCTTCGCCAGCGAACTGCTGGACGATGCGAAGGACGTGGGCCGTTCGGGCGCACGCCGCGCGGAAGACATGGGTGACGCCATCGGCGACCGCGCTCGTTCAATCCGTCGTAACGCCAACTATCAGGCAGACCGTGCCGGCGATGCCGCGCGGATTGCAGGACGCGAAACGGGCAAGCGCATCGCTCGCGCCTTCCGCCGACACTGATAGCTACGTTCACAAGCTTTAAGGGTTACAAGTCCCCTTGCGCTCTGGTGCTGATCGCCTAGAGCCGAGGGGACTTTTCATTTCACTCGTTACCGAAAGGCCCCTTGCATGTCCGAAGAGCACGAACAGCAGCTTCTCCACATGGTCATCGGCGGCCGCGTGGTCGATCCGCGCGGCGCGGAATTCCAGGACCTCAAGGATATCCACGTGGTCGGCTTTTTCCCGGACTATTCCACCGCTGAGGAAGCCTGGCGCGGCTGGGCGCAGCGCACCGTGGACGATGCCGAGATGAAGTACGTGATCGTCCACCTGCACAAGCTGCTGGAGCCGGACCTGCCCGGCAAGTGATCGCGCTATTGCCGGAATACAAAAAAGCCCCGCATCATGCGGGGCTTTTCGTATCCAGCGCTATGTTGCAGCCTATTTGAACTCGATCTTGTCGATCAGGTAGAACTTCTCACCGCTCGGCACGGTCACTTCTACCTCGTCGCCCACGCTTTTGCCGATCAGGGCGCGCGCGAGCGGGCTTTCGTAGGAGACGCGGCCGCGCTTGGCGTCGCTCTCCGCCTGGCCCACGATCTGGTAGGTCACCGGCTTGTCGTCCTCGTCCAGCAAGGTGACGGTGGCACCGAACACCACCTTGTCGCCCGAAAGCGTGGCGGGATCGATGATCTGCGCGCGGCTGGTCTTGTCTTCCAACTCGGCAATCTGGGCCTCCACCTGGCCCTGCCGCTCCTTGGCGGCGTGGTATTCGGCGTTTTCCGAAAGGTCGCCATGCGCGCGCGCTTCCTCAATCGCATCGACGATCTTGGGGCGTTCCTCACGCAATGCCTTCAGGTCCGCGGTCAGCTTTTCGTAGCCTTCCGCCAGCATCGGCACTTTCTGCATTCTATTCCCTGCTTTCTGGTCTTGCCGTTTGGCCGCTCCCGTCAAAACGGCCCCGCCCCGCCCTACCGGGCGGCTGCAAAGGCCGGAATGGGGGAGAAATGAGTGTCTAGTCGCTACCCATAATAGTCCTGCAGCGAACGCACTTCAAGTTCGTCTGCATTTACGGATACGATGGCGTTGGCGGCGGCCGCCGAAGCAGCGGCGGTGGTGTAGTAGGGAACCTTCATTTCCAGCGCCGATGCGCGGATGGACTGACTGTCCTTGTGGCTCTGCCAACCTTCGGTGGTGTTGAACACCAGTGCCACTTCGCCATCGCTGATCTTGTCGACGATGTGCGGGCGGCCCTGCGCCACCTTGTTCACCTGCTCCACTGGAAGACCCTGCTCCTTCAGGTAGTCCGCCGTGCCGCCTGTCGCGATCACGTCGAAGCCAAAATCCACCAGTTGCTTCACCGGGCCGACGATGGCGGCCTTGTCGCTATCCTTCACGGAAACGAACAGGGTGCCCGCCTTGGGCAACTTGCTGCCTTCGGCAATCTGCGCCTTGGCGTAGGCGGTGGCGAAATCGCGGTCGATGCCCATCACTTCGCCGGTGCTCTTCATCTCCGGGGTCAGCACGGGGTCCGAACCGGGGAAGCGGGCGAAGGGGAACACGGCTTCCTTCACGGCCACGTAGTCGAGGTCACGCTTGATCTTCGGCAAGTCCGCCAGCATCTCGCCCGCCATCACGCGCGCGGCAATCTTGGCGATCTGGGAGCCGCTGGCCTTGGCGACGAAGGGCACCGTGCGGCTGGCGCGCGGGTTCACCTCGATAAGGTAGACCTCGCCGTCCTTCACCGCGAACTGCACGTTCATGAGGCCGCGAACCTTCAGCGCGCGGGCGAGCGCGTCGGCCTGGCGCTCCATCTCGTCGATGATGTCCTGCGGCAGGCTGTAGGGCGGCAGCGAGCAGGCGCTATCGCCCGAGTGCACGCCGGCTTCCTCGATGTGCTGCATGACGCCTGCGATCACCACGTCGGTGCCGTCGCACAGCGCGTCGACATCGCATTCGATGGCATCGCGCAGGTACTGGTCCACCAGTACGGGGCTGTCGCCCGACACTTCCACGGCAGTGTTGATGTAATTGATGAGCTGCGCGTCGGAATCGACGATCTCCATCGCGCGACCGCCCAGCACGTAGCTGGGGCGCAGCAGCACGGGGTATCCGATGCGGTGCGCCACGGCGAGCGCCTCCTGCTCCGAATAGGCGATGCCGTTTTCGGGCTGCTTCAGCTTCAGCTTGTTGACCAGCTTGGCGAAGCGTTCGCGGTCTTCGGCAAGGTCGATGGCATCCGGACTCGTTCCGAGAATGGGTATACCCGCCTGCTCCAGCGGTCCGGCCAGCTTCAGCGGGGTCTGCCCGCCGAACTGCACGATCACGCCTTTCAGCTTGCCCTTGCTATGCTCGACGCGCAGGATTTCCAGCACGTCCTCTGCCGTCAGCGGCTCGAAATAGAGACGGTCGGAGGTGTCGTAGTCGGTGGACACCGTTTCCGGGTTGCAGTTGACCATGATGGTCTCGTAGCCCGCCTCGGAAAGCGCGAAACAGGCGTGGACGCAGCAGTAGTCGAACTCGATGCCCTGCCCGATGCGGTTCGGACCGCCGCCCAAAATCACCACCTTCTCGCGGTCGCTCGGCCAGGCCTCGTTCTCGGGCTCGCCGAACGATGGAGCCTCGTAGGTCGAATACATGTAGGGCGTGATCGCCTCGAACTCGGCGGCGCAGCTGTCGATGCGCTTGAACACCGGCAGCACGCCCAGCTTCTGGCGCAGCTTGCGCACCTCGTCCTCGCTGGTGGCACCCGCCATGGCGCGCAGGGCATCGTGCAGCAGGCCCGAACGCTTGGCCTGCGTCTCGCCGAGACCGCCTGCCACGCCCACGGAGCGGACAGCGAGCGTGGCCAGCCGCTTGTCGGAAAAGCCCATGGCTTTCAGTCGGCGCAGTTCGTCTGCCGTGTTCGGCAGGCCCTCGGCCCCGATCATCTTCTCTTCGTAGATGATCTCCTCGATATGGCGAAGGAACCACGGATCGTAGAAAGTGATCGCCTGCACTTCCTCCACGGTGAAGCCTTCGCGGAAAGCCTGCGCGATGTTGAGAATGCGATCCGGTGTTGCCTGGCTGAGCGCGGCGGTGATGAAATCGTGGCTCTTGCCTTCCAGCTCCGGCATGCGGTTGAAGCCGTCGAGTCCGGTCTCGAGGCCGCGCAGCGCCTTCTGCATCGATTCCTTGAAGTTGCGGCCGATGGCCATGACCTCGCCTACCGATTTCATGGCAGTCGAGAGATGGTTGTCCGCGCCCTTGAATTTCTCGAAGGTGAAGCGCGGGATCTTGGTGACGACGTAGTCGATGGTCGGCTCGAAGCTTGCGGGCGTTGCGCCGGTGATCTCGTTCGTCACCTCGTCCAGCGTGTAGCCCACGGCCAGCTTCGCCGCGACGCGCGCGATGGGGAAGCCGGTAGCCTTGGATGCGAGCGCAGAGGAGCGCGAGACGCGCGGGTTCATCTCGATCACGATCAGGCGGCCGTCTGCGGGATTGACCGCGAACTGCACGTTGGAGCCGCCCGTCTCCACGCCGATCTCGCGCAGCACCTCGATGCTGGCGGTGCGCATGATCTGGTATTCCTTGTCCGTCAGCGTCAGCGCTGGGGCGACGGTGATGGAGTCGCCGGTGTGAACGCCCATCGGATCGACGTTCTCGATGGCGCAGATGATGATGGCGTTGTCGTGCTTGTCGCGCACGACTTCCATTTCGTATTCTTTCCAGCCGAGCAGGCTTTCCTCGATCAGCACCTCTGTCGTGGGGCTGGCGTCGAGGCCGTTCTTCACGATCCGCTCGAACTCGGCCTTGTTGTAGGCCACGCCGCCGCCGGTGCCGCCCAGCGTGAAGCTGGGACGGATGATGGACGGCAGGCCGGTGCGCTCAAGCACCTCGTAAGCCTCGGCAATGGTGTGCGCCACGCCGCTGCGCGCGCTTTCAAGGCCGATCTTGTCCATCGCCTCGCGGAAGCGCTGGCGGTTCTCGGCCTTGTCGATGGCATCGGCCTTCGCCCCGATCATCTCCACGCCGTGTTCCTTGAGGACGCCCATCTCCTCCAGCTTCAGCGCGCAGTTTAGCGCCGTCTGCCCGCCCATCGTCGGCAGCACCGCATCGGGCTTTTCCTTGGCGATGATCTTGGCGACGATTTCCGGCGTGATCGGCTCGACATAGGTCGCGTCGGCAAATTCCGGGTCGGTCATGATGGTGGCCGGGTTGGAATTGACCAGGATGACGCGGTAGCCGTCTTCCTTAAGCGCCTTGATCGCCTGGGTGCCGGAATAGTCGAACTCGCAGGCCTGCCCGATGATGATCGGACCGGCGCCAATGACGAGGATGGAGGAGATGTCAGTGCGTTTGGGCATTATTGCGGCTTCTCTATTGATGTTTCCCAGCCATCGTAGTCGGCAGCTGTGCCTTCCAGTGCTGCTTCAATTTCGTTCGTCATCGCGATGATGGCTTCATCCGATGTCGGTTGAGTTCTGGACGCGAGAATGGACCATTCCTCCCCATCCCTCTCGGGAATGGTGTCGTCCCAGTTATCAGCCAATCGGTCTGCAACTTTGTTTAGGTCGTCTTGAGAGCCATAAATCCAGATTCTGATCTCTCTAGGGATTGCTGGATGGTCTCCACCTTCCCGCAATGAAGACAGAACGGCCTTATCGGCTGGGATGAGTTCTGTCCTCACCCCAACATCCCCACGAACTTTTCGAACAGGTAGAAGCTGTCCTGCGGTCCCGGCGAGGCTTCCGGGTGGTATTGCACCCCGAAGGCCCGCTTGCCGCTGATCGCGATGCCGCAGTTGGAGCCGTCGAACAGCGAGACGTGCGTCTGCTCCACGCCTGCGGGCAGGGTGTCGCCGTCGACTGCGAAGCCGTGGTTCATCGAGGTGATTTCCACGAGGTCGCGGGTTTCGCCCCAGCTTTCACCCACGCGCTGAACCGGGTGGTTCGCGCCGCGGTGGCCCTGGTGCATCTTCACCGTCTTCGCGCCCGCTGCCAGCGCCAGCATCTGGTGGCCGAGGCAGATGCCGAACAGCGGCATGTCCGCCTCCAGCAGCGCCTTGATCACCGGCACCGCATATTCGCCCGTCGCCGCCGGGTCGCCGGGGCCGTTGGAAAGGAACACGCCGTCGGGCTTCAGTGCCAGGATATCCTCCAGCGAGGTTTTCGCCGGAACCACCGTGACCCGCGCGCCCGCCTTCACGAGGTTGCGGAAGATGTTGTCCTTGCTGCCGTAGTCGATGGCGACGACGTGGGGTTTTCCCTCGCGCTCCGCCGTGCCGTAGCCGTGGCCCAGCCGCCAGTAGCCGCCTTCCCAGTCCTCCTGGTGCTCGCGGCTGACGCGCTGGGCAAGGTCCATGCCTTCCAGCCCGGGCCATTCCTGCGCGCGTTGCAGCAGCGCGTCGAGATCGAAATTGCACTTGGGATCGTGGGCGATCACCGCGTTGGGCGCGCCTGACAGGCGGATGCGGCGGGTCAGCGCGCGGGTATCGACGCCGGCAAGACCAATCTTGCCCATCTTCGCCATCCATTCGACGAATTCCGCTTCGGAGCGGAAATTGGACTGGCGCGTCACTTCCTCGCGAACGATGCAACCCACCGCGCCCTCGACACGGCTTTCGAAGTCTTCCTCGTTCGTGCCGACGTTGCCGATGTGGGGGAAGGTGAAGGTGACGATCTGGGCCGCGTAGCTCGGGTCCGTCATCACTTCCTGGTAGCCCGTCATCGCGGTGTTGAAGCAGACCTCGCCTACCGCGCTGCCGGTGGCGCCGAAGCCCTTGCCCCACACAATGGTGCCGTCGGCAAGAACAAGAACACCCGTTGCTCCCTTGGGCGCAGACGAAGAGGCGAGAAAGGCCATGGGTGGCTCCCGTTGAATCAGTGGACCGACAATGTGTGCTAAGTCCCAGCCGCTATAGGCCAGTCCGCCCCCCGTCAAGCGCGAGGCTTGGCTTTATTTTTCCCGGCCCTACATGGGGCCTCGAAACTTCAATCTTTTGCACACGAGAGCACCATGATCCGCGACACCATCAAGGCCGAAACCGTCACCGCCATGAAGGCGAAGGACAAGGAACGCACCGCCGCGCTGCGCCTGATCTCCGCCAAGATCAAGGACCGCGATATCGAGCAGCGCACCAAGGACGACGTTGCCGACGACGATGCGCTGGTGATCGACGTTTTGCAGAAGATGGCCAAGCAGCGCCGCGAATCGATCCAGATGTACGAGGACGGCGGCCGCACCGAACTCGCCGAGCAGGAAAAGGGCGAGCTGGCCGTGATCGAGGAATTCCTGCCGCAGCAGATGAGCGAAGCCGAAACCAAAGCCGCGATCGAGCAGATCAAGGCGGACACGGGCGCCGAGGGCATGAAAGACATGGGCAAGGTGATGGGCGAACTGAAGGCCCGCCACGGCACGCAGCTCGACATGGGCCGGGCCAGCGGCTGGGTGAAGGAATCGCTCAGCTAGGGAACTATCCCCAGCCCCCTCTCGCGGCGAATCGCCTGCGCGGTTAGGATGCGGCCATGGCGCTCTCTCCCCAATGGCTGGATGAACTCAAAAGCAGGATCACGCTGTCCACGCTTATCCAGCGGACGGTGAAGCTCCAGCGCGCCGGACGGGAGTGGAAAGCCTGCTGCCCGTTCCATTCGGAGAACACGCCCAGCTTCTACGTCAACGATCAGAAGGGTTTCTACCACTGCTTCGGCTGCCAGCAGCACGGCGGCGCGATCGACTGGATGATGGAGCAGCACGGCCTCCCGTTCATGGATGCCGTGAAGGAACTCGCTTCCGAAGCCGGTATGGAAGTTCCCGCCCCCGATCCGCGCGCGGCGCAGCGGGCGGAACAGCGTGCAACCCTGCACGACGTGATGGCCGCGGCGCAGGACTGGTTTGTGGCGCAACTCGCATCGCCCGCCGGGCAACAGGCGCGCGCCTATCTCGAACGGCGGGGGCTGAACGAACACACGATCCGCCGCTTCGGCTTTGGCTGGGCGCCGGACGACAAGCAGGCGATCAAGAAGGCACTGGAAAAGTTCGACGAGCGGCTGCTGATCGAGGCAGGGCTGCTGATCGAGGTCGAGGACAAGGTGCCCTACTCGCGCTTCCGGGGCCGCGTGATGCTGCCCATCCAGGATGCGCGCGAACGGGTAATCGCGTTCGGTGGACGTATCTTGGCTGATCGTGAAGGCGTTGCGAAGTATCTCAACAGCCCGGACACGCCTTTGTTCGACAAGGGCCGCACGCTCTACAACCTGCACCGCGCCGCTGCCGCCTCACGCAAGACCGAGCGCGTGATCGTGGCCGAGGGCTACATGGACGTGATCGCGCTCGCTGCTGCCGGGATCGAGGATGCCGTCGCCCCGATGGGCACGGCGCTCACCGAACAACAGATCGAACTGCTCTGGCGCATGGCGGACAAGCCGGTGCTGTGTTTCGACGGTGACAAGGCGGGCACCCGCGCCGCCATGCGTGCTGCCGAACGCGCCCTGCCCCTCCTACGCCCCGGCCACTCACTACGCGTCGTCCAGCTTCCGACCGGCCTCGACCCGGATGACCTCATCAAGCGCGACGGGCGCAAGGGCATGGACAAAGTGCTGGAGGAGCCGAAGTCGCTGCTGGACCTCGTCTGGGAGCATGAGCGCGACGCGTCCCCCCTCGCCTCTCCCGAGGACAAGGCCGGGCTAAAAGCGCGCCTGATCGAGCATACAGAGGCCATCCAGCACCCCGATATCCGCTCGCTCTACCGCCGCGAACTGCTGGAGCGATACGGTGCTTTTGCCTATCCGCCTCGAGAGTTCCAGAAACGGGGCGATTTCCAAAAGAGCGGCTTCCGAGGCAATCGTCCGTTCGATCGCAACGCGCCCCAGCGCACCCCGCCCGACGTCGCGCAGCGCCTGCGCAAGGCCACGACCGGAGCCTTTCGCGACATGCTCACCGCCGCCGTCCTTAACGGGCTGGCGCGGCATCCGGGTGAGATCCATCGCCACGCCGATGCCCTGCTGGGTCTGTCCAGGGGTGATGCGAAATTGGCGCATGCTGTGAATTTTCTTCTCGATCACGCCCAAGAGCTTGAAGCGAGCGCAAATTCGCCCATATCTGGCCAAGACAACCTGCCGCCTGCACCGGATAACACCAGATTTTCCTTCCTGATGGAAGGCCACGATCCGGACGAGGCGCGAGAGGATCTGGCCGAAGCCGTTGCCCTGCTGGTCGAAAGGCCCGCACTCGAAGCGGCTATTGCAGAGGCCACGCGTCGCTTCGATACAGACCCCGAAGGCGCGTTTGCGGAGCAGCAACGCTTGCGCAAACGAAAGCTGGAAATCGATTCGCGACTCGGGCAAATGGCAAGAAAACGCGCCGCTTCGGAGGCGCTGGACAAAGACGATGTAGCCGCCAGCGAAACTACGGCGGCCGAACAGGAAACGGATTGACAACCCCTATGGCGTCCAAGGCCAAGAACAAGCAGAACGACGATGCTCCGCTGATCGACCTCAACGAGGCATCGATCAAGAAGATGATCGCGAAGGCGAAGCGCAAGGGCTACATCACCTATGATGAGCTGAACGAGGCGCTGCCTTCGGGCGAGATGAGCTCCGACCAGATCGAGGATATCCAGTCCGCCCTTTCGGACATGGGCGTGCAGATCGTCGAGAATGCCGAGGAAGCCGAGGACGAGGACGACGACGGCCCTGAGGAAATCGCGCCGACCGGTTCTGAATCGCAGGCCTCCGACAACAACAAGCAGAACGTTCCGGAAAAGAAGAAGTCCACCGCCGGCGAAGGCCGCACGGACGATCCCGTTCGCATGTACCTGCGCGAAATGGGCGCGGTGGAACTGCTCAGCCGCGAGGGCGAGATCGCCATCGCCAAGCGTATCGAGGCAGGCCGCGACACCATGATTATGGGCCTGTGCGAAAGCCCGATCACGTTCCACGCCATCATCACGTGGTCCGAAGCGCTCAATTCCGAGGAAATGCAGCTGCGCGAGATCCTCGATCTCGACGCCATGCTTTCGAAGGAACCGCCCGTCGACAAGATGGAGCAGGGCGAGGACGATAACGACGGAGAAATCTCCGAGGAAACCGCCGGCCCCTCCATCCGTGACGATGATGACGATATGGACGACGAGGAAGATGCGGACGGCGACGACGAGGACGGCGAAGGCTCCTCCCGCAAGCGCGAGGAAGAGGACGAGGAGGACAACACCATGTCCCTCGCCCAGATGGAAGCCGCGCTGAAGCCCGACGCACTGGAGCGGTTCGCCCGCATCACCGACCTGTTCAAGAAGTTCGAGAAGCTCCAGGCGGAGCGGGTCGAGGTGCTGGGTCGCGGGGAGGAATTCCCCAAGGCCAAGGAAAACAAGTACGAATCCCTGCGTGAGGAGCTGACCGCCGAAGTCGAGTCCGTGCAGTTCCACGCCACGAAGATCGAATACCTGGTCGACAACCTCTACGCCTTCAACCGTCGTCTGACCGCGCTCGGCGGCCAGATGCTGCGCCTTGCCGAACGGCACAAGGTGAAGCGTATCGACTTCCTCAACAGCTACGTCGGCAACGAGCTGGACGAGAACTGGCTGGCCGACAAGTCGAAGAAGGACAAGAAATGGGCCGCCTTCGCCGAGAAGGAAGCCGAAGCGGTTGAGCGTATCCGCGCGGAAATCGCCGACATCGCCAGCCAGACGGGCATGAGCCTCGACGAGTTCCGCCGCATCGTGAACATGGTGCAGAAGGGCGAACGCGAGGCGCGTATTGCCAAGAAGGAAATGGTCGAGGCGAACCTGCGTCTGGTGATCTCCATCGCCAAGAAATACACCAACCGCGGCCTGCAATTCCTAGATCTGATCCAGGAAGGCAACATCGGCCTGATGAAGGCGGTCGACAAGTTCGAATACCGCCGCGGCTACAAGTTCAGCACTTACGCCACGTGGTGGATCCGGCAGGCGATCACCCGCTCCATCGCGGACCAGGCGCGCACGATCCGCATCCCGGTCCACATGATCGAGACGATCAACAAGCTGGTGCGCACCAGTCGCCAGTTCCTGCACGAGCAGGGCCGCGAACCGACGCCGGAGGAAATGGCCGAACGCCTTTCCATGCCGCTGGAAAAGGTGCGCAAGGTGATGAAGATCGCTAAGGAGCCGATCAGCCTCGAGACGCCCATCGGCGACGAGGAGGATTCGCACCTGGGCGATTTCATCGAGGACAAGAACGCCATCATTCCGGTGGATGCGGCGATCCAGGCGAACCTCAAGGAAACCGTCACCCGCGTGCTGGCGTCGCTCACACCGCGTGAGGAGCGCGTATTGCGCATGCGCTTCGGCATCGGCATGAACACCGATCACACGCTAGAGGAAGTCGGGCAGCAGTTCTCGGTTACCCGCGAACGTATCCGCCAGATCGAGGCGAAGGCGCTGCGCAAGCTCAAGCACCCGAGCCGCAGCCGCAAGATGCGCTCATTCCTCGATCAGTAAAGTCGCCGTTCACCGAAGGGTTTGCCATGAAATTCGTCTCTGCAATTGCCGCTGTGGCAATGTCCCTCGGTGTGCCCTCAGTCGTGCAAGCACAGGACGCGACTCCGGCAGAGGCAAGTTCCGTCGAATTACAGCTGGCGCGCGAGATTATCGACAATGGCTATCCGCCCGAAACGCGGATGGGCATGTTCGATGAAGTGATCAATCAGTTACTTACTCAGATGCGCGCGTCTTTGCCCAATGTCGGAGACAATCCGCAGATGGCAGTCGTATTCGACCGCCATGTGGCCCGCGTTCGCGAGACAGCCATGAAAGTGCTGGCCGATCACATAGATCCAATCATGGAAAGCATGGTGATCGCCTATGCTGACCAGTTCACCGCAGAAGAACTGCGGGGCTTGCACAGCTTCATCATGACGCCGGAAGGCCACGGCTTCCTTTTAGGCATGTCGGAGGTGAACGGCCATCCTGCCTTTGCCCAAGCAAACCAAGCCTACATGCAGGAATACCTTGCTGAAATGCCGAGTTTGATGGAACAGCTTCGCGCCGATGCGGAGAAAATCAGCAGCGAATAGGCGACCATGCCGCGCCTCATTCTCTTCAACAAGCCGATGAACGTGCTGTCGCAATTCACCGACCGCGGCAGCCCGACTTCGCGTGCCACATTGTCGGACTTCATCGACGTGCCAGGCGTCTATCCCGCCGGGCGCTTGGACCGCGACAGCGAGGGCCTGCTCCTGCTCACCGACGACGGAAAATTGCAGGCACGCATTGCCGATCCGAAGTTCAAGCTTCCCAAGACCTATCTCGTCCAGGTCGAAGGCGAACCGGACGAGGTCTCCCTCACGAAACTGCGCAACGGCGTTGAACTCAAGGACGGCCTCACCCGCCCTGCCCTCGCAGAGGTGATTGCAGACCCGCACCTGTGGCCGCGCGATCCGCCGGTACGGTTCCGCAAGACCGTGGCCGATACCTGGCTGCGCCTGACTATCAGCGAAGGCCGCAACCGCCAGGTGCGCCGCATGACAGCCGCCGTGGGCCATCCCACCCTGCGCCTTGTGCGCTGGTCGATCGGCGATTGGAGCCTCGACGGGATGGAGCCCGGAAAATGGTGCAATGCAGCAATCAAGTGATGGACGCCCAAACCAACTCCTGACATAATCGCAGCGGAGGAGAGGAGTGCCGGTTCAGTAAACAGGAGCGCTCTTTTCGTGCCAGAAACCCCTCCCAAGGTCATCGCTGTCGTCAGCCAGAAAGGCGGCTCGGGCAAGACCACGCTCGCCCTGCACCTGGCGACCATCGCGGTGCAGAAGAAGATGCCGTCGTGCGTGATCGATACCGATCCGCAGGCCACGGCCGCCGCCTGGGGAGACTGGCGCGGCGATTTCCTGCCCGCCGTCGTCACCAGTCCGCCCGCACGGCTTGCCCGCACTATCGAGAATGCCGGGCGCGAAGGGCTGGACCTGGTGGTGATCGACACCCCGCCCCATGCAGAGGCCGCGATGCGCGAAGCGGTGAAAGCGGCCGACCTCGTCCTCATTCCCACGCGCCCGCGCGCGTTCGACCTCCATGCGCTGGAAGGCATTGCCGACATGGTGACATTCACCGGCAAGCCAGCCTTCGTCGTATTCAACGGTGTGCCGGCCCGCGCGACGAAGATGGTCGCAGGGGCGCAGGAGGCGGCGGAAAAGCTGGGGTTGCAGGCATGCCCCGTCACCTTCGGCGAGCGCGCAGACTTTCACCATTCGTCCTCCAAAGGCGAAGTCGCCAGCGAGATCGACGCAAGCGGCAAGGCCGCGCAGGAAGTCGACGCGCTATGGAAGTGGGTCCGAAAAATCATGTGATTGATTTGTCACACTCGCGACTTGTTGAAAGTCGCGGGAACTTGGTTGTCTGCAGAGCGCTGATGATACCGGAGCGAGGTGGAAAAATCAGCGTGAGCATAATCGTTGCCTATTGATTTCGAGGCATTGTTGGGCCTGTCGCCCAACCCCTATGTCATCATGGATACGGAACTCCACCTCGTCTGGATGAACGAGGCGTATCTGCGCGTCACCATGCGCCAGCGCGAGGACATCATCGGGCGCAAGATGTTCGACGCCTTCCCGAGCGATCCTGACACCGAGAGTTTCCGGCAATTGAACAGGTCGCTGCGGCGCGTTCTGGATACTGGCGAAGTCGATGAAATCGCGCTCATTCGCTATGATATTGCCCGTCCCGACGGCGGTCTCGACGTGCGCTTCTGGAGTGCGACGCACACGCCGCTGCTGGGTGACAACGGCAAGGTGAAATACATCCTCCAGCACACCGTCGACGTTACTGAGTTGCACAACCTGCGGCGGCTGCGTGATGAAATGGGCGTAGTTCGCCGCGCCGACGCCGTGGAAGCGCGCAACCGCGACCTGCAGGAAGAATCGCGCCGGATGACAGAACTGTTCGAGCAGGCGCCCGGTTTCGTCGCCGTGCTGGAGGGACCGGAACACCGCTTCCGCATGACCAACGAGGCCTATCTCGATCTCGTCGGGCGTAGCGACATTCTCGGCATGCCCGTTCGCGAGGCTTTGCCCGAGATTGTTGACCAGGGCTTCGTCGATATCTTGAACTCCGTGCGGGAAACCGGGGAACCCTATGTCGGCAGGCGGGAAATGGTATTGCTGGAGAAGGAAAAAGGCGAAGGGGCGTCGAAACGCTTCCTCGATTTCATCTTTCAGCCGATCTTCGACAAGGACGACGCCGTCACCGGCATCATGATACAGGGCTATGACATTACCGAGGAAGTCGAGTTCGAAGAGCGTCAACGCCTGCTGATCAACGAACTGAACCACCGGGTGAAGAACACGCTCGCCGTCGTGCAGGGGCTGGCTGGCCAGTCGTTCGGCACGGTCGAGGGGTCCGACGAAGCGAGAACCATTTTCAATGGCCGACTGCAGGCGCTTGCCGCCGCGCACAACCTGCTCACGCAAACGAGTTGGGGCTCTGCCTCAATTCACGATATCGTCACCGGATCGGCTGAGGCGACAGCAGGGGACCTGATCGAGCGCTTCGACATCAGCGGCTCGCCGCTCACCCTTCCCCCACAGACCTCTGTCTCGCTGGCGATGATCGTGCACGAGCTTTGCACCAACGCCATCAAGTACGGCGCCCTTTCCACCGACGCCGGCTCGGTTTCGGTCGAGTGGGATCTGAACATGAGCGAAAGCGAACCCCGCCTCCGCCTCGTCTGGAAGGAGAGCGGCGGACCACCGGTCGAGGAACCTGCCCGGCGCGGGTTCGGGACCCGGCTCATTTCACGCGGGTTCTCCGCCGATCAGGGCGAGGTCAAGATAGACTTCCGGCCCGAGGGTCTCGTCTGCACGATAACGGCAAAGCTGATGGAGGAAGCGATATGAGCATCGCCGGACGCAAATTCCTGCTGGTGGAAGACGAGCCGGTGATCGGTTTTGCGCTGGAGGACATGATGATCGCGGAAGGCGCCGATACGCAGTTTGCGTCCTCGCTCGACGAAGGGCTGTCCTTGGCCGACGCGCACGAGTTCGATGCCGCCGTGCTGGACGTAAACCTGCACGGGCGGGAGAGCTATCCGCTTGCGCGCAAGTTGCGGGAAAAGGGCGTCGATGTCGTCTTCGCGACCGGATACGGGGTAGAGCCGCTGCCTTCCGATCTTGCCGAGGTGGAAACGGTAGCCAAGCCCTATTCCGTCGAATCGATCAGGGCCGCTTTCGCGCGGTTGCAGCAAGCAGGCACCTAGTCCGGCCCGGACACCAGCGGCGGTTTCGGTCAACGAGAAGCGATACAGCCTCGCTTGTCGGGGAGAAAGGCTTTCTGGGGGCCTTTTCGGGTAGCGAAAATTGCCGCTGCCGACTATGTGGGCGCCCATGAAGATTGCCATCGCTTCCGATCACGCCGCGCTCGACCTGAAGGCCGACTTGCGCGAATGGCTCATCGAACTGGGCCACGAAGTCGCCGATCTTGGACCAGATACCGCCGAGTCGGTGGACTATCCGGACTTCGGCTACCTGCTCGCAGGCGTCGTCGCGGAAGGCACAGTGGAGCGCGGGATTGCGCTTTGCGGATCGGGTATCGGCATTTCGATGGCCGTCAACCGCAACGCTGCCGTACGTTGCGCGCTGGTATCGGAGCCGGTCTCCGCCCGGCTCTGCCGCGAGCATAACGATGCCAACGTCATCGCCATGGGCGCCCGCCTGATCGGGCCGGATATGGCGAAAGCCTGTATTGAGACATTTCTGCAAACGGAGTTTGAAGGCGGTCGGCACCAGCGCCGCATCGACAAGCTGTCCAATCCGTCCTGAAAGATCTGACATGACCACCGCAACCCAAACCGCCCCTTCCGCCACCTGGCTCAACCGCTTCTGGAGCGACGACCTGGAAGCCGCCGATCCCGATGTCGCCGCCATCATTGGGCGCGAGCTGGGTCGCCAGCGCGACGGGATCGAGCTGATCGCGAGCGAGAACATCGCCAGCCCCGCGGTGCTGGAGGCTTGTGGTTCGGTCTTCACCAACAAGTATGCGGAAGGGTATCCCGGCAAGCGCTACTACGGCGGCTGCGAGTTTGCCGACGAGGTGGAAACCCTCGCCATCGAGCGCGCGAAGCAGCTGTTCGGCTGCAACTATGCCAACGTGCAGCCCAATTCGGGCAGCCAGATGAACCAGGCGGTGTTCCTCGCCCTGCTTCAGCCTGGCGATACCTTCATGGGGCTGGACCTCGCCAGCGGCGGACACCTGACCCACGGCTCGCCCGTCAACATGAGCGGCAAGTGGTTCAACGTGGTGCCCTACGGCGTACGAAAGGACGACTGCCGCATCGACATGGAAGAGGTTCGCCGCCTTGCGCACGAACACAAGCCCAAGCTGATCATCTCGGGCGGCACGGCCTACCCGCGCACCTGGGACTTTGCCGAATTCCGCAAGATCGCCGACGAGGTGGGCGCATACCTGCTGGCGGACATCTCGCACTTCTCCGGCCTTGTCGTGGGCGGCCAGCATCCCTCGCCGTTTCCGCATGCACACGTCGTCACCAGCACGACGCACAAGAGCCTTCGCGGGCCCCGTTCCGGCATCATCCTGTGGAACGACGAGGAACTGACCAAGCCGATCAACATGGCGGTCTTCCCCGGCATGCAGGGCGGCCCGCTGATGCACACCATCGCCGGCAAGGCGGTGGCCTTCGGAGAGGCGCTGCGCCCCGAGTTCCGTCTCTATGCGCAGGCCGTCGCGGAGAATGCGAAGGCGCTGGCATCCAGCCTTTCCGAAGCTGGCATATCCATCGTTTCCGGCGGTACGGACAACCACCTGATGCTGGCCGATCTCACGCCGAAGGACGTGACGGGCAAGGCAGCCGAAAAGGGCCTCGACCGCGCCCTGATGACCTGCAACAAGAACGCCATTCCCTTCGAACCGCGCTCACCCTTCGTTACCAGCGGCGTGCGGCTCGGCACGCCCGCCGGCACGACGCGCGGTTTCGGTCCGGCAGAATTCCGCAAGGTCGGCGCGCTGATGGCCGAGGTGATCGACGGCATGGCCCGCAACGGCGATGAAGGCGATGCGCAGGTCGAGGAACGGGTGCGCCGCGAAGTAGGCGACCTGTGCGCGGCATTCCCCGTCTATCCCGGCAGGTAAGTTCCGAAAGGTAAGCCATGACCGACCCTGAAAAGCCCATCGACAACCGTATCCTTGCCGACGCCGTCGACGAGGTGAAGGCCATGGGTAAGGAAGGATTGGCTCACCCGTCTTCCAAGCCCGTGCTGACTGGTGCCGCCGTCGGCGCGGTGGCGGGCGGATTGCTGCCGGTCGTCACTTGGCCGGTGGGCCTGATCGCGGGTGCGGGATACATGATCTACAAGCGGATTCGACCCTAGACTATGCGCTGCCCGTTTTGTGCGAACGAAGACAGCCAGGTCAAGGATTCGCGCCCTACCGAAGACAACACGGCCATCCGTCGCCGTCGCCAGTGCGAAGGCTGTGGCGCGCGCTTTACCACGTTCGAGCGGGTGCAACTGCGCGACGTAACCGTGCTGAAATCCACCGGCGAAGGCACCCCGCCCCGGCGCGAGAGCTTCGACAGGTCCAAGATCGAACAGTCGGTCGCCCTCGCATGCCGCAAGCGCGGGATCGAGCAGGAGCGTATCGACCAACTCGTGTCCGGCATCCAGCGGCAGGTCGAGACGGCGGGCGACAGCGAGATCCCCTCGGCCCGCATCGGAGAAATGGTGATGGAGGGTCTGCGCCAGTTGGACTCGGTCGCCTACATTCGGTTCGCATCGGTCTATCGCGATTTCTCCGAGGCGCGCGATTTCGAAGAGTTTGCCTCTACCGTGCAGCAGGCCGGTGGCCATGGCGAAAGCTGACACCGATAGCCCGGTCATCGTTCTCGTACGCCCGCAACTTGGCGAGAATATCGGCAAGGCTGCGCGGGCGATGCTCAATTTCGGGCTGACCGAGATGCGGCTGGTGAGCCCGCGCGATGGCTGGCCGAACCCCTCCGCCGGCCCGGCGGCAGCGGGCGCGGATATCGTGCTGGAGAAGGCGCAGGTTTTCGAAACCACGGCAGAGGCGGTGGCCGATTGTGCCTACGTCTATGCCACGACCGTGCGCAAGCGCGGCGTCACCAAGCCGGTACAAACACCTGAAGAAGCCGCGCGCGACATTCCCCGGCAGGCCGGACGCAGCGCGATCCTGTACGGGCCAGAGCGATCGGGTCTCGAGACCGAGGATGTCGCGCTCGCCCGCACCATCATTACCGCGCCGATCAACCCGGAATTCGGCTCGCTCAACCTTGCTCAGGCCGTGATCCTGATGGCTTACGAACTTTCGAAATACGCCGACCTGGTGATGCCCACGCAGGAAGACCTGCTCCCCCCGGCCCCGCAGGAAGAACTCGAAGGGCTGATCGCTCATCTGGAGCGGATGCTGGAGCCAAAGGGCTATTTCCTGCCGGAGGCGCGCGCCGATGCCACGCGCCGCACATTGCGGGGCGTGCTGACGAAGCCGGGCTGGAACCACCTCGAGGTACGCACCTTGCGCGGCGTTTTGTCTTCACTGGAGCGAAAGCCCCGCGAAGATTGATTGCTCAACTTCCTTGCTGACATGCTCCTCGGGGGCTGATAGCCTGCGTAACGCTTTGGGGAGAAAGCAGCATGAAATTCAGCATTTACCCGGCAATCGCGGCACTGGTAATCGGCGCCCCCATTCTCGCGCAGGACGGCCAACAACAGGATGCAACCGCCACCCAGTCGGCGGCCTCGCAGCCCGCAGAAGACGAGCGCAGCGAGGAGGAGAAAGCGCGCGGGCAGGAGGTCGTCTGCCGTACCGAGCGCATTACCGGATCGCTCACCCGCCGCAGCCGCACCTGCATGACCCGCGATGAGTGGGCGGCGGTGGAAGCCCGGACGCGCGACGACATGATCCGCTCGGGCCGCAACGCCTCGGGCGGAGTAGAATGCCGACAGGATGCTTTCGGCGGCTGCTAAGCCTTCCTGCACACTTGACTTCCACGCCTGCGCAGCTAAATGCGCGCCTTCGCTGAAATTGGCTCCGCACCCCGGTGAAGCGGTGGCCGCGCCTGACGAATGGTCAGGCGGTGCGATGCCGGGTTGAATGGCTGCCGATGGGGCAGTCCAGCAAATGAAGGAAGTGACTTATGTCGAAGCGCACGCGCGCCAAGCACAAACTCGACCGCCGGATGGGCGAAAACATCTGGGGTCGTCCCAATTCCCCGGTGAACAAGCGTTCCTACGGCCCCGGCCAGCACGGCCAGCGCCGCAAGGGAAAGATGTCGGACTTCGGTCTGCAGCTGCGCGCCAAGCAGAAGCTGAAGGGCTACTACGGCGACGTCACTGAAAAGCAGTTCCGCGCCACCTACAAGGATGCCACCCGCATGAAGGGTGACACCGGCCAGAACCTGATCGGCCTGCTCGAGCGTCGTCTTGACATGATCGTGTACCGCGCCAAGTTCGCGCCGACGATCTTCGCGGCTCGCCAGATCGTTTCGCACGGCCACATCAAGGTGAATGGCGTTAAATGCAACATTGCCTCGCGTCGCTGCGACGTGGGCGACGTGATCTCGCTGGGTGACAAGGCCAAGGAAATGGCCCTGATCATCGAAGCGCAGAGCCTGCCCGAGCGTGAAATCCCCGATTACGTTGCCCAGGAAGGCAACGACTCGGTCACCTTCAGCCGCGTTCCCACGCTGGATGAAGTGCCCTACCCGGTGCAGATGGAACCGAACCTGGTGGTCGAGTTCTACTCGCGCTAATCCGAGGCGGATCACGCATCCGGTTACGAAAAAAGGGCGGTCCCTCGGGGCCGCCCTTTTTTGTTTCGGTTCAACGTCTTGGCAGGAACCGGCGGGGCTTTCGCGAATTCAGTCGTAGCCATGACACAGTATCGTTTCATCACCCCCAAACGCCGCGGCAAGTGGTACGATACGCTTGCCATGGCGCAGACCCACGCTCAGAGGCTGGGCGCCGGTTTCCTTGACCAGGCCGGACAGTTCGTCGCCTATCGCGGCACCATTCTGCAGATGCGCAGCAAGGCCTGGCCCGGAGATTAAATCCGCCGGCTGTCGGCCGATGAAGCATTCATCGTCTGCTCGTCGCATTGGAACGCCACCGCTCACGGCGTCGTATCGCCAGCGAAACCAGCGACCAAACTTCTCGGCACTTGCGATCCCGGCGAGATGCAGGCGATCGTTTTGCCCGAGGGTGAGAAGCTGATCTCGAGAAGATAGGGCCGCACGCCAAATACCGCTGCAACGGCTCCGCTATCCTCGCTCTGTATGGCCGCAGGCGATGCAGAAAGCACAAGGGCGGACACCGCGACCGCGGCACTTAGCGCGTCGCAAGGTAGTCATGCCGGAAACTGTCCGCAAAACGGGCGAAATTCCCGTTTGCGATGGCATCACGCATCGCCTGCATCAATTGCTGGTAGAACGAGAGGTTGTGTTCGGTGACGAGCATCGCGCCCAGCATCTCGCCCGATTTCTGCAGGTGGTGCAGGTAGGCGCGTGAATATTTCGCACAGGTGGGACAGGTGCAGCGTTCGTCCAGAGGGCCGCTGTCCTCGGCGTGGCGGGCATTGCGGAGGTTGATCGGGCCGTTCCAGGTGAAGGCCTGCCCGTTGCGGCCGGAACGGGTGGGCAGCACGCAGTCGAACATGTCGACCCCGCGCTCCACCGCGCCGACCAGATCGTCGGGCTTGCCGACCCCCATGAGGTAACGCGGCGCATTGTCCGGCAACTGTCCGGGCGCATAGTCGAGCACGCCGAACATGGCCTCCTGCCCTTCCCCGACGGCGAGCCCGCCGATGGCATAGCCGTCGAAACCAATCTCGCGCAGCGCCTCGGCGGACCGTGCCCGCAGGCTCTGGTCCAGCGCACCCTGCTGGATACCGAACAGGGCGCTGTCGGTTGCATGTTCGCCGCCTGCATCGAAAGCGTCGCGACTGCGTTTCGCCCAGCGCATGGAAAGCTCCATGCTCGCCTCGATCTCCGCCACCGGGCGGTCGGCGCGCGGGCATTCGTCGAAACACATCACGATATCACTGCCGAGCAGGCGCTGGATTTCCATCGAACGCTCTGGACTGAGCATGTGCTTCGAGCCGTCGATGTGACTGCGGAATTCGACACCTTCCTCGGTTAACTTGCGAAGTTCAGAAAGGCTCATCACCTGATAACCGCCGCTATCGGTGAGTATCGGGCGGTCCCAGCGCATGAACTCATGCAACCCGCCCAGCCTTGCTACGCGCTCGGCGCCGGGGCGCAGCATGAGGTGATAGGTATTGCCGAGGATGATGTCGGCCCCGGTGGCGCGCACGTCCTCCACCCTCATGGCCTTGACCGTCGCCGCAGTGCCCACCGGCATGAAGGCAGGCGTACGGATGGTGCCACGCCGCATGGCGATCTCTCCGGTGCGCGCCTTGCCGTCCGTAGCGTGAACGGTGAATGCGAAGCGGGGGCGCTCAGAAGCCATAGACGAGCGTGAAGCGGGACAGCGTGTCGGTCTTCACCGCGCCTGCGGGCGGGTTGCTGTCGTATTCGATGGTCCACGAAAGGCGGGTGCTCAGGGCATCGGTCAGCCCGGCTTCGAGCCCCGTGGTGGCGGCTATGCTGGTGTTGGTGCTATCAACGATCACCAGCGCCTGGCCGCCGGTTTCAACCGTGGAACTGGCGTCCTGCGTGAACTTGAGGTTGTCGGAAATATCCCAGGCGAAATCCGCGCCGAACAGGCCCGCGAGGCGGCTAGCGCTGGTGCCATCGGTGAAATTGGTGACGCGATAGGCCGGGCCTGCCTTGATCGACAGCTCCATGTTCTCCTCGTCGATCACCTTGTAACCGATGCCGCCAGACAGCGCATAGCGCGCGGAATAGCCCTGCCGCCGGTCACGTTCGTACTGGGCAAGGCCATAGGCGAAGAGGCGTTCGTTGATCTGGTAGCGCGGTTCGTAGCGGGCCAGGAACTGCTCGCGCGAGGTCGCGCCGTTCAGGCGGCGATAGTCTGCGGTCAGGCGCAGGCGATGCTCCCAATCGATGCCTTCGCGCTCCAGCGCAAGCGCTGCGGTGACGCCGAATTCATCTGTGTTGCCGCTGGACTGGAATGCACCGATCTGCCCTTCCCCGTTCCAGTTCTCGAACAGACCCGCCTGGCGAAGTTCGGCCTCTTCCTGCGCGGCTTGCGCAGCGGCGATCTCCGCCTGCTCGGCTCGGTACTGGCTCCAGATTGCGTCGATTTCGCCCGCGTCGTCGGGAAAGGCAGCGCGGGCGGTGGCGACCACGGCCTCCACCCGTTCGGCATCACCGCTGGCGATGGCGGCCTCGATCATCGTGCGCGCGGCTTGGGGAAGCTCGGCTGCGGCAGGGGCGGAAAGCAGGAGGGCGGGAATGGCGAGAAGAGGCAGTTTCGTCATGACTGCACCCCGCTAGCGCGTCATTCGCGCAATCGCCAGCCTGTCTTGAAGATCCACGCAATGATGCCGATGCACACCAGCAGGAAGCCAAGCGTCGCAGCCAGCGAAATGGCAATCGGAAAGTCCGACTGGCCAAGAAAGGTCCAGCGAAGGCCGTTCACCAGATAGACAACCGGGTTGACCATGGCGATCGAGCGCCAAGGTTCACCCAGCATGTCCAGCGAATAGAAGGTGCCGCCAAGGAAGGTGAGCGGCATGATGATGAGCAGCGGCACGATCTGCAGCTTCTCGAACCCGTCCGCCCACAGGCCGATGATGAAACCGAGCAGCGAAAACGTGGCTGCCACCAGCAGGATATAGAAGAAGGCGTAGACCGGGTGTTGTAACTGGTAATCCACGATCAGCGCCGCCGTGCCGAGGATCACCACCGCGAGGATCAGCGACTTCACGGCTGCCGCGCCGACGAAGCCAATCAGTGTCTCCGCCACGCCGACAGGCGCAGACAGCAGCTCGTAGATCGCGCCGGTGAACTTGGGCATGTAGATGCCGAAACTGGCGTTGCTGGTGCTTTCCGTCAGCAGCGTCAGCATCAAGAGGCCGGGCACGATGAAGCTGGCGTAGTCCGTGCCGCCGGGCAGCTCCATGCGGCTGCCGATCGCCGCGCCAAACACCACGAGGTAAAGCGACGTGGTGATGACCGGCGAAGCGATGGAGCCGAAAGCCGTGCGGAACATGCGCATCAGTTCGTTCTCGAAAATGGCAAAGGCACCGCGGGCGTTGAAAGTCATGCCGTTACCTCCGGCTCGTTCAGAAGGTCGACGAAGATGTCCTCCAGCGTGCTCTCGCGGGTTTCCATCCCGGTGAACACGATGCCCTCGCGCGTCATCGTGTGGGCAATCTCCGCCACGTCGCGCTTGCCCTGCCCGGTGCCGTCGCCGCCGCGATAGACAAGGCATGTGCCGCCCCGTTCCAGGTGCACGGGATAATCGGAGAGCGAGGCGGGGATTTCGGCCAGCGGCGCGTCGAAAGTGAAATGCGCCTCCGTGCGGCCGAGCTTGGCCATGATGGCGTCCTTCTCGTCCACCAGCAGGATGCGCCCCTTGTTGATCACGCCCACCCGGTCGGCCATTTCCTCGGCCTCCTCGATATAATGCGTGGTGAGGATGATCGTGGTCCCGCGCTCGCGCAGGGCATCGATCTGGCGCCACATGTCGCGCCGCAGTTCCACGTCCACGCCGGCGGTCGGTTCATCGAGGAAGAGCAGCTGCGGATCGTGCGCCAGCGCCTTGGCGATCATCACGCGGCGTTTCATCCCGCCGGACAGTTCGCGAATGGCGGCGTCGCGCTTGTCCCACAGGCTGAGGCTGCGCAGCACTTCCTCGATGCGCTTCTCGTCGGGCGCGCAACCGAACATGCCGCGCGAATAGCGCACCTGGCGGATGACCTTGTCGAACATGTCGAAGCTGAGTTCCTGCGGCACCAGCCCGATATCGCGGCGCACCTGCTTCCAATGCTTTGCCAGGTCCATGCCGAACGCCGTGATCGAGCCGCCGGTGGGACGCACCATGCCACAGACGGAGCCGATCAGCGTCGTCTTGCCCGCCCCGTTTGGCCCCAGCAGCGCGAAGATTTCGCCGCGTTTGATAGTGAGATCAACGCCGTCAAGCGCCTTCACGCCGCCCTTGTAGGTCTTCTCCAGGCCGCGAATGTCGAGAATCGGTTCGGACATGAAAGCCCTTGTGGGGCGGCAATCGGGAATTACAAGCTACACCTGGGGGATGAGCAGGCTGGAATCGCCGTAGCTGTAGAACCGGTATCCTTCCGCGATGGCGTGGACGTAGACTTCCTGCATCCGCTCGGTGCCCATCAGGGCGGAGACGAGCATCATGAGCGTGGACTTGGGCAGGTGGAAGTTGGTCATCAGCCCGTCCACGGCGCGGAACTTGTACCCCGGCGTGATGAAAATGGACGTATCGTCCGAGAACGGGCGGATCACGCCGTCCTCCCCGGTCGCGCTTTCCAGCAGTCGGAGGCTGGTAGTGCCTACCGCGATCACCCGGCCACCGGCCGCGCGCGCCGCGTTGAGGCGATCTGCGGTTTCGGCCGAAATGGTGCCGAACTCGGCGTGCATCTGGTGGTCGTCGGTATCCTCCGCCTTCACCGGCAGGAAGGTGCCTGCACCGACATGCAGGGTCAGCGTCTCGCGACCGATCCGGGCCTCGTCCAACGCGGCGGTCAGCCGGTCAGTGAAATGCAGCGCGGCCGTGGGGGCGGCAACGGCGCCATCCTCCCGCGCGAACATGGTCTGGTAGTCTTCGCGGTCCTGCGCGTCGATATCCCGCTTGCCTGCGATATAGGGCGGCAGTGGCATTCGCCCGGCCCGCTCCAGCAGGACCTCGACAGGTTCCTCCCCTTCAAAGGCCAGGGTGAAACTGCCGTCGTCATGACGCTCCTCCGCCAAGGCAGAAACATCCGCGCCGAACTCGATGCGATCGCCGGACTTCAGGCGCTTGGCATTGCGGATGAAAGCCTGCCAGCGGCGCAGGTCCAGCCTTTTGTGCAGCGTCGCGCCGATGCGCGCTTCGCCGCGCCGCCCTTCAAGCTGGGCGGGGATGACGCGGGTATCGTTGAAGACCAGCACATCGCCCGCGCGCAGCAGACGGGGCAAATCCAGCACGCCGCAATCTGCAAACGGCTCGTCCCCATTCACGACCAGCATACGCGCAGCATCGCGCGGCCGCGCCGGGCGCAGCGCGATCAGTTCCTGCGGCAGGTCGAAATCGAAGAGGTCAACCCGCATGGGCCAGCAGGCTTACTCGTTGCCGGCGGCGTTGAGCATGTCGAGCGTGATGCGCTCTTCGCGCTGCGGCGCCTGCGAGGGCATCACCTGCGGCACGTTGTCCGCCGCGATGCTCGCCTGCAGGATGCGCGTGGGGTTGCTGGGCGGCTCGCCCCGCTGGATGGCGTCGACGGCGGCCATGTTGTTGATCACGCGGCCGAAATTGGTGTAGCGGCGATCCAGCGCGAAGCGCGGATAGAATACGATGAAGAACTGGCTGTTCGCGCTGTCTTCTGAATCAGCGCGGGCCATGGAGACGGTGCCGCGCACGTGCGGCAGCATGTTAAATTCTTCCTCCAGGTCGGGAAGCGTGGAGCCGCCCTGCCCGGTGCCGGTCGGGTCACCGGTCTGCGCCATGAAGCCGTCGATCACGCGGTGGAACGGCACGCCGTTGTAGAACCCGTCGCGGGCCAGCATCTTGATCCGCTCCACGTGATTGGGCGCCCATTCGGGCACCAGCCGTATCGCCACGCGCTCTCCGGTCGACAGGTCGAGCAGGAGGATGTTCTCGCGGTCTTCCTGCATGTCGAAATTGACGCGGATCGGAAGCTGCCGGGTCTGCTCGTTGGTGGACTCGACATTCTCCACAGCCGGCGTGAGCGACATGTCCTGCGCGGCGGCAGGAGCGGCGGAGAAGGTGAAAGCGGCAGCGATGGCCGTCAGCGCGAAGTGGCGGATCATGGTCCCGTCCGAAAGTGAAAGGTGAATTGGGATGCAGCCCTATCGGCTGGGGGCTGACAGTTCAATGAACATAATGGTAGCGCGGCCCTCTACAGTTCGCCGCGCCGTCCGATTTCCTCCACGCGCTTCTCCACGTGCTCCTTGATCGCCGGGCTGACGAACGGCGCGATGTCGCCGCCGTAAAGTGCGATTTCCTTCACCAGCTTGCTGGCGATGGGTTGCAGCGAGATATCGGCCATCAGGAAGACGGTTTCGATGGAATCGTCGATCTGCTGGTTCATGCCCGCCATCTGGTACTCGTATTCGAAATCCGCGACGGCGCGCAGGCCGCGAATGATCACGCTGGCGCCGACGTGGCTGGCGAACTTCATCAGCAATGCATCGAACCCGCGAATCTCGACATTGTTGAGGCCGAGCCGCTTGATCTCGGACTTCATCATGTCCATCCGCTCGTCCGGCGTGAACATGGGGTTCTTGCTGGGGTTGGTGGTGACGCCGATCACCAGCCGGTCCACCAGCTTGGCACCGCGCCGGATGATATCGGCATGGCCCAGCGTGCAGGGATCGAAGGTGCCGGGGTAAAGGCCGATGCGTTCAGTCATGACACTCTCGGAAATTGGCTCCGAATTCTGAAATTAGACCTACTCGCACCATCGTATCTCCATGCCGACGTATCATAATAACCTCTTCCCCACATCCGGCATTGCCACGCATAAAGCCGCCATGTTCAAACCCCTGAGAGAAACGCTCGTCAGATCTTAGGTTTCGTGTCCAACGATTGATGCAGTCTGGCGATGTTTGTATTTCCAAACTAAGTCCTGAACCGTCAGCTCCACCTCCAGGAATACGCTCAACGATCTCGATTTCGGCATTGCTGCATTCAGGCATGCCCGCTTCCGTAATCAGTGTTTCTTGAAGGCGTCTCTCACGTTCATGGTTGGCGCAGCCGCATAGAATGAACACAAGGAACCAGGCCGCCTTCAACGATCTCTCTCTACGATAAACCGCGCGAGCGCCCGCAGGAGGTCCGCTTCATCGCCGTGCCCGGAAAGATGGCCAATGGCCTGCTCTGCCAATGCGTGCGCTTGCGTCCGCGCACCTTCTGCGCCCATCAGCGAAACGAAGGTCGCCTTGCCCTGCCCCGCATCCTTGCGCAGCGCCTTTCCGGCTTTCTCCTCGTCGCCTTCCTCGTCCAGCAGGTCGTCCGCGATCTGGAAGGCGAGGCCGATATCGCGGGCGTAATTGCGCAGGTGGCCGCGCGCGTCTTCCGGCACTTTCGCCAGGATCGCGCCCATCTCGACAGCCGCGCCCAGCAGCGCGCCAGTCTTGAGCTGTTGCAGGCGGGTGACGCCGTGCAGGTCGAACTGTTCCTTCTCCGCCGCCATGTCCATCACCTGCCCGCCGGCCATGCCGTTGTGCCCGCTGGCACTTGCAAGCGCGTGGACAAGCTCTGCCCGAATGAAGGGATCGGTGCTGACCAGCGTTCCGCCGAGGATTTCGAACGCCAGCGCGTGCAGCGAGTCGCCCGCCAGCACGGCGGTCGCCTCGTCATACTGCTTGTGCAGCGTGGGCTTGCCGTGGCGCAGGTCGTCATCGTCCATGCACGGAAGGTCGTCGTGGATCAGCGAATAGACGTGGATCGCCTCAATCGCGCAGCCTGCCCGCACGGCGGCATCGCGGCTGGCACCGTACATCTCTGCCACCGTCGCCAGCAGCATCGGGCGCACCCGCTTGCCGCCGTCGATCACGGCATAGCGCATGGCTTCCACCAGCGGCGCGCGGGCATCGCCGGGCACCGGCAGCAGCTGGTCGAAACAGGCATCCACCTCGCGCTGAATGCGCTGGAGCCCCCTGCCGAGAACATCGTCCGCCATCACCAGCCCCATTGCCGTTACCCTGCGTCGAAGGGCGCGGTGCCCGTTGGCTTGCCATCGGGACCGGCAACGATCTTCTCTATCCGCTCCTGCGCCGCGTCGAGCCGCGCCTGGCAATGGCGGCGCAAAGCCTCGCCGCGTTCATAGAGCGCGATGCTCTCGTCCAGCGGCACTTCGCCGCCTTCAAGCCTGCGCACCACGTCCTCGAGGCTACGGAGCGCCTCTTCGAAACTCATCGCCGAAATGTCGGGACCACTGTCTGCCATGCGGGGGACCATTGACGGTGGCAAGGCGCAGGGTCAAGCTGTGCGAGGAGCAGGAGAGCCGTAATGAAGTGGATTATCGCCTATATCGCCGCTGCATTGGCTTTCGGTGCGCTGGACGCGGTTTACCTGCGCTGGGCGGCGGATAATCTCTATCGCCCGGTGATCGGCTCCATTCTCGCAGACGAGTTTCGCATGGGCGCGGCGATCGCTTTCTATCTCATATATATTGCCGGGACGGTGTGGTTCGCGGTGAAGCCGGGGATAGAGGCGGGCAGCGTGGGCACGGCCTTGCTCAACGGTGCGCTGCTGGGGGGTCTGTGCTACGCCACGTTCGACCTTACCAGCCAAGCCGTGATGAAGGTGTGGTCCACCCACCTTTCGCTGATCGACATCGCCTGGGGTGCCTTCGCCACGGCCATTGCTGCCAGCGTGGCAACCTGGGCCACGCTGCGGTTCGCCGGCTGATCCCTACGCGCTAATCTGGGTAAAATTGGCGATCAGGGGACTGGCGAAGCGTGGACGCCGGGGCTAAGGCGCTGCCCATGTCAGAGATTACCGCAGAAGTCGTCGCCCAGCACGGGCTGTCCGAGGAAGAATACGAGCGCGTCCTGCACGCTCTTGGCCGTGAGCCCAACCTTGTGGAACTGGGCATCTTTTCGGTCATGTGGAGCGAGCACTGCTCCTACAAGTCCAGCCGCCTTCACCTGAAGAAGCTGCCGACCGAGGCACCGTGGGTAATCTGTGGCCCCGGCGAGAACGCGGGCGTGATCGACATCGGCGATGGTCAGGCGGCCATCTTCAAGATGGAGAGCCACAACCACCCCAGCTACATCGAGCCCTACCAGGGCGCGGCGACGGGCGTCGGCGGAATCCTGCGCGACGTGTTCACCATGGGTGCCCGGCCGGTGGCCAACGCCAACGCGCTGCGTTTCGGCCGTCCCGACCATCCGAAGATGAAGCACCTGGTGCAGGGCGTCGTTGCGGGTATCGGCGGCTACGGCAACTGCGTGGGGGTGCCCACCGTGGCTGGCGAGACGAACTTTCACCCGGCCTACGACGGCAATATCCTCGTGAACGCCATGACTGTTGGCGTCGCCGATGCGGACAAGATCTTCTACTCCGCCGCCACGGGCGTTGGTAATCCCATCGTTTACGTCGGCTCCAAGACCGGGCGCGACGGCATTCATGGCGCGACGATGGCCAGCGCCGACTTCGGCGAGGATGCAGAAGAAAAGCGCCCCACGGTGCAGGTGGGCGATCCCTTCACCGAGAAGCTGCTGATCGAGGCGTGTCTCGAACTGATGGCGACCGACGCCATCGTCGCCATCCAGGACATGGGCGCGGCCGGCCTCACTTCCTCCAGCGTGGAAATGGCTACCAACGGCAAGGCGGGCATCCGGCTCGACATGAACAAGGTGCCCTGCCGCGAGGAAGGCATGACACCTTACGAGATGATGCTCAGCGAGAGCCAGGAGCGCATGCTCATGGTACTTAAGCCCGGCAAGGAAGAAATGGCCGCCGCCATTTTCGAGAAGTGGGAACTGGATTTCGCGGTGATCGGCGAAGTCACCGACACCCGCCACATGGTGCTCGAATTCGATGGGGAGGTCGTCTGCGACATTCCGCTCGGCCCGCTTGCCGCCGACGCGCCGGAATATGATCGTCCTTATCTCTCGAAAGAGGAATACGCGCAGTGGGCCGGTATCGAGCCGATGGTCGCGCGCCCCGACAGCGGTAATCCGGGCAAGGACCTGCTCGAGCTGCTGGCCTCCCCAAACCTCGCTTCCAAGGCGTGGATTTCGGAGCAGTACGACAGCCAGGTGGGCGCGGATACCCTGCAGACCGGCGGCGATGCGGGCGTGGTGCGCGTGCACGGCACGAAGAAGGCGCTGGCGATCAGCACCGACTGCACGCCGCGTTACGTTTATGCGAACCCCTACGAGGGCGGGAAGCAGGCGATTGCCGAGGCTTATCGCAACCTGTGCGCCGTGGGCGCGCGTCCGCTGGCCGTTACCAACTGCCTCAACTTCGCCAACCCGCAGCGGCCCGAGATCATGGCCCAGTTCGTCCACGCACTGGACGGCATGGGCGAGGCCTGCCGCGAGCTCGATTTCCCGATCGTGTCGGGCAACGTCTCTCTCTACAACGAGAGCAAGGCAACTGGAGGCGGGTCTGCGATCCTTCCGACACCCGCCATCGGCGGCGTGGGTATCATCGACGATTACGACACGATGATGACCATGGGCTTCAAGGCCGAGGGCGAGACGATCTACCTGATCGGCGCAGAGGCCTGGGCCACGCCCGATCCCGAACGCTCGCACCTCGGCAAGTCGCTGTGGCTCAGCGTGGTGCATGGCCGCGACGAGGGCCGCACACCGCCTGTCGACCTGACGCTGGAAAAAGCCGCAGGAAAGATCGTGCGCCAGCTGATCGCAGATGGGCTGGTGAGTGCGGTTCACGACGTATCCGACGGCGGCCTTGCCGTGGCGCTTGCGGAAATGGCCATGGCGAGCGGCATCGGCGCCGAGGTCGAGCAGAACGAGCGATACACCGCTGCGCAGTGGTGGTTCGGCGAGGACCAGGGCCGCTACGTCGTCACCGTTCCCGATCCGCAGGCGCTGAACGAGGCGCTGGCGAAGGGCACCGAGGACGAGGACCAGGCCCGCGTCGGATTCCGCCGTCTGGGAAAGACTGGCGGCGACAGCCTGCTCGGCGTTTCGCTGGACGACATGCGCACCGCGCATCGCAGCTTCTTCAAGGAATGGATGGAGGGCTGATGCCCTCTGACATCTCCGGCGGCTATTCCGATACGCCTCTCGCGAAGAAGCTGAACCTTCGCGACGGTCAGCGGGCGTGGTTCTGGGGGATGCCCGATAGCGTGGAGGAGGAGATCGCCGAATACGCGCTCGACCTGATCTTCGTTGCGGAGCCGGAGGAAGGCGTGGATGCCGCGCACATCTTCGTGACCGAGCGCGAAGCATTGGCGGGCATTCTATCAAGACTGCGCGCAGCCCTGGTCAGCGATGGCCAGGTCTGGGTCAGCTGGCCCAAGAAAGGGTCGGGAGCGGAAGGCACGATCGACGAGCATGACGTACGCGCTGCCGGCCTGGATCTCGGTTTCGTCGACACCAAGAAATGCGCCGTGGACGAGGTATGGTCCGGCCTGAAACTCGTGATCCGCAAGGAATTGCGTTGAGCGACACACACCGGCCTTTTCCGAGCCTGCCCCACCTCTCGGATGAAGAGCGGCTTGCGCGGGCGCGCGATGCGTTCGAGAAGCTGAGAACGCGCCGCTCCTGTCGCGCCTTCGCGGATGCGCCAATTCCGCGCGAAGTGATCGAATATGCCATCCGCGCCGCAGGCACCGCGCCAAGTGGTGCCAATCACCAGCCGTGGCACTTCGCCGTCATCGGTTCGGCGGAAAAGAAGCGCGCCATCCGCGAAGCCGCCGAAGCCGAAGAGCGCCGCTTCTACGGCGATGAAGGCGACAAGCCCAAGGCGAGCGAGGAGTGGCTGGACGCCCTCGCCCCGATCGGCACCGATGCCAGCAAGCCGTTCCTCGAAACCGCACCGTGGCTGATTGCGTGCTTCGCGCAGCGCACCGGCGGGATCGAGGAGGACGGGCAGACCCAGAACTACTACGTCAACGAAAGCGTCGGCATTGCCTGCGGACTGCTGATTGCCACGCTGCACGAAGCGGGACTCGCCACGCTGACGCACACGCCGTCACCGATGGGTTTCCTGCGCGATTTGTGCGGGCGCCCTTCGAATGAAAAACCGCTGATGATCGTCGTGGTGGGTCATCCCGCCGAGGATGCCACCGTTCCCGGCCACGCCCTGAAGAAGAAGCCGTTGGAGCAGATTTCCAGCTGGCTTTAGGCCACCCAGTCCTTCTCGGGGACTTCCAGCAGTTTCAGCAGCGCAGTCAGGTCCCCGCGGTCGACCCAGCCATTGGCCGCCGCGCGCGCTTTCGGCTTGGCGCGATAGGCGATACCGAACGCGGCAGCCTCGATCATCGGGATGTCGTTTGCACCATCGCCCGCCGCCATGCCCACAGCATCGTCGCCCAATCGGGCCATTTCTTCTTCAAGGACGGCTTTCTTGGTGGAACTGTCGGTGATGCCGCCGACGAGGCCGCCGGTCAGTTTCCCGGCGACGACTTCCAGCCTGTTGCCGACAACCCGCTCGAACCCGATCTGATCGGCCACGACGTCAGCGAAATGATGGAAGCCGCCCGTCACCAGCACCGTGCGGCAGCCTTGCGCCTTTAGCGTCTCGACCAGAACCCGCGCGCCCTCGTTCGGTCGGATTCGTTCGTCGAGGCAGCGTGTGATCGCATCTTCGCCTAGCCCTTCCAGCAGGGCCACGCGTTCGCGCAGGGCGCTTTCGAAATCGAGTTCGCCCTGCATGGCGCGTTCGGTAATGTCGGCGACCTGCGCTTTAAGGTCGGCGAAATCGGCCAGCTCGTCGATGCATTCCTGGCCAATCATCGTGGAGTCCATGTCCGAGATAAACAGCTCCGGCACGCGAAAGGCATCACGGGCGATGATCGCGTCGCTGGGGGCGAAATGCGTGTCGATGGCATCGCGCAACGCCGCAAGGTCATCGCCGGGCGTTTCGATCTGCAACACGTCGCCGCAGAAATCGAGCATTGCGGCATGGGCCACAGGCACGGACGTGCCGGAAAGCGCAACGGTCATCGCGTCGAGGCGACTTTCCAGTGTGGCGGGGTCTGCTATCAGCCGGGCAATGAGCAAGTCGGCAACTCCAGATAAGAAACAGGTGGCGCTCATTGCAGGGCCGACCGCCAGCGGCAAGAGCGATCTGGCCGTGGACCTCGCCCTGGCTCTGGAAAATGCGGGCCGCCCGGCACTCGTCATCAACGCCGACAGCGCGCAGGTCTATGCCGATCTGCAGGTTCTGAGCGCGCGACCGAGCGAGGACGACATGCGCGGCGTGCCGCATCGCCTTTTCGGCGCATGGGACGGCGCGCAGCCCTGCTCTGCCGCCGACTGGGCCGAAGCCGCAAAGCGCGAGATAGAAAATGCCCACCTTGCCGAAATGGTGCCGATTCTCGTTGGCGGCACGGGTCTTTACATCCGCACCTTGCTGGAGGGCATCGCACCCATCCCCGCTATCGACGAAGCCATCCGGGCCGAGGTCCGTTCTCTGGATGCTCCTGCTCTCTATCAGGCGGTGCAGGCAGAAGACCCCGCAGCAGCGGCGAGACTAAACGCCGGCGATACGCAGCGCCTCGCCCGCGCCCTTGAGGTCGTCCGCTCCACCGGCAGGCCCTTGCACGGGTGGCAGGAGAAGAAGGTCGGCGGCATCGGCAATGCCATAACCCTCGCCCCGCTGGTGCTGCTGCCGGATCGCGAGTGGCTTTACGAAAGGTGCGACAGGCGCTTCGCCCTGATGATGGAGAACGGTGCGGTCGAGGAAGTCGAGCGCCTGCTCGCGCGAGACCTTCCCGAAGATCTGCCGGTGATGCGCGCGATCGGCGTGCCGCAGATCGCCTCTTACCTGCGCGGCGAACCCACACGGGACGAGGCGATCGCGCTCGGACAGCAGGTCACGCGCAACTATGCAAAGCGGCAGTACACATGGCTGCGCCACCAGCCGCCGGAAGAATGGACCCGTCTCTCGCCCGAAAATGTCGATTTGGAGAAGCAATTTGAAATATTGTTTTCCAGATAGCGGTTGACAAGACAGAATATTCCCAATAGTGACGCCCTCGGTGAGTAGGAGAGGATGACCCGGCGCAAGCGATTGTGCCGGGTCAATCTTTTCCGGCGAGCCGGGATCGCATGGATCATGCAAGGAGAGTAACGTGTCGGATGAACGCAGCGGCGCTGCGATACTGGTCGAAAGCCTGGTGCGGCAGGGTGTCGAATTCGTGTTCGGCTATCCCGGCGGCGCAGTGCTGCCTATTTACGACGAATTGTTTTCGGACCAGCGTATCCGCCATATCCTCGTACGGCACGAGGCCGGCGCGGCGCATGCGGCGGAAGGCTATGCCCGTTCCACCGGCAAGCCCGGCGTGGTCCTCGTCACCTCCGGGCCCGGTGCAACCAATGCCATCACCGGCATTGCCGACGCCTTTCTCGATTCCATCCCGCTGGTCGTGATCACCGGGCAGGTGCCCACGAACCTGATCGGCACCGATGCCTTCCAGGAAGCCGATACGGTCGGCCTGACGCGGCATTGCACGAAGCATAACTACCTCGTCCGCGATCCGGCTGACCTTGCCGCCACGATCGAGGAAGCATTCGAGATCGCCTCCACCGGTCGCCCCGGCCCTGTCGTCATCGACGTTCCCAAGAATGTGCAGATCGCCACGGCAGAAATGCCCGCAGGCGCAGCCGAACGTAAGAAGCGCTACCAGCCGCGCACGGTCGCCTCACCGGAGGAAATTGCCGAGGCTGTTGAATTGATAGCCAATGCCGAGCGTCCCGTGCTCTATACCGGCGGCGGCGTCATCAATTCCGGTCCGGATGCATCCGAGGCGCTGCGCAGGTTCCAGAAACTGACGGGCGCGCCGCTCACCAGCACGCTGATGGGTCTCGGCGCATTCCCCGCCGACCACCAGGATTGGCTCGGGATGCTGGGAATGCACGGCACCTATGAAGCCAACATGGCGATGAATCAGTGCGACGTGATGGTCTGCGTCGGCGCGCGTTTCGATGACCGCGTGACGGGCCGCCTCGATGCATTCTCGCCGGACTCGAAAAAGATCCACATCGATATCGACCGGGCCAGCATCAACAAGGTGGTGCCTGTCGACCTCGGCATCGTCGGCGATTGCGGCACGGTGCTGGAACAGATGATCGAGTGCTGGGGCAGCCGCAAGGCGAAGGACCTTGGCGAATGGAAAGCCCGCGTCACCGGCTGGAAAGCGCGCGACAGTCTCGCCTATCCGGAAAAGGGTGAGGCATTGATGCCGCAGAAGGCGGTCGAGACGCTGTTCGCCATGACTAGGGACCGCGACCCCATCATCACTACCGAAGTGGGTCAGCACCAGATGTGGGCGGCACAGTATTTCGGCTTCATGGGGCCGAACAAGTGGCTAACCAGCGGTGGCCTCGGCACGATGGGCTATGGCCTTCCCGCCGCCATCGGCGCGCAGCTGGGCAATCCGGACAGTCTCGTGATCGACATTGCGGGCGAGGCCAGCATCCAGATGAACATCCAGGAACTGGGCACCGCCAGCCAGTTCCGCCTTCCGGTGAAGGTGTTCATCCTCAACAACGAATACATGGGCATGGTTCGCCAGTGGCAGGAACTGACCTACGAAAGCCGCTATTCGAACAGCTATTCGGACAGCCTGCCCGACTTCGTGAAGCTGGCCGAAAGCTATGGCTGGAAGGGAATTCGCATCACCGGCGAGCACGAACTAGAAGACGGCATTCGTGCCATGCTGGAGCATGACGGGCCGGTGATCGTCGACTGCCAGGTGTCGAAGGACGCGAACTGCTTCCCGATGATTCCATCGGGCGCGGCACATACTGAAATGCTGCTTTATGGCGATCAGCACGGCGGGACCATGGCCGACGAAGCCAAGGCCCTGGTGTAAGGAAACACGCGACATGAAGATCGAACATCGCGCAGCCGAGCGCCACGTGCTGACCGTGGTGGTGGACAACGAACCGGGCATCCTCGCCAAGATCACCGGCCTGTTCACCGCGCGCGGCTACAACATCGACAGCCTGACCGTGGCGGATATTTCCGAAGACCACGCCATCAGCCGCATCACCATCGTCACCGGCGGCCCGCCGCAGGTGATCGACCAGATCATGGCACAGCTTGAACGGCTGGTGCCCGTCCACCGCGTGACCGACCTCACCGAGGAAGGCCCGCACGTGGAGCGTGAGCTGGCGCTGGTGAAAGTCAAAGGCACGGGCGAGCACCGGGTGGAGGCACTGCGCATCGCCGACGTCTTCCGCGCCAGCGTGGTCGACACAACGACGGAAAGCTTCGTTTTCGAACTGACCGGCGCGAAGGACAAGATCGACAGCTTCATCGCGCTCATGCGCGGCCTTGGTCTTGTCGAGGTCGGCCGCTCCGGCATCGTCGGCATGATGCGTGGCAGCGAGAGCGCCTAGGACGCGCCCATTCCAATCATTCACCGGGAAGCCTATGCCTCCCGCCATTCGAACACATGAAGAATAACAGGACGGACCATGAAAGTTTATTACGACGCCGATGCCGATCTCAACCTGATCACCGACAAGAAGATCGTTGTTCTCGGGTATGGCAGCCAGGGCCATGCCCACGCCCAGAACCTGCGCGATTCCGGCGTGAAGAACGTCGCCATCGCCCTGCGTGAAGGTTCTGCCACCGCGAAGAAGGCCGAAGCCGCCGGTTTCGAAGTGCTTTCGAACAAGCAGGCAGCGGAGCAGGCCGACATCCTCATGATCCTCGCGCCGGACGAGCACCAGGCCGCGATCTGGGAGAATGATCTCAAGGGCAACATGAAGCCGGGCGCCGCCCTTGCCTTCGCCCACGGCCTGAACGTCCATTTCGGCCTGATCGAGGCGCCCGACGACATCGACGTCATCATGATCGCACCCAAGGGCCCCGGTCACACGGTTCGCAGCGAATACCAGCGCGGCGGCGGCGTGCCCTGCCTGATCGCGATCCACCAGGATGCCAGCGGCAACGCGCATGATCTTGCCCTCGCGTATGCCAGCGGCGTCGGTGGAGGCCGCTCGGGCATTATCGAGACCAACTTCCGCGAGGAATGCGAGACCGACCTGTTCGGTGAGCAGGCCGTGCTGTGCGGCGGCATCACTCACCTGATCCAAGCCGGATTCGAAACGCTGACCGAAGCCGGTTACGCGCCCGAAATGGCCTATTTCGAGTGCCTGCACGAAACCAAGCTGATCGTGGATCTGCTGTATGAAGGCGGCATCGCCAACATGCGCTACTCCATCAGCAACACCGCCGAATACGGCGACATCACCACCGGCCCGCGCATCATCACCGAGGAAACCAAGGCCGAGATGAAGCGCGTGCTGGACGATATCCAGTCGGGCCGTTTCGTGAAGAACTTTGTGCTCGACAACCGCGCCGGCCAGCCCGAGCTGAAGGCTGCCCGCAAGCGCGCCGAGGCCCACCCGATCGAGCAGACCGGTGCGCAGCTGCGCGCAATGATGCCTTGGATCAGCGCCAACAAGCTGGTGGACAAGGAAAAGAACTAAGGCATCACTCTTGGCCGAGCACCGCATCTTCTCGATGACGTTCGCGAGCATCTACCCGGTCTACGTCAACAAGGTCGAGAAAAAGGGGCGCTCGAAAGATGAGCTCGACACGGTCCTGCGCTGGCTCACCGGCTATTCGCAGGACCTGCTCGAGCGCCAGATCGAGGCGCAGGTCGATTGCCGCACTTTCATCGAGGATGCGCCGCTCAACCCTGACAGGGTGCTGGTTACCGGCGTCGTATGCGGCGTTTGCGTCGAGAACGTGGAGGACCCGCTGATGCGGGAGCTGCGTTACATGGACAAACTGGTCGACGAACTCGCGCAGGGAAAGAAGCTGGCTTCGATCCTGCGGCAGCCGAAGCCGCTAGAGGATGGACTTTAGGCCCGTAAAGGCAAACCCCGGTAGACATTGTCAAACAGGCTCGCCATCTTGCGTGGCACCCCCTCACCCATTCACCGGGAGATATTTCTGATGCGTAAGACAATTCTGGCCCTTGCAGGCGCAGCAGCCATTTCGACCTTCGCGATCAGCGGCGCCCACGCTGATAACCACGAAGACGGCGAGATGGATACCAGCGCCATCACCTCCGGCAGCTATTCCGCAGACCCGGCTCACACCCTGGTCGTCTGGGGCCTCGATCACCTCGGCTTCAATGATTACTTTGGCATCTTCGGTGACATCACTGGCACGCTGGAACTCGATACGGCAAACCTAGCCAACTCCAGCGTCGACGTGTCCATTCCGATCGCTGACGTGACCGTGGCCAGCGCCGGCCTGAAGGATCACCTGCTGCGCGCAGGGACTGACGGCGCCGATCCCGATTTCTTCGGCCCCAACCCCGAAGCCGCCCGCTTCGTTTCCACCTCGGTCACGCCGACCGGCGATACCGAGGCGGACATAACCGGGAACCTGACATTCAACGGCGTAACCAAAGAAGTGACCCTTGATGCCGAACTCGCCGGCATGGGCACCAACGCCATGAACCAGAAGGAAACCGTGGGCTTCCACGCAGAGACCACCATCATGCGTTCCGAATGGAACCTTGGCTGGGGCATCCCCTTCGGCCTTGGTGACGAGGTCGAGCTGGAAATCACGGCAGCGTTCGAAAAGAACTGATTGCAGTTGAAAGTAAATCCGGGGCCGCAGGACCGACTTTTCGATCCTGCGGCCCCAATTGTGTCTGGACCTGTTAACCAATCATCCTTAAGACTGGCCTTCATGACGCAGGCCTACAGCCTATCCCTGCTTCGACTTACTCGCCCTTAGGCGTGCCATTTCCCGTGCCTGATGCGCTGGGACCACTCCTAAGGGCTAATCCACCACAGGTTGATTAATTCGCACCGGTCGTTACCCGCGCGGTGCAAAGTCGAAGAAAGCTGTTTTCACAATGCCCATGTTGTCCGATCCCTCGGCCAAGTACCGCCCGTTTCCCCAAGTTCCCTTGCAGGACCGGCAGTGGCCCAGCCGCACGATCACCGCCCCGCCCCGCTGGCTCTCCACGGATCTGCGCGATGGCAACCAGTCCATCATCGATCCAATGGACCGCGCCAAGAAGACGCGCTTCTTCGATCTGCTGGTGGAAGTGGGCGTGAAGGAAATCGAAGTCGGGTTTCCCGCCGCGGGCCAGACCGAGTTCGATTTCATCAGCTGGCTCGTGCAGTCGGACAAAGTGCCCGAAGACGTGGTGGTACAGGTGCTCACGCAGTCGCGCGAAGACCTCATCAAGCGCAGTTTCGAAAGCCTCGAGGGCGCGCATTCGGCCATCGTCCATCTCTACAACGCGGTTAGCCCCGCCTGGCGCGATATCGTCTTCCGCATGAGCAAGGACGAAGTTAAGCAGATCGCCGTCGAGGGCGCGCAACTGCTGGTGGACGAAGCGGCGAAACGACCGAACACGAAGTGGCAGTTCGAATATTCGCCCGAAACGTTCTCCACCGCCGAACTCGATTTCAGCCTCGAGGTTTGCGAGGCCGTGATGGACGTGGTCGGCCCGACGAAGGACTGGCCGATCATTCTCAACCTGCCTGCCACCGTGGAAGCGGCAACGCCGAATATCTACGCCGACCAGATCGAGTATTTCTGCCGCAACCTGCCCAATCGCGACGCGGCGGTCATCAGCCTGCACACGCACAACGATCGCGGCACCGGCGTTGCGGCGGCGGAGCTTGGCATGATGGCAGGCGCGGACCGGGTCGAGGGTTGCCTGTTCGGCAACGGCGAGCGCACCGGCAACTGCTGCCTCGTGACCGTCGCGCTCAACATGTACACCCAGGGCGTCGATCCCGGTCTCGATTTCTCTGACATCGACAAGGTGATCGAGACGGTGGAGTACTGCAACGAATTGCCCGTGCACCAGCGCCACCCCTATGGCGGCGAACTCGTTTTCACGGCTTTCTCCGGCAGCCATCAGGATGCCATCAAGAAGGGCTTCGAAGCGCACGAGCAGCAGAACGACGAGCAGTGGCGCGTTCCCTACCTGCCCATCGACCCGGCCGACCTGGGCCGTGATTACGAGGCGGTGATCCGCGTCAACTCGCAATCGGGCAAGGGTGGTTTCGCCTGGGTCTTGCAACAGACGCAGGGGCTGAAACTGCCCAAGAAGCTGCAGGCCGATTTCTCCAAGCACGTGCAATACATGGCGGACAACACGGGCCGCGAGATCAACGCGGCAGACATCTGGGAATGCTTCAAGCAGACCTATTATCTGAAGGTCGACAAGCGCAAGTTCCGCCTGATCGATTACGAGGAAGCCCGCGCCGCTGACGGGGATCGCGTCTTCAGCGGCACCATCGAAGTGGACGGCGAAGAGCAGCGGGTTTCGGGTCGCGGAAAGGGCCTTATTTCCTCGGTGCTCTCCACCATTCGTGCCACTTATGACCTGGATTTCGAAGTCTGTGACTATTCCGAACACGCGATGGGCACAGGCGTCGATGCGCGGGCTGCGGCTTACATCGAGTGGGCCCTGGCCGACGGGCGTACCGGCTGGGGCGTGGGTATCGACGAGGACGTGGCCACTGCCAGCGTTCGCGCGATTCTCTCGGCTGCCAACGGCGCGGCGCACGGCCCTGGTACGCCCCGGTTCTAACCGTGACTAGAGCATTGTGGCTGGCCACAGCTGGTCGACCAGAGCATCGAGTTCGCTGAAATCCCGCTCGCTGACGAAAGGATCCTTGCGGCACAGCGTCAACCGGTCGCGCGCGGTGTCGAGCAACCGGCGCCGCAGGGCTCGTTGCAGGAGAGTGAGACGATCGATCGCGTCGCGTCGCGCGGAAAGGGGGCAGCGCCCTGCCCGCTGCGCCCATTCCCGCTCGATCTGCCCTACTCTCTCCGCGACCATCACGTTGTACTGGCGGTGCGGGCCGCGATGGAGCGGCATGCCTGCGCGTAGTGCCGCTGTTTCGCTGGCGGGCAGCAAAAGGCCGTTGCGGCGAAAATCGTCGAAGCCCACGTGGTCCCTGCCAAGATGATCGAGCATCTGCGCGAGGCCTGCCGTGCCCAGCAACTGCTGCGGCAACAGATGATGGCGCTGCATGTCAGGCAGATAACCGGGCTTGCCCCTGACGTTCACTGAGCGAAACGAGAGCTTCGGTCGTCGCACGACGACGCGCGTCACCTCTGCCCGGCGGGCAAGGTGGTTTAGTGCGACCCTCTCCACACTTCGACAATGCCGAGGTTATCCACAGGTTCAAGTCGTAATGTTTCGCCCGAAGGCCCTGTAAACGAAAAACTTTCGGTGATCCGGCCGTTTTCGACCAGCCAATCGAGCAGCCGCAACGCGATCTTCGAGCCTTCGGCCATGTCGTTCGCCACTTCCGGTCGTACGTGAAGTTCCTGCCCGGTGAACAGCGACAGTCCTTCGCTTCGCACGCCGCCATTGCCGTCGCTGGCCAGCGCAGCAAGGCCGAGAGCGGGGAAGACCCCTCCCTCTATCCAGTTCGAGACGGTGCGACGGAAATAGCCCGCGTCGACGGCGCAGCGCGCGGGATGCCATGCGACCGCTTGCACACCATCGAGTGCAGCAAGGCTTGCCGCGATCATCGCCAGCGTCCGCACGACGGGGAACATCGCTCCGCCAGCGGAAAGATGGGGGCCGGGCCGGATCGAAATCGCCTGGTGTTCGTCCGCAGAAAAAGCGGGAGGGAGAGCATAGGAATGGGCAAGATCGGGAACTTCGCTCCCCACCTGCGGGGCAAGGCCGGTGCAATCGAACGTCAGCCCGTTCGCCAGCAATTCCAGCCAGCCTTCCTCCTGTCCGCCTTCGGCAGAGGGATCAAAGCTGATCGAGAATTGTCCGTCAGTGTCAGCGAGGCGGCGCACGTGGGCTGCACGCGGCCGGTTTCCGGGCGCGAACAACAGCGAGACTGCCGAAGTCCTCTTGTCCTGATCAAGGCGTTCGGCGCTGGCTATCGTCTTTACCCCGCTGGTTCTGCTGGCATTTTCTACGGCAAAAGGTTTTCAGGTCGAGTCCCGACAATGCATCGTCCCGGAATTGCTCACTAATCCGGGTGCATGACTATCGCCGCGATTAACATTACTGTCGAGTTCAACAGCCTTCAGATTGGAGTGGACTGCCAAACAGGCTAGATCGGCGCAATGGCCACACGATCTGCGATTCTCGGTGTCGAACGTTCCCTTTCCGGCAAGAGCTGGCAGTGGCGCGGGGGCAACATGCAGGTGGATGGCGATGTCAATGCGCTAGGCAACGACATTAGCACGCAGTTGCTTCTCTCTCGGGGTGTCTCTCCTGAAGACCTTGACCGGCATCGCCAGCCCTCGCTGCGTGACTTCCTGCCCGACCCCTCCCAGTTCAGCGACATGGAGCGTGCGGCAGAACGCATTGCGGACGCCGTTATCTCGCAAGAGACGGTAACGATATACGGCGATTATGACGTAGATGGTGCTACCAGCTCCGCGCTGATGATCCGGCTCCTGCGTATGCTGGGGCACGATGCACGGCACTACATTCCCGATCGCCTCCTGGAAGGCTACGGCCCAAGTGGCGAGGCGCTTCTGAAGATCGGACAGGACGGCTCCAGCCTGATCGTCACTGTCGACTGCGGCGCGATGGCGCACGAGGCGCTCGGCATGGCGCACGACGCCGGGATCGACGTGATTGTGGTGGACCACCACAAATGTTCGCCCGAGCTTCCGCGCACCTACGCGCTAGTCAATCCCAACCGTCTCGACGAGAATGACCTTGCAGCCTCGCACGGACATCTGGCCGCGGTGGGCGTGGCCTTCCTGCTCGCTGTTGCTGTCGTGCGCACACTCCGAGAGCGGCAATACTTCAAGGATCGTCCCGAACCGAACCTGATGGCGCTGCTGGACCTTGTCGCGCTGGGCACGGTGGCGGACGTCGCCGCCATTCGCGGGCTCAACCGCGCATTCGTCGCGCAGGGCCTGAAAGTGATGGGCAAGCGCGCCAACACCGGCATGGCTGCCCTGATCGATGCAAGTCGGCTAAAAGCCGCGCCCAAGTGCAGCGACTGCGGCTTCGCACTGGGTCCGCGCATCAACGCCGGTGGCCGCGTGGGCGAAGCAACGCTGGGCGTGCGCCTGCTGACGACGGAAGACCCGGACGAAGCGCGCGAGATCGCTGCGCAGCTTTCGCAACTGAACGAGGAGCGCCGCGCTATCGAGGCGGCGGTGCAGGAAGAGGCGGAGGCCCAGTTGGCCGCGCAGCACAACCGCGCCGTGATATGCGTTGCGGCGAAGGGGTGGCATCCCGGTGTGATCGGCATCGTCGCGGGACGGATCAAGGAAAAGACCGGCAAGCCCAGCCTTGCCATCGCGCTGGATGCGGAGAGCGGCCAGGGCAAGGGCTCGGGCCGCTCGATCGCCGGTGTGGACCTTGGCGCTGCCATTATCGCCGCGCGCGAGGCGGGTCTGCTGGTGGCCGGCGGCGGCCACGCCATGGCCGCAGGGCTGACCGTTGAAGCCGGACAACTTGAAGCTTTCTCCGAATGGCTGGACGAGAAGCTGGCCGACAAGGTCGCTAGGGCCAGCGCGGAACAGACCATGCTGCTCGACATATCCGTCGCGCCGGGCGGACTGACACCGGACCTGGTGGAAACCCTCGAAGGGGCCGGCCCCTACGGCGTTGGCTGGCCGGGGCCGCGCGTGGCCGTAGGACCGGTGCACGTAGTCAAGGCCGACGTGGTGGGCAACGATCACCTGCGGATCATCGCCGCCGGGCAGGACGGGCGCAGTTTCAAGGCTATCGCTTTCCGCGCGGCAAACAGTGAAATGGGACAGTCGATCCTGCACGGCGCAAAGGGGCGCAGGCTATGGCTGGCAGGCCGGGCAAAGATCGACGACTGGGGGGCCCGCCCGGCAGCGGAACTGCACCTTGAGGACGCCGCCTGGGCCGACTGAGCCGCACGTTCGCGAGATTGTTGAAAGTGGGGCTTGACCACGCGCCCCCATCCCCCTAATTGCGCCGCTCCATCGCACGTGGCCCCTTCGTCTAGCGGTTAGGACGCGGCCCTTTCACGGCTGAAACACGGGTTCGATTCCCGTAGGGGTCACCAGCGATGGAATGCTATCCCGACATTTCGCGCCGCTAAGCTGGCCGAAGCATCGGCTTGGCCCCTTCGTCTAGCGGTTAGGACGCGGCCCTTTCACGGCTGAAACACGGGTTCGATTCCCGTAGGGGTCACCACCACCACGATGCAATCGCTCCGGTGCGTGGATCATTTCACCTTAGCGGTGGAAACTGTCACAAAACTCGCCCATTAGGCCTGCCATGCAGGCGTCACGCATACCAGTTGCCGCGATCATGCTGGCCGTCGTTTGCGGCGGCGTGCTGATATATTCGGGCGCCGGTATCGGCGTTTCGCTGGCTTTTGTCGGGGTCTGGATCCTCTCGTTCTGGCTGGTGAATCCTCCCCCGCCGGAGGCGCGTGAATCCGCGCAGGAATCGCTCAACATCACGCGTTCGGGAATGCGCGACCTGATTGAGCATTCCGGCCTTCCCCTGCTGCTGATCGACCGCAACCGTATCGTCATCGCAAATGCCCACGCCCGCGAGGCGATCGGCAAGCATATCCTCGGACAGGATGCGCGCGTCGCCTTGCGGCACCCGGCCGCGGTTGACCTGCTTTCCCGGCCGGAAGGCGGCAGCATCATCGTGCAGGGTCTAACCGGGCCGCGCAGCAACTGGCAGATGACACGCCAGAAAATCGACGAGCGCTATTCGCTGATCGAGCTGATCAACCGGACATCGGAAGCCGATGTCAGCCGCGCGCACACCGATTTCGTCGCCAATGCCAGCCACGAACTGCGCACGCCGCTGGCTTCCATCATCGGCTACATGGAAACGCTTGAGGACGAGGGCGAGGACATCGATCCCAAGCAGGCCAACAAGTTCTATTCCACCGTATTGCGCGAAGCACGGCGCCTGCAGACACTTGTCGATGACCTGATGTCACTGAGCCGGGTCGAGGCGGAAAAGCACGATACGCCCCGCGAACCGCTCGCCTTCGCGCCGCTGGTGCAGCAAGCATCGCGTGATGGCGCAGGCCACGAGCGCTTCGATCGCGTGCGTTTCGATATCGCGGATGCCAGCCTGCAAGTGCGCGGCGATCATCGCCAGCTTGAACAGCTCGTACGCAACCTTGTCGACAATGCTCTGAAGTATGGCGGCGACAGCGAACCGGTAGAAGTCGCGCTCCGTACCGACGAGCGTGACATGGCGGTGCTGACCGTGCGCGATCATGGCGAGGGCATCGGGCCCGAACACCTGCCCCACCTCACGCGCAGGTTCTACCGCACCGATCCCGGCCGTAGCCGCGCACAGGGCGGCACCGGGCTTGGCCTGGCGATCTGCAAGCATATCGTCGAGCGCCACCGTGGGCGGCTGGATATCGACTCGAGGCTGGGCGACGGCACCACGGTGACCGTACGCCTTCCGCTCGTTCCCGAAGAGCAATAAGCTTCCTTACTAAGGGGCCGCGCTTCGGCGACCCGCATTTATCGACGACTTTTCTCCAAGGCCAAGCGCCTCATGCACCCTTTGTAACAAAGTCGTCACAATGCAGTCATAGCGGGCACACAACTTCGCCACAAAAGTGAAACCAGATTGTCATGAAAAAGCTTGTCGCAGTCGCCCTGCTCGCCGGGACCGCGCTCACTCCGGGAACTGCGCTCGCGCAGGAAACCTCGCTGGAACAGCAGGTTGCCGCTCTCGCCGCGGAAGTCGCACGGCTGAACCAGCGCGTCAGAGAGCTCGAAGCGGAACAGGCACAGGCCGAAGCTCAGCAGAGCGAATCAGTCGCGCAGCAAGCGGCCATGGCAGCGCAAGTGGCCTCCATCGAAGAAGCCGCAGCCGCGCGCCCTGCCCCAAGCGTGACTTCCGGCGCGCCGGTCGAGATAAGCTGGGCCGGCGCGCCTGAGATCGAAGGCGAAGGCGGCTGGTCATTCAAGCCCCGTGGCCGACTCAACATTGATGCAGGCAGCTTCAACGCGCCCGATTCGACCGGCCGCGAAGATGGCTTCAACAGCGAGATCCGCCGCGCACGCCTCGGCGTCGAAGGCGATATTCCGGGCGGTTTCGGCTACAAGTTCGAGATCGACGTTGCCGGCAACGAGGTCGAAGTAACCGACGCCATCCTGACTTACGAGGACGGTCCGCTGACGGTGAACGTCGGCCAGCACAACACTTTCCAGTCGCTGGAAGAACTCACCAGCAGCCGCTGGTCTTCCTTCATCGAACGCGCCTCCTTCACCGATGCCTTCGGTTTCGAGCGCCGCCTTGGCGTGTCGGTCGAACTCGAACCGAGCGATACCGTGCTGATCCAGGGCGGCTTGTTTTCCGACAATATCGGCGACCTGCCGGGCAAGGCGATGAGCGCCGACGGCCGCGTGGTCTTCATGCCGGAATTCGGCGACAACCAGCTGCACCTCGGCGCCAGCGTGCACTACACCGACGTACCCGAGGGCGACACGGTCCGTTACCGCCAGCGCCCGCTGGTTCACTTCACCGGCGAACGCTTCATCAACACCGGCAACCTGCCCGCCACAAGCGAGTTCGGTGCCGGCATCGAGGCGGCCTTCATTTCCGGTCCGTTCCATGCCGTTGCCGAAGGGTTCTGGCAGAGCAGCAACATGGTCGCCGGAATGGAAGACGCCAACTTCTTCGGTGGCTACGCCGAAGCCGGGCTGTTTCTGACGAAGGGCGACAGCCGCGGCTATCGTGGCGGCACGTTCAACCGCACTCGCCCCGCCAATCCCGTGGACGAGGGCGGCATGGGCGCGTTCCAGCTCAACCTGCGTTACGACTATCTCGACCTGACCGATACCGGCGCAGGGATCGTTGGCGGCACGCAGAACGGCTACATGGCGAGCCTCGTATGGGTGCCCACCGACTATACTCGGTTCCTGATCAATTACGCTCGCCTGGACTATAACGATGCCGTGCACGCGGCAGCCGGGGGTGACCGCGATTACTCCGTCGATGTGCTGGGGATGCGGGCGCAGATCGACTTCTAGAACACCATCCGCAAAGCCTGGCGACGAATATGTCGTTCGGTCACGAACCGAACGCCGGTTTGTCGCAAAGTCGTCATACGTTAGACCTAGCGGTCTGCCATCTGAACCGAAACGAGGATAATCATGAAACTCAATATCCGCACAGCCGCATCGGCTCTCGCCCTGGTGGCACTCGCCGCTTGTAACAACGCAGGCAGTGGCGGCGAAGCACGCGATTCCGTGCACGCCGTCGGCTCCTCCACCGTCTATCCCTTCGCCACCCGCGTGGCAGAGGCTTTCACCCGCAACACCGACAACGCCTCCCCGCTGATCGAATCGACCGGCACCGGCGGCGGCATGGGCCTGTTCTGCGCCGGCGTCGGCGCTTCCACGCCCGACATCGTGAACGCCTCGCGCCGCATGAAGCCCGGCGAGTTCGAGACCTGCCAGGCCAATGGTGTGGAAGCCATCACCGAAATCCAGGTCGGCATGGATGGCATCGCCTTCGCCTCCGCCAATGGCGGCATAGATTTCGACCTGACGCCGGAAATCGTCTACCGCGCGGTTGCCGCCAACCCCTATGGCGAAGAGCAGACCGCAGAAATGTGGAGCGACATCGATCCCTCGCTGCCGAACAAGCCCATCCTCGTCTACGGCCCGCCCGCCACTTCGGGCACGCGCGACGCGCTGGTCGAGCTGGTGCTGATCCCGGGCTGCGAAGCCGGAGCGGGCATGGCCGAACTGGAAGAGCAGGACGAAGACCGGTTTGAGGCGATCTGCACCGAAGTTCGCACCGACGGCGCCTATGTGGAGCAGGGCGAGCAGGACAACCTGATCGTGCAGAAGATCGAAGGCAATGCCGATGCCATCGGCGTGTTCGGCTTCTCCTACCTGGAAGAAAACCTTGACCGTATCCACGGCCTGACGGTGAACGGCGTGGAGCCGACTTACGAGAATATCTCCAGCTTCAATTACATCGGCGCGCGTCCGCTCTATATCTACGTGAAGAACCAGCACCTTGATGCGATCCCCGGCCTGCGCGAATTCATCGCGACCTGGGTCGAGTCCTGGGGAGCAGGCGGTCCGCTGGCCGAGGTTGGGCTTGTGCCGAACCCTGAAGACGTTATGGCACGCCAGAACACCGCCGCGACCGAGTTCACCCCGCTCGCCGCATCTGACCTTCAGTAGGACTTTAACCTAGACCCATGTCGGCCAGTACCCTGATCCTATTAGTCCTTGGACTGGGGCTGGCCGGCTGGCTGGTCGCCCGTTCGCGCGCCGCGATGTTCCGGCGCGCCCATGGGGGCAAGCGCATTGCCTCCCTGCCCAACTACCACGCGTGGTATGCCGCGTTGTGGATTGTCGTCCCCACTCTGCTGTTTGCGCTGATCTGGGCGCAGATTGCCGATAACCTGGTGATCCAGCACGTGCTGGCGAGCCCGGCGGCGGCCGATCTGCCTGCTTTCGGAATGCAGCGCGAGACGATGCTGGCCGAGGCCCGCGCCGTGGCAACCGGTGCCGCGCCCGGCGTCTTCAACCCGGAAGCAGCGGCCTTGGTCGAGCCTTTCGACGAAGCGCTCACCCGCTACAACATCATCGGCCTGGTTGTGACGATCCTGATCGCGCTGGCGGGCGGCGCATGGGCATTCCTGCGCCTCAAACCCGATTTCCGGGCGCACACGCGTGTCGAGCGGGCCGTACTCGGCGTTCTGCTGATTGCTTCGCTTGTCGCCATTCTCACCACGCTCGGTATCGTCGCCAGCCTGGTGTTCGAGACCGTGCGCTTTTTCGGCATGGTCAATCCGATCGATTTCCTCACCGGCGTCAACTGGTCGCCCAACCCGATGACTGACGGATCGAACCCCGATCCCGAACGCTACGGAGCGGTGCCGCTTTTCTGGGGCACCTTCTTCATCGGCGTAGTCATCGCCATGATCGTTGCCATTCCGCTGGGCATGATGAGCGCGATCTATCTCAACCAGTATGCCGCACCGCGCGTGCGCACCTGGCTGAAGCCAGCGTTGGAAGTGCTCGCGGGCGTGCCGACGGTGGTTTATGGCTACTTCGCCGCGCTCACCATCGCGCCGGCCATTCGCGACATCGCCATGTCGCTGGGCGTGCAGAACCCGTCCAGCGAGAGCGCGCTGGCGGCAGGCCTGGTAATGGGCGTAATGATCATTCCCTTCGTGTCTTCAATGGCCGACGACTCCATCGCCGCCGTGCCGCAGGCAATGAAGGACGGCTCGCTCGCCATGGGCGCCACGCAGAACGAGACGATCAAGCGCGTGCTGGTGCCCGCTGCCCTGCCCGGCATCGTTGCCGGCATCATGCTGGCGATCAGTCGTGCCATCGGCGAAACCATGATCGTGGTGATGGCTGCCAGCGCCACTGCGCGCCTTTCCGCCAATCCGCTGGAAGCCATGACCACGGTGACGTACCAGATCGTCGCCAACCTGACCGGCGAAGCCAGCCTCGATTCGGCCTCCACCCTCGCCGCCTTTGCGCTGGGCTTCGTACTGTTCCTGGTGACGCTGGTTCTCAACATCATCGCGCTGCGCATCGTTAAGAGGTTCCGCGAAGCTTATGAATGACGTGGCCCACAACGTCCGCCCGACGCGCACGGCCGCTTTCGAGGCGCGCCTGAAAAACCGCTATGCGGCAGAGAAGCGCTTCAAGGCGATCGGCCTCGGCGCGATCGTCTTCTCGATTGCCGTGCTGGTGTTCCTGCTGGTCACCATGGCGATGAACGGCATCGGCGGTTTCCAGCGAACGGAACTGCGCGTGCCGGTGGACTTTACCAATGCCCCCGTCACCATTCCCGCCAATCCTGAGGACGAACGCGCGGTCGTCCAGTCGCTTGAGCGGCAGGGGATGCGCGACATCATCATTTTCAGCGCGGAGCAGGCGCTGGGCGAGGAAGCGGCCGCGCACGTCAACAGCGAATCGTGGCGCTTGGTCGCACAGGAAATCGCTGCCGACCCCAGCCTTGCGCGCGGTCAGCAGGAATTCTGGCTCCCGACCGACGAATCGCTCGCCAGTGCCTATGCGGGGGACGGCAGCGCCGATCTTCAGCCGCTGGCCCAAAGGCTGGCCGAAGAAGGCCATTTGGCCGACAATTTCGACGAAGGATTCCTGTCGCGCTCGGATGCCACGGACCCGCAGCTGGTAGGTATCTGGGGTGCGCTCAAGGGCTCGATCCTGACCATGATCGTCACGCTGCTGCTGGCTTTTCCCATCGGGGTGCTGGCGGCCCTCTACCTCGAAGAATACGCGCCAAAGAACCGCTGGACTGACCTGATCGAAGTCTCGATCAACAACCTGGCGGCGGTGCCCTCCATCATCTTCGGTCTGCTGGGTCTTGCGGTGTTCCTGTGGATTTTTCCCAGCTATCGTTCCGCCCCTCTTATCGGCGGTATGACGCTGGCGTTGATGACGATGCCCGTGATCGTGATCGCCGGGCGCAACGCCATCAAGGCCGTACCACCCTCGATCCGCGACGGCGCGCTCGCCATCGGGGCATCACCGGTGCAGGTGGTGTTCCATCACGTGCTTCCCCTCGCTCTGCCAGGCATCTTGACCGGCACGATCATCGGCATGGCCCGCGCGCTTGGCGAAACCGCACCGCTGCTGCTGATCGGCATGCGTGCCTTCGTTGCCAGTCCGCCCGAGGGCTTCACCGACAATGCCACGGTCCTGCCGATGCAGATCTTCCTGTGGTCCGACGAGATCGACCGCGGTTTCGTGGAACGCACCAGCGCGGCGATCATCGTGCTATTGATATTCCTCCTGCTGATGAATGGCCTCGCCATTTACCTGCGTAATCGATTCGAGAAGAAGTGGTGATGGCCGACATAGCTGACAGCCCCCTCGCAAATCAGGCGAACAAGTCGCTCGAGCATGAGAACATCGAAACCGGCGAGCCCAAGATGCGCGCCCGCGATGTGGACGTGTACTATGGGCAGAAGAAAGCCATCGATAGTGTCGATATCGATGTCTATACCGAGTTCGTGACGGCCTTCATCGGTCCGTCGGGCTGCGGCAAGTCCACTTTTCTGCGCGCACTCAACCGCATGAACGACACCATTCCCTCGGCCCGTGTCACCGGCACGATCGAACTGGACGGCGAGGATATCTACGCCAGCGGGATGGATGTGGTGCAACTTCGCGCGCGGGTAGGCATGGTGTTCCAGAAGCCGAACCCCTTCCCAAAGTCGATTTATGACAACATTGCCTACGGCCCCAAGATCCATGGCCTCGCCGATGCCAAGCCCGATCTCGACAACATCGTGGAGAAGAGCCTGCGCCGCGCCGGTCTGTGGGAAGAAGTGAAGGATCGCCTGACCGATTCCGGCACCGCGCTTTCCGGCGGGCAGCAGCAGCGCTTGTGCATCGCGCGTGCCATCGCAGTGGATCCCGAAGTCATCCTCATGGACGAACCGTGTTCCGCTCTCGATCCCATCGCCACGGCAAAGATCGAGGAATTGATCGACGAACTGCGCGGCCGTTATGGTATCGTGATCGTCACGCACTCCATGCAGCAGGCCGCACGCGTTTCGCAGCGCACTGCCTTTTTCCACCTCGGAAACCTGGTGGAATATGGACACACGTCGGACATTTTCACTAATCCGACAGAGCAACGCACGCAGGATTACATCACGGGACGGTACGGCTGATGGTCGAGCATACAGTTAAGGCATTCGATGAAGACATCACCCGCCTGCGCGGCCTGATCGCGGAGATGGGCGGACTTGCCGAGGTCGCTATCCAGCAGGCGCTTCAGGCCCTTGTGAACGGCGACGAAGCGCTCGCCGCCGAAGTCGTGGAACGCGACGCCAAGCTCGACGCGCTGGAAACCGAAGTAGACGCCATGGCCGTGCGCGTGCTTGCCTTGCGCGCGCCGATGGCTGACGACCTTCGCGAGATCGTCGCCGCGCTCAAGATCGGCGGCGTGGTGGAACGCATCGGCGACTATGCGAAGAACATCGCCAAGCGCGTAGGCCGCATTGAGGGGCGCACGAAGTTCGAACCGCTTACCCTGCTGCCCGCCATGGGCGAAGTGGCGGCCGAGATGGTCCACGATGTCCTCACCGCCTATGCCGCGCGCGACCCGGTGATGGCGCGCGAGGTGATCCAGCGCGACGACAAGGTCGATGCTTTCTACGACAGCATCTTCCGCAATCTCGTCAGCCACATGGTGGAGAACCCGGCTACCATCAGCAGCGCGGCGCAATTGCTGTTCATCGCCCGCAACCTGGAGCGGATCGGGGACCATGCCACGAACGTAGCGGAAATGGTCCACTACTCCGCCACCGGGTCATATCCGGACGATATCGAGCGGTAATTGCATGCTGGCGTCGGTAATCGGCGTGCGTGCAACAAATCTGACACAGAATTGAAATATCAGGCCCTTGGCGGCATCATCTCCGGTGCCGCGATCCAGAGGGTCTGATAGATTATGTCCGCGCCGAAACTGCTGCTTGTCGAAGACGATACTGCCCTCGCCGAACTGCTCGAATACCGTTTCGAGAGCGAAGGTTACGACGTGCGCATTACCGCCGATGGCGACGATGCCCTCATCATGGCAGCGGAAGACACGCCGGACCTCGTGATCCTCGACTGGATGATCGAGGGCACGACCGGCATCGAAGTGTGCCGCCGCCTGCGCCGCGACAAGGCCACCGCGCACGTGCCCATCATCATGCTGACCGCACGCGAAGCGGAGGACGACAGGGTTCGGGGCCTGGAAACCGGTGCCGACGACTACCTGACGAAGCCGTTCTCGCCGCGAGAACTTCTGGCCCGCGTGTCCGCCGTGCTGCGCCGCGTTCGCCCTGCCCTTGCCGGAGAGACGATAGAGGCTGGCGACCTCAAGCTGGACCCGGTTGCTCACCGGGTCGAACGACGCGGCAAGGCGCTGCAGATCGGGCCGACCGAATACCGGCTCATCAAGTTTTTCATGGAGCATCCCCGCCGCGTTTTCTCTCGCGGGCAGTTGCTGGATGCGGTCTGGGGCACTGGCAGTGAGATCGAGGAGCGTACGGTGGACGTCCACATCCGGCGCCTGCGCAAGGCAATCTCGCTGGAAAACGCACGCGACCCGATTCGCACGGTGCGTTCTGCGGGGTATGCTCTGGAGCCAGTTTAAAGCCTTTCTGCGGGGTCTTACGGATGCGGGCCGTTATTGCATTGCAGCGATGCTTTCGATATCAAACGTTTGATCGAAGTGATTGTTTTCGAACGATCTCAGTGTCCACTTTGCAACGGTTCGTCGCAAATTAGGCCCGATCCGGAACGAAAGGCACTGATGCGGCTTCACATTAGTGAGTTACCCGAGTAAGGCATTCTCAACTCAAGTGCCTCCGATTTAAGAGGGAAAAGAATGAAAAAGATTATTGCAAGCACGCTCGCCGCTGGCCTCATTGCCGGCACGACCCTTACCGCAGCCGCAGCACCGACCGTGCGTGACGCTGCTGCCGTCGCTCAGGACGAAGAGCTTGGTGAAGGCGGCGCTGGCACGGTTCTGGTCGTTGCTCTGGCTGCAGCTGCTGCCGTCGGCGTTGTTCTTCTCATCGAAGACAACGAAGATGAGGACGTGCCGGTCAGCGCCTGATCAGCACTTCTGGGAATTACGGAAAACCCTCGCTTCGGCGGGGGTTTTTTGTTGTCAGCAGCAGATGTTGCGCAGACCGATTATCGGCAAGCACCCATTGCAGGGCTGCGCCCCTGGTCCAGATGGAAGTGGTCTGCATGGGCGGCGTTGTAATCGGGTGAGAGGACGGTGCCGAAGCTGTCGCAGGCAGCATCACGCACCGCCGTCAGGAAGCGGTCTTCGTCACGGCCGTTATCCCAGTCCTCCAGCACAGTGACGGTTCTGCCATCGGTCAAGCGGAAGCCTGCGATGTCGATCGCATTGCCGGTTGCATGTTCGCTCCACGCCGCGTCGGCATCGCCATACATGCGGCGACAGCTGTAGGTGCCCAGTTGCTCGACACGCTCCACGCTGCTGCCGAGAATATCCTGCGCGAGCGCCTGCACATCCTTCTCCAGCCACAGCACCAACCCGGTGGCGACCGGGCATGTCATCTCCGGAAAACGCGGAGCAAATGGCACTGCATCCAGCGTCAATCGATCGTCACGGCGGCATTGCCCCTCGCCCGTAGCGGGCAAGGCAGAAAAGGCGATCTCGCTACGATCCAGCACAGCCCTGCAACCCTGTGAATCGCCGCGCAGGCCTGAAAGCTTGGTTTGCGTGGCCCAGCCACGCTCGTCCCGCAAATCCAGCGGGGCCCACGGATTGTGCTGCGGATTCTCTGCCAGAAAGACGCGCGCCCCCAGCAGCAAGGTCAACAGGATCAGCGCAAAGACCAGTTTCCGGTCATCGGTAGGAGGCCGGGGCCATTTGCGTTTGCGCGTCATCCTCAATGAAAGTCGCGGGACTTGGGAATGATCCGCACATTTCGCGGATGGCCCCTGGTATTGGGCAACTGGTCAATCAGGTCGCGCGGGCGAATCGCCTGGTTAGCTGGGTCGTCAGAGCCACTGCGCAGGTCGTCCCGTGGGTTGAGCCGTCCCTGCAGCGGGCTGTTCACATGGTCAGCACGGGCGACAGGCGCGTTGAGCAGGTCGTCCGACAGGCGATGCAGGGCCTGCGTTGCATCGGTCATGTGATGGGCGATGACGTGGATCACTTCGTCATCGTATTCCACCCGCCCGCGCACTTCCATCAGCCGCGACCCCATCACCACGGTCCGCTGCTTTTCTTTCAGGTCGGGCCACACCACGAGGTTGATAACCCCGGTCTCGTCCTCCAGCGTGATGAAGCACACGCCTTTCGCGCTGCCCGGTCGCTGGCGAATCAGAACCACGCCTGCAACATTCACCATCGAGCGAAACTTGCGCCCCCGCAGGTCGCAGGCCCGTACGAAACCGCGCTCTGCCAGGCTGGCGCGCAGGAACGACATGGGATGCGCTTTCAGGCTGAGGCGCGTGGTCTGGTAATCGGCCACCACTTCTTCGGACAACGGCATCTTCGGCAGGATCGCCCTGCCCTGCTCCGCGCCCTCGTCACGCTCATCGGCATGGGCGAAAAGCGGCAGGTCCGAACCGCCGACAAGGCTGCGCGCATCCCACAAAGCCTGCCTGCGCGACATGTCCAGCGAGCCAAAGGCATCGGCGCTGGCGAGGCGCTCGATATGGGTGACAGGCACGCGCGCCCGGTCTCGCAGTTCGGCAACATCGGCAAAGGGTCCGCTCTCCGCGCGCACGGTGACAAGCGCTGCCGCCACGTGTTCGGGCAGGCCGTCGACCTGCCTCAGCCCCAGGCGCAAGGCGATGTGCCGATCGAGCCGGCCGCCTTTTGCATCATCAGCCTTGCCGATCACTTCCAACGTGCAATCCCATTCACTGCGGTTCACATCCACCGGCAGCACCTGCACGCCGTGCTCCCTCGCATCGCGCACGATCTGGGCAGGCGCGTAGAAGCCCATAGGCTGCGAGTTGAGCAAGCCGCAGGCGAAAGCGGCCGGGAAATGGCATTTCAGCCAGCTGGAGACATAGACGAGGTGCGCGAAGCTGGCGGCATGGCTTTCGGGAAATCCGTATTCGCCAAAGCCGCGTATCTGGTTGAAGCAGCGCTGGGCAAAGTCGCGGTCGTAACCGCGCGTTACCATGCGCTCCACCATCATGTCCTGAAGCTCGTCCACCATGCCGCGGCTGCGGAAAGTAGCCATGGCCTTGCGCAGCCGGTTCGCCTCCGCGCTGGAGAACTTGGCCGCATCCAGCGCGATCTTCATCGCCTGTTCTTGGAAGATCGGCACGCCTAGCGTGCGCTCCAGAATACTGGATAGCTCATCGGGCGGGCCATGATCGGGCGAAGGCGCAGGGATTTGCACCTGTTCGGCGCCCCGGCGCCGCTTGAGGTAGGGGTGCACCATGTCGCCCTGGATCGGGCCGGGTCGCACGATGGCGACCTGGATCACGAGGTCGTAGAACTCGCGCGGGCGCAGGCGTGGTAGCATGTTCATCTGCGCCCGGCTTTCAACCTGGAACACGCCGAGCGAATCCCCCTTGCGCAGCATCTCGTAGGTTTCCGGGTCCTCTCGCGGCACGCTCGCCAGAGTCAGCGGCCGGTCGTGATGATCCTCCAGCAGGTCGAGACATTTCTTGATGCAGGTGAGCATGCCCAGCGCCAGCACGTCCACTTTCAAGATGCCGAGCGCCTCGATATCGTCCTTGTCCCACTCGATGAAACTGCGATCGGGCATGGCACCATTGCCGATGGGCACGGTCTCGGTGAGAGGGCCGTCGGTCAGGATGAAACCGCCCACGTGCTGCGATAAATGCCGTGGCATACCAACCATTTGCTCGGTAAGCTTCAGAACCCGTCGCAGGTGAGGATCGGTCACGTCCATGCCGGTTTCCGCCGCGTGCTTCTCGCTCACCTCCTTGCCCCATCCGCCCCAGACGGTGCGTGCCAGAGCGCTGGTCACATCCTCGGACAAGCCCATCGCCTTGCCTACCTCACGGATCGCCATGCGCGGGCGGTAGTGGATGACGGTGGCGGTCAGCCCGGCACGGTGGCGGCCGTATTTCCTGTAGATGTGCTGGATTACCTCCTCGCGCCGCTCGTGCTCGAAATCGACATCGATATCGGGCGGCTCCTTGCGCTCTTCAGAGATGAAGCGGTCGAACAAAAGCTGGTGCTTGGCCGGATCGACCGAGGTGATCTCGAGGCAATAGCATACCGCCGAGTTCGCCGCGCTGCCGCGCCCCTGGCACAGGATGGGAGGATCAACCGAACGGGCGAAATCGACGATATCCTTGATAGTGAGGAAATAACGGGCAAGGTCCAGCTTGCCGATCAGCGCAAGCTCACGCTCAAGTGTTTTCTTCACCGTATCCGGCAAGCCACTGGGATAACGCCGTTTTGCACCTTTCCAGGTCTCGCTTTCCAGATGGGCCTGCGGCCTCATGCCGTCGGGATAGATCTCCTCCGGATATTCATATTTCAGTTCATCCAGACTGAATTCGCAGGCATCGGCCACCTCGCGCGCAGCCCTGATGGCATGGGGCCAGCGCGCGAACAGAACCTGCATCTGTTCGGGGCTTTTCAGGTGCCGTTCGGCATTGGCGTGCAGCAGGTGTCCGGCGCGTGCCACGGTGGTCTTGTGGCGGATCGCCGTCATCACGTCCTGCAACGGACGGCGGTCGGGCGCGTGGTAGTGCACGTCGTTGGTTGCCAGCAGGGACAGGCCATTGGCGCGGGCCAGCGCATCGAGCCGATCGATCCGAGCAATATCGTCACCGATGTAGAGGTAGCTGGCGGCAAGATGGCGCAGCGTGGGCAGCCCCGCGGCGAGGTGCGGCAGGATATCCGACAGCATACCCGTCACCGCGCCCTCGCGCAGCGTGCCATCCAGTGCCACGACATTGCTGGCCCAGCCGGGCACGGTGAAGTTCTCTTGGAAACCGGGCGGGGGTATGAGGACCAGTTGCACGTCTTCTGCATGGCGGGCGAGCATCTGCATGCTGATCTCGCACACGCCCTTGTCTTGCCACTCACCATTGAGCGTCGCCATGCGCCCTGCGGAAATCAACGTGGTGAGCCGACCGTAGGCGGCGCGGTTCATGGGATAGGCGAGGAAGGCAAGACCCTCGACGGTTTCGATGCGGCAGCCGATTACGGGTCGCATCTTCAGGGTCTTCGCCTCGGTATGTACGCGTACGACGCCGGCCATGGAATTGGCATCGGCGATCCCGATGGCATCGTAGCCAAGGCTGCGCGCTGTCAGCACGAGGTCCACCGCGTCCGACGCACCGCGCAGGAATGTGAAGCAACTGACGAGACCGAGTTCGACAAAAGCCGCACGCGGCGGTGCGTCTACCTGATCGGGGTCGAGTTCGATCGTGCGCTTGGGGAGGAGATCGCTGTCGGGCACGTCACGCTATCGGCTCACTGCGCCAGCTCCGCGAGTCGCTCCTTCACCGCGGCAAGGTCGGCGGCGAACAGACGTTCCTGCTCCGCCTTGGCGTCACCATCGAGACGCAGGAGGTAGGAGGGGTGCGCCGTCACCCACAGCTCGCTACCGTCGTCAAGCGCAATGGGCTCACCGCGCACTTTCGAAATGCTCACCGTCTTGCCCAGCATTGCCCGCGCCGCGCTGGCACCAAGAGCCAGCACCACCTTGGGCTTCACGATGGCGCGCTCCGCCTCGTGCCACCAGCGGCACACGTCGATTTCTTTCGCGGTCGGCGACTGGTGCAGACGGCGTTTGCCGCGTTGGACATATTTGAAATGCTTCACCGCGTTGGTGACATAGACCTCGCGCCGTTCGATGCCGGCCTGCTCCAGCCCGGCATCAAGAACCTGCCCCGCCGGGCCGACGAAGGGCTTTCCGGACTGGTCCTCCTGATCGCCCGGCTGCTCGCCCACGATCATCAGAGCGGCGTCGTCAGGCCCCTCCCCCATCACCGCCTGATTGTCGAGATTGCCGATCGGGCACTTGCGGCAGGCATGGATGGCCTTGTCGATCGCTTCCAGCGTCTCGGGCCGGTCTTCGAACTCGAGTGCGCCTGCATCCACCATTTCGCTCTCCCGCTTTTGTGCGCCTGCCACCAGCTCCGGAATCAGGGCGGCTTCGGGCATGTTCTTCCAGTACTTGCGGGGCATTTCCTTCAGCATGGCCCCGATCTTCAAACGCGCGGGGTTGAAGATGGATGCGTAATACTTGCGCCACAGGTCCTCCGCCGGATCGCCTTGCGGTGCGTCGGACTTCTGCGCCGGACCGCTTTCTCGCAGCGTCTCACCATCCCAGTGGATGCAGCCCTTCGGCGTCAGGATGGACCAGTGCATGTTGGCGAAACGGCGCACGAAGAAGCCCGCCTCGCGCCGGACGATATGATGATCGGGCTCGAACCAGGCGACGTAGTGCTCGTTCCCCTCTTCATCCTCCACCATGCGGAAGCGGACGAAGGCGTGCATCTTGTGCGCGTCGCGGCGCACGGCCTTGTCCATGTCCTCCAGCCGGCGCACCTGCGGGTCCGCCTTGTCCTCCATCAGCCGCGGGCTGGGCTGCAAGCGCCACAGCATCGCGTACAGCAGGGAAAAACGTTCCGGATCAGAATGATGAGCAACATTCCTGGCAATCGACAGGAACCGTTTGCTGGCGCGGATGATGCGCGTGTCGTCTTCAGGCAAAGGCAGCCGCTTGTCGCCGTGACTGAACAGCGAGCCATTACCACCCGGCTCCACCCAGGCGACGCGGTCGGGCGGCACATCGCACTGGATCAACAGGCGCGCGCGCTCCCGCCAGAAGGCGAAATCGTCCGGCTCGGGCAGATGCACGACGTAGTAGGTGCCGAGTTTTACGTGCTGGAGCGCCGTCATGCCGCGAACAGTTCCAGTTGCTCCTGCTTGGGTGCAAGCAAGCTGCGCAGGTCCGCCCGGTCTGTCAGCAGTGTAGGCCGCCAGTCGACGGTGCAGATGAACGGGCGCACCTTAGCTACGGAAACAGTGAGCTTCGCCACGTCGTCCAGCCGCAGGGTACGATGGCGACGGCTGGCGAGAATTTGCCCCACGGCCCGTGCACCCAGCCCCGGCACGCGCAGCAGATCTTCGCGGCCTGCGCGGTTCACATCCACCGGAAAGCGATCACGGAATTTCAGCGCCCAGGCCAGCTTTGGGTCAATATCGAGCGGCAGGTTCCCGTCAGCTTCGGTCGCCTGCATCACCTCTTGCGGGGCAAAGCCATAGAAGCGCATCAGCCAGTCCGACTGGTAGAGCCGGTGTTCGCGCATCAGCGGCGGGCGCTTCAGCGGCAGCACGGCGCTGGCATCGGGAATGGGCGAGAAGGCACTGTAATAGACGCGGCGCAGCTTGAAATTGCCGTAAAGGCGGCTTGCCTTGCCGACGATATCGCTGTCGGTTGCGGCATCGGCACCCACGATCATCTGCGTCGACTGGCCACCCGGCGCGAAACGTGGCGCGTGCTTGAAACGCTTGCGCTCGTCCTTCGACTGGCGGATCGCCATTTTCATGCCGCCCATCGCCCCTTCGATCTGGCGCGAATTCTTGTCCGGCGCGAGGCGGGTGAGCCCGGTATCGGTGGGCAATTCGACGTTGATCGACACGCGGTCTGCATAAAGACCCGCCCGGTGCGCCAGTTCGGGGTCCGCCTCCGGGATGGTCTTGAGGTGGATATAGCCGCGAAAATCGTGCTCCTCGCGCAGGATGCGCGCGGTTTCCACGAGCAGCTCCATCGTGTGGTTGGAGCTCTTGATGATGCCGGAGGAGAGGAACAGCCCCTCGATATAATTCCGGCGGTAAAAGGTGAGCGTCAGGTCCGCAACTTCGCGCGGAGTGAACTTCGCGCGGCGCACGTTCGAACTCTTGCGGTTGATGCAGTAGTGGCAATCGAAGATACAGTGGTTGGTCAGCAAGATCTTCAGCAACGAAATGCACCTGCCATCGGGCGCGTAGGCGTGGCAGATGCCCATGCCTTCCGTGGAGCCGACACCCTTGCCCCCCGTGGAGTTGCGCTTCGCCGTTCCCGACGACGCGCAGGAGGCATCGTATTTCGCTGCATCGGCAAGGATTTCCAGCTTCTGGATGGTTTCGAGCGCGGCCATTCGTTCCTTATATGTTCTCTAACACGATTCGCCAAGTCATTGCCGCTAACTCGCGATAATTCCGCGGTGAATTGCCCGAAGGCGCGGATCGGAGAAAAGTGGAATTAACCAGACATGTTGGCGCAGGCTTAACCAACCTTGCCCCACTCCCGTCGTTCATAAGAAAAAGGGGCAAGCCATGAAACTGTTCGCGCGCACGAAACCCGTGTCCGCTCCTGAGCGACGCAGCGGGCCGCGAACGCGCGTGGATTGCCTTGCCACGATGCTGATGCCCACCGGCAACCGTAGCGGTCGCCTGTTCGACATTTCCACCACAGGCGCGCGCCTGACGACGCAGGATCCGCCGCCCAAGGGCGTTTCCGCGATACTCGACTGGAGCCTGCACGAAGCCTACTGCCACGTGATCTGGACGAAGCCGGGAATGTGCGGTGTGGAATTCGACCGCCCCCTGCCCCAGCGCGTGCTCGACGAACTGATCGAGGAAGCGAGCACAGGTCCGCGCCTGGTTCACCGGTCTACCGATGACGACAGTCCCGGCGGCTCTCCCCGCCCGCCAACACGCTTCGTCGGCTAGGACAAAGTCAATCTTCAGTCTGGACGCGTCGCAATTGGCGTGACACAACTTCCCGGTCACCTCCGCAAGAGAGGCAAGCCTTGGGAGAGGCCGATTGAAGCGAATGCCATTCAGCGCGGCGATTGCCGATGCGCCGCTGCGCCCGTTCCAGATCGTCATCGCAGCCTTCGGCCTCGCTTTCCTGGTGATCGACGGGATAGACCTGCAATCGCTGGCGCTGGTCACACCGCTGATCCTTGACGAATGGCAGATCGACCGCGCGCTGTTCGGTCCAGCGCTTGCCGCATCGCTGTTCGGCATGGGTTTCGGCTCCATCCTGGGCGGCCTTTTGGGCGACAGGATCGGGCGGTTGAACACGCTTTTCATCGCTTCGCTGATTTTCGGTTCCACCACCATCGCCGCGGCCTACACGAACACCGTATGGGAAATGAGCGCGGTGCGCGCCATGGGCGGGCTTGGGTTCGGGGCCGCCTACCCAAATGCATTGGCACTCGTGAGCGACTGGGTGTCCGATCGCCATCGACCGCACGCCATCGCATTGCTCTCGGTGGGCATCCCGGTCGGCATCACGGTGGCGGCCGAACTGCTTCCTTTCCTGCTGCCGGACCACGGCTGGCGGGGCGCTTTCGTCATATTCGGAGTGGGATCGCTGATCTTCGGCGCGCTCATGCGACTGGTGCTGCGCGAGCCGCCAGCTTTCTACCTCGCCAAAGGCAATGCCGGAGCGGCGCAGAAAAGCGCCGCGCGCGTGATAGAAAGCGATATCGAACTCGCACCCGAACTCGAAGATGCGGATTTCGCCGAGACGGGCGAGCGCATCGGCATCTTCCACAAGCGCAATACCCGGCTGAACATAGCCATGTTCGTCAGCTTCTCTGCTGCGACGACGCTCGTCTATGGACTGCTGAACTGGACGACCGAATTGCTCACCTCCGCCGGATTCACGCTTGAGGAGGCGCTGCGGGCGACGTCGTGGCAAGGCATCCTTTCGATGATAGGCGGCATATCCGCGGGCTTCACCGTGCGCACTTTCGGTTCGCGCGCGATGATCCTTGGCGGTGCGGCGCTGATTACGGCTACGATCGTGGCGCTGGCGTTCATGGTGGAGGGGCTGGACGGGCCACCCACGTCGTCGCAGATCCACATCATCGTGGTGCTGGAAGGGCTGGCAGTCGGCCTCGTCTCCATGATGATTTCGCTATTCTACGTCGTCATGGCCTATGGCTACCCGTCGGCCTGCCGTTCGGGTGGGATAGGCTTCGTCATCACGTCCGGCCGCGTGTTTTCCATCGCGATGGTCTTTGCAGGAGGCTGGCTGCTGAACCTGGGGGCCGACAGCTTCGTGATCTATTTCGCCACGCTCGTCGCGATTGCCCTGCTGGTGTTCCCCGCCGCCTTCATCATCGACAACCACATTCCGCCCGCCCGCAAGAAGGAGTCCTAGTCATGGTCGTTATCGCCGGTCGCCGTGTCAGTCCGCAAAACCTTGGCGGTGAATACGAGCACATCACCGTCACGCCTTACGCTGGCGCGCTGGGCGCCATCATCGGCGGAGTCGACATCGCGACGGAGCAGGAAGAGGCCACCATCGCCGAAATTCGCCGCGCGCTCATCGAACATCAGGTGATCTTCTTTCGCAAACAGGATTTCTCGCCCGAGCAGCACCTCGCATTCGCCAGGCGGTTCGGCACGCTGAACCAGCATGACCAGGTGAAGGGGATGGAGGAATATCCCGACATCATCGAGGTGCGCCAGGAGCCCACCGACACGCGCAATTTCGGCGGTGCGTGGCACGGCGACGTGACTTACCTGCCAGAGCCACCTCTCGGCTCCATCCTCTACGCCAAGGAGGTACCGCCCGTGGGCGGGGACACGCTGTGGTCGAACCTTTATCTTGCCTATGAGGACCTGTCGCCCGGCTATCGCGCGATGATCGATCCGCTGACGGTGATCCACACGCCCGCACTGATCTACGGCACCAAGTCGATGGACTGGAGCAAGGACAGTTCGATGAACTCCTCTCCCACTGAGGCGGCGCATTATGAAGTTGAGCACCCGCTGGTGCGCACCCATCCCGAAAGCGGGCGCAAGCTGTTCTACGTCAGCGGTGCCTATACGCCGCGCCTCAAGGACCAGACCGAGGAAGAAAGCGGCCCCATCATCGACTACCTGATGTACCAGGCGACACGTGAGCCCTTTACCTGCCGCTGGCGCTGGCAGAAAGGCGACGTCGCCTTCTGGGACAACCGCGCCTGCCTCCATTACGCGTTGAACGATTACCACGGGCACCGGCGGATCATGCACCGCGTGACGATCAACGGAGAGCGGCCGGTGCGGTAGCATTGACACGATTCGTCTTGGCTTAACCCCTTTGCTCTAAGGGTATTCCCTGCGTCGCGAGAGGCGGCGAGGTCGTAGGGATTTTCAGATGCAAAGCCGGACTGTTCCGAGTGTAATTGATGGCCTGGCTTCTGCTTCTGCGGCCCGGCAGCCTACAGTCTCTGCGGACGAGCGCTTCTACATGCTCGATCTCCTGCGCGGCTTCGCTGCAATCGCCGTCGTGCTTTATCACGGAGATCGGCTCGTGCCGGCAGGCTATCTCGCCGTCGACCTGTTCTTCATCCTGAGCGGCTTTGTCCTTGCCCATGCTTACCGCGGTCGCTTGCACAGCAGGCAGGAGATCTCGTCCTTTCTGCTCAAGCGGGCAATACGCCTCTACCCTGTAATGTTCCTCGGAGCGCTTGTCGGCCTCGCCATCAATGGCGGATCATTGAAGACGCTTCTGCTGATACCGGAGGCGGACGGGGTGCTCTACCCTGCAAACCTACCGCTCTGGTCACTTCTGTTTGAAGCGATCGCCAGCGTTGCTTTCGGCTTGTTTCATCGCTTTGGAAAATTGATGCTGGCCGCATTCTTCTTCGTCGGTCTGCTCGTCTTCGCGCTCGGTGTTCTCAAGGCCGGGACTGCCGATCTCGGGTTCTTCAGCGGTGCTTTCGGCGTCGGCCTCGGGCGGACGGCCTTCGGGTTCAGTGCCGGAATCGTGATCTATTATCTCTGCCGCCGGCGCCATCCGGTCAGCACTTATCTTGCAGTCTGGTGTTGCCTTACGATCGTTGCGGTAACGTTCTTGCAGCCTGGCAGCCCGCTGCTCGAACTGCTGGTCGTGACGGTCGTGCTTCCCCTGGCGATCTTCGTTCTGGCGCACTTGCAGCCGGCATCAAATGGCCTGGCTGTCTGGCTCGGCAATCTTTCCTATCCGCTGTACGCAATTCACCACCCGGTGATAAAGCTGGCCGAAGGTTCGGTAGTCGCGGTCCTGTGCGCCAGCATCGCGCTCGTGCTTGCGTCGGCGGCAATCTACAGATGGTATGACGTGCCTGTGCGACGGTGGCTTGAGAAACGTCTGGCATTATCTGCCTAGTCTAGCCCCCTGTCTTGGATCGCCGGGTCAAGACCTACCCGTTTGAATGCTTACGCGAACAGTCCCTGCAAATACCAGTCCGGCATCCCTCCACGCCCGTCAGTCGGCAGGCCGTTGCGATAGATCCAGTAGCGGCGACCCGCCTCGTCCTCCACGCGGTAGTAATCGCGCAAGCGGGCCGTGCCGCGTTCGCGCCACCATTCGGGCGCGATGCGTTCCGGACCTTCCACGCGGGCCACTTCACACACCTCGCCGCGCCAGCTGAAACGGCGGGGATAACCCTCCGGCGCGGCGTAGAGGACAGATATTCGCTCTGGCCGCTCCAGCAGTTTCAGGGGCCGGGTATGGAAGGCGAGCTGGTGCTGTTCGGCAGGTTCGGGCTCCAGTGGCGGTTGCCAGCCCTGCGCGCGTTCGGGAATATGGCTGGCGCGCGGCACCGGACGCTGCACCGCTTGCGTGCCAAGGCGCGTGGTGAGGCGATCCATGCAGGCCGCCAGTGAAGTGCCGTGCTGCTCCGCCGCCGCTTCCAGGTCCGACTGGTCCAGCCCCAGCGGCTGCGACCACGAGGCGCGCAGGCGCAGCATCTCTATGCCGAACCCTGCGTCGATATCGTCCAGCCTGTCGGCAAACAGGCGGACCATGTGATCGGGATCGCGGGTGGCGGCGGCCATCTCCAGCTCGCGCACCAGCACTTCGCCGTCCACGCGCCACAGGCCCAGTTGCAGGCGGCGCGCGCCCTCCCCCTTGGCTTCCAGCGTGCGCGCCATGTCCTGCGCCAGATCGCTCACCACGGTGTCGAGCAACTGGCGGTGGCGGATCGGCTCCAGCAGGCGGCGCTGCACCATCGGCGCGGTGACGGGGACGACGGGCAGCAGCGGCTCCGGCACGCGGCCCAGCAGTTGGTCCATGCGGACGAGCGGGTTGGCAGCGGGCGACTTGCGGTTGCGGAAGCGGCGCTGGATGGCATCGCGCCCGCTTCCGGCACCATCGCGCCCTTCCTCGATGCTGGCAAGGTCGCCCAGCCGTTTCAAGCCAAGGCGCTTGAGGACGAGCAGCACATCGTTGTCGAGGCGCAGGGCCGCCACCGGCAGGTCGGCAAGGCGGGTTTGCAGGTCTTCCTCGGGACCAAGGATTGCGCCGGATGCCGCGAAATGCGCCAGCGCCCAGGCCGCCCCCGCGGTGGGCGCGATAGCTGCGCGGATGGTGAGGCCGCGGGCGTTGCAACGGGCCTCCACGTCAGCCAGCAGGCGCCGCTCCCCGCCAAACAGATGGGCAACGGCGGTCACGTCCACCAGCACGCCGTCGGGTGCGTCCATCGCGCTCCACGGACCCCAGCGCATGGCCCACAGGGCGAGGCGTTCGAGGAAAGCGAGGTCGCCCGCAGGATCGCTGGGGCGCACCTCTATCGACGGGCACAGGGTGCGGGCATCGGCCAGCATCATGGCCTTCGCCGCGCCCGCAGCGCGCGCAGCGGGGTTCACGGCATCGATACGCGGTCCGTGAGCGGTCTCGGTTATCAGCGCCAGCGGGGCGGAATCCGGCCCCTCTCCGCGCTGACAGTTTTCAGAGTGCCGCCAGCGATCGAGCGCCAGGTCCGCGCACCAGATCGCCATGATCCGGCGCGGTGGTCTCTGGGACTCGTTCTGCGGCGAGGCGTTCTGGCTCATCGCGCAGGATCCATTCTCCGGGAGGGTGGGCACGGGCGCGAAACAGTTCGCCGCGCCAGGCCGGGCGACCGGGCGCAGCCACGTTCCAGCGCGGCGGGGAAGACGGCGCGCTCGTCATGCGCCAGCGCATCCGGGCGGAACTGAGATCGGCCTCGGCATCGAGGCGGACGAGCAGCAGCGGGATGCCGTGCTTTTCCGCTGTCAGGGTCAGGCGGCGCGAGGCGGTGAAATCCAGCGCGCGCGGATTGCCCGCAACTTCCCCCACCACCACGGCAAGATCACGGCAGCGCAGCCCTTCCTCCATCGCAAACAGCGCGTCCTCCGGTGTCTTGGCGGCGACATGGATCAGGCGGTGGCGCAGGGCTTCGGGCAGGCCCGCGCGGTAGGGACGCCCGCCCAGCTTGATAGCCCGTGCATCCTGTACCCACAGCACGCTGCGCTCCTCCAGCGAGTCAGTTTCACCCGCACGCAAGGCCTGCTGCGCAAAGGCAAGCGCCGCCCCTGCCCCGGCGCCTTGCGTGGCGGGGGCGAATATCTCGCTGTGCAGAGGCAAGGCCGCGTCCGGCTGCCAGCGGGGATTGCGGGCAGCACGGGTGGCCAGCTCCGCCGCTTTCGGCAGTGTGCTGGTGTCCATGACGAATCGACTCCTGTGTTCCTATTATGTTCCACTATGGACCTTCGGGCAAGGTCGGAACCACACCCCCGCCCCTATCGTTGATTGGGCAAAGGAGACTCTCATGACCTCGACACACGACCTCAAACAGAAATTCTGGAAATCGCTGGCCGACAGCCCGTTCATCTTTCTCGAGCTGGATGCCGATCCGAAAACCGCCGTGCCGATGACGGCGCAGCTGGACAAGGATGCCAACGGCACTATCTGGTTCTTCACCACCAAGGACCACACCTTTGCCAATGGCGGCCCCGCCACAGCCACTTTCTCAAGCAAGGGACACGACATGTTCGCCCGCTTCGGCGGCACGCTGCGTGAAGAAACCAGCAAGGAACGTCTCGACAAGCAGTGGAGCAAGATCGTCGAGGCATGGTTCCCCGGCGGCAAGGATGATCCCAACCTGCTGATGCTGCGCATGGACCTTGGCGAAGCGGAAATCTGGAACAGCGACCTTGGCTTTGTCGACAATGCCAAGATGCTCTTCGGCTTCGACGTGCGCGAAGATGCGCGTGAGGAACATACCGAAACCGTTCTCTAAAAGCCCAGATGCACGAGAAAAGGGCCGCTGCTCACATGGAGCAGCGGCCCTTTTTCTATGTGTCGCTCCTGCGGGTTAGCCGAACAGGTCCGGGAAGATTCCCACCACCAGGATGCCGACCAGCGCGATGGGGCAAAGGAAGCGCACCAGGAACAGCCAGAACAGGTGCAGCGCACCGCCCAGGCCATTCTCCATGTCGATCAGCTTGCGATCGGCAATCCAGCCAACGAAAATGGCCGTGAGAATGGCACCGATGGGCATGAGGAACTTGGCTGTCAGACCGTCCAGCACGTCGAAGAAGCCCTGCCCTTCGAACACGGGGATGAAGTTCAGCGGATGCCAGTCCGACAGCACGTTGAACGACAGTGCTGCAAGTGCGCCCAGCACCATGGCACCGGCGGCAACAATGATCGCGCTCAGGGGGCGCACGATGCGGAACCGGTCGATAATCCACGCGGTCGGCACTTCCAGCAGCGCGACCGAACTGGTGAGCGCTGCAAAACCGACCATTACGAAGAACAACAGCCCGACGACGGAGCCGAACGGCATTTCCTGGAACGCGTGCGGCAGCGTCTGGAACATGAGGCCCGGCCCGGCACCCACGGCCAGACCGGCCGCGATAACGATCGGGAACAGGCACAGGCCGGCCAGAAGTGCCACCACGGTATCGGCACTGGCGATGATTGCTGACGTGCCCGCAAGGTTCACGTTACGACCGACATAGCCGCCGTAGGTAATCATGCCTGCCACGCCCAGCGATAGTGAGAAGAACGCCTGCCCCAGCGCTGCCAGCATGACGGGTCCGGTCAACTTCTCGGGCTCGAAGGTGAAAAGGTAGTCCAGCGTCTGCCCGAACGCTCCGCCAAACGCACCGTAGACGGTGATGGCAACCAGCAGGATGAAGAACGCGGGCATCATGTAATTGGCGACAATCTCGATCCCGCCGCTGACACCGCGGGCCACGAAATACAGAGTGACCACGAGAAACACGAAGTTCATGCCGACCATCATCGGGCCATTCGCGAACAGGTTCGGAAGCAGCGCCTCGATTGCCTCGGGCGACTGGTTCGCGAATGCTCCGCCAACTACGCCAGAGGTGAAGATATCGCCGATGAAAACGCCGATGTAGTAAAGAACCCAGCCCCCCACGACACAGTAGAAGCTGAGGATCATGAAGGCGGCGAGCACGCCAATGCCGGCGAGGATATCCCAGCGCGGACTTGCGCGCGACGCGCTGGCGACACGGCGCACGCTTTCAGGAGCGGCCGACTGCCCGTGTCGCCCGATGAGGGTTTCCGACAGCAGGATCGGGAGACCGATCAGCAGGACGCAGGCGATATAGAACAGTACGAAAGCGCCGCCGCCATTGGCCCCGGCCTCTGCCGGGAAGCGCCAGAGATTGCCAAGTCCTACGGCGGAGCCGACCGCCGCAAGGATAAACGCGCTTCGTGACGACCAGTGATCCCTGGTGGCGCCCGACTGCGAAAGTGCCATAAAATCTTGTCCTCTCGACCCGAATTGGTGGCGTCATGCAACTATTTTGCGCCCGCGTCGAGGGGTCACTCTCCTCGCCGCGCCCGGCGCAGTGCATTGCAATTGCTTGGCTGGGCGCGCTATCGCGCCTTCACGTCATACCCTTCGGCTCAGATTAGGCACGCCCATGTCCACGACTTTCCAACTCGACACATCCACCAGCCGCGCCAACCCGACGCCGCAGCCGATGCGCCGGCTCACGGTGCCGAAAATCCGCGATCGCAAGGCCGATGGCATTACCGCGGAACCGCTGGTAATGCTTACCGCCTACACGGCGCGGCAGGCGCAGCTGCTCGATCCGCATTGCGACCTGCTGCTGGTGGGCGATTCACTGGGACAGGTGATCTATGGCCTGCCCTCCACCATTCCCGTCACCATGGAGATGATGGCCAACCATGCCGCTGCCGTGGTTCGCGGCAGTTATCACTCGGTCGTCGTGGTCGATATGCCTTTCGGTTCCTACGAGGCATCGCCGGAGGACGCCTTTGACAGCGCGGCGCGCCTGCTGAAGGAAAGCGGCGCGGCCGCGGTGAAGCTGGAAGGCGGCGAAGCGATGGCCGAGACGGTCGAGTTCCTCGTCAATCGCGGAATCCCGGTGATGGGCCATGTCGGCCTTACCCCGCAGGCGGTGAACGTGCTGGGCGGTTACGCCGCGCGGGGGCGCAGCGATGCCGAGGCTGAAAAGATCGTCGGCGATGCCAAGGCGCTTGAGGCGGCGGGGGCCTTCGCCATTGTCGTGGAGGGCGTTGTCGAGCCCATTGCCATCGCGGTGACCGAAGCTGTTTCGTGCCCCACGATCGGCATCGGCGCCTCCGCCAAATGCGATGGTCAGGTGCTGGTGGTGGACGACATGCTGGGCATGTTCGAGCGGGTGCCGCGCTTCGTGAAGAAATACGAGAATCTGGCAGAGACCATTTCGGAAGCGGCTGCCAGGTACGCAGGCGAAGTGCGCGATCGAAGCTTCCCCGGCCCGGACCAGCTGTATCAGCCGAAATAGACTTCGGACCTTTCACGCCCTAGGGGCGTTGCCTGCCCAATCTCTCTAGCAACGGACCACCACTCGCATGGCGACCCTGCTGCGCTACTACAAGTTCTCGCTCGTCTTCACCGCGGCCTGCTTCGCGCTCGGCCTGTGGTACGGCATTTCCAGCACCGGAACGGTTTCGGGCGTGCTGGAGATCATGTGGATCATTTTCATCCTCTCGATCCTCGAAATCTCACTGAGTTTCGACAACGCGGTGGTGAATGCCTCCATTCTCAAGGAGATGGACGAGAAATGGCAGCAGCGCTTCCTCGTCTGGGGTATTGCGATTGCAGTGTTTGGCACCCGTATTGTTTTCCCCCTCGCGATTGTCGCGATTGCGGCAGGTATCGGGCCGATGCAGGCGATAGACCTCTCGCTGAATGATCCCGAGCGATACGAGGAGATCGTATCAGGGGCGCATATTGGCATCGCCGGGTTCGGCGGCGCTTTCCTCGCGATGGTTGGCCTCAAGTTCTTTTTCGACGCGGACAAGGAAGTCCATTGGATCGGCGTGGTCGAACGAAATCTGTCTAAGGTCGCCGTTTTGCCCGCTATCGAAATCGGCGCGCTGCTTCTCGTCCTATGGGTAATCTCGCTGCAATTGCCGGATGCGGAAGCGCTCACGTTCCTGACGGCAGGCGTTCTGGGCCTCGTCACCTACATCGCGGTCGATGCGCTGGGCGAATACCTCAACATGCGCGAGGAGACGCGCAAGAACGCTTCGGGCGAAGTGATGCGCTCCGGCCTTGGCGGTTTCCTCTACCTCGAAGTGCTCGACGCATCGTTCAGCTTCGACGGCGTCATCGGCGCCTTTGCGCTCTCCAACAACATGATCATCATCGCGCTGGGCCTTTCCATCGGGGCCATGTTCGTGCGCTCGATGACCATTCACCTGGTGCGAAAGGGCACCCTTTCGGAATACCGTTTCCTGGAACACGGCGCATTCTGGGCGATCATCGTGCTCGGCGCGATCATGCTGACCTCAGCCGTGCTGCACATTCCCGAGACGATCACCGGCCTGATCGGCGGTGCCTTGATCGGCCTCTCCTTCTGGTGGTCCCTGCGCCATAACCGGCGCGAGGCGGAAGAAGTGAAGGACGCGCTTACGCCCGGCTGAGCTTCGCTGCAATTGGAGCGGAAATGACCATCTGCACCAGATGGTAGGCCAGCACCGGCAGCAGCACGAGACCTGCGGTCGCCGGTGGAAAGAGGACGCTGGCAAGCGGCGCGCCCAGCGCGATGCTTTTCTGCGCGCCCGCAAACAGGAAGGCGATGCGGTCTCCCCTCGCCAGTCCAAGCGCCCCGCCAGTCAGCCAAGATCCGGCGAACCCCAGGAGCAGGAATGCCCCGATCAGGAGCGCCAGCCAACCCCAGGCGGACAGGCTGACCAGAGTCCACAGGCCCTGCTCCACCGCAGCCGAGAAAGCGACGTAGACGGCAATCGCGATGGCGCTGCGGTCCGCCCAGCTTAGCAGGGTCCTGTTCTCCGCCACGAAGTGCCCCAGCCGTTTTTGCAACACTTGTCCGATGGCGAACGGCAGCAGCAGGATCAGGCCGATGCGCTGAAGGCCCGCGAGGTCGATCCCGACATCGCCGCCCGCTGCCATCGACAGCAACGGCGCGGTCGCGAAAACGCCGAGAATGTTGATGACGCCCGCCGCAACGACCGAGGCGGCGACATTGCCACCTGCGATCGAACAGTATGCCGTCGCCGACTGTACCGTAGAAGGCAGGAGACCGAGGAACAGCAGGCCAAGGGCAACGGTCGGTGGCAAGCCCCCCTCGCCAAGCCGTGAGAGGCCCAGGCCTGCCAGTCCCATGACGCCGAACACCCAGACGATCAGCGGCAAGAGGAACCGCGCGTTACGCATGCCGTGCAGTACCTGCTCCCGCGGAAGGCGCAGGCCGTTGAGCAGGAACAGGAAGAAGATAGCCGCGTCCGACACCACGCGGGCCACGGCCCGGCCCTCACCGGTAACCGGAAATACGGTAGCCAGCGCGATGGCGAGCAGAAGCAGCCTCACCAGCGGGTCGAACAGGGTCTTCAGGCGCGCAATCATTGCCGCGCGCTGTGCCGCTGGCGTGTCAGGTCTGCAAGTCGTATTGCTTGATCAGGTCGTACAGCGTCGGCCTGCTGATGCCGAGAAGCTTGGCCGTGCTCGAGATATTGCCCTCGCTCCGCGCCAGCGCGTGCCGGATCATCTTGCGATCGGATTTCTCGCGCGCACTCTTGAGGTTCAGCACCTGCGCATCCTCCTCCTCCGCATCGCCAAGGTCGAGATCCTCTGCCGTCACGAGCTTGCCATCGGCCATGATGACCGCCCGCTTCACGCGGTTTTCCAGCTCGCGCACGTTGCCAGGCCAGTTCCACCCGTCGATCGCCGCCAGCGCATCGGGCGCGAAACCCGTGACCGATGGGTTCATTTCGTCCGCAAAGCGCTTGAGAAAGACCTTCGCCAGGAGCGTCGCATCGCCGGGACGCTCTGCCAGGGCGGGAATCTTCACGACCACTTCGGCCAGCCTGTAGAACAGGTCTTCCCGAAACCGGCCATCGGCGATCATGCTTTCCAGGTTCTGGTGCGTTGCGCAGACGATGCGTGTGTCCACCGCGATGGAGCTGCGCCCGCCGATGCGCTCGATCGTGCGTTCCTGCAGGAAGCGCAGCAGCTTGACCTGCAACGGCAGCGGGATATCGCCGACTTCATCGAGGAACAGCGTGCCGCCATCGGCCAGCTCGATCTTGCCTTCCGTGGTTTTCACAGCGCCGGTGAAGGCACCCTTCTCGTGCCCGAATAGCTCGCTCTCCAGAAGGTTTTCTGGAATGGCCGCACAATTTATGGCGACAAAGTTGCCCTCCCTGCGCTCGCTCGCCTCGTGAACGCCGCGAGCGAGCAATTCCTTGCCCGTGCCGCTGGCGCCCAGCAGCATGACGGAGACGTTCGTATTCGCCACGCGTTCGATCGTGCGCGCAACCTTGACCATTTCGGGTGCCGACGTGATCAGGCCGCCGAGCACCGTATTCCCTTCCCCGGACTTCGCGGCAAGGCGGCGGTTCTCTTCCTCGATACGGTGCAGGTTGAGGGCACGCCGGACGATCAGGCCGAGCTGGTCGATGTCGACAGGCTTCTGGTAGAAATCGTAAGCACCGCGCTCGATGGCGTTCAGCGCGCTCTCGCGGGCACCGTGGCCCGATGCGACGATGACCTTGGTGTCCGGCTTCAACGCCATGATGGCATCCAGCACGGCAAAGCCCTCGCTCGTACCATCAGGATCGGGCGGCAGGCCGAGGTCGAGCGTGACCACAGGCGGCGCTTCCGACCTCAGCGCCGCAATGGCACTCTCCCGGTCGCCCGCGATTATCACTTCGAAATCCTCGTAGGCCCATTTCAACTGGGCCTGAAGACCGGCATCGTCTTCGACGATGAGGAGCTTGGGAGTTTGATCAGCCATCATGCAACCTCGCTGGCTTCTTCCTTGGCGTTCATTGTTCGGATCAGGTCTGCCGTCTCGCTGAGCGGCAGGCGGATTATGAAGCGTGTGCCAAGCCCCTCGCGGGACTCCACGTCCAGTTGGCCACCCATGGCCCGCACCAGTTCGCGCGCTTCGAACGCTCCAATTCCAAAGCCGCCGGACTTGGATGAGTGGAAGGGTTTGAAAAGCTTGGTCCGGATGAAATCGGGGCTCATGCCGGCTCCCGAGTCCACCACCTCGACAATAGCGCTGCTCCCCTCGCTCCGTAGGTCGAGGAAAACGGGCGACTTTTCGCTGCTCGCCTCAATCGCATTCTGTACTAGGTGGACCAGTGCCTGTTCCAGGCTCTCGGCGTCGGCCTTAACTTTGCAGGGTGCGCTCCGCGGCAAAACGATCTCGTGCTTTCCCGCGTACTGCGCTGCGATGCGTTCCAGCAGGCGGTCGAGCGCCACCTCCTCGCGGTCCTTCGCGGGGTGACTACCGTAGCGTCCGAGCCTTGCGAGCAGCGCCTGCAACTTGTCCGTCGAATTGCGCAAGGTCAGGATCATGTCCGCCCGGAATTCGGGCTTGTCGGCGTGTTTCTCCGCATTGCCGGCGAGCAGGGAGAGCTGGCTCGCCAGGTTCTTGATGTCGTGCATGACGAAGGCGATGCGCCTGTTGAACTCATCGAACTGCTGCGCTTCTCCCAGCGCATTCTGGCTGTTGCGTTCGGCAAGATAGCTGGCCAGCTGCCGCCCGACGACGCGCAGAAGGTCGAAATCTTCCCAGTCCAGCCGACGGGCCACCGCCGGGCGGGCCAGCACAACGACACCGACAAGGCGCTCATAGTGAAGGAGGGGAACCAGCGCCCAGCCAAGCTCGTCTTCCAGGAGCCATTTTGGCGTGGCGACTTCGGGCACGGCCGCTTCCTCGCCCGCGCGCACGTCATCCAGATCGACGATGAACTGGTTTTCGGAGAGGAAACGCGCGCCCAGCGCATCGATGGCAAGTGCCGGCACCTCGATATCGCGCCATTGCCAGCGCGCCTCCAACGCCAGCCCGCCCTCTTCCCGCGGAGTAAGCAGCAAGCCTGCCGGGCTGTCGGTGATATCCGCCACGGCCTGCACGATGCGCTCCGGCAGCGGCGCAGCCTGCGGCCCTGCGCGGCCGATCGTATCGGTGAAGCGCAGCCACTCGGCCCGGTAATCGTAGCGGTGCTGAAAAAGGTTTTTCGAAACGGTTACCCGAAGCCAGCCGCGCAGTCTTTTCGAAGGCAGCACCGTCAGGGCGACGACGCTGGCCAGCAGCACGAACCCTGTTTGCAGGATCCGGTCATAATCGCTGCCGATATAGGTCAGACCCTGGGCGATCACGACCATCACCACCAGGTAGGCCCCGATCAGCAGCAGGGAGAAGGACTGGAACGTGAAGCTGCGCGAAGGGCGGAACAGCAGTTCCCCCTTGCTGCGAACGGTGCCCATCGCAAGGAGGGCCAACACAAAGGCCAGCGCAACGCTGCGCAGTTCCACCAGCATGACTGGCAGGCCATCGCCGAGGTAGGCGATGGTGTAGAAATTCAGATCGTAGAGCCAGATGACTGCGAGAGCCGAGGCCGGCCAGCGCAACCCCTGACGCGCCGGCGCGGAAGCACCGGCATAAAGGTTGTGAATGAGGACGAGCGCTCCGATGCAGAACAGCAACCGGAAAGTGATCCCGAATTCCAGCAGCAGCATTGATGCTTCCGGCATGGATGAGAAACGGGCACCGGCAAAAAGCAGGGCAACTTGCAACGATTCCACAAGGCCGAGCGAAAACACCACCGGCCTTACCGGGCCGAGGCGCTTGTCCCGGTCTCCATGTCCGAAAAGCCGATATAGCATCCAGAGCCACGCAAGGTTGCAAACGATCCCGAGAAAGCCGGTCGCCACATGCGCATCGCCCAGCCCAAAGACGCAGAACGCCCACAGCGCAGAGCTGAAAAGCGCAGCCGCGCAGGCGTTTATAGCCGGTCCGTGCGCTCGCTGGCTGGTGGCCAGCCACAGGGCCAGCGTCACCGCGCAGCAGGCAACGACCAGGAAAGCCAGATCGCTGACGAGATTCCAGAACGACGCCGTCACCGGGCACCGTCCGGCCACAGCACGACGCGCAGCGTCTGCAACATGATCAGCAGATCAAGAAATGGCGTGTAATTCTTCGCGTAGTAAAGATCGTATTCCAGCTTGTGGCGCGCATCCTCGATGCTAGCTCCGTAGGGATAGTTGATCTGCGCCCACCCTGTGATGCCGGGTTTCACCATGTGCCGTTCCGCATAATACGGCAGCTTGTCATCCAGATCGTCGACGAAGGTCGGGACTTCGGGACGAGGCCCGACGAAGCTCATCCGCCCGGTGAGAACGGTCCAGACCTGCGGCAATTCATCGATCCGCACCTTGCGGATGAATGCGCCGACGCGGGTAATGCGCGTATCGTTCTTTTCCGCCCATTTCGCACCATCCTTCTCTGCATCGATCCGCATGGAGCGAAGCTTCACGATCTCGAAGGTCTGGCCGTACAACCCCACACGCTTCTGCCGGAAGAACGCCGGCCCCTTGCTGTCGAGCTTCACAACCATCGCAAACAGCGTGATGACGGGGAACGTCAGCAGCAACAACAGAGCGCTGGCGAGAACGTCGAACAGCCGCTTGGCGACTGAAGAAATGGCACGTCCGGAGGAGAAACCGTCCGAGAAGATCAGCCAGCTCGGGTTGAGCGTATCGAGATCGACGCGCCCCGTCTCCCGCTCCAGAAAGCTGGAGAATTCGTTTACATGCACCCCGGTCGTTTTCACGCGCAAGAGGTCTTTAAGCGGCAGGGAATTGCGCCGCTCCTCCAGCGCCAGCACGACTTCATTCGCCCCCAACCCGGCAACATAGGCCGACAGATCCGAAATCGATGAACGCTGCACGGCTTCGGGTACCTGTTCGCTCGGCTGGGTCATGCTGATGAAGCCGACAATCCTGAAGCTGCTGCCTTCCTTTTCGGACAGCGCCTTCAGACGCTGTGCACGTGGGCCGGTACCCAGCACGAGAACACGGCGGCGGAAGGCCGAAGTGCCCAGCAGGTTGCCGAGGAGGGTGCGATTCAGGACCAGCAGGACAGTCGCCAGCACCATCGCGTAAAGCAGGGTGGAGCGCCAATAGGTATGGCCGGGCAGGATAAAGTCGAGCAACGCCAGGGCGAGTATCGCAAGGCTGATCGCCACCAGAAGGCGGGCGCAGGCGAAACGCATGGATCGAAGAGCTTCAGGCCCGTAAACGCCCACGGCGATCATGGCGGCAAGCGTCGTCGCCGCAAAGCCGCTGAGCGCGCCAATGCGGGTGACCAGCGTTCCGGCGTCGGTGCCGATCTGGCCCGCCCTGAATACCCACGCGAGGTCTGCTGCCAGCAATAACAGGATCAGGTCCACCACGCCGAGCAGCAGAACGGCGTGGGGAACGTAATGTTTGAACAGGCGAACCATCGCTGCACCAACCAATTACCGGAGGGATTTCCGGTTCATGGCTTGGGTTAACAGCGAGGTATGAAATGTCGGTAAACTTTACAGTCTCTCCCTGGCGGGACTGTAAAGTTATTCGGAAATGTTCTCCGCTGCATCCTGCGCCGCGTTGCCCACATCCTGCGCAGCATCGCCCACCTGGCCAGCGGCATCGCCAACGCTTGTCGCGGCATCTGCCACGGCGTTGTCCTTGGCGATCTCGGCGTCGCTCATCTGGGAGAAAACGACAAAGGCGACCACGGCCAGCACGAGAAGACCCAGGATGAGGCCGCACTTCGTGCCGCCTCCCGAAGTTTCCCCGTCCCGCACGACAGTGGTCGTCGTGTGCGTGTTACCCGAGGGCGTCTCGGTCGTGGTAATACGTTCTTCGGTCATGGCAGACTCCTGTGATTTTGCGGTAAAATCGACTGTCGCGAAAAGAGTTCCGTCTGGCCCGCTGTTTCACGGCTAACCGCAAATTAACCACGCCCTCGACGATAGGGTTAAAACATGGCGTTCTATGTGCGCGGCATGGCGAAAATTTCAAAGCCTCCCGTACCTGCCAAGCTGTACAAGCACTTCGCGGCCGCCACGATCGTGTTGACGGCCGCAATCGCCATGTTCGCCGACGAGGACCAGCGCGCAGCAGGCGAGCAGGCCGATCTCGAGGCGACGGCAGCCGAGGCGAAGTCCGGCGACGTACCAGCCTACGGTGAAAGTCGCCTGGCGCGAGCGGAACCCAGGGTCGAGGGAAGCTTTGGCAGCGAAGGAGGCGGCTTTGGCGCACCGATGATGAGCCCCGGCGGGGAAGGCGGAAACCGCTCCTCAATCGCCAAACGCGCCGTCAGCACACATCGGCAGCCCTTGCCCAACATGACACCGGAAGAGGTGGCAGCCCTATCCCAGAAGGAATACGAACGCCTGCGCGCGCTCTATGTCGCAGCCGGAGCGATCGAGGATGTCGATCGCAATGCGCAAAATAGCGAGATCGAGGCTGCATCAGCCCGGCGAATGGGGCACGGTGGAAGCGATAGCTGACCCGGCCTGATCGCTACATTCCGTAGGACAGAACCAGCAGGATACTGAGCGTCGTCACCATTATCAGCACCAGCGGTACCCCCGTTCGCAGGTAATCGGCAAACGAGTAGTTCCCCTCCGCCATGATCAGCATATTGGTCTGGTATGCAATGGGGGTCGCGTAACAGAGATTGCAGCCGAACAGGACGGCCAGGATCAGCGGCTCCTGCGGCAGACCAAGTTGCGTTGCGATGTTGAAAGCGATGGGCGTGCCCACCGTGGCCGCCGTCGCGTTCGATGCGAAATTGGTGAGCAGCGTCACGAACAGCATGATCGCCGCCAGCACGCCTGCGGGAGGCAAGTGCTGCAAGCCCAGCGCCATCAGTTCGCCGAGCCACGCCGCGGCCCCGCTGTCGAGGATAATGCGTCCGATGGCGATGGATGCGGCAACGAGAACAATCACCTTGCCGGAAAGCGCCCTTCCCACCCGGTCGAACTTCACGCATCCGGTCACGAACATCAGGATCGCACCTGCCAGCGCCGAAATGGCGATGGGCATCTTGAGCAGGTAGAAACCATCGCTGCCGATCCACGGAATGCCGACGGACGCGAGCGCCACGGCACCGAACATGATCACGGCAGCAAGCGTTGCCTTGGACCGGCGCGGCACGACCTTGGCACCCTCTAGTTGCAGCAGGCTGTCGCCCGAAGCAAACGCAGCCAGACCGTCAGGGAGCCCCGTCACCAGCAGGACATCGCCTTCTGCAAAGCGAATCTCGGCAGAGCCGGGCGACTGCATGCCGATCAGGCGCTCCGGGCGATGAATTCCCAGCACGGCCACGCCGTAATGATCAGCGATGCCGGAACTGCTGAGCGTGCGATTGAGAATGCGGCTGTCGGCGGTCACGACCATCTCGACAACCTGGATATCCTCTCCCTGCGTGCGCGAGCGGCGGGAAATACGATCCACCACCCAGTTCGGGGCCACTTCTCCGCGCAGCACGCGCATGGCATCTTCCAGGCCACGGTGGGTTCCGGAAATCAGCAGTCGCTGACCGACTTCGAAAGTGCCGTCTGGCCGCTCCTCGAAACGGAAATCCTCGGGCAGGCGATCGACGATCTCGTCGAAATGCTTGCCCGCCAGGTCGCTGGTCGGAGTGACGCGAAGGCGGGTATAGAATCGCCGCTCGAACTGTTGCTGATCCACGGAATTGTCGGGCAACAATCGCGGCATGACCAGCCACAGATAGGGAAACGCCACCAGCGCGGCCATCAGCACGATCGGCGTATAGTGGAACACCGACATCTGCGGCATCCCCAGGTCGCGTGCGATCCCGACGACCAGCAGATTCGTGGACGTGCCGATAGTGGTCGCCATCCCCCCGATCAGGACAGCGGCATTCAGGGGTATCAACGTCTTGGAAGCGGGCATGGCTCCGCGCTGGGCAAGCGCGACGAAGATCGGCAGCAACAGGACGAGCACCGGCGTGTCGTTGACGATCATCGAAAGGCAGAGCGCCAGCAGCAACGACACCAATAGGCCAAGCTGAAGGTTCACTTTCCAGACGCGTTCCAGCGCCCGCGCCGCAGGCTCGAGCGCGCCGGTGACTACCAGCCCCCGCCCCATGATCATCAGCGCGCAGATAGTGATGAGCGCGTAATGGCCGAACCCGCCGAAAGCCAGCACCAGGCCGTCGGTCGGCTGGGTGTGCGGGAGAGGGTAGAAATAGAGCCCCACGGCGATGATGGCGATCGTCAGTAGGCTGATGATCTCGGTCGACACGCGTCCCCGCGCGAAGGCGATGAATACGCCGACCGTAAGCACCATTGCGGCGATGGCATGAAAGGATGGGACTTCGATCACGGTCGCCAAGACAAATCCCAAAGCCCGGCGGCAAGATCAAGCGAAATCGCGGAAAACTGCGATTTCAATAGAAGATTCCTGCCTGGTACCTCTGGCCGGACTCGAACCGGCACTTCCGAAGAAACTCGATTTTGAGTCGAGCGCGTCTACCAATTCCGCCACAGAGGCGTACCGGACAGTTGGGGCCGCTTAGCCTTACTTGCGCGCGGCGGCAATTGCTTATGCGCGCTACCGCTTCGCTACTTTAGCGCGGCTGCGATCTGCTTGTGCAAGCGCGAATGCATCTGGTCGTTGCCGGCAATCACCTGCTTGTCGCAGATCGGCTGCGAGCGGCCGCGATAGTCGGAAACGAAGCCGCCCGCTTCGCGCACGAGCAGGCACCCGGCGGCGGTGTCCCAGGGCGAAAGGTCGCTTTCCCAGAAACCGTCGTAACGGCCAGCGGCGACCCATGCGAGATCAAGCGCGGCGGAGCCGAAGCGGCGGATACCGGCGACCTTCGGGCCGACAGCGCCGAAAATGCGTGCCCATTCGGCAAAATCGCCATGCGCCTGATAGGGCGTGCCCGTGGCGATCAGCGCTTCATCCAGGTGACGGCGGCCCGAAACGCGCAGGCGGCCATCATGCAGCCATGCGCCGCGCGTCTTCTCCGCCCAGAACGTCTCGTCGGTGATCGGCTGGTAGACTAACCCGGCAACCACATCGCCCCAGTCGTCGCTACCCAGCTTGCGTTCCTGAACCGCGATGCTGATCGCAAAATGGGGGATGCCGTGCAGGAAGTTGCTGGTGCCATCAAGCGGATCGATGATGAAGCGCGGCTGGCCTTCGTCGCCTTCGATTTCGCCGCCTTCTTCCAGCAGGAAGCCCCAACCGGGGCGAGCAGCCTTCAGTTCATCCCAAAGAATACGCTCTGCCGCCTGATCCGCCTTGGACACGAAGTCCGACGGACCCTTGCGGCTGACCTGCAAGTGCTCGACTTCACCGAAATCGCGACGAAGCCGGCCACCCGCCTTGCGGGCAGCCTTTTCCATCACGCGAATAAGACCTGAAATTGCAGCCATGGGACTTTAGCCAGCCTTCCCGACGTAGCTCTGCTCGTACACGTCCACGACGATGCGCGTGCCGCTTTCGATATGCGGCGGCACCATGATGCGAACGCCGTTGTCGAGCACGGCAGGCTTGTAGCTCGAAGATGCCGTCTGGCCCTTTACCACGGCGTCTGCCTCGACGATCTCGGCCTCGATCTGACTGGGGAGCTGGACGCTGATCGGGCGTTCTTCCCACAATTCCAGAGAGACCTGCATACCGTCCTGCAGGAACGGGCGCGCATCGCCCAGAAGGTCGCTCGGCAGGTTGATCTGCTCGTAGGTGTCGGTGTCCATGAACACAAGCATGTCGCCGTCTTCGTAGAGGAACTGGTAGTCCTTGGTATCGAGGCGAACCTTTTCCACCGTGTCGGCGCTGCGGAAGCGGACGTTGGTCTTGCGGCCATCGATCAGGTTCTTCATCTCGACCTGCATGTAGGCGCCGCCCTTGCCCGGCTGTGTGTGCTGAATCTTGGCAACTTTCCAGATGCCGCCTTCATATTCGATGATGTTGCCGGGACGAATGTCCACGCCGCTGATTTTCATGATCGCTAGCCTTGCGTTTTTCAGGAGTTGGCGCGCCCACTACCCGAGGGCGGGCGCGGCGGCAAGCGCAGACAGCAAGCGGGAACAGGGGGGCCGGGCAGATGTTCATGACGCGCTCAGCCGGCGGTGCTATGGGCAGCGACCATGAACAGGCTTTTCCTCGTCGCCGCCCTCCCCGCCCTCGCCGTCGCCATGCCTGCGGCTGGTCAGGGCCAGCCGGATACCATCGAGCGCGGTACCTACGTGTGTGAATTGCCGGGCGACGCAGCGGGCGCGGTCGGCATCGAGCAGCCGCAGGAAAGCTTTTCCATCCGCAGCGCCTCGCGCTACTCTTCCGCGCAGGGCGGCGGAACTTACCTGCGCCGCGGTGACCGTCTGACCATGACGAGCGGCCCGCGCAATGGCGACAGCTACCTGATCGTCTCGCGCGGTTTCCTGCGCAAGATCGTGGACGGACAGCCAAGCCGCCTTCGCTGCGTGCGCCAGGGAGAATAGCCGCGCGCCTCAGCGCTGTTGACGCACCAGAAGCGGGTACGGATTGACCGATGTCGCCGGTTCCCACCATTCGGCATTAGGCGTTGTGCGCATGACCTCGAAGTGCAGGTGTGGTGCGTCAGGCTCCGCATTGCCGGTGGAGCCCACAGTACCCAACCGCTGCCCCCTGCGCACTTGCTGCCCCTCGTTCAGGCCCGGCGCATATTCGGCAAGGTGTGCGTAATAGTAGATCGTCTCCCGATCTTCGGAGCGCACGTAGATCGTGTTACCTCCTGCATCGGAGCGGAACAGCCGCTCGATCGTGCCGGGGGCCGATGCCCGAACCGACGTCCCCGCGGGCGCGGGAATGTCGAGCGCCTCGTGCAAACGCGTCCCGCCGCTTCGCTCGTCGGTGAAAGTGTCCACGAGGTCCGTCGCGGAAACGTTGATCACCGGGATCATCAGCGTTGCCGTCTCCTCTTCGGGTGGCTTCGAAATCTCGTTGCGATCTTCCCGTGGAACGCTTTCGTCATTTTCGTCCGCAGCACTGGGCTGCGGCGTAGGAACCTGCTTGGCCGCGATTTCCCGCTCGATCTCCGCCGTTTCCGCCCGGTCCAGAACGAACGCGCCGGCAACGATCCACCCCGCCGAAACCAGAGTGGCAGTGACAGCGGCGACCTGCAGTTTCTCGACGAGCGGTGATGCCATGACGTGCCGACTATATCCTAAGCTGCTGCTGGTGCCAAAGTTGCTGTAATTCCGGCTATTCGCCGAAGATCCAGAAGTGATGCATGAAGTAAATCTCGCGCAGCAGGAAAGGTGCCTGCGTGGAGAGCGATTGATAGCGCGATGTCGGCGTTGCGCTCGCCCCGGCATCGATGCCGAGGGCCTCGGCCATTTCCATGGCGCGGCGCATGTGCAGCGGGTCGGACACGATCAGGGCGGTTTCGGCACCGGCATCGCGCATCACGAGTTGAGCCTCGACAAGATTGTGCATGGTGGTGACGGATTCGTTTTCCGTGAGGATGTCCTCCTCCGGCACCCCTTCGGCGAGCGCCATCCTGCGTGCCGCTTCGCTTTCGGCAATTCCCGCGCCCGCCCCTCGCGCACCGGTCAGCAACAGCTTCCCGGCGCGGCCTTGTTCATAGAGCGTTATGCCGTGAGCGATCCTCTCTCGGAAAACTGGTGACGGCTCCTCTCCGTCGACGGCAGCGCCGAGAACGATTGCCACGTCTGCTCGGGCAGCGGGCGCTTCATCGGGGCCAGAGGCGATCCAGTAACCGATTGCCCCCACCCAGCCGATCAGGGCCGGAACGATTGCACGCCAAAGGTTCACGCGCGGCTTCAAGCCATCGCCTTCCTGAATGCCTCGATCGCAGTCACCTCGTCGCCGCCCCAGACTGCGTGGGACACGGCGAGGAAATCGGCACCTGCCTTCACCAGGGGCGCGCAGTTGCCGGGCGCGATCCCGCCAATCGCCACACAGGGGATTTCAAACAGGTTGCTCCACCATTCCAGCAATTCCGGCTCGGGCCGATGATCACTCAACTTGGTCTCGCTGGGGAAGAATGCGCCGAAGGCGACGTAGTCCGCCCCGGCCTCTCCCGCTTCCATCGCGAAGTGGCGACTGGCATGACAGGTTACGCCAATCTGCATTTCCCGGCCCAGCTCCTCGCGCGCTTCGCGCACGTCCCCGTCTGCCTGGCCAAGGTGAACGCCATCGGCTTTCAGTCGCTTGGCCAGTGGAACGCTGTCGTTGACGATGAAGGCCACGTCGCGCGCCGCGCAGACTTCCTGCAAGGGCGCGGCAAGGCGCGCCGCCTCATGCTGGTCCACGTCCTTCACGCGGAACTGGAAGGCTGTCGCCAGTCCCTCACCTGCGGCCAGCGCGCGGTCGAGCCGGTCGGCGAAGTCGCCTCCCACATCCAGCGGGGAGATCAGGTAGAGCTGGCAGGATGACTGGTCAGTCATGGAAGTCTTGGTATCCTCAGAAAAGCCGTTCGTCGATATTCACATTCGCGTCATCGAGGACGGGATTAGTTGGCAGCGATGAAACTATTCTCGCACCTTCGATTCGCCGCTGCCTTGCTGCTCAGCTCGACAATCACGGCCTGCGCCACCGTGCCTGATGCCCCGATCGTTTCCAACGGACCCGCCGCCAGCGCGGGAACCGCTGTGCCACTCGGCAAGCCCGTCATGGCAGGCAATCTCGTGGCAACTCCGATGGAGATTCACGAGGATAGTCGCTGCCCCGCCAATGCCCGCTGCGTCTGGGCTGGGCGGGTCATCGTCCTGACCCGTATCGACGGAGCAGGCTGGCGGGAGACCGCTTACCTCACTCTGGGCGAACCCTACGCAACGCACGGCGCCCGCCTGACCCTGACCAGCGCGTCACCCACCGCGATGACGGGTGAAGTGATCGCGCCAGAGGACTACCGCTTCACCTACTCAGCCAGCGAATAGATCAGGCGACAGAGGCCGCACAGATCGAATCGATGGCCTTGCCCAATGTGGCGTCGAATTCCTCGTCGCTTTGCTGTGCGCGCAGGTCTTGCAGCATGGCGCGGCTGAAGCTGGCGATCATGCCGTCGTTCTTCTCCAGTTCGGCGCAGGCTTGCTCGGTCGAATAGCCGCCCGACAGCGCCACGACGGCCAGCACCTTGGGATGGTCCACCAGTTCCTTGTAGAGGTTGGCCGTCACCGGGATTGAAAGCTTCAGCATCACCTGGCGATCATCAGCCAGCGTCTGGAGGTTCTTAAGGATTTCAGCTTTCAGGATGTCTTCACCCTCGGCACGGTCCGGAGCCTTGATGTCGTATTCCGGTTCGAGGATCGGCATGAGCCCTGCATCGATCACCCGGTTGCCGACTTCGAACTGCTGCGCGACGATGGCGGCGATCCCGGCAGGGTTCGCGGACTTGATGACGGAGCGTTCCTTGGTGCCGAACATGCCCTTCGCCACCGACTTTTCCAGCAGCGCATCGAGCTTCGAGAGAGGCTTCATCAGTTGCACTCCGTTCTCTTCGTCGGCCAAGCCCTGGTCGATCTTGATGAAGGGCACGATGCCGCGATCCTTCAGTGCCTCGGCGGTCGGCTTGCCATCCACTTCGCCGTCCATCGTCTTCTCGAACAGGATCGCGCCGATCACCTTGCCGCTGGCGAAGCTGGGCGAGGTAATGACGCGGGCGCGCATTTCGTGGATCTTCGCGAACATCTCGTCCTCGCCGTCCCACTCGTCTTCGCTGACGCCGTAGCCTGCCAGCGCCTTGGGCGTAGAGCCGCCGGACTGGTCCAGCGCGGCGATAAAGCCCTGCCCGGCGGCGATCTTGTCGGTCATTTCCCTGGTGTTCATGCGGAAGCTCCTCAGTTCCGGATTGGATTTGAGGCGGCTCTATGCGGGCTGGAGAGGCATGGCAAGTTGATGAAATACATCCGTGCACGAGTAGCGTGGGGCATGGCCCCAAGCACGGCGGACATCTTGTAGGAAAGTGCTGTTTTGCGGAACGGGCGCCCTCGCCAGACTTTGCCTATCCATAGGCAAACGAAGGACACGGCATGGCATTGGATGAGAAGCAACAGCAGATCTGCGACACCTGCGAGACCGACTTCTCGGACCTCAAGGCGGTGATCTTCAATGCCACGCTGAAACCGCCCGAACAGGCATCGCATACAGACACCCTGCTAGACGTGGTGGCCGAAATCCTTGCCACCCAGTCGGTCGAAGTAAAACGCCATCGCCTGTCGCAATACAGGCTTGCCCCCGGAGTCTATCCCGACATGACCGAGCACGGCTGGGATCGCGACGACTGGCCCAAACTCTCCCCCGACGTGTTCGAGGCCGATATCGTCATCCTCGGCACACCCATCTGGCTGGGCGAGAAATCCTCGCTGGCGCAGGCCTTCATCGAAAAACTCTATGCCCATTCCGGCCAGACCAATGACGAGGGCCAATACGCCTTTTACGGCAAGGTCGGCGGCTGCGTGGTGACGGGCAACGAGGACGGCATCAAGCACGTCGCTGCAGGCGTGCTCTATTCCATGAGCCACGTGGGCCTGACCATCCCTCCGCAGGCCGATTGCGGCTGGATCGGCGAAGCAGGCCCCGGCCCTTCATACGGTGACGAAATGGACGATGGCAGCCGCGCCGGTTTCGCCAACGAGTTCACCCAGAAGAACACCACCTTCATGGCATTCAACCTGCTGCATGCTGCGCGCATGCTGAAAGACAATGGCGGCTACCCCGCTTGCGGAAACGTGGCCGATGACTGGGGCGACGGGAACAAGCCCGGCTGGCCCAATCCTGAATATCGCTGAATCTCAGGCAGACAGCGCGGCGACGCCGGGCAGTTCCTTGCCTTCCATCCATTCGAGGAAAGCGCCGCCCGCGGTCGAGACGTAGGTCACGTCGTCCGTCACCCCGGCATGGGCCAGCGCGGCGACGGTATCGCCCCCGCCCGCGACCGAGACGAGCGAGCCGTCCTGCGTGAGCGCGGCCGCGGTCTTGGCGAGTGCCACGGTCGCCTCGTCGAACGGCGGCGTCTCGAACGCGCCGAGCGGACCGTTCCACACCAGCGTGGCGCAAGTTTTCAAGACATCGCCCAGAGCTTCGGTTGCCTGTGGGCCGATATCGAGGATCATCTCTTCAGCGGCCACTTCGTGCACGTTGCAGGTACGCAGCGACGACGGATTGGCGGCAAATTCCTTCGCTACCACCACGTCGTACGGCAGGTGGATCGTGCAGCCTGCCTCGTCCGCTGCATCCATGATGGCGCGGGCAGTGTCGGTCAGGTCGTGCTCGCACAGGCTCTTTCCCACGTCCACACCGTTGGCGGCGAGGAACGTGTTGGCCATGCCGCCGCCGATGATCAGGTGCTGCACGCGGCGGGAAAGGTTTTCCAGCACCGCCAGCTTGGTGGAGACTTTCGCACCGCCCACAACGGCCGCGACTGGCGGCGTGGGGTTGCCCAGTGCTGCATCGAGCGCTTCGAGCTCCTTCTGCATCGCGCGGCCCGCGTAGGACGGCAGCAGGTGCGCCAGCCCCTCGGTGGTCGCATGGGCGCGGTGCGCGGCGGAAAAGGCATCGTTCACGTAGAAGTCGCCGTTCGCAGCTATGGCCTTGGCAAAGTCCGCATCGTTCGCTTCCTCGCCCGGCCAGAAGCGGGTATTTTCGAGGAGGCCGATGTCGCCTGCCGAAAGGATGCCAACCGACTGCTCGACCACCGGGCCTTCGACCTCGGGAATGAACATCACTTCCTTGTCGATCACCCGCTCCAACTCGCCGACGATCTCGCTCAGCGAAAGCGTGGAATGGCGTTCGCCCTTGGGGCGGCCATAGTGCGCCAGCAGCAGCACCTTGGCCCCGCGATCGCTCAGTTCGAGGATCGTGGGTGCCACGGCGCGGGCACGGGTGAGATCGGTTGCGCGGCCATCCTTCATCGGCAGGTTCAGGTCCACGCGCACCAGGGCGCGCTGGCCGGTGAGATCCTGCGGCAGATCGTCGAGCGTCTTGAAATCACCCATGCCCAATCCCCTCAGAGGAACTTCGCCATGACACCGGCGGTGTCGATCATGCGGTTGGAGAAGCCCCACTCGTTGTCATACCAGCTCACCACGCGGGCCAGCTTGCCTTCCATCACGGAAGTCTCGAGGCTGTCGATGGTCGAGCTTGCCGGGTAGTGGTTGAAGTCGCTGCTGACGAGCGGCTGGTCGGTGTAGTCGAGCACGCCCTTCATCTTGCCTTCGGCGGCAGCCTTCAGCGCTGCGTTCAGTTCCTCGGCACTGGTGTCGCGGCCCGGCGTGAACACCAGGTCCACCAGGCTGACGTTCGGCGTCGGCACGCGGACGGAAGAACCGTCGAGCTTGCCGGCGAGTTCCGGCAGCACCAGACCCACCGCGCGGGCAGCACCCGTAGTGGTGGGGATCATGTTCTGCGCGCCGCCACGAGCACGGCGCATGTCACTGTGCATCTGGTCCAGCATGCGCTGATCGTTGGTGTAGGAGTGGATCGTGGTCATGAAACCGCGCTCGATCCCCACGGTCTCGTGCAGCACCTTCGCCATCGGGGAGAGGCAGTTGGTGGTGCAGCTGGCGTTGGAGACGATTACGTCGTCCGCCGTCAGCACTTCGTGGTTCACGCCGTAGACGATGGTGGCCGACACGTTCTTGGCAGGCGCGGAGATCAGTACGCGCTTGGCACCTGCATCGAGGTGCGGCTTGGCAGCCTCGTGGCTCTGGAAGAAGCCCGTGCATTCCAGCACGATGTCCACGCCCATGTCCTTGTGTGGCAGGTTGCCCGGATCGCGTTCGCTGGTGACGGCGATGGTCTTGCCGTTCACCACCAGGTTGTTGCCGTCGACGCTCACACTGCCGGGAAAGCGGCCGTGGGTGCTGTCGAAACCGAACAGCAGGGCATTGGCGTTCGTATCCGCCAGGTCGTTGATCGCAACGAGTTCGAGATCGTGGTCGTCACGCTCCAGGATTGCGCGCGCGACAAGCCGCCCGATGCGTCCGAAACCGTTGATCGAAACCTTGGTCGCCATTGTCAAAAACTCCTGCTTAGTCGTTCAATTTGCTGATGATTTTCGGCACGATCTGATCGGCGGTGAGGCCGAACTTCTTGAACAGATCGCTCGCCGGTGCCGACGCGCCGAAACGGTCGATCCCGAAATTGAGGCCGTTAGCCATGGTATAGCGCTCCCAGCCGAAAGTGGTGCCCGCCTCGATGCTGACGCGCAGGATTTCTTCGGGGCCGACGTTGGGAAGCACATCCTCCTTGTAGGCCGCGTCCTGCTCGTCGAACAGTTCGGTGCAGACCATCGAGACGACGTCCGCGCCCACGCCCTGCTTCTCCAGCTGCTCGGCGCATTCCAGTGCCAGCGAAACTTCCGAGCCGGTCGCGATCAGGATGACGCGGCGCTTGTTGCCTGCACGCTTCAGGCGATAGCCGCCCTTTTCCGACAGCATGCCTTCATCGGGCGAATTGCGAACCTGCGGCAGGCCCTGGCGGCTGAGCGCGATGACCGAGGGACGGTCTTTCTGCGCAATTGCGATCTGCCAGCATTCGGCGGTTTCCACCCGGTCTGCCGGACGCATCACCAGCACATTGGGCATCGCGCGCAGGGATTGGAGGTGCTCGATCGGCTGGTGCGTCGGGCCGTCCTCGCCGAGGCCGATGGAATCGTGCGTCATCACGTAGACGACGCGCGCTTCCTGCAGGGCGGAGAGACGGATTGCGCCGCGGGCATAGTCGGTGAAGATCAGGAAGGTGCCGCCGTAGGGGATGATCCCGCCGTGCAGCGCCATGCCGTTCATCGCCGCCGACATGCCGAATTCGCGAATGCCGTAATAGACGTAGCGACCCGAATAGTCGTCCGCCGTGAATGCAGTGATACCGCCTGCCTTGGTGTTGTTCGAGCCGGTGAGGTCGGCGCTGCCGCCCACCATTTCCGGCACCAATGGGTTGAGAATTTCCAGCGCGTTCTCGCTGGCCTTGCGGGTGGCGACTTTCTCCGCGCTTTCCAACCACTTGGCAAAGGCTCTTGCCGCCTTGTCGCCGCTCGGCAGGTCGCCCGCCATGCGGCGCGTGAACTCGGCCTTCTGCTTGCTAGCGTCGAGCCGCTCCTGCCATTCGGCACGGGCCGTGGCACCGCGAGTGCCGGTAGCCAGCCAGTTGGCGCGAATGTCGTCGGGCACCTCGAACGGGCCGTGATCCCAGCCCAGTTCCTTGCGCGCGGCGGCGATCTCGTCCTCGCCCAGCGGTGCGCCGTGGGTGGCGCTGGTGCCCTGCTTGTTGGGCGCGCCCTTGCCGATGATGGTCGTGCAGCGAACCAGCGAAGGCTTGCCGGTCTCGGCCACGGCCTCGTCGATCGCCTTGCGGATCGAGGCGGGGTCGTGCCCGTCGCATTCCGCCACGTGCCAGCCGGTGGCACGGTAACGGGCGGGAATATCCTCGGAAGAGGACAGGGAGACCTTGCCGTCGATGGTGATGTCGTTGTCGTCCCACAGCACGATCAGGCGACCCAGCTTCAGGTGCCCGGCAATGCCGATGGCCTCGTGGTTGATGCCTTCCATCAGGCACCCGTCACCCGCGACAACCCAGGTGCGGTGATCGACCAGCTCGTCACCGAATTGCGAATTGAGGTGCCGCTCTGCCATGGCCATGCCCACGGCCATCGCCAGGCCCTGACCCAGCGGGCCGGTGGTGGCTTCCACGCCCGGCAGCAGGAAGTTCTCAGGGTGGCCTGCGCACGGGCTGCCCAGCTGGCGGAAGTTCCTGATATCTTCCAGCGTGGGCTGCTCATAACCCGAGAGGTGCAGCAGCGAGTATATCAGCATCGAGCCGTGGCCGGCGGAGAGCACGAAACGGTCGCGGTCGGCCCAGTCGGGCGCCTTCGGGTCGAACTTCAGGTAATCGTTCCACAGCACGGTGGCGACATCGGCCATGCCCATCGGCATGCCGGGGTGGCCGGAATTGGCTGCCTGCACCGCGTCCATCGAAAGGGCACGTATGGCATTGGCCATGTTGGTGAAACGGGCGGTGTCGTCGCTCATGCTCTGTAGCCTCCAGGAAGGGCTGTGCCGTTGATCCGGCAGCGATTCGTTTGAGGGCTGTGTGGTGGTGGCAGGCGCGCAGGTCAAGCAAGAGCCCCTTGTTATGACACAAGCGTCAATTCACCCGTCGAGAGTTATTCACAGCTTGCCGCTGCAAGCCTTTGCCGATGCGCGGTTTCGGAGTAGTTCGTGCTTCATGGAAGGCGATCGCATCGCTCGGGCGCTGGCCCGCATCGAGGCAGCCTCGGCACGGATCGAGGCGGCGGCTGGCGAGCGCGCGGTTTCCGACCCCCAATTGCAGGCCCGCTACGACCGGCTGCGGCGTGAGGCGGAAGGCGTTCTGGAAGACGTTGATGCGCTGATCGAGAGCCTGGCGCCATGAGCAGCAGCAACGTGACGCTCGAAATCGCCGGACGGCGGTTCACTACTGCCTGCGCACCGGGCGAAGAACGGCATATCGAGGGGCTTGGCCGCTCCATCAGCGAGAAGCTGGCCCAACTCGACAGCCTGCGCGGCCAGTCAACGGAACGCGTGCTGCTTTATGCCTCGCTGCTGCTGGCGGACGAACTGCACGAGGCGCAGAAAGCCGCCGCACCGCCAATTGACGACGGCGAACAGGCCGAAACGCTCGAAAAAATGGCCGATCGGCTTGAAGCCATCGCGCAGCGTCTTGAGAGTGGCAGAGCCAGCGCCTAGATAGGTCCTGGCGGGACTGCCCGGCACGAGCCGCTTGAGATATCCCTGAGGCTATAAGCAATCCAAGGGAGCTGTCCCTACCGGGGTCACGGGTTCGTCCTGGCGGCCCTGGATATACGGCGCCCACCTGACGTGAAGGCGTCAGAGGATTTCCCGGAAAACGACCCATGGTGGTTCCGCCACAGAATATGTGCCCTATCGCTTCGCTACTTGAGGGCGGTGGACTGTCGCACTAGCTAGACATCCGTGACCCATATATCCGAACAGAAAGCCGCCATCCGCAAGGCTCTGCGCAAGGCCCGGCGCGAACACGCCGCCAGCCTTCCGAAGGAGGTGAGCGCGCTGGTGTTCCGCGCCCCGCCCGCTCCCTTGCGCGAAATCGTACCTGAAGGTGCGACCATCGGCCTCTACCGTGCCGATACCGGAGAGGCACCCGCTGGCGGATACGCCCGGCACTTCTTGGAGGCCGGACACGACATCGCCCTGCCCCGCATCGGCAGGCTCGAAGACCCGATGCAGTTCCATATCCACACCGACCCTTACGGCGAGACAGACCTTGTCGAAGGCCGGATGGGGCTGATGCAGCCTGCCGCCGATGCGCCGGTGGTGGAGCCGGAAGTGCTGTTCATGCCGCTGGTCGGCTTTACGGAGCGCGGCGAACGGATCGGCCAGGGCGGCGGTTTCTACGACCGCTGGCTGGCCGACCATCCGGACACTCTTGCCATCGGCATGGCGTGGGACGTGCAGCGCGTGGACGAACTGCCGATAGAGGACCATGACATGCCGCTGACCGCCATCGTCACCCCCACCCGTATTTACGGACCCTTCTGATGCGCACCGAACCCACCTGGCGGATACCCGTCGGCATCCTTGGCCTGATCGCCGGACTGATCCTCTACGGCTTCATCATCGCCCGCTATGCCCCGGATATCATCGGCGACTGGCCGACATGGGCGCAGACGCTGGTATACCTGGTCCTCGGCATCATCTGGCTGAAGCCGCTGCGGAACTTCCTGATCTGGATGGAAACCGGCCACTGGGGCGTGCCCGAAGAGGACCAGGGCCCACAGCCCCCAGCGGAACCTCGGTGATGCACGGGCGGTTCTAGGTCCATGCCAGAACTGCCCGAAGCCGAAGCCAACCGTCGTCGCATCGAAGACCAGTGTTTGAACCGCACTATCGAGGACGCGGTCCTCGGCGATAACGTCACCTATATCGAGCTTCCCGGCGACAACGAGCGCGGTCGCCTCGTCGGCAGGCAATTCACCGAGACACGCCGCCACGGCAAACTGATCTTCGCCGGATCGCAAAGCGGACCATGGGTCTGCGTGCACCTTGGCATGACAGGCAAGCTGTTGCCGTTTGATACGCCGGACGACCCGCCCGATCACACGAAGTTCCTGATCCGCTTCGAAGGTGACCGGCGACTGGCCTTCCGTTGCCCGCGAAAGCTTGGCTGGGTGCGCGTGATCGATTCGCCGGACGAGGAGATCGAACGCATCGGTTTCGGGCCGGACGCACTGGAAATTTCCGAAGATCAGTTTGCGCAAGTCATCGGCGGCACGAACGGCACGATCAAGGGCGCGCTGATGGCGCAGAAGAAGCTGGCGGGTATCGGCAACCTGTGGTCCGACGAGATCCTGTTCCAGACAGGAGTGCACCCCGAAACAACGGCCAGCGACCTGACAGACGGCCAGCTATCGGACATGTTTGCCACGATGCGCGACGTGCTGACCGGCGTGTGCGAAACCGGAGCCGACTATTCGCAGCTTCCGCGAACGTGGCTGATTGCGGATCGCAAGGACGGGGCGGACTGCGCGCGCTGCGAGGGAAGCATTGTCAAAAGCAAGGTTGCCGGTCGCAGTGCATTTCACTGCGACAGCCATCAGGCCAAGGCATAGAAGGGAAAAGGTCCCAAGTGGCGCGAGTGACGGGACTTGAACCCGCGACCCTCGGCGTGACAGGCCGATACTCTAACCAACTGAGCTACACCCGCGCATTTAAGCGGCTAGCGCCTCTTGGGAGCCGCGCATCTAGTGGAGGGTCCGGGCCCTGTCAACACACCAGAAGCGGCTTTTTGAAACATATTTGAAAAGCTTCGATTACCCCGCCAGAATCCGTGCCGGTGCCTCGATCAGTTTCTTCAATTCCTGCACGAAAGCGGCCGCATCATAGCCGTCGACAACGCGGTGATCGCAGCTGATGGAAATGTTCATCAGCTTGCGTTTCTCGATCCGCTCCTGCCCGTCCGGACCGGTCACAAACATGGGCCGCTCGACAATGCGATTGGGGCCGATGATGGCGACTTCCGGGCGGTTGATGACGGGCGTCGTGGCGACGCCGCCGAGTGGCCCCAGCGATGTGACCGTGAGCGTGGAGCCGGACAATTCGTCCGACTTCGCGCTGCCATCGCGCGCAGCTTCCGCCAGTCGCACGATCTCGTTCGCCAGCTGGTACAGGTTCTTGCCCTGCGCGTCGCGAATCACGGGCACCATCAGGCCATTGTCGGTCATCGTGGCCATGCCCAGGTGCACCGCGCCGTGACGGGTGACGACCTTCGCCTCGTCATCGTAACGCGCATTGATCATGGGGAAATCGGGCAGCGTCTTGCAGATCGCCGTGATCAGCAGCGGCAGCATGGTGAGCTTGGGCCGATCTCCGCGATTCTCGTTCAACTGGGCACGCGTACGCTCCAGTTCGGTAACATCGCACTCTTCCACATAAGTGAAGTGCGGGATGCTGCGCTTGGCCGCAGCCATGTTTTCGGCAATCCGCTTGCGCAGGCCTATCACCCTGATCTGCTCGTCCGAACGGGCAGGCGCGGCACCGGAGAAACCGCCAGTGTAGGAGATGTAGGCGTCGAGATCGGCGTGGCGGATGCGGCCATCCTCGCGCGGCTTCACCTGCGACAGGTCGATGCCGAGGTCCTTGGCGCGCTTGCGCACCACCGGGCTGGCGAGCACTTTCGCCTCCGTTGATTCGGGTTCAGGCGCGGGCGTCGGCGTCGGGAGGGGCTTTTCCTCCCTGGCAGCTTCGGCGGCGTCTTCCTGGTCGGATGGATCGGGGTTTTCCACCTCGATCCGCTCCTCCACTTCGTCCGCCTTCGGGGCAGGCGCGGTATCCTCCGCAGCTTCGGCCGCCGCTTCGTTCTCTTCCAGCACGTCTTCGGGCACTTCGCCCTCGACCTCTATCACCACCAGCATTCCGCCGATGGCCACCGTGTCGCCGACTTCGCCCGCGACTTCGAGAACCTTGCCCGCAACGGGGCTTTCCATCTCGACCGTCGCCTTGTCGGTCATCATGTCGGCCAGCTGGCCGTCTTCCTCGATCGTATCACCAACCTTGACGTGCCAGGCGACGATCTCGGCCTCGGCAATGCCTTCGCCGATGTCGGGCAGGTTGAAGGTAAACTTGGCCATGGCCTCAGGCCTCCAGCAATTTGTCGATAGCCTCGCCGATGCGGACAGGGCCGGGGAAATAGGCCCATTCGAGGCTGTGGGGATAGGGTGTGTCGAAGCCGGTCACGCGCTCGATCGGGGCTTCGAGGTGGTAGAAGCAGCGTTCCTGCACCATCGCGGACAGTTCAGCGCCAAAGCCGCTGGTGCGGGTCGCCTCGTGCACGATCAGACACCGGCCGGTCTTCTCGACTGATGCCTCGATTGCCTCGATATCCAGCGGCACGAGGGTGCGCAGGTCGAGAATCTCGGCATCGACGCCTTTCTCGCGCGCGACGCTTTCGACCACGTGCACCATGGTGCCGTAGGCGAGGATCGTCAGCGCCTCGCCCTCGCACACGGTGCGCGCCTTGCCGAGCGGGATCTTGTAATAGTCCGTTGGTACCTGCGCCGCGTCGAAGCCTTTCCAGCTCTTGGCGGGCTTGTCGTAGAACCCGTCGAAGGGGCCGTTGTAGATGCGCTTGGGCTCGAAGAAGATGACGGGGTCGTTGTCCTCGATACAGCTGATGAGCAGGCCCTTCGCGTCGTAGGGCGTGGACGGGATCACCGTCTTCAACCCGCTGACGTGGGTGAAGATGCTTTCCGGGCTCTGCGAGTGCGTCTGCCCGCCGAAGATGCCGCCGCCGAACGGGCTGCGCACCGTCATCGGCGCGATGAACTCGGCAGCGGAGCGATAACGCAGGCGCGCGGCTTCGCTGATGAGCTGGTCGAGGCCGGGGTAGATATAGTCCGCAAACTGGATCTCCGGCACGGGGCGCAGGCCATAGGCCCCCATCCCCACGGCAACGCCGATGATGCCGCATTCGGAAATCGGCGTATCGAACACGCGGGTCTTGCCGTATTTCTCCTGCAAGCCCGCAGTGCAGCGGAACACGCCGCCAAAATAGCCGATGTCCTCGCCCAGCAGGGTGACGTTGTCGTCACGCTCCAGCATGATGTCGAGTGCGGAATTGATCGCCTCGATCATGTTCATTTCGCGCACTTCGCCGGCATCTTCGGTGGCGACGGCAGCCTTCTCGGTGGTCATGTCGTTCATTCCGCCGGGTCCCCCGGAAACTTGATCTTCCTCTCGCGGATCGCCTGCTCCGCCTGTTCTTCCAGGTGCCAGGGCAGTTCCTCGAAAACGTCCTCGAACATCGTGTGGAACGGGTGGTGCAGGCCGTGGCCGAGGATGCCGTTCTTCTCGGCCTCCTTCATCGCCGTGCGAACCTTTGTATCCAGTTCGGCGTCCATTTCTTCCTGCTGCTCGTCGCTCCACTCGCCCAGCTCGATCAGGTGGCGCGCCAGCCGCATGACCGGATCGCCCAGCGGCCACTCGTCGCGCTCCTCCGCGCTGCGGTAGGCGCTGGGATCGTCGGAAGTGGAATGCCCTTCGGCGCGGTAGGTGAAGTGTTCGATCAGCGTCGGCCCGCCGTTTGCGCGCGCGCGATCGGCCGCCCAGCGTTCGGCGGCGAACACGGCGAGCGGATCGTTGCCGTCCACGCGCAGACCCGCCATGCCGTAGCCGATGGCGCGCGCAGCGAAGGTGGCACGCTCCGATCCGGCGAAGCCCGAGAACGACGAAATCGCCCACTGGTTGTTGATGACGTTGAAGATGACCGGCGCGTTGTAGACCGTGGCAAACGTCAGCGCGGAGTGGAAGTCGCCTTCCGCCGTACTACCTTCGCCCACCCATGTCGCCGCGATGCGCGAATCGCCCTTGCTGGCGCTGGCCATCGCGAACCCCGTCGCCTGCGGCAGCTGCGTGGCAAGGTTGCCGGAGATCGAGAAGAAATTCAGCCGCTTCGAGCAATACATGATCGGCAGCTGGCGGCCCTTCAGTTTGTCCGCCTTGTTCGAGTAGATCTGGTTGATCATCTCGGTCAGTTCATAGCCGCGCGCGATCAGGCACCCCTGCTGGCGGTAGCTGGGGAAGATCATGTCATCGCTGGCAAGCGCGTGGGTGGCGCACACACTGGTCGCCTCCTCGCCCGTGCACTTCATGTAGAAGCTGGTCTTGCCCTGCCGCTGCGCTCGGTACATGCGGTTATCGAACGCGCGCACCAGCGCCATTTCGCGCAGCATCTGGCGCAGCGTATCGGCATCAAGGCGCGGGTCCCAAGGGCCGTGCGCCTTGTTGTCGTCGCCCAGCACGCGGATCAGGTCGTCGCAGAGCGGATAGGTTTCCTTCGCCGCGCAAGCCTCGTCGGGGCGCGGCTGTTTGCCAGGCTCGGGGATGTCGAGGTGGCTGTAATCTACCTTGTCGCCGGGGCGGTATTTCGGCTCCGGCACGTGCAGGGCGAGTTTCGGGCGGTTGGTGCCCTTCTCGTCGCGCTTATCGGCCATCGCCTGCTCTCCCAGTTCGCATCAGATTATTCCCGTACGGCGCAATTATATTAGTTACATGTGTAACGGTCAATCCGCCCTAGCACAGGAATTCTCAGACAGCCACAGGCGCGCGCAGGACTCCTTGCGGTTCGTAATCAACCACCTCGAAATCGTCGAAACGGTAGTCGAAAATTGTCGGCGGCACCCTTTTGAGAACAAGTTTCGGCGCGCCCGCCGGTTCCCGGTCGAGCTGGGCTTCCACCAGATCGGTGTGGTTGAGATAGAGGTGCGTATCGCCCCCGCTCCATACCAGCTCTCCCGCCAGCAGACCCGCCTGCGCCGCCATCATGCGCGTCAGCAGCGCGGCACCGAAGAGGTTGAACGGCAGCCCCAGCGCCACGTCGCAGCTGCGCTGGTACAACATGCAGTTGAGCCGCGCTTCGTTTCCCTCCCCCGCAACATGGAACTGATAGGTCTTGTGGCACGGCGGCAAAGCCATGCGGTCAAGCTCGGCAACGTTCCAGCCCTCGATGATGTGGCGGCGACTGCCGGGACTGGTCTTCAGGCTCTGCACCACCTGGGCCACCTGGTTGATGCCCGGTCCCTTCTGGTACTTTCCGTCAGGCCCGTATTCATAGGTGGGCCAGTCGACCCATTGCTTGCCATAAACCGGGCCAAGATCGCCCCAGTTCTTCGCGAAAGCCTCGTCCGCGACGATACGCGCCTCGAACTCGCCCTGGCTGATATCCTCGCCGCTCGCCTGCCGGTATTTCTTCAGCGGCCAGTCGCTCCAGATCGTCACGCCTTCCTGCAGCAGCGGCCGGATGTTGGTGCTGCCGGTAAGGAACCACAGCATCTCCTTCGCCGCGGCCTTCCAGTAGACGCGCTTGGTGGTGAGCAGCGGCACCCGGTCATCGGCCAAGTCGAACCGCAGCATCGTGCCGAAGACGGAGCGCGTTCCCACCCCTGTGCGGTCCATGCGCTTGTCGCCGTGCTCCCAGATATGGCGCATCAGCTCGAGATATTGCCATTCGGGATGGCGGGTGTCGGACTTGGTCATGAGGGCACCGCTACCACCGCGACTCCGCCCGCGCCAAGCGCATGTGGGCCGATATTCGCGATCCTTTCCCAACTTCGCTCACGGCAGGCTTGCCAGCGCGAAACTGTGTCCCTATAGGGCCGCCTCTGCCTCGCGGGGGTTCTCCTCCGCAACGCACCGGTCGGGGAGTAGCTCAGCCTGGTAGAGCACTGTCTTCGGGAGGCAGGGGCCGGAGGTTCGAATCCTCTCTCCCCGACCATTTGTTTCCTTAGGAAAATCATATTGTTAGCAGGACCTTCCGTGCAGGAAGTGTCGCCTAACTAACGCCCTTGCGCGGCTCCGATCACACTCTGATCACACGGAGCTAAAAAATGGCGTCAATTACCAAGCGAAAAGGCGGCTGGTGCGTCCAAGTCCGCCGCAAGGGCTATGCTGCCCGCAATGCGACTTTCCCCACAAAATCTGCCGCGCTCAAATGGGGGCGCGAGCAGGAAGCGCAAATGGACAAGGGGACCCTTCCCGCCACGGTTGCGCCGCTGAAGACGAAAAGGTTGGCGGACCTCATCGAACAATATCGCCAGACCGTCACGCCACATAAGCGCAGCTCTGAAACGGAGCGCCTAAGGCTCTGCCGGATGGCGAAGGACCCGATTGCAGCCAATGTCCTGATCGACCTATCTGCGGGCGATTTCGCTGCCTATCGGGACCGCAGACTGAAGCTGGTGAAACCGGGCACTGTGCGGCGCGAACTGTATCTGTTTGCCAACATGATCGACAAGGCGACGAAGGAATGGGGCTATCCTTTCTCGACAAACCCTGTGCGGCAGGTGTCCTTCCCTATCGCCAACGATGCGCGTGACAGACGCTTGGAAGAAGGTGAGGCGGCAATCCTGCGCGATGCTATCGCGTCCAGGCGCAATCCTTTCATTGGCCCCATTGTTGAACTCGCAATCCAGACAGGCCTGCGGAGGCGAGAAGTTCTGGAGCTGACATGGGTTAATATCGATCAGGTTCGCCGCATTGCCTTCATCCCGACAACCAAGACTGGCCAACCGCGCACAATCCCGCTGACAGAGCAGGCCGTCGCCATCATCGCTGCCCTCCCCTGCGAACGCGACACAGGGGGCCAGCCGGTGGATGAGAGGCTATTTCCCATCACACTTAACGCCTTCAAGCAGGCTTGGAAGCGGGTGCAGAAGCGGTCGGGCCTTGCGGACCTGCGGTTCCACGATCTGCGCCACGAGGCGTTGTCGCGCTTCTGCGAGCTTGGGCTGTCAGTTCCCGAGTTGTCGGTCATTTCGGGTCATAAGGACCCGAGAATGCTCTTTCGTTATACACACTTGCGGGCGGACGATCTCGCTCGCAAACTGTCCGGACTGCGTTGGGAGGAAAGGAAATCCGCGCCAGCACCACAAGCCAGTCAGACAGGGGATTTTCAGCTATGAGAACGCCGTTCTGGGTCCTTCCGTTGCTTTTGGTGCCAGTCTCAACGCACGCCCAGCAATCCGCCGAGTTCATCTGCCGCGAAGCAAGCGGCGGCTGGTGCGAAAGTGGCGGCGGTTGCGAAGCAAACTTCCTTCCGCCTGCCGAATACCGGCTGGTCGGGGTCATTCCCGACGAGCTTGGGTCGCAAGCGGCCATGCTTACCGAATGCCGCGAGAGCTGCGGTGCAGCTTGGCAGGCAGAGTTTGTGCGCGGCTTGGGCGACCAGCTTCGTGTCCTGCGCGATGGCGAGGAAATAGTCCTCGACCTGCAAACCGGCTTCTTCACTTATGCACGGATTGCTTCGGCCCAGTCGGCGGGCCGTATCACCTACGCTTTTGGCCATTGCGAACGCCCTAGCGCCTTCTGACGACGCAAGATTTCGGGGGGAGGCTCTTTTCCTCTCCCCGATTCTTTGGCTATCCCCTCGGCTCCCAATCGATGCTAGCCGACAGGATGCACTAAATGCCCGTTCTCAACTGGTTGACCCGCGGCGAGGACGTAAGAGAGGCTGACGCGGTTCCCTATAGGTTGTTGGAGCAAGTGCCGGAGTTAGGTGCAGGGAACACTGACACCAGTAATATGCTCATTCAGGGCGACAATCTGGAGGCCCTGAAAGCGCTCCTTCCCTTCTACGCGGGCCAAGTGAAGTGCATCTACATCGACCCACCCTATAACACCAAGTCCGCTTTCGAGCACTATGACGACAACCTAGAGCACTCGAAATGGCTGGCGATGATTTACCCGCGCCTTGTCCTGCTGCGGGAGTTGTTGGCAGAGGATGGAAGCATTTTCATTTCGATCGACGACAATGAAGCGCACTACCTCAAAGTTCTGTGCGACGAGGTTTTCGGGCGTGGAAACTTTCTCAATGATGTTTCGGCAAGGATGAAGCTCATCGCTGGTGCAAGCGGCGGTGGAGAGGAGAAAAAACTTCGGAAGAATATTGAGCACATTCTTGTCTATGCAAAGAATGCCTTTGGCTTGGGCGGCTTTGAACGGTTCAATGATGTCTACGAAAGCGTCCCATTGATGGATGAAATCGAGGCAATGGAGAGCGCAGGCAAGAGCTGGAAATACACAAGCGTTTTGGTCTCGAAGGGTGAACCAGTCGAGGAAAGAACTGTCCTAACAGGGGATGGGGAGAAAATTAGAGTTGTCCGCCGCGTTGGAATTGAGCGCACCACCGTCAATCAGCTATCCAAAGATGGAACTGAAATTAGCCGGATATACGACGAATATTTGCCTTCGATCTTTTCGGATACCAACGCACAAACGAGCATACGAACACGTATTAAGGACGAGTTTAGGGCGCTTGCCAACGGTGAGATACTTGAAGCAACTTATGTCCCGAGGTCAGGAAAAGATAAGGGTAAAGAAGTCACGCACTACTACATTGCGAAGTCCGTTCGCCGTGTGATCTGGTTGTCCGATATTGCGAGATTGGAAGCCGGAAAGGCAGTCAAACGAGAGAAGGTCGGTTCCTTTTGGGAAGGGTTCCCTCTGAACAACCTCACAAAAGAGGGTGGTGTCAGGTTTCCAAATGGGAAGAAACCCGAGGCGTTAGTCCAACGAATATTGCAACTTGCCACCAACGAGGGCGACCTTGTTCTTGATAGCTTTCTCGGCTCCGGAACGACCGCCGCTGTGGCGCACAAAATGGGCCGCAGATACATCGGTGTCGAACTGCGGGATAACGCCGTTACTCATGCGCAACCACGTCTTAAACGTGTGATTGAAGGAGAAATGGGAGGTATCTCCAAAACAATAGGCTGGAAGGGCGGTGGTGGCTTTCGCTTCTTTAGGCTCGGCCCCAGCGTTTTCGATGACCAAGGCCAAATCCGTGAGGATATCGAATTCGAGACGCTTGCCGCACACGTCTGGTTCTCGGAAAGAGCGAACCCTTGGAACCGAGAAGAACGGAGAGGCACCGTTCTAGGTGTCCAAGCTGATACTGCTCTCGCATTGCTCTACAACGGAGTTCTTCGTGACCGATCGGTCGACGGCGGCAATGTCCTGACGCGAGCCACTTTGAAGGTTATTCGACAAGACTTGCCCGAGGATTTTGCTGGAGAACTGCTAGTCTATGGAGAGCGTTGTGTTCTGTCGGAAGCCACACTGAAACGCGAGCGAATCACCTTCAAACAAACGCCTTATGACGTGAAAGCGAGGGTGTAATGGAACTGAAGAAATATCAGACGGCGACACTCGCTACCCTCGCCCGCTATCTCTCTGAAGCTCGGCTTGCAGGCCCTATCGATGCCTACACGGAACTAACGAGGGAGCCAGAGCTTGCGGAACGACTGAAGGGCCTGATTGAACCCTACGTTCCCTTGAAGGAACTTCAAGACACGCCCTACGTGTGTTTGCGCCTCCCCACTGGGGGAGGGAAAACCATTCTTGCTGCACATGCTGTCACGATTGCACGAGACAACTGGCTTGAGGATGAGTTTCCTTTAGCCCTTTGGCTTGTTCCCGGCAAAGTCATTCGCGCCCAGACAGTGGAGGCATTGAAGAACCCTCGCCACCCTTATCGTGCCGCATTGGATGAAGCCTTCGGCGGTCGTGTTCGAGTGTTTGACATTGGTGATTTTACCCAGATCACTCCGCAAGACCTTGCCGCGAATTGCTGCATTGTGGTCAGCACTATTCAGGCATTGCGCATTGCCGACACCGAAGGTCGCAAGGTCTACGCCCACAATGAGAACCTGGAGCCGCACTTCTCGGCAGTGCCGAAGAACCAGACCGGACTGGAAACCATTTCAGAAGGATACAACGCTGGAACCATAAAGTTCTCATTTGCCAACCTGCTACACCTGCATCGCCCGCTTATGATCGTGGACGAGGCGCACAAGGCCGTCACCGACTTGTCGCAAGAAATGCAGCGCCGCGTGAATCCCAGCGCCATCATCGAATTCTCCGCTACCCCGCATAAAAAATCGAACCTGCTCTATTCTGTCTCTGCACAGGAGTTGAAGGACGAGCAGATGATCAAGTTGCCCGTCATGCTGGCCGAGCATCCAAGCTGGCAACAGGCGGTAGACGGAGCAATCGCCAAGCGGGCCGAACTCGAAGACATTGCCGAGCTGGACAAAGACTACATTCGCCCGATTGTCTTGTTCCAAGCGCAAAACCGTGATCAGGAAGCCAACGTCGACACTCTGAAAGCCTACCTGATTGAGCAAGGCATTGTGGAAAATCGGATTGCCGTGGCGACAGGTGATCAACGGGAACTGGACAATATCGACCTATTCCGGCCCGACTGTCCAGTCGACTTCGTTATCACGGTCCAAGCTCTAAAAGAGGGCTGGGATTGCTCTTTCGCCTATGTCTTTTGCTCGCTCGCCAACATCGCCAGCGCAACCGATGCCGAGCAGCTCTTGGGCCGCGTTCTGCGTATGCCCTACGCCGAGCGCCGCAAGGCTCCGCAGTTGAACAACGCCTATGCGCACCTTGCTTCGCCAACCTTTTCCGCTGCGGCGATGGCGCTGAAGGACCGGCTGGTGAACATGGGGTTCCGCGATGACGAGGCCGTGGAGAATATCCAGCCGCAGCAGCAAACGCTGGATACCGGCCTATGGGGACAGCAGACCCGCCCCAAGCCTTCGGTAAATGTCAGCGTCGAACTGGACGATGACACGGCCAGCGCCATCCGCAAGGTTGCGCCCGACAAGATTGAAGTTGTCGCGTCTGACGGAGGCACGTCGATTAAAGTAACTGGCTTCCTCACGCCACAGCAGCGACAGGAACTTGAGGCCGCTCTGCCAGCCGCCAACGTGGACGCGGTGCGCAAGTCAATTGCCACCTACGAGACCGAGAATGCCGAGCGCGTTTCGCCTGCCGAGAAGGGAGCGCAGTTCGTGGTCCCTGCCCTCATGACGAGAATTCAGGGCGAGCTGGAGCTGGCAGAAACCGACCTGCTGATGGAGCACAACGATTGGTCGCTACTAGACCATTCGGCAAAGCTAGACGCCGATGAATTCGACCTTCGGCAAACGGCCAACACCTTTGAGATCGACTTGGATGGGCGTAGCCTGTCTGTAGTCAGCCGTGATGCCAGCAGGCAACTTTCCTTTGATGTCGAAGTCGAAGGTTGGACCGAGCAGGGGTTGGTCCTGTTTCTTGCCAAACAGGTGCGCCAGCCGGACCTTAGCCCTGCGCAACTTATCGAATGGCTCACGCGAACTGTTTCGCACCTAACAGGCGCTCGCGGCCTTCCTCTGACCGGCTTGATGCAATGCAAGTATATCCTCGCCCGTAAGCTACAAGACCGCATTGCTGCCATCCGCACGAAGGTTCGCGAGAACGTTTATCAGGCTTGCCTGTTTGGGCCAGAAGCCCAGCCGGAAATCAGCTTCGATCACGGCTTCGTGTTCAAGGACGGTATCTTCGCTTCTGCCCGAAAGTATCAAGGCGATTATCGCTTTAGCAAGCACTTCACGGGACCGGACAACGTGCCAGCCTTTGATGGCAAGCCGGGTGGCGATGAGGAACTTTGCGCAAGGGCGCTGGACAGCTTACCGCCCGAGCATCTGAAGCATTGGGTCCGCAACGTATCACAGCATCCAGACGCTTTTCGGCTGGGGCTGGCGAAGGACAATTTCTATCCCGATTTCGTAGCAGAGCTAACTGACGGGCGCTTGTTGGTTGCGGAATACAAGGGGGCGCACCTCGTCAGCAGCGACGAGACTAAAGCCAAGGCAGCAATCGGCCAGCGTTGGGAGCAGACCAGCAATGGAAAGTGTCTGTTCCTGATGGTTGAGAAAACGGTCGAAGGCAGACAGCCACGTGACCAGTTTCTGGAGAAGATTGAGGGGAAGTGAAATGAGAGCGCACCTTGAATAAGCGAAACGAAGTCCTTTTGACCCAGCCGGACAACGATGGCGACCGAACTCTGCTACAAAGATTAGCCTTCACCCCCGGCCTTTGTGAGAGAATTTCCCAGCAATTAATTAGCTCCGGTTCCGAGTCTATGACGCCCCTCGAAGTTGCAGTGGCGCTTGGAGCTGGGGAACGCCTAAATGTTCGGACTGATACCGTTGTGACATACCTCTTGCTTGACGGCCCTCTCCGTGAAGCCTTGGAGCCGCTCGGGAGCAAGACAAGCGACGAAGAACGGACAACAACAACGACCTCTGACCTTTAGCGGAAATTTTGAATGACCCTTGCCAAGCTGTCAGGGGGAACCCAATATTTCCGAAAAGGGGACCCATGAAAAAGGGACCCAATTCCTACACTTGCGGCTGCACCGCGTCCTTCTAGCTCGCCTAGCGGAGCGCGAAGGAAATGGTCTGTCCGCTCTAATTCCTGATTGCGTTCGCCTCGCTACGGAAACGCGTAAGACCGGAAATGACTGCACCAATTTATACCGCCACCGAAATGAGGGCCGCACAATACGCCGCGCTCACAGCACGACCGCAATCAGCGAAGGCAGTTGAGTTGTGTAGCCTGCTACTGCGCAAGCTCCTTCATCAAGCCCAACGCAGGCCCATGGCGAAACAGCAAACGGCATTCAACGCCCTGATAGCGGACCTGCTGGAGAGGGACCCACAGGACAATGGCGGCTGGCTTTACCGCTCGTTGAGCGCGAACCGCTTTTCCGGCGAGGCAATCGGCTATCGCCCTTTCATGGCCGTCTTACGCCCAATGATGGGACTAATGATCGACTTCGTGGGCGGCACCCGTCAATACACACAGAACGACCTTACAGGAGGAAGCCGCGAGAGGACTTGGGACCGCGCCGCTCGGTTCCGTGCAACCGACTGGCTGCGTGACTGGTTCGCTGCTGAAGGCGTGTCGCGCGACAATTGGAGCGAACACTTCCGGAGGGAACTGGTTGCAGCTTCCCCTCGTCAAGCGTCAGTCGAACTGCGTTACGCCAATCGTGCTGGGCAACGCTCTTGGAAGACTGTTCGGAATATGCCCTTCGACCGCAAAGACCCCAAGGCCGTTGCGATCATTGAGCGCATGGACCGCTTGAACGCCTTTCTGGCCGCGCAGACAGTCGAACCCTTCGGCCCAATATTCTTGCGCAGGATATTCTCAAATGGAGACCAGCCGGGATTCGACTGGGATTTGGGGGGCCGTCTCTATGCCCTCGGACATGACAACTTCCAGACGGCCAAGCGGAAGGACCGGGCGTCCATCCTCATTAATGGGAAAGCCACAAAGGAAATCGACCTTCGTGCCAGCCACCTCACTCTATTGGTTGGCCTCGGTCACGTCCCTATCACTGCGCTGGAAGGAGACCCGTATCAGGTTGAGGGCTTGCCTCGTGAAGTTGTAAAGCAATGGGTCACGATGACCATGAGCCACGACAAGCGCCACAAGCGTTGGCCTCCACTCGCGAAACGGGAGATGATGGAAAAGCACGGCTGGGACCTGACCAAAGACTTTCCGCTCATCCCCACCGGAGACGCTATCCTCGCAAAGTTGCCAATACTAGGACCGAAAGCGGAGGCTCTGACTGTGAGTTGGGGTCAACTGCAATTCATTGAAAGTGAGATCGTGCTCGCAACAATGGAGGAATTGGCCTTCAGCCATGGTATCGCCTCCCTTCCGGTTCACGATAGCCTTATAGTGCCGGAAGGCGATGTAGAACTTGCATCCTCTCTGCTGAAGGATGCCTTCAAGGCTTCTGTTGGCGTGAAGCCTGTAGTCACTTGAAGGGAGATATACAGGTATATCCTCCTTGTCCCTCTCTCGGCCAACCTTGGAGGGACTGGGGGAATAGCGAAGGGTATACTCATAACGTTTTTGCAGCATCGCGCATTGGCTGGTCCGAAGGTTCCCAGTCACGCTCTTGTTGCAAATGACAGGCCGTTCCGATCACACTTCGATCACACCGACATTGTGATTGCGTAGGTCACGGGATGGTCGTATGGTCTTGTCGGAGCTGCAAAGCGGCGGTTTTCCAAGGGTTTCAAGTCCCGCGAGCATTGGTCCCAACTTCAGGGGCACTGTCTTCGGGAGGCAGGGGCCGGAGGTTCGAATCCTCTCTCCCCGACCATTTTGCAAAAATTTCTCATGCGGAGTCTGGGCATCGTCCCTCGCCGCCCCTTGTAATCGAACCGCAACATCGCCATTGGGGCAGCGCTGCTGGTTACAAACGGAAATCGATGAATTTCACCCATCCCTTTTTGGACGGAGACGGTGACGACAAGTTGCACGAAGAGTGCGGCGTGTTCGGCATCATTGGCGCGCCCGACGCGGCTGCGGCCTGTGCGCTGGGTCTGCACGCCCTGCAACACCGGGGGCAGGAAGCCGTGGGCATCACCAGTTTCGACGGGACGGAGTTCTTCACCCGTCGTGGCCTAGGCCACGTGGCGGACAACTTCTCCAGCGCCGAATCGATTGCCGAACTGCCCGGCCAGATGGCGGGCGGCCATGTTCGCTATTCCACCACCGGCGGCTCCGGCATGCGCAACGTGCAGCCGCTTTATGCCGATCTTGCCAGCGGCGGCTTTGCCGTCGCGCACAACGGCAACATCTCCAACGCGATGCAGCTGAAGCAGGAACTGGTCAGCAAGGGCGCGATCTTCCAGTCGACGAGCGATACGGAGGTGATCATCCACCTCGTCGCGACCAGCCGCTATCCCACCATGCTCGACAAGCTGACCGACGCGCTGCGCCTGGTCGAAGGCGCCTATGCGCTGGTGGTGATGACACCCCGCGGCATGGCCGCTTGCCGCGATCCGATGGGCATTCGCCCGCTGGTGATGGGCAAGCTGGGCGATGCAGTGGTGTTCGCCAGCGAAACCGTGGCGCTCGACGTGGTCGGCGCGGAATTTACCCGGCAGGTGGAGCCCGGCGAATTCATCGAGGTGGATTTCGACGGCTCCATCCGCTCGCACCGCCCCTTCGGCAATACGCCGGCGCGACCGTGCATTTTCGAACACGTCTATTTCAGCCGTCCTGATTCGATCTTCAACAAGCGCAGCGTTTACGAGAGCCGCAAGAACATCGGCATGGAACTGGCGCGCGAAATGCCATGCGATGCCGACCTGGTCGTGCCGGTGCCCGACAGCGGCACACCCGCCGCCATCGGCTATGCGCAGGAAAGCGGCATTCCGTTCGAGCTGGGCATCATCCGCTCGCACTATGTCGGGCGCACCTTCATCCAGCCCAGCGACGGCGCGCGCCACGCGGGTGTGAAGCGCAAGCACAACGCCAACCGCAAGATCGTGGAAGGCAAGCGCATCGTCCTCATCGACGATTCCATCGTGCGCGGCACCACCAGCCTCAAGATCGTGCAGATGATGCGCGATGCAGGTGCGAAGGAAGTGCATTTCCGCGTCGCCAGCCCGCCCACCGGTCACGGCTGCTACTACGGCGTGGATACGCCCGAACGCTCAAAGCTGCTGGCGGGGCGCATGGACCTGGAAGCGATGCGCGAGTTCATCCAGGCCGACAGCCTCGCCTTCGTCTCGATCGACGGGCTTTACCGCGCCGTGGGCCTGGAAGGCCGCGACAAGGCCTGCCCGCAGTATTGCGACGCGTGCTTCACCGGTGAATACCCCACTCCGCTGACCGACCTTGCAGGCCGCAAGGAGAAGGAGGCGCAGCTATCCCTACCCGTCAACAAGGTCGCCTGACATGACTGACACCGCCGCAGACCAACCCCTCGCGGGCAAGATTGCGCTTGTGACCGGTGCCAGCCGCGGGATCGGCGCGGCCACGGCCAAGGCGCTGGCGGCCAAGGGCGCCCATGTCGTGCTGGTGGCCCGCAAGGTGAAAGACCTTGAGGGCGTGGAAGACGCGATCCACGATGCCGGAGGCACGTCCACCATCGCCCCGCTTGACCTGACCGACGGCGAAAGCATCGGTCGCCTGGCGCAGGCCATTGCCGAGCGTTACGAGAAGCTCGATATTCTCGTGATTGCCGCAGCGCAGCTTCCTACGCTCACGCCCGTAACGCAGATCGACGCCAAGCAGTTCAATCAGGCGCTGACGCTGAACGTGCTTGCCACGCAGGCGCTGCTCGCCGCGTTCGATCCGCTCCTGAAGCGCGCCGAGGCGGGCCGCGTGATCGGGCTTACCAGTTCGGTTGGCGCAGAGCCGCGCCCCTTCTGGGGTGCATATGGCGCGACGAAGGCCGCTTTCGACAACCTGCTGGAAAGCCACGCGAAAGAGGTCGAGCGCATCTCCGAGACGCGCCTCGCCATCATTGATCCGGGTGCGACTCGGACCGACATGCGCGCTCGCGCTTATCCAGGCGAAGATCCCGATTCGGTGAAGCCGCCTGAGGTTGTCGGCGAGCGTATTGCCGAATTGCTGATCGCGGATTTCCCCAATCTGCACCGCGAACGAGTGGAAACGCAGCGTTAACCCTCCCCGTTAGTTCGCTGGTAAGCGTGCTGGGACATTCTGCGTGAAGCAAGGCCCCCGGAAGGGGCGTCCTCGGTACCACGCGAATTACGGGAACTCGCCGCCATGAGCATGCAGAACACCATGGGCCGCTACGATGTAGCCGCACAGGAAGACCGCAGCGCGCCGCGCACAAAGATCATGATCCCCGCCCAGCTGCGCGGATCGGGCATGCGCGCATTCCAGACGGTAGTGAACGATCTTTCCCTGTCGGGCTTTTCGGCGACGGCGCTCAACCGGATGCATCCCGGCTCTGTGTGCTGGCTGACGCTGCCGGGCCTCGAATCGCTCCAGGCCGAAGTGGTGTGGTGGGAAAACGGCATGGCCGGCTGTGCTTTCACCAACCTGCTTTCCCCTATCGTTCACGACAATATCCTCGCCCGCTACCGTGGCGACGGGAGCTATCGCGGCTGAATCTTCGCCAGCGCTTTTCGCAAACAGGGGTCGTGTCAAAGGGGTGCTTCGGCGCCCCTTTTTCCTGCAGATGATGCAATCCTACTGATTTTTGCCGCAATTGGGCTGACGCGCCCCCTGTTCTTGGTCTATTGTGCATCTGCACAGTCACCACTCGCGCAGTATTGCCAGACAGGGGGTCCGCGTGGCGAATACAGAAGACTTCGTCGACTATTACGATCTGTTGCAGGTCAATCCTGGATGCGACCAGCGCATTTTGGAAGTCGCGTTTCACTACTTTGCCAAGATGTACCACCCGGACAATGCCGAAACGGCGGACATGTCCAGGTTTCATCAGGTCAGCGAGGCGTACAATGTCCTGCGCAATCCGGCAAAGCGCGCCGAATACGATCTGCTTCACGCCGAAGTCACCGACCGCGCCCATCCGCCCCAGACCGGCATTCACGGCATCGACGAGGCAACCGCCCAGGCAGATGCCGAAATCCACAGCCAGATCCTCAACATGCTGTACCAGCGGCGCCGGGAGTTTCCCATGGATGCCGGAATCGTCGGATGGCTGATCCAGGAGCAACTGGGCTGTTCCGATGATACGTTTGAGTTCCACGGGTGGTATCTCAAGTCGAAAGGCTTCGTGAAGATCAACGAACAGGGCAAGTATGCCATCACCGTGGAGGGTGTCGATCAGGTCATGGCGACAAGCCGCACGAGGTCGGTCGAGCAGCGGCTGATTCCCCGGACACCGACTGACGGGTAAAGGCAGGTCCGGATTGCTTGCACGCAGGCTGTCGGCGACTGCTCTAGCCTAACCAGTGACGGCGATTGCCGACGTCGCGCAGCCTGAACAGGGTAGTCGCGATCACGAGCACACCTGAGACAACGGTTGCATAAGCCACCGGCGGGGCGACCTGTCCGCCCGCGGCATAGATTGCCGTCAGGGCCCAGAGGAACACGGCGGCATAGACCGGGTTTCCCCGCCCGCGCCCAACGGCAAGCGCGGCAATAATTCCTCCCACCAGCACTACTGCCGCCGCCAGCACCATATTCGCCTGCTCGAAAGCGACCCCGTGATATTTCAGCGAGGCGGAAATATTGACGATAGTCGCCGCCGTCAGCCATGCTGCAAGGGCGCTGAGAGGAAGCATCACAAGCCAGCGTTCCACCGTCACGAATTCGCGCCGCAGGGCGACCAAACGGCGATAGACGGTCAGCAGACAAACCAGTGTGAAGACGATGATGACGACCGATAGTGCCGTCAGCGCGTGAAGCTGGGTATAGATTGCCCACAGGCCGTTGCCGAGAAACGCACCGGCAGCGGGCCAGGCAATGGCGTTCAAGAGGTCGTCCCTTCGCTGTCCCGGCAGCGCCTGGTAAATCGCAAAGGCGACGGTTCCCGCGAACAGCGGTCCCCATATCGCGAAGGCCCAGCCAGCCGGTGTCACGAGCGTACGTGTAGCATCGGACCTGCTGCCGATCTCCTCACCGATGCCGAGAGCGGGAAGGAAGGTTGCGCCGATCTGGATGATGACGGCGATCACCACCGCCGCGCGCTGGATCATGCTTCGTTCGAAGGCACTGGATTTTCGTGACGGTTTGCTGGCCATGGTCTGCGAACGCTGGCTATCCCCGCTCGGTTCCTCTTTCGCGCTCCTTACGGACCTCGGCGCTATCGCACCATCGGCTCGGCCGGTTCGCCCACGCGCGCGCCTTCCACGCCGCGCCGGGCATCGACGGCGGCCTGCACGGCTTCGTAGAAGCGGTTGCGCTCCTCCCCTGCCCCGTCGTTGCCGGTGGACTGACGCCAGTTGGAATTGGTGGCGATGACAAGGTCGCGCGCCGGGTCCACGAAGATGCCCTGCCCGAACAGGCCGCTGGCAGCATAGGCACCGCCCGGATAGGTCCACCACTGGTAGGCATAGCCGCGCCCGAAGCGCCCGGTCTCGAATGTAGGCGTGGTGGCTTCCTCGAACCATCCCTCCGGCACTACACGCTCCCCGCCAGCCATGCCGCCGCCCATCGCGAAAAGGCCAAAGCGCGCCATGTCGCGGGTGCTGGCCTGGATGCAGCAGCCGGAAATCTCGCTGCCGGAGTTCGACAGCAGCCAGGTCGCGTCCTGTTCCATGCCGAAAGGGGCCCAGACCTTTTCCGAAAGGTAATCGGCAAGGTTCTTGCCCGTGGCCTCGCGCACCAGCACGCCGATCAGATTGGTTTCCCCGGTGTTATACTGCCAGCGCGTACCCGGCTCCGCTTCCCGTGGAAGCTGGCGCATGTAATCTACCAGCGAATCGACGTCTTCCTCGGTGCTCTCATGCTCGGCAAAGACGGCAACGTCACTGGCTGGGTCGGAGTAGTCCTCGCTCCATTTGACGCCGCTGCTCATGGTGAGGAGCTGGCGAATCGTCACATCGTCGTAGGCGGAGCCGCGCATGTCGGGCAGGTACTTGCTGACAGGATCGTCGAGGCTGTCGATATAGCCATCGGCCAGCGCAGCGCCGACCAGCGTGGAGGTGAGGCTCTTGGCGACCGAAAAGCTGGTCCACTTGCCGTCGGCATCGAAATCGAGGCCATAGCGCTCCAGCACCACCTTGCCTTCATGCACCACGACGACGGCGGCCGCGTTCTGGCTCTGCATGAAGGCATCGAGATCGAAACCGGCGAGGTCTAGCGGTTCGCCATCGGGCAGCGGATAGGTCGCCTCGCCCGCCTCGATCACCCGCGCCTCTGCCAGCGCGGGAAAGGCATCGAGCGCGCGGAAGGCGGCGTTGCGCGTGTCTTCGGGCCAGAACAGCACGTCGCGATCGGTCGGCATATTTGCGAGGACACCGCGTTGCTCCTCGTTAAGCGAGAGCCAGAAGGCCCCTCCTGCCATCACGAGCAGCGTGAGAATGCCGAGAATCCACTTCTTCATCATGCGTCCTTCACAAGCGTGACCTGGTGCACGTCGATCCCGCCACCGCGGAATCCGCCTTCGCAATACATCAGGTAATAGCGCCACAAGTCCGTGAAGCGCTTGTCGAAATCGGCAGGCAGACGCCCTTCGGCACAGGCCGCATCGAACCGTTCGCGCCAGCATTTCAGCGTTTCGGCGTAGTCTTGGCCGAAATCGCGCTGGTCGCTCCACCGCAGGCCGCGCTCCAGCGCCAGGCGGCGGAATTCGCTGGTGCGAATCAGGCAGCCGCCGGGGAACACATAGGCCTGAATGAAATCGGCGCTGGCGGCGTAGGAATCGAAGATCGGCTCGGCAATGGAGATATACTGGATCGCCGCGCGCCCGCCGGGCTTCAGGTTGCGCGCCACGCAGTCCATGAAGGCGGGCCAGTATTCGCGGCCAAGCGCCTCGACCATTTCCACGCTGACGATGGCATCGTATTTGCCGTCCATGTCGCGATAGTCGCACTTGCGATAGTGCGGGCCGGGATTGTGCGCCCTCGCCCATTCGAGCTGACTGTCGGAAATCGAGATCGCGGTGACATCGCGTCCCTCGCCCGCCAGATGCGCGGCCAGAGAACCCCAGCCGCAGCCGATCTCGAGCACCCTATCCGCCCTGCCGATCCGCTTCGAAAGCGCCTGCCACTTGCGCCGCTGGGCGGCTTCGAGCGAGCCTTCCTCGTCAAACCACTTCCCGCTGGAATAGGTCATCGTGGGGTCGAGCCAGCTGGCGTAGAAATCGTTGCCGAGATCGTAATGCGCGTGGATATTTTTGGCAGCGCCCGCCCGCGTGTTTCGCTTCAGCGCATGCATCGCGCGGGCCGCCAGTCGCCACGGACCCTTCGCCCGCGCAGCATCTCCCAACGACACGGCATTGGCCATGAACAGCGCGAACAGCGGCACCGGATCGGGGCTGGACCATTCGCCTGCTTCCCAGGCCTGATACCAGCCGACCGAGCCACCCGTGGCCAGCCGCAAAAGCCCGCGCCAGTCGTGCAGTGCCACCTCGCACTCGAAGCCGGGTGCGGTGCCGCCCAGCGTGCGCTTCGTTCCATCCGGCAAGGTCGCGTGGATGGCCCCGCTGGAAAGGCCGGCATCGATCCTGGCGAGAATGCGGGAGACGGCAGGAGCGAACAGCCGGGCAGCCGTGCCGGGCCTCAGCCCGAACCGCTTGCCGCTCTCCAGCAGTCCCTCTCCGCGTGCGTGACCCGCTCTCATGGCCGCGCCTTATGACGAGGGTCCGCCCGCTTCTCAAGGCGTGTTTACGGCAATTGTCAGTCCTTGCTGGCGCGGTAGGTTTCCAGTGCCCTTTCGCGCGCTTCCTTGTGGCCGATCAGCTTCTTGGGATAGTCCTTCGGACGACACTTTTCGGACGGATCGTGAATGTCCTTGTCAGGCAAGTCGGCCAGTTCGGGCACCCATTCGCGAATGTAGTCGCCTGCATCGAATTTCTCGCTCTGGCTGAGCGGGGCCATGATGCGCACGAACATGTTGCTGTCCACGCCCGTGCCGCTCACCCACTGCCAGTTCGTGCCGTTGGAGCCGTAATCGGCATCCACCAGCGTATCCCAGAACCATTTCTCGCCGTGCCGCCAGTCGATCAGCAGGTGTTTGACGAGAAAGCTGGCGGCGATCATCCGTACGCGGTTGTGCATCCACCCTGTCGCCCAGAGCTGGCGCATCCCGGCATCCACGATGGGGTATCCGGTGCGGCCCATCTGCCATGCTTCCAGTTCCTCTTGGATCAGATGCCCACGGTTCGGATTGCGCCAGAAGTTGTCGTCGTAGCCGTCTCGGTAGGGCTCCATCGCGTATTTCGGAAACTGGCAGATCAGGTTCTGCGCATAGTCGCGCCAGATGAGTTCCGCGCGGAACATGCGCGCGCCGTCGCTGGTGTAGTTGCCCATTGCATCCCACAACATGCGCGGCGAGACTTCGCCGTGGTGCAGGTGCGGGGACAGGCGGCTGGTGGCATCCTCGCTCGGCAGGTTGCGATCGTCAGTATAGTTCTTGCTGACTTCCAGGAAAGCGTCGAACCGCTCCATCGCCGCCGCGGTGCCATGCTGCCCGTCCCAGAACTCGCGCATGCCCCCGGCCCAGTCCGGCTTAGTCGGCAGCAGGTCCAGGTCTTCCAGCGTGTCGCTGTCCGGCCAGCTATCGGGGCCGGAAAGGCTGGGCTCGGGCAGGATGTCGAAGCCGTGAATGGCATCGAACATCGAATCCTTGAACGGCGTGAATATCTTGTAGGGACTGCCCGAGCCGGTCGTCACGCTACCCGGCGGGAGCAGATAATTGCCGTCGTGCAGTTGCAGGTCCAGCTCGTCCTTCAGCTTGCCTTGCGCCTTGCGCCACCACGGCTCGTAATGGCGAATGGCGTGGACGGTCTTCGCGCCCGTCTCCTCGGCCAGTTTGGGCAGCACGTCGCACACGCTGCCGCGCCTGAGGACCAGCTTCGAGGAATGGCGTCCGAGGTCCTTTTCCAGCGCTTCGAGCGCGTGGTGCAGCCACCACCGGCTCGCCCCGCCCAGCTTTCGCTCTCCCGGTGTCTCGTCGTCGAGAATATAGACCGGGATTACAGGCCCGGCCTGCGCGGCGGCGGTGAATGCGGTATGGTCGGTGAGGCGCAGGTCGCGGCGCAGCCAGACTATCTGTGGTTCGGACAAGTTCGGTTTCCCCTTCAGCAGGGCAACGGTATCAACTTCCCGCAGGTTCCGAACACAGACCATCGGGCAGGGTCACGCTGAAGCGCCCTTCCTCGATGCCGTAATAGCGCGCGTCTCCCAGCAGGTAGGAGCCGTCTTCCAGCCGGGTGATGACGGGCGCACGGCTCCAGAACAGGAACGCGGCGACCTGCTCGCTCTGTACCTTTGCCGTTTCCAGGTCGCAGGTCGAAAGCGCCACGTTGCCCACCTTCTCCCCATCGATGAAATAGCTGCCGCTACCGCTCACCCCGATGCTCTCCCGCTCCCAGAAGGCCAGCGGCGGCGGCGAGGAAATGGTTTCCACGAACGAGGTGCTGGCCATGCGATCCGCCTGAGAGATGGCGAAATTGCCGAGCAGGTAAACGAGGCAGAAGCCCAGCGCCACGCGCGCCGCCTTTCGCCAGTCCCCGCCGCGCTTTTCCGCACGGCGCGAAATCCAGGTGCCCGCAATCAGCATGGCCCACAGCCACACATCGATGATGAACAGCACGTCGCCGTAGAACCAGCGGCTGGAGAACGGCTCCAGCAAGCGGATGCCATAGACGTTCAGCCAGTCGAGCGCCGGATGCGTGAGGCAACCGATCAGCGAAACGCCGTAAAGCCAGCCGAAGTGGACCGGCAGGCGCGCCTCGGGCCTTTTCCCTTGTTTCGTCTGCCACCTGTCCCATCCCCAGAGCAGTGTCGCAAGCACGAGGGGCAAAAGCAAAAGCGCAATAGGCCCGTGGGTAATCCCCCGGCGAAACGCGAGATGCTCCACCCCCTCCAGCCAGAAGAAGCACGCGGCATCCACATCGGGCAGGTTCGCGCCGATGATGAGAGCCGGCATGGCAAGGCCCGTCTTTTTCTTGAGGCCCGCCTGCCCGATCAGCGCGCCGGTGAGCGAATGCGTGAGATTGTCCATCGCCCGCAATCTTAAGCCGCGCCTTACAAAGCACTAGCCCCAACAAGCGCTTTATCGCCAGCCGCCTTGCGGCTAGGCAATCGCCATGACGGGGACCTATGACGAGGCGGATTACCTTTCTACGGCGCCGCGCCGTGCGCGCACGCGTCCCGCGTGGTTGGGCCTGGGCTTGCCGGTCGTCGCTATCTTCCTTGTGGCGGGCGGGATCGCCGCCGTCGTCGGCCTGACCACGCAAGAGCTTTACGAGGCGGAAGCCGAGGTCGAACTGATCACGCCCGCAAGCCTCGCCGACATCGAGGATATCCCGCTGCCGGACGAACGCATTGCCGCTGCGAAATCCAGCGCGGTCGCCACCAGGGCGGTGACGGAGCTTGGCCTGCTGGAGGACTCGCGCTTCCTCACCATCCATCCTGCCCTCGATACCAGCGACGTCGATCTGGCCGAGCGGCGCGTCCGCGCAGCTTCGCTGGTGTTGCAGAACACGCGAACCGAGATCGACGACGGCGGCTCAATCGCCGGCATCGTCCACAGGTCGCCCGACGCTGCGCTGGCAGCGGACATTGCGAATGCGCTGGCAGCAGCCTTCGTCCCTGCCGATGCAGAACGGCTTGCAGGCGTCGACGGCAATTCGCGCGCTGAGCTGGAGGCCCTCGTCGCGCAGGTACGCACGGAACTGGAGGAGGCCGAACGTAATCTGGCCGAGGGGATGTCCGAGGCTGATATCGTCGCCCTCCCCGCCGACGAGGCCGGGCTTGTCGCGGTGGACGGCGACGACGCATTGACGGCCGAAGCGCGCGACGCGCTGCAATCGCAGCTGGCATTCGTGCGATCGCGGCTGGACAATCTGGAAGCAGCCATAGCCAGCGGCGCGGTGGATTCGAGCGACCCGGTGATCGCGCAGCTTCGTGAAAGCCGCGAGGAACTGGAGCAGGAGTACGACCGCATCACGCAGCAGTTCCGCGAGGACTATCCGGCGGCGCTGGACCTCCAAGAACGGATCGACGTGATCGACGCGACCCTTTCGCGCGAAGCCGTGCGGATCACCGAGGAGCGCGCGGCCGAGGCGCGGCGACTGCGGATACAGGAAAGCGACCTGAGAGCGCAGATCGAGGCGCTGGGCTACGAGGTGGCGGAGCGCGGAACGGCTGGCCTTGCCCTCACCGATGTGCAGAAGGACGTCGTCGAGAAGAGGGAGCTCTACAGCCTGCTGCTCGCACGCCTCGCCGCGTCAGAGAGCGGGGACATGCCGACGACGGCGCGCGTTATCGCGGACGCCGTGCCGCCAACACGACCGGTCGTTCCGGACTGGCGACTGATCATCGCCATCGCCGCGGGCTTGGCGCTGCTGCTTTCCGGCCTGCTGATAGCGCGCGACGTACGGCGCCAGCGCCAGTTCTACTGATCGTCTAACGAGCGCCGTGCCCGGTGAAGACGACCTGCACGGTTCGCATCAGGATCAGGAAATCCAGCCAGTACGAGAAATTCTTGATATAATAGAAATCGTACTGGAGCTTGTGGTCGATATCCTCCAGCTCCGTGACGTGGCCCTGGTTGACCTGCGCCCAGCCCGTGATGCCCGGCCGCACGATGTGGCGGTAATCATAGAAGGGAATTTCCTTCTGGTACCAGATGCCGAGGGCCAGGGCCTCCGGTCGGGGACCGATCCAGCTCATGTGACCAAGCAGGATGTTAAACATCTGCGGCAATTCGTCGATGCGCGTACGCCGCAGGAATGCGCCGAGCTTGGTGATGCGCGGATCGTTCTCGCCCGTCATCGCCTGGGCACGCTGTTCCTCCACGTCCATTGACAGTTCCTCGCAGCGCATCGTGCGGAACTTGCAGACGTCGAACGGCCGTCCGCGGAAACCGACCCGCTCCTGCCTGAAGAGCACCGGGCCGGGCGAATCCAGTCGCACCAGCAAGGCCACGATCAGAAGCGGAACGACGAGGAGGGGCAGCAGGACAAGCACCAGCGCAATGTCGAAAAGGCGCTTCAACTTCATGAAGCTCATGTTCGGCAGCAGCGAACCGAAGCTGTTTTCCGAAAGGTGTTCCACCCAGACCTTGCCGGTAGCAGCCTCGTAGACCTGCTTGAAGTGGAAGACCGGAACGCCCTCCAGCGCAGCGGTGGCAAGCAGTCGCTCCCAGTCGTCGTCCAGTTCCGCATGAAGATCAGCCACGATAATGGCCCCGTCGTGCATGGGCAGCGTAGGCACTGCAAGATCGCGAACGATCAGGCCAACGTTCTTCAGGCGCCGGATACGTCCGCCGGGCACGGTATAGAAGATGGACCGGTCCGCCTTGGTCGCCATGCTCATCACGCCGATGTAGACGAGCACGGAGACGGCGAAATTGAGCAACAGGACCTGGTTCGAGTATTCGAAGCGGAAGGCAAGGATGCACAGCGCCACCGCGCCGAAGCTGGCGATGAATGTGGGCAGCACAGCGCCAAGTTGCTTCACGCCGGGATAGATGTTTACCCGCCGGGCAAAGAAGATGCCGGCTACCAGCGCAATGATCGAGGCGACCACACTGTTCTGGAAGGTCGGGTTGTCGAGAATGGAGAGTTTGGCGCCGAAATAGATGAACGGCGGCAGGATCGTACCGAGAACGACGCAGGTAACGACCTGTACCAGGAACGAGCGGTAAATGCTCCGGCCCCCGTGGACCAGCTCTGAAGGAGCTGCCATCAGCATGACCCAGTTAACCCCACACTCAATTTGAAACAAAGACATACCGCAACGCACGGCGAGGCCGATGTTTCCGGAACAGCGGGTTCTTAAGCCGCTGCCCGTCTTTGTGCAAGTGCGAGACTACACCGGGTCGGAGGCTGTCCCGCTCACTGTCCATGTCTGGCCCTTTGCCAGAAGACGCGCGATACTCGTATCCTTGCCAGCGCTGGCGCGCTCCTTCTCGGCAATGACGGCTGCCTCGTAAGTGGGTGCAGGATCGTCGTAGATGACGCCCAGCGGCATGGGGAATTCGCCGAACGGCAGTTCCACCAGCATATGGGCGAGCATCCGGTTGGTGGCATCGTGCACCTGCACACCGGCAGCCTGCCAGTCGCCATCGGCCACGTCGACAACCTCGAAGGCAAAAGCCTGCGTGTTGAGCTTCAGACCCTTCACACCGCCGGTCTTTTCGCTGCCGAACAACATCGGCTCGCCATGGGACAGCCACAACTGCTGCTGCTCAGCGCCTTTCGGCTTGGCGAAATCGTCAAAAACGTCCTTGTTGTAGACGATGCAGTTCTGGAAAATCTCGATAAAGGCCGCACCCTGGTGGGCGTGGGCGGCCGTCAGCACATCGGGCAGGTTCTTGGACACGTCGATCCCGCGGCCCACGAAGCGCGCACCGCTGCCCAGGGCGAAGGCGCAGGGGTTGGCCGGGTGGTCGACGGAGCCGAGCGGGGTCGAAGGCGTGCGCGTATGCTCGCGGCTGGTGGGCGAATACTGGCCCTTGGTCAGGCCGTAGATCTCGTTGTTGAACAGCATGATCTGCATGTTCACATTGCGGCGCAGCACGTGCATCATGTGGTTGCCGCCGATCGACAGGCCATCGCCGTCGCCCGTCACCAGCCACACGTCGAGATCGGGATTGGCGAGCTTGATGCCCGTGGCAAAAGCCGGGGCGCGCCCGTGGATCGTGTGGAAGCCGTAGCTTTCCATGTAGTAGGGGAAGCGGCTGGAGCAGCCGATGCCCGATACGAACACGGTGTTCTTGGGGTCTGCGCCAAGCTGCGGCAGCGTGCGCTGCACGGCCTTCAGAATGGCATAGTCCCCGCAACCGGGGCACCAGCGCACTTCCTGGTCGGTTTCCCAGTCCTTCAGCGTGGTTTCGATCTTGCTCATCTCGTTCATTTCTCGACTCCCACCGGATTGGGAAGCTGGTCGTCATTGGTGCCGATCTTGCCGCCGCACTTCTCGTTCAGGCAGCGCCCGATGGCTTCCTCCAGTTCGGCGATCTGAAACGGCTGGCCGCTGGTCTTGGTCAGGCTTTCGGCATCGATCAGGAACTGGTCGCGCAGCAGCGTCTTGAACTGGCCGGTGTTCATTTCCGGCATCAGCACGTGCTTGAAGCCGGAGAGCAGCTTTCCGAGGTTCTGCGGCAGCGGCCAGATGTGGCGCACGTGAACGTGGGACACCTTCGCGCCTTTCTCGATCCAGCGGTTCACCGCCTGTTTGATCGGGCCGTAGGTGCTGCCCCAGCCCACCACGACGAGATCGCCGGTATCCTCACCCCAGGACACTTCCTGGTCGGGCACGACGATGTTCGCCACCTTGTCGCGGCGAAGCTCGGTCATGCGCTGGTGGTTGGCGGGCGAATAGTCGATGTTGCCGGTGGTCTCGTGCTTCTCGATGCCGCCGACGCGATGCATCAGGCCGGGCGTGCCGGGCTTCACCCAGGGACGCGCGCCCTTCTCGTCGCGCTTGTAGGGGAGGAACTCCTCGCCTTCGGGCAGCTCCTCGAGGAAGGTCGCCGGAAACGGCTCGTATGCGGAAGGATCGGGGACTTTCCACGGCTCCGCGGCGTTGGCGATGTAGCCGTCTGTCAGCAGCATGACAGGCGTCATGTACTGCGTGGCGATGCGGCAGGCCTCGATAGCGACGTCGAAGGCGTCGGCAGGGCTGCGCGCGGCGATAACCGGCATGGGCGCATCGCCGTTGCGACCGTAGACGGCCTGGTAGAGATCGCTCTGCTCGGTCTTCGTCGGCAGGCCGGTGGACGGGCCGCCGCGCTGCGAGTTCACGATCACCAGCGGCAATTCCACCATGATGCCAAGGCCCATCGCCTCGGTCTTCAGCGCAATGCCGGGGCCGGATGAACTGGTGACGCCCAGCTGGCCGGCATAGCTCGCACCGATCGCGGCGCAGATCGCGGCGATCTCGTCCTCCGCCTGGAAGGTGGTGACGTCGAACTCCTTCAGCCGTGCGAGGTGGTGGAGGATTGCTGATGCGGGCGTGATGGGATAGCCGCCGAAGAACATCGGCAGTTCCGCCAGCTGCGCGCCCGCCACGAGGCCGAGCGACACGCTCTCCGCGCCGGTGATGGTGCGGTAGAGGCCCGGTTCCACCGGGCGCGGCGGCATGTGCACCTGCTTCAGCGGGCCGGAAAGCTCCGCCGTCTCGCCATAGGCATGGCCCGCGTCGAGCGCGGCGATGTTCGCCTCGGCAATCTCGGGCTTGCTCTTGAACTTGGCCTTCAGCCAGTCGTGCAGCGGTTCGCGCGGACGATCGAACATCCACAGCGCCAGGCCCAGCGTCCACATGTTCTTGGACCGCAGCGCATCCTTGTTGCCGAGGCCGAAGGGCTTCACCGCCTCGATCGTGCGTTCGGAAATGTCGAAGGCCAGCAGGTCGAACTTGGCAAGGCTGCCGTCTTCCAGCGGGTTTTCCTCGTAATGCGCCTTTTCCAGGTTACGCTTGGTGAAAGCGCCGCTGTCGGCGATGATCAGGCCGCCGGGCTTCAGCGAAGCGAGGTTCACCTTAAGCGCCGCCGGGTTCATCGCCACCAGTACATCGGGCGCGTCGCCCGCGGTGTTGATCTGGCGGCTGCCGAAGTTGATCTGGAACGCCGAAACGCCGAACAGCGTGCCCTGCGGCGCGCGGATTTCGGCGGGGAAATCGGGGAAAGTGGCAAGATCGTTGCCCGCCAGCGCGGTGGACAGGGTGAACTGTCCGCCCGTCAGCTGCATTCCGTCGCCGCTGTCGCCAGCGAAACGGACCACCATCGAGTCCTGAACCTGAGTGTCGGGCTGTGCTTCAGCCGTCTGTGTAGCCATTGTAAATTCTTCCTGCCGCGTCGGGGCTTGTGGCCCCAGCGTATGCGGGCGACCTAGGTTCCTCTCCGCCCCAAGACAATCAAGTTTTTCTGTTTCGGCGGCAATAGCTGGCTTTCACCTCTCCACCATCCTAGATGCAGCACCATGACCAGACCGGACAAGCTGCAATACCGCCCGTGCGTTGGCACGATGATGATCAATTCCGCCGGGGAAGCCTTTGTCGGCAAGCGGATCGACAACAAGGAAGGCGACTGGTGGCAGATGCCGCAGGGCGGCGTCGACGATGGCGAGGACCTGGACGAGGCCATGTTCCGAGAACTGGGGGAGGAGACGGGCGTCACCACCCGCCACCTGCAGATCGTTCACCGGATGGAGGAAGAGCTCTATTACGACCTGCCCAAGGAACTGCACGGCAAGCTGTGGGGCGGCAAGTACAAGGGCCAGCGGCAGGCATGGTACCTGGTGCGCTTTACCGGCGAGGACAGCGATATCGACCTTGATGCTTTCAAGCACCCCGAATTCTGCGAATGGAAATGGGTCGATCCGGACCTGCTTCCCGAGCTGATCGTGCCGTTCAAGCGCGAGGTTTACGAGACGGTGGTCTCAGCCTTCAAACCGCACCTGTAGGCAAGCGAATTTCCCTCAGTTCTGGACCACGTCCTCGTCAACGGGGATGGCTTCGGCCGTCATCACCGGCGGGCCGCGATCGATGGCGGCGGCGAGTTGCACGGTTTCGGTGCAGGTTTCGCCGCACAGGGTCTGCAACCGCGTCAGGTTCTCCCGCGCGGCGCTGAGCGCGCCCTTCTCCACCAGCGCCTCGCCCTCGCCCGTGATGGCGGCGAGGTTTTCGGGATCGCGTTCCTGCGCCTCGCGGTAGAAGTGGATCGCCTTACCCTGCAGCCCTTCGACGCGGGCAGCGTTCGCAAGGTCCAGGTAGACATCGGTGTAGCCCGGATCGATGGCGAGCGCAGCCTCGAACGCGTCGATCGCGGCCTGCGTTTCGCCCATCTCCAGCGCGGCATTGCCTTCGGCCACCAGCGCCACGGCCCGCGGATCGGCTTCGTAGTCGCTCGCTTGCCCGATGCTGGCCGTGGTGGCGAATGCAAGGGACAGGGCGGCGGCTACGGGTGCGAAGCGCATGGCGTACTCCTTCAACTTGGACGCAAGAGAGAGATTGATTTCGTCCATCTGGAGGGTGTTATCACGCCTTACATAGACGTGCGATGAAAAATCCGTCCGTGGCATCGCGGGACGGCGAGAGGCGTATTCCCGCGCCGCGCGGGGCGCCGAGTCGAAGGTCGGGCATATCCGCACTCCAGCCGGGGTTCTGCCTGAGGAAGGCATCGACCTGCCCGGCCCCTTCCTCGTCCAGCAGCGAGCAGGTGACATAGGTCAGCGTGCCGCCCGGTTTCACCAGGTCTGCGGCGATCCGCAGCAGCCGCGCCTGCAAGGCAGTGAGCTTCTGCAACTCACCCTCCGACAGGCGCCAGCGCGCTTCGGGATTGCGTCGCCACGTGCCTGTGCCGGAACACGGTGCGTCGACGAGAACGCGGTCGGCCTCGCCCAGCCATTCCTCCAGCGCCTCGGCCTCCTTGCCGGGATCGAGCAGTACCTCGCGCGCGATCAGCACCCCTGCCCGCTCGGCGCGCGGGCCAAGCTGAGAGAGGCGGCGCTTGTCGGTATCGGCGGCGACCAGCGCGCCCTCGTTCGCCATGGCTGCGGCCAGTGCGAGGGTCTTGCCCCCGGCCCCGGCGCACAGGTCCACCACGGTTTCTCCCGGCTGCGCGCCCACGGCCATGCAAGCGGCCTGACTGCCCAGGTCCTGCACCTCGATCAGTCCGTGCCCGAACGCGTCCCATGTGGAGACTTGCGTGCCGGACGGGAAGCGCAGCGCACCGGGCAGCGCCAGCGGCTCGCCTTCTTCTGGCAAGCCTTCCAGCGCGCCGGACACTTTCAGCCGGTTGATCCGCACGTCCAGCGGCGCGCGGCCCAGCAGCGCCAAGGCCTCGTCCTCCCCGACGCCGCTGGCGATCAGGCGATCCTCAAGCCACTCGGGCGCGATGCCGCCCTCGGCCGGGCGTTCGCCCTCGCCAATCGCGGCGGGGCCGTATTGCGAACCGTCGAACAGGTCGCGAAGCTCGGGCTGCTCTTCGGCCAGCCCCAGCATGGCAGCGCGACCATTGGCGGGCACCGGGCCGCAGGCACGGATCGCGTCGTAGACGTGCTCGCGGATGGCGCGCTTGTCCTTCGAGCCGGCGAAGCGGTGGTTCTTGAACCACTCGGCCACCAGCCTGTCTGCCGGGGCACCGCCGGAACGGGCGGCTTCGATCACGGCATCGAGTATCTCGATAGCGGCCTGGACGCGGGCGGAAGGGGTCATTCTGTCACCATTGTGGAACGCCTAAGGCCCCTCTTTGAAATAGTTGCCCCGCCCGAATTTCCGTTTCCTCGCAGCGACTTGCGCGAAGAACCGGCTGTTGGACCTGTAACCTTTGCGTGAAACGCGGCGGTCGGGACGAGAACGTGTGTCATGCCGGGCAAGCTAGGCCCCCCGGCAACGGTAGGAAACCGGCCCGCCGGGCACCTTACCGCGTCGGGTAGTTCGGTGCCTCGCGGGTGATGCTCACGTCGTGGACGTGGCTCTCGCTCAGCCCCGCATTGGTGATCTGCACGAACTCGGCGTTCTTCTTCAGGTCCGCGATGGTGGCGCTGCCGGTGTAGCCCATGGCTGCCTTGATGCCGCCCACCAGCTGGTGGATGATGTCGCGCGCCGGGCCCTTGTAGGGCACCTGACCTTCGATGCCTTCGGGTACCAGCTTCATCTGGTCCTTGATGTCCTGCTGGAAATAGCGGTCGGCAGAGCCGCGCGCCATGGCAGAGACGCTGCCCATGCCGCGATAGGCCTTGTAGGCGCGGCCCTGGTAAAGGAAGGTTTCGCCCGGCGCTTCCTCGGTACCTGCCAGCAGGCTGCCGATCATCACTGTGCTGGCCCCGGCGGCAAGCGCCTTGGCCGCATCGCCCGAAGTGCGCAGGCCGCCATCGGCAATCACCGGCACGTCGCCCGCGACGCTTGCGGCATCCATGATCGCGGTCAGCTGCGGCACGCCCACGCCCGCCACGATGCGCGTGGTGCAGATGGAGCCGGGGCCGATGCCCACCTTCACCGCGTCCGCACCAGCGTCGATCAGCGATTTCGCGGCAGCGGCGGTTGCGATGTTGCCCGCGATCACCTGCACCGAGTTGGAAAGGCGCTTCACCCGGTCCACCGCCTCGCCAACGGCCTTGTTGTGGCCGTGGGCGGTGTCGATGATGATGACGTCGCACTCGGCGTCCACCAGTGCCTCGGTCCGCTCGAAACCCTTGTCGCCTACCGTGGTGGCAGCGGCCACGCGCAGGCGACCGCCCTTGTCCTTCGTGGCATCGGGGTTAAGCACGGCCTTCTCGATATCCTTCACCGTGATCAGGCCGACGCAATGATAGTCCTTGTCCACCACCAGCAGCTTCTCAATGCGGCGCTGGTGCAGGATCTTGCGCGCTTCCTGCTGCGTCACCTGCTCGCTGACAGTGGCGAGGTTTTCGCTCGTCATCAATTCCTTCACCGGCTGGCCGGGATTGTCAGCAAAGCGCACGTCGCGGTTGGTGAGGATGCCCACCAGCTTGCCGGAGGGGTCCGTCACCGGAATGCCGCTGATGTTGTGGCGGGTCATCAGTTCCTGCGCGTCACCCAGCGTGGCGTCTGGCGTGATGGTAATGGGGTTCACCACCATTCCGCTCTCGAAGCGCTTCACCCGGCGAACGGCAGCGCACTGTTCCTCGATCGTCAGGTTACGGTGGAGCACGCCCATCCCGCCCAGCTGCGCCAGCACGATGGCCATCTCGGCTTCCGTCACCGTATCCATCGCAGAGGAGATGATCGGGATGTTGAGCCCGATATCCTTCGTCAGCTGCGTCTTGGTGCTGGCCTGCGAGGGGAGGATGTTGCTTTCGGCGGGCTGCAGCAGCACGTCGTCGAAAGTAAGGCCGGTGCGGATTTCCATTGGGGGCGCCACTTCTGTGTCTCGGGTGATTCGTGGCGGCCCATGTAAACGCACTGTGTGGCATTTGGTAGGGGGTGGGGGTGGTTTATCGTGGCGGCCAGCCCTTAACACCGTCATCCCAGCGAAAGCTGGGATCTCTCTCGTTCAAGCCAGATGCTCGAAATAGTCGTCCCAGTCAGGATTGACCTTCTCGATCAGTTCGATCTTCCACGCCCGCTTCCATGCCTTCATGGCTTTCTCTCTTGCTATCGCATCGGTTATTGTCTCGTGACGTTCGGCATAGACGAGCACGTCCAGGCCATAGCGGCGACAGAAAGCCGAGCCAGTGCCTGATCTGTGCTGCATGGTCCGGGAGGAAATATCGGAAGTCACGCCGATATACAGAACGCCGTGACGCTTGTTCGTCATGATGTAGACCCAGCCGCCCATTTCAGATGACGTGGGGCGTGATGGGAGAGATCCCAGCTTTCGCTGGGATGACGAGGGTGAGATTGGACAATCGAAGGCGCCCCCCTACTGCGCCGTCCACCCACCGTCGATTTCGTAATTCGCGCCGGTAATATTCTGCGCCACATCGCGGCACAGGAAGACAGCCAGCGCGCCCACGTCTTCGGGCTGGGCGAACTTTTTCGACGGTTGGCGTTCCAGCAGCACGTCGTTGATTACCTGCTCGCGCGTCATGCCGCGGCTTTTCATCGTGTCGGGAATCTGGCTTTCCACCAGCGGCGTCCAGACATAGCCGGGGCTGATGCAGTTGGCGGTGATGTTCTGCTCGGCCAGTTCCAGCGCGATGGTCTTGGTGAGGCCGGCAATGCCGTGCTTCGCCGAGACGTAGGCGGCCTTGTAGGGGCTGGCCGTGGTCGAGTGCGCGCTGGCGGTGTTGATGATGCGCCCCCAGCCCGCCTGCTTCATATGCGGCACGGCGAGGCGGCAGGTGTGGAAGGCGGCGGACAGGTTCAGAGCGATGATCTTGTTCCACTTGTCGACCGGGAAGTCCTCCACCGGGGCGACGTGCTGCATCCCTGCGTTGTTGACGAGAATGTCAATCCCTCCGGCATCGCCCATCATCGTCTCGATCGCGGCAACGTCCGTCAGGTCCGCGCCCGAGTGCATCGCGTCCAGCTCTTCGCACAGTTTCGCGATCTCGGACTCCTCGCCAAAGCCGTTCAGCACGATCTCGGCCCCCTCGGCCCGCAACGCACGGGCGATGGCGAGGCCGATGCCCGAGGTCGAACCGGTGACGAGGGCACGCTTTCCTTCGAGGAACATTGAAGTCTCCAGATGATTTGAATTGCGGCTAGGGTGGTAGCCGGATGGCGGCTATGGTCCAGCCAAAATTATGAAAATCGGGGAGTAACCGAAGCATGAGACTCAATCCCTTCGACACCGGCAAGATCAAGGTCGGCACCACCGGCGGTGGCGGCATGGGCAAGGCCGGAGGGCTTGGCTGCGGCACCATCATCATCGCCGCCATCGGCTATTTCGCTTTCGGGCTGGACCCGATGCAGACCGCCGCGACTGTCGAGGGGATGCAGCAGGGCCAGCAGCAGCAATCCGCGCCGCAAGGAGAGGACGAGCAGGCGATCTGCACGTCCAACCAGTATGCGCAGGAAAGCTGTGCCGCCCTCACCTCGCTGAACGAGACATGGCAGCAGCGGTTCGAGGAAGCCGGCTTCGGCAACGAGTTCCGCCAGCCGACGCTGCGGTTCGCCACGGCGCAGCAGTTCCGCACCGGATGCGGCACCGGCTCTGTCGGCATGGGGCCGTTCTACTGCCCGGCGGACGAAACGATGTACATCGACGTCGCCTTCTACGACCAGCTCGCGCAAATGGCGGGCGACGGCGGCGATTTCGCGCGGCTCTATGTCGTGGCGCACGAATATGCCCACCACGTGCAGACCGTCACCGGCATTTCCAACCAGATCCGCAGCGCACAGGCGCAGAACCCACGCGCGCAGAACCAGCTATCGGTGATGATGGAGCTTCATGCGGACTGTTACGCGGGCGTATGGGCAGGACGGAACCGTAACCTGATCGAGCGCGGCGATTTCGAGGAAGGCATGAACGCTGCCGCCGCAATCGGCGACGATACGCTGACGCAGGGGCGCGTCGGCCCGGAAAGCTTCACTCACGGCACCAGCCAGCAGCGCATGGAAGCCCTGCGCCTCGGCATGGAAAGCGCCGATGACAACCGCTGCGATGCAGCTTATTTGCGAGCGTGATATGAACCGGGTCGCAACTCTCCTCGCCCTGCCCCTCCTCGCTTTCGCCACGCCGGCGATGGGGCAGGAGGACGTGACGGACCGCAATCCCGATGCGCTGGATGTCGCCATGACGCCGCTGTCGGACCTGAACCTGGCGCGCGATCCGATCCCGCCGATCCTGCTGTGGGCGCGCGAAAACGCCTATGCGAACGAGGGACTGGACGACTGCGACAACATCCGCAGCGGCATTGCCGATCTCGATGCGGTGCTGGGCGACGATTTCGATACGCGGGACGAGGAAGGCAACCGCCTGACCGTGACCGGCGTGGCGCAGCGCGCGGTGGGCATGTTCATCCCCTTCCGCGGCATCATCCGCGAGATCTCAGGCGCGAACGAGCACGAGTACAAGTTCCGCCAGGCGATAGCCGCCGGGCTGATGCGCCGCGCCTACCTGAAGGGCCTGGGCGAAGCGCGCGACTGCCCCTACCCGGCACGCCCGATGCCGCCCGAAATGCTGGCGGCCATGCAGGATGGCGAATCCACCGTGCCCGCAGAGCCGGACTGGCAGATTACGACAGTGGGCGACGACGGGACGCAGTTCGTCTCGCGTCCCGTCGTACAGCAGGTCGACTAGATCAGGCGCGAACGACGCGCTGATCGTCGCACTCTTCTTCCGACGCGGGAGCGGGCGCGAATGCAGGCGCAAAGACAGGCTCCGGCACTTGCACGCGCACAGGCGCGGAGACCTGGATGGGCGACACCATCCGCCCCTGCCAGCGCATCGCCACGGCCGATGCACGCGATACCGGTGCCGCAACGCGTGCCTGGGCCTTGGCCCGCACGCGGGCAGCGGTCACGCCCTCACGCTGCATTTCCTCGACGGCTTCCTCCAGGCTGCGAATGATTTCCTCGCGCAGGTCCGCAGGCATCTCGTCGTTCCGGCGCATCTCGCGGATCGCCTCCCGAAGTCCGGTCACAGCGCCCTGCAATCCGGCGCGCGCGCTTTCGTGGATCATGCGCTCGCAGATCACGATGGCGCGGCGTCCGTCGGAAAGCTCGCGCTCCACGATGCCGCTTTCGTCCACCCCGTCGCAGTCCATTTCGACCTGGGGAGCGCGGGCGGCGATTTCGCGGGCGCGTTCGCCCATTTCCTGCGCCCGTTCGGCCTCGGCCATGGCGCGTTCGACGATCACTTCGATCTCGGCCTCGCGGCCTTCCATCTCGCGCTCGATACGCGCCATGTGCGCTTCGAGCTCGGCTTCGGACATCGGCTGGCCGCTGCGCGTGATGCGATGGCGGATGACGCGGCGTTCCCCGTTGTCCTCGTCGACGTGGACATAGACGTGCTCGTCCGGGTCCACGCTTTCGATGGAGGGCGCCTCGGGCGCCTGCGGAGGCAGCGGCGCATCGGGCGCCAGCGGCGCTTCGGGCGGCTGCGGCGCGGCAGGCGGCTCGGGCGGCAAGGGCGCGTCGCTGGCGGCGTAGCTGATCGAGGCTGTCAGCGGCAGGGCAAGCGCGGTGGTGGTGATCGCGGCGATACCAAGGCGGCGACGGCCGGATGAAACTTCGGACATGGTGAGGCTCCTCAAACGGTGAATGATGGACTTCTCTCCAAGCACCGGACAAGCCATGGGAGCAGCCAGGGCCAGATGGTGGTCTCCGGTCGCGAAACCGGCGATCACCTGCGCGTAGGCTGCTTTCTCTCCCTGCGCCCGGCCAGCGACCACGCGCGCATCGCACGCCGCCTCCTGATCCCTGCGCATTGCTCGCCAGCCCCACCAGGCGAGCGGATTGAACCAGTGCAAGGCCAACAGCGGCTGCGCCGCGATGTTGGCAACGAGGTCGTAGCCGCGATGGTGCGCAAGTTCGTGCGCAATGGCCATATCGCGTGCTGTAATGTCGTAATGCGCCATGAATTCAGGCGGCAGGGCCACCACCTTGTCGGCAATGCCGAAAGCAACGGGTCCGGTGACGGCGGGCGTTTCCACCAGCCGCACCTTGCCCGCCTCGCCCACGGGGCGCGCGTCTTCCAGAAGGCTCTGCCGCATCTGGAAGTATTCGCGCACGCGCCAGCCAAGGAACACCAGCGCGCCACCGATCCATAGCGGCAGCAGCAGGTCCGACACGGCCAGGCCGACCACCGGAGCCGCGGCGGCGTGCGTGGCGGCGGCAGTCTCGACAGGGTCGGAGATAATGACCATCAATGGCTCGGCAGCCGTTGCCGCCACCGCCTCTGGCTCTGCCGGAGCCATCCACGCCGGCAGCACGATGGGCGGCATGACGAAGCGCAGGAACGGCAGCGCCCACAGCGCATAGGCCACCTGCGGCCCGCACCAGCGCGACACCGGACGGCGCAGCAGCAGGACAAGGGCAATCAGCAGCCCTGTGTAAATGAAGGTGTCGACCATCCAGTCAGAGAAGCCGGTCATTTCTTCATCTCCCTCAGGAGGCGTTCGATTTCCGCGATGTCATCCTCGCTCAGCGCCTCGGCTTGCGCCAAATGCGCGAACAGCGGCGCGGCGCGCCCGCCGAACAGGCGTTCTACCAGCCGCTTGCTTTCCGTGCCGACATAGGCGGAGCGGGCAATGAGCGGAGTGTACAGATAGCGGCGGCCATCGGGCTGCGTCGCCAGAGCGCCCTTCTGCACGAGGCGCGAAAGCAGGGTCTTCACCGTGGGGATGGACCAGCCGCGTTCCTTGCAGACGCTTTCGCACACTTCGGCGGCGGTCTGCGGGCTGCGCTTCCACAGCGCCTCCATCACCGCGTGCTCGGCATCGCTGATGCGCTCGGCACCCGTTTCCGCGTGGTCGTTGTCGGTCCTTGTCGTCACATCGTCCTCCCCGAACGATTACGTTTGTAGGCAGTACGATTACGCCTGTAATCTGAATGCCCTCTGAATGCAAGTTTCCCCTGGAACTTTCTCGCCACTTGCCTGCGTCCACGAAGGCTGGCAGGCACGCCACCTCTGGCGCAGGAAGGGGAACAACCGCGTGAAAGACCGGAACGACTATTCCGTGCGGCGCCTGTCCGACTGCCACAAGATCGCCGATTTCCGCGAGCTTGCGCGGAGACGCCTGCCCTTCCCCGTGTTCAACTATATCGACGGCGCCGCCGACGACGAGGCCACGCGCGAGCGCAACACCGCCGCCTTTGCCGACGTGGACCTCGTGCCCGACGTGCTGGTGGGCGCGGACAGGCTGGACCTTTCCACGACGATCATGGGCCGCGAAACCGCGCTGCCGCTGATGCTCAGCCCCACGGCATTGCAACGCATCTTCCACTGGCAGGGCGAACGCGCCGTCGCCGCAGTGGCGGAGCGTTACGGCCTGTGGTTCGGCATCTCCAGCCTTTCCACCGTAAGCATCGAGGAAGTTGGCGAGCGGTGGAGCGGCCCCAAGATGCTGCAATACTACTATCACAAGGATCGCGGCCTGAATGCCGCTCTGGTGGAGCGAGCGAAGGCGGCAAAGTTCGATGCCATCACGCTGACTGTGGACACCATCGTTTCCGGCAACCGCGAACGCTGCAAGCGCACCGGCTTCACCACCCCGCCCCGCTTCACGCCCGCCAACGTGCTGAGCTACGCCGCGCACCCGAAGTGGGCATTGAACTTCCTCTTTCGCGAGAAGTTCGACCTGCCCAACCTTTCCACCCACGTGGACGCGGGCAGCGGAAAGGCGATTTCCATTCAGGACTATTTCGATTCCATGCTCGATCCCGGCCTCAACTGGCAGGCGGCGGAGCAGTTGCGCGACGACTGGGGCGGCCCGTTCTGCCTCAAGGGCATCATGTCCGTGGGCGATGCGCGGCGCGCGGCGGACATGGGCGTGGATGCGATCATGATATCGAACCACGGCGGGCGACAACTCGACGGCGGGCGCGCCCCGCTCGACCAGTTGGCCGAGATCGTCGATGCCGTGGGGGACCGGGTTGAAGTGATCCTCGACGGCGGCGTGACGCGCGGCAGCCACGTGGTGAAGGCACTGTCCATGGGCGCGAAGGCGGCGAGCGGCGGGCGGCTCTATCTCTATGCGCTGGCGGCAGCGGGGGAGGACGGCGTGGAGCGTGCCGTCAGTATCCTCTCGCAGGAAATCGCCCGCACAATGAAGCTGATGGGCAAGGCCAGCCCCGCAGAATTATCGCGCGACAACATTCGCCTGCGCTGAACGGAACGTCCACCATCCCCGCCTGTTGGATGGGCATGAACGAACAAAGCAAGCGCCAGACCGTCCTCACCAGCCCCCAGCTCCGCCTGATCGGCAGCGTCGACGAGGCGATGTATGCCGAATTCCGCGACCAGCTGGCCAATGCCCCGACCGAAGGCCCGCTGGTGGTGGCGATCACCACGCTGGGCGGGAATCCCGAAGTCGCCCGCACCATGGCCGACGACATTCGCCTCCTGCGCGAACCGGGACGGGAGATCTACTTCCTCGGCAAGTCCGCCGTCTATTCCGCCGGGGCCACCTTCATGGCGGGCTTCCCTGTCAGCCACCGCTTCATGACGAAGGATTCCAGCCTGCTGATCCACGAGCGGCAGATCGCCAAGACGATCAACCTGTCCGGCCCGCTGAAAAGCTGCATCGACCAGCTGAAGGGTGCCCTCAACGAGATCGAGCATTCCATCGAGATCGAGGAAGCGGGCTTTCGCGATATCGTGGAAGGCAGCAATGTCTCGTTCGAGGACGTGCGCGACCGGGCGCCGGAGAACTGGTACATCGGCTGCGAGAAAGCGAAGGAGCTGGGCCTGATCGCCGAAGTGATCTGACCCAGCTCTTCCCCTGCGCGATTAGGCTGCGGCCTCGTCGCCGTTACGGCCCACGGCGGACCAGTCCACGTTGCGGGTGGCGTACATCACGCCCGCGAGCGCCGCGAACAGCAGCAGCGAACCGATGACGAGCGAGTAGGTCTCCTCGTTCAGCAGCACGTAGAGCACGGCGTAAAGACCCGCCAGCATCGCGCCGATGAACCCGGCTCGCTTCCAGGTGCCGAGAACGGCGGCGCTGTAGGCCGTCAGCAGTCCGATAATCGCTGCCGCCGCCAGGAGATAGGCAAGGCCGAAGCCGATCACCTCGGCAAAAGCGAGCAGCATCACGAAGAACAGGATCAGGCCCGCGCCATTCAGCAGATATTCCGCCGAGGCGACCCGCGCGCCGCCCACGATGTCGAACATCAGCAGCGCCGCGAAGGTGAAGCCGATGAACAGGAAGCCGTATTTCACCGCCCGGTCCACCTGGCTGTAGAGATCGACCGGCTCAATGAGGCCGATGGTGGCAGGCTGCGTGGCCTCGCCTTCAGCCGCCGGTTGGTCGTTAACGGACAGCAGGCTTTGCCCCAGCGCGAGGTTGGTGATGCCGGGATAGACGGCCGTGAAGCCGCCCTCGCCGGTTTCGGTCTGCGAGGGTTCGGGCAGGTAGCCGCCGCTGAAGCTGGGGTGCGGCCACGGCGAGGTGATGCGCCACTGCGTTTCTCCTCCGCGCGGGACCAGCGAGAGCGAACGCGTGCCGCGCAGGCCATAGCTCCAGCGAACGTCGAGCGGTTGCTCGCCAGTCCAGCCCGTTACGGCTGCGGAGAAGCCCGATCCGCCGGTTGCCAGAGGACCATTGCCGGGGCTGAGTTCCAGCACGTTACCGTCGGCGGAAACGCTCGCTCCGTCGGAGAGGCCGCGGGTATCGGAAATGCCGAAGCGCAGTTCGGCCTCGTCGAACCTGAGGTCCGCCCGACCTAAGTCGAGGCGCTCGAGCTCGCTCGTCAGGGCATAACGCGCCGTGCCCTCCAGCGCGCCGGAATAGACCACGCTTTCGTAAATGGCGTAGCCCTTGCGGTCGGGATCGAGCGTTGTCGCGATGTCCTGCTGCTGCGGGGAGACGAACAGTTCGCGCTGCACCTGCCGCCGCCGCTGCGTCGTGACGCCATCGACCGTCTCGGCTTCCAGAACCTCGTCCGTGAACGGGATGACCAGCACCGGGCCGGTGATCGTCTGCGCCCCGCCCCAGCCGCGGGTGATCTGCTCCTGCGCGCGCTGGGATTCCTCCTGCCGGTCGTAGACCAGCGCATAGACCATCAGCAGCGGCACGATCAGCACGGCTGCGACCAGCCCCGCCAGTATCAGTTTCACGCCGGGTGTTCGTTCTCGTCTCATCGCGCTCTCTCCTTCGATAGTTGCGATGAACCGTGCAATGAGAGCGACGAACTGAATGCCGAGTGAACTCCCGCGCCCCGTCATCATCCGTTCATTGCCGTGCCAAGAACGGCGGTGCAGGATGGCGCACATGCTGAAACGATTCGTCCTGCCGCTCTCCCTGCTCGCCACTCCACTTGCCGCTCAGGAGACCGCCGAGGCGCCGCCGGAAACCGATTACGAAACGACCGACATCGTGTTGCAGACCACCATGGGCGACATCGTGATCGCGCTGGAAATGGAGCGCGCGCCGATCACGGCGGCCAATTTCCTGCGCTACGTGGAGGAGGATCGCTTCGACGGCACCGTGTTCTACCGCGCCATGCCGCTCGACTGGGGCGAGCAACCCAACGGCCTGATCCAGGGCGGCACCCAGTGGGATCCGGAACGCGTGCTGCCCGGCATCGAACACGAACCGACCAGCGAAACCGGCCTCACCCATTCGCGCGGCGCGCTGTCGATGGCCATGGGCGAACCCGGCACGGCGAACGGCGATTTCTCGATCATGCTGGGCGACCAGAGCGGGCTGGATGCCGACCCCGCGTCGGACGATCCCGCGCGGCAGGCGGGCTATGCCGTGTTCGGCTATGTCACCGACGGCATGGACGTGGTCGAGGCGATCCATGCCCTGCCGACAGACCCGGACAAGGGCGAAGGCTGGATGAAAGGCCAGATGCTGACCGAGCCTGTCGAGATCGACGAGGCGCGAGTGGTGGAGCCTGCCGGAACAGCAGAGGCCGACTAAGCCCGCCTACTCTTCCCGTGCGCCGGGATTTTCCGCCAGCCTGCTCATCAGGATCGCGGCGCGCTGCGCCTGCCGGATGAAACTGCGCAGGTCCACGCTTTCCCCCTCGGCATGACTGCCCGCACCATCCGGCCCCATCCCGGCTAGGCCATCGGCGTAAGGCGCGACGAAGCTGATGTCGGCCGCACCGCGCCGGGCGGGCGGGAAGACGCCCATCGGCTCCAGCCCTAGGTCGGCATTGATGGCGTTCAGCGCTTCGAACAGCGCCGTGTTGCCCTCGCTGGGCGCCATTGGCGGATAGCGGAAAGCGAATTCGATCTGCGCATCCGTGCCCGGCAGGTTGGCATCGACGATGGCCTGCATCGCCGCCACCGCCCGGTCGGTCTGCTCCTGCGTCAGCGTGCGCAGGTCGCCGCGCGCCACGGCGCTGTCGGGGATGATGTTGGTCTTGCCCACGGCAGTCGCGGAGAGGTTGTCCGCGCCCATTTCGGCAGGCGTGCCGCCCGCCATGAAGCCCACGTTGTAGGTGAGGTTCTCCTCCGGCAGTTGCACTCGGAAGGCATCGAGGATGCGCGCCATCTCGTAGATCGCGCCGTATCCCGCGCCTTCGCTGAACACGCCAGAGGAATGGCCGGTGCGCCCGCTCGTCGTCAGCGTCCAGCTGTTGGAGGATCGCCGGGCAACCACGCCCATGTCGCGCCCTTCGACCACCGACAGCCCCTCGAACCCCAGCGCCACGTCGGCCCACTGGCCCGCTTCGATCAGGTGCTGGCGCGATTGTTCGATGGGATCGCCGGCGTCCTCCTCGTCCCCCGTGAGCGCGACCACGATGTTCGCGCCGTCGAGCGTGCCTGCGGCTTCCATCGCGCGCAGGGCGGCGAGGATCACGACGATCCCGCCCTTGTCGTCCACCACGCCGGGGCCGGTTGCCCTGTCGCCATCGCGCTCGAAGTGCTGAAACGGGGACGACGGCTCGAACACCGTGTCGATATGGCCGATCATCAGGATGCGCGGGGCGTCGTTATCGCCTTCGCGGCGCGCGAAGAGGTGCCCTGCCCGGTCCACGTGCGACTGGTCGATCCATTCGACGTCGAAGCCCAGCGCCTCGAACTCGGGCACAAGCATCTGCCCCACCGCGCGCACACCCTCGTGGTTATGCGTGCCGGAATTGACGTTGGTGATGCGTTCGAGGAGCGTCACGTCCTCCTCGAAATGCGCCTCCACCGTGCGGACCATGGTCTCTTCGGCGGGAGAAAGCTGGGCGGCGGCGGGGGTGGCCGTGGACAGCAGGGCAAGCGAAGCGAGAGCGGTGCGCATGGACGTGTTCTCGCGCCTGCGCGACGCAAATGTCAATCGCCACGCCATGCAGCAAGGTCGACGGCCATCTTCGCGGGCCGCATCCCGCGCCCGGTCAGCAAGCGTTTGAAATCCGCCGCGTTGTCGAAGTGCTGCAACTGGCGGTGGTAGTAATTCACGTACTCCAGCAGGGCCAGTATGCCGGAGCCACCCGCTGCCCAGCGATCGGTGCCGGTTACACCCGGCAGGCCGAACAGCAGGTCCGCGAGGACGAGTGCGACTGACAGTAGCGACAAGACAAGGGAGGGCCATTGCGCCTTGTCGGCCAGCCGCAACGCAGCATCGAGAGCCCGCTCCGAACCTTCCAGCGCGCGCAGCTTGCCGCGCCAGTAGAGGCCGCCGACCAGCAGCAGGCCCGCCGTCGGAAACAGCGCCAGCCACGTAAGCCAGCCAGCGCCCTCGCCATAGATGTGGCACATGGCCACCACGAAAGCGGGGATCAGCGCCGCGTTGGCGACTTCGAGCTTCCAGTATCCATCGAGGCGCTTCCTGACCGGAGACTTCGATGGAGGCTTTCCCGTCACTGGAAGCGCGGCCTCAGTAAACGCGCTTCTTCGGCTCGATGTAGGTCGCGTCGTCGGTCAGCGTGTATTCGTGGACCGGGCGGTAGTCGATCCGCACCTCGCCGCCGCTGCCGCCCCAGCCTTCGAACCAGGCCGCGGTGTGCTTCATCCAGTTGGCATCGTCGCGCTCCGGGAAGTCCTCGTGCGCGTGGGCGCCGCGGCTTTCCTTGCGGTTTTCGGCGCTGGACATGGTAACGACGGCCTGCGCCATCAGGTTGTCCAGTTCCAGCGTCTCGATCAGGTCGGAGTTCCAGATCAGCGAACGGTCGTGAACCTTGATGTCCTGCATCCGCTTGTTGGTCTCGGCCAGCGACTTGACGCCCGCTGCCATCAGCTCGCTGTCACGGAACACGGCGGCATGCTTCTGCATCGTCTTCTGCATGTCCGCGCGCACCGCAGCCGTCGGCGAATCGCCGTTGGCATGGCGGAAATGGTCGAGGCGGGTCAGCGCGAAATCAGCGCTGTCCGGCGCCAGTTCGTCGTGGCTCTGGCCCGGCGTGATCAGTTCCTTCAGGCGGAAGCCCGTCGCGCGGCCGAACACCACGAGATCGATCAGCGAGTTGGAACCGAGGCGGTTCGCCCCGTGCACCGAAACGCAGGCGGCCTCGCCCACGGCGAACAGGCCGGGCACCACGGTATCGGGGTTGCCGTCCGCACCGATGGTGACGACTTCGCCGTGATAGTTACACGGAATGCCGCCCATGTTGTAGTGCACCGTCGGGGTGACGGGCAGCGGCTGGCGCGTCAGGTCGACGCCGGCAAAAATCTTGCCGCTCTCGGTGATGCCCGGCAGACGCTCTGCAAGCACCTTGGGATCGATGTGATCGAGGTGCAGGTAGATGTGATCCTTGTCCGGACCCACGCCGCGCCCTTCGCGCATTTCCAGCGCCATCGAGCGGGAGACGACGTCGCGGCTGGCGAGGTCCTTGGCCGACGGGGCATAGCGTTCCATGAACCGCTCGCCTTCGGAATTGGTGAGATAGCCACCCTCGCCACGAGCGCCTTCGGTGATCAGCACGCCCGCGCCGTAGATGCCGGTGGGGTGGAACTGCACGAATTCCATATCCTGCAAAGGCAGGCCAGCGCGCAGCACCATGCCGCCGCCATCACCCGTGCAGGTGTGGGCGGAGGTTGCGGTGTAATAGCAGCGGCCATAGCCGCCCGTCGCCAGCACCACGCCGTGGCTGCGGAAGCGGTGTATGGAGCCATCGTCCAGGCACATGGCGATCACGCCGACGCAGGCGCCGTCCTTCATGATGAGGTCGATGGCGAAGTATTCGATGTAGAAATCGGCGCTGTACTTCAGGCTCTGCTGGTAGAGCGCGTGCAGCATGGCGTGGCCGGTACGGTCCGCCGCGGCGCAGGTGCGCTGCACCGGCGGGCCTTCGCCCATGTTCTGCATGTGCCCGCCGAAGGGGCGCTGGTAGATCGTGCCGTCCTCGTTGCGGCTGAAGGGCACACCGGCGTGCTCCAGTTCATACACCGCCTGCGGGGCTTCGCGCGCCAGGTATTCGATGGCGTCCTGGTCGCCCAGCCAGTCGGCACCTTTCACGGTGTCGTACATGTGCCACTGCCAGTGGTCGGGCGTGTTGTTGCCCAACGAGGCGGCAATGCCGCCCTGCGCCGCCACGGTGTGCGAACGGGTCGGGAAGACCTTGGAGATGTTGGCGGTTTTGAGGCCCGCTTCTGCCGCGCCCATCGTGGCGCGCAGGCCCGAACCGCCCGCGCCGACGACGACCACGTCATAGGTGTGGTCGATGATCGGGTAGGCTTTGCCGTTGATTTCGAAAGTGGCCTTGTGTGCCATGTCAGGCGGCTCCTGCGGAGAATGCGAGGCGAGCGATGCAGAACAGGCCGAAAGCGGCGCCTGCAAAGGTCGCGATGTTCAAAAGGAGGATGGCGGCAAACTTGGTGCCGGCTTCGTGCAGGTAATCCTCAATCAGCACCTGCAGGCCCAGCTTGGCATGCCAGAAGGTGGAGATCACCAGCAGCGCCACCATGAAGGCGGGCAGCGGGGAGGACAGCCAGCCCGAAACGCTGGCGTAGGAATAGTCGCCCAGCAGCGCCAGCGACAGGCCGAGAAACAGCACCGTCACGAGGTTGCCGACGGCGGTGAAGCGCTGCACCAGCCAGTGGTGCGGGCCCTGGTGGGCGGCGCCGAGGCCGCGCACGCGGCCGATGGAAGTTCCGTTACCCATGGTTTCTATCCCTTCCTCAAGCCAGCAGGATGAAGGCCCAGAAGGCCACGGTCAGCACAACGCCGCCAGCCATCGAGATGACCGACCAGTTGCGATTGGTGTCGAGCTCGTATCCCGCGCCAAGGTCCAGCACGAAGTGACGCAGGCCGGAGCACATGTGGGTGAAGAAAGCCCAGGTCAGGCCGATCAGCACCAACGTACCATACCAGCTGCCAGCGTGCCCGGCGAAGCTTTCGTAGGCTTCCGGCCCCGCTGCCAGCGATCCCAGCCACCACAGCAGCACGCCCAGCCCGACGATGGCCATGCCGTCGCCGGAGACGCGGTGCAGGATGGATACCGCCATGTGCGGCCCCCATTTCCAGATTTGCAGGTGCGGTGAAAGCGGGCGATTTGCCATGTAACGTCCCATTGCGTGTATGTGAGCCCCAAGGTTCGTGCCCTCCCTCTAGCGATTGTGACGCGCGTTACAAGCGGCCCTTCGGGCAGGTCGTGCATAAATCGGCGGGCATTTCCTGCCGCATTTCCTGCACTTTCCCCGCGGCTTGCCCCCCGCTATGACAGTCGGCCATGACCAATATTCTCGTAACCGGCAGCAGCAGGGGCATCGGCCAGGCGATAGCGGACCAGCTGGCAGAACGCGGCTGCAACGTGATGGGCCACGCCACGCGGGCCATCGATTCGCGCACCATCGCCGCCGACTTCGCCGATCCGCCGGCCCCGCAGATGCTCTGGCAGGAAGCGCTGGACCGGCTGGACGGCCGGATCGACGTGCTGGTGAACAATGCCGGACTGTTCGAGCAGATACCCCTCGTCGCCAGCGACATCGAATGGCTGGACAGGTGGGAGGACACCCTGCGCATCAATCTCACCGCCGCAGCCCAGCTCAGCCGGTTCGCCGTGCGCCACTGGCAGGAGCGCGGCAGCGGCGGCCGCATCGTGCACATTGCCAGCCGCGCGGCCTATCGCGGAGACAGTCCGGCGCACTGGCACTACGCCGCAGCCAAGGGCGGCATGGTGGCGATGCACAAGACCATCGCGCGTGGATATGCTGCGGAAGGGATCCTCTCCTTCGCTATCACTCCGGGCTTCACCGACACATCCATGGCGGGCGACTACCTGGAGAGCCGCGGCGGCCCCGGCCTGCTGGCCGATATCCCGCTGGGCCGCGTGGCGGAGCCGGAGGAGATCGCCGATATCGCCGTGTTCTGCTCTCTCGACGCACCGCCCAGCATGACCGGCGCGGTGATCGACGCCAATGGTGCCAGCTATGTCCGCTAGACTTGTCGCCCTCTTCGCCAGCTTGTCGCTGGCTGCCTGCGTCGCCCCGCAGCCGCCGGTGCCGCGCACCAGCGCCGCCACGCTGGACTCCGCGCGCGCCAATGCAGGCGACGGCTCCGCATGGGCACAGGAATGCACCGATTGGGACGAATGGGACAAGCGCGCCCAGCCCTTCCGCGTGTACGGCGACACCTATCACGTGGGCACTTGTGGCATTTCCGCCGTGCTCGTCGCCGGGCCCGAGGGCCACGTGCTGATCGACAGCGGCACCCGCAACGGCGCGCGGGTGGTGCTGAGCAATATCCGCACGCTGGGTTTCCAGCCGCAGAACCTGCGCGGCGTGCTGACCAGCCACGAGCATTTCGACCATGTCGGCGGGCTGTGGTGGGTTCACCAGAACACCGGCGCGCCCGTTTACACATCGCCCGAAGCGCTGGAAGTGATCGAAAGCGGCGAGGAGCATCCCGAAGACCCGCAATTCGGCATGCACGATCCCATGCATCCCGTGCCGCGCGCCGTCGTGTCCGCCGTTACGCCCGGCAGGCCTGTCGAAATCGCCGGGCTTACCTTCAAGCCCATTGCCACGCCCGGCCATACGCCCGGTGCGCTGACGTGGCAGTGGGAAAGCTGCGAGGCAGGCGATTGCAAGAACATCGTCTATGCCGACAGCCTCTCCGCAATCAGCGCCGACGGCTATCGCTTCACCGATCATCCGGACTACGTGCAGGCATTCCGGGATGGCCTTGCCCGGCTCGCCGCGCTCGACTGCGACGTGCTCCTCACCCCGCACCCCTCCGCCAGCGGCATGCGCGACAAGTTGCTGGCAAGTGACTGGCAAAGCGGTATGACCTGCGCCGCCTACGCCGCAGACAGGCTGCGTGTGCTGGAGGAACGCCTCGCAATGGAATCCGCGCAATGAGCTGGAAATTGTCCGCCCTCGCCTCGAAGGCGCAGGTCGATGCGGCGCTGGACCGGTGCGACCAAAGCATCGGCTGGGACGAGAACATCGTCCTCACCGCATACGAGGTCGATCCCAACGAGCCCGACGTCTGGCGGCTGGAAGCCTATACGCAGGGCAAGCCCAGCGAAGCAGAGCGCAAGGCCCTGCACGAATTGTTCGACGAGCCGGTGCCGGCGATCCTCGCGGAGAAGCTGCCCGACACCGACTGGGTCAGCGAGAGCCAGAAGGGCGTGGAGCCCATCCGCGCAGGCCGCTTCCGCGTGCGCACGCCCGATCACGCCGCGCTGGGTGATCCTTCGCTGACCGAATTCGTCATTCCCGCAGCGCAGGCATTCGGCACCGGACAACACGAGACGACCGCCGGTTGCCTCGAAATGCTGCATATCATGAAAGCGCAGGGGCTTCTGCCGGGCAAGGTGGCCGATATCGGCACCGGCACCGGGCTCCTCGCCTTTGCCGCGATGGACCTGTGGCCGCTGGCCTTTGCCACGGCGAGCGATATCGATCCGGTGTGCGGCCCCGCCGTCGTGACCAATTGCGAGTTGAACCACATCCCCCTCGGCACCGATCGCGGCCAGCTGGCCATGGTGATCGCGGACGGGATGGACGACCCTGCCTTGCAGGCGCGCGCACCTTATGACCTGCTGATCGCCAACATTCTCGCCGGGCCGCTGATTGACATGGCGAACGATTTTGCCGGGGCCGTGGCGCCGCGCGGCAGCATCCTGCTGGCGGGTCTGCTGGAAAAGCAGGAAGAGAGCGTGCGCGCCGCCTATCGCCGGGCGGGCTTCCGTCTGCACCGGCGCATCGTGAACGGGGACTGGAGCATCCTGTGGCTGCGGCATCGGTTCCAGGGATAGGGCGCCGCCTGCTGCGCATTGCGCTGATCGTGCTCGCAGCACTTCTGGCGCTCGTCGTGGGCTATCCGCTTGCCGCATGGGTCGGCAGTTCGATCCCCGGCCACGAGACGGTAAAGAGCGAGGCCGCAGCGGCGCAAACCGTCACCATCATGGTGGAAACCAACGGCACGCATACGGGCATCATCGTACCCGTCGTGTCCGCCAGCAAGGACTGGCGCGAGACCTTTCCCAGCGCTTCCCAGCCGGACGAACACGGACGGATGCCCACGCACCTATCGATCGGCTGGGGCGAGCGCGAGGTCTTCCTGAACGTGCCCACCTGGGGCGACCTGAAAGCCAGCACCGCGCTGCGCATCGCCACGGTGGGCGGCGATCCGCTGATGCGGGTGAGCCATTACGTGCGCCCCGGCGCGGGCCCGAACCATCGCCCTGTCGAGATTTCGCTGGTCCAGTATCAACGACTCGTCGCGGCCATAGAAGATGCGCTCCCTTCCATCCCTTCCGGTAAGACGCGCCAGGTTCTTTCCGGCACCTATGTCAATGATGCCTATTACGAAGCCGAGGGCAGCTACACCCTCGCCAACACCTGCAACACCTGGGTCGGCAATACCCTGGCCGAAGCGGGGATAGAGATGGGCCTGTGGACGCCGTTCGCCGGCGGGGTGATGAAGTGGATACCCGAGCCCGGCACGGCAGGAAACCGCGAGACCTAAGGGTTAATACCGGTATTACCCTGGCATGTTTCGCCATTGCCGCACGGTAGTGTCATCTGTAAGCCCCGCCGCAGGGGTCAGCAACCATTGACGGGGCAAGATTGCAATGACGGAACGCGACGCGCAGCGGCACGGCATTTCCGTTATCGGCAAGATGCGCACCGGCACGGGCAAGCGCGACGTGACGATCGTGGATCTGTCGGAGCGCGGCTGCCGCATCTTCGACCGGATGGGATTGCTGACTCCGGGCAAGACCGTCACTATTAAGATCGGCCCGGTTGGTCCTATCGATGCGACCATCCGCTGGCAGGAAAGACCCTACGCCGGGCTGCTCTTCGATAACCCGCTCTACCCCGCCGTGCTGGATCACATCCGCGCACATTTCGACTTGCGCGAACTCGGTAGGGGCGAAATCGACAGGCCCGGTGGTTGAACCCTTTTCCGGCGCGGAACCTGCGAGCCTCGCCAGCGATTACCCTTGCATACCCTCCCCAATGCAAGAGTGACCTATCATGACGAAGACCCTGCTCATCACCGGAGCCTCCACCGGCATCGGCGCGGCCACCGCGCGCGCCGCTTCCACGGCCGGATGGAACGTGGCGCTGCTCGCCCGGTCCGAGGACAAGCTGGAAACGCTGGCCGGCGAAATCGGCGACGCCGCCCTCGCCCTGCCCTGCGACGTGACGGACCGTGACGCCGTGAACGAGGCGGTGGCGAAAACCGTCGATCACTTCGGCGGTCTCGACGGCGTGTTCGCCAATGCCGGAAAGGGCGTGGACAATCCGGGCGTGGAGAACGGCGATCCCGCCGAGTGGCATGACATGATCCACCTCAACATCCTGGCCGTGCTCTACACCGCCCACGCCACCCTGCCGCACCTGCGAAAGACCAAGGGCATGTTCGTGGTCACCGGCTCCAAGGCAGGACGCGATCACATGAAAGGCTCGATCTACGGCGCGACCAAGTGGTTCGTGCATGGCTTTGCCGGAAATCTGGCCGAGGAAATGCGCGAATGGGGTGGCCGCTGCACCGTCATCTCGCCGGGCATGGTGGACACGCCCTTCTTCGACGAGGGCAAGCCCACCAAGCTGCAGCCGGAGGATATCGCCGACGCCGTGGTGTTCGCGCTGGGCCAGCGGGACACGTCCTGCGTGCGCGAAATACACCTTATGCCGAACGACTAGGTCAGCCAGCTGCGGCGACGATGGCGGCCCAGCCCGCCTCGTCGATCACCTCGATTCCCAGTTCCTCGGCCTTCTTCAGCTTGGACCCTGCGCCCGGTCCTGCCACCAGCAGATCCGTCTTCGCGCTGACCGATCCGCTGGCCTTCGCGCCCAGCCGTTCGGCCTGCGCCTTGGCCTCGTCGCGGCTCATGGTCTCCAGCTTGCCGGTAAACACCACCGTCTTGCCCGCAACGGGGGAGTCCATCGTCTCCACCTCATAACGCGGCGGAGAGACTTCGGAGAGCAGGTCTTCCCAGACGGTGCGGTTGTGCTCCTCGTGGAAAAAATCGCCCAGCGCCTCTACCACGGCGCTGCCGATGCCATCAATGCTGGTGAGCGCGGCGGCGGCATCCTCGTCGCCCGCGCGCGCCTGCTGCGCCGTTTCGCGCAGGGTCGGCAGATCGTGGAAGTTCTTCATCAGGTCGCGCGCCGTAACCGCGCCGACGTGCCGGATGCCGAGGCCGAACAGGAGCCGCGCGGCATCGGGCTCGCGCTTCGCCTCCACGCTCGCGAGCAGGTTGTCGACCGACTTTTCCTTCCAGCCTTCCAGCCCGAGCAAGTCATCGCGGCGTTTGTGCAGGCGGAAGATCGCGGCAGGTCCTTCGTCAAGCCAGCCGTGGTCCATGAACTCGGCGATGGTCTTCTCGCCCATCCCCTCAATATCCAGCGCGGCGCGGCTGACGAAGTGCTTCAACCGCTCGAACTGCTGCGCCTTGCAGATGAGGCCGCCGGTGCAGCGCACGTCGACTTCGCTCTCCTCGCTCACGGCTTCGCTGCCACAGACGGGGCATTCGGCGGGGAAGTCGAACGCTGGCCGGTCTTCGTCGCGGGTCAGGTTCTCCACCACCTGCGGGATGACGTCGCCGGCGCGCTGGATCACCACGCGGTCGCCGGGGCGCACGCCCAGCCGCGCGATCTCGTCGCGGTTGTGCAGCGTGACATTGGTGACGGTAACGCCGCCCACCAGCACCGGGGCCAGCCGCCCGACAGGCGTCAGTTTGCCCGTGCGGCCTACCTGAATATCGATGTTTTCCAGCGTCGTCTCTGCGCGCTCTGCGGGAAACTTGTGCGCCATCGCCCAGCGCGGCGCTTTCGCCACGAAGCCGAGGCGCTTCTGCCAGTCGAGGCGGTTGACCTTGTAGACCACTCCGTCGATCTCGTAGGGCAGGTCCGCCCGGCCTTCGGAAATGCTGCGATAATGCTGCAGCATATCGTTCACATTGCTGCACAATTTGAGATCGGGCGAGATGGGCAGGCCCCATGCCTCGATCCGCCGCATCACGTCCAGTTGCGTATCGCCCGGCACTTCGCTTGCCGCGCCCCAGCCATGCGCCCAGAAGCGCAAGGGACGCTTGGCGGTGACGCTGGCGTCCTTCTGCCTGAGCGACCCTGCCGCTGCGTTGCGCGGGTTGGCGAACAGCTTGTCGCCCGCTTCCTCCTGCGCAGCATTGAGCGCAGCAAAGTCTTCTTTTGCCATGTAAACTTCGCCGCGCACCTCGAAGACCTCGGGCACATCGTCACCGCTAAGCTGCTGCGGAATATCGGCGATATGCGCGACGTTCGGCGTGACGTTCTCGCCCACCTGCCCGTCCCCGCGCGTGGCGGCGAGCACCAGCTTGCCGTTCTCGTATCGCAGCGAGCAGGAAAGCCCGTCGATCTTGTCTTCTGCCGTGAAAGCCACCGGCTCGTCCTCTGCCAGTGACAGGAAGCGGCGCACGCGGGCGACGAATTCCTCCACCTCCTCGTCCGAGAAGGCGTTGTCGAGGCTCATCATGCGAACCTCGTGAGTCACCTTGGAGAGCGGCGAGGCGCTGACGTCGTGCCCCACATCCCTGCTAGGCGAATCCTCGCGCACAAGATGCGGGAATTGCTCTTCCAGTTCGGCGTTGCGCCTCACCAGCGCATCGTATTCCGCGTCGGAGATCTCGGGATCGTCCTCCGCGTGGTAGAGCCGGTTGTGCTTCGCGATCTGCCTTGCCAACCGCATCAGTTCGTTGGCAGCCTCGGCTTCCGTAATGGTCTCGCTCACTCCGCGATGATCCTCATGTCGCGGGTGAACTGCCATGCCCTTCCGCCCCAGTCGCCGCGATAGAGATAGCTCATCGAATTTGCCTCGCTGGAGCGATACCCGGCCCATGCGCTGCACGACGTTTCGCTGGCGCAGGTAAAGTTGTGCACCGTGAACACGAGCGCGGGCTGCTCCGTTTCCGCATCGCGCCAGCCGTTGTCTGTGCGGACGCAGCGCGTCATCGGGGCGAGTTGCGGGAAGCGGGCGATCAGCGCCACCTCCTCGCCTGGTGGCAGCGCTTCTTCCTCACGCCCGTCGTGCCAGCTGGCGCAGACGGTGGGCGGGTTGGTGATGTCGGACGAGAAATATCCGCCCAGCACATGCTCCAGCATGGCGAGGCGGGGCGCGTCCTTCTGCGCGGCCAGCGGCGGCAGCGGATCGGTAGAGGCCTCGCCATCCTGTGCAGGAGTCATGCACCCTGCCAGCAACAGCACCGCGATCGGCAGAAATCCTCTCATCATACTCCCTCCAGCAAGCGATCCGCCTGTGCGCGTGCCTCGTCGGTGATTTCCGCACCCGAGAGCATTCGCGCGATCTCTTCCTGCCGCCCGCCTTCGTCGAGCAGCGCGACCGAGGTCTTCGTTACCGTTCCCGACGATGCCTTGGCGATCATGTAGTGCGTGCGGCCACGCGCGGCGACCTGCGGGCTGTGCGTCACGGCCAGCAGTTGCCCACCGTCCCCGGCCAGCCGCGCCAGCCGCTCGCCGATCGCAGAAGCGACCGCGCCGCCCACGCCGCGGTCGATCTCGTCGAAGATGACAGTCGCCGCCCCGCCCTGCTCCGCCAGCGCCACTTTCAGCGCCAGAATGAAGCGGGACAATTCACCGCCCGATGCGATCTTGGTGAGCGGAGCGAAGTCGGCACCGGGGTTGGTGGCGATCAGGAATTCGACCGAGTCCATCCCTTGCGGACCCCATTTCTCTTCCGGCTGCTCCGCCACGGCCGTCCTGAATCGGGCTGCATCCAGTTTCAGCGGCGCGAGTTCTGCCGCAACCGCCTCGTCCAGTTGCATGGCGGCAGACACGCGGGTTCCATGCAGCGCTTCGGCCCGCGCGTGGTAAATCTCGTGCGCAGTCCGCTCTGCCCTTTCAAGGTCGGCCAGATCTGCATCGCCCTGCTCGATGGCATCGAGCTTTGCGCGAAGAGAGCGCATCACTTCGGGCAGGTCGTCCACCTGGCAGCTGTGCTTGCGCGCCAAGGCACGCAGCTCGAACAGGCGCTGCTCGATACGGTCCAGTTCCAGCGGATCATGTTGCAAGGCCTCGCCCGCGGCCTGCAACTTGTCCTCCGCCTCGCCCGCCTCGATCACCGCGCGGTCCAGCGCCGCCAGTGCCTCGGCCAGCAGGGGGTGCTCGGGCGCGATGCGGTCCAGCTTGCGGGCGGCCACGCGCAGGGAGGCGAGCGGCGATTCCGATCCGTCCCATACGGTGCGAAGGTCTTCGAGGTCTCCCGCCAGCTTCTCGCCCTTCTGCATGTCGGTGCGCGCATGGGCGAGGCTTTCCTCCTCGCCTTCATGCGGCTCGATGTTCGTGAGTTCGGAAAGGTGCGCCAGCAGCAGGTCCTGATCGGCTTTCGCCTGTTCTATCGCCTCGCGTGCATCTGCCAGCTTCTCGCGCGCCTTGCGCCAGTCTTCCCACGCGGCAGAAACGCCTGCCACATCTGCATTGGCATAGCGATCGAGCAGGGCGCGGTGGCCGCGCGGATTAACCAGGCCGCGATCATCGTGCTGGCCGTGCAGCTCCACCAGCGCGGCAGAAAGCGCGCGCAACAGAGCAACGCCGACGGGCTGATCGTTGACGAAAGCCTTCGATCCGCCGTCGGCTTTCAGGCGGCGACGGATGATGAGCGGTTCGCCCGGCTCCACGTCCACCTCCGCCTCGTCCAGCGCCTCTTTCACCGGGACGGGCAGCGCGCCGAATTCGAATGTCGCGGTAACACTCGCCTGTTCTTCACCTGCGCGCACCAGCGCGGAATCGGCGCGGTTGCCAAGCACCAGACCCAGCGCGTCGAGCAGGATGGACTTGCCCGCCCCGGTTTCCCCGGTCAGCACGCCAAGCCCCGGCCCGAACGCCAGGTCGAGCGCCTCGATCAGCACGATGTTCCGGATAGAAAGAGCGGTGAGCATAGCTGCCACCGGCTTTACGTCGCCGCCCCAGCCAGCGCAACGATTGCCGCGCGGCAAAAAGTGGATGGCGACGGTTTCTTAACCATTTCCGCTCACACTGCCTTGGTAATTTAAGGTTTGGGCAATTCAGGAGGGCTAGGCCGCGATGTCGGTGCTCACCATCAGGGCATACAAGCGTTATGCGACCCGGTTGCCGGTCCAGCTGCGCCGGGATGGCCGCAAGGCTGCAAGAGGGCTGCTGATCGAGCTTTCCCAGCAGGGGGCCCGCATCAGCAACCTGGGGCGCTCCAAGTACGAGGCGGGCGACAAGGTCGTAATCGTTGCTTCCGATACCCAGATCGAGGGCACCATCCGTTGGGCGCACGATGGTCTCGCCGGAGTGCGGCTCGACCGTTCGCTGCACCTGCCGGAGATGCGCGACCTGCTGGAACTGAATCGCCGCGAGCAATCAATCGCGGACAGGCGCTACGGCACCTAGTCCGTTCATCAGGCTCACCCCCCGATGCGATCGGGCGCGTGATCCCGCATGAGTTCAAAGGCCTTCTGGTACCACTCGTTGCCGGGATAGTTGGCACCCAGCACCGCGGAATAACGCTGCGCTTCTTCCGGGATACCGAGCGCCAGGCTGGTTTCGGTGAGGCGATAGAGCGCTTCGGCGGTGTGGCTGGTGGTCTGGTAATCCTCGACCACGTTCTGGAAGCGCAGCTGCGCCGCAAGCCACTGCCCGGTGCGTTCGTAGAAGCGGCCGATCTCCATCTCCTTGCCCGCAAGGTGATCGTTGAGCAGGTCGATCTTCAGCCGGGCATCGTCGGCATAGGGGCTTTCGGGATAGCGGCGCACGATCTCGTTCATCGCCTGCAAGGCGCGCTCGGTGATCGCCTGGTCGCGCTCAATATCGCTTATCTGCTCGTAATAGCTCATCGCGATCAGGTAATAGGCATAGGGCGCGTCGCGGTTGCCGGGGTGGATCGAGAGGAAACGCGAAGCCGACTGGATGGCGGAGGGGTAATCGCGCGCGGCGTAATAGGAAAACGCGCTCATCAACTGCGCGCGGCGGGCCCACGGCGAATAAGGGTGCTGGCGCTCCACCTCGTCGAACAGACCGGCGGCCAGTTGCAGATCACCGCGGTCGAGCCGGTACTTCGCGGCAGAATAAAGCGATTCGACATCGCGCGCGACGTAGGCAAGGTCGCTCGCGCCTGTATCAGGGCCACCGCCGCAGCCGGCAAGGAGCGTTGCACCAGCCGCGCCCAGCAGCGCGTTACGGATCGAAAGCTTCACAGTCATGGCTCGCCTATAACTAGCCTTCCGCTGAACGCCAAGTGAAGTGCGATGCGCTTTGCCGCTTTGTGTTCGCGCCGTCTTCTCAAGGCGCCTGGCATTCAGAATGTTACGCGGAGTCGCCACCGGGTGTAGCATTGTTGCAACAGAAGGCGTCTCGACGTTTGTCGAATGCGATGGGCCGGTCATCGGTGTTGGCGCGAACTCGTCGAATCCTGCCGTGACCTCGTCGAGAGTCGGGTGAGCGGCCCCTCACCCTCCCCTTACTCGAATGCGTTGCCCTGGCCCGCTAGCCGTTTGCGGGCTCGGGGCACCGAAAGAGGAGGAAGACCGATGAAGACCATTTCCATCAAGGCATCCCTGGCCGCCGCACTGGTCGCAGGGGCAACGGTCGGTGCCCCCGCATTTGCCGAAGAGGGCGAGTTGGTAACTGTCAGCTACAACGACCTCAACCTGGCTACTCCCGGCGGGATCGCCGCGCTTGACCGCCGGATCGATCGCGCCGCGATGCGCGTCTGCGGCATCAAGCGCCACATGGCGCACCGCCAGTTGCCGACATCGCAGCAACGCACCTGCTACCGTGAAACACTCGACAAGCTCGAGCGGGAGGTGGCGCTCATCGTGGATCGGCGGCGCGGCGCCGGTTGACCGGGGGCGGGGTTGATCCGTCGCGCCTTCGGGAGCGGGTCGCAGGGTAAGCTGCGGCCCGCTCCACCCTCTCCAAGGCAGTTGCACCGGCTGTCCCGGGTCGATGATACAGTTCACAATGCAGGGCGACTTACCCGATGCTGCATTTGCGCCGCACCTGCCCCCGTGCATCTGTCACAAATATGCAACGCCTTTAAGTGGAAGTTGGCTTTGAAACCTTTTCGTCTGTTACTTGCAGGTTCAGGCGGGCATTAGGCTCTCTTTCCAAGGCGATCTCTCGGTCTTCTGGCCAGAAATTGCTTTTGAAAAGTGGATCCCCCACCCAACTTCACGAAAGGGACATTTATCGTGAAATTCTCAACCGCCAAAAGGCTCACCACGGCGAACCTGGCAATCGCGACCGCTCTTATCAGCGCGCCGGTTTTTGCTCAGGACGCTGGTGATGATCAGGACGAAGCACCGGTTGCGGTCTCGACTCCCGAATCTGCTGCCTCAGAAAACGCAATCGTTGTTACCGGCTCGCGTATCCGCAGCCCGGAACTGACTTCGACTGTTCCCGTCATCAACTTCGGTGGCGATGACATTTACAAGCAGTCGGAAAACAACGTCGGCGAACTGCTGAACGATCTTCCTGCCCTGCGCAGCACCTTTTCGCAGTCGAACCCCGGCCTCGGCATTGGCGTTGCAGGTCTCAACCTGCTCGACCTTCGCGGCCTCGGCATCGAGCGTACGCTCGTCCTGGTAAACGGCCGCCGCCACGTCGCTGCTGACGTCCAAGTCACGGCTTCGGCTGTCGACATCAACTCGATCCCGTCCGCGCTGATCGACCGTATCGATATCATAACGGGCGGTAGCTCGGCCGTTTACGGTTCGGACGCTATTGCCGGTGTGGTCAACTTCATCCTCAAGGATGATTTCGAAGGCATCGACCTGCGTGCAAGCGCCGGCGTTCCCGAATTCATGGAAGGTGAGAATTACCTGATCTCCGGCGTTGCCGGCATGAACTTCGGCGATGGCCGCGGTAACGTGACGATCGCTGGTGAATACACCCGTCAGGAGCGTATCTTCGCCTCCGACATTCCCGAATATCGCTTTCCGGGCGGCTTCATCCGCACGAACGTCGACCCTGCCGGTCAGCGTTCCGACGGCATTCCCGATTCGGTATTCAGCCCCACGACGACGCGTTCGGGCACCATCCACCGGTACGGCCTGATCGGCTTCCCGCAGCGCGTGGCAGACGGATCCTGCGGCGGTACGGTTCTGGGTGCTTCGACGCCCTACAACTGTAACTTCATCTTCGACGCCGCCGGAAACCTCGTTCCGCAGACCTTCGACAGCCGTTCGAGCACGTCGCAGTTCGGTGGTTTCATCGGCGGCAACGGACAGACGGGTAACGAAGACGAACTGGTCTCGGTCTATCCGGAACTGGAGCGTTACAGCGGCAACCTGCTGGCTTCTTATGAATTCTCGCCCGCCTTCGAAGTGTTCTTCGAAGGCAAGTACGTCCGTGCCGATTCGCTCGGTTCGAACTCCGGTCCGTCGTTTCTTCAATCCGTCTTCACCGGTGGTTTCAACGACCCGCGCGTTCGCGTACGTCTCGACAACCCATTCCTGAACGACGAAGCTCGCGGCATCATCCGTGAGCAGGTCCTCAAGGGCGGCTATGCGAACAACGACCTGATCGGCTCCGGCACGATCACGCCTGCGACAATCGCTGCGCTCAACGACGGAAGCTACCGTTTCGCACTGAACAAGAGCTTCCTCGATCTGGGCATTCGTGATCAGGATACCACTCGCGAAACCTATCGGGCAGTCTTGGGTGCGCGCGGCGATATCTCGTCGAACCTGAACTACGAAGTCGCATTCAACTACGGCCGTACGGACGAAGACATCGAGAACCTGGGTAACATCTTCACCCAGCGCCTCGTGCTTGCTCTGGATGCCGGCATCGATCCCGCAGACGGCCAGATCAAGTGTCGTTCGCAGTTCGATCCCGATGCAGCCTTCCCGCTTGGTGCCTTCGGCCCCAATCCGCAGCTGGCTGGCGACATCGCGGCTTGTGTGCCCTACAACCCGTTCGGCGCTCCCGATAACGCAGCTGCCCGCGATTACATCACGGCCGACGCTGGCACGAGCGGCACGCTCGAACAGTACAACGCCGTGGCGTTCATCTCGGGCGACACCAGCGGTTTCTTCGAACTTCCGGGCGGGCCGATCGGCTTCGCTGTGGGTGCCGAGTATCGTCGTGAAGAAGCCTTCTTCCGCGCTGACGAGATCATCGAGCAGAACCTGACGTTCACCAACCCGCTGCCCATCTTCGATCCGAGTGCGCTCGAAGTGAAGGAAGCCTTCGGTGAAATCAGCGTTCCGATCCTCGCCGATCGTCCGTTCTTCGAGGAATTCACCATCTCGGCTGCAGGCCGTGTGTCGGATTACAACACTGCTGTTGGCACGGTGTTCGCCTACAATGTTGGCGGCCGCTGGGCTCCGATCCGCGATCTGGCTTTCCGTGCGAACTGGGCACGTGCTGTGCGCGCGCCTAACTACACGGAAACTTCGGGTAACCTGACGCAGACCTTTGTGAACGGCTTCCGCGATCCCTGCGGTTCCAACCAGATCAACCAGGGTTCGGCCAACCGTGCAGCAAACTGCCGCGCGGAACTGGGCGCCATCCTCGACGATCCGGCCTACCAGCAGTTCGCCAACGCCAGCGCTTCAATCGAAGCGCGTTCGGGCCCGAACGCCAACCTGTTCGAGGAAACCTCGGACTCGCTGACGATCGGTGCGGTGTACCAGCCCAGCTTCCTGCCGGGCTTCTCGATCACTGCGGACTACTACGACATCACGGTGAACGACGTTATCGCTGCCGTTGGCGGTCAGACGATCGTTAACAACTGCTACGACTTGCCCGATCTGGACAACCAGTTCTGCGCAAACTTCGAGCGTAACGGTCCGACAACTGGCCCCAACGGCGAGCAACCCGGAGCGCTGCTGCAGGGATCGCTGCTGATCTCGCCGCTGAACTTCGCACAGCGTAAGCGTGAAGGTATCGACGTCGATGTCTCTTACCGTAATGCGATCAGCGAGAACGTGGTCATCAACTCGCGTCTGATCTACACGCACGTGTTCACGTCGAGCAACTTCGAAGATCCGACGAACCCGCTGTTCGAGAACCGTCTCCTCAGCGAGCTCGGCGATCCGAAGGACTCGTTCGTTTACGATCTCGACGTGACGTTCGGTGCTATCACCATCGGCTACGGTGCCCGTTACATCGGCCCGCAGCTGACCACGACGTACGAAGCGCAGTTCCCGCTGAATGACGATCCGGCTCAGAACCCCGACCAGTTCGACATCCTCGAATATCCGGAAGTTCTGTACCACGACATTCGTTTCGGCTGGGACGTCACCGACATTTCGGCCGCAGATGTCGAAGTGTACTTCGGTATCGACAACGTGTTCGACAAGCACCCGCCGCTTGGTGTCTTCGGCACCGGCAGCGGCAGCGCGATCTTCGATCCGCTGGGTCGTCGCTACTACGGCGGTATCCGCGCACAGTTCTAAGCCTACGGCTTGAACCAAAAAGGAAGGGGGGCTTCACCGCCCCCCTTTTTTTGCGCCTGCAACCGGCGCAGAATTGACTGGTCTGACTGCAGGCTATTCCCAGAAGGCCACGCTGCGGCACTCGATGCTTTCGCGCGGGTTCGGATTTGTTGCAGAGCCATCGAAGAAGGCCGAATGCGGGCAGCGCCACGTCACGTCGTGATTGCTGTCATGGAACTTGAACAGCAGCACGTCGTGCCGCTCCATCCCGGCGAAATACCACCAGCGGTGAGAAGGGTGATACGAGAAGATCGTGGCCGCCAGCAGGTTCTCTTCTCCCTCGACAGGAGCCGTCAGCGCGTCGCCTTCGGGAAACTCGTCCACCACCATCAGCGTGTTGGTCTTTTCCTCCCCACCAAAGCTCGTGCGACCGTCGCACAGCGCCAGCGGCATGTCCTGCGGCGGCAGCGAGAACGTGCGCCAGTGGCTGGTGATGAGGAAGCGGCTGAACCCCGGCCCGTCCGGAAAGGCCTGCGCATAGGTCGCCTCCGCCATGCGCTGCGCGGTCGCGGTGCTCACATCGACGTGCGCCTCCCCCGCGGGCGGTTGCAGGCCGCCCTGGTGGGTGTAGCCCTTCACTTTCTTGCTGGCGTGCTCGGACAGGTCGCCGCTGGTGCGCAGCAGCCACCCCCGCGCCACGCACTTATCAGCGTCCGTCAGGCGCAGCACGTCGGCCTCCACCTCGCGCTCGTAGATCCGCTCGACCTCTGCCTTGTCACGGAAATCGCTGACCGCGCTGGTGCTGCGGGCAATTGTGAAGCCGTGGGTATCGAGCGAAAAATGATCGCGGATCGGCATTCCATCGCGGATTATTACTTCGTGATCGGAGTAGGTGCCGGTGTTGATCTCGCGCCCCTGGCTAACATAGCGGCGGGTGACGAAATCCCCCTCGTCGACGTAGCGCATCATCGCGCGCACCGCCCTCGCCTCGTCCTCGATCGTGCCTGCTGCAACAGTGGCCATGGCTTTCCTCTTCCCGTCGTCTGTAACGCTCGTTAGGATCATGCCACGATGCCTCGCCTGCGGACAAGGGCCTAGCGCAGGGCATCGCATGGGAGAGGGAGGAACTATGGGACCGCTACCGCCGGGCGCCGACGACCGTGCCATCTGGGATATCTGGCAATCTCAGTTCACCCTGCCCGCTGTGACCGTGGCCGACGAACTGGAGCTTTTCCGCCATCTGGGCGACGCAGCAATGACGACGCCCGAGCTTGCAAAGGCCCTCGCGGTGGACGAGCGGGCCCTGGGCGTGCTGCTGGGCGGCCTCGCGGCGCTTGACCTCGTGGAGAAGCGCGACGGGCGCTGGTCCGCCACGCCACCTGCGCGCATGTGGTTGCACCCCGATGCCGAGGGCTACTGGGGCGGTTTCCTCTACCGCTTCCGCGAGAGTATCCCCATCGATGCAGACCTGATCGCCATGGTCCGCACCGGCGTTCGCCCCGATAACAAGGTGGCCGGCGGCCCCGAATGGGAACGCGGCACGATGAGCGCGGAAGTAGCCAGGCGCATATCCGACTTCATGCACGCCCATTCGATGGGGCCGGCACGCGGCGTAGCCATGCAGCCGGTGTTTTCCGAAGTGCGCTCGCTGCTGGACGTGGGCTGCGGCTCGGGCGTCTACGGCGTCGAATTCGCGCGCGCCAATCCGCGCATGGCGGTGACGCTGCTGGATCTGAAGGAAATGGTGGCCGAAGCGCAGCACCACGTCGATGCCGCAGGCCTTGCCGGTCGCGTCTCGACGTGCGGGCTGAACATGTTCGAAGAGGATTGGCCAACCGGGCACGACGCGCACTTTTTCGCCAACATCTTTCATGACTGGTCGGAGGAGACGAACGCGCTGCTTTCCCGCAAGAGCTTCGATGCTCTAGAGCCGGGCGGGCGCATCTTCCTGCACGAAATCCTGATGGACGACGACGGCACCGGCCCTTGGCAGGCCGCCAGTTTCAGCATCATGATGCTGCTGGGCACGCTGGGCAAGCAGTATACCCTCCCCGAATTTCGCGCCCTGCTGGAAGCCGCCGGGTTCCAGGACGTGCGCGCGCACCGCAGCGGTGGAGGCTACTATTCGCTCGTTTCCGCCCGCAAGCCGGGCTGAGCCGACGGCTGCCGCCCGGCGCACGCCGCCATCACGGTAAAAATCTCCTTAACGACGCTGCGAAAGCAGGTGGCAACCCACCGCATCCATCTTGCATGAGCGGCAGTGGGGACCGCCGCGTTAGTACAGGAGACTTGAACCATGGCCCATATCCAGGCCCTTCTTGCCGACGAGACCGGCGCCACGGGCATCGAATACGGCCTTCTCGCCAGCTTCATCGCCGTTGCCCTGGTGGGCAGCTTCAACGAAGTCCGCGCCGAGGTTTCGGAGATGTTCGGCCACGTCGAGGACGAATACGCCAGCGTGCAGTAGGACCGAAGCGCCGCTGCCATTTGGCGACACGGAAGGCTGAGCCGCCCTACTCTTCGCCCATCCGCAGCGCGGCAATGAAAGCCTCCTGCGGGATGCTCACGTTGCCATACTCGCGCATCCTTGCCTTCCCCTTCTTCTGCTTCTCCAGCAGCTTCTTCTTGCGCGTAATGTCGCCGCCGTAGCATTTGGCGGTCACGTCCTTGCGCAGGGCGGCGATGGTTTCGCGGGCGATGATCTTGCCGCCGATCGCGGCCTGGATCGGGATCTTGAACAGGTGGCGCGGGATCAGGTCTTTCAGACGCTCGCACATGCCGCGGCCGCGCTCCTCGGCAACGGAGCGGTGGACGATCAGGGACAGCGCGTCCACCGGCTCCCCGTTCACCATGATGTTCATCTTCACGAGGTCGCCTTCGCGCAGGCCGATCTGCTCGTAATCGAAGCTGGCATAGCCGCGGCTGATCGATTTCAGACGGTCGTAGAAGTCGAACACCACTTCGTTCAGCGGCAATTCGTAGCTCACCTGCGCGCGGCCACCGACGTAGGTCAGGTCGGTCTGGATGCCGCGCCGGTCCTGGCACAGCTTCAGGATCGCGCCGAGGTATTCGTCGGGGGTGTAGATCACCGCCTTGATCCACGGCTCCTCGATCATGTCGATGCGGTTCACGTCCGGCCAGTCGGCGGGGTTGTGGATGTCGATGACCTTGGCGTCCTCGTTCTTCGTGTGGCCAAGGTGCACGCGGTAGACCACCGATGGCGCGGTGGTGATGAGGTCGAGATCGTATTCGCGGCTGAGGCGTTCCTGGATGATTTCCAGGTGCAGCAGGCCGAGGAAACCGGCGCGGAAGCCGAAGCCCAGCGCGGCGCTCGATTCCATCTCGTAGGAGAAGGAGGCATCGTTGAGGCGCAACTTGCCGATTGATTCGCGCAGCTTCTCGAAATCAGCGGCGTCCACCGGGAACAGGCCGCAGAACACCACGGGCTGCACTTCCTTATAGCCCTTCAGCGGGGCCGTGGCGCCGTTCTTCACCGTGGTGATGGTGTCACCCACGCGGGCCTGTTCGACTTCCTTGATCTGCGCGGTGATGAAGCCGATCTCGCCCGGCCCGATCTCCGGCAGGTCGGTGCGCTTGGGCTTGAAGCAGCCGACCCGGTCGATCAGGTGCTGCGTACCGCCCTGCATGAACTTGACCTCGAGGCCCTTCCTGATGACGCCGTCCATCACGCGCACCAGGATGACGACGCCGAGGTAGGGGTCGTACCAGCTATCGACCAGCATGGCCTTGAGCGGTGCGTCACGGTCTCCAGTGGGGGCCGGAATGCGTTTCACCAGCGCTTCCAGCACGTCCTCGATGCCGATGCCGGACTTGGCGCTGGTGAGCACCGCGTCACTCGCGTCGAGGCCGATGATGTCCTCGATCTCGGCCTTCACCTTTTCCGGTTCGGCGGCGGGCAGGTCGATCTTGTTGATGACGGGCACGATCTCGTGGTCGTGCTCGATCGACTGGTAAACGTTGGCGAGCGTCTGCGCCTCCACGCCCTGCGCCGCGTCCACCACCAGCAGCGCGCCTTCGCAGGCCGCCAGCGAGCGCGACACTTCGTAGGCGAAGTCGACGTGGCCCGGCGTGTCCATCAGGTTGAGCTCGTAGGTCTCGCCGTCCTTCGCGGTGTAGTTCAGGCGCACGGTTTGCGCCTTGATGGTGATGCCGCGTTCGCGCTCGATATCCATGTTGTCGAGCACCTGCTCGCTCATCTCGCGCTCCGTCAGGCCGCCGCAGTGCTGGATCATGCGATCCGCCAGCGTGGACTTGCCGTGGTCGATATGGGCGATGATGGAGAAATTGCGGATACGGGCGAGGTCGGTCATGCCGCGCCTTTAGCCGCGTGGCGAGGGACTGTCAGCCGGAATATGCAGGCTGGACCTGCCTAACCCGCGCGAGCTGCGCCCCCGCCCACGTCCACCTGCATGAAGCGCGGCCTGCCGGATGGCGAGCCAGCGCTCCCCGCAGCTGCCGCCGCCAGGTGATGGCCGCTGCCGAGCGCACGCAAGGGCATGCCGATGGCGGCGAGCATGTAGGGCGAGACGCGGTGCCGGGTGCACAGTCCGCCCGCCCCGTCCGACACCAGCGGCACTTCGAATTCGATGCCCTGCGTCGCATCCTGCGACCGGCGCACCCGGCCCACCACGATCTGCCCCTCGCCAAGGTCCAGCACCAGTTCGGTACCGATGGGCACATCGAGCAGCCCTTCGATGCGCGCGCCGGTGCGCGAGAGGTCGCGCAGCATGGCCACGTAATGATGATCCTCGTGCACCACGCCCACGCGGCGGAAAAGCGTGCGCCGCCCCGACCTGTGCCGGGCAGGACCGACGGGCTCGTAACGCAGTTCGCCGGAGCAAAGCTTTTCCAGCACCTCCTCGTGCGAAACAGCGCGCGAGAAGATGAAGCCCTGGACGAGGTCAATATCGAGGCTGCTCACGCTAGCCAGTTCGTCCATGGCCTCCACCCCCTCGGCGGTGGTGGTCATGTTCATGGCACCGGCAAGGCTGGCGATCGCCTGGATGATGGCGGTGCCCGTCCCGCCGTCCTGCGCACACCCGCGCACGAAGCTCTGGTCGATCTTGATCTTGTCGAACGGAGCCTTGCGCAAATAGGAGAGCGACGAATAGCCGGTACCGAAATCATCGAGCGCCAGCTTCACGCCCAGTTTTCGCAATTGCGCGAACATGGCCTGCGTGCTGCCGACATCGCCCATGAAGACGGATTCGGTGATCTCCAGTTCCAGGCGCGATGGCGGCAGGCCGGACTTCGACAGCGCGGTTTTCACGACAGCGGGCAGGTCCTCGTTCAGGAATTGCCGGGCCGAGACGTTGACCGAGACCGGCAGGTCTCCGGGCCAGTGGGCGGCATCGATGCATGCCTGCTGCAAGGCCCACGATCCCAGCCCGTCGATCAGGTTGCTCTGTTCGGCAATCGGAATGAACGTGGCCGGCGAAATGGGGCCGTGCTCCGGGTGATCCCAGCGCATCAGGGCCTCGAAACCACGCACCACGTGATCCCGCGCGCCCACCTGCGGCTGGTAATGCATCTCCAGTTGCCCCGCAGCGATGGCATCGCGCAGGTCTTCCTCGATCTCCCGGCGATCTTCCGCCGTTTCTTTCAGGTCATTGGAATAAAACCGGAACTGGCCCCGACCACCACCCTTGGCGGCATAAAGCGCAAGGTCTGCCGCCTTGACGAGTTCGTCCGGCTCGATGCCGTCATAGGGCGCGATCGCAATGCCGACCGAAGTGCCGATGATCGCCCTGCTGCCGTCGATCGAATAGGGCTGCGATAGCATCTGGATCATCCGGTTCGCGCAATCGCCCAGCTTGCCGCGATCATCCATGTCGGGAACGATCAACTGGAATTCGTCACCGCCGATGCGCCCGATTTCAGAGCCTGCGGGCGCGATACGCTGCAAGCGCTGCGAAACCTGTTTCAGCAACTCGTCGCCGGCCGGATGGCCCAGCGTGTCGTTCACCTGCTTGAAACGGTCGAGGTCCAGCATCAACAACGCACAGCTGCGTTTCTCGACCTTGCTGGCATTCAGGGCCGCGGCCAGCCGCTGCGACATGCGATGGCGGTTGGCAAGCCCCGTCAGGGCATCGAAAGTGGCCAAGCGGCTCTTCCTGCGCTCCTCTTTGTAGGTCGCGGTAATATCCTGCACGATGCCGCGATAGCCGGAGAACTCGCGCTTCCTGTCGAACTGCGGACGGCCCGTCAGCAGCCACCAACTGTTTGCGCCTGTTCTCTTGCCAGCGTCTTCGCCCTCGTCCTTTAGGCCGACAACCATTTCCGTGAAGCTGGATCGCGCGCTGAGCATGAAGGAAATAGGCTTTCCCTCCCCCGGATCGTCGGGGTCCTGGATGGTCTGCACGAGGTCGGCGAGCGGTTTCCCGAATATCGCGCGATCTGGCTGGAATTGCGCCCGCGCGCGCGGCGACAGGTAGGTCAGGCGGCCACCGCTATCCGTCGCCCAGAACCAGGTGAGGTCGCTGCTTTCCAAGCTGCCGAGCAGGTCCAGCCGCTCCGCATCGCTGACAGCGGGGACGAGGGATGCGGCTTCTTCTGCATCGGGCACGCGGACAGGTTCGGCGTGCTCGCCGCCAAATCCTTTCCAGATGCCTCGTACTCCCACGTCCTGTCACCTCAAACTGCATTGCCACGTCGAAACCGGTCAATCAGCCGGCCTTGTGCATCTCGCCTGTCCTGATCGGTGCCGGCGCGGCTGCCTCGATGGCCGCGATGCGTCCCGAAGCGTCTCGCGCAAGGGCGTTCGCGAACTCCACTCCCATCCGGTCGTCCTCGCTCCATCGCGTGGTGCAGAGGACGGTGTAGGTCTGCGACAGTTGCAGCTTGAAGAGCGTGCCGACCGGCACGTGCCACAGGCCCTCGATCAGCGCACCGGTCGTGGAAATGTTGCGGATCGTACCGTTGTAGAGATGGCCGGAGTGATCGAGCACGACCTTGCGCAGCATCTTCTGGCGCGGTGCACGGCTGCACCTGGGGCCGTGAGCGATGGCTTCGAGGCCGGATGCCAGGCGCTGGCTCGCCCGCTCCGCATCCAGTGGCCGCTCGTAGATGAAGCCCTGAACGTGACTGCAACCGTGCATCCGCACCAAGTCCAGTTCGTCCATGGTCTCCACCCCCTCCGCCGTGGTCTCCATACCGAGCGAGTGTGCGAGGCTGGTGATCGATGAGATGATGGCGGCATTGCGGCTGTCTTCCTCGGTGATACCGCGCACGAAGCTCTTGTCGATCTTGATCTTGTCGAACGGCGCCTTCTTCAGGTAGCCGAGCGAGGAATAGCCCGTGCCAAAATCATCGAGCGCCAGGCGGACGCCGATGTTCTTCAGCGCCCTGAACATGGCATCGGTGTCCGCACTATCCTGTAGGAACACGGATTCGGTTATCTCCAGCTCCAGCTGCGAAGGGTGGATGCCGGTGGCGGCGATGGCGTTCGCGACGATGCCGGGCAGTTGCGGATTGGCGAACTGCAATGGCGAGACGTTCACCGCGACGCGGATTTCCTCCGGCCAGCTTGCCAGTTGCTCGCACGCCTGCCGCAGCGCCCAATCGCCAAGCTGCTGAATCATGCCCGTGTCTTCCGCGGATTCGATGAATCGCTGGGGCGAAATCCATCCCTTCACCGGATGTTGCCAGCGCATCAGCGCCTCGAAACCGGTAATGGTCTCGGTCGTGGTGGAAACCACGGGCTGGTAGAACATCTGCAATTGCCCCTTGGCCAGGGCATCGCGCAGGTCCTCCTCCATCTGCGAACGCGCTTCCGCATCGGCATGCAATTCCTGCGAATAGAAATGCGAGCGGCCGCGCCCGCCATCTTTCGCGGCATAAAGCGCAAGGTCGGCATTGCGGATGATCTCATCGCTGGTAGCGCCGTCGTCGGGCGCAATTGCGATGCCGACAGAAGCACCGATGACCACCCGCTGACCCTCGATCGTATAGGGCTGCGACAGCGAGTTGATGATTTCGCGCGCCAGATCGCCAAGCGTATCGCGTTCCACGCGGCCGGGAATGATGACCTTGAACTCGTCCCCGCCGAGGCGGCCCACCTGTCCCATCTTGCCCACGGCGCGCTGAAGCCGGGTTGCCACCTGCTTCAGCAGTGCGTCGCCCGCGGGGTGTCCCATAGTATCGTTAACCTGCTTGAACCGGTCGAGATCGAGCAGGAATACCGTGCAACTTCGATTGGTGATCTGCGGCGCGGAGAGGATCTTCTCCAGCGACTGGCTCATGGTGAAGCGGTTGGCGAGGCCGGTGAGCGAATCGTAGCGGGCCAGCCTGGTGGCATGCTCCTGGCTACGCTTGCGCTCGGTAAGGTCCGTGCCGGAGCCGCGAAAGCCGATGAAGTTGTCGAAATGGTCGTACAGCGGGCGGCCCGATACCGACCACCAGCGTTCCTCGTCCACGATCGCCGCGCGCACCGAAAGTTCGCTGAACGCAGAGCGGGCGGAGAGGTGGAACATCAGTGTCCGCTCGCTCTCCTCGCCGGTGTCGGCGAGGTCGAACAGGCGGGTCAGCGGCTGGCCGACGAGCTTGTGCGGCTTCAGCCTCAGCGCCTCGGCCACAGGCGGTGAAACGTATGTCAGGAGCGAGCGGCGGTCGGTCTCCCAGAACCAGCCCTGCCCGGTCTGCTCGTAGTCCCACAGGATGTCCTGTGCGCGGGTGTTGATGCGCTCCTGCGCGGCGCGCGTTTCTTCCAGACGCGCCTGCTCCTCCATCTCGCGGCGACTGAGGATCATGGCCAGCGTCAGCGCCATGAGGAAGCCGAGCAGCCCACCGGCGACATTGTTGTTGAAGAACATGGGCGCGTAGAGGCCGATCTGCGCGGCAACGATGCCCAGCGCGTGGCGGCGCAGGTAGATCGCCGCGATCGCAAAGGTCGCGGACGCTGCTGCGCCAAGATAGACAGGCGACAGCGTTCCTTCAGAGCCCCATGTCGTGAGACCGTAGCCTACCAGGCTCAACGGCAGCACCACGGCAACGACAAGGCCGAAGACCTGCACGGGGTAAGCGCGGGTGATAACAAGGTCGTAGACGTAGCGGCTCAGGATAAGCAGCACGATGGCGGAGGCGAAAGAGATGCTGGAAGCGAGGCCTGGCGGACCGCTGGCGACATTCGCGCAGCCGAGCACAGCGAGGAAAACCGTCAGCGGCAGGAACGGCCAGGTGCGCGGGAACAGTTGTCGCGCGGCCAGAACGTGTTCCGGCGGCAGGTTGTTCTGGCCGCGCGCGCGCTTGCGGCGCTCCTCGCTGCGCCGGTCGGCCTTTGCGCCCGACCTTTTCGGGGATGCAGCAGACGCCGCGGGGTTCGCTTCAGGCGCGCTATCCGACGAATCATCTTCGGAGTTTCGAGTATGGTCAGAGGTTTGAACGGACGCACCCGCCGCGGACTGCATCTCGACAGCCGCGGCGCGCTTTATCCGGTCAACGGCTCTGCCTGCAGTACGCTCCATGACAGCGCCATGCCAGATATCCCTTTGAGGAACGGTTAATTGCACCGCAGGACTTCGTCGTAATTTTGCCGGGTATTCAACAGGCGGGCACATTGCCGGACACGGTTAATTCGCTAGAATTTGCCTCACGCCCCGTTCGATCAGGAAAGGCGCTGGATGCGGCACATTGCAATCATCGGCTCGGGACCGGCGGGATACTACACCGCAGAGGCAGCGCAGAAGCACTTCGGCGATGATGTGCGCGTCGATATTTTCGACAGGTTGCCAGTGCCTTACGGTCTCATTCGCACCGGTGTCGCGCCCGATCACCAGTCAATCAAGGGCGTCTCGCGGCGCTACGAGAAAACCGCGCTTTCCCAGAACGTGCGCTTCGTCGGCAACGTCGCCGTCGGCACCGACGTTTCCATCGCGCAGTTGCAGGACCTTTACGACGCCGTCGTTCTGGCAACCGGCGCGCCGCAGGACCGGGATCTGGGCATTCCCGGCGAGGACCTGGCGAACTGTTTCGGCAGCGCGGCCTTTGTCGGCTGGTACAACGGCCATCCGCAGTTCGCGGGGCTGGCACCTGACCTGTCGGGCAATACCGCAGTGGTGATCGGCATGGGCAACGTGGCACTGGATGTCGCGCGGATGCTGGCCAAGAAGGGCAGCGAATTCGACGGGTCGGACATCGTGGGCCACGCGCTGGATGCACTATCCGCCAGCAAGATCGAGCGGATCGTGCTGCTGGGTCGGCGCGGCCCGCACCAGATCATGATGACGCCCAAGGAACTGGGCGAACTGGGGCAGCTCGATCATGCCGCGCCACACGTCGACAAGGGGGACCTGCCGGACGAGGCGGAAGACGCCATCCTCGAGCCGGGCCTGCGCAAGTCCGTCGCCCTGCTGCGCGAATTCGCGGCCACGCCCGAACACATCCGCGCCGAGAAGCGCATCGCCATCGAATTCGCTTTCTTCGTGCAGCCGCGCGCCTTGATGGGCGATGGCAAGGTGGAGGCGGTGGAGGTGGAACACACCCGGCTGGAACGTGGCCGCGCGGTCGGCACCGGCGAGGTGGAGCGCCTGCCCGCCGACCTGGTGATCAGTTGCATCGGCTATCGCACCGCGCCCATTCCCGGCGTCCCGTTCGACGAGCGGCAGGGCCGCTTCGCCAATGACGACGGGCGTATCCTGCCCGGCCTTTACTGCGTGGGCTGGGCCAAGCGCGGCCCGTCCGGAACCATCGGCACCAACAAGCCCGATGGCTTCGGCATCGTGGAGAAGATCGCCGCCGACATCGCCAGCGGTTCGCTGGGACGCGGCGACAAGACAGGGCGCGACGGTTTCGACGCGCTCGCTGCCGAGAAGGGGCTGGACGTCGTCACTTTCCGCGACTGGAAGAAGATCGAGGAAGCTGAAGCGGCCGCCGCACGCGAAGGATCACCGCGCGAGAAGTTCATCGATATCGAGGCGATGATCCGCGCGGCGGACTAGGCGGGCGCCGAAGCGCCCCGCCCTGAACTTACTGTCCTAAACCCGCATCGGCATCAGCACGTAGAGCGCGGGGCTGCCTTCATCCTTGCGGATCAGCGTGGGGGCACCGGCATCGGCGAAGTGCATTTCCACCGTGTCGCTGTCGATCTGGTGGAGGATGTCCTTCAGGTATCCGGCGTTGAAGCCGATTTCCATGCCGTCCGCGCCATACTGGCCGGGCACTTCCTCGGTCGCGTTGCCGTTGTCGGGGCTGGTGACGGTCAGAGTCACCTTGTCACCCTCCAGGCCCATCTTCACCGCGCGGGTCTTTTCCGTGGCAATGGTCGCCACACGGTCCACGCCGGAGAACAGCGACTTCGGATCGACTTTCAGAAGCTTGTCGTTACCCGTTGGAATCACGCGCGAATAATCGGGGAAGGTACCGTCGATCAGCTTGCTGGTGAGGACGACACCGCCCTCCCCGCCCAGCGTGAAACGGATCTTGGACGGGCTGAGATCGATCTGGACATTGCCCTCCATCGCCTCTTCCAGCAGCTTGCGCAGTTCGCCCACGGCCTTTCGCGGCACGATCACGTCGGGCATACCCTCGGCCCCGGCGGGGCGCGACAGGGTGTAGCGCGCCAGCCGGTGGCCGTCGGTGGCCGCCGCCTTCAGCACGCCGCCATCCTCGTCCGACACGTGGAAGAAGATGCCGTTCAGGTAGTAGCGCGTTTCCTCGGTGGAGATGGCGAAGCGCGTGCGATCGATCAGTTCGGCCAGCGTGGCGGCGGGCAGTTCGAAGCTGGTCGGCAGGTCGCCTTCCACGATCACCGGGAAATCGTCGCGCGGCAGGGTGGGCAGCGAGAAGCGGCTGCGCCCGGCCTTGATCGTCATGCGGTTTTCCGCGGTTTCCAGCGAAACCTCGCTGCCGTCGGGCAGCTTGCGGGCGATGTCGAACAGCAGGTGCGCCGAGACGGTGATCGCGCCGCCGCTTTCCACGCTGTTGGCTTCCAGGCTCTCGACAACCTGCAGGTCGAGGTCGGTCGCCATGACTTTCACATGGCCGCCCTCGTCCGCCTCGATCAGCACGTTGGAGAGAATGGGGATGGTGTTCCGCCGCTCCACCACCGACTGGACGTGAGAGAGACAACGCAGCAGCTTCGCGCGTTCGATGGTGGCCTTCATCGCAAATCGTTCCTCAAACTCTGACGCTGCGGTGCCGGGGAGAGCCCGGATTCGCATGGCTGCGCCGGTAAAATTGCTCGTTCATCCTTAGCGCAGGCATAGGCTCGGGCAAGGATTCGGACGCAGAGCGACGGATTCCTTGGGGAAAACTACCCCAGCATCGCCATGCCGCCGTTCACGTGCAGCACCTGCCCCGTCACGTAGCCCGCTTCCTTCGAGGCGAGATAGGCGACAGCCGCGCCGATATCGTCGCCCTCGCCCATACGGCCCATCGGGATGCGGCCGTTGATCGCGTCCTTCTGCTTGTCGTCCAGCGCATCCGTCATGGCGGAGCGGATGAAGCCGGGCGCCACGCAGTTCACGGTGATGCCGCGCGCGGCCAGTTCCTGCGCCATCGAACGGCTCATGCCAACCACGCCTGCCTTGGCGGCGCAGTAGTTCATCTGGCCGGGGTTGCCCGTTGCGCCCACGACGCTGGTGATGTTGATGATGCGGCCAAAGCGCGCTTTCATCATCGGGCGGGCGCTGGCGCGCATCAGGCGGAAGGTGCTCTCGAGGTTGATCTTGATCACCTCGTCCCATTCCTCGTCCTTCATGCGCATGGCGAGATTATCGCGCGTGATGCCAGCATTGTTCACCAGGATATCGACCTTGCCCAGCGTATCGAGCGCGGCGGGCATCAGTTCCTCGACCTGCGTCGTGTCCGACAGGTTGCAGGTGATCTCCACGTGCCCGTCGTTATCGTGATGCGGCACGTCCTCGTTCAGCTGTTCGCGAAAGGCGCGCAGCTTGCTGCCGTTGGAGCCGGAAAGCGCCAGCCGCGCCCCTTGCCGCGCCAGGGCATAGGCGATGGACGAGCCGATGCCGCCGCTGGCACCGGTAACGAGGGCGGTCATGCCTTTAAGGTCGAACATCGTCAGATTTCCTTTGCCAGAGCCTCAATGTCTTCCATGCTCACCACGCTGGTTACCGTGGCGTCGGGCGCGATTTTGCGGATCATCGGGCCCAGCACCTTGCCGCCCAGTTCGATGAAGTGCGTAACGCCGGCCGCTTCCATCGCCAGCACGCTCTCGCGCCAGCGCACGCGCCCGGTGATCTGCTGCACCAGGAGGTCTTTCTCGGTGGCGGCATCGGTCACTTCGGCAGCCGTCACGTTGGCATAGAGCGGCAGGCGGAATGCGTTCGGCGGCGTGTCGTTGAGCGCGAACTGCATGCGCTGGGCTGCGGGCTGCATCAGCGAGCAGTGGAACGGCGCGGAGACCGGCAGCTTCACGGCGCGCTTGATGCCGTGTTCCTTGGCGAGCTCCACCGCGCGGTCGATCGCTTGCATATGGCCCGACAGCACGACCTGCGTCGGATCGTTGTCGTTCGCCACTTCGCACACCTGCCCCTCGGCAGCGGCCTCTGCCAGCGCCTGCGCCTTCTCGAGGTCCGCGCCCAGCAGCGCGCACATCGCGCCAAGGCCGATGGGCACGGCATCCTGCATCGCGATGCCGCGCGTGCGCAGCAGCTTGGCGGTGTCCGACAGAGTGAAGGCGCCAACCGAAGCAAGCGCCGAATATTCGCCCAGCGAGTGACCGGCAACGCAATCGCCCTTCTCCGCCAGCGAAAGGCCGCCGTCTTCCAGCACGCGCGCCACGGCAATGGCGTTGGCCATGATCGCGGGCTGAGCGTTGGCGGTCATGGTGAGTTCGGATTCGGGCCCCTCGGCCATCAGCTGCGCCAGCTTCTGGTTCAGCGCGTCGTCCACTTCCTGGAACACCTCGCGCGCCACGTTGCTGGCTTCGGCAAGCTCCACGCCCATGCCGACCTTCTGGCTTCCCTGGCCGGGAAATACGAATGCAATCATGTGAATTCCTTTCTTGCGCGCGGGCCTATGCCCCGGCGGCGCTTCGTGCAACACCGAAGGGCACGATTGCGTTGGCCGCATCGTGGCCGATGTCTGCCCGCCCGAGGTAGGGGATGCCGCTGCGCTCGCACCAGTACATCGCGATTTCCTCTTCGCTCATGCCGAAAGGCCGGTCGTTCTCCGGCACGTCGCCGATGCGGCCAAGGCGTAGGCCAGCCACGCCGCGAAGGTGCTGCGTCACGTGGAAGAACAGGCGGTCCACGGCATAAAGGTGCTCTGCCACCTCCTCCACCAGTACGACGTGGCCGGTGAGGTCCGGCATCAGTTCGGTGCCGCACAGCATGGCCAGCGTCATCAGGTTGAACGCTGCCACGGGCCGTTCGTCGAGGCCCGCTTCCAGCGGCACCTCCTCGCCGGAGAGGTATCGGAGCACGCGGCGCACCGCGTCGTCGCCCCCCTCGCGCTTGATGTCGCCCGCCAGCGGTCCGTGCACCGGTTTGCCGATCCCGGCGCGGTAGAGCGCGGCCAGCATGGTGCCCGCATCGGAGTATCCGAGGAAGGTTTTCCCACGCGCCGCTTGCGTCAGCCCGGCGATCGCGGGCGCAGCAATACGCATCGCGCCGTAGCCCCCCATGGCGAACCACACGGCGTCCACTTCCGGATCGTTGGCGGCGGCGAGAAAAGCATTCAGCCGCTGCGAATCATCGCCGGCGAAATGGCCATGTTCTTCAAAGCACTGGTCGGCGAAGTTCAGCTCGATGCGAGGGAACTCAGCTGCGGCCAGAGCCAGCACCGCATCGGCGCGCTCGCGCCGGATCGGCTTGCCGGGGCAGACACAGGTAATGCGCGTCGTCATGTTCATCGCCTAGCCTGCCCGCACCTTTCCGTCACCCCTTGAGCGATGCCGTTTCGGGACGAGCCCGAAAGTTGCAGAGAACGCACCTTCACGACCCCCGCCAAGATGGCTAGGGACCAGAAGATGAACGAGCAAAAGTCCTCCCTATCGTATTTCTTCTGCGGCATCGGCGGTTCGGGCATGTTGCCCCTCGCCCAGATCGTCAAGGGCCTCGGCGCGGAGGTCGGCGGATCGGATCGCAGCTTCGACCAGGGACGCACGCCGGAAAAGTTCGCCTGGCTGGAACAGCGCGGATTCAAGCTGTTCCCTCAGGATGGCAGCGGCTTGACCAGCGGTAACCAGGTACTGGTGGCGAGCGCCGCAATCGAGGACACCGTGCCCGAGGTTATCCGCGCGCGAACGCTAGGCTGCCCGCGCCTCACCCGCGCCGAACTGCTGTCGAAACTCTTCAACGCCGCGCCCGTCTCGCTGGCGGTGGGCGGCACCAGCGGCAAGTCCACCACCACCGCCATGCTCGGCTGGATCATGGAATATACCGGCCGTTCGCCCACCATCATGAACGGCGCGGTGATGAAGAACTTCGCTTCGCCCGACAATCCCTTCGCCAGCGCCGTTGTCGGCCGCAGCGACGTGTTCGTGAGCGAAGTGGACGAGAGCGACGGCTCGATCGCTCTCTACGATCCCACCGTGGCCGTGCTGCTGAACATCAGCCTGGATCACAAGAGCATGGAAGAACTGCGCCACCTGTTCGGCGATTTCCTGCTGCGCGCGGACATTGCCGTGGTGAATTTCGACGATGAGGACGCGGAGTTTCTCGCGCGCAGGTGCAAGAACGTTATCTCTTTCGGGATCGACAACCACAAGGCGACTTTCGGCATCGAGCCGGGCACCATTCTCGAAAGCGAGACCGAGACGGACGCGATCCTTGTCGACCGGCGCAAGGACGTGGGCCACTCGCTTCGGCTGCCGATGCCGGGGCGGCACAATCTCGAGAATGCGCTGGCGGCCATTTCCGCTGCCGTGGCGGCAGGGATCCCGGTGCACGACGCGGCGATCGCGCTCTCCACCTTCAAAGGCCTCGCCCGGCGCTTCGACGTTATCGGCACCAGCGAGAGCGGCGTAACCGTGATCGACGATTTCGGCCACAACCCGGAGAAAGCCCGCGCCACGTTGCGCACGCTTAAATCGCAGGAAGGCCGCGTGATCGCCTTCTTCCAGCCGCACGGCTACGGCCCGCTCAAGCAGATGGGCACCGAACTGGCGCACACCTTTGCCGAGGAACTGGGGCCGGACGATATCACGATCATGTGCGAACCGGTGTACTTCGGCGGCACTGTGGATCGCAGTGAGGGCAGCGAGCGGATCATCAAATTGATCCGCGAAGCCGGTGGGAACGCCGAATACATCGAAACGCGCGAGGGCTGCGGCGATCGCATCGTCGAACTCACGAAGCCCGGAGACCGCGTGGCAGTGATGGGCGCGCGCGACGATACGTTGACGACTTTTGCGCAAGGCCTGCTGAAACGTCTGTGAGCACTTACGCCAAGGCCTGAATATTCAACGGCGTATGGACGGGCTTCCTGCTAGCCTTCATCCTGCCGTTTGCGATTGCCGAATTCGGCGGAGAAGAGCACGAGGCTCTCCTGGTCATAGGCCTCGTCGGATATCTGGTATGCGCCTATACGTCCTTCAGCTTTCCGGAATGCCCGAACTGTCACGAACCCGTGAATGAAGCGCTATCCACGAAACATGGTTCTCGCGTACAAGCATTTTTCGCAATTCGTCCCGACCGTCCGCCGCGCTCGTGCGGCTATTGCGGCCACGATCTTACCTGAAAGCCTTTTGCAACGATTGTGAGCCATAATGCGCTCTCGTATCGCAGTCGAACGAGAGGCAAGGGCCTGTAATCATGCAGAAGAGTTACCGCCAGAGCGGTGTGGGGATGCTGGATGCGGCGCCCGGCACCTACATGGTCCACGCCTATTTCGACGATAACCAGGTGGACCTGGTGAAATGCAACGTGATCGGCTGGCAGATCGCGCAGGACCGCCGCCTCACCCCGCTCGTGCTCGATCCGCGCGCGGTCGACGAGGATGGCTGGGTCATCATCCACCCCGATGGCCGTGTGGAGGCCGAGGACGGTCGCAACTGGCCGACCGAAGACGCGTGGCTGCAGGCCGAGCGCCGCCAGCGGCGCAGCGCAGCTTAGCGCCTAGTGCCCTGCCCCGGTCTCGTGACCGAGGCCCAGCACCTTGTGCAGGATGAACACGATCACCCCGCCCAGCGCGAGGCCGGTCAGCGCGGATAGCCCGGCGAAGGTGAGCCAGCCGAACAGGCCGCCCGCGATGGCGGAGACGCCGTGCTCTATGCCCTCCACCCAGTGCTCCGGCCCGGAAATGCCGATTTCCGCGAGGCCATGGAGGATGATGCCCCCACCGACCCAGAGCATGGCAATGGTGCCGATAAAGGATAGCGCCACTAACAGCTTGGGCATGGCTTTCAGCAGGAAACGACCGAACCGCTTTCCGGCATCGGTCAGCCCTTCCTTGCAAAGATGCAGGCCCACATCGTCCATCTTCACGATCAGCGCTACCGCGCCGTAGACAGCAACGGTCACCGCGACACCGACGATGGCCAGCACGCCCGCGCGGGTGAGGAGGTCTTCCGCTGCCACTTCGTTCAGCGTGATCGCCATGATTTCGGCAGACAGGATCAGATCGGTGCGGATCGCGCCCGATGTGCGCTGCTTCTCGAAAGCGACGGGATCGTCGATCTCATCGTCCACGGTCTTGCCGTGCTTCTCGCCGCCCAGTTTCTCGATCACCTTTTCCGCCCCCTCATAGGAGAGGTAGGCGCCGCCCAGCATCAGGATGAAAACGATGGCCTGCGGCAGGAACTCGCTTAGCAACAATGCGCCCGGCAGCAGGATCAGCAGCTTGTTCTTCAGGCTGCCCTTGGTGATGTTCCAGATGATCGGCAATTCGCGGGCGGGCGAAAGGCCAGTGACGTAGCTCGGCGTCACCGCCGCATCGTCGATCACCACGCCTGCCGTCTTGGACCCGGCGCGCCCGGCGGCTGCGGCGATATCGTCGACGCTGGCGGAAGCCGTGCGGGCGATGATGGATACGTCGTCGAGCAGGGCTACGAGGCCACCGGGCATGGAATTTCCTTTACAGTTCGGATGGGCATCTACGTTCGGGAGCGCATTTCTATCCGCCCCCCAGAACGCCCTAATGAATTCTCAATTGGCCCGATAGACGGTGATGACGACGTGCGGCTCGCTCACCGCAGGGTCGAAGCCGAGTGTCCCCACGAAAGCCCCGCGGGTCAGCCACTGGTACTCACCCAGCGGCGCCTCGAACGCAGGACTGGTCCGCACAGGTGGCGGCGGCGCTTCTCCGGGCACGGGCATGCACAGCGTTCCGGTGTTCACCACGTTGATGATGACACCGTCGTCCGTGCGCAGGAAATAGTCCGCCACGATGTCGCTGCACCCGTCGGAGCGGTCGAGCTGCCAGTCCCAGCCCATCGGCAGGATCTCGCCGCGCATGTCCGGCCCTTCGAAAGTGCCGCCGGTGATAGGAATGATCCGGCGCATGCCGCGCGGCGTCTCGCCCACCGGGATCACTTCGCCCAGCGTGACGACGGAGCGGTAGAGCAGTTCCAGCCCCGGTTCCGGCGGCGCAGGGGCTTCCTGCGCGGCGGCCGTTATGGCAATAGCAGGTGTGGCAATGGCGGCTGCAACGGCGGCCAGTATCAAACGCATTGGACGAATCCCTCCTCTTGCCAAGGACCGTAACCGCCCTTGCAATATCCGCCAATCCCGCTATGTGCGCGCCTTCCGCTGAATCGGGGCATAAATGGCCCACATGCGGAAAACCAAGAAAGCCGGAGGGACGCGCGCGGAATTCGCCGTGCCAATGTCAGCGATCGGCAGGAAGTGAAAGGAAGCGCGCATGGCTCGTTACGAGCATGTTTTCCTCGCGCGTCAGGATCTGAGCCAGGCTCAGGTAGACGCGCTTGCCGCTGGTGCCACCGAAATCGTGGAAGCCAACGACGGCAAGGTCGTGAAGACCGAGACCTGGGGCCTCAAGTCCCTCGCCTACAAGATTGACCGCAACCGCAAGGCGCATTTCGTCATGCTCAACATCGAGGGCCCCGGCTCTCTGGTGGCCGAGCTGGAGCGCCAGAACCGCATCAACGAAGACATCATCCGCTGGCTGACGATCGCCGTGGAAGATCACGAAGACGGCCCGTCCGTCATGATGCGCAAGAACGACCGCGACAAGAAGAAGCGGTCCGACCGTGAGGAGCGCAACTGATGGCCCGTCCGTTCTACCGTCGTCGCAAGTCCTGCCCGTTCGCGGCCAAGGACGCCCCCGCAATCGATTACAAGGACGTGCGCCTCCTTCAGGGCTTCATGTCCGAGCGTGGCAAGATCGTGCCCAGCCGCATCACCGCCGTTTCTGCCAAGAAGCAGCGTGAACTGGCCAAGGCCATCAAGCGCGCCCGCCACCTGGGCCTGCTGCCCTACATCGTGAAGTAAGAGGAGCAAGACACATGGATATCATCCTCCTCGAACGCGTTGGCGGCCTGGGCCAGATCGGTGACATCGTCACCGTGAAGGACGGCTACGCCCGCAACTTCCTGCTGCCGCAGAAGAAGGCCCTTCGCGCCAACGAGGCGAACAAGAAGGTCTTCGAAGCCAACCGCGAGAAGCTGGAAGCCGAGAACGCCGAACGTCGTACCGACGCCGAAAAGCAGGGCACCAAGGTCGAAGGCACCGAGATCGTCCTGATCCGTGCCGCTTCCAACGCCGGCCAGCTCTATGGCTCGGTCAACGTGCGTGACGTGGCTGCCGGCCTTGCCGACAAGGGCCACGACATCGACAAGAAGCAGGTCATCATGGGCGCGCCCATCAAGACCATCGGCATGTTTGACGTGACCATCCGCCTGCACCCCGAAGTCGAGGTGACGATCAAGGCCAACGTGGCACGTTCGGAAGACGAAGCCGAGCTGCAGAGCCAGGGCGTCGACATCCTCAAGCAGGCTGCCGAAGAAGAAGCCGCCGCCATCGCGGGTGAAGGCTTCCAGGAAGAGCTCGACCCCGATCGTGAACTGGGCGACCTGCCCAGCGCCGAAGAAGGTGCCGAAGTTCTCGCCGAAGACGCTGCTGCCGAAGAAGGCGACAGCGAAGAAGGCGAAGAGAACGCCTGAGCCTTTCGCGGCTGACGAAATCAGGGGCGTTGCCAGCGATGGCAGCGCCCCTTTTTAGTGCGGGCCGTATCAGTCGGCGCCGGCGATCAATTCGCGGTAATGCGATTCCAGCGTGTCCTCGCCGAATTCCGGTGTGGCATCGGCATCGTATTTCCCGGTCAGCGGGTTGAGGACCACCATGGACTCGCTCGCATAATATCGCCCGATCCGGGCATATTCGGCCTTCTCGGCAGCGCGCCTAGAAAAACGCGCGGCGGAATCGAGCATGGCAACGATGCCGTCCATCGCCTTCAGCGGCACGTGCCGGAAGCGCGGAGGCTCCCCCAGCAGGCGGAACAGCATCTCCCCCTGCTCGCGCGGGGTGATCGCCGGTCCCGGTCCGCCGATGGGCAGGATGCGGCCCTGCAGCGCCGGATCGGTGAGGCAAGCGCTGATGAAGCGGGCGCAGTCCCTGTCCGAAATCGGCTTGCCCCGCGTCAGCTCGCCGTCGCCGAAGAGCATGAACGGCTTTCCCGCCCTCACCCGCTCCACCTGCCCGGACAGCGACTTGAAGAAGGCCGTGGGGCGCACGATGGACCATGCCAGGCCCGATGCCCGCAATTCGGCCTCGAAGGCCAGCTTGGCGTGCTGGAAGGCAAGGCGCGGCTTCTGCACGCAAATGGCCGAGAGCAGCACCATCTGCGGCACCACGTTCGCCCTTGCCGCTTGCAGGATGTCAGAATTGGCCTGGTAGTCGATGGCTCTCGCATCGGCGGGCACACCGTTGCGCGAGGCGAGGCAGGAGACGACCGCGTCGAACGGCTCCCCGGCAAAGGCATCGCGCATGATGGAGGCGGGATCGGTAACGTCGCCGAACCTGCACACGGCGCCTGCCCGCCCCAGGCCCCCGGTCTGCGCGTCGGCCGTGCGCTCGGGGCGCAGGAAACAGGTGACCGCGTGCCCGTCGTCAAGCAGCGCAAGGGCAACGGCATGGCCGATGGTGCCGCTGGCGCCGAACAGCAGGACGCGCTTGCCTGCCGCTGCCGTCAATCGATCACCGCCAGCCCGTCGCCGCCTGGCCCGGTGGGCAGGCGGCGCAACACCTCGCCACTGGCGAAGTCGATCTCGGCAATGGTGTCCGTCGCGGTTTCGGCGGCGTAGAGCCGCTCACCGTCCTCGCTGAACACCAGCGTCACCTGCACCGCATCACTGCTGCCGGATACGGGAATGGTGCGCACGGCCTCGCCCGTCGCGGTGTCGATCACAGTCAGGTCGCCGCTGCCGAAGTTGCTGCTGACCACGAAATCGCCGGAAGGGTGCATGGCAAGGCGAATGGGTACTTCGCCCGTCGGCACTTCGGCGCGGATTTCAAGCGTGTCGGGATCGAGACGGTAGGCGACATTGTCCTCGTTGGAGGAGACCCACAGGTCCGCGCCATCCGGCGAAAGCGCGATGGCCTCTATGGCATTGCCGACCGCCCGCCGCCCGGTTTCCTCCATGCTGGTGAGGTCGTACTTTACGACAGCGCCTTCGGGGATGATCGTGCCCCATGCCGTTTCGCCAGCCGCGTCCACCACAACGAGGTGCGCGCCCGGCCCGCCGCCGCCGATTTCCGTCACGACCGGCTTGCCCGTAGCGGCGCCCTCAATCACGAACAGCGACCCGCGCCCTTCCCCGCCTGCCACCACGCGTCCGTCGTCCAGCCAGATCGCGGCATGGACGCGGGCGTTCTCGTCCAGTTCTATCTCGCTGACGGCGGCGAGTTCGCGCGTCGCATAGACCTCTACCGAAGTGCCAGAATAGCAGGCGACCATTACGTGCGCCTCGTCGGGCGACACGGTCAATTCGTGCGGGTTCTCGCATGTCTGCGTCCGGTGCGTTTCCTCGCCACTGGCAAGGTCGATGCGCGAAAGACTGGCCCCGCGCTTGTTGGCGACGAACAGCGTGCCGGTGCTGGTATCGGAAGGCGCGGCAGGGGCCTGTGCCCCGGTCGTGGCGCTACAGGCGCACAGCGCGAATGCTGCGGTAATGGCGATTGGCAGGCGCATGGTGCTGGATCCCCGGTGTCGTGTCCCGGCCCCAAGCCTAGCAGGGCGTGCTACGAAAGGAAGTCGAGGATGGCGCGGCCCATTTCCTTCTTCGTCACGCTACCCATGTGATTACCCGGCACGACCGCCATGGTCGCATCGGGCAAGGCATCGCACAGCTTCTCGGGCGAACCGTTGTCGCGGTCCTCGTCCCCAATCAGCACCAGCGTGGGCATGGTGATCCTGGCGAGGTCCTCCCTCGCGATATCCTCCACGCCCTTGGTCAGCAGGAGGCGCGCGGCGACGGGATCGATGCCCTGCCCTTTCATAAAGCTTTTCGCCATGAACGCCGGATCGCCACGCTCGATGGTGTCGAAGCGGTCGATCATGTCGACGAAGAAGGCGCTGCGGGCCTGCCAGTTGGATAGCCCCTCGATCCCCATGCCGCCCAGCACCAGCCTGCGCGGTTTCAGCCCCGCGATCACCGCGCTGGTGGCCGTGCGCGCGCCAAGAGAGAAGCCCACGAGGTCGTAGTCTTCCAGCCCCAGCGTCTCCACGATATGCAGCGCGTCGCGCACCAGCACGCCGGGCGAATACAGCGCGGCGTCGGTCGGGCCGTCGCTCTCGCCGTGCACGCGCCAGTCTGGCATGATGCATTCGAAGCCGTTGTCGGCCAGCAGTGCGGCATGGCCGAACTTCACCCAGTTCATCTCGGCGCTGGAAAACAGGCCGTGAAACATGAGGACCGGGCGGCCCTCGCCCAGGCAGTGGACAACGATGGAGGTGCCGTCAGGCGCGGCGATGGTTTCGCGGCGAATGTCGTTCATCGTGCGATGCAGTTCTCGCCCGCCCACAGCATCTGCACGGCGGCATTCTCGCCTTCGCCGGAGAACAGGCCGGCAATCTCCGGCCCGGCTTCCGCGGCGATCACGAATTCCTCGCCAATCGTGCTGTCTTCCACCAGCGTGACGCTTTCACCCGCCAGCATTTCGCCGCGTGTGGTTTCCGGCACGTAGGGTGCTTCCGCCGTGTAGCCGACGAACTGGCCGTCACGAAAATTGAGGCTCAGGCCCTCGTAACTGGTGAAAGTGAGGCCGCAGTCGTTGGGCTGGTCGCTCTCGTCGATGGCGCTGCCGACGAGATTGGCGAGTGTCGCCTCGGTCGGCGCGCGGGCGGAGCCGAACGGCACGGCCAGTTCCTCGAACCCGGCCTGTGCGGGGATCACGATACCGGTGCCCTGCAACTCCAGCGTCGCATCGGGGACCGGCTCTATCGCGCCCTGCCCGGCGCCCGCCTGGCCTTCGCCCTCCGGTGTATCGCCGCAGGCGGCGAGGAACAATGGAAGGGCGATCAGGGCAAGGCGGCGCATGGCGATTATCCTTTCTTCAGATGGCGACGGCCGAGAAGCTCGGCGATCTGCACGGCGTTCAATGCCGCACCCTTACGCAAGTTGTCGCTGACGCACCACAGGACGAGGCCGTTATCGACGGTGGAATCCTCGCGCACGCGGCTGATGTAGGTGGCGCTGTCGCCGGCGCTTTCCACCGGGGTGACGTATCCGCCGTCCTCGCGCTTGTCGACCAGCATGATGCCCGGCGCCTCGCGCAGGATGTCCTGCGCTTCGGTGGCAGAGATTTCCTTCTCGAACTCCAGGTTGATCGCTTCGGAGTGGCCCACGAACACGGGCACGCGCACGCAGGTGGCCGTCACCTTTACCTTGGGGTCGAGGATCTTCTTGGTCTCCACCACCATCTTCCACTCTTCCTTGGTGGAGCCGTCGTCCATGAAGGTGTCGATGTGCGGGATGACGTTGAAAGCGATCTGCTTGGTGAACTTGCGCGGCTCCACTTGGTCGCCCACGAATATGGCGCGGCTCTGTTCGAACAGCTCGTCCATGCCCTGCTTCCCTGCGCCGGAAACCGACTGGTAGGTGGAGACGATCACGCGCTTGATCGTGGCGGCATCGTGCAGCGGCTTCAGCGCCACCACCATCTGCGCGGTGGAGCAGTTGGGGTTCGCGATGATGTTCTTCTTCGTATAGCCGTCGATGGCGTCGGGGTTCACCTCGGGCACGATCAGCGGAACGTCAGGATCCATGCGGTAGAGCGAGCTGTTGTCGATCACCACGCAGCCCGCTGCCGCGGCCTTGGGAGCATAGGTCTTGGTCGCCTCGCTACCGCAGGCGAACAGCGCGATGTCCCAGCCGGAAAAATCGAAATGCTCGAGGTTCTTGCATTTCAGCATCTTGCCGGTGTCGCCGATCTCGATCTCGGTGCCGGTCGACCGTCCGGAGGCGACTGCGGACACCTCGTCCATCGGAAACTCACGCTCAGCCAGGATGGCGAGCATCTCGCGCCCGACATTTCCCGTCGCACCGACTACGGCAACACGATAACCCATTTCAAACTCACTTCCATTGATTGACGCGCGCTAGCTAGCGTGCCTTTTCGCACATGCAACCGTAATTGCGGTTTCATACGATACCGGCGAGATGCAGGGCCAGCAGGACGATCGCCGCCAGCGCGCCGAGGCAGCCCGCAATGGCTACGCCGCGATGCGCGACATTGCGGATATAGGCGATGAAGTTGACAGTGGCGAACACCGCCAGGAAAACGAAACTTGCCCCCTGCACCAGCTGGTCCAGCGCGCCGAAAAAGGCCATGGCGCTGGCGGCAATGGCGATGACAAGGATTCCGGCGTAAGGAACGCCCTCGCTGTCGGTCTTGCCGAAGATGGCGGGCATTTCCTCCTCGTCGGCCGCTTCCCTTCCCAGCCGCGCCGTAGCGAAGATGGTGGCGTTGATCGCGGACGCGGTGGAGAATACCGCGGCGATCGTGACGGCAATCAATCCCGCGGTGCCCGCCGCGGCGCGTCCCGCCTCCGCCAAGGCGATTTCCTGCCGCTCCACGATGGCATCGCCGCCCACCAGCATCGCGGTGCCGAGCACCACCACTATGTAGACCGCGATGGTGACGAGGATGGCCACGGACATCACCTTGCCGATGGCCTTGCCGTCTTCCATTTCGTCATAGTCGTAGGCGAGCAACTGGAAGCCTTCGTAGGCCATGAACACGGTTGCCGCGCCGATGATCGCGCCGCTGATGCCGGAGCCGGTGCTTTCGCTGGCGACAAGCTGGCCCGCGTCCCACTGCGACAGGCCGATGGCGGCCAGCACCACGAGGATGGCGAGCTTGCCCCACACCACCACGATTTCCACCATGCTGCTCTCGCCCGCCCCCATCAGGTTCACGCCCGCGAGAATGGCGATGGAGGCAATAGCGGCAGCCTGCGGCAACCAGCCCGGCCCGCCCACGGCATGGGCAAGGTAGGCCCCGAAGGTGTAACCGTAGACCGATACCGTCAGTGTGTACCCCAGCATCAGTGCCCAGGCGACAACGCGCGCCACCTTGTCGTGCCCAAGGTCGCGCAGGTAGGCGAAAGCCCCGCCGGCCTTGTCCAGTTGCCGGGTCAGGCAGCCGTAGGAATGGGCCGTGGCCAGAGCGATCAGCCCGCCGATCAGGAAGCTGGCCCACGCCCACTTGCCCGCCACCGAGATAACGACGCCCATCGTGGCGAAGATGCCGCCGCCGATCATCCCGCCAACGGCCATGGCAAAGGCCGCGTTGGTGCTGAGCTTGCTGCCACTCATGTGCGGGGGTGAAGCACCGGCAGGGCGCGATGGCAAGCGCCGCCCCTCTCAACGGTTCATGGTTAACTCGCTGCTAACCGTGTTCGGTAACTCCGTGTTAACCGTTCACCTTCAATTCTGTGCAAGGTGACACGGAAAACCCTGGCCTTCAGTCACCAGGTCGATCCTGGTTAGATCGATTGTCGCAAGAACGACAAAGGGGCGGCTTCCACCTTCTGGGAAGCCGCCCCTTCTCGTTTGCGGTGCGAGATTTCGCTGCGAAGCTTACTTCGGCTGGTTCTCGCGACGTTCGGCGATACGTGCGCGCTTGCCGGTGCGGCCGCGCAGGTAGTACAGCTTGGCACGACGCACGATGCCGCGGCGGACCACGGTGATGCTGTCGATGTTGGGCGAGTACAGCGGGAACACGCGTTCCACGCCTTCGCCGAAGCTGATCTTGCGAACGGTGAAATTCGAATTGATGGAGCGGTTCGAGCGCGCGATCACGACGCCTTCGAAGTTCTGCACACGCGTGCGCTGGCCTTCGACAACGCGCACACCGACGCGAACCGTATCACCGGCGCGGAAATCGGGGATTTCCTTGCCTTCGGTGAGGCCCTGGATTGCTTCGGCCTCAAGTTCCTGGATCAGACCCATTGGTCGTTCCTTCTAGTTTTCATGCTGCGCATCAGAGGCAGACTGGCCCGGAGCACCACCGCGGCGCTCCCAAAGGTCCGGCCTGCGTAACCGTGTATCGTGTTCGCTTCTTGCCTTGCGCCAAGCAGCGATCTTCGCATGATCCCCCGATCGCAGCACTTCAGGGATCGTGCGCCCTTCCCATTCCTGAGGTCGGGTATACTGCGGGTATTCGAGCAAACCGTCCTCGAACGATTCCTCATGCCCGCTAGAAGCCGCGCCCATTACCCCCGGAAGCAGCCGAATGCAAGCGTCGAGTATGGCAAGCGCGGCGGGTTCTCCGCCGGAGAGGACGATGTCGGCAAGGCTCACCTGTTCGACCTGCGGCCGCGCCTCGAAGAAACGCTCGTCGAACCCCTCGAACCGGCCGCACACGAAGGTGACGCCCGGCCCCGCCGCGATCTCCCGGATGCGCGCCTGCGTGATGGGCTTCCCGCGCGGCGTCATGGCGAGGACCGGGCGGCTGTCCGCCACGCTATCGAGCGCGCTTGCCAGCACGTCGGGCTTCAGCACCATTCCCGCTCCGCCTCCAGCGGGCGTATCGTCCACCGTGCGGTGCTTGTCGGTCGCGAAATCGCGGATCTGCACGGTCTGGCAAGACCAGTCCCCCCGCTCCATCGCCCGCCCCGCCAGCGACAGGCCGAGCGGGCCGGGAAACATCTCCGGGTAGAGGGTGAGGATGGTGGCGGCGAAGGTCATTCCGACCTGTTCTTCGCCCGGTTGCGCGCATAGGCATCGCCCAGCAGGCCCACGCCGAACCCCGTCACGGCAGTCAGCACGCCAATCACGTAGAAGGCCATCGCCCACAGCACCGCCATGTTCTCGCACGGCTCCTTGGTCGGGCAGGTCATGTCGTTCGTGAACGTGATCCACAGCGCATAGGCGAAGCACGGCAGGCTGACGGGCAGCGCGGCGAGCGCGGCGTTCTTCAGGCTGCGGCTTTCGGGACGGTAATGGGCCAGCACGAAGCCGATGGGGAACGGCACGAGCACCACGGCGAAGAAGATCAGGAACTGGTCGGTCATGCCGCCAGCGTTAGGCAGGATTGCCCCTTTGCGCAATCAGCCTCGCACAGCGGAAGCGCCTCAGGCGCATTTCACGAATTCCACGCCGTCGCCCGCGATCGTCGCGCCGCCCACGTCGACAGGGTCGTAGCGCGCATCTGTGGCGGGGCGCAGCACGGCGAGGCTATCGGGGCCGCGGCTTTCCAGCGGCATGTCGGGCAGCGGGTCGTCCCAGTCGATCACCGGGTAATTGCCCAGCGCGACGCGGCCCGTTTCGGGGGTGCCGTTGACGCTGGTCTCGATCACCAGCCTGTCGCCCTGGCCCGCGGTGATCTGGAAATCGGGCCGGTCGCAATCGGCATCGACGCCTTTGGCGACCCAGCTTCCGGTCACATAGGCGCGGGTGAGCGCGATGCCGCCTGCTCGTGCGGGATCGCGGTCCCTCGCCGGGGGCTGCATCGTGTCGATGCTGCTGGGGATGATAGTGCCCTGCCCTTCCATGCAGAAGCTGGCCTCGGCCTGTTCGCCGAAGACTTCCACGTAATCGCCAATGGTCACGTTGTCGGCCTCTCCCGAGATCGCCCAGCGCTCGCCATCCGGGGTAACGAGCACCATGCATTCGGTGCCCTGCTCCAGCCGTCCCTCGAGCGCGAGCGTGCCCGCCTGCGCCGAGGGGGCGGCGGCGATGGGATCGCTTTCGATGGCGGGCGTTGGCGCACTGTCATCGCCCGGTGCGTCCGAACAGGCGGCGATGAGAGCGGCGGCGGAAACGGATATCCAGTGTCTCATGCCACTGCAACGTGGCGGACGCGCGGATGTTTCCGATCAGCCCTCGATCAGTTCGGGCGCGTCGTTCTCGATCTCCGGCACCGTCTCCTTGCCGCGCCCCAGGCGCGTGGTGGCATACCATGCAGGCGGCAGGCAGCAGACGGAGAGGATCACGAAGGTCAGCAACACCAGCGCCACGACGCTGAGCAGGAATTCATCCTCGGCAACGTTCGCTTCAAGGAAGAAACCGCCGAAAGCGAGGCTCATTGGAAGGAATGCGGCGAGACCCGCGGCCCAGATGATGCGGGCCCGTTCCGCCATGCGCGGAAACAGCAGGTGCATACCCAGCGCCAGTCCGGCAGACATACCCGCGATCAGGAAAATGGTGAGCAGTACCCACAAGAGCCACATGATGTTCGATCCCTCCAGCTTGCGTCCCGGCAGGTGTATTAGCGTGATAAGACGCCTGAGGCAAGGGCGCGCCTAAATATCGGCGAAATCGTCCGTGACGGTGAGAGTTTCGTCGTCCCAGCCGGGCACGGCTTCGACGCGCATGGGCACCATGAAAGTTTTGCCGTTTTGGCGGCGAATTTCGATCACGTCGCCCGCGCCGAAGTTCTGCACGTCGATCACCTCTCCCAACGCGCTGCCGCTGGTCGACACGGCGGCAAGGCCGATCAGGTCGGTGTGGTAGTACTCGCCTTCCTCCAGTGGAGGGAGCGTTTCGCGCGGGACAGTGAGCGTGGTGCCGCGAAGGTTCTCGGCGGCGGTGCGGTTCTCGATTTCGGCGAAGCGCGCGATGGCGCCGCCCTTGTTGTCGTCGCGAACCTTTTTCAGGGTCAGGGTCGCCCCCGAACCGGAAGCGTTGAACGACTTGTGCCCTTTCAGCGAGGCAAACCCGTCGCCGAACAGTTTCAGGCGGACCTCGCCCGTCACGCCGTGCGCACCGGTGACAGCAGCAAGCGTGACGGGACGGGATCCGGACAAGATCAGCCTTCCGACTTCTCTTCTTCGGCAGCTTCCTCGGCGGGAGCTTCTTCAGCAGCGGCTTCTTCAGCGGGTGCTTCTTCAGCGGGTGCTTCTTCTTCAGCCGGAGCAGCCTTGGCTTCTTCCTCGGCAGCCTTCTTGGCTTCCTCGGCCTCGGCAGCCTTGGCGGCCTTTTCCTCGGCGCGTTCCTTGGCGGCTTCGCCCGGTTCACCCTTCTTGGGGTTGTTCTTCGGAGCGCGTTCCAGGATGCCGGCGGCATCGAGGAAACGGTGCACGCGGTCGCTCGGCTGGGCGCCAACGCTCAGCCAGTAGCGCACGCGGTCCTCAATCAGCTTCACGCGATCTTCGGAATCCTTGGGCAGCATCGGGTTGTAGGTGCCCAGCTGCTCCAGATACTTGCCGTCACGCGCACGGCGGCTGTCGGCAGCCACGATGCGGTAGTACGGACGCTTCTTGGCGCCACCACGGGCGAGACGAAGAGAAATTGCCATTAAAACTTACCTTTCCAACTCAAATCTTTGAATAATCTTATTTCTTCTTGAGAAAATCCTGCATTTCCGGGGGCAACTGGCCACCCGGAAGTCCGGGCATTCCGCCACCGGGAAGGCCGGGCGCGCCGCTGGGCGCACCGCCTGCGCCGCCACCGCCCATGCCGAACATGGCAGCAAGACCCTTCATGCCGCCCATCTTGCGGATCTGCTTCATGGCACGGCCCATTTCCTGGTGCATCTTGAGGATCTTGTTGACCTCCTGCACCGAGGTGCCGCTGCCCGCAGCAACGCGCTTCTTGCGCTTGGCGTTCAGCAGCGCGGGGTTCGCCCGTTCCTTGGCCGTCATGGAGCCGATGATGGCATCCATGTGCACCAGCACCTTGTCGTCCATGTTGGCGCCGGCCATGGCCTGCTTGGCCTTCTTCATGCCCGGCATCATGCCCGCCAGCATTCCGAGGCCGCCCATATTCTGCATCTGCTGCAACTGCTTGCGAAGGTCGTTCAGGTCGAACTTGCCCTTCATCATGCGGTTGGCGAGTTCCTCGGCCTCCTCGGCCTTGATCGTTTCCGCCGCTTTCTCAACCAGCGATACGACATCGCCCATGCCGAGAATACGGTCGGCCACGCGCGCCGGGTGGAAACGCTCGATCGCGTCCAGCTTCTCGCCGGTGCCCGCGAACTTGATCGGCTTGCCGGTGACGGCGCGCATCGAGAGCGCGGCACCGCCACGCGCATCGCCGTCCATGCGGGTGAGGACGACCCCGGTGAGCGGAACCTCGTCGGTAAAGCTCTGCGCGACGTTCACCGCGTCCTGACCCGTCAGCGAATCGACCACCAGCAGCACTTCGGCAGGCGTCGAGACACCGGCGACGGCCTTCATCTCGGCCATCAGCGCTTCGTCGACGTGCAGGCGACCCGCAGTATCGAGCAGCAGGACATCGACGTTCTGCAGCTTCGCGCTTTCCAGCGCGCGCTTGGCGATATCGACAGGCTGCTGGCCGGGCACGATTGGCAGGGTGGCGACACCGGCCTGTTCGCCCAGCACGGCCAGCTGTTCCTGCGCCGCCGGACGGTTGACGTCGAGCGAGGCCATCATGGCCTTCTTGCCCTGCTTTTCCTTCAGCAGCTTGGCGATCTTGGCGGTGCTGGTGGTCTTGCCCGAGCCTTGCAGGCCGACCATCATCACCACGGCAGGCGGGCGAACGTCGAGGTTGAGCGGCGGAGCTTCGCCCGCGCCCGCATCCTCGCCGCCGAGCATGGCGATCAGTTCGTCGTTGACGATCTTGATGACCTGCTGGCCGGGCGTGACCGACTTCAGCACTTCCTGGCCGACGGCGCGTTCGGTGACGCGGGCAATGAAATCGCGCGCAACGGGCAAAGCCACGTCGGCTTCCAGCAGGGCAACCCGCACTTCGCGCATGGCATCGCGCACGTCCTGCTCGGCCAGTGCCCCGCGACCACGCAGGCGGTCGAAGACATTGTTCAAGCGATCGGACAGCGTATCGAACATGCGCTACTAAAACTCCTGTGCGGCGGATGCCCGCCAAACGCGAAAAACGCCGGCGGACGAAAACTCGTCGGCCAGCGTGAGCCCCAAAAATGAATGGCGGCCCGCTAAATCAGAACACTGCGCGTATCGCGAAGTGCGTATCAAATGCTTCGATGGTGGAGCCTAGCGGGATCGAACCGCTGACCTCAACACTGCCAGTGTTGCGCTCTCCCAGCTGAGCTAAGGCCCCTTAACCATCGATATGAAGCATCTTACCAGATGCCGTTTCCCTATGCCAGTGGAAGCCCATCGGCGTCGGGAGGTGGCCCTTTATGAGAGGAGTATTCCTTTCGCAAGGGCTTTTTTCCATCTGCGCCCGCCCCACCGGACGGGCGCAGATCGAAAAATCAGGAATCTTCTTCCTTCTCGTCGTCGCCGGTGTCGACGCCGAGATCGTCGTCGCCGCCAAGGTCTACGTCGTTGTCGGGCGAATCGTCGTCGTCGTCGATATCATCCAGATCGTCATCGGCGAGATCCGAATCGGAATCCTTCTTCTCGTCCTTCTTCTCTTCCTCGAACGGGATCGGCTGCTTCGTCTTCAGCACGGGTTCGGGCGTCCACTCGTTGCCGCATTCGATGCAGGTGACCGGGTCTTCCTTGCCCAGGTCGTAGAAGCGTTCACCGCATTTGGGGCAGGTGCGCTTGGTGCCCCATTCTGCCTTCGCCATAAGTAAATCCTTGTCTCATCCGGCCCGCCCATGATCGGGAGGACCGGGGAATAGCGTTCTTTGCGTTTCGGAGTAGCCCCTGAATCGCGAGCGGGCGCGCCTTGCCATAGGGCCAAGCCGCTGTCAAAGCACCGCGCCGACAGACGATGAGATAGGCAGTACCTTGAGTCATTCCAACCCGCCCTCGCCCAAACGGTTTTCCGGCCTCGGCGCACTGACCGGTCGCATCCGCGTGCCGGGCGACAAGTCCATCAGCCACCGCTCCATCATGCTGGGCGCGCTGGCCGTGGGCGAAACCCGCGTCACCGGCCTGCTTGAAGGCGAGGACGTGCTGGCCACCGCTGCCGCCATGCGGGCGATGGGCGCGAAGGTGGAGCGCGGGGAAGACGGCACCTGGCGGATCAACGGCGTGGGCGTGGGATCGCTCTTGCAGCCGCAGCAGGCGCTCGACATGGGCAATTCGGGCACCAGCACGCGGCTGCTGATGGGCCTTGTCGCCAGCCATCCGATTACCGCGATGTTTACGGGCGACGCCAGCCTGTCGAAGCGGCCGATGGGACGGGTGATAGACCCGCTCTCGCAGATGGGCGCATCGTTCGAGGCCAGCCCCGGAGGCCGCCTGCCGCTGATGCTGCGCGGTATCTCGCCTGCCGTGCCGATCACCTATCGCCTGCCCGTCGCATCCGCACAGGTGAAAAGCGCCGTGCTGCTGGCGGGCCTCAACACCGCGGGCACCACCACGGTGATCGAGCCGGTACCCACCCGCGACCATTCCGAACGGATGCTGCGCGGCTTCGGTGCCTCGCTGGAAGTGGGCGAGGAGAACGGCGCCAATGGTCCGGAACGCGTAATTTCGATCCACGGCGAAGCTGACCTGAAGCCGCAGGACATTGTCGTGCCGGGCGATCCGTCGTCCGCCGCCTTCTTCGCCGTTGCCGCCCTGCTGGTGCCCAGCAGCGACCTCGTGATCGAGAACGTCGGGCTCAACCCCACGCGAGCCGCGCTGTTCGACGTGCTGCGCGACATGGGCGGCCTGATCGACGAGCTGGACCGGCGCGAAGTCGGCGGGGAGCCGGTGGCGGACCTGCGCGTGCGCCATTCCGCGCTGAGCGGCGTCGAGATCGATCCCGCAGTCGTGCCCGCGATGGTCGACGAGTTTCCCGTGCTGTTCGTCGCCGCCGCGCTGGCGCAGGGCACCACCACGACTTCCGGCCTCGAGGAACTTCGCGTCAAGGAATCGGATCGCATCACCGCCATGGCCAACGCGCTGACGCTGGCAGGCGCACGGGTGGAAGAGCGCGAGGACGGCCTCGTCATCCACGGCACCGGCGGCGATCCGCTGCCGGGAACGCCCGAAGGCGCAGAAGTCACGACCCACCTCGACCACCGCATTGCCATGTCTATGGCCGTGGCGGGCCTCGCCAGCCGCGAAGGCGTGGCGGTTGACGACACCTCGCCCATCGCCACCAGCTTTCCCACGTTCGAGACCTTGCTGGCCTCGGCCTCAGGCACCAGCTAGGCTGCATCGACCAGGAGACCTACGCCGATGACCAACCGATCCTTCCGCCGCTTCGTCGCCCCTGCCCTGCTTGCGCTGGCCGCCTGCTCCAGCGCCGCACAGGCCGCGACCTACACCATGTTCAAGGACCCGAACTGCGGGTGCTGCGATCACTGGGCCGATCACGTGCGCGAGGGCATGCAGACCGAAGTCGCCGTGACGCAGAGCACCGACATGGCCGCAGTGAAGGACGAGCACGGCGTGCCCGCACAGCTGCGTTCCTGCCACACCATGATCGTCGACGGTTACGTGATCGAGGGCCACGTGCCCGCCGCCGAGATCGAGAGGCTGCTGGCCGAACGTCCCGAAGGCGTGCGAGGCCTTGCCGTGCCCGGAATGCCCATCGGCTCCCCCGGCATGGAAATGGGCGACCGCACCCAGTCCTACCAGGTGATTGCCTTTGGCGATGCGGGCATGTCCGTCTTCGCCAGTTACGAGTGATCTGATCTTCGCATGGGCCCCGACCTCGACGTCTTCGCCTTCATCGGCTTCATCGGCACGGCCTGCATCATCGGTGCCTATTTCTACCTGACGGCGGTCGACAAACCGAACCCCTATATCCTGCACGGCACGAACCTGATGGGCGCGGCGCTGCTCACGGTGTCGCTGCTGAAGCATACCAACTGGCCCAGCCTCGTGCTGGAAGGCTTCTGGGCCGCCATCGCCATCTGGGGTCTCACCAAGGCGCTGCGCGGTCGCCGACGCACCGAAGAAGGAGCGCGCGAGGCATGAGCTTCGACTTCCTGGTCTTCGTTCCGGCAGCAGCGCCCCGCACGGACGACGGCTTTCGCAGCTGGTACGAAATGGAAATGGCCGATGCGGAAGCAAGCGGACACTCCAGTTCCATCGCCAAATCTGCTGCACTGGTGCAATTCTATGGCCACATGCGCGAGATGTTCACGCCATTCAACGGGCCTGACGACGTGAAGCTGCCCGATGATGCCACGCAAGCTCGTATCCTGCGGACATGCGAATATACTTTTCGCCCGAATTCGCTGCTGATGAGTTTTCGCCGGGACGCGCAGGATATGGCACGCGCCGCCGCGTCCACTTTTGCCAGAGCATTCGATCTTGGCGCGTATCACGTGTCGGCACAATACGGACAAGCGGTGTTCCCTGATGGAACAAGCGTATGGCCGCAGGGACGTTATCCCGGCTACGGATCAGGGAAGGCCTCGAAATGATCATCGCCGTCGACGGACCCACCGCATCAGGCAAGGGCACGATTGCCAAGGCGCTGGCCAAGCACTTCGGGCTGCCGCATCTCGATACAGGGCTGCTCTACCGCGCGGTGGGCTACCAGGTCTCGCTTTACGATGGCGACCCGGACGATCCGGCAGAGGCGCTGGCCGCCACGCGCTTTGCCGACGAACTGCTGGGCCATCCGGAACTGCGCAGCGAGGCGACGGGCGGCCTCGCCAGCCGTGTCTCCGTCCACCCAGGCGTTCGCAAGGCGCTGCTGGAACGGCAGCAGGCTTTTGCGGGCCAGCCCGGCGGCGCGGTGCTGGACGGGCGCGATATCGGCACGGTCATCGCCCCCAATGCGGACGTGAAGCTGTTCGTCACCGCCAGCGTGGAAGCACGGGCAAAGCGCCGCTGGCAGGAAATGCGCGACCGGGGCGAGAGCCACACGCTGCTGGAAATCGAGGAAGACCTTCGCCGCCGCGACGAGCGTGACAAGAACCGCGCCGCCGCGCCGCTGGTGTTGCCCGACGATGCCTACGTGCTCGACACCACGGAACTGGACAAGGACGCGAGCATCGCCGCCGCCATCGATGCCGTGCTGGAAGCGACCGGCCAGAAGCCCTGCCCGTGAGGCGCGCCTAGCCTTCCACCTGCCGGCGAAGGCCCTTCATCAGGCCAAGCGCGAACAGCCCCTCCACCACCACGAACAGCGGCCCGACCAGGAAGCTGCGCAGATCGTCCACGAAGGCCGGTTTGCGCCCCTCGAACTTGTGCCCGACAAGCTGGAACACCCAGCCGACGAGGAACATCGCGATCCCGCCGCCAAGCCACGCGGCGGTGGAAACGGACGCGATCTGCGCCCCGGCGATGACGAACATGGCCAGCAGCGCGGTCATCAGCAGGCCCAGCTTCAGATCGAGGCTGAGATACCAGCCCGCCGCCAGAACGGCCGCGACCAGTGAAAGCGGAACCGCGGCACCGGGAATGGGAAGCTGCAAGGGGGCCAGCAGCGTCGTGATGGAAAGCACGATCAGCGGGATTCCGATCACGTGGGTCAGCACGTTGCGATGATCGTGGTGGTAATCGCGATACTTCGCGAGCTGCCATGCAAGGCCGTTCTCAGTCGTCATTTGCCTGTCCTACACCGAAACTGGAGCGGCACAAAATCGGCCATGACGACACGCCGCGCCCACCTTTGCCGGAAGCCCTGGACCGCGCAGAAATGCCGGGCTCGGTTTTCTGCTTCAGGACAGTGTTCCATGTGTTCCAGGTTAGCGCCTGCCAGCCCTCCCACAGAGTCGCTTTCGCCTTGCCAAATGCTGCGTTTTCGCATAGGCGCGCGCTCGTTCGACGGACGGATCACATGTCCGCGAGCGTGACTGCCAGCATGGTCGGCTTTCCACCGGGGCGCAACGACGCCTTTGCCAGCTGCTTTCCCGCCCGCCCTCATGCCATTCGAAGAGCGCCTGTGCCGGCATCCGGCCGCATGGGCAGTTCGGCCCTTTGGCCCGTCTCTCGCAATCCCGCGAGGCGCGGAGAAAAGACCCCGGGACATACCCGGTGGCCGGAAAAAACGTGAAGTAGGAACCTAGAAACATGGCAACCTCTGCCAATCCCAGCCGCGACGATTTCGCGGCTCTCCTTGACGAACAGCTCGGCGGCGCCGAGGGCGGCTTCGAAGGCCGCGTGGTCAAGGGCACCGTTACCGCAATCGAAAACGGCATGGCCGTTATCGATGTTGGCCTGAAGAGCGAAGGCCGCGTCAACCTCAAGGAATTCAGCCGCGTCGACGGCGAGCACGGCCTGAGCGTCGGCAGCGAAGTCGAAGTTTTCGTCGACCGCGTCGAGAACGCCGACGGCGAAGCCATGCTGAGCCGCGACCGCGCCCGCCGCGAAGCCGCCTGGGACAAGCTGGAAAGCGAGTTCGGCGAAGGCAAGCGCGTCGAAGGCCGCATCTTCGGCCGCGTGAAGGGTGGCTTCACCGTCGATCTCGACGGCGCCGTGGCCTTCCTCCCCGGCTCGCAGGTCGACATCCGCCCCGTGCGTGACGTGACCCCGCTGATGGACGTGCCGCAGCCCTTCCAGATCCTGAAGATGGACCGTCGCCGCGGCAACATCGTCGTCTCGCGTCGTGCGGTGCTGGAAGAAACCCGCGCCGAACAGCGCAGCGAACTGATCGACAAGCTGGCCGAAGGCCAGATCACCGACGGTGTCGTGAAGAACATCACCGACTACGGTGCCTTCGTTGACCTCGGCGGTATCGACGGACTGCTGCACGTCACCGACATGAGCTACAAGCGCGTCAACCACCCCAGCGAAGTGATCGAGATCGGCCAGACCGTAACCGTCCAGATCATCCGCATCAATGCCGATACGCAGCGCATCTCGCTGGGCATGAAGCAGCTGGAAAGCGATCCGTGGGAAGGCGTCGGCGCCAAGTACCCGGTTGGTGCCAAGGTCACCGGCCAGGTTACCAACATCACCGAATACGGTGCGTTCGTGGAACTGGAACCGGGCATCGAAGGCCTGGTCCACGTTTCCGAAATGAGCTGGACCAAGAAGAACGTGCACCCCGGCAAGATCGTCTCCACCTCGCAGGAAGTGGAAGTCATGGTGCTGGAAGTGGATTCCGAGAAGCGTCGCATTTCGCTCGGCCTCAAGCAGGCCCAGCGCAATCCGTGGGAAGAATTCGCCGAAGCGCACCCGGTCGGCAGCCAGGTCACCGGCGAAGTCAAGAACGCCACCGAGTTCGGCCTGTTCATCGGCCTGCCCGGCGACGTGGACGGCATGGTTCACATGTCCGACATCGCCTGGGGCATCTCGGGTGAAGACGCGCTGGCCCTGCACCGCAAGGGCGAGGAAGTCGAAGCCGTGGTTCTCGATGTCGACGTCGACAAGGAACGCATCAGCCTCGGCATGAAGCAGCTCGAAAAGGGTGCTCCCTCGGCTGAAGGCGCTGCCGGCGCCGGCTCGCTGCGTCGCGGCGAAGTCGTTACCGTCACCGTGCTGGAAGTCCGCGATGGCGGCCTCGAAGTGCAGGTTGGCGACGATGGCGCGACCGGCTTCATCAAGCGTTCGGACCTGGGCCGCGACCGCGACGAGCAGCGTCCCGATCGCTTCCAGACCGGCCAGAAGGTGGACGCCATGGTCACCGGCTTCGACCGTTCGAAGAAGCCGAACTTCTCGATCAAGGCGCACCAGATCGCCGAAGAGAAGGAAGCCGTGGCACAGTTCGGCTCCGCCGACTCCGGCGCCTCGCTGGGCGACATCCTGGGCGAAGCCCTGAAGAAGAACGACTAAGTTCTTCTTCCCCTGCAAGGGGATTTGGAAAAGGCCCGTCCGGAGCGATCCGGGCGGGCCTTTCCTACATCTGGGGCTCGTGTAGAATGCATGGCCTCAAGTAGTGAAGCGTTAGGCCAATAAGAAATCCATGCTGAAAGTTCACCAGTTCCCCTGCCTGTCCGACAATTACGGCTTCCTGCTGCACGATCCCGACAGCGGCGAGACCGCCTGCATCGATACGCCCGATGCCGAGGTCTACCTGCGCGAGGCCAAGGCCAAGGGATGGACGATCACGCAGATCTGGAACACGCACTGGCACCCGGACCATGCGGGCGGGAACGAGGCGATCAAGGCGGCAACGGGCTGCACGATCATCGCCCCGCTGGTGGACGCCGAGAAAATCGCGGGCGTAGACCGAACGGTGCGCGATGGCGATTTCGTGAAGCTGGGCGAGCACAGTGCCTGGGTAATCGACGTGAGCGGGCACACCATGGGCCACATCGCCTATCACTTGCCGGAAAGCGGCATGGCCTTCGTGGGTGACAGCGTGTTCGCGCTGGGCTGCGGACGCATGTTCGAAGGAACCGCCCCGCAGTTCTGGGACAGCCTCTCGCGCATCAAGCGCCTGCCCGCCGACACCACGCTCTACTGCGCGCACGAATACACCAAGGCCAACGCCAGGTTCGCGCTGCACGCCGATCCCGATAACGAGGCGCTTCGGGCCTACGCTGACGAGATAGACGCGAAGCGGGCTGCGGGTGAGCCGACGGTGCCCTTCCCGCTCGATCGTGAACTGGAAACCAATCCGTTCCTGCGCGCCGACGATGCTGCCATGCAGGCCCGCTGGGGCGGCGATGCACCGCACGAGACCTTTGCGGCCCTGCGCGAGGCGAAGGACAATTTCTAGGGCTCTTGCCTAGTAGGCCGCTGTGAATCGCGTCCGAATGTGGCGGTGCTCTTCCAGCTCGTCGACCATGGCGATAGCGTAGTCGGCGTAGCTGATCTTGGAATTGCCATCGGCATCGGTGACCAGTTCGTCTCCGCCGAGGCGGAAGCTGGCGGGCCCCTGCCGTTCGCCTTCGAAGATAAGCATCGCGGGTGAGAAAAAGGTCCAGTCGATGTCCTTCTCCTTGCGCAATTCCTCCAGGAAGGTGATGGCGGGCTTCACCATCGGCTTGATCTGCTCCGGAAAGGTGGACGAATCGTAGAGCATCACGCCGTCGGGGCCCAGCAGGCTGGCCGCGCCGCCCATCACCAAAAGCCGATCAACACCGGCATTGCGCACCGAGGTCAGCAGCGTGTCGCAGTCGATATCGAAATGCACCGCGCTGATGACGGCATCGACGCCTTCCAGCATGGGCGCGAGTTCATCGGGTTTTCCCGCATCGCCCGCCTTGGCCTTGACGCCGTCAAGCGAGGGTATCTTGGCGGGATTGCGTGCAATGCCGAGGACCGTGTGGCCGCGCGATACCAATTCCCTGACGATTTCCGATCCGCCTTTTCCGCTCGCGCCCAGTACCGCAACGTGCATTGTCGTTCTCCAATCATGCCTTAATCCGTCGCAGGACTAACCGCCCTTCCCGCAAGTTGTGAAGCGGAAACCGAATGAATGGCGCACATACAAAAAGCCCCCGCCGAAGCGAGGGCCTGATGCTCGGTAAAAACGCGAGGCCTTAAAGGCCGGCGATCACGTTATCCGCCAGCGCCTTGTCGGCCGAGGCATCGTGTTTGTCGCGGATCAGCTGGGCGGAGGCAGCGGTGGACGCATCGGCAGCCTTGGCGCGAAGGTCAGCCAGCGCCTGGCGTTCTGCCGCAGCGATCTTGTCCTGTGCCATGCGTTCGCGGCGAGCGACCATTGCCGCGGTGTCTTCCTCGGCCTTGGCGATGATGCCTTCAGCCTCGCGGCGGGCATTGTCGAGCATGGCCTCGGCGTCCTTCTCGGCACCGGCGATCTTGGCGGCGTACTCTTCACGAAGAGCCTCCGCCTCGGCGCGAAGTTGCTTAGCTTCGTCGAGATTGTCGCGGATCGACTTGATCTTGGCATCGAGACCGCCGGCGATGGACTTGTGGACCTTCAGTCCGGCAAACGCGATCAGCAGCAGCACGGCCATCGCGATCGAGACCCATTGGAACGGCACCAGGCCCAGCAGTTCAGGCTCGGCGTGCGTCGCGCCGCCGTGCTCGTCCGAAACCTCGATCATCGCCTCTTGCGTGGCGAAGACTTCGGGCAGCTGCTCGGTCGTTTCCGGGATGGTGTTGGAATTAGCCATGGGCCATCGCCTTCTGCACTGCCGAGCGAGCCTCGGCATCGGTCACGGTCACATTGGCGAGGCGGGCAGTGATATCCTGCGCGGCCTCGGCAGCAACGCTTTCGATCTCGGCAGCGGCCTTGGCGCGGCTCTCTTCGATACGCGCCTCGGCTTCGGCCAGTTGCGCATCGATGCGAGCCTGCACTTCGGCCAGCTTGCTTTCGGTGGATGCCTGGGCCTTGCCCTTGGCTTCCGTCACCAGCGCCTGTGCCGCCTCGCGGTTGGCGTTCTCACGCTTGCGCCAGGCTTCCTCCGCCTCGTCCGCCGCATCGCGGGCGGACTGGGCAGCGGCCAGATCGTCGGAGATCTGCTTGTCGCGTAGGCCCACGGTGTCCATCACCTTGGGCACCATGCCCCGGCCGACGACGAAATAGACGAAGCCGAAGATCACCAGCAGCCAGAAGATCTGGCTGGCATAGGTTTCGGCCAATTGGGCTATCTGGGGCATGGACGGATTCCGCCTGTAAGCGCGAGATTACAAATTGAAAGCCAGCCGGGCGCGAATTCACCCGGCCAGCCGATGATCGAATTCGATCAGGCGACGAAGATCAGGATCATCGCCACGACGAACGCCAGCAGGCCGAGAAGTTCGGCAGCGGCGAAGCCGATGAACAGGCGACCCTGCTGGCCGTCGGCGGCACCGGGGTTGCGCAGGGCGGATTCGAGGAACGAGCCGAACACGTTACCCACACCGATGGCGGCCATACCGGCACCGATTGCAGCAAGACCGGCACCGATCAGCTTGGCAGCTTCCATATCCATGAGATTATCCTTTCAAGAGAATTCGTTACTAAGAGGGATTGCGAAATTAGTGCAGGTTCTCGGCGTCGTTGATGTAGAGCGACGAGAGCAGTGCGAAAACGTAGGCCTGGATCGCGGCGACCAGGATTTCCAGCGCGCAGATACCGATCATCAGCAGGAAGCTGGGGACACCCACCAGCAGGCCGAAACCGGCGCCCGCGTTCCATCCGTCGATCACGAAGCTGGAGAGCACTTCCAGCAGCACGTGTCCGGCCATCATGGCGACGAAAAGTCGCAGGCCGAGGCTGAAGGGGCGCACGAGGAACGAGATAAGCTCGATCGGGAAGATGACCGGGATCATGGGCAGCGGCGTGCCGTGCGGCACGAACAGGCTGAAGAAGTGGAAGCCATGCTTCCAGAAACCCACGATCAGCACGATCGAGAAAGAGATGATCGCCAGCACGCCGGTGACGGTGAAGTGGCTGGTGAAAGTAAAGGGGTGCAGGCCCACGATGCCCAGTGGCAGCAGGCCGAGCAGGTTGGCGAACAGGATGAACATGAAAAGGCTGAAGATGTAGGGCACGTACTTGCGCCCTTCCTTGCCGACGTTCGCTTCCAGCATGTCGTCGATGAAACCGGTGAAGGTTTCCACCGTCATCTGCCAGCGACCGGGCACCAGTTCGCGCTTCATGCCGCCGAGCATGAAGATCCACAGCACGACGGCCGTGATCAGCATCCACAGGGCGGAATTCGTGAAGGCGATGTTGAATCCGGCCACATCCATGTTCGCACCGAGCAAAGGCTCTATGGTGAACTGGTGCATCGGATCGACCTTGGCGGTTTCGGCTGCCACGTCTCTGTAAACCCTTGCGTTTCTAGTCCGTTCAGTCGCCCGAGGGCGGCTGGCTGGAAGACCGAATGATATTCCTGAATGCGACCACGATCCCAAGGAAGAGGCCGATCAACAGGGCCCAGGGATTCGTATCGGTCAGCCATCCGATGGCATATCCGACAACGCATCCACCGAGAATCCCACCAAGCAGATCCGCCAGCACCTTGTTGCCAGCCTTGTAGCTGGCGTCAGAGCCTTTGACCTGCGGCGCGTTGCGCTTCTCTTCCCGCTCGCGTGCGGCTTTCAACCGCCCTTCGAGCGCATCGATCCGCGCATCTTCGCCGATGGGTTCCCGTGCAGGTTTGTCGTCACTCATGCCGCCTCCTGTAGGTCAGGGAAATGACACGCGCAACGCGCTACCCGCCGAGGGCGCCGCCCCCTTAGATGGGGGGTATGAACGAGTCAACCGGTGGAGGGCTTCGTTTTGCCGATATCTTCGCGATTGCAGCATTGCCGAAACCCTGATTGCCACCCTTCGCTGCCACCAGATCAGCTTCTTGCTCCACAACCCCTGCGTGGTAGCATCCAGCGAGAGCTTCGGGGGGAGCAACGATGGCACGCATATCGAAAGAACGTTGGCTGTATTTCATTCTCGCGTTGGTGATTACAGCCAGCGTCATCTGGGGATTTTACTACACCTATATCGGTCCGTGGCTGAGCGACGGGATGGCCGGCGATCTCCCGGCCGCAGTTCACGTGCACGGTATCAGTTTTCTTGGCTGGTATGCCCTGCTTGTAGTTCAGGCGACACTGGTGGTGTCGGGCGCGGTAAAAATCCACCGCTGGCTGGGCCTTGTATCGATCCCGCTTGCGATCCTGATGGTCGGGACTGGCCTGCTGGTAATTGGCGTGCAAATGCAGGCAGGATTGTACGAGGACGACCAGTTCTGGGCGACCTTCAGCCTCGTAATCCTCTCCAACCTGATCCTTTTCGCGGGGTTTCTCATTCTCGCCCTGATCAGGCGCAATCGGATGGACCAGCACAGGCGGCTGATCATCGCTGCCGCAGCCACAGGCAGTGGCGCCGCGGTTTTCCGTATTTTCTTCACGCTGGCAGGGCCGGGCTTCTATGCCGTGCCGACCGGCATCCTCGTCACGAACCTGTTCATTGTCCTCGCCATGGTCGGAGACAGGATCGTGCTCGGCAAGGTTCACCGGATCTACTGGACCGCCCTGGCTGTGGCTCTGGCGACGGAAGTGGCGCTTTTCGGGCTGGCGTTTACCGAGCCCGGAATTGAAATCCAGCGCGCGTTCGTCAGCCTGCTGGAACCTGCCTTCAGGCTTTACTGAGCGACAATCTTACGGACAGCGCGGATCGCGCTGCGGCGCGCCGCTGCCACGTTGCTGCCAGGTGCCGTCCGGGGCTTGGTACATCTCGCCCGGCGAAGTGCGCGAAATGGCGAGGCATCCGGCGGTGAAGGCATATTCCTCCAGCGTGGCGTTGTTCGCCTGCGCCTGTTCGGCATAGACGGCGCGGCGGCGGTTGTTGATGTCGTTCACCATGTCGCGCAGCGCGGGCGTCGCTGCGCCCACGATGCCGAGGTAGCCGTCCATCTTCTCGCCCACCTGCCCGGCTTCGCGCGCGGACTGGTAGGCAGGGTCGCGCTGGGCGGCGGCGGGCGATGCAGGCAGCCCCAGCATGGCGGCGGCACCGGCGACTTTCAGCATGGTCATGGCACTGGTCATTTCATTCGCTCCCCAAGGGCACGCGATCAGAAGATCGCGGAATTGTCTTCAATGGTCTGCTCGGCATCGTCTGCCAGGCGATAGATCACTTCCTGCGTGATGTTGATGTTCAGCTCGATCACGATCGGCTCGTCCGGTGCTTCCAACGTGATGCACCCGCCAAGCATGACCGTGGCCGCCATCGCCACCACCGCGACCATATTGCGCCCTGCCCCTCTCATGCGGGGATTATGCGCAGCGCAGCCGCAATTCGTCAATTTCGTCGTGGTCATGGCACGGGTTCGCTTTCCTGGGGCTGAATATCGGGGTCATCGGGTTCGAGCGCCTCGCGCAGGAGACGCTCCTCTTCCGCCTCGGCGGCGGCGTCACGTTCATCGACGGCCTGCTGGTTCACCGAAACCTGCAAGCGCACGCCTTCCTCGGTCACGAGACCGATGGAGCGCGGATCGCGCACGGCGGAAGGATCGTAGAGGCTGCGCAACGAGGTGATGAGCTGGTAGAACGGCGCGCGGATATTGATGCGCAGTTCGATCGGCAGGTCCGCCACGGCGCGGGTAATGAAATTGCTCTGCGCCGTCTCGCCCTGCCCGATCCCGTCGAACCGTACCCGCGTGACGAGTTCGCCCGTCAGCGGCCCGTCCATGTAAATCTCCATCCGGTCGTATTTCAGGTCACGCAGCGCGCTGAACGCGTAGTTGGCGAAGAAGCCCATGTCCTCGTAAGTCAGTTCGCCGATGTAGGCGACATTGCCGCCGGGCGGACGCGAGGTGAGCACGCCGTTCTCCAGCCTGCCGTTGCCGTTTTCATCGAAGATGATCGGCACGACGCCGTCGAACACGCCGTTGGCGGCAAGGTTGCCCAGTTCCATGTTCTGCACGAATTGCGAGGCTTCCAGCCCCTCGATCACCATGATGTAGCTACGCACTTCGGATGCGCCGAAGCGGATATCGACCGGACGCATCGTCAGGGTGCCGCCCATGAAAGGCCATGTGCCGCCGCCCAATTGCAGAAGTTCGCCGCCGCTGATCCGGTATGTCACGACGCCATCGTAGATCTCGATGCCGGGGTTCACCGCGTCGATGGCCAGGCGCTGGTCCGGAGCGGTAGTGAGGCCCAGTAGGTCCGTGAATTCGATGGTGCCGCGCGCGCCTTTTACCGGACCGAACGGCGCGGCAACGTCGACGCCGTCGGTCGAGAAAGTGCCGGAAGACATCACGCCCTCCGCATCCCAGTCGATCCGCCCGGTCCCGCTCACGCTGCCCTGCACGTCGCTGACTATGCCAAGTGCGAGGCAGGTGAGCCCGCGCGGGCGCAATTCCGGAGCCGCGCCATTCCGGCACTGGCTGTAAGACGGCGCGGGCTGGAACGTGTCGTCGAAGATCAGTTCTTCGACGATCAGGTCCGCATGGCCGGCGCTGGTGGCGAGATCGTGCGCAATGCGGACACGGGTGACGGGACGGTCCAGCACCGGCTCGCGCAGCACGGCGTCGGCGGTGATCAGGTTGTCGAACAGCGAGAGACTTGCATCGCGCGCAACCAGCGGTTCGAAGCGGTCCACTTCTTCGCGATCTTCAACACGCAGCGCGCCCTCCGTAATGCTCAGGCGGTCATCAGCATAGGTCCAGGTGCCAGAGGCATCGCGGATATCGAGCGGAACGGAAGCGAGAAGAACGTCGGCCCCTGCGAAATCCCCGCCGATATTGTCAGCAGAGAGCTGCGCGCGAAGGTCTGTCACGGTGAAACGCTGGGCACTGCCCTGCGGACCGAGGCGGATATCGAGATTGCTGGCCGAGAGCGCGCCGGGCCAGGCAACGCCCAGGGGCCCTGAACGCACGGCGATTGGCGTTTCGGCAAATTCGCCTCTCAGATCGAGCGCGTTAACCCCGGCGGCGAATTGCAGTCCGGCACTGCCAGAGCGAAGAATCGGGCGGCCCGATGGCGGGCAGAGCGTCAGAGACTCGCGCCCCAGTCGCAGGTTCGCGACTGTCAGCCTATCGAAGCGCACATCCCGGCAGCCGCGCCACAGGCTGAGCGAGCCATCGGCGGAAAGGGTAGCGTCGATCGGCAGCACCAATCCGGAAACCGTGCCACCCGGTATATCGCCACTTGCGAGGGCTCGCCCGTTTAGCGCGAGTTCCCCGCCCCGCCCCTGCAGCAGGCGCATGTCGGACAGCGCCAGGCTGGCCCCGCCCGCTGTATACTCGCGCATGGTCATGCGCAGTTCGAGTGCGCCGCCCGGCGTTTGTTCCATCCGCCCGGCGATACGTGGCAGGCCCGCACCGCCGGTCTGGAAATTGCCCGAAAACCGCGGCAGTCCGCCCTCGCCTGTTACCACTTGCCCGCGAGACAGGGCCAGCAATGTCTCATCGCTGCCGCCGCGAAGCCGGGCGTCAGGAATCGTCAGGCTAGCCCGGCCATCACGCTGGCGAGCGTTGAAAGTTGCCGCGAGCTCGCTCCCCCTCAGGTCCCTCGCCAGATTGAGGCCGATGCGGTTGAGCAGCGGCGCCAAAAGGGTGCCCTGCGTGGCATCTGCGGCGTCTGCGATGGCATCATTCACCTCGGGCCCCATGCGCAGGTCTTCTCCGGCAATCTCACCTTCGACCTCGGCCTGGGCGAAATTGTCGAGCGCGCGGATCCGGCCCTCCATCTCGAGGCTGCCGATTGTTGCCCAGGGCGTCTCGGCTTCGGCAGCAGCGACATCGTAACGAACGTTCAGGTCACCGTCACGCCAGGTGAACCGGCCATCCCCGCGGAGCGCGGCCTGCATATCGGCGACGGCGACCGACCCGGCGGCGAAATCGAGATCGCCTTCGTATTCCACGAGGTTTCGCTCGGCCTGCAGGTCCAGCTGCACGCCCGCATCGCGCACGGCCAGGCCGCTTCCTTCGCAATCAAGCGCGGCGAAGCGGACAGGTCCGCGAAACTCGGGCCGCTCCGCATCGATGGCAATGCGGCCGTAGAGCGTTGCACCGTCCGCCGCGCAGTCGCCGATCGCCAGTTCGGGAGCGGCGACGGCGAGTTCGCCTTCAAAACCGCCACGAAGGTGTCCGCTGCCCGAAAGTTTCATCCCGACACGGCCGTAATCGGTTTCCATCAGAGCGCGCCCATCGTCCACGGCCAGGCGCATGGCGGGGAATTCGAACGGTGCGTCGCTGCCGGTGAAGATGAACGAATCAAGCGCGCCGAAACTCGCCTGTCCGTCCCGGTAAGTGCCGAACAGGCGCGGCCTGGTAAGCCGAACCTCGCGGATATCCGGCAGGCCGAGGCGCGGAGCGATCCGCACCTCGATACGCTCTACTGTCAGGTCTGGCCGCTGCGGATCCCCGATAACGACATTGGTGAGGACCTGGCGGCGCGCCGAGATCTGTTCCACGTCGTAGGTCGCAGGGATGCCCCGGTCGGAAAAGGTATCGGCGATGAAATTGTCGGCGATCTCCTCACGCCGCAGCCACATGACGACCAGCGCAACGAGGACGACGATGACGGCCACGCGGAAGCCCGCTCGCAAAGCGCGGCGCGTGCGACCCTTCGGACGGGCGTTTCCGGTCTCTTGCGGAGCGTGCGCCATTGCACGGGCACACTTGCGCGAGAGCGGAGACAAAGGCAATGCATGGCGTGAGGGGGTCGCGCCGAAACGTGTCGCAGGATATTCAAAAGTCGGACAAATCGGGTGCTTCAGGGCACCGCGCCCGGCTGCGCGAACGCCTGCTGGGCGGTGGGGCGGAGGCGTTGGCCGACTACGAAGTGCTAGAATACCTGCTGTTCGGGGCACTGGCCCGAGGTGACACGAAGCCGCAGGCAAAGGCGCTGCTGGCACGCTTCGGCACGCTGGCGGGCGTACTGAATGCGGAACCTGCGGCCCTCAAACAGGTGAAGGGCGTTAGCGATGCCAGCGTCGGCATGATCAAGATCGGCGCGCTGATCGCCCGGCGCATGGCCCGCAGCGAAGTGCAGGACAAGCCGGTGCTGGGTAGCTGGCAGGCTTTGCTGGACTATCTCGCCATCGACATGGCGCACCTCAATACAGAGCGTGTGCGGGTGCTATACCTGAATGCGCGCAACCGCCTGCTGCTGGATCACCATTTCGGCGACGGCACGGTGGACGAAGCCGCGATCCACCCGCGCGAGGTGATCAAGCGCGGGCTGGACCTTGGCGCTTCGGCCATGATCCTGGTGCACAACCATCCCAGCGGCAACCCGGAGCCAAGCCGCGCCGATATCCAGATCACCCGCCGCATCGCCGATGCAGGCAGGCCGCTGGGCATCACCGTGCACGATCACGTAATCGTAGGACGCGAGGGGCACGTCTCCATGCGCGCCAAGGGGCTGATCTAGATTACGGCATCCAGATTACGACAGGGGCGAGGCGATACCGTGCCGGGCGTAGAAATCATCAAGGTGCGGTGCCATGCGAAGGGCCATCGTCAGGTCGGCCTCCGCCCCGTCGATGCCGGCGTGCATCTTGGCAAGTGCGCGTAGGTAAAGCGATTCGGCGAGGCCCGGAGAGATCGCCAGCGCCCCGTCGAGATCGGCGATCGCGCCTTCGTAGTCGCCCTCGCGGAACCGGACCAGCGCCCTGCTGTCCAGCGCAGCGGCGGCATTGCTGGCACGCTCGATAGATCGCGTGCAAACGTCCACGGCATCGTCCAGCCCGGTGTTCCACAGGCCGCGGAACCAGCAATCGGCATTCAACGCATCGGCGCTTTGCGGGGCCTGCGCCACAGCATCGGACATGAACGCCTCGGCATCCTCCAGCTTGCCTTCCGCCGCAGCGATGGTGGCAAGGGTGGAATAGTGCCAGATGAGATCGCCATCTGCGACGGCCAGCGATTCCATCAGTTCACGCGCCTCGTCGTGGCGACCTTCATATGCGAGCATTTCCGCGACTTCGCGTGCTACGCCGTTATCGGGATCGAGTTCGTAAGCCGCCTGCATGTCGGCCAGCATCGCGTCTCTGTCGCCCTGCGTCCGGTGCAGCCAGGAACGTGAACGGAAGGCCCACGAAGAGGGCTGCTCTTCCACCAGCACATCGAAATCGGCCATCGCCGCGTCGAAATCGTATATCGAGCGCAGGAACAGTGCGCGCGCGATCAGTGGCTGGAAGTCATCCTCCTTCGCAAAATCGATGGCCCGGTCGTAGGCATCGAGCAGCGGGGCCGCACGTTCGAACCGCTCCGCATCGGGCAGTTCCCAACGCCAGGTCACGCTTTCGGGCGGCACGAGTTCGAGCGTATTGCTGCTGATCTGGCGCGCGGCGCGGCGCGCTTCGGGCAGATCATCGGCCGCGATTTCGCCGAGCCGCGCGAAGGTTTCGCCCGTCGCCAGCAGTTCGCTGCCATCGATGCTGGCCGTGCGCGTGATGCGCAGGTTGCCAAAGCCCATTTCAACATCGCGCTCCCCTTCCAGGGAGAAGCCGTTGCCGTCCTGCGGCAGGACCATGCGCATGCCGAATTCCTGGCGCATCGGGCCAGGTGTTGCCACGGGAATGTCGCGCCAGGCAGGGCGCGCACGATTGGGATTGAATTCGTTCACCTCCTCGCCCGGCTCCACGCTTGAGCGCAGGCGACCATCGACCCACTGGAATTGCGGCTGCGTAACGCCTTTCACCACCACGGTGGCAACGGCGTCGTCCTCGTCGTAGTCGATCGTCAGCGAACTGACCTGCATCGCCATGGATTCGTCACCGGCGAAACTGTGCGCCAGGGCCTGCAACATCGCCGGATCGTCGGCATCGACCATCGCCTGCATCTGGGCCGCGGCCGGACCGCTGAAGTCGATGTCGAGCGTTACCAGTGCAGGGAAATCGATCCCGGCGGAATGGTCCATCGTGATGTTGGCGCGCATTTGCGGCACGGCGAGGTCGCGCTGGGTCATCGGGATCAGCTCGGCCCCGCCTTCCCGCAGCGGCAGCGCGTAGTGGAACGGCGGCACGTTGGCGAGCGTGGCCAGCCGGGTGGCGGAACTGGTGCCGTCGAGCCAGTAATCCGTGCCGTCGATCATGGCGTGGACGATCACGTGATCGAACGCGGCGGGCAGCGGCAGCAATTCGGGCACGGCATCGCCCATCTGCGAACTGACCAGCACAGGTTCTGCGTCAATATCCATCTCGCGCAGCAGGGCGAGCAGTAGCACGGTCTTCGCCTTGCAATCGCCGTAGCGGATGTCCCACGTTTCCTCGGCGGATTGCGGCAGGTAGTTGCCGCCATCGAGGCCATTGAGCAAGTAGCTGACTTCGTCTTGCACCAGCCGCACGGCGCGGGCGGTGCGATCCAGCGGATCGTCGGTCTGCGACATGATTTCGCGCGCCAGCCGGGCCACGTCCGAATCGGCGGCGATGGTTGCCGCCTCGTCGAAATGCGGCGCCATCGTTGCGGAGACTTCCTGCCAGTCTGCAAAGCTGCCGGCACGCAGGATTGCCGGGCGGTGATAGCGGCGCGGTGCGTCGTCAGGTACGGGGTCCGGCTCTGCCAGTGGCAGGTCGACGCTGAGGTAGCGATAGCCATTGCGCAATTCCGGCTCCGGCAGGTCGACGGTGTCTTCCACGCCCCAGTAGATTTCCTCGTCTGCCGGCCAGCTCAGCGTGGCGCGGGCAGTGCCCACCTGCCACGGTTCTGTCGGCAGGTATTGCGTGGCCTGCACCTCGTCTCCCAGAGCCTGGTCATCGGTCGAAACAGTGCGCGAGATGCGCAGCACGTCGCCTTCGCGCAGGCCCGGAACGGAGACGGTCGCCGTGAGGCTGCCGTCGAGCAGGCGCTGCTCCAGCCCCTGCTCGCGCCGCAGCACGTCGAAGGTAACGCCCTGTTCGAGCAGGTCGATCACTTCGCCGTCGCGGTGGATTTCCATGCGGTGGACGATAAGGTCGCCCTTGTCGGGCAGCCATTCCAGCGTCTGCGTGTTCGCCTGCATCAGAGACTGCGGATTGTCGATGCGCTGCACCCAGTCGATGTAGCCCCAAGCCACGCCGTCCTCCAGTCGGTGCTGCCAGTCGTACAGCAGGGTTGCAGGGCCATCCTCCGCGATCAGGCTCGCCACGTCGGCTTCGTCCACCCACGCAGGCGCCGGTTGGTACAGCGGCTCCTCCCCGGCATATGCGGGCGCGCTGATGGCAATGGCCACGAGCGGGAGGGCGGAGATGGAACGGTGCATGAATTTCCCCTGTTGATCGCACGCGGTTAGCGCCGCGATGTTACTGTATTCTCATCACGAACCGGTTTCGATTGCAACGGCGGTAAACGGGTGTCTTGCCAATCGCAGGCGCAGGCCCTAGCCGCCCAGCGATATTCCCAGCATAGAACAACCGGAGTTCACGATGGTCCCCCGTTACGCCCGCCCCGCCATGACCGCCATCTGGGAGCCCGAGACCAAGTATGAGATCTGGTTCCTGATCGAAGCGCACGCGACGCAGAAACTTGCCGAACTGGGCGTGGTGCCCGAAAGCGGCGCGAAAGCTCTATGGGATTGGTGGGCGACGAACCCGAAGATCGACGTTGCCGCCATCGACGAGAAGGAGCGCGTGCTGAAGCACGACGTGATCGCGTTCCTCGACTGGGTAGCAGACGAAGTCGGCCCCGAAGCGCGCTTCATGCACCAGGGCATGACCAGTTCCGACGTGCTGGACACGACGCTGGCGGTGCAACTGGCGCGCGCCACGGATATCCTGCTGGAAGACCTCGACGCGCTGCTGGATGCGCTGAAGCGGCGGGCGGAAGAGCACAAGTACACCGCCACCATCGGGCGCAGCCACGGCATCCATGCAGAGCCGACAACCTTCGGCCTTAAGCTGGCACAGGCCTATGCCGAGTTCGACCGTTGCCGCTCGCGCCTGCAGGCTGCCCGCGCCGAAATCGCCACCTGCGCAATCAGCGGCGCGGTGGGCACCTTTGCCAACATCGATCCCAGCGTTGAGGAATACGTCGCCGAAAAGCTCGGCCTGACGGTGGAGCCGGTTTCCACGCAGGTCATCCCGCGTGACCGCCATGCCATGTATTTCAGCGTGCTGGCCGTCATCGCTTCCTCGATGGAACGGTTGGCTGTCGAAGTGCGCCACCTGCAGCGTACAGAGGTACTGGAAGCAGAGGAGTATTTCTCCCCCGGCCAAAAGGGCTCCAGCGCCATGCCGCACAAGCGCAACCCGATCCTGACGGAGAACCTGACCGGGCAGGCCCGCATGATCCGCGGCTATGCCATCCCGGCGCTGGAAAACGTGGCCCTGTGGCACGAACGCGATATCTCGCACTCGTCGGTCGAGCGGTTCATCGGGCCCGATGCCACCATCACGCTGGACTTCGCGCTCGCCCGCCTGACGGGCGTGGTCGACAAGCTGCTGGTCTATCCGGAGCGAATGCAGAAGAACCTCGACAAGATGGGCGGCCTCGTCCACTCGCAGCGCGTGCTGCTGGCGCTGACGCAGGCCGGCATCACCCGCGACAACGCCTATCGCCTGGTGCAGCGCAACGCGATGAAGGTCTGGGAATCGGACGGCCAGATGTCTCTGCTGGACCTGCTGAAAGCCGACGAGGAAGTGACTGCGGCGCTCTCCGAGGAACAGCTCGAGGAGAAGTTCAACCTCGACTATCACTTCAAGCACGTCGACACGATCTTCGCCCGCGTTTTCGGGGAGTAAGCCGCAGCGCCCTTCCCTTGGCCCGATTGCTGCCCTAGCATCGCGGCCAAAGCGAAACGGACAGAAGAGAGAAGCCGATGCAGATCGTTCGCACCGTCATCTGGGTACTGCTGCTGGTAGGCCTGTTGCTGTTTTCCATCGCCAACTGGGACCCCACCGTCACCGTGCGGATCTGGGATGGCATCGTGGTGGACACCAAGATTCCCGCAATCGTGATCGTGTCCTTCGCCATCGGCTTCGTGCCGATGTGGCTCTATCACCGGGCGAGCAAGTGGCGCCTCAATCGCAAGATCGCCAGCCTCGAGAACGCTGCTAGAACCGCTGCCGCAACGCCCGTTGCGGTGAGGCAGGACCACGAGGAAGAGCCGGTGAGCACCGAACCCGATGTGCGCGCCGATCCCGATACGCCTTTGAAACCCACCACGCGCGAACATATCGGCCCCGAAGCGACGACCACGGAGTCTACCGAGGCGGACAAGCCCGGCCCGCTTTTCGGCAGCGACGATCCCAAGAGCGACAAGCCCGGCAGCGAGAGCGAAACCAAGGCATGAGCAATCCCGTTTACCTCGCGCTGGACGTGCCGCAACTGGACGCGGCAAAGGCGCTGGTCGAGAAGGTGAAGGGTCACGTCGGCGGAGTAAAACTGGGGCTGGAATTCTTCTGCGCCCACGGCACGCACGGCGTGCACGAGATCGCCCACCTCGGCCTGCCCATCTTCCTCGACCTGAAGCTGCACGACATTCCCAACACCGTGGCGGGTGCCATGCAGTCTCTGCACGTGGTGGAGCCTGCCATCATGACCGTCCACGCCAGTGGCGGACGCGCGATGATGGAGGATGCCAAGGCGGCGGCGGGCGAGAACACCAGGGTCGTCGCCGTCACCATGCTCACCAGCCTCGACGAGCGCGATCTGGAACGCACCGGCGTTCAGGGCACGCCGCACGATCACGTGATGCGGCTGGCCGAACTGGCGCAGGACAGCGGACTGGACGGGATCGTATGCTCCGGTCAGGAAGTGAAATCGGTCCACAAGCAGTGGAAGGACGGCTTTTTCGTCGTTCCCGGCCTGCGCCCCGGCGGCAAGGCGACAGGCGACCAGAAGCGCGTCGTCACACCGCGACAGGCGCGCGACGATGGTGCATCGGTGCTGGTGATCGGTCGCCCGATCAGCCGCGCCGACGATCCGTTGCAGGCTGCCCGCGAGATCGAGGCGACCCTTTAGGAATATTTCTGCGAACGGCGGTGACGGCTTAACCCTTCACCAACCGTCTCGCTGTCACTAAGTCACCTGTATGCCAGACCAGCTCATCAAGATTTGCGGCCTCAGCACAGGCGAAAGCATCGACGCCGCGGTGAATGCCGGCGCGACTCACGTCGGCCTCGTTCATTTCGAGAAATCGCCGCGCCACGTCTCGATCGCAGATGCCGCAAAGCTGCGCGCCCGCGTGCCGGACCATGTGAAGGTCGTGCTGCTGACTGTGAACATGGAGCCGAAGCCGACGGCGGAAGCGCTACAGGAAATCCAGCCCGACGTGCTGCAACTGCACGGCTCCGAAAAGCCCGAATGGCTATCGCTGCTGCGCGACAAATCGAACCTCGAGATTTGGAAGGCGGTCGGCGTTAAGGACCGCGCTTCGCTGGAGCGGGCGGCGAAGTTCAAGGACTGCGCGCATCGCCTGCTCTACGATGCGGCGGGCGGGGCCCTGCCCGGCGGCAACGGTCTTGCGCTGGACTGGCGACTGCTGCTGAACCATCGGCACGTCCTGCCCTGGGGTCTTGCTGGCGGGCTTGGCCCGCACAACGTCGCCGATGCCATCCGCTACACCGGTGCGCCGCTGGTGGATGCCTCCTCCGGCCTCGAAAGCGAGCCCGGCAAGAAGGACCCCGCCAAGATCGCCGCTTTCTGCAAGGCCGCGAAAGAGGCGCGCGCGAAAGCGGCCTAGGGCTTTCGACTCGCTGGACTTGGCCGCACGGCTCTGCCAATCGGCAGGCCATGACCGAGAACAAACCCAATTCCTTCCGCAACCAGCCCGACGATCGCGGGCATTTCGGCCAGTTCGGCGGCCGCTACGTCGCCGAAACGCTGATGCCGCTGATCCTCGACCTCGAGCGTGAATACAACGCCGCCAAGGTGGACCCAGCGTTCAAGGAACAATTCGACGACCTGCTGGAGCACTACGTCGGCCGCCCCAGCCCGATGTATTTCGCCCCGCGCCTAACGGAAGAACTCGGTGGCGCGCAGATCTGGTTCAAGCGCGACGAGCTGAACCACACCGGCGCGCACAAGATCAACAACTGCATCGGCCAGATTTTGCTCGCCCTTCGCATGGGCAAGACGCGCATCATCGCGGAAACAGGCGCGGGCCAGCACGGTGTGGCGACGGCCACTGTCTGCGCGCGCTTCGGCCTGCCCTGCGTAGTCTATATGGGCGCAGAGGATGTGCGGCGGCAGTCGCCCAATGTCTTCCGCATGAAGCTCCTCGGAGCGGAAGTGCGCCCCGTCACCGCCGGGCGTGGCACGCTGAAGGATGCGATGAACGAGGCGCTGCGCGACTGGGTCGCGAACGTGCACGACACCTTCTACATCATCGGCACCGCCGCCGGGCCGCATCCCTATCCCGAGCTTGTCCGCGATTTCCAGAGCGTGATCGGCAAGGAGGCGCGTGCCCAGTTGCTCGCCCGAACCGGCAAGCTGCCGGACCTGCTGGTGGCGGCCATCGGCGGCGGCTCCAACGCCATCGGCCTGTTCCATCCTTTCCTCGACGATCCATCGGTGAAGATGCTGGGCGTGGAAGCGGCAGGCCACGGCCTCGACGGAGACGAACATGCCGCCAGCCTCGCAGGCGGCTTCCCCGGCGTGCTCCACGGCAACAAGACCTACCTGCTGCAGGACGAGGACGGCCAGATCACCGAAGGCCACTCGATTTCGGCAGGCCTCGACTACCCCGGCATCGGTCCCGAACACGCCTGGCTGAAGGAAACGGGCCGCGTGGAATACACCCATGCCACCGATACGGAGGCGCTGGAAGCCTTCCAGCTGCTCTGCCGTACAGAGGGCATCATCCCCGCGCTGGAACCTTCGCACGCCATCGCCGCCATCACCAAGGTCGCGCCGACCATTCCGAAGGACGCGATCATCTGCGCGAACCTGTGTGGGCGCGGCGACAAGGACATCTTCACCGTGGCGGAGGCGCTTGGGGTGGAGATGTGAGCAAACTGTTCAAGAGAGCCTTGATTTATGCCGTCTTGTGGACTGCCTGGATGTTCTGTCTTTTTTCGTTGATGGAATGGATTGGTTGGTGGACCAGCAGCGCAAAAGGCCTCCAGTTTTGGCTTATGATGGCAGCATCGATGACGGTGCTGACTCTTATCTCCATTCCGCTGGACGAACGGTTTAACAAGCGCCGCGACCACAGGAAGCGCATGAAAAAGCGCAACTTTCAGTGAATACCCTCTCCATCTCCGTCACCCCGGCCCCCGAGCCGGGGTCCAGCTTACTTCAGCGCAACATTCGAAGAAGCAGGACCCCGGCTCGGGGGCCGGGGTGACGACTTTAGAGGTACTTCCACATGAAATTCTCCCTCGCGCGAGCCGGAGTATTCTTACTCATCGGCCTGCCAATAGGCTTCATCCTCTCGGCCCTCGGCTTTGCCGTCACCGGGCAGGAGATAAGCGCGCCGCAGATTGCGCCGTTCGCCGGTGGAATTGCCATTGTGATTGCCGCGGCAGCGGGGCTATGGCGCCCGGCATCATGACCCGTTTTACCGATACCTTCTCCCGTGGCCCCGCGCTCGTCTGCTTCATCACCGCAGGCGATGGGGACACCGCCGCCAATCTCGATGCGCTGGTCGAAGGCGGCGCCGACGTGATCGAGCTTGGGATGCCCTTCACCGATCCGATGGCCGATGGCCCGGCGATCCAGGCCGCGAACATTCGCTCGCTGACCGGGGGTACAAAAACCGCCGACGTGCTGCGCCATGCCAAGGACTTTCGCGCCCGCCACCCGGACGTTCCGCTGGTGCTGATGGGTTATGCCAACCCGATGATCCGGCGCGGGCCGGAGTGGTTTGCCGATGCGGCCGACAAAGCGGGCGTCGATGGCGTGATCTGCGTCGATCTCGCGCCCGAGGAGGACGAGGACCTCGGCCCTGCCCTGCGTGACAAGGGCATTGCGCCCATCCGCCTCGCCACGCCGACCACCGACGACGCGCGCCTGCCCATGGTGCTCGATAAGTCGGCAGGCTTTCTCTACTACGTCTCCGTCGCCGGAATTACCGGCAAGCAGCAGGCCGCTGTCGACACGATCGAGGCCAATGTCAGCCGCATCAAGCAGCATACCGACCTACCAGTCGCGGTCGGCTTCGGCGTGCGCACGCCCGAACAGGCCGAGGCGATTGCCAGGGTTGCGGACGGCGTCGTTGTCGGCTCCGCGCTGGTGGAGATCGTCGCCGAGCATGGGGAAAACGCCCCGCAGCACCTTCGCGCATTGGTCGAAAAACTTGCCAATGCGGTCCATTCTGCCCGATAGGCCCCATCCATGAGCTGGCTAACCCGTGTCCGAGAGCGCCTGCCCTTTGGCAACAAGCGCGAATCGCCCGACAATCTGTGGATCAAGTGTCCGCGGTGCACCGAGATGGTGTTCCGTACCGAGTACGAGCAGAACATGAGCGTCTGCCCGCATTGCGATCACCATGGTCGCATCGGTGCCGACAAGCGCCTGTCTCAGGTGATGGACGAGGGCAGCTTTGAACTGCTCCCCTCGCCGCAGGTGACCGAGGACCCGCTGCGCTTCAAGGATACCAAGCGCTATACCGACCGGCTGAAGGCCGCCCGCGCCAGCAATCCGCACGACGATGCCTTCACCGCTGCATTCGGCACGATCGAAGGGCAGAAGGCTGTCGTGGGTGTGCAGGATTTCATGTTCATGGGCGGCTCCATGGGCATGGCCGTGGGCGATTCGTTCTGCAACGCGGCACAACGCGCGCTGGATGAAAACTGCGGCTTCATCTGCATTACCGCCGCTGGCGGGGCGCGGATGCAGGAAGGTATCCTCTCCCTGATGCAGATGCCGCGCGCCACGGTAATGACGCGCCGCCTGCGCGAGGCAGGCCTGCCCTACATCGTCGTGCTGACAGACCCGACCACCGGCGGCGTCACTGCAAGCTACGCCATGCTGGGCGACGTCCATATCGCAGAGCCCGGTGCGCTGATCGGCTTTGCAGGCCAGCGCGTGATTCAGGAAACCATTCGCGAGCAGTTGCCCGAAGGCTTCCAGCGCGCGGAATACCTGCACAAGCACGGCATGGTAGACATGGTTGTGCACCGCAAGGACCTGCGCGAAAGGCTGTCGCAGTTGCTGGAGTATCTCACTCCGGCGAAAGCTGCCTGAGCCTTTCCCACGCGACTCTTGCGATGAAAGACTTCGCCATTTCCGATAACGAGGACGTGCAGCGCCAGCTCGATCGGCTGGGCGCGCTGTCACTGCCGCAGGGCCGCATCGGGCTGGACGTGATCCGTGAACTGCTGGCGCGACTGGGCAATCCGGAAAAGCATCTGCCGCCGGTGTTCCATGTGGCGGGCACCAACGGCAAGGGCTCCACCTGCGCCTTCCTGCGCGCCATGCTGGAGGCCGACGGAAAGACCGTCCACGTTGCCACCAAGCCGCATCTGGTGCGCTACAACGAGCGTATCCGCGTGGGCGGAGAGCTGATTTCCGACGCCATGCTGGCGAGTCTGCTGGAAGAAGTGCTGGATACGGCGGAAGACCTTTCGCCCAGCTTCTTCGAAGTCACCACGGCGGCGACGTTCCTCGCGTTCTCGCGCGAGCCTGCCGATGCCTGCGTTATTGAAGTCGGCCTTGGCGGGCGCTTCGATGCCACCAACGTGATGGAGCGGCCCGCTGCCTGCGGCATCGCCTCGCTCGGCATCGATCACGACCAGTTCCTGCTGACCGAAGACCCCGACGCGCCCGATCCCAAGGCCAACCCGATGGTCCGCATCGCCTTCGAGAAATCGGGCATCGCGCGCGCCGGTTCGCCGTTGGTGATGCAGGGCTATTCGCCCGATGTCGCGGCCGAGGTGGAGCGCCGCGCGGGCCTTGCCGGGGCACCGCTGCGCATGCGCGGTCATGACTGGTGGGCCGAAGCAGGATCCGATGCCATCGCCTACCGCGACAGGCACGGGCAACTGGACCTGCCCTTGCCCACAATGCCCGGCGCGCACCAGTCGGACAATGCCGCGCTGGCAGTCGCCATGCTTCGCCATCAGGACACGGTGCCGGTGTCGGCAGCCGCCATGGCCGAAGGTATTCGCAACTGCCGCTGGCCTGCGCGCCTCCAGGAGCTGGGCGATGGCCCGCTCACCGAACTGCTGCCTCAGCGCGGGTTCCTGCTGGATGGCGGGCACAACCCCGATGCGGCCAATGCCCTCGCCCGCTATCTCGAAGCGAAGGCGCAAAAGCCGGTCGATGCGATTATCGGCATGATGGCGGCAAAGGATGCACGCCGGTTCCTGGCGATCGTTGCGCCGCATATCGATTCGATCACGGCGGTGCCGATCCCCGGCAACGATTGCGTCGCGCCAGAAGCCCTCGCCGAACTGGCGCGGGAGGCCGGTATCGCGAATGTCACGACCGCAAACGACGTGCCCGCCGCCGTACGCGCCATGAGCGAGACGAGCGAAGGCACGGTGTTGATCTTCGGCTCGCTGTACCTTGCAGGCAAGGTGCTCAGCCTGAACCGGGAGCTTCCGGACTGACAGCCTTCTTCGGCTGCAGCTTGCGCACTTTCATCGTGTACCAGCTTGCGATGCCGACAATCAGCATCAGGCCACCAAAAAGCGTCAGGTCCCACCAGGCGCCATCATAAGCGTCCTTGAACTGCCAGAATGCGAGAAAACCGAGAATGGCTATGCCGACCCCGGTTCCCTTCGGCACCATCAGCCGCGCCCCGCATCCCTTGCATGTGAATGGTTTGCCCATTCCCCAGAACAGCAGCGTTAACGGCGCGTCCCTCCCACAGTCGGGGCAGTAGGGGTCGGGCTTTCTCGCCATGGCTATTCCGCCGGTTCGGGTGCGGCTTCGTGGCGATCGGGCGTGACCACGCCGGACTTAGCCCCGGCGCGGCTCACACGTATCCATTCGAACACGCACAGCACCACCGCCACGAAACCGATCAGTGTGGTTAGGATGAAGACGTCGTAATAGCCGCGGTCTTCGATCATTTCGCCCAGCGCGCCGCGTCCAAGAGTGCCGACAAGCAACGTGAGCGATGAAAGCAGAGCATACTGCACGGCGGAGTATTTCTTTGAGACGATGGAACTAAGCCAGGCGACGTAAGCAGCGCCCGCGATGCCGATGGCAAGATTCTCCCACATGATCGTGAATGTCAGGCGCGGCAGACCCTCGGAGCCGAACGGAGCCATGAAATTGATCAGCGAAGAAAAACCGATGAAATCACTGGCCGCCTGCATGTTCGCGCCGCCGATTGCCATGTCGGCATAGAGAAGGTTCGTCAGCGCCGCGATCAGCGCGCCCAGCGTCAGCGTTGCCATGCGCCCGATCACGGTGAGCAGATAGCCGCCGAACGCCAGCCCGGCGATAATCGCGCCAACGCCGAAGAACTTGGAAGCGAAGGCCACCTCGTCGTTCGTGTAGTTCAATTCACCGAGGTAGAACGGATAGGCGAAGGTACCCCAGATGGCGTCGCAGATGCGATATGTCAGCACTAGCGAGAGGATCAGCACCAGCGACCAGCCCATGCGGCCAACGAATTCCACCAAGGGCATCACCAGTGCGCGGTAGAGGTGATCGACTGCGTAGGAATTGCCCGCGCGTTCGGAGAGGTCCTCGGTCATCACGTTCTCGCCCTTGGCCTTTTGAGAGGCGAGCCAGCCCGCGATCAGCGCGGGGATCACCACGGTCGCCACGATGATCCACGGGCCGTAGTTGAGCGTGAAATCGGTGGGATTGGGCCGGTCCTCCGGCGGGTAGGCCAGCGACATGAACATGAAGGTGAGCACCACGCCGATTGCCAGCGCCCAGAGCAGGCCGACAGCGCCCAGCGCCTTGGCCCGCACTGATGGTTTCAATTCGCCTTTCCTGCGCAAGCTCAGCAGCAGGTCGTCGGTTACCGTGCCGTCCACGTTTTCGCCCGCCTTGCTGTCCGGCGCGAAAAGCCCCGCGATGCCGATCGCGAGCAGGATGCCGCCCATCAGCAGGTAGGTCTGCGGCCAGCCGATGCGCGCGGCGATAATCAGGCCCAGCGCGCCGCCGACCAGCGCGGCGAGGCGGTATCCCATCTGGTAGACCGTGGAGAGGATATCGAGCGTCGCCTCCTCGTCCGCCACGTCGATCCGCCAGGCGTTGATGGCGATATCCTGCGTGGCGCTGGCCAGCGCGCCGATACCGGCAAGCAGGCTGAACCAGCCGATCGCTTCGTTTGTCGGGTTCGACAGCGAGAGCGCGATCAGGATAACGCCGAGCAGGATCTGCGAAGGCACGATCCACTGCTTGCGCCGCCCCAGCTTGCGGAAACCGGGGATCGAAACCTTGTCGATCAGCGGGGACCACAGGAACTGGAAGGCATAGGCAAGCCCGATCAGGGAGAAGACGCCCATCGTCTCCAGTTCCACCTCAGCCTCGGACAGCCAGGCGTAGAGCGTGCCCAGGAACAGAGCGAACGGCAGGCCGCTGGCAAAGCCGAACAGCGCCATGTAGCCGCTCTTGGGGTTCTTCAGCGAACGGGCCAGCGTGCGCCAGCCGGGCTTGGATTTCTTTGTATCGGCGGCCGCTTCGGCCATAAATTGCTCTCCGCTCTGGTGCCCGTCGTGTCGGTCTAGCTGTAATCCACTGCAATGGAAGGCTGGATGAACGGCCCATCAACGACTAAGGCCCGGCGAATGTCCCAGGAAGAACGCCCAGAGGGTGACCGCATCGCCAAACTGCTTGCCCGCGCAGGCGTTGCCAGCCGCCGCGAGATCGAGCGCATGATCGACGATCGCCGCATCAAGATCGGCGATGAATTCGTCACCACGCCCGCCACCTTCCTCACCAGCTTGCGGGGGGTGACGGTGGACGGCAAGCCTGTGGCCAAGCCGGAGCGCACGCGCCTGTTCGCCTTTCACAAGCCCACCGGCCTGCTGACGGCGGAGCGCGATTTCTCGGGCCGTCCCACGATCTACACCGCGCTGCGCAACGCTCTGCCCAAGGACACCCCGCGCCTGATGCCGATCGGGCGGCTGGACATGAATACCGAAGGACTGCTGCTGCTCACCAACGATGGCGAGTTCAAGCGGCTGCTGGAACTGCCCGCCACGGAAATCCCGCGCACCTATCGCGCCCGCACATTCGGGGATGTGACGCAGGAACAGCTGGAAGATCTGATGGACGGCATCGAGATCGAGGGGATGCGCTATGCGCCCATCGACGCCAACCTGGAACGGCGCACGGGCCGCAACCAGTGGATCGAAGTGACGCTGACCGAGGGCAAGAACCGCGAAGTTCGCCGCGTGCTGGAACATCTCGGCCTCGAAGTCAGCCGCCTGATCCGCACCGCCTACGGCCCCTTCGGCCTGGCAGACCTGCCGCGCGGCGCGGCGCAGGAAATTCGCAAGGAAGATATCGAACGCTTCCGGAGCAGCCTGAAATGAGGATCATCGCAGGCGACTGGAAACGCCGCCAACTGCGCGCTCCAGCAGGCGAAGCCACGCGCCCCACGGCAGACCGCACGCGCGAAACACTGTTCTCCATGCTGGTAAGCCGCCTCGGCTCGTTCGAGGGACTTTCGGTGGCAGACCTGTTCGCAGGCTCCGGCGCGCTGGGGCTGGAGGCACTTTCGCGCGGGGCGGACAATTGCCTGTTCGTGGAGCAGGACGCCGCCGCGATCCGCTGCATCCGGCAGAACATCGCCGCCTTGCGCGCACAGCAGCAGTGCGAGGTGGTGGCGGGCTCTGTCATGTCGCTCGGTCCGGCCAAGATCGCGCGCGACCTTGTGCTGCTCGATCCGCCCTACGGCACCAATGCCGGCGCTGTGGCGATCGACCGGCTTGCGCGGCTCGGCTGGATCGGGCCTGCGACGTGGGTCGCGCTGGAAGTGGGCGCGAAAGACGATGTGAAGATCAAGGCGCTCGATATCGAGAGCGAGCGCAAGGTCGGCCCGGCGAAGCTGGTCCTGCTGCGCTGGCCCGAAGTCGCGGCCTAGCCCTCGGCGTCTTCCGATTCCTGCGCGGGCGCTTCGATCGGCAGATCGCCCTCGATCTCGCTCGCGGGCCTGCCGGGCCAATAATCGATCGGCACGCCGCCGAAATCGAGGCCGGCCTCTCGCGGATTGATGCAGTCGTCCTGCTGCCCTTCGCGGCACACCTCGACTTCGTAGCCGTCGACGCGGATACGCGTGGCTCGTCCGTCTTCGTCACGCTCGATCACTTCGGCCTGCGGCTTCTCCTCAGCATCGTGGTTGTCAGCCAAGGCCGGGGTCCCGATGCACAAGGCGATCACAGGCAGGGCAATTGTAAATTTCACGGCGCTTCTCCTCACAGCACACGGACATTGCCTACCATAATCGACGAAGGGCCGCCCGGTTTCCCGGACGGCCCCTCAAGGTCTTTCACGAACGGTCAACTGTTACGAGCTGGCGGGTTCACCCGGCCAGTAGTCAAGCGGACGGTCAACACCGGGGCCACGCTGTCCGGCGGCCCATGCGTTGATGCAGTTATCGTCCGCATCGCTTTCGCACACGGGATACTCACCCTGATGCGGGGCCGGTGCGTTCTGCACCACGGCATTGCTCACGAAGCGCATGTCGGAGGTGCTGGTGGGAGTAGCTGCCTGCCGTGTCGCGGCATTACCATCTTCCAGTTCGGCCACCTGCGAAAGGACCGAGTTCCATGCAGCACTCCGCTGTTCGGGGGCCTGGATCTGGAAGATCGTGGCGCGCTGTTCGTCATTCAGATACCACCAGGCGTCCTGCTGCTGGTCGTTCAGCGACCAATAGTAGCCGCGAAGGGCGTCGTTCCAGCCGAAGTACATGGTCTGCTGGTCTGCCGAATAGGTATCGAACTCGGCCTGGTCGGCGGGGCTGAGTTCATCATACATCATCTGCTGATCGGCAGTCATTTCGCCGCTTTCATGGTGATCGGCCATGGCAGGCACGGAAATCATCGAAAGCGCGGTTGCGGCGGCCAAAAGTGTCTTGTTCATCACTGGTCTCCTGTGTCGGTTCGCGTCGTTGCGATTGCCGATAAAACGGGGTGAGACGTGCGCCTGTTCCGAGAAAACGCGGTTCCCCAGTTCGTCGCTGGCCTTGCACGGCGCGCCCCTGTTCCCTAGTTGTTCACCAGTGACCCAGTCCCCCTCCACATCCGATTCACTGCCCGCAGAAAGCGCGCCCGAATGGCTCGCGCACCTCAACCCGCCGCAGCGCGATGCCGTGCTGACCACGGAAGGGCCGGTGCTGATGCTGGCAGGGGCCGGCACGGGCAAGACAGCTGCCCTTACCCACAGGCTCGCCCATATCGTGCGGGAGCGGCTGGCCTGGCCCAGCGAAATCCTTTGCGTCACCTTCACCAACAAGGCCGCGCGCGAAATGCGGGAGCGTGTCGGCACGCTGACCAACGGCGCGCTGGAGGGGATGCCGTGGCTCGGCACGTTCCACTCGATCTGCGCCAAGATGTTGCGCCGCCATGCCGAACTGGTCGGGCTGGAAAGCAACTTCACCATCATCGACACCGATGACCAGTTGCGCCTGCTCAAGACGCTGATCCGCGAGGCAGAGCTGGACGAGAAGCGCTGGCCGCCGCGCCAGCTTGCCGGGCTGATCGACAGCTGGAAGAACCGCGGCCTCAACCCGGAGGATCTGACGGCGGTCGACAACGAGAGTTACGCCAACGGCAAGGGTGCGGAGATGTACCGCATCTACCAGGAGCGGCTGAAGAGCCTCAACGCCTGCGATTTCGGCGACCTGCTGCTGCACATGCTCAACATCTTCCGCCGCCACACGGACGTGCTGAAGAGCTACCAGCAGCGCTACAAGTACATTCTGGTGGACGAATACCAGGATACCAACGCCGTGCAGTATCTGTGGCTCCGACTGATGGCGCAGGAGCGCAAGAACATCTGCGTGGTGGGGGACGACGACCAGTCCATCTATTCCTGGCGCGGCGCGGAAGTGGCGAACATCCTGCGCTTCGAGAAGGATTTCCCGGGCGCGAAGGTCGTTAAGCTGGAGCAGAACTATCGCTCCACCCCGCAGATCCTCGCGGCTGCCAGCGGGCTGATCGAAGCGAACAGCCAGCGATTGGGCAAGACCCTGTGGACCCAGTTACCCGAAGGACAGAAGGTCCGCGTGATCGGCGTGTGGGATGCGCCCGAGGAAGCCCGCCGTGTGGGCGAGGAACTGGAGCGGCTGGAGCGCGAGGGCCTGTCTCTGGAACAGGCCGCGATCCTCGTGCGCGCGCAGTACCAGACCCGCGAGTTCGAGGACCGCTTCATCCAGATCGGTCTCTCCTACCGTATCATCGGCGGCTTCCGGTTCTACGAGCGCGCCGAAATCCGCGATGCGCTGGCCTATTTGCGCGTGATCGCCCAGCCGGCGGACGACCTTGCGTTCGAGCGTATCTACAACCAGCCCAAGCGTGGCCTCGGCGCGAAGACGCTGGAGAAGATGTATCAGCACGCCCGTCGCACCGGCCAGCCATTGGCGGCCGCCGCTCTGGAATTGGCCGACAGCGACGAACTGCCCGCCCGCGCCCGCAACACCATCGCCGCGCTGATGGGCGATTTCCTGCGCTGGCGCGAGATGAGCGAGGCGGTCAGCCCTTCCGAGCTGATACGCGCCGTGCTGGAGGAATCGGGCTACGACGCGATGCTGAAGGCCGATCGTTCCGCCGAGAGCGCGGGCCGTGCGGACAACCTCGTCGAACTTGCTCGCGCCATGGAGGAATACGAAACGCTCGGCGATTTCCTCGAGCACGTCAGCCTCGTGATGGACAACGATGCCAACGACGACGAGGACAAGGTCACCATCATGACCATGCACGCGGCCAAGGGGCTGGAATTCGATCACGTGTTCCTGCCCGGCTGGGAGGAAGGCGTGTTTCCCTCGCAGCGGTCGCTCGACGAAGGCGGCCTCGCCAGCCTGGAGGAAGAGCGCCGCCTCGCCTACGTCGCCATCACCCGCGCGAAACGCCGCTGTACCATCCTGCACGCTGCCAACCGGCGCATCTACGGCCAGTGGAACAGCTCCATTCCCAGCCGCTTTATCGAGGAATTGCCCGAAGAGCATATCGAGCAGGAAACCACGATGACGGGCGGCAAGTCGCTATGGCAGGCCAACTGGAGCGAGAGCGAGGATCCCTTCGCGCACGTTTCCACCAGCCGGCCCGACCGTTCCAGCGCGCGGGGCCCCGGCTGGCAGAGGGCGCTCGCCACGGGCTACGAAACCAAGCCTGCCCGCCTCAAGGAACCGGGCCGCAGCGCCGCCAGCTTCGCCGCGAAGCCGCGCACCGATGTCGAGATCGGTGCGCGCGTGTTCCACGAGAAGTTCGGCTACGGCGAAGTCATCGGGCAGGAGGGTAACAAGCTCGAGATCGATTTCGAGAAGGCCGGGACCAAGCGCGTGATCGACAGTTTCGTGACGCTGGCGCAGTAACGCCGCGCCCGTCCGCAAAATCTTCCCAACTAGATATTTGTTATAGCGTCTGGCCCGGTTCGGGTTATCAGGCGGGAGGATCAACATCGGCGGGGTGGGAAATTGCGGCAGGACGATCGCGACATCATCGATTCCTTTGGACGGGAATCCATACCAGACATCTGGAAATTTCTCGCCGCGGTGCGCCGACGCTTCCAGTTATCCGAGGAGGAAGCTGGCCTGTTGCAGGACGCGATGCGGGAAACCGCCGTGTTCGCGCCCGGCGAATATATGGTGCGCGAGGGCGACAGGATTCGCTACTCGTCGCTTATCCTCGAAGGGTTCGCCTGCCGCTGCAAGGACAACCCGGACGGCGTTCGCCAGATCATGGAAGTCCAGATTCCCGGCGATTTCGTGGACCTGCATTCCTACCCGCTCGAGGTTCTCGATCATGGCATCTGCGCGTTGTCGGAGTGCCGCATCGTAAAATTCCCGCACGCTGAAATCTCTCGCCTGATCGACGAGAGCCCTCGCCTCGCAAGGATCATGTGGTTCACCACGATGGTGGATGCTTCCATCCACCGCCAGTGGATCGTCAACATCGGTTCCCGCTCCGGCAAGGCGCGGATCGCGCACCTGCTGTGCGAGCTCTATCACCGCTGCAAGGTCGTGGGGCTGACCACGGATCATTCCTACTGGTTGCCGCTCAACCAGACGCAGATCGGCGAGTGCCTGGGCTTCACCCAGATGCACGTGAACCGGATGCTGAAGGAACTGCGCGAACAGGGGCTGGTGACGTTCCAGTCCCAGAAAGTGCAAATCCACGATTGGGAGGGCCTTTGCGAACTCGCCCAGTTCGATCCGAATTACCTCTACCTGACCCCGCGCGAGGGCTGATCGCGAGGCTGCAACGCGGTTACAGCGTGTAGAGGGGTTTCAGCGACCAGGACTTGTCGGCGTGAAGGCGAATTTCGTAGTCGCGGCTTCGCCAGCAGCGCAGTTCGACCTCGCCGACACCGAAATGACGGCTTGCGATGCCGATGGCTTCGACGATATCCGCTGCCTCGCAGATCATTTCCTCGATGATCGTGCTGTCGGGCCGCATTCCGCGCAGCCGAAAGCTGTTCTTCACCGGCGCTCCGCCGCTGCCCTTGACCCCTTCTGTCCTGAACACCTGCGTCCCCCTTTGCGCGACCCCGACGCCACGGATGATGGCAAAGTGCGAAGCCCAAGGGCGACAACATTTGTCTATCACGCGACATTTCGGCGCGCGCGCTTCCCCTTGCTGGAAAGCAGGTCTAACGGCGAGCAATGCCATTTCGCGATATCGCCCTGCTCGTCCTGCTCTGCCTTATCTGGGCGGGGAACGTGCTGGTGAGCCGCCTCGTCGTGACGGACCTTGGCGTGCCGCCGCTGTGGTACGCCGCGCTGCGCACGGTCGTGGTGATGGTGGCGCTCGCTCCGTGGCTGAAATGGCCCGGCCGCGACTGGTGGCGCGTGGCGCTGGTAACGACGGCAGTCAGCGGCGGCGGATTTGCCCTGCTCTTCGTGGGCCTACAGGATGCCACCGCATCGTCCGCGGCGATCGTTCAGCTGGCGGGTGCGCCGATGACGGTGCTGATGGCCATGGTCATTCTGAAGGAACAAGTCCGCTGGCGGCGCGGCATCGGCATTGCCATGGCGCTTGGCGGCGTGATCTTGGCCATCGCCTCGCCTGATGGGTGGGAGAATTCCACTGGGCTGCTGTTCGTCTTTGCTGGTGCCTTCGTCGGTGCGCTCGGTTCCGTCTATCTCAAGACTATCGAGCTTTCAGCCTTGCGCATGATGGCCTGGGCGGGATTCTTCTCCACCGCGCTGCTGCTGCCGCTAAGCCTGCTGCTGGAAAGCGGACAGGTCGAGGCGTCGCTGGCGGTCCCGGTGGAACTGGCAGGCGCGCTGGCTTTCTCAGGGCTGGTCGTCTCGGTCTTCGCGCACACCGTCTACTTCCGCATCCTGCAGAAGAACGAGGCGGGCGTGGTCGCGCCGATCACGCTGCTGACGCCCGTGTTCACGATCCTAATGGGCGCGACGCTGGCGCGCGAACCTGTCGGCCTGATGATGCTGGCAGGCGCGGCGCTGGCAGTGAGCGGCGTGCTGGTGATCGCGGTGCGACCCAGCAAGACCATCTTCAAGGGGCTGCTGGTGCGCCCCCGGCTGTAGGATCAGTCGATCAGTTGAAGCCGACCCCGAGGAAATCGGGCTTCGGACCGTTCCATTCACCCGCAGGCACCGGCTCGTCGTCCTGGTCACGGCGGCGCGACTGGTTGCCGGACTTCGGACCACCGGAACGCGAGCCGGAGCGATCCTCGCGCTTTTCCCGGCGCGGGGCGCGATCGTTCTGGCGATCGTCGTCTCGGCTCTCGTTGCGGCGCGAGCGGGTGCGCTTGGGCTTTTCGTCCTGCTCGTCCTCGGAGTCGTCCTGCTTAGGCCCTTCCTTCTTGGGCTGCGCCTTTGGCAGTTCGACCCGTACGTCCTTCTTGCCGAACACCGGCACTTCGCTGCCGGTCAGCTTCTCGACGTTCTCGATAGCCTCGGCATCTTCGGGCGCTACGAAAGTGAATGCGCGGCCCTTGGCTCCGGCGCGGCCCGTACGGCCGATGCGGTGGACATAATCGTCCGGATGCCACGGCGTGTCGAAGTTGAACACGTGGGACACGCCCTTGATATCCAGACCGCGCGCGGCGACGTCGCTGGCGACCAGGATGTTGATCTCGTTGTTCTTGAACCGCTGCAATTCCGCGTTGCGCTGGTTCTGGTCGATATCGCCGTGGATCTCGCCGCTGGCAAAGCCATGGCGTTGCAGGCTCTTGTTGAGCTCACGCACCGTCGTCTTGCGGTTGCAGAAGATGATCGCGTTTTCGACGAGGTCGTTGCGCAGCAGCCAGCGCAAGGTCTCTCGCTTCTCGCGGGTCTTTACCGGGATCTTGAAGGCGGTGATGTTCTCGTTGGTGGAAGCAGCGCGTGTCACCTCGATCCTCTTCGGATTGTCGAGGAACTTCTTCGCCAGCTTCGCAATCGGCGCGGGCATGGTCGCGCTAAACAGCAGGGTCTGGCGCTTCTCCGGCAACTTCTCGCAAATGAACTCGATGTCCGGGATGAAGCCCATGTCGAGCATGCGGTCAGCCTCGTCGATCACCACCAGTTCGCAGGCATTGAGCATGATCTTGCCACGCTCGAACAGGTCCATAAGGCGACCTGGCGTGGCGATGAGCACGTCCACGCCGTCGTTCAAGGCTTTCACCTGCTCGCCCATCTGCACGCCGCCGATCAGCAGCACCATGGTGAGATCGTGGTTCTTGCCGTACTTCTCGAAATTCTCGGCAACCTGCGCGGCGAGTTCGCGCGTCGGAGCGAGAATGAGGCTGCGCGGCATCAACGCGCGGCGGCGGCCACTGGCCAGAACATCGATCATCGGCAGCACGAAACTGGCCGTCTTGCCGGTGCCGGTCTGGGCGATGCCCAGCACGTCCTTCATCATCAGCACCGCAGGAATCGCTTCCGCCTGAATGGGAGTCGGCTCGGTATAGCCAGCCTCCTCGACGGCTTTGAGCAATTCAGGCGAAAGGCCGAGATCGGCAAAAGTGGTCAAATCGTAAGGTCCGGAAATAAGAGGGAGTGCCGATCACACGGCACGATGCTTGCGCCGCGCCCTATGCAGCAGGTGGGCAGAAAGTCAAGATTTACGGGTAAATCGCTGCTACTGGCTGACGGCGACCAGACGGCTGAATTCGGTCACTTCGCAACTCGCTCCGGCGCGCGATTGCAACAGGTCGCGAGCCACGCACAGGCGGCCATCGTCGCTGCGCTCCACATAGAAGCCTGCGTAGAAAGCCCGCGCAACGCATGTTTCGCCCAAACGGGCAGACAGGATCTGCCGCTGGCGGGTGAACATCAGCAGGCGATTTCCCTCGGCGGGCTGCACACCCAGGATGTCGTCCACCTCGACGCAGTCGTCATGGTCCACTTCCGCAAAGCTCTGGCGCATCGGGCGGCGCGGAAGTTCTGCCATCATCTGCGAGCGGGCACGCGCCGGTGCGGGCGACACCCGCACGATCACGCGCTGGCGAATGCGAACCTGGTTGTGCTCCTGCGCCCGGTGCGCCCCGTCCAGTAACGTGGTGGGTGAAGTTTGCGATGGGCCGAAGCCCAGCGGCAGGCTCGATTGCGGACCCGTCAACCGTACGTTGTCCTGCGCTGCCACGCGCACCGGCACCTGCGCCGCGAAGATCGGGGCTAGCAGTGCGACAAGCGCGAGGATGGCGATAAGGCGTTTCATGGATTCGAATAATTGGTCGGCAGGCGTCCGGTCACGTGCGTGTCACAGCGTTAGGAAGTGGAGATAGCAAGAAGGATTGAATGGTGGCTTAACCTGCATATGCACCTTTGCAACCCGGCCATAATGCTGGCAACGCGAGAAACCATGAGCACGACCGACGAATTTCTCTCCGCCGCCAGCAGTCTGCTGGGAGAGCGCGGATTTACCACCGATGCGGACCTTATCGAACCCTGGCTGACCGATTGGCGCGGACGCTTTACCGGGCGCGCCCTTGGCATGGCCTCTCCCGCCAGCACGCAGGAAATAGCCGGACTGATGAAGCTGTGCGCCGCACATCGTGTTCCCTTGGTTCCGCAGGGCGGCAACAGCGGCATGTCGGGCGGGGCCACGCCCGATGAAACCGGCAAGGCCATCGTCCTGTCGCTGAGGCGGATGGACAAGGTGCGCAGCTTCGATGTGGATGCCCGCCAGATCACCTGTGACGCGGGATTGATCCTGCAAACGCTGCACGAGACGGTTGAAGCCGAGCGCCTGCGCTTTCCGCTCACGCTGGGCGGAAAGGGTTCTGCCACCATCGGCGGGCTGATCTCCACCAATGCCGGCGGAACGCAGGTGCTGCGTCACGGCTCGATGCGGGCACAGGTGCTGGGGATAGAGGCGGTGATGGCCGACGGCAGGGTTTTCGATTCGCTGCGACCGCTGAAGAAGGACAATCGCGGGTTCGACCTGAAGCAATTGCTGATCGGTTCGGAAGGCACGCTGGGTATCGTCACTGCCGCCACCTTGCGCCTGTTGCCCGCCCTCGCCGACCGTGCCGTGCTGTGGGCGGGGCTTGGCGACATTCGCGATGCGCGCAAGCTCCTGCTCCATGCAGAGCGTGTGGCAGGCGATGCGCTGGAAGGGTTCGAGGTCATGCCGCGCCACTCGTTGGAGGCGGTGCTGGCCCACAGTGCCAATGCCCGCGCGCCCTTGCAGGACCATCACGAATGGAACGCGCTGATCGAACTGACCGCCGATGCTTCGGGCGCGGACGCACTGCCCGCCCTCGCCCAGTCGCTACTGGAAAGCGCGTTCGAGGAAGGGCTGGTCGCCGATGCCACCATCGCCCGCAACGAGGCGCAGGCGGAGGAATTCTGGATGCTGCGCGACGAGATCGCCCCCGCCGAACGCGCGATCGGCCCGGCAATGCAACACGATATCTCAGTGCCGGTGCCGGACATGGCCGAATTCGTCGCCGATGCCGTGCCGAAAGTGGAGAAGGCCTTCCCCGGCACCACCGCCGTCGCCTTCGGACACCTCGGGGATGGCAATGTCCATTTCCACGTGCTCGCCCCCGAGGGTGCCGTTCCGGGCGAGTGGGAGCTTGGCCAAGGCAAGGCCATCAGCGCCTTCGTGCACGATGAGGTGACGGCGTGGAACGGATCGATCAGTGCCGAGCACGGGATCGGACAGTTGAAGCGCGACGAACTGGCGCGGCTGGGCGATCCCGCGCAGCTTGCCATCATGCGGCAGGTGAAGCGCGCGCTCGACCCCGCCGGCCTGCTCAACCCGGGCAAGCTGGTGCCGCTTGAAACCGGCACCGAACCCCTTTAAGGCCGCGCCCCAACAGTTTCACGAGATTCTATTTCGGATAAGGGCCTTGTTGGCCGCACAGCCGAATTCAACCTGATCGGAGAGTATGATGGCCAGCGCGCCGAAAGCCAGTTTGCCCGTTTTCTACAACGAACTGATCCCCCTCAACAGCAACGACCACGGCGACTGGAACGCCCGCTCGGTCGACAAGGCTCCGTGGGTGGTCAACAACCACGCCGTGCCGCTGACCGTCGAGGAATTCCCCTCCGCCCAGCGTGACTTTCCAATCGTGTTCTCTTCGGGTGAACGTTCGGTGCCGCTGGCGCTGATGGGGCTGAACGAAGGCGTGAACGTGTTCTTTGACGACGAGGGCGCCCCGCGCGACGCGACGCCGCCGTACATTCCCGCTTACATCCGCCGCTATCCGTTCCTGCTGGCGAAGCTGGATCCGAACTCGGAAAACCTGTCGCTCTGCTTCGACCCGACCAGCGACCTCATCGGCAAGTTCGACGAAGGCCAGAAGCTGTTCAACGACGACAAGGAACCCAGCGATCACACCAAGGGCCTCCTGCAGTTCTGCGAGAAGTTCGAGGAAGCGGGCAACCGCACCCAGCTGTTCATGCAGGAACTGGAAGCCCACGACCTGCTGATGGACGGGGAAATCGCCATCAACCGCGCGGACAAGCCCGACCAGCCCTTCGTCTATCGTGGCTTCCGCATGGTGAACCAGGAAAAGCTGCGCCAGCTTCGCGGCGACCAGCTGCGCAAGTGGAACGAAAACGGCCTGCTGCCGCTGATCTTCGCGCACCTCTTCTCGCTGGACCTGATGCGCACGATCTTCGCGCGCCAGGTGGAACAGGGCAAGGGTCCGCAAGGCATGGAAGCTGCTGCAGCGGCAACCGCACCCCAGGCGTAAACGCACATTTTCGAAGCGGCGTCGACGATACGCCCGTTTTTCAGGATGACATCAGCCAAGGGCGGTCCGAGAGGGCCGCCCTTGGTCCATGTGATCTTGAAACATTTGCGCTTCTGCTTATCTTTCAATTGTCCGGTCGGCGCTCCCCTCATGGCCCGGCCGGATAGGTGCGCTTCGGCGCGCCTCCTCCCTGAACCTTGGCCGCCTCGTGCATTGTGCACGGGGCGGTTTTTTCATGACTATTCGGCAGCCTGGGCGAAGCCGCTCGCACCCTTCGCCACCTCTTCGGCCAGCCTGCGCACGAGAGCGGCCAGCAAGGTGCCGACAGGCTCAACCCCATCGCCCGGCTCGCGCAGGTGCCGGTCGAGATAGGTCGCACGGCAGATTTCCAGCTGAATGGCGGAAATTCCCCGCGCCGGAGCGCCGTGGCGATCGAGCACGTATCCGCCCGCATAGGGACGGTTGTGCGCCGCGCGCACACCGCTCGCGTCGAAATGGTCGAGCGCGGTGGAAACGAGGTTGCCCTCGCACGAAGCGCCGAACCGGTCTCCGATGACGAAATCCACCGCAGCCCCCTCCCCCGTCTTGGGGCCGAGCGGAGGCATCGAATGCATGTCGAGCAGCAGCGCCCCGCCCCACTTGTCCCGCAGCGCCTCCAGCGTCTGCGACAGGGCGAGGTGATAGGGCGCGTGGACCTGGTCTATCCGCTTGGCAAGATCGGCGGACGGGAGCGGCTGGCGCCATAGCTCGCCAAGGCCAGGCAGTCGCCGCGGAACCAGCCCCAGCCCGCTGCGCGAACGGCGCCCCGCTGCAAGGCGCGAGCGCACGAAGCCCGTGCGTGGGCCCGTTATCATGTCCCAATCCACGTCTTCCGGCGAGCGGTTGAGATCGATCATCGCGCGCGGTGCGTTCGCCACCAGCAGCGTTGCCCCGGTCGCGTCGGCCACGTAGCGGGCGACGAGATCGACGTAGCGGTCTTCCAGCCGCGGCGCGGCCTCTCCGGGATGGCGCATCCGGTTCACGAGGCTGAGCGGATATTCGCGCCCGGCGTGGGGCACGGCGATCAGTACGGGAATGGTCAGCGCGCGTGGCCGGTGCAGGACATAGGCCGGCTGCCCCTCCCCGCCGGGGATCAGGCCGCCTTCCTGCATCTGCGAATCACGGGAGCCATTATCGTGCTGGGTCATTGGGTTGTCATTGCTGGCGGGGAAGTCCGCAAGTGTCAAAGGGCGCGGCACCGTGCGGTGGCTGTCCCAATGCTGGGCAAGTCTTACGAGGGTGCAGATTCTTAACGCGAATCTGCTTAAACACGATCCTCACAAACATTCACGGGGAAGAGTAAGAAGCATGATCCGTATCCTGCTGGCCGAAGATGATACCGCGATGCGCACCTATCTGAAGCGCGCGCTGGAACAGGCTGGCTTTTCGGTCATGGCGGTATCCTGCGGCACCGAGGCGATGCCGCTGCTGGAAACCGAGATCTACGACCTTCTCCTGTCCGATATCGTGATGCCGGAAATGGACGGGATCGAACTGGCCCAGCGCTGCAACGAGCTGAGCCCGTCGACCAAGGTCATGTTCATCACAGGATTCGCCGCGGTCGCCCTGAAAGCCAACCGCGAAGCCCCGCATGCAAAGATGCTGTCCAAGCCCTTCCACCTGAAGGACCTGGTGCTGGAAGTGGAGCGCATGTTCGAGGATAGTGCCGTCGCTTCGCTATAACGCGCAAGTAGGCTCTTGCGAAACGAACGAGGCGGCGCTATCTGGCCCGCCTGCCGACCGAAATACGGTCTGCAACACCCGAATGGTGTGGGCGTATAGCTCAGTGGTAGAGCACTATGTTGACATCGTAGGGGTCGCAAGTTCAATCCTTGCTACGCCCACCATTCGCACCCTTCTGAAATAACCCCCTGATCCGCCGCTACTTGTCCTTCCTGGCAAGGTGCTGGCGCGACATCTTCTCGATGCTTTCCAGCTCGGAAATCGTCTGGTCGATGGCTTCGCGCTGGTGGCGCAGTTCCGCCAGGCGTTCCTGCGTGGCATCCAGCATCCGCTGGGCCTGCACCACCTGATCGGGATCGTGATCGTAAAGGCTCAGGAATTCGCCGATCTCGCGAATCGAGAACCCCAGCCGCTTGCCGCGGAGAATAAGCTGCATCCGCCCCATCTCGCGGCGTGAATAGACCCGCATCGAGCCGACGCGGCCCGGCTGGATCAGTCCCTTGTCCTCGTAAAAGCGCAAGGTGCGCTGGGTGACGCCAAGCGCTTCGGATGCCTCGGCGATGCTCTTCAGGTCGCCCTGCTGCATGTCCTCGAAGCCGGGCAGTTCGCCCGAAATGCGTTCTCGCTGTTCGCTCATGCAGTTCCCCCTTCGCCTTCCGCCGCCTCGCGCCTGGCCTTCTCCTCTGCCACAAGCGCCTTCTTTTCCAGCTTGCCGACCAGAGTTTTCGGCAACTCGTCTCGAAATTCGTAGGCGTCGGGCATTTCGATCGGGCTGAGACGCATCTTCAGGAATGCGTGCAGGGTCGCTGCGTCCAGTTCCTCCCCCTCGTGCAGGGCAATGAACAGCTTTGGCGCTTCGCCGCGATACTCGTCGGGAATCCCGATGGCGACGGCTTCCTTCACCGCCGGGTGTTCGTAGGCCGCATCCTCGATCACGCGCGGATAGACGTTGTATCCGCTGCACAGGATCAGGTCCTTGATGCGGTCGACGATGAAAAGATAGCCGTCCTCGTCGAGGTAGCCGATGTCGCCGGTGCGCAGTGCGCCGTCCAGGAAGACCTTCTCGGTCGCATCGTCACGCTTCCAGTAGCCTTTCATCAGCTGTGGCCCGCGTGCGCAGATCTCGCCGCGCTCGCCTTGCTCCATCAGCTTGCCCGTTTCGGGATCGCGGATTTCGACCACGGTGTGCGGGAAAGCGGGCCCGGCGGAATTGTCCTTCACCGGCGTGCGGCCCAGCAACGGGTTGCTGGTGATGATGGGAGAGGCTTCGGTCAGGCCATAGCCCTCCGACACCGGCGAGCCGGTGCGCGTTTCGTACTGGTGGCGCACTTCCAGTGGCAGCGGCGCCCCGCCCGAAATGCTGGTGCGTACGCCAGACAGGTCCGGCACCTTGTCGTCCGGCAGCGATCCCAGCGCGTTGTAGATCGTAGGCACGCCGAACATCATGGTGGGCGGCTTGCGCTTGATGGTGGCCAGCACCTCGTCCATCTCGAACCGCGGCAGCAGCACCAGTTCGGCAGCCACTTCCACGCCGAAATTCAGCACACAGGTGAGCGCGAAGACGTGGAACAGCGGCAGCACGCCCAGCGTGCGCTCCTGCTGGTCGCGCTCCTCGCCGATGTGCAGCAGCATCTGCGCCGAATTCGCGGCAAGGCTGGCGTGGGTGAGCATGGCACCCTTTGGCCGCCCGGTCGTTCCCCCTGTATATTGCAGGACTGCCACGTCGTGCGGATCCTGCGGAACGGAGCGGAGAGTGGCCTGGTGCGCAGCGAGTTCGCTGTAGTCGGAATAAGTGATGCCTGCCCGCTTGCTGGCGAGCGAGGACCGCTTGAGCGTGCGCAGGCCTACACTTTTCCAGAACGGCAGGACATCGGCCATCGAGCACAGGACGATGCGCTCCATAGCGGAATCGTCCGCGCCCCAGGCATTCGCGACCTTCGAATGCAGGAGTTCCAGATCCGGCACGGCGACCATCTTGGCGCCCGAGTTCGTAATGAGGAATTCGATCTCGCTGTCGGAATAAAGCGGGTTCAACTGCACCACGACGCCCCCTGCCCGCAGCACGGCGTAATAGAGAATGATGGAATAGGGCGTATTGGGCAGACAGAGGCCGAACCGGTCGCCTTTATCAAGGCCCAGAGCCTGGAGGCCCGTGGCAACCCGCTCCACTTCCTTGCCAAGTTCGCCGTAGGTGTATTCCTTGCCGAGGAAATCGATCGCCACGCGGTTCGGAAACTGGGTGATCGCCCGGTCGAACGCTTCAGTCAGCAGTCGCGGACGCAGGTTCCCCTCCGCATCCAGGATCCGGCTGGGATCAAGCGGGTGGGACGTAACCGCGGCCTCGTTCATCGATCATCCTTTCCATTTGTGGCGCAGTTTTTGACCAAACTGCGTCTTGATTTCACCGTGCTTGACGTATACGTCAGGTCACAGACTTTATCGTAACCATTCGGCGCAAAAGGTCAACAAAGGTCGATGCGCGAAAAAGAAAGGCAGAACAGAACCATGAGTGATGTCGTCATTGCAGGATATGTCCGATCCCCGTTCCACCCCGCGCATCGCGGCGCGCTGGCCAAGGTTCGTCCTGACGACCTGGCGGCAAATACCATCAAGGGGCTGATCGAACGCACCGGCGTGAACGCCGAAGAGATCGAGGACGTGCTGATGGGCTGCGCCTTCCCCGAAGGCGAACAAGGCTTCAACATCGCGCGCCTGGTGGTGCTGCTGGCCGACTTGCCGCTCAGCATCGGCGGCATGACGATGAACCGCTTCTGCGGCTCTTCCATGAGCGCTGTGCACTATGCCGCCGGTCAGATCGCGATGGGCGCTGGCGAAGTGTTCATCGCAGCGGGCGTCGAATCGATGAGTCGCGTGCCGATGACCGGCTTCAACCCCATGCCCAACCCCGAACTCGCCAAGCGCAGCGCCGCCTACATCGGCATGGGCGACACGGCGGAGAACGTGGCGAAGAAGTACGAGCTGTCGCGCGAATCGCAGGAAGCTTTCGCCCTCACCAGCCAGAAAAAGGCAGGTGGAGCGGTCCAGAAGGGCTCCTTCAAGGACGAGATCGTCCCATACACCCTGCCCGATGGTACGGTGATCGACGTGGACGGAACGCCGCGCCCCGATACCACCGCCGAAGGTCTGGCTGGCCTCAAGCTCTCGTTTGACGAAAATGGCACCGTGACCGCAGGCACCGCCTCCCCCCTCACCGATGGCTCCGCCGCCGTGCTGGTTTGCAGCGCGGACTATGCCGCGAAGAACGGCTTAAAGGTGATGGCGAAGATCAAGAGCGTGGCCATCTCCGGCTGCGCGCCCGAAGTGATGGGCCTTGGACCGGTCGAATCCTCGAAGAAGGCGCTGAAGCGCGCGGGACTGACCATCGACGATATCGACATCGTCGAACTCAACGAAGCCTTCTCCAGCCAGTCGCTCGCCTGCATCGGCGACCTTGGCATCAAGGAAGAGCGCATCAACCTTGATGGCGGCGCGATTGCCATCGGCCACCCGCTGGGTGCCACCGGTGCGCGCATCGTCGGCAAGGCGGCCAGCCTGCTGCAGCGTGAAGGCAAGAAATACGCCCTTTCCACCCAGTGCATCGGTGGCGGACAGGGCATCGCGACTATCCTGGAGACCGCATAATGGCTGACGCAACCATCAAGAAAGTCTGCGTGATCGGCGCCGGCACGATGGGTGCCGGTATTGCCGCCCAGATCGCCAACGCCGGCGTGCCCGTGCTGCTGCTGGATATCGTGCCCAAGGACGGCGACAACCGCAACGCGATTGCCGAGGGCGCGGTCAAGAAAATGCTCAAGACCGACCCGGCCCCGTTCATGGGCAAGCGTCCGGCCAAGCTGGTGGAAACCGGCAATATCGAGGACGACCTTGGCAAGGTTGCCGAGTGCGACTGGGTGGTGGAAGCCATCATCGAACGGCTCGACATCAAGCAGGACCTCTACGCCAAGCTGGAGGAAGTGCGGAAAGACGGCACGGCCGTTTCATCCAACACGTCCACCATCCCGCTGGAGCAGTTGACCGATGGCCGGTCGGATGCGTTCAAGCGCGATTTCCTGATCACCCACTTCTTCAATCCGCCGCGCTACATGCGCCTGATCGAACTGGTGGCAGGCCCCAAGACCAATCCCGATACACTGGAAATGGTCCGCGAATTCGTGGACCGGAAGCTGGGCAAGACCCCGGTCGATGCCGAGGACAGCCCCGGCTTCATCGCCAACCGCATCGGCACCTTCTGGATCCAGCAGGCGGTGAACTCCGCCTTCGACATGGGCATGACGGTGGAGGAAGTGGACGAGATCGGCGGCAAGCCGATGGGCGTTCCCAAGACCGGCATTTTCGGCCTCATCGACCTCATCGGCATCGACCTGATGCCACACCTGATGAAATCGCTCACCAGCACCCTGCCCAAGGACGACTGGTACCAGAAGATCGCCCGCAGCGAGCCGCTGATCGAGGAAATGATCGAGAGCGGCTACACCGGGCGCAAGGGCAAGGGCGGCTTCTACACCCTCGAAAAGGGCGAAGACGGCAAGCGCACCAAGATGGCGAAGGACCTGAAGTCCGGTGAATACCGCGCCGCGGCGCGTCCCGGCCTCGTCCACGGCTCGGCTGCCAGGGGCGACCTCGGCAAGCTGATTTCGATGAAGGGCAAGGTCGGCGACTACGCCTGGGCCGTGCTCGGCCCGACGCTGTCCTATGCCGCCAGCATCGTTCCCGAAGCGACCGCCACCGTGGTGGGCGTGGATGACGCGATGAAGCTGGGCTACAACTGGAAGACCGGCCCGTTCGAGATGATCGACAAGATCGGCGCTGCCAAGCTGGTCGAACGCCTCGAGGCGGACGACCTTCCGGTGCCCGAAATCCTGAAGATGGCGGGCGACCGCAGCTTCTACCGAATCGAGGACGGCAAGCGTCAGTACCTGGGCACAGATGGCGAATACCACGACATCGAACGTGCCGAGGGCGTGCTGCTGCTGGAAGACATCAAGCTTTCCAGCAAGCCTATCATGGCCAACGGCTCTGCCGCCCTGTGGGACATCGGTGATGGCGTCGTCGCGCTGGAATTCACCGGGAAGATGAACGCGCTGGACGAGCAGGTGATGAAGCTGATCCAGAAGGCCATTCCGGTGGTGAAGAAGGATTACAAGGCTTTCGTCGTCTACAACGAAGGCTCCAACTTCTCCGCAGGTGCCAACCTCGGCCTCGCCATGTTCGCGATGAATATCGCTGCGTGGAGCGAGGTGGAAAAGAGCGTCAAGGGCGGACAGGATGCCTACAAGGCGCTGAAGTACGCCCCCTTCCCCGTCGTCTCGGCTCCGGCCGGAATGGCGCTGGGCGGTGGCTGCGAAATCTGCCTCAATTCCGATGCCATCCAGGCCCATGCCGAGACCTACATCGGCCTCGTCGAATGCGGCGTGGGTATCATCCCAGGCTGGGGCGGCTGCGGCGAATTCATTTCCCGCTGGAAGGACAATCCGCGCCATCCCGCTGGCCCGATGCCTGCCGTGTCCAAGGCGTTCGAGACCATTTCCACCGCCACGGTCGCCAAGTCGGCTGCCGAAGCGAAGGAACTGGGTTTCCTGCGCCGTGACGACGGCATCACCATGAACCGTGATCGCCTGCTTTACGACGCGAAGCAGCGCGCACTCGCCATGGTCGATGGCTACGAAGCCCCTGAAAAGCCCGAATATCGCCTGCCTGGCCCCAGCGGCAAGGCCGCGCTGGAACTGGCTGTCGAAAGCTTTCACAAGCAGGGCAAGGCCACCGACCACGACGTGACCGTGGCAGGAGAGCTTGCCTATGTGTTGACCGGCGGCGATACCGATATCACCCAGGTGGTGACCGAGGCCGACATGCTGAAACTGGAACGGGAAGCGTTCATGCGCCTCGTCCGAAATCCGAAGTCGCAGGCGCGGGTCGAGCACATGCTCGAAACCGGCAAGCCGCTTCGCAACTGATCAGAGAGGATTTGTCCAATGCAAGTCTATGAAGCCCCCATCAAGGACATGCTGTTCAACCTGAACGAACTGCATGAAGACGACGGTTTCGGCAATCTCGAAGGGTTCGAGGATTTCGACGAGGACGTGACTGCCGCGATCCTGGAAGAAGCGAACAAGTTCTGCCGCGACGTGCTGCTGCCGATCAACTGGCCCGGCGATCAGGAAGGTTGCCGTATCGAGAACGGCGTGGTGCGAACGCCCAAGGGTTTCCAGGATGCCTACAAGCAGTTCTGCGAAGCGGGCTGGTCGAGCCTTGGTGTCTCCCAGGAATGGGGTGGCCAGGGTGCCCCCCACTCCATCGCCAAGATGGTTGAGGAAATGACCTGCTCCGCCAATCTGTCGTTCGGCCTCTATCCTGGCCTGACCGGCGGCGCGATGGTGGCCCTGGAAGCCTACGGCAGCGACGAGCTGAAGAGTTTCTACATGCCCCGCATGGCGAGCGGCGAGTGGAGCGGCACCATGTGCCTCACCGAGCCGCACTGCGGCACGGACCTTGGCATGCTACGCACGAAGGCAGTGCCGCAGGACGACGGCAGCTTCCTCGTAACCGGCAACAAGATCTTCATCAGCGCGGGCGACCATGACTTGGCGGACAATATCGTCCACCTGGTGCTGGCGAAGCTGCCCGATGCCCCTCCGGGCGTGAAAGGTATCTCACTGTTCCTGGTGCCCAAGTACCTGCCGAACGAAGACGGCACGCTGGGCAATCACAACAATGCCAAGCCCACCGCCATCGAACACAAGATGGGGCTGAAGGCTTCGGCCACCTGCCAGATGACTTTCGAGGATTCGAAGGGCTGGCTGGTCGGCAAGCCGCACCGCGGCTTGGAAGCCATGTTCGCGATGATGAATACCGAACGCGTGGCCGTGGGCATCCAGGGGCTTGGCGTGGGCGAGATTGCCTATCAGTCGGCTGTCTACTACGCGAAGGACCGCTTGCAGGGCCGTTCGCTCTCTGGCGTGAAGAACCCTGACGGACCCGCGGATCCGATCATCGTCCACCCGGACGTTCGCCGGATGCTGATGACGATGCGTGCCTACAACGAGGGCAGCCGTGCAGTCTCCGCGTGGGTCAGCCGCGCGCTGGACGCAGAACATGCCTCTCCCGAACCCGAAGCGCGTGCCCGCGCCAAGGATTTTGTGGCCCTGATGACCCCTGTCGTGAAGGCTCTCTTCACCGACCTCGGCCACGAAAGCGCGCACCTTGCGGTGCAGGTCTACGGCGGCCACGGCTACATCCAGGAAACGGGTGTGGAACAGTTCGCCCGGGACGCCCGCATTGCGCAGATCTACGAAGGCACCAATGGCATCCAGGCACTGGACCTCGTCGGGCGCAAGCTGCCCGATCGCATGGGCCGCAACCTGCGCAGCTTCTTCCACCCCGTCTCTCAGTATATTGAGGACAACGCGGGCGACGAGAAGATCGGCAAGATGATTGCAGGGCTTCAGCAGGCCTTCGGCGCACTGCAGATGTCCACCGGGCACATCGCGCAGAAGGGCCTGAAGGATCCGGAGGAAGCGGCCGCCGCTGCCACCGATTACCTGCGCCTGCTGGGGTTCGTGGCCATGGGTTACTGCTTCGCCAAATCGGCGCAGATTGCCTACAGGCGGCTGGAAGAAGGCGCCGATGACAAGCCGTTCTACGAAGCGAAGATCATCACCGCGCGTTACTTCTTCGATCGCCTGCTGCCACCGGTCATGGCGCAGATGATGGCCATCACCAGCGGCAAGGCCAGCATGATGGACATGCCGGAGGACGCATTCTGATGCGCAGCGCCGCCAACCCGGCGCTCGATAGCTTCGCTGGCGGGCTGAAAGTTCCCGCCATCGTTGCGCCCATGTTCCTCGTCTCCGGGCCGGACCTCGTGGTGGAAAGCTGCAAGGCTGGGCTGTGCGGCACATTCCCGGCGCTGAATCAGCGCACGACCGAAGGCTTCGAGGACTGGCTCTACGAGATCGAGGAGCGGCTGGGTGACGGCGGCGCACCCTACGGCGTGAACCTGATCGTTCACGGCTCCAACCCGCGGGTCGAGGCCGATCTGGAGGTTTGCATCAAGCACAAGGTGCCGCTGATCATCACATCGCTCGGTGCGGTGCCGGATCTCGTAAAGGCAGTGCATTCCTATGGCGGACTTGTGTTCCACGACGTGATCCAGCGCCGCCATGCGGAAAAGGCGGCGGAGGCCGGTGTCGACGGCATCATCGCCGTTGCAGCGGGCGCAGGTGGCCACGCGGGCACCTTCAGCCCCTTCGCCCTCACCAGCGAAATCCGCGAATTCTGGGAAGGGGCGTTGATCCTTTCCGGCTCCATGAGCCACGGCGGCCATATTGCCGCGGCGCAGATGATGGGCTGCGACTTCGCTTACTTCGGCAGCCACTTCATCGCGGCAGAAGAAAGCATGGCGCCGCAGGGCCAGAAGGACATGATGATCGGCGCTTCTGCGAAGGACATTACTTACACCAACAAGGTGACGGGCGTCGGCGCGAATTTCCTGGCGCCCAGCCTGGAGGCGGCGACCCTGCATGATGCGCCGGGCGAAATGTCTCTGAACGAAGAGGCGAAGGCCTGGAAGACCATCTGGTCTGCCGGGCACGGCACTGGTGCGGTGCAAGACGTGCGTCCTACAAAGGCAATCTGCGAGCAGTTGATTGCGGAGTATGAAACGGCAAAGGCGAATTTCTGCAGGTGATCGGCACAGGCAGCCCACAAGGACGTTGTAGCTGCTGAATGCCAGCCAATTTCGCCAGCCGCGCCCCTCGCATAAACGCCATAGCAACGGCAGTGCCGGATTGCGACGTGCACGAGCGTTACACCGAGTGGGCGGCATCGCAGCTGGACGACGAGCGGAAGGCGAAACTGTTTCGCCGCATGGAATCGCGCGGCGGTATCTCGCATCGCTATTCGGTCCTGACCGGCGGCGATGCCGCGATGGATTTCGGCAGCTTCTACATGAACGGCGAAGAACCGGGCACGCACGCCCGGATGGAACGCTATGCCGCCCACGCGCCGGACCTTGCCATGCAGGCAATTGCGGGTCTGCGATCCACCGAGGGTATCACCCATATCGTGATCGCCAGTTGCACCGGCTTCCTAGCGCCGGGTCTGGACCAGATCATCGCTCGCCGCCTTGGTCTTTCCACCGGCGTAGAGCGAGTCTCCATCGGTTTCATGGGCTGCTACGCTGGCGTTACCCTGCTGCGCACTGCTGCGCATATCGTGCGCTCCGACCCGTCGGCCAAGGTCCTGGCCGTGTCGGTAGAACTTTGCTCGCTGCACCTGCAGCGATCAGACGATATCGAGAGCCTGCTCGCCATGGGTCAATTTGCCGACGGCGCGGCGGCCGTGATCGTCAGCGGAGAAGGCGACGGGCTCGGCCTTGGCGAAGGGCTCTCGCTGGCGCTGGAGGAATCGGACGAGCTCATTACCTGGACCATCGGCGACAGCGGCTTTGTGATGCACCTGTCTGGCGAAGTGCCCGGCAAGCTGGCCGAGGCGCTGGACGAAGCTTCCGTTTGCGAGGCCATCACGGGCGACGCTCCGCCTGTCGCATGGGCCGTCCATCCGGGCGGACGCTCGGTCCTCGATGCAGTCGAACGCGGTCTTTCCCTGCCCCCTGCCGCCCTCGCCGCGTCCCGCTCCGTTCTCGACACCTGTGGTAACATGTCGTCGGCTACCGTGCTGTTCGTGCTGCAGAAATTGGCGAAGAATAAACCAGAATCCGGCATCGCCCTCGCCTTCGGTCCGGGCCTCGCGATGGAGGGCCTGCGGTTCGGCTGGGTGTCAGGCCATGCTTGAGGAACGGCTGGAAACCGAGGAAATGATGGACGACCCGGCCCTTCCGGAAGCGGTCTACCGCCAAGTCCTCGCCGATCTCGCACAGGTAAACCGAGTGACGAGGGCCTACCGCCCTACCCTCGATTTCCTTGCAAAGGCACTGGTGAAGAACGAAAGCTTCACCCTCCTCGATGTCGGTTTCGGGCAGGGGGACATGCTGCGGGAAATCGCGCACTGGGCGAGCAAGCGCGGCATCAAGACGAAGCTCGTTGGCATCGACCTCAATCCCCGCAGCGAAGCCGCAGCCCGTGCCGCCACCGATCCCGGCCTGCCGATCACCTACCTCACCGGCGACTATGCCGACCTGATGAATGAGAAGTGGGATTTTATCGTCTCCAGCCTCGTCGCCCATCACATGAGCCGCGAGGAACTCGTGCTGTTCCTGCAAGTCATGGAGAACGAGGCGCGGCGCGGCTGGTTCGTCAACGATCTGCACCGCCACGGCCTCAGCTACCTCGGATATCCGCTGCTCGCCCAACTCGCAGGTTGGCACCGCATCGTTCGCATGGACGGGCAGACTTCCATCGCGCGATCCTTCCGCCGGGACGAGTGGCTTGCCCTGCTGGACGAAGCCGGAATCACTTCCGCGCAGGTCACACGCAAGTTTCCCTTTCGCCTGTGCGTCTCGCGGCTCCGCTGATCCTGGGCGCAGGCCCTGCGGGATGCGCGGCGGCGATTGAACTGGCGCGCGCCGGGGCCAGTCCGATACTCCTCGATCGCAGCGAAACGGTGGGAGACCCCTTGTGCGGCGGGTTCATGAGCTGGCGCTCTCTGGCGCAACTGGTGACGCTGGGGGTTGATCCGCGTACCCTGGGTGGCCACGCGGTCGATCACCTCAAGCTCTTTACCGGCGGCCGCGCCGTGCAGACGCCCCTCCCCCACGCCGCGCTCGGCCTGTCCCGACACGCGCTCGATACCGCGCTGCGCAAGGCCGCGATTGAGGCAGGCGCAAAGCTGGAAATCGACACGATCCGCGCCGTCGTGCCCGGTCTCGCAGCCGGGCAGTCGCAGGACTGGCACGCTGAGACGATATTCCTCGCCAGCGGCAAACACGATGTGCGAGATCAAGCCCGCCCCAGAACGGCTGGCGATCCCGCTCTCGGTCTCCGCCTCCGCCTCCCGGCCTCGCTTGAGCGCAAGTCCCTGATCGGCTCGGCTATCGAACTGCACCTGTTCCGCGGCGGTTATGCGGGGATAGTCCTGCAGGAAGACGGCTCTGCCAACGTCTGCCTCGCGCTTCGCAAGTCCGCCCTCACCGCTGCCGGTAGCGATCCCCGACGCCTCCTGGAGGGGGTCGCCGAAAGGAATGAACACTTTGCCGCATGTCTTGGCGACGACTGGCATTCCGCCAAGATCGAGACAATTGGGGCCGTTCCCTATGGCTGGATTGCCCAGGACACAACGCAGGGCCTTTTCCGGCTGGGGGACCAGGCTGCCGTTATCCCGTCCCTTGCAGGCGAAGGCATGTCCATCGCCGTCGCCAGCGGGATCATGGCCGCACGTTACTGGCTGCAAGGCGGCGCTGAGGCAGCACCCGCCTACCAGCGCGCCTTTGCCGCGCGGGCCCATCCTCCGGTGCAACTGGCAAAAGCCGCACGCGGTCTGGCGGAGAGGCGATTGGGCCATCTTGTCGCTCCTGTCGTCGCCAGCCTTGCTCCCGGCTTGCTGACAAAACTAGCGGAACGGTGCCGGATCGACCTTGCTCGTCCCGAAGCGTCCCCACCGGCTTGCACCAAGGCGCGTCCCTGCTAAGAGGCCCGCAAACGAATACGAACTCCACGAAACAGACAGGACACCCCATGGCGAAGATTCAGGTCAAGAACCCCATTGTCGAGATCGACGGCGACGAGATGACGAAGATCATTTGGCAATGGATCCGCGAACGGCTGATCCTGCCTTACCTCGACGTCGACCTGAAGTACTACGATCTCTCCGTCGAAAAGCGTGACGAGACCGATGACCAGATCACCGTCGATGCCGCCAACGCCATCAAGCAGTACGGCGTGGGCGTGAAGTGCGCCACCATCACGCCCGACGAAGCGCGCGTCGAGGAATTCAATCTCAAGCAGATGTGGCGTTCGCCCAACGGCACGATCCGCAACATCCTCGGCGGCACCATCTTTCGCGAGCCCATCGTAATCGACAACGTGCCGCGCCTCGTGCCCGGCTGGACCGATCCCATCGTGGTCGGCCGTCACGCTTTCGGCGACCAGTATCGCGCCACCGATACGCTGATCCCCGGCAAGGGCACGCTGCGCATGGTGTTCGAAGGCGAGGACGGCCAGAACATCGACCTGGAAGTCCACCAGTTCGACCAGCCCGGCGTGGCGATGACGATGTACAACCACGACGAGTCCATCCGCGACTTCGCCCGTGCCAGCTTCAACTACGGCCTCGACCGCGGCTGGCCGGTGTACCTGTCCACCAAGAACACCATCATGAAAAAGTACGATGGCCGTTTCAAGGACCTGTTCCAGGAAGTGTTCGACACTGAAGGTTTCAAGGAAAAGTTCGAAGCCGCAGACATCGGCTACGAGCATCGCCTTATCGACGACATGGTGGCCGCTGCACTCAAGTGGAACGGCAAGTTTGTCTGGGCATGCAAGAACTACGACGGCGACGTGCAGTCCGACATCGTCGCCCAGGGCTTCGGCTCGCTCGGCCTGATGACCAGCGTTCTGATGACGCCCGACGGCAAGACGGTGGAAGCGGAAGCCGCGCACGGCACCGTCACGCGTCACTATCGCCAGCACCAGCAGGGCAAGGCCACCAGCACCAACCCGATCGCTTCCATTTTCGCGTGGACGCGCGGCCTGATGTATCGCGGTCGTTTCGACAACACGCCGGACGTGGTCGCGTTCGCGGAATCGCTGGAAAAGGTCTGCATCAGCTGTGTCGAAAGCGGCAAGATGACGAAGGACCTCGCCCTGCTCATCGGCCCGAACCAGAGCTGGATGACGACCGAGCAGTTCTTCGAAGCCATCGTGGAAGGACTGGAAGCCGAGATGAATAAGCAGGGGCTGGCGTAAGTTGCCAGGCCTTCGTTCGTGACCAAGGCCCGCCTTGAAGTCCGCCAGGCGAAGATTGGCGATATTCGTAATATCGCCAATCTCGCCAAGCGTGTTTACGAGGATTTTGTCCCGTACACACAAAGTGAAATACGCGGACAGATAAACAATTACCCTGAAGGTTGCTTCGTCGCTTTCCTGGACGACGAACTGATCGGCTATTGCGCATCCATGCGAATTGCCGGAGACAAGGCGCTGCGTCCTCACGGCTGGGACGAGATTACCGGCAAGGGTTACGGCAGCCGCCATGACCCGAAGGGCGATTGGCTCTATGGGTATGAACTGTGCGTTGACCCCAAGACGCGGGGCACGCGTATCGGCCGTCGCCTTTATGAAGAACGCCGCGCCCTTGCCGAGCAGGAAGAACTCAAGGGCATCGTGTTCGGCGGACGAATGCCGAACCTGTCACGTAGTTGGCGGCGTGTGGAAGGGCCGGCAGATTATCTGGAGAAGGTCATCTCCGGGAAAATTCACGATCCCGTGATCCGCTTCCAGCTTGCCAACGGTTTCGAACCCATCGGCATTCTCAAGAACTACCTGCCCGAGGACAAGCGTAGCCGCGCCTTTGCCACGCACATGGTGTGGCGCAATCCCTTCGTGGACCAGGAGGCAAGCCCCAAGGCCCGCGTGCCGCGCGGGGTGGAAAACGTGCGCGTCGCCACCTGCCAATTGCAGGCCCGCGCCGTGAAGGACTTCGACGAATTCATGCGCCAGGTGCGCTATTTCGTCGATGTTGCAGCCGATTACGAAGCGGACTTCATCCTCTTCCCCGAAATGTTCACGCTGATGCTGCTGAGCGCGGAAGAGAAGGAGCTTTCCCCGCTGGAGAGCATCGAGCGCCTTTCCGAATACACGCCGCGCATCCGCGAGGCGCTGTCGGACATGGCGCTGAAGTTCAACATCAACATCATTGGCGGCTCGCACCCCACCCGCATGGATGATGGCGACATACACAACGTCGCCATGGTGTGCCTGCGTGATGGCTCCATCCACGAGCAGGAGAAGATTCACCCCACGCCCAACGAGGCATATTGGTGGAACATCCACGGCGGCGACAGCGTGGACGTGATCCAGACCGACTGCGGCCCTGTGGGCGTGCTGATCTGCTACGACAGCGAATTCCCCGAACTCGCCCGCCGCCTGGCGGACGAAGGCGCGCGGATCATCTTTGTGCCCTTCTGCACGGATTCGCGCCAGGGTTACATGCGCGTGCGCTACTGCGCCGCCGCTCGCGCGATCGAGAACCAGGTCTACGTCGTGATGAGCGGCAACGTGGGCAACCTGCCCAACGTCGCCAACATGGATATCCAGTACGCGCAAAGCTGCATCCTGACGCCCTGCGACTTCCCCTTCGCCCGCGACGGTATCGCGGCGGAGGCGAGTGAGAACGTCGAGACACTGACGATCAGCGACGTGAATCTGGCAGACCTCGCATGGGCACGCGCCGAAGGCACGGTGCGCAATCTGGCCGACCGCCGCTTCGACCTCTATCGGATCGAGTGGGAGCAGAAAGGCTCCGGCGGCGATGCCGCCGACATTAGCGGCCCGCCGCCCACGCGTCAGCATGGGCCGGGTGGCGGCTGACGCTTACACCCTGTAGGGCCGCCTTAAGAGCGTAACTAGCTCAGTCTCATCGCGGATTGCGGAACTCCTGCGCGGTCAGCAGAACGCCAGCGAGGAAGCCCGCAAGCACGAGTGCCGTTCCCATTTCAGGCACCCACTCGGTAGGAGCGAACGCTGACGTCGCTGCCAGCAGCAGAACCGTCGCCGTGAGGACGGCAATCATCAGGACGACGACGTGAGGCGCACGCAGGAAACGCAACGCCAATCTGCGGACTACGATCGTAAGAAGGAGAACCGGTACGAGCGCGGGGATGAGCCATGCGATTATCGTCATCTTCGCGAAACTCCCCTGACGCTGCACAGAGACGCGGAGGTCACTACGCCCGCTGCGCCGTGCCTTCTGCGGTAACCGCAGTCGCCTTGCTCACCATCCAGATCGCCAGCCACGAGGCGGCGAATCCCGGAATGATCTCGTAGACGCCTGGACCGCCGAGGAACTCGCTGTTCCAGCCAAGGGCTATCCACGCCATCACGACGCCCGCGCCCACGACGAGGCCTGCGACCGCGCCCGCGCCGGTCATGCGCTTCCACGTCAGCGACAGGATGATCAGAGGCCCGAATGCGGCACCGAAGCCTGCCCAGGCATTGGCGACCAGCGCCAGCACGCCGCTTTCGGGATCGCTGGCGATCAGGATGGCGGCCACGGCAACCAATGCGGTGCTGATGCGGCCCACGGTCACGGCTTCGCTCTCGCTGGCATCCTTCTTCAGGAACAGGCGGTAGAAATCCTCGGTCAGCGAGCTGGAGCTGACCAGCAGCTGCGAGGAAATCGTCGACATGATCGCGGCCAGCAGCGCGGCCAGCAGGAAACCGGTGACGAACGGGTGGAACAGCGTGTTGGCGAGCAGGATGAAGATCGTCTCCGAGTTCTCCAGCGTCAGCCCGTTCATCTCCACGTGCGCGCGGCCCGCAAGGCCCACACCGAGGGCGCCGATCAAGGCAACCAGCATCCAGCCAAGGCCGATGTTGCGGGCGGTTTTCACCCCGCCCTCGCGGATGGCCATGAACCGCACGATGATATGCGGCTGCCCGAAATAGCCGAGGCCCCAGGCGATGGCCGAGAGGAAGCCGATGACGGAAAGCCCGCCGAACCAGCTCAGGAAGTTGGGATCGACATCGCGCAGGACATCCGCAGTTGTCCCCCACCCGTCGCCGAACAGCACCACCAGCGGCATCACCACCAGCGCCACCACCATGATGCAGCCCTGCACGAAGTCGGTCAGGCTGACCGCCAGGAAACCGCCGACCATGGTATAGGCCAACACCACCAGCGCCGTCAGCAGCACGCCTGCCATATAGGGGCTGAAGCCCATGACGGGCGCGTCGATGAAAGTGCTCTCGAACAGCAGACCACCGCCGACAAGGCCCGCTGCGGAATAGACCGCGAAGAACACCACGATGATGATTGCCGAGGTCACCCGCAGGGCGACGGCCTTGTCCGGAAAACGGTTGGCAAGGAATTCGGGGATGGTCAGTGCATTGCCGTACTGGACGGTCTGCTTGCGCAACCGCGGTGCAACCACGATCCAGTTCACCACGGCCCCGAGGAAGAGGCCAATGCCGATCCACGCCTCGACAAGCCCGGAAAGATACAGCGCGCCTGGCAACCCCAGCAGTAACCAGCCTGACATGTCGGACGCCCCGGCGGACAGCGCGGCCACGGCCGGCGGCAGGTTCCGTCCGCCCAAGAGATAGCCTTCGCTGTCTTCCGTCGAGCGTTTCCAGGCATAGAGCCCGATGCCGAGCATCAGGATGAAATAGAGGGCGAGTGCAATCAGTGTCGGTGTCTGCATGGTGTCCATGCATACAGAACGCGCGAGGCTTGTCACCCGCTGCGGCCAACTTTGTCATAGCTTTTCGGGACAAGCCGCTGCAGCGCAATATATCGGTTGTTATCCTGCAACCGATCTTCGATAATGACCTGTAATGCACGGTGCCGAAGCAATTTCCCCCATCATGAAGGACGCGCTCGTTATCCTGGGCGCTGCCGGAATTGTCATCCCCCTGTTCGCCCGTTTCCGGGTGACGCCAATCATCGGCTTCATCCTCGTTGGCCTGCTGGTGGGCCCCTACGGTCTTGGCCGCATGGTGATGGAATACGAATGGCTGTCGCACGTCACCATCACCGATCGGGAGCGGCTTGAGCCGTTTGCCGAATTCGGCATCATTCTGCTGTTGTTCGCCATCGGGCTGGAACTGAGCTTCAAACGCCTGTGGCAATTGCGAAAGCTGGTGTTCGGCCTCGGCGCGCTGGAATTGCTGGTGATCGGCTCGCTGATGGCATCTATACTCTCAATGATGGGGCAGTACTGGACCGGGGCCATGGCGCTGGGCCTTGCGCTGGCGTTCTCTTCCACTGCCCTGGTGCTTCCGATTTCGGGCACGAACACGCCGGTGGGCCGCGCTGCACTTTCCATGCTGCTGTTCGAGGATATCATGATCGTGCCGGTCATCTTCCTCCTTGGCGCGATGGCACCGTTCGCGCAGGCGGAAGGTCTTACGGGTCTTTGGGATACCTTGCTGCACGGGCTGATCGTGGTCGTCATATTGATGGTCGGCGGACGTCTGCTGCTGCCGCGCCTGTTTGCCCAGGCTGCACGCACCAAGAGCCCGGAACTCTTCCTCGCCGCAAGCTTGCTAGTGGTGATCGGCGCCAGTCTGGCCACGGCATTCGTCGGTCTCTCGCCCATCGTGGGCGCGCTGATAGCGGGCCTGCTGATTGCCGAGACCGAGTATCACACCGAAGTCGAGGGCATCATGGAGCCGTTCAAGGGTCTCGCTCTCGGGATCTTCCTGATCACCGTGGGCATGAGCATCGACCTTGCCACCATCTGGGACAACCTCTGGCTGATCCTTGCTGCCGTGGTTGGCGTATTGACTCTGAAGGCCGTCGTCACCGGTGTCCTGCTGCGCCTGATGGGTGCGCGGCGCAGCACCGCGACCGAGACGGGTATCCTGATGGCCAGCCCTTCCGAGACGACACTCATCGTCCTCGCTGCAGCCACGAATGCCCTGTTGATCCAGCCCGGAACAGCGCAGTTCTGGCAGATCGTGACAGCCATCGGCCTCACCATCACGCCGCTTCTCGCGCTCTTGGGTCGCCACGTGGCTGGCCGCGTCGAGCCTGCACCTTCGCTGGAGGAGATCGATGGCGATCCCACGACACCGCGCGTCGTGATCGTCGGCTTCGGGCGCGTCGGCAGGCTGGTCGCGCAGATGCTTGATGCCCACGGCAAACCCTATGTCGGCGTCGATGCCGATGCAGACCTGATCGAAAGGGCGCGCCGCGAGGGCTATTACGCCATTTACGGCAATGCCATGCGTTCAGACGCGCTGGACAGGCTGGGCATCGACAACGCCCCAGCGGTCATTTTGACGATGGACGAACACGTCCTCGCGCAAAGGCTGGTCAAGAAATTGCGCGCAGCGCGCCCTGACATGCCGATTATCGCCCGTGCGCGTGACAGCTTCCATGCGGCCGAACTCTATCGAAGCGGCGCTTCGACTGCGGTGCCGGAGACGCTCGAAAGCTCCCTGCAATTGTCCGAGGCGGCATTGGTGGACCTGGGCGTGGCCATGGGCCCTGTAATCGCGTCCATTCACGAGAAGCGCGATGAATTCCGCGAGCAAATCCGCGAGGAAGGCGCGCTTGAGAACAAGCCGAAACTGCGCACCAGCACGGCGGAAAGCTGAAAATCTCGGAAATACGGCCGGGTTAGTACGTTGTTGGGGAAAGGAGATTTTCCCATGAGCGAACAGAAAGACCCGACGAAGCCAACCCCGAACGACGAGAAGTTCAAACCCAAGAATGTTGCGAGCGGGCAGGAGAACGGCCGTGCGACGCGCAACATGAAGGATGTTCCGCGCGGAAGCGACGGTGATCGCCGCCGTGCAGCACAGAACCGCACGGACTGACCATCATACGGACTGTTAGCTAGAACTTATGCCGCTACGGTCGCCAATGCCTCGCGCACGGCGGCCAGGGCGGCATCTGCATTTCCGCCATCCGGCCCTCCGCCTTGCGCCATATCGGGACGGCCACCGCCACCCTTTCCGCCAAGTGCCTCGACACCGACGCGAACCAGATCGACAGCGCTGATCCTGTCCGTCAGGTCATCCGTTACCCCGACTGCAAAGGCAGCCTTACCGTCGTTCACAGCGCAGATGGCGGCAACACCTGAACCCATGCGCGCTTTCGATTCGTCCAGCAGGCCGCGCAATTCCTTGGGATTCATGCCCGGTAGCACCTGTCCGGAGAATTTGACCCCGCCAACTTCCTCGTCGCTCTGAGGGGCGGCACCACCGCCGCCACCGAGAGCAAGTTGCTTCTTCGCTTCGGCCAGTTCACGTTCCAGTGTCTTGCGCTCGTCGACCAGTGCCGCCACACGCGCTTCGACCTCATCAGGTACCGTCTTGAGCGTAGCCGCCACGGATTTGAGAGCTTCCTCCCGGTTCACGATCCACTGCCGCGCGGCCTCCCCTGTGAGCGCCTCGATCCGCCTGACGCCTGAGGATACGGCACTTTCCGAAATGACGCGAAACAGGCCGATGTCGCCGGTGGCCCGCACGTGCGTGCCACCGCACAATTCGACGGAGTAATTGCGTCCGCGTCCATCCCAATTCGGACGCCCGATGGAAAGTACGCGCACTTCCTCGCCGTATTTCTCGCCGAACAGCGCCATAGCACCCGCTTCGATGGCATCGTCCGGGCTCATCAATTGCGTGCGCACCTCGTCGTTGGCGCGGATTTCGGCATTCACTTCGGCCTCGATGGCGGCAAGCTCCGCCGGGGCGATCGGCTTGGGATGCGAGAAATCGAAGCGAAGGCGATCCTCGGCGACGAGCGAACCCTTCTGTGTCACGTGCTCACCAAGGTGATTGCGCAGGGCGGCATGGACAAGGTGCGTCGCCGAATGGTTCGCACGGATCTTGTCGCGGCGCTCCGCATCGATGGCGAGATGAACGGTATCGCCCACTGCGACGGTTCCGGATTCGATCTTGCCGTGATGTGCATGGAGGCGACCGAGTGGCTTCGAAGTATCGGATACCGCGATCTGCAGGCGATGGTCGCCGGTGATGACGCCAGCATCGCCAGTCTGACCGCCGCTTTCGCCATAGAACGGGGTCTGGTTGGTCAGGATCGTTACTTCCTGCCCGCTGTCGGCCCTTTCAACCTCCTTGCCATCGACGACGAGCGCGACAACCCGGCCCTCGCCTTCGGTCGAGGCATAGCCGGTGAATTCGGTCGCGCCCTCGCGCTCGGCAATATCGAACCAGTGATCGCCATCTGCAGCCGCTCCGGACCCTTTCCAGGCGGCACGCGCGGCGGCCTTCTGCTGGGCCATGGCGGCATCGAACCCCTCGCGATCCAAGCCGACGCCGCGTGAACGCAGGGCGTCTTCGGTCAGGTCGTAAGGGAAACCGTAGGTGTCGTAGAGCTTGAACGCAGTTTCGCCCGGCAAGCTGTCACCTTCGCCCAGATTACCCGCTTCCTCGTCGAGCAGGCGCAAGCCCTTCTCCAGCGTCTGGCGGAAGCGGCTTTCCTCCCGCTCCAGAACTTCGGTGATCAGTGCTTGGGCGCGGCCAAGATCAGGATAGGCCTGACCCATTTCGCTCACCAGTGTTGGCACAAGGCGGTGCATCAGCGGCTTGTCTGCGCCCAGCAGATGCGCATGACGCATTGCGCGGCGCATGATCCGGCGCAGCACGTACCCGCGCCCTTCGTTAGACGGCAGGACGCCGTCGGCGATAAGAAAGCTGGTGGAGCGTAAGTGGTCCGCAATCACCCGGTGACTGGCCAGCGCGCTGCCCTCGGCGCGCGCATTGGCGAAATCTTCGCTGGCAGCGATGATCGTCTTGAACGTATCGGTTTCGAAAACGTTGTGGACGCCCTGGAGGACCGTGGAAATACGCTCCAGGCCCATGCCGGTATCGATGCTGGGCCGCGGCAGGTCGCCGGTAATCTCGTCGGCTTCCTGCAAGTGCTGCATGAAGACGAGGTTCCAGATTTCGACGAACCGATCGCCGTCTTCATCCGGAGAGCCCGGAGGTCCGCCGGCCACGTCCGGTCCATGGTCCCAGAATATTTCCGAGCAAGGGCCGCAGGGTCCATCGGAGCCCATGGCCCAGAAATTGTCCTTGGTGGGAATGCGGATGATGCGATCTTCGGGAAGGCCCGCAATGCGCTTCCACAGATCGAAAGCTTCGTCATCGGTGTGATAGACAGTGGCCGTGAGGCGTTCCGGATCTAGGCCGAATTCCTTCGTGACCATCGTCCAGGCGAGTTCGATCGCACGTTCCTTGAAATAGTCGCCAAAGCTGAAATTGCCGAGCATCTCGAAGAAAGTCAGGTGGCGCGCGGTGTAGCCGACATTGTCGAGATCGTTGTGCTTGCCGCCGGCGCGCACGCATTTCTGGCTGCTGGTGGCGCGCGGAGCGGGCGGCGTTTCGACGCCCGTGAACACGTTCTTGAACGGCACCATGCCCGCATTCACGAACATGAGCGACGGATCGTTGTAAGGCACCAGGGGCGCGGACGGGACGATCTGGTGATCGTTGGCCGCGAAGTAATCGAGAAAGGTGCGGCGGATATCGTTGGTCGAAGTCATGCAAGGCGAATTAGGGGGCAATTGGCCCTCCGGCAAGCCGCGTTGCACCACTAACTAGCCTTCTTTGCCGTCACGATCCATGCGGCGGCGGGCAAGGCGACGATTCCGTCGTGGTCATGTTTCTCGCACAGGGCGCGCACCCGGTCGAGGAAGCGGTCCTTCTCATGGCCTTCCAGCTCGGCAGACGCCCGAGCCGCGGGACCGATACGGGAGAAATATGCAAAGGCTTCCTCCACCGCATTCTCGCCAGCTCCGGCGATCATCGGAAAATCAACTGCCTCGAAAGCGACATCGGTCCATCCGCCGGCCATGAGGAGCGAGTTGACCCGCTCCTTGTCGGCGAACGCGAAAGGACCAGGTGCTTCAGGGTTCATGGGAGGCGGAGGTTCCGGCAGGAGCTTGCCGACTTCGGTGAAGAACGGGTTTTCGGATACGTCGCGGAAGCACGAGAACATCAGCGAAGCTCCGTCCTGCGCCTGGTCGGCGAGGTTGGCGAAGGCTTTAGGCGGGTCGTCGAAGAACATCACGCCATGACGAGAGACGAGAAGATCCGGCTCCGCCGCCGCATCAGCCGTCCACTCTGCAGCATCGGCTAGGATGAACCGCACGTTCCCCAGCTGGCTCCCGCGTTCGCTTGCGGTTTGCACGAGTTGCGGAGAGACATCGACACCCGTGACGGACACATCCCGGCGACCGCGGGCGATCGCAAGGGAGAGTTCGCCCGCGCCGCAACCGATATCCAGGACGTTGCGGAAGGTGAATTCTCGCGTTCGTTGCAGGAGCCGTTCGGTCAGGCGGGTGAAACTGCGATCTGTCCTGCGCCATTCGGCGGCCCAGGTCTCGCCGCTCTTGCCCTGCCACTCGCTCTTGTCGACCAACACGTTTCTCCCGGTACAGACGCCGGTGTTATCGGGCGGCTCGACACTCGGCAATGTGCAAGATGCGAAGAAGCCGGCGTTGGGGGCACGAATGCCACCGCTCGCCGGCTCCGGTTTCGCAAGGCCATCGGGACTGGAGGTTTCCAACTATCCTGGAACACCTGGAACACAGTCCTGGAGGCAAAGCCCCCGTCGGCCTTCTTGAGGAGATCAGTCTTCGGGGTCCGCGTCCGGCCCTGTCATCATCTCCTCGGCGACTTCGTCGGTTTTGCCGCGGATCGCAGCCTCCAGCTTGTCGCAAACTTCGGGATTTTCCTTGAGGAAGGTCTTGGCGTTCTCGCGGCCCTGGCCGATGCGAACGCTGTCGTAGCTGAACCACGAACCGCTCTTCTCGACCACCCCGGCCTTCACGCCGAGATCGAGAATCTCGCCGATCTTCGAGATACCCTCGCCATACATGATGTCGAACTCGACCTGCTTGAACGGCGGGGCAACCTTGTTCTTCACCACTTTCACGCGGGTGGCGTTGCCCACCACTTCGTCACGATCCTTGATCTGGCCGGTGCGGCGAATGTCGAGGCGAACGGAAGCGTAGAACTTGAGCGCGTTGCCGCCCGTCGTCGTCTCCGGGTTGCCGTACATCACGCCGATCTTCATGCGCAGCTGGTTGATGAAGATCACCATGCACTTGGAACGGTTGATCGAGCCGGTCAGCTTGCGCAACGACTGCGACATGAGGCGCGCCTGGAGGCCAACATGGCTGTCGCCCATCTCGCCTTCGATCTCGGCACGCGGCACCAGTGCTGCAACCGAGTCGACCACGAGAATGTCGATCGCGTTCGAACGCACCAGCGTATCGGTGATCTCCAGAGCCTGCTCGCCCGTGTCGGGCTGCGAGACGATCAGTTCATCGATGTCGACGCCCAGCTTCTTGGCATAGACGGGATCGAGCGCGTGCTCGGCATCGACGAAGGCAGCGGTGCCGCCCGCCTTCTGTGCTTCTGCAATGCAGTGCAGAGCCAGCGTGGTCTTGCCCGAGCTTTCAGGCCCGTAGACCTCGATCACGCGGCCCTTGGGCAGGCCGCCCACGCCGAGTGCGATATCGAGCCCGAGCGAGCCGGTGGAAATCGATTCCACCTGCATGGCTTCCTTCTGGCCCAGCTTCATTGCCGAGCCCTTGCCGAATGCACGATCGATCTGGGCAAGTGCGGCGTCCAGCGCCTTCTGACGGTCCACGTTGGATTCCTTTTCAACCAATTTCAGATTTGCACCTGCCATGACATGGCCTCCATCTGCTTGCTAGGGTCTTGTCTAACTCTTCAACAGCAGCAGATGTACCCACTTTGTTCCATAAGAACAAGAGTGGAACAGAATTTTTGTTGGAGTTTGCGCAGCAGGCACGCATTTCTGCCATTGGCGGCGGGAAATCGCGCCTAGTCAGTCACTTTCCCAACCTGCCAATCCAGGGTCCGCGTTCCGTTTGCCGGAACATTCACCAGAATGATTCGCTGGCCGTTACGCAAACGCTCCCGCAGGCCGCGAAATCGCCATTGGCTGTTGAAGCCAAGCTGGACGCGCACGGTAGCGGGGTGCGGACTGGCATTGGTGAGCGTCGCGCGCGCATCCATCCAGCGCGCCCCGCCCTCTCGCGGGTCTTTCGCCCCGGCGTGGTTGCAGGTGACGAACACCTGCGTGGATTCGCCGAGCGAAAGTTCGACATCCTGACCGGATGCGTAATCGCGCAGCGTTTCCTCCGCCACCAGCAGTTCCCCGCGCGGCCCCCGCTCGAAGACCGAGACCGTGCCTGTGGGCAGCGCCACGCCGAGCCCGTGTTCGTCATCGTTCACCGTTTCCAGCAGGAGGCGTGCTGGTGCGGGATCGGCGTTCCAGTTCCACGGCGTGCAATCGCTTTCGTAAACGAGTTCGCCCTCGACGCCTTCCTCGCGCAGGAAGGCGACCTGCTTGAGCCCCTGCGCGTTCACATCGACCGGCACGGGCACCCGGTAGAGCTTCAGATCGCCCAGCTGCTCTTCCCCGGCCATTACCGGCGCTGCCGCTTCCATCACCTCGCGCGATACGCGTGATCCGGTGACGACGATCCCGTCGGCCATCATGGCAGCTGGTGCTGGCGGTGGAGGTGGTGGCGGAGGCGGCGGATAATTGACGGGTGAGCCGCGCGCGGTGCTGCCGATAGGATAGCAGGTGAGACGAAGCGGCCTCGCCGTCGGGGGATCGGCCAGGTCCTGGAAGTCGCTGGTCACGTTCAGCGTGCCCGCAACGGCCATCAGTTCTGCGTCGGGGAAGCTCTGGCCGTTGTCGTTGAGGATCGTCAGCCAGCTCGTCAGGTCGAAACGGACATCGTCGGCGTCGCGGCCTTCGTGGAGGGTGGCGACATAGCTCGCCTCCCAGTCGAAGCCCCAGGCGAGGTAGGAGAGCGTGACCGTATATGTGCCGCCGCTGGCATCGCGGGTGTCGATGGAGAAAATCGGTTCGGGCGAGAGGCCATCGGGAATGTCATCGAACGTCAGCCGTTCGGGCAGGCCGGAGCAGCGCACCGCCTCGTAGCCGTCCTGCGTTTGCAGGACGATACCGCCGTCGGCGCGGGTGCGGATGATCGCGTCCTCGCTCGCTGCCTCTCCGGTGCCGGGATTGGTGCGGGTAATGGTGACGCGGTTGCCAAGCGTGCCGTCCACTAGTGCGGCAGGGCTTAGCAGGTCGGCGTTGCGGTTCTTCTCGATCGTGCCACCCGGCAGGCCGGTGACGATGGCGGAAACGGCAACCATGCCTTCAGCCACGCCTTCGAAGCGGATGCGGGATTCCCCCGGCGGCAGGGTAACGGTGCGGGTTTCGGAAATCATCGCGAAACCCTGCGGCCAGCGCGTGTTCATCGTGCCGCCGACGCCGCGATTGGGGTCACGGTAGACAGTAACGGCGAGGCTTTCCGGCTGGCTCGCCTCCACGATTGCGCGATCCTGCGCGTTTGCCGCTGTCGAACAGGCCACGGCGAGAGACGCCATGACTGTCGCTCTAAGTGAGGCAGGGTGGCGCATCGCCCCTCCCCTCAGAACCGCGTCTCGTAAGTCACGCGCACCTCGCGCTCGCCGTTGGCGGGCACGGAGACGCGATAGAGGCGCGTGTCGCGGTTGATCTGCTCGCCTTCCACGTCCTCGCTCACCACGCGGAAATCCCAGCCCCACCAGTACTGGCCAAGGCCGTTCTGCGTGAGTTGAACAACCACCGGCTCCGGCTTGGCATTGGTAAAGGTGTATTTCATCGTGGTGCGATAATAGTCGACCGCGCGCTCCACCTCGACTTCGCGCACCACCTGGCCATCCTCGATCACGCGGTAACGGCGGCTCGCTTCGTATTCGGCGGCAGTAATCCGTTCGCGGTCCTCGACCTCGGCCTGCATGTAGACGTCGAAAGCATCGCCCGTGCGCAGCGAGAGCGTGCTGCCCATGGGCGTGTGGCCGATGCCGTTCTCGCCGATGAACTGCGGATTTCCCTCCGCATCGCGCTGGTAGAAGCGGACGGTGCCCGCCGGCAGCGCGTCGCCCAAGCCGCCTTCGCGGCTAGAGTTGAAGCTGATGGCGGAAGAGGCAGGGCGGAAATCCTCGTCGTTCGCCAGCCAGTAGGCGCCGATCGAATAGACGCGGTTCGCGGGCACGCCCTGCACGTCGAGGAAGCCGACCTGCTTGGTCTGCGCGTTGGCGATCGTGGTGCGCTCTTCCAGCGGGTAGAGGTAGAAATCGCCGAGGCGCTCGCGGTCGGCAGTCTGGGTGCCGGGACGCACCATGTCGCGGCGCGGCCCTCCGCCGCCATTGGGGGAGCCTGCCACGAGCAGCGTATCGGCCGCATGGAAGGTGGTGCCGGTGGTATTGGTGAGCGTGACCCAGCCTTGCATGTCCACCGTGCCGTTCGTTTCATCGAACAGCGCGACATAGTCTGCCGTCCAGCCAAGGCCCGGCGTAAGGTAGCGGATGGATGCCTCGCGCGGACCGCTGCTGGTGGAATTCAGGGTGACGGACAAGGTCGGGCGCGCGCGCAAGTTGGGCGGAACCTCGTCGAACACCACGCGTACGGGCAGGCCGTCGTCGCGCAGCACCTCGATCCGGTCACCAATGCGAACGACCACGCCGCCTGCGGTGGAGAGGACTTCGGCGCGTTCGCGCACTTCGGCGCCGGTGGCGGGGTTCGTGCGCACCAGCGTCACGGTCTGGCCGATGGCCTTTTCCATCAGCTTTGCTGGCGTCAACAGGTCGAAGTCGAAGTTCTGCTCGACGATGGCTGTATTCTCGGCATTGAAGCTGAGCGTTGCCGGGCGGATCTGGGCGGAGACATCGGGAAACTCGATGCGGGTGGTGCCACGCGGGATATCGAGACGGCGGATATCCTGCACCAGCGACTGGCCGTTCTGGTAGATGGTTACGGAGACGTCGCCCTGTGCCGTCCCCTCCTGCACCTGCTGTTGCGCTGCTGCGGGCAGCGTCAGCGCGCTGGCGGCGAGAATTGCGGCGGTTATCTGGCGGATAGAATTCATGTCGGCAGTCCCTCCCTCTACACGACGATGATATAAGGTATCACGACCTGTATCGCTCATGAACGCCGGAATCATCCTTTGCGATCAGGACGCTAACCGCCTTTGCGTGGGTTCGCCAGCACTTCGCCAACCTTGTCCGCGATTTGCCTGACGCTGAAGGGCTTGGGGATGAAATGCATAGCCTCGATATCGATCTCGTCGCGAAGCTGGCCTTCGGCATATCCCGACATGAACAGGATGGGCAGGTCCGGATTGGTCTTGCGGATTTCGCGCGCCATGGCCGGGCCATCCATGCTGGGCATCACCACGTCGGACACGACGAGGTCGAACTCGTGCTTGCCGGACTGGACGATTTCCAGCCCCTCGTCCCCGTCGCTGGCGGTGACGATGGTATACCCCTGCCGCGCCAGCGCGCGCTCGGCGACGGCGCGGACCATGTCCTCGTCCTCCACCACAAGGATGCAGCCGCCGCCCGACCAATCGCGGCCCTTCTCTTCCACCTCGGCGCGCTTGAGTTCTTCCTCGGTCGCCTCGTGCACGGGCAGGTAGATGGTGAAGCGCGCGCCCTTGATGCCGCCGTCGGAAGCCTTGGCGTTGGAAGCGAAGATGAACCCGCCCGACTGCTTGATGATGCCGTAGACGGTGGAAAGGCCGAGGCCGGTGCCCTTACCCTGTTCCTTGGTTGTGAAGAACGGCTCGAAGATCTTGCCCAGCACGTGCTGCGGGATGCCGCCGCCGGTATCCTCCGCGATCAGCACGGTGTAGTCGCCCGCAGGGATGATCTCGCTGCCCATGCGGCGAATGTCCTTAGCCTCCACCCGGCGGGTGGCGAAGGTCAGCGTGCCGCTGGCACCCTCTCCGCCGCCGCTGGCCTGGATCGCATCGCGGGCGTTCACGGCGAGGTTGATGATCACTTGCTCGAGCTGGCGCGGGTCAGCGCGCACGGGACCGAGTCCGCGGTCGTGCCTCACTTTCAGCGTGATCTTGGCGCCCAGCAGGCGCTTCAGAAGGTGGCTGACTTCGCTCAGCACGTCGGGCAGTTGCAGCACTTCGGGTTGCAGAGTCTGCTGGCGGCTGAAGGCGAGCAACTGCCGCGTCAGGCTGGCGGCGCGGTTGGAGTTCGCCTTGATCTGCTGGATATCGTCGTAGTCGCTGTCGCCCGGCGTGTGGCGCAGCAACATGAGGTCGCAGTAACCGATGATGGCGGTGAGCACGTTGTTGAAATCGTGCGCGACGCCGCCCGCCAGTTGGCCCACGGCCTGCATCTTGGTGGCCTGCGCCACCTGCCGCTTCAGCCGCGCTTCCTCTGTCGTGTCCGCCAGCGAAAGCAGCACCGCCGCTTCCCCCAGCCCGCGCACGCCGGCAAGGCCGATGCTGACAGGCTCGTCCGGATCGCCGCGCAGGCGCACGGCCACGTCGCCGCTGGAAGCAGGCCCCTGGCCATAGCGTCGCACGGCATCGGACATGGCGGTCTTGTCGCGCGGCACCACCAGGTCCGAGGGATAGGGCGGCAGGTCAGCCCCGATGCCGGATGCCCGCCGAAAGGCGGGATTGGCGAACAGAAACTTGCCGTCGCGGTTGGTGGTGGCAAGGCCCAGCGGCAACTGTTCCAGCAGGCTTTCCAGCTGTGCCGCCTGACCCTTCGCTTCCCCGCCCCAGCCGCCTAGGCCGATGCCGGAATCGATAAGCAGCATGATCGAGGGCGCTTCGGCAGCAGCCTTGCCGGGCACCTGTTCCACTGCCGCAAGATCGGGATCGACCAGCGGCACCTGCACCAGCGTTTGCGGAGAGCCCTTCTGCCCCTCGCGCGCAAAGAAAATGCGTTCGCGATCGTCCGAACGCAGCAGGCGCACGAATTCCTGGCCCGACATGCTGGCGTTCTCGTCACCCAGCGCACGGCGCGCAAGCGTAGGGCTGGCCGCGCGCACCATGCCATCGGGCGAAACCAGCGCCACTGCGATCCCGGCAGAGCCGAGCACGCGGCCGAACAGGCCGGTGATATGGCCGCCGATCCCGGCCAGCGGATTGGTGCGGGTAACGGGCGTGAAGCGCCAGACGAGATAGTCGTCCCCGCCGCCTGCGCGCACTGCGCGGGCTTCCCAGCTCTTCTCCTCGTCGGCGACGACCACAGGCTCCCCGCCCTGCCCATCGCGCCAGGCGGCGCGTGCCAGCCGCGTGAGCTTTTCCGCGCTGGTGCCATCCACCGGCAGGCGCGGCGGCGCGTTGCTGGAGCCAAACCACAGTTCGAACGTGGCGTTGGCACAGACAAGGCGGTTGGCGCGGTCGGTGATGGCGACGGCCTGATCCGCGCGCTCTATGGCGGCAACGGTCACGGACCAGTCTGGCGTATCGGCAACGGGATGTGCCTGCGCGCCGACACGTGCCCGCGCGGCGGCAAAGGCAATCAGTCCCAGCACCACGAGGCCGCCCGCGTATGCGAGCGTCGCCGCAGCGTTGGAAGTCGCAAGCTGGATAAGGGCAATGCTGGCCAGCACGGCGGCCGCCACGGCGATCACGTCGATCAGGCGGCCCGATTCCTTCGCATTGACGATCTTCATTGCGAAAGCCCTAGCAAAGCCCCCCGCCGCGCCCTAGCCGGCACGGTAGGCCAATGCCCGAAAATGTTCATTCGGCAGGTTGCGGCGTCTTCAGTTTACCGGGCCGCTGCCCCCACTTGCGCGCCACCATGAAACGCCAGGCGAAACTGGCGACAAGATAGCCGACTGCGGCGCCGACCACGGCCAGCACGACGAAGCCGAATGCGGCGACGCCGGCAATCTCCGCCCACTGGGCGAACTCCTGGAACCACGTGCTCTGCACATGCTCGTTCGCAGCGCCGGTGGTGGCAGCGTCGATCTTCAGCACGAACTGGCCCAGCTTGTGCGCGATCACCGCCCAGAAGGCGACGGTGAAGGGGTTAGTGATGAGGGTAGTGACGGCCGCCAGCGGAAGGTTGGCGCGCGACGGCAATGCCAGCGCGACCGCAAGGATCGTCTGCCCCAGGGGGATGATGAAAGCGGCAAACACGCCCAGCGCCACACCGCGCGGCACACTGCGGCGATTGAACCGCCACAGTTCAGAGCGCGCAATCGTGCCAGCGACCGGAGCGAGCCAGCGATTTTTCGCCATCTCCTCCTTCTCTGGCATTTTCGGCATCCGTGCCGAAAGCCATCGAGTCGCCCTTTTCATCATGGGTTGGCCCATACTCCTTTGCGTCGCCATTCCTAGATGGTTTTAGCCCAGCAGATGACAACCGTCGCTTAACGGTGATGTGCGGTTTCAGGCGACATTTTCGCCCCACTCACGTCACCGCGTGTCGCATTCTTCCATTCGGGTGCGAATTCAGCCCTTTTCGCGCATCAGGCGCGCCTTGTCGCGCTGCCAGTCACGATCCTTGATCGTGGCGCGCTTGTCGTGTGCTTGCTTACCTTTCGCCAGAGCCAGCTCGACCTTCGCCCGGCCCCGCCCGTTGAAATAGACGGAGAGGGGCACAAGCGTCATGCCCTTGCGCTCCACGGCGCCGAACAGGCGGTTGATCTCGCGCTCGTGCAGCAGCAGCTTGCGCGGCCGCTTGGGTTCGTGGTTGTGACGGTTGCCGTGGCTGAATTCAGGGATGTTGGCGTTGACCAGCCAGACCTGCCCGTCCTTCACCTCGGCATAGCTTTCGGCGATAGAGCCCTCGCCCGCCCGCAGGGCCTTCACCTCGGTGCCCTGCAAGGCGATGCCCGCCTCGAAGGTATCCTCGATAGAATAGTTGAACCGCGCCTTGCGGTTTTCTGCGACGACCTTCTGCTTGTCGAACGTGGCGTGTTTGGGGCGGGCCATGGGAGGGTGCATGTAGGCGTTCGACCGCCAAGTGCAAACCCCGCAATGCGCGGCTTTGCTAACGCACGAGGATCGAGCCTGTCATGCCCCGCAGCGAATGGGTGAAGTGGGTGCACTCGACATCGTAGGCACCGGCAAGAGGGATCAGGCGAAGCTCGACAGTCTGGCCAGCGCCGATCTCGACGGTGCCGTTGGCGATGATCGGCGCTTCGGACTGCGCAATCTGCACGGCCGCGAAGAAATCGGGCGCCGTGAAGCTGTGCGGCCCGTCCGCGTCGTTCACCATCGCGAGCACGATGGGACGACCGGCAACAAGGGTGAGCGTGCGCGGCTCGAAGCTGTAGTCCTTCAGATGGACTTCCACGCGCGGGGCCGAGGCAAAATCGGTTGCGGCAGGCGCGATCAGCGGATCGAGCGAATAGAGCGAGGCGCAGCCCGTCAGCAGCAGCGCGAGTGCAGGAATGGCGAATCGGCGCATCTCATTGAAACTCCGGAAAGGATTACGTGCCCCGTCGCGCGGACCTACGCTCGTCACAGCGCCGTGGCTACATCAAATCTTTCGGCAGCGTCGGGTTGCTGAGGATGCCGATGAACCGCTGCCAGCGCGTGGCCATGTCGGCGTCTCCCGCCTCGACAGCCGCGCCCACGATCTCGGAGCCGAGCCCGTAATTGATTACGTAGCTGCGGTAGGTATCCATGAAGCGCAGGCTCTGTTCGGCGCGCTCGCGGCTCATCAGGCGATAGCGCATCGAGGCGTCGATCGCCTGCTCGCGCGTCATCGTTTCGTCGAGGTAGGCAGCGGCGATGGTGTAGTAGGCGCCGGACAGCCCCTCCAGCGCTTCACGCAACTCATAATACTGCTCGATATCAGTGGCATCGATGCCCGCCAGCGGGGCCAGCACGTCGCGCTCGTATTCCAGCTGGCTGTTGCCGGGGAATGCCAGCTTCACGCCGTATTCCGCACTGCCTTCCGATATAATCGCACGCGGCGAGTAGAGCGGCAGCAGGGTGAATTCGATCTGGCCCAGCTCGTTTACCCGGTCCCGCTCGATCAGCGTGGAATAGACGTGGTGGCCGGGATAGGCCTCGTGACAGCCGACATCCACCGCGCGGTCCAGCCGGGTCGGCAGATCGGTGTTGATCTCGATCACCGAGTGATAGTCGCCCTGGTAATAATTGAACCCGCCCCACGGCTTGTCGGTGACGAGGGAAAGTTCGAAGCTCTCGCTTGCGGGAAGCGGAATGTGCGGCAGGGTGCGCTTGCGGCACTCGTCCACCGCCGCATCGATCACCGCGCGAAGGCGGTCGTTCGGGATGATAAAGCGGTCCTGATAGGCATTGAGCCGCTCGTTCAGAGGGCCGTCTGATGGATCGCCCGGCACCAGTTCCTCGATCCGGTCCAGCACGGGGTCCAGCGTGGTGATGTCGATCAGTTCGGGGCGCACGCCGAACAGGCCCTCGGCCTCGTCCTGAAACGGGATTTCCTCGCCGCGCAGCATCCTCAGGCGCACCTTGGCGCTGGAGAGCATTGCCCGCAGGTACCGCACCCGCTCTGCCTCCAGCGTGCCGGGTTGCGCCTCGATCAGGCCGAGCGTCGCGTCGAGCGCGGTTACGCGGGCCTGCAGCATGGGCAGCGTGGTATCGTCGTCCTGCTCGGCAGCGCGCGTCGCAAGTTCCTCCGGCCCGTAATAGGCATCGACGTAGCCGGGGTCCTTCTCGCCGATGGCAAGCTGGATCGCGAGATAGTCGCGCGCCAGCACGTCCAAAGCGGGCGGCTTGATGCCCGGCATGGTGGCGCAGGACGTAAGCGCGAGGGCGCTGGCGGCAACAAAGAGGCGCTTCATGCGGCGATCCCAGCCAGTTCCATCGCCTCGTCCACCGCTTTTCTCGCTGCATCGGAGCACGGCACAATGGGCAGGCGCACATCGGGGCTGAACCAGTCGAACAGCTTGCTGAGCGCATACTTGGCAGGCGCCGGGCTGGCATCGGCGAACATCGCCCGGTGCAGCGGGTAGAGCCGCTCGTTGAGTTCGCGCGCCGTGGCGAAATCGCCCGCAGCGGCGGCGGCGTGGAAATCGGCGCACAGCTTGGGTGCGACGTTGGCCGTCACCGATATGCAGCCGGTCTGGCCCAGCGCGTAGCCTGCCAGCACCAGCGGATCGTCGCCCGACAGCTGGCAGAAGTCCGGCCCTGCGCCCATGCGATGCGTGACAACGCGCGAAAGGTCGCCGCTGGCATCCTTGATCGCCACGATCTTGTCCGGGAAACGGCGGTGCAGTTCGATCACCGTCTCGGGCGCGATATCCGTCACCGTGCGGCCGGGCACGTTATAGAGCACGATAGGCAGGTCCGCCCGCTCCGCCAGATAGCTGAAGTGCGCCAGCAGCCCTTCCTGCGAAGGACGGTTGTAATAGGGCGCGACCAGCAGCAGCGCGTCGGCCCCGGCGGTCTGCGCTTCCTTGATGTGCCAGAGCGCGGTCTGCGTGTCGTTGGAGCCTGCGCCCGCGATCACCGGTACGCGCCCCTTTGCCACTTCTGCGCACACGGCGATGACCTTGTGATGCTCGTCGTTGTCCAGCGTGGCGCTTTCGCCGGTCGTGCCGCAGGGAACGAGCGCGCTCGACCCGTTTTCGATCTGCCAGTCGATGAAGCGGCGGTAGGCTTCCTCGTCGACATCGTCGCCGGCAAACGGGGTGGCGAGCGCGGGAATCGAACCTGAGAACATTTTACGCCTCTCGTGCGTTGGTGTGAAAAGACGACTCGAAGGAAAATCGCGCCGAAACAGCGCTCTTTCCCAATAGCCTTACCCATTCGGAGGGATTATGTATTCAGCGCCTGATAAGGATGCGCCCCATAGGATGTCCAGCATGGTTCGACTTCCTCTTGTAGCTCTCGTTGCGGCCATGGCCGCCCCTGCCTTCATGTCATCCGGCGCTTTCGCCCAAGATGCCGCCGAATGGGATCGCAACCGCGCCCAGCTCGTGGCTCAGCAGCCCGGCCCGATGGCGCAGGAGATCACCCGGTGGGAGCGATTGTGGGAGGACCGGCAGGCACAGTTGCCGTTCAACGAATATGCGAACTTCCTGCTCGCCAACCCCGGTTTCCCGGACGAGACGACGCTGCGCGCCCGCGCCGAGCAGCGCCTGCGTTCCGAATTTACAGAGCCCGGCGTGCTGCTACGTTTCTTCGAGAACGAGGACCCCGTCACCAACTACGCCAAGGCGCACTATGCGCTGGCCCTGATGGGGCAGGATCGCGCCGCCTCCGAGCGCTGGGCGCTGGAGGCATGGCGCGGCGGCGAGATGAGTCCGACGGCCGAAGCCGCGCTCTCCGCCAACTTCGGCAGTGATTTCACCCAGGCCGATCAGGACATGCGGATGGATGCCCTTCTGTGGCAGCGTGAAGGCGATGCTGCCGCGCGCCAGATCGACCGTGTTTCCCCCAACAAGCGCCGCGTCTTTGCCGCGCGCCTTGCCATCCTTCAGGGCGGCGACGGGGCGACCGACGCGCCGGGCGCGATGGCCGATCCGGGCTACCTGTTCAACCGCAGCCGCGAACTGCGGCAGGAAGGCCGCTCCGGCGAAGCCGTCCGCATGATCGTGGACGGGCCTCAACTTGCCGCCCTTCCCCTCGACCAGACCGCCTGGATCACCGAACTCCTCGCCGTGGCCCGCGCCGCCAACACGCGCGACAGCGTCCGTGTTGCCGCTCGCGCGATCGAGGCGTTCGAGCCCGGCTATGACATTTCCACCGGCGAATACCGCCTGCGCGACGATTATACTTCGCTGATGTGGCTGGGCGGCACCAACGCCCTGTGGCAACTGGGCGACGGCGCCGCCGCCGCGCCGCTGTTCTACCAGTACGGTGCCGCCGCGCGCACGCCGCAGACCCGCTCCAAGGGGTTCTTCTGGGCAGGCGAGGCCTATCGCCGCGCCGGGAACACGGCGGAGGCGACGCGCCATTACGAGATGGCCGCCGACTATGCCGACAAGTTCTATGGCCTGATGGCGCTCGACCGGCTGGGCCGCGACGTGCCCAGCTTCGACCGGATGCCGCAGGGCACGCCGACCGAGGCGGAACGCCAGGCGTTCCTCAACAAGCCGATCACCCGCGCCGTTTCCGAAGTCGCCCGCGATGCGCCGTGGAGCACCGGCATTCGCTTCTACCGCTCCATCGCCGACCAGGCAGATACCGTGGCCGAGCACGTGCTTGTCGCCGAACTCGCCCGCGACATCGGTCGCCGCGATCTTGCCGTGAACCTCGCCGACTCCGCGATGGAGCACGGGCACCAGGGCTTCACCCGCATCGGCTATCCCACGCTTGATACGCCGCCCGGCACCAACTGGACCATGATCCACGCCTTGGCCCGGCAGGAGAGCCAGTTTGCCGAAAACGCCATCAGCCATGCAGGCGCGCGCGGCATCATGCAGTTCATGCCCGCCACCGCGCAGGAAGAGGCGCGCCGCGCCCGCGTTCAGTATTCGGCAAGCCGCCTGATCGACGATCCGCAATATGCGATGATGCTGGGTTCCAACCACATCGAGCGGCTGATTTCCTATTACGACGGCAGCTATCCGCTCGCCATTGCGGCCTACAACGCCGGTCCCGGCAACGTGAACCGCTGGCTGCGCGAGAACGGCGACCCGCGCGTGACGGGCGACTGGCTCAAGTGGATCGAGCAGATCGGTTTCTTCGAGACGAAGAACTACGTGCAGCGCGTGGTGGAAAACGCGGTGGTCTACGAACACCTCTATCCCGACCGCACCGGCCGCGCCGGAGAGCCGCGCCACGTGACCGATTTTCTGCGATAATAACGTCCGCAATGGGGTGGAAAACGGTCATTCGCTCAATCGGCAATCGGCTTCCGTCGATGAGCCTCCTGCCTGCGACGCCCGAACTCGGAGATGGCCCAGAAGGAAAAAGCAAGAAAGAGCGTTGCTGCGGTCGCGACGCTCGAAGTCTCCCGCCCCGCTGAGAAATCTTCATACAGCAGCGCTCCCGTCGCTCCAAACAGGGCTGTGCCTAAAAAATCTGCTATCCGCGCCCAATGCGTCAACCGTCACACTCCGCAATTACTTTGCGGAGGATGGCATCAAACCTCTATGTCCACAATCGGGTCGTTCGCTGACATTCGATCTAGCCCCATTGTCTGACCGCGCTATAGCGCGTCCATGCCCTCTCCGGACAACACCCAGCCCATCACCCCCGCCGGCCTCGCCGCGCTGAAGGCCCGTTATGATCACCTGCTGGGAAAGGAACGTCCCGAGATCGTGGAGATCGTGAGCTGGGCCGCCGGCAACGGCGATCGCAGCGAAAACGGTGATTACCTCTACGGGCGCAAGAAGATGCGCGAGATCGACCGCGAACTGGCCTTTCTCGCCAAGGTGATGAAGTTCGCCAAGGTGGTCGACCCCAGCCAGCAGCCGGACAAGAGCCGGGTGTTCTTCGGCGCGACCGTGACGATTGCGGACGAAGACGGCGAGGAGCGCACGCTCACCATCGTGGGGGACAAGGAACAGGATGCGGGCAAGGGTCTTGTCGGCTGGTCCAGCCCCATCGCCCGTGCCTTGCGCGGCGCGCAGGTGGGCGACCTTCGCACGGTGCGCCTGCCGGGCGGCGAGAAGGAATGGGAAGTAATGGCCATCACCTATCCCAAAAAGGTCGCCTGAGCCTTGGCCAAGGTGATCAACCTGCGCATGGCCCGCAAGCGCCGCGACCGTGCGGCGAGGGAGAAGGACGCCGCCTCTGCCCGCGCGCAGCATGGCCTAGGCAAGGCTGAACTAGCGTCACGCAAGGCGGAAGAAGCGCGCGCCAGCCGCCAGTTGGACGGGGCAAAGCTGGAGCGGGACGACTGATGCGTACCACTTACCAGGATGCTACCGTGCGGCTCTATCACCTCGACGGCGGTCCCGAAGGCGGGGCGGCGAACACGCTGTTCTACGGTCCGCTGGCCGAGGCGATGCGGATCGCCAATGCGCAGCCGGAGGACGTGCAGGAAGGGCTCTACATCGCCACCGATAACGACGTGGTGGCCTGGCTGGACCTGATCGGCGAATAGCTGGCTCCCAGCAAAAAAGGCCCCCGGCGCGAACCGGGGGCCTTCGTTTGCAATGCAAGTCGGGATCAGTCGGCGGCTTTCGACCCACCCTCGTCATCCTCGTCGGTTTCGGTGTCGAACAGCGAGGGCGTGCCCTTCTCGTCCGCCACTTCGGCAGAGGCGCTGAAATCGGCGGTGGCGTTGCCGTTTGCCGCGCCTTCCACCAGCTTGCCGAGCGAGCTGCCGTCGAGGCCCAGCTCCTTCATCAGCCCGTCGAGCACCGGTGCCTGCGCGCGGTAGGCCAGCGCTGCGGCCACGGCATCGTTGGCAAGGTTGCCCGAGCCACCGCCGGAGCCGTTCGCCGTGGTGCCCGGCGCGCCGGACTTCTGCGTAAGGCCGTCGACCTGCACGATCTTGATCGAGTCGATCGCTTCCATCGGCTTCGCGCTTTCGCGGATGACTTCGGGCAGCACTTTCAGCAGGGCCAGCTTGGTCTGCAGGCTGATCTGCTCCATCGACAGGATGTTCGCCGCTTCGTTGACGGCGCGCTGGCCGGCAGCTTCCACTTCGAACTTCACGCGGTCGGCTTCGGCCAGCAGCTTTGTCGCATCGGCCTCGCCCTTGGCGGCCATGCGGGCAGCTTCGGCGCGGTTGGTGGCCGCGTCCTTGTCGGCTTCGGCATCGACGCGGATCTTGATCGCGTCGCGCTCGGCCTGCTTGGCAGCCTCGATCAGCTCGATCTTCTTCTGACGCTCCGCAATCTCGCTTTCGCGGGCCGTGGCGACCTGTTCCTCGGCAGCGACGGCCTTTGCACGCGCTTCGTCGGCTTCGGCCTTGGCCTGGCTTTCCTCGCGAGACTTGTTCTGCACCGCGATCTGCTGTTCCTGGCGGGCGATTTCGAGCGCTCGGACCTGGTCGATCCGCCGTTCCTCCACCAGCCTGTCTGCCTCGATCTGCTGCGCGTCGACCAGCTTCTTGGCTTCGATCCGCGCACCGTCGGCCTCGCGCTGGCGCTCAGCCTGCTGGCTGGCGATTTCGGACATCTGCGCCGCACGACGCACTTCGACTTCACGCTCCTGCTCCAGCCGGGCATATTCGGTGTCGCGGCTGATCTCGAAGCTCTTCTGCGCGGCCTCGAGGTTCTTCGTCTCCATCTGCACGCGCGTGTCCTGCTCGATATCGTTGCGCAGCTTCTTGCGCGCCTCGATCTGCTCGGTCAGTTTCGTCAGACCTTCGGCGTCGAAGGCGTTGTTGGCGTTGAAGTGCTCGATGCTGGTCTGGTCGAGACCGGTCAGTGACACGGATTCAAGCTCCAGACCGTTCATGGCGAGGTCGTTGGACGATACCTGCTGCACCTTCTGCACGAAGTCCGCGCGCTGTTCGTGCAGTTCGTTCATGGTCATGCCCGCAGCGACGGAGCGCAGCGCGTCGACGAACTTGCCTTCGACGAGGTCCTTCAGCATTTCGGGCTGCATCGTGCGCTGGCCCAGCGTCTGCGCGGCCATGGCGATAGCTTCGCTGTCAGGCTTCACGCGGACGTAGAATTCCGCCTTCACATCGATGCGCAGACGGTCGAGCGTGATCAGCGCCTCACCATCCCGGCGCACCACGCTGAGCACCAGCGTGTTCATGTTGACGGGCATGGTTTCGTGGAAAATCGGGAACACCAGCGCGCCCCCGTTCATCACGACCTTTTCCCCGCCAACGCCGGTCCGCACGAATGCGATTTCCTTCGAGGCGCGGCGATACATCTTCAGCAGGAAGATGATGATGACGAGAGCAAGAATTGCGCCTCCCACCACCATCACTAAGCTGGCGTCCAGTAAACCTTCCATGTCTTCTCCTGTCGTTATCTAGTGTCAGGACACTGGCGCCAGCTTGCGCTCTGAAAGGGGAACGCCGTAAAAAACGCCTCCCTCGCGGCGCACGAGCAAAACCTCGTCCCCCTCGTGGATCGTGCTCGCATCCTCATGTGGCTCGAGCATTACGTAATGCGCGTGTCCGTGACGGTCGCGCACTTTCGTTCTGGCAGGAGAGCCGCGCTCGGCCTTCCCGGTGGTGACAGTTCCGCGCCGCCCGACAAGGCTGCCCAGCCCCACGGCGCTCGTCTCGTCCTGCGGCAGGATGTTCCCGAGCGGGCGCACCAGCGTGGCCGTCAGCGGCAGGCTCGCCCCGCTGGAAAACAGCGCGGCCAGCCATGGGTAAAGCGGATTCCCGGTGAGTTCTTCCGCAAAAACCTGGATGCCCATGCCCACCACGGTGAACAGCAGCAGGAACACCATCAGCCACACCATCAGCGGCACTCGGCCCAGCCCCAGCAGGGTGAGCAAGGCTCCGCCAAACCCGGCATCGGGCACTTCCGCCGCGTTTGCATCGAAGTCGGGCGCTTCGACATCCAGTTCGATATCGCCGCCGAAATCGAAATCACCCAGGCCGATCAGCTGGAGCAACAGCGCACAAACCATAAGGCCAAAGGCAATCGCGAATGGCAGGTTGTAATCGGCAAGCAGGCTCATCGTATCGCTCACCACCCGGCGAGCGGCCGAGGGCGTCCTTTCCAAGTTCGGGTCAATTTTTCCGGATGCCCCTTCCCGTTCCATCCATAATGCAGGAATCCCCCGCAAATTCCAGAAAAACCGGATTCAGATGATACGATTTTCGGGATTCCATACAGGCGATGCAGTCGCCTATATAATAGGTATGAAGCGCCTTCTTATTCCGCTTGCCGCCTTCGTCGTCGCCGCGCCGATTTCCGCCAAAGACAGCCTTGGCGTGTTCGGTCAGTGGGGCGCGTTCCGCGATGCAGACGTACCGCGCTGCTACGCCATTGCGGAGGCGGAGGACAGCCGCAACCGGCGCGATTTCGAACCGTTCGCCAGCGTAGGCACGTGGCCTGAGCGGCGGGTGCGCGGACAAGTGCACTTCCGCCTCAGCCGAGAATTGTCGGAGAGCCCGCGCCTGCGGCTTGCCATAGGGGGCCAGCGGTTCGATCTGACGGGCAGCGGTAACGAAGGCTGGGCTGTGGACGGCAGCGGTGATGCAGCCATTGTCGCCGCGATGCGCAGCGGCAGCCGCATGAGCATCAGCGCCAACGACAATCGCGGCAACCGCTTCACCGATCGCTACTCGCTGGAAGGCGCGGCGACCGCGCTGGATGCCGCCAGCGTAGGCTGCGCCGCTCGCTAGACCCAACGAAAAAGGGCCGGAAGGATTGCTCCTCCCGGCCCGATTTCATTCACGTCAGACTTCGATCAGAAGCGCAGGCCGAAACCCACGGCGACCTGGTGACGATCGAGATCAGCGTCGAAGCGATCGCTTTCGCCGGTATCATCGTCGAAGAAGTCGTCGTCGTTGAAGTCGAATTCGCCTTCGTTGTAGTTGGAATAGCGGTATTCCAGCTTCACGAAAGTGTTCTCGCTCATGGCGTATTCCGCGCCCACGCCTGCACGCCAGCCGTCGAGATCAACATCGGTTTCGATGTCGGTCGTGCCGTCATTGGCAAGCAGGTTGTAACGGGCGTTGGTGTAACCGCCCTTTGCGTAAAGCAGCAGGTTTTCGCCAGCCACAACACCGGCACGCGCGCCGACGTAGAGGTCACGGCCCGTATCGAGTTCGGCACCGAAGCCGAGGTCTTCGAGATCGCCGTCGACAACTTCGGTTTCAGCGGTCGAGAATGTGCCTTCGGCCTCGAGGCCGAGGACCACGCGGTCACCCACGGGGAAATCGTAGCCGATGCCAACGCCGTACATGAACCCGTCGATGGACTCGTCGTCCTCGTCGTTCAGGTCGTTGTCGACGTCGCTGCCGGCCTTGCTGATGTCATAGCCGGCAATGCCTTCGATCCGCGGGCCGGTGAAAGCCGAGTTGTCCTGCGCGGCGGCGGGAACGGCCAGAGCCGTTGCCGATGCGGATGCGAGGATGAGTGCGATACCCTTTTTCATTATAGTCTCCATTCGTATTCAAAAACGCGAATTTTCCCGCGTTTGGACAGCCAGAATGAAGCGCAGGCGGACTTCGTTTCATTAACCTTTCACAACGATTCCGCTGTGGTTTTTGAGCAACAATGTTGCTCGACAGAACGACATATTTGCTCGACGAACGGTGGGAACAGGCCGCAAAAACCCGAACGGCGCAGCAATCGAACACGCTTCAACGCAGACTTGGCCCGCTCCGGCGCTGAAAACGCGGTTCCTCGCAGCTTGTCGATCAGAGGCCTCGGTTTGCCGAGAGAAGCAGCGGAACCAAGTCTTGAAGGCAGATTCCGAGCCCGCTTCCCAAACCGGGCGCTTATCCCTATATGCGCGGTTCCCATGACCGATACGACACTGATGAGCATTCCCGGACAGGTTGATCCGGTTCCCGTCGCGCGTGATATCACGCCGCGCGAGGATGGACGCGTGGACCTGATCGGTCTTCCCAAGAAGGACATCACCGCGCTTTTCGAAGGCGCAGGGCTGGACAAGCGGCAGGCCAAGCTGCGCGCTAAGCAGGTGTTCCATTGGCTCTATCACCGCGGCGTCACCGACTTCGAGGCGATGACCGATATCGCCAAGACCATGCGCCCGTGGCTCGCCGAACGCTTCGTCATCGGCCGCCCGGACGTGGTGGAGGCCCAGCATTCCACCGACGGCACGCGGAAGTGGTTGCTGAAGACCAGCGACGGACACGAGTTCGAGATGGTCTTCATCCCCGATGCGGACCGGGGCACGCTGTGCGTCTCCAGCCAGGTCGGCTGCACGCTTAATTGCCGCTTCTGCCACACCGGCACCATGCGTCTGGTGCGCAACCTGACGCCGGGCGAGATCGTGGGCCAGGTGATGCTGGCGCGCGATTCCCTCGGTGAATGGCCGAAGGGCCGGATGGACGACCTGGGCGACGAGAGCGAAGCCGAGTATACCGCCGATGGTCGCCTGCTCACCAACATCGTGATGATGGGCATGGGCGAACCGCTCTACAACTTCGACAACGTGCGCGATGCGCTGCAACTGGTGATGGACGGCGACGGCCTGGCCCTGTCCAAGCGCCGCATCACGCTGTCCACCAGCGGCGTTGTGCCCGCCATGGCCCGCTGCGGCGAGGAGATCGGCGTGAACCTTGCCGTCTCGCTCCACGCGGTGACCAAGGAAATCCGCGACGAGATCGTGCCGATCAACAAGAAGTACGGCCTGGAAGAACTGCTGCAGGCCTGCGCCGACTATCCCGGTGCCAGCAACGCTCGGCGCATCACCTTCGAATACGTGATGCTGAAGGACAAGAACGACAGCGACGAACACGCGCGCGAGCTGGTTCGGCTGCTGAAGGCCTACAAGCTGCCCGCCAAGGTCAACCTCATCCCGTTCAATCCGTGGCCGGGCGCGGTGTACGAATGCTCGACGCCGGAACGGATCAAGCGCTTCTCCGACATCGTGTTCGAAGGCGGCATCTCCGCCCCCGTCCGCACCCCCCGTGGCCGCGATATCGACGCGGCTTGCGGCCAGTTGAAAACGGCTGCCGAGAAGAAGAGCCGGGCCCAACGCGATCGCGAGGAAGCGGAAGCGGCTGCTCAGGCAGGCTGAGCTTCAACGGCGCTCGACCGCACGAGGCGCGGACGCTGCCCATAAGTGGCCCAGCGCCAGAGGTACTCCAACGGCCCGTAATTGAACAGCCGCAGCCACACTACGCTGAAGGCAATCTGAAACGCGAAGAAATAGAGCGACTGGACGGCCAGTTCGGCGGTTCCGGCGTATCCCGCCAGCGCACGGCCCGGCCCGATGCCGAACAGCAGATAGCCGATGAAAAAGCTCTGCGAGACGTAATTGGTCAGCGCCATGCGCCCGACCGGGCCGAACAGCGCCACCAGTGGCCTCGCTGCCGAATGAAAAACCAGGATCAGGATGCAGCCGTAGGCGAGGCTGAGTATCGGCTTGCTCACCTCGTGCAATAACGCCAGCACCCACTCGAAATCGCTCGGCGTATTCATCGCGCCGGTGTTAACCGACGCAACGATATACTGGCCGACCAACCCGAGAGGGAGGGCTACCACTAAGGTGAGGATATAGCCCTTGCGCAATTCGGTTGCGCGCCGGATCCATCCCCTGCGCGCGATGAAGGCGCCCAGCAGGAAGCGGCCGAGCGCGTATAACGCCCAGCCGACGATCACGCCCTGCCCGATCCAGGCGAAAAGGGTTATCCTCGTGAAAATCTCCAGCAGCGCCAGATAGTCACCAGCCTGGCTCGCCGTCTGCCGGGCGACAATCGCGGCATCGCTGAAGTAGGGCCCAGCGTAGTCGGGCACACCAACGGCCTCGACTATGAGAGCGATCAGCGGTTCGCCAAGAATGGCGAGGAACAGGCCGACAACGAGAAACGCACGCGCGCTCAAGTTGCGCATGAAGAACAGCGCAAAGCCGGCCAGGGCGTAGAGGTGCAGGATGTCCCAGACCCAGATGAAGATCGCGTGAAATGCGCCGAACGCCAGCAGGATGCTCAGTCGTCGTACGTAGATGCGTTCAAAATCACCGCCGCGCGCGCGCAGCCTTTGCAGCTGGACCCAGAAACCGATGCCGAACAGAGTGGCGAAGATCGTGTTGGCCTTGCCGTAGACCAGCCACTGCTCGAGAAAGAATACCGTGCTGTCCCGGTCGGAAGTCGGCAAGGCCGCAAGCTGCGCCTCGGTCGCCAGCCACGGCGGATAGGCAGCCTCCAGCACATTGGCCAGCAACACCCCAAGAAGCGCGAAGCCGCGCAAGACATCGAGTTCGCCAAGCCGCTCCGTGGCCGTGACGGGCGCTGCACCGCTTGCGTGATTGACCATGACCGCCCCCTTTAGCGGAAGGCCTACTTCTGCTTGCCCGCCATGCAAAGCCCGCGTTAGTTATCTGCTTCATGACCGACGAAGCCACCCTCGCTTTCTATGATCGGGAAGCGCCAAGCTACACGATGAGCTTTGCGCAGGGCCCGGCGCGGCATCTCGACGCTTTCCTCGACAGGCTGCCGGGCGGTGCGCACATCCTGGAACTCGGCTGCGGCGGTGGGCGCGATGCCAGCCGCATGATCGAGCGTGGGTTCAGCGTTGATATGACCGACGGCTCGAAGGGCATGGCGAAGAAGGCGCGCGAACGCACCGGGCAGGACGTGCGCCTGCTGAGGTTCGAGGACCTCGATGCGGTGAAAGCCTACGATGCGGTCTGGGCTCACGCCTCGCTGCACCACCAACCGCTGGCAGGGCTCGGCGACGTTCTGGCCCGCATTCACCGCGCCGTCCGCCCCGGCGGATTGTTCTTCGCCAACTACAAGCTGGGCGATGGTGACGATCGCGACAGGTTCGGGCGGCTCTATAACTTCTCTCCTCGCCAGCACCTGCTCGACCTTTACGGCGATGCCGGATGGCAGCTGGAAGAGGTGGAGGATTACCGCGCCGGCGGCCTCGACAAGGTGGAGCGCGACTGGATCGCTATAACTGCAAGAAAACTCGCCTGAACCACGCGAGAAAACAGCTCGTCGCAATTTTCGAAAGCCAACAAGCCGTTCATCTTCAGTATCACCTGTCTGAACGAAAAGGGCTCTCAGACACCCGAGCGATGTCGAATCGGAAAGGTAAAGCCCATGAAAAAGACACTTCTAGCAATCGCCGCCGCCTCGCTGGCCATTCCCGCTGCCCCCGCCATGGCGCAGGGCGGACCGCCGCCCTGGGCACCGGCACACGGCTATCGCGACAACGACCGGCATGACCGCTACGACCGGTATGACCGTTACGAGGTACGCTATGATCGCGACGACCGGCGCGACCGCCGTTATCGCGACCGCGACCGCCGCCACCGCGTCTATGACGATCGTGGCCGCTACTACGAGCCGCGCCGCGTGAGCCGTGGCGACCGCGTGTGGCAGGGCCGCGATGGCCGCTACTACTGCGAGCGTGACAACGGCACGACCGGCCTGATCATCGGCGCTGCCGGTGGCGCACTGGTCGGACGCACCATCGACACCCGCGGCGACCGTACTGTCGGCACCGTCCTGGGCGCAGCACTCGGCGCCGTCCTGGGCCGCGAAATCGACCGCGGCGAGGCACGCTGCCGCTAAGTACCGACCGGAGTAAGCTCTCCTGTGACGCCGTCGCTCCCATCCCCCGGAGCGGCGGCGTTTTTCGTCAGATGCTGGTGGTCCACAGGATGACCTGGCCGACGATGGTGAGCACGCAGAACGCGCAGCCAAGGATCGGCACCGCCTTCCACAGGTTCGGCACATCGTCCGGCTGGCTACGGTTCTTGAGCCTCCACAGGGCCGCGTTGACCATGGCAAAGACGATCAGGATGGCGAGACTGGTGCCGCTCGCCAGCGTGCCCAGCGGGATGAACAGCGCGAGCGCCAGCACCACGCCCGTCGTGATGAGGGTGGCAATAACTGGCGTGTCCGTCCGCTCGCTCACCGCGGCCAGCCAGCCGGGCATACCGCTGCGCCCGTCGCGGCCCATATCCATCAGCAAGCGGCTGGCGGCGACCACCTGCGTCAGCGCCCCGTTTACGATCACCAGCAGGCTGACAATCACCAGCACCGTCTGCAGCGTCCCCTCACCCTGAACGGCGGCATAGACGAGAGGCGCATCGGCCTTTGCGATATCACCGATATCGCTGCGCCCGCCCAGTGCAGCCGCAATAGCGAGGTAGAAGGCAAACACGATCACGATGGTAACGATGATGCCGCGCGGCAGGTTACGCTTGGGCTCTTTCAGTTCCTCCGCCGTCTGCGCCATGTCGCCGAACCCGATGAAGGAATAGATGGCCAGGAAAGCGCCCGCCAGGATGCCGGTCCATGCCTCGCCGCTGGAGAACGCCTCTCCGCTCATCAGCTTGCCCGGCCAGGCCATCAGGCCATCCCGCGCCAGCCACAGGATCACCAGCAGGGTGATCAGACCCAGCCCAGTGGTGACAGTCATGAACCAAGCGCTCTGCTTCATTCCGACGATCGAAATGCCGCCAACCAGTCCGACAATGCCCAGCGTCGCGATCCAGTGCGGCACCTCGACGAAACTGGCCAGATAGCTGACGAAGCCGGTCGCGATCGTCGCGCCGGAGACCATGTTGGCAACGATCAGCATCCATCCCGCCACGGAAGGCATCGCGCGCGAAGTGCCGAAGGCTTCCTCGACATAGTCGATCGCGCCGCCCGCCGTCGGGATACGTGCCCCGATCTCTGCGAAGGAAAGCGCGGTGAACACGGCAACCAGTCCTGCGACAGCGTAGGCAAGCGGGGCCCCCGGACCGGCCTTCCCCATCACCTCGCCGATCACCACGAATATGCCAGCGCCAAGGATCGTCCCGGTGCCGTAGAATATCAGGCTGCCCAGCCCCATCGAGCGTTCGAGCGACATGCACGTCTCCCCTTGTCCTACCCTTGCCAATGGGAGGCGCGCCTCGCGGTTCCGATCCAGCAATTCCCTTATGTAACGGTTTCAGGCTATGGCGCTTTCCATGAGCGCTGATACGCACCCCTTCTTCGACATGCACACGCACGGCTTCGTGCGCGTTGCCACCAGCACGCCCAAGGTTCGCACCGCCGACGTCGCCTACAATGCCGCTGGCATCATCGCGCAGGCGGAGATGGCGCACGAGCAGAACGTGGACCTGCTGCTCTATCCCGAGATGTGCCTGTCCTCCTACGCACTGGACGACCTGCATATCCAGGCCGCCCTGCTGGACAGCGTGGAAACCCATATCGAGCAGATCCGGGAAGCGAGCGAGGACCTGACCCCGGTGCTGGTAATCGGCGCGCCGCTGCGCCGTAACGGTCGCATCTACAACTGCGCCGTGGTGATCGCCCACGGCGAGGTGCTGGGCGCCGTGCCCAAGAGTTATCTGCCCAATTACCGCGAGTTCTACGAAAAGCGCTGGTTCGCGCGCGGCAATAACTGCCGCGACCTGTGGATCGGCGTCAAGGGGGCGGAAGTGCCCTTCGGCGTTGACCTGATCTTCGCCGCGCAGAACCTGCCCGGTTTCACTTTCGGCATCGAGATCTGCGAGGATTTCTGGAGTCCGCTCCAGCCCGGCACAATGGCCGCGCTGGCGGGTGCCACCATCATTCTGAACCTGTCTGCCAGCAACATCACCATCGGCAAGTCCGATGAGCGGCACCTGCTCAGCCGCGCCAGTTCCAGCCGCAACGTCTGCGCCTATGCCTATTCCGCCAGCGGTTTCGGTGAAAGCACGACGGACCTCTCGTGGGACGGCCAGGGCATGATCTACGAACTGGGCGACCTGATGGTGGAGAGCGTGCGCTTCGAACTGGAGCCGGAGTTGTGCGTCACCGATGTCGACACGCGCCGCATCGTGAACGAGCGGATGCGCATGGGCACCTTCAACGACGCTGCCGAAGATGCCGGACGGCCCGAGGACAGCTACCGCACCATCGGATTCGAGCACGTCTATGAACCCGGCGACATCGGCCTTCGCCGCCCCATCCGCCGCTTCCCCTTCGTGCCCAACCGGCAGGACATGCTGGACCAGGATGCCTACGAGGCGTTCAACATCCAGGTCGATGCCCTCATGCGCCGGATCACTGCGACGAAGCCAGAATGCCTCGTGATCGGGATATCGGGCGGCCTCGATTCCACCCACGCGCTGATCGTGGCGGCCAAGGCTTGCGACACGCTGGGCCTGCCCCGCTCCACCATCCGCGCCTACACCATGCCGGGCTTCGCGACGTCCGACAAAACCAAGGCCAATGCCTGGAAGCTGATGGAAGCCTTCGGCTGCACCGCCGAGGAGATCGATATCAGGCCCGCCGCCCGTCGGATGCTGGAGGATATCGGCCACCCCTCCAGCGAAGGCGAACCGCATTACGACGTGACGTTCGAGAACGTGCAGGCGGGCTTGCGCACGGATTACCTGTTCCGCCTCGCGGGCCATCACAAGGGCTGGGTGATCGGCACCGGCGATCTGAGCGAACTCGCGCTTGGCTGGTGCACCTATGGCGTGGGCGATCACATGAGCCATTACGCGGTCAATTCCGGTGTGCCAAAGACGCTGATCCAGTACCTGATCCGCTGGACCGTGAGCAGCAGGCAGTTCGATCCCGGCAGCGACGAAGTGCTGGAAGCGGTGCTGAATACCGAGATCAGCCCCGAACTGGTTCCCGCAGACTCGACCGGCGAGATCCAAAGCACGCAGAGCATCATCGGCCCTTACGAGCTCAACGACTTCTTCCTGCACCACACGATCCGTTACGGACAGTCGCCCAGCCACATCGCCTTCCTGTGCTGGCACGCCTGGCGCGATATCGATGAAGGCATGTGGCCGCACGCCTTCCCGCAGGAGCTGAAGAACGAGTACGACCTGCCCACTATCCGCAAGTGGCTGGAAAACTTCGCCCGCCGGTTCTTCCAGTATAGCCAGTTCAAGCGCAGCGCGCTGCCCAACGGGCCGAAGGTCAGCGCAGGCGGCGCGTTGTCGCCGCGCGGCGACTGGCGCGCGCCGAGCGATGCCGTGGCCGACGTGTGGCTGGCAGACCTGCGCGACAACTTGCCCGACTGACCTGTGCAGGTCGCCGTTTGACGGGCCTCCCCGCGACACGTAGACTGCTGCAAGTGTGGAGGTTTGCCGGATAATCCGGCTCATGCCTCAGGCAACTGCGGGGGCAGTCGACATGAAAAAGCTCATTCGCATCGCAGGTATCGTCCTCGCGCCCTTTGCGCTGGCTTCCCTTGCCGCGCCGGCGAGCGCCCAGTTCGGCGGGATTGGCCGTGTCATCAATGATGCCCGCAACGCTGCGGAAAACCAGGACGAGGAGGAAGGCGAACCGCAGACGCAGGAAGAGTGTGAGCAGGATTCCAGCCCATCGGTCGGGCGCGCAATCCTTGGCGGCATTCTCGGGCGGGCGAGTCGCGACGTGGCGAACCGCGCAGGCGTATCGTCCTACCTGCCGGTTGCGGAGTTTTCCGACCAGTTGACCGGCGCCATCGCCTGCCGTCTCGACCCGGAAGAACAGCGCCAGGCCGCAGAGGCGACCATGGCTGCAACACGAGGCACCGAAGACGGTAGCGGCGCGGAAGTCGGCGCGACATCGGCCTGGGTATCGGAAACGCGCGACGGCGTCTCGGGCCGTTCCACCGTTACGTCCCGCGACGAGAGGCCGGGGCAAGGCCTCGACTGCATCGTCGTTTCCGACGTGATCATCGTTTCGGGTGAAGAGACCCGCGCCGACAAGCGCATGTGTCGCCGCCCGCCCTCGCCGCGCTACGCCATCGCCGCATGAGGCGGCTCCCTCGCACATTGCTGGCAATCGGCGCGCTGGTCTCGCTGTCTGCGCAAGGCGCGGCGCAATCGGCGATGGACCCGGCCAATCCCACCTGCCCGGCCGAGCCGGACTGGGGCCCTGCCGGGTCGATGCAACTGTCGACGCGCGAAGGCGAGGACATGAACGTGCTGGTGGCTGAAGGCATAGTGGACACAGGCTTCCCCGATCGCCTTCGCGAAGCCATCGAGGCCGATCCCATGATCGGCGAAATCTGGATAAGATCTCGCGGGGGAGACGCGCGCGCGGGTAATGAGGCGGGCCGTATCATCCGGTCATACCCCGGCATGGTCACGCGCATTCCCAGCGGCTGGGCCTGCTTCTCCGCCTGCAATTTTGTCTTCATGGGTGGCAGCATCCGTCACGTGGACCCCGGCGGCATCTTCATGGTGCACATGTTCACGCACACAGGCGACCGCTCGGTCATCAATGAAAGCGTGCTGGACGGCACCGAGGCGACCACGGAGCTTATCGGCGCAATTGAGCAAAGCTCCGCCCTGCTGGCCAGCGAGGACAACGACTTCCTGATCCGCATGGGTATCAGCCGCCTGTTGCTGACCGAGGTCATGTACCAGGTTCAGGCGGTCGGCACCGATGCCGATCCCAGCACCCGCTACTGCCTGAGCGACGAGGAAGTGCTCGAATACAACGTCATGAATGTGGGCGGCTGAGGCTGGTCTAGTCGCCGGGGGTCAATCGCAGGACCGCGCCCTCCACCTGATCTGTGAGAAGGTAGATACTGCCATCGGGCGCCTGCTGCACGTCGCGCCAGCGCTGGCCCATCTCCTGCAATAGCCGTTCCGGTTCCCCGATCGGCATACCCGTATTATCAGTGTCGTAGCGCAGCAGGCCTTGCGTGAAGCTGCCCAGCAGCATGTCACCCTGCCAGTCCTCCAGCAGGCCGCCGGTGTAGAACATCAGGTTGCCGGGATTGAAGCTTGGCGGACCGTAGACCAGCACCGGGTCGATCATGCCCTCGACGTTGCGAATGCCTTCGGCCTGCTGTCCATCGTAATGCATACCTTGTGTGACGGTGATCCAGCCGTAGTTTCCGCCGCGCAGGATGCGATTGACTTCGTCCCCGCCGCGGGGGCCGAACTCGCTCTCCCACAATTCGCCCGTGGCGCTGTTGTAGGCGAGACCGAGAGGGTTGCGATGGCCTGTGGACCAGGTCAGCGGCTCGTGCCCTTCCATGCCGACCCATGGGTTGCCCGGTGGAACATCGCCCTCGTCGGTCATTCGGAATATCTTGCCATAGTGAGAGGCCGGGTCCTGCACCTGCTCACCCCAGTTGCGGTCGCCGCTGGTCACGAACAGGTAGCCGTCGGGATCGAACAGCAGCCGCCCGCCGTAGGAACCGAAGGCGGGCCCCTGCCCGCAGCACCGCTCCGGCAAGGGCTGCGCGCCATACCAGGTATCCGCCACGAAGATGTCCTCCACATCGGTCAATTCCTGGGAACCGGGGGCCCAGCGGCCGCGCATGACAGCGAGAGTGGAAACCTGCTCGTCATCCGGATCGACCTTGGAATAGGCCATGTAAACCAATCGGTTGCGCTCGAAATCCGGGTGCAGCGCGATGCCCTTCAATCCGGCAATGCCGAAGGTGTACATCGCCGGAAGTCCGCCGATCGGCTGCGGATCGAGGGTGCCATCCGCGTCGATATGACGCAGCCTTCCGACGCGTTCCGTCACCAGCATTCCGCCTTCGGGCAGGAAGGCAATCCCCCATGGCCGCTCCAGCCCGGCGACCAGTTCGAGGTGGATCGGCCCGTGCTCGGTGTGGAAGTCCCAGGGCCCAGCGCCAAGGTCCGCGCCCTGGAACATCGGCCTCGCGGGAGCGGGTTCGTCCTGCGCGGATGCCGTTCCCGACGCCAATGCCAGTGCCGCGACACCTGCGGTGAAGCCAAAGCGCCAGATCATTTTCCTCTCCCCAAACCAAAAGCCCGGTTGTGTCGCCGTGGCCCGTCACTATCGTAGGGTCATGGCGACCCCTTCCGCATTGACTTTGTCCATTTTTCGATGACACGCAAGTCCGTCCTTGTCACTGGTGGCGCAAAACGTGTGGGTGCTGCGATGTGTCACGGCTTTGCCGCAGCTGGCTGGCACGTCGTCATCCACTGCAACACGTCGCGCGACGCGGCGGATAAGCTAGCGAGAGGACTGGACAGCGCGGAGGTTGTGCAGTGCGACCTCGTCGATCTCGACGCAGCAACCGCGATGGTGCGCAAACTGGCGGAAAAGCTGGAAGACTGGCGCTGTCTGATCAACTCGGCGTCGATCTTCGAACCCGACGACGTGGACGCGCTCGATATCGAGACGAACCGCAAGGCGATGCGCATCAACGCCGCCTCGCCCGCCCTGCTCGCGCAAGCCTATTTCGCGAATGCGCGCAGCCAAGCCGGTCGCCGCGTCATACAGGTGACGGACCAGAAACTGTCCAACCTCAATCCCGATTTTTTCAGCTACACGATGAGCAAGTCCGCCGCAGATATCGCCGCGCGGATGATGGCAATGGTGCACGACGGGCGTGACAGGGTGTACACGCTGGCCCCCGGAGCTATCCTGCCGAGCCACGACCAGAGCAGCGAGGAAGCCCAGCGCTCCCACCGGCTGAACCTGCTGGAACGGCATACCGCCGCCAGCGAAGTGGCCGATGCCGCGCTGTTCCTGGCCGAGGGTCCGCTGACCAGCGGGCAAGCGATCTATGTCGATTCGGGCCAGCACCTGCTGAACCAGCCGCGGGACGTGATATACCTGGAGCGTGAAGGGAACGGGGAATGACCAAACCGAAGAAACGCCATGCCCTGTCCACGCGCCTTTGGCACTGGATCAACGTAATCAGCGTGATCGTGCTGTTTATGAGCGGGCTTAATATCTCGAACGCTCACCGCCGCCTTTACTGGGGCGATTCGGGCTTTGCCCCGGAACAGGCGTGGCTGGAAGTTCCGCGTTTCCCCGGCTGGGCGACGATCCCCGATTACTATAGCCTCGCCGCTGCGCGTGACTGGCACGTGGTATTCAGCCTCGTCTTCGGCTTTTCGCTGCTCGCATTCCTAGTTCTGGCTCTCGTCAACGGTCACCTGAAGCGCGACATCTTCGCCCGCGCCAGAGAATGGAAGCCCTCCAACATCTGGCGTGACATTCGCGAGCACCTGAAATTCAATTTCGACCACGGCGAAGGCAAGTACAACATCCTGCAAAAGATCGCCTACGCCAGCGTGATCCTGGTGCTGATCCCGCTGATGATCTTCACCGGCATGGTGATGAGCCCCGGCATGGAAGCCGCCTGGCCCTGGCTTACCGAGGTGTTTGGCGGGCGACAGAGCGCGCGATCCATCCATTTCCTCGCCGCATGGGGCCTGTTTGCATTTTTCGTGGTGCACGTGCTGTTGGTTCTGGCTTCCGGTCCGATCAAGCAGATCAGGGACATGATTACCGGAGGGAGAGAACCATGAAGCGTCGCAATTTTCTCGTCGCGGGTCTTGGTGCCTTCCTTGCCGGGTGCAACGAGATCGGCAAGTCAGATTGGTTCGGCAAGGTGGTGGACGGCGCACAGGGCTGGCACCGTGGGCTTCACCGTGCGCTGGGAGGAGGCCGTATTCCCATGGCGCCCGAATACACGCGCGCCGATCTGTCGCCCTATTTCCGCGGCAACGGCAGCCTGACGGTCGATACCGATGCCTACCGTGCTGCGGAAGCGGAGGGCTTTGCCAACTGGCGACTTGCGGTCGGTGGGTTGGTTAACAATCCCGGCGTGCTGTCGATGGACGATATCCGCGCCCTCCCCCAGCGCACGCAGATCACCCGCCACGACTGTGTCGAAGGATGGAGCGCAATCGGCGAATGGACCGGCCCGCAACTCTCGCAGATCCTTGAAGCGGCAGGCGTTCAGCCGGAGGCGAACTACATCGTCTTTCGCTGCGCCGACAATCTCAATGGCTCCGACTATTACGAGAGCTGCGACATGGACGATGCCTTCCACCCGCAGACCATCATTGCACACGAATTGAACGGCGAGTCCCTTCCCGTCCGCAACGGCGCTCCCCTGCGCCTGCGCATCGAGCGGCAGCTTGGTTACAAGCACGCCAAGTACCTGACCGGCATCGACGCGGTAGCCAGCCTCGACGATATCGAGGGCGGCAATGGCGGATACTGGGAAGACCGCGGCTACCAGTGGTATGCCGGGATCTGATCAGGCGGGCGGATAGGCCTCGTTCATCGTCTGCCAGTTGAGGCGCACCAGTTCCTCCAGCACGCCCATGTCCACGTCGGCCAGCTTGTTGATGTAGAGGCAGCTCGCCCCGCGCGAGTGCTTCCCCAGGTTCTCCAGCAGGGTATCGTTCTTCGCGCGCGCTTCGGCATTGCAGTAGCAGCCCATCAGGTAGATCGAGTGCTTCGCCTTGCGCGGGCTGAAGCCGGTGCGGCACATGTCGCCCTCTCGCCCGCTCTCGTACTTGTAGTGATATTCGCCATACCCGATGATCGAGGGGCCCCACATGACGGGCTCCTCTCCCGTCACCCTGCGGAACATCGCATCCAGTTCACGGGCCTCCTCGCGCTTGCGCGCATGATCCACACTGTCGATGAAAGCCTCGACGCTGGCAGCGGTGGGCAGGGTCTTGTTCTCGCTCATCGAAGCGAAACATACCGCAGAATTGACACATGGCCAATCGGTCCGCAAACCCTGCCGGGCCAAATCAATAATCCGGGGGACGCCGAGCCTATGTGGCTGCTCGACAAAATGCTGAATAAACTGATCCGGGCGGGCAAGCTCGTGATCACTGACTACGACGGCAAGGTTTACGAATACGGTCCGGGCGGTGACGTGAACGGCGAATATGGCGAGGCGATCAGGGTGCGCCTCACCGACAAGAAGGCGAGCAGCCACATCGCCCGCTATCCCCAGGTCGGCGCGGGCGAGGCCTACATGTGGGGCTGGCTGGAAGTGGAGGGGCCGCACGACATTCGCGATATGGTCCTCTACGTCACTAGCCAGGCGAAAGTGCACGGAGACAAGGCGCTGCAACCGCAGGGCACGCTGAAACGGCTGGCACAGAAGACTGCGGCGAGGATCGACAGCGTCAACCTGAAGACCAAGGCACGCAAGAACGCCGAGCACACCTACAACCTGACGCGGCGGCTTTACGAGCTGTTCCTCGACGAGGACCGGCAGTACACCATGGGTTACTACCGCGACACGTCGAACTCGCTGGAGAAGGCGCAGCTCGACAAGAAGGCGCACATCGCCGCCAAGATGTACATGCAGCAGGCGCGCGAGATGGACCGGCCCCTGCGCGTGCTGGACATCGGCTGCGGCTGGGGTGGCCTCGCGCTCTATCTCAACAAGCATTACGGCGCGGAAGTGCTGGGCGTTGCCCTCGCGCCCGACCAGATCGCCTTCTGCAAGGAGCGGGCCAAGGAAGCGGGCGTTTCCGACAAGGTGAAGTTCGCGCTGATGGACTACCGCGATGTAGAGGGCACGTTCGACCGGATCAGCTCGGTCGGCCTGCTGGAGCATGTCGGCACCCCGCACTACCCGCAGTTCATGAAGAAGACGCACGAGCTGCTGGCGCCCAAGGGCGTGATGTTCAGCCACTGCTGCGGCCGTGCGGGCCCTCCCGGCTTCACCGACGCGTGGACGCGCAAATACATCTTCCCCGGCGGCTACATCCCCGCCCTTTCAGAGCTGGTGACCGAAAGCGAGAAGGCCGGCTGGCAGATCATGGATGTGGAGGCCATGCGCTTCCACTACAGCCACACGCTGGAGGAATGGTACAACCGCACCACCATGCACCGCGAAGAACTGGTCGAACTCTACGACGAGGAATTCTTCCGCATGTGGCAGTTCTATCTCGCAGGCGCGGAACAGAGCTTCCGCCATGGCACGCTGGTAAACTGGCAGATTCAGTACGTGAAGGAGCGCGACGCGATCCCGATGACAGGCGATTACGTCTACGAAGAAAGCGCACGGCTGCGCGACCTCGAGGAACCGCCGCGCTGGCATCTCGATCCGGTGCTGAAGGAAGCTGCGGAATAGAGCGGAGAGGACCCGAATGAGCCAGACCCTGATTGACCGGCTGATCGGCAAGGCCATCACGTGTGGCACGCTGAAGCTCACCCTGCACGACGGGCGCACTTCCACCTACGGTACGCCACATCCGGATTACCCGGACGTCGCAATCCGCCTGGCGGACGGCAAGGTGATCCGTGACATCGCGCTCGATACCAAGCTGGGCGTGGGCGAGGCCTACATGGACGGGCGCATCATCATAGAGCGCGGCGGGATCATGGAACTGATCGAACTCGCGCGTCGCAACGCTCCGTGGGAGGCGAAGGGCGGCTTCGGCCGGATGGCGCCGCATCGCAAGGTCTTGAAACGGCTCGCCTACATCAGGGACAGCGTCAACAATCCCTTCAAATCGAAGGATAATGTCGCGCACCACTACGATATCGGCAACGACCTCTACAAGCTGATGCTCGATGAAGAGCACATGCAGTATTCATGCGCCTACTGGCCGCAAGAAGGGATGACGCTGGGCGAGGCGCAGGAAGCGAAGCTCGCCCATATCGCGGCCAAGCTGATGCTGGAGCCGGGCAACCACGTGCTCGACATAGGCTGCGGCTGGGGCGGCATGGCGATCTTCCTCGCCAGCCGTGCGGATGTGAAAGTCACCGGCATCACGCTCAGCGAAGAGCAGCTCGCCCTCGCCCGCGAACGGGCCGAGGCCGCAGGTGTATCGGACCGCGTAACCTTCGAGCTGGTTGACTACCGCGACCTCGCCGCGCGCGGTGAGACCTACGATCGCATCGTGTCCGTCGGCATGTTCGAACATGTCGGCGTGCCGCAGTACGAGACGTTCTATCGCGACTGCGCGAAGATGTTGAGCGGCGACGGGGTGATGCTTCTCCATACCATCGGCCGCTTCGGCAGCCCGGTGGCGGCGGAGGCGTTCACGCGCAAGTACATCTTCCCCGGCGGCTACATCCCCTCGCTCAGCCAGATGATGGAAGCGAGCCAGAAGGTCCGCCTGATGGCGACCGACGTGGAAGTGCTGCGCGTGCATTACGCGAAGACGCTGCGCGAATGGTATGCCCGCTGCATGGAACATCGCGATGAGATCTTGGCCATGTTCGACGAGCGGTTCTTCCGCATGTGGACCTTCTACCTCGCCGCCGCGACTTCCACGTTCGAATGGGGCGGCCTGTGCAACTTCCAAGTGCAGTACAGCCGCAACCGCTATGCCCTGCCGCTGACGCGCGATTACATGGAACAAGCAGAGCGCAAGCTGCTTTCCAGCTAGGTCTTGACCGCAACGTCTCCCCTTACCCGGCGCGCGGTGTTCGCGCAGGCCTGGCCGATCATGCTCGGACAGGCATCGGTGCCGCTCGTCGGGATCGTCGATACCGCCGTGATCGGACGGACCGGCGATGCGACCGCGCTCGCCGGCGTGGCGCTGGGCGCGACGATCATCACGCTGGTGTTCTGGACCTTCGGCTTCCTGCGCATGGGGATGACCGGGCTGACCGCACAGGCCCAAGGCTCGGGCGACCGGGCGGAAGTCGAGGCGCTGCTGCTCCGCGCTCTCGCCATCGGACTGGGGCTCGGCTTCGTCCTGCTGGCGATCAGCTGGCCCGTCCGCGAGGCGGCACTGGCTATCATGTCCGGGACGCCTGCCGTCGATGCGGAGGCCAGCGGCTACATGCAGGGCCGCTTCCTCGGCGCGCCTGCGGCCCTCGCCGTCTATGCCATCAACGGCTGGCTGCTGGGCCTTGGCCGCACGCGGGAGGCGCTGGCGCTCCAGATAGCGATGAATGTCGCCAACATCGCCCTCGATATTGGGTTCGTGTGGGGCATGGGCCTGGGTGCCTACGGGGTCGGGCTCGGCACGGCCTGCGCGGAAGGGATCGCGCTGCTACTCGGCTTGCTGATCGTGGGCCGCGTGGCGGGAGCCAACATCCTTGCGCTGGTTGCGCGCACGCCGCGCTCGCTGCTCACCGACCGTGCGCGGCTGGGAAAGCTGTTCGCCGTGAACCGCGACATCATGATCCGCACGGTCGCGCTGCTTATCCTCTTCACGTGGTTCGCCAATGCCGGCGCGCGCCTCGGCGCAGCCACCCTGGCGGCTAACCACGTGCTGCTGCAATTCGTCAGTTTTGCTGCCTTCATTCTCGACGCCTTCGCATTCACCGCGGAGGAGCGCGTCGGCAGCGCCTATGGCAAAAGGGATCGCGACCGCTTCATGCGCGCAGTCCGGCTCACAGGCGAGTTCTCCCTGCTGAGCGGCGCATTGCTGGCGCTGGCGTTCTTCGTTCTCGGCGGACCGCTTATCGATTTCCTCACGACGGACGCCGAGGTGCGCGAAGTAGCCCGCGCCTACCTGCCCTTTGCCGCGCTGATCCCACTGATTGGGATGCCGAGCTACATGATGGACGGCGTGTTCATCGGCACCACGCGCGGACGGGCGCTGCGCAATGCGGGCGTGGCTGCAACGGTGCTCTACATCGCGCTGGACCTGCTGCTGCGTCCCTTCGATAACACCGGCGCATGGATCGCCATGACGGCCAGCTATCTCTTGCGCGCAGGCGGCCTCGCACTGTATTTCCCCGCCCTGCTCAAGGACATCCGCCAGACAGAGGCCCCGAAATCCGCATGATCCCCCAGCTGCTTTCACGCTCTACTGCCCGCATGGTCGCCGCCGTGCTGCTGGCCGTCGCCGCCATGGGTCTTGCCACTCCGGCACAGGCCGACGTGCAGGTCTCTTTCCATTCTTTCAACGGATCCGTGCTCTGGGGCCGCTATCCACACACCTTCGTGGTGCTGAAGGGTGAGCTGGACGACGGCACGAGGGTCGATGCCAATTATGGCTTCTCCGCCCGCTACACCTCGCAGGCGATCTCCTCCGGCCCCGCCGAGCACATGATCATGACCGAGACGGAGCGGACCATTGCCGCCACCAACCGCCATTTCACGGTGACGGTGAGCGACCAGCAGTACCGCCGCCTGCTCGCGACCGTCCTCGCGTGGCGCGACTATCCCGGCGACTATTACGACCTCGACGAAAACAACTGCATCCACTTCGTGGCCGCCCTAGCCCGCGTCGTCGGGCTGGAGGCGGACGTGCCGGAAGACTACCTGCGCCGTCCGAAGGCCTGGCTGAACTATATCAGCCGCAAGAACCCCCAGTTGGCCGCCAGAGAGATTCCCTAGTTTGCCGTAAGCGAATTGCGCTGCTAACCGCCGCCGCGCCAATTTGTGTGAACGGGATTCTTTCATGTCTGACATCAAACGCGTCGTCCTCGCCTATTCCGGCGGCCTTGATACCAGCGTCATCGCCAAGTGGCTTGAGAGCGAGCGCGGCCTCGAAGTCGTGACCTTTACCGCCGACCTCGGCCAGGGAGAGGAAATCGAACCCGCCCGCGCCAAGGCCCGCGCCATGGGCATTCCCGACAAGCACATCTTCATCGAGGACGTGCGCGAGGAATTCGTACGCGACTACGTCTTCCCGATGATGCGCGCCAACGCCCGCTACGAAGGCGACTACCTTCTCGGCACCTCCATCGCGCGCCCGCTGATCTCCAAGCGCCTTGTCGAGATCGCGCACGAGACCGGCGCCGATGCCATCGCCCACGGCGCGACCGGCAAGGGCAATGACCAGGTGCGTTTCGAGCTGTCGGCCTATGCGCTCGATCCCAACATCAAGGTGATCGCCCCCTGGCGGGAGTGGGACCTCAACAGCCGCACCGCGCTGATCGCCTGGGCGGAAGCGCACCAGATCGCCGTGCCGAAGGACAAGCGCGGCGAAAGCCCCTTCTCCACCGACGCGAACCTCCTGCACACCTCGTCCGAAGGCAAGGTGCTGGAAGACCCGTGGGAAGAGACACCCGACTACGTCTATTCGCGCACCGACCATCCGGAAGATGCGCCGGATACGCCCGAATACATCACCATCGACTTCGAGAAGGGTGACGGCGTTGCCCTGAATGGCGAGGCGATGAGCCCTGCAACTCTGCTCGCCGCGCTCAACGATCTTGGCCGCAAGCACGGCATCGGCCGGCTCGACCTTGTCGAGAACCGCTTCGTGGGCATGAAGTCGCGCGGCATGTACGAGACGCCCGGCGGCGAGATCTACGCGCGTGCCCACCGCGGGATCGAGCAGATCACGCTTGATCGCGGCGCCGCCCACCTCAAGGACGAGCTTATGCCGAAGTATGCAGAGCTCATCTACAACGGCTTCTGGTTCAGCCCGGAGCGCGAGATGCTGCAGGCCGCGATCGACCTGAGCCAGGAGAAGGTGAACGGCACCGTCCGCCTGAAGCTCTACAAGGGTCTTGCCAGCGTCGTGGGCCGTAAGTCGCCCAATTCGCTCTACTCCGAAGCGCACGTCACCTTCGAGGACGATGCCGGTGCCTACGACCAGGCCGACGCGGCTGGCTTCATCAAGCTGAACGCTCTGCGCCTGCGCCTTCTCGCCCAGCGGGACCGTTAAGCCGCCAAAACCGTGACTTTTTTGCTGCATCAGCGAGAAATTTTCACGTGTCGCGCCGAGCCGTTGACTTATCCACCCTTGTCCACTGGCATTTCGCCGAGAAGTGGATAAGTCGACGCTCGCGCCCTTGCCCGACTCGGCCCTCCAGCGCATTCTCAATTCATCGAGAGCGAGAACGGATCGCCTCCCTGGATCGCCTGCCGAGACAGGAAGACGGAAACCGAAGCGATCTCGACGCGATGACAGCATCATTGCGGAGTAGGAAAGGGAAAGCGGAGCCTTCGGGCGACACCATCCCGGACTGTTGAGACCGCGACGATCTATCATCGGACAGCCGGAGCAATGAACCCCGGTGTCGGTGGATCGAGGCGCAGCTTGCTGCAACACGAGCCGCTCGAGACACCAGAGTAACAGCCCCGGTTGCGGACAGGCAGCCAGACCTGTCGGGACCGGCCTCAGGCCCCCTGACTTTTCAAGGCACCGGTCCGGCACCGGCGCGAGCGCCGGGCGACATATCCTGATGGCCAAACCCGAAAGGGGGCGGAACAGACGGAGACACGCCAGGCGATAAGCGTTCCTTCAAGGAACCCACCGCCGGTGAGAGTGGGGTCGGTAGCAATACCGACCCCATTTTTCGTTCCGGGACAGTCCGCGTTCCCTGCAGCCACTTCGGTTCGTCGCATTTTCGCCTCATTTCGCGACGGATCGCCCCGACCGCACGGCCATTCCCCGCTCCCGGACTCGGTGGCGTAACCCTCTTGCGGTATGTCTCCCTGCCATGGACGGGACGAATCCCCATCGCGCCTTCGGGCGCTGGCTGGCACCGATTGCCGCACTTGCCCTGCTGGGCGGCGGAGGCATGGGCCTTGCGCAGGACGCGCCTGCGACCGCGCCGCTGAGCGCCGATCTCGCGCCCGTTGCCAAGCCGGACCAGCCTGCATTCCAGCCCAGTGAGGAAGCGCAGTTCGAAACCGCTTTCGCCCGGTTCGACATCCCGGCGCAGCCTGCCCTGCCCGATCACGCGGTGGACATCACCACCATCGAGCCTCCCGAACCCGCAGCCACCCCCATCGGCCCCGGCATCGCCAGCTACTACGGTCGCCGCTTCCACGGTCGGCCCACGGCCAGTGGCGAGGCGTTCGACATGCATGACTTCACCGCCGCCCACAAGACGCTGCCTTTCGGCAGCCGCGTGCGGGTGACGAACACGCGCAACGGTGCCTCCGTCATCGTGCGCGTCAACGATCGCGGACCGTTCGTGCGGGGCCGCGATATCGACCTGTCGCGCGCCGCGGCAGAGGAGATCGGCATCGTGCGCAGCGGCCATGGCCGGGTGGAGTTGGAACTGCTCGACAACTGAGCACCTAGTCCTCCGCCGCGCTCACCTCTTCCGGGCGCGCCAGCCACCAATCGCCCTCCCCAGCCTCATAAGCGCAGAGCCGCTCCGGTTCCGCCCAGCGCCACTGCGCTTCGGTCATGCCGCTTTGCGCCTGGGCATCGGGCGGCAACGCGGCCTGCATCGCGGCGAGGCGCTGCTCCAATGGCACCGGCGGCCCATCTTGCGCGGCCTCGTCGGCGGCGAATGTGGAACACATGGAACACTGTCCTGAAGCAAATTCCGGACCCTCCCCCTCGCCCCCTTCAAGCGCCTCCACCGCCTCGTCGAAGTGCTCCTCCGCCATCAGCGGCGCGCGGCAATCGTCGCACACCTCCCGCTCCTCGGCCCGCTTGTCGAGCCGCGCCAGGTGGGCGAGCAGCAGGCGGTCGGAATAGCGGGTGCGCGTGGCGACCTCCTCCCCGTGGTAGAAGACCTTTTCCTCCACCCCGTTCAGCGCGCGGTCGGCCAGCACCTGCTCGGCATGGTCACGCGCCAGCACCAGCGCCGCATCCCAGCACTGGCGGAAGGCGTATGAGGCCCGCCGCGCGCGATAGGCCGTCTGCGGAGAGACCTGCACCGCCCGGCACGCGAGCCGCACGTTGCCATGCTCCGCCAGCGCCGAGCAAAACGCCGCCTGCCTAGCCGGGGTGAGCAGCGGCACAGGTCCGGGCCGGGATTGGGCGCGGGCAGCTCGCGCCCGCTCACCCTGAGCCTGTCGAAGGGCCTCCCCCGCCTCCCGCAGCCGCAAGTCCTCCGCCGTGCACGGCAACCCCTCCACCATGGTGACAGGCTCGCGCATCTCCCCCTCCGGCGCCCACCCGCGCCCCGCGGCAGAGCGCATCACATAGCCCCGCGCCGCCTCCCCGTCCGGCGCGGACGTTTTCGGGCGTGAGGGGGTGGTTGCGGGCGTGTTCGTGGGAACGGGCGCATCATCTAGAGGATCGCCGCCGCTAGGCTGGCTCCAGCAGGCATCCGTGGGCGAGGGAATTTCGCCCGGTGCGAGGTTGGGCGCGAGGTCGGGAATGTCTTTGGGAAGGGTGAAACGGTCGATGGGCGTGTGGCGAGACATGAGCGGCTCCGTATGTGTCAGGACCGCGAGAGGGAGCCACAGCGCCGGTCCAGTAGGAAAGCGTCAACACGCCTCCCCGTCACCCGCCCCGCTTAGCAAAAAGCAACCTTGCGCCCATGCACGCCGACGGCGCGTTGCGACCCTGCACCCCTGACGACTGCAACCCCTGTACAGACCGGACCCGCCCCATGCTCACCCAACTCAACCCGCCCCTGCCTGTGACGATCATCGACAAGGGCAAGGGCTACGCCGTCGCGGTGATCGACTACGGCCCCGAACACCACCTGATCTGGGTGACGGCTCTGGACGAGAACGGAGAAATCTGGTGCGCGCCCAACCCCAAGGTGCGGATGCAGGGGAACTGGACGATGGGGCGGGAGGTGCCGGAGGGTGGGTGCGGGATGGGGAGCTAAAGCCAAAAATGAGACCGGCCTACAAAACGCAGCCTGTTTCGGCGGCGTGAGATTATGCTGCGGCTGATTGGCCGGCGACGCACGGGCGAATGCGGGGAGGCGGGCGTGGGAAACCTCGTGATGGAGGACCTCGCAGAACAGCTTTTCCACAATGAAACCGCCGACGACTAGCGAGAAACACTTTCTACTGCTATTCTAGTTGACTTGACCTTAACTGCTATATGACGGCGCCCTTTAATTGCCGTCTAATACTCTGAGAAGGTGACAGGAAATGGAATACACGATTGAGATTGATGCGTCCAGAGGACTTTTGAAGGCTACAGGTGATAGAGATTTTGTCGAGTCCGTGATTGGAAAGTACGATTCGTTGATGTCCGGGAAGACGTTCGCTAAGCCGGATGCCCCGCAACACTCGTCCGCCACGCAGGCTCGTGCTACTAATATGGACCCCGAACCGGCACCAAAAGCATCCGCGAACTTGGAAGAGTTTGGGAGCGTCTTTGATGTTACCGAGGGGAAGGTCTCAGTTATCGCAGATCTACCGGGAAACACACAAGCATCTAAAGCGAAGTCGCTTTGTCTACTTTATCTGTTCGCTAAGCTCAAACTTGGTGAAGAAATTGTTCCGAATGAAGAAATCCGCGAGGCGTGTAAGTCGCACGGCGTTTATGATCAGACGAATTTCGCGACTCAGATGAAGAGCCAAAAGAAGCTGGTGATCGTGAGCGGAGGAAAGGGTAGCCCCAACTTCACATTGAAGCTTACCGTTCCTGGGAGGAAGGCTGCTCAAGACCTTGCAAAGGAACTGGAGGGAGCCTCTTGAGCTTTTCCACGGAAACTCTTTTTGCTGGCCTACCCGATACACTTCGCGAAGAATTGCTGATGGAATATCAGCATATTGTAACAAACTACTACGAGGGTCGGTGGGGGCCTTCGGAACTCTCCGCAGGTCGTTTTTGCGAAGTCGCTTATACTGTCATTCGCGGACGCGCAGATGGAAGTTACCCACCTCAAGGCACAAAACCCAACCCTTTTGATGGGAAGTGCCGTGCCTTGGAGAAAGAGACTTCCCTAGAAAGAGGTCTGCGCCTACTTGCGGCACGCATCCTACCCGCATTGTATGAGATCAGGAATAACAGGGACAGCGGGCATGTTGGCGGCGAAGTCAATTCTAATGAGATGGATGCTACTTATGCGCTGACAGCATCAAGCTGGGTCTTGGCTGAACTAATTCGTATTTTTCATGATACGTCAACTGAAGAGGCTCAGGAAGCGGTCAGGCAAGTATCAGAGATTCGAACGCCTGTAGTTTGGTCTAATGGCTCAATCCGTCGGGTACTAAAGGACGGACTTAAATTGGAAGATGAAATTCTCCTACTGACGGCATCGGCTGGAAATTGCTCAGTGGAGAACCTCGTAGATTGGACTGAAACGAGCAATGCGAGCTATCTTCGCAAGGTCCTTCGAGGATTGCACAAAGCACGACTGATAGAAGCATCTGACCATTCGAAAATTCATACGACACCGAAAGCAGCGTCTAAAGTTCGGGAATTATTAGAACGCTGATGCAGAGGAGTTTCCAACTCGTCTGCATCAGCTAATCCCGACCATCCGACACCAACATCATTTCGTTCGCGCAAGCATTGGCGGGTCTAAGTTCAGGGAGTTGCCCCTCTAGTTGGGACGTTCGAATCAATCGTCAAATAGCTCAATTCTTCGCAGTCTTCTCCGCGGCCAACATAGGCCGCAAATAAGCCCCCGTATAACTCCCCTCCACCGCAGCAACCTGCTCCGGAGTCCCCTCCGCCACGATCTCGCCGCCGCGCACGCCGCCGTCCGGGCCGAGGTCCAGCAGCCAGTCGGCGGTCTTGATCACGTCGAGGTTGTGTTCGATCACCACCACGGAATTGCCCTGGTCCACCAGACGGTGCAGCACTTCCAGCAGCTTTCGCACGTCCTCGAAATGCAGGCCGGTGGTCGGCTCGTCGAGGATGTACAGCGTCTGGCCGGTGCTGCGTTTCGACAGTTCCTTGGCCAGTTTCACGCGCTGCGCCTCCCCGCCCGATAGCGTGGTGGCCTGCTGGCCCACCTTCACGTAGCTGAGGCCTACCTCGTTCAGCATGTGCATCTTGTCGCGGATGGGGGGCACGGCCTTGAAGAATTCCTCCGCGTCCTCAATCGTCATGTCCAGCACGTCGGCAATGGACATGCCCTTGAACTTCACTTCCAGCGTCTCGCGGTTGTAGCGCTTGCCGTCGCATTCCTCGCAGGTGACGTAGACGTCGGGCAGGAAGTGCATCTCGATCTTGATCAGGCCGTCGCCTTGGCACGCCTCGCACCGGCCGCCCTTCACGTTGAAGCTGAAGCGGCCCGGCTTGTATCCGCGCGCCTGCGCTTCGGGGAGGCCTGCGAACCAGTCGCGGATATTGGTGAAGGCGCCGGTGTAGGTGGCGGGGTTGGAGCGCGGGGTGCGGCCGATGGGCGACTGGTCGATCTCGATCACCTTGTCGCAGTATTCCAGCCCCGTCACCTTGTCGTGCGCGCCGGCCACCACGCGGGCGTTGTTCAGCGTGCGCGCGGCGGAGGCATAGAGCGTGTCGATGGTGAAGCTGGACTTGCCCGACCCGCTGACGCCGGTGACGCAGGTGAAGGTGCCCAGCGGGATGGAGGCGGTGACGTTGTTGAGGTTGTTCGCCCGCGCGCCGTGCACGGTCAGCTTGTGACCGTTGCCCTTGCGGCGCTTTGCCGGAACCTCGATCTTGCGGCGGCCGGTCAGGTAATCGGCGGTGAGCGAGTTCTTGGCCTTCAGCACCTGCTTCAGGGTGCCCTGCGCCACCACTTCGCCGCCGTGCACGCCCGCGCCGGGGCCAAGGTCCACCACGTGGTCCGCCGCGCGGATGGCGTCCTCGTCATGCTCCACCACGATCACGGTGTTGCCGAGGTCGCGCAGGCGTTTGAGCGTTTCCAGCAGCCGGTCGTTGTCGCGCTGGTGGAGGCCGATGCTCGGCTCGTCCAGCACGTAGAGCACGCCCGACAGGCCGGAGCCGATCTGCGAGGCGAGGCGGATGCGCTGACTCTCCCCGCCCGACAGCGTGCCGCTGGTGCGATCGAGGTTGAGGTAGTCAAGCCCGACGTTGTTGAGGAAGCCAAGCCGCTCGACGATTTCCTTGAGGATGGCGCGGGCAATCTGGTTCTGCGTGTCGGTGAGCTTATCGGGCAGCGCCTCGAACCATTCGAGCGCGTCGGAGACGCTGAGGCGCGTGGGCTGGGAAATGTCGGTATCGACGATCTTCACCGCGCGGGCCTTCTCGTTGAGGCGCGCGCCGCCGCAGGTCTCGCACGGCTGCGCGGTCTGGAAACGGGCCAGCTCCTCCTGCATCCACGCGCTCTCGGTCTGCGCCATGCGGCGGTTGAGGTTGCCCATCACCCCCTCGAACGCCTTTTGCACGGTGTATTCCTTGCGCCCGTCCTTGAAGGTGAGCGGCACGCGCTTGCCCTTGGTGCCGTAGAGGATGACGTCACGGTGTTCAGGCTTCAGGTCGCTCCACGGCGTGGTGAGGTCAAAGCCGTATTCCGCCGCGAGGCTGCCGAGCACCTGCATGTAATAGGGCGATGGCGGGTTGGACTTGGCCCAGGGCACCACGGCGCCCTTCTTCAGGCTCAGTTCCTCGTTCGGCACCACCAGTTGCGGGTCGAAGAGCTGCTTCTCGCCGATGCCGTCACACGTCGGGCACGCACCTTGCGGGGCGTTGAAGGAGAACAGGCGCGGCTCGATCTCCTCGATGGTGAAGCCGGAGACGGGGCAGGCGAATTTCTCTGAGAACACGATACGGTTGGCGGGGATGCCTGCGCCCTTCAGGTTGCCGCCGCTATCTGCCTCGTCCTCGCGCCCCGGCACCACGCCATCGGCAAGATCGACGTAGGCCAGCCCCTCGGCCAGCTTGAGCGCCTGTTCGAACGAGTCCGCCAGCCGCGTTTCCAGCCCCTTCTTCACCGCGAGGCGGTCCACCACCACCTCGATGTCGTGCTTGAACTTCTTGTCGAGCGCGGGCGCGTCCTCGATGGCGTACATCTCGCCGTCGATGCGGACACGGGTGAAACCCGCCTTTTGCCACTCGGCCAGTTCCTTGCGGTATTCGCCCTTGCGACCGCGCACCACGGGGGCGAGCAGGTAGAGCCGCGTGCCTTCGGGCAGTTCCATCACCCGGTCGACCATGTTGGAGACCGTCTGCGCCTCGATCGGCAGCCCGGTGGCGGGCGAGTAGGGCACGCCCACCCTCGCCCACAAAAGGCGCATGTAGTCGTAGATCTCGGTAACGGTCGCCACGGTGGATCGCGGATTGCGGCTCGTCGTCTTCTGCTCGATGGAAATGGCGGGAGACAGCCCGTCGATGTGCTCCACATCGGGCTTCTGCATCATCTCCAGGAACTGCCGCGCGTAAGCCGACAGGCTCTCCACGTAGCGCCGCTGCCCCTCGGCATAGATGGTGTCGAACGCGAGGCTGGACTTGCCGGAGCCGGAGAGGCCGGTGATGACGATCAGGCTGTCGCGCGGAAGGTCGATATCGACCCCCTTGAGGTTATGTTCGCGAGCGCCTTTTACAGAGATTCTGGTAAGAGCCATAAGCCGTCCAAGTGGGGGCTTGTTTGTCACAAGTCCAGTGGGCCTGAAGTCCATGCCTTGAGAGAGGCGGACTGTCCGTCGATGTTCTTACAATGTTCCGCTGGTGTGCACAAGTGCGGTCGAAAAGCCGTACTGCGTCCAAGCCGCATTTCGCCTATGTTTGATTCGCGACAAGATATTGAAATTCCGCTTGAAAGCCGCGCAACCGCATATTGCGCAATTTGGTCGCGATCAGAGTTAACGAAATCTTAACTATTCTCGAATCCGCGAGCTTCGAAACCGCCGGACACTGCCAAGAAGCCGATTTCATCTAACCATCCGATCTTCCTGCAAAATTGCGCAGTTTGCGCAATCCGTCCTCAATTCGCGATAGGATTCTCTTAACGCTCCTCTTCCTAAATTACGAATAATCTCAATTACTTGGACGGGTAAACGAGAGGAAGAGAAATGAGGAAGACACACACCGCGATTCTCCGAGCGACGATGATGGCCGGGGTTGGCGCTGCCAGCCTGACCGCACCGGGCTTCACCAAACCTGTCCAGGCCCAGGCCCTCCAACCCGTAGTCGACGTCTGCACCGGTATCTCGCTCGACGATTCCGTGCTGACAGATATCCTAACCACCACCGTCGTGCCCACCGCGACCGGGCTGGAAACCCTTTACGACAACCTCCTCGATATCGAACTGGACCTCGTCCTGGGCACGGTCGACCTGCTCGATATTCCCGACGTCGACCTGGGTATTGCGGATACCACCGCGGCAATCGCAGCCGGGGACACGATTTCGCTGCAGGTGCTCGACACGGACGGCAACGTCGTTTCGCCCGGCGACTGCAACCTTGCCGCCGACAATTTCACGCTCAACGAAGAAGGTGGGCTTGCCATCGGCGGCAACCAGATCTCGGGCCTTGGTGCAGACGGCCTGACAGCATCGGCCGGAGAGCTCGATGCCATTGCGCTGGGCAACAACGCTTCCACCGCAGTCGGCGCGAACGGCGCCATCGCAATCGGTACGGATGCCAGCGCAACTGCCGCGAACAGTGTTGCCCTGGGCGCAGGATCCGTCGCGGATCGCGGCGCGCAAACCGGCTATACCGCCGATTTCCTTGCCGGGACTTTCGACTCCGCCGGTTCGGTTTCGGTGGGTGCGCCCGGCGCGCTGCGGCAGATCACCAATGTCGCGCCCGGCTCCGCCCCCACCGATGCCGCGACCGTCGGCCAGGTGCAGGCGGCGATCGATGGCGTCAGCGCATCCGTGGCGAATGCCGTGCAGTATGATGACGCGACGCAGACCTCCATTACGCTAGGCGGCGCGGGTGGAACCACCATCGCCAACCTTGCCGATGGCGAAGTGAGCGCCACGTCCGGCGAGGCAGTGAACGGATCCCAACTGTTCGCAACCAATCAGGATGTGGCCGCAAACGCCGCCGATATCGGCGGCCTCCAGACCGATGTCGCCACGAACACTACGGATATCACGAACCTGCAGACAGACGTCGCGACGAATACCACCGATATCGCGGCCCTGCAGGATACCGCAGTGCAATACGACGATGCCACACAGGCCAGCGTGACGCTGGGCGGTGCGGGCGGCACCACCATCGCCAACGTGGCCGATGGCGAGGTAAGCGCAACGTCGGATGAGGCAGTGAATGGCTCCCAGCTGTTTGCCACCAATCAGGATGTGGCCGCGAATGCCGGCGACATTGCCGATCTCCAGACGGACGTGGCGGCCAACACCACGGACATCGTCGACCTGCAAACGGACGTCGCTACCAACACCACCGACATTGCGGCATTGCAGGATACGGCGGTGCAATACGACGATGCCACACAGGCCAGCGTGACGCTGGGAGGCGCTGGCGGGACGACCGTCACCAACGTCGCCGATGGCACGCTGAGCGCAGGCTCCAGCGATGCGGTCAACGGCTCGCAACTGTTCGCCACCAACCAGCAGGTCGACGCCAACACCGTCGCCATCCAGGCCAACGCCGATGCCATTCTAGCAATCGGCAGCACCGGCGATCCGCTGGGCGTGACCTACGACGATGCGACGCGCACCAGTATCACCTTCGACGGCGCCGGCGGCACCACGCTTGCAAATGTCGCCGACGGCGAGGTCAGCGCCACGTCCGACGAGGCGGTGAACGGCAGCCAGTTGTTTGCAACCAACCAGGCCGTGGCCGATCTCGATACGCGGGTCACCACGAACGAGGGCGACATTGTCGATCTCGACAATCGCGTCACCGCGAACGAGACGGACATTGCCAACATCGATGCGCGCGTGACAGTGAACGAAGGCGATATCGCCAACAACACCACCGTCATCGCCAATCTCGATGACCGGGTGACGATCAACGAAGGCGATATCGCCGACATCGACGCCCGCGTGACGGTGAACGAAGGCGATATCGCCAACAACACCACGGACATCGCCAATCTCGACGACCGGGTGACGGTGAACGAAGGCGACATCGTCGATATCGATGGCCGCGTCACCGTGAATGAGGGCGATATTGCGGACAACAGCACCGCGATTGCCAACATCGACAACCGGGTGACGGTGAACGAAACCTCGATTGTCGAAGTGCAGCAGCAGCTTGCCAATGTGCCCATCGGCTACGTGGACGATGTGGATCCCACGATGATGAGCGACACGCCCACCAACACCGCTGCGCTGATCGGCGCAGGGGGCGACCCTGTGCGCCTGACGAACGTGGCGGCGGGCAATGTCGCTGCCGGATCGACCGACGCGGTCAACGGTTCGCAGCTGGCGGCTACCAATGCAGCCGTGGCAGAGAACCGCGTGGATATCGACCAGAACACCTCGGACATCGCGACGATCAATGCCAACCTCTCGGGCAGTACGGTCGTCGCGGTGCAGTATTCCGATCCTGACGATCCGACGCAGAGCAACGGCGGCACGATCACGCAGGACGTGACCTTCGTGGGCCTCGACTCTTCCGCGCCGGTGCGGGTGCACAACGTTGCCAACGGCACGCTGGCGAATGACGCGGTGAACCTTGGCCAGTTGCAGGCTGGTCTGGCCGACGTGATGAGCAGCTCGATGGAATATACCGACCAGCGGTTCGACATTATCAGCGCCGGGCTGGACCAGCTGGCCTTCGACCTTGACGAACTGCGCGACGAGGCGTTTGCCGGAACCGCGGGCGCCATGGCGCTGGCGGGCGTCCCGCAGACGATGGATCCGGGCCGCTCGATGGTTGGCGGCGCGATCGGCCACTATCGCGGCGAAACGGCCTTCGCCATCGGCGCATCCACTACGTTCAACGACGGGGCAGGCGTGCTGAGCGTGGGCGGCACGATCGATACCAACGGCAAGGGCGGCTTCAGCGCCGGGGCCGGTATCAGCTTCTGAGGCGTGATCGGAAGACAGCAGGAGGGCGCGCCACCCGGCCGGGTGGCGCGCCCTTCCCCTGTAAATCGAGCGTGGTCAGTCGCGCGTGCCGAAGCTGACCCCGTCGAGCGTGCCCAGCCCTGCATCCTCGATCCTGAACGTCGCGCCGTATTCCTGCGCGGCATCGCCGAAGAAGCGGCCCAGCAGGGAGCCGTTTCCGCCGTTCAGGTCCGCCTCGATCTCGCCCGTCACCGCCGACAGCGCGCCGGCGAAATCGTAGATACCGTAGGCAATCGGCACACCGCCCGCGTCGACGCCGCTTGGTGCAATCCGCACGGTAAGGGTCTGGTCGCCGAAGTTCACCCGCAGCAGCGAGGTGCCGCCGAAATCGGCGAGGATATCCGATCCCTGCCGCAGGGTGCCCGCCGTGCGCCCTGTATAGCTGGCGCTGCCGGTGAGCGGTATCTGGTCGAGCGGCGTGGCAATGCCGAAAGCGATCCAGTCGAGCGAGGTCGCTTCCACCGCGTCGCTCGCATCCAGCCGGGTGCCGATCACGCGGGCGAAGCTGGTGTAGGTGAGCGTCACGCCCTGCGAACTGCCGTCGAACAGGCCGATATCGTATTGCACCTCGCCCCCGTCCGCCACGGGCTGCGTGGCGCGGTAGGCCAGCAGGTCATTCGCATCCTGCGCGGCCACGCGGTTGCCAGGGCCGAAGCCGATGTTGAACTGGCTCGTCGCCACTTCCCACCGCTGCGTTGCCGCGTCGTAGGTGAGGAAATATTCGCTCAGCAGGGAGTCGATGCCGCCTGCATCCGGGAACAGGTTTGCATTGCGGCTGGTGCGGAAACGCGTGACGCCGGTGAGGTTTGTCAGCGTGTCGCCGGGCACGACCTCATCGTATTCGCGGCCCGCGAAGCTGGCGCTGTAGAAGTAGTTGCCGGAGGTCGCGTAGAGCGTGCCGCCCACCTCGTCCGCATCCGGCCCGTAGAAACGGCCCGACCAGTCGCCGTTGAACACCAGCGCCCCCGCACCGTCGGTATGGTTGGCGGTGAAGCTGCCGGTGAACAGGTTCTCGCCCGAGGCCAGGCTCGCCGTGCCGGACAGCGTGCCCGCATTGGCCTGGTCGCGCGACTGGCCCTGCGTGTTGCTGACCGTCGTGTTCGCGGCGATCGTCACCTTGCCGGTGGCAAAGTCGACCTGGATCGAGCCGACGCCGCTCAGCAGCGAAAGCGTGTCATAAGGCGCGCCTTGTGCGGACGAACCGGACAATGCGCCGCGCAGGGTGATGAAATGCGCCGCCCGCCCGCTTGGCGCGATATCGGCCACGTCGCTGGGCAGGCCGAACACGAAACTGGATGCGGTATAGTCGCGCTCGTCGTCGATGGCATTGTAGGTGGAGGTGTAGAACAATCCCTCGCGCACATAATCCGGGCGCGGTTCGATCAGCCCCTGGTCGCCGGTGGATAGCAGGAGGTTCCGCTCCTCCCCGTTCGCGCTGTTCGCAAAGGCGAAGTTCCCCGCAGAGGCTACCGCGTCACTCGGCAGGAAGCGGTAATTCTGCGGCCCGACCCCGATCACGTAGGCGTTGTCGGTCGCGTCGTAGCTGATGGTGATCTGCGAGCCATCGCCCTTGGCTGAAGCCTGGGCCGCGCCGCGATCGTAGGTCACGGTCGTGATATCGGCCTGCGTTGCAAAGGTGCCCGTTTCCAGCGGCGGCTGCACGCTGGTGTTCGGATTCGTCGGCACCGGCGTGGGTGTCGGCGAAGGAGCGGGAGTGGGTGCCGGAGTCGGCGCGGGAGTGGGCGTAGGCGTAGGCGTTGGCGATGGTGTCGGCGTTGCCGTGGGCGCGGGGCCGGGCGTGATGACCGGGCCGCCGCCGCCCGAGGTGCCGCCTCCGCCGCACGCTGCCAGTGCCAGCGCGAGGCTGGAGATCGAAGCTGTCTTGATGGAATGCATACCCTGTCCTCAATGCGCCTTAGCGGAGGCACCTGTTCACTCGTAACCGCAAGCGCGCCGCCCGGATAGGGCAACGCGCTTCCTTGTCATCAGTCTTTCTTGCCGAAGAACACGCCGTCGATATCCAGCTGGTTATCTCCGCCGCGAATGGTGTCGGGGGTGTAGATATCGAAGCCGCCGCCGATCTCTGCCGCCTGCGGGCCGAAGAAGTAGGCGAACATGTCGCCCACATCGGTATCGGCCCCGTCGCGCAGGTTCGTCTGGTTCAGCTTGTTGCCGGTGATCGAGCCGAGGTCCGTCGTGTAACTGCCCAGATCGCGGGTGGCCCCGGTGTTCTGGTTCGTGCCGTTCAGGTCCAAGGCCGCCCTCCACGAACCTGCGCCGAAGTTCACCGTGATCGCATTGGTGCCGTCCACGGTGTAGAACTCGTCGCCGTCGAAGCCGGTGCTGGCCCCCACGCCCACGACCGTGGTGGTGTAGCTGGCGCTGCCCGTGGTCGGAACGTCCACGTCCTCTGTCTCGAACCCGAAGACCAGCAGGTAGCGGTCAACTGTGCCGTCGCCCGCCTGGTAATCGATGAAGGAGGTGTAGGTCAGCTCCACGAACGAGTTGCCCGCCGCGGGGTTGAGCAGCTTCATGCCGTTCACTGGATCCACGCCCGTTTCGCCCAGCACGGTGTCGCCATAGGCGATGAACTGGTCGTTCGACTGCGCGGCATCGATGTCGCCCGTGTCGAACGTGGCCTCGATCCCGCGCACGACGGTCCATTCGCCGGTAGCGGGATCGTAGCGGACCGGGGGGACACCGGTGTATTCCATGAAATCACCCACCTGGCCGAACTGCTGGTAGACCTCTGTGCTGAACGAATAGCGCGACTGCTGCGTGCGCAGCTGGATCGCTCCGAAATCGGTCGGTTCGGTCAGCTCGGCGAAGTTGGTGGCGACGCCCCGGAAGGCGGGATCGCGGGAGCCTGCCAGCGAACCGGCATAGGAGTATCCACCGTTCAGCGACTGGAACGTGGCGGCAACTTCCTGCGCCGCCGGGCCGAAGAACAGCCCTTCCCAGCTTCCTTCCACGCCGTTCAGGCGGAACACGCCGCCAAAATCGTTCTCGAAGCCCGAAATGTCGGCGCTGGCATTGTAGTTCACCGTTCCCAGCGAAGCACCGGTGGCGAGATTGTACCGCTCGGCATCGCCCGTGAGGTAGATGCTGTCGCCCTGGAAATAGACGTCCATCGTGCCGGGTACGAGCGAGCGCACCAGTTCCGTCGGCGCGCCGTTCTGCCCGGCCAGCGCATAGAGGTAGACCGAGTAGTTGGCAGAGCCCGTTCGCGGCACTTCGGAGGCCGCGGTTGGGATACCGGCATAGAAGCCGTAGGCATCGAACACGCTACCCACGCCCGCCGGGTTGCGGCTGCTGAACAGGCCGTGGGTGACGTAGGACAGGTTCTTGTCCGGCGATGCCGGGAAGTCCGCGATTACCAGCACATCCTGGTTGTTGCCGGTGCCGTTGACGAATCGCGAATAGTTGACGTTGCCAGCCGCGAAGCTGCCCGTCTCGCTGCCCGGTACGAATGTCACCGTATCGGCACCGACCACCACCTCGTAATTGCCGGTGGCGGAATCGTAGACGATGTCGAGCCGGCTGGTGCCGGCTTCCGGCTGCGTCGTCACGCCGCCCGTCGAATTGGTGTCGAGGCTGAGCAGCGATGCCCGCGTCGCGAAGCCATAGCGGCCATCGGGATCGATCAGGGACGTGGTGCCCGGCGGCAGGCTGGGCAGCGTCACCAGCGTGGGAGCCGCACGGCCCGGCAGCAGGTCCGGCAGCGAAACGCTCGCCCCCGCCTTGCCCACGGCCGCGCCGAAGATATCGAGCTGGCCGCCCGATACCGGGTCCACCGTCTGGGCGAACCAGCGGGCGATCAGTTCCTCGGCATTGGGGCCGGCAAACTGGCCCTGGTAATAGCCCCCGCTGCCCGAAGGCGTGTTCGGCCCGGCGATGCCGCCGAAGAACGCGGGATCGGGGAAGAAGCTGGGGTTGTCGTAGGTGATCTGGCCGGTTTCGAGTGTGTAGTCACCCAGTTGCGTCAGCGTTCCGACGACAGGATCGTAGAGCCACGGGCTGAGCGAGCCGCCCACCGTGCCCGCGCCGAAATTGACGACGAACTGGCCGGTGCCGGTCACTTCGTAATTGCCGCCCTGCCCGTTTGACATGGTGGTGTTGTCGGACTGGCCATAGAGCAGCGCGCCATAGGTCGCCTGCCCGGTGCGAGGGATCGCGTCTGCCGGGGTCAGCTGGCCGAACGCGACGTAGCCCTGCTCCACGTTGAAATAGGTCGCGTAGTCGGGCTTCGAATAGCGATAGGCCAGCAGGCTGGAATAGGTAAGCACCAGCTCGGGATTGTTGTCCGCCGGGCGGAACTTGTAGACGGTGTGCGTCTCCGTCTGGCCGTCTGGCCCCGTCGTCTGGAACGTGTATCCGTCGAACGCGAGGTTGCTGAGCGACGCGACCGGTGCCGACGTCAGGGCGCGATCTGCCCCGCCCAGCCCGGCATCGTAGACGAACGAGCCGGTGTCTTCCGAGTAGCGCACGGATGACGTGTCCGACGTGTGCGGGTTCGGCTCCCCGCCGTTGAAATTCACCCCGTTGGTGCTGTCGATCTGGGTGCGGTACTGCATCCCCATCTCGGCAAGGTCTTCGTTCACGATCATCGCCCGAAGCGAATCGTTGGTGGGGAACAGGCTCGTTTCCTTGCCCAGCATCACGCCGAGATAGATCGGTCCGCCGCCGCCGGGATTGAACGAATAGGCACCGCCAAGCTCCGCCGCGCCGGGGCCGTAGAACTGCCCCTGGATGGAGCCGGTGCCGCCGGTGAAGCTGGTGACCGCGAACAGGCCGGAGAAGGTCTTGTTCGCCGCGCTGATGCTGGCCTGCACGCGCCACGGATCGATCTGCGTGACGGAGCCGCCGTTGAGCGTGCTGACTTCGCCGGTGCCGGTGATCGCGCCGCTGGCAAAGTTGACCGTCAGCAAGCCGTCCCCGCGCGAAGGCAGGGCCGTGTCGGAAAAGGCCGTGGTGCCGTAGAGCCGCACTTCGTAATCGGCAGAGCCGGTGGTGGGAACCTCTCCGACGGGCGTGACGATGCCGTAGGCAATCGCCTCGATCTGGCCGCTCACCGTGGTCGCGGTCTCGTCCGTGCGCTGTCAGATGGCCGCGCCGACATAGCGGAACAGCGGGTTGTCGGGCGTGCCGGGGTCTTCGGAATTGGTGGTCACCAGCAGGCTATCGGTCCGCGTCCCGGACGTGACAACGTAGACGTTCGCCTCCGCGCTACTGAGCGATGCGTTGCGCGAGGACAGCGGGAACGTCTGGCTCACCCCGCCGCCGGTGACGCGGTAGCTGTTGCTGGCGGCGATGAATTCGAACGTGACGTTCGACGGCGCGCCCGAGCGGGTGCCCGACGGATAGCTGGCCTGGCCGCGCACCGACTTGCTGCCGAAGGTCTGGCTTTGCAGCGTGCCGACGAGATCGGCATTGGCGCCGGGTGTGGGCGTAGGTGTCGGTGTCGGTGTCGGTGTCGGTGTCGGAGAAGGCGTAGGTGTTGGCGTAGGCGTCGGCGTTGGAGCCGGTGTCGGAGTGGGCGTCGGCGTGGGAGCCGGCGTCGGACTGGGCGTCGGTGTCGGCGAAGGTGCCGGTCCCGGCGTGATGATCGGCCCGCCACCGCCGCTGGTGCTGCCGCCGCCACATGCGGACAAGGCAAGAGCAAGACTCGACAGCGACGCCATGGCCGCAATCCGACGCTTGGAATTCATATTTTCTGAAAGCCCCAAAAGATCCCTGTCCGAAGGGGTTTAGAGGCCTCTCCTGACACCGCGATAATGCGCCCGATTCGAAATCCTGGCAATATTCAAAATGCGGCCGTCAGAAGGCAGCGGTCACACCGAATTCCGCAGCGACCCGGTCGTAGTCGTAAATCTCCACCGTCGACCAGTTCCGCTCGTACCGCAGCCGCACCACCGGGGCGAAAGTGCCGACCCGCAGGGCACGCAGCGTCGCGGAGAGTCCGGCATCGAGGCGGTCGTCCCGGCGGCGCTCCGGATAAAGGAACAGCCTCTCGTCAGCCTCCAAGTGCGAATAGCCGAGATTGGCGACCAGCGTGGTCTGCCCGGCCTCGCGGTAGGCATAGGCGGCAAGCCCGCCGCGCGTGGTGGAATAGCCCGGATCGCGCGCCACGCTGCGGCTGCCCGAAACGCTCACTCCGCCCCCGAACCGCTGCGAGAAAGCGCGGTCCACGCCGGTCGAGAGCGAGTAGCGCGTCGCATCGCGCAGGTCGTTGAACCTGTCCTCGCTGCGCAGCACGGAGCCATCGACGCGCATCTGCGTGCGCTGGCCGATGGGGTGGCGCCAGTCCCCCTGCGCCCCGTAGGAGAAGGCATAGGGATCGCCGCCGAACCAGCGCCACTGCACCACGCCGGTCAGCGCGAAACGGTCCGCGCCCGATTGCAGCTCCGGCCCCAGCTCCACGCCGATGGAGTAGTCGTCGAACTGGTTTTCCTTGTAGAAGGAACCGCCGGCGTTGATCTCTCCGCGCATTAGCACATTCGAGGATACGGGCAGACGGCCCCATAGTTGCGCGCGGGTAGCAAGGCCCAGGCCGCTGGTCGCCTGGGCATCCTCACTGAGGTCGAAATCGCCGATGATCGTGCCCAGCGTGTCCGACCGAGTGGCGCGGTTGATGTTGCTGTCGGGCGCGAGGGCCAGTTCGAGGCTGGCACCATAGAGGCGCGAGGAATTGAGCGCGCTGGCGTAGAACCGGACCAGCCGCTCAACTTCGGGCGGTAGCCCTGCCGCGTGCGCGGCGCGCAGTTCGCGCTCCGCCGCGCGCAGGTTGCCCATCGTCGCCTGCATGCGCGCAAGTTCCACCCGCACGCGCGCCGCATCGGGCTTCTCGTCGAGGATCTGCCGCAGGATCGTTGCCGCCTCGCGCGTCTCGCCCTGCCCGTCCAGCATCATCGCGAGGCGGAAGCGCGCTTCCGTCCGCAGTTCGATTTCGGGATGCTGCGCAAGGGCGCGATAGGCGGTTTCCGCCGTTTCGAAATCCCCGGCATCGCGCGCCTCGTCGGCAAAGGCGAACAGTTGCGCCGGCGTGAGGTTCACCGTTTCGGTCCCGTCCTGCTCGCGCGACTCAACCTCCTGCGCCGCGGGGCGCGCAGGGGTGGCCGCGATCAGCGCGGCGCAAATGACCGGTGCGAGGGAGCGGCGACTGAAATGCATGGAAGATATCTGGAAGAGCGGCTCCTCTGCTCCCGCCGCGAACGATTGTCCATAGGCCATCGCAATGCTGGACGATTATGTCCGCAATCGCCATGTGGCTTGAATGGCCTCACGCCGCCTCTTTGTCGCCCTGCGCCCTCCAGAAGACGTGGCAGAAGCCCTGCTGGACACGATGGAAGGGATACCCGGCGCGCGTTGGCAGGATGCCGACAACCTGCACGTGACGCTGCGCTTCGTCGGCGAGGTGGACCGTCACACGGCCGAGGACCTCGCCACCGCGCTGGAAAGCTTGCTGTTCGCCCCCTTCCCGATCCGCATTTACGGCGTCGGGCATTTCGAGGGCAAAGGCCGTGCCCGTGCGGTCTGGGCGCGTGTCGCTCCCAGCACGGAACTGGACCTGGTGCAGATGCGCGTGGAGATGGCCTGCCGCCGCGCCGGCCTGCCGGCGGAAACACGCAGGTTCATCCCGCACATCACGCTGGCCCGACTCAATTCCGGCAGCGGCTTCATCGGCGACTGGCTGCACGCCAACGGCGCGCTGAGCCTCGGCCCGTGGCAGGTTGATGGCTTTTCCCTGTTCGAAAGTGACCTTACGCCGAACGGCGCAATATATTCGGAAATAACGAAATTTCCGTGGCTTACCCAATAGTCTAAGAATCTTTCTCAGGGCATCTGTGCGGTGCCGATCGTTCCCGCACAACTCGCGAACCGTTGGCCTGATCGGACGAACTGTGGACCGATATGGCGGGCAACCCGTTGATAAGGTGAAACGATACACGGCGACCGCCGAAAGTCCTACCCGCGTCGGTTGCCACAGGCACAACAGGACTCTCATGTCGAACCCGACACCTATTGAAAATCCGATCGACGCACATGCGATCGCCGCCCAGGCGCAGCGATCCAATCCACGCGACGGCTCCACTCACCCTCCCAAGCCCCCTCGGCGGCCTTCGCAGCCGTCACCGGACAAGAGCAAGGCGGACACGTCGAAAGAACTCGAACCTGCCCTCAGCTGGATGCGGGGCGAAATGGTGCGCGAATTGGTGCGCCGGATGCGCCGCAAGTATCGCTCCATCAGGGGTGATAATCTGCGTGGCCGGATGCGCAAGCGCAAGGCTGTGCTCGCCATGTCGGCCGCCGTAATGGGCTTCAGCACCGGCGCTGTCGATATTTCGGCCTTCGATCCGCAGCACAAGATCAGTTTCCAGCAGATTGACCCGACACAGACGCGCGTCCACGCATTGGAACTCGTATCCAGCGACACCATGAAGGAAGCACTTGCCGAAGAGGAGGGCGTTCGCCTGACGGTCTATCGCGACGTTGCAGGTTATCCGACAGTCGGTGTCGGACATTTGGTGCGCCCGGAGGATGGTCTGAGGGTCGGCGACCGCATTTCCTACGACCAGGCGCTTGACTTCCTTGAGGCCGATTTGCGCCGCGCCGAACAGGGAGTAAAACGCCTCGTCGGCGACCTCCCTCTCTACCAGCACGAATTCGATGCGCTGGTGGATCTTGTCTACAATGTGGGTGAAGGAAACGTCTCGGAAAGTCAGAGCCCCAATCTCAACGCTGCCATCCAGATGGCCGATTACGACGGGATCGCCAGCGAACTGACCTACACCACCGCCGCCGGAAAGGTTGCACGCGGGCTGGAATTCCGCTCCGAACGCCGCCAGTCGATTTTCATGAGCGCAACCTATGAGGATCCGCGCGCCATCGAAGTCGATATGAGGGGCCAGGCGACCACCTGACAAGCCGAGCTTGAACACAGTCATTCCAACGGCCATGAGCCAGACCATGTTGCACCGCCGCACGTACAAGACAGCAAGACCCGCCCCGGCCCGTATCGTTGCCGCGCTGGCGGGTCTTGTGATGCTGGGAGCGTGTTCGCAAGAAGGGCCGCCGGTCGATGCTTCGGGCGAAATTGCCGGGGATCTGGACATTCCCGCGCCAGCAGGCTCCGCCGCCGCCGAGGCCGACCGCGACTGCCTGCTGGTGGTGTGGGAGCAACAGCCATCGCCCGACCGTGATTTCGACCGCGCCAACGATCCTGCCGAGGGCGGGCTTATCTCCTGCTCCACGGGCACCAGCGCAAGCCAGTACGAAGCCACTCTTTCTGCTCTGCGCAAGGCCGCGTCGGGCGAAGACCGTGACGCCCTGCTAGGCGAGATCGGCATACCGCTGCTATACATCGATGCCGAGGGCAACCGCCGCGACATGCTGGAAACAGACCTTGCGGACCGCGAGTTCACCGAGGTCTTCTCGCCCGAAATGCTCGCCCTGATGCGCGGCCTTCACCTTCGTGACATGACTGTCGTGCCCGACCAAGGCGGTTTTTTCGAACTTGGTGCGATCTGGCTCAGCCCCGGCGAACCGGGCGGTCGCCCGCGCGTCGTCACCGTCAACCGGCAGGCGCTGGCTGAAGCTGCTGCGGCTGCCGCCGATACGGAGGCGGAAACCTCCTCCTGACAGGCGCGTTCAGGCTCTTGGCAGGTTCCATCTGTAGGACTATGCGCCAAGTTTCAGTAGAAACCACAACGCTGCGCCGTCCGGCGCGCCAGAATTACAATCCTGAAGGAAGAGACGCCCGAATGCGCAAGAGCACACTTCTCGCCACCACCATGATCGCCGCGCTTGCCAGCGCCTGCACAACGATGGAAGAAGGCGGCATGAACACGTCTGCTGCCCTGCCCAATACGGCAGAATACAACCCCGACATTCCCGAGGCGACCAGCATCTTTGCCGAGCTGTCGCCGCTTTACATGCACGCCCCGCAGTTCGACCAGATCGAGGACAGCGAGTGGCAGGGCATCATCGAGGAAGCCATCGCCATCCAGCTGGCCGAGGTCGAGGCGATTGCCGAGAACCCCAACCCGCCGACGTTCTCCAACACACTCGTCGCGATGGAACGCTCGGGCCAGGTGTTCGACCGTGCCTATGGCGCGTTCAGCCAGATCGTGTCCGCCAACATCAACGACACCATCGCTACGACCGACGAGGAACTTGCCCCGCAGGTCGCCGCGATGACCGACAGCATCTACCTCAACCCGCAGCTGTTCGCCCGCGTGAAGGCCGTTTACGACAATCGAGCCGCGATGAGCATGACGCCGGAAGACGCAATGCTGCTGGAGACGACGTACGAAGAGTTCGTCCACCGTGGTGCGCTGCTGGGCGACAATGCGCAGACCGAACTGCGCCAGATCAACGAGCGGCTCTCCTCGCTCTCCTCGCAGATCTCGCAGCGCATCACGACCGGCCAGAACAACGCCGCGATCTTCGTGAATGACCGCGCGATGCTGTCGGGCCTGTCCGAAGGCCAGATCGCGTCTGCCGCTGCAGCCGCCACCGAAGCGGGCCGCGACGGCGAGTTCATGCTGAACGTCAGCAACACCACCGGCGTGCCGCAGCTGGCGCAGCTCGACAACCGCGACGTGCGCGAAATGCTGTTCAAGGCCAGCATCGACCGCAACCAGTCGGGCGAGGCCAGCACGCTGCCGCTGATCCAGGAAGTGATCGCGCTGCGCAACCGCCGCGCCCAGCTGTTCGGCGAGCCAAGCCACGCCAACTGGCAGATGTACGACCGCATGATTTCCGATCCGCAGGCTGCCATCGGTTTCATGGCCGACATGGTGCCTGCCCTGCGCGCAACGCAGGAACGCGAGGCTGCCGTGCTGCAGGCCCGTATCGAGGAAGACGGGCACGACTTCACCCTCGCCCCGTGGGACTGGCAGTATTACGCCAGCAAGGTCCGCGCCGAGCGCTACGCACTCGATAACGAGGAGATCAAGCAGTACTTCGTGGTGGAGAACGTGCTGGAAGACGGCGTGTTCTACATGGCCGAAGAGCTCTACGGCCTGACTTTCGAGGAACGCACCGACATCCCCACCTATCACCCGGACGTGAAGGTCTACACCGTCTTCCACGACGGTGAGGAACAGGCATTGTTCTACTTCGATCCGTTCCAGCGCGAGAGCAAGCGCGGCGGTGCGTGGATGAGCAACTTCATCGAGCAGAGCCACCTGCTGGGCCTGAAGCCGGTCGTCACCAACACGCAGAACATCGCTCCGCCCGCCGCCGGCCAGCCGGCGCTGGCCACGTGGGACGACGTGACCACGATGTTCCACGAGTTCGGCCACGCGCTGCACGGCATCTTTGCCGATCAGCAGTATCCCTCGCTCTCGGGCACCAACACCGCGCGCGACTGGGTGGAATTCCCCAGCCAGTTCCACGAGAACTTCGCCGCCGTGCCGGAAGTGCTGCAACGCTACGCTCGCCACAACGAGACCGGCGAAGTGATCCCGATGGAGCTGGTGGAAGCGATCGACCGGGCGAGCAAGTTCAACCAGGGCCACAGCTTCGGCGAGATCATCGCCGCATCGCTGCTGGACATGGAATGGCACTCGCTCGACCCCAGCCAGCCCGCGCCGACCGACGTGATGGCGTTCGAAGCCGAAGCGCTGGAACGTATCGGACTGCGCAGCGACCTGGTGCCGCCGCGCTACCGCACCCCCTACTACCGCCACATCTTCGAGCACGGCTATGACGCGGGCTATTACGCCTACACCTGGACGGAAATGCTGCACCACGATGCCTACAGCTACGTGGCGGCAAACGGCGGCATGACCCGCGAGATGGGCGACCACATCGTGAACACCTTCCTCGGCCAGGGTCACTCGAAGACCTACGAACAGATGTTCCGCGACTTCACCGGACGCGACCCGCGCGTCGAGCCGCTGCTGGAAGCACGCGGCCTGATCCCGGAAGATGACGATGTTACGGGTGTCGATGGCGCAGAAGGCGCTGTCTAACTTTCGGTGACCAAAGCCCGCTGACCCGGTTCGCCCAGCCAGCGCGCTTTCACGCCCCAGACATCGTTGATGGTCTCAAGCGACAGCGCCTCCTCGGGGGCGCTGTCTGCTTTCAGGCGTCCTTCGTCCAGCACCAGCACCCGGTCGGCGTGGTTCATCGCGAGGGCGAGGTCGTGCACGACCAGCACAACACCGACGCCCCCGTACGCCTGAGCGCGCAGCACTTTCAGCAGGCCGAGCTGGTGGGCGAGGTCCAGCGCGGCGAGGGGTTCGTCGGCGAGAATCCAGCGCGGCTCTCCCGCCAGAACGCGGGCAAGCAGCGCGCGCGCCTTTTCACCGCCCGAAAGCGTGGACACGGGCCGCGCGGCAAAGTCGGACATGGCGGTGGCGGCCATCGCGCTGGCAACGGCGAACTTGCCCGCGTCGCCATGCGGCAGGCGGCCCAGCGCCACGAGATTGGCGACTGATACATCCCACGCGACTTCGCCCGATTGCGGAAGGTAGCCGATAGCCTTGGCCCGCCCCCGTAGCGGCATGGCGGATAGCGGAGCGCCGTCCAGCAGCACCTCGCCCACGTCCGCGTCGAGCAGTCCCGCCAGCGCCGAGAGCAGCGTGGACTTGCCCGCGCCGTTTGGGCCGCAGATCGCCGTAATCGCGCCGGGTTGCAGCGCGGTGGTCACGATATTCAGCCGATCTGCAAGAGAGAGGTTACGCGTTTCCAGCATCACGCCGCCCTCCGCATTCGCAGCAGCAACATCAGGAAGAACGGCGCGCCGATCAACGAGAGCGCGATGCCGAGGCGCAGTTCCGTCACCAGCGGCAGGATACGCACCACCACGTCCGCCACCAGCACCAGCAGCGCGCCCGCAAGCGCGCTCGGGACGATCAGGCTGGAGGGGCGCTTGTCGGTCAGCGGACGGACGAGATGCGGCACGATCAGGCCGACGAAACCGATGATCCCCGCCACTGCCACCCCGCTGCCCACGGTGAGCCCCGTGCCCACCACCAGCAGCGCCATCAAGCGGCCCGGTGAGACACCCAGCGACCGCGCGGCAGGTTCGCCCAAAGTCATCGCATCGAGATCGCGCCCCGCCAGCCACAGCGCGGCGAGGCCCGCCAGCGTCAGCGGCGCGGCCAGCATCACGTCGGCCCAGCTGCGGTCCGTCAATGCGCCCATCAGCCAGGTGACGATGCTGCTCATGGCAAAGGCATTGGGCGCGAGGCTGATCGCCAGGGAGGTGAGCGCGCCCGCCAGGCTGGCAATCATCATGCCCGCCAGCGTGAACAGGGCGATTCCGTTGGCCGGATTCGCCGTGCGCCCGGCGATAAGCGCCAGCAGCGCCATCGCACCGCCCGCGCCAATGAGCGCGAACAGCGGCAGCAGGATGGCACTGGCAACGCCGATGTAGAGCGCGATCACCGCGCCCAGCGCCGCGCCCGGCGCGATGCCGAACAGGCCGGGATCGGCGAGAGGATTGCGCAGGTAACCCTGCATCGCCGCGCCAGCCGCACCCAGCCCCGCGCCGATCACCACGGCCAGCACCGCGCGCGGCAGGCGCAGCTCGGCAAGGATCGCGAGGGCGTTGGGCGTCATCCCCGTATAGATCCATACGCGACCTGCCAGCAGGGAAAGCGGCACGGCGACCAGCAACAGGGCGGCAAAGATCAGGCTCGCGCGGTTCACGGAACCTGCCGCCTGATCTCGGACAGCCGGTCCAGCGCGCGCGGGATGGTCGGCCCTCCGCAATAGAGCAGCGAGGAATCCAGAGTGTAGTGCTGTATTCCGGAAGCCATTCGCATGGCCGGATGCGAAAAGGCGCGTTCGTCGCCCGCCGTGATGACGACCTGCGGCGGATCGGCCAGCACTTCTTCCAGCGGCAAGTAGGCCCCCTGCCCCAGCCCGCGCGCGGCGGACAGGCTGGCAAAGCCGCTCTGCTGCATCAGCGCATGGGCGAGCGCCCCCTCCCCCGCGACGATGCCGCCCTGCTGCCACAGGATCGCGATCGCAGGCTCGCCGTTCCAGTGATGGGCCTGCCAGCCTCGGGCGATCTCGCCGGACAAATGCGCGGCACGCTCCTTATTGCCGGTCGCCGCGCCGAGGGCTTCGACCTGTTCGAGGCTCGCTTCCAGCGATGAGGCGATCCCCAGTGCCACCACCCGGATGCCCGCCTGTTCCAGCGCGCGGCGGGTGGCGGGCTGGATAAACACGTCCGCCACCACCACGTCGGGCGCGAGGGCCAGCACTTCCTCCGCCGTGCCGCCGGTGCTGGCGAATTGCGCCGCGCGCTCAGGCAGCATCGAGCTTGCCGCCGGATCGTGGCTGTAGTGCGAGACGGCCAGCAATTGCCCCGGTGCGGCGATTTCGGCGAGGATCGCGTCGGCACACGGGTTCAGGCTGACCACGGTGGGGTAATCGCCCTGCGCGCGCTCGACCGGCCCGGAACAGGCCGCCAGTGCAAGGGCGAAGACGACCACGCTTCTCAAAGCGACAGCCTTGCCCCGATGTGCGCCCCGGTGCCCGCCGTGCCGTAACCGGCGGCGGTCTGGTATTGCTCGTCCCACAGGTTCTCCACCCGCCCGAACAGTTCCACACGCTCGCTCACGTTCCAGCTGCCACGCAGGGTAAGCACTTCGTAGCCGTCCAGCCGCACGGCATTGGCCGCATCGTCGAAGCTGCCCGAAACCACGCGCAAGTCCGCGCCCAGCGTCACTGTGTCCACGGGCTGCCACTCGCCCGTCAGCGTAGCCGCATGGCGCGGGCGGCGGGCCAGGGTGAGGCCGGTATCGCGGTTCTCGGTATCGGTCAGCGTATAGACCGCCCCCAGCGACACGCCATCGGCAGGCCGCGCCCACAGTTCCGCCTCGATTCCGCGCGCACGGGTGCGGGTGACGTTGTCGTAGGTGCCGAAAGGACGGTCGGTGCAGATGCCCGTCGTCTCGCCGAAGCAGCTGACGAAGGCGATCTGGTTGTCGGTGTTGCGCTGGAACACCGTCACTGCGCCGTAAACCGGCTCGCGCGACAGCGTGCGCTCGCCGTAGGCCAGGCCGAGATCGAAGCTGGTGCTCTGCTCGGGATCGAGCGCAAGGTTGCCGTATTCGGAATAAAGCTGGAACAGGCTTGGCGCCTTGAACCCCTCACCGATGCTGGCGCGCAGGCGCAAGCCAGGGGAGAGTTCGTAGCTGACATCTCCTCCGAAGCTGACGGTCGTGCCGAAGTCGGCGTGGTCGTCCACCCGCGCGCCGATATGTCCGGATATCGCGTTGTACTCGATACCCGCCTGCGCATAGGCGCCGCTGCTGCGAGTATCCTCGCCAGTGTCGAAGGCCGTGGCGTAGCTGGTCCACTCGTTCTCCGCGCCGAAGTGCAGCAGGAAGGGGCCGATGGGCCGCCACTCGCCGCGCACCTCGATCCGGTCGGAACGGCCCTGGCTGGTAAAGGTCTCCGCCCCCGTGCCGTCGAGGTTGTCCCGGTCGGTATCGGCAAAGCTGTAGGCGGCGGAGAGGAACAGCGCGCCTGTATCCAGCACCGCGCCCGCAGAGCCTGTCCACTGGCGGGTTTCCTGCACTTCGTCGGTGTCGGCGAGGATGAAGTCGGGCGCGGGGAAACCGTCGAGGTCAAGCTCGCCCTCGGCGTAACGGGTGCGGCCGAACACCTCGAGCCGGTCGCTGAAGTAGTAGCGTGCGTGTCCGTTCAGCGCCCATTGCTCGAAGCCGTCGGCTTCGGTGCCCGCTTCGGCGGCGGAAATGCCGTCGGTGCTGAACCACGTGCCGGAAAGGCCGAGGAAGCCGGTGTCGGGATCGCTCACTCCACCCGAGACGATGCCGCTTGCCGTATCGCGCGCGCCGTATTCGGCCTGCGCGCGCAGGCCACTCTGCGCACGGGTAGAGGCGACGATCACGCCGCCGATCGCGTCCGATCCCCAGATTGTGGAGTTTGAACCGCGCAGGATCTCCAGCTTGTCGAGATCGAGCGCCAGCAGGTTCCCGAAATCGTAACCGCCCGTGGGCGCGGCAGGGTCCGACACGCGCAGGCCGTCGATCACGGTAAGCACCTGCTCCGCCTCGCTGCCGCGCAGGCGCACGCCGGTGAACCCACCGGTGCCGCCATTACGGCTGATGGCGACGCCCGGTGCGCGTTCGAGAACGCGGGTCAGGTCCGCACCCTGCACCGCCTCGATCTCGGCCTCGCCGATCACGGTGACGGCCTGGCCGGTATCGACAACCTCGATGCGGGTGCCGGTGGCGGTGACGGTTATGGTCGCCTCGTCCTGCGCGGCGGCAGGATGCGCGAGAGTTGCAAGGGAAACGCCGAAAAACAGGTATTTGTACATTGAACCTCCAGTCAAAAGCGTGCTTGCCGCTCGTGACGGAGGGAGCGCGGAACTGCGCTCTCCCGCTGGCTGTCGGTACACCCCGCCCGATAGCGTAAGCGACCGTCTCGGGCAGGTCTCCTGGCTCCCGGATCGTCGCTTCCTGCCCGCCTTCCCGCCCCCTGAATCCAATCAGGCAGGCAGTGGCATGTGAGCAGGTCGCTCCCCGGTCACAGTTGCGGGGGCAGCGCGGGTATTGCACCCGCTTCCCTCTTAGGTTCGCACAGGAACGATTCCGGCGCGAACACCCGTGACGTCACGCCCGCCATATGGCCCAAATGCCGTAGAGGCAATGGTGAACGGCCCGATCGTTAACGGAGCGGTAAGCGGCGTCCCTCTCTGGAACGGCCCTACCGGGGTTGATGTCCCGGCAAGCTCTTCACCCTATGGGCGAGCGCGTGGACCAGACCGCCCGCCCGACTCTGCAAATGATTCTCGCCGAGCGCCGCCGTGCGCGCGCTGCGCGGCGTGCCGCGCTCGTCCGCCGCCTGGGCGTGTTGGCGGCAGTGCTCGCCGTGCCGGCTCTGGCAGCGGAAACCGCTTTCGAGCCCGAGATCGCGCAAGCGCCCTCCAAGGCCACCCAGCCGATGGGGTTCGAGACGCCGGGTCAGAGCTTTCCCGGCTCCGCTTTCTACTACCTGGAGGAAGCGCCGGTCGTGACGGCTGCATACACTCCCGGCGGTGCAACGATAGACAGCGCCGAGCTGGCCAGCCCCGCGCGGCCCGAAATTGGCCCGGCCGCTGCGTCGCTGGTGGCCATGGGATCGGGCGGCGACATGGTGCGCGCGCAGGAATGCCTCGCCACGGCGATCTACTATGAAGCCGCCAGCGAGAGCGACGCGGGCCAGCGTGCCGTGGCGCAGGTGGTGCTGAACCGCGTGGCGCACAGCGCCTGGCCGAACACGGTTTGCGGCGTCGTCTACCAGGGATCGGCGCGGCGAACCGGGTGCCAGTTCACCTTTACCTGCGACGGCTCTCTGGCCCGCCGTCCCTCGCGCGGCGGGTGGGAGCGCGCCAGCCGCATCGCCCGCGCGGCGCTGGCGGGCAGCGTCTATGCGCCGGTTGGCCTTTCCACCCATTACCACACACTGGCCGTGAACCCTTACTGGGCACCCAGCCTGACGCGCACGACGGTGATCGGCGCGCACGTGTTCTATCGCTGGCCGGGAGCGGCAGGACAGAGCGCCGCCTTCGTATTCGACTATACTGGCGGGGAGCCGCAGCCGGGCCGCGCCACCACGCCGCCGTCGCTGGCACAGGCTGAGGGTCCGGACCCCGTGGCGCTGGCGCAGGCTACGTCGCTTGCCGAAGTGCCGGGAACGCCGCCGACCGCGCCCCAAAGCGCGCCGACTGCAACGCCCGCTCCCGCACCGGCCAGCACCAGCCTGCTGCCGTCCTCGGGCGCGGTGCGCAGCGAATATGCCAACAGCGGTCGGTGGATCGAACGGCCCTGAGCGAAGAGGCTGAACAGCCTCAACATTTCGGAAACCATGCCTTCCAACCTTCGCTTAGCGTGAGGGCGTCTAAAGTCGTGCCATCGCCCGCAGAGGCGAAGACAGGAAAATTCGGAAGTTCGCAAACCATGCCCATTCGCTTTGCCGCATCGCTTCATCGCACCAGCTGCCGGATGCCCCGCCGCAAAGCGCGCGCGATGCATTTCCGTCCTGCGAACGACAACCGCGGCAAGCAGGTTTCCAGCCCCCACCTCCACGCAGCTCTGCGCCATTTCGCGGAGCATGGCCTTGCCGCGGCTGACCATGCCCGGCAGCAGGCCATCACCGCTGCCGACGCCGGTGATCGCCAGACCTTCGAATGGTGGCTGGAAGTGTGCCGCGCGCTTGATCGGCGCATGGCCAGCCGAATCGACATGCCGGCGCAGGCTGGCGGCTGAGCCGCTTCTCGACAGCAAGCAATTTCCAACAACATGCGCGCCTGCGTCCCCGCCGTGACAGGTCGGGGAACCGCTGGCGCTTTGCCGCGTCTTGTGACTATGCATCTGGCTTGATCTGCAGCGCGTTATTGCTATTGCGAACTGTTTGCAAAAACAATTCCTTTTCGCGGTTGCAATGCCCTTTCCCGCGCCCTAGGGCGGCCAAATCGAATCCGGGTGGCTGGTCCCGCGTGGGCGCTGGGCAGTCACCACAGGCAGGCAGACGCGCCCGAGAAGGATAGAGACTTTCCATGGCTCGCAAGAAGATCGCCCTTATCGGCGCCGGCATGATCGGCGGCACCCTTGCCCACCTCGCTGCGAAGAAGGAAATGGGCGACGTCGTCCTGTTCGACATTGCCGAGGGCATGCCGCAGGGCAAAGCGCTGGACCTGTCGCAGTGCGGCCCCATCGAAGGCTTCGACGCGAAGATCACCGGCACCAATGACTATGCCGACATTGCTGGCGCGGACGTTGTGATCGTGACCGCGGGCGTGCCGCGCAAGCCGGGCATGAGCCGTGACGACCTGCTGGGCATCAACCTGAAAGTGATGAAGGCCGTCGGCGAAGGCATCAGGAACAACTGCCCCGACGCTTTCGTGATCTGCATCACCAACCCGCTTGACGCGATGGTATGGGCGCTGCGCGAATTCTCCGGCCTGCCGCACAACAAGGTGGTCGGCATGGCTGGCGTGTTGGACTCCGCGCGCTTCGCCACCTTCCTCGCCTGGGAATTCGACACATCCGTGAAGGACGTGAACGCCTTCGTGCTGGGTGGCCACGGCGATACCATGGTGCCTGTGCTCTCCTACTCCACCATCAACGGTATTCCGGTGGCGGACATGGCCAAGATCAAGGGCGTCTCCGAAAGCCGCCTCGACGAGATCGTGGACCGCACCCGCAAGGGCGGCGGCGAGATCGTCGGCCTGCTCGGCAATGGCTCGGCCTACTACGCCCCCGCCACCAGCGCGATTTCGATGGCCGAAGCCTACCTGGGTGACCAGAAGCGCGTGCTGCCCTGCGCCGCGCACCTGACGGGCGAATATGGCGTTGACGGCCTCTACGTCGGCGTGCCCGCCGTGATCGGTGCCGACGGCATCGAAGGCGTGGTCGAAATCGAGCTGTCGGACGAAGAGAAGAACAACCTCCAGGTCAGCATCGATGCGGTCAAGGAACTGCTCGAGGCCTGCAAGGGTCTGGATAGCTCGCTCGCCTGATTTACCACAATACCAGTCAAGATAAGGGACGAACGCCATGAGCATCCTCGTCGACAAGAACACCAAGGTCATCACGCAAGGCATGACCGGCAACACCGGCACCTTCCACACGCAGCAGGCGCTGGATTACGGCACCAAGATGGTTGCGGGCGTCACGCCGGGCAAAGGCGGTAGCGAACACCTCGGTCTGCCGCAATTCGATACGGTGCGCCAGGCGAAGGAAGCCACGGGCGCGACGGCTTCGTGCATCTACGTGCCGCCGCCCTTCGCAGCTGACGCGATCCTCGAGGCGATCGAGGCCGAGATCGAACTGATCATCACCATCACCGAAGGTGTTCCCGTGATGGACATGGTGACGGTGAAGCGCGCGCTGACCGGCTCCAAGTCGCGCCTGATCGGCCCGAACTGCCCCGGCGTGCTGACGCCGGAAGAGTGCAAGATCGGCATCATGCCCGGCTCCATCTTCAAGAAGGGCAGCGTCGGCGTCGTCTCTCGCTCGGGCACTCTGACCTATGAAGCCGTGCACCAGACCACCGCGGTGGGCCTCGGTCAGACCACCGCTGTCGGCATCGGCGGCGATCCCGTCAACGGCACCAATTTCATCGACGTGCTGGACATGTTCCTCGACGACGATGAAACCAAGTCGATGATCATGATCGGCGAAATCGGCGGCAGCGCCGAGGAAGAAGCCGCCGAGTTCATCAAGCAGGAAGCCGCCAAGGGCCGCCGCAAGCCGATGGTCGGCTTCATTGCCGGTCGCACGGCCCCTCCGGGTCGCCGCATGGGCCACGCGGGCGCCATCGTCTCGGGCGGCAAGGGCGGCGCGGACGACAAGATCGCGGCGATGGAAGACGCAGGTATCCGCGTTGCCCAGTCGCCCAGCGAGCTTGGCACCACGCTCGACGCACTGCTGAAGGAACTGGCGTAACCGCCGTTCCTTTAGAGTCCAAAGGATAGAGCCATGGGTAAAGAGCCGGACAACTTCCTCCCCGAGATGCCGCCGCAGGAAGGCGCGCAGCCCGGCCCGTCGTGGGGCAACCCGCGCTGGCCGCTGACCGACGACGCGGGCGGGTGGTCTGCGGCGATGGACCCGACCGACATGGTCGCCGTGGTGAAGGAAGCCGCCGCGAAAGCAGGCAAGCCGACAGACTCCGCCTCCATCGAGGCGGCGGCGCGCGATTCCATCCAGGCCATGCTGCTGATCCGGCTCTACCGCGTGCGCGGGCACCTTGGGGCCAAGCTCGATCCGCTGGGCATATCGCACCAGGACAACCCTGAAGAGCTGACCCTGAAGTGGCACGGTTTCGAAGGGCAGGAAGACAAGGAAGTCTACGTTGGCGGAGCCTTCGGCTTCGACTGGGTGAAAGTCGGCACGCTCTACAACGCGCTGCGCCTCACCTACTGCGGGCACGTCGGCCTTGAATACATGCACATCGCCGATACCGAGGAGCGGCGTTTCCTGCAGGACAAGTTCGAAAGCCCCGAAGAGACGATTCAGTTCACGCCGGAAGGCAAGAAGGCGATCCTGAAGGCCGTCATTCGCGGCGAGGAATACGAGAAGTACCTCGCAAAGAAATACGTCGGCACCAAGCGTTTCGGCCTCGACGGCGGCGAATCGATGATCCCGGCCCTGGAAGCGGTCATCAAGTACGGTGGCGCGCTGGGCGTGCGCGAGATCATCTACGGCATGGCCCACCGTGGCCGGTTGAACGTGCTCGCGAACGTGATGGCAAAGCCATACAAGGTGATCTTCCACGAGTTTTCCGGCGGCAGTTCCAACCCCGACGATGTCGGCGGTTCGGGCGACGTGAAATACCACCTCGGCACCAGCACGGACCGCGAGTTCGACGGCATCAAGGTGCACATGAGCCTGGTGCCCAACCCCTCCCACCTCGAAGCGGTGAACCCCGTTGTGCTGGGCAAGACTCGCGCACAGCAGGCGTTCCGCGACGATCTGGACAATCACGAGCAGGTGCTGCCGGTCCTGATCCATGGCGACGCGGCTTTTGCCGGCCAGGGCGTGGTGTGGGAATGTTTCGGCCTTTCCGGCGTACGCGGCTATTCCACCGGCGGTTGCATCCACTTCGTGATCAACAACCAGATCGGCTTCACCACCAGCCCGAAATTCGCTCGCTCCAGCCCCTACCCGTCCGACGTGGCGAAGGGCGTGCAAGCGCCGATCCTGCACGTCAACGGCGACGATCCCGAAGCGGTGACTTTCGCCTGCAAGCTGGCGATCGAATACCGCCAGCGCTTCAAGCGCGATATCGTGATCGACATGTGGTGCTATCGCCGGTTCGGCCACAACGAGGGCGACGAGCCCAAGTTCACCCAGCCGTTGATGTACGACGAGATCAAGGGCCATCCTCGCGTTTCGGAAATCTATTCTGAACGGCTGAAGGAACAGGGCGTGCTTGAAGAAGGCACCGCACCCGAAATGCGCGCCGAATTCATCGCCCACCTCGACGAGGAGTTCGAGGCCGGCAAGACCTACAAGCCCAATGAGATCGACTGGTTCGCTGGTCGATGGAGCGGGCTGCACAAGCCTGCCGACCCCGAGACCGCGCGCCGCAACGTGGAAACCGCGCTCGACAAGAAGCTGTTCGACAGCCTTGGCCGCACGCTCACCACGGTTCCCGACGATCTGGACATTCACAAGACACTGGGCCGCGTGCTCGATGCCAAGCGCGAGATGTTCAAGACCGGCGAAGGCTTCGACTGGGCGACGGCGGAGGCACTGGCTTTCGGCAGCCTCGTGACCGAAGGCTTCGGCGTGCGCCTGTCGGGCCAGGATTCCGGACGCGGCACCTTCAGCCAGCGGCACGCCATCTGGGTCGACCAAAAGACCGAGGACAAGTACATTCCCCTCGCCACCCTGCCCCACGGCAAGTTCGAGGTTTACGACTCCACGCTGAGCGAGTTTGGCGTGCTCGGCTTCGAATACGGCTTCGCCCTCGCCGATCCCAAGACGCTGGTGCTGTGGGAAGCGCAGTTCGGCGATTTCGCCAACGGCGCGCAGGTGATGATCGACCAGTTCATCGCTGCGGGCGAGGTGAAGTGGCAGCGCGCCAACGGCCTCGTCATGTTGCTGCCGCATGGATACGAGGGACAGGGTCCGGAGCACTCCTCCGCCCGTCTCGAGCGTTTCCTGCAATTGTGCGCGAACGACAATATCCAGGTCTGCAACATCACCAGCCCCGCGAACTACTTCCACGTGCTTCGCCGCCAGATGCTGCGCCCGTTCCGCAAGCCGCTCGTCATCATGAGCCCCAAGAGCCTGCTGCGCCATCCCAAGGCCAAGAGCGATGCCTATCGCTTCATGGGTGACCATCACTTCCAGCGCATCCTTTCCGACAAGACCGAGATCGACGACAAGAAGGTCCGGCGCCTCGTGCTGTGTTCGGGCAAGGTCGCCTACGACCTGATGGAAAAGCGCGACGAGGAGGAACTGGACGACGTTTCCATCGTGCGGATCGAGCAGCTCTATCCCTTCCCCGGCGAGCCGCTGGCCGTGCGGATGAAGCGTATGACGGGCCTCGAGGAAGTGGTCTGGTGCCAGGAAGAACCGCACAACAACGGTGCCTGGTTCTTCGTTCAGAATCGCATCGAGGACGCGCTGACCGCCGCCGGTCACGATGGCATGCGCCCTCGCTATGCCGGTCGCGAAGAAGCGGCATCGCCCGCCACCGGCTACGCCAAGCGCCACCAGGCACAGCAGGAGGCGCTCGTCTCCGTGGCGCTGGGCCTTTCCGAACGCGGCAAGACCGCCGCATCGCGCAAGTCGCGCGGCCAGAAGTAAGCATTCAGAGAGCCAAGGAACGCACCGCATGGCAACCGAAGTAAAAGTCCCCACGCTTGGTGAATCGGTCACCGAAGCCACTGTTGGCGAATGGCTGAAGCAGCCCGGCGATGCCGTGGAAGCGGACGAGCCGATCGCCAGCCTGGAAACAGACAAGGTCGCCGTGGAAGTGCCCTCCCCCGTGGCGGGCGTGCTGGCTGAGTTCACTGTCGAACTGGGCGAAACTGTTGAAGTCGGCGCCGTGATCGCGCGGGTCCAGGAAGGCGCGGAAGGCAAGTCTGCCGACAAGCCCGCTGCGGCAAAGTCCGACGATTCCGCGGCGAAGGAAAGCGCCAAGGAAATGGAGAAGCTGCCCGACGATGATGCGAAGGGCGAGGACGCGAAAGGCGGCGATGCGCCGACCATGTCTCCCGCCGTGCGCCGCGCGGTGCTGGAACACGGTGTGGACCCCACCACTATCAAGGGCACCGGCAAGGACGGCCGCCTGACCAAGGAAGACGTGCTGGCCGCTGCCCAATCCAAGCAGGCAGGGTCCAAGGGCTCTGGCGATAGCGCCCCTGCCCCGACGCCTTCCCCGTCGCCTGCACCCGCCCCCGCTCCCTCCGCCAAGGGCGAGCGGCGTGAGGAGCGCGTGAAGATGACGCGTATGCGCCAGACCATCGCCAAACGGCTGAAAGGCGCGCAGGAGGAGGCGGCGCTGCTCACCACCTTCAACGATTGCGACATGACCGCCGTGATCGAGGCGCGCGAGGCCTACAAGGACACGTTCGCCAAGAAGCACGGCATCAAGCTGGGCTTCATGTCCTTTTTCGCCAAGGCTGCCGCACTGGCGCTGAAGGACGTGCCAGCCGTGAACGCGCAGATCGACGGGGACGAGATCGTCTATCACGACTACGTCGACCTGTCGGTTGCAGTCTCCGCCCCCAATGGCCTGGTCGTGCCGGTGGTCCGCTCGATCGACCAGATGAGCTTTGCCGAGATCGAACTCGCCATCGCCGACTTCGGCAAGCGCGCTAAGGAAGGCGCCCTGACCATGGAAGACATGCGCGGCGGCACCTTCACCATCTCGAACGGCGGTGTGTTCGGTTCGCTGATGTCGACTCCGATCATCAATCCCCCGCAGTCTGCCGTGCTGGGCCTCCACCGCATCGAGGACCGCCCCGTCGCCGTAAACGGCGAAGTGGTGATCCGCCCGATGATGTACCTGGCTCTCAGCTACGACCACCGCATCATCGACGGCCGCGAGGCCGTGACCGCGCTCAAGATCATGAAGGAAGCGATCGAGGATCCCATGCGGATGCTGATCGACCTGTGAGGATGATGCGCATCAAACGCCCCCTCTTGTTGTTGGCAGGTGCCGCGTCCCTGGGTGGATGCGATGCTGCGACCGATATCGCCGGCGATGCGTTCGAAGGCGAACTGCGCAACAGCGTCACGGCACAGTGCGAGCAGGTTGCCGAAGGTGCAAGCATCGCAGGCCCGCGCATCAGCCAGGTGTGCGAATGCGTTGCCGATACCTATATCGAGGACTCCGACCTTACCCTGGAAGACATAAGCCAGGAGCGGGTTACATCCATCGTCAACGATTGCGCGGCCTCCACGGACCCCGATCTCGAAACGAACCAAACGACACCAGCGGAGGAAGCAGGTGGCTGAGAATTACGATTATGACGTCCTTGTTATCGGTGCCGGTCCCGGCGGCTATGTCGCGGCCATTCGCGCCGCGCAGCTCGGGCTGAAAACCGCCTGCGCCGAAAGCCGCGAGACGCTGGGCGGGACCTGCCTCAATGTCGGCTGCATTCCCTCCAAGGCCATGCTGCACGCGTCCGAGTTCTACGACGCTGCCGCCAATGGCGCGATGGAGCACATGGGTATCGAGGTGACGCCCAAGCTGAACATGGACAAGCTGCACGGCCAGCGGATCGAGGCCGTCGACGGGCTCACCAAGGGCATCGAGTTCCTGTTCAAGAAGAACAAGGTCGACTGGAAGAAGGGCCACGCGAAGTTCGTGGACGCGCACACCGTGGACGTGGGCGGCGAGACAGTGACGGCAAAGGAAGTGGTGATAGCCACCGGTTCCAGCGTCACGCCGCTCCCCAATGTCGAAGTCGACAACTCCAAGCACGTGGTGGTCGATTCCACCGGAGCTCTGGAACTGCCCAAGGTGCCGGAACACATGGTGGTGATCGGTGCGGGCGTGATCGGCCTCGAACTCGGCAGCGTCTGGCGCCGTCTGGGCGCGAAAGTCACCTGCGTCGAATTCCTCGACGAGGTGCTGCCCGGCATGGACGGCGACGTACGCAAGGAATCGCGTAAGATTTTCAAGAAGCAGGGCATCGAATTCAAGCTTTCCACCAAGGTCACCGGCGTATCGGTGAAAGGCAAGAAGGCCACGCTGACACTCGAGCCTGCCAAGGGTGGTGACGAGGAAACGATGACCGCCGACTGTGTGCTGGTATCTATTGGCCGTAAGCCTAATACCGAGGGCCTTGGTCTTGAGAACATCGGCCTCGAAACCAACGATCGCGGCCAGATCGAGGTGGACGGCGAATTCCGCACCTCGGTCGAGGGCGTGCGCGCCATCGGTGACGTGGCGCCTGGCCCGATGCTCGCTCACAAGGCCGAGGATGAAGGCATCGCCGTTGCCGAATGGATTGCGGGCGAGACCGGCATCGTGAATCACGATGTGATTCCGTCGGTCGTCTACACCTGGCCCGAAATCGCCGGCGTTGGCCTGACCGAGGAGCAGGCTGTCGAGAAGATGGGCGGCGACAAGAAAGCCGTGAAGACGTCCAAGTTCCCGATGATGGCCAACTCCCGCGCCAAGACCAACCACGAGCCGGACGGCTTCGTGAAAGTGATCGCGGAAGCCGAGAGCGACCGCGTGCTGGGCGTCTGGGCCATTGCCTCTGTCGCCGGAACGATGATCGCCGAAGCCGCGCTGGCCATGGAATTCGGCGCAACGAGCGAGGACATCGCCTACACCTGCCATGCCCACCCCACCCATGCCGAGGCCCTGAAAGAGGCCGCGATGGGCGTGCAGGGCAAGCCGATCCACATCTGAGGTGCCTTTCCGGGATCGCGTCCCCGCGCTTTTTGCGCTCGCGATCCCGGTGCTGGCGGGTGCGCTGTACATGGCGCTTGCCGGAGCGCCCTCGCACTACGCGCTGAACAACCTCGGCGCGCTGGTGCTGGCTTGCCTGTGGATCCTCGCCGGGCGCGGCCCACACACTTCGCTCAGTCGCCACCTGATGACCGGCGTGCTCCTGTTCAGCCTGCTCACCCCGCTTGCTGTCAGCCCGGAGACGACATCCGTTACGGGCGACCGGGTGATGCGCTGGTTCCCGTTCGGCTCGCTGAACTTGCACACGGGGATGCTGGTCGCACCCGCTCTGTGCGTGCTGGCCGCAAGGCACCGCACCCTCGGTGCCCCGATTCTTCTGGCGGCCATCGCTTGCGTCTGGTTCCAGCCGGATGCGGCGACGGGATTTGCCCTGACCTTTGCCGCCGTTGGCCTGCACCATGTCACCCGCGACTGGAAGGTCGGCGCGGTCGCAATCATCGGGTTCTTTGCCTCGATCAACATGGCGCTGCGCGGTGAACTGCCGCCGCAACCCTTCGTCGAGCGAGTGCTGGTCGAGGCCGCCGGTATAAGCATTTTTCTCGCTATCGCCCTTGGGCTCGCTCTGGCCGTAGCGTTCGCGCTGGTGCTGTTCGCGATACCGTTCGACCGTGAGAAGCGCTTCGCCCTCGCCGGGCTTCTGTTCGGCTTTGCCGTGCTCGCCCTCATGTCGACCTACCCCACCCCGTTGATCGGCTACGGCGCCTCCCCCATACTCGGCTTCGGCCTCGCCCTCGGACTGCACAGGATACCCAAGAGATGACCCAGCTTTCCCCCTTCCACCTCGCCTTCCCCGTCGACAACTTGGAGGCCGCGCGCGACTTCTGGGGCGACGTGATGGGCTGCAAGGAAGGTCGCTCCAGCAAGGACTGGTGCGACTTCGATTTCTACGGTCACCAGATCGTGGCGCACCAGGCGCCTTCCATCGTCGCCAAGGCGGGTCACGGCACCAATCCCGTGAACGGCGACGAGGTGCCGGTGCCGCATTTCGGCATCGTGCTGGAGATGGAAGAATGGAAGGCGCTGGCCGAACGGCTGATCGAAAAAGGCGTTGAGTTCGACATCGCCCCGCGCATCCGCTTCCAAGGTGAACCGGGGGCGCAGGCGACGATGTTCTTCCGCGATCCCGCAGGCAACGCCATCGAGATGAAGGCCTTCGCCGACCGCTCCAAACTGTTCGCCACGCACTAGCGGCGCGCCGCCGGAGGGACTATCGGGCGCACATGGCAAAGCAGACAATCATGCGGCGGTTCGCCAAGTGGCACATCTGGCTGGGATGGCTGGTGGGCGTGCCCGTGCTGATGTGGACCGTCACCGGGCTCATCATGGTGTGGCATCCCATTGAATACGTGCGCGGCAACCACCTGCGCGCCGAATTGCCGCCTGTCGAGACGGCCACGCTGGTCATGCCGCAACTCAGTGGCCCGGTGCGGAGCATGACGCTGGATAGCTTCCCCGATGGTGCGGGCTGGATCGTGGTGGAGGAGGACGGTGGCCGCTACCGCTACTCGCCCACGGACGGGCGGCTCTACAATCCGGTGCTGGAACGGGACGCGCGCGCCATTGCCAAGGCGGCCTATGCAGGAGATGCCGCATTGGAAGCGCTCACCTATTTCCCCGGCGACGCCACCCCGATGGACCTGCGCGCAGGCACGAACGCATGGCAGGCGCGCTTTGCCGACGACACGCATATCTACATCCACTCGCAGACCGGGGAAATTCTCGCGGTGCGCAGCGGATGGTGGCGCGTGTTCGATTTCGTGTGGGGCCTGCACATCATGGACCTGCAGGAACGCGAGGATACCAGCCATCCGATCCTGATCGTCTTCGCCGCGCTGGGCGTGGCAGGATCGCTGCTGGGCTGCGTGCTGATGTTCCGCCGCCGCAAGGCGCGCGTGAAGGTGCCAAATGAGGTAACGGCATGATCGCCCCCGTCCTGCCCCCGTTCCTCGATCTGGGCGGAACAGCCGTCTTCGCGCTATCGGGCGCATTGCTGGCGGCGCGGCTTAATCAGACCTTCGTGACCTGCGCCTTCTTCGCTTTGCTGACGGGTGTTGGCGGCGGGTCGGTGCGCGACGCGCTGCTGGGCGTGCCCGCTTTCTGGCTGCGCGATTTCTGGGTTGCCCCGGTCATTCTGATCACCGCGCTGATCGCGTGGTTCATCCCGCGCAAGTGGTGGCAAGGCAGGGACAGCTGGCTCGAATGGGCCGACGCGATGGGTCTGGCGCTGTTCAGCACGCTTGGTGTCGCCAAAGCGCTCGCCTTCGATGTCGCGCCCTTCCCCGCCATTATCCTAGGTGTAGTGACGGGATGCGTGGGCGGCATCGTGCGCGACGTTATCGCGGGCGTGCCCAGCATCCTGATGCGGCCCGAGCTCTACGTGACGGCAGCCGCCCTCGCCTCCTCGCTGTGCGGGATCATGCTGCTGCTGGGGATGCAGCAAGGCTGGGCCATGGCAATCGCCGCGCTGGCAGGGTTCGTGCTGCGCGGCGCGGCGATGGTGTGGCGGATCGAACTACCCGCCTATTCGAAGGAAGTGCCCGACTAGCGGGCAGGTTGCTCGAAATCGGGAGCATGCGCCGTGGTGTAGCGGCCATCGCCTTCCCATTCGCCGTCCTCGATGTCGCCGTCGACCTGCCAGTCTTCGTCGTAGCCTTCCTCGCCCGGCAGCGGACCGCCGGGATAGGCCGGGCGCGGATCGTCGGCACCGGGAACATCGCTGACGGGGGCCTCATCGTAGGAATAGGCTTCATCCGCCGCCGTGCGCGTGGTGGCGCGGGCGCGGGAATAGGCCGCATCGCTCAACTGGCCGGTGGCGGAAGCGGCAGGTGCCTGCCAGGAATAGGCGACACCGCCGTAATCGATGCTGCGCACTTCGCCCGAATTGTCGATGAAGCAGGTCCAGCGCTCGCCGTTTTCCAGCGAGCCGGACACGTTCCACCCACCGGCGTTGCGGTCCGCCCGGTCGACGTTCTCGACCCGGTTGTTGCGATACTCGACCTGGTCGACGCACATGTCGACAGCGCTCTCGATACCGCGGCTGTCATAGCGATCGCGGCGATCGTCGTAGCGCACGCGCTCTCGGCGATCGTCGTAGCGATCCCGGTCCCGGTTGCGGTTCGAGGAACTGAGAATGGCGGCCAGCACGCCCACCACGGCGACGCCTGCGATCACGTCGCCTGCATCCACTCCGCGGTTATGGCGGTGGCGATAGGGGCGATAGCGGCGCCACTGGTTCGCTTCACCCGCGCCGACCGGGAGAACCTCTGCCTGCGGGGCTACACTCGCGGGAACAGCGGCCAGCGGCATGTCCAGCGCGACCGCAGGCGTTGCGGCCATGGACATGGCTGCAGCAAGCGCAGTGGCGCCTGCGAGACGTGATGGACGGAATGTCATGGTCGGTTCCCCTGGGAATACGGATTGCGGATATGGCTAGGCGGTCCAGACTGACTTCAGCCTGAACCGCCCGGCAGTCATGTTAGAGGATCGGCGATCAAAGGCCGCGGATACCGTCGATGTCGATATCCCTCACCCGGCCACGGTCGATCTCACACTTGAAGCGGCCCTCGTCCCAGCCATCGTTGCGATATCCGCGGCGGTAGTCATTCCGGCCCCACCCGCGACGGTCGCGATAGCGATAGTCGTCGCGCACAGCGATCCGGCCTTCGACCTCGTAGCCGCGACGTTCACGGTCGACATCGCGAATTTCGTAAACTTCGGCGCGGCTTCCGGTTCGGCGCTGCGCATAGCGTTCCACTTCGCGGACGCACTGCTCGACGGCATAGCGGCCATTGTCGTAGGCGCCGCGATAGCTGCCACGGTAGTGCCGGCGATCATAGCGGTAGTCGCGGTCGTAGCGATCGTTGTTGCCGGAGGACAGGATGGCGGCAAGGCCACCCAGAACCACAGCACCGGCAATCACTTCACCGGCAGAAATGCCACCGCGATCGCGATCACGATAACGGTGATCATCCGCCATGGCGGGAGTGGCCATGCCCATCACCATCGCGCCAGCCGCGACGGTTCCGAGCGTGCCCTTGGCGATAGCCTTGGTAATGGACTGCATGAGGTTTCTCCTTCTCGTGCCGATGACGGGATCGCCATCGTTGAGTAGGGTTCTACCCGAGTCGGCGTGAGGTCTCGCTGAACCCACGTGTTAGCGAATATTCAGGAAAGTGACCTCCTACCTGAACGCCCTATTTCGTCGGTTCAAGCCCGGTCCACCGGGCAAGGAAAGCCGCGATATCAGATGCTTCCGCGATGGCCTTGTCCGTTGGCTTTCCCGATCCGTGGCCTGCACGCGTCTCGATCCGGATGATCTGCGGGCGTTCTCCAAGGTCCTCCGCCTGCAATGCGGCGGTGTATTTGAAAGAATGTCCGGGCACCACGCGGTCGTCGGTATCGGCCGTCGTCACCAGCAGGGCGGGATAGTCCGTATCGGGCTGGATGTTGTGCAGCGGAGAGTAGGTCCGCAGGATCCGCCAGTCTTCCTCGCGGTCAGGGTAGCCGTAATCGTCCACCCAATAGCGCCCGGCGGTCCACTGGTCGAAGCGCAGCATGTCCATCACGCCAACGGCCGCGTTGCCCGCGGCGAACAGGTCCGGACGCTGGTTGGCGACCGCGCCGACCAGCAGGCCGCCGTTGGAGCCGCCCTGAATGGCGAGGCCGTCTTCCGGCGTCACCCCTTCAGCGATCAGGAACTCGCCCGCCGCGATGAAATCGTCGAACACGTTCTGCTTGTTCGCGCGGCGGCCGGCGTCGTGCCAGGCCTTGCCGTATTCGCCGCCGCCACGGATGTTGGCGAGCGCGAAGGCACCGCCTGCCTCAACCCATGCAAGGCGACTGGTGGAGAAGCCGGGAGTAAGCGAGACATCGAAGCCACCGTAGCCGTACAGCAGCGTGGGCACGGCTTCACCGCTCGCGGCCACCTCTGCGCTGCGCATGATGAACATGGGTACGCGGGTGCCGTCCTTGCTTTCGTAGAAGCGCTGCTCGACCACGAAGTCGTCGGGTTCGAAGCTCAGTTCGGGCTCGGCGAAGACGGTGCTGTCGCCAGTCGCCACGTCGTAACGGTAAATGGTGGCTGGGCGGTTGAAGCTGGAGAAGCTGTAGAACATTTCCGGGCTGTCGGGATCGCCGTAGAAGCCACCGGCGCTGCCGATGCCTGCGAAGTCCATCTCGCGCACCAGTTCGCCGTCCAGCGAATAGACGTAGGCGGCGCTGGATGCGTCTTCGAGGTATTCGAGCACCAAGTGCCCGCCCACCAGTGAGGCATTGGCGATCGGTTGTTCACGCTCGGCGATGACCTCGCTCCAGCCAGCTTCGGGCGCGTCCATGTCGATGGAGACAACGCGGTAGAGGGGCGCGTCCTCGTTCGTGGTGAAGAACAGGCGCGAGCCGACGGAATCGATCAGGCTCCAACTGTTCTCGAAGCCGGGAACGAGCACGCGCGTGTCCCATCCGTCGGAAAGGTCGATCACGTTCACTTCGTAACGGGAATCGGTGCCGGTGGACGAGGTGACGATGGCCCAGCGGCCGTCGCTGGTGGTCTGCGCGGTGTGGTTACGCTCCGGATGCTCGGGCGTTGCGAACACAAGCTTGTCGGCCGCCTGATCGGTACCGAGGGCGTGATAATGGACCGATTGATCCATGTTCAGCGCCTGGAAGTCCTCGCCCTCTTCGGGTTCGGGGAAGCGGGAATAAAGTAAGCCCTCGTTGCCCACCCACGAGAGCGAGGTGAACTTGGCCCAGCGGATCTCGCCACCGATCTGCTCGCCGGTCGCCACATCCATCACGCGCAGGATACGCCAGTCGGTACCGCCGTCCTGCACGGAGTAAAGGAGCTTCGAGCCATCGGGCGACGGCACCCAGCCTGCGAGCGCGGTGGCGCCATCGTCGGCCCATTCGTTCGGGTCGATCAGCAGGCGAGGCTCTGCATCGAGACTGTCACGCACATAGAGCGGCGACTGGTTCTGCAGGCCGGAATTGCCGGTGTAGAAATAGCGTCCGCCGCGCTCCACGGGGACGGAGAAGCGCTCGTAATCGTAAAGTTCGCCGATACGCTGTGTGAACCAGTCACGCGCGGGCAGCGCTTCGAGGTATGCGTCGGTCACGGCGTTCTGCCGTTCTACCCAGTCGGCCACCTCCGCGCTGTTGCGCACGTCCTCTTCCAGCCAGCGGTAGGGATCGGCCACTTTCTCGCCGAAGATAGTCTCGGAAACGTCGCCCTGGCGCGTTTCGGGATAGTCTGGTGCAGTCATGTCCTGGGCGATAGCGGGTATGGCAGAAGCGGCAAGCAGCGATGCTGCGACAATGTGAAAACGCATGGAATCTCCGCGTGATAGGCAATTGGTTGACGATGTAACCATTGCCTCTGCGGATGCAAGGCGGTCCTTTGGACTACTCTGGCAAATCCATCGGGAGCGCATAAGAAAAGGGCCGCCGGATTGCTCCGACGACCCTCCTCTTGTTCGCTTCTACGAGGCGCTTACGCGTCTTCGTATTCATCCTCGGTCATCACCGGGCCGCTGTCCTGGCCCTTGGCATCTTCGTCGCGGTCGACGAGTTCGATGTAGGCGATGGCAGCGGCGTCAGACGCACGGTAGCCGGCCTTGATGATGCGGGTGTAGCCGCCGTTGCGGTCGGCGTAACGCTCGGCCAGCACTTCGAACAGCTTCTTTTCCTGCGCTTCGTCCATCAGGCGGCTGTGCGCCAGGCGACGGTTGGAAAGGCCGCCACGCTTTGCCAGCGTGATCAGCTTCTCGACATAGGGACGCAGTTCCTTGGCCTTGGCCGTGGTGGTGAGGATCTGCTCGTGCTTGATCAGCGCAGCAGCCATGTTGCGGAACATGGCAGTGCGGTGCTGGCTCTTGCGGCTGAGCTTACGGCCGGAAATACCGTGACGCATATTCTTTACTCCAGTTCGAAAAGGGCCCGTTTTACGGAAAAGCCCAGTGCAGGCCGGAAAACGGGGTCCGGCCCAAGCCCCTGTGGTGGCAATTAGCCGAGCAGTTCCTGCTCCAGCTTCTTGGCCATTTCCTCGATGTTCTCGGGCGGCCAGCCCGGAATGTCCATGCCGAGGCGCAGGCCCATCGAGGAAAGTACTTCCTTGATCTCGTTGAGCGACTTGCGACCGAAGTTCGGCGTGCGGAGCATCTCAGCCTCGGTCTTCTGGACCAGGTCGCCGATGTAGATAATGTTGTCGTTCTTCAGGCAGTTGGCCGAACGCACCGACAGTTCCAGCTCGTCGACCTTCTTCAGGAGGTAGCGGTTGAGCTGGTTGGTGTCGCTTTCCTGCGGCTCTGCGGCAACGCCGATCATGGCGCTGGAGGGCTGCGGGATGCCGTCCTCGAAGTGGACGAACAGCGTCAGCTGGTCCTGCAGGATGCGCGCGGCGTAGGCGATGGCATCTTCAGGGGTGACGGTGCCGTCGGTCTCGATGGTCAGCGAAAGCTTGTCGAAGTCCAGTTCCTGGCCAACGCGGGCATTCTCGACCTTGTAGCTCACCTGCTTGATCGGCGAGTACAGGCTGTCGACCGGGATCAGGCCGATCGGCGCATCGGCCGGACGGTTCTGCACGGCGGGCGAGTAGCCCTTGCCGGTGTCAGCGGTCAGCTCCATGTTGAGCGTGGCGCCTTCGTCCAGGTGGCACAGCACCAGGTCCTTGTTCAGCACTTCGATATCGCCGGAAACGGCAATGTCGCCGGCCTTCACTTCGCCGGGGCCGGTTGCGGAAAGCTGCAGGCGCTTGGGACCTTCACCTTCCATCTTCAGCGCAATCTGCTTCACATTGAGGACGATGTCGGTAACGTCTTCACGCACACCGGCGAGAGACGAGAATTCGTGCAGCACGTTCTCGATCTTGATCGAGGTGATGGCGGCACCCTGAAGGCTGGCAAGCAGGACGCGGCGCAGGGCGTTGCCGAGCGTCAGGCCGTAGCCACGCTCGAGCGGTTCGGCGACGAAAGTAGCCTTGCGCTTCTTGTCGGAGCCTTCCTTGATCTCGAGGGTGTTGGGCTTCTTCAGTTCCTGCCAGTTCTTCGTATTGACGGACATGGACTTCCCCTAAAGGTATTTCGTGGCGCAAAGGCCGCGGAGCGCTGGAGCGCCGCGGCCGATGCGAGTGACTTGGTGCGGGAGCCCTGAACTACAAGGCCCCGCGGCAGGCTTCGATCAGACGCGGCGACGCTTGGAAGGCCGCACACCGTTGTGCGGGATCGGCGTCACGTCGCGGATGCTGGTGATGGTGAAGCCCACCGCCTGCAGCGCCCGCAGCGCGCTTTCACGGCCCGAACCCGGACCCTTGATTTCCACCTCGAGCGTGCGGACGCCGTGTTCGGCGGCCTTCTTGCCCGCATCATCAGCAGCAACCTGCGCTGCGTAAGGAGTCGACTTGCGGCTGCCCTTGAAGCCCATCATGCCGGCGCTGGACCAGCTGATCGCATTGCCCTGCGCATCGGTGATGGTGATCATGGTGTTGTTGAAGCTGGCGTTGACGTGGGCAACACCGCTGGAAATGTTCTTCTTGTCACGGCGCCGAATACGGCCTGGTTCGCGTGCCATTGTTCGTGTTCCTCGTATCTAGTCAGAAGGAAAAGCTGCGGAGGACCGCGCTTACTTCTTCTTGCCGGCGATCGGCTTGGCCTTGCCCTTGCGGGTGCGGGCGTTGGTGTGGGTGCGCTGACCGCGGACGGGCAGGCCCTTGCGGTGACGCAGGCCACGATAGCAGGCGAGGTCCATCAGGCGCTTGATGTTCATCGCGGTTTCGCGACGCAGGTCGCCTTCCACGGTGAATTCGGCGTCGATGGTTTCACGGATCTGCAGGACTTCGGCGTCCGTCAGGTCCTGCACGCGGCGCGAGTGATCGATGCCGAGCTTGTCGGCGATCTTCTTCGCAGTGGTGGGACCGATACCGTGAATGTAGGTGAGCGCGACGATAACGCGCTTGTTGGTGGGGATGTTCACCCCGGCAATACGAGCCACTTAATTCTCCATGCTCCACAGGGGTTTCATCACTGGGGATGCCCCTATCTCATCGCTACAAAAACCTATCCGCCCGCCTCGAAAGCAAAAACAGGGGGCTTGCCGATGGCTGCCGCCTGATAGTGACTATCGATACCAATGGACGAATAGAGGGCGCAGATAGGGTGATTCTGCCTGTTCGTCAACAGGCGAAAGGGCGCATACGGAATCTTCCGCTGCGCTGCTGAAACCCCTCGGTTTCGATGGAGGCTATATAACCCGTCTCAGCGACCTAGTCAAAACCCCGCATCACTCGCCCTGCCCCGCTTCTTCCACAGCTCCGCCGAGACGGTCGACCAGCGCGGTCAGGAATTCTGTCTGGACCGAATCCACCACCGGCGCAAATTGCGCAGCCGGGAAGCGCGCCTCGCCGCCGGTTACGTAATCCCAGTTGATGCGCGTGCCCTTCTCGACATCCTCCAGCGTCACGGTCAGCGTACCGGCCAGCCCTTCCGCCTGCAGCGGCCCGAGCGATCCGGACATGCGTAGCGTGCTTCCCGGCATGACCATGATGACGCGCATGTGCTCGACCGAACCCTCCCCCCAGCCATCGGCGGCGGGCAGGGCCTCGCAGAAACAGCCGCCAGCGCGGGGATCCAGCGAAAGGTTGGTCGAGTCGTTCGACCAGGTGTGGCTCCACCAGTCTTCCGGGTGGACAAGTGCTTCCCAGACTGCCTGGCGATCCGCAGCGACCACTGCGCTGTCGTGCGTGGCAAATCCACCGGTGGACGATTCGACCACTTCGGCAGAAGCGGGCACGGCCACCAGGCCGAGAACCAGTGCTGTAGCTAGATTGCGCAAGAATCCCTCCATCCAATGACGGAAGGATAGCGCGCAGGTCAGGCGGAGGCCAAGACCTTCTCGATGGCGGTCGTTACCTCGTCGATCGAAGCCATGCCATCCACCCGCTGCACGATGCCGCGCTGCTCATAGTAAGGAAGGATCGGCGCGGTCTTGGCGCGGTATTCCTTCATGCGCGTACGCACCGTTTCCGCATTGTCATCGGGACGACGCTTGAATTCGGTGGAACCGCACTTGTCGCACACGCCCTCGATCTCGGGCTGCTTGTGGCGATCGTGATAGCCCTCGCCGCAATTCGCGCAGGTGTAGCGACCCTCCACGCGGTCGACCAAAGCCTCCTCGTCGACCACCAGTTCGATCACGTGGGCGAGCTTGCGCCCATGCTTGGCGAGCAATTCGTCCAGCGCGACAGCCTGTGCCTCGGTGCGGGGATAGCCGTCGAATATCGCGCCCACATCCTCGCCCATCGCGGCCAGTTCGGCATCGATCAGCGCGGACACGATATCGTCGGAGACCAGTTCGCCGCGATCCATCACCGCCTTGGCCTCGACGCCGACCGGTGTCTGCGCCTTTACGGCGGCGCGTAGCATATCGCCCGTGGAAAGCTGCTTCATGCCGTGATGTTCGACCAGCAGGTTTGCCTGGGTGCCCTTGCCTGCGCCCGGAGGGCCGAGAAGGATGATATTCATGAAACGCGATTCCCCCGAGTGAAGAAGCGTCGGACGCTAGACTAGCGCATCCGCCCCTTCAACTTCGCCTTCTTGATGAGGTCGCCATACTGGTGAGCCAGCAGGTGCGACTGGATCTGGCTGATGGTGTCGACGGTCACGTTGACGACGATCAGCAGGCTGGTGCCGCCAAGGAACAGCGGCAGGCCGGTCTGCGCGATACCCCATTCGGGAATGATGCAGACAGCGGTGAGATAGATGGCGCCAACCACGGTGATGCGCGTGAGCACGTAGTCGAGGTAGTCGGCGGTGCGCTTGCCCGGACGGATGCCGGGAATGAAGCCGCCATTCTTCTTCAGGTTCTCCGCCGTGTCTTCCGGGTTGAAGACAACCGCGGTGTAGAAGAAGCAGAAGAACATGATGCCGAGGCCATAGAGCAGCATGTAGAGCGGCTGCCCGTGCGCCAGGTACTGGTTCAGCGTCACGATGGTGCTGCCCCATGCGCTGTCGGTATCGACCGAGTTGCCGGCAAATTGCGTGATCGTCAGCGGCAGCAGCAGCAGTGAGCTGGCAAAGATCGGCGGAATGACGCCTGCGGTGTTGAGCTTCAGCGGCAGGTGCGAACGGTCCGCCTGCATCCCGCCGCGCTGCGTCGCGCGCTTGGGATACTGGATCAGGAGCCGCCGCTGGGCGCGCTCGAAGAAACAGATCACGAGGATCAGCACGACGACCATCACGACAAGCCCGCCGATCAGCACCCCACTGATCGAGCCGGTGCGACCGCCTTCGAAAAGGTTGGCGGTGAAGGTCGGGAACTGGGCGACGATGCCGGCCATGATGATCAGAGACACACCGTTGCCGATGCCGCGCGCGGTGATCTGCTCACCCAGCCACAGCAGGAACATGGTGCCGCCAACCAGGTTGATGACGGCCACGACCTTGAACATGATGCCGGGGTCGACGACCGCCTGCAGGCCGCTGGATGCGCCGTAGGCTTCGAGACCACTGGCCAGGAACCAGCCCTGGATCGCGCACAGGAAAACCGTGCCGTAACGGGTGTACTGGTTCAGTTTCTTGCGCCCGGCCTCGCCTTCCTTCTTCAGCGCCATCAGGCTGGGATGCAGCGAGGCTGCCAGCTGGATCACGATGGAGGCGGTGATGTACGGCATCACACCCAGCGCAATCAGGCTCATACGCTCCAGCGAACCGCCGGAGAACATGTTGAACATGTCGAGGATGCCGCCGCGCGTCTGGTCGTACAGCGTTTCCAGGATCAGCGGATTCACGCCGGGCAGCGGCACAAAGCTGAGGAAACGGAAGACGATGAGCGCACCGATGGTGAACCAGATGCGCTGCTTGAGTTCGGTAGCCTTGCTGAAGTTGGAGAAACTCAGCGAGCTTGCGAGATTATCGGCGCGAGATGCCATGGGAAATATCTGAATCCTGGTATTGGGCGCCGGACCCTCCCGGCTCAGGAAGGCTAGATAGGGATGCGCGGGCCCGATGTCGAACCCGCGCACCCCATTTTCTGGTTACTTGGCTTCCTTGGCAGCCTTGTTGGCGTCGCGGCGAGCAGCCTTCTTCTCATGCTCGGGCTTGCCAGGATCGATCACGTCGACCTTGCCACCAGCCTTCTCGACAGCTGCGATGGCGCCCTTGGAAGCACCGGCAACGTTGAAGGTAAGTTTGGCGGTCAGTTCGCCCTTGGCAAGCAGGCGCACGCCGTCCTTGCCACCGCGAGCCACTCCGGCGGCCTTGAGCGCGGCGTGATCGATGGTGTTCTTGGCGTCGAGCTTGCCGTTGTCGACAAGCTTCTGGACCTGGCCGATGTTTACTTCGGCATAGTCCTTGCCGAATGGATTGTTGAAGCCGCGCTTCGGCAGGCGCATGTGAAGGGGCATCTGGCCCCCTTCGAAGCCCTTGACGGCAACGCCCGAGCGGCTCTTCTGGCCCTTTTGGCCACGACCGGCGGTCTTGCCCTTGCCCGAGCCGATGCCACGGCCCACGCGGATGCGACCCTTACGGGCGCCTTCATTGTCACGGATGTCGTTAAGTTTCATAGTCTGCACTCGCTTTCGCTCTGTTCGCGCTAAAAATGGAAGCGGCCCGCTACGCGAGCGGGCCACGACCGTCAAATTGTTTCGCGGGTCGCAAAGGGCCTCAGCCCTCCACGATCTCCACCATGTGCGGCACCTTTGCGATGGCGCCGCGCACTTCCGGGGTGTCCTTCAGTTCGACAACCTTGTGCATCTTGTTCAGCCCGAGGCCGATCAGGATCTTGCGCTGGCTTTCGGGACGACGGATCGGCGAACCGATCTGCTTTATCTTGATGGTAGCCATCTTGAATTACTCCGTGATCGCTTCAGCTTCGGCCTGGGCCTCGGCTTCGCTCACCTGGCCACCGCGACCCAGCAGGTCGGCAACCTTCTTGCCACGACGCTGGGCAACCGACTTCGGCGAAGACTGGTTCACCAGCGCGTCGAAGGTGGCGCGGATCATGTTGTAGGGGTTGGACGTGCCGATCGACTTGGTCACCACGTCGGCAACGCCAAGGCTTTCGAACACGGCACGCATCGGGCCACCGGCGATGATACCCGTACCGGCCGGAGCCGAACGCACGTTCACCTTGCCTGCGCCGAAGTGACCCTTGCCGTCGTGATGGAGGGTGCGACCTTCCTTCAGCGGAACACGGATCATCTTCTTCTTGGCAGCGGCGGTCGCCTTGTTGATGGCTTCCGGCACTTCGCGGGCCTTGCCGTGGCCGAAGCCAACGCGGCCCTTGCCGTCACCCACCACGACGAGCGCGGCGAAACCGAAGCGCTTACCGCCCTTCACCACCTTGGCGACGCGGTTGATGTGGACGAGCTTTTCAATCAGCTCCTCGCCATCATCGTCGCCACGGTTGCCACGGCGATCGTCACGGCCACCGCGACCACGGCCACGGCCACCGCCACCGCCACGATTGTCATCACGGTTGCCGCCCCGGCCACCACGCTGACGCGGGCGGCCTTCGTCGGCCTGCGCGGGCGACTGGTTCTCAGCCGCTTCGGTGGTTTCCAGCGTCGGGGTCGGAGTCGAACCTTCGATGTTCTGCTCGACCTGCGCCTCGGCGCCGGTTTCTTCGTTCTTGTTTTCGTCAGCCATCATCAGAACTCCAGCCCGCCTTCACGAGCGGCATCAGCCAGCGCCTTGACGCGGCCATGGAACAGGAACCCGCCGCGATCGAACACGACAGTCGTCACGCCAGCCTTCTTTGCGGCGGCGGCGATATCGCTGCCGACCTTCTTGGCAGCATCGACATTGGCGCCCGAGCCCTTGCCACCCAGCGTGCTGGCGGCGGCGACGGTACGGCCGTCCTTGTCGTCGATGATCTGCGCGTAGATGTGCTGGCCGGTGCGGTGCACGGACAGGCGCGGCTTGTCGCCCGAGCGCTTGCGAAGCGCGGTGCGCACGCGGCGGCGGCGACGTTCAAAGAGAGAAAGCTTTGCCATCTTACTTCTTCTTCCCTTCCTTGCGGAAGATATACTCACCGCGATACTTCACGCCCTTGCCCTTGTAGGGCTCCGGCTTGCGCCATTCGCGGATCTCGGCAGCGAACTGACCGACCTTCTGCTTGTCGATGCCCGAAATCTCGACCGTGGTCTGGTCGGGCGTCTTCACTTCGACACCTTCCGGAACATCCAGGTCGACGTCGTGGCTGAAACCAAGCTGCAGCTTGAGCTTCTTGCCCTGCGCCGATGCACGATAGCCGACGCCGGTGATTTCCAGCACCTTTGTGAAACCTTCGGTGACACCGTCGACCAGGTTCTGAACGAGGGTGCGCTGCATGCCCCAGAACTGACGCGCCTTCTGCGTCTTGTTCGCGGGCTGCACCGAAATTTCCTCATTCTCGATCTTGTAATCGATCAGATCGATCGTGGACATGGAGAGCTCTCCCTTGGGGCCCTTCACGGTCAACGTGCCGTTCTCGATCTTGGCAGTCACCCCGCTGGGGAGCGCTACCGGACGTTTGCCAATGCGGCTCATCAGAACACCTCCGCCAGCACTTCGCCGCCGACGTTCTCGATGCGCGCTTCGTTGTCCGAAAGCACGCCCTTGGGCGTCGAGACGATGGTGATGCCGAGGCCGTTACGCACTGCCGGCAGCTCTTTGCTACCCGAGTAGATGCGGCGGCCCGGCTTGGAGACACGGGCAACGTGCTTGATCGCAGGTTCGCCCTCGAAATACTTCAGTTCGATCCGCAGTGCGGGGTGCTTGCCGCTGCTGTCTTCGCTGTAGCCACGGATGTAGCCTTCGCGCTGAAGCACTTCGAGCACGTTCGCACGCAGCTTGGAAGCGGGAGACAGGACGGAGTCCTTCTTCGCCTGCTGGCCGTTGCGGATACGGGTGAGCATATCACCCAGGGGATCGGTCATAGCCATCTATCGTTTCCTCACCAGCTCGACTTGGTCACGCCCGGAATCAGGCCCTTGTTGGCCAGGTTCCGGAGTTCGATGCGGTTAAGCCCGAACTTGCGGTAGTAGCCACGCGGGCGGCCGGTGGTGGTGCAGCGGTTGCGCACACGAGTGGGGTTCGCATTACGCGGCAGCTCAGCCATCTTCAGGCGGGCCATGAGGCGCTCGGTATCGTCGAGCGACTCATCGTCGGCAATTGCCTTCAGCTTCGCGTACTTTTCCGCGTACTTCTTGACGAGTGCTTTGCGCTTCTCGTTCTTGTTGATGGAACTCAGTTTCGCCATTGGACTTAAGCTCTCTCTTGCTTCTTCAGTTCAAGGAAACGGCTCACGCCGCTTCCTTCTCTTCGGCGCTTTCGGCCGGGAACGGGAAACCGAACAGGCGCAGCAGTTCGCGCGCTTCTTCGTCGGTCTTGGCGGAGGTGGTGACGATGATGTCCATGCCGCGCACCTTTTCGATCTTGTCGTAGCTGATCTCCGGGAAGATGATCTGCTCCTTGATGCCCATGGCGTAGTTGCCATTGCCATCGAAGCTCTTCGGATTCAGGCCACGGAAGTCGCGGATGCGGGGCATTGCGATCGTCACCAGGCGGTCGAGGAATTCGTACATGCGATCGCGACGCAGGTTCACCTTGCAGCCGATGGGCATGCCGTCGCGCAGCTTGAACTGTGCGATCGACTTCTTGGCCTTGGTGATCACCGGCTTCTGGCCAGCGATACGTTCCATTTCCTCGGCAGCGGTCTGGACCTTCTTCTTGTCCTGGCTCGCTTCGCCCACGCCCATGTTGAGCGTGATCTTTTCCAGACGAGGAACCTCCATGTGGTTCTTGTAACCGAACTTCTCGGTCATCGCTTTCGCGATCTCGTCCTGGTACTTCTTCTTCAGGCGGGGTGTGTAATCAGCCATCGATGGTCTCCCCGGACTTGACGGCGACGCGCACCTTCTTGCCGTCCTTTTCTTCGAAACGGACGCGGGTGGGCTTGCCATCCTTGGGATCTGCAACGGCAACCTTGGCGATTGCCATCGGGGCGGGCACACGGTCGATGCCGCCCTGCGGATTAGCCTGCGAAGGCTTGCGGTGACGGGTCATCACGTTGACGCCCTCGACGAGGATCTTGCCTTCCTTCGGCATGACCTTCTGGACGGTGCCGGTCTGGCCCTTGTCCTTGCCCGAGAGCACGACGACCGTGTCGCCCTTCTTGATCTTAGCGGATGCCATCAGAGCACCTCCGGAGCGAGCGAGATGATCTTCATGAAGCCCTTGCCGCGAAGTTCGCGCACGACGGGGCCGAAGATACGGGTGCCGAGCGGCTCCTCGTTCTTGTTCACGAGCACCGCGGCGTTGCTGTCGAAGCGGATCACGGTGCCATCGGGACGACGAACGTCCTTCTTGGTACGCACGATAACCGCACGGTGCACGTCGCCCTTCTTAACGCGGGCGCGCGGCTGGGCTTCCTTCACGGAAACCACGATCACATCGCCGACAGACGCGGTACGACGCTTAGACCCGCCCAGCACCTTGATGCACTGGACGCGCTTTGCGCCGCTGTTGTCCGCGACGTCGAGATTGGATTGCATCTGGATCATCGATCCGGTTCCTTCTCTTGGCTTGCCGGGACGGTCCGATCATTCGGTGCCCGGCAGTTCCTACGTCTAATTACTCAGCGCCACCGGGGGTGGCTTCGGCGACTTCCAGATCCGCTTCCACGGCCTGGCCTCGGCTCGCGACCAGGCGATCCTTCACCGCCCAGGTCTTGGTCTTGGAGATCGGTCTGGTCTCCTCGATACGAACCTTGTCGCCTACGACATATTCGTTCTTCTCGTCGTGAGCGTGATACTTCTTCGAACGCTTGATGATCTTGCCGTAAAGCGGGTGCTTCACGCGGCGTTCGACGAGCACGGTCACGGTCTTGTCGGTCTTGTCGGAGGTGACAGTCCCGGTCAGGATACGCTTGGGCATTGTCTACTCCTTACGCTTTCGCTGCTTCGCGGGCGCGTTCGCCCTGAAGCGTCTTGATGCGCGCGATCTGGCGACGGACTTCCTTGACGCGGGCCGGACCTTCCAGCTGGTTGGTCGCAGCCTGGAAACGCAGGTTGAACTGCTCTTTCTTGAGCATGGTCAGCGCTTCGTTCAGTTGGTCGTCGGTCTTCGTGCGCAGGTCTTCGGTGTTGCTCTTGTCAGCCATTATTCGCCTCCCAGGTGCGAGGTGTCGCCGAAGCGGGCGATGACCTTGGTCTTGATGGGCAGCTTCATGGCAGCGCGTTCGAAAGCGAGCGCGGCCACGGGGCCGGGAACGCCGTCGAGTTCGAACAGGACGCGGCCCGGCTTCACGCGAGCGGCCCAGTATTCGACGGAACCTTTGCCCTTACCCTGACGGACTTCGGCAGGCTTCTTCGAAACGGGAACGTCGGGGAACACGCGGATCCACAGGCGACCCTGGCGCTTCATCGCACGGGTAATGGCACGACGGGCAGCCTCGATCTGGCGAGCGGTCAGACGCTCGGGCTCGAGAGCCTTGAGACCATAGGCGCCGAAGTTGAGGGTGGTGCCACCCTTGGCGGTGCCATGGATCTTGCCCTTGAAGGCCTTGCGATACTTGGTCTTTTTCGGTTGCAGCATGGTTCTTTACCTCAACGAGCCGGGCGGACGCCGGACGTCTGCGATTCCATCATCAGGCGGTCCTGCGAGGTCGGATCGTGACCCAGGATCTCGCCCTTGAAGACCCACACCTTGATGCCGATGATGCCATAGGCGGTCAGCGCCTCGGCTTCGGCATAGTCGATGTTGGCGCGCAGCGTGTGCAGCGGCACGCGGCCTTCGCGGTACTGTTCGACGCGGGCGATTTCGGCACCACCCAGACGGCCGCCGCACATGATCTTGATGCCTTCGGCACCAAGACGCATGGCCGACTGCATCGCGCGCTTCATGGCACGACGGAAGGCGACACGGCGAACCAGCTGGTCGGCAATGCCCTGGGCGACGAGCTTGGCGTCGATTTCCGGCTTGCGGATCTCGACGATGTTCAGCTTCACTTCGCTTTCGGTCATGGTCGACAGCTTGGCGCGCAGCTTCTCGATGTCGGCGCCCTTCTTGCCGATGATGACGCCGGGACGCGCAGCATAGATAGAGATGCGGCACAGCTTGGCCGGACGCTCGATCACCACCTTCGAAATCGCTGCCTGCGGCAGGGTATCGATGATGTACTTGCGGATCTCGATGTCTTCCTTGAGCAGCTTGGCATAGTCGCCACCTTCGGCGTACCAGCGGCTGTCCCAGGTGCGGTTGATCTGCAGGCGCAGACCGATCGGATTGCTCTTGTGACCCATCTTACGCCTCTTCTGCTTCGCGTACGACGATCCGCAGCCGGCTGAACGGCTTCAGGATCCGCGTGGACTTGCCACGGCCGCGCGTTGCGAACCGCTTCATGGTGATCGACTTGCCGACCGACGCCTCGGCGACGACCAGGGAGTCGACGTCGAGATCGTGGTTGTTCTCGGCGTTGGCGATTGCCGATGCGAGCACCTTCTGTGCATCGCGGGCCATCGCGCGCTTGGAGAAGGAGAGGATGTTCATCGCTTCCTCGGCCTTCTTGCCACGGATGAGGGCGGCCACGAGGTTCAGCTTCTGCGCGGAACCACGGATGGTGGTGCCGACAGCCAGCGCCTCGTTGTCCGCCACGCGGCGGGGAGACTTAGCCTTTGCCATTAGCGCTTACCCTTCTTGTCGGCAGCGTGGCCGGGGAAGCTGCGCGTGGGCGCGAACTCGCCAAGCTTGTGACCGACCATTTCCTCGTTGACCGAGACGGGCACGAACTTGTGCCCATTGTAGACGTTGAACGTCAGGCCGACAAAATCGGGCAGGATCGTCGAACGGCGCGACCAGGTCTTGATCGGCTTGGTGTTGTTCGCTTCCTGCGCTTCCTGCGCCTTCTTCAGAAGGCTCAGCTCGACAAACGGACCTTTCCAGACGGAACGTGCCATTGGTGCTTACCTCTTCTTCTTCGCGTGACGCGAACGGATAATCATCTTGTCCGTCTGCTTGTTCTTGCGGGTACGGGCGCCCTTGGTCGGCTTGCCCCACGGAGTAACCGGATGACGGCCACCGCTGGTGCGGCCTTCACCACCACCGTGCGGGTGGTCGACCGGGTTCTTGGCGACACCGCGCGTCAGGGGCTTCACACCCATGTGACGGCGACGACCGGCCTTGCCCAGGTTCTGGTTCTGGTTGTCGGGGTTCGAGACCGAACCCACGGTGCCCATGCAATCGGCGCGCAGGTAACGCTGCTCGCCGCTGTTCAGGCGCACGATAACCATGCCGCGGTCACGACCGACCAGCTGAACATAGGTGCCTGCCGAACGGGCGATCTGCCCGCCCTTGCCCGGCTTCATCTCCACGTTGTGGATGATAGTGCCGACCGGCATCTGGCCCAGCAGCATTGCGTTGCCCGGCTTCGTGTCGACCTTCTCGCCGGCGATGATCTTGTCACCCGGCGCGAGACGGTTGGGCGCGATGATGTAGGACAGCTCGCCGTCCTCGTATTTCACCAGCGCGATGAATGCGGTGCGGTTGGGATCGTATTCGATCCGCTCCACGGTCGCTTCCATGTCCCACTTGCGACGCTTAAAGTCGATGAAGCGGTACTTCTGCTTGTTACCGCCGCCCTTGCCGCGCGAGGTAACATGGCCCTTGTTGTTGCGGCCACCGGTCTTGCGCTTGCCCTCGGTGAGCGACTTAACCGGACCACCGCGGTGGAGGCCGGTCTTGTCGACCAGGACGAGGCCGCGGCGCGCCGGGCTTGTCGGATTGTATGTTTTCAGTGCCATCGGATCAGCCCACGCCTTCCGTGATGTCGATCGGATCCTGACCCTCTGCGAGAGTCACGATCGCCTTCTTTTCGTCGGTGCGCTTGTAGGGCTTGCCCTTCCAGCGCTTGCTCTTGCCCTTGGAAACGATCGTGTTCACGCTCTTCACCTTGCGATCGAAGAGAGCCTCGATGGCTTCCTTGATCTGCGGCTTCGTCGCATCGTTCGCCACCTTGAACACAACTGCATTGTCTTCCGACAGGAGCGTTGCCTTCTCCGTGATGTGCGGAGCAAGAATCACGTCGTAGTGACGCGCGTCGATTGCATCTTTCTTAGCCATTGAAACGCGCCTCCAGCTTCTCGACCGCATCCTTGGTGAGGACCAGCGTGTCGTGGTTGAGGATGTCGTAGACGTTCGCGCCGACAGCCGGCAGAACATCCACACCCGGCAGGTTGCGGGCAGCCTTGGCGAAGCCATCGTCGACGCTTTCGCCGCCGATCACCAGCACCTTGCCGTTCCAGCCATTCTTGTCGAAGTGACCCTTCAGGGCCTTCGTCTTGGCATCCTTCAGTTCCAGGCTGTCGAGGATGATGAGACCATTCCCCGAAGCATCCTGGGCCTTGCTGGACAGAGCCATTTTCAGGCCGAGCGCGCGCACTTTCTTGTTGAGCTGCTGCTCGAAGTCACGCTTGCGGGCACCGTGAGCCTTGCCGCCGCCGATGAAGATCGGGGCACCGCGGTCACCGTGACGAGCGCCGCCGGAACCCTTCTGGCGACCCCACTTCTTGCCGGTGCGGGCAACGTCCGAACGCTCACGCGTCGGGCGAGCCGTGGCGCGGCGGTTTTCCAGCTGCCAGGTAACCACGCGGTGCAGGATATCGGCACGCGGCTCGACACCGAAGACAGCGTCGTTCAATTCGACGTCGCCGGCGGCCTTGCCGTCAATTTTCTGGACCTTGACCTTCACGATCAGGACTCCTTCTTGTCGTTAGGTTCGGCCTCGGGCGTTCCGCTCTCGGTGCCGACACCCGCGTCCTGCTGCTGAGCCAGCTTCTCCTGCTGCTCGGGCGTGACTTCGGGGTTCACAGCGTGTTCTGCCGCGCTCTCGACCAGGCCGGCATCAGCCTCTTCGGAAGAGAATTCATCGGCGTTGCGACGCATGGCGCCGGGGAACGGCAGACCTTCGGGAAGCGGCAGCTTCACGGCGTCGCGAACCAGCAGCCAGCCATTCTTGGCGCCCGGCACGGAGCCGCGCACGAAGATCAGGCCGCGCTCTGCATCGGTGCGCACGACTTCCAGGTTCTGTTGGGTGCGCTGACGGTCGCCCATGTGACCGGCCATCTTCTTGTTCTTGAAGACCTTGCCCGGATCCTGGCGGTTACCCGTCGAACCGTGCGAACGGTGGGAGATCGAGACGCCGTGCGTTGCACGAAGACCGCCGAAACCCCAACGCTTCATGGCGCCGGCAAAGCCCTTACCCACGGTGTGACCCGTGATGTCGACCTTCTGTCCAGCGACGAAGTGGTCAGCGGTGATGGTGGCACCAACGGGAAGGAGACCTTCCTCGTTTTCCACACGGAACTCGGCAACCTTCATCTTCAGGCCGACGTTAGCCTTCGCAAAGGCCTCACGCTGCGGCTTGTTGACGTTCTTCTGCTTCGCATCGCCGGCGCCGAGCTGCACCGAGAAATAGCCGTCGCGGTCGGCCGTACGCTGCCCGGTGACCTGGCACCCTTCCAGCGACAGAACAGTCACGGGTACGTGACGTCCGTCCTCCTGGAACAGGCGGGTCATCCCGACTTTCTTCGCGATCACGCCAGTGCGCATGATCTAAACTCCTTAAACAGAGGCACAAGGGGACCATCCCCAGGTGCGTGCCCAACCCATCGATTTTTATGCTGCGAGCCCCGTCCGGGCTGAACTGCTTTCACGGCCTTGGCCGATCGGGCGAGACGGGGAACGCAGCCCGGACCATGATTTTCCCGAGGGAAGGTCCGGCGGTATTCCTTGTGTCCCGATGATGTGTCACCGGGCGCTGTCTTCGCGATCCCCCTTGTGCGGAGATCGGTAGGCTCCGGCGGGACCGAAGCGGTTGCTGGCTCAGGCCAGCTTGATTTCCACGTTCACACCCGCGGCGAGGTCCAGCTTCATCAGCGCGTCGACCGTCTGGGCGTTGGGTTGCACGATGTCGAGCAGCCGCTTGTACGTGCGCACCTCGAACTGCTCGCGCGACTTCTTGTCGATGTGCGGGCCGCGGTTCACGGTGAACTTCTCGATACGCGTCGGCATCGGAATCGGACCACGAATAAGCGCGCCAGTGCGACGTGCCGTATCCGCGATTTCGCCAGTTGCCTGGTCGAGCACGCGGTGATCGAAAGCCTTGAGGCGAATACGAATATTCTGTGCGTCCATAATTCCGTCTACCGATGCGAAAGAGCCAAGCGAGCCATCAACAGTTGCCGTCTCCGGCCCGCCAAAAATAAAAAGGCCCGCCCCGCTCTGACCCGGTTTCCCGGAACGGGCGGCCTTCCCGTAAATTCGTTTTGAAAGAGACGAATCTCTTTCTGTTGGCGCGCATATACGGGGGAGAGGGTGAACTGACAACCCCCGAAATGCGTCATTTTTCGGACACCTCCCCTCCCCTGCCAAAAGAGCGAGCAAACAGGAGGGCGCCTACATAAAAAGGGCCCGGCACTCGATGTGAGTGCCGGGCCCCTTCATTCCGTCGCGCCTGGAAGCGCGGGCCGGATTACTTGGTGATCTTCGAGACGACGCCCGAGCCAACCGTGCGGCCGCCTTCGCGGATAGCGAAGCGCAGGCCTTCGTCCATGGCGATCGGAGCGATCAACTTGACGCTGATCGTCACGTTGTCGCCCGGCATCACCATTTCGGTGCCTTCCGGCAGGATCACTTCGCCCGTCACGTCGGTCGTGCGGAAGTAGAACTGCGGACGGTAGTTGGCGAAGAACGGAGTGTGACGACCGCCTTCGTCCTTCGACAGGACGTAGACTTCAGCCGAGAACTCGGTGTGCGGGGTCACGGAACCCGGCTTCGCGAGAACCTGGCCACGCTCCACTTCGTCACGGCCAACGCCGCGGATCAGGGCACCGATGTTGTCGCCGGCTTCGCCGCGATCGAGCAGCTTGCGGAACATTTCGACGCCGGTCACGGTCGTCTTGGCGGTGTCCTTGATGCCGACGATTTCGACTTCGTCGCCAACGTTCACAACGCCGGTTTCGACACGGCCGGTGACAACCGTACCACGACCCGAGATCGAGAACACGTCTTCGATCGGCATCAGGAAGGCCTGGTCGACCGGACGGTCGGGCTGCGGGATGTGCTCGTCGACAGCCTTCATCAGTTCGATGATGGAGTTCTTGCCGATTTCGTCGTCACGACCTTCAAGAGCGGCCAGAGCCGAACCCTTGACGATCGGAATGTTGTCGCCGTCGAAGTCGTAGTCGCTCAGCAGTTCGCGAACTTCCAGTTCGACCAGCTCGAGCAGTTCTTCGTCGTCAACCTGGTCGACCTTGTTCAGGTACACGACCAGAGCCGGCACGCCGACCTGACGCGACAGCAGGATGTGCTCGCGGGTCTGCGGCATGGGGCCGTCAGCAGCGTTCACAACCAGGATAGCGCCGTCCATCTGGGCCGCACCGGTAATCATGTTCTTCACGTAGTCAGCGTGACCCGGGCAGTCGACGTGAGCATAGTGACGAGCTTCGGTTTCGTACTCGACGTGTGCGGTCGAGATGGTGATGCCGCGCTCGCGCTCTTCCGGAGCCTTGTCGATGTTTGCGAAATCGACAGCAGCACCGCCGTAGGTTTCAGCCATCACCTTGGTGATAGCAGCCGTCAGCGTGGTCTTGCCGTGGTCAACGTGACCGATGGTGCCGATGTTGCAGTGCGGCTTGTTCCGCTCGAATTTTTCCTTCGCCATTTTTCTAATAACCTCTGTTAGTCAAAAGTTGAATTTCACCGGGAGAGGAAGCGGCACCCGTTGAATAAGGCGCCGCCCCTAGACGCTTGCCCATGCTTAGGCAAGCTTCTCCTTGATCTCCTGCGCCACATTTGACGGAACTTCGTCATAGTGGCTGAACTGCATCGTGTACTGGGCACGGCCTTGGGTGAACGAACGCAGCTCGTTCACGTAACCGAACATGTTCGCCAGCGGCACGTGAGCCTCGACAACCTGGGCATTGCCGCGGCTGTCGGTGCCCTGGATCTGGCCACGACGGGAGTTCAGGTCGCCGATCACGTCGCCCATGAACTCTTCCGGAGTCACGACTTCCACCTTCATCACCGGCTCGAGCAGGTTGATGCCTGCACGTTCAGCCGCTTCGCGCATTGCGCCGCGACCGGTGATTTCAAAAGCGACCGTGCTCGAGTCGACGTCGTGGTACTTGCCGTCGATCAGCTCGATGGTGAAGTCGATGATCGGGAAGCCGACCAGGTAGCCGCTCTCGGCCTGCTCGCGCATGCCCTTCTCGACCGACGGGATGTATTCGCGGGGAATGTTACCGCCCTTGATCTGGTCGTCGAAGATGATGCCCTGGCCGCGTTCGCCGGGGACGACGCGCACCTTGGCTTCACCGAACTGGCCCGAACCACCCGACTGCTTCTTGTGGGTGTAGGTCACTTCGACCGGCTTGCGGATGGACTCGCGGTAGGCCACCTGCGGCGCACCAACGTTGGCTTCCACCTTGAACTCGCGCTTCATGCGATCGACGAGGATGTCGAGGTGAAGCTCGCCCATGCCCTTGATGATCGTCTGGCCAGATTCGTGGTCGGTCGACACGCGGAAGCTGGGATCCTCGGCAGCCAGGCGGTTGAGGGCAACGCCCATCTTTTCCTGGTCGGCCTTGGTCTTCGGTTCCACCGACAACTCGATCACGGGCTCGGGGAATTCCATTCGCTCGAGAATGATCGGGTGCTGCGGGGCGCACAGGGTGTCACCCGTGGTGGTTTCCTTCAGACCCGCGATAGCGACGATGTCACCGGCGAATGCTTCTTCGATGTCCTCACGGTTGTTGGAGTGCATGAGCAGCATGCGGCCGATTTTCTCGCGCTTGTCCTTCACCGAGTTCAGCACGGTGCCCTTGGAGAGCTTGCCCGAGTAGATGCGGGTGAAGGTGAGCGAGCCGACGAACGGGTCGTTCATGATCTTGAAGGCGAGAGCTGCGAAAGGCTCGTCATCCGAAGACGGACGCGTTTCTTCCTTGTCGCTGTCGGGCAGCACGCCCTTGATCGGCGGCACGTCGACGGGCGACGGCATGTAGTCGACCACGGCGTCGAGCAGGGGCTGGACGCCCTTGTTCTTGAACGCCGAGCCGCACAGCACGGGGACGAAAGCCTGCGCCATGGTGCCCTTGCGGATCAGCTTCTTCAGCGTGGCCGCATCGGGTTCTTCACCGTTCTCGAGGTAGGCTTCCATCGCGTCGTCGTCCTGCTCGACAGCAGTCTCGACCAGCTTCTCGCGATATTCGGCAGCCTTGTCAGCGAGGTCGGCGGGGATGTCGACGTAGTTGAACTCGGCGCCCAAGCCGTCGTTTTCCCACACGATGCCGCGCATGTTGACGAGGTCGACGACGCCCTGGAGGTCGCTTTCCGCACCGATCGGCAGGTAAAGCACCAGCGGGTTTGCGCCGAGGCGGTCTACGATCGACTGCACGCAGTAGTAGAAATCGGCACCGGTGCGGTCGAGCTTGTTGATGAAGCACATCCGCGGGACCTTGTACTTGTCCGCCTGGCGCCACACGGTTTCGGACTGCGGCTCCACGCCGGCCACGCCGTCGAACACGGCGACCGCGCCGTCGAGCACGCGCAGGCTACGCTCGACTTCAATGGTGAAGTCCACGTGTCCGGGGGTGTCGATGATGTTGATGCGGTGCTTGGGGCCCTGGCCGTCTTCGGCGGACCAGAAGGTGGTCGTCGCGGCAGACGTGATGGTGATCCCGCGTTCCTGCTCCTGCTCCATCCAGTCCATCGTCGCGGCACCATCGTGCACTTCGCCGATCTTGTAGGACTTGCCGGTGTAGTAGAGAATACGCTCTGTCGTAGTGGTCTTGCCGGCATCGATGTGAGCCATGATGCCGATGTTGCGATAACGCTCCAGCGGATAGTCGCGGGCCATGTTGAATTCCTCAAAAGGTTCGGGGCGGAAAAGGATCGCGCCCCATATAGTCTCGAATGTGACCGCTTGAAGACCGAGGCCGCAGCCCCGGTCTCACAAGCAGCACACTTTACCAGCGGTAGTGCGAGAAGGCGCGGTTCGCGTCCGCCATGCGGTGCGTGTCCTCGCGCTTCTTCACGGCATTGCCGCGGTTGTTGGCGGCATCCATCAGCTCTGCCGAGAGGCGTGCGCTCATGGTGGTTTCGGCACGGCCGCGCGCCGCGTTGATCAGCCAGCGGATGGCCAGCGCCTGGGCACGCTCGGGGCGCACCTCGACCGGCACCTGGTAGGTGGCACCACCGACACGGCGGCTGCGCACTTCGACCTGCGGCTTCACATTGTTCAGCGCTTCATGGAACAGCGCGACGGGATCGCTCTTGGCACGGCTCTCGACAGTGTCGAGCGCGGTGTAGACGATACCTTCGGCCACGGCCTTCTTGCCGTCCAGCATGAGGTTGTTCATGAACTTCGACAGCACCTGATCACCAAACTTGGGATCGGGCAGGATTTCCCGCTTCTCGGGACGACGACGACGACTCATTTCAGTTACTCCAGACTCGTGAGCGCAGCGAACTCTTCAAACGTCATCCCAGCGAAAGCTGGGATCTTTAGCCACTGGCACTCGGCCTATTAGACTTGTCTTCGGGCGGTGGAGCGGGATGCACCGGATCCCAGCTTGCGCTGGGATGACGGACGCAGGCCGCGACCGCATACCCGATTACTTCGGACGCTTGGCGCCGTACTTCGAACGGGACTGCTTGCGATCCTTCACGCCCTGCGTGTCGAGCACGCCGCGCAGCACGTGGTAACGCACGCCGGGAAGGTCGCGCACACGGCCGCCGCGGATCAGCACCACGGAGTGTTCCTGCAGGTTGTGACCTTCGCCGGGAATGTAGGCGATGATCTCGCGCTGGTTGGTCAGACGGATCTTGGCAACCTTGCGCAGCGCCGAGTTCGGCTTCTTCGGGGTCGTCGTGTAGACGCGGGTGCAAACCCCGCGCTTCTGCGGGCTGGATTCCATCGCCGCAGACTTGCTCTTCTTGACGATGGGCTGGCGCGGCTTGCGGACCAGCTGGTTAATAGTCGGCATAAAATCTCTTCACCGTTTTGTGGGTTGAGGTTTCGCTTCCCGTTTTCCGAGTGCCCTGAGCTTGTCGAAGGGCTGCCCTTCCCTTTCCCGCGCAAGCCAGGAAGAAAAGGCAGTGCTTCGACAAGCTCAGCACAATCGGGAAAAAGGGAGAAACCCTTCACCCGTGGATGGCACCATCGGCAGACCGGATGGAATGTATCGGGTTCGTGCGACGCCATACGACCGCTCATCCTGAGCTGCGTCGAAGCATCGCGCGAGCCTGAAACGCTCCACCCGGACGCTGCAAGCACCGGGTTACTTTGACGGCTGCCCCGAGCGTTTCCGCTCCAATAGAAAAAGGCTCCACCTGTCGGGGAGCCCCGGGACATGACCGGCAATGTTCAGCTCTATCTGGCCGGGGACTCGCTACGAGAGCGGCCTCGGATGGGCGCGCAGATAGTTGGATTTGGGCGGGGGGTCAAGGGTGGCAATATCTCGAACGCCTACTCAGACTTTATGAATTGCACGCGTTGCTCCATACTTCTGATTTCAGACAGCAAAAGTTCGCGCTCAAACCCATCATCTCCATTCCCAACTCCATGATCTGACAGAAACTGACAGAGTTGGATTCCATCGAGACCGATAATCCCGGCCTTACCAAGAAGAGTCTCGCTACCCTTGGTAAAACGCCCTGAACAGACGATTATACTAAAAACCGGATCGCATAACCTTAGCGAAAGCCCTTCTAACACCTCACTATCACTTGAGTATATTTTACTTCTGGCAAGTTCAACGGAGCCCACCAACTCTCGCAAATCAGAAGTTCCTACCTTCGTATCATTTTTTCTCTTTGCTTGCCCGACAATCCAAATTTTCAAATTTTCTTCGACGGCATCAGGCAAAACGGTCTTCTTTACCAAGTCCCCGAACGCCGCTTTGCCGAAAAAATCAACTCCTTGGTCATTACTACTCGGACTTATGAAGGGTTCTTCTACTCCCAGTTTGGCGAGAATTACTCCGCATAAAAACTCGAATTCTCTTGGCGATAAGTCTTGAACCGTCTGAAGCATTGGCAACGCGTTTGAACGCTGCCTCTTATATTCCGCGATTTCTTGGCCATCGCTTTCGAAAATGAAGCAAGAGCCTTGGACTACTGTAGTGGTCTCAGAGCTAAATTCGAAGGACAATAATCTGCGGCTCTCGGCAGCCGCACTGATCCGCTTTAGAAGGAAACGCTCGAAGGTGGAGTGACTTTCTGCAGCCAATGTTTTGGCATTCACCCCTTGGGCCCACCCCTCGCCCACGATGACGCGTTCAAGAAGTTTAATCGTACGTTGGGGAGCGTCTAAAGGGTCAATATATTGATCCAACTTTTCGGCCGCCAACCGGCCAAAATTGTCAACCATCGGCGGCGGTTACCGTATTATAAATATTCAGTACCTGTTCGGCCATATCGCGAATGTTTTCGAGTGCTTCGACGTCTTCATCTTTGAATGACTTCACTTCGAGCGCTCCAATCTTTTCGAGTGCAGTCGCGGCTTCAGCAATTTCGCTTCTCCACTTGCTTGAAAGCTCGTCTTTGCGGGCAACGGTGAGAGCGTCCAAGAACGTACGACTTTCATCCAGCAACATGGTGAGCGCGCTGCTGTTCGGAATGATCTTTTTCATCTCTCGAACGTCGCCATAGGTGCGAACCTTAGGTTTTTTCGCCTTTTGCCCTTCAATCTCTCTCGGAGAAATGAGCATAAAGAACTGTTCGGCTTGTTCCGACTTGTCAAATGAAAGGGTTTGATCGTTCCAACCAACCCAATTCCTCGTAATCGGTGACGACATTAATTCGTGGAATAATGGATACTGAGAAGGATCAGCGAACTCTCCGAACTCCTCACTTTCCTCCATCTGTTCAAGAGCTTTGAAAGCTCTGTAACGACGATTTACTTCACTCAATCGAAGACCAAGCTGGGATGACACTTCATTAGTCTCGACGCCATGCTTATCAATCAGGTCAGCGATCAGTTTGGCCCTTTGGTATCCACCCCATTCTCTAATGCCACCAACGTGGCGGACTCCCATGAGAGTTTCTCGGAAGTGCGGATACTCTCCTTCCTCGAATACGACACAAGGTACGGCTCCGAATACGCGGCTCAACCCTTCATGCATGTCCACACCGACACGCGCTTGCTCTCTCAATCCCATAAGAGCCGCAACGCGACGATTTCCCTCAACAACCAAATACTTTCCGTCATCATAGTCGTAAGGCGTGACCACAATTCTTTCGATCGGCAGGAAGCCATTCGAACGAATCGAGTCGGTTAATGAATCAAGACCTTCATCCTTCAGCTTTTGCCGGGTGTTTTTTTGAATTTGCTCAAGAGCATATTTTTCAATGGGAATTGTATAGAAACCGCCAGTATCTTGTAACCGATAGTTATTCGGATCCAAAAGCAAATCGTCGAGTGGGAGTTCCTTAATTTGCATATAATTTCCTGTGATAAACTAGTGCGTGCGCTAGCCAGATCTGCGTCGCTGTCGTCGCCATAATCATCGGCCGCTTTCGAGATTGCAAGTAGCGCAAGCATACGGCGTGATCACTTTGCCCTTCCCTACAACTTAGCGTCCATGCTCCACACCGGCGCATGACCAAGAACCCATCAATTTGTCTAGTCTCAAGCGCCGGCGTTCGCGTCCGCTCACTTGGCTTTCCTCCGCTTCGCTCCGGGCGCGCGGGCAGTTGGCCTTTGGCCATCTCCGCCTTCGGCTCCGATTCCGCGCTTGCGGCGCGCTGACGCGCGCCGAGCATCGCCAGCCAGAAAACCCTTTCCTACGCTGCGGGTAAGTTGCTCCACCGCCGAGCATGACGAAGAATCTCCCACGGCGTCCTCGCGCCACCCCCTCGCAAGCCACATCCTACGTCACCGCCCCGCCCTCGCCGGTCGAGCCGTGTGATCCGCTGCTCGATTTCGCGCCGGTGCCGCACACGGCTCCGCGCAGGAATTCCATCACGCCCGATCGCCAGCGCCGCTTCATCGCCCATCTTGCCGCCACCGGCATCGTCAAGCAGGCCGCGCTCCACATCGGGGCCAGCCTGGAGGCGCTTTACAAGCTTCGCCAGCGGCCCGGCGCGGAGGAGTTCCGGCTTGCGTGGGACATGGCGGTGGATCGCGGCGTCTCCCGGCTGGAGGACTGCGCGCTAGCCCGCGCGATAGAGGGGGAGGAGCGCATGGTCGTCTCCTCCGGCAAGGTGCTGGGCACCGAGCGGCGGCATAACGAGGCGCTGGTGATGTTCTTCCTGCGCAGCCGCCGGGCGGACCGTTATGGCAGGCAGGTGCTGCCCGGCAGCCCGCTCTACGAGACGATCAAGGCGCAGGTGCTGGCCGAATACCACGCCAGTCGCCCCAGCAAGGAAGAGACGCTCGCCCGCCTCAACGCCAAGCTCGACAAGATGCGCGAACGCCGCGCGGCGGCAGAGGCGCTGTTTGCGGGGGATAAGGAGGATTGAAGGCTGGGCGTTTCTCTCCTACAACCCGGACAAAATCAATTTGGCCGAAGAGCCTTACCGGGAGAACCTTGCATGATCCGCCGCATTACCCTTGCTTTTGCCGCCTCTACCCTCGCGCTCGCCGCCGCGCCTGCCGTGTCGCAGGAACGCCCGGCGGACCTCACCGAGCTGCCGCCCGTCCCCACCGACTACACGCCCGAGCGCCTGCCCTGGGGCGACTACGATTTCACCGGCACCTGGCCGATCGAGAACGTCAACCAGGGGCACATCCTGTTCCAGCGGCCCGAGCAGTACGGGAACCGCTTCTGGGTGAACGACGAGGAGTTCGAGCGCCGCCTCGCCTCCGCGCGCGGGGACGATGCCAGCTTCACGCAGGCGAACGAGAGCGGCATCGGCGCCAGCGGCACCACCGGGCTGGAGCAGTGGTTCCTCGACACGGACTGGGCAAAGTCCACTTCCATGCTGGTCTCCCCCGCCGACGGACAACTGCCCGACCTCACCCCGCAGGCGATGGAGCTGTTCCGGCAGGGCCGTAGCGGCTGGGTGCCGGGACAGGGTTACGACTGGGTGGACGATTTCGACAGCTGGGATCGCTGCGTCAGCCGCGGCTTCCCCGCCTCGATGTACCCCTTCCGCTACAACAACGGCATCCGCGTGTTCCAGTCGCCCGGTCAGATCACCATCATGCTGGAGATGCTCGGCACCCGCGTGGTGAAGCTCTACGACAGCGAAGAGGACGCGCGCGCCGCCAAGTGGGCGGAGCCGGTGGAAGCCTGGATGGGCAACTCACGCGGCTGGTGGGAAGGCAAGACGCTGGTGATCGAGACGACCAACATCGTCAGCGGCGACAGCGCCACCGAGAACGTCTACGAACGCTCCGCCGCGCCGCTCAACATGGCCACCCAGTTCACTGGCACGCTGGAGGTGCCCGCCTTCAACACCGTGCCCATGAGTACCGAGGCGATGACGGTGGAACGCCTGACCATGACCGGGCCGGACACCATCATCCACGAACTCACCTATTCCGACCCGCAGGTTTACGAAGAGCCGTGGACCACGCGCATCGCCTGGAGCCGGGACGAGGACTACCAGTTCTTCGAATACGCCTGTCATGAAGGCAACTACATGCCGCGCGACTACATCAGCGCCAGCCGCGCGCAGCAGGCCCGCATTGCCGCGGGCGAGGAAGAGCCCGTCACCGCCGAGAACGACGATCGCAGCCGCTTCGCGCGGCCCTTCGACTGGGATCCCGGCGTCGGCCCGCGCCCCGGCCCGCCCCCGGTGGGCGGCAGCGAAAGCGATGACGAGGACGAAGCCGAGGGCTGACATGAACAGGGCGGGGAGCAATTCCCCGCCCTTTCGTTATCAGTCGGGCACGCGGGTCATGATGACCGAAGCACCTTCCAGCCCGTAGGCACCCTGAAGCGGCACGATCGCAAGCTTCACTCGCAGAGAGGCCGCCTTGTTGGGCATCAGTTCGATCTCGATCTGTTGCCGCTCGTTGTCCTCGTAGACCCGGTCCAGCGCGTTGCGGAAAGCCAGGCGCTGCTTGCGCACCACCAGATCCCCCAGCCGCACGCCGCACAATTTCTCGTCCGAGACGTCCATCCACTTGCGGAACGATGGATCCGTCGCTTCGATCAGACCGCGCAAGGTGATGTGCACGTAGCTCACGTCGGGGTGCAGGCTTATGGCATCCAGCATGGCGTGCTTCGCATCGGCCATCCGGTAATGCTCCACCTCGTCAGTAATGTCGCGCATCATCAGGACGAGCCGATCGCCCAGGGGGATGGACTGCAGGTGTGTCCAGCAATCCTTCGCGAAAACGGAAGGGATATCCGCCTGCAGCGCTTCTCCTGTCGCCATCGTGCGGCGGTATTGCACCTGGATAACGCTTCCCTCCAGCGCCGGCATGGCCTCTGCTAGCGTAATCCCGGGCCGGAGTGCTGGCAGACGGCAATACTGCCGCGCCCGCGCGTTGGCGTAGATGATCTCTTCATCTGCCGTGCACAGAATGATGCTTTCGCCCAGCCAGTCGGCAAGGCCCGTCAGCTGTTCCTCTGCAAGAAGCGTGTTCTCCCTGCCTGAATTCTGGGTGAGCTGCTGGAAAAGCCGGGCGCTGGTAAGAACGTGCGACGGTCTTCCGTGCGTCGTGACGAAAATCGGTGTCGTCTGCGATGCGTCGCGCCATTTGGCGAAAGAGCGGACCAGCTCGGCGGACGTAACGTGATTCTTGCGGACGTCATGCATTCGACGTGCCCCTCGAATATGTGTTCCCCTCGGCCATGAAGGCCGGACATCCGAATTAGCGTTCAGACATCATGACGTCGCTAACAGCTTTAAATAAAACAATCACTACCAAATTATGATCGATAACAATCGGGGATTGTACCTGACGCGATTCCGTCATTTCGGACAGAAGCCCGAAGGACGGATCAGTCGCCCGCGGCGTCCTCTATGGCTTCCGCGGCAGCCTCCACTGCAGCTTCGGCATCGTCCCACGGCTGCTCCACGCGCTCTGCCATGCCGGGCGTGACGACGAGGGTGTACTCGCCGTCTGATCCGCCATAGCCCTGCGCGCGAATACGCAGCTTGTCGAGCAGGCCCGGCTCGGCGGCCAGCAGGCCGAGGTCCACCGGCAGCAGGGCGTCCAGATCACCGGCGCCATCGTCGTCGCTCTCCACCACGGCAAAACCCAGCGGCGTGTCGAAGCCGAGTTCGATGTATGGATCGATGGTGTCGCCGAAATCGGGGTCGCTTTCCCCGCCACCGCTCATGCGAATGGAGAGCTCTCCGTTGCCGGAGCGAATCGTCGCCTTGGCCTCTTCGCTCAACTGGTAGTCGATATAGCTCGGCGTGAGCGTGGCATCGCCCGCCTCGTCCCAGCCCCCGGCCAGCACGCCTGTCGCCTCGTCGTCGATGCCGATCACCTGCAAGGGCAGTTGCGCGGGCACCTCGCGCTGTTCGCGCACGCGCAGGCGATAGGCCCCGGTGCTCTCGCCAAATCCGGTGGCGACGATGGTGTATGTACCGTCCTGCGTAAAGGTGTGGCGCAGCAGTGAATTGAGGTCACCGCCGCCATCGTCGTCGGAAGCGACGCTCTCGCCCGCGGGATCGCGCAGTTCGAGATAGGGATCGAGGCTGTCGTCGGTGGCGATCAGCGCCACTTCTACCGATTCCCCGGCCTTGCCGCGGATCGTGAAGAGGTGTTCTCCGCCCATCAGGGTGCCGGTTTCGCGCGCGCCGTAGGAGACGGCCCTGGTGCCGACGTCCACATAGTCGCTGGTGGCGAGGCGCAGGTCGAACGTGCCGCCGTAGCTTTCGCCCTCCTCCGCCCAATCGGCGTCGAAGCTGTCGACCTCGATGGTGAGGCGGCGGCTACGGTCGCTCGCGCCGATCATCACGCGGGAATTCAACTCGTCGCCGAAGTCGTCGTTCTCGGCCAACAGTTCGCCGCTCGCGTCCTTCACCCGCAGCACGGGGTCGAGATCGCCCGTCGCAATCGCGTCCACCTGCAGCCCGGTATCGGCGGGCAGCGTGAGGGTGAAAACCGCGGCCTCCCCGGCAACGCGGCCCTGGAACACGCGCACGTCGCTCTGCTCACCGTCAAGGTCGCGCACCTGCGCCTGTGCGGTCGTGGCGATAAGTGCCGCACCTGCAATCAAGGCAGCGTGGCGAATGGTCTTCAGCATCGAGAATGTTCCCCCTTGTGGCCCGTTTCCGGGTGTTGCCGATCAGGCAGCATATCCACGATAAACCGTCAAAGCTTAATCGAAGTTTTCCGCCCCTATGGCTCGTTCCATTCGTCGCTCAGCAGGCCCCAGAGCGAGGTGTCGCACCAGCCGATGTGAGTCTTCATCGTGTGCCGCAGGTGCCCCTCGCGCGTGAAGCCCAGCCGCTCCAGCAGCGCGTTGGAGCGAATATTGCGCGGGTCGACGTCGGCGAAGATGCGGTGATAGCCCTCTGTGCGGAAAAGGTGGGAGATGAGGGCTGTGAGGCACTCGCGCGCGATGCCCCGCCCCTCGTTACCGGGCACGAGGATGTAGCCGATCTCCGCCACCTGCTCCACGTCGCTGCTGGCGACCATGCGGAATACGGGGGCGCCGCCTTCTCTCGGCTCGCACACCCAGGTGCGTCCGCCCCAGGTGCCGCCCTTGTCGAACAGGTAGTCGCGAAATTCGTCGCGATCGTCGAACGGGCCGCGGCCCCAGTACCGCATGGCATCGTCGCTGGAGAACGCTGGCCACAGGGCGCGCTCGTCCCCCTGTTGCAGGGGGCGGCAGGTGAAGCGCGGCGTGGTGAGAATGGGCGTGGCAGTCATGCGAGGAGCCATAGCAGCGCCGCGCGGAATCGCTATGCCATTGCGCGAAGCCGCACGGCGGGCGGATGACCGGCCTACAACACGCCGGGGCCTGCTCCTTCGCCACCGCGCCCCCGCGACTTTCCAGAATGGAAAACTATCACTTGCCAGATTGGAAACTCGAGGATATCAACTTTCCATTTTGGAAAGTGGAGAGCCGCATGAACCATCCCGCAAGCCTTGTTCTGTTGGCCGCCCTTGCCGGTCTGACGTGGATGTCCTGGCGGGATTCGCACGACTACGCAGCTTTCAGGCAGCTGGACGACAGCGCCCATCGCATCCGCTTCTATCGCCAGTGGACGCTCGTGCCATTCGTGCTGTTCGGCATCGGCGGCGTGGCGATCTTGCTTGCCCTTGGAAAGCTCGATGCCCTGTGGATTCTGCCCGCCGAATTCGCAGGATCTATCGAACGCGTCTTGCCCGAACCATCATCGGAAAGCTCCAGCCTCGAAAAGTCCCTTGGCATGGCGGCTGGCATAGCCCTGGGCCTTACTATCTCGGCGATCGTCTGGCGGTACCGCTTGAAGAAAGCGAGCCAGCCTGTGACCGGAGACATAGAGGCCCTTCTGCCGCGCAACCGAAAGGAGCTGGCCTGGTGCATTCCGCTGGCGGTGAACGCCGGTATCAGCGAAGAAATTTTCTACCGCGCCGCGCTGCCCTTGCTGGCGCTGGAAGCGACCGGCAGCGTCTCCGCCTCTCTCGTTATTTCGACGGCCGCCTTCGGGATTGCGCACTGGTATCAGGGCTGGAAAGGCGTGCTGGCAACCACCGGAGTGGGCGCATTGATGGCATGGCTCTACCTGTCGAGCGGCTCCATTGTGAAACCGATGGCCGCGCACATACTGATCGACATCGTCGCGCTGGTGATCCGCCCTCTCATATCCCAATCGCTGTTAAACCGCGCGATCAGTCAATCCGCGAATGCACGGAAGGCGCAGTAGCAGCAAATTACGCTGGCGGCGGCGAATGACCCGCTTCCCAAGCGGCGCGCTCAGCCGCCCGTCAGAAACTCCACGAGCGCCTTAACTTTCTTCTGCCGCCACTGGGGACGCGGGGCGACCAGCCAGTAGGCGCGGCGGCAGTCTTCCTGTTCCTGCAAGGCTTCCAGCCTGCCGTCGGCCAGGGCTTCCTCCACCAGCGGCAGGGGCAACCAGGCGCGGCCGATCCCGGCGATGGCGGAGGACAAAACCTGTCCGGCATTGCCGACTTGCAGCGCGACCTCAGCGCCTTCGGGCGCTTCGTAGGTGGGCCAGCTGATCCACGCATCGGGCGCGCCCGGTGCTGCCACCATGACCTTGCAGCCGTTTACCAGTTGCGCGCCTTCGAGTTCGCCCGGCCCTTCCACCAGCCGGATGGCAAGGTCGAGATTGGCCTCGGTGAAGTCGGCGTTCTCATCTGCTGTCAGCTGCACGGTGATTTCCGGGTTGGCCTTGCGGAAAGCCGCCAGCCGCGGGGCGAGCCACTGGGCAAAGAATTCGCGCGGGCAGGCTATCGCGTAGTTGGAGGAGCTTTGCCCCGCCTGCATCGCCTGCACGCTTTCCTCGAACTTCAGGAATCCGTCACGCAGCGAATCGAGACCGGCCTCGGCCTCGTCCGTCAGTTCCAGCCCCTTCGACGTGCGGCGGAACAGGACCACCCCCAGCACATCTTCCAGCGCGCGGATCTGCTGGCCGACGGCCGCCGGCGTCACCGCAAGCTCGTCCGCCGCGCGGGTGAACGACAGGTGCCGGGCAGCGGCATCGAAAACGCGCAGGGCGTTCAGGGGCAGGTGTGTGCGTTTCATCGGTGAAGCTGCCTCTAAGCCATGGTGACAGTGCGCCGCAAGCGGCTTGACCGGGGACGTGCTTGGTCACAATGCTCCCGCATCAGGGATTTCCGGGAGTTATCATGATCCGCCACTTGCTCGGCCTCTTAGCCGCCGCACTGATGCCTGCCGCGCCTGCCTCTGCGCAGAGCTTCCTCGAAGGCACGTTCGATGCCGACATTCCCACGCTGGAACAGGTGGCGGGGCACCGTTCGGGAGAGCAGATCACCCGGCCCGACGTGGTGACAGGCTACATGGAAGAACTGGCCGAAGCCGCGCCCGACAGGATGCGGCTGGTGCAATATGCCACCAGCTGGGAAGGCCGCCCGCTCGTCTACGCGGTCATCTCCAGCCGGGAGAACATGGCGCGGATCGACGCGATCCAGGCCGACATGCAGCGTATTGCCAGTGGCGGCGCGCCGGGGCCGGACAGCGTTCCGGTGACGTGGCTCAGCTACGGCGTGCACGGCAACGAGATCAGCAGTTCGGATGCGGCGCTGGCGCTGGCCTATCACCTGCTGGCAGCACAGGGCGACGAACTGGTCGAGACGATCCTTTCCCAAACCGTCGTCATCATCGACCCGATGCAAAACCCGGACGGGCGTGCGCGTTTCACGAACAGCTATTACCAGCAGCTGGGCATCGCCCCCTCCCCCAACCGCGCAACGGCAGGCCATGACGAACCGTGGCCCGGCGGGCGGTTCAACCACTACCTGTTCGACCTCAACCGTGACTGGTTCGCGCTGACCCAGCCCGAAACGCAGGGCAAAATCGCCGCCGTGCGCGACTGGCAGCCCGTGGTGCTGGTTGACGCGCACGAGATGGGCGGCGACGAGACCTACTTCTTCCCGCCCAGCGCCGATCCCTTCAACCCCTACATCACCGCCGACCAGCGGCAGAAGCAGGTGGTTCTGGGCCGCAATATCGCAAGCTGGCTGGACCGGCTGGGCGTGCCCTATTTTACCCGCGAGGTGTTCGACGCGTTCTACCCCGGCTACGGCGACACCTGGCCGACGCTGAACGGCTCCATCGCCATGACGTTCGAGCAGGCGAGCTCGCGCGGCCTCGTATGGGAACGCCGCAACGGCGAATTGCTGACCTACGCGGAAGGCGTGCGCAACCACTTCGTCACCACGCTGGCAACGGCGGAAACCGTGGCCCGCAACCCGTCGATGTTCCTTGCCGACTATGCCAGCTACCGCCGCAGCGCGGCTGATGGGGCGGCAGGAAGCGGCTGGTTCGTGATCGACCTGGCGGATCGCCGCTGGAACGCCGAGGCGCTGGCCCGCAGGCTGGCGCACCAGGGCATTGCCGTGGGCCGCGTGAACGGCCCCGCAAGCGCCTGCGGCCGCTCCTACCCGCAAGGCTACCTCTCTGTATCGATGCGCCAGCCCACCGCGCGGCTGATCCGCAGCCTGCTGGACGAGGATATCGCCCTGCCCGCCGACTTCATCGAGGGGCAGGAGGACCGCCGCGCCATCGATCTGCCGCACGAAATCTACGACACGACCGCATGGTCCGTCGGGCAGATGAGCGGACTGGACGTGGCGCAGTGTTCCAGCGCGTCTGCCGGAACTGCGGTGGTGGCGGACAGCCCCATCCCCGCCCTCGCCAGCGCGCCGGGTGCCTTCGGCGTCGCCGTGCCGTGGACCGACAGCGGCCAGGTGCGGCTGGTGGGCGAAGCGATGAAGGCAGGCATCGTGGGCCGGTCAACCGACACCGCCTTTGCCGTCGGCGGGCGGGATTTTCCGCGCGGCACCGTGGTCTTCACGCTGGCCGACAATGATGGCTCTCTGGACGGCCTCCTGACGCTGGCGAACGCAATCGGGGCCGAGACCGTGGCGCTTGAATCGGGCTGGGTGGACACCGGTCCGAACCTTGGCAGCGACAGCTTCGTGCGCCTTTCCGCGCCCACCATCGCGATGGTGTGGGACGACGGCGTCTCGCCGCTTTCCACAGGCTCGGCCCGCTACGTGATAGAGCAGCGCTTCGGCCTGCCGGTCGCGCCCATCCGCAGCGGCTCCATCGCCCGCGCCGACCTTTCCGACTGGGACGTGATCGTGGTGGCGGACAGCTATGACCTGCCTTCCGCCGCCCGCTCGGCCCTTGCCGACTATGTCAGCGACGGCGGCGTGCTGGTGGCTTTCGGCGGCGCGCTTGGCAGTTTTGCCGGCGGCGACGACGCCCTGTTCTCCACCCGCGCGGAAACCGTGCTGGGCGGCGACCCGGAAGAGGAGGAGGCCGAGGGCGAAACCGCTCCCGGCACCGCGATCGAGAGCGTGGACGACTACCGCAACGCCATCGCCGACCCAACGCGCCGCCCGGACACGCTGCCGGGCGCGCTGCTCAACACCGAAGTGGACCCGGAGAACTTCCTCGCCGCAGGGTATGACGGCAGCGCCCCCACGGTGTTCGCCGACGGCTCGCTGATCCTTACCCCGCTCAGCCTGACGGACGGGGTGAACGTGGTCCGCTATGCCGCGGCCGACGAACTCGTCGCGTCGGGCTACGTGTGGGACGAGAACCGCCGCCAGATGGCGTTCAAGCCCTACATGCTCGCCCAGCCCAGCGGCCGCGGCCTAGCCATCGGCTTCGCCCACGATCCGACCGTGCGCGGCTACATGGACGGGCTGGACATGCTGCTGGCCAACGCGGTGATCGTGGCGCCGAGCAGGGTGAGGTAAGGAGTTCGCGGGATTGTTTGTTTTTCGATCCGGCCTCCGCCGGATCGTCCTCGGTGCTATTCGCTCCGTCCTACGGACTGCGCGGCACCTGCGGGCGCCCGTTCGGGCTTGCGGTCTGCTAGTCGCAGACCGAGCCAGCTCCAGCGGTCAGAGGTTTTTCGAGGTACGGCGCGCGACTAGCGCGTCGCAAGGGCGAACGCCCGCCCGCAGCGGGCGCGCAGCGTAGCGGAGCGCGTCTAGCGAGGACGATTGCGCGGAGGCGCAATCGAAAAACAAGCTACACACTGCTATCCGCAGGCGCAGCGAGCGGGAAGTACGGGATCGCGACTTCGAACTGCGAACCGTCTGTGTGGATGAAGGTGTAATGTCCTTCCATCGCGCCCATGTTGGTCGCCAGTTCGCAGCCGGACACGTAATCGTGCGTTTCGCCGGGGGCCAGCACCGGGGTTTCCCCCACCACGCCCTCGCCGTCGACGATGTTCACCATGCCGTTCGAGTCGGTAATGCGCCAGTGGCGGCTCTTGAGCTGCACGGTCTCGTCCCTGCCGTTCTCGATGCGGATGTGATAGACCCAGAACCAGCGGCCCGCGCCCACGCGCGACTGCTCCGGCATGAAGCTGACGGCGACGCGAACGGTAATGCCCGCCGTGATGGCCGTGTGCTGGAAAAGCGAGGAGAGGGCGGAGTCAGTCATTACGCCCACAAGGTAGCGCCTTTGCAGGTCGCTACAAGGGGACTTTCGTCCTAAACCCCCGAACTAAACCCCAGCCTTGTCGAGCGCCTGACCGATATCCTCGATCAGGTCCAGCGGATCTTCCAGTCCCACGTTGATCCGCAGCATCCCGTCCTCGATACCTGCGGCTGCGCGCCCTTCTGCGCCCATGTTGTGATGCGTGGTGGTGGCCGGGTGGCACATCAGGCTTTTCGCATCGCCGATGTTGTTGGAGATATCGACCAGCTCCAGCGCGTTGCAGATGGCCATGGCCTTTTCCTTCGCCTGATCTCCCGAACCGGGCGCGAAGAAAGCGAAGATCGGACCTGCCGCCACCATCTGGCGCCTGGCCAGTTCGTGCTGCGGGTGGCTGGGGAGCCACGGATGCAGCACGCGCAGGCCGCGATCTTCAATGAATTGTGCCACCTGCAGCGCATTGGCGCTTTGTGCAGGCGCGCGCAGCGGCAGGGTTTCCAGCCCCTTCATCACCACCCAGGCGTTGAACGGCGCGCAGATTGGCCCGGTGTTGCGCTGGAACGGGGAGAGCTTCTCCTCGATCCATTCCCGGCTTGCGCACACCGCGCCCGCCATAACGCGGCCCTGCCCGTCCATCAGCTTGGTTGCCGAATAGGCCACCACGTCCGCGCCGAAATCCATCGGGCGCTGGAGGATGGGCGTGGCAAAGGCATTGTCGACGATGGTGGTGATACCCTTCGACTTCGCGAGGCCGCAGACGAATTCCAGATCCACCAGGTCCATCGTCGGATTGGCCGGCGTTTCGAAGAAGAACGCCTTGGTGTTGGGCTGCACGGCGGCTTCCCAGGCGGCGTTGTCCGTCCCGTCGATCGCAGTGTGGGTGATGCCGAAACGGTTCAGCACGTTGTCGAGGATCCACCGACACGAACCGAAGGCCGCGCGGCCCGCCACCACGTGATCGCCCGCGGAAAGCATGCACAGGAGCGAACTCGTCATCGCGGCCATGCCGCTTGCCTGCACCAGGCACGCCTCCGCCCCCTCCATCGCGGCGATGCGGCTTTGCAGCATCTCCACCGTGGGGTTCTTGAAGCGCGAGTACTGCATCCCCTGCGCCTCGCCCGCGAAACGCGCGGCCACTTCCTGCGCGCTGTCGAAGGTGAAGCCGCTGGTGAGGTAGAGCGCCTCGCTCGTCTCGCCATGCTCGCTGCGGTGCGTGCCGGCGCGCACGGCCTGCGTCGCGGGACGCCACTTGGCGGTGATGGCGGGGTCTGTTCCGGTCGTCTTTTTCATTGCGGCTGTGCGTTTAGGGGGACAGCAGCCATTTGCCAATTGCTCTTGGCGGAATGGGTCATTAACCCTCCGAAGCAATGAGCGCCGTGCCCAGCCATCCCCGAGATCCGATCTTCTGGAACGGCGCGATAGCGCTGGCCTTCCTGCTCGCCTGCCTCGTGCGGCTCGGCATTCCGACCACGCCCTATTTCGACGAGGTGCACTACCTGCCCGCCGCCCGCGCCGTACTGGAACTGGCGCAGGCCACCAATGTCGAGCATCCGCCGCTGGCGAAGCAGATCATCGCCGCCGGCATCGCCCTGTTCGGGGACGAGCCTTTCGGCTGGCGCATCTTCAGCGTGGTGGCGGGCACACTGGCGCTGTTCGCATCGATGCGCGCGATGTGGTTTGCCGGTTGTTCGCGAGCGGCCAGCGTGCTGACCGGGCTGTTCGTCGCCACCAACTTCGTCCTCTTCATCCATGCGCGCATCGCCATGCTGGACGTGTTCATGGTCGCCTTCCTGATGCTGGCGGCGTGGATGTTTGCAGGGGCCTTGCGAGAGAACGAGACCGCCCGCTGGCGCCTCGCGATCGCCGGGGTGGCGCTGGGCTGCGCTATGGCATCCAAATGGAACGCCATCCCGCTCGCAGTGCTGCCCGGCCTCGCCTTCCTCGCCGCGCGCTGGACAGCGGGGCGGCGACGGCTGGTGATGTCGGCACGCGGCGCGCCCGTCCGGGGGATGACGCTGTGGGAAGCGGGCGTGTGGCTCGGCCTCGTGCCGCTGCTGGTCTATGCCGCGTCGTTCTGGCCGTTCCTCTACTGGAGCACGCCGGGCGGCGATCCCTCCGGCCTGGTCGAACTGCACCGACACATGCTGGCCCTGCAAACGCAGGTGCCAGAGGCCCACCCCTACCAGAGCCAGTGGTGGGACTGGGTGATAAACCGCCGGGCGATCTGGTATCTCTACGAACCGGTGGACGGCGCGATGCGCGGCGTCATGCTGATCGGCAACCCGGTGACGATGTGGTTCGGCCTGATCGCGATGGCGTGGTGCGCGTGGACCGCCTGGGTCAGCCGCGCCGAAGCTTCGCGATGGGACTGCATTGCGCTGGTGGTGGTTTACGTGGCGAGCCTCGGCCTGTGGATCGTCGCACCCAAGGCGGTGCAGTTCTATTTCCACTATTTCCTCGCCGGAATGGCGGTCAGCGCAGCGCTGGCGCTGGGCGTGGAACGCCTTTGGCAGCGTGGCGAGCGGCTCGTCCCGGCGGTGCTGACGCTGGGCGCGCTGGGGTTCTTCCTCTACTGGTTCCCAATCCTGACAGCGGCCCCGCTGGAAGACCCGCAGGACTTCCTGAAATGGGCTTGGACCGAAGGCTGGCGCTAGCCCTTCTTGCGGCGGTCTTCGAGGTCGAACACTTCGACGGTGCCGGCCTCGCTCTGGTCAATACGCACAGGCTCGCGTTCGTCCATCGTGTCGAGATCGGCAAAGGCCTGCTCGATCTCCGCGCGCTTTTCCAGGATCAGCCGGGCAACGCCCTCGGTCAGGCCACCTTCGTCACCCACGCGGCCGAGCGCGGCGGCAATATCGCCGATCACCGCGCTCTTCGGCGTCATGTGCAGATGACCCCGATTGTCGACGTAGGCTTCGATAGACTTGGCCAAGGCCACTGATTCCCTCTTGTTGCACTGCAAAAGATACAGTGAAACCCGGTGTTAAGCAAGGAATGGCCAAGTATATGGTTAAACCTGCTCCGGCCTTTTCTTCACGCAACAAAGTGTTCACATTTATTGCTTGGGACTAAGCTTTCTCGCATACGTTCTGGCAACAAAATGACTTGATGCGCGCGGGCCAATCCTAGCGGAAACGGCCCCAGACGAACTTGCTCGATAGCGCATAGTTCCAGACCGATGCGATCGCCACGCCGACAAGCGCGGCGGCCCACCAGACCAGCCCCTCGTCGTTCAGCACGGTGGCGACGGCCACGTTGGCAAAGGCGCCTACCGCGCAGGCCCCGCAGAACTTCACCCAACCCCAGAACATATCGCTCGGCCCGCCAAGCTTCTTGTCGCGGTAGGTGAGCTGGTTGTTGAGCCAGAAGTTGAACGTCATCGCCACCATCGTGGCAATCGCCTGCGCCCAGCCGAAGCCGATCTCGTCCGGCCAGTAGAGCACCGCGAGGACGGCCATGTGCACGAATACGCCCAGCCCGCCGACCATGCCGAACAGGGCGAAGCGGACGGGGATCCAGCGACCGAGGTAGCGATCGAGCAGTCCGGCGACGAAATCCACGACCACGCCGTTGTCCAGCTTGCTCTCTCCACTCAGGCGTTCGGCGAATTTCAACGGGAATTCCTTTACTTTCAGCCGTGGCTGGGCGGTCGCGAGGATATCCAGCATGATCTTGAAACCGATGCCCGAAAGGCCCGCTGCCTGCTTGCGCAACTGCTCGGTGCGCAGGAGGAAAAAGCCGCTCATCGCGTCGGTCAGTTCGGTGCCGGTCAGCTTGCGAGCGAGCGCGTTGGCGAGGCGGCTGCCCGTCTCCCGGCCCTTGCTCGACAGGCCGTCGGCATTGCCGCCAACGGCGAAGCGGCTGGCATAGGCGAGATCGTATTCCCCCGACTTCACCGCTTCCAGCATTTCGTTCAGCAGAGCAGGGTCGTGCTGGTGATCGGCGTCCATTACGGCGACGAAAGGCGCGGCGGTTGCGCACATGCCCTCGATCGCGGCGCTGGCGAGGCCGCGCCTGCCGATGCGCTGGATAACGCGGATGCGCGGATCGGTCTGGCCGATGCGGCGCGCTTCCTCCGCTGTGCCGTCGTGCGAATTGTCATCGACGAAAACCGCTTCCCAGCCAGACGGGCCAAGGGCCTTTTCCAGCCGCTCCACCATCGGGGCGATATTGCCCCGCTCGTTCAGCGTCGGCAGCACGACCGCAAGTTCAAGCGGGCGCGAGGTACTGGCCTTCGCCAGCCGGGCGGCGGTCTCGATCTGCTGCTGGAATTGCTCGGTCACCATCTTCATGTGCCCGCGTTACGGCAAATTGTTAACCATAAGGTTACTGCGGGACCGATTTGGCTCAGAGGCGTGCGAGCACCGCATCGCCGATCTCGGAAGTTCCCGCCGTGCCGCCAAGGTCGCCGCCCAGCACGCCGTCGTCCAGCGCCTTGGCCACTGCCGCCTCCACCTGCGCAGCCTTGTTGTCCAGTCCCAAAGAATGGCGCAGCAGCATGGCGAGGCTGAGGATCATGGCCATCGGGTTGGCCTTGCCCTGCCCGGCAATATCGGGCGCGGAACCGTGGATCGGTTCGTACATGCCGAAGGTGCCATATTGGGTCTGCCTCTCGCCCAGCGATGCGCTGGCAAGCAGGCCGATGGAGCCGACGCACATGCTCGCCTGGTCGGACAGGATATCGCCGAACAGGTTGCCGGTCACGATCACGTCAAACTGGCCGGGGTTGCGCACCATCTGCATGGCGGCGTTGTCGACATACATGTGGGTCAGCTCGACATCGGGATAGTCCGCATGCGTCTCGATCACCACGTCGCGCCAGAGCTGGCTGGTTTCCAGCACGTTGGCCTTGTCCACGCTGCACAGCTTGCCGCCCCTTCCCTGCGCCGCGCGGAAAGCGACGTGGGCAATGCGGCGCACCTCGTCCTCGGCGTAGGACATGAAATCGTAGCCCTGCCGCCTGCCGTCATCCAGCACGCGCATGGCTTTCTCGCCGAAATACACATCGCCGTTCAGCTCGCGCACGATCAGCACGTCGATCTCGCGGGCGATTTCGGGTTTCAGGCCGGACATGTCCTCCAGCCCCGGAAACATCGTGGCGGGGCGCAGGTTGGCGAACAGGCCGAGGTTGGAGCGCAGGCCGAGGATCGCCTGTTCCGGGCGCAGGTGTCGCTCCAGGTTGTCGCACTCGGGATCGCCGACCGCGCCGAACAGCACGGCATCGGCATCGCGGGCAATGGCCAGCGTCTCGTCGGGGAGCGGGTGGCCGTGCTTGCGATAGGCCGCGCCGCCAACGTCGGCTTCGGCAAGGTCGAGACCCGGCAGGTCCAGCGCATCAAGCACGCGGCGCGCCTGCGCCATGATTTCAGGGCCGATACCGTCACCGGCAAGAAGGGCAATTTTCATGTCAGGCAATCCGTCCCAGCAATTCTCTCAAGCGATTTCGCGCCGCCATAACGTCTGCACGCCTGTCGGCAAGCAGGTAGTGATCGAGCGCGGGGCCGAGCGCGTCCATAGCCTCCAGCACCTGTGCCATGTCGCCCTGCGGCCGCTCCCCCGCGCCGCCATAGCCCAGTTCGCGCAACAACAGCACTTCGTAGCCCACCAGCGCGCTCGCCCAGCCGCGCGCGCTGGGCGCGTGACAGATGGCGGAAAGCGTGCCTTCCAGGGCGCTGAAAAGCGGGGGATATGGCTCCCGCTCCGGCAGGGCGGAGGCGGTGAGCGCGGTGATCCAGCCGATGGCCGCGGCAGGCAGCGGCTCGGCCAGCCACGGCCCGCGGCTCTCGGTCAGTTCCACCTTGGCAAACGGCAGCTGGCTGGCCGAGCGGGCGCTGAGTTGCAGGTCCACCAGATTGCCGGGGATCATCACGGGCCGCAGCGTCCGCCCGCGCCCGCCCGCGACGTAGCCAGCGACAATGCCAAATTCCTCTGTAAAGAACCGCGCCACGACGGCCGTCTCGCCGTGCTGGCGGGCGGCAACGAGGATGGCGGGCGCGCGGAGGTGCATCCGCTGCCCCTAGTCGCCCGCGCCGTCCTCCCCAAGAACATCCTCGAGGAATTCGGCCTGCTTGCGGAAATAGTAGAGCCGGTTCGACAACTTGCGCCAGCCGTGTCCCTCGTCGGGGATGCGCACGAAATCGGCGCGAACGCCGTTCTCGCGCAGGGCCTTCACCATGATCTCGGTTTCGGAAATGTCGATGCGCGGGTCCATCGCGCCATGCGAGTAGAGCACCGGCACGCGGATCTGGTCGGCGCGGAAGACGGGGCTGATCTCGCCGTAGAATTCGCGCCAGCGGTCTTCGGTAATGTCTCCGTATTCGATCCGGTCGCTAGCCTTGAGGCCGGGAGAGGCGACTTCCAGCGCGGTGATCCAGTTGCCAACGCCGAACAGCGAGACACCGGCGGCAAAGGCATCGGGATAGTCGGCCAGCACGGCGTTGACCATATACCCGCCGTAGGAACCGCCCATCACCGCCGCGCGCTCTCCGTCGACAAGGCCGTCATTATCGAGCGCCGCCAGCAGGTCCACGAGGTCGCGGACCGAATCGAGGCGCGCCTCGCGGTCGTCGAGCGTGGAGTAGGTGCGTCCAAGGCCGGTGGATCCGCGCACGTTCGGCTCGAACACGGCGACACCGCGCGCCACGTGATACTGCGTGACAGGGTCCCACGTCGGGCCGGACTGGCCGCTGGGGCCACCGTGAACGCTGAAGACGACGGGCGGCGCGTCCTCGCCCGTGCCAGCCCCCTCGGGCAGGTAAAGCATCCCTTGCAGTTCCAACCTGTCGCGCGCCTGGTAGCGAACCACCTGCGGGCGCACGAGGCTTTCGGGATCGAGGCCTGCCATGGTCGACGAATAGACCTGTCGTGCCGCTCCGGTGGCGGGATCGACCGTGTAGATATCGCCCGGCGTGTTCCACCCGCTGACGCCCACCATGAGGGTGCCGCCCGCGCAATCGAGCGAAAAGTTGCCTTCCGGCAGCTGGCCAGTCAGCGGCGCTCCGCTGTCGCCATCGGCGAACATCAGCGTTTCGAATCCGTCGCGGCTTACCGTGTAGGCCAAGCCGGGGCGCGATCCTTCGCACAAGGCGACATCGCCGATATCCCCTTCAAAAGCCTCCATCGGGGCAAGCCTGCTTTCATTGACGAAATAGGTCTGGCTAGCCCCGTATTCGCGGCCTGCATTGCTGGAGAAGATGAAAGCAGAGGAATCGTCCAGCCATTCAAACCCGTCCAGCGAATGGCTGGCCCGGTCCTCCAGCGGCGGGGCGCTGATCGTGGTGAGCTCGCGGCTTTCGAGATCGAGCAGGTAGAGGTTGTCGGCATCCTCGCCCACGCCTTCGGTCACCACGGCATAACGGCCATCGGGCGAGAGGCTCTGCGCGTAGTAGCCGAAGGTGCCCTCGTAAATCAGTTCGGCATTGCCGTTAAGATCGGCGCGCCAGATATCGAAGTCGCGACCGTTGCGGACGGTGGAGGAAAAGACGAAGCTGCCATCGTCGGCGAACCCGCCGAAGCGGCGGAAATCGCCCTCCGCCGCAGGCAGGATTTCGCGTTCCTGCGTCCCGTCGCGGCTGATCCAGAAATAGCCGGGCTGTTCGTTGCCGTTGCGGTCCGCCGAATAGAGCAGGCCGCTGCCGTCCGGAGTCCAGTGAAACTCGCTGGGGTTGGTGCGGAACGTCAGCTGGCGAGGCTGGCCGCCGGTGACAGGCACGATCCACACCTCTGGCTGACCGGTGACGCTGGAGGAAAAAGCCACCAGCTCGCCATCGGGAGAGAGCCTTGCCCCGCCCGCGCCGCTCGCCAGCAGGTAGCGGGCAATGTCGACCGGCTGTTCACCGGCAAGGCCGATGTTGACGGCGGTATCGTCAGGCTCCATCGCCTCGATGCTCATGTCCGGGCCGGACTGGCCGCCGACCGCGGTGTCCTGCGCGGTGGCGGGCGTGGCTATGGCGGTGGTGGCGAGTAGCAGGTTGGCGACAAAACGCATGAATTCGGACCCTTCTCTCCAGAAAGGCCGAAAACAGCACAAATCCTTGTAAAGGAAAAGCGTCCGATCGGGCGATCAGCCCTTATCGGCCAGCTTCGCTTCGAGTGCGGCGATCTTGGCTTCGAGTACGTCAACCCTTTCGCGGGCCATGGCCGCCATGTCCTTCACCGCGTCGAATTCCTCGCGGCTGACGAGATCGAGGCCGCCCATCGCTTCCTTCAGCTTCTCGCGCCCGGCATCGCGGGCTTCCCTGCTCATGCCGGCAAAGGTGCCAGCCGCACTGTTGGCGAGTTTGACGAAGTCGGCGATCAGGGGGTTCTGGCTCTGCATGACGTATATTTGGGACCAGCCGCGCGCGATGGCAACCTACAATTCCATCCTCTGGACTGCGCCTGATCCCTCCTCCTGCCCCGCCTCGGGATTGGCTTCGAGGAACTGCCAGTTCAGCACCGTCGCGAACAGCGCCCATGCGAGGTAGGGCAGCAGCAGCACGCCTGCCCACTTGCGCACCTTGAAAAACAGCACGACGGTGCCGATCAGCGCCACGTCGAGCGCCACGATCACCCACAGTGCTTGCTCTATCTGGCGGGCCGCGAAGAACGTCGGCGACCACGCAAGGTTGATGGCAAGCTGCACGATGAAGGCAATGATCGCCCATCTCCGCAGGCGCGAACCCCAGGCTGCGCAGACCATCGCGAAGGCGAGGCCCATCATGATGTAGAGCACGGTCCATACGATGCCGAAAGTGGCGGGCGGCGGAAAAAGCGCGGGCTTTTCCAGCGACTGGAACCACGGGCTGTCGGCACTGCTGCCGCTAACCTGGCCGGAGAGGAAGCCCAGCAGCATCACCGTGGGCACGATGAACAGGGCCCAGCGGATCAGGCTGGCGCGCAATTGCGACGGGGACGCAAGACGGTTCATCGTTATCGGTCTCTCCCTGATTCGTTGCGTCAATCTGACGGGCGGTCAGCTATCACGCAAGGCGGAGACGAGGTACTCCACGTTACCCTCCGTTCCCGTTATGGGACTCTCGATAATTCCCTGTATGCGCCAGCCGCCGCTTTCCAGCCATGCGCGCACCTCGTCGCACACGCGTTGGTGCAGCGCCGGGTCGCGCACGATGCCACCCTTGCCCACCTCGCCCTTGGCGACTTCGAACTGCGGCTTGATGAGAGCGACAAGCTGGCATCGCGGCGCGGCCAGCGCCAGCGGTACTTCCAGCACCTTGGCAAGGCCGATGAAGCTGGCGTCGCAGACAACCCAGTTGCAGGGCCGGTCGATGATTTCCGGCGTCAGGGCGCGGGCGTTGGTCTGTTCCAGCACGGTGATGCGCTCGTCCTGCCGCAGCTTCCAGGCGAGTTGGTTAGTGCCCACGTCCACCGCGAAGACGTGGGCGGCGCCGTGGTGCAGCAGCACTTCGGTAAAGCCGCCGGTGGAGCTGCCGATATCCATCGCCACCGCGCCCGTGGGATCGAGGCCGAAGTGCTTGATCGCATGATCCAGCTTCATCCCGCCGCGCCCGACCCAGGGATGGTCGCGCCCGCGCACTTCGACTGCCCAGCTATCAGGCACTTGTTGCCCGGACTTGTCGATCCGGCTGAGCTTGCCCGGCGGCCCTGCGAACACCAGCCCCGCCATGATCAGCGCCTGCGCGCGGGTACGGCTCTCGGCCTCACCGCGCTCCACCAGCAATGTGTCAATTCGGTTACGGGACGGCTTGCGCTCACTCATGGGGAAGTCGATAGAGCCGACCATGGCCAACCGTCCAGAAGGAACCGCCGCGATGAAGTTTGCCCATGTTCTCACCCTGCCCCTCGCCACCCTCGCACTGGCTGCCTGCAACAACAGCGACGATGCCGCTCCCGCAGAGGAAGCGGCCGTGCCCGAGCCGGTGCTGACGCCCGCCCCCGTGGCCACCGCCGCTGAAGACGGCACAGCGCTGGTGGTGGGCACCTGGAACGTGCGCGAAACGCCCGAAGGCGGCAGCGCCGTGTTCGGAGAGGAAGGCGCGGCGCCCGCACTCTCGTTCAACTGCGACGCGATGAGCGGCACGGTGACGCTGGACGTCGCCAGCAGTTCGCAAACGCCGGAAGCATGGCGCGTGGACGCTGGCGGCGAAGCCGCGCGGCTCGATATGGCACCGGTCGAAGGCGGACTTTCCGCCGAGATCGAGCCGGGCCTCGCGATTTTCCATGCCTTCTCCACCACCGGGCAGGTCGTCTCGCTGACCAATGCCACCGGAGAAAAGATGCAGTTCCCGACACATCCGGGGATTTCGCGCGTATTGGATGCATGCAGCTGATGAACAAACGACTCCTCGCCGCCACCTCCGCCATTCTCGGCGTGGTGGCACTTTCGGCCTGCGTGCCGCCCTCGCCCGAACCGACGCCAGTGCCCTCGCCTTCGCCGACGCCTACGCCGACTCAGGCCCAGCCCGAAGCAGCCCCGCCGCAGGTGGTTACGCCCAGCTTCGACAACTGGATGGACGCGCCGCAGACGCCGGGAGACTGGCGTTATGTCGCAGAAGGCGGGGACACGCTGGCCGTGTTCGGCACCGGGCGCACGCCCGATACCGTGCAGCTTATCGTCCGCTGCGAGCGCGCTTCGCGCCGCGTCAGCATCGCCCGCGCTGGCACTGCCAGCGGCCAGGTGGAAATGCTGGTGCGCACCGAGACACAGGACCGGCGACTCACCGCCAGCCCGATGCAGAGCGGCGGCACCGGGCTGATCGTGGCGCAGCTTGCCGCCAGCGATCCGCTGCTCGACGCGGTGGCTTTCTCGAAAGGTCGCTTCGCCGTGGACGTGGCGGACACCAGCCCCGTCTACGCGCCAGCATGGCCGGAGATCACGCGGGTGATCGAGGATTGCAGGGGTTAGGAAATCGGGGGCGCCAGGGCCTCCTCGAACAGGCGCTCTATTCTGACTGTGAAAAAGAAAAATACAAGCCTTGCGTTCGCCGACTCAGTGATTCACAACTGCACTCAAGACCTGCGAAACCACGCGGTCTTGGCCCCCGGTGATACGGCAGGGTTCTGGCTCAAAAGCGCGAAAGGAGGTGATCCGATGTCTCATGGTTCAGCAGGGAGGTCGGTGATGACCCATGCGGAGCATATTCGGTAATTTCCTACTCGCCGAGTAAGGTTTCGTGGGCGGTCTAACTGACCGCTGACCATGCGAAGGCCAGTTACGCATCGAGCGTAGCTGGCCTTCTCATTTTGGGGCCTAGAACACGCGGCACAGGGCGCGCCAGGCAATTATGTCTAGTCAGTCTTGCGCTGGTGTTCCCTAGATCGGGCATGACCGGGGGGAAGCAAAACAGGATGCTACTGCGCCGACTTGGCAACAGTCTGCGCCGTCAGGACTGGTTTGCAGCGGCAACGGAACTTGTCGTGGTTGTGGTCGGCGTGTTTCTCGCGTTGCAGGCGTCCAACTGGAACGAGGCGCGACGGGAGCGGCTGGACGAACAGGCAATCATCGAGCGCCTGCACGACGAAACCGGCGATCTTCTCGAGGCCGTGCGCGCCGAACGCGCCCTAGTGCAAACCAGGGTTGACGCGCTGCATAGCGCGCAACCGGTTATCTTCTCGATGGAGCCGGGCCGTCCGCTCACAGGCATGGAATGCGAAGCGGTCGCCTACTCGCACGTCTACCGCAAACCCTCAGACGAACTGCCGGTCATGGACGAACTGATAGGTACCGGACGCTTCGATCGCCTGCGGAACGACGAGATCAGGCGCATGCTGCGATCCTACATCCTGTTCCGCGATCGCCAGCGCGCCAACCATGAAGAGCGAGTAAACGAGCTGTTCCGTCTCTACAGCCGTCATTCCGATGTGATTACCCTTCGACTGGTGCCCGCCGAAAGCGACTACTCACCCTTCTTCACGGTCATGAGCAACGATGCATACAAGTGGCAACCCGATTGCGATGTCGCGCGCATGCGCACAGACCAGCAGTTCCTCAACGAGACCTTCGACAACATGGGGCGTAACAGCTACCTCCTCCAGGCCTATGCCGAGCGTGAGGAGATTCTGGTTTCGTTGCGCGAACAGCTTGGCGCAGCGATTGCGCCCTGAGAGCGAAGGTACTGCGGGCCACGTCCCACTTGCCTCTCCCCGCGCCGCCCACTAATCGCCGGTGCCATGAAGTTCGAGCATATCCAGCATCCCGCTCCCGTCCCCGGTGCCACCCGCGCGCAGGCCATTGCCGATCCCGGTTTCGGCAAGGTCTTCACCGATCACATGGTGATGATAGACTACGATGAAGGTGAAGGCTGGCACAACGCCACCCTTGGCCCTTGCGAACCGATCCCGCTGCACCCGGCATCAAGCGTGCTGCACTACGCGCAGGAAATCTTCGAGGGGCTGAAGGCCTACAGGCAAGCCGACGGCACGATGGCGCTGTTCAGGCCGGAGGCGAATGCAAAGCGGTTCAACGAGAGCGCCAAGCGCCTCGCCATGCCCGAATTGCCCGAGGACGTGTTCATCGAGTCGGTGAAGCAGGTGGTGAAGAAGGACGCCGACTGGTTTCCAGGCGTCGAAGGCGGCTCGCTCTATATCCGTCCCTTCATGTTCGCCAACGAGCATTTCCTGGGCGTGCGTCCGGCGACGAAGTACAAGTTCATCGTGATCCTCTCGCCCGCCGGCAACTACTTCAAGTCCGGCGCGCCGGCCGTGTCGGTGTGGATCAGCGAATACACCCGCGCCGCACCCGGCGGCACCGGCGCTGCCAAGTGCGGCGGCAACTACGCGGCCAGCCTCGTCCCGACGGGAGAGGCATTTGCGAAGGGGCACGACCAGACGGTGTTCCTTGACGCGGCAGAGCACAAGTGGGTGGAGGAACTGGGCGGCATGAACCTGTTCTTCGTGTTCGACGACGGGCGCGTGATTACCCCGCCGCTCGGCGGCACGATCCTGCCCGGCATAACCCGCGATTCGATCATCACGCTGGCGCGCGAGCAAGGTCTCGACGTTGCCGAGGAGATGTATTCCATCGACCAGTGGCGCGAGGATGCGCAGAGCGGCAAGCTGGTGGAAACCTTCGCCTGCGGCACGGCTGCGGTCGTCACCGCGGTGGGCAAGGTTGCCGGGCGCGATGGCGAATTCACCATCGGCAGCGGCGGACCGGGACAGCTGACCACCACCATTCGCGAGAAGCTTGTCGGTATCCAGCGCGGCACCGTGGAAGACACCCACGGCTGGGTGATGAAGCTGGACTAGAGCGCCAGCGCCACCGGCTCCTGTCCGGGCTTCCACGGTTTCTCGCGCTGCATCACCGTCTTGAACAGCGGCGATTGCAGATGCCCTTCCAGCCAGGGATGGACATGCGGCAGGTCTGCCGCATCGAACCACTCGCGGTCGTGGTTGGCGAACTGTCGGACGAAGGGGAACACTGCCGCGTCAGAGATGCCGCGCTTGCTGCCGCATAGCTGCCCGCCTTCGGCCAGCCGCGCATCCAGCTTTTCGAAAAACTCTAAGCCCCGCGCGCGGTGGGGGAGCGGGTCGCAATCGTCGTAGCGGTTGGGGTATTTATAGCGGTCGAGCGCGTGTTTGAAGGGGCCATCGCATTCGGCGATCAGGTCCGGATCGTCGCGCTCCAGCCAGCCTTCGGGATCGCAGCGGGCAAGCGCCCAGCGCATCACCTCGATGCTTTCCTCGATCACCGTTCCATCGGGCAGCACCAGCACCGGCACCGTGCCCTTTGGCGAGGCTTCAAGCATGGCATCGGGCTTGTCCGACAGCTTAACCTCGCGCAGTTCGCAGGCCGTGCCGCTCACCACCAGCGCGAGGCGCGCGCGCATGGCGTACGGGCAACGGCGGAAGCTGTAGAGGATGCGGTTAGGAATGGTTTTCTGGCTCCGGTTCATCGTCCTTCACGAGCTGGCTCGGCAGCACTGCTCCGACGTGGGCACGCCCCTCTGCCATCGCAAGCTCTTCCTGCCGCTGCCGTTCGCGGTAGGCCGCGCGCTGTTCGTCGGTGCGTTCGTCCCAGCAGGCGGGGCAACTTACGCCTTCCTCGTAGTGTTCCGATTGCATGTCCTGCGCGCTCACCGGGCGGCGGCAGGCGAAGCACAGGCCATAGCTGCCCAGCGCAAGGCCGTGCCCAACGGTCACGCGCTGGTCGAACACGAAGCACTCGCCGCGCCACATGCTGAGTTCCTCCGGCACCGTTTCGAGGTATTTCAGGATGCCGCCGTTGAGATGATAGACTTCCTCCACCCCCTCGGCCTTCAGGAAGGCGGTGGACTTCTCGCAGCGGATGCCGCCGGTGCAGTACATTGCGACCTTGGGCTGCTTCCCCTCCCCCAGCAGCCGCTCGCGCTCAGCCCGGAACCATTCGGGAAAGTCGCGGAAGCTGGGCGTTTTCGGATCGATCGCACCTTCGAACTTGCCCACGGCCACTTCGTAGTCGTTGCGCGTGTCGATCACGATGGTGTCCGGGTCGGCGATCAGCGCGTTCCAGTCCGCGGGATCGACATAGACGCCGGCATTGGTGGCCGGGTCCAGATCGCCCTGCCCCATGGTGACGATCTCCTGCTTCAGCCGCACCTTCATCCGGTGGAAGGGCATGGTGACGGCGCCCGAGAACTTCACCTCGATATCGGCGCAGACGGGCAGCGAGCGGACGTGATCCAGCACCGCGTCGATGGCTGCGGGAGCGCCCGCGATGGTGCCGTTGATCCCCTCCTTCGCCAGCAGCAGCGTGCCGCGCACGCCGCCCTCCCGGCAAGCCGCCAGCAAGGGTTCGCGCAACACAGCGGGATCGTCGAACGTGGCGAAGCGATAGAGCGCGGCGACGCGGATGGGCGCATTGTCGATGGGAAGCGGGCTGGCCATGCGCCGCCCCTTAGCCGCCCGGTGGCAGCGAGGCCAGAGCCGCGAGCGGGCGAACCTGGAACACATGGAACACTGTCCAAGGGCAAAAACCGCCCGGAGTGTCACTCTGGGTGCCCGATGCGTAACCTTGCCGCGCAAGGTGTGCCCCTGAGCCATGCAGGTGTCACCCTGGGCACGGCGAAGTGTCACTTTCGGCGCGGTATGGTTGGCAGGTGTCGAGAGGTTGTCGTTACACATGATGAAACCACCGGACCACGCACACCCGGCAGTAGGAAAGTTATGCCCGTTGGTTCTGCCGGTCGGGTTGGCGTCAGCTATTGTCCAGTTCCGCGAACAGTGTGAACGACCGAAACTGGGTGGAAAGCGGACGTCAACGCTTGGAATCGAAGTGCGCCCTACCGCATTTCGGACACGGATCGATTACCCATGGAAAAAAGAAAATGCCCGATTGGCAAACGAGCCCGTGGCCGCACTTTCTCAAGCGAAATACGAGACTGTAGCAATACAGGGCCGAAGCAATCGCAATCGCTAGCCAGACAAACTCTGCGATGTGCTCTGGAGGAACAGCCCAGACACCTGTGATAGCGAGCAGACCCGAGGCCATCATTCGCCTTGAATTAGCTTGCCGGTTTGTAGGCCAGAAAAAGGCAGTGTGTTTTGAAGACATTCGCAGAGATTAGGCTTCTTTCCCACAACCACAATCGGGTCGCTAGCGGCTGGTCCGTTCTTGGCGCATCGCTAGCTCGCCAAATCAGTCACGGAGTGGGTGGAAAGCTGACTTAGACCGTGGCATTCTAATGCGATGGTCGACGCCCATTCAGTCATCTCTGACATTCAGCGCCGGTATGCCCTCGATTGGGAGAGCCAAGCCCCAACCCAAGAAGATATTATTGCGTGGTCAGGACGGACAGGCGAAAAGCAGTCTGCGCTCTACGACCTCATTGGTGCACATTTGGCGCTTGGCTATCATGAAGGCCGCTTCTCGTTCGCATTCTGCGACGAAGTAGTGAATGTATTATACGGGGTAATGATCGCTCAACAGACGCAGAAATCACCGCCCCCGTGGCCCCAGCTGTTTTTTCGGGTCTATGAAGCGTTTGACGCTGGGGAGTATGCTAACCCTTCTTCGCCACCTCATGACCCGGTGAAAACTCACACTGACCCTGAGATCGCAGAAATCGTGCACGAGTTGTGATGTCCGCTATCGGGTCGTTAGCAGAATGTCCGCTCGCGCCTACGATCCCCCTGAAGCGGACCAAGCCCCGCCTCACCCGTCCCTTGTCACCACGATCTTGCCCTTGGCGTGGCCTTCTTCCAGTTCGGCCATCGCCTCGTCGATCCTGTCGAACGGGTAGGTGCTGTCGATCACCGGCGTCAGCAGGCCGCGGTGCGCCATTTCGGCGAGGTAGGCGAGTTCGCTGCCGCTGGGGTGCATGAACAGATAGCGGTAGTCGACGCCCGCTTTCGCCGCCTGGGCGCGGAATTTCAAGCTGGCGAACCAGAACATCGCGGCAAGGCCGTAGCGTCCGTCCAAGTCCTTCGTGGCGGTGCGCGGTTCGGGCATTCCGGCGATGGAGACGACGCGGCCGCCCTTCTTCACTACGCCGAAAGTGCGCGACAGGGTGTCGCCGCCGATCAGGTCGAACGCGCCGTCGACGGGGTCGATCACGTCCTCGAACTTCTCGTGCTCGTAATCGATCACCACGTCCGCGCCCATGTCCTTCACCAGGTCGCGCCCGCGCTGGGATGCGGTGGTGACGACTTCAGCGCCCAAGTGCTTGGCGATCTGGATAGCGAAGGTGCCCACCCCGCCCGCGCCGCCGGTGATGAGAACGCGGAAACCGCTCTTCACCTGCAATTCGTCGCGCAGCGCCTGGAGAGCGGTGAGGCCCGCCAGCGGGATGGCGGCGGCGGTCTTGAAATCGAGGCTTTCGGGAATGGCGGTGAGGAATTCCTCGCGCACCACGGCATATTCGGCAAACGCGCCCAGCCGTTCCTTGCCCACGCGCGCCATCACGCGGGTGCCGGGCAGGAAGCGGCGCGCGCCCTTGCCGTTCGCTTCCACGATCCCGGCCAGTTCGTTGCCCAGCGTGGTGGGCAGGTCGAGCCGCAGGATGGGCTTCAGCATGCCGTCGCGGATCTTGTAGTCGACCGGGTTGAGGCCCGCCGCACGCACCCGCACCAGCACTTCGCCGGGACCGGGTACCGGGCGTTCGACCTCGCGCATCTGCGCTTTGCTTGCGTCACCATATGCGGTGAGGGTGTAGGCTTTCATGGGATCGCTCCGAGGGTCTGGTGGTGAGTGCGACTTGCGCTCTTTCTCCACCAACACCCCCGGAAACGGCAATGTTCCCTGTTCGTCAAACGCTGTCGGGATAGATCGGGCGGATATCGACCGGGATGTCGCCCATTCCGGCAATCGCGGCCTCGGCGTGTTCGTCGAGCCGCGCATACTGCTCGAAGAAAGCCTTGGTGCCTTCATAGTCGCCGGTGGCCTGCAGCATCAGTTCGGTGCGCAGCAGCTCGGTAATGCCTTCGACAAGCTTGGCCTCGTCGATGACGTAGTGGCCGTTTTCCTCGTCGAAGCGGTAGGCGCCGTAGTCCAGCAGGTAGCCGTACTGCGCGGCTGCACCCTTGCCGTGGGCTTCCTCGATGCCGAAGCGCATGGAGCGGAACAGGCCCGCGACGTAGGTCGCGAGCAGTTCGCTGCGCTCTGCGGCAGGCAGTTCGCCGCGCTCCATCATGTAGAGCAGGTTGTAGATGCCCATGACATCGGCCTTGCTCTCCTCCAGCGCGGAATACTGCTCGCGCAGCTGCTCGTTCACGGTGGTCTGCTGCCCGTCGACCGTGATCGTGCCCGGCCCCAGCGAGTGGCTGAGTTCGTGGAACAGGGTGAACAGCTGCATGTAGCGGCGGCTGACCAGCGCGGCCTGTTCCTGCGCCAACACAACGTCGGCGATGGGATCGAGGATGCGATCGAATTTCGCGCCCAGCACGTTGGAGAGGATCACCTTCTTCGCGCCCTTGGCCTCGCGCACGCGCTCGTCATTGGGCAGGTTGAAGGCGATGGTCTGCACGCCCGGCACGTTGTCGCCGCCGCCGTGGACCTGGTCGGCCACCGCGATGGGGCTTTCGAAGCCGCGGGCGAAATTGTGATACTGCGGATCGATGGGCAGGTTGCCCTCCATGTCGCGCAGATAGCCCACGTAGCGATCCAGCGCGGCGCTCTCGTCCGGGTTCTTCAGCGTCACGAAGCTCTCGAACGCGGTCTTGGTGCCGTAGAGGCGGTCGGTATAGACCTCGTAGGGGCCGATCGCGACTTCGATGGGCGTATCGGTCAGGTCCATCCATGCCATTTCGCTTTCGAAATAGTCGTCGGACAGGAAGCTGTCGGCGCGCAGGTTCAGGAAGCGCTTGAGGCTTTCGTTGGTGGTGATGCTCGCCGCTTCGCGCAGCAGTTCGGCGGCAGGCTGGAGGAATTCGGCGTATTCCTCGCTGTACGGCACGGCAACGAAGCCGCCTTCGCCATCCCGCTTCACCACGGTGTAGGGGCTCATCAGGTCTTCGCGCTGGTCCGGGTTGGCCTCCAAGTATGCGTCGAATTCCTCGCGCGTCAGGTCTGCCGGGTAGAAGCCCGCGCCCTCGGGCCAGTCGTTCTCGCCGTAGAAGGGCTGGTTGTCGGCCACGGTGTCCCACGGGCCGTAGTGCAGATCGAACATTTCCAGCATGGCCGCATCGCCGCTGGCCTCGATCTCCTCGCGCAGGGCCGGCAGGTCGCCGCCGCGCTGGCGCAGGTAGATCTCGTCCATGTAACCACTGGCCTCGATCAGCAGGTTCACCACCTGCCGCTCCTCGTCGGTGAGGTAGCTGGTGTCGGGCGCCATCTCCACGTCGGCGATGCTCGCGCGGCTCGCGGCCATGTCATAGCCGCCGATCTCGGCCTGCTCGGCGGTGGGGGAGCATGCCGCCAGCAAGGCAACGGGCGCGGTGGCGAGTGATAGGGCGATGAGAGCGCGGCGCATTCGGGGAATCCTCCAACTGGTAACAGGCGCAAGCATCTAGCCGAGCGCCATCGCGGAGTCACGCGCTTGCCTTGTGGATGGAGCGGGCTATTCCCGGCCCGTGACGAGCGCGAATTTCAAACGGATGCAGGAAAGCGCGGGCGAACGGCTGGCGCTGCTGCTGGAATGCTATCACAGGCTGACGGGCGAGATTCTGGCCGCCGACGCCGATGCCCTGTGGAACGCGACCTGTGCCGTGCTGGCGCACGATCGCTCGGTTCCGCCTGAGTTCTTCTACGCCAACGCTCGCACGCTTTCGCTGTTCAAGCGATCCGCCGACACGATGATCGGCCTCCCCTCGCACCTTTCCGCCGAGCCGGATGCGCGCGAGGAGCGGGCGGCCATGTTCGCCAAGCTGGAAGCGAAGGACATCGTGACCGGTTACTCCGGCATTCGCGTAGCGGCGGACGGGTCGCGCTTTCGCATCGTGGACGCGGCGATCTGGAACCTGCGCGATGCGAGCGGCACCCTGCACGGGCAGGCGGCGCGGATCGAAGCGGTGGAGATGCTCAGCCGGTGAAATCGGGCAGCGAGAGCGGTTCGCGCGTTTCGGCCTGCGCGGTCATCCGGCGGGCTTCATCCCACGCCTGCGCCATCAGCGCCTCGGCCAGCATGGCCTCCACCGGGTTGATGCCGTTGCGCGCCTGCTCCAGCGAGGCGCTGGAATAGAGGAAGATGTTGCGCGTCGCCTCGCCCATTTCGGGAACCTCGGCTTCGGCAAACTGGCGCTCGTCATTGGCAAGTTCCACGGCCACGCGGTGCTCGCCCGCTGCCAGCCCTTCGAAACGATAGGTGCCATTGGCGTCGGTGATGGTGGAGAGGCCCAGCGCCGGGATCGTCACCTGCGCCCCTGCCACCGGGCGCGCGGTGGAATCGTTCACCGTGCCGGAAAGGTCGCCTGCATGGGCGAGGCTCGGCATGGCGAATAGAGCGGCGGCGCTGGCAAGGATGGCGATGCGGGTCATGCGCTCGTGCAAGACACGAGTTTTGTTACGAGACGGCGACTCTTTCGTGACAGGCGCGTGGCAAGGTCAGGCCGCCGCCAGCAGTTCCTCCGCCGCGGGGGAGGCTTCCAGCAGTTCCAGCAGGGCGCGTTCCCAGCGGTTCTGATACTGCGTGCGGCGCGGCAGTTTCAGCGACGCGCGCCATTCCTCCTGCCGCGCGATCAGGTCTATCACCGCCGGGTGGACATAGCTCTTGCGCGTCACGGCAGGCGTGTTGCCGAGGTATTCCGCCACCCGTTCCAGCACGGCCTTGATCGTCAGCACCTCGTCCGCCTCTCCCAGCAGGCGCAGGGCCATCACGCTGGCGTGCCAGGTGCGGAAGTTCTTGGCGGTGAAAGCTTCGCCCGTCGTCTCGCCCAGGTAGGCGTTGACGTCGCCCGAACTGACTTCGTGCACGGCGCTGTCCTCGTCCACCCAGCAGAACAGGTGCTGGCCGGGCAGGTCCTGCATCTTGCGCACGCAGGCGGCCAGCGCATCGTCGGACAGTTCCATGTCGCGCTCCTTGCCGCCCTTGCCGGTAAAGCGCAGGCGCAGCGTCCGCCCGGTCAGTTCGGCGTGGCGGCGGCGCAGCGTGGTTGCGCCGAAGCTGCGGTTCTCGCGGGCGTAACTGGTGTTGCCGACGCGGATCGCGCCAAGGTCCAGCAGGCGCACGACACTGGCGATCGCCCGCTCCCGGTGGACGCCGCGTGCGCGCATGTCCTGTTCCACGCGCTTGCGCAGCAGCGGCAGGCTTTCGCCGAAAGCGACGCATCCGTCGAACTTCTCGCTCTCGCGCCAGATGCGGAATTCGGGGTGGTAGCGATACTGCTTGCGCCCGCGCGCATCCACGCCGGTTGCCAGGATATGGCCGTTGGGGACAGGGCAATACCACGCATCGATATAGGCGGGCGGCAGGGCGATGGCGTTGAGGCGCTGCTTCTCCGCCCGGTCGGTGATCAGCGTGCCGTCGGGATCGTAGTAGGCCCAACCCTTGCCTGCCCCCTTGCGGGTGATGCCGGGCAGGCTGTCATCCACATGGATGAGGTTGGAAGGGCGCGTTGCCATGGTGCGCGGATAACGGCCTGATATGGCGGGCGGTTCCGCAGGCTGGACGAAAGACCGGGTGCCCCGCCATCGCGGACGAGAAAGCGCGACTGGCCCCTTCCCCAAGGATAGCTTTCTTGCAGCGCCCGCGCCCACGACCCATGTTGCGCGCCAACACACGATTGCAGGAGAACGCCCATGTCCGATGTCTACACCCCGCCAGAAGTCTGGCAGCCGGAGGAGAACGGCGGGAAATTTTCCGGCATCAATCGCCCCACGGCCGGCGCGCGCGAGCAGAAGGAGCTGCCGGTGGGCGAGCATCCCTTCCAGCTCTATTCGCTGGGCACGCCCAACGGCGTGAAAGTCACCATCATGTTCGAGGAGCTGCTGGAACGCGGCTATGCCGAGGCGGAATACGATGCGTGGATGATCAAGATCTTCGAAGGCGAGCAGTTCTGGTCGGGTTTCGTCGATCTCAATCCCAATTCCAAGATTCCCGCCCTTCTCGACCGGTCGGGCGACACGCCTTTCCGCGTTTTCGAGAGCGGCGCGATCCTGCAGCACCTGGCGGAGAAGTTCGACTACCTGCTGCCAAAGACCAATCCGGCCCGCGCCGAAACGCTTAGCTGGCTCAACTGGCAGATGGGCACCGCCCCCTTCATCGGGGGCGGCTTCGGCCACTTCTACGAATATGCGCCCGAGAAATACGAATACCCTATCAACCGCTATTCGATGGAAACGAAGCGCATCTTCGACGTAGCGAACAACCAGCTGACGAAGACGAACTTCCTGGCAGGAGACGAACTGACCATCGCCGATATCGCCGCCTACCCGTGGCTGGGGAACCTCTACCACGGCGCCTACAGCGGATCGGACAGGTTCCTCTCGCTGCACGAATACGAGAACGTGGGCCGCTGGGTGAAGGAAATCGACGCCCGCCCCGCGGCGATCCGCGGGCGGCTGGTGAACACCGAGGCCATGCCCGAACGCCACAGTGCCGCCGATTTCGGCAATGTCGAGGACAAGAGCCTGTTCGATCGCGTGCGCAAGCGCGCGAATGTTTGAGAGTTAGGCAAAAGGGGCGGGTTGCGCCGCGCGCGCGGCCCGCTATATGAGCGCGCTCCTGCTGGGGTGTAGCCAAGTGGTAAGGCATCGGTTTTTGGTACCGACATTCGCAGGTTCGATCCCTGCCACCCCAGCCATATTTCCTGCGGAAACATGCCCGGTGTGTTCGGGTGGCGCAGGTTCGATCCCTGCCACCCCAGCCATCTATCCCTGACCTTCGCCCACACCCGTCCGCGTCGCCAGCACGAAGCCGGTGACAGCGAACACGCTTGTGCCCAGCACCACCAGCGCCGCGCCTGCCGCGCCCAGCCAGTCGATCAGCCACGGCAGCGCAGCGAGGCCGATTGCGGTAGGAATGCCGCGCAACAGGAAGTTGGTGATGGCCTTGCCGTACGCCAGCAGCAGCGCTTCAACGCTGGCCCCTGCCAGTTCAAGCGCGGCGGCGGCGGCGAGGATGATCATCGGCCAGTAGGCGGCAAGGAAGGCGCTGCCCGCGATGGCAACGATGATCCATTCGCCAGCAATCAGGCCAAAGCCCACCACGATCACGCCGGTGACGATAGCGAGCTTCGTCATCTTGCCCGCCAGCTTGCGCGCGCTTTCGGGATTGCGCACGAGTTCGGGATAGACGGCGCGCAGTAGCGCCTGTGCCAGCTTCAGCAGCCCCTCGCCCAGTTGCGCCGCTACGCGGTAAATGCCTGCCAGCGCCGCGCCGCCGAACGCGCCCACCAGCAGCACGAGCAACTGGCGGCTGGCGATCGTGAGCATTCCGGTGAGCGAAGTACCGATCACGAAACTCCATGTGCCTCCGGTTAGCGCGGCCTGCTCTTTCGGCAGGCGGGTGAGGCTGAAGCGGCGCCAGCGGATCGTCTCGGTCTGCCCGGCCATGCGCCAGTACATCGCGGCTGTCGCGATCTCGGCAATGCCCCAGACTACGATGAAAGCGGCGATGCTTGGCGCGGTGAAGGCGACCACGGCAGCGCCCGCTGCGCGCATTACGCTGGTGGTGGCATCGGCGGCGGCGGCGCGCGCGTACCTGTCGTGTACGCGCAGCAGGCCGGTGGGGGTCGAGCGGATCGAGAGGAGTGAGACCAGCGTGAACAGGAAAGTCGGGAGACGCAATTCGGACGAGATCGGCAGCCAGTCCCCGGCCAGTGCGAGTATCAGCGCCGCAGCTATCGTTCCGACAGTGATCGTCACCGCATCCAGCGCGAGGGCATAGCCGGTCGCGGTGTTGCGCCCGTCTTCGTCCTGTCCCCAGCGCACGACGGCCTGCCACGTCTGGAAGCTGGTGAAGCCCACCACGAGCTGCGCGAAGGTGAAGGCGATCACGAACTGGCCGAAGCCTTCCAGCCCCAGCGCCCGCGTGGCCAGGGCGAGGTAGACGAGGCTGAGCACCGCGTTGATTCCGCGCGCGCCCATCAGCCAGCCGGTGTTCTGTAGCGCACGACGCATCATGATGCCCCCGCCCCTGCCCCACGGCGACGGGAATTGCAAAAGCCAACTGCGCGCGGCACATGTAACCGGGAGGGGAGACACGACCATGACAATACCCGCGGCCCGGCTGGCCTTCTTCAAGCTGAACGTGCCCGATGCAAACGCGGCGCGCACCTTCTGGGAGGACGCCTTCGGCTTCGCCGTGACGCAGACCTACGACGAGGACAGCTTCGTCGAGCATATCATGGCGCTGCCGGGACAGGCTGAGGCGGGACCGAGCCTGATGCTGGTGGAGAGCAAGCCAGCGCGCGACGTTTCCGTGGGGCCGGGCCACGGCCCTCTTGGCCTGGTCTGCGACGATATCGCCGCCAGCCATGCCCATGCGGTGCAATCGGGTGCGACATCGCTGATGGATCCGCTCGACGTCGGCGGTGTGATCGTCTCGATGCTGAAATCACCACAGGGGCACGAGATCGAACTGGTTCAGCCGCTCGGCTGACGCGGTTCCTACGCCTTGGCGCCCTGCCGTCCGCCGATCACGCCGCCGTTCACCACGCCCAGCGCGAACACCAGTGCGGCGATCACCAGAGCCGGGATCGCCGTCACCGTCATGATCGCCTCCAGCGGCATGGCCGCCGCCAGCGCCAGCCCGCCCAGCGCCGGGAAGGCAATGCCGCCCAGCCTCCCGAAACCGCCCGCCCAGCCGATCCCGCTGGAGCGCATTTCCGGCGGGTAGCTGAGCGTTGCGAGGTTGTTGATGCCGGTCTGCCCGCCGACCTGCGCGAAGTTCCACACCACCAGCGCGGTGACGAAAGCGACGGCAAGCTGCGGCGGAATCTGGCCCAGCGAGAAGATCGCCACGGCATCGATCACGAAGTAGGCGGTGATGAGCCAGTAGGGATTCATCCGGTCCATCAGCCAGCCCATCACCAGCGTGCCCGACGCGCCGCCGAAGTAGCCGATGATCATGTAGAAGGCGAAGACCTCCAGCGAGAGGTCCGCGAATTCGTACAGGAAGGTGGCGAGGTAATTCGCCAGCAACGCGATGTTGCCGAGGCTGAAGAAGCACAGCGCGAACAGCAGGATCGTCTGCACCCGGTAGCGCGAGCCGAACATGGCGAGCGGGCCGTATTTCGAGACTTCCGCCTGGTCGCCCATGTAGAACTCGGTATCCTCGGCCAGTTGCACCTCGGGACTACGCCGACGGATCGCCTCGGCAATGCGCGGGTCGCGGCCGTTGCGGTTCACGCGGAAAGACAGGCTCTCGGGAATGAACAGCAAAAACAGAAGCGCGGCGAGCGGCACCACGCCGCCGACGATGAAGAAGCCCTCCCAGCCCAGCTCATCGAGGAACTGGTTCACCATGATCCCGCTGCCGAGGTTGCCGCCGGAAAAGCATACCAGTGCAATCGACATGAACAGCGCGCGCCGTTTCTTGGGCGTGCTCTCGGAAAGCAGGGCGAGGCCGATGGGGAGCATGGCAGCAAAGAAGATGCCGGCCACGCCGCGCAGGATGGCGAGCATGTCGAAACTGGTGGACCACGCGGCCCACAGCGTCAGCGATCCGAACACCGAAAGGCATAGTCCCAGCACCGGCTTCCTGCCGATACGGTCGGCCAGCGGCGGCATGATAAAGGCCCCAATCGCCATGCCGATCTGCTGGTAATTCACCACCGGCGCCATATCGACGGACGTGCCGCCCAGCCCCTCGGCAATGGCGGGCAGGATCTTGCCGAGAAAATACATGTCGAAACCATCGAGGAACAGCACGATGGAAACGATCACCAGCGTCGCGATCTCGCGTTTCCCGACGGGCCGATTGTCGATGTATTCGGCAACGTCGAAACGTGCGCGCTCGCCTGTGTCGGCGTTGGTGCTGGCCATGTCCTCTCCCTCAGGCGGGGAGATTGACGATGTCCGAACCTTACGTCAACGGGCGCTTTCCAGCGCCGGCTGCGGGTTGTTGGGTACGAGGATGAGCTCGCCCTGTTCGATCCGCACGCTGGCAAGGCGAGACAGCAGATTCATGCCGATGACGTTGGTTTCTCCCAGCCCCGGCGCGATCACCGCGTCGAGACCGTTCGCGGCCACGTTACCGAAGCGCAGGCTCTCGATGCTGGTGAGGTGCGCGGCGACGGTGCCGTTGGCGGTCTGCAGGCGGATGGGCAGGCCGCCGTCGCGCGCTTCCAGCCCGGCGGCTTCGGCCGTTTCCTGGCTGACGGCGGTCAGCGTGGCACCGGTATCGACCATGAAGGGGAAGCGCTGGCCGTTGACCTCTGCCTCCAGCCAGTAGTGCCCGTCGCGCGACAGGGGAACGCGGGTCTCCCCGCCCTGCACCACCTGTTCGGGCAGGCCGAGTTCCGGCACGGCCATCGAGAAGCGCGGGTCCAGGCGCGAGAGTTGCAGCACCACCAGCACCAGTACGCCCACCAGCGTGAGCGTGCTGGCATAGCGCAGCAGGCGGCCCAGCGCAGGCACGCGCGAAAGGAGCAGCGAGCCAACAACACCCGCCACCATTGCCGCCACGGCCGCCATCAGCAGGCCCGATTGCGGAATCTCGCGGATCATCATGGCAAGCTGATCGAAGATGGCGGCAACGTCCATGACAAGCAATATAGGGTGCGTCGCCTGAATTTGTTAAGAACGATCTCAGGGCGCGGCGCGCTTTATCGTCGCTTCGGCAAGGATGACGGAGAACCGGCCTTCCGCATCGGTCCAGCGGCCCACAGGTGTCCAGTGTCCGCCCAGCAGCAGTGTGTTGGCACTCCGCTTGCCGAACTTGTGGCTGTTCTCCGTATGGATCGTCTCGCCCGCCTGCATGGCGAAAGTCCTGCCTGCCACTTCGAATTCGACGTCGGCGTCGGCCACGGCGTGCATCTCGATGCGGGCGAAGGTGTCGTTCCAGCGCGCGTCGTGGTGGAACTTCTCGACCGGGATGTTGCCGCCAAGCTCGCGGTTGATGCGGCGCAGCAGGTTCAGGTTGAACTCGGCGGTAACGCCAGCCGCATCGTCGTAGGCAGCTTCCAGCACCTTGCGGTCCTTTATCAGGTCCATGCCGATCAGCAGCTTGGCCTTGTCGCCCAGCGTCTCGCGCATGGAGCGCAGCAGGTCCACCGCCGTTCGCGGCACCATGTTGCCGATGGTGGAACCGGGGAAGAACCCGAGCTTGGGCATGTCCGCCACTTCGGCGGGAAGCTCCACCTTCTTCGTGAAGTCGGCCTCCACCGGATGGACCGGCAGGCCGGGAAACTTGGCGGAAAGGTCCGCCGCCGCAGCGCGCAGGAAATCGCCAGCGATGTCGAGCGGCACATAGGCGCCCGGTTCGATGGCTTTCAGCAATAGTGGTGTCTTCACCGACGATCCGGAGCCGAATTCCACAACCGCGCGGCCCGGACCGATAGCCTCGGCGAATTCCTCGCCGCGGCTTTCCAGAATCTCGGTCTCGGCGCGGGTGGGATAGTATTCGGGGACCTTCGTGATGTCCTCGAACAGTTGCGATCCCGCATCGTCGTAGAGCCAGCGCGCGGGGATGGCCTTCTGCTCCTGCCCCAGCCCCGCCAGTACGTCGGCGCGAAAGGCACGGTCGATCCCCTGCTCGTCGAGGTCGACAAGCTGGATGCCTTGGGAATTGGCCATGTTTACAAATCCTTTGCCAGCCGCAGGCCGGTGAACTGCCAGCGTTGCTGGGGGTAGAAGAAATTGCGGTAGCTTGCCCGCGAATGGCCGCGCACAGTGGCACAGCTGGCGCCTTTCAGCACCCACTGCCCGGCCATGAACTTGCCGTTGTATTCGCCCACTGCGCCCTCGGCTGGCTTGAAGCGCGGATAGGGCAGGTAGCCGGACCGGGTAAACTGCCAAACGTCGCCGAACAGCTCGCCCGTACCAATGGGCGGCGGCGGTGCAGCGGCATCGAGTTGATTGCCCGCAGCGGCATCGAAACGCTGGTCCGTCTCCGGCGCATCCTGCCCGCGCGCGATAGCTTCCCATTCAAACTCGGTCGGCAGGCGGAATCCCGCCCACGAGGCGAAGGCATCGGCCTCGTAATAGGAGATGTGCGACACCGGCGCGTCGGGATCGCGCTCCTGCCACCCGGCATGGGTAAAGTGTTCGCCCTCACGCCAGTAGAGCGGCGCGGAAATGTTGCAGCGGTCGAGCCAGGCCCAGGCGTCGGACAGCCACAGGCGATGATCCTTGTAACCGCCGTCGGCGATGAACTGAGCCCATTCACCATTGGTGACGAGGCGGCGCGACAGCGCGAAAGGCTCCAGCAGCACGCGGTGCGCGGGGCCTTCGTTATCGAAAGCGAAGCCATCCGACTGGTTGCCCACGCGGGCGATGCCGCCGGGATGCTCTATCCAGCCGTCCTGCTGTGCGCTCGGCGCAGCGGGCTGTTTGTCCCAGATCGCGGGGCCGAGCGGGTTCTTGGAGAACGCGTGCTTGATATCGGTCAGCAGCAATTCGATGTGCTGCTGCTCGTGCGCTATGCCCAGTTCGATCAGGTCCGCGCAGCGCTCGTCCGTCATCAGCGACTGCATCGCCTCGTTCACGTGCGCGCGCCATTCGAGCACTTGCGATAGCGTGGGCCTCGTCACCAGGCCGCGATTGCCGCGCATGATGCGCTCGCCCTCGGCCTCGTAATAGGAGTTGAACAGGAACGGCCATTGCTCGTCGAACAGTCGAAAACCCGACACGTGATCGCGCAGCAGAAAGGTTTCCCAGAACCACGTGGTGTGCGCGGCATGCCACTTTGCGGGCGAGGCATCTTCCATCGACTGGATGGTGGCATCGGCCTCGCTCAGTGGTTCGAGCAGGCCCTCCATCAGGGCGCGCGTCGCGGCAAAACGGTCTGCCAGAGACGGCACGGGCCGGTCCGAAAGCTGGCGGGTAATGGTCTGGGACAAGGTCCTCTCCCGGAAGACGATCTGTGAACGTCCTACGAACGAATGGCCTATCGGGTTTCCGATTAAAACCCCTGTTCCGAACAAAATACCCCGAAAGCGGGGCGTCAGGCAGCGCGTTGCACCCGGTTGCGCCCGGCTCCTTTCGCTTCGTAAAGCGCCGCGTCGGCGCGGGCAAGGAGGCTCCCGCAATCGTCTCCGGGGCGGAAATAGGCCAATCCCACGCTGATCGTCACGCTGGGCAGGCGAGTGCCGGTAAAGCCCTGCTCGACCGCTTGGCGCAACCGTTCTGCCAGCAGCCGCGCCGCGCTCTCCTGCGTGCCTGCGATCAGCCACACGAATTCCTCGCCGCCGATGCGCCCCAGCACGTCGCCCTTGCGCGCCTGTGCCCGGGCAATCTCGGCAACCCGCTGGATCACCTCGTCGCCAACCTGGTGGCCGTAGGTGTCGTTCACCGACTTGAAGTAATCGATATCGAACAGCATCGCGCTCAAGGGGCTGCCACAGTTTTCCGCAACCAGGGTCATGCTGTCGAGTTTGGCGAAGGTGCAGCGCCTGTTCGGAAGGTCGGTCAGCGGATCGGTGTTGGCCAGCTTCTGCGCCTCGGTTGCGAGCCGCATTGCGCGGCTGCGTGCAGTGTCGAGCGCTTCTTCCCGGCGCACCTGTTCGGTCACGTCCATCGCCACGCCGAACACCGCGGTGCGTTTGCCGCGAGGATCGAATTCGTTCAGCATCGTCATGCGCAGCACCCGCTCGAGCTGGTTCGTCGGCCGGATGCGATAGGTGAAGGTGTAGGTGCCCACTGTCTCCTTGTTCCTGGCGATCTGCCCGAAAACCTCGCTGCCACCGTCGGGCAGGCGATGGCGCATATCACCGGGATCGGGCGCGAGGGAGCGCGGCAGGCCGTTCATCTCCAGCATCTTGGGCGACCAGTCCTGCTCTCCCGTCACGAGATCGAGCCGCCAGCGCCCGATGGAGGCGGTTTCCTCGGCCAGGTCGAACAGCATCAGGCTCTCGCGCATCTCCCGGTTGCGGGCGATGAGTTCGCGCTGCAACTGCTGGCGCTTCATCAGGGCGGAAGCGATCGGCAAGGCGGTTGCGAGCATGGTGAACATCCAGGTTTGCAGGACCAGCGTGGCCTCGCCCGCGGGCACCGCGAGATGGGGCATGGGGGAGCCTGCCACGACGCTGAGCGCGGTGGCGCAGGCGGCATAGATCAGCACGACCAGCAGGCTGGCCATCTGGCCGTAGCGCACGGCTGCCATCACCATGGCCGCCACCAGCAGCGGCATCAGCGTGACCTGCGAGACCTGCAGGGCGAGCAAGGCCAGCCCCGCGCAGGCGATCAGCCAGGGATATAGCGATCCCTCCACGCCCGAGTTCGCCACATCGCTTCCGCGCGCGGTAAGCTTGCGCACCACGCCCAGCAGGATGGGGGAGAAGATGATCACGGCAAGCACGTTGGCCATGAACCACCAGGAAAACTCCCCGACGGTCTGCTCTGCGCGGAAGGGAATGGCGATCAGCGCACCTGCAAGGCATCCCGCGATGGCCGCGGCGAAGGCTCCGCCAAGTTGCCGGAACTTGCGCGGCACCTGGCTGCGCCCGCCCATGGCCATGGTGCTGAGGCTGGCGATGATGGCGGACTGCACCACGCTGGAAATGGAATAGACGGTCGCTTCGGCCAACGGGATGCCCGCGCTCCAGATCGTGGCCGCCTGCATCGGCAGCAGGACCAGCGCCAGCAAGGCCCAGTGCCTCTGCCGCACCACATAGAACGCGGCAACCGCCACGCCTGAGGGCACCCAGACGAGGATCACTCCGCCCAGCACATCGCGCAGGGCAAGACAGCCGAGCGCCGCGAGAGCCCAGATCAATCCTGCCAGAATAGGTTCGCGCAACGCGCGCCAGACATCCACCTAGGCTGCTCCCCATGCACAACGATGGGGATGCCATAGGGGTGATGTATGAGCGGAGGTGCGTCAGCCGGATAGGGATAACACCCTATCCGGGAACTTTATTCCGCCGCTTCGCGCGCTTCGCCCAGTTCCAGGTTGATCATTTCGGCCAGCAGGAACGACAGTTCCAGCGACTGCGCCGCGTTGAGGCGCGGGTCGCAGTGCGTGTGGTAACGATCGGCCAGCCCCTCGTCGGTGATGGCAACGGCCCCGCCGGTGCACTCGGTCACGTCCTGCCCGGTCATTTCCACGTGGATGCCGCCCGCATGGGTGCCTTCCGCACGGTGCACGGCGAAGAAGCCGCGCACTTCGGAAAGGATGCGGTCGAACGGTCGGGTCTTGTAGCCGCTGTCGGACTTGATGACGTTGCCGTGCATCGGGTCGCAGCTCCACACCACCGGGTGTCCCTCGCGCTCGATGGCGCGCACCAGCGGCGGCAGGCCGTCTTCCACCTTGCCCGCGCCGAAGCGGCTGATGAGCGTGATGCGGCCCGGCTCGCGCGCGGGGTTCAGCACGTCCAGCATCTTCAGCAGCGCGTCCGGCTCCAGCGAGGGGCCGCACTTCACGCCGATGGGATTGTTCACGCCGCGCAGGAATTCCACGTGGGCGGAATCGATGAAGCGCGTGCGATCGCCGATCCACAGCATATGGGCGGAGGTGTCGTACCAGTCGCCGGTCAGCGAATCCTGCCGCGTCATCGCCTGCTCGTAAGGCAGCAGCAGCGCCTCGTGACTGGTGTAGAACGTCGCGGTCTTGAGCGATTGCTGGTCCTCGATATCGACACCGCAGGCCTCGATAAAATCGAGCGCTTCGCCGATCCGGTCGGCAATCTGCTTGAACTCGCTGGTCCAGGCGCTGCGCTCCATGAAATCCAGCGTCCACTGATGCACCTGCCGCAGGTTGGCATAGCCGCCGCCTGCAAAGGCGCGCAGCAGGTTCAGCGTGGCGGCGGCCTGCGAGTAGGCGCGCAGCATCCGCTGCGGATCGTTGCGCCGCGATTCGGGCGCGAAGTCGATGCCGTTCACGTTGTCGCCGAAGTAGCTCGGCAGCGTCATGTCGCCCTGCGTTTCGGTATCGCTGCTGCGCGGCTTTGCGAATTGCCCGGCCATGCGGCCCACTTTAACCACCGGCATCTTGCTGGCGAAAGTCAGCACGGCCGCCATCTGCAGGATTACGCGAAAGGTATCGCGAATGTTGTTGGCGCTGAATTCGGCAAAGCTCTCGGCACAGTCGCCGCCCTGCACGAGGAACGCCTGACCAGAAGCGACCTGCGCCAGATCGGCCTTCAGGTTGCGCGCCTCGCCAGCAAATACCAGCGGCGGAAACCCTGCCAGCGCGCGCTCAGCCTCGGCCAGCGCGTCCGCGTCTTCGTACTTGGGCAGGTGCTTCGCGGTGAAACGGTCCTGTTTCCAGCTCTCGGGTGTCCAGTTCTGTGCCACGTATTCTACTCGTTCATGCGCGCCCGTTCCCCGCCGGGCCATCCAATATCAAAATGCTGGGGAGACAAGGGCTCCTACAGCCCGGTTTCGCGGGGCGCAAAGGTTACTTGAGAAACGGACGCGGGCCAAGCGGACGGGCTCAGCGCCCGGATGTCACCTGCCCCGCCCCCGCACTAACACCTGCCACTGCCCCTTCCGGCAGCACCGAAATCCGCAGGCCCGGCCGCGCGACGAGGTATCGCTGCGCCAGCGCCTGCATCTCTTCCGGCGTGGCATTGGAGTAGTCGCTGTAGAGCGATTGCAGGTAAATCGCCCGGTTCGGGTCGAAGGCCGCGCCTTCCAGCTGGTTCAGCCAGAAGGTGTGGCCGGTACTGGCACGCTCGATGCGCTGACGGATCGGTTCCACCACGCGGGAAAGCTCGTCCGCTGTTGGGCCGTTCTCGGCAAGGTCAGCGACGATCGTCTCGGCCTCGTCATAGAAGGCGGGCACCAGCGCGGGGTCGATCTGCGCAAGGGCAAACACCAGCCCGCCGGACTGCGTATCCAGCGGCCAGCTTGACGTGACGAAGGGCGCATAGGCCGCCCCTGCCCGCTCGCGCAGGCCATCCATCAGGCGGTTGGAGAAGACCTGCGAGAGCAGGTCCAGCTTGCGGCTCTGCACCAGCCCCGCGGAACCGCCCGCAGTTGGCCAGGCGATGACGGCGGCGGCCTGGTCGGTATCGCCCTCGTGCGTCAGGCGCACCGGACCTGCCCCCAGCTCGGGAAATTCGAGCGGACGGTTGGCGACTTCGGGTGCCAGCGGCATACGCGGATCGAGCGCCCCGAACGTGCGCGACAGCGCCTGGATGGTCTCCTCGCGATTGATATCGCCGAACACGGCGACTTCCACCGGACCTTGCGAGAGGAGGCGCGACCATGTGCGGCGGAAGCCCTCCGCCGTTGCATCCCCGATCAGATCCGGCCCTGGCGTGACGAAGCGCGGATCGCGGTCGCGCAGCAACCAATCGAGATCGCGGTTGAGCACGCCGTTGGGATCGCGGCTGTAGGATTCGTAGCTGAGCAAGGCGCTCGCCTTCGCCCGCTCGAATGGAGCGGGGTCCCAGCCGGGTTCCTGCAACTTCTTCGCGAACAGGTAGAGCTGCTCGTCAAGGTCCTCCTGCCGGGTGAGACCTTCGAACACGAAAGCCCCGTCCTCGATCCGGAAATCGAAGCCCAGCTTGCTGCCTGCCGCCGCGCGGTCGAGGTCGTTCTGATCGAGCGGGCCGACGCCGGAATTAACCAGAGCCATTGGCGCGAGGTGGGCATAGGCCGCCTCGTCATCCTCGAATCCGCGCCAGCCAGCGCCGAAACGCACCCGCACGGTAACGCGGCCCGGTTCGTTGTTGCGGCTGAACAGCAGGGCGCGAACGCCGTTCTCGAACTCCAGCCGCTCCACGTCCAGCACGCCAAGCGGCTCGCGCAGCGAAGGCAGCGCGGGATCGCCGACAGGAGGGAGATCAGCGAAATTGATCGGCTCTGCATTCTCGCGCGCACCGGCCAGCGCCACGGCGGGCGATTGCAGCGCGGCGCGCAGTTCCTGCACGTTCGCGTCCATCGGATCGGGCGTGAGCATGATGGCGCGGATCACCTCGCCATCGAACAGCGCCTGCGTCGCTTCCTGCACCTGTGCGGGGGTGAAGCGTTCGCTGATGGAGCGGAAGACCTCGAGGAAGGTTTCCGGGCTGGCCACGGCCTCGCGAATGTCGACGGCCTGCGTGATCTGGTCCGCCAATTGCGAACCTGCCTGGATGCGCGACTGCTCCACCATGTCCACGAAAGCCACGTCGAACAGGGCCACGGCCTGATCGATCTCCGCCTGGCTGGGCGGCTCGTCCAGTGCATCGGCGATCACGCCGCGTACGTCGGAAAGTGCGGTTTCCCAATTCTCGCCAGCCGGTGTGACCGAAACGAACGTGCCGTCGACCGTGCGGCTCACCTTCTCGCGGCCCACGGAGGCGGCAAGATAGCTGCCCCCTGCACGCGCGCGGTTCTCCAGCCGCCGGTTCACCACGGCGGCGGCGACCTGCATGAGCAGATTGCGGCGGTTGTATTCGAGGTTGTCGATCACCTGCACCCACGGACGCATGACGGCGAAGGTCAGCGTGCGCGTCTGGCCGGGTTCGACAACAATGTTCACTTCTCCCACGGGATTGTCCGGGTCGGCACCGGGAGGCGCGACGGGATCGCCGAAATCGGGAGCGGGTGCGGGTTCGCCCGGCACGTCCCAGTCGGCAAAGTGCTTTTCCACCATCGCGGCGAGCACCTGCACATCGGCATCGCCGACGAGGACGACGGTGGCGTTCTCGGGCCTGTACCAGCGCTGGTGGAAGGCCTGCACGGCCTCTGCCGTGGCGCCTTCCAGCGTTTCGACCGTACCGATGGGGCTACGGCTGGCAAGGCGCTGCCCGGAGAACAGCGTGGCGGTGACGGCTTCCTGCACCCGGCGGGCCGGGCCTGCGCGCTCGCGCCGTTCGGACAGAACGATGGGCACGTCGGTCGCCACGTTCTGCGCGGAGAGGGCCGGTTGCGTCACCATGCCGGTGAACAGACGCACGGCATCGTCCATGCTGGATCGCGTGGCGTTGGGAAGGTCCAACTTGTAGACCGTCTGCGTGGGACTTGTGGTGGCGTTGGTATCGTTCCCCAGCGCCGCGCCCTGCCGCTGGAAATGGGGGATCGCCTCGCCGGGGCCGAAAAAGACCGATTCGCGGAACACCAGATGCTCAACCAGGTGAGCAAAGCCGCGCTCTTCCTCGCGCTCGTGGATGGAGCCCGCGTCGATCGCGACGCGCAGGCTCATCTGGCACGGCGGCACGCCGTTCTGGCGCACGGCATAGCGCACACCGTTGGGCAGTTCGCCGAACAGCCATTGCGTGTCGACAGGGATGTCGGTGCCGCGATAGATCCACGGATCGTCCGGCTCTGCATATTGCGGCGCGTCTTCCGCCGTGGCGGGGATGGTGCAACTGGCCTGGAACTGCGCCAGCGCGGGCGCCGGAACAAGGAGGGCGAGCGGGAGAAGTGCGCCTGCGACGCGCGAGAGTAAGGTCATGCTGCCCCTTAGGCCATGAAGCGATGAAGCAAGGGTGAATAGGTGCCCTTTAAACCATGACGGAAAGCCTTGTGCCACCCGCATGGTTCCCGCCCTTGCGAGCGCCTTGCCCCGCGCCTACATCTTGCGCCATGTTCATCGAGACCGAAACCACGCCCAACCCCTCCACCCTGAAGTTCCTTCCCGGGCAGCAGGTGATGCCTTCGGGCACCCGCGATTTCGCCACGCCGGAAGAGGCTGAGGCCAGCCCGCTGGCGCAGGCGCTGTTCGATACAGGCGAAGTGACGGGCGTGTTCTTCGGCAGCGATTTCGTCTCCGTCACCGCTGCACCGGGCGTCGCCTGGGCGGACCTGAAGCCGCAGGTGGTAGCCGTGCTGCTCGATCATTTCGTGTCGCAGGCCCCGCTGTTCACCGGCGGCGATGCCAGCGGCATTTCCGTGCCGCCGGAAGCTGACGAGGCGGACCTTGGCGACGACGAGGGGACCGAGGATATCGTGGCCCAGATCAAGGAATTGATCGAGACGCGCGTACGCCCGGCCGTTGCCAACGATGGCGGTGACATTCGCTATCGCGGTTTCCGTTCCGGCGTGGTCTACCTTGCCATGCAGGGTGCCTGTTCGGGCTGCCCCAGCTCCACCGCTACGCTGAAGCACGGCATCGAGGGGCTGCTGAAGCATTACGTGCCGGAAGTGCAGGAAGTCCGCGCCGCCTGATCGGAAAAAGGCGTTTGAACGATTGCGGGGGTTCGGCGTTGGGACATTGAAACCAACCCACCGGAGATTTCCCCGCAAATGACCGATACGCTTTCCGACGCCGACCTCGACCTGATCTTCCGCGAAGCGCGCAGCATGAATGGCTGGCACGACAAGGAAGTCACCGACGAGCAGATCCACGCCATCTACGAACTGGCGAAGATGGGGCCGACCTCGGCCAACCAGCAACCGGGCCGTTTCGTGTGGTGCAAGTCGAAGGAATCGAAGGAGCGGCTGGCGAAGTGCGCCAGCGAAGGCAACGAGGACAAGATCCTCACCGCGCCCGTCTGCGTCATCATCGGCTACGATCTCGATTTCCACGAACAGCTACCCTGGCTGTTCCCGCACACCGACGCGAAGAGCTGGTTCGAGGGCGACGAGGAAAAGCGGCGCGAGCACGCATTCCGCAACTCCGCCCTGCAAGGTGCCTACCTGATGCTTGCCGCGCGCTCGCTCGGCCTCGACTGCGGCCCGATGTCCGGCTTCGATCAGGATGCGACGACGAAGGAATTCTTCGCCGACCAGCCGCGCTACCGCGCGGACTGGCTGTGCTCTATCGGTTACGGCGACCGTACCACGATCTTCGATCGCAGCCCGCGCCCGGATTTTGACCGTTTCAATCAATTGATCTGATCGCAAACGCCCCCTAACCGGGGCGCGTGAGAACGCTTGCGATAGAATGTGCGACGGAGGCCTGCTCGGCGGCCCTTTTCGATGGCTCTGCACTGGTCGACGGTCGGTGCGAGATCATCGGGCGCGGCCATGCCGAGCGGCTGGTGCCGATGATCGCCGAACTGCCACACAAGGGCCGGGCTGACCGCATCGTCGTCTCGCTCGGCCCCGGCAGCTTTACCGGTGTACGAATCGGCCTTGCCGCGGCGCGTGCGCTGGGGTTGGCCTGGGGCGCGCCGGTGCTGGGCTATCCCACCCTCGAACTCGTGCGCGCGCGCAGTGTGGAGGCCCAACCGCGCGCCGTCACCGTATGCATGAACGGAGGCCACGGCGAATTCTTCGTGCAGAACTTTGCCGCCGATGGCAGCGCGCAGGATGCTGTACGATCTCTTCCGCCAGCCGACGCCGCAAAGGCTGCGAAGCACGAAGTAATCGTCGGGAACAAGGCGAAGGAGCTGGCAGACTTCCTGGGCGACGGCAGGCTGGCGCTGGACCTGTTGCCGGATGCCAATTACGCCCACCTCATCCATGACGTCCGGCTGATATCCGACCTGACGCCCATCTACGGGCGCGGACCCGATGCGAAATTGCCGGAGAGGCGCAGGTGAGGGACGCACTCGATGCCATCATGGCCGTCATGGAAGGAGCCTTCGATCCCCGCTTCGGCGAGGCATGGACGCGGCGGCAGGTGGCCGACTCGCTTACCCTGCGAAATGTCTTCTTTACGCTGATCGATCCGGCGGGGGCGGACCACGTCGATCCGGAACGCGTGACCGGCTTTGCCCTGACGCGCCAAGTACTGGACGAAGAGGAAATCCTCTTGATCGCTGTCCTGCCGGAGCATCGCGGCAAGGGCATCGGCAAGCAATTGTTGCAGGAAGTTATTGATAGGGCCCGCAATCGAAGCGTTACGCGCGTTTTTCTTGAGATGCGCGACGGTAACCCTGCCGAGCACTTGTATCGCGGATTCGGCTTCGAGAAAATTGGTCATCGCGCGGGCTATTACCGCGGGGCTGTTGGCGGACCATTGGATGCCATTACTTTTGCGAAAGATATTTGAAGCAAAAGACAAAGTAAGGGAAATGATAATTCGTTAAGCATTTCTCCAACGTGTTTTCCCGTTTTCCTATCTCAAAGACCTTGTGATTGGCGCGCAATGGCGTAAACGCGCCCGTTCCTTCCCGCCAAGAGGAAGGGTGAATAACGGGTCCCCCAATACCGAGGTACACATGGAAACTACCGAAACCGGTGCCAACGAGATGCTGATCACGCTGACAGCAGATATCGTCACCGCCCACGTCGCCAACAACAATGTGGATGGCGAAACCCTGCCCGGCCTGATCGAAAGCGTCTATGGCGCACTCTCCGGCCTGGGCACCGAAGAAACTGTCGAAGAACGCCCCGAGCCCGCCGTTTCCGTGCGCGCTTCGGTGAAAAACGATCATCTCGTCTGCCTGGAAGACGGCAAGAAGATGAAGATGCTCAAGCGCCACCTGATGACCGATCACGGCATGACGCCGGAAGAGTATCGCGAGCGCTGGAATCTGGGCGCCGACTACCCGATGGTCGCCCCCGACTATGCCGAGAAGCGCCGTGAACTGGCGAAGAAGATCGGCCTCGGCCGCAAGCCCGGTCAGAAGCGCGGGCGCAAGAAGGCTGCCTAAGCGCCTGTAGATGGGCGAAGGCCCAAGCTTGAGTGAAACGCCCCGGGCCACTATGGCTACGGGGCGTTTTCATTTTTATGCGGGACCAGCCTTGCACCAGCAGATCGATCTTGAAGCCCTTTGTGCCGAACGTGGCCTGCGGATTACCGACCAGCGCCGCGTGATCGCCAAGGTCCTGTCGGAAAGCACCGACCACCCGGACGTGGAAAAGGTGCACGAACGCGCCAGCGCAGTCGATCCCAAGATCTCCATCGCCACCGTCTATCGCACCGTGCGCCTGTTCGAAGAGGCAGGCATCCTCGATCGCCACGATTTCGGCGATGGCCGCGCCCGCTACGAAGCCGCACCCGAAGCGCACCACGATCACCTGATCGACGTGGAAAGCGGCAAGGTCGTGGAGTTCGTCGATCCCGAACTGGAAGCCCTGCAGAAGCAGATTGCCGAGAAGCTGGGCTATCGCCTCGTGGATCACCGCATGGAGCTTTACGGCGTGCGGATCGACCGCGAAGACAAGAACTGAGGCGCCGCGCCATGGCACCCGCTGTGGCTCCTGCTGCGCCCGCGATTTCCCCCCTCGGCTGGCTGCTGATCGGCTTTCGCCTCGTGTTGATGCTGGTGCTGCTCGCCATCTGCGTGCCGCTGCATTACCTCTGGAAACTGCTGGGGCTGGACAGGTTCTGGCCCCGCATTTTTCTTGCCGGGATCGGCATGGTGGCAGGGCTGGACCTTCACCGCCATGGCCAGCGCCAGCGCGGCGCGCTCCTGCTGTCCAACCATGTCAGCTGGCTGGATATTCCCGCCCTCGCCCACGCCGCCAACAGCGCCTTCATCGCGCACGATGGGCTGGCGCAGTTCGGCCTGCTGAAATGGCTGTGCGACATGAACGAGACAGTCTTCATCGCCCGGCACAAGCGTTCCGACGTCGGCAACCAGGCCGAGCAGATCCGGCTGGCGATGGACCACGGCGGCACGCTGACGCTGTTTCCCGAGGGCACGACCAGCGACGGCACCGGCATCATCCCTTTCAAGTCCAGCCTGCTCGGCGCGCTGGAGCCCTTGCCGGAAGGCGCCGTCGTCCAGCCGGTCGCCCTCGTCTACGAAGACGTGCCGGAGGTAAGCTGGGTCGGCGAAGAGCCGGGACTCGACAATTTCAAGCGCATACTTGCCCGGCTGCGTCCGGTGCGACTGGACGTGCACTTCCTTCCGCCCGTCAGCGGCGAGGATCTTGCGAACCGCAAGACCATAACTGCTGCGGCCCAGTCCGCCATCGGCACGGTCGTGCGCTAGCGGCGGCGATTGAATGGCGGCGCTCTTTCGCCTAAGAGCGCGCCCATCATGAAAACCACGGATTCCCCCAGGACCTACAGGGTCAAGAGCTTCGGCTGCCAGATGAACGTCTACGATGGCGAGCGCATGGCCGAATTGCTGGAGGCGAAGGGCATCACGCCCGCGCCTGAAGGCGAGGCGGCGGACCTCGTGGTGCTCAACACCTGCCACATTCGCGAGAAGGCGACCGAGAAGGTCTACTCCGACATCGGCCGCCTGGTGAAGAGCGGCGCGGAGGCAGGCAAGGAGCCGATGATCGCTGTCGCCGGCTGCGTGGCGCAGGCCGAGGGCGAGGAAATCATGAAGCGCGCACCTGCCGTCGGCATGGTGGTCGGCCCGCAGGCCTATCACCGGCTGGGCGACATGCTGGACCGCGCAGTAAAGGGCGAACGCTCCACCGACACGGACATGCCGGAGGACGCGAAGTTTGCCGCGCTGCCGAAGCGCCGCAAGGTGTCTCCCACCGCGTTCCTGACGGTGCAGGAAGGGTGCGACAAGTTCTGCACCTATTGCGTGGTGCCCTATACTCGCGGTGCGGAAATTTCCCGTCCTTACAGCGAGCTGGTGGACGAGGCGGCAAAACTGGTTGATGCGGGCGCGCGGGAAATCACGCTGCTGGGCCAGAACGTGAATGCCTGGAGCGGCGAGGATGCCAAGGGCCACACGCTCGGCCTCGACGGGCTGATCCGCGAACTGGCGAAACTGCCGGATCTGAAGCGTATCCGCTACACCACCAGCCACCCCAACGACGTGACCGAGGGCCTCATCGCCGCGCACGGCGAGGTGGAGAAGCTGATGCCCTATCTGCACTTGCCGGTGCAAAGCGGCAGCGACCGGGTGCTGAAAGCGATGAACCGCTCGCACACCGCCGAAAGCTATCTCAAGCTGCTCGAACGCTTCCGCGCTGCGCGGCCCGATATCGCGCTGTCGGGTGATTTCATCGTCGGCTTCCCCGGCGAGACCGAAGCCGAATTCGAGGAAACGCTGAACATCGTCGATGCCGTTGGTTACGCCCAGGCCTTCAGTTTCAAGTATTCGCCCCGCCCCGGCACGCCTGCCGCCGGCATGGAAAACCATGTGGCGAAGGAAGTGATGGACGAGCGCCTGCAACGGCTGCAGGCACACCTCGGGCGCGACCAGTATGCCTTCAACAAGGCCAGCGTCGGCAAGACCTGCGACATCCTGATCGAGCGCAGGGGCCGCAGGCCGGGCCAGTGGCTGGGCAAGTCACCCTGGCTGCAATCGGTGTTCTTCGACAGCGAACTGCAGATCGGCGACACGGTGCGGGCGGAACTGGTCCATGCCGGACCAAGCTCGCTGCAAGGTCGCCTGCTGGAACAGGTCGCCGCATAATCTATTGTTGCGACCCCATTTGTTACGATTGGACGACTATCCACCGTCATGTTGACGCACCCCGCTTGCCACCGCGCGGGCGCGCCCTATCTTCGCAGGTAGCCAATCGAAAGGAATCGCCAAGACCCGCATGGCCCGCAAACCTCCCCGTGACGCCGGCGACCACGCCGCCACGATCGCCCACCCCGAAGAGCGACGCGACGCGTCGAGGCGTGCCAGAGTGGAGGTTTCTTTCGACGACCAGACCACGCTTGGCGCGCTGTTCGGGGAGTTCGACGCCAATCTGGTCCAGATCGAGAACCGCCTCGGCGTCTACATCGCCGCACGCGGCGATACGGTTTCCATCGAGGGGACCGAAGACGACGTCGCCCGCGCGCGCGACGTGCTTATCAAGCTGCACGAGAAGCTGCTGACCGGCGAGGATATCGATGCAGGCGCGATCGACGCGCTCATCACCATGGCGGACGAGCCGCTGCTAGACGGCATCGTGACGGGCAAGGCCAAAGGCCCGCCGATCATGATCCGCACCCGCAAGAAGACGATCACCCCGCGCAGCAACACGCAGGCCGATTACATGCGGCAGCTGAACAGCCGCGACATCATCTTCGCGCTCGGCCCTGCGGGCACCGGCAAGACCTACCTCGCCGTGGCGCAGGCGATCAGCCAGCTTATCACCGGCAGCGTGCAGCGCCTGATCCTCTCGCGTCCCGCCGTGGAAGCGGGGGAGAAGCTTGGCTTCCTGCCTGGCGACATGAAGGACAAGGTCGATCCCTACCTGCGCCCGCTCTACGATGCGCTCTACGATTGCATGCCGCCCGAACAGGTGGACCGGCGCATCGCATCGGGAGAGATCGAGATCGCGCCTATCGCTTTCATGCGCGGCCGCACGCTGGCCGATGCCTTCGTGATCCTGGACGAAGCGCAGAATACCACGCGCGAGCAGATGAAGATGTTCCTCACCCGCTTTGGCCAGAACAGCCGCATGGTGATCTGCGGCGACCCAAGACAGGTGGACATTCCCGGCGGCGACCGCATGAGCGGCCTTGCCGATGCCGTCACCCGCGTGGAAGGGCTGGAAGGCATCGGCGTGACCCGCTTCACCGCCGCCGACGTGGTGCGCCACCCCATCGTGGGCCGCATCGTGGAAGCCTACGAAGGCCCTGCCGATGGGCGCGGACACGCGGATTGAGCGGCATCCTGTCGCCAAGGCAAGCATCGAGTTGACTGAAGCATAAGGGGCGAACGCTGTTGGGTTGGCGACATTACCGCGAACAAGGGCGTCGCTGGCCGCTATACTGGTTTGGGATCAACGCTGCGCTCTATTGCATAGCCCTGCTTATCCTGACCTTCGTTTTTCTGGACGAAGAGCAATGGTTCGTCCGTCTTTCGATTCCGCTCACCATCATTGCAGCGCTCTATGCATGGCGTACCTGTGACGCCAAGGTCAGCAAGATTTGGCGGATTTCCTTCGCAATATTCGTTCTGCTGTGGTGGGCGTACTGTCTTATGCTGGTGTTTTGGCCCGATGGTGACACAATCCTATGTTACGACCGAATTCAACAAACTGCGTTCAGGGGGCCGCTGATAAACAAAGGCCCCGATCCTTCATGTGCAGGCATTCCAATGAGTGGGCTCGATTAGCAATTGAACCTTGAGATCGACATCGAACACTGGCCGGACGGCGACTGGCATGCCCTTACCCTGCGGGTGGCCGAAGCAGCGCAAGCGGTCGCGCCCGAGCTTGCAAATCCGCGACTGATCACGAGCCTGCTGTTCACTTCCGATGCCGAAATCCACGCGCTCAACCGCGAATGGCGCCAGCGCGACAAGCCTACCAACGTGCTCAGCTTTCCGATGCTGGAACGCAGCGATCTGATCCATCTCGATCCCGAGGAGCCATTCCCCGAAATGCTCGGTGATATAGCCCTCGCCCACGAGACCTGTGCGCGCGAGGCCGAGGCGAAGGGCATCGCTCTGGAAACCCATGCCGCGCACCTCATCCTGCATGGTCTGCTCCACCTCGCGGGCCACGATCACGAGATTTCGGACGCGGACGCCGACAAAATGGAACAACTGGAAGTGAAGGCGCTTGCACTTTTGGGGATAGCAGACCCATATAGCGCGGCCACATCCTGAACGGAGAAAGTAACAGGGCAATGCCCGATAGCGACAGACCTGACGATTCCCAAAACGGAGAATCGGAGAGTAGCAGCCCCTCAGGTACTGGGGGCGGCTTATGGAACGCGATCCGCGGACTGTTTGAAGAACAGGGCGACACCAGCCTGCGCGCGCAGCTGGAAGAGGCCATCGACGAGCACGAGGACGAAACTGCCAACGGTGGCGAGCAGCCTTCGAAGGGGGACTTGTCCTCCGTCGAGCTGACGATGCTGCGCAACCTGCTGCATTTCAGCGAGCACGATGCCGACGACGTGGCGATCCCGCGCAAGGAGATCATCGCGGTGGAAGCCACCGTGCCCTGGGAAGAGATGGTGGGTCTGTTTGCCGAGCACGGCATTTCCCGTATGCCCGTCTACCGCGACCAGCTGGACGACGTGATCGGCATGATGCACCTGAAGGACGTGTTCGCCGTTCTCGCCAGCGGCAAGGCCCCGCCGCCCGACTGGACCACGATGATGCGTCAGCCGCTCTACGTGCCGCAGGCGCGCGGCGCGCTGGACGTGCTGGCCGACATGCGCCAGCGCCGCGTACACCTTGCCATCGTGGTGGACGAGTTTTCCGGCACCGACGGGATCATCACGATCGAGGACCTGGTCGAGGAAATCGTCGGCGAGATCGAGGACGAGCACGACGAGGCCCCCATCGAGCAGGTGGTGGCCGTCGACGAAGGTGTGTGGGATGCCGATGCCAGCGTGGAACTGGACGACGTTGCCCAGGTTGTCGGCGATCCGGCGCTGGCCGAGGTCGAGGAAGCCGTCGACACGCTGGGCGGTCTTGCCTTCGTGCTGGCGGAGGAGGTGCCCCAGCCCGGCACCATCCTTACCCATCCGAGCGGATGGCGCATCGAGGTGACGGCTGGCGACGAGACCCACGTCACGCGCCTGCGGCTCCACAGCCCCGACCGGGAACGCGAGACAGAAGAGGCCTGAGACGCGAGCCTGGGGTCAAGTGCTTCGCACTGCACAGTTTTTGGGTGCAGTGCGGCAAAAAGCCGCTGCGGCTGCAAATTTGATCTCGACAGAGACCAGTTTTCCCTCGACATTGTGCGTATGCGTCGTCTTCCGCCCTTGCGCGCCCTGGAGGCTTTCATTCGCGTGGTGCGGCTAGGCTCGGCGCGTTCGGCGGCGACGGAACTGGGTCTCAGCCCGTCGGCCCTGTCGCGCCGGATCAGCAACCTGGAGAGCTTCACCGGGCGCAAGCTGTTCTCGCGTTCGGGGCAGACCATGCGACTGACGGACGAGGGGCGCGCGTTCTACGATGCCGTAGCCCCGCATCTGGAATCGTTGGCAGCCGCCGTCGAAACGCAGAGCGAGAACCTGCAATTGATGCGTCTGCGCCTCGGCGTGATGCCGCTGTTCGGGACGCAGCGACTGTTCCCCCGGCTGATAGAACTGCGCAAGGCGCACCCGCGCCTGCACCTCGATATCGACACCGGCCCGCACCTGATCGACCGCGTGGGCGACACGCTGGACGCGGCGATCACGCTGACGCACCGGCCAGATTCCTCGCTCTATTCGGTACAGCTCGATCACAACACGGTCCACGCCATCGCCAGCGCCCAACTTGTCGAGGAGATAGGAGAAAACCCCGGAATTGACGTGCTGTCGCAGCAAACATTCCTGCTCCACACCGACATGGTGATGAGCTTCGATGCGTGGAAAGCGGCGCTGGGGCTGGAAAAGCTGCAACCTGCCGCCATCGACCATTACGATTCGGGGCAGATCATCCTGGAGGCCGCGGCGCAGGGCATGGGCATCGCCATGATGCACGACGATCACCTCAACCGCATCAACGATCCGCGACTGGCGCGCATCTTCGACAAGCAGATCGAAAGTCCGTATTCGTACTGGTTTGTCTGCCGACCCGCCGATCTGGCAGCGCGGCCGGTACGGATCTTCCATGACTGGATCGTCAACGCAGGGCTATAATCTGGCCTCTAGCGTGAGGAGATGAAATCGGGCATCTTCGGGCAAAGTCAACAAGGGAGGACTGTCCGATGAAACTTGCAACCCTGCTTGCCGCCACCGCTGCCGTAACGCTTGCCACGCCTGCCGCCGCGCAGATGCGGGCGCTGAACGATCCGGTCGTGGCGCACCCCGATCCGGAAAGCCTGTTCACCAGCGACGACCCCGAACTGCACCGCAACAAGCAGGCGGCGCTGCACATCATGCGCGAACTGCTTCAGTGCAACCAGTGGGATCGCGCGGGCGAGTGGCTGACCGACCGTTATATCCAGCACAACCCGATGGCCGCTTCCGGCCTGGAGGGCGTGGTCTACTACTTCACCGAAGTCGCCAAGGTGGAACGCATCGACGATTGCGGCGAACTCACCAGCCCGATCGTGGACGTGGTGGCGGAGGACGATCTCGTCACGGTGCTGATCAAGCGCGAGATACCTTACGGCGACGATCCGGAGGATACCTACACCACCACCTGGTTCGACACCTGGCGCTTCGTAGACGGCAAGGCCGATGTCCACTGGGACCCGGCCACCCTGCCGCCCGCCCAAACTCAATCGGCACCGCCGCAATCCGCCGCTCCCGCCTCTCCGGAACAGGAACTGGCCGACCGCGCCGCGATCGAGGACCTGATGTGGCGCTACGTCCGCGCCACGGACACGCTCGATGCCGATGCCTATGCTTCGGTCTTCACCCCTGACGGCTCGTTCAACAACGTGGAAGGCCGCGACGCGCTGCGCGGAATGATCGCATCGCTGGAAGAAGGGAATGCCGGACGGTTCGCGCGCGGCGAGATGCCGGGAGCGGGCATGTACCACATCATGTCGAACCAGCGGATCGAGTTCGTCGATACCGATCACGCCCGCGTCCACTACTACTGGCAGACGCTGTTCGGCGGTGGTGCCGGAGTGGAACCCGCGCCGCGTGTGGCCGCCGTGGGCCGCGGCGTGGACGACGTGGTGCGCGTGGACGGCGAGTGGCTGATCCGGAGCCGCAACGTGGTGCCGACGGAGGGCTGATCGCCCCACCGCCACCTCACCACATAAAGAAAGGGGCGCCGCAGCGGGCGCCCCTTTTCACATCAGGCGACGGTGGCCTTGACGATCTTGCCCGGGTTGGCGGGCGGTTCGCCGGTCGGCAGCGCGTCGACATGCTCCATGCCGCTCTCGACCTCGCCCCAGACGGTGTACTGGTTGTCGAGGAAGCGGGCATCGTCGAACACGATGAAGAACTGCGAGTTGGCGCTGTTGGGATCCATCGTGCGGGCCATCGAGCACACGCCGCGCACGTGCGGCACGTTGCTGAATTCCTGCTTCAGGTCGGGCTTGTCCGAACCGCTCATGCCGGTGCCGGTGGGATCGCCGCCCTGCGCCATGAAGCCGGGGATCACGCGGTGGAACACCACGCCGTCATAGAAGCCTTCCTTCGCCAGCTCGGTGATGCGGGCCACGTGGTTGGGCGCAACGTCGCTGCGCAGCTTGATGACGACATCGCCGCCCTTCCCGTCTCCGCAATCGAGGGTGAAAGTCAGTTTCTCATCGGCCATTTACGTATCTCCTGTGATCGGGTTGCCCGCCGCCTAGATGATCGTGCGAGGAAAGTCACCACGCCCTTGAAGCCCCGCCTTGCTTTTGCGGCCATTGTGCATAGACCCCGCAGACATGGCCGAAACCGATCTCCACGAACATGACGCAGAGGCAGCCCAGCAGGGCGAAGGCGAGCAGTTCGACGAGGAGAATCGGCTGAAGCCCGAATTCGTTCGGCAGGTTCGCGAGAGCCTGCGGGACGATAACGAGGACAGTACCTACGACCTCGTAGAACCGCTTCACCCCGCCGACATCGCCGACCTGTTTGAACTGCTGGAGCGGGAGGATCGCCGCGAGCTGGCCGCCGCCATCACCGACCTGATGAGCAGCGAGGTGGTGGCCGAACTGAACGACTATGTCCGCGAGGACATGCTGGAAGACCTGCCGCCCGAAGCAGTGGCGGAGATCGTCGGCCAGCTCGACACCGACGATGCCGTCCAGCTGATCGAGGATCTCGACGAGGGCGACCAGCGCGCCATTCTTGCCGAAGTACAGGCTGAGGATCGCGCGGTCATCGAGACCGCCCTCGCCTACCCGGAAGAAACCGCCGGCCGCCTGATGCAGCGCGAGCTGATCGCGGTGCCCGATTCGATGACAGTGGGTGACCTGATCGATTACCTGCGTAGCGAGGAGAACCTGACCACAGAGTTCTGGGAAGTCTTCGTGGTCGATCACCGATTCCACCCGCTCGGCACCTGTCAGCTGTCGTGGATCCTGCGCACGCCCCGTTCCGTGAAGATCACCGACGTGATGAAGCGTGACCAGACGCTGATTCCTGTCGGCATGGACCAGGAAGAGGTGGCCCTGCGCTTCCAGAAATACGCGCTGATCTCCGCCGCCGTGGTCGACGAGAACGGGCGGCTGGTGGGCCAGCTGACGGTCGACGATATCGTCCACATCATTTCCGAGGAAGCGGGCGAGGATGCCCTGCTGATGAGCGGCGCGGGCGAAGGCGACATCAACGAGCCGCTGCGCGATGCCTACTCCGCGCGCGTGCGCTGGCTGGTGGCGAACCTCGGCACTGCCGTAGTGGCCAGCGCCATCATCGCCTATTTCGGAGCGGCGATCGAGCAACTGGTGGCGCTTGCCGTGCTGATGCCGATCGTCGCCAGCATCGGCGGCAATGCAGGCACGCAGACCATGGCCGTGACCGTACGCGCCATTGCCATGAACCAGCTGACCAAGTCGAATACGAGCAGGCTCGTGTTGCGCGAACTGAAAGTCGCGCTGATGAACGGCGCGACCATCGCGGTGCTGATCGGGCTGGCGACGGCGGCGATTTTCACCCCGCAACTGGGCGGCGTTATCGCGGCGGCCATGGTTATCAACATCATCGTATCGGGCATGGCCGGCGTGCTGGTGCCCGTCGCGTTCGAGCGGCTGGATCAGGACCCTGCCGTCGCCTCCAGCGTGTTCGTGACCATGATCACCGATTCCATGGGCTTCTTCGCTTTCCTCGGCCTTGCCGTCGCGAGCGGCCTCGTGTCGATGTAACTGTCCTCCCATGTGAAGGGGCCACTTCGAGGTATTTCGGAACATGGGCAAGGCCCGCCCATTCGAGTCCTAGTGCAACCTGCACTTTCACCCCGACACCATCATGGCGAACAGGGAAATCCACATGGCGAACAAGCACCTGGACAGGGTTTACCAAGCATCCGGCAATTCCGAGATGCGCGAGATCTATGACGAATGGGCGGAGCATTACGATGACGATGTTGTCGGCAACGGCTACCTCACGCCCAGCCGACTGGCAAAGACGCTGGCCCGCTTCGTCCCCGATCGCGACACCCCGATCCTCGACTACGGCTGCGGCACGGGTCTGTCCGGGCAGGCGCTGGCCGATGCCGGTTTCACCACCATCGACGGCGCGGACCTTTCTGAAGGAATGCTCAAGCGGGCGCGCGAGACGAACGTCTATCGCAAGCTGCAGCATGTCGATCCCGACAATTCGCTGAACGCGCAGCTTGGCGAATACCCCGTCTTCACCGCCGTCGGCGTCATCAGCAAGGGCGCAGCCCCGCCGTTCGTCTACGACGACCTGCTGGGCCTGATGCAACCCGGCGCGCTACTGGCGTTCTCGCTCAACGACCTCAGCCTGGAGGACCCGGACTATTCCAGCCTGGTGCCTGGCAGTGTCGAGGCCGGAAAGGTCAAGATCCTCTGCGAAGAATACGGCCCGCATCTGGCCAAGTACGGCGACAACAGCGGCTCCAGCGTGGTGGTTATCGAAAGGCTTGGTTAGCATCAAAGCTTCCCGTCTCGCTTGTTCGGGTGAGCCGTTAAGTATAAATGCTTTCTGTCCTTCGGGGGCGACTTCCTTCAGTTAGGAACCAGTCGCAATCCGGTTGATTATATCGACCGGAAACCACCCGGATCATGCGAACTGTAACAGCGGTCGTATTCCCTAGTCGGAGACCGCTGCTTGTATTCTTTTGAGTCGCTCGATCGATTGGAGAACGTATACCACCTGCTGGTATCCGCGACTCTTGCAGACACCCCGCCCGATCTCTTGGCGATCCTTGCACTGCGCCAACGTTTCGCCGCCGAGTTCAACACCCTGCTGCTCACTCTCGGCGAGGACCTGAACGCGCCAGCACAGGCCGCTCTGCATGACGAACTGCAGGATCGGCTCGGGACTCTGCGCATCAGGCTCATGTCCTACACACTCGATTGGCAACCCCGGCAGATCGAGGATGATCGCAAGGGCCATCGGCAGGCCGCTCAGGACACCGCAGACCTCGTGCGACAGTTCATTGCCGAAACGCGCGACAGGCTGGAGCGGGCTGCACAAAGCCGTCCTGCCCCAAGGGAAGACCGCGCGACCGGCTAGCGAATCGCAACCGGATTGATGATCGCCTGCACGCTGCCCTGCAGGCGCGGCGCGCCAAGCACGAAGAAGAACTCGTGCACGCCGTCTGCTGCCAATTCGCGGGTATCGACTGTTTCGAGGATGTAGATGCCGTTCTCGGCAATCAGCATCGCGTGGACGGGAAGGACGCGGCCTTCGGGATCGGGCGCGTTGGTTTCGCCGCCTGCCGAATCCGATCCCACGGCCACCACGCCCTGCTCCACCAGCCACGCCGCCGCATCGGCATTGATGCCGGGCGCCTGGTTGATGAACACGTCCGTCTCGTCGATCCGGTTCAGCCAGCCGGTGTGGATCAGCACCACGTCGCCCGCACGAACGGTGACGCCCTGCGCCTCCGCCGCGGCCTGCACATCGGCGGCGCTGAACGAATCCATCGGCTCGTTTATGTCCACGCCCTTGTAGGCCGCCATGTCGATCATCACGCCGCGCGTGGCGATGGCCGGGATGTTTTCCGCGCCGTAGCGGACCAGACCGTCCTCGCGCATGATTTCAGAGTTGGCGACACCGTTGTAGTGCACGCCGTCGAGCCCGATGTGGCCAAGCCCGTCGATCTGGGTGCCGATGCCGAGGTGGGTTTCCACCCGGTCATCGTGGCCGGTCACCTTGTTCGGCCCGTTCACGCCGAGGTCGAAGATTTCCATCGAATAGGTGCGATCGCCCCAGACCGGCGTTTCCGGCCCGCTGACCACGCCCAGCCGATAGACCTTGCCTTCGGTGACGAGGTCGGCCGCGTCGCGAACCATGGCGGTGGTGAGACCGGTGAGCGCGCCTGCGTCCGGATCGGTGTACAGCTGCTCCACCGTTTCCGCCGTTTCCGCCGTCTCGTGTTCCTCGGCCTGCGCGGTGCCCGCGATGAGTGCCATCGCCGCAGTTGCGGCTACCAGTTTACGCATAGAAATCCCCTCTCCTGATCCTTTGCCGCAGACTGCGACGGCGCGGGCCGCTATGCAAGTCTTGAGGCAGGCATCCGAGTGCCTATCTAGTCGCCATGCCCGCCCACCTGACCAAGATCGCTTTCGGCGCCGCGAGCTTTGCCGATATCGAAAGCTGGTATGCCGGGCGGCGCAGTCCCCATGTCACCACCCGCTATCGCCCCACCCGCTGGGAGGAGTGCATAGGCGGATCGCTGTTCTGGATTCACCAGCACAATATCGTCGCGCGCTCGAAGATCCTCGGCTTTTCGCAAACCGACAACGGTCGCTGGCTGATCGAGTTGGAGCCCAACCTCGTGCGCGTGATGCCGAGGCCCAAGCGCGCGCACCAGGGATGGCGATACCTGAAAGGAGAGCCACCACGCGATCTGGAAGAGGGCGAGGAGATCGGCGACGTGCTGCCCGGCAAGCTGGCTGGAAAACTCCAGCGGCTGGGTCTCATCTGATACATTTGCTTCGAAATCCGTAAGTTATCACGCCGCAACACCGTTGTGCATTGCAGCATAAATCGCCAACAGAAGGCGGAACAAAGTCTGTCGCAGGCGGTTCAACCGCCATGAAGAACTCGAAGGATTCGCGCTTGGATCAGAAATTGATGCGCCGGCTGCACGAAGCCTGTCGTCCGTCGTATTCCCAAAGCGCCTTTGCCTTGCGGGTAGAGGACAACGGCGATTACGTGGCGCAGGGAGCGCAAAAGGTGGTCAAGCATTCGACGCTGGGCGCTTCGATCAACTTCCTTACCCCAAAACGCCTGTCGCGAACCTGAGCCTTCCAATTCACTTTGGAAATCCGTTCGGAACATTGCCCCTCCCCATCCCGTTGATCGGGAAAGGAGACTGCAAATGCCAGAACGCCAAAGCCGCCACCCCGACAATGACCTGATCGACAGCATGCAGGACGGCGCCACGCCTTCGCAGGGCAGCCGGTCGGGCGGCGCAGTGAACACCCGCGTGGGGACGCGTGACGAGATCAATCGCGCCACCGATCCCGACAACCGGGAGCCCGAAGTGGGCAGCGACAATCCATCAGACGATGCGAAGAAGGGCCCCAAGACCCGCGCCGCCATCCAGGACGAGCGCAACGATTCGTAATTAGGCCGCCGCTTCCATCGAAGCGATTTTCAGCAGGGCGTTCGCGAACCCTTCCGGTTCCTGGGCGCCCTGCAGCATGTACTTGTGGTTGATGACGAAAGTCGGAACGGCGGAGATGCCGCCCGATACGCCGCGCTCTTCCTCTGCGCGCACGGCCAGTTCCAGCGCCTCGTCATCCAGTGCCTCACGCGCTGCCTTGCCATCGAGGCCCGCGTTCTCGCACAACGACACTAGAACGTCCCGGTCCGCCATGTTGCGGCGTTGCTGGAAGTGCGCGGCGAACATCGCCTCCTTCAATCTCGTCTGCTCTGCCGGACCATAGGCCGCCAGCGACCAGCGCAGCAGCTTGTGGCAGTCGAAGGTGTTCCACATCATCGCAGGCGGTTCCTCACCCTCCCCCTGCCACGAGATAGAAAAACCTACGCGCTCCGCCGCGCCTTCCAGTTCGGCGCGCATCGCGGCAATCTCGTCCTCGCTGCGGTTGTAGGTCTTGGCCAGGTGCTCGGCCTGCAACTTGCCCTCGGGCGGCATCTGCGGGTTGAGTTCGAAGGGCATCCACCGGATCGTCACCTCCACGTCGCTGCCCGCCAGCCGCACGCCCTCGGCAAAGCTGCGCCAGCCAACGAGGCACCACGGGCACATCACGTCGGACCAGATATCGACGATCATCGGATGGCTCATGCCATGTTCTCCAGCCAGTATTCGAACAGGTAATTCGCGATAGCCGTGCGCGGCGGCGGCAGGAAGCTTTGCGCATCCTTCGGGTTCGCCATGGCATCGGCCACATCCTCGCGGGTGAACCAGCGCGCGTCCTCGATCTCGGTCTCGTCGATGGTCAGATCGCGGCTGTCGGCGTAGGAGTGACAGCCGATCATCAGCTGGCTGGGGAACGGCCATGGCTGGCTGGCGATGTAGGACACGTCGCGCACGCGCACGCCTACCTCTTCCCAAACCTCGCGTTTTACGCCTTCCTCGATGCTCTCTCCCGGCTCGATGAAACCGGCAAGCGCGGAATAGCTGCGTTCCGGCCAGCCCTTCCCGCGCCCGACAAGCAGCGCGCCGTCGTGCTCCACCAGCATGATCGCGACCGGATCGACACGCGGGAAATGTTGCCCTTTGCAAGACTCGCAGTTGCGCTGCCAGCCGCCCTTGGCGATCTGCGTGCGTTCACCGCAGCGGGCGCAGAATCGGTGCCGCGCGTGCCAGTCCGCGATCGAGCGCGCGCCGCCGAACAGGGCCAGTTCCTCTGGCGGTAGTTGCATCAGCGCCATCATGGTCTCGCGCATGGTGACGGCCTGGCGCATATCACCCTCAGGCGGCACAGCGACGAAGAGCGGCGCCCCGGCGCGCAGGCCGAGATAGACCAGTTCCGCATCCTTGCTCACCCCCGAAAGATCGGTGGTCAGCAGAGCGTTGCCATCGAAACGGGGCATCACGCCATCGAGAGCCACTAGCCGCGCATCGTCCCTTGCACGAAGCTGCGCCAGTTGCGCAGGATCGGCGCGGGCGTGATCGTCGCGGTCGAGATCGTGACCGGTGAAAGCGAGCGGTGTGGTCAAATCAGCCTCAATCAACGGAACGGGGCAAGCTACGCGAAAGGGCGGCCATGTCATTCGCCACGGCCAGCGGGAAATCGCCCTGCACGTCGTAGGCGTCGGCGGGCATGTATTGCGTCATCAGCGTGTGGCGCAGGCCCCAGTTGGTGTTCACGAGGCCGACGGTGCCAGCCGCGCCGAACCACCCGAACAGTCCTGCCGCATCGTCCGTGCCGACAAGCCCGCCCGCGCCAAAGCCAAAGGTGCGTCCGTTCCGCTCGAACCTGCCGTTCACGGCCAGCGTGTTAGGGAACAGGTCCGACGTGGCGAGCGCCACTGCCGCTTCGCTGGCGACCTGCGTGCCCTCGATCACCCCGCGACCGGCAAGCATCTGCAGGAAACGGTCATAGTCGCGCGCGCTGGAGACTAGCCCCGCCCCGCCGAAGGGGAAGGCAGGTTCGTCGAGGTAGACCGAGCTTTGCGGCAGGTCGATCGGCACGGGTATGCCGCCCAGCAGGAAATAGTTGCCGGTAAAACGCTGCACGTCGTCGCGATCCACGCGGAAACCTGTGGATGTCATGCCGCAGGGCGTGAAGATGCGTTCTTGCAGGAAGCTGTCAAACGACTGTCCGCTCACCACCTCGATCACCCGGCCCAGCAGGTCAAGGCTGACCGAGTAGCTCCAGCGCGTGCCCGGCTGGTAGACCAACGGCAGTTCTGCAAGTCCGTCGGCAAAGTCCGCTAGCGAGCGAGCGGGCTGTCCGCCGAAAATCTCCTGCGCGATGGCCATGTTGCTGACCTTACCCGGCACGATGCCGTTGGCGCGATAGGCGGCGCTGATCGGCCCGCCCTGCACGATGGTATAGCCAAGGCCCGCCGTGTGGGTGAGCAGGTGGCGGATAGTGATGGGACGCGCCGCAGGCTCAAGATTGTCGCGCGTGATCGGGCCGTCGTACCGGCGCTGCACCTGCATATTGGCGAAGGCAGGCAATACGTCGGCCAGCGGCTGATCCAGTTCCAGCAGGCCATCGTCGATCAGCATGACTGTTGCCATGCCGGTGATCGGCTTCGTCATCGAATAGATGCGGAACAGCGTGTCCGCGTCCACCGCGCCGCGTCCGCCGAAGGTGCGCGTACCTGCGGCAATGGTATCTGCCTCGCCTTGGCCTAGGCCCATGCGCGCCACCATGCAGGCGACGATGTCGCGCTCGACATAGCCGTTCACGAAGTTGGCAACCGTGGGCCAGCGCGTGGCGGCCGCCTCGCGCGCGAACACCGGATCGGCGAAGGGCAGCGAGGCTGCGACAGCCCCCGCGCCGAGCATGGCGGAGGAGCGCAGCATCGTGCGGCGGGAAACGAACTGGGAGGGGGATTCGTGGAGCATGGGGCAAGCGACCTTCGGCAAGCGTGTAGCGTGGCGCAAGGCTTAGGCAGCGAAAATGGATGCTGCAACCTTGCACCCATCTGCTGTGTTACCTATCTATAACACATGCTGAACATCATCTCGATTCTCGTCGGACTGCTGTCCCTGCTCATCGTCATCCCCGCGCAGATCCCGCTGCTGGGCTGGGCCAACTGGATCGCCCTGCCCTTCATCGTGGTGGGCGTGGTGATCGGCCAGCTCTCCAGCAGCAATTCGGGCCGCAACTTCTGCCTGATCGTGCTGCTGATCGCAGCCGTGCGCCTGACGCTGGGCGGCGGGATTTTCTAAGCTCGTCTTGCGCTCACGCCTCCGCGTGAGCGTCCTCGCTAGATGCGCAGTGTTGCTGCGCCCGCTGCGGGGCGGCCGCGTGGCCTTGCGGTGTGCTACGCCCACCGATGCAGCTATTCCGTTTCCCGGCCCGCCAGAACCAACCGGACTGCTTTCAGGAAGAGTGTCGGCAATCCGGCATCGTCGATAGTGTCGACGGGCCACCACTCGCCCTCGCCATGCGGTGAAGGATCGTCGCCCGCGTGAACGGCCACGCCCAGTTCGATGTCGAAATGTGTGAAGCCATGGCGCACTACCCCTGCCGCTCTCCACGCGCCCGATACCGGGGCATCGCCCTCGCCGTCGCCGCGGGCGGACCAGCCATCGTCCGGCAGGGCGCGCATTCCGCCCAGCATTCCCGTGCCGGGGCGCTTCACCAGCCATACCCTGTCCTCCCGCTCGATCCAGAAAGCCGTCCCCGTGCGGCTGGGCTTGGCCTTCTTCTTCGCCTTCACCGGCAACTCCAGCGGATCGCCCTCCGCCCGCGCGCGGCAATCGGCATTGAGGGGGCATAGCAGACACCTCGCATCGCGGGCGGTGCAGATGGTGGCGCCAAGGTCCATCATGGCCTGCGCGAAATCTCCAGCGCGCTCCTCCGGCGTGATCGTATCGGTCGCTGCGCGGATCGCCGGGCGCGAGGCAGGCAGCGGCTCGCGAATGGCGAACAGGCGGGACACCACCCGCTCTACGTTGGCATCCACCACCACGGCGCGTTTTCCGAAGGCGATCGCCGCCACCGCCGCCGCGGTATAGGCGCCCAGCCCCGGCAGCTTGCGCAATTCGGCTTCGGTCTCGGGAAAGCCGCCGCGCGCTGCCACTTCCCTCGCGCATTTCACCAGGTTTCGCGCCCGCGAATAGTAACCAAGGCCCGCCCAGGCGGCCATTACGTCGTCCTCCGGCGCAGCGGCCAGCGCCTCCACCGTGGGCCAGGTCTCGGTGAATTTCGCGAAATAGGGCGCGACGGCGGCAACGGTCGTCTGTTGCAGCATCACTTCGGAGAGCCACACGCGATAGGGATCGGGCGCGGGAGAGCCGGGTGCGCTGCGCCACGGCAGGGCGCGGGCGTGGCTGTCGTACCAGGCCAAAAGCTTGTCTGAAACGGTGGCGGACACGCCTCGCCTATGGCATGGGAGCGCCAGCCATGGAACGCGACACACCATCGAAATCGGGGAAGACTGCAAGCAAGGCACCGAAGAAAGGCGCCAAGCCCTACCAGCGCCCGCGTGGCGGCCCGGCAAGGCCAGTGTCCGAACTGGTGCCGCAGATCGGCCGCGCGGCCTTTCGCCGCTACGGCTTCGTGCAATCGAGCGTCGTTACCCGCTGGCCGGAAATCGTGGGGGAGCACCACGCGAAGGTCTGCGCGCCCGAAAGCATCCGCTTCCCGCCCGGCGAAAAGAGCGAGGGCATCCTGCAACTCGTCGTGCTGCCCGCCCACGCGCCGCTGATCCAGCACGTGATCCCCGAAATCATGGAGCGGGTGAACCGCTTCTTCGGCTACCGCGCCGTGGCCAAGGTGAAGATGCGGCAAGGTGCGGTTAAGCCGCCTGCTGCTCAGGAGAAAAGAACCGCTCCGCCCTCGCTCAAGCCCATTCCGATGGAACTGGGAGACAGCTTGCGTGATATCGGCGACCCCGAACTGCGGGCGGTACTGGAATCACTCGCGCGCACGGTCGCGCAGAAGGAAGAGGACGAACAGGGATGATACGCTGGGCAGCCGCCGCGCTGGTGGCCATGGCCGTGCCGATGGCTCCGGCCACGGCTCAGAACTGGAATGCACAAGTTGTCGAGACGGAGCAGGGATACCGTGTCGGCGATCCCGATGCTCCGCTGCAGATCATCGAATTCATCAGCTACACCTGCCCCCACTGCGCCACTTTCGACAGGGAAGCGGAGCCGGAACTGCGCTATCACTACGTCCACGAAGGCTACGCAGCGGTGGAAGTGCGGCACATGATACGCAACCCGGTGGACCTTGCCGCTGCGCTGCTCACCGAATGCGGCGATCCGGCGCGCTTCTTCGATAACCACAAGGCCGTACTGGCAACGCAAGACGACTGGCTCGCCACGGCCCGCGGCCTCACCCAGGCGCAGACCGCGCGCTGGGCCAGCGGCACCGTGGGCAGCCGGATGCGCGCCATCGCATCGGACCTCGGCCTCGACGATCTGATGGAAGGCCGCGGCTACTCCGCCAGCGAAGTGTCCGCGTGCCTGAACGACGAGAACCGCGCCGCCGAAATCGCCGAGAAATCGGAAGCCAATGTTGCCGAATATTCCGTGCCGGGCACTCCCAGCTTCGTGCTAAACGGCACCCTGCTGGAAGGCGTGCACGCGTGGCAGCCGCTGCGCCAGGCGCTCGTCGCCGCGCGGCAGAATAACGAATAGGGCAGACCGAATAGGGGACAAGCCTGTGCAAAAGCGCCAATTTACGCATAGAGGCGCTTTCCAAACACCAACCATCCGGTTCTAAACTGCGCATTCGCCTGATTGGGCCGGCCAAGATCATGACGGGAAGATTATTGCCATGACCATTTCGCGCCGTATCGCTTTCGCCACCCTCGCTGCGCCGCTGGCGCTGGGCCTCGCCGCATGTGGCGACAGCGCGGAGGGCGAACTCACCTCCAGCGAGCCGATCGAGCAGATCGCCGCACCTGATGGCCAGGCGTGGACCGACATGGTGCAGGTGACGGACGCAGACGGCTACCTTATGGGCAACCCCGATGCGCCGCTCAAGCTCATCGAATACGGCTCGCTCACCTGCGGCGCCTGCGCCAATTTCGCGCAGACCGGAGCCGACACGCTGAAGGAGCAATACGTCTCCACCGGCGTCGTCTCGTTCGAACTGCGCAACCAGGTGCACAACGCTTTCGACCTGACGCTGGCGGCGCTGGTGCGCTGCTCCGCACCGGAAAGCTTCCATCCGCTGGCCGACCAGGTGTGGAAGAACTTCGACGGCGTGATGGGCCAGATGCAGGGCGCGCAGGCGCAGCTTGCCAACTTGGCTGACGTGCCGGACGAGCAGCGCTTCGTCGCCATTGCCGACGCTGCCGGTTTCCTCGATTTCTTCGCCGCCCGCGGCATCAGCCGTGATCAGGCCGCCGCCTGCCTCGCCGATACCGAAGAAGTGATGGCCATCGGCGAACGTTCGGAACAGCAGTCCGAGGAACTGGGCGTCGATGCCACCCCCACCTTCATCCTCAACGGCCGCGTTCTGGAAGAACGCAGCTGGGAAGACCTGGAAGCCGTGCTGCAGACCGCAGGCGCGCGCCCGGCAGAGGGATAAGGGGTAGCGGCGGGCGCTTATGGAGTTTCGCAAGCTCAGACTTAGCGGCTTCAAGAGCTTCGTAGAGCCCGCCGAACTGCGCATAGAACCCGGCCTGACGGGCGTCGTTGGCCCCAACGGTTGTGGCAAGTCCAACGTGCTGGAAGCCATTCGCTGGGTGATGGGGGAGAATTCTCCCAAGTCCATGCGATCGGGCGGCATGGAAGACGTGATCTTTGCCGGCACTGCCAGCCGCCCGCCGCGTGATTTCGCCGAAGTCGTGCTGCACGCAGTCGACGACGAAGGCGAACCGCTGGACGTCACCCGCAGGATCGAACGCGGTGCAGGCAGCGCCTATCGCCTGAACGGCAACGACGTGCGTGCCAAGGATATCGGCCTGCTGTTCGCCGATGCCGCCACCGGCGCGCATTCGCCCGCCCTCGTCAGCCAAGGCAAGATTGCGCAGGTCATCGCTGCGAAGCCCACCGAACGGCGCATGATGCTGGAGGAAGCGGCGGGCATCGCCGGCCTGCACGTGCGCCGCCGCGATGCCGAGAGCAAGCTGCGCAGCACGGAGAAGAACCTCGAGCGGCTCGAAGACCTGATGTCGAGCCTCGATTCGCAGATCGGTTCGCTCAGGCGGCAGGCCAAGCAGGCAGAGCGCTACAAGGCCCTGTCGGACCAGATCCGCGTGGCCGAGGCGCGGTTGGTCTTCGCCCGCTGGCGCGATGCCGCCGCTGCAGCAGATGCGGCGCGCAGGCAGGCAAAGGGCGCTGACGAGGCGGTAGCCGAGGCGCAGGCCGCCGCGAAGGAGGCCCAGAAGACGCAGGCGGCCCTCGCGGAAAAGCTCCACGAACTGCGTGACGAACTGGCCGACCGGCGCGACGATGCCAGCGCCCACGGGCACCGCATGGCGGCCCTCGCCAGCCAGCTGGAAGCGGCAGAGCAGCGCCTTAAAGACCTCGACCGGCAGAAATCGCGCCTCGAGGAAGACAAGATCGACGCGGACCGCATGACGCGCGATGCCGCCAATGCCCTGAAAGAGCTGGAATCCGCGCTCGACAAGGGCGCGAAGGCGCTGGTGGCGGACGAGGCAAACCGCCCCGATATCGCCAAGGCCGTCGACAAGGCGGAGAGCGAGGGGCGCAAGGCGGAACTCGCGCTGGCCAAGGCCACGGCAGACCACGCCGGTGTCGAGGCCGAATGGCGCGTCGCCGAGGCGGAGATTTCGCAGGCGCAGTCACGCGTGGACCGGCTGGAAGCCGAGGCCCGGCGGCTGGAGGATCAGCGCGCGGCGCTTCTGGGCGAAAGCGATCCCGAGGAGGACGTTACCGCTGCGCAGAAGAGCGCCGAGAAGGCCGCAGCGCGGCTGGCGCAGCTGCGCGAGGGGCTGGAACAGGCCCGCGCCCGCAAGGATGAACTCGCCGCCACGCGCGACGAGGCCGCCTCGCAGCTATCCACCGCCCGCGCCGAGCTCGCAGGCGTGGAGCGCGAATGGCAGGCGCTGAAGCGCGACCGCGAAGCGCGCGAGCGGCAGAAGAAGGGAGACCATGGCTTGCCCGCCGCGCTCGACCGCGTGTCGGCGCAGCCCGGATACGAGCGCGCGTTGGCTGCTGCGCTTGGCCGCGATGCCAAGGCACCGCTGGGTTCGCCCGATGCCAAGGCGGAAGGTCGCTACTGGACAGGCTCGAAGCCTCCCTCCCCCGTCGCCGACAGTCTTGCTGCGCACGTGCGCAATTGCCCGCAGGAACTCGCCGCGCGGCTGGCGCTGGTGCACGTGGTCGACACAGATGACGGGCGCAACCTCAAGCCTGGCGAGTGGCTGGTGACGAAGGACGGGTTCCTGCGCCGCTGGGACGGTTTCGTCGCCCGCGGCGAAGGCGCTGCGGAGGCTGCGCGTCTGGAAGCGGACAACCGTTTTACGGCGCTAGAAGGTGAATTGCCCGTGCTGCGCGAGGCTGTCGAGACAGCGACCTTGGCTCAGGACACAGCACAGGCGGAACTCTCCGACCTCCAGCGCGACCTGGTGGCGCAGGAGCGCGGTATCAACGAGGCGTCCGAAGCCGAGCGGCAGGCTCTGCGCGCGCTCGATCAGGCGGAGGCGCGCCGCGAACGCCTGGCCGCCCGGCGCGAGGAACTGGCGACTAGCGGCAAGGACCTGGACGAGCAGAAGGCAGCGGCACTCGCCGACCTCGAAGCCGCCAAGGCGAGGAAAGCCGACCTGCCCGATCCCGAAAGCGGCCGCGCCGCATTGGAAGCCGCCCGCGCCAAGAACGAGGCCGCGCGCGAGGCCGCCCAGTCCGCCGCTGCAGCGCTCGCTTCGCACGACCAGGCGCTGGCCGTTTCGCGCGAGCGTGTCGCCACGCAGCGCAAGGACATGGCCGCCTGGCAGGCCCGCGCAGGCGATGCAGCGAACCGCCTTGCCGGCATGGAAGCCCGGTTCGAGGAGATCGCCGAGGAGCGCGCCGTGATCGCCGCCAAGCCGGCCGGGCTGATGAAGGAAATCGAGGGCGGCGAGGCCGTGCGCGCGCGGTTGGGCGAGGAACTGGCCAAGGCCGAGACCGCCGTGCGCGAGGCCGAGGAACAGGCCCGCGCCGCCGATGCGAGGCTGAACGACGTCAACGAAACGCTCTCCGCCGCACGTGAGACGCGCGCCACGCTGGCTACGCGCGCGGAGAACGAGGAACAGCGCCGCGAGGAAATGGCGCGGCTTTCGGGCGAGCGCTTCCAGTCGCCGCCTCCGTTGCTCCCGACAAAGTTCGAATTCGACGAAGGAAGCGTGAAAGACTCCGCCGCCGAGAGCGAGGAAATGGACCGCCTCACCGCCAGCCGGGAGCGGATCGGGCCGGTCAACCTCGTCGCTGCCGACGAACTGGAGCGGATCGAGGCCGAGCATGGTGCAAGTGCCGCCGAACAGGCCGAACTGGCCGAAGCCGTCGCGCGCCTGCGCGGCTCCATCGGCAATCTCAATCGCGAGGGTCGCGAGCGGCTGCGCAAGGCGTTCGAGGAAGTCGACGGACATTTCCGCAAGCTGTTCGCCCGCCTGTTCGACGGCGGTCAGGCGCACCTTGCGCTGGTGGACAGCGACGATCCGCTGGAAGCGGGCCTGGAGATCTACGCTCAGCCGCCGGGCAAACGGCTCCAGTCGCTAAGCCTGCTGTCAGGCGGCGAACAGGCGCTCACCGCCACGGCGCTGATCTTCGCCCTGTTCCTGACGAACCCCGCCCCCATCTGCGTGTTGGACGAGGTGGATGCCCCGCTGGACGACGCCAATATCGAACGCTTCTGCGACCTGCTGGACGCGATGAACCGCGATACCAAGACCCGCTACCTGATCGTAACCCACAACGCCGTGACCATGAGCCGCATGCACCGCCTGTTCGGCGTGACGATGGTGGAACGCGGCGTCTCTCGCTTGGTCAGTGTGGACCTGGGCGAAGCGGAAGCGATGGCAGCCGAATGATAAAGGGGCGCCGAAAACGGCGCCCCTTCCCCCTGTGAAACGGGTAAATCAGTCGTTCCAGACGAGGCGGCGCAGCAGCATGTCGCTGCCCACGCGCCGGTATTCCGCGCGGCCGGCCGATGCCTGCTGCATCTGTTCTCTCGTCATCTGCATATGTGCACGCATGGCCTCGCCGCGCGCCTCGCCATCCTCGGTAGACGGCCATTCGGAGTAGCGCACGAGCAGATAGAGGTCCGGCTCGCCGTCGCGGGCGTAGGTGTTGGCAAGAATTTCGTAGCTGTCGATCCAACCCTGCTCGACCTGGAAATCCATCGAACTGCGCCACATGCTGGCAAGGTGATTGGCATATTCGAGCTGGTGTCCGTCATCGATGTGGATCGCGCTTACGTCCACATATTCGGCCGGCCGCAGCGGCTGGTCCTGTGCCGCCGCGGCGGCAGGTAGCGCGGCAGCCAGGATAACGGCAGCGGCAGTGCGTTTGATCAGATTCTTCATGACAGAGTCCCCCTGTGAAGCCGCGGCGGGAATTCACCGCAGCAGCGCCGGGAGACGGGCGACCCATCCAGAAACTGGCTGCCCCCCATTGGCAGGCGCAATAATCTATCTTTTTACACGAGAGTCAATTCGCAGTGCAGCAATAGCCTTCTGCGCTAATCCAGCACCGCCCGCGGCCCCGGCCCTTTTAGGCCCAGCTTGTCGTCCTTGTTGTAGAGCTGGCATTTCGTCAGCGACAGGCAGCCGCAGCCGATGCACTGGTCCAGCTGGTTGCGCGTGCGATTGAGAAGCTTGATCTTCTCGTCGATCTGTTCACGCATGGCGCGGCTGATCTTCTGCCAATCCGTCAGCGTGGGGTTGCGGCCCTCGGGCAACTGCGCGAGGTGGTCCTCGATCTCCGCCAGCCCAAGGCCCAGTTTCTGCGCAATCAAAACGAAGCTGACGCGGCGAATGTCGCTGCGCAAGTAACGCCGCTGATTGCCGCCGCTGCGCAAGGGGTGGAGCAGGCCCTTATCCTCGTAGAACCGCAATGCGGACACCGCGACGCCGGTGCGTTTCGAAAGCTGGCCGATGCTGATGAATTGCGCCTGCAAGACTTGTCCCCACTATCCCCGATTTCCACAAATGCTTGACCTCAACTTAGCTTGAGGTTGCATGACAGGGCAAGCAGCGATTCGCGGACGACTTGCACAGGCTCCACGTTCTCGTTGTGAAACAGAAACTTGGAACAAGGAATTGCCATCATGTCGCAAGGTCGAATCGAACACGTCAATCTCACAGTCAGCGATGCCGAGCGTTCGGCGGCGCTGTTCACGAAACTGCTGGGCTGGCACGAACGCTGGCGCGGGGCGTCCAAACTGGGCGGTCGTACGATCCACCTTGGCGAGCGAGACACCTACCTCGCGCTTTACAGCGACGACGAAGGTGCCGAGCGGCGCGAGAAGGGCAAGCCGCTCAACCACGTCGGTTTCGTGGTCGACGATCTCGACGCGGCAGAGCGCGTAGTCAGGGATGCAGGGCTGGAGCCTTTCAACCACGGCGCCTATGATCCGGGCCCTACCAGCTTCTATTTCTTCGACTGGGACGGGATCGAGTTCGAAGTCGCCAGCTACACCTGACGGCGATCGGGCGGCGTCAGAAGGCTTCTTCGTAGACGCGCGAAATGTCGCCGCCCCACTCGCCGTGGTACTTGTCCAGCAAGCGCTGAGCGGGCACCCTGCCGCTCTCCACGATCTCCTTGAGCGGAGCAAGGAAACCGCTTTCGTTGTCGCCCATCGAGTTCTGGCGGCCACGCGCCACCAGTCCGTCGTGCGCAATGTCGAGAACGTGGCGCGCAAGGTCGCGCAGGGTTCCGCCGCGCGGTAGCGGCGCGTCGAGCGCCTGCGCCGGCACGGCATTGCGCAGGTGCTCGCGCTCTTCCATCGTCCAGCCCTTCACCAGGTCCCAGGCGGCTTCGAGCGCGCTGTCATCATACAGCAGCCCCACCCACAGCGCGGGCAGCGCGCAGATTCGGTTCCACGGCCCGCCATCGGCACCGCGCATTTCGAGGAAACTTTTCAGCCGCACTTCGGGAAAAGCGGTGGACAGGTGATCCTCCCAGTCGCTGGCAGTCGGCTTCTCGCCGGGCAGCGCGGGCAGTTCGCCCATCAGGAAATCGCGGAAGCTCTGCCCGGCGGCATCGATGTAGGTGCCGTCGCGGTAGACGAAGTACATCGGCACATCGAGCATGTAGTCGACGTAGCGTTCATAGCCGAAATCGTCGTCGAACACGAAAGGCAGCATGCCGGTGCGGTGCGGATCAGTGTCGGACCAGATGTGGCTGCGATAGGAGAGGAAGCCGTTGGGCTTGCCCTCCGTAAACGGCGAATTGGCGAACAGCGCGGTGGCGAGCGGTTGCAGCGCGAGCCCGGTACGGAACTTCTTCGCCATGTCCGCCTCGCTCGAATAGTCGAGGTTCACCTGGATTGTGCAGGTGCGCAGCATCATGTCGAGGCCCAGGCTGCCTACGCGCGGCATGTGGTTGCGCATGATCTCGTAGCGCTGCTTGGGCATGATCGGCAGGTCTTCGCGCGCCTTGTCCGGCCACATGCCGAGGCCTAGGAAGCCCACGCCGCAGGCCTCGCCCACCTGCTTGCACTGGTCGAGGTGGCGGCCGGTTTCGGCGCAGGTCTGGTGCAGCGTTTCCAGCGGGGCGCCGGACAGTTCAAGCTGGCCCGCAGGTTCAAGGCTGATCGTGCCATCGCTGCCGCTCATGGCGATGGTGTTGACGGTGCCGTCCGGGCCCCGTTCCTTCACCGGCTCCCACCCGAACTGCCGCATCGACATCAGTATGTCGTGAATGCCGCCGTCCTCGCCGTAGGAAGGCGCGTGGAAATCGGAAGTCTTGAAGACGAGCTTCTCGTGCTCCGTGCCAATGCGCCATTTCTCGCGTGGCTTCTCGCCAGCCTGCATGGGTGCGACCAACTGGTCGCGGCTTTCGATCACGGGCTCCTGCCCCTCGGATGCCTTGCGCGTGCTCATGGTGCCAGCCTCTAGCGGATCATGCCGCCGAAGCCAGCAGCAAATTGACCATGTCCCGGGTCAGGCGTCACCAGCCCAGTCGCCCGCCAGCCCCATCCACAGGGCGACTGCGGCAAGCGCAGCGGTTTCTCCGCGAAGGATTCGGGGGCCCAGCGAGATCGGGCGGGCCTGTGGAAGGGCGCGGATCGCCTCGCGCTCCGCATCGTCGAAGCCGCCTTCGGGGCCGGTGAGGATCGCAGCCTTGTGCGCCCCCTCCCCGCGTTCCGGGTACTTGGTGAAGGTGAACGCCTCTGCCGCGGGCCTGCCGCCTTCCTCGTCGGCGAAGAACAGCAGGCGGTCCGTGGGCCAGTCGCGCAACAGGGCGTCGAGCTTCCGCGGCGCTTCCAGTGCGGGCAAGGCGGTGCGGGCGCACTGTTCCGCCGCTTCGGTCACGATGGTGCGGGCGCGGTCCGGATTCAGCTTGTCCGCCACGCAGCGGCGCGTGACGACGGGGTGAATGGCGGCGACACCAAGCTCGGTCGCCTTTTCCAGCACCATGTCGAAACGGTCTTTCTTCAGGAGCGCAGGGCACAGCCAGAAGTCAGGCACGGCCTCGCGCTCGCGCAGCTTTTCACTGACGGTGAGCGAGACGGCGCGCTTCCCCGCCCCCTCCACCACGGCGAGCCATTCGCCAGTCACGTCGTCGCACAGGATAACGGCATCGCCGGGCGACACGCGCATGACCTTGGCGAGATAGTGCCCCTGCTGACCGTCGATGGACAGCACATGCCCTTCGGCAAGACCGTTCTCCACGAAAAGGCGCGGGGCAGACTTGGGCGGCCAGGCGGGCGTTGCGGGCATGGCTTTCCACTAGGGCCAAGCGCGGCTAACAGGCAAGCCATGTCCCCCACTCGTGCCCAATCCGAAACCGTTACGCCCGACAGCGAGCACAAGTCGCTTGCCGAACGCCTGCCGCAGCCCGCGCGCGACTATGCCCTGCTGGCGCGGTTCGACAGGCCCATCGGGTGGTGGCTGCTGTTCTGGCCCTGCGCCTGGGGCACCTGGCTGGCGGGCGCCGGCCTGCAATGGCAGCTTGTCGCTTGGTTCCTGCTGGGGAGCATCGCCATGCGGAGCGCGGGATGCGTCTATAACGACATCGTCGACCGAGACCTGGACAAGAGCGTGACGCGCACGGCCAATCGCCCCATCGCCAGCGGCAGGGTGAGCCGAAAGCAGGCGTGGATTTGGCTGCTGGCGCTGTGCGGCGTTGGCCTGATCGTGCTGCTGCAACTGCGCTGGGAGGCGCAGCTGGTCGCGCTTGGCAGCCTTGCGCTGGTGGCGGCCTATCCCTTCATGAAGCGGATTACGTGGTGGCCACAGGCGTGGCTGGGCCTCGTCTTCACCTGGGGCGCGCTGGTGGGCTGGACTGCGCTGCGCGGAGACAATCTCGGCGTGATGCTGGCTCTGTATGCGGGTGCCTTCTTCTGGTGCATGGGGTACGACACGATTTACGCCATGCAGGATCGGGAGGATGATGCGCTGGTCGGCATCAAGTCCTCCGCCCTGCGGCTTGGCAACAGGGTGAAACCGGGCGTCGCGGGCTTCTATGCTGCTGCCGTGGCGCTTTGGGCGCTGGCCTTCTGGCAATTGCGCGGCGATTGGATCGCGCTGTTGGCACTCCTCCCGGCAGCTCTGCACCTTGGCTGGCAGGTGGTGACGCTGGACGGAGACGACCCGATGAACCTGCTCACCCGCTTCCGCTCGAACCGCTATGCAGGCGCGCTGGTGGCGGCTGCATGCTTCGTCGTCGGCAACGCGGGCGGCTGATAACCTACTCCGCCGGTTGCGGCACCGGATCGGCCTTTCGCGGGTTCATCCGACGGGTCAGGCGCGCAAGACGCGACGTGATGACGCCGTTCTCCTGCATCCAGTCGTAGTATTCGCGGTACTTCGGATCCTCAGCCAGCAGGTGCGCCTCCTCCGTGCGGGCCCGCCAGTAGTAGATGACGCTCACCACACCCAGGAACACGGTATTGCGGATCGCGTCCGTCATGGTGTCCGAGGTGACAAGGAAGGGCATGTAGCAGAACCACCAGAAGGCATTCTTGGAAAGGTAGGCCGGGTGCCTCGTGTAGCGATACGGCCCATTGGTAATCACGCCGCGATAGGTGAGGTTGGAAAAGCGAATGCCGAAAGCCACCGTCGCCCATGCGTAGATAGCGGTGAGGAAGACCAGCCACGCAGCCCAAAGGTATAGCATCGGCGTATTGCCTGCGAACCAGTAGGCCCAGTCGGCGGTGTTGTATTCATACTGGATCATCCCGCCTTCGCCCATGATGCCATAGACGAACGGCGGATAGCACAGCAGCGCGGCCACCCATCCGGCAAGGAAGGGGTTGCCGCTGCGAATGTGGGCGTCGAGCGGCCTGAGAGTGAGCAGGTAGCCGACAGTCCCGATCTGCACGTCGATCACGAACAGAAGCTCGAACAGCGTTACGCCGAGACGGACCGGATCGTTCAGGATGTCCGCACCACTGGCTTCCACGACGGCGGCGAAACCGGGCGCGAGGATGCCGATCATGAAGGCGCTGAAGAACCCCTTGATAATCCAGGCACGCCAATGCTTCTTCACCTGCTCGCCGTCCCACGCCTCGCGCCCCACCAGCATGGCGCCGAAGTGCCAGCAGTGGTCCTTCGGGTTCACCATCACCCGGTCGATCCAGATGACGTAGGGCACGGAAAGGACGAACATGGGCACCACGGCCCAGCCGATGACCTGCATCGCAAACAGGTAATTGCCGTCCCAGTACCAGCGGCCCAGCATGTAGAACGCGCCGATGATGAACCACGTGGCCCACAGCCCGGCAAGCTTGGTGGTGGACACGTCCAGCACTTCTGACACCGGGCGGCGGCGCGACCAGTCTATGCCGGTGCTGGGATTGCGGTGGACCTTTTCCACCAGCACCGACCATGCCGCCATGGCTATGCCCGTCAGCACCATCGTTGCGAGCGCAGCGTTGGGACCGGATAGCCGCCCGCGATCGTTTGCCCAGCCCATGAACTCGCAGATTTCCGGCCAGCTGCGCGCAAGCAGGATGCAGGACAGCAGCGTGATCAGGCCGACTAGACCCACCCACGGGGAAACATCGCTGGCCGGGGGCCGCGAATCCTGCATCTTTGCGCTCATCGCCGCCGTGGTAGGCGCGAACGGTTAAAGGCCGGGTAACACCCGGCCCCATTCCCTCGCCAATGTCCCTGTAAGGAACAGCTTAGCGGAAGGCGTGAATCTCGCCGCTATCGTCGAGTATATAGAGCATGTTGTTCGCCACCACGGGGGGCAGCGACACGCCATCGTCAAGCTCGGTGAAATCGGTGGCCTCGCCGGTCATCACGTCGACGCTCTTCACCACGCCGCGGCTGCTGGCGATCCACAGGCGACCGCTGGCCAGCACGGGGCCGGTCCAGAAAATCGGCCCCTCGCGGTCCTCTGCATCACGCCAGCGATCGAACTGGCTGAGCCAGCGGATGCGGCCGGTGTTGCGCTGGATGGCCAGAAGCTGCGCATCGTCGGTCAGCGTGAACACCCATTCGCCCACTACCGTGGGGGTGGAAATGCCCGCCAAAGTCAGTTCCCAGATGCGCTGCCCGGTCAGCAGTTCATAGGCGGCCATGCGGCCACCCTGGCCCAGCGCATAGACGCGGCCCTGGTCGATGATGGGATCGGCGTCCACGTCGGTCAGCGTGCCTACCTGCGTGCTGATCGAGGTGCGGGCAAGCGCGTCAGACCATAGCTCGCGACCATTCTCGTAACGGTAGGCGACCAGTTCGCCGGTGGAGAACCCGGCAACGACAGTGCCCTGCCCGGCAGCCGGAGCCGCCACGCCGAACACGCCGGACTGGCCGGAAGCAGCGGCGCGTTGCCAAACGATCTCGCCATCGTCCGTGTCGAGCGCGAAGACCTGGTTGTCCTGCGTCATCACGAACACTTCGTTGAACGCGATGGTGGGCGCGCCGCGCAGCGGACCGGCAGGCTTCGCGCGCCATAGCTGTGCGCCCGTCTCGGCATCCAGAGCCACAACGTCGCCCACGCCGTTGGTCGCATAGACGCGGCCATTGTCATAAGCCGCACCGCCGCCGAAGGTTGCGTCGCGCAAGTCGCCCGACACCTGGATCTGGTGCTGCCAGCGCCGCGCGCCGGTGGCAGCGTCGAATGCGTGAATAACGGCAGCAGTATCCACTACGAACAGCTTTCCGCCACCCACCACGGGTGCGGCGGCAAGGCGGCGGGTCTTGGTGGTCCCGGCAATGCTTGCCGTCCACGCTCGGGTGGGGTTGTTCGAAAGGGTGACGTGGCCGGGCACCTTCGCGGCATTGCCGCCAGCCTGCGGCCAGGTCTCGTTGGTCTGCGCCGGGGGCACCACGACCGCGACGTTCGCCAGGGCCGGATCGGCGCTGATATCGGTGGCGATGCGCGACAGGATCGGCACACGGTTGCCGGTGGTGGGCGTCTGTTCCTCGTCACCCCCGCCGCCGAACAGGCCACCGGCGCAACCGGCAAGAGCCAGCGCGAGCATGGGGACGGCGGTCTTCTTTGCCCAGCTACGGGCCCCGTTTCGATTAGGGCGGTTGCGGTTCGTCATCGTCATAAATCTCGCTCTTATTCGACCAGCTCTACGGCCGGTTCTTCGAGGTCCTGCCCGGTCATTTCGGCAAGCGTGGCATCGACATCCTCGATCGCGTCGAAGCCCAGCAAACCCGCCAGGCGGCGCGCACGCTCGCGGATGGAGCCGGGCACTTCGTCGTTCCCGGCGATATCGACGAGCAGCGCACCTGCCTCGTCGTTCTTATCCTGGGCGAGGTAGGCATGGGCCACCAGTTCGCCTGCACTGCCGTAATAGGGGTTATCCGCCACGGCCAGCGGCCCGACGCGGTCGATCACTTCCTGCGGATCGAGTTGATCGAAACGGGCGGTGACGCTGCGGATGGTGGCGACGTCGCGCAGTTCGGCGGGCAGGTCTGCGTCATTGGCGATCTCGTCGAACAGGGCGGCACCTGCCTCGGCATCGCCTCGTTCCACCGCGATCCCGGCGCGCAGCATCCTGGCCATCGCCGCCGTGCCGCCTTCGCCCTGCGCCAGAAGCGCCAGTTCATCGTCGGCGATGTCGATGTTGCCAGCTTCCAGTTCGTCGATGGCGACGATCAACTGATCGGACTGTTCTTCGAGGTTGCCTTCCTGGCTGCCCTGCCACCACAGGAAACCGGCGAAGGCCGCCATGGCAAGTACGAAGGCAATGCCCAGCGGCCAGCCGTATTTCTTCGCGAAATCGCCCACTTCGTCTTGGCGGACGGCCTCGTCCACCTCGCGCATGAGCATATCCTGCTCCGCATCGGCGCGATCTCGCGACTTCGAACGGGCGGGCACGTTGGTGTTGGTCGGTTCTTTGGCCACTAGCTTTCGATCATGTCCGGATTTGATATCAAGCCGCGCTCTTTAACGGATGGTGCGGGCTTTTCAATCGAAGAGGCGAGAGTGTCCCCGTCGTGGTGAACGCCCCATGAAGCGCGTTTGATCTCCAACAGGGTGGCCAAGTCACTGGCCACGCGGATATTTCTGCATCAGGCCCCAGTACAGCGCGCGGTAGCGTTCAATCATGCGGCGCTCGTCGAATTCCTCGCGCGCTTTCTGACGGTTGGCCTGTCCCATACGCTTTCGCGTTGCGGGATCCTCGGCCAGCCGTGTCAGCGACCGGCGCAGTTCGGTCTCGTCATCCGGCTCTACCAGAGCAGGCCCGTTGTCGCTCGACACCATGGAGCCGATGTCACCCACGCGCGGCGCGACGACGGGCAGACCGGCGGCCATGGCCTCTACAAGGGAGATGGGAAACTGCTCCGAGTGGCTGGAGAGCGCGAACATGTCGAACAGGCCGATCAGCTTGGCAGGCTCCGTCACGAAGCCGGGCAGGTGGACGCGGTCTTCGACGCCCACGCGCTCCGCCTCGGCCAGCAGGGCATCGCGCTCCGGCCCCTCTCCGGCGATTACCAGCTGCCATTCGGGCGGCATCCATTCCATTGCCCGCACCAGCACATCGAGCTGCTTGACCGCGCGCAGGCCGGCAATGGTGCCCAGCCAGAACTCGTCTTTGTGCTTGATGAGGCCGGGCAGGATGTCGCGCTTGGGCGGAGCGGCAAAGGCACGGGTGTCGATGCCGTTGGGAATACGCCGCACGCGCGTTCGCGGCTGGCTCCACACGTTAAGAGCGATGTCCTCCAGCTTGGCCGAGGGCACCACCAGCGCCGCCGTGCGCCCCAGCGCGATCTTGCGGTACCAGTTGCGCCGCTTCTTCAGGCGCTTCGCCTCGTCCTCGTTGAAGCCGTCCTCGTGATGCACCAGCGGCGGCAGCTTGAAGGCATCGGCAAAGACCGTGTGCGCCATCACCGCATCGATCGCGCCCCAGTTGTAAGTGCATACGAGATCGTAACCCCGCATCCCCTTCGCCAATGCCGCCAGCCGCCCCGGCGTGGGCCTGCCCTGCAGCGGGGGGAACTTGGGCCACGAAACACGCGCCTTCTTGCCCAGCATCGCCGCCGCGCCGCGCTTCTCCAGATCGCCCGAGACGATCGCGTGGTCCACTTCCTTGCCCCATTCGTTGATGAGGCGGACATTGCGCAGTTCCTTGCCCCCTGCATCGAAAGTGGAGTGCAGGTGCAGTATCTTTGGTGTCTTGCTCATGCCTGTGCCACCTTGGCCAGCAGCCGCGCGATGGCTTCCAGCGCGGCGGGTTCTTCCAGCGTGGGCGCGTGGCCGACACCCGGCACGGTGACGAGTTCCATGCCTTTCACTTCCTCGCCCATACGGCGGAAGGTCGCGTCGGAGAGCAGGTCCGACAGTTCACCGCGCAATGCCAGCAGCGGCAGCCCTTCCAGAGACTTCAGCGCAGGCCACAGGTCCACGCCCAGCCCGCCACCGGGCTGCGCGAACGGAAGGGCGATCTTCATGTCGTAATCGTAGGCGATACGCCCGTTGCCCGACACGCACATCAGCCGCTTGGTGTAGCGCAGCCAGTCCTCGATATCGAAACCGGGATAAATGTGGCTCGCCCCGTCGCGCGTGGCCCAGGCGGCGTGCATCCATGTGGGATAGCTGCGGCCCTGCCCCACGTAGTCGCGAATACGCTCCATCCCGTCTTCCTCGATCACGGGACCGATATCGTTGATGACGGCGCCTGCGAATTTCACCCCCGCCTGTGCCAGCAACATGGTGATAATCCCGCCAAGCGAGGTGCCCACGGCCACCACTTCGCCCAGGTCTGCCTGCTCGATCAGGGCGGTCACGTCCTCTATATAATGGGCAGGTGTGTAGCTGGCGGGATCCTTGGCATAGTCGCTCTGCCCGCGCCCGCGCAGGTCCGCGCAGACCACCCGCCATTCCCCCGCGAAGGTTTCGGCCAGCGGCTCGAAATCGCGGGCATTGCGGGTTAGGCCGGGGATGCACAGGATCGGCGGGCGGTCGGCCCGTCCGGGATAGTCCCTGTAATGCAGAGTCAGCCCGTCGCTGCTTTCCCAAGTGCCTGTCGAGTAGGCCGCGTCGCTCAAATCATGTCCCTTTGTCCCGCGCGCCTTGCGGTGCGCCTTGCGAAGGGCCACTAATGGATGGATGCGACACGAACCGCAACCGGCCAAGTACACACCCGACACACGAATTGACGAGGTGGCGGATTTCCTTGCCGATCCGGTCGCCGCCGCCGACTTCCCGAAGAATGTGCTGCGATTTCGCAACCGCAGGTGGGACAAGGCCGTGGGTCTGGATTCGCTGTCGGACGAGGACTGGCTACGCCACTTCGGCCAGTTCGAACCGCTGCCGGATAACCTGCCCCGGCCGCTCGCGCTCAGGTATCACGGGCACCAGTTCCGCGTTTACAATCCGGAAATCGGCGACGGTCGCGGTTTCCTGTTCGCGCAGATGCGGGACGGCGAAGGCCGCCTGCTGGACCTTGGCACAAAGGGCAGCGGCACCACGCCCTACAGTCGCACCGCAGACGGTCGCCTGACGCTGAAAGGCGGGGTGCGCGAGATACTCGCCACCGAGATGCTGGAAGCGCTGGGCGTGAACACGTCCAAGACCTTCTCCATCATCGAGACCGGCGAAGCGCTGGAGCGCGGGGACGAGCCGTCTCCCACCCGCTCCGCCGTAATGGTGCGCCTGAGCCATGGGCACATCCGCATCGGCAGCTTCCAGCGGCTGATGGCATTCGAGGAGAACGAGCATCTCGCCCGGCTGGTCGACTATTGCCTCGCCACCTACCCCGGCCCGCCCCCGCCCGACGACGCGCCGGGGCGCGATGAGCCCGCGATCCGACTTATACACCAGGTGACGGAGCGGATGGCGGACCTTGCTGCCAGCTACATGGTGGCAGGATTTGTCCACGGCGTGCTCAACACCGACAACATGAACATCACCGGCGAGAGCTTCGATTACGGCCCCTGGCGCTGGCTGCCCCGGTGGGACCCCGGCTTCACCGCCGCCTATTTCGACCAGACCGGCCTCTACGCCTTCGGCCGCCAGCCCGAAGCGATCCGCTGGAACCTTGGCCAGTTCGCCATCGCCCTGCGCCCGCTGGTTGAGGCAGAGCCGCTGGTCGCCGCGCTGGAGCGGTTCGGCACGCTCTACCATCACGCAATGGCGCGCCGGTTCTGCTGGCGGCTGGGGATCGAGGAGCGCGGACTGGAGACCGATGCCGCTGTCATCAATGCTGCCGAGGGCACGATGCGGGAAGGCAAGATGGGGCCGGACGCATTCTTCTATCGCCATCGCGGAGGCAGGAACGCGCAAGGAGCGCTGGCAGACGCGCTGGAGGGCAGCAAGCCGCTCGATTTCAGTCACGAATACTGGAACGAGGGCGCGCCCGAATCGATGCTGATCGACGAGGTCGAGACGCTGTGGTCCGCCATCGACGAACGCGACGACTGGGCACCGCTTCACGACAAGGTTGCTCGCCTGCGCCGCGTGGGCGAGGCGCTGGGCGAACCGCCCTCTCCGCCTGCGCACGAGGGATGATTGGCGCTGAACCCGGTGATTTGATACGCTGGCATGTAATTGCCGTATCCAATCAGGGGGAAGACCATGCGCAAGTTAGCAATAGTTGGCATCGCAACCGCCGCCATCGCCACTTCGGCCTGGGCCATCGAGCCGGGCAATTGGGAAACCAACAGCCGCCTCGCCGATCTACAGCTGCCGGCAGACATGCCGCCGCAGGCTGCCGACATGATGCGCCAGATCATGGGCGGCGAGGGCATGACGGCGCAGAACTGCATCACGCAGGACGATATCGACAACTCACCTGAACGCATCTTCGAGGAAACCAACGGTGAGTGCCGCTACACCGAATTCGAGATGTCGGGCGGCGAAATCCATGCCGTGGCCCAGTGCGAGAGCGACGAAGGTACGATGGATATGACCATGGACGGCACCTACACCGCGTCCACCTACGACATGACCATGTCGATGCGCGGGAACATGGGCATGGGGCCGATGACCATGACCTTCGACGTTACCGGGCGCCGTCTCGGCGATTGCGGGTGACCGGCGTTTTGAGGCTGGAGTTGACAATCCGGCCTGCACGTTAAATCTGGCACGATAAATCTGGTTTGCGTTGAAACCGGTTTGCTTGGCGAGGATTTCCCTCGAGAGTTAACCCCACTTTGCCCGCGCGCAGCAATTCTGTAAGCCGCGCGGGACGTTCATCCTGAAGAAGGGCAGCCCGCCTTGAGCCACACCGCCGAACTCATCTCGTACGAGCCTGCTACCGGAGCCGAATTGTGGCGCGCCGCCCACGGCAATGTGGACGAACTGGTCGACCGCGCACGGCGCGCGTGGCCCGCATGGGCGTCCGAGCCGCTTTCGAAGCGCATAGAATTGGTGCGCCGCTTCGCCATCCAGGTGGAAAAGGACCAGGAGGCTTTTGCCCAGCTGATCGCGCGCGAAACGGGCAAGCCGCTGTGGGAAGCGCGCACGGAAGTGGCCGCCGTGATCGCCAAGGTCGATATCTCGATCAAGGCCTATTCGGAGCGGACCGGCCAGCGGAAACTCGACAGCGCGCTGCAGGGCTCTGCCGCGCTGCGCCACAAGCCGCACGGCGTAATGGCGGTGCTCGGCCCTTACAATTTCCCCGCACACCTGCCCAACGGACACATCATCCCGGCCCTGATCGCGGGCAATGCCATCGTCTTCAAGCCGTCCGAGAAAACGCCCGCCGTGGGCGAGGCGCTGGTCGGCTATTTCGCCAAGACGGGCATTCCGGCGGACCTGGTGCAATGCCTTGTCGGCGGGCCTGACGAGGGTAAGGCGCTGGTGGCCCATCCCGGCGTCGACGGCGTTCTGTTCACCGGCAGCGCGCAGGTGGGCATTGCCATCAACCGCAAGCTGGCGACCGATCCGGGCAAGATCGTGGCGCTGGAAATGGGCGGCAATAACCCCATCGTGCTCTGGGACACGCCCAAGATGGAGGACGCCGCCGCCCTCATCATCCAGTCCGCTTTTACCACCGCCGGGCAGCGCTGCACCGCAGGCCGCCGCCTGATCGTGAAAAGCTCGATGTATGACGAGGCGGTAAGCGCGGTGAAGAAGCTTGCCAGCCGCATCATCGTGGACGAGCCGTTTGCCGAACCGCAGCCGTTCATGGGCTGCGTGATCGACAACAACACGGCCGACCAGCTTACCGAAAGCTTCCTCTACCTGCTTTCCAACGGCGGCAAGGCCATCAGCCATCTGCGTCGCCCCATCGACGACAAGCCCTTCCTCTCGCCCTCGATCATCGATGTGACGGGCATGAAGGAACGACCCGATGTGGAGCTGTTCGGTCCGCTGCTGCAGGTCATCAAGGTGGACGATTTCGACGAGGCGATTGCCGAAGCGAACAACACCCGTTTCGGGCTGTCGGCATCGCTGATCGGCGGAGATCCCAAGCAATACAACCGCTTCTGGGCGAACATTCGCGCAGGCATCGTCAACTGGAACAGGCCCACCAACGGCGCATCCAGCGCCGCACCCTTCGGCGGCATTGGCCTCTCCGGCAACCATCGCCCAGCTGCCTATTACGCTGCCGACTATTGCGCCTACCCGGTGACAAGCACCGAGGTGGACCAGCCGCGCGCCAGCGTCGGCGTCGGGTTTACCGAGGGCTGAGCGACCGCTCATAAAAGCGAACAAGGCGCCCGGACCCGTAAGCCCGGACGCCTTGGCGCGACCCCCCTAAACACGACCCGAAGGGTCGCGCTTCAGTTGCTGCCCAACAGGGAGAGCAGCACCGATCCCTTTGTTTCAAAAACAAATTTCTCAGATTTCATCGTTTTGATAGCGGGTTTCCCCTTAACATCAAGCAACGTACCAATCGTTCGCTACACCGCAATTTCGCGAAATTTCCATCGATGAATGGCTTGGCCTTTTGCCACTTACCACCCTAGGGACCGGCCATGGCCGAGCAGGAAACCAGCAGGGAGCGTGCACTGATTCTCGCGCTCTGCACCCATGCGATCTGGGGTTCGATGCCGGTCTATCTGATGCTGGTGGACCGCGTGCCGCCGCTGGAATACGTGGCCTGGCGGACGTTCTTCACCCTGCCGATCTGCCTGTTCTTCGTCATCCGCTCCCGGATGCTGGGCGATCTTGCGCAGGTGCTGGTCAACTGGCGCACCATGCGCACCCTTGCCTTCAGTTCCGCGCTGATCGCCGTGAACTGGTTTCTCTATGTCTGGGCGATCCAGCAGCACCAGGTCTACGCTGCCAGCCTCGGCTACTACATCCTGCCTCTCGTGATGATGCTCCTGGGCGTTGCCTTCCTGAAGGAACGCCTCACGAAGCCGCAGGCGGGTGCGGTGGCGCTGGCAGTTATCGGCGTTGCGGCCCTGTCTGCCGGCGCGCTGACCACGCTGTGGCTCAGCGTGACCGTGGCCACCACTTTCGGCATTTACGGTTTGCTGCGCAAGACAGTGGAGGCCGGGCCTCTGCTGGGGCTGACCTGCGAATCCATCATTCTCCTGCCGTTCGTGATCGCATTTCTCGGCTGGACCGAACTGGTGGGAGACGGCGTGGTTCTCGGCCGGGAGGCGCTGGAAACGACCGCGATCGTGTTCGGCGGCGCGATGACCGCGGTCCCGCTGCTGCTGTTCGCCACGGCCGCCCGCGCCCTGCCCTACAGCACCATCGGCTTCCTGCAGTTCATCTCGCCCACGATCGTCTTCCTGCTTGGCCTCTTGGTATTCCGGCAGGAAATGAAGCCCGCGCAGCTCGTCTGCTTCGTCCTGATCTGGACCGCTATCGCGCTGTTCAGCTGGGACATGTTCCGCAACGCTCGCCGGGAGCGGCAGGCGAAGCTGGCACGCGGCGTAACGCCCTGATTAGCCGAGAAAGCGCCAGCGCAGCTTCTCGCCCGCGTGAAACGGCACGAGCTGCGTGCCATCGGCCTTGATCGCTTCGGGAACTTCGGTCTGGGCGCGCTCCAGCGTCACGCGATCCTCGTTCATCGGCAGGCCGTAAAAGCGCGGGCCATTCTCGGAGGCAAAGCCCTCGAAGTGGTCGATAGCACCCTCGTCCTCGAACACGGAGAGGTAGCTTTCCAGCGCAAAGGGCGCATTGAAAATACCTGCGCAACCGCAGGCGCTTTCCTTGGCCTCGCGCGCATGGGGCGCGCTGTCGGTGCCGAGGAAGAACTTGGGAGACCCGCTGGTGGCCGCGCGGCGCAGCGCCAGCCGGTGCTTCTCGCGCTTGGCGACGGGCAGGCAATAGGCGTGCGGGCGCATCCCGCCCACCAGCATGGCGTTGCGGTTGATGTGAAGGTGCTGCGGGGTGATCGTGGCCGCAACGTTCGCGCCTGCGCTCTCCACGAATTGCACCCCTTCCTCGCTGGTGAGGTGCTCGAACACCACTTTCAGGTCTGGCAATCCCTTCAGGAGCGGCGCAAGCGTGCGCTCGATGAACACCGCCTCGCGGTCGAAGATGTCGACGTCCGCGCTGGTCACTTCACCGTGTACGCACAGCACCATGCCGATCTCGGCCATCACTTCCAGCACGCCCCGAATGTTGGCGACATCGGTGACACCGCTGTCGGAATTCGTGGTCGCACCTGCGGGATAGAGCTTGCAGGCGGTGAACACCCCTGCCTCGAACCCGCGCCGCACTTCGTCGGGATCCGTGTTGTTCGTGAGATAGCAGGTCATCAGCGGAGTGAAATCCGCTCCTTCAGGCAGCGCCGCGATGATCCGCTCGCGATAGGCCTGTGCGGCGGCAACAGTCGTCACCGGCGGAGTGAGGTTCGGCATTACGATGGCGCGAGCGAACTGGCGCGCGGTGTGGCCGACTACGGCCTCCAGCATGGCGCCATCGCGCAGGTGTACGTGCCAGTCGTCGGGGCGGCGGATCGTCAGGGAATCGGTCATGCCTTGCGCCTTAATCGCCTCCGCCCTGCTCCGCCAGCCACGCCTTGCCGTCGCGCACGCCCTGATCCCATGTTCGCGTGACCTTGCTGGCATCGGAAAAGTCTATCTTGTCTGCCGCCACCTCGCAGCTGGGCATCACATAGGTTCGGCCCGGAACCTGCGGGCACTGCCGATAACGCGAGGTGAGCAGGACCAGCGTTTCGCCCTCGCTCTCCAGCGGCAGCGGGGCCTTGTCCAACATACCACCATCAAGGACGCGGCAATCCTGCCATCGGGGAACGTCGAACACCGGCGGGATGGTCGCGGCGGCGCAGATCAGATCCACCAGCTTGCCATCGCGCGCGGCCTGCCTGCCATCGACACGGATTTCACCAAGCCCCGAACCACGCGGCCAGCGCAGGTGCGGCGTGGAACGCACGGCCTGGTCCAGCTGGTAGAGCAAGCCATAGAAGATAGCCGAGAGGTGCGGCGCAAGCTGCTCGGGCGGCACGCTGAGAGCGACCTCGTATTCCGGGCCATCGGCCACCCGCTCGATCGCTTCTGCATCCAGCGTCACGTCCACCACGTCCCGGTAGATTTCCTGGTGCGGGGTGAAATTGGATTTCCCGGCATCGACGTTGGAATCGTTCACCTTGAACGCTTCGCTCATCACCGCCAGCAGGTCTTCCTCGCGCCCGCCGATCCAGCTGGCGGCGCTCAGTGCTCCGCCTGATACGCTGCTGATCCGCCGGGGTTGCAGTTCCTCGAAACTCCCGACCTCACTGAGGAAACCCCCGTGCCAGAAGCAACGGATGCCTCCGCCGGAAAAGACCACCTGATCGTATGTGCGCGCCATTGCATTGCCTATGGCGCGCGCGGTCCTATCTGTCACCCATGAGTGCAACCCGCCTGAAATCCCGCGCGCTGGTGCGCGTTTCCGCCACCGACTCCGCCGAGGACCCCGCCGCTTTCCTGCAAGGCCTGCTGACGAACGACGTCGTGGGTGACTTGCCCACCTACGCCGCGCTGCTGACGGCGCAGGGCAAGACCATGTTCGACATGATCGTGTGGCGCGATGGCGGCGACATCCTGCTCGACTGCGAGGCCGAGGTGGCGGACGATCTCGCCAAGCGCCTGTCGCTCTATCGCCTGCGCCGCAAGCTGGAGATCGGCCGCGACGAGACGCTGGCGGTGCATTGGCAGGCTGACGCGCGCGAGGGAGCCTCCCCCGATCCGCGGTTGCCCGCGCTGGGGTGGCGCTGGCTGGCCCCGGCAAACGATGTCGACGAAAGCGCAGACGCGGCGTGGCGCGCCCATCGCCTTGCCCTCCGCGTGCCCGAGGGGAGCGCGGAACTGGGCGATATCCTGTGGCTGGAGACGAACGCCGTCGAACTCAACGGCGTCAGTTTCAACAAGGGCTGCTACATCGGGCAGGAGAACACCGCGCGCATGAACTGGCGGCAGAAGGTGAACCGCCGTCTCATGGTGGTTCCCCTCGAGCGCTCGGAAGAAAAGCGTCGCAAGGCCATGCACGAGGACCTTGGCATTGCTGTCGATCACTTGCGCGTGGCGGATATTCCGGCGGACCTCGTGCCCGAATGGCTCGATCTGGGCGAAGTGGACGGCGCCTAGACTTCGATGCCGTTCTTCTCGAACGCAGCGATCATCATCGATTCCGCCCGGTCGCGCGCGGTGGTGCGTTCCACCGCCAGCGATTCGGCCAGCTGCTCTCCCAACAGGGCATCGCCCAGCGCGAGGAGGACCAGCGAGAAAGTCGTCTCGTGCATCGAGCGCTGCGAATCGTGAGCGACTTCCTCGGGATTGAGGTCGTCCACCAGCGTGTGAATGGTCTCGATGATGGGATTGAGCGCGTCCTCGTTGCCCGACGCCAGCATCCAGCTTGCCAGCGCGCCGCCACCCTCCTGCCCGAAAGCGTCGAACGTCAGGTCCACCACTTCGCGGGGACTGCCGATACCGGCCCGCGTCGCGCGCACGGCATCGCCGATCGAATCGCACACGGTCTGGGCCAGGTGACGGGCCAGTTCCTTCTGCAAGCCGGAAGCCGAGCCGAAATGATGGAGCAGGTTCGCGTGGGTGCGGCCGATACGGCTGGCAACGGCTTTCAGGGTGACACTCTGCGGTCCGGCCTCGATCAGCAGCGCGCGCGCCGCTTCCAGCGCGACCGCGCGGCTTTCCTCCGGGCTCAATCGCTTCCTTATTGACACCTTTGTAAGTACCCCCTATTTCCCGAGCAGTCATCATCGAAGAGGTCCGTGATATGACGGCACACCCGCACTGGCAAGAAACCCCGCCCGAAACTCGCTCGCTCACCATCCGCGACAAACGCTTTGCGCGCGACCGGAAGCGGCAGCGCGGGGTGGACCCGATCGCCTCTGCCTGGTTTGCCGCCCTCTCGTGCAGTTTCCCGCGCGGAGAAGCGATGTTCATCGAGGCGGTAAAGGCGCACCGTGACGACGTGCCGCCGCAATTGGCAGCCGAAATCCGCGATTTCATCCGCCAGGAAGTGAACCACACGCGCGAACACATCGCGTTCAACCGAGTGGTGGAAGAGGCGGGATACGACATCTCTGCAATCACGGCGCGCGTAAACCACCTGGTGGACCAGACGCTGGCGACACCGCCGATCGTGCAGCTCGCCATCACCTGCGCTTTGGAACACTTTACCGCCATGTTCGCGCACCAGTTTTTGAAGAACCCAGGCGCGCTGGCAACCGCAGGCATGGGCGATCCCGACCTGTGGATGTGGCACGCGGCGGAGGAAATCGAGCACAAGGGCGTCGCCTACGACACCTGGCTGAACGCCACGCGCAACTGGCCCGCGTTCAAGCGCTGGCGGGTGCGTAGCCTGCTGATGGTGATCGTCAGCTTCCGTTTTCTGCGCAATCGCTCCGCCGATGCGCTGGAACTGATGGCGCAGGACGGGATCACGGGTTGGCGCGCGAAATGGGGGCTTGTGCGCTACCTGTTCGGGAAGCCGGGGATATTGCGCAAGATATTCCCTGCGTGGCTTGGCTATTTCCGGCCCGGCTTCCATCCCTGGGACCATGACGACCGCCACCTGATCGCCGCGTACGATGGCGACACGGCGGGCAGCGAACCGGCAGCCGTGCCCGCCGAATAGCGACAGGCACGGCCGGCCTTACGCGGCCTCGGCGTCGGGTAGTTCCATCGTTAGCGTCAGATCGCAGCGATAGCGGCGGGCGAGAAACGCCTCTCCGCCACGCGCCGCGCAAGCCGTCGGGCGAATTTCCCCGGTCTCGACGAAACCGTTTGCCTTCAGCACCTTGCCGCTGACGGTGTTTTCTAGGAAGTGCCCGGCGTTTACGCTTTCCATACCGAAGGCGCGGGCCATCGACAGCACGCCGCGAACCGCTTCGCTGGCATAGCCGCGGCCTTGCCACTGGCGACCGATCCAGTAGCCCAGTTCGAAGCCTTCCTCGTCCGGCTCCACGCCGATCTGGCCGATCACGGGCGCACCGGTGATTTCGGGCAGCGTTACCGAGAATGTCATCGCACCTGCGGCTACCGAGCGGCGGCAATAGGCCTGCGCGTCGGCTTCGGTATAGGGCCACGGTGCGCGCGCCAGCATGCTGACAACGCCGAAATCGGCGATGCCGAGATAGATCTCGCGCCAGTCTTCAGGGAATATCGGCCGCAGGAACAGCCGCTCGGTACGCATGAACATTGGTATTCTCCCCAAAACCGAGTGCCCGCCTCCAGTGGGCCACCGGTGTTTCAAATTCGGGTCTGACCCTTGGGAAGGAGAATCAAAAAAGGAGACGGGGCGGCCCCATCTCCTTCCGATTTTTCGAGTCCTGTAGCGGCTCGAAAGGGGCCATCCCAGTGGATGACCCCATTATCGAATCATCCGGTTATTCGGCGGCTTCCGCCATCGCGTCTACCGATACGTATTTGCGGCCGAGCTTGCCGTCGTGGAAGCGGACCTTGCCTGCGCCCAGGGCGAACAGCGTGTGGTCCTTGCCCATGCCGACGTTGGCACCCGGGTAGAACTTCGTGCCGCGCTGACGCACGATAATGTTGCCGCCGATCACGTCCTGACCGCCGAACTTCTTCACACCAAGGCGACGACCTGCTGAGTCGCGACCGTTACGCGATGAACCGCCTGCTTTTTTATGTGCCATGGTTCGAGATCCTTACTTCTTGTCGGCCGACTTGTCGGCGCTCTTCTTGGTGGCGGCAGCCTTCTTGGGCGCAGCCTTCTTCGCCGTGCCAGCAGCTTCCTTCTTGGGAGCGGCCTTCTTCGGCTTGTCCGCAGCCTTCTCTTCCGAAGTGTCCTTCACAGGAGCGTCCGCCTTCTTGGCAGCAGCCTTCTTCGGCGCAGCCTTGCCTTCGCCCACGGCCGTGATGCGCAGCAGGGTCATCTGCTGGCGGTGGCCGTTCTTGCGACGGTAGTTGTGACGACGACGCTTCTTGAAAACCGTCACCTTCTCGCTCTTGGCCTGGGCGATCACTTCCGCCGAAACCGTGACCTTCGAAGCGTCGGCCAGTTCGGCGCCTTCGCCGGCCAGCAGAACATCGTCCAGCACAATCGTCTCGCCAGCGTCACCCGCCAGCTTCTCGACTGCGATCTTGTCTCCTTCGGCGACGCGGTACTGCTTGCCGCCCGTGCGCACTACTGCGAACATGGTGCTTAAATCCGTTTCATCTGGTGTCTTCTGCCGCACCCCGAACCAAGAGAACCCCGGCCCGTTTCACGGCAATGACAAAAAAGGCGCCCACAGGGCACCGGAAAGAGCGCTGCCGTTAGGCGAAGCGCCGATAGCTGTCAACCTTCGCGTGGCCGAATCTGCGACCGAAATGCGTGCTGGAAAGCTTTCCGTGCCGAATGTAGGGAAAGCAGCCTATGGTGCAAGTCTCTCGCCTCCTCCCTGTCTCCGCTTTCGCGCTGCTGGCCGCATGCGCTTCGCCAGAGGGGGATTATCCCTCGCTCGCCATTCGCGATGTAGAGCGGGTGAGCGGATCGCTGGAAGTGGAACCCGCGCCGCCGCCGCCCGCCCCGCCCGCAACTACGCTGGCTTCGCTGGACGAGCTTGCCGCCAGTGCCCGCGCCGCACACCAGCGGTTCCTCTCAGCCGAACCCGATGCGCGTGCCGTCACCGCCTTTGCCGCAGGCGCTGCCCGCGGAACCGAAGCCTGGGCCCGCGCGCAGGTTGCCATCGCGAACCTCGAGGCACAGCGCAGCCAGACGATGATCGCGCTGGCCGATCTCGACCGGATCTACGTGGATGCGGCAACCTCGGCCTTCGCAACCGAATCGATTTTCGACGTGCGCAGCGAGATCGATGCGCTTGTCGAGCAGCAGGACGCCACCATCCGATCCCTGCTGGGCCGGTTGGCGGGATAGGCGCCGGGCGTCATGTCCCTCGCGTGCAAAACCTGCGCGGTAAGAGACAGCGCGGCCTGTTCGGTCCTGACGCAAGAGGAGCGCAGCGAACTCGCTCGTGCCGGACGCACGCGCCACCTTTCGCGCGGTGAAACCCTATTCACAGCCGGGGACGAGGATACCGCCTGCGCCACGCTGGTTTCCGGCGCGCTGAAGATTTCGGCCTATGACGAGGACGGCAACGAGCGCATCCTCGCGCTGATCCATCCGGCCGGGTTCGTGGGCGAGATGTTCGCCCCCTTCCCAGCCCACGACGTCGTGGCGCTGACCGATTCGCAGCTTTGCGTGTTCGCCAGGACAGACATGACGCGGGCGCTGGAGCAGCACCCCGCCCTCACCCGCGCGCTGCTGCGTCGGTCGGAAGAAGACCTGCATCTGGCGCGCAAGCTGCTGGCGCTGGGATCGGGCTTCGGTGCGAACGAGCAAGTGAGCAAGCTGCTGCTGGCACTGGCGCAGGCGGCAAGCGATTCGCCCTGTCATCTGCGCCTGCAATTCGAACTGCCGCTGACGCGCGGGGAAATGGCCAACATGCTGGGCCTGACCATCGAGACCGTGAGCCGCGTCTTCACCGCGCTGGAACGCGCGAAGATTATCGAACGCAAAGGGGCGCGCGGGATCGATATCCTCGACCCGGCGCGCCTGGAAAGTTTTTCCTGACTGTCAGACCAGCGCGGCGATCGTCACGCAGACGAGGCCCCAGGCGAAGATCAGCACCGGCAGGATCAGCACTTGCACCGTGGCATCGCGTGCGCTGGTGCGGCCATAGGCGGTCATGATCCCGTCCTGCCGGAAACGACTCCAGGTCTTGGGCTTGCTCTTCGTCGCGGGCGCAAGGCGCGTCCAGATCGCGGGCACACCGAAGAAGGCCACCACGAAGAAGGCGAAGATGGCGAAGGGGATCACCATTTCGGGATTGCCGAAGCCCATGGCGAGCGTGCCGATGAAGCCGAGGAACAAGGCCACCGTGGTGGCGTAAAGCCCGGTGGGAAGTTCGAAAGTGCGATCCGTCGGCGCGGCGACGCGCGGCGCTTCGATGCGGATATCAGCCTGCTGGGCAATTTTCTCGCGGGTAAGTTGTTCGACCATGATGCGTTTCCTTCCTGTCGTGAGAAGGCAATGCATCCATTCGCGCGGCTATGCTTTGACCCCGATCAAATGTCCCAGCGTTTTGCGTCGTCGTGGTCTTGCGCACGCGGTTCTATCCAGTGCCAGCCGTCGCCGCGCTTCTCCCGCTTCCAGAACCAGCTACGCGACTTGAGGTGGTCCATCGCAAAATCCACCGCCTCGAATGCATCGCGGCGGTGCCGCGCGGCGGCGGCCACCAGCACGATCGGCGCGCCGGGTCGCATATGGCCGGTGCGGTGGTGGATCAGCAGGCCATCGAGTTGCCAGCGGCCTTCCACCTCGTCAGCCAGCTTTTCCATGCCCGGCAGGGTCAGACGTTCGTAGCTGATGAGTTCGAGGACTTTCACGCCCCCGTCGGGCCGCACCTTGCCGACGAAGCTGGCGATCCCGCCCGCGTCCGGGTGAGCCTTGGCGAAGAGGCCCAGCGCCTTGCCGGGCGAGAAGCCCTTGGTGAGAAGCTGGACGTCCCGCGCCATGTCAGCCGCCAGACACGGGAGGCAGCAGCGCCACTTCGTCCCCGTCGCTGGCGGAAAGGGCAGTCTTGTCGGCCAGCACTTCGCCGTTCACCGCGATCTTCGTGCGATCGTCGGAAACGGCGGCGGCGATCTCCGCGCCAAGCGCATCGGCAAGGCCAGCCCATATCAGCGGAGCGGCAACCTCGCGCTCGCCCTCGCCTGCAAGGTCGGCAAGCTTGCCGATGAAAACTACGGTAACGGCCATCAGCCGCCCGTCATCGACATGTGGCGCGGCTGAGTCGGCTCGGCACCCTTCTCGATCCGGAAGTGGTGCTTTTCCGGCTTGATCCGCATCGCCTCGTTCAGCGCAGCGGCAAGGTTGGCATCGGGTGCATCGGAGCGCAGAGCGGCGCGCAGGTCCACTTTCTCGGCCCCGCCGAGGCAGGCATAGAGCTGCCCCGTCGCCGTCACGCGAATGCGGTTGCAGGTGGCGCAGAAATTGTTGGTGAGCGGTGTGATGAAGCCCAACCGTCCGCCGGTTTCCTCCACCCGCACATAGCGCGCCGGGCCGCCGGTGTTGTCGGCGATGTCTGTGAGCGTGAAGCGCTGTTCCAGCACCTCACGCACGGCGGGCAGCGGCAAGTAATGATCGACGCGCTCGCCATCCACCTCGCCCAGCGGCATGACCTCGATCAGGGTCATGTCGTGGCCGTGGGTGCCCGCCCATTCGACGAGGAAGGGAATCTCGCTCTCGTTGATCCCCTTCAGCGCGACGGTGTTGATCTTGACATTGAGGCCGACTCGCTTCGCCTCGGCGATACCGCGCAGCACCTGCACCAGCCGGTCGCGGCGGGAGAGCGTTTCGAACAGCTCGCCATCCATCGTGTCGAGCGAGACGTTCACGCGGCGCACGCCTGCCTCGAACAGGTCGCCCGCGAATTCCTCCAGCCGGGTGCCGTTGGTGGTGAGCGTGAGTTCGTCCAGCCCGTCTCCAAGCTTGCGGCCCAGTGCCTGCACCAGTTCGATCACGTCGCGGCGCACCAGCGGCTCGCCGCCGGTGAGGCGGATCTTGGTTATACCGCGTTCGATGAAGGCGAGGCCGAGCTTGTGCAGCTCCTCCAGGCTAAGCACTTCTTTCTTGGGCAGGAAGGTCATGCGTTCGGGCATGCAGTAGGAACAGCGCAAGTCGCAGCGGTCCGTCACCGACAGGCGAAGGTAGGAAATCCGGCGCTGGAACGCGTCGACGAGGGGCTTTGAGCAACTCATGTGCCTGCCTATCTAGTCACTTGCACCCGAATTGTCATGGATAGCGAACAGTTGTCCGGTCACGCCCGGCGCGCCTTGCAGGTATTCGCACACGGCCTTCACATCCGCGCTGGAGCCGCCGACTGCGCCGTTCACGCGGCACGGAGCGGCTTCGCGAGCCAGTTCCTCCACCGCAGCGGTGCGCCAGTGCAGGTGGGTGTGATCGGCCGGGTCGAACAGCAGCACCAGGTCGCTGCCGGACGCGCGGCGCGCCTCGGGCAGGATGCGCGCGTGGAAAGCGGCGGCGGCATCCAGCGGCGAATTGGGCAATTCGCGTGCCTCGATGCGCACCAGCGCCATCACCTGCGCTCCCGAACCAGTGTGATGCCGATTTCCTCATCCGCCTCGCTCAAAGCCAGCTTGACGATCTTGACGCTGATTTCCTCGACACGGCTGTCCTGCAGGAACAGCGTCTCGCACACGTGATCCGCCACGGCCTCGATCAGCTTGTAGTGCCGATCCCCCAGCGCGTCGGAACAGGCGAATTTCAGGTCCATGTAATTCTTGCTGGCATCCAGCGGCGTTTCCGCATCGTAATGCGGCTCCACCTTCAGCTTTGCGCGCACGGTGAAACGCAGCGGCTGCGGCTGGCCGGTTTCCTCAGAATAGATTCCGGTGTGCACCATGTGCACGTAATCGGCGAGTTCGAGATGAAGGCTGTCTGCCATGATGGCCCGCGTGATTACAGGCTGCGGCGCGATTTACAAGGAAACAGACACAGTCAATTTCGCAATCGTGTTCCGGGGCATGGGCCTCTGGCCGCAGTTGACGCTGGCCCCTTTTTGCGGGCAAGCCTTGCGCGAAGACACAACAAGGGGACGTGGATCATGGCGGAAACGCGTGCAGCATCGGCAACGGGCACGAGGAAAGACAGCAAGGCCGTTCGCTGGCTCGGCAATTTCGTTCTGGGCGGCGCACTGATCGCGATTGTCATCGTGCTGGTGGCGGCCACCCTCGCCCGGTACGATATCATCGACAAGCTGGCAGGCTTCGGCCCGTTCTACATGGCCCTGAATCCGGCGCGTGTGCTGACAGTCATCGGCATTCTCGGGCTGGCGTTCGCCTTCTGGCGCAGCACGGGAGAGGTCGCGAAGCTGTTCGTCGGAACGATCCTTGCCGGCGCGCTGACGGCGGTCATTTACACCCTGCTTGTCATACCCGGCGGCAAGGTTCCGCCTATTCATGACATCACCACCGACCTGAACGACCCGCCCCAGTTCACCTCGCTGGCTGTCGACAACCCGGTCAGCACCGGCCCCTTCAGCCGCGAGGAATGGCGCGCGTTCCACGAAGGTGCCTACGCTGACATTGAGCCGATCGTGATCGACAGGCAGCCGCAGGAAGTGCTGGCCGATGCGCAGGCGCTGATGGAAGATCGTGGCTGGGAAATCGCCGCCTACGATGCCGAGGCTGGCAGGTTGGAAGCCACCGCGACGGCGGGCTACGTGCGCTTTTACGACGACGTGATCGTGGAAGTGACGCCGGTGGCCGATGGCTCTACCCGCGTCGACATGCGCAGCGTCAGCCGGGTGGGCGTGAGCGATGTTGGCTACAACGCCGCGCGAATCAGGGAATTCCTGGCGGACCTGCGCGCCGTCGGCTGATCGATCAGTCGTTGCTCCACCGCGCAAAGATCGCGGTGGGCAGCAGGCGGCCATCCGGTCCGTCTTCCTGAACGGCAAGGTCGCCGTGCTCCACCTTGCCCGGCAGGTCGGCAAAAACCTCCGCCAGCAAGCCACCGATGGCGAGCGAACTCATCCGCACGGCATAAACGGTGAGGAACAGGAACTTGCTGTTGGCATCGAGCAGCTGGCGGCAATCCGCAATCAGCCCCGGCAGCCCGTCCTCGATTCGCCAGGTCTCGCCCTTGGGGCCGCGCCCGAACTTGGGCGGGTCGAGGATAATGCCGTCGTAGCGTCGCTCGCGCCGCACTTCGCGCGCGGTGAACTTTACTGCATCGTCGATCAGCCAGCGGATCGGGCGATCCTCCATGCCCGATAGCGCGGCGTTTTCGCGCGCCTGGCCAACGGACTTCTTGCTGGCATCGACGTGCGTCACCGGCCCGCACTTGCTCAGCGCCAGCGAGCCGACGCCGGTGTAGCCGAAGAGGTTCAGCGTCTGCGCATCCTCGCGCCCGGCCAGTTGGCCGCGCATCCAGTGCCATACGGGCGACATGTCCGGAAAGAAACCGAGGTGGCGGAACGGCGTACACTGGGCGGTGAAGGTCACCTCTTCCCAGCCAAGCGGCCAGCCATCGCGCGGAACCTCTCTCGCGAACTGCCAGCGGCCGCCGCCGTCCTCGTCGCTGCCGGGCACGAATTCGCCGTCAGCCTGCCAGTCGCCCTGGCGAGGCGACCACATGGCCTGCGGTTCGGGACGGATGAAGCGGCGTTTCCCATAGCGCTCCAGCTTGCGGCCGTGGCCCGAATCGACAAGCCCGTAGTCCGGCCAGCCCTCGCCCACCATGATTACCGGATCACGGACAAGCTCGGCCATCAGCTGCTCGGCGTGGCGTGCTTGGATACGTAGTCGGCCACCGCGCCATATTCGCCGGGCAATTCCTCGAACGCCTCGGTCCGCTCGAACAGGTCACCCACGCGAGTCGGCAGCGAGGGGCGCATGCCGGTGGCGCGTTCCACCGCGTCGGGGAACTTCGCCGGATGCGCCGTGGCCAGCGTGACTATCGGCGTCGATGCGGCGATTCCTGCCTCGCGCGCAGCCTGGAACCCGATCGCTGTGTGCGGGTCGAGCACGTATCCGCACTGTTCGTTCGCCCAGGTCATGGCCTTTGCCATGCCGGCCTGGTCCACGCGGGCGCTGGCAAACAGGTGCGCCGCACCTTCACGCTGGGCGTTGGTGAGTTGCATGGCCTTGGTCGCTTCGAAGCCGCGCATCTGTTCGGCCATCGCCGCCCCGTCGCGCCCGCCCAGATCGAACAGCAGCCGCTCGAAATTGGAGCTGACCTGGATATCCATGCTGGGCGCGGACGTGGGCGTGACCGTGCCTGCCGAATAGTCGCCCGTGGCCAGCGCGCGGTGGAGAATGTCATTCACGTTGGTGGCGACAATAAGTTTCTCGATCGGCAGGCCCATCTGCGCGGCGACATAGCCCGCGAACACGTCGCCGAAATTGCCGGTCGGCACGCTGAAAGCTATCTTGCGGCGCGGCGCGCCCATCTGCAGCGCTGCGGCGAAATAATAGACCACCTGCGCCATCAGACGCGCCCAGTTGATCGAGTTGACCGCGCTGATGCGAAACTTGCCGCCCCGAGAAGCCGCCATCGCATCGTCGTTGAACATGCGCTTCACCATCGCCTGCGCATCGTCGAAACTGCCTTCGATGGCGAGGTTGTGCACATTGGGCGCGCGCACAGTCGTCATCTGGCGGCGCTGCACGTCGCTGACGCGGCCCTTGGGGTGCAGCATGAAGATATCTACCCGCTCTCGCCCCGCGACGGCATCGATGGCCGCGCTGCCGGTGTCGCCGCTGGTCGCGCCGACGATGGTGAGGTGATCGTCGCTCTGCTTCAGGAAATGCTCGAACAGGCGGCCTAGAAGTTGCAGCGCCACGTCCTTGAAAGCGAGCGTCGGGCCGTGAAACAGCTCGAGAATCCACTGCTGCTGATCGAGTTGCACCAGTGGCGTGACGGCCGCGTGGGAGAAGCGGCCATAAGCGCGCGTGCACAGGTCGCGCAGTTCCTCGACCGTCAGAGAGCCTTCGACAAAGGGCGTCATCACCCGCACGGCCAGCTCGACATAGGACAGGCCCGACATTGCCGCGATCTCGTGCTCCGAGAATTGCGGCCATGCCTCGGGCACATAGAGGCCGCCATCGCTGGCGAGGCCCGCCAGCGTCACGCCTTCGAAATCGAGCGGCCCTGTAGACGAATTGTGGGCGCTGCCACGGGTGGAAATGTATTTCATCGTAAGGCGCGCGTTAAAGCCATGGCCCGCGCTGGGCAAGCAAGCAGTGATTGCCGCGCTGTCACTTGCGCTTGGCGCTGTCGTCCCGCCAGCGGCGGCGCAGCGCGAGGAAGTAGATCACCAGCGCGGTGAGCGCGAAGAAGAACCACTGGCCCGCGTAGGCCAAGTGGTTGTTCGGCAGGTCGCCGGGATCGGGCCTGGCGAGCGGTTCGAGGCCCGCTTGCGGTTCGCTTGCGACAACCTCGTAATCCTCGCCTGCCGTGGAAAGGATGCCGGTCACGGTGCCGCCCTGCCACTCAGGCTGCTGTGGAGAGCGCGACCAGCCGATGGTGGCGTAGAGTACGGTGCCCGGAACACCATCCGTGAGAGCCTTGTCGCAGGCGAACATGTGGACGTAGCCGGATTGATCGTCCGCGTTCCGGCCCGCCACACCCTTCCAATCGCGCGGGTTTTCGCAATCGATCTCCACCGTGCGGAATAGATTCGCATCGAGGTGCGCGGTGTTTTCCGAGGCGTCCGATGGGAAAGGTTCGAAGCTGCGAAGGATCGGCAAGTCCTCGTTGGCCGCGTATTGCGCGATCAGCGCTTCCTTCTCACCCATCCGGCCAAGCTGCCACACGCCCAGCGCGACCATGACGGCAGCGGCGGCGATCACGATTATCGTGGGGATAATCGGCACGCGTCCTGCAGTCACGAGAGGTCGCTCCCGTCATGGCGGTGCTCTTCCGCCCGGCGCTGGTATTCGGCGACAAGCAGCGATGCCTTGGTGATGCGCAGGCCCGCGATCACGCCGATCACGGTCAGCGGCAACCACAGGATCACGTGGACCCACCAGGGTGGTTCGACGCTGAGTTGCAGCCACAGCGCCAGCACGACGATGATCGTGCCTATGCCCAGCGTCAGGAACGCCGCCGGGCCGTCACCCACGTTAAACTTGCTGTAAGCTAGGCCGCAGTTGTCGCAGGTATCGGCGAACTTGATCCAGCCGTCGAACATGGTCCTCGCCCCGCAGCGCGGGCAGGAACCGAAAAGGGCGGCCTCGCGCATTGCGGGCCGCCCCTTCGAAGTTTCAGTCTCGTCAGTCACGAAGGCTTAGTGGACCTCGGCGCCCCAGCCGCCCCAGACGTAGACGGTGATGAACAGGAACAGCCAGACGACGTCCACGAAGTGCCAGTACCACGCAGCGGCTTCGAAACCGAAGTGCTGGCGCGGCGTGAAGTGGCCAAGGTATGCACGGCGCAGGCAGACGATCAGGAAGATCGTGCCGACCAGCACGTGGAAGCCGTGGAAGCCAGTCGCCATGTAGAAGGCGCTGGAGTAGTTGTTGCCACCGAAGCCGAAGGGGGCAGCGGCATATTCGTAGGCCTGGATCGCGCTGAACAGCACGCCGAGACCGATGGTGAGCCAGAGGCCCTTCTTCAGGCCATCACGGTCGCCGTTGATCAGGCAGTGGTGCGCCCAGGTGACCGTGGTGCCCGAACACAGCAGGATCAGCGTGTTGAGCAGCGGCAGGTCGAACGCGTTGAGGACTTCGATGCCATCGGGCGGGAAGTTCGCCAGCATTGCGGCGCCTTCCTGTCCGACCATGCTCTGCCACAGCCCTTCGTCCACCATCTCGATGGGTGCCGGGAAAAGGGCAAAGTCGAACCACGACCAGAACCAGCCGACGAAGAACATCACTTCAGAAGCGATGAACAGGATCATGCCATAGCGCATGTGCAGCTGCACCACGGGGGTGTGATCGCCGCGCTGCGCTTCGTTCACGATCTTGGAGAACCAGCCGAAGAAGGTCGCGATCAGGCCGGCGATGCCGAGGCCCAGGACGATGCGCCAAAGGCCTTCCGGGAAGGAAGCATCGTCGGCGTGCATGAACATCACCATGCCGGTAGTGAATGTGAGCGCCGACATCGAGCCGACGAACGGCCAGATGTCAGGGTCTAGAATGTGGTAATCGTGGTTCTTGGCACCGGCCATGATGTTGATCCTGATCCTTGGGTTTGCTGCGCCTGTAATGCGTGGTTGCGTTCGGGTCCAGAGCCTAGCTGGGGTTCTCCTCGCCCGAAGTCGGGCCCCCAGCGACACGGGCGTCCGCGCGGTGGAAAGTGTAGGACAGGGTGATCTGCTCCACCCCTTCCATGTTCGCGTCGTCCAGCGCGGCCGGATCGACGTAGTAGAGCACCGGCATGCGAATTTCCTCGCCCGGCTGCAGCGTCTGCTCGGTAAAGCAGAAGCACTGAATCTTGTTGAAATAGCGTCCGGCCTGCTCCGGCTCCACGTTGAAGGTGGCGGTGCCGGTGATGGGGACGCTGGAATTGTTCTTCGCGGTGTAGAAAGCCATGTCGCGCTGGCCTATGGCGACCCGGTCAGTCACCTGCACCGGCTTGAATTCCCACGGCATGTTGCGCGAGGTGTTGGCATCGAAGCGGATCGAGTAGGTGACCCCGCCAGCACTGGCGCCGAGCCGCTCCGCCAGGGCCGCATCGCTCTCGCTTGCCACCTGCGTCGTGCCACCAAACCCGGTGACGCGGCAGAACAGGTCATAAAGCGGAACGGCGGCATAGCCCATGCCCAGCATGGCCAGCGCCATGCCGAAGCCGAAGAGCATGGTGCGCTTGTTACGATCTTCGAGGGTCATTGTAGCCATGTCAGTCACTCATCTGAACGATTGTGATCATGTAGAACAACACCACGAAGCCGGCCAGGATCAGGCCGACCACGAGATTGCGCTGCTTGCGGCGGCGCTCGAATTCCTTCTTCTCTTCGGGCGTCATGCGAGGATCACCCGGTCTACGACCAATGCACCGAACAGCGCGAACAGGTAGAGGATGGAATAGGCGAACAGCCGCTTCTCGGGACGCATCGTGTCGCCGTCGACACTGGTGCGCAGGCCCACCGGAACGGACAGGGCGAGGAAGGCCCCGGAAAGGGCGATGGCGGACAGGCCATAGGCGGCCCCGGTCCCGCCGATCATCCACGGAGTGACGCTGAGCGGCAGCAGCAGCGCCGAATAGGCGAGGATCTGGCGGCGGGTCGTCCGCTCCCCGCGAGCGACCGGCATCATCGGGATACCGGCTTCGGCGTAGTCAATCTTCACCCACAGCGCGAGGGCCCAGAAGTGCGGTGGGGTCCACATGAAGATGATAGCGAACAGCAGCAGCGGCATCGCCGTGATCTCGTTCGTTACCGCGATCCAGCCGATCAGCGGCGGGAAGGCCCCGGCAGCCCCGCCGATGACGATGTTCTGCGGTGTGCTGGGCTTCAGCCACATGGTGTAGATCACCACGTAAAAGAAGATGCTGAACGCCAGCACGGCAGCGGACAGCCAGTTCACCGCCAGCCCCATGATGACGACCGAGGTGCCTGAGAGGAGGATGCCGAAATCGCGCGCGTCCTCGCGGCGCAGCTTGGCCAGCGGCAGCGGGCGGCGCGCGGTGCGCTTCATCTTGGCGTCAATATCGGCTTCCCACCACTGGTTCAGGGCACCTGCCCCGCCGGCGGCGAGCGTGATGCACAGGATGGCGGTAAAACCGATCACCGGGTGGATGGTGCCGGGCGCTGCCAGCATGCCGCACAGCGCGGTGAAGACGACGAGGCGCATCACCTTCGGCTTCGTCAGCGCGAAGAAGTCACGCCAGTCGGCGGGAAGCTGTGTCGCTATGGGTGCTGCGGTTGTGGTCACGTTATCTATCTCAAGCGAAGGGGGCGCCCCGTCTCCGGCGCGCCCCCTCCCGTTTTTCGTCAGGCGAGGAGCGCCGATCAGGCGGTCGCCGGTTTTTCACTGATGTGATCGTCGTGGCTGTGGTGGTCCTCGATCACGGGCAGCGTTTCGAACTGGTGGAACGGCGGCGGGCTGGAAAGGCTCCATTCCAGCGTGGTCGCACCTTCGCCCCAGTAGTTGGCTTCCGGCTTCTTGCCGAAGAAGATCGCGTAGGCGATATTCACGAAGAAGATCACGATCGACACGGCCATGATCATATAGCCGATGGTGGCGATCTCGTTCCAGTAGGCGAAGGCGGCAGTGTAATCCGGGTAGCGACGCGCCATGCCCTGGAGGCCCAGGAAGTGCATCGGGAAGAAGATCACGTTCACGCCGACGAAGAACACCCAGAAGTGCAGGTGCGCCAGGAACTCGGAGTGCCAGCGGCCGAACATCTTCGGGAACCAGTAGTACCAGCCCGCGAACATCGAGGTAACGGCACCCAGCGACAGCACGTAGTGGAAGTGCGCCACCACGTAATAGGTGTCGTGCAGGTTGTCGTCCACGCCGCCGTTGGCCAGCACGACGCCGGTCACGCCGCCTACGGTGAACAGGAAGATGAAGCCCATGGCCCAGACCATCGGCGACTTGAACTCCAGCGAGCCGCCCCACATCGTGGCGATCCAGCTGAAGATCTTGATGCCGGTCGGCACCGCGATGACCATGGTGGCGGCAGTGAAGTACATCTTCGTGTTCACGTCGAGGCCGACGGTATACATGTGGTGCGCCCACACGATGAAGCCGACCACACCGATGGCGACCATGGCATAGGCCATGCCAAGGTAACCGAACACCGGCTTCTTGGAGAAGGTGGCCACGATCTGCGAGATCATGCCGAAGCCCGGCAGGATCATGATGTAGACTTCGGGGTGGCCGAAGAACCAGAACAGGTGCTGGTAGAGAACGGGATCACCACCGCCCGACGGATCGAAGAAGGTGGTGCCGAAGTTGCGGTCCGTCAGCAGCATGGTGATGGCGGCGGCAAGCACCGGCAGCGCCAGCAGCAGCAGGAATGCAGTGACCAGAACCGACCATACGAACAGCGGCATCTTGTGCAGGGTCATGCCCGGTGCGCGCATGTTGAAGATGGTGGTGATGAAGTTGGTCGCGCCAAGGATCGAGCCCGCACCGGCAAGGTGCAGCGAGAAGATCGCGAAGTCGACAGCCGGACCGACCGAGCCGGAGGTGGAGAGCGGCGCATAGACCGTCCAGCCAACGCCGGCGCCCATGCCGATGCCGCCAGGCACGAACATGGAGAACAGCAGCGACAGGAAGCCTGCCACGGTCAGCCAGAACGAGATGTTGTTCATGCGCGGGAAGGCCATGTCCGGCGCGCCGATCATCAGCGGCACGAACCAGTTGCCGAAACCGCCGATCATGGCGGGCATGACCATGAAGAACACCATGATCAGGCCGTGCGCGGTGATCAGCACGTTCCACATGTGGCCCTGCTGATCGAAGCTGGAGCCATCGCCGCCCAGCATGTCGACGAACATGCCCATGTACTGCAGGCCGGGAGCCGCCAGTTCGGCGCGCATCGCGCCGGAAATGGCACCGCCGATCACACCCGCGATAATCGCGAAGATGAGGTACAGCGTGCCGATGTCCTTGTGGTTGGTCGACATGAACCAGCGAGCGAAGAAACCCGGCTTGTGATCGGCATGATCGTGGGCGTGGTCTTCGTGGTGGGCGTCGAAACCTTCAGCGGTGGTGGCCATTTCTATGGAACCTTGTCTGCTATAATCGTCAGTTAAATCAAATACGAGAGAGCTTACGCGGCCTCGGCGGCAGCTTCGGCTTCCTCGGCAGCTTCGGTGTCACCGGCTTCGGCGGCATCCTCTGCGGACTGGGCGTCCTGCGCGGCAGGCGCGGCATTCTGCGCCTCGATCTGCGCGCGGGTCATGCCGCCGGGCTGCGTCTGCACCCAGGCATTGAACTCTTCCAGCGGGCGCGCCTCGATGGCGATCGGCATGTAACCATGACGGGCACCGCAAAGCTCCATGCACTGGCCGTAGTAGATGCCCGGCTCGTTGATGGTCAGCATCTTTTCATTGATGCGACCCGGTACGGCGTCCAGCTTGAACCAAAGCGACGGCACGCCGAACGAGTGGATCACGTCGGCACCGAAGGTCTGGATGCGCAGCGGCACGCCGACCGGCACGACCATGCGATTGTCCACCGCCAGCTGGTGCGGTTCGCCAGCTTCCAGCGCGGCTTCTTCGCTCAGCATGTTGGAAATGACTTCGAAGCCGCCGTTGTCGACGTATTCGTAACCCCAGTACCACTGGTAGCCATTGGTCTTGATCGTGATCGCGTCTTCGGGCGGCGACTGGTACTGGCGGGCCAGCAGGGTGATCGACGGCACCGCGATGACGACCAGGATCAGGACCGGAATAACGGTCCAGATCACTTCGATGAGAGTATTGTGGCTGGTCTTGGAAGGGACAGTGTTGGTGCGCTTGTTGTACTTCAGAACGACCCACAGCAGCAGCGCGAGAACGAACAGGCTAATCACGGTGATGATCGGCATCAGGATAGCATCGTGCATCCACAGCGCATATTCGCCGTTATCGGTGAACTGCGGCTGGAAAGTCATCGAACCGAGCAGGTCCTCATCGGAGCCTACCGGCTGACCCTTGATCATTTCGGGGCCGTAATATTCGAAAGCCGGAGCTTCGGCCGCCGATTCCTCGACAACGACAGCATCCGGATCGACGGCGCCTTCCTGCGCCATCGCACCAAACGGCAAAGCAGCCATTGCGAAGGCTGCCAGCACGAAAAGTGCGAGGAAGTTTAGTTTCTTGCGGGCGAATGCGCCGAAATTCATGGTTTCAATGCTTTCCATTTTTCGTCCCGGGCACGAATGCCCCCAGACCCCGACAGGGGCCGCCAACGCCGCGCCTATACGCGCGCTTGCCCCATGCCTCAAGCGCAACTAGGGACTTTTTTCCCAGACGCCTATCCGGACCTTGGTCCAAGGGTGCCCGATTACTTGCGATTGCCGAAGCGAAAGGACTGGCCAGCACCATGACACAGGACGAGGTCCTCGACGAATTCCGCGCCAGCGGTGCCTTGCTGGAAGGGCATTTCAAGCTGTCCAGCGGGCGGCACAGCGGCCACTACCTGCAATGCGCGCGGGTGCTGATGAACCCGCACCGCGCCGCGAGACTGGCCGAGGCGCTGGGAGAAAAGATCCCCGGCGAGATCCTCGATTCGCTCGATGCCGTGGTCAGTCCGGCGATGGGCGGCATCATCATCGGCCACGAAATGGGCCGCGCGCTCAATCTCGATTCCATGTTCCTCGAACGCCCCGATGGCGAGTTCCACCTGCGCCGCGGCTTTGCGCTGGAACCGGGCGCGAAGGTGCTGATGGTGGAAGACGTGGTCACCACCGGCCTTTCCAGCCGCGAGGCGATTGCCGCCGTGGCCCGCGAGGGGGGCGAAGTGCTGGCCGAAGTGGCGCTGGTCGACCGTTCGAACGGATCGGTCGACCTTGGCGTGCCGTTCTTCCCTCTGATCGATATCGACTTTCCCACCTATGCGGAAGACGAAGTGCCCGCTGACCTCGCCGCCCTGCCCATCACCAAACCGGGGAGCCGGAAGTGACTCTCGCCGCGCGGCTTCTTGCAGGAGCGCTCGGCTGCGCGATCCTTGGCGGTTGCGCGACACCGGGCGATCCCTTCGCCAAGCAGGATGCGGACCTGCGCGGCTATGCCAGGCTGCTGGAGAGCGGCTTCACCGGCGATGTCGCCTTCGCGGTGCCCGGCAAGCCCGACACCATATATTACGGCGACAGCTCGTCCGAGGAAGCCGCGACCCGCACGATCGAGGGCTGGCCCTGGGCGTCCGTCACCAAGCAGGTGATCGCCGTGCTGGTGATGCGCGAAGTGGAGGACGGGCGGTTTTCACTGGGGAGCGATGTCGGCACATGGATTCGCCCGCTGCGCGGCCGCGATATCTCGGTCGAAGACCTGCTGCGCCACCGCAGCGACCTGCCCAATCCGGACGATACGGCACCGGGCGCAGACGGTTTCCCGTCCTTCTACGCCGACGAGGACGATCCCCTTGCCTACTGCACGGGCGAAGGAGAGGTCCCCGCAGATGGCAGATGGGCCTACAACAATTGCGACTACATCGTGCTCGGCGCCGTGCTGGAAGCGGCCACCGGCACCAGTCTCGACCTGCTGCTGGCGCAGGGGATCGGACTGGATGCAGGCTGGATCAACACCAGTTTCCAGGAGTCAGGCAGCGAGCGGGCTTTCGCGTCGCGCACCGATGCCGAGGCGCAGCGCATCGCCGGTTACGGTGCATCGGGCGCGCTGGTAGGACCGCTGGACGATATCCTCGCGTTCGATCAGGCGCTGATGAGCGGTCGGCTGCTGAGCGACAGCGCACTGGCGCGGCTGTGGCAGAGCGATCCTGCATCGGGCTCGATGGCGCTGGGCCAGTGGGTGTTCGAGGCTTCTCTCGATGGGTGCGACGCGCCCGTTCGCATCGTCGAGCGGCGTGGGGCCATCGGCAAGTACCAGACCCGCAACATCATCCTGCCCGATCGCGGCATCGCCGTGGCGCTTGCCACCGATCAGGGCGATTTCGAATTCGGCGAAGTATGGACCGGCAGCGGCGTTATGCACGATGTGCTGGCCGAAGTGGCCTGCAGATAGAAGGGCAACTGGAATTGCCCGTCCGGTTCGACTAGAGGCGCTGCCACCATGACCAAGCAACTTCGCCTCGGCGTCAACATCGACCACGTCGCCACCATCCGCAACGCGCGCGGCGGGGACCATCCCGACCCGGTGCGCGCGGCGGAAATCGTGGCGGCCTGCGGCGGCGACGGCATCACCGCGCACCTGCGCGAGGACCGCCGCCACATCCGCGACGAGGACTTGCGCCGCATCCAGGATGCGACCGACCTGCCGCTCAACCTGGAAATGGCCGCAACCGAGGAAATGCTCGCCATCGCGCTTGCCCACAAGCCGCACGCCGCCTGCATCGTGCCCGAAAAGCGGGAGGAGCGCACGACCGAGGGCGGCCTCGATGCGGCGGGCCTGCACAACCAGCTCGCGCCGATCGTGTCGCGCCTGCAGGATGCCGGCATCCGCGTCTCGCTGTTCATCGAGGCATCGGAGCGCCAGCTCGACGCCGCCCTGCGGCTGGGCGCGCCGGTGGTGGAATTCCACACCGGCGAATATGCCCATGCCGGTCTGGACGGCGATTCCGGCAGGGTCGAGAAGGAACTGAAGCGCATCGCCGACATGGCCGCGCTTGCCGCCAAGAACGGCATCGAACCGCACGCGGGCCACGGACTCACTTACGAGAACGTGCAGCCCATCGCCGCCATCCCGCAACTGGCGGAGCTCAACATCGGCCACTACCTGATCGGCGAGGCAATCTTCTGCGGGCTGGAGCCTGCCGTACTGAAGATGCGCGAACTGATGGATCACGCACGATGAGGGACGCACGATGATCATCGGTCTCGGTTCCGACCTGTGCAACATCGAGCGCATCCAGAACTCGCTCGACCGCTGGGGCGAGCGGTTCAAGCAGCGCAGCTTCACCGACGTGGAGAACGCCAAGGCCGCGCGCCGTCCGCATACGCAGGCGGGCACCTATGCCAAGCGGTTCGCCGCCAAGGAGGCCTTCAGCAAGGCCGTTGGCACCGGCTTCAAGCGCGGCGTCTACATGAAGGACATCGGCGTGGTGAATGCGCCCTCTGGTGCGCCCACCCTCGCCCTCACCGGCGGCGCGGCAGCCCGGCTGGAGGAAATGACACCGCCCGGTCACACCGTTTCCATTCATGTCACCCTCACTGACGATCATCCATGGGCACAGGCCTTCGTGATCATCGAAGCCCATCCGAAAGCCTGATTGCCACCCGCATGAGCGACAAGAAGCCGAAGAAGCCGAAGAAGCCGATCAACTGGTTTGCCGAAGTGCGCGGCCTTGCGCTGATGCTGCTTGCCGTTCTCGCCTTCCACACCTTCGTAGCAAAGCCGTTCTACATCCCCAGCGCCAGCATGGTGCCCAACCTGCTGGTGGGGGATCGGCTGGTGGTGAGCAAGTATCCCTACGGCTGGAGCTGGGTCTCCACCAGTTTCCACCTTGCCCCGCGCGGTGACTGGCGCATTGCGCCCGCCACGCCCGAATACGGCGACATCGTCATCGCCGTGCCTCCCTACCGCGCCGAGGATTACATCAAGCGCGTCGTCGCCCTGCCCGGTGATACCATCGCGCTGGTCGACGGGCAGATCATTCTCAACGGCGAACCCGTAGCGCAGGAGATGGAACCGCCCGTACGGCTGCCGGTGGAGAACGACAACATCTGCGGCTACGGCACAGAGTGCCTTTCGGTCTTCGCGCCCTACCTCGTCACGCTGGAGGACGGCACGCAGGTCTACGAGCCGCCCACCTACCGGGAAACACTTCCCAACGGGGCGAGTTACCTGATCATCGATCACATGGACCAGGCGCTCGACGACATGGCCGAAATCACTGTTCCCGACGGGCACGTGTTCCTGATGGGCGACAACCGCGATCATTCGGCAGACAGCCGCGCGCCGGTGTTCGCCAGCGGCCTTGGCGGCCCCGTGCCGCTGGAAGACGTGGGCGGGCGCGCCGAATTCATCACCTTCTCGCTCGACGGGCAGGCCACGTGGAACCCGATAACATGGTTCCAGGCCTTGCGCGGCGGCCGCGCGTGGACCAGTCTGCGCCCTGAAATCAGGGGAGAATAGGCGCCGTGGGCGAATCAGCCGGACCGAACGACGACGGTGCGATGGGCGCGAGCCCTACGCGCATATCCTCTCCGGAACTGCGGTTCGAGGCTTGGCGCGCACTGACCTGGACCACGGTCGTCGGCCTTGTGGTGCTGGCGGTTTACATCTCGCAGAGCCTGCTGGTGATCTTCGGCGCCATGGTGTTCGCCACGCTGGTGGATGGCGGGGCGCGGCTGCTCGGGCGCTGGCTGCCCATCGGGCGCCCCTGGCGGATCGCGCTGGTGCTGCTCGCAGCGGTCGGTTTCCTCGCGTGGCTTTCGATGTTCGCCGGGGCGCAGATTTCCGAACAGGCCGCCGAATTCCCCACCATCGTTGAGGAGCAGGCGCGCTCGATCTTCAGCTGGATGCGCGAGCAGGGCTTCCAGATCAGCATGGATACCGTGCAGGCTATGGCCAGCCAGGCCGCCAGCGGTTTCGGCACCGTCACCCGCGCGCTCACCGGCCTGCTGGGCGGACTGACCACGCTGCTGCTGATCGTCATCATCGGCATCTATGTCGCTGCCGAACCGCGCCTTTACGAGCGCGGCGTTGCCTGGATGCTGCCCAAGGGGCGGCGCGACCAGTTTTATCACACCGCCAGCCAGATGGGTTACACCATGCGCCGCCTGCTGTTCGGCAGGCTGGTGGGCATGGTGTTCGAGGGGTGCTTCACCTACGTCGCGCTGCTGGGATACGGGCTGGTCACGGGAGAGCAGATCCCGATGGCGGCGCTGCTGGCCATTCTCACCGGCCTTCTTGCCTTCATTCCCAACGTCGGTGCGATTATCTCCGGCGGACTGATGGTGCTGGTCGGCTTTTCCGGCGGCGCGCAAATGGGCATCTACACCATCGTCGTCTACCTCGCCGTGCAGAATATCGACGGCTACTTCGTCATCCCCATGATCGCCCGCAAGACGGTGGACCTGGCGCCCGCGCTGGTGCTGGCCATGCAGCTCATCATGGGTATCCTGTTCGGCATTCTCGGCCTGCTGCTCGCCGACCCTCTGCTCGCCATGATCAAGGTCGCACTGGAAGAGCGCGCCCGCGCAAAGGACGAAGAGGACGGAAGCCTGCTGGACGAGAACGCGCGGCAGACAGCCGATCACACCCTCACCCCGGAGAACGACCCTGCGTAAGTTCCTCTACATTGTCGCCTTCCTGATCGTGCTGGCCATTGCCGTGCTGTTCGTGCTGCGCCTCTATGCCGAGGAGCTGACCGAGATGGCGCTGGTGCCCGACGTCGAGTTCACCGAGCAGGACCCGCTGGAGGCGAACGCCTACCAGGATCCGGCCATGTGGTTCAGCCGTCCCGGCAAGGGCGTGAACGATCCCGCCCGCTGGCAACCCGCCTTCAGCGAAGAACTCTCGTCCCGCGGCGCGCTCGAAGAACGCGAAGATGCGAAGGAAACGCCTGACTTCGCTGTTTTCTTCGTCCACCCTACCAGCTTCCTCGAAAACGATGCATGGAACGCCCCGCTCGACCACGAGGATTCGCAGAACCGCGCCCGCCTGATGGTGCGCGGCATGGCCAGCGCCTTCAACCGCGCAAGCGAAGTCTGGGTGCCGCGCTACCGGCAGGCGACCTACGGTGCCTTCCTCACCGATTCCCCCGAGGCCGGCCGCGCGCTGGACGCTGCCTATGCCGATATCGAGCAGGCGTTCGATTTCTTCGTCGATTCGGTGCCAGAAGGCACGCCCATCGTGCTCGCCGGGCACAGCCAGGGCGGCTACCACGTCGTGCGCCTGCTGACAGACAAGCTGAAGGGCACGCCGCTGATGGACCGGGTGGCCGTCGCCTACCCCATCGGCATGCCGATCTCGATGGAAACGGACCTGCCCGCGCTCGGCCTGCCTGCCTGTGCCAGCGGGCAGCAGGCGGGCTGCGTTGCGAGCTGGGCCAGTTTTGCCGAGCCTGCCGATCCCGGCCAGTACCTGCGGCTTTACAACGAAACCCCCGGCATCGACGGCGAGAGCCGCTCGGACACGCCAATCGTGTGCTTCAACCCGCTGACGGGCACTCTCAACGGCAGCGCCGATGCGGAGCGCAATCTGGGCACGCTGGTGCCCGATGGCGACCTGTCGAACGGAGAGCTGTTGGCAGGCGCGGTGCCCGCGCGGTGCGACCCGCAAAGCGGAATCCTGCTGATTGGCGATCCGCCCGAGCTTGGCCAGTACGTGCTGCCGGGCAACAACTATCACGTCTACGACATCCCTCTGTTCTGGCGGAACCTCCAGGCAGACGTCGTCAACCGGGTGCGTGCATGGCAGCCAGCCCAGGCCTCGTAACCGAAGACGCCGCAGAGTTCCGCAGCGCGCTGCCGCTGGGCGGCGTTCTGCTGGGGCTGGACCTTGGCACCAAGACCATCGGCACGGCGATCTGCGATGCCGGGTGGGCCTTCGCCACGGCGGGCAAGACCCTGTCCAAGGGCAAATTCACCCGCGACCGCGCAGCCTTGCAGGAGCTGTGCGAAACACGCTCCGCGGCAGGCATCGTCATCGGCCTGCCGCTCAACATGGATGGCAGCGCCGGTCCCCGCGCGCAGGCCAGCCGCGCCTTTGCGCGCAACCTCGCGAGCGCACAGAACGGCCTTGGCCTGCCGGTACTGCTGTGGGACGAGCGCTGGTCCACCACGGCGGCGGAGCGTGACATGATCGCGCAGGACACCAGCCGTCGTAAACGCGCCGAACGCATCGACAGCCACGCCGCCGCCGTCATCCTGCAAGGCGCGATTGACCGTCTCGCAGGTGGAATTCTCTAGCTGTCAGCCATTTGCAGGACAGGCAGAACCGGTAGCCCCAAGGCCGAGAGCGGACATTCTGCTAACGACCCGCTTGCCGACGGTGCTTCGGCCTGACAACAAGGCGTCATGAGCACCCCCGAGGAACCTGATTGGATCGTTGCCAAACGCAAGAGTGATCGCCGTTTTCGGAACACGGCATTGGGAGTTTGGCTTGCTTGTTTCCCGGTCGCCCTGATCATGATGTTTGCTTCTCGGTTTCAATACGAGGCAGCAATGATGATTGCCGCGGCCATTTTCCTAATCACTGGCCTTGCCTGCATTTTTGTGCGTCGTGGGGCCAAGAAGGGTTCGCTAGCGCGTTCGTTCAGCAACACTCTCGCAGTGTTGAGCCTTGCGGCTTGCACTGTGACCTTGGTCGCCGGAATGGCGCGTGCAGCCTGAAAGAGACATCCGCTTCCCACCCCAGTCTCAGTCATTCCGCATTGCCCGCGCCAGTCCAGATAACGGTCGCATGCTCCGCCCAGACCTCGCTTTAGGGACCTAACCCTGCTCTAGCGCCCTTCTCCTGCGTATTGCCTCCTGAGCGACTAGACGGCTGCCGCTGTCTTCAGCGCGACGCCACAGGTCATCGCGCTCCTTGAGGTCGAGAATGCCGGCCTGCGCTTCCAATGCCACGAGCCGCATGCGGTCACTCGGGTGGGCGCGGGCGAGACGGTCAGCAAGGTCGAGCGCATCCTCGCTCCCCAGCCCTACGGCCACGCGCAGAAAGGTCTCGTTCCCGCCCGGACTGATGACGCCCGCGATCTCGTCCTTCTCCACGTCGAAGCGGTATTGATCGAGCAGCCCCTGCGCGCCGCTGGCGTGCATGATGTTGATCGACACCGAGAGGCTTTCGGGCGGCAGTTGCGAATGGACGTCGAGGTGCGCGCGGTAATGCATCAGCTTGCCGGGATCGAGCGTGGAGCGTTCGACGAAGCGCAGCCCGGCCTTTTCGCCGATGGCGCCTGCCACCTTGTCGTAATCGTATTCGTAGTAGTCGCTTGAATAGCCGGGGCCGAAATAGCCGACGGTGAGGAAATCGAAATTGTGATCGTGCGGCAATTCGTAGCTGAAGGCCGATGATCCGCTGGCGCGGAACATGTGCTCGTCCGCGCTCGGCCAGAAATTTGCGCGCATGTAGTATTCGCGGCCCAGCGGCGACAGCATGACCACCTGCGGACCATAGCTGCTGGCATCCTCCGCCACGTCGACGCCCGCTTTCAGTTCCTCCAGCATCATGTCGCCGAGGAAACTGCGGTTGTTGGCAAGGCGTCGCAGCCATTTCGCGCCGTGGAGCAGGCTCTCTTCCTCGAATGGCCGGAAGCCTTCCGCCTCCAGCGCATCGATGCATTCGCCAAGGTCGCAGGCTGCACTGTCTTCGTATTGGATCACGCGGGGCATTGTTCGGCCTCCAGTTCGGCAAGCATGGGATAGGTTTCGAGCAATCGCGCCCGCAGCGCGCCCGCTTCGCGTGCCAGCGGATCGTCCTTGCGGCGGGCCACGGTGTTGAGGGCGCAGAATCCCGTCGCCGTGTCTAGAGCCAGCGCCTCTCGCAAGGCTTGCCAGCGCATCGACACATCTCCCTCTTCAAGCGCGACGCGCGCCATGGCGGGGACGGCGTCGGTGCGGCCCATCCGGCCAAGCAAGGCGATGGTCGCCTCGCGCCGACTGGTGCCGATGCGCCCGGCGCTCTGGTGCATCAGATTGCCGCTGGCCGCATCGTATTCACGGCCCGGCTGCGGATCGGCAGCGGTGCGCAGCAGGCGCAGCACGACGAACCGGCTCTGCACCTCGTCCACCACGAGTGTCTCACTGGCGAGATCGAGAGCGAGGCGATGACCGGCACGCAGGACCAGCGACTCCTGCGAGAATCCCGCGGTGGTGCCGTCGCGCCGCGCCATGCGGACGATCCGTGCATCGGCCGCTCCGCCCAGCACGGCATCGAAGCGCACAGCGTCACAGAACATGTATCCCGGATGGATCATCGTGCCCGGCTCTTTTGCCTGCAACATCAGTTGCGCGCGACCTGAACTTGCAAGGAGTATGGAGGTGGAGGTGCCATCGAACCCCTGACGGAACGGCGGATGGCCGATGGGGTGCGCGGCCATGGCGCGGCAGTAATGGCGGCTCATCAGGTCCATCAGCCGCTCTGCTTCGCCGCTGCCCGTGAACATCGCCTCCAGCATCGGGCACGCTTCCAGCGGGGCTCCTGCGCCGAACGCACGCAGAGCGGACTGCAGGTCGGCGGCTCCCGGCTCCCTCGCCCAGGCCTCGCCCGCTGCAAGCATCGCTTCCTGGGCCTCGCGTTGCGGAGCGCGGTCGCTCCGCAACGCGGCGATGTCGGGATGAACCTGCATCGCCCCGGACCTCAGATCAGGCCGCTGCCGGGAGGGTTGGTGTCGTAGACGACCGTGGCGATCACGATGATCGTGTCGTCATGGCCGGGGGTACGGATGGAGCCGAACAGGCCCGTCAGGGTGTCGAGATCGGGCAGACTCGCCAGATCGATCTTGGGAAGCTTCATTGTAGTCTCCTGCAAACGAAACGGCACCGCGCCGTTCCTGCAGGAGGTGTGACGAGCAAATCTCGGCTCTTTAAGTTAAATGACTGTAATCCCTCGCAATCGCCAATCAGGCGCGTTCAAGGAACACCACGAGACCAACAGGCATCGGGCCATCGTAGGGCAGCGTCAAGCGCTCTGCGTCGGCTCTGGCGCGGTCCAGTACGGCGGCGGGGATGGCGGGGTCGGCAATCACCGCGTCGGCGCTGCCCAGCAACCGGGCCTGGCGAATGGTGAGGTCTTCGGGATCGTCGCTCGCCAGAGTGAAGTGATGCACCGCATTTGTCTGATGATCGCCAGCGCTTTCGAGCCAGTCTCCGACGCGCCCTGCCCCGCCTTCCGCCAGCGGATCGAGCGGGCCGCCTGCGCCCAGCGCCTCGTCCAGCGCGCGGCGGCGTTCGCCCATGTCGGGAAAGCGCTCCTTGATCGCGGCGCGCATGGCGGAAAGCTTCTGGGCCAGATCGCCAAGGTCGGATGGCAGCAGCTTTTCCAGCCTCAGGCGCAGCTGCTTAGCGAGGCCCGCCGACGCGCCGCTGGTGCCCACGGCAATCAGCACCGGATCGCGCTCCAGCAGGCTGGGCGTGGTGAAATCGCACAGGTCCGGGCGGTCCACCACGTTCACCAGCAACCCGGCACAGCGCAGGCGAATGGCGTCACCCTCGCACATCTTCTCGTCGTCGTGAGCAACGAAGGCCAGCCGCGCGCCTTCGTCGATGCCTTCCTGCATGTCCGCCACCACGCGGCCGCCGGCACGTTCGACCAGCCGCCGCTTGGGTTCGGCCATGGCCCCCTCCCCCAGCACGATCACCGGCTGTCCGGCAATGCGGTGGAAGAGGGGCAGCGAGCGCATCAGTCGAGCAGGAAGTCCGGCACGCGTTCCGCGTCCATGATGGCATCGGCTGGGATACGGTCCGCCACCACGGCGAACTGTTCGCCATCCACCAGCACTTCGGGCACGAACCCGCGCGAGTTGTAGCTGCTTGCCATGGTCGCGCCATAGGCTCCGGCGGTGCGGAACACCGCCAGCTCGCCCGATTGCAAGGCGTCAATCTCGCGGTCGGTGGCGAAGGTGTCGCCCGTCTCGCAAATCGGGCCCACGATGTTGGCCATCATCTTGTCGCCAACGGGCACGACGGCATCGAAATCATGCCACGCACCATACATGGCCGGGCGGGCGAGATCGTTCATGGCGGCATCGACGATCACGAACGGCGGACCGTTACCGCCGCGCTTCACGCGCACCACGCGGGTCAGGAGCACACCGGCGTTGCCCGCGATCACGCGGCCCGGCTCGAACGTCAGGTGAACGTCCCAACCTTCTGTCGCGCGGGCCACCATCGCGCCGTATTCGGCAGGGCTGGGCGGGTTCTCGCTGGCCTTGTACGGCACGCCCAGTCCGCCGCCGAGATCGACGTGGGTGATCGTGTGGCCATCGGCCCGCAGGTCCGCCACCAGCTTGCCGACCTTGGCAAAGGCCGTTTCCAGCGGTTCGAGATCGAGCAACTGGCTGCCAATGTGCACCGCCACGCCGCGCAGGTTGAGGCCCGGCAGGTTAGCGAGCTCACCGAACACCTCGCGGGCGCGGACCAGCGGGATGCCGAACTTGTTCTCGGCACGGCCGGTGGAGATCTTCTCGTGCGTCTTCGCGTCGACATCGGGATTGATGCGCAAGGTCGCCTGCGCTTCAAGCCCCTGGCTCGCCGCGAGTTCGGCAAGCTCGCGGCCTTCCTCGGAGGATTCGATGTTGAACTGGCCGATCTTCTTCTCGAGGCCCAGTTGCAGCTCGGTGCGCGTCTTGCCGACGCCGGAGAACACGATCTTGTCCGCCGGGATCCCCGCCGTCAGCGCGCGCACCAGTTCACCGCCCGAAACGACATCGGCGCCGAAGCCTTCGCGGCTCAGCACTTTCAGCACGGCGACGTTGGGATTGGATTTTACCGCGAAAGCAACCAGCGGCTCCTTGCCGGATGCCTTTGCCACCGGCTCCAGCCCCTCGCGGAAAACGCGCGCGTGGCGCTCGAGTGTGGCGCGCGAATAGACATAGACGGGCGTGCCCACTTCTTCCGCGATGCGTGAAAGGGGCACGTCCTCGGCGTGAAGTTCGCCGTTTCTGAGTTGAAAATGATCCACTTTACGTAATTCCTGTCAGCTCTCGGGCGGGAGGTCGAACGGATCGTCCTCGCGCTCCTCGCTCTCCCGCCGCAATTCAACGCTGCGTTCGGGCGCAGCCTGCGGGTCGAGCGTGAGCAATTCCTCGGCATCGAGTGGTTCCTGCGCCCCGTATGGCGCGGGCGGCAGGGTCTCGCCTGCCGCAGGCTCGAGATCGGCGGTCTGGGCGCAGGCCGCCAGTGCCAGCAGGGGAAGGACCAGGAGAGCGCGCCTCATGCATCCATCCCCAGCGCTTCGCGGGCCTGCGCCACGCGTTTTCGCACTTCGTCCGGAGCCGTGCCGCCGTGGCTCTTGCGCGCGGCAACCGATGCCTCGACCGAGAGCGCCTCGTAGACACGCTCGTCGATGCGGCTGTCGATATCCGTCAATTCGTCCATGGTCAGTTCGTCCAGCGCCTTGCCCTGGCTTTCGGCCAGCTTCACCGCCGCGCCGGTGATGTGGTGCGCCTCGCGGAAGGGAATGTCCGCCTCGCGCACCAGCCAGTCGGCAAGATCGGTGGCAGTAGCATAGCCCAGTTCCGCCGCCTGTCGCATCCGGTCCGTGCGGAACGTGGCATCGGCCACCATGCCGACCATCGCCGCGATGGAAAGGCGCAGCAGGCTGGCAGCTTCGAACACCGGCGGTTTGTCGTCCTGCATGTCCTTCGAATAGGCAAGCGGCAGACCTTTCATGGTCACCATCAGCGCCGTCTGGCAGCCGACGATGCGCCCGGCATGACCGCGCACGAGTTCCGCCGCGTCGGGGTTCTTCTTCTGCGGCATGATGGAGGAGCCGGTGGAAAGCGTATCGGGCATCCGAACGAAGCCGAAGGGCTGGCTGGCCCAGATCACGAATTCCTCTGCCAGCCGCGACAGGTGCAGCGCGCACTGGCTGGCCGCGGTCAGGTAATCAAGGGCAAAGTCACGGTCCGATACCGAATCTAGGCTGTTGGCCGTCGGCCCAGCAAAGCCCAGCGCCTGCGCCGTCATCTCACGGTCGATCGGAAAGCCGGTTCCGGCCAGCGCTGCGCTACCCAGCGGGCAAAGGTTCATGCGTTCACGCGCGTCCCTGAACCGGCTGACATCCCGCGCGGCCATCTCGTAATAGGCCATCAAGTGATGACCCAACGTCACCGGTTGCGCGGTCTGCAGGTGGGTGAAGCCAGGCATGATCGATTCGGCGTGCTCGCCAGCGCGAGTGACAAGAGCGCGTTGCAGAGCCTCCAGCCCGGCAATCGCCTCGTCCATCGCTTCGCGCACCCACAGGCGGAAATCGGTTGCCACCTGGTCGTTGCGACTGCGCGCGGTGTGCAGTCGTCCCGCCGGCGCGCCGATAAGTTCGGCGAGGCGGGACTCGGTGGTCATGTGGATGTCCTCGAGGTCCCAGTCCTCGGGCACGCCGTCGGCTTCGTACTCGGCCGCAACCTGTTCCAGCCCGTCAATAATCGTCTCGGCATCCTCGTCCGTCACGATGTCGCAGGCCGCCAGCATGGCGACATGCGCCTTGCTTGCCGCTATATCCTGTCGCCACAAAGCCTTGTCGAACGGGATCGACGCATTGATCTCGCGCATTATGGCAGAGGGGCCTTCGGCAAACCGCCCGCCCCACATTGCATTGGAGGATGTATCCTTGGCCAAGTCGCGCCTGTTCCTGATCTGCCTTGCCGCCGGTGCGGCCATGTCTCTTGGCGCGTGCGATAACGGGGCGGAGGATGCGGCGCAAGAAAACGTGACCGCGCCGCAGCCAAGCGAAACTATCGAACTGACCGGCAAGCTCGACCGCAGCTTCGCCGGAGAGGCCATTCCTGAAGTGACTGTCGTCGATCCGGCGGGAGAGGAACTGGTGCTGTCGGAAGTGGGAGAGCCGGTGCTGCTGAACCTGTGGGCGACGTGGTGCGCGCCGTGCGTGGTGGAAATGCCGCTGCTCGACGAACTCGCCGCCGATCTGGAAGGCCGGGTTCGCGTGCTGACGGTGAGCGAGGACATGCGCGGAGCCGAAGTGGTGGAGCCCTTCTTCGAAGCGCGCGACCTGCCGAACCTGCCGCAGTGGCTGGACCCGGACAACGAACTGGCCTTCACCTTCGGTGGCGGCCCGGTGCTGCCGCTGACCGTGCTCTACGATGCCGAGGGCAACGAACTGTGGCGCGTGATCGGCGCATACGACTGGGGCAGCGAAGAGGCGCGTGCCGAAGTGCTGGACGCGCTGGCAGGGGCGGAACCCGCCAGCGATTCGTAAGCTTAGGCCACCACCGGCGGTCGGGAGCGACAATTTTGAGCGAAGGCGTCTTTCCCCCTTCCCACGCGGGCAAACCATGGGCTAAGGGGCGCGCGCTGCGAACGTAATGGTCGCAAGCTAAAAACTGGTGTTGGGGCGATTAGCTCAGTTGGTAGAGCATCTCGTTTACACCGAGAGGGTCGGCAGTTCGAGCCTGTCATCGCCCACCAGTTTTTGGAATTCGCCGGTCGGGCCAAGACCACTGGCTTTCCCGCAAGCCCGCCGCTAACGCCGCGCTCATGCGCGAACCCTTTATCCTCGTACTGGCCACCGGCGGCACCATTGCCGGGCAGGCAGGCTCCGCCACGCGGCGTGACTATCGCCCCGGCCAGATCGACATCGGCACCTTCCTGGATGATTTCGCCGAACTTGGCGTGGACGCTCAGTTGGTGGGTCGGCAGGTCGCCAACATCGATTCGGCCAACATCGGCCCTACCATCTGGCGTGACCTTCACGAAGGAATCGACGCGGCGATGGACGATGCCGACTGCGCGGGTGTGATCATCACGCACGGAACCGATACGGCGGAGGAAACCGCCTTCCTGCTCGACCTGACATTACCAACGACCAAGCCGGTTGTCCTGGTGGGCGCGATGCGACCCGCCGATGCGGTGGGCAGTGATGGCCTGCGCAATTTCGCCAACGCCGTGCGCGTTGCCGCCGATCCCGACGCCAAGGGGCGCGGCGTATTGCTGGTGATGGGGGACCAGGTCCTTTCCGCCCGCGATGCGCGCAAGGCCCGCACCACCGGTTCCAACGCGTTCGAGGGCTTCCCGCGCGGTGCAGTGGCACTGGCGACGCCTGCCTCGCTGGACTGGCTGCAACCGCAATGGCGCAAGGACGAGCCTGCGCGCTGGCAGTTTCCCGCAGAATTTCCCGAAGTCCCCATCCTCCACTGCTACGCCGGACAAACGGGCGACAGCGTCCGGCGACTGGTGGAAGCGGGCGCCGAGGGCATCGTGCTGGCGGGCCTTGGCGATGGCAATGCGCCCGACAGCGTGCGCGAGGCACTGGCTGATGCGGCGCGGCAGGGCATAGTGGTCGTGCGCGCCACGCGTGCCAACGAGGGGCTGGTCGACCGTGAGCCCGAAGACGAGGCCAACGGCTTCGTGGCGGCCCGCGCGCTTGGCCCGGCCAAGGCGCGGATCCTGGTGCAGATTCTCATCGCTAATGGCGTGACTGACCCGGCAACGGTGCAGGAAGCCTTCGGCAGGCGCTAGACCAGCGCCTTTGCGTCGCTGCCCAGTTCGGCGAAATAGCGCGCCATGCCGTCTGCTGCCTTGTCCGTCAGGCGGATGAAAGCACGGCGGCGGTCGCAATCGTCCTCGGCACGCTCGAACAGGCCGGCCTCGGTCATCTGTCCGATCCAGCGCAGCGCCGTGGTAGGCGGTACGCCTGATGCGATGCAGAGCGACGTTACCGACACCCGCTGATGCTCGACGCGGGCCGCCGTCAAGTCGAGCAGCATGTCCCACGCGGGATCGGCAAACAGTTCAGCGTCGAGGAAGCGCGCGCGCAACTTTCGCGCGGTGATGATCTTGCGCACCAGCGTGGCGCTGGGCAGCGCGGGCCGGCTCTGGCGCTGCGGCACCTTGGCAGCTTGCCGCTCCATTCCGGGCGCGCAGTAACTGTCGACCGGGCTTTCGAAGCGGAAGGCGCTGTCATCGACCGCGCCTGCATCCTGACCCCATTGGCCGCTACTGGCCTTGCGATCCATCCGATCCAGTCGTTCGGCGATCTTGCCCACCTGCTCCGTCAGGCGCAGCAGGGACAGACGATCGGTCTCCGACAGTTCGCGCAGCCGCAAGTTCGGCAGTTCGGCCAGCATCCGACCCAGCGCGATGACACGCTCCGCCCGCGTGGGATCGACCAGGATCTGCGGCTGGCTTTCCGCGCAGACACCAAAAATATCCTCAAGCCCGCCGACCGCAGTCGAAACGATCAGCCTACCCCCGGCGTGGGAGACGCGGCTGTCGAGCCGGGCGAGCGCCGCCATCGAGGCGACGTCCGGGCGTGGGCAATCGACCAGCACCAGATCCCCCAAGGCGCGAGCGTCACCTGCCAGCAGTTCGTCCATCGATCCGCTTTCGCGAATAGAGAAACCGGCGGCTTCCACGTCTTCCTGCAACAGGAGGCGCACGTCCTCGCCATCGGCGAAAATGGAAACCGCCAGCGGCAGCCCTGCCGGATCGGCAGCCATGTCATAAGCGAAATCGACCTGGCCCACGCGTGTTCTCCCCTGCGAATCAATTGAGAACACAGGTAGAACAAAGTAGGATCAAGTCAAGAATTATGCAGCAACATCAGTCCGCGAAGGGGTCCCGCACCAGGATCGTGTCCTCACGCTGCGGGCTGGTCGATACGCTGGCGACGGGGCAGTCGATCAGTTCCTCGATCCGGCGGATGTACTTGATTGCCTGCGCCGGAAGGTCTGCCCAGCTGCGCGCCCCAACGGTAGTGCCCTGCCAGCCTTCGAATTCCTCGTAGATCGGCTCCACCGCCGCCTGCTCCGCCGCGTGGGCGGGCAAGTAGTCGAGTACCTTGTCGCCCAGCTTGTAACCGGTGCAGATCCTGATCGTATCGAACCCGTCGAGCACATCGATCTTGGTGAGAGCGATGCCGGTAACGCCCGACAGCGCGCAGGTCTGGCGAACCAGCACCGCATCGAACCAGCCGCAGCGACGCTTGCGCGCGGTGACGGTGCCGAATTCGTGGCCCCGCTCACCCAGCTTCTGGCCGATCTCGTCCTCCAGTTCGGTGGGGAACGGGCCGCTGCCCACGCGGGTGGTGTAGGCCTTCACGATGCCGAGCACGAACCCCGCCGCGCCCGGACCCATCCCGGTGCCGCTGGCGACGGTGCCGGAAACCGTGTTGGAACTGGTGACAAAGGGATAGGTGCCGTGGTCCACGTCCAGCAGCACGCCCTGCGCGCCTTCGAACAGGATCTTGGCGCCCGTCTTCTTCACGTCGTTCAGCCGCTTCCACACGGGCTGGGCGAATTGCTGCACGAAGGGCGCAATCTCGCGCAGTTCGGCGAGCAGCTTCTCGCGGTCCACGCCGCCCTGCCCGAAACCGGCGCGCAGCGCATCGTGGTGGGCGCAAAGACGGTCCAGCATCGGGCCGATATCGTCGAGGTGCGCAAGGTCGCAAACGCGGATCGCGCGGCGGCCGACCTTGTCCTCGTAAGCCGGGCCGATGCCGCGCCCGGTCGTGCCGATCTTGCCCTTGCCCGCCGCGCTTTCGCGCAGGCCATCGAGGTCGCGGTGGAGCGGCAGGATCAGGGGGCAATTGTCGGCGATGCCGAAGTTGTCGGGCGTGATCGAAACACCCTGCCCTTCCAGCTTCTCGATCTCTGATTTCAATGCCCACGGGTCCAGCACGACGCCGTTGCCGATCAGCGAGAGCGTGCCGGTGACGATGCCGCTGGGCAGCAGCGAGAGCTTGTAGGTTTGGTCGCCCACCACCAGCGTGTGGCCGGCGTTGTGTCCGCCCTGGAAACGCACGACGGCATCGGCGCGCGCGGCCAGCCAGTCCACGATCTTGCCCTTGCCCTCATCGCCCCACTGGGCGCCGATCACGGTGACGTTGGCCACTATAGAATCCTTTTCGAGAAAACCCGCCGCGCCCTAGGCAATGCTGCGGGAAAGGGCAACTGCAAGGGATGGTTTGCGCGCCCCGGACATGGCCGAAAGCAGGTGCAATCCGCAGGAAAGATCGCGCGCGGTGCCCGTTGGTTCGTCAAAGGAGACTTTGATGACCGACTATCCCACCCTTACCCTCAACGACGATCGCCAGATTCCGCAACTGGGTTTCGGCACGTTCAAGATGTCCGACGATGAAGCGACGAAAGCCGTCGGCGATGCCATCGACGTAGGCTACTGGCTGATCGACACCGCCGCCGTCTACGAGAACGAAACTGGCGTCGGGAAAGGTATCGGCGAGTGGAGCGATATCTTCCTGCAAACGAAGATCTGGAACGACAGGCAGGGCTACGACGAGACGCTGAAGGCATTTGACGAGAGCCTGGAGCGGCTTGGCCGCGAACACGTTGATATGCTGCTGATCCATTGGCCCTGCCCCGACAAGGGCAAGTTCGTCGACACGTGGAAGGCGTTTATCGAACTGCGCGCCGCGGGCAAGGCCAAGTCCATCGGCGTGTCCAATTTCCGCGAGGAAGACCTGAAGCGCATTGTCGATGAGACAGGCGTCGTCCCCGCGCTCAACCAGATCGAACTGCACCCCACGTTTCAGCAACGCGACTTGCGCCGCGTGCACGAGGACATGGGCATCGTGACGCAATCATGGTCGCCGCTTGGCCAGGGCGAAGGGCTGGAGAACGAGACGATTAAGCATATCGCGGAGGAAACGGGCAAGCCTGCCTCCGCCGTCATCATCGCATGGCACCTTGCAAAGGGTCTGGCCCCGATCCCAAAATCGAGCAGCCGCGATCATATCGAGGCGAACTTCCAGGCATTGCAGACGTCGCTGACCGGCGATCAGATCGCTGCCATCGACGCGCTGGACGATGTCGATGGCCGGATGGGTCCTCACCCCTCCAGCTTTTCCTGATAGCGTTCGGCGTTAGAGCGCCGTCGCCTCGCTGCCTTCGAGCCTGTGCGAACAACCAAGGCTGCGCGCATCGTCGCCCTCGTCCAGAGCGGCGACGGTGCGCCAGCCTTTTCCGCGCAAGGCCGCGGCAGCGTCGCGATCGTGACCGAGAGGAAGGAACAGCTTGTCGCCCAGCGGCTCGTCCGCCTTCACCGCTTCCACCAGTTCTTCAGGATACAGCGAAAACCCGGTCGCGGGTTCATCGCTGCCGCCGATGCAATAGGTGCCGCCCCGGCCCAGTTCGCCGCGCACGCCCTCTGCATAAAGCGTGAAACCGAACCAGCTCTGGTATTCGAACCCGTGGCGTTCGCTGGGGTCCAACGTCAGGCGGGCACGGCCCTTCACGCGCTCCGCTATCTGGCGCAGGCCATCGATGCGCGTGTCGAGAACACCGGTGCTGTCGAGCGCCGCCAGTTTCTCGGCGGCTTCGGGGAACGGGCCGGTCGCGTGGATCAGCGGCAGGTAGGCCGCGCCGCCCGCTTCTACCAGACCGCCTGCATCCTTCGTATCGAGTTCCCGGCGAACCCGCTCGCGCGCCTGCGCGTCGAGAGGCAGCGGGCCGTCGGCCAGTGTCTCGACTAGGTCCGGCAGGGTGAAGTCGACCGAAATGCCCTTGGCACCCGCCGCTTCCAGCGCGGCGATGGCCAGTTCGAGAATTTCGCCCGCGGCGGCCACGGTATCGCGCCCGATCAGCTCTGCGCCGATCTGCAGGTTCTCCCGCCGGGGTTCCAGCTTGCTGCCGGTAATGCGCGCCACCTGCCCGGCGTAGCACAGGCGAAGCGGGCGCGGTGCGTCGGCAAGGCCGGTGGCGGCAATGCGCCCGACCTGCACCGTCATGTCGCTGCGCAGGGCCAGCGTACGCAGGCTTGCGGGATCGACGAAGCGAATCATGTGCCGCGTCATCACGCCGTTCATGCGGCGCGCCATCGATTGCTCGAACTCCACGAGCGGCGGGCGCACACGGTCGTAGCCATGTGCGCCCATCACGCCCAGCATTGCACGTTCGATACGGGTGGCCGCAGCCGCAGATTGCGGCAGGCGGTCTTCCAGCCCTTCGGGAAGCAGGTCCTGCGTCGGATCGGTCATGCGGCTTCCCCTAGGGGCAGTTTTCTCAGAACGCCAGTTCCCTCAAAACGAGAGTGCCCTGACGACCTTCACGCCATCGAGCGCACAGGCCTTGTCGATCACTTCTTTCGGGATTTCCTGATCCACGCTCAGAAGGATGATGGCCTCTTCCCCGTTGGCACGGCGGCCGAGGTGGAAGGTGCCGATGTTGATGTCGTATTCGCCCATAAGCGCGCCAACGCGCCCGATGAAGCCGGGAGCATCCTGGTTGACGATATAGAGCATCTTGCCCGACAGGTCCGCCTCGATGCCGATGCCGAAGATTTCGACGAGGCGCGGATCGGAATTGCCGAACAGCGTGCCGGCGACGGAACGGTTGCCCTGGCTGGTGGCCACGGTCACGCGAATCAGGGTCTGGAAAGTGCCTTCGCGTTCGTTGCGGATCTCGCGCACTTCCATGCCGCGCTCCTTCGCCATGAAGGGCGCGTTGACCATGTTCACGCTCTGCGAATAGCGCTTCATCAGGCCAGCCAGCACTGCACCCACGATGGGCTTCTGGTTGAGTTCCGCAGCGTGCCCCTCGGTCTCGATGCTGATTTTGTCCAGGTCGCCGTGAGCAAGCTGCCCGATCAGCGAGCCGAGGTTTTCCGCCAGCGCCATGTAGGGCTTCAGCTTCGGCGCTTCCTCGGCAGAAAGGCTCGGCATGTTGAGCGCGTTGGAGACGCCGCCGTTGACGAGGTAATCGGCCATCTGTTCGGCCACCTGCAGCGCCACGTTGACCTGTGCTTCGGTGGTGGAAGCACCGAGGTGCGGGGTGCAGATGAAGTTGGGCGCATCGAACAGCGGGTTTTCCTTGGCCGGTTCTTCCTTGAACACATCCAGCGCCGCGCCTGCCACGTGGCCGCTTTCCAGCATGTCCTTCAGCGCCGCTTCGTCGATCAGGCCGCCACGCGCACAGTTGATGATGCGCACGCCTTCCTTGGCCTGCTGCAGGCGCTCGCGCGAGAGGATGTTGCGCGTTTCGTCCGTCAGCGGGGTGTGCAGCGTGATGAAGTCCGCCCGCGCCAGCAGCGTGTCGAGGTCCACCTTCTCCACGCCAATCTCGATGGCGCGTTCCGGCGTCAGGAAGGGATCGTAGGCGACCACCTTCATGCGAAGACCCAGCGCGCGGCTGGCAACGATCGCGCCGATGTTGCCTGCTCCGATCAGGCCCAGCGTCTTGCCGGTGACTTCCACGCCCATGAAGGCGCTCTTGGGCCATTCGCCGGCCTTGGTGCGAGCGTTGGCTTCAGGGATCTGGCGGGCCAGCGCCATCATCAGCGCGATGGCGTGCTCGGCGGTGGTGATCGAGTTGCCGAACGGGGTGTTCATCACCACCACGCCCTTGGACGAAGCAGCGGGAATATCGACGTTGTCGACGCCGATCCCGGCGCGGCCGATCACTTTCAGGTTGGTGGCAGCGTCGAGAATTTCGGCCGTCACCTTGGTGGAGGAACGGATGGCGAGGCCATCGTACTCGCCGATCATGGCTTTCAGTTCTTCCGGCGTCTTGCCGGTGATGACGTCGACGTCGCAGCCGCGCTCTTCGAAGATGCGGGCAGCATTGGGGTCCATCTTGTCGGAAATGAGGACTTTAGGCTTGGTCATTGTCTGTCTCTGTCTTGTGCCGGTGCGCGGAAGGGTTTTCGGGCGTCGACCGGGAATGAAATCGGAAAACTTGCGGGCATGTTGCGCGCCCCGCCGCAAGGGCGGGGTCACGCGAATGAGCAAACCCTAGAGGTTGCCGGCCTTGAGCTCTTCGTAGGCCCATTCGATCCACGGCAGGAGGCGGCTGATATCCTCGGATTCGAGAGAGCCACCACACCAGATGCGAAGGCCCGGAGGGGCATCGCGGTAGCCGTTGAAATCGTAGCCGATGTCCATCTCTTCCAGCTTGGCAGCGATCTTCTTCGGCACGGCAGCAGCATCTTCGGCAGACAGGCTGTCGATCCATTCGCCCTGGAAGACCATGCACACGCCGGTGTTGGTCTGCTTGGCCGGGTCGGACACCATGTTGCGCAGCCACGGAGTGGCTTCGATCCAGTCCTTCACGATCTTGGCATTGGCGTCTGCGCGGCGGAACATCTCTTCCTTCCCGCCGATCGACTTCACCCATTCCAGCGCGGCGATGTAGTCTTCCGTCGCCAGCATGGAGGGGGTGTTGATCGTGGCGCCTTCAAAGATACCGCGGTTGATCTTGTCGCCCTTCTTCAGGCGGAACAGCTTGGGCAGCGGCCATTCTGGATCGTAGCTTTCGATCCGCTCCACGGCCTTGGGGCTGAGAATCAGCATGCCGTGCTGCGCTTCGCCGCCCAGCACCTTCTGCCAGGAATAGGTGGTCGCATCGAGCTTCGCCCAGTCCATTTCCATCGCGAAGACGGCGCTGGTGGCATCGTTGATGGCGAGCCCTTCACGGCCCGGCGCGAGCCAGTCGGTATTCGGGATCTTCGCGCCCGAGGTGGTGCCGTTCCAGGTGAAGACAACGTCGTTTTCCTGCGGGATCGCGGAAAGATCGGGGATTTCGCCGTAGTCGGCGTCCAGCACCTGCAGGTCCTTCAGCTTGAGCTGCTTGACCGCGTCCTGGATCCATACGTTGCCGAAGCTTTCCCACGCGGCGACGGTCGCGGGGCGCGCGCCGAGCATGGTCCACATCGCGCACTCCAGCGCGCCGGTATCGGAACCGGGCATGATGCCGACGAGATAATCGTCGGGGATGCCGAGCAGTTCGCGCGTCAGGTCGATCGCGTACTTCAGTCGACCCTTGGCATATTTGGAGCGGTGGGAACGTCCGAGGCTCTTTAGATCGAGCTTGTCAGGCGACCAGCCCGGAGGCTTGGCAGTGGGACCGGACGAAAAGAAGGGGCGCTCCGGACGGAGCGTCGGCATCGTAGTCATAGTTGTATTCTCTCCTTTCAGAGAGCTCGCGCGGCGTTGGGACCGCGTGGCCCGGGCCGCGAACTAGAGATTGCGCGCAATGAGTCAAACGAAATTGCGGTTTCCCTTGCAACGATCGAAGCGCGTGATCGGTGCCCGCCTTCCAAACAGGTTACGGACGCGTTAACCATAAGTTAGGGCTGTATGGTTAACCACGTGTGCGCATGGAGATCGTTATGAAACAGGCCCTTGTGCCTTGCGTCGCCGCGCTGGCGCTTTCAGCATGTTCGGTCCTGCCGCAGTCTGCGGGTGGCGCAAGCGACCGCGCATCTTCGGACCAGGCCAGCACGACGGCCTCATCGCCGCGCGTGAATGCGCCAGCTCCCGTCGCGAGAAACTCTGCCGACAACATGTGCCTTGCCGGACTTGGCGACGCAGGGGTACGATTCGATCCCCTGCCCGATCGTTATCTCGGCCAGGGATGCAGCACGCTGGGCACGGTGCAGATGCACGCACTGGCTGCGGACGAAGGGCGACTGGACGTCACCAATATCGGCCCTGTGACCTGCCCCGTTTCCGCAGCCTTCGCCGCTTGGGCCCGTTTCGGCGTGGACCGCGCGGCACGGCAGATTTTCGGCTCGCCGCTGGCCAGTATCCAGACCATGGGCAGCTTTTCCTGCCGCAATGTGGCTGGGACATCCCGGCGCAGCGCGCACGCCAGCGCCGATGCTATCGATATCGGCGGCTTCGTGCTGGCCGACGGACGACACATCAGCGTGCAGGAAGGCTGGAGGGGCGATAGCCGGGAGAGGCAGTTCCTGCGCGTCGTCCAGCAAAGCGCCTGCCGCCGTTTCGGCACGGTGCTGGGGCCGGATTACAACGCCGCCCACCACGATCATTTCCATGTTGAAGGCGTGATCGACGGCAATTCCTATTGCCGTTAATTCCGATGCGCAGCCTGTCCCGAACTGCGGGCATTATCCCGCGTTGACCGACCGCCGGATGGGGGATGCGCCCGCCTGGAGCGCTTCAGACTCCTCCGGCAGATTCTCCTTGTCACTGGCGCGATTCATCCGCGCTTCGAGCCGGAGCCGCACCGCCTCGGCGGCATGGTTGGCGCCGAGCTTGTCCATCATGTTGGCACGGTGAATTTCCACCGTGCGCGGGCTGATTTCCAGATTGCGGGCTATCGCCTTGTTCGAGCAACCTTCGGTCAGCCAGTCCAGCACTTCACGTTCACGCGGGGAGAGCGTGCCGATCCGCCGCCGCGCATCGATCAGGCGGCGCCGCGCCTCCGCATGACGACCGGCATCCGAATGGACGTGGGCGACCATGCGTTGCACTTCGGCCTCCGACAGCGGTAGCTTGAGGAAATCGAGCGCTCCGGCCTGAATGGCCTTTACCACTTCCTCCACCTCAGGCTCCGGTTTGGCCGCCACCAGCGGCGTCCAGATTCCGGCATCGGCAAGATAGTCGAGCAGGGTGGATATGCCGCGCTCCAGCACATCGTCGCTGGCGATGATGACACCTGATCGGGGCGGCCTGTCGATCAGTTCCACAAGGTCGGAATAGACTTCCGCGTGATGGCCAAGAGCCAGGATGAGGCGCGACTGCTCTGCCCGGGAACGGCTGTTGCCGCCGACGATGTGGATGGTGATACGCTGTTCCATGACCGCGATACTGCGCAGGATTCCCGATCCCACCAATCCGTATTACCTCGGAATCGAACCTATAACGGATTGATGTATAACAACGAATCAGGATTTCTGCGGATCAGCGGACATCTGGAATGGATGCATCCTAGGGAATAGCCGCAGTCAGGGGTTTCCACCGAGGATCGCGCGAGCGCGTAGCAGTGGATTTCACCCAAGTAGGAATACCTACCCGATCCCGAGGAACTAGGGCGTCTCGTCCCGCTGATAGAAACTGTAATCCGGCAGCGAGTGGAAGGCCGAACGCAGCGCTTCGCTCCAGCTGTCGCTGATCGCGTTGAAATAGGGATCGGTGCTTTCGATGCGCCGCTCGTGCTTGGCTTCGAAGCCGTCGCGCTCGATCACCATCAGGTCCAGCGGCAGACCGACGGAAAGGTTGGCTTTCAGCGTGGAATCGAAGCTGACCATCAGGAGCTTAACCGCATCCTCGAAACTCATGTCGCGGTCGTATCCTCGGATGAGGATGGGGCGGCCATACTTGGTCTCGCCAATCTGGAAGAAGGGCGTATCGAAGCTGGCCTCGATGAAATTACCTTCCGGGTAGATCATGAAGAGGCGGGGTTCCATGCCCTTGATCTGGCCGGCGAGGATGATCGAGGCGGTAAAGCGTCCCTTGCCGTGCTGGCCGTTGTCGTCCTGCGTTTCGGAAATCACTTCGCGCAGCAGCTTGCCGGTTTCGGCAGCCACCTGGAACATGGTGGGCAGTTCCATCAGCGAATTCTGCCGTTCGGACGGCTGCTTGGTGCGTTCCTCCAGCCGGCTGATCACCGCCTGGGTGGTTGCAAGGTTGCCCGCCGTCATCAGCGTGATGATCCGCTCTCCCGGAACGGACCAGCTGAACATCTTGCGGAACACAGAGATGTTGTCGACGCCCGAGTTGGTCCGCGTATCGCTCATCAGGACGAGGCCCTTGTCGAGCACCATTCCCACGCAATATGTCATTGTTGCTGCTGGTCTTCCCTTTGCTGCTCCACCGCGAGATCGACCGAGAGATCCTCCGTCATCGCGCCGAAGCTGATCCCCGTGATGGGCGCAGCATCGGTATAGTCGCGCCCGGTCGCCACACGCACATAGCGCGGATCGGGGCTGATGCCATTGGAAATGTCGAAGCCTACCCAGCCCAGGCCCTGCACGTAGGCCTCTGCCCACGCGTGGGTAGCCTCCTGCTCGATCCGGTCGTTCATCATCAGGTAGCCACTAACGTAGCGCGCCGGGATATCCAGGCTGCGCGCTGCGGCGATGAAGATGTGGGCATGGTCCTGGCAGACGCCCCTGCCCTCCACCGTCGCCTCCTCCGCCGTGGTAGCCACGCCGGTGCTGCCGGTGCCGTATTCCACGCTGTCGCGGATCGTGTTGGAAAGGTTGTGCAGGGTTCCCACCATACCTTCTTCGCTGCGTTCCACATTGGCGATCAGCGCCTTGATCCGCGGGCCGGGCTTCGTCAGCGGCGTCTGGCTCAGGAACGACCACAGCGGCAAGTGACCGGCATGGTGGCCGATGACGCCCGCGTGGTCCTGCGTGTCGACCTTGCCGCTGCAGGTTACGACGACTTCTCGCGCGCCTTCTTCCACCGCCACCAGCGTGACGTGGTTGTAATTCTGGTCATCATACGAAAGCTGCTCGTGCGCGCCTTCGAACTCCATGTTCCATTCGAGGATTTTCTGCCCCTGCGTTTCCTTGGGGGTCAGGCGCAGCCGCTGGATGCCGTGCGCCACGGGGCTGGCGAAGCGATATCGGGTGGTATGGCGGATAGAAAGGCGCATGGTTTGTTCCCGTCAGGAGACGAAGCGATAGTCTTCGGCAATGGCGCCGGCCAGCGCCTGGTTGCCGGCGATGAATTCCAGCAGGAACTGGTGCAGTCCCTGGTCGAAGATGTCCTCCACCGTCTTGCCGGTGAGGCGGAAGTCGGCCTCGCGCATGGTTTCGTGGGACTTGCCTTCCGCGCCGTGCAGCTTGGCCAGTTCTCCCAGATTGCCGCGCATGGCAGTGTAGCAGAAGGCGAGGCTGCGCGGGAAACGCTCATCAAGGATCAGGAAATCGGCGATGGAGCGTGCGTCCATCCGCCCGGCATTCAGCCAGCGATAGGCGCGCTCCGCCGCCAGTGCGCGCAGCACGTTGTCCCACTGCCCGGTATCGAGCGGGGTGCCAACGTAGGACAGCGAGGGCAGCAGCAGGTAGTACTTCACGTCGAGGATACGCGCGGTGTTGTCCGCCCGCTCCAGGAAGGTCCCGAGCCGGGCGAAAGAATAGGTCTCGTTGCGCAGCATGGAGCCATGAGAGGCCCCGCGCGCCAGCGTGCTTTCGCGCCGTATCGCGCCCAGTGACATATTGAGATTGGAATTGCGGACGGGGCGCGACAGCAGGTCGCGCAGGGTCATCCAGCCTTCGTTGATCGCTTCCCACACCTCCGCCGTGATCGCAGAGCGGCATGCTCGCGCATTGGTGCGTGCGCGCTCCATCATCGAGAGCACGCTCTCGGAATTGTGCTTCGAGCGCAGGACGAAGTCGCACACGTGCGCGCCGTCGTAGTCGTCGTAATGCTCCTCGTAAGCCTGGCGCAGGCCCAGCGTGGTGAGGATGGACTTCCATTCCTGGTCGGCCATCTCGTCACCGCGAGTGAGCGCCATGCGCTGCCCCGCCGCCAGCAGGCGAGCGGTGTTCTCGGCCCGCTCGAGATAGCGGTACATCCAGAAAATTCCGTGGGCGACGCGGCCTAGCATTGTTGGTTTTCTCCGATCCGCATCAGTCGTCCAGCACCCAGCTGTCCTTGGTTCCGCCGCCCTGGCTGGAATTGACCACCAGCGAGCCCTTCTTCAGTGCAACGCGGGTAAGCCCGCCCGGCGTGATGGTGACGCCTTCCGGCGAACACAGCACGAAAGGCCGCAGGTCCACGTGGCGCGGCGCGAGGCCCTTCTTGGTGAAGATCGGACAGGTCGAAAGCGAGAGCGTCGGCTGAGCGATGTAATTCTCAGGCCGCGCTTCCAGCTTGTGGCGGAACTCGGCGATTTCCTTCCTGGAGGCGGTCGGGCCTATCAGCATCCCGTAGCCGCCCGAGCCGTGGACTTCCTTCACCACCAGTTCGGCAAGGTTGTCGAGCACGTATTTCAGCGCGTCGGGATCGGCGCAGCGGAATGTTTCCACGTTCGGCAACAGCGGCTTCTCGCCAGTGTAGAACTCGACGATCTCAGGCATGAACGAATAGATCGCCTTGTCGTCCGCCACACCGGTGCCCGGCGCATTGGCGATGGTGACATTGCCCGCCCGGTACACGTCCATGATGCCGGGCACGCCCAGCACGCTGGAGGGATTGAACGTGAGCGGATCGAGGAATTCGTCGTCCACGCGGCGATAGATCACGTCGACCGGCTTGAAACCGACGGTCGTGCGCATGTGCACCTTGCCGTCAATCACGCGCAGGTCGCTGCCTTCCACAAGTTCGGCCCCCATCTGGTCTGCCAGGAAAGCATGTTCGTAATAGGCGGAATTGTAGATGCCCGGCGTCAGCACGGCGATGCTGGGATTGCCTTCCACGCCTTCGGGCGCGCAGGCAGCAAGGCTCTTGGCCAGCTTGCGCGGATAGTCGGAGACGTCGCAGACCTTCACCTTGCTGAACAACTCCGGGAACATCGCCATCATCGTCTCGCGGTTCTCCAGCATGTAGGAGACGCCGCTGGGCGTGCGGGCATTGTCTTCCAGCACCATGAACTCGTCAGGCCCGGTGCGGACAAGGTCGATGCCGACGATATGGGTGTAGACCCCGCCCGGCGGCGTGAAGCCGACCATCTGCGGCAGCCACGCGGCGTTGTCGCGGAACAGGCGTTCCGGAAGGCGGCCTGACCGGATGATTTCCTGGCGATGGTAGAGATCGTGCATGAAGGCATTCAAGGCCCTCACCCGTTGCTCGATACCCCGTGACAGCTTGCGCCATTCGCCACCGGTGATGATACGCGGCACCTGGTCGAAGGGGATCAGCCGTTCCTCGGCATCGTCCTCTCCGTACACGTTGAAAGTGATGCCGGTCTTGCGGAAGAAGCTCTCCGCTTCGAACGCCTTGCGGCGCATCCAGCCCTGATCCTGCTGCTCCAGCCAATCGTTGTAGCCCTGATAGGCCTCGCGCACGCTGCCGTCGGGCATGTGCATTTCGTCGAATTTGTCCTGGTCGGACGCGGTCACGCAGGTCCCCTCGCTATGCTGGAGTCAGCTTCTTCGCACATGCAGCATGCGCCAGATTGTCTCAATAATCAAAGCCTGATTAGCGCTTCAGTTCCTCAATGAGCGCGAGGATCACTTCGCGGGAGTCGCAAAACCCCATGTGCGAACAGCGCAGGGCCACGGCCCGGTCCCGCTCCCCCGGCTGGCCACACGCTGCGCGACGGGAAATCGCGCCGTCTCGAGGGGACCAGAACGCCACGGTCTCGACGGGCGGTTTCACCGCCAGTTCCGCCTCGATCGGCAACTCCTCGACCGGGTGCCCGGCAGTGAACTGGTACACCCGCCACAGGTTGTTGGAATAGGGGGTGTGGCTGAACGGGGTGCCCATGGTAATGACCTTGTCCACGCAGTCCGGGTGAACCTTGGCCACTTCGCGCGCGAACACGCCGCCAAGGCTCCAGCCGATCAGCACCACCTTTTGCCCATAGCGATCGTGCACGGCGCGGACCCGGTCCGCCAGCAGGGCGAAGTTCTCCGGCGTCGGCCCGAAGTTTGTGCCAAGCCCCCAGCGCTTTGCCTTGTGCCCTGCCCGCTCAAGCTCGCGCGCCATGTAGCGCATGGAGCCGGGATTGGCGGCAAAGCCGGGAAAGAGGATGACGATGCGCGGGTTCTCCGCCTTCTCGATCGGCAGCTTCGGCTTCAGCAGCCGCGTGACCGGCGCGATGGCATGGCCCAGTTCGGCGGCGAAAAGTTTCCAGGGCGGCCTGTGCGCGTCGGGCGGAGCCTGCCCCTTCAGCAGTTGCAGGCGGAAGCGCGCGGCATCGCGCAGGTCGCCAAGCCATTGCAGCGGCCCCCGGCGCCCGGAATTTTCCAGCTTTTCATCCGCAATCATCTTTCATCCCGCTTGCTCCCGATGGACATAGCGGGCCTGAAGGAAATTTCACGCGGTTCTTCTCCGCGGAGCATGCGATTGCTCAGCTGCAATCGCCCGTGCGCTCCGTCGCCACGTTTATCACGATGTTGGCGTCGCCAACGCCGGGGATCGGCTGTGCGAACGCCATTTCCATTTCGGACGATGTCTGCCCGGCAGTGCCGGTCATGGTGATGCGCCCCTGCGGGCCATCCTCGGCCTCGCACGTCATGACAAGATCGATGCTCTCGCCCTCCGCGTTCAGGCTCGACAGCGTGCAGCTGTTATCCTGCATGGCCGAAATCCAGGCCTCGCGGTCCATCGCCTCTGTCACGCAGAAATTGCCCTGTTCGGCCGCGCCTTCGCGGAAGGCAGCTTCGAGTGCCGCCATATCCGTGACCTGGCCGTTCTCCATTTCGATCGAGACGAGCTCGGACCTGATGGAATACTCGCCCGGCCGCGGCATGATCCCGTTATCCTGCCCCTCGGCGATGACTTCGTCCATCGACAGCGCTTCGCCCGACAGGTCCTCGTCAGGATCGTTGCCGCAGGCAGCCAGCAGGACGGCGGCAAACAGCGGTAAGATATGGATCGGACGCATTGTATTCCCCAGCAAATTCGCGGCAGGAAAGACCGCCGTCATCGGGGCCGGGAATATCAATGCCCCCGCCAACTGCCAATTGCGGCAGGGCGGGAAAGGGGCCGCCGTCCCATTTCAGGTCAGGCAGCCCCCGTGATCCGCGTGCGCCCGGCTTATGCCGCGCATTCCCCCACGCGCTCTGTCTGCATCCGCACGACCATGCGCATCGAGCCCATGTTCGGATCGTTGCCATCGACCGTCATGGTGGCATCCATGCTGGTGCTCGTCACTTGCCCTTCATAGGTCATGGAGCCGACGTTGCCCTGCCCGTCGTCGCAGTTCATCGTGGCGTTAAAGCCGTCGGAAGTGGCGTTGAAAGCGGTCATCTCGCAGGCCTCGTTGTCCTGCCCCATGTCGCCGATCATGCCTTCATAGCCTTCCTCGGCCTGCTCGGCAGTGATGCACTGGCTCTGCGGCTCGGTGAACATGGCGGCCATGAAGGTGCGCGCCATCTCGATCTCGTCCTCGGCCATGCCGGGCACTTCGAATTCCACCAGTTCGCCGGTCGTCTGGTATTCGCCCGCTTCGGGCTTGGGCAGGTTGGCCATCGCGTTTGCCACGCCCTCGGGATTATTGGCGGGATCCTCCACCGTGCCGGAATCGCCGCAAGCGGCAAGGGCAAGGCCGGCAATCAGCGGCAGGGTATGGATAAGGCGCATGAAAATTCCCTTTCGTGGCGGGCCGCAAATGGTGCTGCCCTGTTTCTTCGGACAATGGGTGTAACGGTTATGAACCTACCTGCCAACGCGCTTGGCCAAGGCAATACACAAAGCCACGTTGCCAATCCGTTCCCCGTCACCCATATCCCCCGCCATGGCCGAACTCGTTATCCGCCGCGGACTGGAAGAGCCCGACACCACCGGCGAATTCACCCCGCACAAGCCCGCCCGCCCCGAAAAGGCGGAAGCGCAGAAACCCTTCAAGCTGGTTTCGGACTACGAACCGGCGGGCGACCAGCCCACGGCGATTGCCGAACTGGTGGCGGCGGCGAAGGACGACGAGCAGACGCAGGTGCTGCTGGGCGTAACCGGCTCGGGCAAGACCTTCACTATGGCCAAGGTGGTCGAACAATTGCAGCGCCCCGCCCTGGTGCTGGCGCCAAACAAGATCCTGGCGGCGCAGCTATACGGCGAGTTCAAGAGCTTCTTTCCGGAAAACGCGGTCGAGTATTTCGTCAGCTACTACGACTACTACCAGCCTGAGGCCTACGTCCCCCGGTCGGACACCTATATCGAAAAAGAAAGCTCGGTGAACGAGGCGATCGACCGGATGCGCCACTCCGCCACCCGTGCCCTGCTGGAGCGGGACGACGTGCTGATCGTGGCCTCCGTGTCGTGCCTCTATGGTATCGGCTCCGTCGAGACCTATTCGGCGATGATCTTCGACATCAAGACGGGCGAAAGCGTCGACCAGCGCGAGCTGATCCGCAAGCTCGTCGCGTTGCAATACAAGCGCAACGACACGGCCTTTGCGCGCGGCTGCTTCCGCGTGCGGGGGGACAACCTGGAGATCTTTCCAAGCCACCTCGAGGACACAGCCTGGCGCGTCAGCTTCTTCGGAGACGAGATCGAGGATATCGCGGAATTTGATCCGCTGACGGGGAAGAAGGGCGAGAATCTTGGCAAGGTGCGCGTCTATGCCAACAGCCACTACGTCACCCCCGGCCCGACGATGAAGCAGGCCTCCGCCGCCATCAAGTTCGAGCTTGAGGAACGCCTGAAGGAGCTGCACGCCGAAGGACGCCTGCTGGAAGCCCAGCGGCTGGAACAGCGCACCAATTTCGACCTGGAAATGATCGCCGCCACCGGCAGCTGCAACGGCATCGAGAACTACAGCCGTTTCCTGACCGGACGCTTGCCCGGCGAACCGCCGCCAACGCTGTTCGAATATCTGCCCGAAAACGCGCTGCTGTTCGTGGACGAGTCTCACCAGACCATCCCGCAGATCGGCGCGATGGCCAAGGGGGACCATCGCCGCAAGCTGACCCTGGCCGAATACGGCTTCCGCCTGCCTTCGTGCATCGACAACCGCCCGCTGCGCTTCAACGAATGGGACGCGATGCGCCCGCAGACCGTGGCCGTTTCCGCCACGCCGGGGCCGTGGGAGCTGGAGCAGACGGGCGGCGTCTTTGCCGAACAGGTGATCCGCCCCACCGGCCTGATCGACCCGCCGGTGGAGATCAAGCCGGTGGAAGACCAGGTGCAGGATTGCATCGCGGAGGCCAAGGCCACCGCGCAGAAGGGCTACCGCACCCTTGTCACCACGCTGACCAAGCGGATGGCAGAGGACCTGACCGAGTTCATGCACGAACAGGGCGTGCGCGTGCGCTACATGCACTCCGACGTGGAAACGCTTGAGCGCATCGAACTGATACGCGACCTGCGCCTTGGGGTTTACGACGTGCTCATCGGTATCAACCTGCTGCGCGAGGGACTGGACATTCCCGAGTGCGGGCTCGTCGCCATTCTGGATGCTGACAAGGAAGGGTTCCTGCGCTCCGAAACCTCGCTGATCCAGACCATCGGCCGCGCCGCGCGTAACGTGGATGGCCGCGTCATCCTCTATGCCGATCGCATTACCGGCAGCATGGAACGCGCCATGGCGGAGACCGAGCGCCGGCGCGAGAAGCAGCGCGAATACAACGAGGAACACGGCATCACGCCGCAGACGATCAAGCGCCAGATCGCCGATATCGTCGCGCATTCCGCAGCCGCCGATGGCGTCACCGTCGACACTGGCGATGACGAGGTCAACAATCTCGTCGGCCATAACCTGCGCGCCTATATCGAGGACCTGGAAAAGCGCATGCGCAACGCCGCCGCCGATCTGGAATTCGAGGAAGCAGGCCGCCTGCGCGACGAGATCCGCCGCCTCGAAAACGACGAGCTTGGTCTTGGCGATGCCGAGAAGAAGGCCCCCGTCGTCGGTCGCAGCAACGAAGGCAAGCCGGGCACGCGCAAGCTGCGTTACGGCAAGACGCAGCGCAAGTTCGGGAAGAAGTAATCTGATCCCCAGTCCAATGCGTTGATCCGCTTGCCTCACGCCCGGCCAGCGGAGTAGCGCGCGAACATGCACCGCGCTGCCACCCTCGTCCTGATACCCCTCGCCCTATCGGCCTGCGACAAGCCCGCCCCGCTTCAGCAGGGCAGCGTTCAGCGCGTGGAACTGCAGGACACCGGCCAGCGCGCCGCCATGGCGGAACCCTCACCAGATACCAACCGTGCTGGCTGGACCGTATCCGAGGACGGGCAGGCAATCCGGTTCGGTAACATGGGCGAGCCGCCCTTCCTGACGCTTGCCTGCGACGTCGACGCCGCGCCGCCCGAATTCGTCATCATTCGCCACGCCCGCGCCTGGCCGGGACAGAGCGCGCTGTTCCCGGTACTGGGCAACGGTATGTCCAGCCGGTTCCTCGTCGATGCCAAACTTGCCGATGGGGAATGGCACTGGGAGGGGCGGCTACCGGCCGACGATCCGCAATTGGACGTGTTTTCGGGCACGCGGGACATTACCGCCACCCTGCCGGGACGCGGGATGCTGGAAATGGGCGGTGGCCGGATTACCGGCGAGTTCCTGGAATGGTGCCGCGCCGGTGGAAGGCCGGACGCCGTTCAGGGCGAACCAGACGAAGAGAACAGGGAAGAAGGCTAGTCCGCTTCGGCAAGGTCGGCAAGCATGGCAGGGGTCAGCACCTGCGGCAGTTGCTCGCCCTCGCCGCCTGCCGGATACCACACATACAGCGGCACGCCCGCTGCACCCCATTGTTCAAGGTATCGCGTAATCTCCGGGTCGCGCCGCGTCCAGTCTCCGCGCATGGCGACAACGCCCGCGTCCTCGAACGCCTCGCGCGTGGCTTCGCGTTCGATGGCGACCTGTTCGTTCACCTTGCAGGTGAGGCACCAGTCGGCGGTGAACCAGAGGAAGACAGGCGCGCCCGATGCCCGCGCTTCGGCCAGGGCGGCCTCGGAATAGGCGACAGGTTCCAGCACGCTTTCGCTGCTGGCAACCTGCTCCTCCACCCGGAAAGGCAAGGATACCGCGAAATACAGGGCCGCGATAACCGCGATGAGCGAAACCAGCAGGTTGCCGTTGCGCCGCGCCGTAAGCGCGACGACCGGCAGGATGGCGAGTGCCAGCGCGGCAAAGGCGAAACTTGTGCCGCCCAGTCGGAAGGCGAGCCACACCAGCGCCAGTGCGGTAAGCCCCATGGGCACGGCCAGCACGCGGCGGAACGTCAGCATCCATGCGCCCGGTTTGGGCAACATACGGCGCAGCGCTGGCACGAAGCCCAAGAGCAGGAAGGGCAGCGCCAGCCCCAGGCCCAGAGCCGCGAACAGCAGCAGGGCCTGCGGCGCGGGCAGCAGCAGCGCAGCGCCGAGTGCGGCCGCCATGAACGGCCCGGTACAAGGTGTCGCCACCACGGCGGCGAGCAGGCCGGTGGCGAAGGCCCCGCCCTCTCCGCGTGAACGGATCGGCAAGCTGGGTATCTCGAACAGGCCAAGGAAATTGGCGGTAATCAGCGTTGCCACCAGCAACAGCGCGGCCACCACCAGCGGCTCCTGCAACTGGAACGCCCAGCCGATCTGCGCCCCGCCCGCGCGCAGCACCAGCATCAGGCCGCCCAGCGCAAGGCAGGCGATCACTACGCCCGCGGTGTAGGCCAGCCCCTCAATCTTCGCCTGTCGCTCCTCGCCCCCAGCGCGCGCCAGCGTCAGAGCCTTCAGGCTGAGGATAGGAAAGACGCAGGGCATCAGGTTGAGCAGCATTCCGCCCAGCAGCGCGCCGCCCAGCAGCAAGGCAAGAGGGGTCTCAACGCCTCCCGGCCCGATAGGCGTGCCGCCGGTGGGCACGTCCCCCGGCACCGCTTCGAACTGGACGCCCTCGCCTTCGTCGCTGAACGCCAGCAGTCCGCGCAATTCCCTCGGTTCCGCCCGCAGGCCGCCGCGCGGCATCTCCGCCACCAGCATGTCGCCATCGCGATAGAAGGTCTGCGCCTCGGCGTAGGCGACGACATCCCGCTGTTCGATGAAGACATGCGGATCGCCGACCTCGAGGCTGGCAGGAAGCGGGATCGCGATACGCAGCGAACTGCCCGTCAGCTCGAACCGGGCCGTGGAATCGATCAGCGGCGGGATCGCGGCGCTCCAGTCGGCAAAGCGAGGATTCGCCGCGCCGCCTTCGCCTATCTGCACCGTTGCCGAAAGGCTCGCCCGCTGCGGCACGCACAAGGTATCGCTGCACGTCAGCCAGTCGGCATAGAGACCGACCTGGTAGGCGCCCGGCGCAGTCCCTTCGGGCACCGTCACTGGTAGCAGCACAGCGTGCTCGCCCTCGTAAATGTGGTTCATCAGGCCTTGCGTGATGTAGGTCTGCGGCACGGGATAAAGCGGCTCGCCCGCCTGCCAGCCTTCGGGCAGGTCCCAGTCGATGCACATGCCCTGCCCGGCATCGCCCGGATTGCGCCAGTAGCCGTGCCAGCCCTCGTTCGGCAGGAAATCGAGCGCGAGCTGGCCGCCTTCACCCGGCGCGATTGCCTCACCCGCCACCAGCCGCGCGCTGCCCCGGTCCATCAAGTCCGGACCGCGCGGGCAGTCTTGCGCCGACACCGGCAGCGCCACCAGCGCGCCGATCAGGGCGCAGAGACTGGCGAGATACCGGAAAAAGGCCATGGAGGGGGACGGCGTGCTTGCCTGCATAGTGCGCGACAACTAGTGACGGAAGGCATGAGCGACAAGTTGAATCCAAGGCGCGATCTCCTCATCCTCGGCGGCGGCCTTGTCGGCATGACGCTGGCCCTGGCAGCCGCGAAGAAGGGCATTTCCAGCCACGTGGTCGACCGGGCGGACCCGGCCGAACTGACCGCGGAAGGCTTCGACGGGCGCGCTTCGGCCATTTCCACGGCAAGCTGGAACCTGTTCACCAACATCGGCATCGCCGACGCGCTGGAGCCTTACGGCTGCCCCATCGCCTCCATCGCCGTTACCGACGGGATGAAGCCGGGCCGCATCGATTTCCAGCCGGAGCCGCACGAAGGCACGCTGGGCCGCATGTTCCCCAATCGCCAGCTGCGCCTGTCGCTGTTCGAGGCGGCGAAGGACGAACCGCTTATTGCCTGGCACTCGAAAGCCAATGTCGTCGATCGCCAGCGCGGCGAACATGGCGTTTCCGCCACGCTGGAAGACGGCACCGTGCTGGAAGCCAGCCTGATGTGCGCAGCCGAGGGCCGCGGATCGCCAACGCGCGAGGAAGCGGGCTTCACCATGGCGCAGTGGGATTACAGCCACCGCGCGATCATCATCGGGCTGACGCACGAGAAGCCGCACGACGGCGTCGCCTGGGAAATCTTCTACCCCGACGGCCCCTTCGCCCTGCTGCCACTGCTGGACGACGATCAGGGTCGCCACCGCTCTGCGCTGGTCTGGACCGTGGACGAGAAGGACGCGAAGGGCGTGCTGGCGCTGGGCGAGCGGGCGTTCAAGCACGAGATCGCCAAGCGGATGCACGGCATCTTCGGCGAGATCGAGGTGGTCGGCCAGCGGTCTTCCTACCCGCTCGGTTTCCAGCATACCGCAAAGATCATCGACCATCGCCTAGCACTGGTGGGCGATGCGGCGCACGGGATGCACCCGATTGCCGGCCAGGGCCTCAACCTCGGCCTGCGCGATGTCGGCGCACTGGTCGATGTGCTGGCGGAAGGCATGCGCCTCGGCCTGGAGCCGGGCGACGCGCAGATGCTGGCGAAGTACGAGAAGTGGCGGGCGATGGACTCGCTGATGGTGATGGGCGCAACCGACACCCTCACCCGCCTGTTTGGCATACCCGGCAAGCTGGCGAGCGCCGTGCGCCGCTTCGGCATGGCAGGCGTTCAGCGCACGCCGGTGCTGAAGGACTGGTTCATGGACGAGGCCCGCGGCATGAGCGGCGACCTGCCCGAGCTTCTGAAAGGTTAGTTCACACCCGCACGTCCCGGCAGCACCGGGCTCAACTGCTGCACCGTCTCACCCTCGCTGTCTCGCAGGCCGCGCGGGTCCAGCACGGCTGCGGTCTCCAACGTTTCCAGCGCGCGTTGGGCTGCCGCGAAGCGTTCCGCATCGGCAATCCACCCCTCGGCCTCCACGGCGTTAGGCAGGCTGCGCACTTCCTGCACGGCGGCCTCGATACGCCCGCTGTCGAGGAACATGCGCGCACGCTCCAGCCGACGCTCCGCCACAGGCGACGGCGTATTCTCCCGCCGCACGACGAACAGCGAGGACAACTCGCGCCCGATGCGGGTGAAGACGCCTTCATCAGCAGGCGCATCGTTGAGGATCGGAGCTAGACCTTCGAGCCGGGCAACCAGCCGGTCCAGCGTGACGGGATCCTGCGCCGCGTCGATGACGGTCTGCACCGCATTGGGCCGCGCCTCGCCAAAGCGCAGGCGAAGCTGGTCTGCAAGGTAGCCGAGCGGCGCGCCACGTTCGATGGCGCGGCGGCTGGCGAAAGCGATCAGCAGCCCCTCCGCCCGCGCGGCATTGCCAGCGGCGGCCTGCGACTGGAGATCGAGGCGCGTCAGGCGCTGCTCCATCGCGGCAACCCGGCTGTCGAGCCCGCCTTGCTGCTCCACCACCTGCTCCACGCGCTGCACCGCCTCGCGGGCGTCTTCGGCCACGGCCTGCGCGCTGGCAGAAGCGCTGGGTGTGGGCTGCGGCGCGGTAACGCCCTCTCCGGCAAGCGTCGCGGGATCGTCCGTCGTGGCAGGCGATGAAGGTTCTTCACTGCGCACGTTGAGAAGACCGCCCAGGCCCAGATCACCGTCGCGCGCCAACCATAGCGTGATGAGGATGCCCAGCAGGAAAGCAAGCGCCAGGCCGATCAGAGCCGGTCGCAGGGGAATGCTACGCCGTTGCGCCTCTGCGCCGGGAAATTCGTAACTCTGGTCCATCGTGTCCTTTGGCGCCCCGTCGCGGGCTTCGCACGGCCCGTCCTATCGGAGATGTTGCCTTAATGGCACATGTCGCGCGCCAAGGCCAACAGGGCATCGTCATTGGGTTGTGGAGCAGATTCGACCACCGCCCAGCCCTCACCTGCCGCTGCCGCGACACGCGGACCGATGCAGGCGAGATGTATGGCGTTCCGATCCAGACCGATGCGGTTGATTTCGTTGCCGAAGTGGCGGGCAGCAGCAGCACTGTGCACAAGCACGCATGGCATTCCCGTGCGCAAGCCCACCTGCGCGCTGCCGGTGATCGGCAAGGGCCGCACTTCATAAACGTCGCGGGCGGTTATCGCGTGCTTGCCGGGTTCCAGCGCAACTTTCTCGACTCCGCCAAGGCGCAGGTAGCGGGTTGCCTCGGCATTGTCGTCGAGGACGGATTGCAGCCCGCCCTCGCCCACGCGCTCGACAGTGAAGCCAGCCTCTTTGGCCGCCTCGGCTGTCGCGTTGCCAACTGCGTGGACGGGGAGATCGACGTATCTCTCCAGCGCCTTACCCGCGTGGCGCATGGCGTTGGCACTGCCGATCAGCAGGGCGTCGAAATCATCTGGCGAAGGCGCATCCCATTGCAGGGGCATGACTTCGAACAGGGGCAGCCCAATGGCGGCAAGGCCCATGTCGCGGGCGGATTGCAGGGTGGATTGCAGGCCGGGTTCGGGCCGGATGACGAAAATCATGCGCCGATCATTCCGGCGGGCCGTCGAACACGGCGGTAATGCCGGAAGTCGCCTTGCCGAGCAGTTCGGCAGCGAGGCGCGCGGGTGCGTTGGCATCGCCTGCTGCAAATGTCGCCTCTCCCTCCACGCGTTCCTGACCGGCAGGGCTGAACAGGGCGGCGCGCATCGACAACTGGCCTTCGTCGTAAGTGCAGCGAACGGCGATGGGCGAATGACATGTGCCGCCCAGCGCCAGCAGCAGTGCGCGCTCCGCCATGACTTCGGCCTGGCTCGGCGCGTGATTCAGCACGGACAGCAGTTCGCGTGCGCGCTCGTCGTCGGTTCGGCACTCGATGGCAATCGCGCCCTGTGCGGGTGCGGGCAGCCAGTCCTCGGGATCGAGCGGGGTACCCACATCGTCCTGCCCCAGCCGCGAGAGCCCGGCGGCAGCGAGGAAAGTCGCATCGGCTTCCCCCGCTTCCAGCTTGCCGAGCCGGGTGGCGACATTGCCGCGAAAGGTGACGACGCGGCAATCGGGCCGCTGGTGCAGTGCCTGTGCCGCCCGGCGCGGGGCGCTGGTGCCGATGACCGCGCCTTTCGGCAGGTCGGCGATGCTTGCAGCGCCAATGAGACGGTCCCGCTTGTCCGCGCGCGGCAGGATAGCGATGAGCGTGAAGGCATCGGGGCGGATCGTCTCCACGTCTTTCAGCGAGTGGACCGAGGCATCGATATCGCCTTCGCCCAGCCACACGTCGAGTTCCTTGGTCCACAGAGCCTTGCCGCCGATCTCCGCGAGCGGGCGATCCTGCACCTTGTCGCCGCTGGCTTCCACCGGCACCAGTTCGACGGCGTTGCTGTCCCAGCCGTGGGCCGCGCACAATCGCGCCCGCGCCTCCTCCGCCTGTGCCAATGCCAGCGGCGAGCGCCGCGTTCCGAGCCTGAGGAGTGGTTGCTGTGTCATGCCTTTGCTTGCCCTAGCGGCGCGAAAGTCTAAGGGGAAGCGGGATGACACTGGTTCTCGGGATTGAAAGCAGCTGCGACGAAACGGCAGCGGCGCTGGTGACGGGTGATCGCGCGATCCTGGCGCAGGCCATCGCCAGCCAGGAGGCCGAGCATTCGCCCTATGGCGGCGTAGTGCCCGAAATCGCCGCGCGCGCCCATGCAGAGCGGCTCGCCCCGCTGATCGAGAAGGTGCTGGCCGAGGCCGGAAAGACGCTGGACGATTGCGACGCGATCGCGGCGACGGCAGGACCGGGCCTGATCGGCGGGGTCATGGTGGGCCTTGTCACCGCAAAGGCGCTGGCCATGGCGAGCAACAAGCCGCTGCTGGCGATCAATCACCTCGAAGGCCACGCGCTCTCACCCCGCCTTGCCGATGAGCGCCTTGAATTTCCCTATGCCCTGCTGCTGGTGAGCGGCGGGCATTGCCAGATCCTTAGGGTGGAAGGCGTGGGCAAGTACCAGCGCCTTGCCACTACCATAGACGATGCACTGGGTGAGGCGTTCGACAAGACCGCCAAGATCCTCGGCCTCGGCTATCCCGGCGGTCCTGCCGTCGAGAAACTTGCGCGCGAGGGCGATCCCGAGGCCGTGCCCCTGCCCCGTCCGCTTGTCCACAGCAAGGAACCGCATTTCAGTTTCGCAGGCCTGAAGAGCGCCGTGCTGCGCGCGCACGATGCCGGGGAGCATTCGGATGCCGACATTGCCGCCAGTTTCCAGCAGGCCGCGCTCGATTGTATCATCGATCGTACGCGCCGGGCGCTGACTACCATGCCTCCCGTCACGGCGCTGGTCGTGGCAGGCGGCGTCGCTGCCAACCAGACGATCCGCGAAGGTCTGGAAAGGCTGGCTGGCGAATTCGGCCTGCCGTTCACCGCTCCGCCACTTGCCCTGTGTACGGACAATGCCGCGATGATCGCCTGGGCGGGTGTGGAGCGTCTTGCCACCGGCAGCGAGGCCGATCCGCTGGACTTGAAAGCCCGGCCGCGCTGGCCACTTGATCCCGATGCAGAGCCCGCAAGAGGCGCAGGAGTGAAAGCATGATTGGTGTGGTCGGAGCAGGCGCGTGGGGGACAGCCCTTTCCCAGATGCTGGCGAGCGACGGGCGCGAGTTGCTGCTCTGGGCGCTGGAAGACGGCCTTGCCGATGCCATCAACGCGCAGCACCGCAACGAACTGTTCCTTCCGTCAGCGGAACTTGCGCGCTCGATCCGAGCGACGAACGACCTGGCAGTGATGGCGCAGTGCGACACCTTGCTGATGGTCACGCCCGCGCAGCACCTTGGCAGCGTGCTGGACAAGATGCAGGCGTTCCCCCGCGATCTGGTGCTGTGTTCCAAGGGCATCGAGCAGAGCACGGGCCGCATGATGAACGACGTGGCGAAGGAAGCTGCGCCCGGCGCCGAGATTGCCGTGCTGTCTGGCCCCACGTTCGCGCACGAGGTTGCCGCGGGGCTTCCCGCCGCCGTCACGCTGGCCTGCGGCGGCGGCGATGCGCAGTGGGAGCGCCTTTCCCCGCAAATCGCGCGGCCCAATTTCCGGCCCTACTATTCGGATGACGTGACCGGCGCGGAGATCGGCGGTGCGGTGAAGAACGTGCTCGCCATTGCCTGCGGCGTGGTGGAAGGGCTGCAACTCGGGCAGAACGCCCGCAATGCGCTGATCACGCGCGGCTTTGCAGAGATGCTGCGCTTCGGCGTGGCGCTGGGCGGCAAGCCCGAAACGCTGAACGGCCTGTGCGGGCTTGGCGACCTCGTGCTTACCTGCTCCTCCACCTCCAGCCGCAATTTCTCTCTCGGCAAGGCGCTGGGCGAAGGGATGAGCGCCGCCGAAGCGCTGGCCGACAAGCGCACGGTGGCAGAAGGCGCGCACACCGCGTCGGTGCTGCGCGACCTTGCCGAAAAGCACGGCGTATCCATGCCGATCACCGAAGCGGTCAACGCGCTGCTGGGAGGCGAAGCGGCGCGTGACGTGGTGCAGGCGCTGCTGGCGCGTCCGCTGAAGGCCGAAGGGCACGACGCTTGAGCACTTCTAAGGCGAAGGTGGAAGCCGCCGAGGAACCGGGCGGCGATATTGCTGCGCTTGCCAAGGGCGGGCGCACCAATTTCTTCGGTTTCGTTCTGCGACTGCTGGCGCGCCTGCCGTTCCTCTTCATCGCTGGGCAGCTCTACGGCGCAGAGGCATTGGGCATCTACGCCTACGCGCTGCTGGTGGTCGAACTGACCGCGCTCGTCTGCTCCATCGGCGAAAAACGCGGCCTTGCGCAGCGTCTGCGAGATGCGGAAGGCGAGGAGAACGAGACGGGCCTGATCGCCGATTCCATGCTGGTGGCGCTGGTGTTCTCCGGCATCATGGCGGCGTTATTCTTCATCTGGCCGACGCCGCTATTTCCCAACGGCATGTCTAACGATCTCGACCGCTGGATCGTGCTGGCCATCCCCGGCTACGCGCTAACCGAGATCGTGCTGGCGGCCCAAGCCTATAAATACGACATCGGCACCACCGTTCGCGCGCGCGCCGTGGTGGAGCCATGGACGATTTCCATTCTTGCAGGCGCGTTCTGGTTCGTGCCCGCCATCGGCAACGCGGGCCTGACGCTGGCTTATCTTGCCTCGATCTTTGCCGGGCTTGCGACGGCGCTGGTTCCCTTCTTCCGCACTTATGGCCTGCCCAGAGGCTGGTCCCCCAACCCCGCTCGCCTCGGCCCAATGGTGGCACGCGCGCTGCCGCTGGCCGTTACCGATGCGATCGAATGGGGCACGCGGCGCGTGGACCTGCTGATTCTCGGCTGGTTTGCAGGCCCTGTGGCGCTCGGCATCTACTGGATGGCGCAGCAGGTCGCCAGCCTGCCGCAAAAGCTGAAAACCAGCTTCGAGCCGATTCTCGGCCCCGTCATAACTGCCAAGCTGAAAGTGAAGGACTATGGCGCCATCGCCAAGCAGGTATGCCAGGTAGGTTTCTGGATCGTCGCCGCGCAAGCGGGGATCGCGCTGGCGCTGGGTATCCCGGGCGAGGCGCTGATGGGCCTGATGGGAGACGACGGTGAGTTCGTGCCCGGCACCGCCGCCCTCGCTTTCCTGCTTGCGGCGGAAGTGGTGGCGGCGACTGCGGTCGTTTCCGAAGCAGCGCTGATCTATATGGCGCGGGTGCGGAACCTGTGGGTCTCGATAGGCACGATTGCCTTGCAGGCGCTCCTCACGGTCGCCGCCATGCTGGTGATCGACACGCTCACCTTCTCCAGCCCGGAACGCGCCGACATCTATCGTGCGGCGGCTGCTGCGGGTGCATTGATGGTGTCGCTGGGCATCGCTTCCATCGTGAAGGCCGTGATGCTGAGCAAGATTTTGGGCCATTCGATCAACAACTGGCGCTGGGCACTGGTGTGGGCGGCAGCGGCGGCTGTGCTGGTGGGCCAGGTGGCAATCCTGCTGCCCGAATGGGCGGAACTGGCATTCGGTATTCCGGCAATCCTCGCCGTATATGGCTTCATTATCTGGACGCGCGGTTTCGGGCCGGAGGACAGATTGCTGTTCAGCAAAACGCCCAAGCCGGCATCGGCGCAGGACGTTCCGATCGACAGGCCCCCGCTCTAGCAACTATCTTCTCAATCAAAACGGAATTTGACCCTTGGGGCAGAATAAGGCACGACTGCCTTAATTCCGCCGCAATTCAGCCATTATTAATGTTGTAACATACCATTTGCGATGGTCGTCCGTCTCGGGCGACGTCCAGATGGGGAGAGTTGTTATGACCAAGACGGCACGAATTTCCGGCATGGCAGGTGCACTAACCGCCACGGCCATGGTGATGACGCTGGTTGCCTGCGCACAGAACGAAGGCGCACAGAAGACGGAGCACCTTGCATCCTACGATGTACAGGAGCCGATGATGGCGGAACGCGCCATGGCCGATGCCGAATATGCGATGGCCCCGCCCCCGGTCATGTCCCACTACGTCCCGACAAGCACCGAACGCTACGACGGAGAAGCGATCGGCGCGGTGAAGCTGGTGGCGGCAGAGCCGGTGTCCACTTTCTCGGTCGATGTCGATACCGGCGCCTATGCCAACGTCCGCCGTTTTCTCTCTCAGGGGCAGATGCCGCCGGAGGCCGCCGTGCGGACAGAAGAGCTGATCAACTACTTCCGCTACGACTATCCCGCGCCGGAAAGCCGCAGCCAGCCATTCTCCGTCACCACGGACATGGCGATCACGCCGTGGAACCCGGAGACCCGCATCCTGCGCGTGGGCCTGCGCGGCTATGACCTGCCGCGAAGCCAGCGCCCGGCGGCCAACCTCGTCTTCCTGCTCGATGTCTCGGGCTCAATGTCCGATGCCGACAAGCTGCCGCTGGTGAAAACCGCCATGCGCCAGCTCGCCGGCGAACTTGGGCGGCAGGACCGGGTTTCCATCGTGGTCTATGCAGGCGCAACCGGCGTGGTGCTGGAGCCGACGAACGACGAGCGCGCCATCCGCCGCGCGCTCGACAGGCTCGAAGCGGGCGGCTCCACCGCCGGGGCTGCGGGCTTACGCCTCGCCTACGACATGGCGCGCAAGGCCTTCATCGAAGGCGGCGTGAACCGCGTGATCCTGGCGACTGACGGCGATTTCAACGTCGGCATCTCCGATCAGGACAGCCTCGTCCAGATGATCGAGAACCAGCGCGACAGCGGCATCACCCTCACCACGCTGGGCTTCGGCCAGGGCAATTACAACGAAGCGATGATGGAGCAGATCGCCGACCACGGGAATGGCAACTACGCCTACATCGACAGCGCGATGGAAGCGCGCAAGGTTCTCTCGGACGAGATGCAGTCGACCCTCTTCACCATCGCGCAGGACGTGAAGATCCAGGTGGAGTTCAATCCCGCCCACGTCTCGCAATATCGCCTCATCGGCTACGAGAACCGCGTCCTCGCCGAAGAGGATTTTAACAACGATACGGTGGATGCAGGCGACATCGGCGCAGGGCACCAGGTCACGGCGCTGTACGAGATCGTCCCTGCGGGCGGCAAGGGCTGGATCGGTCCGCGCCGATACGATGACAACCAGCGCAGCGTGATGCGCCAGAGCGGCTCGGGCGAAGAGGTCGCCTTCGTGCAGCTTCGCTACAAGCTTCCGGGGCAGGATCGTTCGCGGCTCATCCAGCGCCCCGTCTCCAGCCGAATGCTCGCCAACGCACGGCCCGCACGCGGCGACATGGCCTTCGTCGCAGCCGTTGCCGCCTATGGGCAGAACCTGCGCGGAGACAGCTTGCTGAACGGCTTCGGCTATGACGAGGCCGTCTCGCTGGCAGGCCGTCAGGATGGCTACTGGCGCGAGGAATTTCTGCAACTTGCCGGATTGGCGCAGACACTCGACGCGCGCCGATAACTCGCGCTAAGGCTTGCGCATGAAATTCCTGCGCAAGCCTTATGTCGCCGTGTGCCTGGGCCTCCTGGCCTGCTTCGTCCTTGCCGTGACCATCGGCAGCGCCAACGCGCCCGCCGTGGTGGAACGCATTTCCGCGCCCGCTGCTGATGCCATTGCCGAGGCAGGGGGAGGCGGCCAGGTGGAGGCGCATTTCCGAACGCCCAACGGCTTTCCCAGCCGCCACGTCGTCCTCACCGGGGCGGAGGGGCTGGACGAGGCCACGCGCAACGAAATTGCCCACGCCGTCGCGCGGCTGCCCGGCGTGGGCGGCATCAGTTGGTCCGATGGCGACATGATGGTGGAGCAGCACTTCAACCCGCTCCACTGCCAGGAAGACGTGCAGGCCCTGCTGCGCGCGCGCACCATCCGGTTCGAGGAAGGCTCGGCCCAGATCGATGCAGGCAGCCAGTCGCTGATCGACGAAGTCGCCCGCGCCCTGCGCCCCTGCCTAGGGGCGGTGATCGAGGTGAGCGGGCATACCGACCGCTCCGGCCCGGAGGAACGCAACATCATGCTTTCACGAGAGCGCGCCCAGGCGGTGAAGCAGGCGCTGGTGCGGCGCGGAATCCCTGCGGACGAAGTACGTGTGAACGGGGAAGGCTCTGCCGAACCGGTGGAGGGGCTGGAACCGACCGACCCTGCCAACCGTCGTATCGAATTCGCAGTGGTTTCCACCCAGCCGCTGCTTCCCACCCCGGTCGACACGCCCGGACCGCGCTAGGCTTTCAATCGCAAACAAGACCGGGCGATTTGCCCGAATCGTCCCACCTGCTGCAAAGGAACCTCATGCCGATCTGGATGGAAGTACTGGTGCTGATGCTGTTCGCCTATGCGATCGGGCTGGGCCTCGGCTGGGCCATCTGGGGCCGGGACACGTGATTTATCGGAGAAATGCACATGGCTGAATTGTTGCAGGCAAACTGGGTCCTGATCGTCATCGCACTGGTGATCGGGCTGCTGGTCGCCTGGTGGATCTTCGTCGCCTCCCGCCGCACCAAGGTAGAGATCGAGGAAAAGGACGACAGCGAGAGCAAGGGTGCCAAACGTAATCAGGCGCTGATCGATGCTCCGCCGGCCGCTCAGCGCGACACGGGTCCGCCCGAGCCTTCGGTCACCCCCGCCGCCAGCGACGTGCAGGACGTGGAAGCCGCGCGCAGCGATGCGTCCCCCGGCCCGACCTCGGCCGCCGCCAATGCGGATACCACCGCGGCCGCGCCATTGGGCACCGATGCCGAGACCGGCGACGGCGTTCCCATGCGCGAAGCCATGAAGGAAGTGCCGCCCTCCCCCGCACCCGCACCTGCCCCGACGCCAACCCCCGCCCCTGCCGCGGCGCCCGATACCGCTGCGGGCGACGACCTGCGCCGGATCAAGGGCGTCGGTCCGAAGCTCGTCACCCTGCTGGCCGAGCACGGCGTGACCAGCTTCGCGCAGATTGCCGGCTGGTCCGATGCCGATATCGACCGGATCGACGCTAAACTGGGCCGGTTCCAGGGCCGCATCAGGCGCGACAGCTGGGTAGAACAGGCAAAGTTGCTCCAGTCGGGCGACCTTGCCGCCTACGAGGCGAAGTTCGGCGCCACGTCCTGAGCGGGAACCCGCGCCCCCTTGCCGCGTAAGTGTAGAGCCGCGCCGTGTTCGGGCGCGAGAGAAAGGTACGTGTATGGCAAGTCAGGCAGCAACTGATCAGCCCACCGTTCTGGTGGTGGAAGACGAGGTGATCATCGCTCTCGACCTGTCCGAGACCGTGCGCGACATGGGCTACCGTGTCGAAGGCCCCTACGCCAACAAGGGCCATGCATTCATCGCCATAGATCAGGAAATGCCCGACTTCGCCATTCTCGACGTGATGACCGCCGATGGCGAGGTTTTCCCTCTGGCCGACGTGCTGACCGAGGCAGGCGTGCCGATCATCTTCCATTCCGGGCACATCTCGGAATGCGAGATCGCCAAGCGTTATCCCAACGCGCTGACGGCGTCGAAGCCCTGCCCGCCGGACAAGCTCATCCAGATGATGTCCGAAGCGAACAAAAGGTCTCATTGAGCGCAAGCCTCCTTGCCCCGCCCCGCCCGACTAAGTAGGGCGGTTTCAAAGGAGACTATTTGCCATGGCCGATATGGTGCCTTTCGACTGGGCCGACCCCTTCAACATCGATGACCAGCTGACCGAGGACGAGCGCATGGTGCGCGACGCCGCTCACGGTTTTGCGCAAGGCACGCTGCAGACCCGCGTGATCGACGATTTCGCGAATGAGGCGGACGCCAGCGAGTTGTTCCCGCTGATGGGTCAGGCCGGGATTCTCGGCGTGACCATTCCGGAAGAATTCGGCGGCGCAGGCGCCAGCTATGTCGCCTACGGCCTCGTCGCGCGAGAGATCGAGCGGGTGGACAGCGGCTATCGCTCGATGGCGAGCGTGCAGTCCTCCCTCGTGATGTACCCGATCCACGCTTACGGCTCGGCAGAGCAGCACGCGAAATATTTGCCCGGCCTCGCGTCGGGTGAACTGATCGGCTGCTTCGGACTGACCGAACCCGACGCAGGCTCCGACCCTGCCGGAATGCGGACCTACGCCAAGAAGGATGGCGACGGCTATTTGCTTTCGGGCGCGAAGACGTGGATTTCCAATTCGCCCTTCGCCGATGTCTTCGTGGTCTGGGCCAAGAGCGAAGCGCACGGAGACAAGGTGCGCGGCTTCGTTCTGGAAAAGGGGATGAAGGGACTGGAAGCGCCCAAGATACAGGGCAAGCTTTCGCTGCGCGCCAGTACCACCGGAATGATCCAGATGGACGAGGTGAAACTGCCCGCAGACGCGCTGTTGCCGAACGTCGAGGGTATCAAGGGCCCGTTCGGCTGCCTCAACCGTGCCCGCTACGGTATTTCCTGGGGCAGCATGGGCGCGGCCGAGTTCTGCTACCACGCGGCGCGCCAGTACGGGCTCGACCGGCATCAGTTCGGCGTGCCCCTCGCCTCCAAGCAACTCTACCAGTTGAAGCTGGCCGACATGGCGACCGAGATCGCGCTCGGGCTGCAGGGTTCGCTGCGCGTCGGCCGCCTGATGGACGAGGGCCGCTTCGCCCCGGAAATGATTTCCATCGTGAAGCGGAACAATGTGGGCAAGGCGCTGGATATCGCGCGGGCTGCGCGTGATATGCACGGAGGCAACGGAATTTCCGAGGAATATCAGGTCATGCGTCACATGCTGAACCTGGAAACCGTCAACACTTACGAAGGCACGCACGATGTCCATGCGCTCATTCTGGGGCGCGCGATCACCGGGCTTTCTGCCTTCTAGAAATGCCTCCCGATGGCGGGCGCAACCGTCGGTTTGGTTAATGTGGATTTTGCGCAACAGTTTTGCGGGCTTTGATCGATTTGTTCCCAACCCCGGAACAATGGTGTAAGCCTGCGATTGACCAGGGGATACGGGAAGTATCTCGTTGATCGTAATGAGGACAACTATGAAGAAGCTATTGATCGGCGCCTCGGTGGCCGCGCTTGCCCTTCCGGCAACCGCCCACGCGCAGGCCTATATCGGTGTCAGTGGTGGCGTGGTCACCAATGAGAATGCCCAGAACGAAGGTGAGTTCACCGAAACTGTACCAGCGGCTGGTGTTCCTGCCATTCCTGGCGGTACGAACTACGAGTTCGAGACGAATGTCGGCGTCGGTTGGACTGCCGGTGCACAACTCGGCTACGCTTTCGACAATGGCTTCCGCCTGGAAGTAGACGGCAGCTACGCCAAGATGGACATCGATTATCACCGAGGCCTTGTTGTCGGTGGCACCCCCCTCGATGATAGCGACCTTGGTCGCACTCTGCTGCGCGGTGAGCCTACCAACACGTCGATCGGCGCATTTCTGGCCGACGGTCAGGGCGATGTGACGACCTACAGCGTCTTCCTGAATGCACTGTACGACTTCCAGCTGGGTGGCATCGAACCCTACATCGGTGTCGGTGCAGGTGTGATGGCAGCCGACCTCGACTACCGCCCAAGCAACGTGCAGCTCGTTGACGACAATGATTCCGATTTCGCCTACCAGGGCATCGTCGGTGTGTCGGGCAACCTGTCTGACAACGTGCAGCTGTTCGCGGAATACAAGTATCGCGGCTTTTTCGACGAGCCGGAATATCAGTTTGAGCAGGTGCTGCCCGTCACGATGACGACGGATTTCAACCAGCACTCCGGTACGCTGGGCCTGCGGTTCCTGCTGGGTGGCAACGACGCTCCCCCGCCGCCTCCGCCGCCGCCGCCCCCGCCGCCGCCTCCTCCGCCCCCGCCGCCTCCGCCGCCGCCGCCGCCTCCGCCGCCGGCTCCGGTCTGCGAGCAGGGCCCCTACATCGTGTTCTTCGATTGGGACGAGTCCACCATCACTCCGGAAGCAGCAACCGTGCTCAACTCCGCCATCACCGCCTACGGCGATTGCGGTACCGCAGCCATCATGCTGGCCGGCCACACCGACCGCTCCGGCTCGGTCGAGTACAACATGGGTCTGGCAGAGCGTCGTAACGCCTCGGTCCGCGAATACCTCACCGGTCGCGGCATTCCGGGCGGTCGCATCTCCAGCGAAGCCTTCGGCGAAAGCATGCCCCGCGTGCCCACCGCAGACGGCGTGCGCGAACTGCAGAACCGCCGCGTGGAAATCACTTACGG
>NZ_QYOS01000007.1 GCF_003605195.1 Aurantiacibacter odishensis | reverse complement strand
TTGTGGCCAAGCCCTTCCAGTTCCACCGCGTCCAGCGCCGCAATCTGAAGGTCTGCCGCCTCGTCGCGCGTCCTGCCCCATGTCACCAGCTTGGCGATCATCGGATCGTAGAAGATCGACACCTCGCCGCCTTCCTGCACACCTGAATCGAACCGCACACCGTCCACACCGCGAAGGTCGCCCGCCCACGGCTCGACCGGGGTGGCATAGCGCACCAGTCGCCCGGTGCTGGGCAAGAAGCCGCGATAGGGGTCTTCGGCATAGATGCGGTTTTCGATCGCCCAGCCGTCGATGCCGATATCGTCCTGGCTCATCGGCAGCTTTTCGTCCGCCGCCACGCGGATCATGTATTCCACCAGATCAATACCGGTGATGGCTTCGGTGACGGGATGCTCCACTTGAAGTCGGGTATTCATTTCGAGGAAGTAGAAGCTCTCCCCCGTCGGGTCCGCGCCCGACACGATCAGTTCCACCGTCCCTGCCGAGTGATAGCCCACGGCCTTGCTGAGAGCGACGGCCTGCTCGCCCATCTTGCGGCGCATTTCGGGCGTGACGAAGGGCGACGGCGCTTCTTCCACCACCTTCTGATGGCGACGCTGGATAGAGCACTCGCGCTCATTCAGATACAGCACCGTGCCGTGCTTGTCGCCCAGCACCTGTATCTCGATATGGCGCGGGTCCTCGATGAACTTCTCGATGAACACGCGGTCGTCACCGAAGGAGTTGAGGCCCTCGCGCTTGGTCGCCTCGAACCCTTCCTCCACGTCCTTGTCGTTCCATGCAAGCCGCATGCCCTTGCCGCCGCCGCCTGCGCTGGCCTTCATCATCACCGGATAGCCGATTTCGTTGGAGACTTTCAGCGCCTCTTGCGTCGTATCGATGGCATCTTCGGAGCCGGGCACGGTGTTGACGCCCGCCTGCTTGGCCAGCTTCTTGGACTCGATCTTGTCGCCCATCGCGGCAATCGCGCTGGCTGGCGGGCCAATGAAGGCGATGTTCTCCGCCTCCAGCGCCTCGACGAAACTGGCGCGTTCGGAGAGGAAGCCATAGCCCGGATGCACCGCCTCGACCCCGGTCTGCTTGCAGGCGGCGATGATCTTGTCGGCGAGCAGGTAGCTCTCATTGGCAGGTGGCGGCCCGATGTGGACGGCCTCGTCGGCTTGTCGCACGAAGGGGGCGCGCGCATCGGCATCGGAATAGACCGCCACGGTCTCGATACCCATGGCCTTGGCCGTCTTGATAACCCGGCACGCGATCTCGCCCCGGTTGGCGATGAGGATTTTTGTGAACATGATTACTGCGCAGCTTCCATTTCGTCATCGGCAGGCGGCATGTTGTGGCCGAGCAGCCTTAGCAGGTCTGCGGCTGCTTCCACCACGTTGGTGCCGGGGCCGTAGATACCCTGCACGCCGGCCTTTTTCAGGATGTCGTAGTCCGTCTGCGGGATTACGCCGCCTGCCACCACCTTGATATCGGCGCGGCCTGCATCCTTCAGGTGTTCGATCAGTTCCGGGATCAGCGTCTTGTGACCGGCGGCCAGCGATGATGCGCCCACGGCGTCCACCTCGTGCTCCAGCGCCATCTTCGCCGTTTCCTCGGGCGTCTGGAACAGCGGGCCGCTGATCACCTCGAACCCCATGTCGGCAAAGGCAGATGCGATCACGTTGGCGCCGCGATCGTGCCCGTCCTGACCCATCTTGGCGACGAGGATACGGGGCTTGTGATCAAGGCGGCGGCCCACGGCCTCCACCCCCTCCACCACCTGCGCGTAACGCGCGTCGCCTTCGTAGGCGCTGGAATAGACGCCCTTCACCGGCGTGGGGATCGTGTCGTAGCGACCGAAGGCCTTCTCCATCGCGGCGGAGATTTCGCCCAGTGTCGCATCGTGGCGCGCGGCTTCCACGGCCAGCGCAAGCAGGTTGTCGTTGCTTCGAGCACCTTCGACCAGCGCCTCGAGCGCCGCCTGGCAAGCGGCTTCGTCGCGGCCTTGGCGCACCTTCTCGATGCGGGCGACCTGCGATGCGCGGACCTTGTGGTTGTCGATATCGAGCGTATCGATCGGGTCTTCCTCGGCCTTGCGGTACTTGTTGACGCCGACGATCACCGTCTCGCCCTTGTCGACCTTGGCCTGCTTCTCGGCAGCGGCGGATTCGATCGCCGCCTTGGGCGCGCCGCTGGCGACGTAGGCGGTCATGCCGCCAGCCTCGTCGACTTCGGCCAGCAGTTCGCGGGCCTTGTCGGCGATCTGTTTCGTCAGCGCCTCGATATAGTAGCTGCCACCCAGCGGATCGGCGACGTTGCAGATGCCCGTCTCTTCCTGGATCACGAGCTGCGTGTTGCGCGCGATCCGGGCTGAGAAGTCGGTCGGCAGCGCAATGGCTTCGTCCAGCGCATTGGTGTGCAGCGACTGCGTGCCGCCCAGCACGGCAGAGAGCGCCTCCAGCGTCGTGCGGATCACGTTGTTGTAGGGGTCCTGCTCCTGCAGCGATACGCCCGAAGTCTGGCAGTGCGTGCGCAGCATCTTGGACTTCTCGTTCTTCGCGCCAAGCTCGGTCATCACCTCGTGCCACAGCAGGCGCGCGGCGCGCATCTTGGCGATCTCCATGAAGAAGTTCATGCCGATGCCCCAGAAGAACGACAGGCGCGGCGCAAAGGCGTCGATATCGAGCCCCGTTTCCATCGCGCGCTTGGCGTATTCCTTGCCGTCGGCAATGGTGAAGGCGAGTTCCTGCACCGCCGTCGCCCCTGCCTCGTGCATGTGATAGCCGCTGATCGAGATCGAGTTGAAGCGCGGCATGTGCGCAGATGTGTAGGCGATGATGTCCGACACGATCCGCATCGATGGCGCTGGCGGATAGATGTAGGTGTTGCGGACCATGAACTCCTTCAGGATGTCGTTCTGGATGGTGCCGCTGAGCTTTTCCTGGCTGACCCCCTGCCGCTCTGCCGCCACGATGTAAAACGCCATGACCGGGATCACTGCCCCGTTCATGGTCATCGATACGCTCATTTCTTCCAATGGGATCTGATCGAACAGGATCTCCATGTCGCGCACGGTATCGATGGCGACACCCGCCTTGCCCACGTCGCCGCGCACGCGCGGGTGATCCGAATCGTAACCGCGATGCGTGGCAAGGTCGAAAGCGACCGAGAGGCCTTTCTGACCCATCGCCAGGTTACGGCGATAAAAGGCGTTCGATTCCTCCGCCGTCGAAAAGCCCGCATACTGCCGGATCGTCCA
>NZ_QYOS01000008.1 GCF_003605195.1 Aurantiacibacter odishensis | reverse complement strand
TCGGCAGGCGGCATGTTGTGGCCGAGCAGCCTTAGCAGGTCTGCGGCTGCTTCCACCACGTTGGTGCCGGGGCCGTAGATACCCTGCACGCCGGCCTTTTTCAGGATGTCGTAGTCCGTCTGCGGGATTACGCCGCCTGCCACCACCTTGATATCGGCGCGGCCTGCATCCTTCAGGTGTTCGATCAGTTCCGGGATCAGCGTCTTGTGACCGGCGGCCAGCGATGATGCGCCCACGGCGTCCACCTCGTGCTCCAGCGCCATCTTCGCCGTTTCCTCGGGCGTCTGGAACAGCGGGCCGCTGATCACCTCGAACCCCATGTCGGCAAAGGCAGATGCGATCACGTTGGCGCCGCGATCGTGCCCGTCCTGACCCATCTTGGCGACGAGGATACGGGGCTTGTGATCAAGGCGGCGGCCCACGGCCTCCACCCCCTCCACCACCTGCGCGTAACGCGCGTCGCCTTCGTAGGCGCTGGAATAGACGCCCTTCACCGGCGTGGGGATCGTGTCGTAGCGACCGAAGGCCTTCTCCATCGCGGCGGAGATTTCGCCCAGTGTCGCATCGTGGCGCGCGGCTTCCACGGCCAGCGCAAGCAGGTTGTCGTTGCTTCGAGCACCTTCGACCAGCGCCTCGAGCGCCGCCTGGCAAGCGGCTTCGTCGCGGCCTTGGCGCACCTTCTCGATGCGGGCGACCTGCGATGCGCGGACCTTGTGGTTGTCGATATCGAGCGTATCGATCGGGTCTTCCTCGGCCTTGCGGTACTTGTTGACGCCGACGATCACCGTCTCGCCCTTGTCGACCTTGGCCTGCTTCTCGGCAGCGGCGGATTCGATCGCCGCCTTGGGCGCGCCGCTGGCGACGTAGGCGGTCATGCCGCCAGCCTCGTCGACTTCGGCCAGCAGTTCGCGGGCCTTGTCGGCGATCTGTTTCGTCAGCGCCTCGATATAGTAGCTGCCACCCAGCGGATCGGCGACGTTGCAGATGCCCGTCTCTTCCTGGATCACGAGCTGCGTGTTGCGCGCGATCCGGGCTGAGAAGTCGGTCGGCAGCGCAATGGCTTCGTCCAGCGCATTGGTGTGCAGCGACTGCGTGCCGCCCAGCACGGCAGAGAGCGCCTCCAGCGTCGTGCGGATCACGTTGTTGTAGGGGTCCTGCTCCTGCAGCGATACGCCCGAAGTCTGGCAGTGCGTGCGCAGCATCTTGGACTTCTCGTTCTTCGCGCCAAGCTCGGTCATCACCTCGTGCCACAGCAGGCGCGCGGCGCGCATCTTGGCGATCTCCATGAAGAAGTTCATGCCGATGCCCCAGAAGAACGACAGGCGCGGCGCAAAGGCGTCGATATCGAGCCCCGTTTCCATCGCGCGCTTGGCGTATTCCTTGCCGTCGGCAATGGTGAAGGCGAGTTCCTGCACCGCCGTCGCCCCTGCCTCGTGCATGTGATAGCCGCTGATCGAGATCGAGTTGAAGCGCGGCATGTGCGCAGATGTGTAGGCGATGATGTCCGACACGATCCGCATCGATGGCGCTGGCGGATAGATGTAGGTGTTGCGGACCATGAACTCCTTCAGGATGTCGTTCTGGATGGTGCCGCTGAGCTTTTCCTGGCTGACCCCCTGCCGCTCTGCCGCCACGATGTAAAACGCCATGACCGGGATCACTGCCCCGTTCATGGTCATCGATACGCTCATTTCTTCCAATGGGATCTGATCGAACAGGATCTCCATGTCGCGCACGGTATCGATGGCGACACCCGCCTTGCCCACGTCGCCGCGCACGCGCGGGTGATCCGAATCGTAACCGCGATGCGTGGCAAGGTCGAAAGCGACCGAGAGGCCTTTCTGACCCATCGCCAGGTTACGGCGATAAAAGGCGTTCGATTCCTCCGCCGTCGAAAAGCCCGCATACTGCCGGATCGTCCAGGGGCGGCCCGTGTACATGCTGGCATAGGGCCCGCGCGTATAAGGCGCGAAGCCGGGCAGGCCGGGGTCCAGTCCCTCCGCATCCTCAGCCGTGTACAGCGGCTGCACGTCGATGCCTTCCGGCGTGTGCCACGTGAGGTCGCGACCTTTGACTTCCTTCGAGACACGATCGCTCCAGGCTGGCTTGGTAGGTTTGTCGGTCATAGCGGCAAATTATCGTGCTTCTTCCACGGGTTCTCGAGGCTTTTGCCTGCCAGCTTGCGCAAGCCCAGCGCGATGCGGCGGCGGGTCGAGTGTGGGTAGATCACCTCGTCGATGTAGCCACGGCTGGCCGCCACGAAGGGGTTGGCAAAGCGGTCTTCGTATTCCTTCGTCTTCTCGGCGATCTTGTCCGGGTTGTCGCGGTCCTGCCGGAAGATGATCTCCACTGCACCCTTCGCGCCCATCACGGCGATCTCTGCCGTGGGCCAGGCGTAGTTGAGATCGCCGCGCAGGTGCTTCGATGCCATCACGTCGTAGGCGCCGCCGTACGCTTTGCGGGTGATCACGGTGATCTTGGGCACGGTCGCCTCGGCATAGGCGAACAACAGCTTTGCGCCGTGCTTGATGATGCCGTTGTGTTCCTGGCTGGTGCCGGGGAGGAAGCCGGGCACGTCCACGAAGGTCACGATCGGGATGCTGAACGCATCGCAGAAGCGCACGAAGCGCGCGGCCTTGCGGCTGGCGTCGATATCCAGAACGCCCGCCAGCACCATCGGCTGGTTGGCGACGAAGCCCACGGGCTTGCCCTCGATCCGGCCGAAGCCGGTGATGATGTTCGCACCGTGCTTGGGCTGGATTTCGAAGAAATTGCCGTCGTCCACCACTTTGCGGATCAGCTCGTGCATGTCGTAGGGCATGTTGGAGCTGGCCGGGATCAGCGTGTCGAGGCTGTCCTCGCGCCGGTCCCACGGATCGTCTGTCGGCAGTTCGGGCAGCGGATCGCGGTTGCTCTCGGGCACGAAGCCGATCAGTTCGCGCGCGGCCAGCAGCGCCTCGATGTCGTTCTCCAGCGCAAGGTCGGCAACGCTCGTCTTGGTGGTGTGCACCACCGCGCCGCCGAGGTCCTCCTGCGTCACTTCCTCGTTGGTGACGGTCTTCACCACGTCCGGCCCCGTCACGAACATGTAGGAGCTGTCCTTCACCATGAAGATGAAGTCGGTCATGGCCGGCGAATAGACCGCCCCGCCCGCGCACGGCCCCATGATGAGGCTGAGCTGCGGGATGACGCCCGATGCCAGCACGTTCTTCTGAAACACCTCGGCATAGCCGCCAAGGCTGGCCACGCCTTCCTGGATGCGCGCACCGCCGGAATCGTTCAGCCCGATCACCGGCGCGCCGACTTTCATGGCGTTGTCCATCACCTTGCAGATCTTCTCCGCGTGCCGCTTCGACAGACTGCCGCCGAACACGGTGAAATCCTGGCTGAAGACATAGACCAGTCGCCCGTTGATGGTGCCGCTGCCGGTCACCACCCCGTCGCCCGGTATCTTCTGGTCCTGCATCCCGAAATCGACGCAGTCGTGCTCGACGTAGGTATCGAGTTCCTCGAAGCTGCCTTCGTCCAGCAGCACGTCGAGCCGTTCGCGCGCGGTCAGCTTGCCCTTGGCGTGCTGCGCGTCGATGCGCTTCTGGCCCCCGCCCATGCGAGCAGCTTCACGGCGGCGTTCCATTTCGGCGATATTGGCGGACA
>NZ_QYOS01000009.1 GCF_003605195.1 Aurantiacibacter odishensis | reverse complement strand
GTCAGTTCCGGCACGGCGTTGAACAGGTCTGCCACGAGGCCGATGTCCGCCACCTGGAAGATGGGGGCGTCGGGGTCCTTGTTGATGGCGACGATGACCTTGGAGTCTTTCATGCCGGCAAGGTGCTGGATCGCGCCCGAGATGCCGATGGCGATGTAGACTTCGGGCGCCACGATCTTGCCGGTCTGGCCGACCTGGTAATCGTTGGGCACGTAGCCTGCGTCCACCGCAGCGCGCGATGCGCCGATGGCGGCGCCCAGCTTGTCTGCCAGCGGGGTGATATACTGCTCGAACGTCTCGCCGTCCTTCAGCGCGCGGCCGCCCGATACGACGATGCCTGCGCTGGTGAGCTCGGGACGGTCGCTCTTCACCGCGTCCAGCTTCACGAACTGCGAGATACCCGCATCGCCGGGGCCGCTCGCGGCTTCCACGCTGGCGCTGCCGCCTTCTGCCTCAGCCTTGTCGAAGGCCGTGGTGCGAACGGTGATCACCAGCTTGGGATCGCTCGACTCGACCGTGGCGATGGCGTTGCCGGCATAGATCGGGCGGGTGAAGGTCCTGGGGCCTTCCACGCTGATGATGTCGCTGACCTGCATCACGTCGAGCAGCGCGGCAACGCGGGGCAGCACGTTCTTGCCGGTGGTGGTGGCAGGGGCCAGCACGGCGTCATAGCCGTCCATGAGGCCGGCAATCAGCGGGGCGAGGTTCTCGGCAAGACCGTTGGCATAGGCGGCATCGTCCGCCACCAGCACCTTCTCGACACCGGCGATGGCAGCATGCGCATCGCCAGCGGCGGTGGTGAGCACGTGCACCGGGCCGCCGAGCGCGGCAGCGGCGGTGATGGTGGCGAGGGTGGCATCGGCGACAGCGTCGCCGTGGGGTTCAGCAAATACGAGTGCGGTCATTTCATCTAACCTCTCATTCCGTTCGCCCTGAGCCTGTCGAAGGGCTGTCCTTCTCTCAGCGCGACGTTCAAAAACAAAAGCAGTCCTTCGACAGGCTCAGGACGCTCTGCGCGACTTACGCCACTCCGAGCGCTTTGAGCTTCGCGACCAGCGCGTCCACATCTTCAACGATCTCGCCAGCCTGGCGGACCGGCGGCTCGGAGACGTTGGTGGTGGTGAGGCGCGGGGCCACGTCGACGCCGTAATCGGCAGGCGTCTTGGTATCCAGCGGCTTCTTCTTCGCCTTCATGATATTGGGCAGCGATGCATAGCGCGGCTCGTTCAGGCGAAGGTCGGTGGTGACGATGGCGGGCAGCGTCAGCCTCACCGTTTCGAGACCGCCGTCGACTTCACGGGTGACGGACACGGCATCGCCGTCGATCTCCACCTTGCTGGCGAAGGTGCCCTGCGGGCGCTCCATCAGCGCGGCGAGCATCTGCCCGGTCTGGTTGGAATCGTCGTCGATAGCCTGCTTGCCCAGCATCACGATGCCCGGCTCTTCCTCGGCGGCAATAGCCTTCAGGATCTTGGCGACGGCCAGCGGCTCGACCTGCTCATCCGTCTCGACCAGGATCGCGCGGTCCGCGCCCATGGCGAGCGCGGTGCGCAGCGTTTCCTGCGCCTTGGCCGGGCCGATCGACACCGCGATCACTTCCTCGGCCTTGCCCGCTTCCTTCAGCCGCAGAGCTTCTTCCACCGCGATCTCGTCGAACGGGTTCATGCTCATCTTGACGTTGGCAAGATCGACGCCCGATCCGTCGCTCTTCACGCGCGGCTTCACGTTGTAATCAATCACCCGCTTCACGGGCACGAGAATTTTCATGGCAGGTATTTCCCTCTCTACTCCAGTTCGAGGATCACCGCATCGACCACCAGGGTCTCGCCTTCTTCGGCGTTGATGCTGGCGACAGTGCCGCTCTTTTCGGCGCGCAGGATGTTTTCCATTTTCATGGCTTCCACCGTGGCGAGCGGCTGGCCGGTCTCGACCTGCTCCCCCTCGCCCACGTGCAGCTTCACCAGTAGACCCGGCATCGGGCACAGCAGCATCTTCGACGTGTCCGGCGGCTGCTTCTCGATCATGTGTCCAACATGCTCTGCCAGCCGCGCCGGAAGCGCGCGCACGGTGTAAGTCCGGCCGTGGGTGTTGATTGCCCAGTTCGGGCCCTTGCGCGTGACGCTGAGGCCCAGCGTCGGACCATCGGGCTGCGTGGCGGTGGCGGTGCGCTGCCCCGGTTGCCAGTCGCAGTGCCCTTCCACCTTGTGCCCGTCGACCATCGCATGGCCATCACCCAGCGTCACCGTATGATCCACGCCATCGACGCGCACGATCCAGGCGGGCGTGACAGGCAGAGGGCCGTCCAGTTGCCCGCTGATCTGCCGCTGGCGCGCCTGGTGGGTGAACTCGATGCCCGCCCCGATTGCCGCGATCACGCGCAGGCGCTCCTCGCTCGTCGCCGCGCCCTCGAAGCCATCGGGATACTCCTCGGCGATGAACCCGGTGGTGAGATTGCCGGAGCGGAAGCGCGGGTGCTGCATCAGGGCGGAGAGGAAGTCGACATTGTGGCCAAGCCCTTCCAGTTCCACCGCGTCCAGCGCCGCAATCTGAAGGTCTGCCGCCTCGTCGCGCGTCCTGCCCCATGTCACCAGCTTGGCGATCATCGGATCGTAGAAGATCGACACCTCGCCGCCTTCCTGCACACCTGAATCGAACCGCACACCGTCCACACCGCGAAGGTCGCCCGCCCACGGCTCGACCGGGGTGGCATAGCGCACCAGTCGCCCGGTGCTGGGCAAGAAGCCGCGATAGGGGTCTTCGGCATAGATGCGGTTTTCGATCGCCCAGCCGTCGATGCCGATATCGTCCTGGCTCATCGGCAGCTTTTCGTCCGCCGCCACGCGGATCATGTATTCCACCAGATCAATACCGGTGATGGCTTCGGTGACGGGATGCTCCACTTGAAGTCGGGTATTCATTTCGAGGAAGTAGAAGCTCTCCCCCGTCGGGTCCGCGCCCGACACGATCAGTTCCACCGTCCCTGCCGAGTGATAGCCCACGGCCTTGCTGAGAGCGACGGCCTGCTCGCCCATCTTGCGGCGCATTTCGGGCGTGACGAAGGGCGACGGCGCTTCTTCCACCACCTTCTGATGGCGACGCTGGATAGAGCACTCGCGCTCATTCAGATACAGCACCGTGCCGTGCTTGTCGCCCAGCACCTGTATCTCGATATGGCGCGGGTCCTCGATGAACTTCTCGATGAACACGCGGTCGTCACCGAAGGAGTTGAGGCCCTCGCGCTTGGTCGCCTCGAACCCTTCCTCCACGTCCTTGTCGTTCCATGCAAGCCGCATGCCCTTGCCGCCGCCGCCTGCGCTGGCCTTCATCATCACCGGATAGCCGATTTCGTTGGAGACTTTCAGCGCCTCTTGCGTCGTATCGATGGCATCTTCGGAGCCGGGCACGGTGTTGACGCCCGCCTGCTTGGCCAGCTTCTTGGACTCGATCTTGTCGCCCATCGCGGCAATCGCGCTGGCTGGCGGGCCAATGAAGGCGATGTTCTCCGCCTCCAGCGCCTCGACGAAACTGGCGCGTTCGGAGAGGAAGCCATAGCCCGGATGCACCGCCTCGACCCCGGTCTGCTTGCAGGCGGCGATGATCTTGTCGGCGAGCAGGTAGCTCTCATTGGCAGGTGGCGGCCCGATGTGGACGGCCTCGTC
>NZ_QYOS01000010.1 GCF_003605195.1 Aurantiacibacter odishensis | reverse complement strand
CCCGCGGGGCTGCTGCAGGTCGTCCACGGCGACAAGGAAATGGTCGACGCCATCCTCGACCATCAGGATATCGCCGCCGTCAGCTTCGTCGGCTCCAGCGATATCGCGCACTATGTCTACAACCGCGGCGTGGCCGCTGGTAAGCGGGTGCAGGCCATGGGCGGAGCGAAAAACCACGGTATCGTGATGCCCGATGCCGATCTCGACCAGGTGGTGAACGACCTATCCGGCGCGGCCTTCGGCTCTGCGGGTGAACGCTGCATGGCGCTGCCGGTGGTGGTGCCGGTGGGCGAACAGACGGCGGAGCGCCTGAAGGAAAAGCTGATCCCCGCGATCAACGCGCTGCGCGTCGGCGTGTCGAACGATCCCGAAGCGCACTACGGCCCGGTCGTCACGCCCGAGCACAAGGCGCGGATCGAGAAGTGGATCGACACCGCCGAGGCCGAGGGCAGCGAAGTGGTGATCGACGGGCGCGGCTTTTCGCTGCAGGGCCACGAGAACGGCTTCTTTGTCGGCCCGACCCTGCTGGATCGCGTGACCCCGGACATGGAAAGCTACAAGGAAGAGATCTTCGGTCCCGTCCTCCAGATCGTGCGCGCCGACGATTTCGAGCACGCGCTCAAGCTGCCGAGCGAGCACCAGTACGGCAACGGCGTTGCCATCTTCACCCGCAACGGCCACGCCGCGCGCGAGTTCGCGCACCGCGTAAACGTGGGCATGGTGGGCATCAACGTGCCGATCCCGGTGCCGGTGAGCTACCACAGCTTCGGCGGCTGGAAGCGCAGCGGCTTTGGCGATGCGGACCAGTACGGCATGGAAGGCCTCAGGTTCTGGACCAAGGCCAAGAAAGTCACCCAGCGCTGGCCCGATGGCGGCGGGGATGGATCGAATGCCTTCGTCATTCCGACGATGGGGTGACGGCATGGCCGGACAGTTTGCCCTTACTGACGACCAGCTTGCTATCCAGGAGATGGCGCAGCGTTTCACGGCGGATCAGATAACGCCGAACGCTGCGGAGTGGGACGAAAAGCACATCTTCCCGCGTGCTACCATTTCACAGGCTGCCGAACTTGGTTTCGGATCAATATATGTGGCCGAGGCGTCGGGCGGAATTGGTCTCGGGCGGCTGGAGGCGGCGCTTATCATGGAGGCGATGGCCTATGGCTGTCCGTCCACCAGTGCCTTCATCTCGATCCACAACATGGCCGCATGGATGGTAGACAGGTTCGCTACAGATGCCGTGAAAGATGCCATCCTGCCCGATCTGGTCACTATGGATAAGATCGCCAGTTACTGTCTGACGGAGCCGAGTTCGGGTTCCGATGCGGCAGCCTTGAAGACTACTGCAAGGCGCGACGGCGCCCACTTCGTGGTGAATGGGTCCAAGCAGTTCATCTCCGGAGGTGGCGAAAACGAAATCTATCTTGTCATGGTTCGCACCGGCGAAGCCGGCCCCAAGGGTATTTCTTGCCTGCTTGTCGAAAAGGACATGGAAGGCGTCAGTTTCGGGGCGCAAGAGCGTAAGCTCGGCTGGCACTCCCAGCCCACAGCGCAGCTTATTCTGGAAGATGTGCGTGTGCCGGTAGAAAACCTTGTCGGCGAAGAGGGGCAGGGTTTCGCGATTGCGATGATGGGGTTGGATGGCGGCCGCCTTAATATTGGCGCGTGCTCGCTTGGCGGTGCGCAGCGGTGTCTCGACGAAGCGATCGCCTACACGAAGGATCGCCAGCAATTCGGCAAGCCTATTGCGCAGTTCCAGAACACGCAGTTCACCATTGCCGATATGGCTACCGACCTGGAAGCGGCGCGCGCCCTGCTTTATCTCGCTGCGACCAAGGTAACCGAGGATGCAGCCGACAAGACGCGCTTTGCAGCTATGGCGAAGAAGCTGGCGACTGACAGCGGATCATCCATCGTCGATCGCGCGTTGCAGCTGCACGGCGGGTACGGCTACCTTCAGGATTACCCGATCGAACGCATTTGGCGAGATCTGCGTGTTCATCGCATTTTGGAAGGGACCAACGAGATCATGCAGATGATTATCGGTCGGGATTTGCTGCGCTGATGTACGAAACTCTCGGTTCTGAAGACGTACACATTCACGCGCATGGTAGTGCAGGGCATCTGTCTCTCAGCCGTCCAAAAGCAATCCATGCACTCACGCATGGCATGTGCCTCGAATTGAGCGAGGCGTTTGTTGCATGGGCTGACGATGACCTCATCAAGGTCGTGATGATCGACCATGCGGAGGGACGCGGCTTCTGTGCCGGTGGTGACATCAACTTGCTGCGAAAGTCTGCAATCGAGGATGGCGGGCTTGCGGGGCGCCGTTTCTTCTATGACGAGTACAGGTTGAACCACCAGCTCTTTACCTACGAAAAGCCTGTGGTGGCATTCATGGATGGAATTACGATGGGCGGCGGCGTAGGCATCAGTCAGCCCGCTCGTTACCGGGTGGCGACCGAGAATACGCGTTTCGCCATGCCGGAAACCGGGATCGGTCTATTCCCCGATGTCGGCGGTGGCTGGTATCTCTCGCGGCTTGATGGCCGGATCGGGCAATACCTTGCGTTGACTGGCGCGCGTCTCGATGGTGCCGAATGTCTGTGGGCAGGTCTTGCCACTCATTACCTGCCGCAGGAGAAGCTGGCCGAGGCAAAGGCGCGAATTGCCCGAAATGGCGGGCAGATCGAAGAGATCTTGACGGACCTGTCTATTACACCTCCGGAAGCGCAAATCGCTCAAAGCGCGGAGGTGATTGCGCATCATTTTGCGTCGGACCGGTACGAAGATATTCTCGAAAGCCTTGGCGCTGACGATCGAGAATGGTCAACAAAGGAATTGGCCGTTCTGCAACGCAAGAGCCCGCAGTCCTGCAAGGTTTCGCTTCGCCAACTACGCGACGCAGCCAGCCTGACGGATTTCGCCGATAACATGATGGGCGAGTATCGTATCGCCTCGCGAGTCTTGACGCTGCCCGATTTCGCAGAAGGTGTGCGAGCTTTGATCGTCGACAAGACCAATGATCCGAAATGGACCCCGGCCAGGCCTGAAGACGTGAGCGAAGATTTGATCGATGAGATTTTCGCTCCGCTACCGGAAAACGAGGAGTGGAAGCCGCTATGAATTATGAAACACTGATGGTCGAACAACGCGGCGCTGTGACGCTGGTGACGCTGAACCGGCCCAAGGCGCTGAACGCGCTCAACAGCGATGTGCTGCGCGAACTGGGCGAGGCTTTTGCCGCCTACGATGCCGACAAGTCGCAGCGCTGCATGGTGCTGACAGGATCGGGCGACAAGGCCTTTGCCGCTGGCGCCGACATCAAGGAAATGGTCGAGAAGGACGCAGTGGACTTCTACCTGGAGGACTTCTTTTCCGGCTGGCAGAGCAAGGTGGTGAAGGGCACGCGCAAGCCGTGGATCGCCGCCGTCAATGGCTTTGCGCTGGGCGGTGGGTGCGAGCTGGCCATGATGGCCGATTTCATCCTCGCCAGCGACAGGGCGAAGTTCGGCCAGCCCGAGATCAACCTGGGCGTCGCGCCCGGCATGGGTGGATCGCAGCGCCTGACGCGCGCGGTCGGCAAGTCCAAGGCGATGGAAATGTGCCTGACGGGGCGCATGATGGACGCCGAAGAAGCCGAGCGCGCAGGCCTGGTGGCCCGCGTGGTGCCGCACGACGAACTGCTGACCGACGCGCTGAAGACGGCGGAGACGATCGCCGCCAAGCCGCCGATGGCCGCGATCGCGAACAAGGAAATGGTCGATGCCGCGTTCGAGACGACGCTGGAGCACGGCCTCGCCCACGAACGCCGCCTGTTCCAGATCCTCACCGCGAGCGAGGACAAGGTGGAAGGCATGAAGGCCTTCGTCGAGAAGCGCGACGGCAAGTGGAAGGGGCGCTGACATGAAAATCGCATTCATTGGCCTTGGCAACATGGGCGGCGGCATGGCCGCGAACCTCGT
>NZ_QYOS01000011.1 GCF_003605195.1 Aurantiacibacter odishensis | reverse complement strand
TTGTGGCCAAGCCCTTCCAGTTCCACCGCGTCCAGCGCCGCAATCTGAAGGTCTGCCGCCTCGTCGCGCGTCCTGCCCCATGTCACCAGCTTGGCGATCATCGGATCGTAGAAGATCGACACCTCGCCGCCTTCCTGCACACCTGAATCGAACCGCACACCGTCCACACCGCGAAGGTCGCCCGCCCACGGCTCGACCGGGGTGGCATAGCGCACCAGTCGCCCGGTGCTGGGCAAGAAGCCGCGATAGGGGTCTTCGGCATAGATGCGGTTTTCGATCGCCCAGCCGTCGATGCCGATATCGTCCTGGCTCATCGGCAGCTTTTCGTCCGCCGCCACGCGGATCATGTATTCCACCAGATCAATACCGGTGATGGCTTCGGTGACGGGATGCTCCACTTGAAGTCGGGTATTCATTTCGAGGAAGTAGAAGCTCTCCCCCGTCGGGTCCGCGCCCGACACGATCAGTTCCACCGTCCCTGCCGAGTGATAGCCCACGGCCTTGCTGAGAGCGACGGCCTGCTCGCCCATCTTGCGGCGCATTTCGGGCGTGACGAAGGGCGACGGCGCTTCTTCCACCACCTTCTGATGGCGACGCTGGATAGAGCACTCGCGCTCATTCAGATACAGCACCGTGCCGTGCTTGTCGCCCAGCACCTGTATCTCGATATGGCGCGGGTCCTCGATGAACTTCTCGATGAACACGCGGTCGTCACCGAAGGAGTTGAGGCCCTCGCGCTTGGTCGCCTCGAACCCTTCCTCCACGTCCTTGTCGTTCCATGCAAGCCGCATGCCCTTGCCGCCGCCGCCTGCGCTGGCCTTCATCATCACCGGATAGCCGATTTCGTTGGAGACTTTCAGCGCCTCTTGCGTCGTATCGATGGCATCTTCGGAGCCGGGCACGGTGTTGACGCCCGCCTGCTTGGCCAGCTTCTTGGACTCGATCTTGTCGCCCATCGCGGCAATCGCGCTGGCTGGCGGGCCAATGAAGGCGATGTTCTCCGCCTCCAGCGCCTCGACGAAACTGGCGCGTTCGGAGAGGAAGCCATAGCCCGGATGCACCGCCTCGACCCCGGTCTGCTTGCAGGCGGCGATGATCTTGTCGGCGAGCAGGTAGCTCTCATTGGCAGGTGGCGGCCCGATGTGGACGGCCTCGTCCGCCATCTGCACGAAAGGCGCGCGCGCATCGGCATCGGAATAGACCGCCACGGTCTCGATACCCATGGCCCTGGCCGTCTTGATGACTCGGCACGCGATCTCGCCGCGATTGGCGATGAGGATTTTCTTGAACATCAGATGTTTGCCAAGCCTTTCTCGAGATCGGCAATGATATCGTCGACATGCTCGATGCCGACGGAAATGCGAACGACGTCCGGCCCTGCGCCTGCTGCCACCAGCGCATCGCCTTCCAACTGGCTGTGCGTGGTGCTGGCAGGGTGGATGATCAGCGAGCGCGTGTCGCCGATATTGGCGAGGTGGCTGAACAGCTCGACGCCCTGCACCAGTTTCACACCTGCCTCGTAGCCGCCCTTCAAGCCGAAGGTGAACACTGCCCCGCCCTTGCCGCCAAGGTACTTGTCGGCAAGCGGCTTGTATTTGTTGTCGTCCAGCCCGGCGTAGTTGACCCATTCGATCTTTTCGTGCGCCTCAAGCCACTTGGCCACCGCCAGCGCGTTTTCGCAATGCCGCTCCATCCGCAGCGCCAGCGTCTCCATGCCGGTCAGCGCCAGCCAGGCGTTCTGCGGGGCCATGGCCGGACCAAGGTCGCGCAGGCCCAGCACGCGGCAGGCGACGATGAAGGCTAAGGGTCCGATAGGCTCCAGCGCGTCGACCAGCACTGCGCCGTGATAGCTGCCGTTGGGCTGGGTCAGGCTGGGGAACTTGTCGCCCTGTGCTTTCCAGTCGAACTTGCCGCTGTCCACAATTACGCCGCCAATCGCATTGCCGTGGCCGTTCAGAAACTTGGTGGTCGAATGCGTCACGATATCCGCGCCGTGCTCGAACGGGCGGCACAGCGCCGGGCTGGCCATGGTGTTGTCCACGATCAGCGGCACCCCGCCCTCGTGTGCGATATCGGCGATGGCCTGGATATCGGTGACGACGCCGCCCGGATTGGCTAGGCTTTCGATAAAGACGCAGCGCGTCTTGGCGTCCATAGCCGCGCGCACGTTCTCGATATCGTCGGTATCGACGAAGCGGGTTTCCCAGCCGAACTTGCGGAAGCTTTCGCCCATCTGGTTGAGCGATCCGCCATAAAGCTTCTTCGCCGCGACGATATTGCAGCCCGGCTCCATCAAGGTGTGGAAGGCGATCAGCTGCGCCGCATGGCCCGAAGCGACCCCAAGCGCCCCCACGCCGCCCTCGAGCGCGGCAATCTTCTGCTCCAGCGCATCGTTGGTGGGGTTCATGATGCGGGAGTAGATGTTGCCGAATTCTTTCAGGGCGAACAGGTTCGCCGCGTGTTCGGCATCGTTGAAGACGTAGCTCGCCGTCTGGTAGATCGGCGTGATCCGCGCATTGGTTGTCGGATCAGGCTGCTGCCCGGCGTGGATGGTGAGCGTTTCGATTCTATGGTCGGTCATGTCCTCTCCCCTCGCGGCCTATTCGGCAGCTTCCATTTCGTCGTCGGCAGGCGGCATGTTGTGGCCGAGCAGCCTTAGCAGGTCTGCGGCTGCTTCCACCACGTTGGTGCCGGGGCCGTAGATACCCTGCACGCCGGCCTTTTTCAGGATGTCGTAGTCCGTCTGCGGGATTACGCCGCCTGCCACCACCTTGATATCGGCGCGGCCTGCATCCTTCAGGTGTTCGATCAGTTCCGGGATCAGCGTCTTGTGACCGGCGGCCAGCGATGATGCGCCCACGGCGTCCACCTCGTGCTCCAGCGCCATCTTCGCCGTTTCCTCGGGCGTCTGGAACAGCGGGCCGCTGATCACCTCGAACCCCATGTCGGCAAAGGCAGATGCGATCACGTTGGCGCCGCGATCGTGCCCGTCCTGACCCATCTTGGCGACGAGGATACGGGGCTTGTGATCAAGGCGGCGGCCCACGGCCTCCACCCCCTCCACCACCTGCGCGTAACGCGCGTCGCCTTCGTAGGCGCTGGAATAGACGCCCTTCACCGGCGTGGGGATCGTGTCGTAGCGACCGAAGGCCTTCTCCATCGCGGCGGAGATTTCGCCCAGTGTCGCATCGTGGCGCGCGGCTTCCACGGCCAGCGCAAGCAGGTTGTCGTTGCTTCGAGCACCTTCGACCAGCGCCTCGAGCGCCGCCTGGCAAGCGGCTTCGTCGCGGCCTTGGCGCACCTTCTCGATGCGGGCGACCTGCGATGCGCGGACCTTGTGGTTGTCGATATCGAGCGTATCGATCGGGTCTTCCTCGGCCTTGCGGTACTTGTTGACGCCGACGATCACCGTCTCGCCCTTGTCGACCTTGGCCTGCTTCTCGGCAGCGGCGGATTCGATCGCCGCCTTGGGCGCGCCGCTGGCGACGTAGGCGGTCATGCCGCCAGCCTCGTCGACTTCGGCCAGCAGTTCGCGGGCCTTGTCGGCGATCTGTTTCGTCAGCGCCTCGATATAGTAGCTGCCACCCAGCGGATCGGCGACGTTGCAGATGCCCGTCTCTTCCTGGATCACGAGCTGCGTGTTGCGCGCGATCCGGGCTGAGAAGTCGGTCGGCAGCGCAATGGCTTCGTCCAGCGCATTGGTGTGCAGCGACTGCGTGCCGCCCAGCACGGCAGAGAGCGCCTCCAGCGTCGTGCGGATCACGTTGTTGTAGGGGTCCTGCTCCTGCAGCGATACGCCCGAAGTCTGGCAGTGCGTGCGCAGCATCTTGGACTTCTCGTTCTTCGCGCCAAGCTCGGTCATCACCTCGTGCCACAGCAGGCGCGCGGCGCGCATCTTGGCGATCTCCATGAAGAAGTTCATGCCGATGCCCCAGAAGAACGACAGGCGCGGCGCAAAGGCGTCGATATCGAGCCCCGTTTCCATCGCGCGCTTGGCGTATTCCTTGCCGTCGGCAATGGTGAAGGCGAGTTCCTGCACCGCCGTCGCCCCTGCCTCGTGCATGTGATAGCCGCTGATCGAGATCGAGTTGAAGCGCGGCATGTGCGCAGATGTGTAGGCGATGATGTCCGACACGATCCGCATCGATGGCGCTGGCGGATAGATGTAGGTGTTGCGGACCATGAACTCCTTCAGGATGTCGTTCTGGATGGTGCCGCTGAGCTTTTCCTGGCTGACCCCCTGCCGCTCTGCCGCCACGATGTAAAACGCCATGACCGGGATCACTGCCCCGTTCATGGTCATCGATACGCTCATTTCTTCCAATGGGATCTGATCGAACAGGATCTCCATGTCGCGCACGGTATCGATGGCGACACCCGCCTTGCCCACGTCGCCGCGCACGCGCGGGTGATCCGAATCGTAACCGCGATGCGTGGCAAGGTCGAAAGCGACCGAGAGGCCTTTCTGACCCATCGCCAGGTTACGGCGATAAAAGGCGTTCGATTCCTCCGCCGTCGAAAAGCCCGCATACTGCCGGATCGTCCA
>NZ_QYOS01000012.1 GCF_003605195.1 Aurantiacibacter odishensis | reverse complement strand
GTTCGCCATCGTCGAAGCCGCTCGTCAGCTTCGTGGGGAAGCAGCCAATCAGCAGCCGGACGTCGATCTGTGCCTGGCGCACGCGAATGGTGGAACATTCTCAAGCCAAGCCACCGCGATTCTCGGTTCGCTTTCGACGATCTGAGAACTGCGGTGAGAGGGGGGCGAGAGCTGGATTGCACCTCGCCCCGAACCGCGTTCTCGCAGGCGGATTTTCGATACGAACGGTAACCGGTCGAGATAACGGCGAGCTTTCCCCTTAGCTCCACCACCTCTTCGGTTAGCTCCACCACCTCTTCGGGTTGTGCGCAGATTCCTTGAGTGTCCCTGTTACGGGACAGTCCACCTCGACTGTGGTCTTGGCAGCCTCGACCTCGGCGATCGGTTCACCTTCGGTCACGCTGTCACCCACAGCCTTCAACCACCTGACGACCTCGGCATCCTGCATTCCCATTCCGAATTGCGGGAGGACCATGTTGATATTGGGCATCTACTTGTCTCCTCAAGCCGAAACCGTCTGTCGGGCGTCCATAAGCTGCCGGGCGGCAGCGCAGATTCGATCGACATTGGGGTAGAGCGGCTTTTCTATATCCGGACTGAAGGGCAAGTGCGTATCGGGCGTCGTTACCCGCAGGACGGGGCCTTTAAGCGCGTCGAATACGTTTTCCACGATTGTCGCGGATATCTCGCTTGCCGCGCTACACGTCTGGTGCGCGGGATCGACTGTAATCGCCCTGCCCGTCTTGCGCACGGAGTTGCAAATGATCTCGCGATCGAGAGGCACCAGGGTTCGCGGATCAACGACCTCGATGGAGATGCCCTCCTCTTCCAGCTTTGCTGCCGCTTTCAAGGCAATCGGAACAGCACCGGCCACAGCGATTATGGAAATGTCGTTTCCTTCCTTCTTGATGTCACCTTTCCCAAGAGGAATGAGGAAATCCGGATCGTCGGGTAGTTCCGACTTGTTCATCCAGCAGGTGCTGTCTTCGAAACACAGAACAGGATCATCGTCACGAATGGCAGCCTTCAGCATCCCCTTCATGTCGTAGGCACTGGATGGTGCGATAATCTTAAGCCCCGGCACGTTCATGAACATGGCATAGGGTCTGTCGGAATGCTGTGCCGCGTTTGAATTGCCGTAGAACATGCACGAACGGATCACGAGGGGCAGCTTCGCCTGCCCGCCATAGATATACCGCGATTTCGCGATGATCGAAACGATCTGGTCCATTGCGGGAAAGAGAAATGAGGAGATGGTTGCATCTATGATCGGGCGCATTCCGACCATTGCCGCCCCTGCTCCGGCCCCGATGAAACCGTTCTCTGAAATCGGCGTATCGCGAACCCTCTCGAGACCGAACTTCTCCGCGAAATCAGTGGTGGTGCCGAACACGTTGCAGACGATATCCTCACCCATCATGAAGACCTTTTCGTCGCGCTCCAGTTCTTCTTCCTGAGCCTGACGGATCGCATCGAGGAATGTTGTCTTGGCCATAGTATTATCTTTCGCTTGAATTCAGGCGCGCAGGTACGCGGGCATTGGAACGGGATCGACGAAGACATCGGTAAAAGCTTCGTGCTGTTGCGGATATTCGCTGTCGCGAGCGAACTTCAGCGCATCGGCAACCTCGTCGGCGATTTCGCTTTCGATGGTGTCGAGCATGGCGCCATCCACACCGGCTTCCTCCAGCCTATCGCGATAGAGCGTGAGGGGGTCGCGTGCTTTCCATTCGTGCTCTTCCCCACCGCGCGGCGTGAGGTCGCGTCCCATGTTGACCGCATGATCGGCATATCGGTAGGTCTTGGTCTCAACGAAGACAGGCCCCTGTCCGGATCGAGCATATTCCGCGGCTTCGAGAACAGCGGCTTCCACCGCATCGACATCCTGTCCGTCGACAATGAAGGACTTCATCGCGTAGGCCTTGGCCCTGTCCGCCAGGTCCTTTACCGGTACGGCATTGGCGACAGGCGTCGACATACCGTAAAGGTTGTTTTCGCACACGAAGATCGCGGGCAATTTCCAAACGGCGGCAAGGTTCATGCCTTCATGCGCTGCGCCTTCGCTGGTGGCACCATCGCCGAAGAAGCACAGGGCGACCTGCCCCGTGCCCTGCATCTTCGCGCCCAGAGCAGCGCCCGCCGCAACCGGCACGCCCGACCCCACGATGCTCGTCTCGCCAAGACTTCCGACAGAAAAGTCAGAAAGGTGCATCGATCCGCCCTTGCCGCTGCACACGCCGGTTTTCTTGCCGAGAAGTTCCGCCATGAGCGGGCGCAACTTCGCGCCCTTGGCTATGGGATGGCCGTGGCTACGATGATTGCCGACCATGTAGTCGTCGTCGCGCAGGGCCATGCAGGAGCCGACACCAGACGCCTCCATGCCGGCGTAGGTATGAAGCGCGCCCGGGATTTCGCCCTGGGCATGAATACTCTCCGCCAGATCCTCGAACTGGCGAATGCGTTGCATCCGCCGGTATTTCTCCAGATCGCGATCGTTCTTTCTATTCTGGCTCATGCTGGTCCTTTCAGGTCAAAACCGGTTCGGGCGCGCTTTGTGCGTCTGCCGTTTCGATCAGTTCGAGGGGTGTCGCGTACATCGGCTCCGGCGCCCCGGGGGTGATCGCGTAGACATTTTCCATGTGACACGGCCCGAGACGCGCGCCGAAAAAGAGGCTGTCGAGAGAGACGAGCATGTCCTCCTCCATGACGAAGCCTTCCTTCACGCCGCCAAGCCCCGCTGCGGGAAACGGCCTGGGTATCTCGAGCGGCATGAGGCCAATCCCGTGAGCGACAACGAGAAGCTTTTCCGGTGCTGCCACGCCGTTGGCCTTGAGGTGTTCGTACCCGATCTGCGGTAGTGACGCGGTGGATACGCCCGGTCTCAGCCTGTCGACCATCATCAGAAAGGCGTCTCGCAGGATGTCATGCAGACGGCGATAGTCATCGCTTGCGGGGCCGATCACCGCAGTCCGGTTGATGTCGATCCAGAAGCCATCGAGTACACCTTGGGTCTCCAGGATCACGATGTCCCCGTCGCGCAAGGGACGGCTTCCACTGGTGCGGAACAGGTCGGGAATGAACTCCCCATCCTCGTAGCTGCCGCCGAAAAGCATGGCACCTTCGTCCACGGGAATGACGCCGTTACGTACCATGAAGTCGCAGATGCCTGCCTGAACGTCGTTCCAGTCGGCACCCGGAGACAACAGCGATCCGGCGTGGGCGATAACCCTGTCAGCCATGACGCCGACGCGGCGGTAAGTCTCCAGTTCGCCAGCAGTCTTTACGACACGCGCGCGCATCATCAGGTCGAGGCAGTCGCGATGGTCATGCGGCAATCGGTTCTGGATTGCTGCGGACATACGGTGTTCGTCAAAGCCAATGACCGCCCCCGCCATATGCTGGTCGCGCAAGGCTTCCCTGACAGCGCAGACGATATCGGGCTGGCAATCGCCTGCGATGTGACTAGCAAGAGCCATCGCGTCTTCTGCTAGCTTGTCGACAGACCTGTCCGGGTCCTGATATCGGCTAACTTCGCAGAAGTTCAGCATGTCGAACGTGCGCAACTCGTCAAAGGAACAGACTTGCGCGTCGCGATTGAGAACCGCCACGATACCCAAGTTCGCTTCAGGGAGCACCAGTACCGAGGGCTTTTCCTCATCAGCGAAGACGATGGCGGCGGCGAAAGGCTCCTGCTGGGTCCAGCGTTCCAGAATGGTATGGTAGCCGGTGGCATAGCGCACATCGTGCGGATGGCTCAGGACGACGGCATCAAGACCCTCTGCCTGCATGACCGCGCGCAGGCGTGCAATTCGCGGGTTTGCATCGCTCATGCGACTGCCCTTCCCTGCCCGGCGCCATCGTTGGAGATGTCGGTTTGCTGCTTTCCGGTCGACAGATCGCGCAGGAACTCGTGGTTGAGCACGAAGCGAATGCCGTCATCTTCATCGGTAAAGGCTACAGCTCCATGTCCCATAAAAAGGTACTCGGTCGGTTCTTCGCATCGCGCTTCGGAATGGCGCGAACCGATGGGTTCGTAGCCATAGGTTCCCGCGGGCGCCGAACCGACGTCGTAAATAAGTTCACCCTTCGTCACGAAATATTCGCCAGGTCCAAGGTGCCAATGCGGTGCGAACGTGGCGCCGGGCTGCATTTCCACCCACAGGACCCAGTCCCCCGACTCCTCGCTGTAGCGCAGTAGGCGAATGGTGGTGCCACTGCCGAGTTCGTGCGGCTCTGCATCGGCGATGTTGACGATCAGATCGCCCGTTTTGCCTGCATCGTGCGCCTGGATCATATCTTCCTCCTGTAAATAAGGCGGTAGTTCCGCGTCCCGCACGAAACTCGCACCTCGAACGGCGACATCATTGCGCCGTGTATCCGCCGTCGACGACCAATTCGCTGCCGTGCATGTATCCGGCCTCGTCGCTGGCGAGAAAACGCACCGCCTTTGCGATGTCTTCGGGCTCCGCCAGTCGACCGATTGGATGCGCGGGGCCAAGGCCGGCACGCGCTTCTTCCTTGCTGGGGGCAAAACCGTTTTCCACGAAACGGTCCAGAATATGCTCGACCATGCCGGTGTTGACGCCGCTGGGATGGATCGAGTTGACCCGGATTTTGTAATTCAGTGCTGAAAATTCCATCGCGCAGGCTTTCGAGAACAACCTGAGCGCCCCCTTCGAGGCGCAATAGCCCGTATGCAGTGGCGAACCGATAAGCCCCGCGACGGAAGAGATGTTCACGATACTGGCACCATGCGGCAAGTTCTCGCCGCTCCGGCGCATCAGATCCGCTGCCACTTTGGTACCCAGGAACGGTCCATCGACATTGACCGCCATCTGCTTGCGCCAATCCTCGATGGTGGTCTTCTCCAGCTTCTCGACAACCACGATCCCTGCGACGTGGACGAGAATGTCCAGCTTGCCCTGCTCCTTTTCGATCGCACCTATCACCCGTTGCCACGCGGTTTCATCTGTCACGTCAAGTTGGTGGTAGGATGCTGTATTGTTGCCGCTGTCGCGGTCAGGAATGTCGGCCCCGATGACATGGGCCCCCGCATCCGAAAGGTGTCGGGAGATTTGCGAACCGATCCCGCCCGTGCAGCCGGTGACAAGGGCAACGCGCCCTTCAAGTATCTGGGTCATTTCATAGTTCCTTCGTAAGTAGGGTTTCCAAGCGGCTGACATTCGTGGATCGAAGGTTCACCTTCGACACATTCCCAGCCCTGCGCAGACATCGCCTTGTGATAGGGCGCTTCTGCATGACGCTTGCGCGCGTCCTCGTCGGCGAACACTTCAATGAAATGGAAGACGCAGGGATCGCCCGCCTCGCGCATCACCTCGAACACCAAGGTTCCGGGTTCATTCTTGTGAACGTCGCGGCGCAATTGCTCGATGAGTTCGACAAAACATTCAGACTTGTCGGTTTTTGTACGAACCGTCATGATGACGCCGATCATTGGGATATGCTCCGATTATGAACGATATTCTGGCCGAAGCGGCACGACTGGCGCAGGGCGACAATCCGCAGCGCGCCGTTCCATTGCTCGATGGCATCCTTTCCGAAGAACCGGCGAACGTGACCGCGATCACCCTTCGCGGACTGACTGCGCAGCGCCTTGGTATGTTCGATCTCGCCGTGCGCTATTTCGCCGACGCTCACCGGATCGAACCCTCCAATCCGGCCAGGAAAGTGAACCTTGGGATGGCGCTGAAAGGAGCGCGACGCTTCGAGGATGCGGTCCGGATGCTGCGAGAAGCAGACGCCATGCGGCCTGGGCATCCGGCCACACTGAACAATCTCGGGTCGTGCCTGATTGCAAACGACATGGCCGGAGAAGCCGTAGCCATCCTGCGGACGGCGATCACCGCCAAGTCCGGCGATCCGGGCGTTCTGAACAATCTGGGCATCGCTCTGGCGCGTACCGGAGACAGCGAAGGCGCGATCGCCGCCTACACCAACGCTATCGAATTGCGCCCCCATTACACCGAAGCGCGTCTTAATCTGGCGGACCTGCTTCGCAGTACCAACCGGTTGGCCGAAGCGAAGGATCAAGCCCGGATAGTCCTTCAGGCCCAACCGGGGCATCCACGCGCCAGCAATCTGGTAGGCATGATCCTGGAGGATGAGGGTAACGCCGCCGACGCGATCAGGGTGTGGCAACAGTGCCTGTCCCAGTCCGGCCCCAATCATCCGGTCGGGGTCAACCTCATGCGATTGCTCATCGCACAGGGCCGTCCTGCTGAAGCGAAGCCGATTGCCAGACTGTTGCTTGAGACAGTGCCGCAAAGCACATCGCCTCTCGCTTATCTCGCTGCTGCCCTCGATCAGACCGGTGAACTGGAGAAACTTGCCGAGCTGCGCGGTCTCGACCGCTTCGTGCGGGTCATCGACCTTAGGGCGCCTGCCGGTTTTGAATCGCTCGCGCAATTCAACGCCCAGCTTTGTGACGAACTGGCCAAGCATCCGTCTCTCACCTTTGAGCCGGAGGGGCTCGTGGCAAGAAAAGGGCGGCAGAGCGGAGAGCTTGCCGAAGCGAGCAGCCCCGCCCTTGCCGCAATGAAAGAGCAGGCGATAACTGCTCTCAGGGAGACTTGGGAACATCTTGGGGAAAGCAAAGCGAACCACCCCTTCCTCGCTGCGCGACCAGCTGATTGGTCGATCACCATGTGGGGGACGATCCTCCAACCGGGAGGCGCGGTCGAACCGCATATCCATGCGCCGAACTGGCTTTCCGGAGTTTACTACCCCGACTTTGCGGACAGCCTTCCCAACCCCGACGAAGGCGCTTTTTCCATAGGCGTTCTGCCTGATGCGCTGGGCACCGGACTGGCAACCCGTACCATTCGACCGAGAGCAGGTAGGATGATCCTGTTCCCCTCGTTCTTGTGGCACGGCACGTTGCCCTTTGCGGGCAATCGACCACGGATAAGCATAGCCTTCGATCTGGTCCCCGAAGGCATCGGCCGTCCGCACAGGATATGAGGCAATCGACACGGCAGCTGCCTCAGAACGAGGCGGAAGCTTCGATGCCGAACGAACGCGGGGGGGCGTAGTTCGTGAAGTTGAACAGCCCCGCGACCGAATTTCCCGATACGCGGTAGGTCTCATCCAACAGATTTCGTCCGAAGATCGCCACGCGATAGGTGTCGGTTGGATCGGTCCACGCGATCGATGCCCCAACCAGCGTCCGCGCCTCACCCTGGGTCAGCGGAGCATTGAGAGTTACGGACTCAAACTCGGACTGGTAGTTGATATCGGCGTAAAGGTTGATGCTGCCCCAGTCGAAGGGTGGCAGTTCGTAGCTGGCCGTTCCGCCAACAGTTACTTCGGGCACGTTCCGCAGGTCGAGGAACGAGGCATCCTCATTTTCGCCGTCACCATCGATATCGGTGAAGAACTCTATGTAACTTGCCTGCTGCCAACCGAAGGCGAAGCTGAGTTGCAGACCCGGCAATGGGGCTGCCGTTGCCTCTGCCTCCAGTCCGTACACTTCGGCTGAACCGGCATTTGTCGTTCGCGTTTCCTGTCCCGGCAGGCCAGTAATCGGATCGGTGAACGGCACCACGGCATCGCGTTGCAGATCGCTGTACTTCACATAGAACGCCGCGAGATTGAGGCGCATACGATTGTCCGAGGTCTGCGTTTTAAGACCGAGTTCGAAACTGTCGGCGGTTTCCTCCTCAAACGGCAGGGCGGATGTGGCGGACATTGCCTGCTCATTGTAGCCGCCCGACTTGTAGCCTTGGCTGTAGGTGAAATAGTTGTTGATGTTGTCATTGATTTCCCAGCGATAACCCGCACGGAATGTCGGGCGCGAGAAACTGGCTTCGTCGGAATACTCTGGCCAGAACCCGGTTTCGATAGTCGAGCGGCGTACCTGTGGCCTGACGGAGAAGGTCTTGTCCTCCTTCGTGTATCGCGCTCCGAAAAACACAGAGAGAGGGTCTGACACGGCGTATTCGAGTTCACCGAATGCGGCGTAGCTGTCCACGCCGTAATCCGCGGTCGACTGGTTCGGATCGGTCGTTGCGGTATCGTCACCCAGGAAACGCAGGAATCCAAGGAATGACGTGGCATTCGCATCAAGCGTCTGGCCCCAGTACATGGCACCAGCCGTAAAGCTGATCGTATCCGAGAAGTCGGAGCTGAAGCGGACTTCGGCGGAATACTGCTCGCGAACGTCCTCTCGTGTCGAAACGAAGAGGAAGGCGCTTTCACCGGTGTAGTCCGACGGAAGCGCGGACTCTACACGGCGATAGCCTGTTACCAGGTTGAACGTGCCCGTACCGGGGATGTCATGCTCACCCTGTAGATAGACGCCATCCACGTCGATCCGGTGTCCATCGGCAGTGCCGGGACAGGTCGGATCGCTCGAACTGCCTTCACAGATCGTTGTCTGCGTGTCGAAGGGGCTCCCACCGGTAGTCTGGATGCCCGGATAGCCAACGACGTCGAAGAGAAAGCCTGGCGGCGTCTCGTTGACGCTTGGCGGACTGTCCCCGCGATCTCGCAACAATTCGTATGTCAGCATAAATTCAGTATCAGGCGTTGCTTCCCAGAGCAGCTTGGCGCGGCCGCTAAAATATCTCGCTCCGCCTAAGCCTTCCCCGCTTCCGGGCTCATCGCGGAAGAAGTCGTACTTCGCGGCCCGGTAATATCCGTCACTTTCCAGGAAGGAACCTGCAGCCCTGAAAAACAGGTTTTCGGAGACCGGGATGTTGATCGCAGCCTGCACTTCGTGGGTGTCAAAGCTGGAATAGCCGACACGAACTTCGCCACCGAACGCGGCGTCCGGACGTTTGGTGACAACGTTTACGACGCCGCCCACGGTATTCTTGCCAAATAATGTTCCCTGCGGGCCGCGCAGCACTTCGATTCGCTCGACATCGAACAGGTCGAAGAGTTGCGTCTGTACGTGCGCCAGCACAAAATCATCGACAACCACGCCCACCGCAGGCTCGAACGTCAGAATGATGTCGCCTGTGGATTGACCGCGGATGCCAATCGCCGCAGCGTTAAATCCCGGAACGTTGGATATCACGACATTGGGCACGTCACCGGTAAGGGCGCGAATATCCGTTGCGAACTTTCGATCGATGGAATCCGACGTGAATGCAGTTACGGCAACAGGTGTTTCCTGCAGCGATTCCGCGACACGCCGCGCTGTCACCACGATTGTCTCAAGTCCAGCTTCGCGGTCCCGCTCCGGCGGTGCGGCCTCATTCGGCAAAGGCGAGCTATCATCTGGCTGCACGTCGCCTGATCCTTGGGTCGCCGTCTGCGCCATTGCCGTGATGCTCGTGGTCGAAAGGAGCCCTACGAGCGCCGAACCCAAGACGCATTTGTGGTGTGTGCGGAATCCGCCCATGTCAGTGCCTCTCCATATATCCTGTCGCTTTTTGCGATCTCGATACGAGCTCGATCTAGAGCCCGTCCATCAACAAAAGAACATACGTGATCTTTTTTGCAAGAGAAAAAGAACATACATGTTTGTTTTTTTGGCGCTCAGATCCTGTGACCCTTGGTTTTTGGGCATTTTAGGCGTAAATCTTCAATGATGAGGGATGAACGAAACCCCGGCAGAGCGGACCGCCCGACTTCCAAAAAGCCGGAAACCAAGGTTCATCGAACACGAAAAGGCACGAATCGCCGCGTGCCGAGCCGCTACACAAGCGTCGCGATGCGCGATCGGCGGCAGCGCATTATCAATGTCGCCCACAAGTTGCTGGGCGAAGGCGGAATAGAAGGACTGACGATCGCGCGCCTCAGTCGTGAAGCAGATGTCGCTCCGCGTACTATCTATCGGCTTTTCGACGACAAGGATGGGGTGATCTTCGCCACCGTGGCGGAACGCATGCGCGAAGTTCGTGAAGTTATCGCTTCAAAGAAACGCGACTATACGCTGGACGTGGTCTTTGAGGAACTCGACTGGATGGTCGACGAAATGGAGCGCGACGTGGAATATGCCAAGGTCGTGATAGGCTTCAATTTCTCGTTGTCTCCGCGCATTGCGGAAATCCGCGAATTGCGGTCGGTCGCTTACAACCGCTTCCGCAACTGGTTGGATAACGAGATAATGGCAGGCAATACTCGGCAGGACCTTGACCTAGAACGTATCGCCCAACGGCATGTGGTGACAGAGTTCTTGGCCTACAGGCGCTGGGCAACTGGCACCACGGCGGGCGCCGAAACGCGACTGGAATTGCGCTGCACTTTCCTGATGTCAGCTTCTGTCGTCTTAATCGGGTCAGCTCGAGATAGGGTGATGGAACTGCTGTCGGAATATCACGGGCGGTTGACGGTGTCGGAAATCGGATCGCAGGCCTCAACCAACCGTACGGAACGCGACAGCGGCAAGGAATTCGTCGGCAGGCGAAGCTGAGCAACAATGGACCAGACCGCATAAAGCTACTGTACGTGCTTTGGCTGATTTGCGGCTTGATCTCGGCCATTTAAAAGCCCCAGTTGGCATCAAAGCGGCGGTTCGCCAAGTTCAAATGAAATGGCAGGAATTTTCTCCATGGCGGCCCGCGGCGACCAGTCCGCGACAACCGAAGAAATCGTCCACAAAAGCCCAGTGCGACTAAAGCGTTCGGGCATGGCGAGGCGGCTCGTCGAGCCGGGTGGAACCGGCACCCTCGAAAAGGTCGACCAGCCCTTGGTTGACTTGCTGGTGCAGGCCCGAAAATGGTGGGCGCGACTGGAAGACGGCGAGAGCGCGATTGCCGATCTCGCTCGCCAGGAAGGCATCGACGATTCCTGGATCAGCCAATTATTTAGACTAGGTGGCGGAGAGGGAGAAATTCGACTTAAATTGATAAGTCTATGATATCGATAACGATTATCGTAATCCTTATCGCAGATTACCCCAATCCCTACCCCGATCCTGGCGCATAATTCCGAACATTTGGGGGCTCTTCGCACCTCGTATCAGTTCGCCAGCATCTCTTTCAGTGGAATGTCCGGATCGGCCAACGTTCCAACTGCAATTTTTGCGCCTGCTTCTACCAGCTTGCGGCCTTGCACGTAGTCCTTAATCGCATTTACGCAGTCGAGAGCGATCACCTTGCCATCCTTCAGGTAGATGACGGAAAGCTGCGAGACTCCGGGGAGCCGCGAACGAGCGCCTCATCACTCAATGCGCGGCCGTGCCATAGAGCGCCTTGGACTGGATTACCCTTCCGTCAGCGCAAGCAACCCTCGCATCATATATGCCAACTTGTACGGTTATGGGAAAACCGGTCCATATGCAGACTATCCCGCCTATGACGATATCGTCCAGGCTGCGTCGGGCATCGTTTCGCTGCAGGCCGCCCTATCAGGCGGAGAGCCCACCTACCTGGCAACAGTGGTTGCGGATAAGGTCGCGGGCCTCACCGCGGCATATGCCGTGATGGCAGCATTGTTCGAGCGAGAGCGGCATGGACATGGACAGGAGATCGAAGTCCCGATGTTCGAGACTCTGGCGTCCTTCTCGATGGTCGAACACCTTTGCGGGGCCATGTTCAACCCGCCGATCGGACCCACAGGCTATCCGCGCGCCCTTTCGCCGCAGCGGCGCCCTTATCGAACTGCCGACGGCTATATCGCTGTCATGATCTATAATGATCGGCACTGGTCGAATTTCTTCGATGCTATCGGCAACCCGGAATGGTCGAAAGACCCCATGTTCAAAAGTTTGAGAACGAGGACGCAGAATATCACGCAGGTGCTCGGCCAGTTGTCGAAAGTCCTGGAGACCCGCACTACCGAGGAATGGATGGCGGTCCTTACGCAGGCGCAATGTCCTGCCATGCCGGTACGTTCAATCGATGATCTGCTGGACGATCCACACCTGGAGCAGGTCGGCTTCTGGCACCAAGTACATTCCGCTGATGGAAACATGCGTATGCCGGGCGTTCCCGTCAGTTTTTCGCAAACACCCGGTGAACCCGGTCAGCCGGGGCCACGGTTGGGTCAGCACAGTCGCGAGATTCTGGAAGAAGCGAATTTTACGCCCGAAGAGATCGAGCGATTGGCAGGTCCACCTCAGCAAAACCGTCAGTCGGGATGAAACACGATCAGCGGCCCGGCCTCGGCCTGAAGCACTTTCGCCCTCACCTTCATCCCGATCGAAACTTCCCCGGCTGCAATACCGTCAACCCGGCTCATGAGGCGCGCGCCCTCTTCCAATTCGACCAGCGCGACGTTGTAAGGCTCGCGCGGGGGCTTAGGATACAACACCGTAACGGAATGCACTGTTCCGTGTCCGGACGCTTCGACCCATTGGGTCGCTTCGCCCAAAGCGCGAATGCGTGGAGGAAAATGACATTCCGCCGATACTGTATCGCGTTGCAGCAGTATCTTGCCTTGCCTCAAACCCTCTTCAAATTCGGCTTCGGGCGTATGGGCTTCGATGTCGTTCATGCCCTAGGATTATGGTCAAGGATGCCCCGGGTCAATCGAGGACAATGAATATGAAGGACGAATTTCCAAGAGGCGCCGCATCGATTGCGGGGCTCGCAACCTACGGGGTTGGTGAGATGCCAGGCTTCAGTTCTCTTGATCTGGCGGCCACAGCTGGACTGATGGCTTTGCAGGACGCCGACGCCAGGATTCAGGACGTGGATGCACTGTTCGGCTGTCTGCCAGACGATCTATTCGGCACTCTTTCCATGGCGGAATACTACGGCATCTCCCCTCGCTTCACGGACAATAACCGTACGGGAGGGTCCTCCTTCATCAGTCACATGATCACGGCCAGCATCATGATCGACGCTGGATACATCGACAACGCGCTGATCACTTATGGCTCCAACCAGAGAAGCAGCGGCGGGAAGCTGGCTACGCCTGCAAAGAGCAACAAATGGGAAGCCCGATATGATCCCATCTTCCCGCTCAGCAGCTATGCACTGGTTGCGGCGCGTCATATGCACGAGTTCGGCACGCGCCGGGAAGACCTCGCCGCCGTAGCCGTGGCTGCGCGGCAATGGGCCAACACCAATCCCGAGGCTTTCGCCAAGGGGCCACT
>NZ_QYOS01000013.1 GCF_003605195.1 Aurantiacibacter odishensis | reverse complement strand
ATCATGAAGGCGAAGAAGAAGCCGCTGGATACCAAGACGCCTGCCGATTACGGCGTCGACGTGGCCCCGCGCCTCACCACCACCAACGTCTCCGAGCCGCCGGTCCGCCAGGCTGGCGAGATCGTTGAAGATGTGGACGCGCTGGTCGCGAAGCTCAAAGCGCTCGGAGTGGCGTAAGTCGCGCAGAGCGTCCTGAGCCTGTCGAAGGACTGCTTTTGTTTTTGAACGTCGCGCTGAGAGAAGGACAGCCCTTCGACAGGCTCAGGGCGAACGGAATGAGAGGTTAGATGAAATGACCGCACTCGTATTTGCTGAACCCCACGGCGACGCTGTCGCCGATGCCACCCTCGCCACCATCACCGCCGCTGCCGCGCTCGGCGGCCCGGTGCACGTGCTCACCACCGCCGCTGGCGATGCGCATGCTGCCATCGCCGGTGTCGAGAAGGTGCTGGTGGCGGACGATGCCGCCTATGCCAACGGTCTTGCCGAGAACCTCGCCCCGCTGATTGCCGGCCTCATGGACGGCTATGACGCCGTGCTGGCCCCTGCCACCACCACCGGCAAGAACGTGCTGCCCCGCGTTGCCGCGCTGCTCGACGTGATGCAGGTCAGCGACATCATCAGCGTGGAAGGCCCCAGGACCTTCACCCGCCCGATCTATGCCGGCAACGCCATCGCCACGGTCGAGTCGAGCGATCCCAAGCTGGTGATCACCGTTCGCACCACGGCCTTCGACAAGGCTGAGGCAGAAGGCGGCAGCGCCAGCGTGGAAGCCGCGAGCGGCCCCGGCGATGCGGGTATCTCGCAGTTCGTGAAGCTGGACGCGGTGAAGAGCGACCGTCCCGAGCTCACCAGCGCAGGCATCGTCGTATCGGGCGGCCGCGCGCTGAAGGACGGCGAGACGTTCGAGCAGTATATCACCCCGCTGGCAGACAAGCTGGGCGCCGCCATCGGCGCATCGCGCGCTGCGGTGGACGCAGGCTACGTGCCCAACGATTACCAGGTCGGCCAGACCGGCAAGATCGTGGCGCCCGAAGTCTACATCGCCATCGGCATCTCGGGCGCGATCCAGCACCTTGCCGGCATGAAAGACTCCAAGGTCATCGTCGCCATCAACAAGGACCCCGACGCCCCCATCTTCCAGGTGGCGGACATCGGCCTCGTGGCAGACCTGTTCAACGCCGTGCCGGAACTGACAGAGAAGCTGTAAACAAAGGCACCACGAGCGGAGGGAGAAGGAATCGGAAATGGATAATTTCGACACGGTAATCGTGGGTGGAGGTCATGGGGGAGCGCAGGCGGCTATTGCGCTGCGCCAAAAAGGCTTCTCCGGCTCAATCGCCATCGTAAGCAAGGAACCGGAGCCACCATACGAACGACCGCCACTATCGAAAGACTATCTCGCGCGAGACAAGACTTTCGAGCGTATCCTCATCCGGCCAGAAGCCTTCTGGGCTGACAAGAACATCCAATTGATACTTGATGCTGAAGTCGCTTCGGTCGATCCTGAGGGCAAGTCTGTCCAACTCCATAGTGGCCGCAAAATAGGGTATGGCAACCTTGTCTGGGCCGCTGGCGGCTCGCCGCGTAGACTGACATGTGCGGGCGCGGACTACGATAATATCCATGCCGTTCGCGATAAAGCGGACGTTGATCGGATCATGGCGGACCTGGACGCAGGGGGGCGCCGCGTTTTGATTATCGGAGGCGGGTACATCGGTCTGGAGGCCGCCGCCGTACTGAGCAAGCTGGGCTGCGAAGTGACGTTGCTGGAAGCTCTTGACCGGGTTCTGGCGCGCGTAGCCGGTGAAGACCTTTCGCGTTTCTTTGAAGCTGAGCACAGGTCTCAAGGCGTCGACATTCGATTGCAGGCTCGTGTCGATCATATCGAGGGCGACGAAGGTCGTGCCACAGCTGTTCGGCTAGCGGACGGAGAGGCGCTCGCCTGCGACATGATCATCGTCGGGATCGGTATCGAACCATCTGTCGGGCCGCTTGCGGTTGCCGGCGCCCGAATTTCCAACGGCGTCGAGGTTGATGCAAACTGCTGCACCAGCCTGCCGAATATATATGCGATTGGGGACTGTGCGGCACACCCCAACGCATTAGCAGGCGGTTCGACAATCCGCTTGGAAAGTGTTCAAAACGCGAACGATATGGCGAATACCGTTGCGAAGACAATTTGCGGGATCGACGAACCATACACTGCGACACCTTGGTTCTGGTCAAACCAGTATGATCTGAAATTGCAAACAGTCGGCCTGACGTCTGGCCACGATGAGGCGCTCGTTCGCGGCTCCCCGGAGTCTCGCAGCTTTTCCGTCATCTACCTGAAGGATGGCAAGGTGATCGCTCTCGACTGCGTAAATGCGATTAAGGACTACGTGCAAGGCCGCAAGCTGGTAGAAGCAGGCGCAAAAATTGCAGTTGGAACGTTGGCCGATCCGGACATTCCACTGAAAGAGATGCTGGCGAACTGATACGAGGTGCGAAGAGCCCCCAAATGTTCGGAATTATGCGCCAGGATCGGGGGTAATCTGCGATAAGGATTACGATAATCGTTATCGATATCATGGACTTATCAATTTAAGTCGAATCCCTCCCTCTCCGCCATTTCACCAAAACGACGTCGGCAGGTCTCCTCGTATGGGGGCGCGCTGCCTTCTCCCGCGAGCAATCAAAGACCCGCTCCGAACGGAAAGAGCGGGTCCCTACTGTCGTCGGGAGCAGCGGGGGCCTGCGCCTCCACCGCTTTCATTGACCGTGGTAGTTCGAACGGCAGGCGCCCGCGCGCTTTGGAACGCCCCAGCGCCACATCGAGCACGGCAGCATCGCTCGCGCCGAAATTGGCGAGTATCACGTCCGTCATCGGGAGGATTTCCGTGAGCACGGCAGGCCGGTCGAGAAAGATGGCCAGCATGGTCGGCACCTGCGCATCATGTGCGCTTGCGTCAAGCGGGTGATAAAGCTGGTTACGTGCTTGTCGCCCACCAGCAGGCCAAGCGCGTCGAGATCGTAACTTTCCGCGCGCCCCAATTCGCCATCGCGGCCCGGCATGGTCGAGTGCATCAGCGTGCCGACTTTCTCGACCGTGCTCATCCGGCTCGCCAGATCGGTCGCGCGTTCGAGGGAAGAAAGGCGCCAGTCCTCGTACGGGGCAAGCTGACCGTCACCATCGGCATCGCGAAATTGCAGCCCGCCAACGGTGATGGCCTCCTTCACGTGGAGACCAAGTTCGGGCTGGGCCTGCCTCGCGCCATCGTGGGCGCAGCCGCCAAGTGTCAGGGCGCACGCCAAGAGCAGGGACGGTGATGTAAGCTTTGCAATCGTCAGGAGGCAGGCTTAGCGACGAACGCTCGAACGTTCCACCAGATGAACAGGCACGCCTTTCGCAGAGGCTGGTTCGATCGCGCCCAGGGCGAGATCGACAAGCATGGCTCCGGCACTCGTGAAATCCGGCTCTATGGTGGTCAGCGGCGGGCTGCTGTGAGCGCCGCTTCCCAGGCCGTCGAAACCGATCACGCCAATGTTTCCCGGCACCGCCATACCTGCGTCCTCAAGCGCGCCGAGAGCGCCGAGCGCCATCGCGTCGCAGCAGCAGAAAAGACCGTCGATCTCCTGCCTCTCGGCTAGGAGCCTCCGGACAGAGCGTCGGCCTTGCTCTACGCGCGTTTCGGCATCTTCGAACACGGTCGGCGGCGCCGCGATACCGTGAGCGGACAGGGCATCGCGCAAACCCTCGTATCGCTCGCGAAACTGGCTCTGCCGATCGTCGAGATCGCCGATGAAGGCGAGGTTGCGATATCCCCCCTGCAGCAGCCGCTCTGCCGCCCGGCGACCGCCATCGCGGTTGTCGGCCTTGATCCGCCTCGCATCCTCGAAAGGCGCGCCCCAGCACGCAGTCTCAGGACGGTTGAGTAAAGGCCGGTGGAAATCCCACGCGGCGGTATTCGTCGCCGTGCCGAGCAGTACGATCGCATCTGCCTGCCTGCGCTGGACGAAGCCGGAATCGAAATGCTCGGCTTTGGACTGGAAGGACACAAGGGAGCGATATCCCTTGGCAGAAGCCGAGGCGCAGACGTTTCCGAGCAAGGCGTAATGGAAAGGGTTCACGTCTGTCGGGCTGCGTCCTGGACGGGTGATGACGATCACCGCAATCGTGCCGGTCCTGCCGGTGCGCAGGCGAGCGGCGCGATCATCGATGTGATATCCAAGGTCTGCGGCTGCCTGCTCGATCCGCTGGCGGGTGGGCGCGCTGATGGACGGGTCGCCGTTGAGCGCCCGCGAAACCGTCGACTGGTTGACACCGGCCCTCTCGGCAACGTCGAACGACGTTACCCGTGTGGCCTTCTCCTGCGACACGCTTTCCTCCCGCGGACTTGCAACGCAAGGGGATGCGTTACCGTGCTGACGCGAAAAGGGCCAGATGGCTTGCGCCGCGCGAGGCGCGTCAGGGCATTGCCGCCAGCACCCTGTCGGGCGTCATCGGGAAATCCATCACCCGTGCGCCGCTGGCGTTGTAGATGGCGTTGGCGATGGCCGCGGCGCCGCCGCACATGCCCAGTTCGCCGATGCCCTTCGCCTGGATGGGGCTGGCAGCGGGGTCGCGCTCCTCCACCATGATCACGTCTAGTTCGGGCACGTCGCGGTTCACCGGCACGTGGTATTCGGCAAGGTCGCAGTTGACGAGGTGGCCGTCCTGCGGATCGAAGTGCAGGGCTTCGGTCAGGGCGACGCCGATGCTCCACACCATGCCGCCCTGGCATTGCGAACGAGCGGTCTTCTGGTTCAGCACGCGCCCGAAGCCGAAGGCTCCGGTCATGCGATCAACGCGGGTTTCCCCGGTAAAGCGGTTCACCCGCACCTGCGCGAAATAGGCACCGAAACCGGCGGCGACGAAATCGTCGTCGATATCGCCCGGCTCGTAAAAGCCTTCCTCGCTAAGGTCCTTGCCGTCTAACAGGTCGACGAGGCTCGGCCCGTTGGCAATGCGCCCATCTTTCAGAGACACGTCATCCTCGTTCACACCGGCGCGTGATGCCAGTTCGCGGCGTAATCCTTGGCAGGCAACATACACCGCCGAGCCGACGGAGGACGCACCCCAGCTGCCACCGGAACCGGAGCCGCGCGGGAAGCGCGTGTCGCCCAGTTCCACCAGCACCTTTTCACGCGGCAGGCCAAGCATTTCCCCGGCAAGCTGGCCGAGGATGGTGTAGGTGCCGGTGCCGATGTCGGTCATGTCGGTTTCCACCAAGGCCGTGCCGTCGGGCTTGAGCGTGACGCGAGCCTTGGCCTTCGAGATATTGTGCACGCGGGCTGCGCTGGCCATGCCGGTGCCAATCCACCATTCGCCCTCGCGCCGCTGGCGCGGTTTGCGCGGTCCAGCCTCCCAGCCGAAGGAATCGGCGGCCTGCTTCAGGCACTCGGCCAGCTTATGGGAAGAGAACGGCGTGCCTTCCACCGGGTGGGCATCCGGGATGTTGCGGAGCCGCAGCTCGACCGGATCGACGCCGGTTTCCTCCGCCAGCATGTCCATCGCCACTTCCAGAGCGGGCATGCCCACTGCCTCGCCCGGCGCGCGGACGGAGCCTGCCGTCATGCGATGCACCCGCGCGACATCGAGGCCCAGCAGGCGGTTCTCCCCGCTGTATAGGAATTGCGAGCTTTGCAGGATCGGCTCCGCAAAGCTCTCTTTAGGCAGGTTGGATACCAGTCCTTCATGCCCGAACCCGTTCAGCGCGCCGTCAGCGCCCGCGGCAAGGCGCAGGCGCTGCGTGGTTTCGGAACGGCGCATGATGTTCTGGAACACCTGCTGGCGACTGAGCACCACGCGCACCGGCTTCTCAAGGGTCATGGCGGCCAGCGAGGCGGCGAGGCATTCCTGCGAAATGCCGAGTTTCGAACCGAAGCCGCCGCCGACGTAGCGAGAGATGAGGCGGATATTGTCTTCCTCCATGCCCAGCGAGTCGGCGATTTCGGAAATGTTGTAGTTCAACATCTGCAAGGAGGCGTGGACGGTGAGGTTCGATCCGTCCCACTCGGCAATCGCGGCGTGCGGTTCCATTGCGGCGCTGGCGTGTCCGGCTGTCGTGATGCGCGCATCCACGGCGTGCTTCGCCTCTGCCATCGCATGGGCAAGGTCGCCCTGCCGCGTTTCTTCCTGACGCTCGCTTTCGGTCCCCTCGGGATCGAAGGAGACCTGGGAAAGATCGTCCGCCGTGAACGTGAATTCGAGGTGTTTTGCCGCGTGGCGCGCCTGCTCGAAAGTTTCGGCAACGACCAGCGCGAAGGGCTGGCCGAAGTAGTCGATCTGGCGCGGCTTCTGCACCGGCGCTTCGCCGGCCGTGCCTTGCGCGGGCCGGGAGGTGAGGCGTTCGTCATCGATCACCGCGACAACGCCCTCCATCGCGAGACACGTGTCCTTGTCGATGGAATCGATGGTGCCCCGGGCGAAAGGCGCGGTGACGAGCACGCCCTCAAGGCAATCGGCAATCGGGTATTCGGCAGCGTAGGGCGCCGTCCCCGTAACCTTTGCCAGCCCTTCCGAGCGGCTGAGCGGCTTGCCGAGTGTAGCCTGCGGCGTCTTGTCCAGCAGGCACTCGCGGTTCGGCTTGTCCTGTTCCATGTGCGTGCTCACAGTTCTGCTCCCGTAGCTTCGGCAAGGGTCGCCGCGAGCGCGCGTCGGGCGAGGGGGATCTTGAAGTCGTTTTCGCCATAACCCTGCGCATCTTCCAGCAGCAGGTCGGCCGCCTTGTCGAACAGTGCGGCGGTCGGCTCCTCGCCCACCAGCAATTCGGACAGGCGCGGGTCGTGCCACGGCTTGTGGGCAAGGCCACCAAAGGCCAGGTCGGCGCGGGCGATGCGCCCTCCGTCCATCTCGACCACGGCGGCCACCGAAACCAGCGCGAAGGCATAGGACGAGCGTTCGCGGACCTTGCGATAAAGCTGTTTGCCACCGACCGGCGCGGGGAGGGTGACTGCCGTTATGACTTCGCCAGCCTCCAGCACGTTGTCCTTCTCTGGCGTGTCACCCGGCAGGCGGTGGAAATCGCGTACCGGTACGCTGCGCTCACCGGCAGGCCCGATTATCTGCACTGTCGCATCCAGTGCCGCCATGGCCACTGCCATGTCGCCCGGGTAGGTGGCGATGCAGTGGGGGCTGGTGCCCAGCACGGCATGGAGCCGCGCAATGCCGTCGATAGCGCCGCAGCCGGAGCCGGGCTCGCGCTTGTTGCAGGGCTGGTCGATATTGGTGAAGTAGTAGCAGCGCGTGCGCTGGCACAGGTTGCCGCCCGTCGTCGCCTTGTTGCGAAGTTGCTGGGTCGCGCCGGCGAGGATTGCGCGGGCGAGCACCGGATAGTCGGACCGGACGCGCGGATGCGCCGCAGTTGCCGTGTTGGTCGCAAGTGCGCCGATGGAGAGGCCCCCATTTTCGGCGTCGGCAATCTCGCCCAGCGAAAGGGTGTTGATATCGACCAGCTGCTGCGGCGTTTCCACCTGCAGCTTCATCAGGTCTATCAGGTTGGTGCCCCCCGCAATTGCGCGCGCATCGGCATCGCTGGTCAACTGGCCTGCATGGTCGAGGCTGTCGGGGCGGGAATAGCGGAAAGGCTTCATTGCGCGTCCTCCGCTGCAACTTCGGCGATGGCGGCAACGATGTTGGCATAGGCCCCGCAGCGGCACAGGTTGCCGCTCATCCGTTCGCGGATTTCGTCTGCGCTGGGCTTGATCGGACCTTCCAGATCGTCACTCGCATCGCTGGGCCAGCCGTTCGCGATCTCCTGCATCATGGCCGTGGCAGAGCAGATCTGGCCGGGCGTGCAGTAGCCGCACTGGTATCCGTCGTGCTCCACGAAAGCCTTCTGCAAGGCGCTGGGCGCGTCGGGCGTTCCCAACCCTTCAATCGTGGTCACGCTGTCGCCATCGTGCATCACGGCCAGCGAGAGGCAGGAATTGATCCGCATCCCGTTCACCAGCACCGTGCAGGCACCGCACTGGCCGTGGTCGCAGCCCTTCTTGGTGCCGGTCAGCCCGGCGTGGTGTCGAAGGAAATCGAGCAGGCTGACGCGGGGATCGTCAGGCAGTTCGTGCGGAGTGTCGTTGATGGTGATCGGCAAGAGGGGGCTCCTTGGTCTCCCCCTGCCAACGCGTGCTTTTGGTAAAAGTATCCGAAGGATCAGAAATCAGGCAGGGCCTGCTCGGCAAAACCCCATCCGGACAGGGACTTGCTTTCCGCCCGATCAATAAGTTTTTTGGCATCGGCGATGGAGTAGTGTCCGGCGCTGTCGATGCCTTTCAGCTCGTTCCAGGCGATTGGCGCCGCCACCGGGGCGCCGCTGCGGGCTCTTGCGGAATAGGGCACCACGGTCGTGCTGCCGCGCTGGTTGCGCAGCCAGTCGATGAAAATCTTCCCCTTGCGCTTCGCCTTGCTCATCGTGGCGGTAAAGCGATCCGGTTCCGCCACGCTCAGGGCCTCAGCAAAGCGGCGGGCGAAATCCTTGTGCGCTTCCCAGTCGTGACCACGCGATAGCGGCGCGACCACGTGCACGCCCTTTCCGCCGGAAAGCATGGCGAAGCTTGTGAGGCCAAGGTCCGCCAGCCGGTCGCGAATGTCGCGCGCGGCGGCTTTCACATCGCCGAAATCCAGACCCTCGTCGGGATCGAGGTCGAAGATCATGCGATTTGGCTTTTCAACCTCGTCGCTGCGCGAGGCCCAGCCGTGAAATTCGATCGTCCCCATCTGCACGCATTGCAGCAGCCCGCGCGCATCCTCGACGTAGAGATAGTCCTCGGTCCCGCCGTCCTTTTCGCGGATGGGAACGTGTTGCACGGCGTCGCCGAAACCGCCGCTGTCGTGCTTCTGGAAAAAGCAGTTCTTCGCGCGTCCCTGAGGGCAGCGCACCAGGCTGACCGGGCGATGCCCCACGAAGGGCAGCATGATCGAGGCGACGGCTTCGTAATAGTCCGCCAGATCGCCCTTGGTCTGCCCGGTGTCGGGAAAGACGACGCGGTCGCGGCTGGAAATCTTGACCCCCTCGGCCTTGGCGGGCGCGGCGGAGGGCTGCTCGGGCTTCACATCCTCCGCCTTCTTGTCCTCGCGCAGGCCCAGATAGCTTCCGTGGCGAATGTTGCCGTCAGCGGTGAATTCGGAGAAGGCGACTTCCGCCACCAGCTTTGGCGTCACCCAGGTCACGCCGCGGCTGCTGGCCTTGTCCACTTCGGCTGGCGGGGTCTTGCGTTCGAGGCGCTTGAGTTTTCCTGCCAGTTCGTCGAGGTCGTCCGCCGAAAATCCGGTGCCGACATTGCCCTTGTATACGAGATCGCCGTCTTCATGCTGTGCCATCAGAAGTGAAGAGAAAGGGCGGCCCTTCGCGCTCGATTTCTTCCAGCCGATCACCACGAATTCCTGCCGCCGCGTGCATTTCACCTTCACCCAGCGTTTGCCGCGAGAGCCGGAATAGCGTCCGTCGATCGTCTTGGAGATGATGCCTTCCTGCCCGGCCTTGCACATGGCGTTGTAAAGCTTTTCACCTGCGCCGATCACGTGGTCCGCGAGGAAAATTGGCGAGGCCGCATCGCCCAGCAGCGCCTCGAGCCGCTCCTTGCGTTCGATATTGGGCAGGTCGGACAGGTCCTCCCCCGCGAGCTCGACAAGGTCGAACGCATGGAACTGCAGCGCGTCCTCTTTCGACTGGCTGCCGTGGCCACGCTTCAGCACCGATTGCAGGGTTGAGAAATCGGGATTGCCCTTGGAGTCGGCGGCGACGATCTCCCCGTCGATCAGGCAACTTGGAAGGTCCAGCGCGCCGATGGCATCGGCCAGCGGGCCGAACTTGTCGGTCCAGTCCTTGCCGCTGCGGGTATAGACGCGCACCTTGCTTCCCTTTGCGGCGACAAGTGCGCGATAGCCGTCGAACTTTATCTCGTGCATCCAGCCGTTGCCGGCGGGCACTTCGTCCACCAGCGTGGCGAGTTGCGGCTTGCGAAATTTCGGCAGCGGCGCATCCTTGCGGGGGCGGGGCTTGCCTTTCTTCGCCGTGTGCGCACTGGCCTTTTCCATCTGTTTCAGGAAGGCGTCGTCATTCTTGCCTTCCAGCGAGAATTCCCCCTCCTTGTCCGCCGCGATTTCCGCCATCGAACGGCCTGTTGCCACGCTGGTAAGCTCGTGCTCGACCAGCGCGTCGCCTTTTTGCGCGTGGTCGTCCTGCAGCTTGCGCAGCAGCCAGTTTTCCCGCTTTTCTCCCGGCTTTTTCCTCAGTCTTATCAACAGCCACTCGCCCTGCATCCGCTCGCCGTGGAGGCAGAAATGCAGGTGGCCCTTCTCGATATCGCTGGCGCTCTTGCCCTTGACCGGCTCCCAGGTGCCGCGATCCCACAGCATCACCGTGCCGCCGCCGTATTCCCCCTTGGGGATCGTGCCTTCGAAGGTATTGTAGGACAGCGGATGGTCCTCCGTCCGCACGGCCAGCCGCTTCACGTCGGGATCGGGGGAGGGGCCCTTGGTGACGGCCCAGCTCTTCATCACCCCGTCCATTTCCAGCCGCAGGTCCCAATGCAGGCGCGTTGCATCGTGCTTCTGGACGATGAAGGCGTTGCCGCCCTTGCTGCTCTCGCGTTTGCCCTCAGGCTCTGGCGTCGCCTTGAAATCGCGCTTCGAATTGTAGGTGGCGAGGGGATCGGACGCCTCGGTCATGTCAGGCGGACTTCTTGCTCTTGCTAGCGGATTTCTTCGGCTTCTCGTCGACCGACTTCTTCAGCGCGGCCATCAGGTCGATCACGTTGGAGCCGCCGCTTTCGGGTTCTTCCACGTCCTCGATGATCTTCTTGCCGCCCTTGCTCTTGCGCTTCTTCTCTATGAGACCGCGCAGCGCATCGGCGTAGCGGTCCTCGAACTCGCCGGCATCGAAGGGCGCGCTTTTCTGTTCGATCAGGGTGGTGGCAAGGTCGAGCAGTTCCTTCTTGGGCTTCGCGTCCTCGATGTCGTCGAAAAAGGTCTGCCCTTCGCGCACTTCCTCGGCATAGCGCAGCGTTTCCAGCAGCAGTCCCTTGCCGCACGGCTTGATCGCCACCAGCTTCTCGCTGCCGCGCATGGCAAGCTGCCCCAGCGCCACCTTCTTCGCCTTGCGCAGAGCTTCGCGTAGCACGATGAAGGCTTCCTCGGCCAGCTCATCTTTCGGCGCGACGTAGTAGGGCTTCTCGAAATAGAGCGGGTCGATCTCGTGCGCGTCCACGAATTGCACCAGTTCCAGCGTGCGCTTGCTCTCCAACTTGACGGCGTCGATCTCTTCTTCGTCGAGCAGGACGTATTCGCCCTTGGAGACTTCGTAGCCCCTGATGATGTCATCGCGGTCTACAGGCCCGATACCGGGCACCACCTTCTCGTAGGAAATGCGCTTCCCGCTCGGTTCGTGGATCTGGTTGAAGCTGATTTTCGCCGAGGACTTCGTAGCGGTGTAGATTTCAACGGGGATCGAGACGAGCGCCAGCCTGATCTGCCCCTGCCAATATGCACGTGCTGCCATAGCAAGAATCCTTTCTGCACGAATCCCAGCGTTCAAGGCGGGCAAAGGTTTCAGAAACTGCGCCGGATACGCCCCGGCTTGATAGACTCGTGCGTTACCCCTAGCACGCTCGCACAAAGCGCCTGGCCGATCACTGCCGGGTTCATACGGGAGAAGCCGGTGTCAGATCAGGAAATCCAGTTGCTCGAAACGCCGGGCTGCCTCGAGATCCGGTTCAACCGGCCCGAGCGCAAGAACGCCATCACGCTCGCCATGTACCGCGAGATGATCGCCGCACTGGAACGTGCCTCTGCCTCCGACGATATCCGCGTCGTGCTGTTCACGGGGGAGGGGGAGACCTTCTGCGCCGGGAACGACCTCAAGGATTTCCTCGCCGTGGCTCAGACTGGCGCGACCGAGGCCATTGACTTCATTCGCGCGGTTGCGCGTTTCGACAAGCCGCTGGTGGCGGCGGTGCAGGGCGCGGCGGTGGGTATCGGCACGACCATGCTGTTCCACTGTGACCTCGTCTACGCTGCAAACGATGCGCAGTTCACGATGCCGTTCGTGAACCTCGGCCTCGTCCCCGAAGGAGGATCGAGCCAGCTTGCGCCCGCGCTTTTCGGCCGCGCCAAGGCAGCGGAATTGCTGCTGCTGGGCGATCCCCTGTCCGCAGGCGATGCCGAGGCGGCGGGCTTCGTTACCCGCACCATGCCTGCCGGCGAAGTGCAGGATCACGCCCGGTCCCGCGTGGCCGACCTGCTGAAGCGTCCGCCGCAAGCGCTCGCAAAAAGCCGCAAGCTTCTGGCCGACAATCGCGAGGCCGTACTCGAGCAGATCGACAGGGAGGCCGAGGTGTTTGCAGGCGCGCTCCAAGGTCCGGAAGTGCAGCAGGCCATCGCCGCGTTCTTCGCACGCAAGTAGGTCAGTCCAATGGAGAGGAATGCAGTGATCAGGAACGTCGTCGGATTTGCCTCACTCATGGCTGCCGCGGCTGCCGCGCCTGCTGCGGCGCAGGTCGTGTCGCTCGACGTGGGGCAGGTGGAAGGCGAGACCGTCGACGGCATTTCTTCCTGGAAGGGCATTCCCTTCGCCCAGCCACCCGTGGGCGACCTTCGCTGGCGCGCGCCGCAGCCGGTGGAGCCATGGGTAGGCGTGCGTCAAGCGACGCAATACGCCAGTGATTGCATGCAGATACCCTTTGCCGCCGACGCCGCCCCGCTGGGCACGCCGCCTGCGGAGGATTGTCTCTACGTCAATGTCTGGCGGCCCGAAGGCACTACCGCCGACGATCGCTTGCCGGTGATGTTCTGGATCTACGGCGGCGGCTTCGTGAACGGCGGTTCGTCGCCTGCGGTCTACGACGGGTCCGAACTGGCTCGGCAGGGCGTGATCCTCGTCAGCTTCAACTATCGCCTTGGCCGTTTCGGCTTCTTCGCGCACCCGGCGCTGACGGAGGCGAACGAGGACAACGGCCTGCTCGGCAACTACGGTTACATGGACCAGGTGGAGGCGCTGCGCTGGGTCCAGCGGAACATTGCAGCCTTCGGCGGGGACCCGAACAACGTCACCATCTTCGGCGAAAGCGCGGGCGGTGGTTCGGTCAGCATGATGATGGCCAGCCCCATGACACGCGGCCTGTTCGACAAGGCCATCGTGATGTCGGGCGGCGGGCGCGCCGGTCTTCGCTCCACTACGCCCGTGCATTCGGAAGACGGACCGGATGGCGAGGATGCAGGGCTGGGCTTCGCGGAATGGGCCGGTGTCGAAGGGGAGGGGCCGGAGGCGCTGGCGGCGCTGCGTGCTTTGCCCGCCGATACCCTGGCAACAGGCGTGGGCCTTGGCCAGCAGCCCGTCGCGCCGCACTCCGGACCGCTGATGGACGGCATGATCGTGCTGGAAGCGATCGACCGGACCTATGCCGAGGGCAATGCCGCTTCCGTGCCGTTCATGGCCGGGGCGAACACGGCAGATATCGGCTTCGGCGCGCCTCTTGAGGGAGACGTGATCGCCGCGCATTTTGGTCCGCTGACGGACGATGCGCGCGAAGCCTACGCCGATGTGGCGGACCTTCCCGCCGCCGCCCTGCGAACCGTGGTCTACGCCGACGAGATGATGGTCGAGCCTGCACGTTTCATGGTCCAGTCCATGACTGAAGCTGGCCAGCCGGCCTGGCACTACCGCGCAGGCTACGTGCCGCAGGCGATGCGCGAGGAATGGTCTGCCGGACTGCCGCATGCGACCGAAATCCCGTTCTTCTTCCGCACCATCGATGCGCGCTACCCCGGCGAAACTACGCCCGAGGATCACGCGGCGTCGGCAGCCATGAGCGCGGCTTTCGTCAATTTCGCGAAGACGGGCGATCCAAACGGCCCCGGCGCGCCCGCGTGGCCGATCTACGACGACGAGAGCCGCCCGGTGATGCTGTTTGGCATGGACGGCAATCACGGCGGCGAGGACCCATGGCGCGCCCGGCTCGACGTGACGCAGGCCCATGCGGAACGCGCCGCCGAGTGATAGTGTCGAATATGGTTATGTTTCCTACGCAAGAGGATGGATGATGAGCAAGTTTGAACGCCTGAACCCGATGACCGGCGAAGTCGCCTCGAGTGCCGAGGCGATGCAGCCCGGCGATATCCCAGCAATCGCCGAAAAGGCGCAGTCAGGCTTTGCCGAATGGTCCAAGATGGGGCCGAACGCGCGGCGCAAGGCGTTGAACAAGGCGGCCGATGCGCTGGAGAGCAAGAAGGACGATTTCGTCGCTGCCATGATGGGCGAGATCGGCGCGACTGCGGGCTGGGCCATGTTCAACCTCGGCCTGGCGGCCGGCATGGTGCGCGAGGCTGCCGCCATCACCACGCAGATCCAGGGCGAGGTCATTCCCTCCGATCACGAGGGCACCGTTGCCATGGCGCTGCGTGAACCTGTTGGCGTGATGCTGGGCATCGCGCCGTGGAACGCGCCGATCATCCTTGGTGTGCGCGCCATTGCCGTGCCGCTCGCCTGCGGCAACGCGGTGATCCTGAAAGCGAGCGAGCAATGCCCGCGCACCCACGCGCTGATCATCGAGGCGTTTGCCGAGGCAGGCTTCCCCGACGGCGTGGTGAACGTCGTCACCAACGCCCCCGAAGATGCCGCCGAAGTCGTCGGCGCGCTGATCGACGCGCCGCAGGTGAAGCGCATCAACTTCACCGGCTCCACCCAGGTCGGCAAGATCATCGCCAAGCGCGCTGCCGAACACCTGAAGCCCGTGCTGCTGGAACTGGGCGGCAAGGCGCCGATGGTGGTGCTGGAAGATGCCGACCTCGACGAGGCGGTAAAGGCGGCAGGCTTCGGCGCCTACATGAACCAGGGCCAGATCTGCATGAGCACAGAGCGTATCATCGTGGTCGATGCCGTGGCCGACGAATTCGCGCGCAAGTTCGCCGAGAAGGTGAAGTCCATGCCCGTGGGCGACCCGACCGAAGGCAAGACCCCGCTGGGGGCCGTGGTAGACAAGAAGACCGTCGATCACTGCTATTCGCTGATCGAGGACGCGAAGTCCAAGGGCGCGGAACTGCTGGTTGGCGGCGAGACGACGAAGAACGTGCTGATGCCTGCCCACCTCGTCGACAAGGTGACGCCCGACATGAAGCTGTTCCGCGACGAAAGCTTCGGCCCTGTGGTCGGCATTGCCCGCGCTAGGGACGAAGCGCACGCCATCGAACTGGCAAACGACACGCAGTACGGCCTGTCCTCAGCGGTGTTCACCAAGGACACGGCGCGCGGCCTGAAGGTGGCGCGCCAGATCGAGGCGGGCATTTGCCACGTCAACGCGTCGACCGTATCGGACGAGCCGCAAATGCCCTTCGGCGGCATGAAGGCCTCGGGCTACGGCCGCTTCGGCGGCAAGGCCGGGATCGACGCCTTCACCGAACTTCGCTGGATCACCTTCGAGACCGAGCCGGGTCATTACCCGATTTAAGTCTGGCCGATCTAAGGCTGGCCGAATTGCCGGCGCTCCGCACTGGGGCGCCGGCCGGTCATGCGCAGGTAAAAGCGCGAGAAATAGGACGGGTCCTCGAAACCCAAGGCATCGGCGACCTGCGCGACGTTGGCGTTGGTGAAATTGAGCAGCCGCCGCGCCTCGCTGGCCAGGCGGCGGTTGACGTATTCCAGCGGTGACAGCTCCAGCGTCTCCCGCGTCGCGCGGGCAAGCGTGCGCGGGGTGCAGCCCAGTTCGCGGGCATAGGCCTGCACCGTCCAATGCTCGTGGCAGTGCTGCTCCACCAGCGTCTTGAACCTTTCGCAAAGACCTTCTTCTTCCCCGGCGACATCACGCGCGGTAACTGCGAGCCGCAGCCATGCCTCGGCAAGATTGGCGCGCAGGGCCGTGCGGTTGGCGTCGGCGGCGATGATTTCGCAGGCGAGCAGTTGATCGGCAAGGCCCGCAAGGCGCTCGGCCGCTTCGGTGGACGGCAAGACCACCTGCGCTTCGTGCATGGCCCGGCGCAGCGGATCGCCCGCACCGAGCAGTTGCAGGAACGCCTTTCGCCCGGTCATCACCAGCCCGTCCGCATGGTCGGAAAAGCGGAAGCCATGCGTGCGCCCGGCGGGCACAATCACCAGCGCGGGCGCCTCTACGCTGCTGGAGGCCCTGTCGAGGGCTATTTCCGCCGTTCCTTCCTTGAGGAAAAGCACCTGAAACAGAGCGGGGTGCCGGTGGTTGGAAATCTCCCAGTGATAGCTCGCACTACGCGCCTCGATCGTCTCCCAGTGAAAGTATTCGGGTAGTTCCTCCTCTACATCCTCGCCGAACAGGCTGAAGGCGGGGACGGGGCGAGGCGATGATGTCATGTCCTAAATATACCAGTCGAGGGCGGGTCTGTCCCTTTCAAAATATGCCCGACGCGGCACTTTCGGGCAAAAATCGGGAGAGAGATCCGTGAAGACCCAGGTTTGTATCATCGGTGCCGGTCCTGCCGGCCTGTTGCTTGGTCACTTGTTGCGCGCCGAGGGCGTGGACTGCGTGGTGCTGGAGCGCCGGTCCCCCGACTACGTGCTCAGCCGCATCCGTGCCGGCGTGCTGGAGAACATCACCGTCTCGCTGATGGAGCGGCTGGGGCTGGACCAGCGCCTGAAGGCCGAGGGGCTGCCGCACGACGGCTTCAACCTCGCCGATGGCGAGCGCCTGATCCGCATCGATATTGCCGATCTCACCGGCGGGCAGCAGGTGGTGGTCTACGGCCAGACCGAACTCACCCGCGACCTGATGGACGCGCGCGAGGAGCGGGGGCTGGAGGTCATTTACGAGACAGAAGACACTGCGCTGTTCGATGTCGAGAGCGATGCGCCCTACGTCACCTACACCAAGGACGGCACGCAGCACCGCGTCGATTGCCGCTTCATCGTGGGCTGCGACGGCTTCCACGGGCCGAGCCGCAAGGCGATCCCAGCCTCGGTGGGCAAGGAATACATGCGCGAATATCCGTTCGGCTGGCTGGGCATCCTCGCCGACGTGCCGCCGTGCAATCACGAGCTGATCTACGCCAACCACGAGCGCGGCTTCGCGCTTGCCTCCATGCGCAGCGAGACGCGCAGCCGCTACTACGTTGACGTGCCGCTGACCGACAAGGTGGACGACTGGAGCGATGAGCGTCTGTGGGACGAACTCGCCATCCGCCTCGGTCCCGAAGCGGCGGCGAACATCACACGCGGCTCGGCGCTGGAGAAAAGCATCGCCCCCTTACGCAGTTTCGTCTTCGCGCCGATGCGCCACGGCTCCCTGCTATTGTGCGGGGACAGCGCCCACATCGTGCCGCCCACCGGGGCCAAGGGCCTGAACCTTGCCGCCAGCGACGTGCACTATGCGGCAGAGGCGCTGACCGGATTCTTCAACAAATCGGACAACGACGCGATCACCGCCTATTCCGACACCGCGCTGGCCCGCGTGTGGAAAAGTGAGCGGTTCAGCTGGTCACTCACAAAGCTGATGCACCGCTTCCCGGAAGACGGCCTGTTCGAACGGGCGATGCAGCAGGCAGAGCTTGATTACATCGCCAGCAGCCGCGCCGCGCAGACCAGCATTGCGGAAAACTACGTCGGCCTGCCGGTGTAGAACAACGCTCCGGCAATCAATAAGGTTGCGACTGAAACTTTTCCGTTGTGTGCAACTTTTCGATCTGACATGCGCTTCATTCCTGACAGGAATGGAGAGAAACGGATGCGTGCAGTCGATCATTTCATAGCCGGGAAGGCCCACGCCAGTGATGGCGGCAGGGTGCACGATATCTGGAATCCCTCGACCGGCGAAGTGCAGGCGAGGGTGCCGCTGGGCGATGCTGCGTTGCTGGACAAGGCGATTGCCGAGGCGAAGAAAGTGCAGCCCGAATGGGCCGCCACCAACCCGCAGCGCCGCGCCCGCGTGATGTTCGAATTCAAGCGGCTGGTGGAAGAGCACAAGCAGGAACTGGCAGAGCTTCTCTCCAGCGAACACGGCAAGGTCGTGGACGATGCGCACGGCGACGTGCAGCGCGGGCTGGAAGTGATCGAATTCGCCTGCGGTATCCCGCAGGCGCTGAAGGGTGAATATACCAACGGTGCGGGGCCGGGCATCGATGTCTATTCCATGCGCCAGCCTCTGGGCATCGGTGCAGGCATCACGCCGTTCAACTTTCCCGCCATGATCCCGATGTGGATGTTCGGCATGGCGATCGCGGCGGGCAATGCCTTCATCCTGAAGCCCTCCGAGCGCGATCCCAGCGTGCCGGTGCGACTTGCCGAACTGTTCGTGGAGGCTGGCGCTCCCGCGGGGCTGCTGCAGGTCGTCCACGGCGACAAGGAAATGGTCGACGCCATCCTCGACCATCAGGATATCGCCGCCGTCAGCTTCGTCGGCTCCAGCGATATCGCGCACTATGTCTACAACCGCGGCGTGGCCGCTGGTAAGCGGGTGCAGGCCATGGGCGGAGCGAAAAACCACGGTATCGTGATGCCCGATGCCGATCTCGACCAGGTGGTGAACGACCTATCCGGCGCGGCCTTCGGCTCTGCGGGTGAACGCTGCATGGCGCTGCCGGTGGTGGTGCCGGTGGGCGAACAGACGGCGGAGCGCCTGAAGGAAAAGCTGATCCCCGCGATCAACGCGCTGCGCGTCGGCGTGTCGAACGATCCCGAAGCGCACTACGGCCCGGTCGTCACGCCCGAGCACAAGGCGCGGATCGAGAAGTGGATCGACACCGCCGAGGCCGAGGGCAGCGAAGTGGTGATCGACGGGCGCGGCTTTTCGCTGCAGGGCCACGAGAACGGCTTCTTTGTCGGCCCGACCCTGCTGGATCGCGTGACCCCGGACATGGAAAGCTACAAGGAAGAGATCTTCGGTCCCGTCCTCCAGATCGTGCGCGCCGACGATTTCGAGCACGCGCTCAAGCTGCCGAGCGAGCACCAGTACGGCAACGGCGTTGCCATCTTCACCCGCAACGGCCACGCCGCGCGCGAGTTCGCGCACCGCGTAAACGTGGGCATGGTGGGCATCAACGTGCCGATCCCGGTGCCGGTGAGCTACCACAGCTTCGGCGGCTGGAAGCGCAGCGGCTTTGGCGATGCGGACCAGTACGGCATGGAAGGCCTCAGGTTCTGGACCAAGGCCAAGAAAGTCACCCAGCGCTGGCCCGATGGCGGCGG
>NZ_QYOS01000014.1 GCF_003605195.1 Aurantiacibacter odishensis | reverse complement strand
GTGCTGGTCGAGATCATGGCGACCGGCATCTGCCACACCGATGCCTACACGCTGGACGGGCATGACAGCGAGGGCATCTTCCCCTCGGTGCTGGGCCATGAAGGCGCAGGTATCGTGCGCGAGGTCGGCCCCGGCGTTACCAGCGTGAAGCCGGACGATCACGTGATCCCGCTCTACACGCCGGAATGCCGCCAGTGTAAGTCATGCCTTTCGGGCAAGACCAACCTGTGCACCGCGATCCGCGCAACCCAGGGCAAGGGCCTGATGCCCGATGGCACCACGCGCTTCTCCTACCAAGGCAAGCCGATCTACCACTACATGGGCTGCTCCACCTTTTCGAACTTCACCGTGCTGCCGGAAATCGCGGTTGCGAAGATCCGCGAGGACGCACCGTTCCAGACCAGCTGCTACATCGGCTGCGGCGTGACCACGGGCGTTGGCGCTGTCACCAACACCGCCAAGGTGCAGGTGGGCGATAACGTGGTGGTCTTCGGCCTCGGCGGGATCGGCCTCAACGTGATCCAGGGCGCGCGCCTTGCCGGGGCGAACCAGATCATCGGCGTCGACATCAACCCCGACCGCGAGGAATGGGGCCGCAAGTTCGGCATGACCGACTTCCTCAATACGAAGGGCATGAGCCGCGAGGACATCGTCGCCAAGATCGTCGAGATGACCGACGGCGGCGCGGACTACACCTTCGATGCCACCGGCAACACCGAAGTGATGCGCACCGCACTGGAAGCCTGCCACCGCGGCTGGGGCACCAGCGTCATCATCGGCGTGGCCGAGGCGGGCAAGGAAATTTCCACCCGCCCGTTCCAGCTGGTGACGGGCCGCAACTGGCGCGGCACGGCCTTCGGCGGTGCCAAGGGCCGCACCGACGTGCCCAAGATCGTGGACATGTACATGACCGGCAAGATCGAGATCGACCCGATGATCACCCACGTCATGGGCCTGGAAGAGATCAACACCGCGTTCGACCTGATGCACGAGGGCAAGTCGATCCGCTCAGTGGTGGTCTATTGAATCAGATGTTCCGTCGAGTGGACGGACCTTCGTGCCGCCTCGCCCTCGTTTCCTCTCCCTGAGCGGCGTGGCGGCACAATCAGGAACCCGAGGAGAGTAAGCCTCGATGAACACGATTACAGTGACAATGCGCAGCGGCGATGAAGTCGATCTGGCCTTCAAGCCGGGACTTTCCCTGATGGAAGCAATCCGCGATGCTGGCATCGACGAGGTTCTGGCACTTTGCGGTGGCTGCTGTTCGTGTGCGACCTGCCACGTGCACATCGATCAGGAATTTGCCGACAAGCTGCCGCCGATGAGCGAGGACGAGGACGACCTGCTCGACAGTTCCGACCACCGCGATCAGACTTCCCGCCTGTCCTGCCAGATACCTTTGTCAGAGGAACTGGAAGGAATGCGCGTTCGCATTGCCGAGGAAGACTAGGCGGCCATGGATCGATATGACGCGTTGATCGTGGGCACCGGCCACGGCGGTGCCCAGGCTGGGCTGGCGCTCCGCCAGAATGGCTTCGAGGGTACTATCGCCATGGTGGGCCGCGACAAGGAGCCTCCTTATGAGCGCCCGCCGCTGTCCAAGGAGTATCTCGCCCGCGAGAAAGCGTTCGAGCGCATCCTCATTCGCCCTGCGAGCTTCTGGGAAGACAAGCAGGTGGACCTGGTCCTCGGCAGCGAAGTCGTGGCGGTCGATGCCGATGCCCGCACCGTCTCGCTGAAGGATGGACGCGAGCTTGGCTATGGAGAGCTGATCTGGTCCGCTGGAGGCTCGCCGCGCAAGCTCACCTGCGCCGGTGCCGATCTCGCTAGCGTGCACGCGGTGCGCGACAAGGCCGATGTCGACGCGATCATGGCTGAGCTCGACAACGGTGCGAAGCGCGCCGTAGTCATCGGCGGCGGTTACATCGGGCTGGAAGCGGCTGCCGTGCTGCGCAAGCTGGGATGCCGTGTCGTACTGCTCGAAGCGCTGGATCGCGTGCTGGCGCGGGTGGCAGGCGAAGAACTTTCTCGCTTCTTCGAAGCTGAACATCGCCGTCAGGGCGTCGACGTGCGCCTCAACACTCTTGTCGCTTGCATCGAAGGTGATGGCAACAAAGCCACCGGAGTAAAGCTGGCTGACGGTGAAGTGATCGACTGCGACATCGTGATCGTCGGCATTGGTATCGTACCTGCGATCGATCAACTTGCCGCAGCCGGAGCTGATGCGCCCAACGGCGTGACGGTCGACGAATATTGCCGCACCAGTTTGCCGAATGTGCACGCGATCGGCGATGTGGCGCTCCATGCCAACAGTTTCGCCGATGGCGCGATGATCCGGCTGGAGAGCGTGCAGAACGCCAACGACATGGCCAACACCGCCGCAAAGGACATCTGCGGCAGCCCGGAGCCTTATGCCGCAACACCGTGGTTCTGGTCCAATCAGTACGACCTGAAATTACAGACGGTTGGTTTGTCGATCGGTCATGATCAGACTGTACTGCGCGGTGATCCGGCGACCGGAGGCTTTTCGGTGGTCTATCTGAAGGGCGGCAGAGTCATCGCGCTCGACTGCGTCAACGCTGTGAAGGATTACGTCCAGTGTCGCAAATTGGTCGAAGCGCGTGCGGAGATTGCGGCCGAGATGCTGGCTGATGCAGAGACGCCGCTGAAACAGCTTATGCCGATTTAGGAAAGCGATGTAGGATGAATGAGCCGTAGCCCACCATTAGCATTTGATCATTCGCGAGTTCCTCACATCCGTTCAGAATTTACCTAAGATCAAGTGCCATCGACAGTGCAGCGAGTTGGTGGCCGCTTGCGTCGACGTCCTCGCCGAAACCGGACAGTCCGCAACCGGCCCAGTTTCTGACAGTCGGCAAAGCGCCCTAATGTCGGTCGTTCCCCGATCGTCACTCGATTTCGGTAACCTGCCATCCGCTAATAAGGCGGGCTGACGGCCTAGATCCAAGGCGCGGCAGAACTACCCCGGTGTCGAAGACGTGTCGTCCGGCGTTATACCATGAAAGAAGAATTTGAGGATGTATCGGTCGAACGCCGTCAGGCCTTGCACTTCGAGTGCGGCGTCAAGACCCTTGCTGCGGAAGGAATCCAGCGCGCTCCTGAGATCGAGATCTGGCTGCGAGAAATCCATGTAGCGGGCCTTGTGTAGCTTGCGCGAGATCATCCGAGGAAGGCCGTACTCCTCCAGATTGTGCACTGCCGGAGGCAGGAACGCATGGCTCACCTTTCCTATGAAGCCGCCGATGTCCACGGAAGGGTTCACAATCATCTTATGGAGCTCATTGATGTCGCTCAGAAGGGCGGAGAGCTTGAACGTGATTGTCCTCTCGAGCTGAAAGAAGGCTTCGATATCAATCCCTGCGCTGGACAACTGCCTGAGCATCGTCGGCATGTCGGTCGTCCAATTAGCCGCGAGGGCCTTGACCACCGCGACAACGCGGCCATGAGGAGCGTCCCATCCCGAGGGCTTGAGGGCAATCACCTTGTAAAGCATTCGCTCCCAGTCGTAGGGATTGTTCGAATTCAAGTAGCCGAAGCCTTTCCAGTCCTCGGGGTGTTCCTTCATGTCACTGGCCGTCTTGAGCAAGAAGTCTGCATCGCTGTCTTGCAGCAGGTTGTCCCTCTTGATCCGCGCGAGATTGTCCGCTCCGACGATGTCGGAGAGCTGACGCTTGTATTCAATAATCCTCTCGATCTGGCGCTCGGTCAGGCTTTCACGGTCCTGGGTCTCGTCAAGGCTTCCTAAAAGCGTTTCCGGAAAATCGATCTGGAGCTGCGTATCCTCCTCCTTCGGCGGCGAATCCAGGAGGTAGATGTGGCCTACGAAGTGCTTGAACATGCGGCCGCCTCGACCGATGATGTTCTTGTATGTGAAGTCCTTCAGGTTGGTCTGCCCAAGCTTGCTTTTCCAGATCACGACGTTCTGGGCGGATGTGTTCACGCCCTCGATGATCGAAGATGTTGAGATTATGCTGTCGAACCCTTTCTCATGCTCGAAGAGAAGAACCTGAAGCTGGCTGAGGCACCTGTGCATTCGACCGTTGTGCACGCCGACACCTCGCTCCACGAGGTCAGCCAATACCCAGTCTTGCTGATAGTTCTCTCGGAGCCACCGAGCGAAATGGTTGGTGTGAGGTCGATCGATCTTGTCCAAGCGGGCCACGACGAGCTCAGTGATTTTTCTTATCTCTGTGTATGTCCCAGCGTAGATGAGCGACTTCTCTTTCCGCGGCGAGATGATCGACAGCAGGGCCTCGGATTTCCTCTGCGCATCCCCCTTAATCTCCTTATAGATCTCGTGCTTTTCGAGGAAGGTGGTGTTGAAATCCAGCAGCTCTAGGAACTCCATGTCCCGCGTAAAAACGTTGTCCTGCAGCTTCTTAATGTTCGGGGCCAAGTAGTAGCGTTGCTCTGCTCGGCGAGAAAGCTGGACGATCGCCCTTATTAGTGACGGCGCCCGCTCCTTATCGTGAACGACGCTCGCCTTGTAGAACTCGTCGATGACCAAGAGATCGATCTTTCTCAGCTTCTGAATGTAGCCGAAGGCGCGCTCTTGCGGGAAGATCAGGATGTTCCGCGCTTCAAGCGGGGTGTCAGGCGCGGTGATGATGCCGTAATGCCGCGCAAATTTCTTGTACAAGCGACGCCGGGTCTCGTCCATCAACGCGATCGTGGGTACAATGATCACGACGGTGTTCGGTCGCTTCGCCGCGATGAACGCGTCGATGATGAAGCTCTTTCCAAAGCTGGTCGGGGCACTCACGGCGATGCTCCTGCCATCGAGAAGCTTCGCGAGGACCGTGGACTGCTCGCGGTGCAATGTGGCAGTCCGATTGCCGACGTCGACGGCGAACGCCTCATGTACGAACTTTTGATCCCATGACGCGGTCTCAAGCTGCAAATACGGGAAGAGACCAGCCGTCCGGATCAGCTGGTTCAGAACCTGAGGGTACGGGGTCCTGCTACGGTCCAGATCGCCTAGGAGCCGTATCAGCATGTTGCGCGCAGCCAGATCGTTGCCGCCTTCGATGAGGTCGTTCACCTCGGAACATGCGGCGAAGACCTCCATCACGCCGCCCCCTTGAAGTAGGAGACCGCTCCCAAGAAGGTCTCGACGATCGCCTTCTTATCCGGGACTGGGAAGAGAATCAGATGGAACTGGATGTCGCTGTATCTGTGGACCTTGGACGACCCGGCTATCTGCCTTGAAAAATAGGCTTCGGCTCGCTCCCTATGATGGGCGGAGATCGCTTTCCGATACTCGTCCGAGAGCTGGACGCATCTAGCTGTTTCGGCGCATTGATGGAGAATGAGGATCGGAACGTGGATCTTCGGCTTCAAATGATCGATCGATACCTGGCTGCTGAGCGCCGCCTTGATTTTCGCTCTCAAAGGTCCGGACAGAATTAATCTGTCGATATCCGATACGTTTGTGATGATGGCGTTCTCTTTCTTAAGCTTGCCTGTATCGAGGCTCGCGTAGACTGAGTTGACGACCGCATCCAACCGCGCGTCGACGATTGAATTATAGAATTTCGCTTCGCCGAACCACAAAGTGAAGTCGTCGCCCTCTTCGCTGATCACGATGTGGACGCTATCGGCGCCTTTCGCATTGTCTTGAACGTTCTGCTTATAGAATATCTTCGGTACGACCGGTAGCGCCCCGAAATGATTCTTCATTATCCCGTAGAGGAAGACCTCCGCGATCTCGCTCCCCTGACCAACCTCATCCTTGTCAGTAAGCCTAAGATTTCGAGCGGCAGCCACAAGTGCCGAATGGCTCTGATCCGCCAAGGCAAGTCGTTCCCGCTCGGAGAGCGCGGTCTGAGCAATGTTGTCCCATAGATAACTCTGGAAACGGCTGCCGAGCCAATTCCCGTCCTCAAAGTCGTTTACCATGCTGAGGACGCGCTTGTTTAACATCACCTTCAGCTGGGCAACATTCGTGATCTTCGACAGTGATGCGTCTATGAGTGTCTCGAAGACGATGCTGGTCATCCGGCGGAACGCCTTTGACCATGTTGAACAAAGACAATGAAGCCTGTGCCTAAAGGATTGACCACTTGTTGCATTAAAGAAAGCGCCAGCCCTCAATCGACTTACCTCTCGCTCCCAAGAAAAGTGGCGGGTGTCAAGCATGCTAGGTGCGACCGATTGCATCGCAGTTCCTCAGTGACGTTTTCTGAAAATAAGCGGTGGGCGTTGCATGAGAACAAACATAGAACAGATCGTTGGTCAAGCTTCTGCTGCGAAGATTTCGGGTTCGCATCGCGTACCGGCTCGACATTATGAAGGACCTGGCCGAGGCTAAAAGAGCCGGCACACAAACCTCATCTCGCCAAGTGAGGTTGCAAGCCCGCAGCCAGCACAGCCTTGACCGCGTGGCGTATCTGCACAGATGTCATCTATCCGGATCGGGCTAGCTGGACCTGAACGCACGCCATTGGGTCTTAACGCTGAAGCGTCGGGCTGAACAAAGGGCTGCCTAGCCTGCCAAGTTGCCCAGAACCTGCCAGTCAGCAGCCGGCCCAATCATGGCCGGTTTGCTTTGCGCCCCATAATCTGTCATTCAGCGCCTTTTCTACCTATGTCAACACCTGCCGTTAGCCGACTTTGGAAGCCGCATTCATCTGGTCGAGAAATGACAGAGGGCCAGAGCGACAGAATTGGTTGAATTTCGTTAACAATCTCAATTCGCAATGCTTGAACTTCTTCCCAATTGCGTTTCAATCGCGGAAGATGCAGCGGAAGCCAATATGCGAGGTCGACGTGTCGATTGCCTGCCCTTGTCTTGCTGCAGGGCGGTAGCGTCGGCAGTAGTTTTCCGCGCAGAGATGTGAACCGCCTTTCGTAACGCGGCGCGCGATTTTCATTCCCGGATTGCACGGGTCGAAGCTTTCCCGCTTTGCCGCGCCGCGCGGATTGTCGATCGTGCAGCAAGCTGAAGCATTAATCTTCTTGATCGGCTTCGGCATGGCAAACCAATCCCGCGTCCATTCCCAAACATTGCCGATGGTATCGTACAGGCCGTAATCGTTGGCGGGGAAGGTGCGGACAGGGCTGGTGCGTTCCCAACCGTCCTCGTAGGTATTCTCGTTCGGAAACGCCCCTTGCCAGTAATTGGCGAGCATTTTGCCCTCTGGCGCAAGCTCATCACCCCATTGATAATGACGACCATCGTCATGCCCGCCTCGTGCGGCGTATTCCCATTCGGCCTCTGTTGGCAGCGACTTTCTGGCCCATTCGGCGTAGGCGAGCGCATCGGCATAGGTCACATGCGTCACCGGATGATCTTCCATTCCGTCGATAGAGCTTTCCGGGCCCAGAGGATGTGTCCAGTCCGCGCCCAGGCCGAAATGCCACCACTGGCTCCAATCGCTTAAAGGAACCGGATGCCCCGGCCTGACGAACACCAGCGAGCCGGGCTGGGCCAGTTGCGGGTCCATGCCCGGATAGTCCTCCGGATCGGGGGGGATTTCCGCAAAGGTTCGGTATCCAGTGGCGGTGACAAATTTCGCGAAATCGCCGTTTGTGACCGGCGTGGCATCCATCCAGAACGAGTCTACCCGAACGCGCCGCAGAGGCTGCTCCTCGGGATAGAAGTCCTCGCTGCCCATGGTGAACGAGCCACCCTCGATACGGACCATCCCGTTCAAATCTGGCGTGCGTTTCGGCAATCCTTGCATACCCCGTATTCGCTGGTTTAGCTTACCGGATACCGTCATACGGCATCCTTAAGTGCCTGCTTTTCGCGCCTTGAAACGGAAGCGGCCAGCGGTGGCACTCTCCATCCTGTGCATGGGCAGTTCCGTCAAGGGTGCGGCTTTTGCATCGCGAAATCTTATATCTTTATAACAAAGTATTATTTTGCCCAATGTGCGTCTGCCGTTAGTGGCATCCCACGATAAAAGGCAGTGGGAGCGCGAAGTGCTCTCGTTCAACATGCCGAAATGGGAGGATGATGAGATGTTGCGGTTCCGCGCACCTACACAAGTTTCGCTTTTTGCCCTGACCTGCGCTGCCATGGCTGTGCCCGTCAGTTCGGCATCCGCTCAGGATGTCGGCACTGATGACGAGGCGGAAGCGCCATCCAATGCCATCATCGTGACTGCGCAACGGCGCGAGCAGGATCTCCAGGAAGTTCCAGTTTCGCTGACGGTCATCACGGACGAGATGCTGGAATCGCGCAATCTCAACCAGATCAGCGACCTGACGGTGGCTGCTCCCAGCTTGCAGTCCGGCTCCGATGGCCAGTTTGCCATTCGCGGCGTCGGCACCGTGTCGTTTGCTACAACCCTTGAATCGAGTGTCGCCGTGTCGATTGACGAGGTTAACCAGGGGCGCACCTTTGGCGTCGGCGCTGTATTCAACGATGTCGCACGGGTTGAGGTTCTTTCGGGACCGCAGGGTCTGCTTTTCGGCAAGAACTCCTCCGCGGGCCTTTTAAATATCGTGACAAACGAACCGGAATTCGACCGTGTTTCGGGTGAAGGCGCTCTCGAATACGTTATTCGGGATCCTGCGCCGGGCAATCCGGAAGGGTTCGTCGGTCGCGGCGTAATCAACCTGCCGGTTTCGCAGAATGCAGCGTTCCGCTTTGACGGGTTCTATTCGTATCAGGAGCCTGTCGCCCAGTTCATCGGCACGGGATCTGCAGACGAGAACCTGAATGCATTCGGCGGCCGCGCGAAGTTCCTCACCGAAATCGATGATAACCTGACGGTCTACGTAATCGGCGATTACAACGAGCGCCACGGCATCGCCGGCAGCTTCGACCGTAGCTATCGCGAGCTTGATCCGAACAGCCCCCTGCGTGCTACTCTAGCAGCAGAAGGCGTGGAGGCCGGAGAGGATAACTTCTTCTACGCCGGCGAAGGTGATTTCTACCGTGACGAGAAAGCCGGCGGGGTTCAAGGTCGTATTACCTATGAACTGGGCAATGGCTGGGAGATCACAAACATTGCTGCCTGGCGTTTCTCCGAACGCGATCAGGCCCTTGACACCGATCTCACCAACGAGAACGGGCTCTCCATCAATCGCAGCTTTTCGGAGTATGACCAGTTCACGAACGAATTGCGGGTCGCCATTCCGGAATCATCGCGCCTGTATGGCCAGTTCGGGCTTTACTACCTTGACTCGACACTCGACAGCTTTGGACAGGTGGCTGGACTGGGAGCCAGCACTGTCGCCCAGCGGCCGAGGTTCCCCTTCTGTATCGGTGGCTTCGGGCCAATTGCGCCTAACTGTCCTGTCGAAAGAGATTTCTTCCTTGGCGGCGATTCCGAATTTGTTCTTGAAGAAAGCAATCTTGCCGCGTTCGGCCAATTCAATTTCAGGGTATCGGACAGTTTCGAGCTGATCGCTGGTGCTCGCGTGACCCGAGAAGAATTGTCGATCGAAACCGTGCAGCAGACCGCAGCGCTCTATTTCGTGAACCTTGGTGTTCCGGGGACTTTCGCGGAGAGTTTCGAGGACACGAGCTTCACCTACAAGCTGGGCGCGCAGTACTTCGTCAACGACGATATCATGACTTACCTTACCTTCGGCAACGGCCGGAAGGGTGCAGGTTTCAACGATCGTGCAACCGCCACCGATCTGCAGCTGCTGGTCTTCCCGGAAAAGGCGAAGACCATTGAAGGCGGTATCCGCACGAGCTGGCTGGGTAATGACCTGATCGCGAACCTCAGCCTGTATCATACCGAATTCGATAACTATCAGGTGCAGGCTCTGGACACGGCCTTGCAGAGGTTCTCTATCCTGAACGCGGGGTCGCTTACCACGCAAGGTGCAGAGCTCTCGATTATCGCCAGCCCGTTTACTGGCCTGACGATCAACGCCGCTGCCACCCTTCAGGATGCGACGTTCGGGGAATTCCCCAACGCTCCTTGCAATCCTGTCCAGCCGTACCCCTGCCGGCCGGACGGTACCTTCGATGCTGAGGGTACAAGGTTGCCCAATGCGCCGACGTTTACCGGCACGATCCAGGCTATCTACAATTTCCCAATCAGCAATTCGGCGGATATGTTTGTCGAAGGAAACTATTATCATCGTTCCGCGATCAACTACCGTCTTGGCGAACCACCGATCACCAGGGTCGAGGGTATCGACCTGCTGGGCGCCAGCATCGGTGTCGAGCTCGATAGTTTCCGCGTCAGCATCTTCTGCCGCAATTGTACCGACAAACGGGTGCCGGGCTTCCTCAATCCGGTTGCCAGCGATGCGAACAATGGCCGGGCATCCTCGCTGCAGCAGTGGGACTTCAATTCGGTCCGCAATATTGGTCTTTCGGTCGACTTCGAGTTCTGACCTGTAAAGCTCTCCCGAGCGGAATGCGGGGAAGGGGTATTGATCCCCTTTCCCGTATTCTAACGGGGTGCAAGGGCGGGTTAGTGCATTGTAGCTGCGCCTAAGTGAGATATCAGAACAGTCGGCTGCTTTTTCCAGCCACACAGAAAGTAAGATTCATGAACCGGAGCACGACCGCCCATAGAACTCTTGTTGCTGCCATCGCAGCTGGGGTCCTCGCTGGTTGCGTTCCCACGGTCGAAAGCTCCGGTCCGAAAGTGGCGAGCCGGGCAATTCCGGTTCTTATGGACGGTGGAATCCGCTATCGCGATCTTGACCGCAACGGCACGCTAACCCCCTATGAGGATTGGCGACTGAGCCCACGTGAACGTGCAGCTGATCTTGTTGACCGCATGACGCTGACGGAGAAAGTTGGCCAACTGCTCGTCGCGAACGCATTTAACAATGCGCCATATGGTGAACCGGCCACCGGCTATGCGGTCGACGCGCTGGGCGGCCTCATGCGCGACAGCGGCATCACTCATTTCAACTCGACACTTGCTCTTCCACCCGCCGATCTTGGGCGCGCGAACAACGCTGTTCAGGAAATGGCGGAAGAAGGACGTCTGGGCATTCCCGTCGTCTTTGCGACCGATCCGCGCCATCACCAGGCGAGCACGGTTGGTGCCGGTGTCGCGCCCGGAGGTTTCAGCACCTGGCCAGAACCTCCCGGCCTTGCCGCATTGAATGACATTGAGACGACGCAGCGCTTTGCAGAAACGGTGCGCAAGGATCTGCGCGCTACCGGCATCAGTCTGCTGCTCGGCCCCCAGGTCGATCTTTCCACCGAACCGCGATGGCCGCGCAACAACGGCACCTTGGGCGAGGATGTCGCGCGGGCTGCAAGTCTCGCCGAAACTCTCGTGGCGGGCCTGCAAGGCTCGACGCACGGCGTGGAGCAATCCGGCGTTGCCACTGTGGTTAAGCATTTCGCCGGATACAGCGCTGGAAAGGATGGCTGGGATGCACACCATCGTTACGGGCGGTTTGCTTCGCTCGATGAGGATGAATTCGAACAGCACCTGCGTCCCTTCGAGGCAGCGTTCAGGGCAAATCCAAGCTCTGTAATGCCTGCCTACACGATTGCCGAAGGCTTGGTAGTCGATGGCCAGCCGGTGGACCCCGTTGGCGCGGCCTACAGCAAAGTGTTAATGACTAATCTGCTTCGCGGCAGGTACGCTTTTGATGGCGTAATCCTTTCGGATTGGGCGATCACCTCCGACTGCGGCGAGATCTGCCGCAACGGCTTTCCGGAAGGGCAGCGGCCTACGTTCGAGGGGATGTCCACCGCCTGGGGTGTAGAAGACCTGACCCAACCGGAACGCTTCGCCCTGGCGATGGACGTCGGCGTGGATCAGTTCGGCGGCGTCATGGACCCCGCGCCGCTTTTGGAAGCAGTTCACGCTGGGCTGATAGCCGAAGAAAGAATTGACGAGGCCGTAACGCGCGTTCTGATGCGGACGTTTTCGCTCGGGCTTTTCGAAGCGCCATTCGTCGACCCGGAGAACGCTGTACGCAGAGCGGGGACTGCTGAAGATCACGCCGCTGGTGTAACGGCGCAGGCACGCGCCATGGTGCGACTGGAAGATGACGGCACCGTGCCGCTTCTGGCGCCGGGAACCAAGGTATTCACTTACGGTGTCGATGCTGAAGCTGCGCGTCAGGCGAACGTGGAAGTCGTGAAAGATCCTGCCGATGCACAAGTCGCGATCATGCGCCTGCAGGCGCCATACGAGCGCTTGCACCCGCAATATTTCTTCGGCGCGATGCAGCACGAGGGTAGCCTTGCCTTTCCTGAAGACCATCCCGGACTGCAGGCCCTTCAGCAGCTTCCGGATGGTCTGCCTGCAATTATCGATGTCTACCTAGACCGTCCGGCGATTCTTGCCCCTTTGCGCGAAAAGAGCAGCCTCTTGCTGGCCGATTTCGGTGCATCGGACGCTGCCCTGTTCAGTGTGCTAACGGGCAGGGAAAAGGCTACGGGCTCGCTGCCGTTTGAACTCCCTAGGTCAATGGAGGCGGTCGAAGCGCAGCGATCCGGCGCGCCCGCCGACAGCGTCGCTCCGCTTTATCCTCTCGGTTTCAGGCTTGAGGATCGGAAGTAATGACACCGATCAATCGACGTGCTGTTCTGGCTGGAGGTGCCGCAACCGCTGTCTCGGCCTGTGCATCCATGCCCGCAGCGGTTCCTACCGGTGAGCTTCCCAACATCCTTTGGCTGGTAAGCGAGGATAATAACCCCTTCATCGGCGCTTACGGTGATGCGCTGGCCTGTACTCCGAATATTGACGCTTTGGCAGCGCGCGGCGTGCTGTACCGCAATGCCTATTGCAACACCCCGGTCTGCGCCCCCACCCGCTTTACGATCCTGACGGGGGTCAACGCGGAGAGTTGTTCGCCTGCCAATCACATGCGCGCAGAAGCTCATCTGCCTTCGGTACTGCGGACCTACCCGGAATATCTCCGCTCGGCAGGCTACTACTGCACCAACAACGTTAAGACAGATTACAACTGCGACGTGGAGCCAGAGCGTATCTGGAACGAGAGCGGCAGCGAAGCGCACTGGAGAAACCGGCCTGCGGGGCAGCCCTTCATGGCCGTGTTCAACTCCATGACCACGCACGAGTCCACGTTGTTTCGCACGCAGGACCTGGGGGCTGACCCTGACGCCATAGAACTGCCGGCCTATTTGCCGGACACGCCCGAAATCCGCTCGGATTATTCCAAGTATTACGGCCTGATGCAGCAGATGGACAGCGAGATCGGGATGCGGCTGGCGGAACTAGAGGCGGCTGGCCTGGCGGATGACACCATCGTCTTCTACTATTCCGACAACGGCGGGGTGCTGCCGCGGTCCAAGCGCTATTGCTACGACGAGGGCATGCGCTGCGCGTTGATCGTGCATGTGCCGGAAAAGTGGCGTCACCTCGCCCCGGCCGCGCAAGGCACGGAAATAGATGCGCCGGTCAGCTTCGTCGACCTCGCGCCCACCCTGCTTTCCATTGCCGGCATTGTTCCCCCATCAACAATGCAGGGCAACCCCCTTCTGGGGCAGCATATCTCCGAAGCGGGACGCTTCGCCTTTGGAGCCCGAGGGCGGATGGACGAGCGCTATGATTTCGTGCGCACCGTAACCGATGGCCAGTTTCGGTATATTCGCAATTACATGCCGCATCGTCCTGCCGGACAGGTTCAGGCCTTTGCTTGGCTCGCTCCCGGATACCAGTCCTGGCACCGGAGGTACCTAGATGGACAGCTTGATCCAGTGGAACGGCGCTTCTTCGAACCCCGCGATCACGAGGAACTGTACGATCTCGCGTCGGATCCAGACCAGGTAATCAACCTAGCTGACGAGGCGTCGTATGCCCGTCAGCTGGAGACGCTTTCGAAAGCGCTCGATGCCCATATGCTGGCTATCAACGACAACGGCTTCATCCCGGAGGGTGGCAGCGCCGAAGGGTGGGATGCCAGCAGGGCGCAAGGCGGTTATCCTTTGGCCGATCTGATGAAAGTCGGACGCTTGGCTGCAAGCCGGGATGCCTCGCAGTTGCCGAACCTGATGCAGGCGCTGGCAAGCGGGGACGAGACTACGCGCTACTGGGGCGCTACGGGACTGCTGATACTCGGCCCTCAGGCTGCTCCGGCCGGCGAAGCCCTAGCGCGCGCAATGCGCAGCGACCCATCACCACAGGTCAGGGTCGTGGCCGCCGAAGCTGCTGCCGAGCTCGGTTTCGATAGAGAAGCTGCAACGATACTTGGTGGACTGCTAGGCGGGCACGATGATGCCCGCGTCCGTCTGCAGGCTATTAATGCGCTCACGTACATCGGCGATGCTGCCCGCGGGGCCCTGCCACAAATTGCCGAGGCAGCCGTGTCCGACGATGAATTCCTGCGAAACGCCGGACGTTATCTCGTTGCCGTGCTCGAGGGGGACTTTGACCCCTCCATGCAGATCTTCGACGTACCGCGAATGCTACGCGAAATGCGGCGCGGAGCGGGCCCAGCCTGATCTCCGCTTGTGGCTGCATGGGATTCTATGCAGCGCCCGTGCTGCAGATCAGCAACCGCGTAACGTCGTACGGTTCATTCCCGACTGGGCATAATGAGGCTGGGCGTCCGCATCGGCTTCGCCGTTGGATCGAAATGACTGCAAAGATACTCGTAGGGGGAATGGCGGCTTTGCGACGTTGTTCGGCCAGAAGCCGACTGACCGCTAGCGGCCCATTAGCGGACAACTACAGCCAATACCGGCCCGAGAGGCTACAGAAAAAATAGGCAGGCTGATCAATTTCGAATTCGACGAAATTTCCTTCAGAGCAGCATCTGTTTCGCGCCTTAACAATTCTCATTTCTGGCGAAAAATGTTCAAAGTCTATGATGTCAGTGATGGGTGAACCAATACAGTTGGCCAGCATGCTATCGGGCAAATGCATTCCGCAAAGCCTGACCCGTGATCCATCGAGCTCTATGTTCGGTTCTGAGGGAATCCGGCTGTGAAGCCGTATATGGCAGAAATCTTTCGAATAGTAGTGATCACGGCAATCGCTTTGCAACTGCGTACAAGCCCAGTTGCGGAGATTATCCTCCAAGGGGCCCTCTGCCACGAGTGAACGCACTGCCAGAAGATCGATCTTTCCGTCGGCCCCTTGCGACCTCAGCTCCTTCAGCTTTGCCTCCCGACATGAAAGCTGGTCGAACAGTTCCTGGAGATTCTCCGCATTGTCGCCGAAGCAATCCAATTCAAATTCCAGCACCGATGGCTGGAGATCCTCATCCAAGGCGGATATCGATACGACGTGCGGCACCACATTGGTATATCGATCCCAGATGCTCCATGTGACCTTGGAGTCTATGAGATGCACCCCTATCCCATGTTGATCCGCCCACTCCTGAAACGTGGAGCGGAGAAGCCTCACAGTTTCGTGGACGGCGTCCGCCATCTTGTCGAAGTTGCAAATTTCAAGATCATCATACCCGAATGCGAAAAAGTTAGCTGCCCATTCCACATCCGTTATTTCGAGATCGTAGAAAACCTCCTGCGCGTGCGCTGAATCGTATTCGATTTCGACGGTGAGTCCGTTGGGTAAGGTAAAGACAAAAATGCAAACGGAGCAGCCTTCGTCACGCTCATCGATTGTCGCAATGGACTGAATTTGCCATGCCAACTTGTCACGGGTTCTGGCCTCGAGCTGAATGCGTTCGAAGACCTTCCTGATGAAGCTCGTCATCCCAGCCAAGCCATCGCTGGCGTACCAAGCATTTTTGTGCCGCCAGGTGTTCTTGCGTTCTAACTGCATATTGCATCCTTCCCCTCCACCCTACGACCGGGGGAAGAACATTCGGGACTGGCTCCCGGCTCATCGGAGCTGGAAGTTCGAAACTGCGTGTAAAGCTGAACCACCTCCGTTTTCGCGAGGCTCGGCTTGCCTGCAGTGCGCTGCGCCATGACCTCGAAATCGAGCCTGAGCCTGCACATTGCATCCTCGAGGTCATCAATCCCCGACGTTGCCCTGATGAAATAATGGGCGCTGGGTTTCGCCTCCAGATTGTGATGGACCTGTCCGGCTTTGGCTCCGACGCGCTGGATCGCGAAGTTGGCCTTGTGAGCCTCTCCAGCACGCAGGAATTCGAAGTCTGCGTGCGCCTTGGGAAGAGCGATCTTCTGCCGCCGCACATCCTTTTTCACCCAGATCTGAAAAACGGCCGGTACGTGTTTGCGTTCTCCCTCAAAAATGAACGCGTCCTTCGGAACCAGGATTTCGTCGACCAGGTGAAAGCTGAGATCGAGGCGATTTTGCACCGAGACCTTCTGGAAGGTGCGCGGCACGATAAAGGCGATCACACTTGCAGCTTGAGCGGCGCGGTTGAAGAACTTGATCGCCATGCTGGCGTTCTTGCCAAACGGCGGATTGCCGATGACGAGCAGCGGATCGTCCAATGACAAAGGCAAGACGAAAAAATTGCCCTGACGAATCCCGGGCGCTTTTGGGTCAATATCATAACCTTCGCTGCCAAGCGGGAGCTTCCGCAGGAATGCTCCTGTGCCCGCGCTGGGCTCGATTATCCGGGTGCGCTGGAACCTGAGCAGATTGTGCTCAATCCGTTTGACGCGATACCAGTCGAGCAGGTCTTCGACCACCTCGGCTCGGGTGTAGAACTGGTCGAGCCGCCGAGCCTTTTCTCGCTCAGAGACCCGAACTGCAAGCGTAGTGGCGCTAGCTGGCAACGCCTTTCCGTCATCCAGCTTGCATACTGTTTGACGGCCTGGCTCGGTGTTGCCTACATCGGCTGGGGATAGAGAAAGCTGTTTCATTCTCAGCATATATGGCGCAGAAAGCTCAATATGCAACAAAGTCACAGAGCCACCTCGAGAAAATCATACCGCTATCGATTACCCGAGGGTTACTCGGGTCTCATCGATGGCGTCGGCAGCACCTTGCGCAAAGCTAGGGAGCGATCTTCCGAGTACGGTGCGATGTCTACGGCCGAATTCGCAGACGTTCTGGGTGTGAAGCGAGAGACACTTAGTCGCATTGATAACGACAGAAAGCTGCCGTCCTACAAAACCTTGAGCAGGTATCTCGATTTGCTGGATATGGAGCTCGATGCTGTCGCGCAAAAAGGTGACAGTTCAAAGGCGTCCATTCCTGACTATCCGGAGGTGTGTCTACAGCTTGGCGAGGCGCTTGAAGACGGACGTGAGAAGGAAGGACTGAGCCTGCGGCAACTCGAGGAGCATACCGGAATATCCTATTCGCAGCTGTCGCGCTTGACGCGAGGACAGTTCAAGGGCGGGAAACAAGTCGAGATTAAGTACCTCGATGGTAACCGGGAGTTCGATAACGACACGCTGGCCTGGTTCACGCATCCCATGCTGGATTACCTCTCGGAGATTGGCGGCTTCAGGCGCGATCTTGGCCGGCGTGGGTTTTAGGCCCGTCGCTACATGCGCGGCTGTGGATCGTGGCTTACCAACGAGCTCACCAGGGGCGAATGTGGATGCAAAAAAGGGGCGCCCGTCTAGCGGGCACCCCCTGTCATTGAGCGTCGTCTGCTTCTTGCGCGAAACGCAGCCGCAGCAAGTGATCAGTGAGAGCCTGCGCGCCGTGTCGACGTGCCCGCTCAGCCCAGGTCTCCCACCTGTCGATCCGGTCGACCAGCCAGCGATAGACCCGGTCGCGTTCGTAGCGGCGCGGAAAATCCATCGACCACAGTGTGCGGGCCAACGGAACGTTGTTGCCCTCGGGCGGACCTATCAGCTTGATGGCAGGCCGCCCTGCGAGATCGTCTCGGACGAACCGCAGTTCGAGTTTGGCGGCGAAGGCCTCACACTGGGCCATGACCTGATCGTGCATGACCGGGTCGTGTGCAAGATCGGGTCCTCTCGTGGCCTTGAACACCGGCAGGCCGATCGGGATGCGCGCCGCTTGCCGTGAGCGCGTGCTCGCCAGCATGACCAGCACAGCCCGGCCTTCAGGGGTAAGATCGCCCGAGAGACTGTCATCGGTAAAACCGAGCCCTTCGAGCCAATGCCCGACGAGTTGGCGCGCGAGTTGCCAGGAGTCTTCGAACAGATCGATGACCTTCTCCTCGATGCCGATTACCCGGCGGTCGATGGCTACGAGAATCGAGAGGAGAACTTCGAGCGCATGTTCGCGATCGTGCTCGGATGCGCTCGCCATGCCGAGGCGTGCGGTCCAGAAGTATTCGCGGACGCTGCGCCATTCGTTTCCCGCTTCGTCGTAAAGGGGCGGCCACTCCTCGCCGCTCGTCCTACACCAGTACCCCCATGGCAAGGCGGCATTTCTGCGTCGCTCATACGGCACGCGCTCAGTCATGATCGCCTCCCGACTTGCCAAGCTTTCGCGCGGGCGTGCCGAGCGCTGGCGGCGTCAGCGAGCCGGTGTGACGATCTTCGAGCGCATCGAGCTGCGAAGCAAGCGTCGTCACCTCCTGGAACATGTAGTCCATGTCGCGGTAGACCTGTCCTTCTTCGCGTTCGAGCGGCCGGTTGTGATTGGGGACGTAATCTGCTGCCTGGTCGGCGCTGAAGCCGAACCACCAGTTCGTGCGATCGACGTCGCCCGATGTGCTGGACCTCTGCGGCGGCGAGCGCCGGGCGGGCCGAGAGCTTCCGATCGTGACATGGCAGACGCTCGTCTCGGGCGCTCCGCTTTCATCGCAGGGTGCCGCGTAATCGATCGGCCCATGCACATTGAGTCCGGCGGAAGCCGGAATGGCGTCGGCGCTGAAGCCCCAGAGCGGATGGGCAATGCTGACCGCGACAAATCCGGACCAGTGGCCGCCATGCTGGCGCAGAAGGATGCAGTCCTTGCCGGTGGACGCGTCGACCCATGCGATCTTGTCGGGCTCGCCGGCCCATGGGCCATCGCGTTCAACATGGCGTTTGCCATCGACGAACAATTGGACGGGCCGGATCTCGCGCCCACCAATGGCGAAGCGTTCGGGCAAGGCGGGGAGGTTGGTGTGAGGGTTGGCCGGCACGGCAGCGCGGCCTGTCTTTTTCTTCGGAGGCATTTCGATTTCCTTTTCGCATAAAAAGAGCCGCTGTCCGGATCGGACGAGCGGCTGATGGGAACCTGCCTTGTGGCAGGCGGTATGCGGGCGCAGATTTGTCTGGAATGCCGGCGCGCCCGGAGCCGGCCATTCGTGCTTCAATGATCACATCATGCCGGCACTCCCTCGCTCGGGGTCGGGCAGAGCTTCGCAGCGTATTCGCTTGGCGCAGCCGGGGCACGGTAGACGGTGCCTCGCAGACCCGCTTCGGCCTTTCGGGCGCGCACCCAGGACGCGAACGTGCGTGTGCAGAAATCCGAGTTCGGAAAACTGCGCTGCAAGCGGTCCGCCAGTGAGCCCAGCATTGACGCACGATCGAGGGTCACCTGGCCCATGCTCGCGAGGTGATAGATCGCGATGAGCGTGGTCGTTATCACGTCCGCCAGGACCTGCTCTGCGACCATTGCCCACTCGCCATTCTCGACCAGCGGCCCGATGTCCTGCGAGGCGCTCGGCTTGCATGGGACCCCGAGCGCTGCGGCGAACTCTGGCAGGTGCACGCTGGCAGCGGCAACCGAGGTCGCCTGGCACAGGTCGAGCCGGTTACGGCTGTGAGGATGGAGGTCTGCCAGCTGGGCAGGAACGATGAGCGAATGCATCATGGCTGCCATACGCAGGACTGCGAAATCCTTCGCTTCGCCGCCCCAGCTCGTAACGATACCGCCGGGTTCGATACGGCAGGCATCGAAGAAGGCCGCGACCATGTCCTTCTCGCTCGACGTATCGGCCGTGAGCACGACCGGCTCATCGAATGCGACCTCACCCTCACCGGGCAGATATCTTGCCACAAGCCAGCTGACAGCCGCGATGCGGTGAAAAGGCCAACGAATCTTGCGCTCGGCTGCCTTGCCTTCGGCCATCATGTAGGCTGCGTGGCGATCGCGGTCATAGCTGTACTCGAAATCACAGACGATCAGCGTCAGCGCTGCGCTGTAGTCCTCGCTCCGACGCAATGCGAATAGGCGGGCATCCTCGGCCCATCGGGCAAGGCAGGTTTTCGTATCGGTGGGCATCTAAGAACTTCCTTTCAGGTCGAACGCAAAAGGCCCGCACTTCGGCGGGCCTTTTGCGAGTCAATGTTGATGGTGAATGTGGGCGTCAGCGGTGCCGCTCATGCGCGCTCATGGGCTCGAGCGTGGGAGCCGGAAGCCCCGAGCGAAAGAACCACGCCTGCTCGTGCGCGACGAGCGACTTGTCGAGCTCCTTCTGCCAGACGCGGCCTTTGCTGTTCCAGCGGTAGCCACGAGCTTTGAGCAAATCCTTCTTCGAAAACGGAGCGCGGGTTGCCTGGACGAGCGTCGTCACCCGGTTTGCCGCTTCGAGAAGCCGCTGGAAGTGCGTGCGGCTCTTGCGTTCGCAGCCGCGCCTCGATTCTTGCAGGAGGACGAAGAGCGACCAGACATCGTCAGCCGCCCTGTGCGCGTTCGAGAACCAGCCATGCTGGCCGAGGAGATGCTGCTGCGCGCGGCCATCGCAGCCCGCCTTCAGCCATTCGATGTCGGCCATCGAACAGGCCCATGCTTTACCGGCCAGTTCGGGGTAACGCTTCTCGAGCCAGCTCACTTCGAATTTTGCATTGTGAGCGCAGAGCAAATCAGCCCGCGAGAGCAGGCCCGCAACGCTCGCATCGTTGATCTTTTTGCCGACCAGATGCTGGGCAGCGAGGCCTGTCACCATGGTGATCTCGGGCGGGATGGGAACGCCGGGATCTTCGAGCCAGCTAAGCGGCCCGAAATGACCGATGACATCGCCTTCATCGGAGAGCCAGACCAGCATGAGAGCAAGCTCGATGATGTGTCCGTCGCTGGCATCGAGCGAAGTCGTCTCGAGATCGACCAGTGCGACACAAAATCCATCGGGCGGAGCGCCTCCTTCGGGCATGTTGGTGAAGCGGTCGGGCACGCGCCTAAGCACGCGGTAATCATCGCTGCGCTCAAGAGCCCTGGCGAGACGCTCGTGTCGTCTCGCGGACTTGTCTGACGTATTCATTTGTCGGTTTCCTTCTCTGCGAAACCGGCAAGGCGCGGAGACGCGCTTGTCGCATCCCCTTTTCCATTCACCTGCCGGTTTCACCGGCATACTCCTTTCAGGAGATTTCAAAGGAAGACGGCCCGCAGCTGCCAGCGAAGGGTCCGCCCCCCCAAGATGTCGGCGACATCGCCCCAGGCCGTGTCAGGCCGCACTCGAAGGAGGCTTGCAAGAGCCGACGTGCGAGCGCCAGCGAGCTCCTTATCGGGCGAACGCGAGTTCGGACGATGTCATCAAAATCGTCCGCTCCAGGGGTGCGGATGACTTTGAGGTATTGCGCCTCAAAAACGAGAAAGGGTAAAAACGGCAAGTCAGTCCGTTTACCTTGCGAACCGTTTTCATTTGCGTATGCGCAAATGTTCAAGTCCCGGCGATCCTCGATATCTTAATTGATAGGCGGCGGACGAATTGCTAAAGATGGTCCGCTGTCTCATTTTCCTATTGATGCAATAAAAAAAGTTGTCCGACTGCTTTGGTCTACCGAATCCGCGTCCTACAATGCGGACCCATGGACAACTCACCTCTCAATACTTTGATGATCGAAATGCTTCGGCGCGCGACTGCCGCATTCCCGGATCTGCGCGCGCAGCTCGACGCCTATCTGGAAATGAGGGCGAAAACGGATGAGCGTGACACAGGCGGCAAACTTACCGCCTCTGCCAACAAGGCTCGCGAGATTCTGCGCAATAATCTGCTCCTGCAGATGCCTCTCAAGAGGGCGCTGCGGCAGTACGAGAAGGCCGTTCGCAAGCGCAGGGCCAAGGCTCAGAAAGCCGCCGCCGAAGCCATGCTCTCGTTCGTCGAATGGGAGCAGTACCAGATCGAACTGGACATCCTCAGCGAGGATAATCCCGCCGTAGATGCAGACGTGCCGCCGAGCCGCGAGCGCACCGATCAGGACAAGATCGACGCAATGGTACGCCCTTTCATCGAAAGGCTCATTGGCCGCGGAAATGCGGCGTCGACCATCGGCCGGCTCCCGGTTTTTGCGTCAGATCTGATATCGAAATTGATCTCAGATTGGCGCGACGACCCCGACTTTCAGAACCCTGAGAACCTGTGGGTGCAGATGATGCGGGCAGGCATTCTCGATGCCTTTGCAAGCAGCATGACGGCGGAAGAAGCGGCCGCAATCGACTTTGCCAGGAAGACGCTGAAGGACGATGATGGGGCGGCAGAATTTGCCCGTGCAGCGCGCGAGGATTGCGGTCTGCCGGCAGGGTTTAGCACCTCTTTCCTTGAAGGCCTTTACCATCTGCGCAGCTGTCTCGCAGAGGTCTCCGAGGGACAGGCACGCGCCTATGCACGCGCCCACAGGCTGGTCCACGACCGCGATGTCGATCTCCTCGGAGATATGATGAGACTGAAGGAGCAGGGCGATTGCGACCGGCTGCAGGCGCTCGTGCATTTCCTGACCCAGCGCAGGGCCTACGAGGCCCGCGATACCGCGCTCACGATCCAGCTTGTTGCCGTTCAAAAGGAGTTCGAACGTCTTGAAGCGCACAACCGTTCGACCGATGACTGGGCGCGCGATGTAACGAATATGGTCGCCTCTTTGGCGCAGGATTTCGCCGATACGGTACCTGGTTCCGAAGCATTCGAGATGCTGCTGGCCAGCGGATTTCGTCTCTCCTCAACCTACGAGGAAGTTGCGCTTCTCGCCGAGCGTCGCAGGGAAGAAGAACGCCGCGACATGTTCCTCGACGACATTCGCTTTGCATGCAGAGCGGCCCAGCGCTTCAAGGTCGTCGGGTATACGGTGCATCTCGAGTGGGACGAGGGCTTCGAGGAGATCGATGCAAAGGCATGGGATCGGGAAAGCTGGGAGGCCGAGCATGGACCGTTGTTCGATGATTACGACAGCGAGGATGGGCCGGATGATGAGCTGACCAGCAGTGGGACCGAAGTGGGCGGCGGGGATGAAGTCGGGACTGCTGGTTCGACCAGCGTCGCTAATGACACCCTGCCTCTGAACAACGATGAAGACGGGCCGGCAACCGGCCCTGACGAGGCGGAGAACTCGTCTCCTGATGGTGCAATCCTGCCCGTGATCGCCGCATCGCAGGACCCTGTTAGCCCCTCGCTGTTCGATTTCGAAGACCGTGAGCAGGCCAATGAGGCGCCATCTGATAGCGCAGGCCAGCCTCGGACTGGGCAGCCATCGGCGACGCAAAAACCGCGTCCGATGACCCGCAAAACCATCAACAAACTGACCGACGAGGACTTCAGATGAGCAACGATCTTCTGCCCGGCGACGGGTTCCACGCACGCCTGCAGCACATGCTGCAGGCAAGGCCCGCCAAGGAGAAGCCGGTGCTGCCGGCCTTTTACAATAAGGACACGAACATGGCCCCGACCTTTGTTATCGGAAGGGTCGATGGTGGCGTGGGAGCCAGCATGTTTGCTCTTCTGCTCTCGCATTATTTCAAGGAACAGCCGCTCGTCATTCAGGTCGGCGGCATGAAGAGCTGGGCCTATCGCGAACTGCCCGAAAACCACTTCATCCACGTCAAACCCTTGGAAGAGGAAGGGGGCAGGGAAGATGTGCTGGCGGCGTCTCTCGACCACCGGCTTCGGCACGGTGAACGCATCGCCATCATCGAATACGAGCAGGCTCTCCCGGCAGAGTCGATTGGTGCGGCAAACTTCATCAGCGAACAGTTGGAGGGCTTCTCCATGCTGTTCCTCATCGCAGACAAGAACGACGAGAAATTCAAACTGCTCGACACCGCGATTAATCTCGAAGTTCAGCGCGTTGTCGGTCTGCGCAAGTACGGCCTCGGGCAGCGCCCTGATGATCCGCTCCTGCAGGTCCCTGGTGTGCCGAGCTTTATTGCTGCCAGGCTGCAATCGCAGCCCTCGAGCTTTGCCTACCAGATCAAGGCTTCCGAACAGCCGGTGGCCGCCATGCGGTTTGAAGAAAGGCTCGACGCCTTCTTCGAAGAGATCGGGAGGAGAATGCAGTGAACTCGATCGACGAACTCTGGGAGACGTTGTTTGAGCGCGAAATACTCCCGTCCGAACGCCGCGTTATGGAGAATATCGCACGTTGCTCGAATGGCGATGAGAGTACGCTTATCGCCAGCGCCGTGACGGTTCACTGTCTGTATTCGACCCTGATTATGGATCCCCATAGCCCCGTAAGATTGACCGCCAAGGTCGGCAAGGCACTCGAGGATCTTGAGGCTCGGACAGCTCAGCTGACACATTTCGTGGGCAAGGCAGTCTACATGACCGGCTCTCTCAGGGATGATGCTCTCGAAACACGCAAGGCGTTGGATATGGCAGAGGACTTTGCCAGATGGCAGCGCAACAATCGCGTCACGGTGTTCGAGCGAAACAAGGCGCCAGAGGCCAGCGAGTACTCAGTATCGCTTGATGTCGTCGGCATCTTCATTGCTGCCTGTGTGGCATCTTCCATCTTCGGCGGATTGATCGCATTTGGGGTCGTGCTGACGATATTAGGTGGAGGTTAGGGTCCAAGCTTTGAGTTCGCGCGGATAGCGTTGAAAACTGCTACCGCGAGTTGTGCCAAATGTTCTGACGACGGACACCTGCCGCAATTCGGAATGGGAATGCAGGATGCCGAGGTCGTCAGGTGGTTGAAGGCTGTGGGTGACAGCGTGACCGAAGGTGAACCGATCGCCGAGGTCGAGGCTGCCAAGACCACAGTCGAGGTGGACTGTCCCGTAACAGGGACACTCAAGGAATCTGCGCACAACCCGAAGAGGTGGTGGAGCTAACCGAAGAGGTGGTGGAGCTAAGGGGAAAGCTCGCCGTTATCTCGACCGGTTACCGTTCGTATCGAAAATCCGCCTGCGAGAACGCGGTTCGGGGCGAGGTGCAATCCAGCTCTCGCCCCCCTCTCACCGCAGTTCTCAGATCGTCGAAAGCGAACCGAGAATCGCGGTGGCTTGGCTTGAGAATGTTCCACCATTCGCGTGCGCCAGGCACAGATCGACGTCCGGCTGCTGATTGGCTGCTTCCCCACGAAGCTGACGAGCGGCTTCGACGATGGCGAAC
>NZ_QYOS01000015.1 GCF_003605195.1 Aurantiacibacter odishensis | reverse complement strand
AGTGGCCCCTTGGCGAAAGCCTCGGGATTGGTGTTGGCCCATTGCCGCGCAGCCACGGCTACGGCGGCGAGGTCTTCCCGGCGCGTGCCGAACTCGTGCATATGACGCGCCGCAACCAGTGCATAGCTGCTGAGCGGGAAGATGGGATCATATCGGGCTTCCCATTTGTTGCTCTTTGCAGGCGTAGCCAGCTTCCCGCCGCTGCTTCTCTGGTTGGAGCCATAAGTGATCAGCGCGTTGTCGATGTATCCAGCGTCGATCATGATGCTGGCCGTGATCATGTGACTGATGAAGGAGGACCCTCCCGTACGGTTATTGTCCGTGAAGCGAGGGGAGATGCCGTAGTATTCCGCCATGGAAAGAGTGCCGAATAGATCGTCTGGCAGACAGCCGAACAGTGCATCCACGTCCTGAATCCTGGCGTCGGCGTCCTGCAAAGCCATCAGTCCAGCTGTGGCCGCCAGATCAAGAGAACTGAAGCCTGGCATCTCACCAACCCCGTAGGTTGCGAGCCCCGCAATCGATGCGGCGCCTCTTGGAAATTCGTCCTTCATATTCATTGTCCTCGATTGACCCGGGGCATCCTTGACCATAATCCTAGGGCATGAACGACATCGAAGCCCATACGCCCGAAGCCGAATTTGAAGAGGGTTTGAGGCAAGGCAAGATACTGCTGCAACGCGATACAGTATCGGCGGAATGTCATTTTCCTCCACGCATTCGCGCTTTGGGCGAAGCGACCCAATGGGTCGAAGCGTCCGGACACGGAACAGTGCATTCCGTTACGGTGTTGTATCCTAAGCCCCCGCGCGAGCCTTACAACGTCGCGCTGGTCGAATTGGAAGAGGGCGCGCGCCTCATGAGCCGGGTTGACGGTATTGCAGCCGGGGAAGTTTCGATCGGGATGAAGGTGAGGGCGAAAGTGCTTCAGGCCGAGGCCGGGCCGCTGATCGTGTTTCATCCCGACTGACGGTTTTGCTGAGGTGGACCTGCCAATCGCTCGATCTCTTCGGGCGTAAAATTCGCTTCTTCCAGAATCTCGCGACTGTGCTGACCCAACCGTGGCCCCGGCTGACCGGGTTCACCGGGTGTTTGCGAAAAACTGACGGGAACGCCCGGCATACGCATGTTTCCATCAGCGGAATGTACTTGGTGCCAGAAGCCGACCTGCTCCAGGTGTGGATCGTCCAGCAGATCATCGATTGAACGTACCGGCATGGCAGGACATTGCGCCTGCGTAAGGACCGCCATCCATTCCTCGGTAGTGCGGGTCTCCAGGACTTTCGACAACTGGCCGAGCACCTGCGTGATATTCTGCGTCCTCGTTCTCAAACTTTTGAACATGGGGTCTTTCGACCATTCCGGGTTGCCGATAGCATCGAAGAAATTCGACCAGTGCCGATCATTATAGATCATGACAGCGATATAGCCGTCGGCAGTTCGATAAGGGCGCCGCTGCGGCGAAAGGGCGCGCGGATAGCCTGTGGGTCCGATCGGCGGGTTGAACATGGCCCCGCAAAGGTGTTCGACCATCGAGAAGGACGCCAGAGTCTCGAACATCGGGACTTCGATCTCCTGTCCATGTCCATGCCGCTCTCGCTCGAACAATGCTGCCATCACGGCATATGCCGCGGTGAGGCCCGCGACCTTATCCGCAACCACTGTTGCCAGGTAGGTGGGCTCTCCGCCTGATAGGGCGGCCTGCAGCGAAACGATGCCCGACGCAGCCTGGACGATATCGTCATAGGCGGGATAGTCTGCATATGGACCGGTTTTCCCATAACCGTACAAGTTGGCATATATGATGCGAGGGTTGCTTGCGCCGACGGAAGGGTAATCCAGCCCAAGGCGCTCTATGGCACGGCCGCGCATTGAGTGAATGAACACGTCGGAATCTTCTGCCAGACGCAGAAGTGCCTCGCGCGCATGTTCATCTTTCAGGTCAAGAACGATGCTCCGCTTGCCGCGGTTCACATTCATGAACATCGCGCCAAGATTATCCTCCGGACCCGGAGGAAGGGATCTCGTGGTGTCGCCCGAAGGAGCTTCGACCTTTATGACGTCTGCCCCGAGATCGGCCATGATCTGGGTCGTGTATGGCCCCATGAGCACACTAGTGAGATCGAGTACGCGAACGCCCTTCAGCGGGCCTTTTCCAGCGCCGGTCATGGGCATGGGGCTTGCTCCAAAAAAACAATCATGCTTGTTTTTGCGTCAGGTTTGCTAGAAGTGCAAGCCCGGTGGTCCGGCGATTGCGATTTGGGAGAGAATCCTTGAAGGTGCATTTGGTAGCAGCAGGCAAGTATCATGACATCGATTTCGCGCGCCTCGAGCTCCTGAAGCTGCTGGCTGAAGTTCCAGAGATCCGAACGAGCGTGGCCACGAACTACTCAGACAAGGAGGCGATCGAGAACTGCGACCTCCTGATAACCTATACCTGCGACCTTGTTCCATCCGATGACGAGGTGGAAACGTTATCCAACTGGTTGCGCGGCGGCGGTCGTTGGCTTGCCCTGCACGGCACCAATTCAATTCTACGGTTTTCGGAGCAAGGGACGGTGGAAACACCCGACGAGGCGTCGGAATTCATGCGGTTGCTAGGCACACAATTCGCCGGACATCCGCCCATTGCTGCTTTCAGGGTCACGATCACCGAGCGCGATCATCCACTCACGAAGGGGCTTCGAGACTTTTCGGTCGTCGACGAACTCTACCTTACCCGCACGCTCGGCGATTTCACCACGCTCATGCACACGACCTTCAAGGGGAAATGCGAAGAGTTTGGCGACGCTGAATGGGACGAGAGCGAGGTGCCGGTCCTATACGAACGCACTTTCGGTGCCGGCACGATCCTCTACCTCACGCTCGGCCATTGCCGCGGCCACTACGATTTGCAGCCACTGGCGGGCTATTATCCCCATCCGGAGCGTTGCGCCTGGAATTACCCTGTCTTCTACGAACTGCTGCGCCGCGCAATCCGCTGGGGTGCCGGCAATGCCTGATGCCTCAGCTTTTGCGATCCGGTCTGAGTTCCAGGATAACCTGTTCCAGCTTGTCGAGAACGAGTTCAATGGTCTCGTCGTCGATCCCGTGCGTAAGCCGGTTCAGCGCCATGCCTTCAAGCGTGTTGTGAGTGAGGCCCAATGCTACTTTGAAGGCGGTCGGGTCATGGCTCCATTCCGGGAAAAGCTCGATGGCGAGATCGTGCCAGCGTTCATTGAATTCCTTGCGGACAGGTTCCAGCGTCTTGGCCAGTTCCTTGTCGGTTCGCGAGGCGATCGCCAGTTCCTGAAATGCGATGAAAGTCGAGCGCAGCAACTGCTCCCAGTAAGTCCGCAGCAAGGTGCGCGCGTCATGATCGAGCGTGCCCGCCGCTCTGCGAAACGCACGCAGGCGCTTGTGGTGCAGTTCGACCATCGTGGCCTGCATGAGTTGCCGACCGTTATCGAAATGATGGAGCATCGCACCACGCGAAAGGCCCGCTTCCTCCGCGACTTTCGGCGTCGTGGTATTGGCGTAACTGTATTTCACGAGGCAGCGGATCGTCGCTTCGATCAACCGGGAGCGGGTTCTTGCGCTTTTCAGGGCCTGCGCAGTCGGCTCGATAAGCGGGCGCGAGCTTTCATCGGCCGAAGATATCCGCGAGTTATTCATCTTGCTGGCAGGCATTCGATCAAGTCCAGTCCAAAAAAGCAATCAGTTCTGTCTGGAAATACTACTAGGTAGGCTAAGAGCCAGCCGTCAACACAATCATATTGGGAGAATATCGGAATGTCGAAACTGGAAGGAAAAATCGCACTGGTTACAGGCGGCGGATCGGGTCTCGGGAAGGCCGACTGCATCCGGCTCGCTGAAGAAGGTGCGTTTGTCTATGTCACCGATATCAACGAGGCGGCAGCAAATGAGGTGGCCGCGCAGATCGGTGAGCGCGCAACAGCGCTTCGGCACGATGTCGCATCCGCGGAAGACTGGACAGCGGTATACGACAGGATTGCAAGCGATCACGGGCGCCTCGACATTCTCGTCAACAATGCGGGGATCGTCGTTGTGGCGGATCCGGAGGCCACGACGACCGACGAGTTCGACCGAGTGATGAATGTCATGTGCAAGGGCGTTTTCTTGGGATGCAAGCTGGGATTTCCCCTCCTTTCCAAGTCGCGCAATGCCTCGATCATCAACATGAGTTCGACGGCGAGCCACCTCGGGTATTCGCCATTCTTCGCCTATTCCGCGGCGAAGGGCGCGGTGCGATCGATGAGCAAATCCATAGCCGTTTACTGCCAGGAGCAGGGCTATCCGATTCGCTGCAATACGTTGCACCCTTCCGCTATCGAAACGCCGATGATCCAGGGTGCGCAAGGCAGGGCTGGGCAGGAAGAGCAGGTTCCGGATGGCGTCTTGCCTGCCGACGCCATTGGTGCCCCATCCGACGTAGCGAGCCTTATCGTCTTTCTCTGCAGTGACGAGGCGCGCTTCCTGACCGGTGGCGAATATATGGTCGACAACGGCCTTACGATCCGACCTTAAAAACAATCATGTCTGACTTTTTCCCTTGCGGAGAGGCGCGCATTGCTTAGGATGACAGGCATGACGCAGGCAAAACTTAAAGCGCTAGTAATCGGTTCCTCCAGTCCCGGCGGACTAGGGGAGGCCGTAGCAAAGCGGTTAAGCGAAGACGGATGCGACGTGATCGTTGCAGCTCGAAGCGAATCTAAGATTGCCGAGCTTGCTGAAAAGCTTGGCGGGCGGCACGTGACTTGCGATGTCCGGAATGAAGCTTCCATTCGGGCCGCTTGCGAGGCGGCCGCGCCGTTCGATATCCTTGTCAACGCCGCCGGAACGACATGTGCGGGCGGGCTTTCGAAAATTGATCGTGGGCAGCTTGAGGACCAGATGGAACTGCATTTCACGGCCAACGCGCTGCTTTTGAAGCATGCAATTCCGTCTATGCCGAACGGCGGCAGTATCGTGCTCTTCTCCTCCGTGACAGCCAGTCTGGCGGGCGCGGGCCTGACAGCATACAGCTGCGCGAAGGCCGCACTCGAACAACTGGTTCGCGTCGCAGCCATCGAGCTCGGGGATAGGGGGTTGCGGGTCAACGCGGTCTCGCCGGGTTTCTCGAAAACGCCGATGACAGAGGCGATTTTCGCCGATCCTGCGCTGGCAAACATGTATCTCGGCCGCGTGCCATACGAAGCGCGGGCCGTGCTGCCGAATGAGGTGGCTTCCGCGGTGGCCTGGCTGTCTTCGCAAGACTGCTTTGTTTCGGGGGAGATTGTCCAGGTATCGGGCGGAGCGCAACTTGGCAGTTTGCCGAACGGTAGCGAACTTAGAAATTTGAGGAAGGCTTGAACTATGGACCTTGGTCTTAAAGGCAAGAAGGCAATTGTTGTCGGCGGTGCGCGTGGCATCGGTTATTCGATTGCCGAGCTATTCGCGAGAGAGGGCTGCGATCTCGCCATCACTGCCCGCAACGACGATTCCGTGAAGGACTCGGTCGCCAATCTTCGCAAGTATGGCACGAAGGTGATCGGGTCAGGTTGTGACGTATCCGATGCAGATGCCTTCCGCGACTGGATGCAGGCGACCGATGAAGAGCTCGGCGGCTGCGATATTCTGGTGCCTGTCACTTCCGCCTCGGGCGGAACGGGTAGCCTGAAATACTGGGACAAGAACTTTGCCGTCGACGTAATGGGGCCGGTTCGGGCTATCGACGCTGTCCTGGAAGGAATGACGGAGCGCGGTGAAGGTTCGATCGTACTGATCGGAACGACCTCGGCTCTGGAAGCCATGGGCGGCCCACAGGCCTACAACGCGCTCAAGGCTTCGCTGATTACCTACGGCAAGCAACTGGCGCTTGCTCATGGCAAGGACGGCATCCGCGTCAATGTCGTGTCGCCGGGCCCGGTGGAGTTCGAAGGCGGTAACTGGGAAATGCTCAAGGGCGCGATGGAGAAATTCTACAACTCGCTGATCCGGAAGCATCCGCAGGGCCGCTTCGGAAAGCCAGAAGAAATCGCCCGGTGTGTCGGTTTCCTCGCGAGCCCCGCCGCCAGCTGGTGCAATGGATCGCACCTGGTTGTCGATGGTGGCTTCACCGACTGCACCCATTTCTGATCCGACTTAGCGGAGGACAGTCCAATGGATGTAAAGCGCCAGCAGAAGATTGTTCGCCCGGCAGAAGCGTTGCCGGGCGGCACGCCTATCGAAAAGGCGCCCGACCCCGAACTTGGGCACGACCTGATCCCGGCGGAGCGCTACACATCGCCGGACTTCATGCGCTTGGAGTGGGATCGGTTGTGGACGAAGGTGTGGCTGCTGGGCGGTCGCTCGGACGATATTCCGGAGCCGGGCGATTATATCTGCACCAACATCGGCAAGGAATCGGTCTTGCTGGTGCGCCAGCAGGATGGCTCGGTGGCTGGCTTCTTCAACGTATGCCTGCACCGCGGAAATCGTTTGGTTCCAGAAGAGGGCGTTGGATCGGTCGCGGAGGAAGATGGCGTATTCCGTTGCAGCTACCACCACTGGGCCTATTCGAAGACTGGCAAGTTGCTCCATATCCCTGACCGCGAGACCTTCCCGCAAGGCGCGCCCCCGTGTGGCCGCGTCAAACCGATCAAGGTTGATGAATGGGGAAGTTTCGTCTGGTTCTCAATGAACCCTGACGTGGAGCCGTTGCGGGAATATCTGGGCGTAATTCCCGAGCATCTGGATCCTTATCACATGGAACGGATGGCGTGGACACGCGACATAACCGTTGAATGGGACTGCAACTGGAAAGCCAGTGTGGATGCATTCTCCGAGACCTACCACGTCCAGGGAATTCATCCGCAGCTGAAATGGTATCTGGACGACGTCAATGTCCAGTACGACTGCTATGACAAGCATAATCGTTACCTGATCCCCTTCGCGGCGGTCAGTCCCCGTGTCGCCCTTCCATCGATCATCCCGCCATTGATTGCTGGCATGATGGAAGCAGCGGAGATGGATCCGGCGGAATACGAAGGCCCGATCGACGGCATCCGCGAAGCCCTGCAAAAACACAAGCGGGAGCACGGGAAGGCGCAGGGGAAAGACTATTCCGATCTGAACGACGAACAACTGACGGACGATTATCACTATACAATCTTTCCGAACGTATCGTTGAACGTCCATGCCGACGACGTCATGATGTTCCGCCAGCGGCCCCATCCCACCGACCCGAACAAGATGCTCTACGACATCTGGATGTTCGAACTCGTGCCCGAAGGGGAGAAGTGGCCGGACAGGCCGCGGCACCAGCATTTCAAGCACGGTGACAAGACCATCGGCCAGGTTCTGGACCAGGACGCATTCAACCTGCCGCACGTTCAGGCGGGCATGCGAAGCGAGGCCTTTCCGGGGTTGTGGCTGGGTGAGCAAGAAGTGCGGCTTCGCCACTTCCACAAGACATTGAGCGATTATCTCTACGGCCATAACGGGCCGGGGGAAGGAGATCTCTAAAGATGGATTACACGCGAGAGGGATTGCTTCGGGCATACAGGCGGATGGCTACCATCCGTCAGTTCGAAGAGCGCCTGCACGAAGAGATCGCCAAGGGTGAGATTCCCGGCTTTACGCACCTCTATTGCGGCCAGGAAGCCGCCGCCGTCGGCGTGTGCGAGCATCTGGATGAAGCCGACAAGATCGTATCGACCCATCGCGGCCACGGACACTGCATTGCCAAGGGTTGCGATGTAATCGGCATGATGAAAGAGATTTACGGAAGCCGCGAAGGGCTGTGCAAAGGCCGCGGTGGCTCGATGCACATCGCGGATACTTCGATCGGGATGCTCGGTGCCAACGGGATTGTCGGTGCCGGCGCGCCCCAGGCAGTGGGCGCGGCTATTGCCGCAAAGGCCGCCGGCGAAGGCAAGGTTGCCATCGCGTTTTCGGGCGACGGTGCGTGTAACCAGGGCACGACGTTCGAAGCCATGAACATGGCAGTTGTTATCGATGTGCCCGCCATTTTCGTGTTCGAGAACAACCACTATTCGGAACACACCGGAGACAGTTACGCGGTTGCGACCGGTAACGACATCGCGAGTCGCGCCGAAGCGTTTGGCATGAAAGTCTGGCGTGCCAACGGTAGTGATTTTCATGCAACTTACGAGACGATGGCCAAATTGCTGGACTATGTCCGGCAGACTGGTCACCCGGCTGCGATAGAGCTCGATACCGAGCGCTTCTATGGTCATTTCGAGGGCGATCCCCAGCGATATCGCGCCAAGGGCGAACTGGACCGGATTCGAGACGAGCGCGATGCGCTTAAAACCTTCCGGAAGGCTCCCTCGACCCGCGAATTGCTGGAAGAAGGGGAACTGGATGCCATCGACAAGCAGGTGGCAGAACTGATTGATCGAGCCGTTGAAGAAGCGCGCGGGGCAGCCCGATGCGATCCTTCGCAGATCGACGAAGACGTCTACGCGGCGTATTAAGAGGTATTACCGATGACCGTGATGAACGTTCGCGATGCGATCAACCAAACCATTCACGAAGCGATGGAGCGCGACCCGAGCGTCATTCTGCTCGGGGAAGACGTGGCGGGCGGTGCTGGAACCGCCGGAGGACAGGAAGCAATCGGCGGTATATGGGGGACCAGCACTGGTCTCGTAGGCAAGTTCGGGCCTGAGCGCGTAATCGACACGCCGATCTCTGAAAGCGCAATCGTCGGCGCGGCAGCAGGCGCTGCCTTGTCGGGAATGCGTCCCATTGCCGAGCTGATGTTTGCCGACTTCATCGGCGTATGCGGCGATCAGCTGATAAACCAGATTGCCAAGTTTCGTTACATGTTCGGCGGAAATGCGCGCTGCCCGGTTGTCATCCGGTTGATCTATGGCGCCGGCATGAACGCTGCGGCGCAACACAGCCAGGCGTTCTACAATTTGTTAACGGCCATACCGGGGCTTAAGGTAGCACTTCCCACTACGCCTGCTGACGCGAAGGGGCTGATGAACGAGGCTCTGCACGGCGATGACCCGGTGATGTTTTTCGAGCACAAGGCCCTTTACGGCCGCAAAGGCGAAGTTCCCGATGGTCTTCACCGCGTTCCGTTCGGCCATGCGCGCATGGCCCGTGAAGGCGGGGATGTGACGATAGTCGCGCTGGGACGAATGGTAAGCTTTGCCGAGAAGGCCGCTGACAAGCTGGCAGCTGATGGGATAGGCTGTGACATCATCGATCCGCGTACAACAAGTCCTCTGGATGAGGAGGCTATTCTCGATAGCGTGGAGCAGACGGGACGCCTTGTCGTGGTCGACGAAAGCCCTCCGCGATGCAGCGTTGCAAGCGATATCGGTGCGCTGGTCGCCCAGAAGGCATTCACCAGTCTCGATGCTCCGCCCGAACTGGTTACAGCCCCCCACACGCCCATTCCGTTCGCACCCGAACTTGAGCGTGCATACGTCCCCGGCCCGCCGGCGATCGAAGCGGCAGTCCGGCGTACATTGGACTGGGGGTAAGTACGATGACAGCTCTCAAGCCATTCACCATGCCCAAGTGGGGCATAGAAATGACAGAAGGTACGCTTGCCGGCTGGCAGGTGCAGGAAGGCAAGCCTTTCGCCAAGGGTGATGTGATTGCCCTGATCGAGACTGACAAGATCACGAACGAGGTCGAGGCAGAAGCTGACGGCTGCCTGGTAAAGCTGGTAGCGTCAGAACAGGACACGTTGCCCGTAGGTGCCTTGCTGGGCGTGATGGGGCCACCCGATGCCGATGCAGGCGAGGTTGAGGAGTTCGTCGCTTCCTACAAGCCGTCGGGTACGGGGAGTGCCAACGACGATGATGGATACGGCTCTGCCGGGGGCGAACCGGACAGCGGGGGCGAGATAACCGATCACGATGAACCTCCTTCGCCGGCGAGTTCAGCGTCCCCCTCAGAACGGGCGCAGGCAAACCTGGTCACCATCCCTGACGACGTTGCTATCTCGCCGGCCGCGAAGCGAGCAGCGGAAGCTGCGGGCATTTCTGTAGATGACATCCAGCCGAGCGGTCGGAACGGTCGCATCACCCGTCAGGATGTAGACAAGGCAATTGCAGGAAGCCGGTCGCCCGAGCTCAAGGGGCCCATAGAAGCTCCCGGACAGGAAAAAGCATTCGCTTCGCCGCTCGCCCGGCGGATAGCGGTCCAGAACGGCGTCGACCTTTCCTCGGTGGAAGGAACTGGCGCTCGCGGGCGTATCTGCAAGGCAGACGTTCTGAAAAGGATCGATGCCAAGCAGCCCGTCGCAGCAAAGGAACCGTCGAAGAAACCTCAAGGGGCGGGCAGTGCCGGTGCGAAGGAAATCGTGCCGATGAATTCGATGCGGCGCACGATCGCGAAGCGGCTGACCCAGGCGAAGCAGGATGTGCCGCACATCTACCTTCGCCGGAAAGCCATGGCTCACCGGCTGATCGCGCTTCGTGAAAGCGAGGGAAAACCTGGCACCATCAACGATTACCTCATTCGCGCGTGTGCTCTCGCGCTGCGGGAGGTGCCCTCGGTGAACGTCCAGATATTCGAAAAGGAAATACACCGCTTCGATAGCGCGGACATCTCTGTGGCTGTAGCCACGGATCGTGGCTTGATCACGCCAATCGTGTTCGCAGCGGACGAATTAAGCGTGTCGGATATCGCACGCACGACGTCCGCACTGGCGCAAAAGGCGAAGTCCGGGAAACTCAAACCGGAAGAGTTTCAGGGCGGGAGTTTCTCGATCTCCAATCTTGGCGGGTTCGGCGTTGAAAGTTTCGATGCCATCGTCAATCCGCCGCAAGGAGCTATTCTCGCCGTAGGCAAGGCCGTGCCCCAGCCCGTAGATGACAACGGGGCGATCAGGATCGTCCCGGTATTGCACCTGTCGCTCAGTTGCGATCACCGTGCAATCGACGGCGTCGATGGCGCACGATTCCTCGATGCCCTCGTCCGCTTGCTCGAACAACCAGAACAGCTTTGAACAAAAGCATGCGGCGCCTCGATACAATCGAGGCGCCGCATGATCACGGTGCCCTATGAATGGGACCGGTAGAATGCCAATTCCATGTCTGCAGCCAGACAATCGAGAATCGGCGGCACGAGCCGATCATGGAAATCTATCTGCATGTGATGATCGAACGCGGCTTCGTCCTTGAACGTGGCCACGCAATAAAAGAGATTCTCGTCCTCTTCCGATTGCAGAACCTCGTAAGCGTAAGCATCGGGTTCCTTGTCATGCACGAGCGTTTTCAGCTCGGTTTGCAAGGCGATGAAATCGTCGCGCTTCTCCGGCTTCGTTCGCAGGGTCGCGATGAAGGATTTGCCGGGCGCGGCTCCTGGTTCAGCTTTTGACATCGTAGAGATATTCCCGCTCGTAGGTGCCGTCGATGCACTCGATCATCTTCTCGATGATCGGCGCGTTCTCCGGGTTTTGCTGATGCGCAAGATCGGCATCGTCATTGGTGAAGCTTTCGTAGACTGCGAAAGCACGCGGCTCTTCCAGCTTGTAGAACTTGTACGCGAGGGTATCTGCCTCGCGGCTGGCATTGTCTTCGGCGGCCGCGATGAGGTCGACGAAGTCATCCTCCTTGCCGGCCTTCACCTTGAAGCGTGAAAGGAATGTAGTCGGCATCCTTGTCTCCTATTTCTCGCCGTCGAGATAACGGTCGAGTTCGGTATGGAAATGGCGCAGGCGGGCTTCCTGTTCACTCCAGAGCGGGCCGGCAAAACCGCGAGAGCGAGCGCCCTTCTGCACGACCGGCAGCAATTCGCTGTCCTGATCGAGCACCTCGCCCAGTTCGGGGGGCACGCCGAGACCGGTATGAACGATGTCGGGGCGGTCTAGTCCGCTGGTGTCAGCGTCCTCTGCAAGCCCCATCCATGCAGGCGGCTTGTATCCGGGAATATCCTCGGGCTTGAAGAGGATTATCGTTTCGTAGGTGAACTGGCCCGGATCGTCCGGATGCGGCAGGAAGCGATGAATGAATACCGCTTCGGGGTGGCAGCCAATCTGGATGTTGGGGAAAAGGCCGTAGATGGTCGAATCGCTCAGCTGGGTATCGCTGAACTTTTCATATCCCAGGTTGAATTTCTCCGAGCGTTCACGCTTCGCGCGCTGGATTGCGGCGCGACTGTCTTGAGCCGTTCCTTCGAAAGTATCCGGATCGATACCGGCATCGGCCAGCATAATGCGGATGCCCTCGTTCACGCTTTCCTGGTCAGGAAAGCGGGGGCTCGGCTGTGCGAAAGGCACGAACTGCCGGCTCATTCCATTGGGAAACAGATCGATCTGGGTGCGGTCATCCATGACGGCCTGCGTCTGCGGATGAACGGAGTGGAGATGGTAAATCTCGTAAAACGCGTCGACCCCGCCTTTCCAGTTGGCTGCCCAGTCAGACTTCTTATGCTGAACGACAACCATCTCGCCGATATCGTACAAGGCCAGATGGTCGGCCACTTCGCCGAGGTACTCGGCAAGGGGCATCACATCATCGCTCATCGAGATAAACACGAGGCCCGCGGTCGCTTCACAGCGCACTTCGGTGAGATCGGTGCCGTGGCACAAGACATCCGGGTGGAATGTCTCCTTGTCAGTGATGGCGACATTCTTGCCCTCGAGATCGAATTTCCAGGAGTGGAACGGACAGACGAAACTGTTCGCCGAACCGAAATCCGCCAGGGCAATCTGACTGCCCCTGTGAGGGCAGACATTGTAGAACGCCTTGATGCCGCCGTCCTCCTGACGGACGATCACAAAAGATTCGGTGCCGATTTCAAATCGGAGCCAATCGCCTTGTTCGGGAATATCGCTCTCGACACCTGCGAGCAGCCAGGTCTTGGTGAAGACTTGATCCCATTCCGCCTGCCACACAGCAGGATCGTGATACCTTGAGGGATCGGGCCTTTTCGTGCCGTTGTCGGGGCGCGGACGCTCCGCATTGAAGGGATGGGGCTTTCCCACGTGAATATCCCAGTTTCGAAAATCGAAGTTCATATCGCTGCTCCCGATGCCTTCCACGCTCTCCAAAAAAGTCGCAGATAAAAAACAATCATGATTGATTGTTATATTTTGCTGTGGCAGGAAGGCTCTGTCAACCGAATAGCGGCCAGCAGAAACGCTGCGTGAAGTTGCAGGGAGAGTTATGATGAAAAAAGCAAATCTGTATACGCGGAGTGCGGTGGCGGCGCTCGTAACCGCGGCGTTTCCGGTCCAAGCCCTGGCGCAGGATCAGGTCACCGAAGCGAACGACAGCGAAGGTGTGGCGACACAGACCGAAGATTCTGGCGTGGGGCGCATTATCGTTACCGCAACGCGCAGGGACTCCGATCTGCAAACGACGCCAATTGCGGTCTCGGCGATCGATCAGACGCTGATCCAGCAATCGAACGTCGAAGATATCGGCGGCCTCGCCACTTTCGTCCCCAACTTCTCGGCGGAGACCATCACGGGTTTCAACGCGGCGAGTTTCGCCATGCGCGGGGTGGGGCAGAATAATATCATCGTCTATTTCGAGCCGCCTGTTGCCGTGCTCGTCGACGATTTCGTGGTGCCCAGTGTGCAAACACAATTGCTCGATACATTCGATGTTGCCCAGATTGAGGTGCTGCGCGGACCGCAGGGTACGCTTTTCGGGAAGAATACGACCGGCGGTGCGGTAACCGTGCGTACCATTCGCCCTGAAATCGATACCTTCTCCTTCGATGGTCGAGGGCGCGTCGGAAGCTTCGGCACCGCCAGTGCCAAGGCCGCGGTCAACATTCCGCTGGTGGACGACGCGGTTGCACTGCGACTTGTTGGCGGGATTGAAACGAGCGACGGTTACTATCGCAACGGTGCGTGCTTCGGCCCGGTCGCGGGTTTCGTGGAAAGCCAGTTTGATGGCGCCGAAGGGTGTCTCGATGGCAGCCGCATCGGCGGTACGGAAGTCTATTCGGCGAGGGCCAAGCTCTTGGTTGAGCCGACGTCCAATATCTCTGCCTTGTTCCAGTACGAGTTCTTGCGCGATCGTTCGGAATCGGTTCCGTCCGTCAACGAAAACTACCGCTACACAGGCGATGCTCCGTTCGTGACTGATCTTCTCAATACCGGATTCTTCAACCCCGACAGCGATGACCCGCTCGACAATGCGGGTATCACCTTGCGCGACGACGCGCTGCTGTTCGCGGGGCGTGGTCAGCGGATCGATGTCGACGGTTTGTATGCCAATATCGATATCGAGTTCGATGTCGGTACGCTCACGTCCGTGACAGGGTGGCGCAGTCAGCGTTCACGTTTGCCGAACAGCTATCCGGGGCACGCTCCGATCGCGGACAACGGAGAAGTGCTCTCGATTTTCGACGCCACGCGCGACGATGACCGTGAAACGTTCCAGCAGGAACTTCGCTTCTCGAGTGATTTCGGCGGACCATTCGATCTTATCGCTGGTGCATTCTACCAGACGGACGACACGGACTTCTGTGTCTCGCAGCTCCTGGGTTTCCTCGACTTGACCAGTGGCCCCCTTCCTTTTGGAAACTGGAACGACACTCCATACATCCTGTGTAACGCGCAGGAGGCCGAATCCATTGCTCTGTTCGGAGAAGGTACCTTCGAGATCACGCCCGCTCTTAGCCTGACGGGCGGCCTGCGTTATACGTGGGAAGACAAGACCTGGTTCGGACGTCAGCAAACCTTCATTCCGGGGCTTGAAGGCGGGTTCGATCCCTCCATCTCGATCGACGAGGCGCTTGATGCGAGTGTCTACAATTTCCCGGCAGGTGTAATCAGCCTTGACGATTCCGCCGAAGAACTGACCTGGCGTGTTAGCCTGGGGTATCAGGCGACACCCGACTTCTATGTCTACGGGACGGCATCCCATGGCTTCAAGGCTGGCGGCTTCAACGATCAAATCGGTGGCTTCGCTCCATTCGGTGACGACCTTGCGGCCTTCGCTGCCGCGGCGCGGGCAACAGATCCGGAGACTGCCGACAGTTTCGAACTTGGCTTCAAGGCAGAGCTGTTCGATAACCGCCTGCGGTTCAACCTCACCGGCTTCCATGTGAAGTACAACGATCTTCAGCGGCAGCTCAACGTTCCGCTGGTAGTGAATGGCGCGCCCAACCAGGTAACGATCTTCGTTAACGCGGCCAGTGCCAAGGTGTCCGGCATCGAGGCTGAAATGACGGCTGAGCCGACTGACGGCCTCACTTTGCGCGGCGTGCTCGGCTATCAGGACGCAAGGTATGGCGAATATGATGCCCCCAATGCGGGGTATGACCTGTCTTCGTCCCCGCTGGACCGCGCGCCTGAATGGCAATGGACGATCGACAGCACCTATCGCACGGATGTGTTCAATGAACACGAGCTCGTCTTCAATGGCAGCGTCGCCTACCAGGACAGAAGTCTCTACACGCAGGCGATCGATGATCCCCTCGGCAATACCTTCCTCGATGCGCGGACGCTGGTGAATGCGTCCATTACGCTGAACCAGATCGATGATAAATACTACGTGCGTCTGATCGGGCAGAACCTGACGGACGAGCGTTATCGTACGGCGTCGCAAAACGTGGCGGGCCTCTGGCTGAACAGCCAATTCGGTCGGCCGCGCTTCTTCGCTGTCGAAGTGGGGTTCAGCTTTGGCAACTAAGAGCTCTTTCTTCGGGTCGCTGGCGAGCGCACTGCTCGTCCTCGTAGGGGCTGGTGCCTGCACGAATGCAGGCACCAGCTCAGGGTCAAAGGAGGTTGAGCGTGTTGCATCAACCGACGAGTTCCAGGCACGTCTTGGTAAGCCGATAGACTTGGAAACCCATCCTGGCCGCCAACTGTTCGCGCAGAATTGCCTAGCCTGTCACAGTGGTGCCGCGCCGAAAGCGCCTGCTGTGGTCTGGCTGGAGATGCTGGAGCCCGACGTCGTGCTGTCCGCGATGCACGATGGCATTATGCAGCAACAGGCAGCGCATCTTTCTGACGAAGAACAGATGTATATCGCGGAATATCTCGTACGCTCGGAACTGGACGATTACCAGCCGCCTGCCCCTCCGCCATTCTGCGAAAACAGAACCATGCCGATAGAGGCTGCGCCGCCAGCTCGCGTAGGTTGGGGGCATGATAATTCGCGCTTCGTTTCCGAGGAGATCGGGGGGCTGACTGGCGACGAGGTAAGCAGCCTCACGCTGAAATGGGCATTCGCCTTCCCAGGCGCGATCCGGGCCCGTTCTCAGCCAGCGGTAGGCTGGAACACCGTTTTCGTTGGCAGCCAATCGGGCAAGGTCTACGCCTTTGACCTCGAGGAAGGATGCGCTCGATGGACATACCGTGCGGGAGCGGAGGTGCGCACCGCCATCGTCGCGGACGCTGACGAAGAGCGCCTCTATTTCGGGGATATCCTGGGCCGCGTTTATGCCATCGATGCCATGTCGGGCGAGGAATTGTGGCGCACGCAGGTCGATGACCATGCCAATGCGACCATCACCGGCACGCCCACCCTTGGTGGTGGTCACCTTGTCGTCCCCATCTCGTCGCTCGAAGTAACGTCGGCGGCAGATCCCAATTATAGCTGCTGTACCTTCAGGGGCAGTGTAGTGGCGCTTGATCCGGCTACGGGCGAACGACAGTGGAAGACCCATACCGTCCCCGAAGAGCCGGTCTCGCACGGCGTTACCAGCGCCGGGGCGGAGATTCTCGGTCCGTCGGGCGCCCCTGTGTGGAACAGTCCGACCTATGACGCGAAGCGTGATCGTTTCTATTTCGGGTCGGGTGAGAACTATTCTTCGCCCGCAGATGAGAACAGCGACGCATTGTTCGCAGTAGATGCGCGCACCGGGCGTAAAGTGTGGCAAGTCCAGTTCACACGGAATGACGCCTGGAACGTGGGTTGCATGATGGGCAATGAAAATTGTCCGGAAGAGGACGGCCCGGATCTCGATATTGCTGCGTCGGCAATTCTCACGCCCTTGGACGATGGCAGCGACATTATCGTTGTCGGCCAGAAATCGGGCGTGGTTCACGGTGTCGATCCCGACAGTGGTGAAATCGTCTGGCAAACGCGTTTAGGCCATGGCGGTACGCAAGGCGGCGTGCATTTCGGCATGGCTCGCCAGGGACAGCGCATCTTCGTGCCCATCGCGGACCTTGAGGATACGCACGACGGCCGCGTCTACGATGCATCCATCAACGGAGCGGGCATACATGCCGTGGATGCCGCTACAGGCGACATCCAGTGGCGCAACCATGCCAACGATATCTGCGACGGGGAGGAGTTCTGCGATCCGGGCATATCGGCCGCAGCTACGGCAATCCCCGGAGCGGTAATCGCTGGACATCTGGATGGACGCTTGCGCGCATACGACAGCCGTGATGGCCGCGTGCTTTGGTCATACGACACGCGTCGCCCCGTGATGACCGTTACCGGCCAACAGGGGACTGGCGGTGGAATGAGCGGCCCTGGACCTGCCATCTACAACGGGCACCTCATCGCCAACAGCGGGTATGGTCTCTACTTCCATTTGCCAGGCAACGTCCTGCTCGTTTTCGAGAAGCAATCATAATTCATGGTTCGGCCAATGGCGAGCCTGCGAGACACCGGGAGCACCGATGAATTTTTCCCTTACCGATGATCAACGCGAGCTTCAGGAAGCCGCTCGCAGGTTTGCGCGAGAAACCCTTCCGGATGTCGCTGGAAAACTCGAAGCGGACAACGCCCCGCCAAGCCGTGAACTGGTGAAGCAATACGCGGAGCTGGGCTTTCTCGGCATGAATGTGCCGGAAGAGCTTGGCGGAATGGGCCTGGGCAATCTCGAAGCGCTGATAGTGCTGGAAGAGTTCGGCAAGATTTCCTCTGCCGTAGCCTTTCCGGTCTTCGAGTCCTGTGTGGGCCCGGTTCGGGCGATCGAAAAGTTTGGCTCCGACGCGTTGAAACAGCGCGTCGTCCCTGCCGTGTGCAGCGGTGACATGGTTGTCGCGGTTAGCATGTCGGAACCGGACGCCGGCAGCGCTTTGACAGACCTTTCCACGAAAGCGGTGCGGAACGGTGACGATGTCGTAATCAGCGGAACGAAGCGCTGGTGTTCGGGCGGCGGGCATGCAGATGGATACGTCGTATACTGTCGTATGTCGGAGGATCGCGGGGCCAAGGGTATCGGCGCAGTGTTCGTTGACGCGAACACGCCAGGGCTCAGCTTTGGACCGAATGAGCAATTGATGGGCTTTCGCGGAATCCCGTCAGCCGACCTCAATTTCGATGATTGTCGCGTCCCTGCAGAGAACGTGATCGTCCCGGCCGGCGGCTTTCGCAAGCTGATGGAAGCTTTCGATCTGGAGCGGTGCGGAAACGCCACCATGTCGCTTGCACAGGCATCGGGTGCACTGGAAGACGTGCTGGAGTATGTGCAGGAGCGCAAACAATTCGGCAAACCGATCGTCGATTTCCAGGCGGTGCAATTGAAGCTGGCCGAAATGCAGATGAACGTCGACGCCGCACGCCTGCTGATCTGGAGGGCTGCATCCAACGCCGAGGACGGAATTCCATCCATTCAGGACAGTTCCGTCGCCAAATGCTTCGCCAATTCGATCTCTCGCGAGGTTACCGGTAACGCGGTGCAGTTGATGGGAGCCTACGGCTACAGCAAGGAGTTTCCGATGGAGCGCCGCATGCGCGATGCATGGGGCTGGGGAATTGCTGGCGGCGCTATCGATATTCAGAAGACGAATATTGCCAGTGCGATGGTCGGCCGACGTTTCGATCAGAGGCGCTGACATGGCGCTCGAAGTCATAGCATCTTCTGACGAGGTGCCGCAGGGCGGCACTTTCGTCGTCGCTCACAGAGGCGAGCAAGTTCTGCTGGTCCGCACGGATCATGGCGTCTTCGCGGTGGAGAACCGTTGCAGCCATGCGTATCAGGAACTGGCTGAGGGCAAGGTGCGCAAGGTCTTCATTTTCTGTCCCTTGCATGGCTTGCGGTTCGATCTTCGCAACGGATGTCCGAAGGGTGACCTTACCGACAAGCCCATCAAGGCCTGGAAATGTGCAGAAACGGACGAAGGTATCGCGGTCGACCTCGATGAGCGGCTCGATCCTCCTCTAGAGTCAAAATGAACCTGTTGCATATAGATGCGAGCCCGCGGGATGAACGATCCCGCTCGCGGCCTGTAGCGCAGCGGTTCATCGAGTGCCTTCACGAAGATACCTCGGTGACCGTGTGGCCTGTTTGGGAGATGGACCTGCCGCCACTTGGAACGGGCATGATCGAAGCGCGATACGATCTCATCATGGGTAATGCAGTGCCCGAAAAACATGTCTCTGCCTGGGCAGCAATCCAGAACCTTTGCGAGGAGTTCCTGCGCTTCGATGCCTACATCATCAGTACTCCGATGTGGAATTTCGGCGTACCCTATGCGCTCAAACATCTGGTAGATGTGATTACGCAGCCTGGAATGACGTTCCGGAACGATCGCGAAGGCGGGGTGGTGGGGCTTGCCGGCGGGAAGCCAGCCGTGATCATTGCCGCCAGCGCAATGCCATTTGGCAAGGACGAGCAAATGGCAACACTGGATTTCCAGTCCGCCTATCTGAAAACCTGGTTGAATTTTATCGGGATCGAAAGGCTCGACCAGATTAACGTATCTCCGACCTTTGGTCCTGAAGAGGACGTGACCAAGGAAATGCTAGATGCGAAAAGCAGGGCTGAGACGATCGCGCTGAAATGGAACGACAATCTGCAGACGAACTAGGTCTCGCGTGCATGTACCAGATTGATGCTTTCGAAATGCAAGACGATTTCGTCGTTCTGATTGATGAGTTCATAATACGTTACCGCGGTACCGCGAGGCTTTCCGCTTCGTGATCGTTCGAGTGAAAGGATGCGCGACCTTGCGTAGACCGTATCTCCAGGGCGAAGGGCGTTTTTCAGGCGAAAAGTGTCAAACCCGATACCGCAAACGAAATCGATATCGCTGTTGATCAGGTGATCGAGTTGTCGCCAGACCGCCAGTACATGTACGCCGCTTGCGACAACCTCACCAAAACTGGATTTTCGCGCTGCTTCAGGGTCAGCGTGGAACCACTGGGGATCGTACTGTCTCGCGAAATGAACGATCTCGTCTTCCGTTACCGTCCGCGGAGGAGAAACGCGTTCTTCCCCCACTTTCAGATCTTCGAATTTGCGATGGGGCCGATTTGACATGCGTAACCTTTCGTTTCCCAAGCGTCCTAGCACTCAAACACAAAAAAACAATCATGCCTGTATGTTTACACCGTGCGTGGTGGTGCTAAGATATGGCATATCGCTACTGCGACAGAGGGTTTTCAATGAGCGAGCATTTGTCTCCGGCTGCCATTTTCCAGATGTCCTGGGTCGTCCGCGATCTGGAAGACGCGGCAATTCGCTGGAACCGCAGCATGGGATTAGGCCCTTTTCTGGTGAACCGGCATATTGCGATCAGCGATCCCGTCTATCGGGGCAATCCGGGGCCTGTCGACTTCTCGACTGCGATCGCTCAGGCGGGCCCAATCCAGATCGAACTCGTGCAACAGCATGACGACCAGCCCTCCTGCTACCGCGACAGTGTGGCACCCGGAGCGGAAGCGATGCACCATGTTGCGACGATGGCGGAAGATTTCGAGGCTGAACTGGCGCGTTACACCGACCAGGGTTTCGAGATCGCCAGTAGTGGCAGTTTCGCAGGTGTCAGGTTCTGTTACGTCGATACTCGCGGTGCCTTCGGCCACATGGTCGAAATCCTCGAGCACGGAAAAGCCATAACCGCGTTCTTCTCGGCGATCCGCAAGGCGGCCGACGATTGGGACGGAGATAGATCAACATTGCTGCGCGAACTTTGAAGGACAACGAAGACGTTGCCAATCGCGTTTCCGGAGAGAAAAATGACTGAAGGTAAGTTCACGATCGGGTCGATCCTGCGCGAGAAAGCGCATTCCGTTGGAAATCGTGATGCTCTGGTGTTTCCCGATTCCAGGCTCACGCACGAGGAACTTTACGGCGCGGCAACGAGTTGGGCGCGTACCTTGGCGGCGCTCGGAGTCGATCGGCAAGACCATGTGGGAATACTTCTGCCGACGTGCCCTGAATTCGTCGAAGTTCTTGCGGCCTGCGCGCTTCTTGGCGCCGTCACCGTTCCGATCAACGCGAGGTATCAACCCGGCGAGCTGGCGTATCTTGTTAAGGATGCCGGCTTGCGCGTTCTCGTCACGACAGGTGAAGTCTCCAGTTCGCTGAACTTCGAAGAGCGCCTGCATTCCGCGCTGCCGTCGCTCGCGAAAGCGAACGATCCTCTCTCTCTTGACTTGCCCGAAGCGCCCTCGCTGAGACAGGTAATCTGTCTCGAGGACGAGTGCGGCAAGGGCGTAGTCGCAAAACGCGATGCCATGGCATTTGCAAGAAAGGTGAATGCGGAAGAGATCGACCGCTGCGTCGATGAAGTGAAGCCCGCCGATACTGCGCTGATCCTTTATACCTCGGGGACAACTTCAGAGCCGAAGGGCTGCGTCATCAGCAATCGTGCAATCGTGGGCAACAGCCGTAATCTTGGCAGGCGTTATGAGGTAACCGGGGAGGACAAGGTCTGGTCTCCACTTCCGATCTATCATATCGCCGGCATCCTGCCGATGATGATGATCCTCGACGCAGGTGGAGCATATCTGACCGTGTCCTATTTCGATGCGGGGACGGCGCTGGAAATGCTGGAACGGGAAGGCGCGACTATCGCTTATCCTACCTTTGTCACAATCATGCAGGACCTGATTTCGCATGAGAAGTTCAGCCAGACCGACCTTTCGACGATGCGGCTGATGAACAGCAACTTCGCGGTTCAGCCGGCCTGGATCAAGGACGCGATGATCAAGGCCATGCCCTCCATTACCCATGTCGGCACCTTTGGCCTTACCGAAGCTGCAGGCACGATCTGCACCAGCCGTCTGGACGAGAGCCTCGAGAGCCGCACGACCCGCCTTGGCGTTCCGCTGGACGAGTGGGAAGTTCGTATTGTCGACATGGAAACGGGGAAAGAATGCGGTACCGGCGAGCGTGGCGAAATCTGTGCCCGTGGCCCCAATATGCTCGACGGTTACTACAATTCGCCTGAAAAGACCGCAGATTGCATTCGGGACGGCTGGCTGCACACCGGGGACATTGGATCCCTGGATGAGAATGGCACGATCATGTTCCATGGCCGGACCAAGGACATGCTCAAGGTTGGTGGAGAGAATGTTGCGGCGGCTGAAATCGAGAACGCGCTGCAATCGCACGATGCCGTCAAGCTAGCGCAGATCGTGGGCATTCCGGACGATCGGTACGTCGAAGTGCCGGTTGGCTTCATCGAGCTCGCCAAGGGCAAGGAAGCAAGCGAGCAGGAGTTGATCGATCACTGTCGGGGCAAGATCGCGAACTTCAAGCTGCCGCGGGCCATTCGCTTCGTGAGCGAATGGCCGATGTCGACATCGAAGATTCAGAAATTCCGTCTTCGGGAAGACTATCTCGAAGAACTGGAAGGGAAGTAATTCGCTTCCCGACGCTTACTGGCGGACGCGGCAGAGATCAGTCGGTCCGAACGTCCCAGAAGTTCTTTATCAGGACCGGTCGGAATGAACGCCGCCGAACCAGTCTGGCCTGCCTGCTGGCCAGACTGCGCCGTTCTGGGCCTGACCACCATCGATGACAAGCAACTCTCCGGTGATGAAATCAGCGGAGGGGGCCATCAAATAGACGCAAGCTTCAGCAATATCCCAAACGTTGCCGCGGCGTTTCATGGGGTTCGCATCGTGAAAACGCGCGAGCGCTTCCGGAGGGTAAACCCGGAAGCCTTCGCTCTCGATGACGCCGGGTGCCACGCAATTAACTCTGATTCCGAGGGGTGCCCACTCGGTTGCCAGCGTCTTCGAAAGATAGATTACACCTGCTCTCGCAGCACAGGTATGTGCAGCTTGCGGCATGCCGCGCTCTACGTTCGCGACGATGCTGATGACATTGCCCGGCACTCCCGCCTCGCGCCATTTCTGCGCCAGCGTCTGCGTCATCCACCAGGTGCCGTTGAGATTGAGGTCAATCACCGATTGCCAACCTTTGCGGCTGAAATCGATGGCGTTCTGAGGGAATTGCCCGCCAGCGTTGTTGATAAGGTGATCGACCTTGCCAAACTTGTCGAACACCTTGTCGAAGAATTCGTCGACCTGCTCGGGCTCGCGAACGGACATGGGTATGTGCAGCGGCCTTCGAGCGGCTGCCTTTTCCATTGCGGTACAAGCCGCTACCAGCTTTTCCTCTGTACGGCCGCAGATCACGACCTGCGCGCCCAGGCGCGCGCAAAGGAATGCGATACCCTTGCCGATTCCGGACCCTCCGCCGCTGACCACAACCACCTTTCCATCAAGCAGCCCGTCACGATAGACCGTAGACATCGTTGCCAGCTCTTCATCTGTGAAGCCGAACTTCTGACCGGCGGATGGTTCGCGGCCTACGCGGTCCATTCTGGTCATGCCTCCACCCATGGTGAAAGCACCTTCTCTACTGCCAGACCTTCCGGAATGCGATTTGCGCCGATCCGGCGGTCCAGCTCTTCATGCCAGTGGTAGATGCGTCTTTCCTGATAATTCAAGGGCATGCCGACGAACCCTGGTGACTGCAGCGATTCCTGAATTTGCGGCGCGAATTGCAGGTCCTCGTACAAGATTCGCTCCCAATTTGCTGCGCGTTCTTCCCATTTCGGATGAGGCTTTTCCGGATCGTGATCCGGCGCGATCCAGGTAGACACGACGCGGCACGTGCGATCGCCGGTCGGCCAGAACTGCAATAGGGGAATACCGCTATCGGAAGGTGGCATCACAAAGTTTGGATAGATCATGTAACTGACGTTGTTGTCGCGAGGTATTTCGGTAACGCCGTCAACCTTCGGCATTCCGATCGTACCGGGATCCTGCCAGTCGGGGCGTTTGTTCGGTGTGACCATTCGCGAATGGCCATTTGGCCACAGCGATGCTGTCATTCCGCGGTGATCGAGAAAGCGGTCCACCGACTTCTGGTGGATCGATTTCAAGTGATACACCTCGAGGAACGCGTCGATCAGGACCTTGACGTTGCATTCTACCTCGTAAGACCGGCTTTCCACGAAATCGAGTTTCTCGAACTGGTATTGTTCGAGTTCGCCTGCCATCGGCCCCAAGTGTTCACGTAGCGGTTCTGCTTCGGCATCCTCGTTTATGAAGACAAGCTTGCCGATCGTCTCGCAACGCAGTGGCTTGAGCGAATGGCAGGAGAAGTCGAGATCCGTGAAATCTCGCTTGTCCCGAACTGCCGTCAGTTTCCCGTCCAGCGTGTAGGACCATCCGTGATAACCACACACAAATCCCCTGCCGTTGCCGGATTCCTCTGTCACGAGCGGAGCGCCGCGATGTTGGCAGGTGTTGTAGAACGCTTTGAAATCACCGGAGAGATCGCGCAGGACGATGACCGGTGAGCCGGTGTTCCGGACGAGCATCCAATCGCCGAGATTCGCTATCTGGTCTGCGTGACACGCGTAAAGCCATGCCCGCTTCCACACCAGTTCACGTTCGAGTCTCAGGAACTTGGGGTCGGTGTAGCGCCCTGCGGGAATCGGTGGCAGCTGCGGGAAATCCTCCGGAGGAGACTTCCGCGCTGCTTCAAATTTCATCCGATCCTTGATCTGAGCAGTTTCGACCGCGTCCATTGTACCCTTCTCCAAGCAAGTTGACTGACCATACCAAAGCCGTAAGATAAAACAATCATGAATGTTTTTTATATCGCAATTTGCATGTGTGGATCAATTGATCGAATGTGCTCTGGCAGCGGCGCTGCGATAAAAGATTCCATGATCTCCTCATGCGTTACTCGGCGAAAGTTATTGCCGCTGAGGGAGTGGGCATGAGGCGAGAATTCACCATTGAGGAACTGGCATGGATCACGGTTTGGTAAAATTTGAGATTGTCGATTCAGTGGCGATCCTGACACTCTCGGATCCGCGCACCAGAAATGCCCTCTCCTGGGAAATGGCAGATGCGATGCGTGCGGCGCTGGGCAAACTTGGAAATGCTCGATCCTTGTTGATCTGCGCGGATGGGAAAGGCTTCTGCTCGGGCGGTGACCTTACCATGGATGGAGCGGGGAAGTCGGGTTTCGGTGAAGTGTTGCAGCGCGGCCTTGATGAGGCCGTGAATCCTCTGATGCGTGAACTCGCTGATCTCGATGTTCCCGTTGTCACGGCAGTGAATGGGGCTGCGGCGGGGGCTGGGGCGTCCCTCGCGCTCTCTGGCGATTTCGTCCTGGTCGCCGAAGACGGATTCTTCCTTTTCGCATTTCCCAAGGTCGGCTTGGCGCTTGATGCCGGGGCGAGTTGGTTGTTGCCAAGGTTGACCGGCCTCGCGAGAGCAACACAGGCTTTGATGCTGGCGGAGAGAATTCACGCGAAGCAAGCGGAAAGCTGGGGGATGATCTACGGCGTTACCCGTTCCGATCAGTTGAAGGACGAAGCTTTCGCCTTGGCCAGGCGCCTCGCGCACGGACCGACAGTGGCCTATGCTCAAATCCGAAAGACGCTGCGGCAGGCGGTTTCTTTATCTTATGAGGAAGTTTTGAAACTGGAGACTGCTGCGCAGCGCGCCTGCGGAGATACACACGATTGCCAGAACGCTATTGCGAGTTTCAGGGCAAAGAAGGAGCCGGAATTCAAGGGCACCTGATAAACGTGCATCCGTGCCAACGCCGTTACAGCTTTCATCGGCATCAGATCGCGCTAGTCCATCACCAGAATGTCGCGCCCTTCAGCCACGTTTTTGGTGAGCCATTCGCTGACGTATCGAATTTTCTCGAGCCTGTGGTTGTCGCGGTGAGTGACAATCCAGAAGCTGCGACTTATGCTGATTTCTGGAAGGACGCGCACGATCGTCTTCTCGCGGTCCCCCATGAAGCACGGCAGTACTCCGATACCCGCGCCAGCCGCGATAAGACGCATCTGAGCGTTGATGCTTGAAGACTGAACTGTGGCGAACAAATCCGGGTGGATCTCTTTCAGATAGTCCAGTTCGGGAGCGTAGAGTAGGTCGCTGATATACCCCACCAAGCGATGACCACGGGTGAGATCTTGCGCGGCAGTCGGATGTCCTGCGTCATCAAGATAGGATGGGCGCGCATAGAGCTTGAGAGAATAGTCGGCGAGTTTTCTAGCAATCAGCGGCCCTGCCTTCGGCCGAGAAAGCATGATCGCGATATCGGCTTCACGCTTGGACGGACTGAGAAAACCGCTGCTCGCAACCAACTCGATCGTCAGTTCGGGATGATCGCTGCAAAGCTGGGCAAGCCTTGGGGCCACGAACCAACTGCCGAACCCCTCCGAAACACTGAGGCGAAGCTGTCCGCCCAAGGTGTGCGGGTTGCCTTGAGACTGATAGACGCCCGTCGCCTCCTCGGCCATGCGCTCCACTCTCGCCAGAAGCCTTTCACCGTGCTGGGTTAATACCTGCCCTTCGTTGGTTTGCTCTAGCAGTCGCTGACCGAGCGCGCGCTCAAGCCTTCGCAGTCTCCTGCTTACGGTGGTGCTGTCGATCCGCAGCAATTGCGCTGCGTTCTTCAAGCGGGCTGTGCGCGCGACTGCGAGGAAAACGCGCAAATCGTTCCAGTTCTCCACCTGCATAAATGCAGCTCACTCCTGCAAATCTGTTCCTTGCCTGCGTCATTTCTGCCTGACATCATCGATGCGAACAACAATCGAGTGGTGAGAATGCGACAAATCGATCATTTCATAGCCGGGAAGGCCCATGCCAGTAATGGCGGGCGCAAGCACGATATCTGGAACCCGTCGACGGGCGAAGTGCAGGCGCAGGTCGCGCTGGGCGATGCCGCGCTGCTCGACACCGCGATAGCAGAGGCAAAGAAGGTTCAGCCCGAATGGGCCGCCACCAACCCGCAGCGCCGCGCCCGCGTGATGTTTGAATTCAAGCGGTTGGTGGAAAAGCACAAGCAGGAACTGGCCGAGCTTCTGTCCAGCGAACACGGCAAGGTGGTGGACGACGCGCACGGCGACGTGCAGCGCGGGCTGGAAGTGATCGAATTCGCCTGCGGCATCCCGCAGGCGCTGAAGGGCGAATACACGAACGGCGCAGGGCCGGGCATCGACGTCTATTCGATGCGCCAGCCGCTTGGCATCGGCGCAGGCATCACGCCGTTCAACTTCCCCGCCATGATCCCGATGTGGATGTTCGGCATGGCGATCGCGGCGGGCAACGCCTTCATCCTGAAGCCCAGCGAGCGCGATCCCAGCGTGCCGGTGCGGCTTGCTGAACTGTTCGTGGAAGCGGGCGCGCCCGCGGGGCTGCTGCAGGTCGTCCACGGCGACAAGGAAATGGTCGACGCCATCCTCGACCATCAGGATATCGCCGCCGTCAGCTTCGTCGGCTCCAGCGATATCGCGCACTATGTCTACAACCGCGGCGTGGCCGCTGGTAAGCGGGTGCAGGCCATGGGCGGAGCGAAAAACCACGGTATCGTGATGCCCGATGCCGATCTCGACCAGGTGGTGAACGACCTATCCGGCGCGGCCTTCGGCTCTGCGGGTGAACGCTGCATGGCGCTGCCGGTGGTGGTGCCGGTGGGCGAACAGACGGCGGAGCGCCTGAAGGAAAAGCTGATCCCCGCGATCAACGCGCTGCGCGTCGGCGTGTCGAACGATCCCGAAGCGCACTACGGCCCGGTCGTCACGCCCGAGCACAAGGCGCGGATCGAGAAGTGGATCGACACCGCCGAGGCCGAGGGCAGCGAAGTGGTGATCGACGGGCGCGGCTTTTCGCTGCAGGGCCACGAGAACGGCTTCTTTGTCGGCCCGACCCTGCTGGATCGCGTGACCCCGGACATGGAAAGCTACAAGGAAGAGATCTTCGGTCCCGTCCTCCAGATCGTGCGCGCCGACGATTTCGAGCACGCGCTCAAGCTGCCGAGCGAGCACCAGTACGGCAACGGCGTTGCCATCTTCACCCGCAACGGCCACGCCGCGCGCGAGTTCGCGCACCGCGTAAACGTGGGCATGGTGGGCATCAACGTGCCGATCCCGGTGCCGGTGAGCTACCACAGCTTCGGCGGCTGGAAGCGCAGCGGCTTTGGCGATGCGGACCAGTACGGCATGGAAGGCCTCAGGTTCTGGACCAAGGCCAAGAAAGTCACCCAGCGCTGGCCCGATGGCGGCGG
>NZ_QYOS01000016.1 GCF_003605195.1 Aurantiacibacter odishensis | reverse complement strand
CAGGGCCCCTACATCGTGTTCTTCGATTGGGACGAGTCCACCATCACTCCGGAAGCAGCAACCGTGCTCAACTCCGCCATCACCGCCTACGGCGATTGCGGTACCGCAGCCATCATGCTGGCCGGCCACACCGACCGCTCCGGCTCGGTCGAGTACAACATGGGTCTGGCAGAGCGTCGTAACGCCTCGGTCCGCGAATACCTCACCGGTCGCGGCATTCCGGGCGGTCGCATCTCCAGCGAAGCCTTCGGCGAAAGCATGCCCCGCGTGCCCACCGCAGACGGCGTGCGCGAACTGCAGAACCGCCGCGTGGAAATCACTTACGGTCCGGGCTCGGGCATGTAAGTCCACACAGGACCGAACAACGAAAAGGGCCGGGAGCAATCCCGGCCCTTTCTGTTTGCGCTGTCAGCGAAGAGGCCTCCGCCGCGCCCTTGCGGTATCGTGCAAGATCAGGCGACGAGCCGCAGGTGACCAACCCCGCGAATGGGCGTCAGTGCAACATTACTGAGGCCGGGAATGGCGGACAACCTGTCCACCATGTCACCACCGAGCTTGAAGTCGCTTCCCAGAAGCATCTTCGGCTCGTGTTCCTCGCCGAGACGCAGGTGCAACACGACTTCGCCATGACCGGCACGGCCAATCTCCAGCATTTCCGCGAGTGCGGCAATAGCATCGGGCTGGTGCACGTCGGCCGTCAATTGCATCTTGGCCGAGCTCTTCACTTCCGAAAGCGGACGCGCCCCGCGGACTGTGACGCGTGGCGGATCGTCGGGATTGGGTGAATCAAGCTCGACGTTCAGCAGCACGCAAGTTCCGTCCTGCGCCCACTGCACGAAGCTGTCGACCAGCGATTCCTCGAAACAGGCAGCGCTGAACTGGCCCGATGAATCGGAGAAATCAGCGCGGATAAACTCGGCCCCGCGCTTCGTGCGGCCCTTGTTTACACTTTCGACCATGGCGGCCATCACCGCGGGCGCCCGTCCGCCGTCGACCCCGCCTTCCATCAGCGCGGCATAGCTGCGCGCGCCGTTCGCGGAAGCGACCTCACGGAATTCCTGCACCGGATGGGCAGCGAAATAGAACCCGAATACGTCCTTCTCGACATTCATCTGCTCCGACCTTGGCCAGGCCTCTGCCTCCACCAGCCGCAGGTCCGGCTCCGCATCGTCCTCTCCGCCGAAAAGCCCTGCTTGCCCGCTGCTGCGATCGCGATTGGCGGCATCGGTTACTGCAAGCAGCATGTCGGCGTTCGCCAGCACTTTCGCGCGGTTCGGCTCGAACCTGTCGAACGCGCCCGCGCCTGCCAGGCCTTCGAGCTGCTTGCGGTTCATCGAACCTGCGGGCAGGCGCTTGAACACATCCTGCAGGCTTTCGAACGGGCCGTGCGCCTCGCGCTCCGCCACTACCATTTCCATCGCCCGCTCGCCGACGTTTCGAATGCCAGCCAGCGCATAGCGAACGGCATGGCCGGTGTCGGTCTCCTCGACGCAGAATTCTGCTTCGGACCGGGCGATGTCTGGGGGCAGCAGGTCGACGCCGTTACGCCGTGCATCGTCCACGAACACGGCGAGCTTCTCCGACTGGTGCATGTCGAAGCACATGGAAGCAGCGTAGAACTCTTCCGGATAATGCGCCTTTAGCCAGGCCGTCTGGTAGCTGAGCAAGGCGTAAGCGGCAGCGTGTGACTTGTTGAAACCGTAGCCGGCGAACTTGTCGATCAAATCGAACAGGCGATTCGCCTCGTCCTTCTCGATTCCGCTGACTTCCTTGCACCCTTCGCAGAAGCGCAGGCGCTGAGCGTCCATTTCGGCCTGGATCTTCTTGCCCATCGCGCGGCGAAGCAGGTCTGCGTCCCCGAGCGAGTATCCAGCAAGGATCTGCGCGGCCTGCATGACCTGTTCCTGGTAGACGAAAATGCCGTAGGTCTCTTCCAGGATGCCCGCGAGCTTCTCGTGCGGGTAGACAATCTCTTCCTCGCCCGCCTTGCGCTTGCCGAAGCTGGGGATGTTGTCCATCGGGCCGGGCCGGTAGAGCGACACGAGCGCGATGATGTCCTCAAACTTGGTCGGCTTCACCGCCGTCAGCGTGCGGCGCATGCCTTCCGATTCCAGCTGGAACACGCCCACGGTATCACCGCGCTTGAGCAGGTCGAACACGCCGGGATCATCCCACGCCAGCGTATCGAGATCGATGGTAATGTTGCGCCGCTTGAGCAGGTCCACCGCCTTGCGCAGGACCGAAAGCGTCTTCAGGCCAAGAAAGTCGAACTTCACCAGCCCACTATCCTCCACGTGCTTCATGTCGAACTGCGTCACCGGCATGTCCGAGCGCGGATCGCGGTAGAGCGGAACCAGCCGGCTGAGCGGTCGATCCCCGATCACAACACCGGCCGCGTGGGTTGAGGAATTGCGCGGATAGCCTTCCAGCTTCATTGCCAGATCGACCAATCGCTTGACCTGATTGTCGTTGTCGTACTCACGCTTGAAATCGGCGGCACCGTTCAGCGTGCGCGGCAAGGTCCACGGATCTGTCGGGTGGTTGGGCACCATCTTGGTGAGCCGGTCCACCTGGCCATAGGGCATTTGAAGGATGCGGCCCGTGTCGCGCAGCACGGCGCGCGCCTTCATCTTGCCGAAGGTAATGATCTGGGCGACCTTGTCCTTGCCGTACCGCTCCTGCACATAGCGTATAACCTCGCCGCGCCGGGTTTCGCAGAAGTCGATGTCGAAGTCGGGCATGGATACGCGTTCGGGGTTCAGGAAACGCTCGAACAGCAGGCCGAGGCGAATGGGGTCGAGATCGGTAATCGTCAGCGCCCATGCGACCAGCGAACCGGCACCCGAACCACGGCCTGGACCAACCGGAATCCCCTGCGCCTTTGCCCACTTGATGAAGTCCGCAACGATCAGGAAGTAGCCGGGAAAGCCCATGTTCTTGATTATGCCGACTTCGTAGTCGAGCCGGTCGGTATAAGTCTTCAGTTCCTCGTCAGAGAGCTCTCCGTACTGTTCCAAACGCGCGGCGAGTCCACGGCGCGCATCCTCCTCCAGCATCCGTTCCTCGCCTTCGAGATCGCCCGCAAGGCTAGGCAGGATCGGCGTGCGGCGTGGTGGGGCGAATGCACAGCGCTGGGCGATGACCAGCGTGTTCTGAGTCGCTTCGGGCAGGTCGGCGAAAAGCTCTTCCATCGCCGATGCCGACTTGACGTAGGCTTCCGGATTGGAGGTGGGCCTGTCTTCGCTGTCGATCTGGCTCGAGTGCGCGATGCACAACATCGCGTCGTGCGCGCTGTGCATGTGCGGTTCTGCGAAATTGGCGGGGTTGGTGGCGACGAGCGGCAGGCTCTTCGCGTAGGCAAGGTCTATCAGTCCCTCTTCCGCCGCTTCCTCCACCGTGTTGCCGCGCCGGGCCAACTCTATGTAGAAGCGCGTCGGGAACAGGGCGGAAAGCCGATCCGCCAGCTCGTGCGCCTTGCGCTCTTTGCCGTTGGCCAGCAGGCGTGTGATCGCCCCTTCGCTCGCTCCGCTCAGCGCGATTAGGCCATCGGTATGTCCTTCGAACTCCCCTATGCCGACGTGCGGGATGCGTTCCAGCGGTCGATCAAGGTGCGCGGCGGAGACGAGGTGGCACAGGTTGTTCCAGCCATCCTCGTCCTGCGCGAACAGGGGCAGGTGGTCGACCGTCTCACCATCGTCCGCCAGCACGCCCAGCAAAGTACCCACGATTGGCTGGATGCCCTCACCCTTGCAGGCCCCGGCGAACATGCTGGAGCCGTAGAGGCCATTGCGATCGCAGATAGCGATGGCAGGAAAGCCCTTTTCTTTCGCCAGCCTTGCGATTGCCTTGGGATCGATCGCGCCCTCCAGCATGGAGTAACTGGAAAGCACGCGAAGGGGGACGAAAGGCGAAAACGGCATCGGCGCAGTATGCGCATTTGCACCGGATTCGCCAAGCGATCAGGCCGCGCTGTCCCCCGCATCGTCGGCTTTTGCAGCGGCGATTTTCCGGCGGGTGTCGCGGATGGTTGACCATGCGCCGTAAGCGATCAGGGCCGCAAGGAAAATCCACACCCATACAGGGATGTCCTGTCCGAAAACGGCGAGATAAAGATAGGCAGACACGAAGAAGAAGCCGGCCAGCATCGTGGGCGCAACAGTGGAGCGCCCGGCCCTCGCCCGTTTCACCAGCCATGCGATGGAAGCGAAGAAGAACGGGATCGCACCTATGTAGATCGCCCCGAAAATATAGGGATTCACGTTGTACTGCGCGCCCTGCGCAAGGATCCAGGTGTTCAGCGCTTCGAGCAAGGCAGTTCCTCGGTAAACAGTTGTGCGATCTATCCCCGAGGGACCATAGGAAAGTTACCCGGACCTTGGGCGGTAGACGAGACCGAATTTACGACCCGCTCCCCACCGCCCGTCCGGCAAGTCAATCGCCGCGCGGAAAGTTCTCACTGTTGTAGAGATTGACGATCTCCTGATACTCGAACTTCCGGTCGCCGGCTTTCTGGATGTAGTAATTCTTCTGGCTGTCTTCCGGCATCATCATGATGTGGCGGATCATGTCCGCGAAGGTGCCGTCGCGAATGGACTTCGCGCCATCCAGCACGCCGCCGCCGTCTCCGACATGGTGCAGGAAGGCGCGGTCGTCCCACTGGATGCCGGGGCGGTGCGTGTCTTCTGCTCTATAAGTGCTGGGATGGTCGGTCATGGAATATTCCTCCTTTATCCGATCAACGCCCGTGCCGCCCGCGAGTTTCCCTATTCGATGCGCCCGTCATGCAGGCGGACCACCCGGTCCATGCGCGCAGCGAGCCGCTCGTTGTGGGTGGCGACGAGAGCAGAGCTACCCTGCCCGCGCACCAGGTCGAGGAATTCGGACAAGACGCGGTCGGAGGTTTTCTCGTCGAGGTTGCCGGTCGGCTCGTCCGCCAGCACCAGCTTTGGCCGGTTCGCCAGCGCGCGTGCCACGGCAACGCGCTGCTGTTCGCCGCCCGATAGCTGGCTGGGACGGTGATCGAGTCGGTGCTCCAGCCCGAGAGCGGTCAGCAACTCGTCCGCCCTTGCCTCGGCATCCTTGCGTTTCGTGCCGAGTAGCAGCTGGGGAAGCACAACGTTTTCGCGCGCGTTGAAATCGGGGAGCAGGTGGTGGAACTGGTAGACGAAGCCCAGGTGCTCGCGGCGCAAGGTCGTGCGCCCGGCGGCATCAAGATCGCTCGCCTCGGTGCCTGCAAGCTGGATCTGGCCCGAGAACCCGCCCTCCAGCAGGCCGACGGCCTGCAACAGCGTTGACTTGCCCGAACCCGAGGGCCCGAGCAGCGCCACGATCTCTCCCGGCGCGATTTCCAGGTTCGCGCCGCGCAGCACGTCGATACGCACGCCGCCCTGTTCGAAGCTGCGCGTCAGGTTGCGCAGGGCAATGACGGGTGCCGGACTATTCATAACGCAGGACCTCGACTGGATCGGTGTTCGACGCACGGTACGCCGGGTAGAGCGTGGCGAGGAACGAGAGGCCCATGGCTGCCCCTGCGATGACAATCACCTCTATCGGGTCGGTCCGCGCAGGCAGTTCTGTCAGGAAGCGCACGGAGGGGTCCCACAATTCCACACCGAAGACAGTGCTGATCCCTTCCACGATGGGCTGGCGGAACAGCAGCACCAGCAGGCCGAGTGAGACGCCCGACAGGGTGCCGATCACGCCGACGATGGAACCGGTGGTGACGAATATCTTGAGCAGACTTCGTCGCGTCGCACCCATGGTTCGCATGATGGCGATGTCACGCGTCTTCGATCGCACCAGCATCACCAGCGAGGACAGAATGTTGAAGGCCGCCACCAGCACGATGATGCCCAGCGCAAAGGCCATGGCAACCCGCTCCACTTGCAAGGCCTCGAACAGGCTGGCGTTCATGTCCTGCCAGCCCGTCACCACGGCGCGGCCAGAAAGGCTTTCCGCGACGGGCGCGAGTATCTCGGTGACGCGGTCCGCATCCTCGGTCTGCACTTCGATCATGGAAATGGAATCACCGATCATCAGCAGCGTCTGCGCCTCAGGGATGGGCATCACCACGAAGCGCTCGTCGAAGTCATAGAGGCCAACCTCGAACACCGCAGTGACAGTGTAGCCGATCTGGCGCGGCACGGTGCCGAACGGCGTCGGGCGGCCCTGCGGATTGATGATGGTGATCGTGTCGCCCACCCGGATGCCGAGGTTCTGCTGCAAGCGGGAGCCGATGGCGACGTTACGGGCGCCGGGTTGCAGGCTGGACATGTCGCCGACCAGCACGTTCTCGGCCATATCCTCCAGGTCTTCGGGCGTGTTGCCGCGAACGAAGATGCCTTCGGCCCTGCCATTGTAGGTCGCGAGTAGCGGCTGTTCGATCAAGGGCGACGCTTCGACCACGCCGGGCGTGCTGCGCACTTCCTCAAGCACGTCTTCCCAGTTCTCCAGCCTGCCGCCGTAGGCCTGCACTACCGCGTGGCCGTTCAGCCCGGTGATGCGGTCCAGCAGTTCGGCGCGGAAGCCGTTCATCACGCTCATCACGATGACGAGCATGGCGACGGACAGCATGACCACTGTGATGGAAATGCCTGCCACCAGCGCAATCACCGCTTCGCTGCGCCCCGGCAGCATGTAGCGTTTGGCAATGGTCCATTCGAATGGGGAGAGGATCACTTTGCGGACTGACACCTTGTATCGAGAACTGGGTGCCGTTTAGGGGCGCGGCGTAGGGCAGGCAAGATGAACCGGCGGCAACTCCCCGATTACCCGTCTTTCCAACTAACCTGGAACACATGGAACACTGTCCTGGCTCCAAAAAGCCGGGAGGCCCCGCAGCCCTGATTTCTGCGGCGGAGAGGATGGGAAACAGCATGTCCCCACCCTATCCGATCTCCCGCGAAGTAGGAAAGCCTAGGCCGCCAGTTCGGCCGCGATCCATTCGTCCACGTGGGCTTCGAGCACGTCGAGTGGGACAGAACCGTTTTCCAGCACGGTATCGTGGAAGGCGCGCAGGTCGAATGCGTCGCCCAGGGCTTCCTCCGCCCGGGTGCGCAGTTCGCGGATCTTCAGCTCGCCCAGCTTGTAGGCCAGCGCCTGCCCCGGCCAGGTGATGTAGCGGTTGACCTCTGCACTGATGTTGCCGGGCGAGAGCGCGGTGTTCTCCAGCATGAAGTCGACCGCCTCCTGCCGGGTCCACCCAAGCGCATGGATTCCCGTATCGACCACGAGGCGGGATGCGCGCCACATCTCGTAGGACAGGCGGCCCATTTCCTTCGCGGGCGTATCGTAGAGGCCCATCTCGATGCCGAGACGCTCGGAATAGAGACCCCAGCCCTCAACGAAGACGGTGAAGAACGTGCCGTTCGCGCGCAGTGGGTGGATATCGAGTTCCTGCTGCAAGGCGATCTGGTGATGATGCCCCGGCACCGCCTCGTGCACGCCCAGCGCGGGCAGTTCCCACAGCGGGCGCTGGTCCAGCTCGGTCAGGTTCAGGCGGTAGATTCCCGGCTGTCCCGTCGCGATGGACCCGCTTTCGTAATAGGCGGTGGTGTTGCCCGGCGCGCTGGCCGCCGGAATTGGCTGCACCGTGTAAGGCAGACGCGGCAGCGTGCCGAACAGGCGCGGCATCCACCCGTCGATCTCTTTCGCCAGCGCGGCGGTGTATTCGAGATAGCTTTCCTCGTCGGTCGGGTAATACTGCGGATCGGTGCGCAAGTGCTCGATGAAGGCTTCGCGCGTGTCGAAACCCGCTTCTGCGGCAACGGCTTCCATCTCCGTCCTGATGCGCGCCACTTCCGACAGGCCGAGGTCGTGCACTTCCTGCGGTGTCATCTCGGTCGTGGTGAAGCTGCGCACACGGTAGGCGTAGTATTCCTGCCCGCCGGGGGTTTCGCCGATGCCGGGCGAGGCTCCGGCGCGGCAGTTGGGCGCGTAGTCTTCCTCGTAGTATTCCAGGAATGTGCCCAGCCCTTCGAACGCGCCTTCGCTGATTGCCGTTCGCGCCCGCACCTGCAGGTCGGCCCAGTCGCTTTCCGAAATGGCGGAGGGGCGCGTTTCGAACGCCTGCCACCAGACCGAAGCCTCCGGGCTCTCCGCGATCAGTCCAGAGACGGAGGCTTCGTAACCCTCCATCGGCTCGCAAGGTTGGGTCAGGCCGCGTTCGATACCACCTTCATTGCGGGCTATAAATGCCTGGATGTATTCGGGAAATGCCTCAATGCGCGAAAGGTAGCTGTCGTAATCGGCCACCGTGAACAGCGGGGACGAATAGGGCAGACCCGAGATCGCCCCTTGTGGTCCGCCACGGTTTGTAAAAGTGATGTAGCGCGTGTGATCGAACTCGGCCGCTTCCAGCGTATCGCGAAAATCGCGCGCCATCAGCGCGTAATCGATGGCAAGATTATCGGGCAGCGCATCCTCGTCGATGGCTTCGAGCCGGGCGAGGAATGTGCGCGTTTCGCCCAGTCGCTCCTCGAACCCCTCCAGCGAGGGATCGTCAAGTTCGCCGTCGTTGCGCCGATCGCCGATGCTGGTGGTGAGCCACGGCGAATTGTCCAGCGTCCACTGCCACACCTCTTCGCGCAGCTCGGTAAAGTCCTCCTCGGCATCCTGAGCGAAAGCCGCCTGCGGTAAGGCAAGAGAAAGGGCGAGCGCGGTGGTCGCGATGAGGCGGTTCATATGGCTGGGACTCCTGCGAAAACTGGTTTCGCAGGAGACTAGCGACGTCCGCGCGCTTGGCAAGCTATGCCGCCCGCCTAGCCGCCCTGTGCCGGTGGATGGATGGGGATCATGGTTTCCTCCCCTGCTACCTCGTCCACCACTTCCACGCTACCGCGGCCCAGATGGCTGCGCCGGCGGCTGTATCCGAGGTAGATCAGCACACCGATCAGGCCCCAGGCCGGAAGAACGGCAATCGCTTGCCACGGCAGATTGAGATAGAGGTAGAGACAACCCGCAAGCGTCAGGGGCGCGACGATCCATACGCCTTTCATGCGGAATGGCCGGTGCCGGGCCGGGTCCTTGCGACGCAGCACCATCACCGTCACAGCCACCATGAAGAAAGCGTAGAGCGTGCCCGCGTTGGCATAGTCCGCCAGCAGACCGACCGGCAAGAACGCCGCGCCGATGGCCACCACCAGGCCCGTCATCATGGTGACGATGTGCGGCGTCTTCCAGCGCGGGTGCACGGAGCTGAGGCGTTCGGGCAGCAGGCCGTCGCGGCTCATCACGAAGAAGATACGCGTCTGCGCGAAGATCAGCACGAGGATGACCGACGGCAGAGCGAGGAAGGCGGCGATGCCGAGCATGTTGCCGATGCCGGAGAAGCCGATCTGGCGCAGGACGTGGGCCAGAGCCTCGTCCGAACACACCAGCGCGGCGGCATATTGCGGCATGGCGCACTGGCGGGCCAGCTCCTCGCTGCCGGCCGGGAAGGGAATCCCGTCCGGCCCCATGATCGGCTGCCCGCCGATGGTGCCGATGGCCCCTGCGGCCACCAAAATGTAGAACACGGTGCAGAACAAGAGCGAACCGATCAGGCCGAAAGGCACGTTCTTCTGCGGGTCCTTCGTTTCCTCCGCCGCTGTGGAAACGGCATCGAAGCCGACATAGGCGAAGAAGATGGTCGCCGCCGCGCCCACCGCGCCAAGGCCGCTGCCGAAGCTGCCACCGAACCCTGCGGGCAAGAAAGGATTGAACCGCTCGGCATCGAATTCAGGACTGGTGAGCGTGAGGGCGATGAAGGCCGTCAGCGCGGCGACCTTGATCGCCACGAGCACGGCGTTGACCTTGGCGCTTTCGCTGGTGCCGATCATCAGCAGCCAGGTGACGAGCAGCGCGATTACCAGCGCGGGCAGGTTGATGAAACCTCCCGGCGCGCCGCCCAGCGAAAGCGGCCCTGCGGCGAGCCAGGGCGGCAAGGTTATCCCGAAGAATTCCTGCAATATCGTCCCACTGAAATAGCCGGACCACCCGACGGAGACGGCGCTGGCCGCCACGGCATATTCCAGGATCAGCGCCCAGCCGACGGTCCAGGCAAGGAACTCGCCCATGGAGGCATAGCTGTAGGTGTAGGCCGATCCCGCAACCGGGATCATGGCGGCCACCTCGGCATAACACAAAGCGGCGACGATGCAGACGGCCCCGGCGATAATGAAGGCCAGCATCAGGCCCGGTCCCGCCTTTTGCGCCCCGGCGGCAGTCAGGACGAAAATGCCGGTGCCGATGATGCATCCGATGCCGAACAGCATGAGCTGGAGGCCGGAAAGCGAACGATGCAGGGATTTGCGCTGTGCCGTCGCGAGGATGGCATCGAGCGGTTTGACCCGGTCAAAGATCATATAATGGAGGATTCCACCAGGCTTGCAGCAGGCCCTTCCTGCTCGACCAGCCGGAACGCGTTGATTACGCCGATTTTCGCGCCGCGCAATCGGGTATTTTCGCCTTATCCGCCGCGCAGGGTCTGCACCCCCCAGTCGCGCTCCAGCAGGTAGAGCACCGTGCGTGCCGCTTCGCCGCGTTCCGGGTTCGCCAGCCCGCGCTGCTGCTCCACCAGCATCTTGGCATCGGCGTTGGCCATTTCCAGCAACTTTGTCACCTGTTCCAGCGTGGCGATGGAGAAGCCTTCTTCCCCGCTCTGCCGCGTGCCCAGCAATTCGCCGCCGCCGCGCAGCTTCAGGTCTTCCTCCGCCAGCAGGAAGCCATCCTGGCTGCTCTTCATCAGTTCGAGGCGCTTCTTGCCCGTTTCACTGAGTTCGTTGGAGCGCAGCAGCAGGCATGTCGATTTCTCGCTGCCCCGCCCCACGCGTCCGCGCAACTGGTGGAGCTGTGCAAGCCCGAAACGTTCGGCCTGCTCGATCACCATCAGCGTCGCATCGGGCACGTCGACGCCCACCTCGATCACCGTGGTGGCGACCAGTATTTTGGCTTCGCCCGCGGCAAAGCGCGCCATGCTCGCGTCCTTCTGCTCGGGAGCGAGCTGGCCGTGGACCAGTACCACATCGTCCCCGAACCGCTCCTTCAAACCTGCAAAGCGCGCTTCGGCGGCGGCAATATCGTCGTCCATCGTCTCGCTGTCGCGCACCATGGGGCAGACCCAGTAGGCCTGCTGGCCGCTCTCTACGTGGCGACCGACGGCGGCAACTATATCCTCCAGCCTGTCTATCGGCAGCACGCGGGTGTCGATCGCCTGCCGACCCGGCGGCAATTCGTCGAGGCGGCTGACTTCCATCTCGCCGTGATTCGCCAAGACGAGCGTGCGGGGGATCGGCGTCGCCGTCATCGCCAGCGTATGCGGCGTGACGCGGCCTTTCTGCGCCAGCATAAGACGCTGCGACACGCCGAAACGGTGCTGCTCGTCGATCACCACGAGGCCAAGGTTCCTGTAGGCCACGCTCTGCTGGAAGATCGCATGGGTGCCCACGACGATGTCGATGGAGCCATCGAGCAGGCCCATCAGGATGGATTCGCGCGCCCTGCCCTTGTCGCGGCCCGTCAGCAGGGCGATTTCGACGCCCGTTGGCCGCGCCATTTCGCGCAGCGTTTCGAAATGCTGGCGGGCGAGCAATTCGGTGGGCGCCAGCATAGCCGCCTGCGCGCCCGCCTCCACCGCCACCAGCATGGATTCGAGCGCCACCACTGTCTTGCCCGCGCCAACGTCGCCCTGAAGCAGGCGCAGCATGGGAGAGCTTTGTGCCATGTCGCCCGCGATCTCGTCGATGCTGCGACGCTGCGCTCCGGTAAGTGGGAAGGGCAGTTGCAACTTGTCGCGAAGATGCCCGTCCCCCTGGAGTGGCTGCCCTCGCCGCTTGCGGTTGCTTTCGCGCACCAGCATCAACGCCAGCGCATTGGCAAAAAGCTCGTCGTAGGCGAGCCTGTCGCGCGCCTTGCCGTTCTCTCCCTTGTGCGCCTGTGCAATAGCCTCGCGCCACGAAGGCCAGCCTTCGCGCTTGAACGTGCCGGGGGCGATCCATTCGGGCAGGTCCGGCGCACGGGCCAGCGATTGTTCGACAAGGCTGGCCACGCGCGGCTGGGTCAGGCCTTCGGACAGGCGGTAGATCGGCTCCACCATCTGCCCCATCGCCTGCTCGGACTTCTCCGCCACGTGATCGGGATGCACGATCTGCAGCATCTGATCGTACTGGTCGAGGCGGCCCGCCACCCAGCGTTTCTCGCCCACCGGCAACTGCTTTTTCGCGGTATAGCTGGCGCGCCCGAAATAGGTGAGCGCGCAGACGTTCCCCTTCGCGTCGGTCGCCATCACCCGGTACGGCCCGCGCGGAGACCGGCTGGCGCGATGCTCGACAACGTTCAGCGCGACGACCACCTGCTCCCCGACGTTCGCATCGTCGAGATCGGTGACAGCGCGGCGCACCACGAAACGCTCCGGCAGGTGATACAGCACGTCTCGCACGCGGGTGAGGCCCAGCTTCTCCAGCGGCTTTTTCAGCTTCGGGCCGATGCCTTCGAGGCCGTCCGTCTCGGCGAACAGGGGGATGAGGATTTCCGGGCGCATGGCCTGTTCGCTCTAGCGCCTAGCCTTCCCCATGCGAAGCTCCGCCTGCGCCATTTATCCACCAGTGGCATTTCATTCTTAGGCGATCACGAACATTCGTGTTAATACTTTGGCGGGGTCGCATCATGCGAAGTACTTTTCCAATCCGGAAAAGTAACAGGGGGACTTACCATGCTGAAAAAGATTACCTTTATTGCTTGTGCTGCCACAATGTCACTGGCTGCACTGCCCGCAGCGGCCCAAGAAGAAGAAGAAGAGCCACGCACCACCTACGCGGTAACCATGCTGAAATTTGCCGACGGGGCAGACGAGGAACGATGGCTCGAAGTAATGACCAATTACATCAACCCCGCGCGCGAAGCTTCCGGTGCTTCGCCCGAAACGATCCACTGGATCATGATGAACCCCGATTACGATATCATCACCGTGGCCGACATGCCGGGCGGCATGGCGTCATTCGACAGCCACGCCCCGGCAGGCCGTGTGGCCTTCATGGAAGCGCTGACCGAAATGGTCGGAGGCGAGGAGCAGATGGAAGCACTCGGCGACGAGATGGATGCGATGGTCGAGAGCTCGACCACGCTTTACACCCACACGCACCCTTGATCGGCGCGCCATAGCGACTAGACGGGGCCTCTCGCCTGAGGGGCCCCGTTTTCACATGACCGCACAAGCCGACCTTCCCACCCGTCTCAATCGCGCCCGCTTCCGCGCCTGGCATCGCGGCACGCGCGAAGCCGATTATATGTTCGGCGGCTACTTCGATCGCTACCATGCAGAGTGGGGCGAGGCCGGCCTTGCCTGGTTCGAGGCGCTGCTGGACCGCGACGATGTGGACGTCATGGCTTGGGCGCTGGGCACGCAGCCTGTGCCGGAGGAATTCGCCGGGCCGCAAATGGATGCCATGCGCAAGCTGGACTATGTGAAGATCTAAGGGCAAGGCGCGGCGGAACCACTCAGCCGCTTCGAACCTTTCCTAGACTTCATGCCCGATCTTTCCCGTATCCTGTCAGCCAAGTCTCCGCTGACGCTTTCCAGCGTGGTGCGCGGGGCGCAGCCCATGGTGCTGGCCGATCTTGCCCGCGCGGCGAAGAAGCGCGCCGTCTTCATCGCGCCAGACGATGCCGCGATGCGCGCCGTGACAGACGCGGCGCATTTCTTCGCGCCCGAACTGGACGTGATCGAATTCCCCGCGTGGGACTGCCTGCCGTATGACCGCGCCAGCCCCGCGCTTTCGGTAAGCGCCCGCAGGCTTGCCGCGCTCCATTCACTGCAATCGGGCAGCAAGTCGAACCAGCTCGTCGTCACCACCATCAACGCGCTGCTGCAACGCGTACTCACACCCTTCCGCATTCGCGAGGCGGTGCGCGAGTTCAAGGTGGGCACCGAAATCGGCCATGAAAGCCTGGCCGCGCTGCTGCGCCGACAGGGCTACACCCGCGTCGATACCGTGGTGGATACAGGCGAATTCGCCATGCGCGGCTCCATCGTCGATATCTATCCCAGCGGCCTCGAAGCAGGCCTTCGCCTCGATTTCTTCGGAGACGAGCTGGAGAGCCTGCGCCTGTTCGATCCCGGCACCCAGCGCACCACCGAACGCATCGACAGCCACCTGCTGCTGCCCGCAAGCGAGGCCTTGCTGGACGAGGACAGCATCAAGCGTTTCCGCAGCCGCTACCGCGAGATGTTCGGCGCGCACGCCACGCAGGATCCGCTCTACGAAGCGGTGAGCGACGGGCGGCGCATGGCGGGCATGGAGCACTGGTTGCCGCTGTTCGAGGATCGCCTTTCCACGCTGTTCGATCACCTCGGCAAGGACGATGTGCTGGTCATCGATGCAGGCGCCCTGCCAGCGGCCGAGGAACGGCTGAAGGACATTACCGACTATCACCGCCAGCGCGGCGATATTTCTGGGCAGGCCAAGGGCAGCTACCGGCCGCTCGATCCGCAATCGCTCTACCTGACGCAGGACGAGTTCGGCGGTGCGATGGCCGAATGGCCAATCCACCGCACCTCGATCTTCGCCGAGCCTCAGAGCGACAAGGTGGTCGACTTCGGGTTCCGCTCCGCCCGCGATTTCACGCCTGAACGATCCGCAGGCCAGAACGTGTACGAAGCCGCCGCGGCGCATTTCAAGGAGCTCGGCAAGGCCGGGAAGCGCCCGCTGCTGGCAACCTATTCCACCGGATCGCGCAGCCGCATCACCTCGATCATCGAGGAAGCCGGAACGCCCGTGGGCCTCGCAGAGACATGGCAGGAAGCGCTGGGCGCAGCGGCGAAAGGGCGCCCGACGGCGATGGTCCTGCCGCTCGACACAGGCTTTGCGAACGACGAGATAGAGGTCGTCACCGAGCAGGACCTGCTGGGCGACCGCCTCGTGCGCCGTCGCAAGAAGAGGAAGGACGCCGACGCCTTCCTTGCCGAATTGCAGGCACTGTCGCGCGGCGACCTGGTGGTCCACATCGACCACGGCATCGGCAAGTACCTTGGCCTTGAACCCATCGCCGTGGGCAAGAGCCAGCACGACTGCGTGATGCTGGAATACGCAGGCGGCGACAAGCTCTACATTCCCGTCGAGAACCTCGACGTGCTGTCGCGCTACGGTTCTTCCGAGGAAGGCGCGCCGCTCGACCGTCTCGGCGGCGAGGCATGGCAGAAACGCCGCGCCCGCCTGAAGGAGCGCATCCGCGCCATTGCGGGTGAACTCATGGAAGTCGCCGCCCGCCGCGCCCTGCGCAAGGCCCCGGTGCTGGAGGCCGAAGAAGCCAGCTACAACCAGTTCCTCGACCGCTTCCAGTACGAGGAAACCGAGGACCAGGAACAGGCGATTGCCGACGTGCTGCGCGACCTCGAAAGCGGCAAGCCGATGGATCGCCTCGTCTGCGGCGACGTGGGCTTCGGCAAGACCGAAGTCGCGCTGCGTGCGGCCTTCGTCGCGGCGATGAACGGGCAGCAGGTGGCAATGGTGGCGCCCACCACCTTGCTCGCCCGCCAGCACTTCCAGAACTTCTCGGATCGGTTCTCCGGCTTCCCGCTGAAGATCGGCCGCCTTTCGCGCCTCGTCTCCGCCAAGGAGATGAAGGACACGCGTGACGCACTGCAATCGGGCGACATGGATATCGTGATCGGCACCCACGCGATCCTTTCCAAGAACACGAAGTTCAAGAACCTGGGTCTCGTGATCGTTGACGAGGAACAGCGCTTCGGCGTCACACATAAGGAGAAGCTGAAGCAGCTTCGCGCCGACGTGCACGTGCTCACTCTCACCGCCACGCCAATCCCGCGCACCTTGCAAATGGCGATGACGGGCCTGCGCGAGCTTTCCACCATCAAGACGCCGCCCGTCGATCGCCTCGCCGTTCGCACCTACGTGATGGAGTGGGACGACATGGTGATCCGCGAGGCCTTGCTGCGCGAACACCATCGCGGCGGACAGAGTTTCATCGTGGTGCCGCGCATCTCCGACATGGCGGGCCTGGAAGACTGGATGCGCGAAACGGTGCCCGAGGTGAAATTCGTGGCGGCGCACGGGCAGATGAGCGCGGGCGAGATCGAGGAGCGGATGAGCGCCTTCTACGAGGGCAAGTACGAAGTGCTGCTCTCCACCACCATCGTCGAAAGCGGGCTGGACCTGCCGAGCGCCAACACCATCATCATCCACCGCGCGGACCGGTTCGGCCTTGCCCAGCTATACCAGCTGCGCGGTCGCGTGGGCCGTTCCAAGATCCGCGCCTACGCCTACCTGACCACGCCGGCAGATACCGCACTCAGCGAAGTGGCGCAGAAGCGCCTGAAAGTGCTGGGCGATCTCGATTCACTGGGCGCAGGTTTCCAGCTCGCCAGCCACGACCTCGACATTCGCGGCGCGGGCAACTTGCTGGGCGACGAGCAATCGGGGCACATTCGGGAAGTCGGCTTCGAACTTTACCAGTCGATGCTGGAAGACGCGATCATGGCCGCCAAGGCGGGCGACGTGGGCTTGGAGGCGGACCGCACGGGCCTTTCCCCGCAGATCACCGTCGATGCGCCCATCATGATTCCCGAGGACTACGTGCCCGATCTCGCTGTACGCATGGCGCTCTATCGCCGCCTGAACCAGGCCGAAGGACAAGGCGAGGTCGAAGCACTGGCGGCGGAAATGATCGACCGCTTCGGCGAACTGCCGCAGCCGACCAAGAACCTCATCCGCCTGATCGAAATCAAGGCCCAGGCCATTCAGGCCTGCATCGCCAAGATCGAGGTGGGCGCGCGCGGTACGCTGGTGACGTTCCACGAGAACAACTTCCCCGATCCCGTGGGCCTCGTTGCCTATGTCGACAGGCTGAAAGGCACGGCCAAACTGCGCCCGGACATGAAGTTGCAGATCAACCGCGCCTGGGGCGATCCGCAAAGCCGCCTCAACGGCCTGTTCCAGCTGACCAAGGGCCTGAGCGGCATCGTGCGCAAGGCCGAGAAGAAGACAGCCTAGCTTTCCGCCAGCGCCACCAGCCTGCGCGCTGACATGGGCTTGCCGCCCAGATACCCCTGCCAGACGGCGCATCCCTCAGCCGTCACGACGTCGCGCTGCGCTCTGGTTTCCACCCCCTCGGCGATCACGGCGATATCCAGTGCACTTGCCATGGCCACGATCCCGCGCAGCACGGCAAGGTCGCGGGCATCGCTGGCCACTCCGTCGATCATCGAACGATCCAGCTTCAATGCGTCGAGCGGCAGCACCTTCAGGTATCGGAAATTGCAGAAGCCCGCCCCGAAATCGTCTAGCGCGATCCGTATTCCGTGATCCGCCAGTGCGCGCAGGCGTTCGGCCGAGCGATCGAGATCGGCAACCAGCGCCTGCTCGGTGATTTCCAAGGTCAGGCGCTCTGCCGGAAAGCCGGTTTCCGCTAACATCGCCATCAGGTCTTCCCCGAAAGTCCGGTCGAACAGGTCCATCGCGGTGACGTTCAGCGACAGCCGCAGTGTCTCCGGCCACCCCGTTGCCGTTTCCAGCGCCGCGCGAGCGATGTGCCGCGCCAGGCGCCGGGTGATGCCGCCCGACTGGGCAATCGCCACCAGCGAATCGCCCGCCAGCAAGCCATGCTGGGGATGATCCCACCGCGCCAGCGCCTCTGCCCCTGCCAGTGCATTGTCGCTGCTGGCGAACTGGGGCTGGAACAGGATGTGGAGTGCATCATCGTTCAGCGCCTCGGCCAGGTCTTCGCTGACGGGGTGCGGTTCGCTGCGGCGACGGTCTATCCTGCGCCTGCGTTCATGTATCTGGGCGGGTATCGGCATGGCGATGCTCTAGGACCAACGGTGGTCACATGTCTTGCAGGCAGACACTCTCGTTGCAAATCGGGACGCTGCTTCATAGTGTCGGCGCCATCACGGCGGGAGGAGACAGTTCGTGGCAGGCGATCACCAGAAATTCGAAAAGCTTGGCCTGGTCTATTCCCAGAGCGACCGCGCGCGAAAAGCCGCGAAAGAGCTGTGCGAACGCTACGATTTCGTGCCGGAGGAAGAGGCCGATGCTCTCATCGCACTGGGCGGCGATGGCACGATGCTCGATACGCTGCACGACATGCTGGACGACGGGAACATTCGCCCGGTCTTTGGCCTGAACTTGGGCACGGTCGGCTTCCTGATGAACCGTTATCATGGCGCCAGCGGTCTGACCCAGCGCCTTGCCGAGGCAAAGGCCATGCCGATCCTGCCGTTGCGCATGTCCGTCACCAAGCAGACCGGCGAGACGTGCACCTATTGCGCCATCAACGAGGTCAGCCTGCTGCGTGAAACCCGGCAGACCGCGAAGATCGAGATTTCCGTGAACGGCCGCGTGCGTATCCCCGAACTGGCGGGTGACGGTATCCTGCTTTCCACGCCGGTCGGCTCCACCGCCTACAACCTGTCGGCAAACGGCCCGATCCTGCCGCTCGATTCGAACATGCTCGCCCTCACCCCGATCAGCCCGTTTCGCCCGCGGCGCTGGCGCGGGGCCATCCTGCCCGATCGCAGCAAGGTGCGCTTCCGCGTGAACGAGCCCGCCAAGCGTCCCGTTGCCGCCGTGGCCGATTCGAAGGAAGTGCGCGACGTGGCTGAGGTGCATATCGAAGTGGCGCGCGAGATGGAGATGACGCTTCTGTTCGATCCACACCAGGCATTGGACGAGCGGATCGTGGCCGAACAGTTCGTCACCTGAAAAACCTGAAAATCGGCTCTTGCCAAACGGAATCGCGCCCCATATACGCGCGGCTCGCCTTCGGGCTGCTCCCCGATAGCTCAGCGGTAGAGTAGGTGACTGTTAATCACTTGGCCGTAGGTTCGAATCCTACTCGGGGAGCCATTTTCCAACCCATCGACGGAACCATGCCGCGCCGAAAGCGCGCATGAAAAAGGCCGCGCTTCTTTGACCCGTCGGCCAGGGAGAAAGCGCAGCCTTGTCATCGCGTAATGCGCGTTTCCGGGCGGGGTTCCCGATATCCGAAAAAAATTATCGCGGTTTCCTGAAACGCAGGGCGAACTTGTCGCTCACCCCGTCGAAATCGCGCGGGCTGACGATGTGCGGGTCAGCCGGGTTGCGGAGCAAATCGCTCTCAGCCTCCAGCGTGAAGCCGGCGCCTGTTACCTGCTCTCGCACGGCGGCAGGGTCGATGCGGTGCAATGTCGACGTGGCGGAAAGGCCGGTCCCGGGCGCGGCGTGGTCCTCCACGAAATAGATCCCGCCCGGCTTCAGCGCGCCGTAAGCCCAGGAATTGGTCGCCGCGACCTTGGCGTTGGCGAGGTCGTGATAATTCTCGGTCGTCCATACAAGATCGACCTGCTCCGGCAGCGAGAGCGTGTCGTAGCCCTCGACAACGACCACTTCGACATTGCCGTATTGCTCGGCAATCGCGTTGATTCCGTCGAGACCGCCGGGGCGATTGGCGAAGAAGGCTGGCATCAGGGCATAGACCTTCCCTTCCGGCCCCACGGTCTGCGAGAGGATACGCGTATAGTAGCCGCCGCCGGGCGCGATTTCCGCCACGACATCGCCGCGCTGCACGCCGGCGAAAGTCACGATCTCCTCGGGCTTGCGCGCCTCGTCGCGCGCCATGTCTTGAGCAGGGCGCGCGGGGCTGAGAACGGCGGCCATGATGTATTCGCCCATGTCCACCTGCGAGTAGCTGACGGGCGCAGGCGATGTGTTGGCCGAGCACGCCGCCATGGCGAGCGCGCCAAGAGAAACAGCGAAATTACGGCAAGTTGACGGCATGGGGGCTCTCCTTCGCCCCCATGCTATCGGTATTGTGCAATCACACAAGCCGTCAGGCGACGGCGCCGTGACAATGCTTGTACTTGTTGCCCGATCCGCAGGGGCACGGCGCATTGCGGCTGACGTTCTTGTCCGCATAGGGATTCTCGCGCTCTGCCGAACCGGCGGTGCCGGTGCTGGCCACGGGCGAGCTCGCCAGCGTGCCGAACAGCGGCTGCATCCGTTCCGACCCGTCGCCGTCGTTGCTGTTGTCGTCGCCGGTGAAAGGATCGACATGGCCGGTGAGGAAATCGGGCAGGTCCGGCAAGGCGCGCGGCGGCGGCGGGGCGGCCGGGCGCAGTTCCGCGGTAAGAAGCACCTTGGTCACATCCTCGCGCAGGGTATCCAGCATGGTCTGGAACAGGCCGAAGGCTTCCTGCTTGTACTCGTTGATCGGCTGCTTCTGCGCATAGGCGCGCAGGAACACGACCTGACGCAGCGCATCGAGCGTCGCGAGGTGTTCCTTCCAGTGATAATCCAGACGCTCCAGCAGGATGGACTTTTCCACCCGGCGCCAGCTTTCCTCGGGGATTTCCGCCGTGCGCTCGGTCAGGCGCTGTTCGGCGAGGTCCTGCAGGCGCTCCTCGATCAGTTCGGGCTCGACCGCGTCCTCTTCCATCCAGTCGTCGATCGGCGGGGTGAGGCCCAGCACTTCGGCGACTTTCTCCTTGAGGCCGGCGACATCCCACTGCTCGGGATAGGAACCCGGCGGGCAGGCTTCGGTGACGATGGAGCCGATGGCGTCCTGACGCATGTCGAGCACGACGTCGTCCACGCGTTCTGAATCCATGATCTCGCTACGCTGTTCGTAGATCACCTTGCGCTGGTCGTTCATCACGTCATCGTACTGAACGACCTGCTTGCGCATCTCGTAGTTGCGCGCCTCGACCTTTTTCTGGGCAGTCTCGATGGCCTTGGAGAGCCACTTGGAGCCGATGGCTTCGCCGTCTTCGAGGTTGGCGTTCATCATCTTGGAGAACAACGTGTCCGGCCCGAAGATACGCAGCAGGTCGTCCTCCAGGCACAGGTAGAAGCGCGAAAGGCCGGGGTCGCCCTGACGGCCCGAACGGCCGCGCAGCTGGTTGTCGATGCGGCGGCTCTCGTGCCGCTCGGTGCCGAGCACGAACAGGCCGCCTGCGTCCTTCACCTGCTGGCGTTCTTCCTTCACTTCGGCCTTGATGCGTTCGATCGCGGCGTCCTTTTCGGGGCCGTCCTCCATGTCGCGCAGCTCGTCCTCAATGCGGAAATCGACGTTACCGCCAAGCTGGATGTCCGTTCCGCGGCCCGCCATGTTGGTGGCGATGGTGACGGCACCGATGCGGCCTGCCTGCGCCACGATGTGCGCTTCGCTCTCGTGCATGCGGGCGTTGAGAACGTTGTGCTTCACACCCTCCTTCTCGAGGAACTTGCTGAGCAGTTCGGACTTCTCGATGGAGACGGTGCCCACCAGCACGGGCTGGCCGGTGTCGTACTTCTCCTTGATAGCCTTTGCGATGGCCTGGAACTTGTCCATCGTGTTCTTGTAGAACTCGTCCTCTTCGTCGATGCGGGCGACGGGAACGTTGGTGGGTATTTCCACGACGTTCAGTTTGTAGATGTCCCAGAACTCGCTCGCCTCGGTGGCGGCGGTGCCGGTCATGCCGGACAGCTTGGGATACATGCGGAAGTAGTTCTGGAAGGTGATCGAGGCCATGGTCTGGTTCTCGGGCTGGATTTCCACCCCTTCCTTGGCCTCTGCTGCCTGGTGCAGGCCGTTCGACCAGCGGCGGCCGTCCATCATGCGACCGGTGAATTCGTCGATGATCACGACCTTGTCGTCCTTGACGATGTAGTCGGTGTCCTTCTTGAACATCACTACCGCGCGCAGCGCCTGATCGAGGTGGTGGACGACCTGCGTGTTCTCCACGTCATAGAGATTGTCGGTTTCGAGCAGGCCGGCGGCGATCAGCCGCTTCTCCATCTCCTCGACACCCTCTTCGGTGAGCTGGATGTTCCGGGTCTTCTCGTCCTTGATGTAGAAGCTTTCCTCGTCGGTCAGCTCGTCGCCGTGCTCCTTCTCCAGCGCTTCCTGGTCCTTCACCAGCTGCTTCACCAGCGTGTCGAGCGCGATATAGAGATCGCTCTTGTCCTCGGTCGGGCCGGAGATGATCAGCGGGGTACGCGCTTCGTCGATCAGGATCGAGTCGACCTCGTCGACGATGGCGTAGTTGAAGGGGCGCTGCACCATCTGGCGGCGCTCCTGCTTCATGTTGTCACGCAGGTAATCGAAGCCGAATTCGTTGTTGGTGCCGTAGGTAATGTCGGCGGCATAGGCCTTGCGGCGGGCGGCCTCCGGCAGGTTCGGCACGATCACGCCCGTGGTGAGGCCGAGGAAGCCATAGAGCTGCCCCATCCATTCCGCGTCGCGGCGGGCGAGATAGTCGTTCACGGTGACGACGTGCACGCCCTTGCCCTCGATGGCGTTGAGGTAGGTGGCAAGCGTTGCCACCAGCGTCTTGCCCTCGCCCGTCTTCATCTCGGCGATTTCGCCGCGGTGGAGAACGATGCCGCCCACCATCTGCACGTCATAGTGGCGCATCCCCATGACGCGCTTCGAAGCCTCGCGCACGGTGGCGAAGGCTTCGGGCAGGATATCGTCGAGCGTCTTGCCCTCTTCCTCGATCTTCTTGCGAAACTTGAGCGTCTGCGCCTTCAGCTCCTCATCGGAGAAATCCTCGAGCTGTTCTTCCAGGGCATTTATGCGCGCGACGATCTTGTCGAGCGAGCGGACGTAACGGTCGTTGGACGAGCCGAAAAAGGACTTGGCGAGTGCTTGCCACATGATGGACGAATCCTGTGAAATATATGGAAAAAGAGGCCGCGCATGGTGGCGCAGCCGGAATAGGTCAGGCGATTTGAAAGGGTTGCGGCGCTATTCGCGCGCGCGGTCTGCCTGAAGCTGGACGGTGGGCGTCCAGACGGTAACGGGCTTGGGCTTGCACGGCACCTGCGAGCGCTGGGCCCGCTGTGCGGCACGCACCAGTTGCAGCGGCTGCGTGGTAACTGCCTGGCAGTCCTCCACATTGCCCGATGCCGCCACGCTGACAACGCTGGCCTGCGCCGCAACGGCAGGCGTGGCCGTGAGGCCAAGGCCGCTGATAAGCGCAAGAAGAGTGAGCAACTGGCGAAGCATGTTGCCTTCCAGATAGCGGTTCATTCCTTAAAGTCCACTGACGATACTGCGACAGCGGTGAATTGTCGTGTTGGCGGAAGGACAAAGCGCATTTATGGCGTGCGCCATGGACATAGAGACCTCCCCCCTCGCCCGGCCCTTCCCCGATATGCCCGCCATCGACGGCGTAACGCTGCGCGTGGCGCGGGCGGGCTACAAGAACTGGGACCGCGCTGACCTGACCTATGCCGAACTGGCAGAAGGCACGACGCTGGCGGGCGTCTTCACCCGCAACGTGTGCTGTTCCAGCGAGGTGGAACTGGGGCGCGAGCAGGTGAAGCTGGGCCGCGCACGGGCGTTGGTGGTGAATGCAGGCAATTCCAACGCCTTCACCGGCTATCGCGGGCGCGAGGCGGTGGAGCAGATCATGGCGCAGGTGGCGCATCACCTCGATTGCAAGCCGTCGGACGTGCTGGTCTCTTCCACCGGCGTCATCGGAGTGCCCCTGCCCAAGGACAAGGCGGAGGCCGGTATCGCGCAGGTGCTGGAGGCGCAGGAATGCTCGTGGGAGGATGCAGCGCGCACCATCGGCACCACCGATACCTTTGCCAAGGGCGTAACGACCTCTGCCATTCTGGGCGAAACGAAGGTCACGCTGAACGGCATCATCAAGGGCAGCGGCATGATCGCGCCCGACATGGCAACGATGCTGGGCTACGTCTTTACAGACGCGGCGGTAGAGCCTGCCTTCCTGCAACAGTGCCTCGCCTTTGCGAACCAGCGCACGTTCAACTGCATTACCGTCGACAGCGACACCTCCACCAGCGACACCGTTCTGGCCTTTGCCACCGGCAAGGCGGGCAACGCGCCGCTTTCCTCGTTCGACGATCCGGGCGCCGATGCCTTCGCTGCCGCCCTGATGGACACGTGCATGCAGCTTTCCCACCTCGTCGTGCGCGACGGCGAAGGGGCGCAGAAGTTCATCGCGGTGAACGTAAGCGGCGCCGAATCGGACGAGAGCGCCCGGCGCGTGGGGCTGGCCATTGCCAACTCCCCGCTGGTAAAGACCGCAATCGCGGGCGGCGATGCCAACTGGGGCCGCGTGGTGATGGCCGTGGGCAAGGCGGGCGAGCCTGCTGACAGGGACAAGCTTGGCATTGCCTTCGGCGGCGTCTGGGCTGCGAAGAACGGGCTTCCCCTGCCCGATTACGACGAGACCCCGGTGGCCAAGCATTTGGAGGGGCGGGAGATCGACATCACCGTGGAGCTCGGCCTTGGCGAAGGACGCGCCACCGTGTGGACCTGCGACCTGACGCACGGCTACATCTCGATCAACGCGGACTACCGGTCGTGAGCATTATTGATCGCGAAATCCTCGCCATCTGCCGCGACGTGACGGATCGCGTGATACTGCCGCGTTTCCGCAACCTTGCCGACCACCACATCGAGGACAAGGGTGGCAACGATCCTGTCACCATCGCCGACAAGGAAAGCGAGGAAGCGTTGCAGGAGGCGCTCGACAAGCTCGCGCCCGGCCTGCCCTGCGTTGGGGAGGAAGCCGCGCACCACGAGAAGAGCGTGCTCGAACGCCTGAAGGGGCCGTGCTGGATCATCGATCCCATCGACGGCACGCGCAACTTCGCCAGCGGTCAGCCGCCGTTCGGCATCCTGATCGCGCAGGCCGACGGCGGCGTGGCGCAAAGCGGGTGGATCTACGATTGCCTGTCAGGCCGGTTCTGCGCCGCCCATCGCGGCAAGGGCGCGACCGTCGGCGGCGAGAAAGTGACCGCCCGCACCACCGGGGAAGACCCGCCGGTCGCGGCGATTTCGCTCATCTTCATGGACGAGAGCAAGCGCGCCGCCATGATCGAGCACATCTGTCCGAACTACCGCCTCACCGACATTCCCTATTGTGCAGCCGAGCAGTATCCGCGCCTCGCGCTGGGCGAGAACGACGTCTCGATATTCGAGCGCACGCTGGCCTGGGACCATGCGGCAGGGTGTCTGTGGCTGGAGGAAGCGGGCGGCAAGGCCGCGCGGCCCGACGATGGCTCGCCCTACCGGGTGGACGAGTGGGACCGCAAGGGGCTGGTCGCCGCCGCCACGCCGTCCCTGTGGGAGGCCATGGCGGCGCGACTCAATTCACTGGAGGCTTAAAGGACGCTTTCGAGCCACGCCTTCAGCGCGTTCTTGGGGGCGGCACCTTTCTGCTGGGCCACCGGCTTGCCGTCCTTGAAAACGACGAGGTAAGGGATCGACTGCACGCCCATCTGGCCGGGTACATCGGGGTTTTCCATGATGTCCATCTTGGCAATCGTGACCTTGTCGGCCAGTTCGTCGGAAATTTCTTCAAGCGCCGGCGCGATCATCTTGCACGGGCCGCACCAGTCGGCCCAGAAATCCACCAGCACGGGCTTGTCGGCATCCAGCACGTCTGACTGGAAGCTGGCATCGGTTACGTTCACGGTCGCCATTATCGTTCTCCTGAATATTCTTGGCACCCTAACTAGGGCGTTCGTTCAGGGACTCAATGCTTCGGCAACAAAAGCTTTCCTTGGGTGCGCTGCTACTGCGGCTTGTGCGCGTCCAGCAGCCCGGCAGGGATCGCGATAAGCTGCGGCGTCTGGGTGTAGAGCACCGCCGCCTCAACCTCGCGATCGGGATAGATCACCGAAAGCGCCGCAACGTAGGCCGCCATCTGCCGCAACGTGCTTTCTGGCACCTGCGCGATATTGGACGGTGGGCGGCGTGCCGTCTTGAAATCGGCCACCACCACGCGCTCCGGCGTTATCAGCAGCCTGTCCGCCGTGCCCGCGATCACCTGCTCGCCCACGGTTGCCGCCAGCGGAACTTCGGCCAGCGCCTTTGGCCCGAACAGGTCGCGCCATTCGGGCGTATCGAGCACGGCCAGCGCGCGGGAGAGCATGTCCTCGCGCTCCTGCTCAGCGAGGTCCGGCGCGCGCCGCGCCAGCCATGCGCGCCCGCCGCTTTCGCGCAATTCTCTGGGCGTATCGGGCAAGCGTTCGAGCAGTGCGTGAATAAGCACCCCGCGCCGCGCGGCAATGGCTGCCTGCTCTGCCGGGAGCGGCGGATCGGCGCCCTGCTCCTCGGTTCCCGCCGATGGTGCCAGCGGACGCGGCGGACGCGGTTCGGGGCCGATAGGCGTGATCGCCCATTTCGGCAGAACGGGCGGGATTGGCAGCGCCTGCTGCGACTTGTGCGGCACTTTCTCCGCCCGCTCGCCCAGTTCGAGGCGCCATCCCCACGTTGGATCGTCGAGCGGTTCCGCATCGAACAGCGGCGCTAGCCGGGCAAACCAGCTGTCTTCGGCAGGCTCCTTCTCGCGCTTGCCCAGCGCGCCGCCGATGAACAACGCCTCCTCCGCCCGCGTCATGGCGACATAGAGCAGGCGCCAGTGCTCCTCGCGCTCGGCAGCCTTGGCGGCATCGGCTGCGGCCTGGATCGGGCCGACGCGCTCCTCTGTACGCAGGCCGGGCAGCGGGATGGTGCGCCCTTCTCCACCCGGCACGCGTTCCGCCAATTCGAGACCGGAAGCGCGCGAGGCATTGGGATCGCCGCAGGCATCGGCGAGGATGACGATGGGGGCCTGCAAGCCCTTGGAGCCATGCACGGTCATCACCCGCACCATGTCGCCCGCACCCTCGGCCTCGCGCTTCAGTTCGCCGTCGCCCGCGTCGAACCAGCGGATGAAGCCTTGGAGGCTCGGCGTGCTGGATGCGCTGAACTGCTGCGCGGCGTTGAGAAGCTCGTCGATCGGGTCGTTGGCTTCCCGGCCAAGCCGCGCCACCAGCTTGCCGCGCGCTTTCCACGGCCCCAGGAGAACCCAGTGGAGCAGCGCCTGTGGTGTCTCGAAATCAGCCAGAGCCAGGAGTTGCGAGAGCATGGTGACGGCTTCGCACGGTTTCTCGGCGGCGAGATCGCGCAGGTGATCCCACAGCGCCACGCCCTTCTCCCGCGCGGCATATTGCAGCAAATCGTCCTGGCCCCACCCGAAAACGGGCGAGACCAGCAGGCTGGCAAGGCTCAGGTCGTCACGCGGCTGCGCGGCAAAGCGGAGCGCGGCCATCAGGTCCTTCACCGCCAGCGGCGCGCCGAGGCGCAGACGGTCCACACCGGCCACGGGAACGCCCGCAGCGTGCAGCTTGGCGACGATCAGTCCGGCCAGTTCCTTGCGCTTCCTCACCAGCACCATGAAATCGCCCGGCGTGGCGTTGCGCGGGTTGGCCTTGTCCTTCACCAGCGGAAAGCCGCCGTCCCACATCTGCCTGATCTGGAGCGCGATTTTCTCGGCCATGCGCCGCTCCGGCTCGGATACGCCGATCTCCGGACCGTCTTCGCCGCCGTCCTCCGCCTCGTCGGGATGGCCGGGAACGGGTGCCCACAGCGTGACGAGACCGGGCCGGTTGTCGCCAATGTGCGGCTCCGGCTTGCGGTCGAGCCCGAAATTGCCGTGACCGATGGCCTCGATGGCGTCGTCCACGAAGGTGAGCACGCTTTGCGCCGTGCGATAGCTGCGGCCCAGCCCAAGGTCCTGCAACTCCCGCGCGTCGATGCCCTGCCGCGATTGCGCCACGCCCTGCACCCATTCCGACAGGCGACGGGCATAGCTGGCGCGCGCAGCGGCGAAATTCTCCGGACTGGTGCCTTGGAAGCGGAAGATCGCCTGCTTGTAATCGCCCACGACGAAGATCGTGCGCAGCCTCTCCTCAGCCTGCCCAAGCCCGGCGAAGAAATCGTCGGTCAGCGCGTCGATGATCGCCCACTGCGCCTCGTTGGTGTCCTGCGCCTCGTCAACCAGGATATGATCGAAGCGGCGGTCCAGCTTGTAGCGGATCCACGCCGACATGTCCGAATTGCCGAGCAGCTTGGCAGCACGCATGATGAGGTCGTCAAAATCGACCAGCCCCTCGCGCGCCTTGGCATCGTCCCAGGCGATGGCGAACTTTCGGCCCACTTCCAGCGCGGGGGTGATGTAATCGACGAGGTCGAGCAGGACTGCCTGTTCGCGTATCGCGGCGAGGCATTCTCCTACGCGCCCCGCAGCATCGGCGATGGCGGGATCGTGTTTTTCCAGGCTGGAGAGCGAACGCACGTCCCCTTTCTGGGTGAACAGCGAGGCTGTCAGAGCGTCGCAGGAATCGAAGCGCGCCGTGGTGCCACCGGCCAGCCAGTTGTCGATAGCCTCCAGGCAGCCGAGCGCCGTTTTCGTGCCCCACGCCGCATGGGCCCCGCGCCATTGCCGCAAGGCATCGCAGTCGAACGCCTCGTCCCCGCAAAGCTCAGCCAACCCTTCGCGAGAGGCATCCGCGTCCAGCCCGAGCAAGCGCTTCACGCGCGGTTCCATCGGCGGCTGCCACGCCCCGTTGCCGAACCACACGTCGCGCGACGCGGCGCATCGCATCAGCCAAGCGCGCGCGCCGTCGGGACCGTGGCGCTTCGACAGGTCCTCCAGCGCGGTGACCGAAGCAGCATCGCTTTCCTCCCACTCCACCAGCAGTTCGCGCAGTACGCGGTCCGCCAGCAGGTCGCGGTCGCGGTCTTCCATCGGGCGGGTGCCGGGAATAAGGCCAGCCTCTTCCGGGAAAGCGGCGAGCAGCCACTGCGAGAACGCGTGGATCGTATCGATGCGAAGGCCGCCGCCGGGGCAATCGAGCACGGCGGCGAACAGCGTGCGGGCGCGGGCGCGCGTTTCGGGATCGAAGTCCGCCCCGATGGCGCGCAGGTCGCCCACGAGGCGATCGTCCTCCATGCGCACCCAGTTCGCCAGCACCTCGTTGACGCGGGTCGCCATTTCGGCCGCGCCGGCCTTGGTGAAGGTGAGGCACAGGATATGTTCCGGCCGCACGCCCGGCGTCAGCAGCAGGCGCAACACGCGGGCGGAGAGCACCTGCGTCTTGCCCGTGCCTGCCGAGGCCGAAAGCCACACGCTGTCACGCGGCTCCACCGCCAGCGCCTGGTTGTCCTTCAGAGGGAATACCTTACCGCTCATGCCTCGTCCCGCCCCTGCCATTCGGCAAGCCGCATCAGCTGATCGTAGGTGTCGTATCCCGGCGCATCGGGGTTGAGCCGCGCGGTGAAAGGCTCGTCGCCCAGCAGCCAGCGGTCCAGCGCGTCGTCGAGAAATTCGCGCGCCTTGGGCAGGAATTCGGCAGGCGGGATGCCGGTGCGCTTTTTCCCTTCCAGCAATGGCGTGGAGACGTACCCGAACCCCGTGGGATGATCCTTCGCCTTGGCCTTGCCGAGCGACCAGTATTCGAATTTGACAGGATCTCCGCTGATGCTCTCGAACCCGCCCGCCTGCGCGATGAGCCCGATGGTTCCGAGTTGCAGTGCAAAGCCTTCCTCAACCTGCGCGCCGGTGGGCGGGCTGCCGGTCTTGTAATCGACGACGGCCAACGTTCCGTCGGCCAGCCTGTCGATCCGGTCCGCCTTGCCGAAAATGCGGATACCGCGCTCGGTCATCTCGCCCCATTGTTCGATAGCGACGGGCTTGCGCTCCGGGTCTTCCTCGATCGTCTTCGCAACCCATTCCAGCGCCGCCATGAGACGCGGTCGCCACAGCGCACGCATCAACGGGTGAGCGGACATCTCACGCAGGTGCCTGTCTGCAAGGTCGGCAAGCTCACCCTTGCCCTTGTGCCAGTCTTCCAGGATCGCGTGCGCCAGTTCGCCCTGCCAGGCGGGTGTCGGCTCGGCATCAACCCCGTCCAGTTCGCCAAGCCGCAGGAGCTTGCTCGCGTAGTATTGGAACGGATCGCTGCGCAGTCGATCGAGCGCGGTCACGCTGATGTCCTGCCGCCGCATTTCTGGCGGAGGACACGGCTGCGGTCGCGGCGCGTGGGGAACAGGTGGCGGATCATCAAGCGCACGTGCCAGCGTCACCACCTCGCAGTCTTCGTGCTTTGCCACCAGGTCCTCACCCAGCAACGCCCGCACACGGAGCAGGAAGCGGGAGGCGATGGCAGGTCCGGCAAGATCGCGGCGGGCACGCGTCAGCACGACTTCGGGGGCGCCGAGCGCTCCGGCAAGATCATGCGCGGAAAGGCCAATGCGGAAGTCAGCCCCCGGAACGCCCAGAGCGCGCAGGACTCCGGGTGCAAGCAGCGGATCGGTGGCCGGACGCGGCGGCCAGGTGCCTTCGTTGAGGCCAGCGCAGATCACCAGGTCGGCGCGGGTCATGCGCGCTTCCAGCAAGCCGTAGATCGCCACGCGCGGATGGCCGCCGTAGGGTGGACGCACCGCAACGCGGTCCATCGCGTCGCGCAGCACCAACGGCAGGTCTTCGGCTTCCAGCGGCGTATCGATGTCGCGCGCATGAAGGCGCAGGTCCTCGACGAAGGCGGAGAGCGCACGGCCATCCTCCCTCGCCCACAGACCCTCGCCGCACAGAGCCTCCCCGGCGGCCGCCAGCAAGTCGAGCCACGTCGCCAGTTCAGCGGACTCCCCTGCCTCCAGCAGTGGGGACAGAATGCTCTCGACCTCCTGCCACCACTGTTCGACGCCAGCCTTTGTCGCCAGCGGCCTCAGCGGCGCGAGACCCGGAGACTTGCGCGGTCCGCGCAGCTTCAGTTCGAACCGGCGTGTCGCGCGCAGCCAGGCCGCCCTGCCCTCCCCCGCCGCGACCAGTGGATGTTCCAGCAGCGCAATCAGCGGCACCGGCGCGGCAGGTTCCGCTACCACTTCGGCCAGCAACAGCAGGACGCGCCCCGCAGCGGTCTCGCCCAGGGGACGGCCAGCGGAATCGTCCGCCTCGATGTTCCAGCGGCGCAAGTGTTGCGCCACGCGCCCGGCAAGACCCCTGTCTGGCGTGACGACGGCCACGCGCTTTTCCGGCTCGTCCAGCGCCTCGCGAACCAATAGAGAAACCGTCTGCGCTTCTTCTTCAGGATTGCCAATCTCGACCAGCCTCACGCCCGCCATTCGGCGCTTGGCAGCAGGCAGCTTAACCCAAGCCTTGCTGGCTTCCGGCGGCAGGAACAGGCTGGAAATGGCGTGCGTGCGTTCGGGAGGACCCTTGGCAAGGCCGGCGCGGTGCCATTGCTGCACTTCGCCTCGCGCCACGCCCATGCGATTGAGCAGCAGCTTCAGGTGATATTGCGGATGCGTCAGCGCGTCGCCGCTGGTGAACGGCGTTTCACCGGAGGTATCGCCCGCGCTGCCAAGCTCGTCCCACACCTCATCACCCATCGACAGGTCGAGATCTGGCAGCACGACAGCGCCCTGCGGCAATTCGGACACCGTGCGAAGCAGCCGCGCCAGGGCAGGAGCGGCGCTGGTGACACCGGCGGCGACGAAGGGCGTGTCTGGCGGGTTCTCGCGCATCCGGCGCGCCGCCTCGCGGAACAGCATGTTGCGCCGGGCCGCAGCATCGCGCTCTCCCCGCTCTTCCAGTTCGGCGAGCCACAGGCGCTGGACCGTGGCGAACAGGTGAAGGTTGTCGCGCCAGTGATCGGACAGGTCGCCGACCAGGTCCAGCACCCGCTCCGACAACAGATCGTCGGGCGCGATTTCCTCCACCAGCAGGCGGTCCATCACCTGCCCGGTCTCGCGCGCCAACCTGAGCAGCGCGGCGCCTTTCGGAGCCTGATCGCCGCGCACATCACGAATGATGGCAGCGAGGCGAAGCCAGCGGCGGGTGGGATCGGCGGCTGGCGGTATCGCCGCACCCGCGCCGAGCGAATCGAACAGCGGGCCGAGCGATTCGTCGAGGTCCAGATCGCCCACCAGCACCATGCGCGGCATCAGCAGGCCCTTGCGGCCCGTCTCGCCTGCGTGGCGCACGAAAGCCTCGCTCATCGTGCGCGCGGCGCGGGCGCTGGGCAGCAGCAGCGTCAATCGGGCAAGACCGAAGACATCGTCGGCGTATCGCGGCACGAGTCCCGCCACCAGCGCATCGGCAAAACCGCGATGCGCTGCGATCGAATAAACCTGTGGTGTTTGAAGGTCTTGCCGCCCCGCCATCATTGCAGCCTAGACGCGGTTTCAGACTTCCGAAAGAGCTTCTTCGGTCGGTTTGATCGCTTGCGGCGTGCCCACTTCGAACCATTGCCCGGTAAAGGCGGTGCCATACAGGCGGCCTTCCTCGATGGCGCGGCTCCACAGCGTGTTCGTGGAGAACGGACCTTCCGGCGCGTCGCGCATCAGGCGCTTGGAAATCAGCTGAATGCCGGTGAAGATGTAGGGCGCGATGCGGCCGGATTGGCGACGGCGCAGGCGGCCTTCCGCATCCATGTGGAAGTCGCCCTTGCCGCTGAAATTGTGCGCCGCCTTGTGCGTCACCAGCAGCAACAGCGCGTCCATCCTGTCCGCATCCCAGAAAGCGGACAGGTCGGCAAAAGCATTCACCGGGCCGTCGAGCCAGATGTTGTCGGAGTTGAGGCAGAAGAACGGGTCGGGAAGGTGGCCTGCCGCTTTCACGATGCCGCCGCCCGTTTCCAGCAGCTCTTCGCGCTCGTCGGAGATGATCACTTCGGGCGCTGCGCGATCCTTCAGGTGAGCCTCTATGGAATCCGCGAGATAGTGTACATTGACGACGGCGCGGGCCACGCCCGCATCGGCCAGCTTGTCGAGAGCGTGGTCCACCAGCGGCTTGCCCGCCACGCGCACCATCGGCTTTGGCTGAGTGGCCGTCAGCGGACGCATCCGCTTGCCCAGGCCTGCCGCGAGAACCATGGCGGTATCGCTGGCCAGTTTGCTCACCCGAATATGCTCCCCTGACTTGCGCGCACCTCGTCCGGTATGTTGGCAGCGAACCAGCGGGCTACAGGTTCCAGCGCCGGATGCGCCAGATCGCGCTCCATCGCTTCCCAAACGCGCGGGATCATCGGCAGATAGCGGTCCTTGCCGTCGCGCTTCCACAGGCGGGTAAAGATGCCCACGATCTTGGCGTTGCGCTGCGCGCCCAGCACCGCGTAATCGGCATCGAAAGTCTCGTCCACGTCCATTCGGCTGCGGTAGTGATCCAGCATTTCCGCTTCGAGATCGACCGAGACATCGCGCCGCGCATCCTGCAGCAGCGAGACGAGATCGTAGGCGCGGTGGCCGACCAGCGCGTCCTGAAAATCGATCAGGCCCTGCTCGCCTGTATATTCGCCCTTGCCGCCCAGCAGCATGATGTTCTCGGCATGGTAATCGCGCAGCACGGTAACGCCCGGCTGTTGGCGGATCAGCAATGGCCCCAGCGCCTCGCGCCAGGCGGTAGCGAAGCCCATCGGGTCGACCTCAAGGCCGGCGGCGACGCAGAACCAGTCCGGAAACAGCGACGCCTCGCGCAGGTATGTTTCCAGCGTGTAAATTTCGAACGGTCCCGGCGGGCAATTGTGCAGGTCTACCAGCGCGTCGATCGCATCGCGGTAGGCGCGGCGTTCCTCGGCCGGGTTCGTATCCAGCCAGTCGCGCATCCGGTCGTGCCCGAAATCCTCGATCAGCACGAGGCCACGTTCCGGCGCTTCGGCAAAGATTTTCGGCGCACGCAACCCCTGCCCGATCAGCCACTTGCCCACATCGAGAAAGGGCTTCGGGTCTTCATGCGGCGGCGGGGCGTCCATCAGCATGGCGTGATTGTCGGCCTTGCGCACGCGGAAATAGCGGCGGAAGCTGGCATCGCCGGGCAGCGGCTCGATCTCGGCACCGCGCCAACCGGCACTTTCCAGGAATTCGTCCAGCCCTGCGGGAAGAGGTGTTGTCATGGCCAGCGTTCTTGCCAACCTGCGCCCGGTTCCACAACGGCCAAGCGCCCTTCATCCGCCATTTCCAGCGCGATTTGCAGGCAACCCGCCTCATTCGCGAAGCCGCCGGCATGGTCGGGCCATTCCGCCAGCAGCACCGCGCCTTCGCGATAATCGTCGAGGCCGAGTTGCTCCACTTCCGCAGGGTCTTCGAGCCGGTAGAAATCCGCGTGGACTACCGGCGGGTCGAGATGCTCGTAAGTCTCGATGATGGTGAAGGTAGGCGAAGGCACGTCGCCCTCGTGGCCGAGGGCCGCGAGGATCGCGCGGGAGAGGGTAGTCTTGCCGGTGCCAAGCCCGCCCGTAAGCGCCACGACATCGCCCGCTCGCAGGTTCGCCGCAATCCGTTTTCCGAACGCTTCCATGGAGGCGAGATCGGGTAAGTTGACGTTCACGGCAATTTCACCGTCGCCGTCGTCCCCGCGCCCTTTTCCGACTGGATTTCCAGTCTGCCGCCGTGTGCCTCGATCAACTGCCGGGCGAGCGGCAGGCCGAGGCCGCGCTTGCCTTCCTTGCCGTCACTGCCGGTCAGGCGATAGCCGTCCAGCGCGCGGGCGAGTTCGCTGGGCCGCATTCCCTCGCCATTGTCGGAAATGACGATGCGCGCGCCCGACTTGCGCCGCCCCAGCGCCACCAGGATGCGCCCGCCTTCCGGCGTTGCCGAGATGGCATTGTCGAGAAGGTTGCCGACCGCGCGGGAAAGCTGGCGGCGGTCCGCCTGCACCGTCCCGGCGCTCTTGTCGCCGCGCAGGTCCAGCGTGATGTTCTTCGCCTCGATCGCTTCCTCGCGCGCCCGCACGACTTGCGTTGCGAAACTCAGCAGTTCCACGTCCTCGGTCGCGATGGGAAGCAGCCCCGCCTCGCTCTGGGTCAGGTCTAGCACGGATTCGATCTGTTGCGACAGGCGTTCGACCGAGGCGATGATTGCGCCGACATATTCCTTGCCCTGATCGGACAGTTCGCCTGCCACGCCGTTCTGCAACAGCTCGGCGAACCCGCCGATGGAGGTGAGCGGCGTGCGGAATTCGTAGCTCATGTTGGCAAGGAAGCGAGTCTTCACCGCGTCCGCTTCTTCCAGCGCCTGATTGCGTTCGCGCAAGGCCTCCTCCGCCTTGGTGGAATCGGTCACGTCCAACACCGTCAGCAAGCCATTGCCATCGGGAAGCGGCACCCCGGCAAATTCGAGAGTGCGCCCGTCGGAGAGCACCACGCGCCCGCCGCGCTGCTTCCTGTCCAGCGTCGCTGCACGCACGACTTCGCCGATGGCCTTGCGCTGGCCGGGCCGCGCAAGCCGGTTGGAAATCCGGTCCAGCAGCTTGTCGACATGCGGGTGCTCGTCGACGAATTCTTCCGGCAGGCCCCAGATCGTAGGGAAGCGGCGGTTCCACAGCTGCATCCGGCCATCGGGCGCAAAGACCGCGAGCGATTCGAAAAGCGAATCGAACGTCGCGGTACGAGTGCGCAAGAGCGTGTCGCGCGTTGCGGAGAGCGCGAGTTGCTCGGACCTGTCCTCGGCCACCAGCACCAGCCCGCCATCGGGCAACGGCTGCGCAACGATGCGCAAATACGTACTGTCCGCCAGGGTCCAGGCGTCCTCCACCGGGGCATCCTGCGTGAACCAGCCTGCCAGCTCGGCTCGCCACGAAGGGAAGTCGCGCGTTTCGGGCAGACGCCCGGCATCGCGGGCAAGATCGAGGAAACGGTCGAAATCGGGCGGGTCGACGCGGGTGGAATTCGGCAGCGCGAAAATGCGCTGAAATGGCTGATTGCAGAAAGCGAGCCGCCGGTCGGGATCGAACTGGGCGACGCCGACGGAGAGCTGGTCCAGCATGGAACGCTGCGCGGCGCGGAAGGCGCGGAAGGCGCGGGTCTGCTCCTCCATCTCCTCGATATCGATGGCGTAGCCTGCCACCCCCTCCTCGCCCAGCGGCAGGTCCGACACGCGCAGCGTGCGGCGCTGATTGCCGACGGTCGCCTGCACGATCCGCTCCACCGGCATGTCTCGGCTGTGGGCCTGCTGCGCGATCTGCGCTGCCGAAAGCCCGTCCACCGTCTCTACCAGTTCGATCTGGTCCTCAACGACAGCGGCCGCATTCTTCGCGCCGACCGCAGAGACATAGGCGCTATTGACGAGGCGCAGGTCCATTTCCGGACCGCGGAACCACATGGGCATCGGCGCAGCTTCAATCAGCCCGACCAGCGCGGCGAAATCGTTGCGCGCCCGCGCTGTTTCCTCGCGCAGGCGGGCAAGTTCACCCTGGCTTTCCGAGAAATCGAACCACCACACCATGGCCGCCCCGCCAGAGGCGATGACGGGATCCGCCAGTTGTCCGCGCACGGCGAGGCTCTTTGTCGAACCCTTGGGCGTCACCACCATGCTGAACGGCGCGGCGGTCTTGTGCGTGCGGCGCACGGCTTCGCGAAGATCCTTCAAATCTTCCTCGTCAAGCCCGCCGCCGAGTTCGGTGAGGAAGCCCGGCAATTCGTCCAGTCCAAGCCACTTGGCCAGCCTGTCCGGCCCCTCGATCTTGCCATCCGGGCGCACCAGCAGCGGAATGGCGGGCGCATCGTCGATCATGCGCGAAAGCCGCCGCACGGAATTGCGGGCGTGCCGGGCGGCCCGTGCGCGCTGGAGCGAACCCACGACCAGCCACACCGCGCCAAAGGTCCACGCGGCCAGCATAAGGCCCAGCAGGGCCATTGCGGAGGGGGGCAGTTCCATTCCGGTATGCAGCTATGAGAGCAAGGGCGCAGTTGCAATGGCCTGCGCAAGGATGCCGACAGTCTGATGCCAAAAACAAAACGCCCCGGCGCGTGGGTGGCCGGGGCGTTCTGAAAGTTGCAGCTTGTCGCTTGTTTGCGATCAGTAGCGATAATGTTCCGGCTTGAACGGACCTTCCACCGGCACGCCGATGTAATCGGCCTGTTCCTGGCTCAGCTTCGTCAGCTTCACGCCCAGCTTGTCGAGGTGCAGTGCGGCGACCTTCTCGTCCAGCTTCTTGGGCAGGACGTAGACGTCATTCTCGTAGTTGTCGTGGCGTTCCCACAGTTCCATCTGCGCCAGCACCTGGTTGGTGAAGGAGCAACTCATCACGAAGCTGGGGTGGCCGGTGGCGCAGGCGAGGTTCACCAGGCGGCCCTTGGCCAGCACGATGATTTCCTTGCCGTCGGGGAATTTCACGAGGTCCGTACCCGGCTTCAGTTCGGTCCACTCGTAGTTCGACAGTGCGCCGATCTGGATCTCGGAATCGAAGTGGCCGATGTTGCACACAATGCTCATCGGCTTCATCGCCTTCATGTGATCGGCGGTGATCACGTCCTCGTTACCGGTGGTGGTAACGAAGATGTCGGCGCGCTTCACGCCTTCTTCCATGGTCACGACCTCGAAGCCGTCCATCGCCGCCTGCAGGGCGCAGATGGGGTCGATCTCGGTCACCAGAACGCGCGCACCGCCGTTGCGAAGCGACTGTGCGGAGCCCTTGCCCACGTCGCCGAAGCCGGCAACCAGTGCGACCTTGCCCGAAAGCATGACATCGGTGGCGCGGCGGATGGCGTCGACCAGCGACTCGCGGCAACCGTAAAGGTTGTCGAACTTCGACTTGGTGACGGAATCGTTCACGTTGATCGCGGGGAACGGCAGCTTGCCCTTCTTCGCCAGCGAATAGAGACGGTGAACGCCGGTGGTGGTTTCCTCGGACACGCCGCGAATGTTCTGCACCGACTTGGTGAGGTAGCCCGGCTTGCGCTTCACGAATTCCTTCAGCGCGCGCTGCATCTCGATTTCTTCGGCATTGGCCGGCTCGGGCATTTCCTCGCCCGCTTCGATGCGTGCACCCCACAGCGCGAACATGGTGGCATCGCCGCCATCGTCGAGGATGAGGTTCGCCGTCTGGTCCGGATCGTCATCGGTCGACCAGTCGAAGATCTTGCCGACATAGTCCCAGTAATCGGCGAGGCTCTCGCCCTTCACGGCGAACACGGGAATGTCCTGCTCTGCAATCGCGGCAGCGGCGTGATCCTGCGTGGAGAAGATGTTGCAGGTGGCCCAGCGTACTTCCGCGCCCAGCGCGACCAGCGTCTCGATCAGCACGGCGGTCTGGATGGTCATGTGCAGCGAGCCTGTGATGCGGGCGCCCTTCAGCGGCTGCGCATCGCCATATTCCTCGCGCGTGGCCATCAGCCCCGGCATTTCGGTTTCGGCAATGTTGATCTCCGCACGGCCATAGTTGGCGAGCGAGATGTCCTTGATGATATAGTCGTCGAAAGCGGCGTCGGCCACGGGCACGTCTCCTGTCGTGTTCGGGTGATGCGTCGCCGGGGCTCCATGCAACGCCTATGCTGCGGCTGCACATAGGCGGGACAATGTTGGCGGACAACCCCCGCCTTTCGAGCATTCCGCTTGCGCCCGTCGCGCCAGCACTTATGTCGGCCCGTGGACGGTGACAGGAGGATTACCAAATGACGATTTCCAAAGGTGACAAGCTTCCCGACGTAAAGTTGGTGAAACCCACGAGCGACGGTCCGGAAGCCGTGCAGTCGAGCGATTTCTTCGCCGGCAAGAAGGTGGCATTGTTCGCCGTGCCCGGCGCTTTCACGCCCACCTGCTCTGCCAAGCACCTGCCCGGCTACGTGGAGAAGGCTGATGAGCTCAAGGCCAAGGGCATCGACGAGATTGCCTGCACGGCCGTGAACGACGCTTTCGTGATGGGTGCCTGGAACAAGGCCGACGGCGGCGACGCAATCACCATGCTGGCCGACGGCAGCGGCGACTTCGCCAAGGCCATGGGCCTTACTGCCGACATGAGTGGCTATGGCATGGGCACCCGCTCCAACCGATATTCGATGATCGTGGACGACGGCGTCGTGACCGAGATCAACGTGGAAGGCCCCGGCGAGTTCAAGGTCTCCAGCGCGGAGCACATGCTCGGCCAGCTTTGATCGCTGATAATTGAAACAGGAAAGGGCGTCCGGTTCGGGCGCCCTTTTTTCAAGGATACGGTATCACGCCATGCAGGCCATCCTGAAATCCCGCCCGTTCCTGTGGCTCGTGCTCGCCCTGCCCGGCATCTGGATCCTCGGGCAATGGGCAGTGACACCGCGAACCTATGGCTTCGGCCACGCGATCGGGGACACTGGCGACTGGGCGGCGTGGCTGCTGATGGTGACGCTGGCGGTAACGCCTATCCGCCTGCTGTTCCGCAAGGCCGGCTGGGCCATATGGCTGATGCGCAGGCGGCGCGACCTTGGCGTGGCAAGCTTCGCCTATGCTGCCCTGCACACGGCGATCTACCTGTGGAACAAGGCCGACTTGCAGCCCATTCTCGACGAAGCGACCAACCCGGACATGCTTACAGGCTGGCTGGCGCTGGCGCTGTTCTTACCGCTGGCGATCACATCCAACGACAAGTCCGTGCGGGCGCTCAAGCGGTCATGGAAGAAGCTGCACCGCCTCGTCTATCCGGCAGCGGTGCTGATGTTCGTGCACTGGGTGCTGGCATCCTTCGATCCGACGACGGCCTGGATACACATCGGGATCATGGCCGCCATCGAGATCGTCAGGATAGCCCTGCAACTACGTCAGAGAGTGACGTAGCGGCGCAGACGGGCGACTTCGTCCTCATCGACATACTTGCCGATTTCACGGTCGAATTCGTCCATGTTCTCGTAGGGCTGGTATTCCAGAAATTCGCCAACCATGCGGTCGGTCATGCCGGGAATCAGCGCGATCTGCTCAGCGGTCGCGGTGTTGAGGTTCACCGGCACGAAGACGTTTTCCAGCACCGTCGCGGCTTCTTCCTCGGTGCCGTTTGCCAGCAGCACGGTGTTGAGCGCGATCACATCGGCGTAGGGCTGGCCTGCGACGATGGCGTCGGCCAGTTCCTGAGACACGCCTTCCACGGCGACCAGTTCCTCGGCAGAAGCGGTGCTGGCGTTGGCGACGACGTCGACTGCATCGGGATAGGTTTCGACCTGCTCAACCGGCTCCATGGTCTCGACGTCGGAAGGCACATCCGACGTGTCGCCGCAGGCGGTCAGGGTGAGAGCCGTTCCGGCCATGGCGGTAGCGAGTACGATCTTGCGCATAATCTGATCCTCTTTCTGGGGGTGGTTTCATGGTCGGGACCAGACCGGCCCCTTCCCTTCTCTTAATCGTCCCACGACACATCGACGCCGAGGCTGTCGATATTGGGCACGAAATTCGGGTGCGCGCGGCGCATAGGATCGGCGTCGAGAATGGTCGATTCGCCGTCGATGCTCGCCGCCACCATCAGCAGGGCGATGGCAACGCGGATGATGTAGGGACTGGTCACGGTGGCCGGCACCAGCTTGTCACCGCCGAAAGTGATCAGGCGGTGCGGATCGCACAGCAGCGTGTGCGCGCCGAACAGGCTGAGCTCGGTATGCCAGGTCAGCCCGCCTTCGTAGACCTTGTTCCAGAACATCGTCTGCCCCTTCGCCTTCACGCCCAACGCGATGAAGATCGGCAGCAGGTCGGCAGGAATGTATGGCCACGGCGCGGCTTCCACCTTCGTGGTCAGGTGGTTGGTGAAATTGCGCTGCACCACCAGTTCCTCAGGCGCGTTCAGGCGCGACCAGCCGTCCTTGTGCTCCACATGGGCGCCGAACTTCTCGAACGTGCGGTCGATCAGCATGAAGTCCTCGGGCCGCGTGTTGCGCACCGAGACGTCGCCGCCGGTGACAGCCGCCAGCGCGAGGAAAGTGGCGATCTCGTGGAAATCCTCGACGAAGGTGTAGTCCACTTCCTTGAAATCGCGGAACCCGTCGATGGACACCATGGAGGTGCCCTTCCCCCGAATCGTGCCGCCCATCTGTTCCAGGAACGTGCACATTTCCTGCACGTGCGGCTCACACGCGGCGTTCACGATCTGGCTCGTGCCGGTCGCGGTCAGCGCGCTGATGATGAAATTCTCGGTCGTGGTGACGGAAGCATATTCCAGCCACATGCGCGTGCCTTCGGCCTTGCGCGCATTGCGAAAGACGATGTCCTTGCCCTCGTAGGAAACCTCCGCCCCGAACGCCTTGAACACCTGAACGTGCGGATCGATCTCGCGCGCGCCGAGTGTGCAGCCCTTCACCTCGTGCTCCAGGCGCGCTTCGCCCAGACGCGCGAGCAGTCCGGGAATCATCATGATCGAGGCGCGCATCGCCTGCGGCAGCTTGGCCTTGGCGCTGGAGGGGATCGTCGAATGGTCGATGCGCAGGGTCTTAGCCTGCTTGTCCCACTCCACCGTGGAGCCAAGTTCCGTGAAGAACGCATGGATACGCGTGACATCGGTAATCTCTGGCACGTTGCGCAGCATGATCGGCGCATCGCTGAGCAGCGTTGCGCACAGTACCGGGAGCACCGCGTTCTTGTTGGCGGAGGGATCGATCTCGCCGACCAGCTTCTGCCCGCCTCTTACGCGCAATGCAGTCATCATATTCCTTTCAATTCGTGTGGCGGTGCCGTGCGGCCCGCTCAGTAACCCATCAGCTTGAGCACTTCCTCGCGGCTCTTCGAGTCCTTGCGGAAAGTGCCCATCACCTGGCTGGTGACCATGCTGACGCCGGGCGTGCGAACGCCGCGCGCGGTCATGCAGGCGTGACTCGCCTCGATCACCACGGCAACGCCGCGGGGATTGAGATGATCCTGGATGCACTGCGCCACTTCGGCGGTGAGGCGCTCCTGCACCTGCAAGCGGCGAGCAAAGCCATGCAGCACGCGGGCCAGCTTGGAGATGCCAACCACGCGGTCCGTCGGCAGGTAGGCGATTGCCGCCTTGCCGATGATCGGGGCCATGTGGTGCTCGCAGTGGCTCTGGAAGGGAATGTCCTTCAGCAGCACGATCTCGTCGTAACCGCCAACCTCCTCGAACACGCGAGCAAGGTGATGCGAGGGGTCTTCATCGTAGCCGATGCAATATTCTTTCCACGCACGCGCAACCCTCTTGGGCGTGTCCAGCAACCCTTCTCGCTCCGGATCGTCGCCCGCCCACCTGATGAGCGTGCGGATCGCTTCCTGTACATCTTCGGGAACCGGGGGCTTGCCGCGGGGATCGTCCTCGTCGGGACCTACAAGGCTACTCATTCGTCCTGTCGCGCTTTCTCTTCAGCTTGCTACGCGCTCTCGCCAATAGGCTGCCCGGACGAAAAAGGCCACGCCTGGAAGTATCGACTTCGAGAAGCTCTTCCGGCTCCTCCGGATCGAGCCGCTGTTCCAAGGCCAGTTCCGTTTCCCAGTCCGAGTGCCGTCCGGAATGCAATGGGCGCAGATGCCGCCGGTGCTTGTCGCCGACATAGGCGATCATGCCGGCCATGCTGCCGTTCTTCTCGATCAGGAAAGGCACGTCCTGGACGAAGATGCCCAGGTGTTCGGCCAACAGCGACTCGCGGATGGAGCGGATCTGCGCCTCGGCCTTTTCATTGCCGCGCCTGTCGCAATCGATGAACACGTCGCACTCGCTGTCCAGCCCCATCGACCTGTTGTTGAGGTTGGACGAACCGATGCGCAGGACGCGGTCATCCACGATCATCAGCTTGGCATGGACGTAGATAGGCGTTTCACCGCTGAACGGCACGTAGAGGTGGAAACGGTCAGAACCGTCCAGTTCCTTCAGCGCCTCTACCAGTTCGTCGCGCGCCGGGTCCATCGCGGTCGCTTCGGCCCAGCCTTCGCCAGTGTGGGGCATGACGATCACGATTTCGGGCGGATCGGGTTCGGCCAGGCGCTTTGCGATAGCCTCGCAAATCGTGCGCGCGGTGAAATACTGGTTCTCTATGTAGATGAAGCGTTTCGCTGCGGCGATCTGCTTGAGGAACAGCGTCTCGACCTCGTCGATCTTGCAATCGTGATCGTAGGCCGCCCTGCTGCGTGCAATGCCCACTTCGACATCCTCGAAATGCGGAACCAACCCATCGGGCCAGGCACTGCCGGGATCCCGCTCGGGCATGGAAAGCGGCTTGCCGCCTGCCCTCACCCAGCGCGCGCGGCCCAGGCGCTCCAGTTCGACCGCGACGTCGCCCTCCATCATCATCGTCATGTCGTGCCAAGGGCCGTAAAGCGTGCCATCCGGCTGCGCGCGGCGCGGATCGTTTTCCAGGTGCTCCCGCGTGTCCCAGCGGCGTGTGGTCATGTCGATACCGCCGCACACGGCGAAATCGTCATCGATGATGACCAGCTTCTGGTGGTGCGAGCAGCCGACCGGATGGGCGGTATCGAACTTGAAATCGATACGCCGGTGACGCCACCAGCGGAGCAAATCGAACGCCATTGCCCCGCGCCCGAAGAATTTGAGGAACCCGTAGCTCCATTTCAGGATGCGGATTTCAAGATCCGGCCGATGGCGGTTCAGCCACAGGATGAAGCTGCCGAGGCGCGAGGGATACTGGCTTTTCCAGCCACGCTGCCACCAGCGGCGACCGCGCTTGAGGTGGATGCGGGTATCGAAATCCCAACCAATCAGGAGGATGCGCTGCCGTGCCTTCAGCATCGCCTGCTGGATGAGGTCGAAATAATCCGCGCCGTCGATGACGACGCGTACCTTTCGCGCCCTGGCGTAACGCCACACACCCGGCTCCACCGAGGTCTCGTCGTAATCCTCGACCCGGTTTTCAACCTTGTCCAATGATGTTCCCTCCGCGCCGGACTCTGAGGCCTATTCCTTGGCGTCTTCCATCTTCTCGGGCGTCACCTCGGCTTCTTCCTTTTCCTCCGCCTTGCGGCGATCGAAAACACTGCGCATGTGCTCGCGGTCTTCGTCGGTCAGGTGAGGTTCGAATTCGGGGAAGTGGTCTTCCTCTTCCTCGTTGATGTGGTGACGGTAGTCGTGGTCCAGCTTCTTGAAGGTGGCCATCCAGGCGGAAGAGGACATGTCCTGCGCCGCCAGATCGTTCAGCAGTTCGTTCAGTTCGTGATGTTCGGCAACCGAGTGGCGCGTCATGTCGGTGGTCGGCGGTTTGCGCAGCATGGTGGAATAGAGCGCCTGCTCTTCTGCGGCGGCGTGGCTCTTCACTTCCTTGGTGAACTGCTCGAGCAATTTCTTGCGCTCGTCGCTCTCACCATGGGTCTCGGCCATCTTGTCGAGCAGCGCGCGGTGCGATTCGTGGTCTTCCTTGAGGCGGGCGAAAATGTCTTCGGACACGGTGTTTGGCTCCTGTTCAATGCGTTTGCAGGATGAACAGGCGAGCGCTGTGAAGGGTTCCTCAGGTGACCTAAAAGGGGTGGTAATGCCGCTGTGGCCTCCAGCGTGACCTTGAACCAACAAAAAAACCCACCCCCTTGCCGGGGATGGGCTTTCTTGGCGCGCCAGGAAGGATTCGAACCTCCGACCGCCTGATTCGTAGTCAGGTACTCTATCCAGCTGAGCTACTGGCGCGCTTGAGAGGCGGGCATCTAGGGGGGCTTTTGCAGCTTGGCAACCCCTATCGGACAAACCGTGACAATAGTTTTCGATCCATCGGTGCCAACGGCAGGTCGGCCGCCTCGCGCGGTGCAAACCAGCCCCACGCCTGGCCTTCGAGCGACTGCGGATCGCTCACTACCTGCCGCGAAGTGTAAAGATTGAGAACGACCGCAGGATCGCTGCTCTCCTCGGCGAAGAAAGCCTGCTCCAGTTGTGCCGGATCAATCGCCAGCGACAGTTCCTCGGCGATCTCCCGGACAAGGGCATTTGCAGGCTTTTCAAAGGGTTCCACCTTGCCGCCGGGGAATTCCCACATGCCCGCGTGATGCTTGCCAACCGGGCGCTGCTGCATGAGAAGCCGACCTTCGTCATCGAAAAGCGCCAGTGCCACCACGAGGATCCATGTCGGATTTTTTTGCACTTAAAGGGCCTCTCGAAAGGAATTGTTAAATCAAAGCTGCAAATTCGCATGCTGTCGCACTTTAATCAGGGGACCAGCGATGTTTGCCAAGGATTTCATCAAGCGCCTGCTTCGCGATACCCGCGGTGCGACAGCCGTAGAGTATGGCATCATCCTCGCGATGATCGTGATCGGCATGATCGCTGCTCTGCAATCTCTCGCCTCTGAAACCATCGATATGTGGACGGACGTGAGCGACGACGTGGAAGCCGTGAATAATGGCGATGTCAGTTAGGAATTTCTCAACACCTTCTACGTAAAAACCAAATTGCTCGAACGGTGACATCCGGTTGAGCCGGGTACCGAAGACTGAAACCAGGAGATTTGAAATGACCTTCTTCAAGAACCTCGTCCGTGACGAACAGGGCGCCACCGCCATCGAATACGGCCTGATCGCTGCTCTGATCGCAGTTGCTGCCATCACCGCCATGCAGAGCCTCGGCGGCGAGCTGACCAACACCTTCACGAACGTGCAGACCGAGCTGGAAACGGCTAACGACGCCAACAACTAAGACCAGCTCTTAGAAAAAAGGGGCGTCAGGGAAACCTGGCGCCCTTTTTTGTTGCCCGATGGAAGCGGGGCCGACAGCATTGCCGGCCCCGTTTCCTTTTTCTGGTGCGCACGCTCAATTAGAGCGGACGACGATCTTGTATTCGCGGCCCGGTACGATCTGATCGTTCGATCCGAGACCGTTCAACACACGGAAGCGCGCCTCCTGTGCGTCGGTGTAAGCCATGCGCCCGGCCAGCGACCGAACCGTGTCGCCGCGCCCTGCGGTCACGACATCGATCCGCCTCGGCACCACACTGCCCGCCTCGTTCGCGCTGATTCGCCGCATCGACTGGTAGAGCGGGTTGAAGACGCTAGCCTGCCCAGCGGGCGTGATCGACGCGAAGTGATAGGCAGTATCGCTGCTGAACTCGTAGGCGAAGACGGTCACGTCCACCTGCTGCTGACCGTTGTTCACCCTGGCCGTGCCGTACGCAGCCGGAAGACCGTTCACGGTCGTGCGCGAGATGCTGGACGGGGTAATCTGCTGCTGCTGTCCACCCAGGGCGTTGAAGACGTTGCGGACATAGGCGTCTAGGTTGTTGTTGTAGGGGCCGACGGTCAGCTGCGCACGGCCCTGATCGCCATTGATGGTAACGGCGCGGGTACCGTTGACCATGTAGAACCCCTGCGGCGCGGTAAAGCTGAAGCGCAGGATCGGGTGGATGAACTGCCGCCCCTCGATGATGCCCTGCTCGGGATCGTCACCGTAGATCATACCGTCGATGTTGCGCAGGAAAGTTTCACGGTTCACGACGCCCGTAGCGCCGCCTGCAAGCTGGCGCGCATTCTGCACACGGCTGGCGGGGTCGGGGTGAGTCGAGGCCCATTCAGGGATTGTGGCGTTTTCGCGGCCCTGCAACTGTGCATCCAGCTGGTTCTGGGCGGCAAGGCTCGCCAGCAGCGTTGCCATGGCGTTCGGATCGTATCCGGCGCGGTTGAGGTACTGGATGCCCAGCTGGTCCGCCTCCAGTTCCTGGCTCCGGGAATACCTGAGCGTTGCAAGCTGCGACCCCTGCTGCGCCAGCTGGCCAAGTTCCGGGCTACCCAACACCGCGCCGCCGATCACTGCACCCAGGAGACCGAGCAACTGGTTGCGCTGCGCGGCCTGCTGACGGCGAGCCGAGTGGCGGGCGGCAACGTGGCCGACCTCGTGGCCCAGCACGGCGGCAAGTTCCGCCTCGTTGTTCATCAGGTTCACAAGCTGGCGCGTGGCGTAGACATAGCCGCCAGGCACGGCGAAAGCGTTGTTCACGCTGGAGTTCAGCAGGGTTACCTCGAACGCGTCGGGCCGCGTGGCAAGGCCAGATTGCAGCGCGATGTTTGAGCCGACCTGATCGACGTAGCGGGCATAGGGCCCCGTCATGGCGCCGCCGAATTCGTTGACAAACGCCTCGTGATTCTCTGCACCCAGCTGCGCCTCTTCAGCGGTAATCGGCGATCCTGGCGCGACGTTCGCGCCCGGTATGCTGGCGCAGGCGCCCAGCGCGAGCGACGCGGCACCGGCAAGCGCCATGGCAGTGAATTTACGGGTGATCTTCAGCGGCATTCGGGCCTCCTCGCAGGACTGGCGACGCACCGGCACGATGCGCGCGTGTATTGTCCCACAGAACCGAATTGTCGAACTAGTGTTCCCGCCGGGGCATCGGATCAGCGCGAGATGTTGCGCCCGATGGCAAGAAACCGATCCTCGCGCTGGCGCCGCAGGGTATCGGCGTCCAGGCCCGAGAGCGCGTCCAGTTCCTCGCCGATCGCTTTCGCAAGGGCTTCGGCCGCGACTTGCGGATTGCGCTGGGCACCACCCACCGGCTCGGGCACGATGCGATCGATGACGCCAAGCTTTTCCAGGTCCTGCGCCGTCATCTTCATCGATTCTGCCGCGAGCGGTGCCTTCTCCGCCGTGCGCCACAGGATCGATGCGCAACCCTCCGGCGAAATCACAGAGTAAACGGCGTGTTCGAACATCAGCACACGCTCCGCACTCGCCAGCGCCACCGCGCCGCCCGAACCGCCCTCGCCCACGATTGCGGCCACCATCGGCACGCCCAGCGCGAGGCAGGCCTCGGTCGAGCGGGCAATGGCTTCTGCCTGCCCGCGTTCCTCGGCCTCGATGCCGGGAAATGCGCCGGATGTATCCACCAGCGTCACCACCGGCAGGCCGAATCGGTCCGCCAGTTCCATCAGGCGGATTGCCTTGCGATAGCCCTCCGGCTTGCCCATGCCGAAATTGTGCTTGATCCGGCTCTCGGTATCGTGGCCCTTTTCGTGGCCGATCAGCATCACCTTGCGACCATCCAGCCGCGCGAGGCCGCCCATGATCGCCTGATCGTCAGCGTAGGAGCGATCGCCGCCCATCGGGATGAAATCGGTGAAGCCGTGCTTCAGGTAATCCTGGAAATGCGGCCGCGAAGGATGACGGGCAACCTGTGTCTTCTGCCACGGCGTAAGTTCGCGATAGGTGCTTTCCAGCAGGGCCGCGCTTCTTTTCTCCAGCCTTGCCAACTCTTTCGAGATGTCGACCTGGCCATCCTCGCCCGCTGCGTCGCGCAGCTCGGTGATCCTGGCTTCCAGTTCTGCAACCGGCTTTTCGAATTCGAGGTAGGAAATCATGCCAGTGCCGCTACCCCGCTCCGCGCCCGCCTGCAAGAGGATGCCGTTCATTCACCAGCTCCACGAGCCGCGCGGAATCGACGTGGGTGTAGATCTGCGTGGTGGCGATGTCGGCGTGCCCCAACAGGGTCTGCAACACCCTGAGGTCGGCACCGCCCTCCAACAGATGCGTGGCAAAGGCATGGCGCAGGACGTGTGGGGAAACCTTGGCCGGGTCGAGATCGGCGCGGGCCGCGAGTTCCTTCAGCATCTGATACAGCCGGATGCGCGTCAGGTGGCCCTTGCGCGAGGGGAAGAGGAAGGTCGAACCGCTTTCCCTTACTTCCATCCACCGCGCAATCGCCCGCTGGGCGCGGCGCGAGACAGGGACCATCCGCTGCTGTCCGCCCTTGCCCGTGACGGTCAGGAATGGCGCATCGCGGGGCACCGCCGCCACCGGCAGGCCGACAAGCTCCGTGGCGCGCAGGCCCGAGCCATAGAGCAGTTCCAGCAGCGCGAGCATTCGCACCGCAGCAGGCCTGTCACCGGCAGCTTCGCTCTCGGCCTGCTCGAACAGCGCGGCAACTTCGGCGTGGGTCAAGATCTTGGGCAGCGGACGGCGAGCTTGTGGTCTTGGCAGCGCGGTGGACGGGTCGTCCTCCCGCAACCCCTCGTCGATGCAAAAGCCGAAGAACTGGCGCAGGGCCGATACTTTGCGAGCCACCGTCGAAGGGGCGAGGTCGGCCCAGGCGCGGGGCAATTTCTCCAAGTCTGCGCGCGAGGCGTGAGCGAGGTCGCCGACAACGCCTTCGCTACCTTCCAGGTCCCTACGATAGGCGGCCAGGGTGTTCGCTGCCGCGCCCCGCTCCGCAGCCAGCATGGCAAGGAAGCTGTCGATGGCGGCGGACACGGCCCTATCCGCGCGCGACCGCCTCCGCGGCGATCATCCGGGCTTCGGCCTCGAGGCCTGCGGCATTGAGCGCGCGCACGATGTGATAGACATGGCGGGGTGTCATCCGCTCCCAGCTGTTGCCCTGCATTCCCAGTCCGGCGAGCAGCGCCACGAGCGTCGAATTGCCCAGTTCACCGGCCCGGCCGATCTTGTCGCTCCACGCACTGCGCCGCGTGAGGTTCACGCCGACGCGCTCGGAGAAATCCGCGAGATCGCCACTGTCGATCCGGCCCAGCCCGGCAAGACCCGCCACCAGGAACGCGGACTTGCGCATGTCGGAGCTGTCATCGTCATCGACGAAGCTGTCCACCGCCCCGCGATCGACGTTTGCGTTACGGTTCGGCTGCGCAAGCGCTAGCAGCGCCCAGGCCTCGCTTCCTTCCGATACCACGCTGGCCCAACGCATTGCGTTACGGTCCAGTCCGGCGGTCAGCATCGAGGCGATCAGCGGCGCGGCATCGTCCGCCATGTCCTCGCTCACCGGCAGGCGCGCGGCGGCATAGGCGGTGAGGACGAGGCGGCCATAGTCCAGCCCGTCGCCCCACAGCGTGCGCATGGCGGCGAGCCGCTGGTCCGGAGTGTTGGCGACGTAGGCCTCGCGCAGTTGGGCGGCGAGCGCCTTGTCCGCTGCATCGTAACTGTCGCTCGCCCAGAGCTGGGAATAGAGATCGACCATGGCGGCAGAGGAAATCACCCCGCGCTCGGCCGCCGTGCCGGCAACGTCTACGCGCTGGAGAAGCGGTGTCGCCGGGATCAAGACATCGGAAATATCGTAGGCCGCCCCAAGCTCGCCGCGAAGCTCCTCAGGCAGGTCCTCACCTACGGCGCGCGCCAGCGCGTATCGCCAGGGGGTAAGTTCCTCGACGCCGCCCCATTCGATGTTCACGGCGCGGCCACCCTCGCCCGCAGCGCCCGCGTATCGCTGTGCCAGGCGCACGTCGATCTCCTCGGCAACGCCGGTGCCGAAAGCGCGCTGCAGGCGGCGATCCGCGCTGCGGGCTTCGCCGAGATAGGCGGCGCAGATCGCTTGTAGAAGTTCCCATTCGGGCGTGTCGACAAGGTCGCTCTGCAAGCGCGCAACAGGGCACATGCCCAGCACGTCGCCCGTCGCGAGGTAAGCGTCGAAGGCCGCACCGGCCAGCGCCGGATTGTACTCCGAACCGTCGATATCCTGTACGAAGCTGCGCGCCACGGCACCCTCGCCCATGCTGCCAAGAGCGCGGGCGCGCATGGCGGCGAAGGCGACAGGGTTCATGCCTTCGGGGGCATCGAGACGGCTGGCAAGCGCGCGGCGCATGAGGATATGGCCCCAGCGCGACACGAGCGGACCATTACTGGCCTGGATCGCGGCGCTGACAAGGCGCGCAGGCTGGTTACGCAGCGAACCGCGCGGGAAACCGCCCTCGGCCTGGGCGATCAGGCCCACGCCTTCCACCGCGCGGCGGGCGGCTGCGGGAATGTCGAACTTGGGACGCAGGCCGAGAATGGCGTTAATCTCGTCCGGCTCCATCTGCTCCAGCTCTGCGAGCGAGGGGAAGTCTTCCGGCAGGCTCACCCGGCCCGGAGACGACGGACCGGAACTGTCCGGGATCGGCTGCACGACCTCGCCGCTGCCGCCCGGCGCGGAAGGCGTGGCTGGCTGAGAGGGCGCCGAAGTGCGCGTTGCAGTGGGTGTCGGTGCAGGCGCAGGCTGCTGCTGCGGCGGCGGATCGCGGAAAATGTCGGGCAGCAGGTCTTCCGGACCGCCCGCCATTGCCAGCGAGGAGGTGAGCGCCAATCCGGCAGCGGTGATGAGGAATACGGCGCGCTTCACGAATCGCCCTCCGGCAGCGAAACCGGCTCCACGATCAGGCGCTGTTCCTGCCGTCCGCCATCGTACCAGGCTACGCCCAGCAACACGGCCAGAGCCAGCACCACAATCACCACCATCGTCATCCGTCGTTTCGACACTTTTGCAAATAGCTTCCCTTGGCCGCCACAAAGCGGCTCATGCTTGCCAGCGCGACTAGCCCAACTATAGGCCTTGCGGCAATGACCATTGCCACGCCCTTGCCCGATGATGCGACGATCCGCTCCATTCGCGGCCGCCTGACGCGCCCGATCGTGCTGGTGGGCATGATGGGCGTGGGCAAGAGCACCGTGGGCCGCAAGCTGGCGGGTACGCTGGGACTGCACTTCGTCGATGCCGACGACGAGATCGCCGAAGCTGCCAACATGTCCATCCCCGAAATTTTCGACCAGTTCGGCGAACCCTATTTCCGCGACGGTGAACGCCGCGTGATCGCGCGCTTGCTGGAAGACGAAGGCAACGACTGCGTGATCGCCACCGGCGGCGGCGCATTTGTGCAGGACGATACGCGCGGCATCATCCTCGAAAAAGGCGTGGCCGTATGGCTCGACAGCGATATCGACACGCTGGTGGAGCGCGTTGGTCGCAACAACAAGCGCCCGCTGCTTCGCGGCGGCAACGCGCGGGAAATCATTACTCGCATGAAAGCAGAGCGCGAGCCTGCCTATGCAAAGGCTCCCATCCACGTCACCAGCAGCGCCGGGCCGCATTTGCAGGCCGTGGCGCGCATACTCGAGGAACTCGACCAATGGCTGTAATCCGCGTTGAACTGGCCGGGCGCGGCTACGATGTGCAAGTCGGCAATGGATTGCTGGACGACGCCGGATCGCTGGCAAAGGGCTTCATCCGCAAGGACCGCGTCGCCGCCGTCGCCGATCGCAACTCGCACGCCGCCCATGGCGAACGACTGGAGACTGCGCTTGGTGCGACAGGCGTGGGCGTCGACTGGTTCATCGCCGAGGCGGGCGAAGGCGCGAAGAGCTGGGCCGTGCTGGAAAAGCTGATCGATTGGTTGCTGGAACGCGGGATCGAGCGCGGCGACCATATCTTCGCGCTGGGCGGCGGCGTGGTGGGCGACCTCACCGGCTTTGCCGCAGCCGTGCTGAAGCGCGGGTGCGGCTTCGTGCAGATACCCACCACATTGCTGGCGCAGGTCGACAGCAGCGTGGGCGGCAAGACGGCGATCAACACCTCTGCGGGCAAGAACCTCGTCGGCGCGTTTCACCAGCCTGCGCTCGTGCTGGCCGATACGGCAACGCTCGATACCCTACCTCCGCGCGAAATGGGCGCCGGTTACGCAGAGGTCATCAAGTACGGCATCCTCGGCGATGCGGACTTTTTCGAATGGTGCGAAGCGAACGGCGCGAAAGTGACGGCGCGCGATCCAGAAGCGCTGCAATATGCCGTTACCCAGAGCGTGAAGGCCAAGGCTCGCATAGTCGCCGAGGACGAACGCGAGACGACCGGCAAACGCGCCCTGCTCAACCTTGGCCACACCTTCGGCCACGCGCTGGAGGCCGAGACAGGCTTCTCGGACATACTGCTGCACGGCGAAGCGGTAGCGCTCGGCATGGTGCTGGCGGCGCGATATTCGGCGCGGCAGGACTATATTTCGCTGGACGACGCCGCCCGCGTCACCGCCGCGATCGACAAGGCGGGACTGCGCAGCGAGATTGCCTCTCTTGGCATGGATTGCAGCGGCGCGGACCTTGCCGCGCACATGCTGCACGACAAGAAAATGGACGCAGGTACCCTGCCCTTCATCCTGCTGAGCGGCATAGGCGCAGCCTTCGTCGACAAGCAGGTGGACATGGCGGACATTGCAGCGTTCCTTAGCGAGCAGCTACAGGCCCACTAGGACCCGCTATTCCTTTTCGTCCGTGCCTTCCAGCAGGTCTTTCAAAGCGCTGTACTGGCTGGCGGGCGGGCTTTCGATCACGCTGAACCCGCCGTCCGTTTCCAGCACAACGGCGGCGATCTGCTCGATCCTGCCGTGGCCCTGCTTGCGGATGGCTGCCTCGATCTCGCCGTGGGTCACCCGCTCGGCCTTCATTTCCTGTTCGAGAAACTTGCCGTCTTTGAGGAGCAGCCGCGCATCGGAGCGGATCACTCGCTTGAACCAGCCCACGCGCACCGACACAAAACTCACCAGCCATTGCAGCCCCGCCAGCACCACGAAGGCCGTCACGCCATCGGCGATGGACAGCGAATTGGTGAGCATGACCGAGGCAAGGATCGAGCCCAGCGCCACGGTGACGACGAGGTCGAAGATATTGAGCTTCGCAAGGCTGCGCTTGCCGGACACCTGCAGAATGATGATGAGCAGCACGTAGATCACCAGCGTCGTCGCTGCGATCTGGGCTACGTCGGACCATTTATCGAACCACATGCGATCTATACGCACAGGCGCGGCATACGGTCCTAGGTCGGTAGTTGCGGGTGCAGGTGGATGACGCTGGCATCGGGAAAAGCGTGCTCGATCAGGAGCGAGCGGTGGCACTTCTCCGCCTCTCCGCAATAGCACAGCAGGCAAATGCGTTTCCCGGCGGCGAGCGCCTGGATTTCTGCTATCTGCGCCAGCGCCTCCGGCAATTCCAGCTGGCCTTCGTAAACGCGCCGCAAGGTCGCATAATCGCCCTTGCGCGCCGCATCGCGGCCTTCCTTGGGCGTGCCGAGATGCTTGAAGTGGGCATAGGCGATCCCCGCCTCTTCCACCGCTGCTTTCAGCGAGTTCTTCGAAAAGCCCGCACGGCGCGATAGCGGCAAGGCACGGATATCGGCGAGGAGTTCGACCCTTGCCTCGCGCAGCGCCGCGATCAGTGCATCCTGCGTGGCGTGGGCGTAGCCGATGGTGGTGAGCCTAGGCCTCACAACGGCAGATTATCGTGCTTCTTCCACGGGTTCTCGAGCTTCTTGCCTGCCAGCTTGCGCAGCCCCAGCGCGATGCGACGGCGGGTCGAGTGTGGGTAGATCACCTCGTCGATGTAGCCGCGCGATGCCGCGACGAAGGGATTGGCGAAGCGGTCTTCGTATTCCTTCGTCTTCTCGGCGATCTTGTCAGGGTTGTCGCGGTCCTGCCGGAAGATGATCTCGACTGCGCCTTTCGCGCCCATCACGGCGATCTCGGCGGTGGGCCAGGCGTAGTTGAGATCGCCGCGCAGGTGCTTCGATGCCATCACGTCGTAGGCACCGCCATAGGCCTTGCGGGTGATCACGGTGATCTTGGGCACGGTCGCCTCGGCATAGGCGAACAGCAGCTTCGCGCCGTGCTTGATGATGCCGTTGTGCTCCTGGCTTGTGCCGGGAAGGAAGCCGGGCACGTCCACGAAGGTCACGATCGGGATGCTGAACGCATCGCAGAAGCGCACGAAGCGCGCGGCCTTGCGGCTGGCGTCGATATCCAGAACGCCCGCCAGCACCATCGGCTGGTTGGCGACGAAGCCCACGGGCTTGCCCTCGATCCGGCCGAAGCCGGTGATGATGTTCGCACCGTGCTTGGGCTGGATTTCGAAGAAATTGCCGTCGTCCACCACTTTGCGGATCAGCTCGTGCATGTCGTAGGGCATGTTGGAGCTGGCCGGGATCAGCGTGTCGAGGCTGTCCTCGCGCCGGTCCCACGGATCGTCTGTCGGCAGTTCGGGCAGCGGATCGCGGTTGCTCTCGGGCACGAAGCCGATCAGTTCGCGCGCGGCCAGCAGCGCCTCGATGTCGTTCTCCAGCGCAAGGTCGGCAACGCTCGTCTTGGTGGTGTGCACCACCGCGCCGCCGAGGTCCTCCTGCGTCACTTCCTCGTTGGTGACGGTCTTCACCACGTCCGGCCCCGTCACGAACATGTAGGAGCTGTCCTTCACCATGAAGATGAAGTCGGTCATGGCCGGCGAATAGACCGCCCCGCCCGCGCACGGCCCCATGATGAGGCTGAGCTGCGGGATGACGCCCGATGCCAGCACGTTCTTCTGAAACACCTCGGCATAGCCGCCAAGGCTGGCCACGCCTTCCTGGATGCGCGCACCGCCGGAATCGTTCAGCCCGATCACCGGCGCGCCGACTTTCATGGCGTTGTCCATCACCTTGCAGATCTTCTCCGCGTGCCGCTTCGACAGACTGCCGCCGAACACGGTGAAATCCTGGCTGAAGACATAGACCAGTCGCCCGTTGATGGTGCCGCTGCCGGTCACCACCCCGTCGCCCGGTATCTTCTGGTCCTGCATCCCGAAATCGACGCAGTCGTGCTCGACGTAGGTATCGAGTTCCTCGAAGCTGCCTTCGTCCAGCAGCACGTCGAGCCGTTCGCGCGCGGTCAGCTTGCCCTTGGCGTGCTGCGCGTCGATGCGCTTCTGGCCCCCGCCCATGCGAGCAGCTTCACGGCGGCGTTCCATTTCGGCGATATTGGCGGACA